>CAVTPA010000001.1:0-3555008 GCA_963736545.1 uncultured Chloroflexia bacterium
TTCGTCGCAACGGCTCCGGTCGTGCTCGAAGGACCGGGGATCGCGCTGTCGGCGCAAGGGAGCGTCCGCCGCCTCGTCGGTCCCGTGACCGTGATCGTCGGCGCCGTCGCCCTGGGTGCGTTCCTCCTGGCGCGCGGTCCGTTCTCGCCGGGCTCGTCGGACGGCGTCGGCCCGGGTGCGTCCGCGACGCCGGTCGCCCTGGCGACCCCGGCGCCCGCGACCCCGGCGCCCGCGACGCCTGCCGCGACTCCCACGCCACCGCCCTCGACGCCGGCCCCGACCGCGACGCCCCGGCGGACCACGTACAAGGTGAAGCGCGGCGACACCCTCTCGTCGATCGCCGAGCGCTTCGGGACGACCGCGCGCAAGCTCGCCCGGCTCAACGGCATCGACGACGCCTCGCTCATCCGCGTCGGCCAGGTGCTCCAGCTGCCCTGATCCTCAGCGCTGGCAGGCGCGACAGAACGACGTCGCCTCCCGTCGGCCCACCTGGCTGATCGCGCCTCCGCAGCGCGGGCAGGGCGCGCCGCCCCGCAGGTGGACCTGGAGGTGGTCGCGGACCTGCTTCTCGAAGGTCGGCGGGACGCGCAGTCGAAGGACCTCGGCGGCGGAGCTCAGGGTCGCCTGCAGTGCCGCGTGCAGCGCGTCGACCTCCTCCTCCGCCAGCGCCGACCGGCGCCTGAAGGGGTTGAGGCCGGCGGCCCACAGAACCTCGTCGCTGTAGGCGTTGCCGAGGCCGGCCACGAACGCCTGGTTGCGCAGGAGGGCCTTGAGCTCGCCAGGGTGCCGCCGGATGCGGGCGCGCCACACGTCCACGGTGAGGTCCGGGTCATCGGCGTCCGGGCCGAGCGCCGCGACGCCGGGCACCGTCGTGCCGCCGCCGGCCGCCACGACGTAGAGCTTTCCCATGCGTGTCGGGTCGATGTAGCGCAGCTCCGTCGGGTCGCCGCTCGCCGGCAGCCACGGCGCCCTCGCGACCCAGGGGACGGGCCGGGCTCGACGGGCAACCCGCGGTCCGAGCGTCATCGAGACGGCTGCCTTCGGCCGCGGCGAGCCCGGCGCCACCAGCGCGAACCGGCCGGTGAGCATCGGCGCGGCCCACAGCTCGTGACGGTCCATCCGGAAGACGAGGTGCTTGCCGCGCCTGCCGACGCTCCGGACGAGGTCGCCGACGATGTCGGCCGCCTCGCTCGGCGTCGCTCGCAGGACCAGCGGGTCGGAGGCCGCGAAGGCCGTCACCGGGCGACCGCCGAGGGCCGCGTCGAACGCGTCGGCGAGGATCGCGAGGTCCGGCAGCTCGGGCACGAACGGATTGTATGGGCACCACCCCTGTGCTAGACTCTCGCGGCCCCAGCGGGCGACAGCCGAAGAGCCAGTCCCGACCTGAGTCAACGGAGGGCCGGACCGCACGCACCGCGAACGGACCGAACCTGAATCCCGACGACGGCTCGAGCGAGGCTCGGCCGTCGTTCTCGTTCCGGGGCGGAATCCAGACCAGGAGCAGGAACCCTTGACGGAAGAGCAGCAGCAGACGACCACCCCGGAGCCCGCGGCGCAGGACGCGCCGGTCGCGGCGGCCGAGGCAGCGGCGAGCACCGATCCGGTGGGCGCAGTGGTCGAAGAGATGACGGTGGCCGAGGCCGCCGAGGAGCTCGCGGGCGAGGCGATCGTGGCGGACGCCGTGGCCGAGGGACTCGCAGTGGAGGCGGCCGAGGTGGAGGCCGAGGCCGACGCGCTGGCGGCGGATGCCGTGATCGCCGGCGTCGCGGCGGAGGAGCTGATCGAAGAAGCCGTCGTCGCCGACGCGGCATCGGACGAGCTCGCCGAGGAGGCCGTGGCCGCGGCAGCGGCCGGCGACGGCGAGACCGCCGAGGTGCTGGCCGCCGATTCCTTCGCGGCCGAGCAGGTCGCCGAGGAGCTCGTCGTCGAGGCGCTCGTCGCGCAGGACGTCGCCGAGGATCTCGCCGAGGCGTCGTTCGCGGCCGAGCAGGTCGCCGAGGAGCTCGTCGCCGAGTCGATCGCGGTCGAGTCCTATGCCGAGGAGCTGTCCGCCGAGGCGGCCATCGTCGAGCCCGTCGCGGACGAGATCGCGGAGGCGCCGGAGGCGGCGCCCGAGCCCGTTCGAGCCGCGCCCACCGGCCCCGAGCCTTCCACGATGGAGGAGCTCCTCGCCGAGCAGGACGCCGAGATCCGCAGCTTCAAGCACGGTGACGTCGTCGAGGGCTCGGTCGTCCGGATCGACCGCGACGAGATCCTCGTCGACATCGGGGCGAAGAGCGAGGGTGTCGTCAGCAACCGCGAGCTCTACGGCCGCAACGCCGAGACCGCCCCCACGCTCGCCGTCGGCGACACCGTCCTGGTCTACGTCCTCCAGCCGGAGTCGCCGGAGGGCCACGTCGTCCTCTCGCTCCGCCGGGCCGGGCTCGAGCGCAAGTGGCGCTCGATGCAGGAGCAGTTCGAGGCGGGCGTCATCATCGAGGCGCCGGTCATCGACCACAACAAGGGTGGCCTCATCGTCGACTGCGGCATCCGCGGCTTCGTCCCGATCAGCCAGATCGTCGACTTCCCGCGGCGACCCCAGAACGAGCAGCCGCGCGACGCCGCCCAGGAGATCGCCGAGAAGCTGCAGCCGTACGTCGGCCGGAAGCTGCGGCTCAAGATCCTCGAGGTCAACCGCAAGGCGAACCGCCTGATCCTCTCGGAGAAGGTGGCCCTGTACGAGGAGCGTCGCGAGAAGCGCGACGAGCTCTTCAGCAGCCTCCAGGTCGGCCAGAAGGTCACCGGCTCGGTGCGCTCGATCGCGCCGTTCGGCGTCTTCATCGACCTCGGCGGGATCGACGGCCTCGTCCACAAGAGCGAGCTCAGCTGGAACAAGGTCAACAACCCCGAGGCCGGCTACAAGGTCGGCGAGGAGGTCGAGGCCGAGGTCATCGACATCAACCACGAGCGCGGCCGGATCAGCCTGTCGATCCGCCGCCTCCAGCCGGACCCGTGGCACTCGACGGTGGCCGACTTCCGCGTCGGCGACGTCATCGACGGGACGGTCACGAAGCTCGTGAACTTCGGTGCCTTCGTCCGCGTCCGCGACGGGCTCGAGGGCCTGATCCACATCAGCGAGCTCAGCCACCAGCGGGTCGCCCACCCGGGCGACGTCGTCCGCGAGGGCCAGACGCTGAAGCTCAAGATCATCTCGCTCGACTCGGAGCGGCATCGCCTCGGTCTCAGCCTGAAGCAGGCCGAGGAGCCGCCGGCCCGACCCGCGCCGGAGTCGCGACCGCGTCGCGACCGGCCGGAGCGTGGCTACTCGATGTCGGACGCCGTGCAGGAGCCGGAGGGCGGGATCGACAACACGCTCGCCGCGGCCTTCGCCCAGGTCCGCCAGCAGCTGCAGGCGGCTGAGGAGGGCGGCGCCGAGCCCGTGCCCGAGCCCGAGCCGGTTGCCGAGCCCGAGCGCCGAGCCCGAGCCGGTTGCCGAAGCGGTCGTCGCCGAGCCCGAGCCCGAGCCGTGCCGAGCCCGAGCCCGAGCCGTCGCCGAAGCCGAGTCGTCGCCGAGCCCGAGCCCGAGCCGGTCGCCGAGCCCGAGCCCGAGCCGGTCGCCGAGGCCGAGTCGTCGCCGAGCCCGAGCCGCGTCGCCGAGCGCCGAGCCCGAGCCGGTCGCCGAGCCCGAGCCCGAGCCGGCTGCCGAGCCCGAGCCGAGCTGCCGAGCCCGAGCCTGTCGCCGAGCCCGAGCCATCGGCCGACGAGGCGGACGAGAAGGCCTGACCCGAACCCGTCACGAGGCGCCCCGGCCCACCGGCCCGGGCGCCTCGTTTCGTTTTCGCAACCCCGCATCCGGGAAACCCAGCGCGGCGAACCCGTGTGTGACGGCACGTGCTCCCGCCAGGTTCGCCGCCCGTGCCGCGGCCGGGGGTCGTGCTAGCATGACCCGACCGGCGGCATGGCCCGCCAGAAGAGACTCGCCCCATGGACCGGTTCGACAAGTTCACCGACCGCGCGCGCAAGGTCCTCACCCTCGCACAGGACGAGGCGCAGCGGTTCAACCACAACTACATCGGCACGGAGCACCTGCTCCTCGGCCTCGTTCGCGAGGGCGAGGGCGTCGCCGCGCGCGTGCTCGAGAACATGAACGTCGAGCTGGCGAAGGTCCGAACCGCGGTCGAGTTCATCATCGGCCGCGGCGATCGTCCCGTCGTCGGCGAGGTCGGCCTCACGCCGCGCGCGAAGCGCGTGATCGAGCTGGCCATCGACGAGGCGCGTCGGCTCGGCCACAACTACATCGGCACCGAGCATCTCCTCCTCGGCCTCGTCCGCGAGGGCGAGGGGATCGCCGCCGGCGTCCTCGAGTCCCTCGGCGTGAACCTCGACAAGGTCCGCCACGAGGTGATCCGGGTGCTCTCGCAGAGCTCGTCGGCCGGGCCCGCCCAGGAGACGAAGCGCACCAGCAAGACGCCGACCGTCGACCAGCTCGGGATCAACCTGACCGAGGCGGCCCGAGCGGGCAAGCTCGACCCCGTCATCGGTCGCGAGAAGGAGATCGAGCGGGTCATCCAGATCCTGGGGCGGAAGACGAAGAACAATCCCGCCCTGATCGGCGAGCCCGGCGTCGGCAAGACCGCGATCGCCGAGGGGCTCGCCCACCGGATCGTGAACAACGACGTCCCCGAGCTGCTGGCGAACAAGCGCGTCCTCACGCTCGACATCGGCTCGCTCGTCGCCGGCACGAAGTACCGCGGCGAGTTCGAGGAGCGCCTCAAGAAGATCATCGAGGAGCTCCGCGCGACGAACGACGCGATCCTCTTCATCGACGAGCTCCACACGCTCGTCGGCGCCGGCGCGGCCGAGGGCGCGATCGACGCCGCCAACATCCTCAAGCCGCCGCTCTCGCGCGGCGAGCTCCAGTGCATCGGCGCGACGACCCTCGACGAGTACCGCAAGTACATCGAGCGCGACGCGGCCCTCGAGCGCCGCTTCCAGCCGGTCATGGTCGAGGAGCCGACCCTCGAGCAGACGATCGAGATCCTCTTCGGCATCCGCGACCGCTACGAGCAGCACCACAAGGTCGCGATCTCCGACGACGCCGTCCGCGCGGCCGCCGACCTGTCGATCCGCTACATCACGGACCGGCACCTTCCCGACAAGGCGATCGACCTCATCGACGAGGCGGCGAGCCGGGTTCGGCTCCGCTATGGCTCCGCGCCGCCCGTCCTCCGCGAGGCCCAGAAGGAGCTCGAGCGGCTCAGCCGCGACAAGGACGCCGCGGTCAACGCCCAGGAGTACGACGAGGCGTCGCGGCTCCGCGAGCTCGAGACGACCGCCAAGGAGCGCGTCGAGGAGCTGCGCGGCGAATGGCAGGCCCAGATCGCCGGCGACCAGCCGACGGTGACCGAGGAGGAGATCGCCCAGGTCGTGGCGATGTGGACCGGGATCCCGGTGACCCGCATCGCCCAGGAGGAGTCGCAGCGCCTGCTGGAGATGGAGGACCATCTCCACAAGCGCGTGATCGGGCAGCAGGAGGCGATCGCCTCGATCTCCCGGGCCGTCCGGCGTGCGCGGGCGGGCCTGAAGGACCCGAAGCGCCCGATCGGCTCGTTCATCTTCCTCGGCCCCACCGGCGTCGGCAAGACCGAGCTCGCGAAGGCGCTCGCGGAGTTCATGTTCGGCAGCGAGGACGCGCTCATCAAGGTCGACATGAGCGAGTTCATGGAGCGCCACAACGTGAGCCGGCTCGTCGGCGCCCCGCCGGGCTACGTCGGGTTCGACGAGGGCGGCCAGCTGACGGAGGCAGTCCGTCGCAAGAGCTACGCGGTCGTCCTCCTCGACGAGATCGAGAAGGCCCATCCGGAGGTCTTCAACATCCTCCTCCAGATCCTGGAGGACGGGCACCTGTCGGACGCGAAGGGCCGCCGGGTCGACTTCCGCAACACGATCATCATCATGACCTCGAACCTGGGGGCTCGGCAGCTGCAGACGAACTCGTCGCTCGGCTTCCGACCGATCGGCGACACCGAGGACGCCCGCGCCGAGGCCTCCTACGAGCTCATGAAGGAGAAGGTCCAGGCGGAGCTGAAGACCTCCTTCCGGCCCGAGTTCCTCAACCGGATCGATGCCACGATCGTCTTCCGCTCGCTGACCCAGGACGAGATCCGCGAGATCGTGGACCTCATGCTCGCCAGGGTCCGGGACCAGCTGCGCGCGCAGCAGATGTCGCTCGAGGTCACCCAGGCGGCGAAGGACCACATCATCAAGATCGGGTACGACGTCGCCTACGGCGCCCGGCCCCTCCGGCGCGTCATCCAGAACATGATCGAGGACGTCCTCGCCGAGCACCTCCTGCTCGGGCGCTACAAGCCCGGGACGACGATCGTCGTCGACAAGGGCGAGGAGGCGGGTCTCGCGATCGACGCCGCCGAGGCGAGGACCCCGGCCACCGTCGAAGCCGTCTAGCCGCCGTGGCGCGGCCGCAGAGCCGCTTCGTCTGCCAGGCCTGCGGCGAGGCCTTCCTCCGCTGGGAGGGCCAGTGCCGGGGATGCGGCGGCTGGAACACGCTCGTCGAGACCCTCGTGCGCGAACGCCCTGCCGGCGCCCGTCGGTCGGCGGTGGCGCCGCCGAGCGCGGGCCCGATGCCCCTGGGCACCCTCACCGAGCTCGACGTCCCGCGTCTCCCCGTTGGCCTCGCCGAGCTCGACCGCGTCCTCGGCGGGGGGATCGTGCCCGGGTCTCTCGTGCTCGTCGGTGGCGAGCCGGGGATCGGCAAGTCGACGCTCCTCCTCCAGGCCGCGGCCGGGCTCGCCGGCGCGGGCGCCCCCGTCCTGTACGCGACGGGCGAGGAGTCGGGCGGGCAGGTGCACCTGCGCGCGCGTCGCCTCGGGCTCATCGGGACACCGGCAGCGGACGCGGTCCACCTCCTCGCCGAGCACGACGTGGGTCGCATCGTCGAAGCGGCGCGCGGGCTGCGGCCGGCCGCCGTCATCGTCGACTCGATCCAGACGGCGACCCTCGAGGAGCTCGACGGGCCCGCGGGCAGCGTCGGCCAGGTCCGCGAGTCGGCGCTCCGCCTCATGGAGCTCGCGAAGGGGGACGGCATCGCCGTCGTCCTGGTCGGCCACGTCACGAAGGAGGGGAGCCTCGCCGGCCCGAAGACGCTGGAGCACCTCGTCGACGCGGTCGTCTCGATCGAGGGCGAGCGCGGAGGGACGCTGCGGCTCGTGCGGGCCTCGAAGAACCGATTCGGCGCGACCGACGAGGTCGGCGTCCTCGAGATGGTCGAGTCCGGGCTCCGCGAGGTGTCGGACCCGGCCCGGGCGTTCCTCGTCGACCACGAGGCGCCCGCACCGGGGAGTGCCGTCGCGGCGACGCTCGAGGGGAGCCGGGCGCTGCTCGTCGAGGTCCAGGCGCTCGTCGCCGCGACCTCCTACGGCACGCCCCGGCGGACCGCGATCGGCCTCGACCCCAACCGGCTCGCCCTGCTCGTGGCGGTTCTCGGTCGCCGCGCCGGTGTCGGCCTCGCCAGCCACGACGTGTACGCGAACCTCGCGGGCGGCATCAGCGTGGTGGATCCGGGCCTGGACCTGCCGCTCGCCATCGCCCTCTCCTCGACGCTCCGCGACCGGGCCGTCCGGACGGGAACCGTCGCCTTCGGCGAGGTCGGCCTGCTCGGGGAGCTCCGGGGCGTCGCGGGCACCGAGCGACGCCTGCGCGAGGCCGCGCGTCTCGGCTTCTCCCGGGCGATCGTGCCCCGCGCGCGCGGGGCCGGACCCACCGTCGAGGGGCTCGAGGTCGTGGCCGTCGCGACGGTCCGCGAGGCGCTCGGGGCGGCCCTCGCCGCTGCCGACGGCTGAGAAACCCGGCACGTCTGCCGCGGCGGGCTGACGCGCCCGCCGGGCGGTGCTAGGCTCACCCCTCGTGACCCGTGTCCTCCGTCTCATCGGGGCCGCCCTGGGGCTGCTCGTCGGCCTCTCGTTCCTCGTGGGCGGCGCCCTGTTCGGCGAGGGGGCCCCGGCCGGCTTCCTCAACGTGGTCTGGCTCGTCGCCTGGGTCGTCGTCGGGTTCGCCGTGATCCCCTACCTGACGGTCGTGCCCGCCGCCTGGCTCGTTCGCTGGGTCCAGGAGCTGTCCACGGCCGAGTTCGTGGCGGCCGTCCTCGGCCTCGTCATCGGCCTGCTCATGGGGCTCCTGCTGGGGATCCCCCTGGCGGCCTTCCCGCCGCCGCTCGGCACCTGGCTGCCGCTTGCCGTGTCGCTCGCGCTCGGCTTCGGCATGGCGGGCCTGACGATCGCCAAGCGACACGACCTCGTCCTCGCCGCCGAGGCGGTCGGCCTGGTCCGGCGCCCGAAGGACGAGGACGCGGGCTCGGCGCTCGGCGAGCCGCGGGTCGTCGTCGACACGAGCGCGATCATCGACGGCCGGATCGCCGACATCGCCGACGCCGGCTTCCTGCAGGGGACGCTCGTCGTGCCGCGGGTCGTCCTCGAGGAGCTCCAGAAGATCGCCGACAGCCCGGACACGATGCGCAGGGCCCGCGGCCGGCGCGGACTGGAGATCGTCGCCCGGCTGCAGAAGGACGACCGCGTCCCGGTGGAGATCGCCGACGAGGCGCTGCCCGAGATCCCGGAGGTTGACGCGAAGCTCGTCGCCCTTGCCCGGGCCCGCAGCGGGATCATCCTCACGAACGACTTCAACCTCAACCGGGTCGCCGAGATCCAGGGCCTGCGGGTGATGAACGTCAACTCGCTGGCCAACGCGATGAAGCCCGCCGTTCTGCCCGGAGAGGAGCTCCGGGTGCGGGTCATCCAGGAAGGCAAGGAGGCCGGGCAGGGCGTCGGCTTCCTGGACGACGGGACGATGATCGTCGTCGAGGGCGGCGCGCGGCACCTCGACCGGGAGATCAGCGTCGTGACGACGCGCGTCCTCCAGACCGTGGCCGGCCGGATGATCTTCGCCCAGCCGCGCCCGGAGTGAGCGCCGTCGACTGCGTCGTCGTCGCCGCCGGCGCGAGCTCGCGCATGGGCGACGTCGACAAGCTGCGCGCGGTCGTCGGCGGGCGGCCGCTCCTCGCCTGGACCCTCGACGCGGTCGTCGCCTCGCCGGCCGTGCGGCACGTCGTCGTCGTCGCGGCCCCCGACCGCGTCGCCGAGGTCGCGGCAGAGCCGTGGCTCCCGCCGTCCGTCACGGCCGTCGTCGCGGGCGGACCGCGACGACAGGACTCGGTCGCGGCCGGGGTCGCGGCGCTGCCGCCGGCCTCGCCCGGCGACGTGGTGCTCGTGCACGACGGGGCGCGGCCGCTCGTCTCGCCCGGCCTCCTCGAGCGTGTCGCAGATGCCGCCCGGCGCGACGGCGCAGCCATCCCCGTCGTGCCGGTCGCGGAGACCCTGAAGCGCGTCGAGGGCGGGCGGATCGCCGGGACCGTCGACCGAGCGACGCTGGCGGCGGCCCAGACGCCGCAGGGCGTCCGCCGCGACGTGCTTGACCGGGCCTGGAGTCTCGAGCCGCCCGGCGGTCCCGCGACGTGGACGGACGAGGCCGCGCTCCTCGAGGCCTGTAGAATCGCCGTGCATGCGATCCCGGGCGAGTCGATGAACATCAAGGTGACCCTGCCCGACGACCTCGCCAGGGTGGAGGCGGAGCTCGTGGCCCGCGGCCGGGCTCCCGTGGGGTCCGGCGAGGCCGCGGCCGTCAGGGTTGGGTACGGCGACGACGCCCACCCGTTCGGCCCGGGCACGCCGCTCGCGCTCGGCGGGATCGCGATCGACGGCGCGCCGCGCCTGCACGGCCACTCGGACGGGGACGTCGCGCTGCACGCGATCTGCGACGCCCTGCTCGGTTCGGCCGGGCTCGGCGATCTCGGCGGCCTCTTCCCGGCGGGCCCGGCGACCCCGCGGGGCATCGCGAGCCGCGACCTCGTGGCCACGTGCCTCCAGCGCGTCGAGGCCGTGCGCCTCGCCCCCTCCTCGGTCGACCTGACGATCGTTGCGGCCCGGCCGCGGCTCGGCGGGCGCCTCGCGGAGATGGCTGCGACGATCGCCGCGCTCCTCGGCCTGCCGGTCGACCGGGTGAACGTCAAGGCCTCGACGGGCAACCTCGCCGGCTTCGAGGGCGCCGGGCGGGGGATCGCCGCCCGCGCGGTCGTGGTCGTCGTCCCGCTCCCGGATGGGGTGGTCCGGTGACCGTTCGGCTCCACGACACGCTCCGTGGGACGGTCTCCGACCTCGTGCCGCTCGAGCCCGGGCACGTCCGGGTCTACTCGTGCGGCCCCACGGTCTACGGGCCCGCCCACGTCGGCAACTTCCGGTCCTTCCTGTTCGCCGACCTCCTCGTGCGGCACCTGCGTTGGCGCGGCCTCCGCGTGACCTGGGTGATGAACATCACCGACGTCGACGACAAGATCATCCGCGGCGCCGCGGCCGAGGGGATCGGGATCGACGCGCTGGCCGACCGCTGGATCGACCGCTTCCTCGACGATGCCCGGACGCTGCGGATGACCCGGCCCGACGTGCTGCCGCGGGCCACCGGGCACATCCCGGAGATGGTCGGGCTCGTCGAGCGGCTGCTCGACACCGGCCACGCCTACCGGACGGACGACGGCTCGATCTTCTTCCGGATCGCGAGCTGGCCAGCGTACGGGCGCCTCGCCCGGATCGACCCCGACCAGCTCCGCGTCGGGGAGCGAGTCGCGGCCGACGAGTACTCGAAGGACGACGTCCGGGACTTCGTCCTGTGGAAGGGTCCCCGCGACGGCGAGCCGAGCTGGGAGACGCCGATCGGCCCGGGCAGGCCGGGCTGGCACCTCGAGTGCTCGGCGATGTCGATGCGCTACCTCGGTGAGTCGTTCGACGTCCACACCGGGGGCGTCGACCTGGTCTTCCCGCACCACGAGGACGAGATCGCCCAGTCCGAGGCGGCGACCGGGCGGCCGTTCGTCGCGACCTGGCTCCACTGCGCCCACCTCCAGATGGGCGGCCGCAAGATGGCGAAGTCGGATGGGAACATCGCCCGGGTCGCGGACCTCCTGGCGGCCGGGGTCTCACCGCGAGCCCTGCGCTACGCGCTGCTGGCCGCCCACTACCGCACGTCCCTCAACTTCAGCGACGAGTCGCTCGCCGCGGCCGCGGCGGCGATCGACCGGCTCGACGCGCTGGTCGCGGCGCTCGAGGCCTGCACCGCCGACGCGCCGGACGACCCCGGCCTGCCGGGTGTCCTGGCCGCGGCCCGAGAGGCGTTCGGGACGGCCCTCGACGACGACCTCGCGATCTCGCCCGCGCTGGCATCCCTGTTCGACCTCGTCCGGGACCTCAATCGCCGCCTGGCCGAGCGGACCATGTCGACGGCGGACGCCGGGCTCGCCCTCGCCACGCTCCGGGATCTCGACGCCGTGCTCGGCATCCTGCCCGACGCCGACGAGGCGCCGGCCGCCGAGCTGCTCGCGCTGCTCGAGGCGCGCGCGACGGCGCGCGCGGCGCGCGACTGGGCCGCCTCCGACCGCCTTCGAGACGAGCTGGCGTCGGCCGGGATCCTCGTCGAGGACACGCGCGACGGCCAGCGCTGGCGTCGAGCCGCCGTGTCGTCCGGTGCCTGACGACCGCCGCCCGGGCCCGAACGACCGGCACGCGCGCGGCGACGGCGATCGACACCCGCGGCGTCCCGGGCCCCCGCCCCGGGGCGGGCACGGCGGCACCCCGAGCGGCCGACCGCCGCGCGACGACGCCCGCAGCTCCCATCCGAAGGGGTCGTCGCCCGGCCGGCCGAAGGCCCACCAGCCCAACGACACCTGGCCCGGCCAGCATCCGCAGCGTGGAGGATCGTCGGCCGGTCGCTCCGGTCGCGACGGCTGGGCGCCAGGCCCGCGCCCACCCGGACCACGCCCGCCGGGGACGTTCCAGCCCGGACCGCGCCCACCCGGGTCGCAACCGCCCGTCTCGCGGCCGCCCGTCTCGCGGCCGCCGGGCGCGTTCCAGCCCACCCGCCCGCCGGCGTCGCGCCCGCCGGGGCCGCGCCCGCCCGGGCCGGGGTCGTACGGGGCCCGGCCCGGCGCGGTCCCGGGTGCCACGGCCCGCTGGTCACCGGGACCGCGCGGCGCGGACATGCGGCCGGGACACCCGTCGCGCCGTCCAGGGCCGGCCGTGCCGCCTCGCGAGGCCACGCTTGCGGAGGGCGAGGAGCTGGTCGCCGGCCGTCACCCGGTCGAGGAGGCCTTCGTCGCCGGCCGCGCCGCGCGCCGCCTCCTCGTCACGCCGGGGCGCCGCGAGGCACTCGAGCGGATCGTCCTCCACGCCACGACCCTGCGGATCCCGGTCGTCGAGGTCGAGGGCGGCACGCTCACGGCGGTCGCCGGCTTCGACGGGCACCAGGGCGTGGCCCTCGTCGTCGATGCGCGGCGGCCGGCCGCCCTCGCCGACGTCCTCGCCCGGGCGATCGAGCGCGACGAGCCGCCGTTCGTCCTCGTCCTCGACTCGCTCGAGGATCCGCAGAACGTCGGGACGCTCCTGCGCAGCGCCGAGGCCGGTGGCGTGCACGGGGTGGTCTTCCCGACGCGGCGCCAGGCGCGCCTGAGCCCGGCTGCGGTCAAGGCGTCGGCCGGCGCCACCGAGCACCTCCTGCTCGCCGAGGTCGACGACCTTGCCGGGAGCCTGGCCGACCTGCGGACGCGCGGGCTGCGCGTGGTCGGCACCGAGGCGGACGCCCCCCTCACGTACCGCGATGCAGACCTGCGGGGCCCGCTCGCCCTCGTCGTCGGCAGCGAGGCGCACGGGTTGTCGCCGGCCGTCCGCCGCCGCTGCGACCTGCTCGTCCGCATCCCGATGCGGGGGCACGTCGCCTCGCTCAACGCGGCGGTTGCGGGCTCGATCCTCGTCTTCGAGGCGGCCGCGCAGCGCGCCCGGTCCGGGGGAGGCGGATCGGTGCGCCGGCGCCGACGCCGACGGCGACGCCCGCGCCGGCAGTCGACCGTCGGAGCCGGGCGACGGCCGAGCCCGCGGGCGGCCGCCGACGGGTCGCTCGACGGCGCGCTCGCCGCCGCGCCCGAGGCGGCCCTCGACCGCCGCGCCCGACGCGGCCGCAGATGCGCTCGACGTCGTCGAGGCCGCGCTCGAGCGGCGACGCGACGCTGGGCGGGTCCGCGACCGACGGACCCGACGCCGTCACGACCGTCGCCGGAGCGGCGGCGCTTGACCGTGGTCCGCTCCGCGCGAATATGATGCGCCGTTGCGCCTCGGAGACGACTGCGGTGTTCTCCTGCGCCCGCCGACGTAGCTCAATTGGTAGAGCAGCGGTTTTGTAAACCGCCGGTTCCGGGTTCGAGTCCCGTCGTCGGCTCCAACTGAAGAAGGCCTCGACCGGGCGCCACCACGGTGCCGCAGCCACGCCCGGCGTGAGCGCACCGTGGGTAGGTTGAGCAGGTGGTGAGCTCAGCTGACTGTAAATCAGCCGTCTTCGACTGTAGAGGTTCAATTCCTCTCCTGCCCACCATCACCCAGGATCCCGGTACCCGGGCCCAGATAGCTCAGTTGGCAGAGCACATCCTTGGTAAGGATGAGGTCATGGGTTCAAGTCCCATTCTGGGCTCCACCTCCCAGCTCGGCCCCCCGAGGTAGAGGTAGACGCGCACGTGGCGAAGAAGAAGTTCGAGCGGACGAAGCCGCACGTCAACATCGGCACGATCGGTCACATCGACCACGGGAAGACGTCGCTCACCGCGGCGATCACGAAGTACCTCGCCCTCAAGGGCGAGGCCGAGTACCGCGCGTTCGATTCGATCGACAACGCCCCGGAAGAGCGGGAGCGCGGCATCACGATCGCGATCGCCCACGTCGAGTACGAGACCGACGCCCGCCACTACGCGCACGTCGACTGCCCCGGGCATGCCGACTACATCAAGAACATGATCACCGGCGCCGCCCAGATGGACGGCGCGATCCTCGTCGTCGCCGCGACCGACGGCCCGATGCCCCAGACCCGGGAGCACATCCTCCTCGCCCGCCAGGTCGAGGTGCCCGTACATGGTCGTCTTCCTCAACAAGGTCGACGCGGTCGACGACCCCGAGCTCCTCGACCTCGTCGAGCTCGAGGTCCGCGAGCTCCTCTCCAAGTACAACTTCCCGGGCGACGACATCCCCGTCATCCGCGGCTCCGCCCTCAAGGCCCTCGAGGCCGGCGACGACGTCAACGACCCGGCGTACGCTCCGATCCAGGAGCTGCATCGACGCGGTCGACTCGTACATCCCGACCCCCGAGCGGGCCGATCGACAAGCCCTTCCTCATGCCGGTCGAGGACGTCTTCGGCATCAAGGGCCGCGGCACCGTCGCGACCGGCCGCATCGAGCGCGGCATCGTCAAGGTCGGCGACGAGGTCGAGATCGTCGGCATCCGGCCGACCCGCAAGATCGTCGTCACCGGCGTCGAGATGTTCAAGAAGCTCCTCGACGAGGGCCAGGCCGGCGACAACGTCGGCTGCCTCCTGCGCGGCATCGAGCGCGACGACATCGAGCGCGGCCAGGTCCTGGCCAAGACCGGGCTCGATCAAGCCGCACACGAAGTTCACCGCCCGCGTCTACGTCCTGACGAAGGAGGAGGGCGGCCGGCACACCCCGTTCTACAACGGCTACCGGCCCCAGTTCTACCTCCGCACGACCGACGTCACCGGCGCCATCGGGCTCCCCGAGGGGGCCGAGATGATCATGCCCGGCGACAACGTCGACATGACCGTCGAGCTCATCACCCCGATCGCCCTCGAGATCGGCCAGCGCTTCGCCATCCGCGAGGGTGGCCGGACCGTCGGCGCCGGCGCCATCGTGAGCCATCACCGAGTAGGGACGAGATGGCAAAAGCAGCCGAGAACCGCCCGATCGTGCAGCTCGCCTGCACCGAGTGCAAGACGCGGACGTACACGACGCGCAAGAACAAGAGGAACGACCCGAACCGGATCGAGCTTCGGAAGTACTGCCCTCGCGAGCGCCGCCACACCCTCCACCGGGAGGCGAAGTAGGGTACGAGTCCACAGGGGTGTAGCTCAATTGGCAGAGCACCGGTCTCCAAAACCGGCGGTTGTAGGTTCGAGTCCTATCGCCCCTGCCACTCCTCCCGACCAGCTAGAGAGCAGTAGCCGAACCGTGCGTCGCCTCCGTCGCTTCCTCCAGGAATCGTGGTCCGAGCTCAAGAAGGTCGCCTGGCCCACCCGGACCAGGTCCGCAACCTCACCGTGCTCGTGTTCGTGGTGAGCGCCGCCGTCGGCGTCTTCATCGCGGCCTGGGACTTCATCTTCACGGAGGTCGTGAAGATCATCACCCCGGCCGCGTAGGAGGTGACCGATGAGCGAGATCGTCCGCGCGCCGGAGAAGCGCTGGTACGTCATCCACACGTACTCCGGCTACGAGAACAAGGTCAAGACGAACCTCGAGCACCGCATCGAGTCGATGGGCATGGAGGACAAGATCTTCCAGGTCCTCGTCCCGATGGAGGACGAGATCGAGATCAAGCAGGGCCAGCGGCACACCGTCCAGAAGAAGGTGTTCCCCGGCTACGTCCTCGTCGAGATGATCTACGACCCCGAGTCGTGGTACGTCGTCCGCAACACGCCCGGCGTGACCAGCTTCGTCGGCACGGGCAACATGCCCGGGGCCCGCAGCGAGCCGATCCCGCTCGAGGAGCACGAGGTCAAGCGATCCTCCGCCAGATGGGCGTCGAGACGCCGAAGTACCGCGTCGCCTTCACGAAGGGCCAGAGCGTCCGCGTCACCGACGGGCCGTTCGCCGAGTTCGTCGGCACGGTCGACGAGGTCGACCCGGAGCGCAACAAGGTCAAGGTCCTCGTGAGCATCTTCGGCCGCGAGACGCCGGTCGAGCTCGACCTCCTGCAGGTCGAGAAGCTCTGAGCGAAAGGAAGCCCGTCCCACCGTGGCGAAGAAGATCCGCATCGTCCTCACCCTCCAGCTGCCGGCCGGCAAGGCGACGCCCGCCCCGCCCGTCGGCACCGCGCTCGGCCCGCACGGCATCAACATCGTCGAGTTCACCAAGGCGTACAACGAGAAGACCGCCGACAAGGCCGGCCAGATCATCCCGGCCCAGATCACGATCTTCGAGGACCGCTCGTTCACGTTCGTCCTCAAGACGCCGCCCGCCGCGGACCTGCTCCGCAAGGCCGCCGGCGTCGACAAGGGCTCGTCGCACGACGCGGCCGGGAGACGGTCGGGACGGTCACCCGCGACCAGGTCCGCGAGATCGCCGACGCATGAAGCTGCCCGACCTCAACGCCAACGACGTCGAGGCCGCGATGCGGCAGGTCGAGGGCACCGCCCGCAGCATGGGCATCGAGGTCGTCGGGCTAGGCCCGCGATCGTGATCGCCGGCCGGTGCCGGCGGACATCCTCCGGCCGCCCGGCCGGACGGCGACCCCACGAGACGGGGGAGGCCGGAACGCCGGCCGTCAGCACGAGGAACCCGACATGGCGCAGCACGGCAAGAAGTACCTGGAAGCGGCGAAGCTCGTCGACCGCACGCAGGACTACCCGCCCGACGAGGCGGTCGACCTCGTCAAGCAGACCGCGGTCGTCAACTTCGACCCGTCCGTCGAGGCGCACATCCGCCTCGGCGTCGACCCCCGCCACGCCGACCAGATGGTCCGCGGCACGGTCGTCCTGCCCCACGGCACCGGCAAGATCGTCCGCGTGCTCGTCTTCGCCCAGGGCGAGAAGGCCCAGGAGGCGCTCCGCGCCGGCGCCGACGAGGTCGGCGGCGAGGACCTCGTGAAGAAGATCGAGGGCGGCTGGCTCGAGTTCGACGTCGCCGTCGCGACCCCCGACATGATGGGCATGGTCGGCAAGCTCGGCCGGATCCTCGGCCGCCGCGGCCTCATGCCGAACCCGAAGGCCGGCACCGTCACGTTCGACGTCGAGCGGGCGATCGGCGAGGTGAAGGCCGGCCGCGTCGAGTTCAAGGTCGACAAGAGCGCCATCATCCACGTCCCGGTCGGCAAGGCGAGCTTCGACCGAGGAGGCGCTCGTCGCCAACCTCGGCGACGCTGCTCGACGCGGTGAACCGCGCCCGGCCGGCCGGGGCGAAGGGCACCTACCTGCGGGGGCTGTACGATCGCCAGCACGATGGGCCCCGGCATCAGGATCGACATGCCGGCGCTGCTCGCCGCCGCCAACACCTGACCGCCGCCGCGCCGCGCGGGCGTTCCCCGCGGCGATCGGCTACCATCCCGCAGCGCGACCCGCCGACCGGCGCGTCGCACCAGATCGAAGACGGACCGCCGCAGACAGCCTGCGCCCGCGGGCCGTGCCGCCGAAGCCCCGACCGGGCCCGGCGGGACGGCCGGGGCTTGATCCGCCGGACCGGACCGGCACCCGCGGAAGCGGGTCCCGGGGACGCCGGCGAGCACGCCGAGGCAGGACCATCGCGACCGCTCCCCGGGGCGGATCCGCGCGGACCCTGCGAGACGCGAGGGAGCACCGTCTGGCAGGGACCCCGCCCGGCGGGTCCACCGGGGCGCGCCGGACGCGCGCGACACGAGAGGGTTGCATGCCGACCGAGGCGAAGCGCGCCACGATCGCGGAGCTCCGCGAGGATCTCGCCGGCAGCTCCGCGCTCATCACCACCGAGTACCGGGGCCTCACGGTCCGCGAGATCGGGGAGATCCGCCGCGCGCTTCGAAAGAACGACGTCACCTACCGGGTCGTCAAGAACCGGCTCATGCGGATCGCAGCCGAGCAGGAAGGGAACGAGGGCCTGCCCCCGCTTCTCGTCGGCCCGTCCGCGATCGCGTTCGGCTCCGGCGACGAGGCCGCGGTCGCCAAGACCGTGATCGACGCGGTCCGGCCGTACAAGCTCGTCAAGGTCACCGGAGCGGTCGTCGGAGGGAAGCCCCTCGACGCCGCCGGCGTCCAGACGCTGGCCACGCTGCCGTCCCGCGAGGTCCTCCTCGCCCAGCTGGCCGGGGCCTTCAACGCCCCCGCCACGCAGGTCGCCGGCCTGCTGGCCGCGAACCTGCGGAACCTCGGCTCGCTGCTGACCCAGGTCCAGGAGCAGAAGGCCCAGGCCAGCGCCTAGCGCGCCGTCCCGACCGATCCCACGCCCGCCCGGCCGGCGCATCCCACCGAAGGAGCACCACTCGATGGCAACCCTCACCCAGGACCAGATCCTCGACGCGATCGGCAACATGACGCTCGTCGAGGTCAGCGAGTTCGTCAAGAAGTTCGAGGAGAAGTTCGGCGTCACCGCGGCCGCCCCGGTCGCCGCCGCCGCCGCCCCCGCCGCAGCCGGCGCCGCCCCCGCCGCTGCCGCCGAGGAGGAGCAGACCGAGTTCACGGCCGTCCTCACCGAGATCGGCCCGAACAAGATCCCGGTCATCAAGGTCGTCCGCGAGCTGACCGGTCTCGGCCTCAAGGAGGCCAAGGATCTCGTCGACGCGTTCCCGAAGCCGGTCAAGGAAGGCGATCGCCAAGGACGAGGCCGAGAAGATCAAGGCCGCCCTCGAGGAGCAGGGCGCCAAGGTCGAGATCAAGTAGCGACGCGCCCCATCCGTCGTCCGAGCCGGTCGTCGCTCGACGCCCGGCCAGCCTCGGAGCCCCCGTGCCGGGCGGCGACCTCGGTCGCCGGCCCGGCCTTCGGCGCGTTGAGCGCGTTTGACAGCGGACGGGAACGCGATACAATTTCCAATTCCGTGAGCGCGGCCCTTCCCTCTCTCCCCCTCCTCCGCTAGGAGCGGTTCATGCTGCCTGTCGCTGGTTCGTCCACCCCCGCCCCCGGGCGCTTCTCGTACGCCCGGATCGCCGAGAAGCGCGAGATCCCGGATCTCATCGAGCTCCAGGTTCGATCCTTCGCCTGGTTCGTCGAGAAGGGGCTCCGGGAGCTCTTCGACGAGATCAGCCCGATCCGCGACTTCACCGGCAAGGTGATGGAGCTCCAGTTCCTCGACTACGAGTTCGGCGACCCGAAGTACTCGCGAGCTCGAGTGCCGGACCCGCGACCTGACCTTCAGTCGCCCGCTCTACGTGCAGGTGGAGCTGACGATCAAGGAGACCGGGGAGATCCAGCGCCAGCGGGTCTACATGGGCGACTACCCGTGGATGACCGACCTCGGCACGTTCATCATCAACGGCGCCGAGCGGGTCGTCGTGAGCCAGCTCGTCCGCTCGCCGGGCGTCTACTACGGCAAGGTCGAGGACCCGGTCTCCGGCCGCGACCTGTACACCGCGAAGGTGATCCCGAACCGGGGCGCCTGGCTGGAGTTCGAGACGGCCGCCCGCGGCGACCTCCTCTCGGTGAAGGTCGACCGGAAGCGGAAGATCGCCGCGACGACGCTCCTGCGCGCCGTCGGCTACGAGCGCGACGAGGAGATCTCGGGCCTGTTCGGCGCCGTCGACGACAACCCGGAGCACGCGTACATCGCCTCGACGCTCGACAAGGACCCGACGAACACCCAGCAGGAAGCGCTCATCGAGGTCTACAAGAAGCTGCGCCCGGGCGACCCGCCGACCGGCGACAACGCCCGCCAGCTCGTCGAGAGCCTCTTCTTCAACTTCCGGCGCTACGACCTCGGGCGCGTCGGCCGCTACAAGTTCGACAAGAAGCTCGACGGCGTCGCGGCCCGGATGGGCATCGAGCTGCCGCGCGAGGACATGGAGAACCCGCAGCTCGGCCGGACGATCACCAAGGAGGACATCGCGGCCATCGTCGGCCAGCTCATCGTCCTCAACAACGGGCACGGCCAGCCGGACGACATCGACCACCTCGGCAACCGCCGGATCCGCGCCAACGGCGAGCTGATCCAGAACGCGTTCCGGATCGGCCTCCTCCGCATGGAGCGGGTGGTCCGCGAGCGGATGACGATCCAGGAGATCGAGAAGGCGACCCCGAACGCCCTCATCAACATCCGCCCGGTCGTGGCGGCGATGAAGGAGTTCTTCGGCGGCAGCCAGCTCAGCCAGTTCATGGACCAGACGAACCCGCTGGCCGAGCTGACGAGCAAGCGACGCCTCTCCGCGCTCGGGCCGGGCGGCCTGTCCCGCGAGCGGGCCGGCTTCGACGTCCGCGACGTCCACCACAGCCACTACGGGCGGATCTGCCCGATCGAGACGCCCGAAGGCCCGAACATCGGCCTCATCGGGTCGCTCGCGACCTACGGCCGGATCAACGACTACGGCTTCATCGAGACGCCCTACCGCAAGGTGAAGCGGACGGTCGCCTGGGACGACCCGGACCTCCTCTCGTACACCGCGGGCGGCGACCTGGTCGCCAAGGGCGGCGTCGTCGTCCTGGCCAGGGGCGAGCCGCTGACCGCCGCGGCTGCGACCGAGCTCAAGAAGCAGAAGGCCCAGGCCTTCCCGATCCGGCCCGTCGTGACCGACGAGATCGTCTACCTCGCCGCCGACGAGGAAGAGGAGCACTACGTCGCCCAGGCGAACGCCCGGCTCGACGACCAGGGCCACTTCCTCTCCGAGCGCGTTCCGTGTCGCTACCGGGACCAGTTCCCGGAGGTCGCGCCCGACCGCATCGAGTACATGGACGTGAGCCCGAAGCAGGTCGTCTCCGTGGCGACCGCGCTCATCCCGTTCCTCGAGCACGACGACGCGAACCGGGCCCTCATGGGCTCGAACATGCAGCGCCAGGCCGTGCCACTCCTCGAGCCCGAGGCGCCGATCGTCGGCACCGGGATGGAGCGCCGAGCGGCGCTCGACTCCGGCCAGGTCGTCATCGCCCGCGACGCGGGCGTCGTCACGTCGGTGACCGCCGACCGGGTGCTCGTCGAGGAGGACTCCGGGGAGCTGCGGACATACCCGCTCCAGAAGTTCGTCCGCAGCAACCAGGGCACCTGCATCAACCAGCGCCCGATCGTCGACGGTCGGCCAGCGCGTCGCCCCCGGCGATGCGATCGCCGACTCGTCGTCGACCGACGGCGGGGAGCTGGCTCTCGGCCGCAACGTCCTCGTCGCCTTCATGAGCTTCGAGGGCGGCAACTACGAGGACGCGATCGTCATCAGCGACCGGCTCGTCCGCGAGGACCTCTTCACGAGCATCCACATCGAGAAGCACGAGATCGAGTCGCGCGACACGAAGCTCGGGCCGGAGGAGATCACCCGGGACATCCCCAACGTCGGCGAGGAGTCGCTCAAGGACCTCGACGAGGACGGGATCGTCTACATCGGGGCCGAGGTCCAGCCCGGGCGACATCCTCGTCGGCAAGATCACGCCGAAGGGCGAGACCGAGCTGACCGCCGAGGAGCGGCTCCTGCGGGCCATCTTCGGCGAGAAGGCCCGCGAGGTGAAGGACTCCTCGCTCCGCCTTCCCCACGGCGAGCGCGGCAAGGTCGTCGACGTGAAGATCTTCACCCGCGAGGCCGGCGACGAGCTCCTGCCCGGCGTCAACCGCCTCGTGCGGGTGTCCGTCGCCCAGAAGCGCAAGGTCTCGGTCGGCGACAAGATGGCCGGCCGTCACGGCAACAAGGGCGTCATCGCCAAGGTGCTGCCGCAGGAGGACATGCCCTTCCTGCCGGACGGCACTCCCGTCGACATCATCCTCAACCCGCTCGGCGTGCCGAGCCGGATGAACATCGGCCAGATCCTCGAGACCCACCTCGGGTGGGCCCTGAGCGTGCTCGGCTACAAGGCGGCCACGCCGGTCTTCGACGGCGCGACCGAGGAGCAGATCCGCGAGGCGCTGGTGGCGGCGAACCTGCCCGACGACGGCAAGGTCGCCCTCCGCGACGGACGCACCGGCGAGGAGTTCGACCGGCGGATCACCGTCGGCCAGATCTACATGCTGAAGCTCCACCACCTCGTGGAGGACAAGATCCACGCCCGGTCGACGGGCCCCTACAGCCTCATCACCCAGCAGCCGCTCGGCGGGAAGGCCCAGTTCGGCGGCCAGCGCTTCGGGGAGATGGAGGTCTGGGCGCTCGAGGCCTACGGGGCCGCGAACATCCTCCAGGAGCTCCTCACGGTGAAGTCCGACGACGTCATGGGCCGCGTCCAGACGTACGAGGCGATCGTGAAGGGCGAGGAGATCCAGCCCCCGGGTGTGCCCGAGTCGTTCAAGGTGCTCATCAAGGAGCTCCAGAGCCTCGGCCTCAACGTCGAGATCCTCAACGAGAACGACGAGGAGATCCGCTTCGTCGAGGACGTCTCCGCCTACCCGCTCCCCGACCTCGGCGGGATCAACCTCGCCGGGTTCGAGGACTGATCCCGGCGACCACCCACCGCTTTCGCGTACCCAACCCCGCGGAGCCGACGCTCGGCCAGCCCGGCTCCGCTCGCACCCGGTCCGAATCGCGCCGCTGAGGGCCCGCGGCGGCGCGGAGGAGAACGATGCTCGAGGTCAACAACTTCAACGCCATCCGCATCTCGCTCGCCTCGCCCGAGCAGATCCGCGAGTGGTCCTGGGGCGAGGTCACCAAGCCCGAGACCATCAACTACCGCACGCTCAAGCCGGAGAAGGACGGCCTCTTCGACGAGCGCATCTTCGGTCCCACGAAGGACTGGGAGTGCTACTGCGGAAAGTACAAGCGAATCCGCTACAAGGGGATCATCTGCGACAAGTGCGGCGTCGAGGTGACCCGCGCGAAGGTTCGTCGCGAGCGGATGGGCCACATTCAGCTGGCCAGCCCGGTCAGCCACATCTGGTACTTCAAGGGCACGCCGTCCCGGCTCGGCATCCTCCTCGACATCAGCCCCCGCAACCTCGAGCGGATCCTCTACTTCGCCCTGTTCATCGTCACCCACGTCGACGAGGACGCCCGTCGCCGGGCGCTCCAGGCGATCGACGAGGAGGCCGAGGGCCGCGGGCCCGACGGCCAGGTCGACGACCCGGAGGCCCTGGAACGGGCCACCTTCGAGCGGCATGCCGAGGAGCTGCGGGCCGCCCACGGCGAGCTCCTGGCCGACCTCGAGCGCCAGCGCACGGAGCGCACCGACGAGATCGGCGCGGCGGCCCAGGCCGCCCAGGCCCTGCTCGCGGCCCTGAAGGGCGGCGTCGCCGAGGAGACGATCGCGTTCGCCCCCACGGGCGAGGTCGTCCTCGCGTCCGGCGAGAAGGCCGCCAAGACGGTCGAGACGAAGCTCAAGAAGATCGTGCTCGCCGAGTCCGAGCGCGTGACGGAGGAGTTCCGCCAGCGCGAGGCCGACGAGGGCCGGGCGACCGAGCAGAAGGTCGCCGACCTCCGGATCCAGATGGAGGCCGCGATCGACGCCCTCCGCGAGGGCCGCAAGGTCGAGGCCGAGAGCCGCAAGGACGAGATCCGGCGGGCGCGCGAGGAGCTGGAGTCGCTCCAGCCGATGCTCACCCTGACCGAGACCGACTTCCGCTCGCTCGACGAGAAGTACGGCTCCGGTGCCCGCACCGGCCGCGTCTTCTGGGCCGGGATGGGCGCCGAGGCGGTCCGCGACATCATCACCCGGATGGACCTGGAGGAGCTCGCCCGGACCCTCCACGTCGAGGTCCGGACCACCTCCGGTCAGCGCCGCAAGAAGGCCATCAAGCGGCTTCGCCTCATCGAGGCGTTCCGCCGCTCCGGGACCCGTCCCGAGTGGATGATCCTGTCGGTCCTGCCGGTGATCCCGCCCGAGCTGCGGCCCATGGTCCAGCTCGACGGCGGCCGGTTCGCCACCTCCGACCTCAACGACCTCTACCGCCGCGTCATCAACCGCAACAACCGCCTGAAGCGGCTCCTCGAGCTCGGCGCGCCCGAGATCATCATCCGCAACGAGAAGCGGATGCTGCAGGAGGCCTGCGACGCCCTCGTCGACAACGGCCGCCGCGGCCGGGCGATCGCGGGCACCGGCAACCACCGCCTCAAGTCCCTCAGCGACATGCTGAAGGGCAAGCAGGGTCGCTTCCGCCAGAACCTCCTCGGCAAGCGGGTCGACTACTCCGGCCGCTCGGTCATCGTCGTCGGCCCCGAGCTCAAGCTCCACCAGTGCGGCCTGCCGAAGAAGATGGCCCTCGAGCTCTTCAAGCCGTTCGTCATGCGGCAGCTCGTGGAGAAGGGTCTCGCCCACAACATCAAGAGCGCGAAGCGCCTCGTCGAGCGCGTCGTCCCGGTCGTCTGGGACGTCCTCGAGGAGGTCATCACCGACCACCCCGTCCTCCTCAACCGGGCGCCCACGCTCCACCGGCTCGGGATCCAGGCGTTCATGCCGGTCCTCGTCGAGGGCTCGGCGATCCAGATCCATCCCCTCGTCTGCACCGCGTTCAACGCGGACTTCGACGGCGACCAGATGGCGGTCCACGTGCCGCTGTCGACGGCCGCCCAGGAAGAGGCGCGGACGATGATGCTGTCGACCGCCAACCTCCTCTCGCCGGCCGACGGCAGCCCGGTCGTCGCCCCCACGCAGGACATGGTCCTCGGGTGCTTCTACCTGACGATGGACGAGCGGGGCGTCAGCGAGCGGCCCCCGACCCGGATCTTCGCCGACGAGGACGAGGCCGTCCTCGCCTACGAGCTCCGGACGGTCACCCTCCACGAGCCCGTCGAGGCCATCATCCGGACCTGGAGCGACGAGGCCGAGGCGCTCGTCGAGCAGCGGCTCGTGACGACGGTCGGGCGGATCCTCTTCAACGAGATCGTCCCGGACCGCCTCCGGTTCCGCAACGCGGAGCACAAGCGGCACGACCTGCGACGCCTCGTCGACGAGTGCTACCGGCTCCTCGGGCCGATCGAGACCGCCCACCTCGTCGACGGGATCAAGCGGGTCGGCTTCGACTTCGCGACCCGCGGCGGGATGACGATCGCCGTCGACGACATCACCGTGCCGCCGGACAAGGCGGCCCAGCTGGCCGCCGCGGACGACCAGGTGACGAAGATCGACGCCCAGTTCCAGCGGGGCCTCATCACCGACGACGAGCGCTACGAGGCCGTCGTCGACGTGTGGCAGAAGACGTCGAAGGACCTGTCCGACGCGATGATGGACAACCTCGACCCGAACAACCCGGTCGCGATGATGACGGCCTCGGGTGCCCGCGGCAACAAGGGCAACATCGGCCAGCTCGGCGCGATGCGCGGCCTCATGGCCGACCCGTCCGGCCGGATCATCGACGTCCCCGTGCGGAGCAACTTCCGCGAGGGGATGACCGTCCTCGAGTACTTCATCTCCACCCACGGCGCCCGCAAGGGCCTCGCCGACACCGCCCTTCGGACGGCCGACTCCGGCTACCTGACGCGGCGCCTCGTCGACGTCGCCCAGGACGTCATCACCCGCGACGACGACTGCGGGACGGAGGAGGGGAGCTGGATCACCCGCGAGGAGTCCGGCGAGATCGCCTCCGAGTCCGGGTCCTTCGCCCGGCGGCTCGTCGGCCGGTACTCCGCCGCCGCGGTGGAGACACCGGACGGGGAGCTGGTCTGCGAGCGCAACGGCGAGATCACCGAGGTCATCGCCGACCGGATCGAGAAGCTCCGCGACGGCAACGTCCCGGTCTTCAGCGAGGTGCTCGTCCGCTCACCGCTGACGTGCGAATCCCGGAACGGGGTCTGCCGCGTCTGCTACGGGCGCAACCTCGCGACCGGGTCGCTCGTCGGCAGCGGCGAGGCGGTCGGGATCATCGCCGCCCAGTCGATCGGCGAGCCCGGCACGCAGCTCACGATGCGGACGTTCCACACCGGCGGCGTCGCCTCGGCCGGCGGCGCCGACATCACGGCCGGCCTGCCGCGCGTCGAGGAGCTCTTCGAGGCCCGCGTCCCCAAGGGCAAGGCCGAGATCAGCCACATCGACGGGATCGTCGAGGTCATCCGCGGCGACGGCGGCACGAAGGTCAAGGTGACGAGCGTCGAGCAGTACGACGCGCCGGTCCGGCTCCAGGCCGGGGCGGAGGTGCTCGCCGCGGCCGGCGACCTCGTCGAGAAGGGCCAGGTCGTGGCCCGCGTGTCGGGCAAGGACGGGTCGGCGACCGACGTCGTCGCGCCGGAGAAGGGGTACCTGATCCGGGACGGCGACAACCTCGCCGTTCGCGCCGAGGACCGGGTCGAACGGGAGTACTCGATCCCCCACAACGCGAAGCTCCTCGTCGAGGACGGCCAGGAGGTGCGCGCCGGCGACCCGATCACCGACGGCCCGATCAATCCCGCAGGAGTTCCTCGAGACGCGCGGCAAGGACGCCGTGCAGCGCTACCTGGTCAAGGAAGTCCAGAAGGTCTACCGGAGCCAGGGCGTCACGATCAACGACAAGCACATCGAGATCATCGTCCGGCAGATGCTCCGCAAGGTCCGCATCGACCAGCCGGGCGACACGGACCTCCTCCCGACCGAGCTCGTCGACCGCCTCGACTTCGAGGAGGCGAACAACCGCGTCCTTGCCGAGGGCGGCGAGCCGGCGACCGCGCAGGTCGTCCTGCTCGGGGTGACGAAGGCCTCCCTCAACACCGCGAGCTTCCTCGCGGCGGCGTCGTTCCAGGAGACGACCCGGGTGCTCACCGAGGCGGCGATCAACGGCGCCAAGGACCACCTGATCGGCCTCAAGGAGAACGTCATCATCGGGAAGCTCATCCCGGCCGGCACGGGCGCCCCGGCGAACGTCGCCGCCCGCCGCGAGGCCGACCGCCGCGCGCGCGGCCGAGGCCCTCGCCGGCGGGGAGCTGCCGGAGGAGTTCGGCGCCGAGTACAACCCGTTCCTCGACGACGTCGCCGACGGCGGCGTCCCCGACGACACGGCGCGTCTCACCGCGCTGCTCTCCGCGGCGGAGTCGTCCGGCGAGGCCGACGACGAGGATGCCGGGGAAGGCGACGACGAGGCGTACAACCCGTTCCTCGGCGAGGCGCCCGCCTCCGGCCGATCCCGACCTCGCCGGCCTGCTCGGCGCCCTCGCCGACGAGGAGTGCCGGGGAACCGGCCACCGAAGCACCCGGGGAGGATGCCGCGACCGAGCGCCTGACGATCGGCGGGCCGAGGCGGGCTTTGACACTCGCCACGGCCCGCTGGTACACTCCGCGCTTGCGTGCCGCGACCGGCTGGTCGTGGCGCTGTGCCCACGCCACGGCGGCGGGCGCGCCGGCGGAACCGCCCTCGTGGGCGCCTCGCCGGGACCACCGAGATCACCAGAAAGGGACAGCGTCTCCGTGCCGACGATCAGCCAGCTCGTGCGCCACGGGCGGAAGCCGAAGATCGCCAAGGTCAAGGCTCCCGCCATGCGCAAGATCTGGAACAGCCTCGACCAGCGCCAGACCCCGATTCCGGGCGCCCCCCAGAAGCGCGGCGTCTGCCTGCAGGTGCGCACGATGACGCCGAAGAAGCCGAACTCGGCGCTGCGGAAGATCGCCCGCGTCCGGCTCTCCAACCAGATGGAGGTCACGGCCTACATCCCGGGCATCGGCCACAACCTCCAGGAGCACTCGGTGGTGCTCGTCCGGGGCGGCCGGGTCAAGGACCTGCCGTCGGTGAAGTACCACATCATCCGCGGGACGCTCGACACCGCCGGCGTCCGCGACCGCAAGCAGGGTCGCCGCAAGTACGGCGCCAAGGCCACCGCTCAGCTTCCCGGCCAGAAGAAGTAGCAGGGACCATGCCGCGCCGCGCCAGCATCCCCCGCAAGGCCAAGTACGAGTCGATCCCGCTCAACCGGACGACGGCTCGCATCACGGCGAAGCTCATGAACGACGGCAAGCGCAACCTCGCCGACCGCATCCTGCGCCAGGCGCTCGCCCGCGCCGAGGCCCAGGCGAACCGGCCCGGCCTCGAGGTGCTCGAGGCCGCGCTCCGCAACGCGACCCCGATCATCGAGGTCAAGCCGCGGCGCGTCGGCGGCGCCACGTACCAGGTCCCGGTCGAGATCCGCGGCGACCGCCGCCTCTCGCTCGGCGTGCGCTGGCTCGTCCAGGCGGCCCGCAAGCGCAACGGCAAGAGCATGAGCGAGAAGCTCGCGGCCGAGTTCGTCGATGCGGCGAACGGCCTCGGCGCGGCCGTCAAGCGGCGCGAGGACACCCACAAGATGGCCGAGGCGAACAAGGCCTTCAGCCACTTCAAGTGGTAGTGCTGGAACGTCCCTGATGGCCCGACTCGTCTCCCTCGCTCGCACCCGGAACATCGGGATCATCGCGCACATCGACGCCGGCAAGACGACCGTCACCGAGCGGATCCTCTTCTACACGAAGAAGATCTACAAGCTCGGCGAGGTCCACGAGGGCGCGGCCACGATGGACTGGATGCCCCAGGAGCAGGAGCGGGGCATCACCATCACGGCCGCGGCCACGACGTGCTTCTGGGACGAGCATCGCATCAACATCATCGATACGCCCGGGCACGTGGACTTCACCGTCGAGGTGGAGCGCAGCCTGCGCGTCCTCGACGGGGCCGTCGTCGTCTTCGACGGCGTCGCTGGCGTCGAGCCGCAGTCCGAGACGGTCTGGCGCCAGGCCGACCGCTACCGCGTGCCGCGCATCTGCTTCATCAACAAGCTCGACCGGACCGGCGCCGACTTCTGGCGCTGCGTCGCGATGATCGAGGACCGGCTCGGGCGCGAACGCCGTGCCCGTCCAGATCCCGATCGGGAGCGAGGACGCCTTCAAGGGCGTCGTCGACCTCATCCGGATGAAGGCGATCCTCTATCGCGACGACCTCGGCGCCCAGATCGACGTCGGCGAGATCCCGGCCGACCTCGTCGACGAGGCTCGGAAGCACCGCGAGAAGCTCGTCGAGGCCGTCGCCGAGATGGACGACGACCTCATGCACAAGTACCTCGAGGGCGTCGAGCTCACCGAGGACGAGATCGTCCACGGCCTCCGCCTCGGGACGCTGCAGTACCGGATCGTCCCGGTCCTCACCGGCTCCGCCCTCAAGAACAAGGGCGTCCAGCCGATGCTCGACGCGGTCGTCGCCTACCTGCCGTCGCCGCTCGACGTCCCGCCGGTGATCGGCGAGCACCCGACGACCCACGCCGAGATCGTCCGCACCGTCGACGACGGCGAGCCGTTCAGCGCCCTCGCCTTCAAGATCGCCGCCGACCCGTTCGTCGGGAAGCTCGCCTTCTTCCGGGTCTACTCCGGGACCCTGAAGTCGGGCTCGTACATCCTGAACTCGTCGAAGGGGCGCAAGGAGCGCGTCGGGCGCATCCTCCAGATGCACGCGAACCACCGCGAGGAGATCGAGGAGGTCCACGCCGGCGACATCGCCGCCGCGGTCGGCCTGAAGGAGACGTTCACCGGCGACACGCTGGCCGACCCGGACCACCCGGTGATCCTCGAGTCGATGACGTTCCCGGAGCCGGTCATCGAGGTCAAGATCGAGCCGAAGACGAAGGTCGACCAGGACAAGATGGGCCTGGCCCTCCAGCGCCTCGCCGAGGAGGACCCGACCTTCCGGGTCAAGACCGACGAGGAGAGCGGCGAGACGCTCATCGCCGGGATGGGCGAGCTCCACCTCGACGTCCTCGTCGACCGCATGATCCGCGAGTTCAAGGTCGCCGCGAACATCGGCAAGCCCCAGGTCTCCTACCGCGAGACGATCCGTCGCCTGGCCGAGGGGAACGGCCGCTTCGTCCGGCAGACCGGCGGCAAGGGCCAGTACGGCCACGTGGTCCTGAAGCTCGAGCCGCTCGAGAAGGGCGCCGGGATCGAGTTCGTCGACAAGATCGTCGGCGGCACGATCCCGAGGGAGTACATGCGCGCGATCGACCACGGGATCCGCGAGAGCGCTCGAGACGGGCGTCTACGCGGGCTTCCCGATGGTCGACGTCCGGGCCACCGTCTTCGACGGGTCGTACCACGAGGTCGACTCGAGCGAGATGGCGTTCAAGATCGCCGCCTCGATGGCGGTCAAGGACGCGGTCGACAAGGCCAGCCCGACGATCCTCGAGCCGATGATGCGGGTCGAGGTCGTCGATGCCCGAGCAGTTCATGGGCGACGTCATCGGCGACCTGAACAGCCGGCGCGGGCACATCGAGGGGATGGAGTCGCGGGGGACCACCCAGGTGGTGCGCGTCCTTCGTTCCGCTCGCGCAGATGTTCGGGTACGCCACGGACCTGCGGTCGATGACCCAGGGCCGGGCGAGCTACTCGATGGAGCTGTCGCACTACGCCGAGGTCCCCGGCAATCTCGCCGCGGAGCTCGTCCCGAAGTCCAGGGTCTAGCAGGCGGGAAGGCCGGCGACGGACGTCCCGCGGGGACCCGGACGCGGCGAGGAGCCAGGGAGCAGGAACGACGATGGCGAAGAAGAAGTTCGAGCGGACGAAGCCGCACGTCAACATCGGCACGATCGGTCACATCGACCACGGGAAGACGTCGCTCACCGCGGCGATCACGAAGTACCTCGCCCTCAAGGGCGAGGCCGAGTACCGCGCGTTCGATTCGATCGACAACGCCCCGGAGGAGCGGGAGCGCGGCATCACGATCGCGATCGCCCACGTCGAGTACCAGACCGACGCCCGCCACTACGCCCACGTCGACTGCCCCGGGCACGCCGACTACATCAAGAACATGATCACCGGCGCCGCCCAGATGGACGGCGCGATCCTCGTCGTCGCCGCGACCGACGGCCCGATGCCCCAGACCCGGGAGCACATCCTCCTCGCCCGCCAGGTCGAGGTGCCGTACATGGTCGTCTTCCTCAACAAGGTCGACGCGGTCGACGACCCCGAGCTCCTCGACCTCGTCGAGCTCGAGGTCCGCGAGCTCCTCTCCAAGTACAACTTCCCGGGCGACGACATCCCGGTCATCCGCGGCTCCGCCCTCAAGGCCCTCGAGGCCGGCGACGACGTCAACGACCCGGCGTACGCTCCGATCCAGGAGCTGATCGACGCGGTCGACTCGCTACATCCCGACCCCCGAGCGGGCCGATCGACAAGCCCTTCCTCATGCCGGTCGAGGACGTCTTCGGGATCAAGGGCCGCGGCACCGTCGCGACCGGCCGCATCGAGCGCGGCATCGTCAAGGTCGGCGACGAGGTCGAGATCGTCGGCATCCGGCCGACCCGCAAGATCGTCGTCACCGGCGTCGAGATGTTCAAGAAGCTCCTCGACGAGGGCCGCGCCGGCGACAACGTCGGCTGCCTCCTGCGGGGCATCGAGCGCGACGACATCGAGCGCGGCCAGGTCCTGGCCAAGACCGGGCTCGGTCAAGCCGCACACGAAGTTCACCGCCCGCGTCTACGTCCTGACGAAGGAGGAGGGCGGCCGCCACACCCCGTTCTACAACGGCTACCGGCCCCAGTTCTACCTCCGCACGACCGACGTGACCGGCGCGATCGGGCTCCCCGAGGGGGCCGAGATGATCATGCCCGGCGACAACGTCGACATGACCGTCGAGCTCATCACCCCGATCGCCCTCGAGATCGGCCAGCGCTTCGCCATCCGCGAGGGTGGCCGGACCGTCGGCGCCGGGGCCATCGTGAGCATCACCGAGTAGGGACGAGATGGCGAAGCAGCGGATCCGGATCCGCCTCAAGGCCTACGATCACCGCCTGCTCGACCAGTCGGCGGCCCAGATCGTCGAGACCGCCCAGCGCACCGGCGCCGACGTCGTCGGCCCGGTGCCGCTGCCGACGCGGATCGAGAAGTTCACCGTCCTCCGGTCGCCCTTCATCGACAAGGACAGCCGCGAGCAGTTCGAGATCCGCACGCACAAGCGGCTCGTCGACATCCTCGACCCGTCGGCGAAGACCGTCGACGCCCTGATGCGACTCTCGCTGGCCGCGGGCGTCGACATCGAGATCAAGATGTGATGGGCGCGCTCATCCGGCCCATGGCGGCGTTGTCGCCTGCGGCTCCTCGCTCACGCACCTCCAGTGCGCTCGCTCCGGTGCTCGGCTCCGCCTTGCCCTGGGCTCGGCTGAGCGCGCCCACGGGGATGACCCAATGACCATCGGATTGATCGGCCGCAAGGTCGGCATGACCCAGGTCTTCCAGGACGACGGGACGATGATCCCGGTCAGCGTCGTCGCCATCGCGCCCGAACACGGTGACGCGCCTCCGGACGCCCGAGCGCGACGGCTACACGGCCGTCCAGCTCGGCGTCGAGCCGTCCGAAGAAGCTCACCAAGCCCGAGGCGGGCCAGCTCAAGGACCTCCCGCAGGTCGCGGTCATCCGCGAGTTCCGGGTCGAGGACGCGAGCGGGTACGAGGTCGGCCAGACGCTCGACGTCTCCATCTTCGCCGCCGGCGACGTCATCGACGTCACCGGGACGTCGCAAGGGCAAGGGCTTCGCCGGCACCATCAAGCGCCACAACTTCAAGCGCGGCCCCAAGACGCACGGCTCCGACCACCACCGCGAGCCCGGCTCGATCGGGCCCGGCACCACGCCCGGCCGCGTCTACCGCGGCTCGCGGATGGCCGGCCACATGGGCGACGAGCGCGTCACCGTCAAGAAGCTGCAGGTCGTGCGCGCCGACACCGAGCGGAACCTCCTCCTCGTGAAGGGCTCCGTCCCCGGCGCGCCGAACGCGCTCGTCCTCGTGAAGAAGGCCTGACGATGCCCCAGACCACCCTCTACGCCCGGACCGGCGACGCGATCGGGACCGTCGAGCTCAGCGACGAGCTCTTCGCCGCGCCGGTCAACGCCGCCGTCCTCCACCAGGCGGTGACGCGCCCAGCTCGCCGGCCGGCACCTCGGCACCCACGACACGAAGACCCGCGGCGAGGTCCGCGGCGGCGGCAAGAAGCCGTATCGCCAGAAGGGGACCGGCCGCGCCCGGCAGGGCTCGCGCAGCGCCCCGCACTACGCCGGCGGCGGCGTCGTCTTCGGTCCGCATCCGCGCTCGTACGCGCAGCGGCTCCCGCGGCGAGATGAAGCGCCTCGCCCTCCGCGGCGCCCTCACCGCGAAGCTCGGCGACGACGCGATCAAGGTCCTCGACGCGTTCGCGCTCGAGCAGATCCGGACGAAGGACCTGCTCGGCGTCCTCGGCAACCTGAAGGCCAGCGGCCGGGTCCTCATCGTCGCCCCGGCGCGCGACGAGAAGCTCGACCTCTCGGCCCGCAACCTGCCGACCGTCGAGGTCCTCCTCGCCGACTCGCTCAACGTCGTCGACCTGCTCAAGGCCGACGTCGTCGTCATCGAGCAGCCCGCGCTCGCCCGCCTCGAGGAGGTGTACGCATGACGCTCACCGCCCACGAGGTCATCGTCCGACCGGTCATCAGCGAGAAGTCGATGGACGAGTCGGGCCACGGCAAGTACACGTTCGAGGTCCACGGCGACGCCTCCAAGATCCAGGTCAAGGCGGCCGTCGAGGAGCTGTTCAAGGTCCAGGTCACGAGCGTCAACGTCCTCACGACGAAGGCCAAGGAGAAGCGCCGCGGCACCAAGCGCGGGCGCATCACCGGCTGGACCACGCCCTGGCGCAAGGCGATCGTCACGCTCGCCCCCGGCCAGAAGATCGAATTCTTCGAGGGGGTGTAGCGATGCCGCTTCGCAGCTACAAGGCCACCTCGCCCGGCCGGCGGTTCATGACCCGCTCGACGTTCGAGGAGATCACGACCCGCGAGCCGTACAAGCCGCTCCTCGAGCCGATGAAGCGCGGCTCCGGCCGCAACAACCAGGGCCGCCTCACCGTCCGCCATCGCGGCGGCGGCGAGAAGCGCCACTACCGGATCATCGACTTCAAGCGCGACAAGTTCGGCGTGCCGGCCAAGGTCGCCACGATCGAGTACGACCCGAACCGCTCGGCGCGGATCGGCCTCCTCCACTACCGGGACGGCGAGAAGCGCTACATGCTCCTGCCGCACGGCCTCAAGGTCGGCGACGTCGTCGTGGCCGGTCCGGACGCCGAGGCGCGGGTCGGGAACGCGCTGCCGCTCGCCAACATCCCGCTCGGCACGACGATCCACAACATCGAGCTCGTGCCCGGGAAGGGCGGCCAGATCGTGCGGTCGGCCGGCGGGAGCGCGCAGCTCCTCGCCAAGGAAGGCGACTACGCGACGATCCGCCTTCCCTCGGGCGAGATGCGCCGCGTCCCGCTCCGCTGCATGGCGACGGTCGGGCAGGTGTCGAACCTCGACCACGAGAACCAGAGCCTCGGCAAGGCCGGCCGCGCTCGTCACATGGGCCTCCGCCCGGAGACCCGCGGCGTGGCGATGACCCCGCGCGACCACCCGCACGGTGGCGGCGAGGGCAAGTCGCCGACCGGCATGCCGCCCAAGACGCCGTGGGGCAAGCCCGCGATGGGCTACCGCACCGTGAAGCGCAAGAAGCCGAACCGGCTCATCGTCCGGTCGCGGCATCGCAAGTCGTAACGGAGGAAACGGAGCATGTCGCGTTCGGTCAAGAAGGGACCGTACGTCGAGGCGCGGCTCCTCGGCCGCGTCCAGGAGATGAACAAGCGGAGCGAGCGCAAGGTCGTCAAGACCTGGTCGCGCGCGTCCGTCATCTTCCCCGACTTCATCGGGCACACCGTCGCCGTCTACAACGGCCGCAAGCACGTGCCCGTCTTCGTCACCGAGAACATGGTCGGCCATCGCTTCGGGGAGTTCGCTCCCACCCGCACCTTCCGCGGGCACGAGAAGAAGTCCGACCGCTCCTCGGCACTCAGGTAGGACCGGAACGTGCGCGTCTCTGCCACCGCCAAGTACCTCCGCGGATCCACCCGCAAGGCCGATCTCGTCGTCCGCGCCATCCGTGGCCGGCGCGTCGAGGACGCCGCGGCGATCCTGCGGTTCATGCCCCAGGGCGCCGCGCGCGACGTCGCCCGGGTCCTCGCGAGCGCGACCGCCAACGCGGAGAACAACCACAACCTGGCGGCCGACAGCCTGTTCATCGTCGAGGCGCTCGCCAACGAGGGCCCCACGATCAAGCGCTGGAAGCCGCGGGCCCAGGGCCGGGCGTTCCCGATCCACAAGCCCATGACCCACATCACCATCGTCCTCGAGGATCGGGAGGCCTAGAGATGGGACACAAGGTCCACCCGTACGGCTTCCGCCTGGGGACGACCCGCACCTGGACCGCGAAGTGGTACGCCGACAAGGAGTACACGACCCTCCTGAAGGAGGACATCGCGATCCGCCGACTCATCGAGCGGCGCCTGGCCAACGCCAGCGTCAGCGGCGTCGAGATCGAGCGCGGCATCAACTACGTCACCGTCACGATCCACACGGCGAAGCCGGGGATCGTCATCGGCAAGGGCGGCGCGAACGTCGAGATCCTGCGCAAGCAGATCGGCGACCTGACGAAGCCCCGCAAGGTGAAGCTGGAGATCAAGGAGATCCGCCAGCCGGAGCTCGACGCCTACCTCGTGGCGGCCAACATCGCCCAGCAGCTCGCCCGCCGGATCGCCTTCCGGAAGGCGATGAAGCAGGCGATCCAGCGCACGATGAAGGCCGGCGCGAAGGGCGTGAAGATCGCCGTCGCCGGCCGGCTCGGCGGCTCCGAGATGGCTCGTCGCGAGTGGGACCGCGAAGGCCGGATCCCGCTCGGAACGCTCCGCGCCGACATCAGCTACGGCTACGTCCTCTCCCGGACGACCTACGGCACGATCGGCGTGAAGGTCTGGATCTACCGCGGCGACGTCCCCGAGCAGCGGGCCGCCCGGCCCGCGGTCGCCGCGGCGACCGCGCCGGCAGGCCAGGGGGTCTGACGCCATGCTGATGCCTCGCCGCGTCAAGCACCGCAAGGTGATGCGCGGCCGCATGTCCGGCCTCGCCAAGGGCGGCACCGCCGTCTCCTTCGGCGAGTACGGGCTGGCCACCCTCGAGCCCGCCTGGATCACGAGCCGCCAGATCGAGGCGGCCCGGCGCGCGATGACCCGCTCGGTCAAGCGCGGCGGCAAGATCTGGATCCGCATCTTCCCCGACAAGCCGGCAACGAAGAAGCCGGCCGAGACGCGGATGGGCTCCGGCAAGGGCGCCCCCGACCACTGGGTCGCGGTCGTCCGGCCGGGCCGGATCCTCTTCGAGATGGCCGGCGTCGACCGGGCCCAGGCGGCCGAGGCCATGCGCCTCGCCTCCCACAAGCTGCCGGTCGCCACGCGCTTCATCGTCAAGGAGGAGGAGGGCGCCTGATGGACATCGACAAGGTCCGCGCCCTCACGGACGCGGAGCTGGAGCAGGCGCTCAGCGACGCCAAGCGGGACCTCTGGCAGGCCCGCTTCGAGCTCGCGACGCGCCAGCTGAAGGACTACAGCGCGATCTCCGGCACTCGCCGGACGATCGCCCGGATCCTGACCGTGCAGCACGAGCGCAAGCTCGGGCGCACGGCGTAGGGGGCCGGTGATGGCAGGAGCAGCACAGGTGCAGGCCAAGCGAAAGACGAAGGTCGGACGCGTCGTCAGCGACAAGATGGACAAGACGATCGTCGTCTCCGTCGAGCGTCTGACGCGCCACCGGCTCTACAAGCGCGTCGTCCGGATGACCACGAAGTTCACGGCCCACGACGAGCTCAACGACGCCAGGGTCGGCGACACGGTCCTCATCGAGGAGTCGCGCCCGCTCTCGGCGACGAAGCGCTGGCGGCTCGTCGAGGTCCTCTCGCGCGCCGGCGAGGACCGCCCGTCCGAGATCGTGGCCGAGGAGGCCGCGACCACCGAGGCGATCCACGGGGCCGCCCACCCGGGCAAGGCGTCCGCCGAGGCCGGTGACGACGCTGCCGCGACGGACGGCGCCGAGGCGACGGTGGGGGCCGAGGCGTGATCCAGCAGGAGTCCCGGCTGAGGGTCGCCGACAACACCGGTGCCCGGGTGATCCAGTGCATCCGGGTCATGGGCCGCTCGCGCAAGACGACGGCCGAGGTCGGCGACGTGATCATCGCCAGCGTCAAGCAGGCGATCCCGAACGCCGCCGTCAAGAAGGGCGACGTCGTGCGGGCCGTCATCGTCCGGACGGCCAAGGAGTACGGGCGCCCGGACGGCAGCTACATCCGCTTCGACGAGAACGCGGCCGTCCTCATCAACAACCAGGGCAACCCGCGCGGGACGCGCATCTTCGGACCCGTCGCCCGCGAGCTCCGCGACCGCAACTACATGAAGATCGTCTCGCTCGCGCCGGAGGTGCTCTGACATGGCACGCTCCGCCGCCCGTCGCGTGACGAAGGTCCCCGAGATCCGCACGGGCGACACGGTCCTCGTGCTGGCCGGCAAGGACGCCGGCAAGCGCGGCGAGGTCAAGCGCGTGGATCGCCCGGCCCTCGAGGGCCAGCCATACCGCGTCCTCGTCGAGGGGCTCAACGTCGCCAAGCGGCACACCAAGCCGCGGCCGCGCATGAACCAGAGCGACCGCACGCCGCGGATGCAGCAGGGCGGGATCATCGACAAGCCCATGCCGATCTCGATCGGCCAGGTCATGCTCGTCTGCCCGCGCTGCGACCAGCCCACCCGCATCCGCCACCTCCAGCTGGAGTCGGGCGCGCGGGTCCGGGTCTGCGCACGCTGCGGCCAGGCCGTGGAGGTGAAGAGCGCGTGAGCAGTCGCCTCCGCGAGCGCTACCACGCCGACGTGGTCCCCGCGCTCCAGAAGCAGTTCGAGTACGGCAACCCGATGCAGGTGCCGCGGCTCGAGAAGATCGTCGTCAACATCGGGCTCGGCGAGGCGCTCACCAACGCCAAGGCCGTCGAGGCCGCCGTCGGCGACCTGGCCATCATCACCGGCCAGAAGCCGATCACCACCAAGGCCAAGCGCTCGATCGCCCAGTTCCGGCTCCGGACGGGCAACACCGATCGGCGCCAAGGTGACCCTCCGCGGCGAGCGGATGTGGGACTTCCTGGAGCGCCTCACGACACTGGCCCTCCCGCGCATTCGCGACTTCCGGGGCATCCCCGGCAAGTCGTTCGACGGGCGCGGCAACTACAGCCTCGGGTTTCGCGAGCAGCTCGCGTTTCCCGAGATCGACTACGACAAGGTCGACCGTCTCCGCGGGCTGGAGATCAGCATCGTGACGACGGCGAAGACCGACGAGGAGTCCCGCAAGACTGCTGGAACTCCTCGGCATGCCCTTCGCCGGCTGAGCGCGGGGAGGAGACGATGGCCAAGAAGTCGATGATCGCGAAGGCGAAGCGGGGCACGAAGCACAAGGTGCAGACGTACCACCGCTGCACGGTGTGCGGGCGCCCGCGGGCCTACATGCGCCGCTTCGCGCTCTGCCGCATCTGCTTCCGGGAGCGCGCCCTCGTGGGCGAGCTGCCGGGCGTCACGAAGTCGAGCTGGTGAGCCGCCGATGAACATCTCCGATCCGATCGCGGACATGCTCACGCGGATCCGCAACGCGTCGCGGGCGCGCCACCTCGAGGTGGTCGTCCCGGCCTCGCGCGTGAAGCGCGAGATCGCCCGCATCCTCGTCGAGGAAGGGCTTCATCTCCGGCTTCAGCGAGGAGCGCGACGGGCCCGCACAGGTCCTTCGGCTCACCCTCAAGTACGTCGACGGCAAGGCGCCGGTCGTGTCCGGGCTCAAGCGGATCAGCAAGCCCGGCCTCCGCGTCTACGCCCGCAAGACCGATATCCCGCGCGTCCTCGGCGGCCTCGGGATCGTCATCGTCAGCACCAGCCAGGGGATCATGACCGGCCAGCAGGCTCGCAAGAGCCAGCTCGGCGGCGAAGTCCTGGCGTACGTCTGGTAGGGGGGACGATGTCGCGCATCGGTCGCCAGCCGATCCCGTCCCGGCCGGCGTCGAGGTCAGCCTCGAGGGCCCGGTCATCACCGTGACCGGCCCGAAGGGCACCCTCACGCGCTCGCTGCCCCCGGCCATGATCGTCGAGCCGGACGACGGGACGATCGTCGTCACCCGCCCGACGGAGGCGAAGACCCACAAGCAGCTCCACGGCCTGACCCGGACGCTCGTCGCCAACATGGTCGACGGCGTCACGACGGGCTATCGCAAGGCACTCGAGATCACCGGCGTCGGCTACCGCGCCCAGAAGGTGGGCGACAAGCTCCAGCTCAACCTCGGCTACAGCCACCCGATCGAGATCGAGCCCCCCGAGGGCATCGCCTTCGAGGTGGAGACGCCGGTCAAGCTGGCGGTCGTCGGCATCGACAAGGAGCTCGTCGGGCAGGTCGCGGCGAAGGTCCGCGCCACCCGGAAGCCCGAGCCCTACAAGGGCAAGGGCGTCCGGTACGCCGGCGAGGTGATCCGCCGCAAGGCCGGCAAGGCCGGCAAGATCGGCGGCAAGAAGTAACTACGAAGGGACGTCCGAGATGACGAAGGCCGCCACGCGCGGCGCCGCGCGGCAGAAGCGGCACGAGCGGATCCGCCTCCGCCTGGCGGGTACCGCCGCGCGGCCGCGCCTCGCGGTCTTCCGCAGCCTCAACCACATCTACGCCCAGGTGATCGACGACGCGGCCGGCACGACGCTCGCCGCCGCCTCCACGCGCGAGCCCTCGTTCAAGGGCTCGACGCAGACGAAGGTCGAGGAGGCCAAGGTCGTCGGCCGCCTGGTCGCCGAGCGGGCCCGCACCGCCGGCGTCGAGCGGGTCGTCTTCGATCGGGCCGGGTTCAAGTACCACGGCCGCGTCAAGACGCTCGCCGATGCCGCCCGCGAAGCCGGTCTCGACTTCTAGGAGGAGACCGACCGTGGCCCGGATCGATCCCGCGAAGCTCACGCTCGAGGAGCGCGTCGTCCAGATCAACCGCGTGGCCAAGGTCGTCAAGGGCGGCCGCCGCTTCAGCTTCAGCGCGGTCGTCGTCGTCGGCGACGGCCAGGGGCACGTCGGCGCGGGCCTCGGCAAGGCCGGCGAGGTCCCCGAGGCGATCCGCAAGGGCGTCGAGGACGCGAAGAAGAACCTCATCCGGATCCCGATGGTCGGGACGACGATCCCGCACGAGGTCCACGCGGAGTACGCCGCGGCCAAGGTGATGCTCAAGCCCGCGTCCCAGGGGACCGGCGTCATCGCCGGCGGGTCCGTGCGCGCGGTCATGGAGGCCGCCGGCGTGCGGGACATCCTCACCAAGATCCACGGTTCGACGAACCCGGTGAACGTCGTCGCGGGCGACGATCGAGGCGCTCCGCGACCTCAAGTCGGCCGCGGAGATCAGCGCCCGCCGTGGCGTCACGGTCAGGGCCGTCGTGGCCGGCCAGCCGACCGGGGAGGTCGCCGATGCCCGGTAGGCTCCGCGTCACCCAGGTCAAGAGCACGATCAGCCACATCGAGCGGAACCGCGCGACCGCCCGCGCCCTCGGCCTGCGCCGCATCGGCGACACCGTCGAGGTCCCGGACAACGACGCCACGCGGGGGATGGTCCGCCAGATCCGCTTCCTCGTGACGGTCGAGGAGCTTCCCGAGCCCACCCCGGAGAAGAAGTCGCGATGAAGCTCCACGATCTCCGGCCGGCGGCCGGGTCCCACACGAAGAAGACCCGCGTCGGCCGCGGCATCGCCGCCGGCAAGGGCAAGACGGCCGGGCGCGGCACCAAGGGCCAGAAGTCCCGCGCCGGCGGCTCGATCCCGGCGTGGTTCGAGGGCGGCCAGACGCCGCTCCACATCCGGATCCCGAAGCTCCGCGGCTTCCGCAACATCAACCGCATCGAGTACGAGGTCGTCAACGTCGGGACGGATCAGCGCCGCCGTCGAGGCGGGCCGTCTCCCCGAGGGAGACGAAGGGCGCCCCGATCACGGTCAACCAGGACCTGCTGCGAGTCGCCGGCCTCGTCCGGAGCCTCGACAAGCCCCTCAAGATCCTCGGCGGGGGCGAGGTGAGCCAGCCGCTCTTCGTCGTCGCCGACGCCTTCACGGCGAGCGCGCGGGCCAAGATCGAGGCCGCCGGCGGCACCGTCCAGGTGCTCGAGATCCCGACCGGACCGCTGGCGGCGCTCGGCGTGGGATCCGCGGCCGACGAGCCGACCGCGACGGACCGGCCGACGAGCCGACCCCGGCCGCGGAGGTCGCCCCGGTCGCGACGAGCCCGCCCCGGCGGACGAGGCCTAGGCCCTCCAGATGTTCGAGTCCCTCCTCAACGCGTTCCGCGCGCCGGACATCCGGCGGCGGATCCTCTTCGTCCTGGGGATCCTCATCGTCTTCCGGGTGCTGGCGCACGTGCCGGTCCCGGGGGCCGATCCCACGGCGCTGGCGGACTTCTTCGCGAACAACGCGCTGTTCGGGCTCCTCGACCTCTTCTCCGGGGGCGGCCTCTCCCGCTTCTCGGTCGTCGGCCTCGGCGTCAACCCGTACATCAACGCCTCGATCATCATGCAGCTGATGACGGGCGTGGTCCCCGCCCTCCAGGCGCTCCAGCGCGAGGGCGAGTACGGGCGCAACAAGATCAACCAGTACACCCGCTACCTGTCGGTGCCGCTGGCGCTCCTCCAGAGCTACGGGTTCCTCGCCCTCCTCAGCTCGCAGGGTGTCCTCACGACCCCGTTCGAGCTGTCGTCGTTCACGACGCTCACCCAGATCGTGACCCTGACGGCCGGCTCCGTGCTCCTCATGTGGCTCGGCGAGCTCATCACCGAGAAGGGCATCGGCAACGGCATCAGCTTCATCATCTTCGCCGGCATCGTGGCCCAGGTCCCGAACGGGATCCTGCGGTTCCTCGAGGATCCCGAACCTCGTCATGGGCGTCGTCTTCGTCGCCTTCGCGATCGCCGCGGTCGCCGTGATCGTCTACATCACCGGAGGGCCAGCGGCGGATCCCGGTCCAGTACGCGAGCCGGGTCCGCGGCCGCCGGATGTACCAGGGCGGGACGACGTTCCTCCCGCTGCGGGTCAACCAGGCCGGCGTCATCCCGATCATCTTCGCCGTCAGCATCCTGCTCTTCCCGGCCCAGATCGCCGGCTACTTCACGAGCTCCGACATCGAGTTCGTCAGCGAGCGTCGGCGACGTGGATCGTCAACATCCTCGGCCCCAACAACCCGCTCGTCTACGGCAGCCTCTACTTCCTGCTGACCGTCGGCTTCACGTACTTCTACACCGCGTTCACGTTCAAGCCCGACGAGACGGCGGAGCAGCTCCGCAAGAACGGCGGCTTCATCCCGGGCATCCGGCCGGGCCGCCCCACCCAGGACTACCTGGCCCGGGTCGTCAACCGGATCACCGTCGCCGGGGCGCTGTTCCTCGGCACGATCGCCGTGATGCCCTTCGTCATCTCCGTCTTCTTCCCCGGCAGCTCGGCGCTGTCGCTCGGCGGCACGAGCCTGCTGATCGTCGTCAGCGTCGTCGTCGAGACGATGAAGCAGCTCGAGGCCCAGCTCCTCATGCGGAGCTACGAGGGCTTCATCCGGTGAGGCGACATCGCGGCGCGAGGAGTCCTCGATGAGGGTGCTCGTGCTCCTCGGCGCGCCCGGCGCCGGCAAGGGGACCCAGGCCCACGTCCTGGCCCGCCACCTGGCGCTTCCCCGGGTGGCGACCGGCGACCTGTTCCGGGCCGCGCTCCGCGAGGGGACGCCGCTCGGCGTCGCCGCCCGCGAGTACATGGACCGCGGCGAGCTCGTCCCCGACGACGTGACCGTCAAGATGCTCCTCGAGCGCCTCGCGGCGCCCGACGCCGAGCGCGGGGCGATCCTCGACGGGTTCCCCCGCACGCGGGCCCAGGCGGAGGCCCTCGACGGGGCCCTCGCCGAGCGGGCCACGAGCGTCGAGGCGGCGCTCCTCGTCGACGTTCCCGCCGACGAGCTCCTCAAGCGGCTCTCCGGCCGCTGGCTGTGCGAGGCGGCCGGCCACACGTACCACGAGACGGCCTACCCGCCGCGCGTGGCCGGCGTCTGCGACATCTGCGGCTCGCGCCTCGTCCAGCGCGACGACGACCGGCCGGAGATGGTCCGGGCGCGGCTCGAGCACCAGCTCGGCGCCCTCGAGGACGTCGTCGACCACTACCGATCCGCCGGCCTCCTCCAGTCCGTCGACGGGCGACGGCCGATCGCGGCCGTCACGAACGACCTCCTCGACTGCATCGAGCCCGTGCCGTACTGGCGCACGCACCTGTGATCACCCGCAAGTCGCGCGCCGAGATCGCGACGATGCGGCGCGCCGGGCGCGTCGTCGCCGAGGTCCTCGACCTCGTCGGCGAGGCGCTTCGGCCCGGCGTCTCGACGGCGCACCTCGACGAGCTCGCCGAGCGGCGCACATCGCCCGGTCCGGGGCGACCCCTCGTTCAAGGGCTACCACGGCTATCCCTCGTCGATCTGCATCTCGATCGACCGCGAGGTCGTCCACGGGATCCCGGGCCAGCGGACGATCCGCGACGGCCAGGTCGTCTCGATCGACGCCGGGGCGATCGTCGACGGCTGGCACGGCGACGCCGCCCGGACGTTCGTCGTCGGCGACGCGCCCGAGGCGGTCCGCGACCTCGTCGAGACGACGCGCCTCGCCCTCGAGGCCGGCATCGCCGCAGCCCGATCCGGCAACCGCATCTGGGACATCTCGGCGGCGGTCGAGGACGTGGCCCTGCCGCGCGGCTACGGGATCGTCCGGCCCTACGTCGGTCACGGCATCGGCACCGCGATGCACGAGGACCCGCAGGTCCCGAACTACCGCACGAAGACCCGCGGGATCGAGCTCGCGCCCGGCATCTGCCTGGCGATCGAGCCGATGTTCACGCTCGGCTCGGCCGACGTCGAGACGCTGGCCGACGGCTGGACGGTCGTCACCCGCGACGGATCGCTGGCCGCCCACTGGGAGGACACGGTCGCCGTCACGGAGGACGGCCCCGTCGTCCTGACCCGGCCGTGACGCCGGCGTGCCCGCGCTTGCCGGATCGCGTCGAAGTTGATACGCTACGCGTTCGTGCGCCCGGCCTCGGCCGGCGCATGATCATGTGACGAAGAACCTAGGGAGCCCGTGGCCAAGAAGGACGCAATCGAGGTCGAAGGGACCGTCATCGAGCCGTTGCCGAACACGATGTTCGCCGTCGAGCTCGAGAACGGCCATCGCGTCCTCGCCCACATCAGCGGGAAGCTCCGGATGAACTTCATCCGGATCCTGCCGGGCGACCGGGTTCGGGTCGAGCTTTCCCCCTACGACCTCACCCGGGGTCGCATCACGTACCGGCTCAAGTAGCCGGCGCCCACCGTAGAGCGAAGAGGGTCCCGTTGAAAGTCCGAGCCTCCGTGAAGGCCCGCTGCGACAACTGCAAAGTGATCCGCCGCCACGGGACCGTCATGGTCATCTGCGCCAACCCGAAGCACAAGCAGCGGCAGGGCTAGACGTATGGCACGGATCTCGGGCATCGACATCCCGCGCGAGAAGCGCGTCGAGATTGCCCTCACCTACATCTACGGGATCGGGCTTCCCACGAGCCAGAAGATCCTGCAGCAGACCAACATCAATCCCGACACCCGCGTCCGGGACCTCACCGAGGACCAGGTCGGGCGGCTCCGGGAGCTGATCGACCGCCGCTACAAGGTTGAAGGCGACCTCCGCCGCGAGGTGGCGCTCAACATCAAGCGCCTCATCGAGATCGGCTCGTACCGTGGCCTCCGCCATCGGCGGAACCTCCCGGTCCGCGGCCAGCGCACGAAGACCAACGCTCGGCAGCGACGGGGTCCCAAGCGGACCGTCGGCGCCCGGCGCAAGAAGTAAGAGGGACGAGTCGGACGCATGGCCGAACGTAAGCGTGCTCAGAAGCAGCGCCGCCGGGAGCGCAAGAACGTGCCCCAGGGGCACGTCCACATCCAGGCGACGTTCAACAACACGATCGTCACGATCACGGACCAGACCGGGAACGTGATCAGCTGGGGATCGGCCGGGGTCGTCGGGTTCAAGGGCTCCCGGAAGAGCACGCCGTACGCCGCCGCGCTGTCCGCCGACTCGCGCCGCCAAGAAGGCGATGGAGCACGGCATGCGCCAGGTGGAGGTCTACGTGAAGGGCCCCGGCGCCGGCCGCGAGCAGGCGATCCGGTCCCTCCAGGCGGCCGGCCTCGAGGTCACCGCCATCACCGACGTCACCCCGATCCCGCACAACGGATGCCGCCCGCCCAAGCGGCGCCGCGTCTGACCGGAGCGCCCGCCCCATGGCTCGCTACACCGATGCTGTCTGCCGGCTGTGCCGGCGTGAGGGCGCGAAGCTCTTCCTGAAGGGTTCGCGCTGCTACACCAAGAAGTGCGCCTTCGAGCGCCGCCCGTCGCCCCCCGGCCAGCACGGCGTCCGTCGCCGCAAGGTCGGCGACTACGGCCTCCAGCTGCGTGAGAAGCAGAAGGTCCGCCGCATCTACCGCGTCCTGGAGCGCCAGTTCCGGGGCTATTTCGACGCCGCCGAGTCGCGCCCCGGCGTGACCGGCGAGAACCTCCTGCGCCTCCTCGAGCTCCGGCTCGACAACGTGGTCTTCCGCCTCGGCCTGGCCTCCTCGCGAGACCAGGCGCGGCAGCTCGTCGGCCACGGGCACTTCGAGGTCAACGGCCGCCCCACGAACATCCCGTCGTTCCAGGTCAAGCCGGGCGACACGGTTGCGGTCCGCGAGTCGCGCCGCACCCGGGAGCCGTTCAAGGTTGCCAAGGAGTCGCTCCGGTCCGTGCAGGTCCCGGACTGGCTCACCATCGACCCGGCGACGCTCACCGGGACGATCGCCGCGGCCCCGCGGCGCGACCAGATGCCGCTCGAGCTCAACGAGCAGCTCGTGGTCGAGTACTACTCGAGGTAGCCCCGCCCCATGATCGAACTCGAGACCACGACCCAGATCGAGCCCGTCGCGGAGCAGGGCTCGTACGCCAAGTACGAGGCCGGCCCGCTGCCGGCCGGCTACGGGACGACGCTGGGGAACGCGCTGCGGCGCGTGCTCCTGTCCTCGCTCGAGGGCGCGGCCGTCACCTCCATCCAGCTTCGCGACGTCTACCACGAGTTCACGACGATCCCCGGCGTGAAGGAAGACGTCACCCAGATCGTCCTCAACGTCAAGCGCCTGCGCCTGCGGAGCTTCGCGGCCCACCCGGTCCAGCTCAAGCTGATCAAGTCCGGGGCCGGCGCCGTCACCGCGGCCGACATCCTCGAGTCGGCCGACGTCGAGCTCATCAACCCCGACCAGGTGCTCATGACCCTCGACGCCGACGACGTCCAGGTCGAGATGGACCTGACGATCGAGCGGGGCGTCGGCTACCTCGCGGCCGAGCGGCCGGAGGGCCTCCCGATCGGGGTCATCCCGGTCGACGCGATCTTCACGCCCGTCCGGCGGGTCAACTTCCAGGTCGAGAACACCCGCGTCGGCCAGATGACGAACTACGACAAGCTGACGCTCGAGATCGAGACCGACGGGACGATCGGCCCCGAGGAGGCCCTCGCCAAGGCGGCGGACATCCTCGTCCGGCAGTTCTCCCTGTTCGCCAACATCGGCATCGCCGCGACCCCGGTCGCGACGGCCTCCGGCGTCCCGCAGATCCCGGCGAACATGCTGGAGATGCCGATCGAGGAGCTCGACCTCCCGATGCGGGCCTACAACTCCCTCAAGCGCAACAACATCGTGAAGGTCGGCCAGCTGCTGCAGCTCTCCGACGACGAGCTGCTCCGGATGCGCAACTTCGGCAAGAAGTCGCTCGACGAGATGAAGGAGCGCCTCGTGATGCGCGGCTTCCTTCCGCCCGAGAGCGACTCGCCCGACCTCGACGAGCTCGACGAGGACGGCGAGGAGCCGGAGGACGAGGTCGGCGACGAGCCCCAGGGCGGCGACGAGCCGTTCGAGGAGGGCTGACCGATGGCTCACCGCATCGACGGCCGCAAGCTGTCGCGCCAGCACGGCCCGCGGATGGCCCTCTACGGCAACCTGATCGTCGCCGTCCTGCGCTACGAGAAGGTGAAGACGACCGAGGCGAAGGCGAAGGAGATCCGCCCGCAGGTCGAGCGCATGATCACGCTCGCCAAGCGCGGCGACCTCGCCGCCCGCCGCACGGTCATCGCGGAGCTTCCCGACGAGCCGCTCGTCGTCAAGAAGCTCTTCGACGAGATCGCCCCCAAGTATGCCGACCGCACGTCCGGGTACACCCGGCTCGTGAAGATCGGCCAGCGGGCCGGTGACGCAGCCCCGATCGTCCAGATCGAGCTCGTCTGACCGGGTAGGACAGAGCGTCGCCGGTCCGCCCAACGCAGCGATGCGCCGGCCCGGCGGCGACGCGCAAGGCGCCCGAGAGGGCGCGCCGGTGCGCTACCGCGCGCGGGTCGAATACGACGGAACGGACTTCGCCGGGTTCCAGGCCCAGCCGGGAGCCAGGACGGTCCAGGGAGAGCTCGAGGCCGCGCTCGCCTCGCTCGCCGGTGGAAGCCGGCTGCGGGTGGACGCGGCGGGACGGACCGACGCGGGCGTCCACGCGGCAGGCCAGGTGATCGCCTTCACCTACCGCGGACGACTCGCGGCGGCGGAGCTCGGCCGGGCGCTCGATGCGCTGCTGCCGGGAGACGTCGCGATCCGCGACCTCCGGCGCGTGCCGGCCGGGTTCCACCCACGCTATGCGGCGCGGTATCGGGAGTACCGCTACACCGTCTGGAACGGGCCGCGCAGCCCGCTCCGCGAGCGCTTTGCGCTCGGGGTGCGGACCCCGCTCGACACCGCCGCGATGGCGCGGGCCGGGTCGGTCCTCGAGGGCCGGCACGACTTCTCGGCCTTCGGGGCGGCGGACCGGCAGCCGGTCCGGACCCTTCACCGGGTCCGCGTCCGGCGGGACGGCCCGCTCGTGACGATCGACGTCAGGGGCGATGCCTTCCTCCGCCAGATGGTCCGGCGGATCGCCGCGGCGCTCCTCCTGGTGGGACGCGGCGAAGTCGAAGAGTCGGCGGTGGCCGAGGCGCTCGCGTCGCGGACACCGGCCTTCAACGGGGCGCTCGCCCCGGCGAGGGGACTCTGCCTGCGGCGCGTCGCCCTCGGACGGCGAGCCGGGGAGATAGACGGAGACAGATGATCACGAAGACGTTCACGCTCCGCGAGGCGGAGATCGAGCGACGCTGGTACGTCGTCGACGCGACGGACGAGACGCTCGGCCGGCTCGCGTCGCGGATCGCCCGCGTCCTCGAGGGCAAGCACAAGCCGACCTACTCGCCGAACCTCGACGGCGGCGACCACGTCATCGTCCTCAACGCCGCGAAGATCGCGGTGTCGCGGGACAAGCTGGAGTCGAAGGTCTACGCCCGCCACAGCGGCTACCCGCAGGGGTACAAGGAGGAGACGCTCGGGCACCTGCTCGAGCGGCGCCCCGAGGAGGTCCTCCGACGCGCCGTCAAGGGCATGCTGCCGCACAACCGGCTCGGCGCGAAGCAGATCCGGAAGCTCAAGATCTACGCCGGCCCCGACCATCCCCACCAGGCGCAGCGGCCCGAGCCGCTGGCCTGACGAGGAGCGCCCTGATGACCACACCCGCGTATTTCCAGGGCACCGGGCGTCGCAAGACGGCGGTGGCCCGCGTTCGCCTCATGCCCGGCGAGGGCGAGATCGTCGTCAACGGCCGAACGCTCGAGGAGCACTTCGGCAACGCGATCTCCGAGGGCGACCTCCGGATGCCGTTCCGCGTGACCGGGACCGAGGGTCGCTACAACGCCATGATCAAGGTCGAGGGAGGCGGGGTCACCGGCCAGGCCGGCGCGATCCGCCACGGCATCGCCCGGGCCCTCCTGACCGTCGATCCCGAGGGCTATCGGCTCCCGCTCCGCCAGGCCGGCTTCCTTACCCGCGACCCGCGGATGAAGGAGCGCAAGAAGTACGGCCTCAAGCGGGCGCGCAAGGCGCCGCAGTACACGAAGCGCTGACCCAGCGGGCGGCCGCGGGCGCCCGGCGACAGTGATCGCGCCGGGGGCCCCGGAAGGGGCGCCCGACCTGATTCCGGAGCGGCGGCGATGACCGATACGCTGTTCGAGCGGTACAAGGAGGCGCTCCGGGCCGGCCACGTGGCGGTGCTCCAGGGGCGCCTCGAGGACGCTGCCGCGTCGTACCGGGCCGCGATCGCGGTCGCCGGCGACCGCGCCGTCCCGCGGACGGCCCTCGGCGGCGTCCTCCTCCGGCTCGGGGAGCCGGCCGCGGCTCTCGAGTCGTACGACGCCGCGCTCGCGCTGCTTCCCGAGGACGACGCGGCGATCCTCGGCCGGGCCCAGGCCCTCGTGGTGCTCCGGCGGACCGCCGAGGCGGCCGCGACGTACGACCGCCTGGTGGCCGTCCGGCAGGCTGCCGGCCGCGATGCCGACGCCGGCGAGGCGGCCCGCCGGGCCCTCGCGATCGAGCCGACCGACGAGCGGCGACAGCGGCACGACGCCCTTGGCGGCGGCGGACCCGGGCCCGAGGTCTCGCCCCCACCCGCCCCGCTCGTCGACGCGGAGGCGCTCGTGGAGGAGGCGGAGGACGCCGTGGCACGGGGCGACGGTGACGCCGCGGCCGCGGCGGCGCTGGGCGCGGCGACGGCCCACCGCGACGCCGGGCGGCGCGTGGCCGCCATCGACGCCTGCCTGCTCGGGATCGGTGCGCGTCCCGCCGACGTCGAGCTTCATCTCCTCCTCGCCGACCTCACCGCCGACATCGGTGAGGCCGGGCCGTCGGACGCCCGCCACCGGCTGCTCCGGCTCGCGGAGCTCGACGGGGACACCGGGGCGATCGAGCGCGTTCGAGCCGCGATCGCCGCCGCCGCGGACGCGGGCGCATCGGCCGCGGGGGCGGGGGCGCCGGCCCCCTGAGGCGGGGCCCGCCCGTCGACGGGCGCTGGCCGTCGCCCGGCCGCCGGGGGTGGCCCGGGGGGCCGGTGCTACACTCACCCGACGATGCCCGAGGTGCTCGAGTCGCTCGCCGGCCAGGTCCAGCCGACCACGATCATCGACATCGGGCTGACCGCCCTCGTCATCTACTGGGTGTTCAGCCTGATCCGGGGGACCCGCGCCGTGCGCCTCGTGATCGGCGTCAGCGTGATCCTCCTCATCTACGCGGCCGCCCAGGCCGCGGGCCTCCGCCTGTTCACCCAGCTTCTCCAGGCCGGCGCCGTCGTCGGCCTCTTCGCCCTCGTCGTGGTGTTCCAGCCCGAGCTGCGACGCGGCCTCGATCGGCTCGGCCGGGTGGGCTCGCTGGCCTGGATCTCGTCGCCCGCCGACCAGCGGACGGCCGACCGCGTCGCGGGCGCGATCGCCCGGGCGTCGGCGCGGATGGCCGCCGCCCGCTGTGGCGCGCTCATCGTGCTCGAGCGGGAGACCGGCCTCGAGGAGATCGCGGAGACCGGCGTGATGATCCACGGCAACCTGACCGCCGAGCTGCTCGAGGCGCTGTTCGCGCCGCGGGCGGCGCTCCACGACGGCGCGGTCATCGTCCGTGGCGAGACGATCCTCGCCGCCGGGGCCCTCCTGCCGCTGGCGGAGCTGACGGTCCATGCGGAGCGCTACGGGACCCGCCACCGGGCCGCGCTCGGGATCACCGAGCAGACGGACGCGGTGGTGGTCGTCGTCTCCGAGGAGTCCGGCCAGGTGAGCCTCGTCGAGCGGGCCCGGATCCGGCGCAACCTCGACGAGGCGCACCTGGCGCGGGCGCTGGCGCTGCTCCTCCGTCCCGAGGGCCGCGGCACCGCCCTGCGAGACCGGCTCTCGCACCCGGGGTCGGGGACCGCACCCACCCCCGTCGCGGGCCTTGGCGGCCTGGGGCCGCCCGCCGAGCGGGAGGAGCCTGCGGAGGCCCGTCCCGAGACCGCCGCCGGGACGGGCAGCTAGGCGATGCGCGGAGCCGTCGACTTCATCGTCCGCAACTGGCCGCTCAAGATCGCCGCGATCCTGCTGGCCACGCTCCTGTACGCCGGGATCATCGTCTCGGCCTCGGCCGACACGTTCGGGGGCCGGATCCCGATCCAGGTCCTGAACCAGCCGGAGCAGACGTTCATCCTCGGGGAGCTGGAGGACGTGACCTCCGTCCGCTACATCGCGGTCGGGACCGACCGCCCGGCCGTCACCTCGTCGAGCTTCACCGCGACGATCGACCTGGCCGACGTCGAGGCCGTCGCCGGCGCCCCGCCGGTCAGCGTTCCCGTCGTCGTCCGGGCCGTTGACCCCCGGATCCAGGTCGTCGACTTCTCGCCGTCGCGGGTCGCCGTCCGCCTCGACCCCCTCGTCACGAAGGACGTCCCCGTGCGGGTCGACCTCGGCACCGTCCCGCCGGGCCTCGACGTCCGGGAGCCGGTCGTGTCGCAGGAATCGGTGGCCGTCTCCGGCCCGGACTCGGCGGTCCGCTTCGTCACCGCGGCGCTCGCCCGGGTTCGCATCGACCCCTCCGGGCTCGACGTCAACGAGACGGTCGGCCTGCTGCCGGTCGACGCCCGCGGCGAGGTCGTCGAAGGGGTGGACGTGCAGCCGAGCGCCGTGCGGGTGACGATCCAGATCGGGAGCCAGCTCGCGACCCGGACCCTGCCGGTGCGCGCGGTCGTGACGGGGACGCCGGCGGCATCGGTCGAGATCGCCTCGATCGACGTCCAGCCGTCCCTCGTGACGGTCGAGGGCGAGGCGGACGCGCTCGAGGGCCTCGTCTCGATCGACACCCGGCCGATCTCGATCGCCGGCGCGACGACCGACGTCGCGACGGCGGTCGGCCTCGTCCTGCCCGAAGGCGTGGCCGCCCTCGACGTCGACCAGGTGCGGGTCACGATCGAGATGCGGCCGCGGGAGGGCACGAGGACGATCGAGGTGGGCGTCGAGCTCGTCAACGCGGATCCCGCGCTCGCCTACGGGCCCGCCGTCGACGTCGTCCTCCTCACCGTGGGCGGCACGCTCGACGCGCTCGACGCGCTCGACGCGACGGAGCTGACGGCGCGCCTCGACGTGGCGGGGCTCGGCGTGGGAACCTCGTCCGTCCCGGTCACGGTGCGCCTGCCGGAGGGCGTCACGCTCGTCACGGCGTCGCCGGCCGAGGTCGCCGTGACGATCACGACGCTCGCCACGCCGGCTCCTGCGCCGACGGCCGCGCCCGAGGCGTCGCCCTCGCCGACGGCGGCCCCGACCGCGACGCCGGAGCCCTGAGGATGGGACGCCTCTTCGGCACGGACGGAATCCGCGGGATCGCCAACGTCGACCTGCGACCGCCGATCGCGTACGCCCTCGGGCGGGCGGTCGCCCACGAGATGGTCGGGCCCGGCGGCTCCGTCGTGCTCGGGGCGGACACGCGGCGCTCGGGCGGGATGCTCGTCGCGGCCCTCGCGGCGGGCGTGGCCAGCCTCGGGGCCGACGTGCACGTCGCCGGTGTCCTGCCGACGCCGGCCCTCGCCCACGTTGCCGGAAGCGGAGCCTTCGCCGCCGGCGTCATGGTGTCGGCGTCGCACAACCCGGCGGACGACAACGGCCTCAAGGTCCTCGACGGCCGCGGCCTCAAGCTCGACGAGGCGGCCGAGGACGCGCTCGAGCAGCTCATGTGGCGGAGCGAGGAGCTCGGCGGTCCGCGGAACGCCGGGATCGGCCGCGTGGCCGACGCCCCCGCGCTCCTCGACGGTTACCGGGCCCACCGGCGCCGGCTCGCCGAGGCGACGCCGTGCGACCTCCACATCGTCCTCGACTGCGCGAACGGCGCCGGCGGAGTCACCGCCCCCGGGATCCTCGCCGCCACCGGGGCCCGCGTCGACGTCATCCACAACGAGCCGGACGGGGTGAACATCAACGTCAGCTGCGGGGCCACCGCCCCGGCGTCGCTCGCGGCCGAGGTCGTCGCCCGGGGCGCCGACCTCGGCTTCGCCCTCGACGGCGACGCCGACCGGCTCGTCGTCGTCGACCGCAGCGGCCGCGTCGTCGACGGGGACCAGCTCCTCGGGCTGTGCGCGCTCGACCGGCTGCGCCGGGGCGCCCTCCCCGGCGGGATCCTCGTCGTCACCGTCCTCTCCAACGGCGGCCTCGAGGCGGCCCTCGCCGACGTCGGCGGGCACCTCGTGCGCACGCCCGTCGGCGACAAGTACATCCTCGAGGGGATGCAGGTGACGGGGGCCGGCCTCGGCGGCGAGAAGAGCGGCCACGTCATCGTCCTCGAGCACGCGACGAGCGGCGACGGGCTCGTGACCGGCCTCGAGGTCCTCGGGATCCTCGGCCGGAGCGGCCGTCCGATCGACGACCTGGCAGCGGCCATCCCGCTCTTCCCCCAGGAGCAGCGCGCCGTCCCGGCCCGCCGCAAGGAGCAGTGGGAGGCGGACCCGGTGCTGGGAGCCGCGATCGAGGAGGCGGGCCGCCGGCTGGGTCCGGGCGGCCGGGTCCTCGTCCGGCCGTCGGGCACGGAGCCGGCCCTGCGGGTCATGGTCGAGGGTCGCGACCCGGACCTCGTCCGCGAGCTGGCGGACGGGCTGGCTGCGCTCGCGGGGGAGCGCCTACACTAACGCCCCCGGACGGGGCGCCGACGCGCGCTCGCGGGGCCGAAGCGAGGCGGGCAGCGAGCGCATGTGCGGGATCGTCGGGTACACGGGCCCCCGGGCCGCGGGGCCGATCCTCCTCGAGGGTCTGCGACGGCTCGAGTACCGGGGCTACGACTCGGCCGGGATCGCGCTGGTCACCGAGACGGGCGACCTCTTCGTCGAGAAGAAGGTCGGCAAGCTCGCCAACCTCGCGGCTGCGATGGAGGACCGGACGCCCCGGGCCGGCATCGGCCTCGCCCACACCCGCTGGGCCACCCACGGCCGGCCGAACGACCTCAACGCGCACCCCCATGTCGACTGCACCGGCGAGATCACCGTGATCCACAACGGGATCATCGAGAACTTCCGGGAGCTGCGCGACGGGCTCGAGGCGCGGGGGCACCACCTCGCCTCGGAGACCGACACCGAGGCGTTGGCCCACCTCGTCGAGGAGGCCTACGACGGCGACCTGCTCGTCGCCGTGCGCACGGCGCTCGCCCGCGCCCAGGGCGCGTATGCCGTCGCCGTCATGCATCGCCGCGAGCCGGACCGCCTCGTGGGCGCCCGCCAGAACGTGCCGCTCGTCGTCGGCCTCGGCGACGGCGAGACGTTCCTCGCCTCCGACGTCGCCGCGATCCTCGCCCACACCCGCCGCGTGGTGTTCCTCGAGGAGGGCGACGTGGTCGACCTGCGACCCTGGGGGATCGCGGTGAGCGGTGTCGCCGGCGAGCCGCGCGAGCGGGTCGCCACCGAGGTGACGTGGACGCCCGAGGCGGCCGAGAAGGGCGGCTTCGAGCACTTCATGCTCAAGGAGATCCACGAGCAGCCCCAGGCGCTCCGCCAGTGCGTGACGGGCCGGGTCGGGACCGACGGTCGGCTGCGGGTCGAGGAGCTCGAGCCGCTGGCCGACGTCCTGCGCAGCGTGACCCGTGTCGAGCTCGTGGCCTGCGGCACCGCCGCCTACGCGTCGCTGGCCGGCGCCGCGCTCATCGAGCGCTGGTGTGGCCTCCCGGCCCGCGTCACCGTGGGCTCGGAGTTCCGCTACAGCCCGCCGCCCCTCGATCCCACGACGCTCGTCATCGCGGTGACCCAGTCCGGCGAGACCGCCGACACGATCGCCCCGACCCGCTACGCCCGCGAGCGGGGCTGCCCGATCGTCGCCGTGACGAACACCGTCGGGTCGGCGATCACCCGCGAGGCCGACGCGGTGCTCTTCCTGCAGGCCGGGCCGGAGGTCGCGGTCGCGGCCTCGAAGACGTTCACGACGCAGGTGGCGACGCTCGTCATGATCGCCGCGGCGATCGCGGCGGCCCGCGGGTCGCTGCCGCGCGACGAGGAGCGAACGCTCGGGCGGGCCCTCCGGGCGCTTCCCGACGCCGCCCAGCGAGCCCTCGACGCGAGCGCCGGGGTCGGCGCGGTCGCCGGGCGCTACGCCGGGAGCCGCGGCTTCATGTTCATCGGGCGCGGCACGTCGTACCCGGCCGCCCTCGAGGGCGCCCTCAAGCTCAAGGAGGTGAGCTACATCCACGCCGAGGGCTACGCGGCCGGGGAGCTCAAGCACGGCCCGATCAGCCTCCTCGACGCCGACTGCCCGCTCGTCGCGGTGGCGACCCGCTCGCCGGTCTACGACAAGGTGGTCAGCAACGTCATGGAGGGGCGGGCCCGCGACGCCCGGGTCATCGCCGTCGCGACCGAGGGCGACGCCGAGATCGAGGCCTACGCCGACGATGTCCTGTGGGTGCCCGACACGCTCGAGGCGCTGTCGCCGATCCTCGCGATCATCCCGCTCCAGCTCTTCGCGTATCACATGGCGGTCGCCCGCGGCAACGACGTCGACCAGCCGCGCAACCTCGCCAAGTCCGTGACGGTGGAGTAGGGCCGTGGCGACACCGCCCTCGGGTCCCGGCGGCACGCCCGAGCTCGGCCTCGACATCATCCGCGTCGAGCGGATCCGGCAGGCGCTCGAGCGCTTCGGCGACCGGTTCGTCGGGCGCGTCCTGACGCCGGCCGAGGCGCGGTACGTGCGCCGGCGGCCGGAGACGTTCGCCGGCCGCTGGGCCGCCAAGGAGGCCGTCAGCAAGGTGCTGGGACTCGGGGTCCGGGGCGTCGGCTGGCGGGAGATCGAGATCGAGCGGCTGCCCACCGGCCAGCCGTCGGTGCGGCTCCACGGGCGGGCGGCCCGCCGGGCCGACCAGCTGGGCATGGAGCGGGTCGCCGTCAGCATCACCCACGAGCGGGAGTACGCGCTGGCCGTCGCCTACGGCATTCGCACCGCCGGTGGGCGGTACCTCTTCCCGCCCGACGTCGACGCCCAGCTCGACGAGCGCGAGGCCGCCCTGCTCGGCCGGATCGAGCGCCTGCGCGCCCTCGCCGGCGAAGCGGCAGCGCTGGAGACGGGCCACGAACGGCCGGCCGCGGTGGACCCGGGCGATGGCTGACCACGAGCGCCTCGACGACGACGTCGCCGCCGGGCTGCTGCCCGCACGCCCGGTGCGCGGCCACAAGGGGACGTTCGGAAAGCTCCTCGTCGTCGCCGGCTCGCTCGACTACGCGGGGGCGGCGCTCCTCGTCTGCCAGGCCGCCGGACGGGCCGGGGCGGGGCTCGTCACGCTCGCCGTCCCCGAATCGCTCCAGCCGCTCTTCGCGGCGAAGGTCGTCGAGGCGACGACGATGCCGCTCCTCGAGGACGACGTCGAGGAGGTCGATCCCGAGCCCGCCCTCGCCCGGATCCTCGACCACGACCACGACGCCCTCGTCATCGGTCCCGGGCTGCGACCGGCGCTCGCCACCGGCGAGCTCGTCCGGGGCGTGCTGGGTCCCGCGGCCGGCGACGACGCCTGCCCGGCCGTCGTCGACGCGGAGGCGCTGCGGAGCCTCGCCGCCGAGGACGGCTGGTGGGAGGGCGTGCGCCGGGCGCTCGTCCTCACGCCGCACGCCGGCGAGTTCGCCCGGCTCCGGGCCGCGTCGGGGATCTCGCCCGGTGCGGACGGCGATCTCAACGAGGACGACGAGGCCCGCCGCGAGGCCGCCCTCGACGCGGCCGCGACCTGGGGGCAGGTGGTCATCCTCAAGGGCGCCCACACGGTGGTCGCCGCGCCGGACGGCGGCGTCGCGGTCGCCGCCTTCGAAAACCCCGGCCTCGCGACGGGCGGAACCGGCGACGTCCTCGCCGGCACGGTCGGGGCGCTGCTCGCCCAGGGCCTGGCGCCGTTCGCCGCGGCGCGGCTGGGTGTCCACCTCCACGGGATGGCCGGCGAGGCGGTGCGGGCGCGGCTCGGCGACGCGGGGATCCTGGCGGGCGACCTGCCGCTCGAGATCGCCCTCGCGCGGCGGCGGCTCGCGGCAATCGCCGAGCGGCGCGCGGGCGCCGGCCGTGTCGGGTTCCGGCCCGCGGACGCCACGCTCGCCGCCGATCCCGCGTGACGGGCGACGCGACGGGGCGCCCCGCCCCGGTCGAGGATCGCCTCCGGGCCGCGGGGCTGCCGGCTCTGCCGCGCACGGCCTGGCTCGAGGTCGACCTCGACCGCCTCGCGGCGAACGTCGGGGCGATCCGGGCCGCGCTGCCGACCGCCGAGCTCGAGATCGTCGTCAAGGCGGACGCCTACGGGCACGGCGCGGTGCAGGTTGCGGCCGCCGCGCTCGCGGCCGGGGCGACGGGGCTCTGCGTCGCCACCCTCGACGAGGCGATCGAGCTCCGGGAGGCCGGTCTCCGGGCCCCGATCCTCGTCCTCTTCGCGATGCCGCCCGACGCGGCCGTGGCCGCGGCCCGGGCCGGCGTGCAGGTCACGGCCGGCGACGCGGGCCTCACGGAGCGGGCGCTCGAGGCGTACCGGGCCGCTTCGCGCCGCGCCCGGCGCGAGCTGCCGCCGCTCGTCGTGCAGCTGGCGATCGAGACGGGCCTCGGGCGGGACGGCCTGACCGAGCGCGAGGCGGTCGCGGCGGCGGCGGCGATCGCTGCGACGCCCGGCGCCGTGCTCGGCGGCGCCTGGTCGCACCTCCAGGCGCCGGGCGACCGGGCGCGGACGGATGGCCAGGTCGCCCGCTTCGCGAGCGCCGTCGCGGCGCTCCGGCGGGCCGGTGTCGACGTGCCGCACCGCCACGTCCTCGCCTCCGGCGGGCTGCTCTCGGTCGATCGTCTCGTGGTCGGTCGCCGGCCGGTGTTCGACGGGCTCCGCGTCGGCCTGGCCGCCTACGGCATCGCTCCCGACGGGCTCGCGATCGGCGCCGGCGGGGCAGGGATCCACGGCGCCCTCCGGCCCGTGCTCTCCCTGCGCGCCCGTCCCATCCGCGTCGCCGACCTGCCGGCCGGCGCCGGGGTCAGCTATGGCCCGACGTTCGTCGCGGCCCGCCCGAGCCGGATCGCGACGCTCCCGCTCGGCTACGCCGACGGCTGGTCGCGGGCCCTCTCGAACCGGGCGATGGTCCTCGTCCGTGGCGTGCGGGTCCCCCTGGTCGGCAACGTCGCGATGGACGCCGTCATGGCCGACGTCAGCGACGTCCCGGGAGCGCCGGTCACGCCCGACGACGAGTTCGTCCTCCTGGGGGAGCAGGGGACCGACGCGATCACCGCCGGGGACCTGGCGCGGGAGCGCACCACGATCAGCTGGGAGATCGTGGCCACGATGTCCCGGCGCATGCCCCGGGTGTACACTGCCGGCGCCGTGGCGGTCGGAATCCGCACGCTCACGGAGGAACGGGGGTCATGGCGCAGCTCGCGCTCTGGAACGGCGACATCTGCGACCTGGAGGTCGACGCGATCGTGAGCCCGGCGAACGTCTCCCTGTGGATGTCGACGGGCGTCGCCGGGGCGATCAAGCGGCGCGGCGGCGACGAGATCGAGTTCGCGGCAGTCCGGCAGGCGCCGGTGCCCCTCGGCGGGGCGATCGTCACGGGCGCCGGCTCGCTCGCCGCGCGATGGGTGATCCACGCCGTCTCCCTCGACCAGCAGCGCCGCACGAGCGCCGCGACCATCGACCAGGCGGCCCGCAGCGCGGTCGGCCGGGCCCGCGAGCTCGGGATCGAGACGATGGCCATCCCGGCCCTCGGCACCGGTGTCGGCGGGTTCCCGCTCGCCGAGGCGGCCCGGATCACGGTGGCCGCCGTCGCCGACGCCGCCGCCGGGGCGCCGCGCCTGCTGACGGTGACGTTCGCGCTTCGCGGCGCGGCGGCATACGAGGCCTTCCGGGCCGCCCTCGCCGCCGCGGCCCCCGCGTCGTCGGGTCGGGCGCCGGCATGACGGGACCCGCCGGGATGATGCCGATCGCCAACCTCCCGACGCCGGAGCAGCGCGCCGAGCTCGTCGAGGAGGCGGCGCGCGAGATCCTCCTCCACGGGATGACCGGGCCGGCGGTGCTGTTTCTCCAGGCCAGCATGCCCGACGGCGCGCTGCCGGGGAGCGCCATGACCTTCTTCGACCCGGTTCTCCGCCGGCTGTTCGGGGGCGACAGTGCCCCGGCGAGCGCAATCCTGGCCGACGAGCTCGGCATCGAGCAGCTCATCGACCGGCTCGAGGAGCTGGACGAGGACCTGAGCTGGGACGCGTGACCGACCAGCCGCCCCCGGTCCGCGCGCCGCGGCCGGGATCGGCCCCCGCGCCGGCCGGCCCTCCCGGAGCGTTCCTGGCCGCGGATCGCGGCACGGCCACCACCACCGTCGCCCTCGTGGGGCGCGTGGACGGGCGCCGCCGCCTGCTCGCCGCGACCGCGGTCCCGGCCGGTGCCGACGTCGAGACGCTGGCCGAGCTCGTCGTCGAGCGGGCGCGGGCCTCGGACCCGGACCTCGTCGCCCGGGCCGGCGTCGCGAGAGACGTGGCCGACCTGCCCCGGATCACCGCCGTCGGGGCCCCGCAGCGCGTGGCCGCCATCCTCGCTGCAACCGAGGCGACCCGGGCAGCCCTCGAGGCCGACGCCGCCGCGGCCGGCTGGCAGACCGTCGGGGCCAGCGCCGAGGCGGACGACGTGCTCGTCGCAACGCGACGGGCGACGCGACCCGACGTGGCGCTGCTCGTGGTCGGGACGGCCGACCCGCCCGCGGGCGACGAGCGGGACCTCGTCGGCGAGCTCGTGGCCCTCGCCGCGGGCGTCGCCGAGCGCCGGCCGGCCCTGCCGATCGTGCTCGCCGGGGCGACCGCGACGCGCGTCGCCGAGATCCCCCTCGGGACGGAGGCGATCGCCGTTCCCCGCCCGCGCGGTGACGGTGGCGACGACCTCCGCACCGTCCTCGCGGCGCGGCGGGGGGGCCCGGACGACGCCCGCCAGGCGCTCGTCGGGGTTGCCGCGACCCTCGCCCGGGTTCTCGGCCTGCGGGTCGAGCTGCTCGAGGTCGGCATGAGCGGTGCGCTCCGCGCCAGGGCCACGCCGTCGGACGCGGCCGGCGTCGCGCCGGCGGTCGTCGCCGCCGAGGCTCCGTCGGCCGCCCTTGGGCTCGCCGAGGACGACGCGGTCCTCGACCGGATCGAGGCCTGGACGACGCTCTCGATCGACCGGGCCCGCCTTCGCGACCGGCTCGCAGAGCTGCGCCTCGACCCCTGGGCCGACCTCGACGGCGAGGGGGCCGTCCTGCGCGCCGCGGCGCTGCGCACGTCGGTGGAGACGCTCGTGGCGGCGACCGACGCCGACCTGGGAGGTCCGGCCCCCGACCTCGTCGTGCTGGCCGGCGGCGCCTGGTCGGCGATCCCGGCCGCGGCCGCCCTCCTCGTCCTCGCCGATGCCGTTCGCCGGCCGGGCGTCGTCCAGGTCGCGCTCGACGCCGGCCGCCTGCTCGCCCCCCTCGGGACCGTCGACGGTGAGGACGCCAGGGGGGAGCTCGTCGAGGACCTCTTCGCCGACGCGCTGGTGCCGCTCGGGACGCTGGCCGTCGTCGGCGGCCTGCGCGGTGGCCGCTCCGCCGGGCACCTGCGCCTCGACGGCCCGGGGATCCCGGTCGACCTCGACCTCGCCGCCGGCGGCCTCGCGCTCGTGGATCTCCCGCCGGGCCAGGCCGGGAGAGCCGAGCTGGCGTTCCGGTCGGCGGTCGACCTCGGGGCGCGGGGCCGGCGCTTCGCCGTCCCCGTGACCGGAGGCCTCGCGGGGCTCGTCGTCGACACCCGGGACCTCCCCCTGCGGCTGCCCGAGCGCGGCGACGAGCGCCGCGCCGTCCTCGCGACCTGGGAGCGGGCCCTCTGGCCCGACCGCGACCGATGAGCGGCCCGGACGGCCTCGCCCTCGTCGCCGCGCGGACGCTCGTCGTCGACCGGCCGCGGATCCGGATCCCGCTGCTGCCGGGCGATCGCGTGATCGCGACGGTGGGCGCGGAGGTCGGCGTCGGGGACCTCCTGGCCGAGCGGATCCGTGATCCGCGCCTCGTCGAGTTCGCGGCCGGCGAGCGCGACGAGGGCGCCGGCGCCGGGGCGTGGTCGGCCGCGGCGTCGGGCCGGCGTGGTTCCGTCCCCGCCGGGGAGACGCTCTTCACCCACGAGGGCCGCCGGCGGATGGTGACCGGCCCACACCCCGACCTTGTCGCCGCCCCGGGCGCTGCGACGGTGGCCGAGATCCATCCCGGCGCCGAGATCGCGCTCGACGTCCACGGGATCGGGATCCCCGGCTCCGCCCTGCTCGGCGACCCGGGCCACGGTCGGCTCGTCCTGCTGCCGGGCGATCCCGATGGGCGGATCGTCCTCGACGTCGCCCACGCCGGCGCGATCGTCGTCCTGCCCGGCCGCGCCGACGCCGAGACCCTCACCCGTGCCCGGGCGATGGGCATTGCCGGGGCCGTCGTCCCCGCGCTTGCCGAGCGCGACCGGCGCGACGTCGCGGCGTCCGAGCTGCGCCAGCGCGCCGGCCTGCACCGGCTCCCGTCGTTCCCGGTCCTCGTCGTCGACGGGTTCGTCCGGAGGGCGCTCGCCGGTCCCGTCCGGGACCTGTTCGAGGCGCTCGCGGGCGTCGAGGTCGGCCTCGCCGGGAACCCGCCGCTCCTCGTCGCCCCGGCCGCGCTCGACCTGCCGCGCCCGCCCGCCGACCGGGTGCGCGTCCGCGCGGGGCGCGAGGCCGGCGCGGAGGGTCGGTTCGGCGGCCTCGTCGGCCCGTACCGCTTCGGGGCCGGCATCGTCCTCGAGGCCGCGCGGGTGGTCCTCGACGACGGCCGAACGGCGATCGTCGCACTCGGCGATCTCGAGCGGTTTGCCTGATCGCCCACGCCGCCGATGCTGCGGGTGCCGGCCCGCGGCCCGGCACATCCGCTAGGCTGCGGCCCATGAGCAGCAACCGGGCGACCGCCCGCCGGACCAGCCGATCCGCCGCCGCGACGCGCGCGATCGGTCGCCGGCTCGGCGCGGCCGCCGGCCCCGGCGTCGTCGTCGCCCTCGTCGGACCGCTCGGGGCCGGCAAGACCGAGCTCGCCCGAGGCATCGCCCGCGGGCTCGACGTCGACGAGCCCGTGGCGTCGCCCACGTTCATCCTCGTCGCCGAGCATGCCGGGCGCCTGCCCCTCTTCCACGTCGACTGCTACCGCCTCGACGGGGCGGAGGACGCGCTCGCCGCCGGGATCCTCGACGAGCGGGCCGAGGACGGGGTCACGGTCATCGAGTGGGCGGAGCGCCTCGGGCGGGCCCTGCCGGCGGGCCGGCTCGACGTCCACATCGACGGCGCCGGCGACGAGCCGCGGCTGCTCGAGCTCCGGGCCACCGACGCTCGCCACGGGCGGCTGCTGGCGGCGCTCCGATGACGAAGGTCCTCGCGATCGACACCGCGACCTCGCGCGCCGTCGTCGCCGTCGGCACGCTCGACGGGGCCATGCTCGCCGCCGATGCGTGGGACGCGGGCCATCGCCACGCGGAGGAGCTCCTCGGGCGGATCGACGCGCTCCTTGCCCAGGCCGGCATCGAACGGCCGCTGGGCGGGACGCTCGCCGGGATCGCGGTCGGGACCGGGCCCGGCGGCTTCACGGGCCTCCGCGTCGGCCTCGCGACGGCCCGCGGCCTCGCCCGAGCTGCGGGAGCCCCGCTCGTCGGCGTCGCGACCGGCGCGTCGCTCGAGGCGGCGGCCCGGGCGGCCGGGTCCATCCCCGCGGGGTCCGACGCGGCGATCCTCATTCCCGCCGGTCCCTCCGGGCGCTATCTCGTCCGGGACGCGACGGCCCGGCTGGCGCCACCGTGGGAGGTCGGGGAGGACCTCGCCCCGGGCGCGGTCATCGTGGCCGTCGACCTCGCCGGGCGGGCCGACGCGGCCGCGACGGCCCGTGGAGCGGCGGCGCTCGACGGCCTGGCCGAAGCGCTCCTCGCGCTCGGCTGCGCTCGCCTCCGGGCCGGGGGCGACGACGGGGCCGCGGTCGGCCCGGCGTACGTGACGCTGCCCCGCGGTGTCGCCGCGGCGGCGGGGGAGGTGGCATGGTCGCCCGCCCGCCCGTGAGGCTCGTCATCGACCGGATGACGCACGCCGACCTGGCGGCCGTCCAGGCGATCGAGAAGGCCAGCTTCACGACGCCCTGGCCGTCGTACGCCTACCGCAACGAGCTCGAGACGAACCGCCTCGCCCACTACCTCGTCGTCCGCGCCGCCCGCGAGGTGATCGCCTACGCGGGCGTCTGGCTCCTGGTGGACGAGGCCCACGTCACGACGTTCGCCGTCGCCCCGGCCTGGCGCCGCCGGCGGATCGGCGAGCGGCTCCTGATCGCCGTCCTCGACCTGGCGATCGCGCGGGGCGCCCGGGAGGCGACGCTCGAGGTGCGCCTCTCGAACCTGGCCGCGCGCCGGCTCTACGAGAAGTACGGCTTCCGTCCCGTGGGGATCCGGCCGCGCTACTACAGCGACGACCACGAGGACGCCCTCATCATGACGACGGAGCCACTGGCGAGCCCGCAGATGACGGCCCGCATCGCATCGCTGCGGGCGGAGATCCTGGCCCTGCCCGGGCCCGAGCCGCCGACGTGAGCGACGGGCTCCTCCTGGCCGTCGAGTCGTCCTGCGACGAGACCGGCGTCGCCCTCCTCGACGGGCCCCGCCGGATCGTCGCGCAGGCCGTCGCGAGCCAGGTCGCGCTCCACGCCGGGACCGGCGGGATCGTTCCCGAGGTCGCCGCGCGGGCCCACCTGCGGTGGCTCGACCCGGCGCTCGACGAGGTCCTCGCCGAGGCCGGGGCGAGGCTCGATGACGTCGGCGCCGTGGCCGTCACCGCGGGCCCGGGCCTCGTCGGGTCGCTCCTCGTCGGCCTCTCGTACGCGAAGGCGGTCGCCTGGGGGCTCGACGTGCCGCTCGTCGGCGTCAACCACCTCGAGGGCCACCTCTACGCGGCATGGCTCGTCGACCCGGGCGAGGCGGAGCTGCCGGAGCCGCCGTTCCCCCTCGTCGCTCTCGTCGCGTCCGGCGGCCACACGTTCCTCGTCGAGATGCGCGACCACCTCGCCTACCGGCTCCTCGGCGAGACGGTCGACGACGCGGCCGGGGAGGCGTTCGACAAGGCAGGGCGCCTGCTGGGCCTCGGCTACCCGGGCGGACCGGCGATCGCCGAGGCGGCGGCGGGCGCCGGTGGGCAGGCCGTCCGGCTGCCCCGCGCCTGGCTGGCCGGCACGTATGACTTCAGCTTCTCGGGCCTCAAGACCGCGCTCCGCCGGCTCGTCGAGGTGGAGCTGGCCGCGGCCGGGCTGCCCCCGGCCGAGGCGGGCGGGCGGCTCGCGTCGGACCGCGTGGCGACGCTGGCGGCGGCGTTCCAGGAGAGCGTCGTCGACGTCCTTGCCACCAAGACGCTCCGGGCGGCCGCGGAGACCGGCGCCCGGGCGATCGTCGTCGGCGGAGGCGTGGCGTCGAACGCCGCCCTGCGGGCCCGCCTCGCGGCCGGCGCCGCCGACCTCGGCGTGGAGCTCGTGATCCCCCGGCCCGGGCTCTGCACGGACAACGGGGCGATGATCGGGGCCGCCGGGGCACGCCGGCTCGCCGCCGGCGAGCGGGCCGGGCTCGACCTCGGCGTCCGCGCCTCCTGGCCGCTCGCCCGGCCGGCGGGCGGCCCCGTCTCGCGCCGCCCGCCCCGGCGTGGCGCCGCTGCCCGGGCGTACGCGGCCGCGCGGGACGCGGAGGCCGACGCGGCCGGCCGGGCAGCCCCATGACCGCTCCACGCTCGCCGGTCACGCTCGACCCCGCGGCCGTCCGCCGCGCCCTCCGCGGCGCGGGTCTCCGGCCGCGACGGCGGTTCAGCCAGAACTTCCTCGCCGACGTCGACGTTCTCGAGGCGATCCTCGCCGCCGCCGCCCCGGAGCCCGGCCGCCGGGTGCTGGAGATCGGCCCCGGCCTCGGCGTGCTTACCGGCGGCCTGCTCGCGGCCGGCGCGCGGGTGACGGCCGTCGAGATCGATCGCGACCTCGTGGCGAACCTGCGCGAGGCGTTCGCCCTCGAGCTCGCGGCGGGCGCCCTCGAGCTCGTCGAGGACGACGTCCTGGACGCGGACCTCGCCGCGCTCGTGACCGCGCCGTACGACGTCGTCGCCAACCTCCCGTACCACGTCACGAGCCCGGTTCTGCACCTTCTCCTCGGCGGGATCGCCGGGCCACGGCCGGAGCGCTGCGTGCTCATGGTCCAGCGCGAGGTCGCGGAGCGCATCGCGGCCCGCCCGGGGGCGATGAGCTACCTCTCCGTCTTCGTCCAGTACCACGCCGAGCCGTCGCTCGTTCGACGGGTGCCGGCGGCCGCGTTCGAGCCGGCGCCGGCGGTCGAGTCGATGGTGCTCGCCCTCGACGTCCGCCCGCCCGACGCGCCGGGGCGCCTGCCGCCGGCCATGGAGGACGACCTCTGGCGCCTCGTGCAGGCGGGCTTTCGCGAACGGCGGAAGATGCTCCACAACGTGCTGCCGCGCCAGCTTCCGATCGAGCCTGCGACGATCGCGGCGGCCCTGGCGGAGACGGGCATCGACCCCGACCGGCGACCCCAGACCCTCGGGGTGCCGGAGTGGATCGCGCTGCTCGGCGCGCTCGGGCCGATCCCCGCCGACCTCCGCGGCCGACGCGCCGCGCCGGGCCCGCTCGAGCCGGCCGCGGACGCCGAGCCGCCGACGGACGCCGAGCCGGGCCCACTCGAGCCGGCCGCGCCGGACGCGGATCGGTGAGCCCGCCCCCGCGGCCCGTCACGCCGGTCGTCCGGCTCGCCCCGGCCAAGGTCAACCTGACCCTCGCGGTCACCGGTCGTCGGCCGGACGGCTTCCACGACCTCCACTCGATCATGGTCCCGCTCGACCTCGCCGACCGCCTCGCCCTGAGCCCGGCGTTCGGGCCGGCCGATCGCCTCCACGTCGTCGGCCCGGCGGGCGAGCCCGCGCCGGACCTCGGCCCCCCGGCCGGGAACCTCGCGCTGCGGGCGCTCGCGGTCGCCCGCCGCGCGCTGCGGGACGCCGGCGAGGACGGGCCGCTGCCGGCGCTCGCCGTCCGCCTGGAGAAGCGCATCCCGGCGGCGGCGGGGCTTGCCGGCGGCTCGTCGGACGGCGCTGCCGCGTTCGACGGGGCGCTCGAGGCGTGGGGCGTCGGGGAGCGGCTCGCCCCGGCCGAAAGGCTTGTCGCCGCGGCCGCGATCGGGTCGGACTGCGCGTTCTTCCTCGCCGGCAGCTGGGCCCTCGTCGAGGGCCGCGGCGAGCGGGTGACCCCGCTCCCGGCGCCGCGCGGCGCGCCGCCCGCGATCCTCCTCGTCACGCCCGCGGTGCCGGTCTCGACGCCGGACGCCTTCGCCCGCCACGCCGCCGGCGTCCGGCCGCCCGGCGGGTCCGCCCTCGCGTCGTCGACCCACCTCGCGGCCGAGCTCCGGGCCGGCCTGTCGGTCGCGCGCTTCCTGGAGCGCGCCGGGATCCTCGCCGTCGCCAACGACCTCGTCCCGGCCGCCGCGGACCTCGTACCGACGCTCGTGCCCCTGCGGCGGGCGCTGGCGCGCCTCCTCGGCCGCCCGGTCGGGCAGTCGGGCTCGGGACCGACGCTGTGGGCGCTCTACGCGACGCGCCCGGAGGCGGAGGCCGCGGCGGTCGCGGTCCGCGACGCGCTGGCGCGCGGCGAGATCGCCGCCCCGGGCGCGCGGCCCCCGCTCGTGACCGCGGCGACGATCGTCACCGCGGCGACGATCGTCGGCCGTCCCGCAGACGCCGCCGGCGACGGCGAGCAGCCCGGGCCACCCGTCGAGGCCGCCGGCCTGTCATCCTGAGATCCCACGAGAGGAGGACGCCATGCCCCGCGCCACGGTCTCCACGCCGCAGGCCCCCGCCGCCATCGGCCCGTACAGCCAGGCGGTGAGCGCCGGCGGCTTCCTGTTCTGCTCCGGCCAGCTCGGGCTCGATCCGGCGACCGGCGAGTTCGCCGGCCCCGACGTCGAGACGCAGGCCGAGCGCTCGATGACAAACCTGCGAAACGTCCTCGACGCGGCCGGCCTCACCTTCGCCGACGTCGTGAAGACGACGATCTTCCTCGCCGACATGGCCGACTTCGCGACGGTCAACGGGATCTATGGCCGCTTCGTCACCGACCCGCCGCCGGCCCGTTCGACGGTGCAGGTCGCCGCGCTCCCGAAGGGCGGCCGCGTGGAGATCGAGGCGATCGCCCGCCTGCGGGCTTGATCGCGTTCCTTGGTTCCGGGGCCCGTCGAGCGGCACCATCGCGCCGGGCGCGCCAGATCTGCCGCCGAGGGGCACCATCGGCGGGCGCGCCAGAGCTGCGGCCGAGGGGCACCATCGCGCCGGGCGCAAGGCCCGCTGTCGTTAGCGCGGGGTCCGTGCGGGAGTTGTTGCCGAAACCGCGGTTTCGCCGAGAGGCCGTGCGGGGATCGCGGCGTAACGACAGCCCGTCTTGCGCCGGGGCCACCGCGGCGGCGACCTGCCCCGGCGAGGCGGCGTTCGACGTCGCCGCTCGATCGGCGCCGGCGTCGTCGTTTGACGAACCGGGCGGGCCGACCCTACGATCCGCGGACCAGATGACAACCGATCCAGCCATACCGGACGACGGTCGCGCGGACCCGGAGCCAGCCAGCTCACGGGTCGCCCCGTCCGCCACGGCCCCTCGATGACCCGCCCCGTCGCCATCGTGCTCGCCGGCGGGCTCGGCACGCGCATGCTCTCCGCCCGGCCGAAGGTGCTCCACGAGCTGTGCGGGCGCCCGATGCTGGCCTACGTGGTCGAGGCGGCCCGCGCCGCGACCGGGGCGGACCCGATCGTCGTCGTCTCGCCGGCCACCGTGGCCGTCCGCGACGCGTTCCCCGACGGCGTCTCGTTCGCCCTCCAGGAGCGGCCGGACGGCACCGGCGACGCCCTGCGCGCCGGCCTTGCCGCTGCGCCGGCCGACGCCACCGACGTCGTCGTGCTCAGCGGCGACGTCCCCCTCGTCGGCGTGGACCTGCTCGGCGAGGTGCTCGAGGAGCGCCGCGTCGCGGGCGCGGCCGTCGCCATCGTCTCCTTCGAGCCGTGGAACCCGGGCCGGCTCGGCCGCGTGATCCGGACGGCAGACGGGGAGCGGGTGGCCCGGATCGTTGAGGCGAAGGACGCCTCCGAGGCCGAGCTCGAGGTCGGCGAGGTGAACGCGGGCTGCTACGCCTTCGACGCCGCCTGGCTGCGCGGCGCGATCGGGCGCCTCACCCCGTCGCCCGCGACCGGCGAGCTGTACCTGACCCAGCTCGTCGACCTCGCGACGGCCGACGGTCGACCGGTCGTGGCGGTCGAGGCGGCCGACGACGGCACGCTCGACGGGATCAACGACCGGGCCCAGCTCGCGGCGGCCGCGGTGATGCTCCGCGAGCGGATCAACACGCGCTGGCTCGAGGCCGGCGTGACGATGCACGACCCGGCGACTGCCTACGTCGACGCCGACGTCGAGCTCGCGGCGGACGTCACCCTCGAGCCGAATGTCGTCCTCCGGGGCCGGACCCGGGTGGGGGAGGGGACCGTCATCGGGGCCGGCAGCCAGCTGATCGACACTGTCGTCGGCCCGCGCTGCCGCGTCTGGGCCAGTGTCCTGGAGCGCTCGGAGGTCGAGGAGGGGACGACGATCGGGCCGTTCAGCCACCTCCGCCCCGGCAGCTCGATCGGGCCCGGCGTGGAGATCGGCAACTACGCCGAGGTGAAGAACAGCCGCCTCGAGGCCGGCGTGAAGTCGCACCACATGAGCTACCTCGGCGACGCCCACGTCGGCGAGGGCACGAACGTCGGGGCCGGCACGATCACGGCCAACTACGACGGGGTCCGCAAGCACCACACCGAGATCGGCAAGCGGGTCTTCCTCGGCGTCGACACGATGCTGCGCGCCCCGATCACCCTCGGCGACGGGGCACGGACCGGGGCCGGGGCCGTCGTGACCCGCGACGTCCCGCCCGGGAAGCTCGCCGTCGGCGTGCCGGCCCGCCTCCGCGACCCGCGGTCGACCACGCCCGGGGCGCCGGCCGACGCGGCCGCTCCCGAGACCGCTCCCGAGACCGCCGACCCGTCATCTCCGCCGGGAGAGAACGGCTGATGGGCTCCCTCACCGAGCTCTTCATCGTCGTCGGGCTGACCCTGCTCGCCGGCATCTTCGTGGCCGCCGAGATCGCCCTCGTGTCGGTCCGCCGCAGCCGCGTCGACCAGCTCATCGACGAGCGCCGCCGCGGCGCGCCCCGGGTCCGCCGACTCATCGAGGATCCCGCCCGCTTCCTGGCCGTGATCCAGATCGCGATCACGTTCATCGGCTTCCTGTCCTCGGCCGTCGCCGCCGTGTCGCTCACGAGCGGCCTTGCCGACCTGATCACCTCCGCCGGGGTGCCGCGCGGCACGGCCGAGGCGATCTCCCTCGTCGTCGTCACGAGCCTCGTCGCCCTCTTCTCGATCGTCGTCGGCGAGCTCGTCCCGAAGGCCCTCGCGCTCGCCTACCCGGACCGCACGGCGCTGCTCCTCGCGGGTCCGGTCGACATCCTCGGCCGCATCCTCTCGCCGCTCGTCCGGCTCCTGACGTTCCTGACCCGCGCGCTCGTCCGGCCGTTCGGCGCCGACGTCTCGCGCGAGGCGCAGATCACGGCCGAGGAGCTCAAGCTCATCGTGGAGCGCGGCGGGGACGAGGGCGTCCTCGAGGCCGAGGAGGAGCAGATGATCCACGCGGTCATCGAGCTCGGCGAGCGCCGTGTCCACGAGGTCATGGTGCCGCGGATCGACATCGTCGGGCTCGAGGCGGACTCCGACCTGGCGACGGCCGTCGAGCGGATCATCGGCGGCGGCCACAGCCGGCTGCCGGCCTGGGAGCGCTCCGTCGACGACATCGTCGGCGTCCTCTATGCCAAGGATCTCCTCCCCATCCTGGTGACGCCCGCCGACGAGCGACCGACGGTGCGCTCGCTCCTGCGGCCGCCGGTCTTCGTGCCGGAGTCGATGACGATCGACGACCTGCTCCACGAGTTCCAGCGGCGGAAGGTCCATCTCGCGATCGTCGGCGACGAGTACGGCGGAACGGCGGGCCTCGTCACGATCGAGGACCTGCTCGAGGAGATCGTGGGTGAGATCCAGGACGAGTACGACGAAGAGGAGGAGATGGTCGTCCGCCTCGACGACGACCGGATCCGCTTCGACGGTCGAGCCTCGGTCGACGACATGGAGGAAGCCTGGGAGGACCTCGACCTGGCGTCGCTCCTCGAGGACCGCGAGGAGTACGACACGATCGGGGGCCTCGTCTTCCACCGAATCGGCGGCGTCCCGCAACCGGGCGACGTGGTCCGCGTGGACGGCCTCACCATCACCGTCGAGTCGACGGACGGTCGCCGGGTGTCGAAGGTGCTCGTCACCCGGACGCGGCCCGAGGACGCACCGACCGAGGATCCCGCCGACCGCTGAGCGGCCTGCGCGGCGTCCCATGCCGCGCCGCGTCAGGCGCTGATGACGCTCCGCATGATCTGGGCGAGCTTGGCCCGCGCCTCCGGCTGGACGACTCCCGCCGCGTCGAGCTGGGCGATCGCCTCGTCGCGCCAGCGGCGGGCCTCGGACCGGGTGTACTCCTGGGCCCCGGCCCGCTCGAGGATCGCCATCGCCTCGGCGATGTCCGTCGCGGTCGGCTCCGGGTCGGCATAGATCGCCGCCAGGCGCTCGCGATCGGCGGGCTCCGCGTGCTCCATGGCATAGATGACCGGCAGCGTCTTCTTGTGCTTGGCGAGGTCGGACGGCTCCTTGCCGGTCGCCTGCTCCTGGCCCCAGATCCCGAGGACGTCGTCGTTGACCTGGAAGGCGAGCCCCAGCGCCCAGCCGAACTGCTTGTAGCGGGTGATGACCGCTTCGTCGTCGGTCGCGAGGAGCGCGCCGGCCTCGATGCTGGCCGAGATGAGGGCCGCGGTCTTGCGCCCGATCATGTCGAAGTAGAGGTCGACGGTCATCGTGATGTCGTGCTCGCCGGTCCAGATGTCGATGTACTGCCCCTCGCACAGGGCGAGGCACGTCTCGTCGTAGAGCCGCATGAGGCGGAGGACCTTCGCGTCCGAGAAGCCGAGCTCCGTCAAGCGGTGGAGCGCGATCCGCGAGAGCACGAAGACGGCGTCGCCGGTGTTGATCGCCTGGGGGATCCCGTGGAGGGCCCACAGGGTGGCCCGGTGCCGCCGCTCGCGGTCGCCGTCCTCGATGTCGTCGTGGATGAGGCTGAAGTTGTGGCCGAGCTCGACGGCGGCGGCGCCCGGCAGCGCGGGGGCGTACTCGCCGGTGATCGAGGCGTAGGCGAGGAGGCCGAGGAGCGGCCGCATCCGCTTGCCCGAGGACCCCGAGCCGTCGAGGCCCATGTGGTAGCGGACCATCTCGTACATGCCGTGGGTCGAGGGGTCGCGGTCCTCGACGAGGCGGAGGATCTCCGCTTCGACGTCGGCGATGAGGACGGGGATGTCGAGGTCGGCGGGGGATGGCACGAACGGGATGATAGTGCAGCGGCTCACCCGCCACTCCACGCCACCGGGTGGTACGGTGCCGTCGTGCCCGACCGCCGCCTGTACGTGACCGACGCGATCGTCCTCTCCCGCTTCGACTACGGCGAGGCCGACCGGATCCTGACGATCCTCACGCCCGGCCTCGGCAAGATCAAGGCGATCGCCAAGGGGATCCGCCGGCCGACGAGCCGGATCGGCGGGTCGCTCGAGCCGCTGGCCGAGCTCCGCCTCCAGCTGGCGAAGGGTCGGACCTTCGACGTCGTCACCCAGGTGACGATGCAGCACGCGTGGCTCGGCCTCAAGGATCGGCTCGAGGTGACGGCGACGGCCTGGTACTGCGCCGAGCTCGTCGACCGCTCGCTCGAGGAGCGCCACGAGGCGGAGCCGCTGTACCTCCTCCTGCGCCGCGCCTACGAGCTGCTCGACGCCGGGATGGCCCCCGGCCGCGTCGCCCGCTGGTTCGAGATGCGCCTGTGCGACGAGCTGGGCGTGCGGCCCGAGGTGGACCGCTGCGTCGAGTGCGCCCGGCTCCTGGAGCCCGACGACGCCGTCCGCTGGATCCCGCTCCTCGGCGGTGTCCTCTGCGGCAGCCACGGCGGGCCCTCCCACGCGGCCGCCGGGCTCTCGACCGACGCGCTCCGCGTGCTCAAGGCGTACCAGCGCATGGACGTCGAGGGCATCGCGGGCCTTCGGTTGCCGGGAGGGGTCGAGGCCGAGGTCGAGCGTTGCCTCGGCGAGTTCGTCCGCCACGTCATGGAGCGCGACACGCGCTCGCGGCGCTTCCTCGAGGAGGTGCGGGCGGGCTACGGCACCATGTCGCCGCCAGCCGCAGATGGAGTCCCCCGATGATCGACCCGACGACGAAGGCCGGCGCCCGCGCCCTCGAGCGCCTCGAGCGCGAGCACCACCTCTGGCTGACGACGGTGACGCCGGACGGCCAGCCGCAGGCCTCCCCGGTCTGGTTCCTGTGGCTGGACGCGGAGCTGCTCGTCTACAGCCGGGCCGACACGCCCCGCGCGGCGAACGTCCGGGCCAACCCGCGCGTCGCCGCCCACTTCGACTCCGACGGCGACGGCGGTGACGTCACGGTCCTCGAGGGCGAGGCTCGGATCGCCCGTGAGCGGGCGACGCTCGGCGACGTGCCCCCGGCCTACGTCGAGAAGTACGCCACCCGGCTCGCCACGTTCGGCTGGACGATGGAGAGCATGCTCGTCGACTACCCGCTGGAGATCCGCGTCCGGCCGACGCGCATCAGGGCCTGGTAGGGACGGGAGCCGTCGGGGCGGGCGACACGGCGGGGCCCGGCAGGTCCCGACCTCGCGGGCCGGCTGCGCCGACCTGCTACGATCCGCCGGCAACCCTCCCGCCCGGGCCTGCCACGCTCGGGCCAACCGTGGAGCCCGATCCCGTGACCGACCCCCTCGTCGCGCAGGACCTCGTCGCGCCCGCCGTCCGCGAGCTCGACACGATTGTCAGCCTCAGCAAGCGCCGCGGCTTCATCTTCCCGAGCTCCGAGATCTACGGCGGCATCAACGCCGTCTGGGACTACGGGCCCCTCGGCGTCGAGCTGAAGAACAACGTCAAGCGGGCCTGGTGGCGCTCGATGGTCCAGGAGCGCGACGACATCGTCGGCCTCGACTCCGGGATCCTCATGCACCCCCAGATCTGGGTCACCTCGGGCCACGTCGCCGAGTTCAACGACCCGATGGTCGAGTGCGCCACCTGCAAGCGCCGCTACCGCGTCGACGAGTTCGCCGGGGCCGAGGACCTCGGGCCGGCGGAGCTCCTCGACCACGGGATCGTCGAGCGGCTCGGGCTCGCCTGCCCGGCCGACGGGGGCCCGCTCGGCGCTCCGCGCCGCTTCAACCTCATGCTCAAGACGTTCCTCGGCCCGGTCGAGGACGAGGCCGCGGTCGTCTACCTGCGGCCTGAGACGGCGCAGGGCATCTACGTCAACTACCGCAACGTGCGCGACACGGCCCGCAAGAAGGTGCCGTTCGGGATCGCCCAGGTCGGCAAGGCGTTCCGAAACGAGATCAGCCCCGGCAACTTCGTCTTCCGGATGCGCGAGTTCGAGCAGATGGAGATGCAGTACTTCGTCCGCCCGGACGCCGCCGCCGGCCACTTCGAGGACTGGCTGCCGCGCCGGAAGGCGTGGTACGAGGCCTACGGCGTGACACCCCAGCGGCTCCGCTTCCGGGAGCACCGCTCCGACGAGCTGGCCCACTACGCCAAGAAGGCGGTCGACGTCGAGTACCGGTTCCCGTTCGGCTGGAAGGAGCTCGAGGGGATCCACAACCGCGGTGACTGGGACCTCGGCCGGCACGCGAAGGAGTCGGGCGAGAACCTCGAGTACTTCGACCCGGCCACCGAGGAGCACTTCATCCCCTGGATCATCGAGACCTCGGCCGGCGCCGACCGGGCTGCGTTCACGTTCCTCATCGACGCCTATCGCGAGGAGGAGGTCCGCGGCGAGAAGCGGGTCGTGCTGGGACTCCACCCGGACCTCGCCCCGTACAAGGTCGCCGTGCTGCCGCTCCTCAAGAAGCGGCCCGAGATCGTCGAGATGTGCCACCGCATCAAGGCCGACCTCAAGCGCCACACGATGGCCGTCTACGACGACACGGCCGCGATCGGCAAGCTCTACCGGCGCCAGGACGAGATCGGCACGCCGTGGTGCGTGACCGTGGACGTCGACTCGCTCGAGGACGGCCAGGTCACGGTCCGCGACCGCGACGCGATGACGCAGGACCGGATCTCGGCCGACCAGGTGACGCGCTACATCCTCGACAAGCTCGAGGCGGCGCGGCCCTGACGTCCGCCGAGGGCCGGCCGCCCGCGGACGGGCCGCGGGTCGCGCGGCTCGAGACGCCGCGCCTCGTCCTCCGGCCGTTCGAGCCCGCGGATCTCGACGTGATGGCAGCCGTCCTCGGCGACCCTGTCTCGATGCGGTTCTACCCGCGCCCCTTCTCGCGGGACGAGGCCCGCGCCTGGATCGAGCGCAACCGGGCGCGGTTCGAGCGGGACGGCCTCGGCCTCTGGGCGATCACGTTGGGCGCAACCGGCGAGGTCGTCGGTGACTGCGGCGCGGTGGCGCAGACGGTCGACGGCGCCGACGAGCTCGAGCTCGGCTGGCACCTCCACCCCGCCCACCAGGGCCGCGGCTACGCGACCGAGGCGGCGGCGGCCTGGCGCGATCACGCCTTCGCCTTCACCGGTCGCGATCGGTTGATCTCGCTGATCCTCGAGGAGAACGTGCCCTCGCGCCGCGTCGCCGAGCGGATCGGCATGTCGGTCTGGAAGACGGCTGACTTCGCAGGTCGCCCGCACCTGGTGTACGCGATCCGCCGCTGAACGTCGTCCCCGGGCCGGCATTCGGCCGTCGCCGTCGGCCTGGGCGCCGTCGCCGTCGGCCTGGGCGCCGTCGCGCGTACGGCCGGTCGCGCCGTGCCGCGCAAGCCGCTGGTAAGCGGCGGCCGGCATCCTTGGCCGCATGGACGAACGCCGGGTCGGACGCTCGCTTCGTGTCCTGCGGCGTACGCGCGGCCTCAGACAGAGGGACGTCGCCGAGCGCGCTGGCGTCTCCCAGGCGACGGAATGGGGTCGATATCCCGGACCAACGGCCCGACGGGCGGCTGCCGAGCTGGGCGAGGCGTCGGGTGCGCCGCGGCGCGAGGCCACTCGGCCGAACGCCGGGCCGTTCCGCCGCGGCGCGGCTACTCCGCCGCGACCGCCTCCGTCTCGCCGACCGCCTCCGCCTCGCTGCCCGGCGGGTAGGCGCCGCTCAGCCAGGCGTTCATCGCCTGGGCCGAGCGCTTGCCGTCGCCCATGGCGAGGATGACCGTGGCCGCGCCGCGGACGATGTCGCCGCCGGCGAAGACGCCGGGGATCGAGGTCATCCCGAAGTCGTCGGTGACCACGTAGCCCCAGGGGTTGATCTCGAGGTCCGGCTCGGACGCCGTGAGAAGCGGGTTCGCCTTCGTGCCGATGGCCACGACGACCATCTCGCAGTCGATCACGAACTCGCTGCCCTCGATCGGGACCGGCCGCCGGCGCCCGGAGGCGTCGGGCTCGCCGAGCTCCATCCGGAGGCAGCGGATCCCGGTCACCCAGCGGTTCTCGTCGGCGAGGACCTCGATCGGCGCCACCTGGAGCTCGAACTTGATCCCCTCCTGCTCGGCGTGGTGGACCTCCTCGATCCGGGCCGGGAGCTCGGCCTTGCCGCGGCGGTAGACGATCGTGGCCTCGTCGGCGCCGAGGCGCTTGGCCGTTCGCACCGAGTCCATCGCGACGTTGCCGCCGCCGACGACCACCACCCGGTGGCCCTTGAGGACCGGCGTGTCGGACTCGGCGTTCCAGGCGCCCATGAGGTTGACCCGGGTGAGGTACTCGTTGGCCGAGTAGACGCCCTTGAAGTTCTCGCCCGGGACGTTCATGAAGACCGGCAGGCCCGCACCGACGGCGAGGTAGATCGAGTCGAAGCGCTCGCGCAGCTCGGTGAGGGTGTAGGTCCGGCCGATGATCGCGTTCGTCTCGATCTTGACGCCGGCAGCCTTGAGGCGGTCGACCTCCGCCTGCACGATGTCCTTCGGAAGTCGGAACTCGGGGATCCCGTAGACGAGCACCCCGCCGGTGGCGTGGAAGGCCTCGAAGATCGTGACGTCGTGGCCGTAGCCGACGAGCTCCTTGGCGGCCGTCAGGCCGGCCGGCCCGGAGCCGACGATCGCGACCTTGCGGCCCGTCGGCGTCGGCTCGGCGGCCGGAAGCGCCTCCGGGTGGACCATCGCCCAGTCGGCGACGTAGCGCTCGAGGGCGCCGATCGCGACCGACGAGCCCTTCTTGGCCCGGACGCAGACGCCCTCGCACTGGATCTCCTGGGGACAGACGCGCCCCGTCACGCAGGGGAGGGCGTTGTCGCCGAGGAGCGACTGCGCGGCTCCGGCCATGTCGCCGATCCGGAGGAGCTCGATGAAGCGCGGGATGTTCACCCGTACCGGGCAGCCGTCGATGCAGACGGGGTTCTTGCACTGGAGGCAGCGCTCGGCCTCGAGGACGGCGAGCTGCTCGGTGTAGCCGAGGTTGACCTCGCGGAAGTTGGCCGCGCGCGCCAGGGCGTCCTGCTCCGGCATGCCGACGCGGTCGATCGTCATCCGCTCCTTCGGGGTGAGCGGGTGGTCGAAGGCCGGCTGGAAGTCCGAGTCGCCGTGGGACGCATCCGGCGCCCCCTCGGGGGCGGGCGTCGGCTGGTCGGTCACGCCTTGGCCTCCCCGGCGGCGACAGCCGCCTCCTGCTGCTCGGCCTTCTCGGCCTTGTCCGCCAGGCCCGGGATCAGGCACGTCCCGTCCGGCGCGTGAATCGGCGCCTCACCGGCGTCGACCGCCTTCTCGGCGGCGCGGCGGTGGGCGACCTCGAGGGCGTGGGCCTCGAACTCGCGGTACGTGCCGAGGCGGTCGGCCAGCTCCCGGAAGTCGACCGCATGGGCGTCGAACTCGGGGCCGTCGACGCAGGCGTAGACGGTCTTCCCGCCCACCTGGACGCGGCAGCCGCCGCACATCCCGGTCCCGTCGAGCATGATCGCGTTGAGCGACGCGAACGTCGGCACGCCGTAGGGCCGCGTCAGGTCGGCGATCGCCCGCATCATCGGGACGGGGCCAACGGCGTAGATCGCGTCGATGCCACCCGCGTCGAGGACGTCCTTGAGGGCCTCGGTGACGAAGCCGTGGCGGCCGTAGCTGCCGTCGTCGGTGCAGGTGACGACCTCGCCGGCCCGCCGCAGCTCGTCCTCGAAGATGACCCACTCCTTCGAGCGGCCGCCGATGATGCTCGTGACCTTCACGCCCGCGCGGCTGAGGCCGAGCGCGATCGGGTGGACGACCGCGGTCCCCACGCCGCCGCCGACGCAGACCGCGTGGCCCTCCTCGATGAGCTCGGTCTCGCGGCCGAGCGGGCCCGCGACGTCGGTGATCGCCTCGCCGACCTCGAGCGACACGAGGTCCTCGGTGCTCTTGCCGACCGCCTGGATGACGAGCGTGATCGTGCCCCGCTCGGCGTCGGCGTCGGCGATCGTGAGCGGGATGCGCTCCGAGCCGGGGCCGCGGTGGACGATGACGAACTGGCCCGGCTTGCGGATCTCGGCGATTCGCGGCGCCTCGATGACGAGGCGCGTCACGTTCGGGGAGAGCTGGGCCTTCTCGACGACGGTGTGCATGTCAACTCCAGGACGGGGGCGGTCAGGGTGCATGGTGCCTCGCGCTCCCGTGCGACCCATGCGCCGTCGCGCATATGTTGCGGGGGCCGAACGGCCCATTCAGCGTCACGACGGCCGCACCCGGGCCGCTGCAGCGAGTCTATGGCAGGTGCGGGCCGGCCGTCCGGCGCACGTCAACCTCGGTCGGGCGGTCGCAGCTCGTAATGGTGCTCGTCGCGAAGAACCCCGTGCTCATCCTCTCCGTGCGCCGGGAGCAGGCCCGTGTGGCGGAACCCGACCCGCTCGAGCGTGCGGCACGACCGACCGTTGCCGTCGAGGACCAGGGCCTCGAGACGAGCCAGCCCGAGCGTCGCGAACGCGTAGGCCACGATCGCGCCGAGCGCCTCGGTCATCAGGCCCTGGCCCCACCACTCCGGAGCAAGGTCGTAGCCGATCTCCGCGGCGGGTTCTGGCCCGTCGGCCCAGCGGAAGATCCCCGCGGTGCCAGCGAGGGTGCCCGTGCCGACCGGCACGAGACCCCATCGGATCCCTTCGCGGCGCTCGAACAGGCCGAACACGTACCGGTCCATCTCGTCGAGCGCGCCCGCCATCCCGTCCAGGGCCGGGAAGCCCGTCCCGCGGACGATCTCGGGGTGTGAGAAGTGAGCGAGATACCAGGCTACGTCGGCGGCCGTCAGCTCGCGCAGCTCGAGACGCGGCGTCCGCAGGACCGGGAAGGCGGGCACCAGCCGGTGCCGCTCGGCGTAGGGCATGGGCGGTCGGGCTGCTAGCCGCCGGCCGGAGCCGCCGTCTTGCCCTTCGGCCAGTAGAGCTCCTTCTTGACGTGGAACTCGGGGAAGCCGCGGTCCATGAGGACGCGCTCGACGTTGAGGATCATCTCCGGGTTGCCGCAGATGTAGACGACCGTCCGGTCGCCGCGCAGCCCGAGGTCGCGGCAGACGTCGGCGACGACCTGTTCAACGCGACCCGTGCGGCCGTTCCAGCCCTCGTTGCGCGCGTCGGCCGGCCGCGACACGGTCGGCACGTACCGCACCGGGTAGGCGCCGGACCGCTCCAGCTCCTCGATCTCGTCGCGGTAGCCGAGGTCGGAGACGTGCGAGACGCCGTGCAGGACGACGGTCCTCCGTGGCTTCCCCTGGGCCATCGTCTCCCGGATCATCGAGACGAACGGGGCGAGGCCCGTGCCCGTTGACACGTAGAGATGCGTCCGGGCGTCGTCCGGCTCCAGCATGAACTTGCCCTTGGGGCCGATCAGCCGCATCCGGGCGCCTTCCTGGAGCCGCCAGAGGAGCGTCGTGAAGCGGATGACGGGGACGAGGCGGACGTACACCTCGTAGCCTTCGGTCCCGGCGACCGACGGCGCGGAAGCGACCGAGTACGGTCGCTGCCAGAGCTTCTCGTCGGCGAAGACGCCGATCGTCATGTATTGCCCGGGCTCGAACGGTGCCGGCTCGCCGTCCAGCTTGACCCAGAACGAAGCGAGGTCGGACGTGTGGTCGACCCGCCGCACGAGCGTGGCGTTGTACTGGGGGGCATCCTCCGCGATGACGCGGCTGTCCTCGACGTGGTCGGTCATGGGGGAGCGGATCTCCTGGCTGCGGCCCGGCGGCGCGCCCGTCGCGGCGTCTCAGCGAGTGTAGCCCCGCGGCGGGGTCGCGATGACCCCGCGGGCGGGCGATCCGGCCCCCGACAGCGGGCCGACGGTCCCGGTCCCTGTCGGCGAAGGGTCGGTACAATCACCCGGACACGATCGGACCGATCGCGGGGCGAACCCATGCCCCGCCGACACCACACAGGGAGAACCCGCCCCATGCCCGACGTCGCACCGACCACGCGTGCCCACGCGGCCGCCAAGCGCTACATCTACGCCTGGGGCGACGGCCGGGCCGAGGGCAACGGGTCCATGAAGGACCTCCTCGGCGGCAAGGGCGCGGGCCTCGCCGAGATGACGAACGCCGGCCTCCCGACACCGCCGGGATTCACGATCACGACCGAGGCCTGCAACGACTACTTCGAGGCTGGCAAGCAGCTCCCGGCCGGCCTCTGGGAGGACGTCCTCGGCGCCGTCAAGGAGGTCGAGGCGAGCTCGGGCAAGGGCTTCGGCGACCCGAAGAACCCGCTCCTCGTGTCGGTCCGCTCCGGCGCCAAGTTCTCGATGCCGGGCATGATGGACACGGTCCTCAACCTCGGCCTCAACGAGGAGACCCTGGCCGGCCTCGTCGCCCTCACCGGCAACGACCGCTTCGGCTGGGACGCCTACCGCCGCTTCGTGGCGATGTTCGGGCGGATCGTCCTCGGCGTCGACGGCCGCAAGTTCGACGAGCCGCTCGAGGCCAAGAAGGCGGCCCGCGGCACGAAGGCCGACACGGACCTTCCCGCCGAGGACCTCCGGGACCTCGTCACGATCTTCAAGCAGATCGTCCGCGACGAGACCGGCCGCGAGTTCCCGACCGACCCGGACGAGCAGCTCGACCTCGCCATCAAGGCGGTGTTCGCCTCCTGGTTCGGCGAGCGGGCCCGCGAGTACCGCAAGTACAACAAGATCGCCGACGACCTCGGCACGGCCGTCAACGTCGTGACGATGGTCTACGGCAACATGGGCGAGGACTCCGGGACCGGCGTCGCCTTCACCCGCAACACGTTCAGCGGGACGAAGGAGCTGTACGGCGAGTACCTCACCAACGCCCAGGGCGAGGACGTCGTCGCCGGCATCCGGACCCCGTTCGACATTGCCGATCTCAAGGAGCGGATGCCGGCCGTCTACGACGAGTTCGTCGCGATCGGCGACCAGCTCGAGCGCCACTACAAGGACGTGCAGGACCTCGAGTTCACGATCGAGCGCGGCAAGCTCTACATGCTCCAGACGCGCTCCGCGAAGCGAACCGCCGCGGCCGCCGTGAAGATCGCCGTCGACATGGTCGACGAAGGCCTCATCGACAAGCGCGAGGCCGTCTCGCGCATCGAGCCGTCGCAGGTCGACCAGCTGCTGCGCGACCAGTTCGAGCCGGCCGCCCGCAAGGCGGCCCAGAAGATCGCCGGCGGCCTCAACGCCTCGCCCGGCGCCGCCGTCGGGCGGGCCGTCTTCCACTACCGCACCGCGGTCGACTGGGTCGCCAACGGCGAGACGGTCGTCCTCGTGCGCGAGGAGACGTCCCCGGACGACTTCCCGGGCATGGCCGTCTCGCAGGGGATCCTGACCGCCAAGGGCGGCGCGACCTCGCACGCCGCGATCGTCGCCCGCCAGATCGGCAAGCCCTGCGTGGCCGGCTCCGAGGAGCTCCACGTGGACGCCGACGCGAAGAAGGCGCACTCGAACCTGACGGGCCTCGAGATCCACGAGGGCGACTGGATCAGCCTCGACGGCTCCACCGGCGAGGTCTTCGTCGGCGCCCTGCCGACCGTGTCGGCCCGCTACGAGGAGCAGACCGAGCTCCAGACGATCCTCGGCTGGGCCGACGGCATCCGGCGCATGGGCGTCTGGACGAACGCCGACAAGCCCGAGGAGGCCGAGCAGGCCCGCTCCTACGGGGCCCAGGGCATCGGCCTCTGCCGGACCGAGCACATGTTCCGCGAGGGCGAGCGCCTCGAGATCGTCCGGGCCGCGATCCTCGTCGCGAGCCAGGCGACCCGGTCCAAGGCCAAGGTCGCGGCCGGCGGCGAGCTGACCGCGGACGAGGCGGCCGTCGTCGCCGAGTTCGACGCCCGGATGGGCGAGCTCGAGGCGCTCCAGCAGGGCGACTTCGAGGGCATCTTCAAGGCGATGGACGGCCTGCCGGTCGTCGTCCGCCTCATCGACCCGCCGCTCCACGAGTTCCTGCCGAACCGCGACGACCTCATCGAGCAGGTCGTCCGCTTCGAGACGAACGGCACCCCGGTCGACGACCCGACGTTCGCGGAGGCTCGCCGCCTCCTCGCCGCGGCGACGTCGATGCGGGAGCAGAACCCGATGCTGGGCCTGCGCGGCTGCCGCCTCGGGATCATGATCCCCGACTTCGTGAAGATCCAGACGCGGGCCATCCTCAACGCCCAGGTGGCGGTGCGGAAGGCCGGCGGGAACCCGATCGCCAAGATCATGATCCCGCTCGTCGGCCACGTGAACGAGCTGCGGGCGACCCGCGGGCTCCTCGAGGCCGAGGCGGACAAGATCGCCGCGGCGGCCGGCGTCGCCCTCGACTACAAGTTCGGGACGATGATCGAGATCCCGCGCGGCGCCCTCACCGCCGACGAGATCGCGACCGAGGCCGCCTTCTTCAGCTTCGGCACGAACGACCTCACCCAGATGACGTTCGGCTACAGCCGCGACGACGCCGAAGGCGGCTTCCTCCTGAAGTACGTCGAGGACAAGATCCTCCCCGTCAACCCCTTCCAGACCCTCGACGACGCGGTCGCCGACCTCATGCGGATCGCCGTCGAGAAGGGCCGCTCGGCCCGCCCCGACATCGAGCTCGGGATCTGCGGGGAGCACGGCGGCGACCCCGACTCCATCCACAAGTGCGAGGCGATCGGCCTCGACTACGTCTCCTGCTCGCCGTTCCGCGTTCCCGTGGCGCGGCTGGCGGCGGCCCAGGCGGCGATGTCCGACGCGGGCTTCCGCGACAAGTAGCACCCCGGCGCCGTACGGCGCCCCGGCAGAGACTGGAGGCCCCGGCCATTCGGCCGGGGCCTTCTCGTGTGCGTGGACCATGCGTCGGACGGCGCCGACACGGCGCGAGACCCCGGCGTTGGCCGGGGTCTCGCGCGGACGAGGACGGGACGGACGGGGGAGGAGTCCCGGCCGTCCCCGGTGCGGTTCAGCGGGTCGCGAGCGGCCTCCCCGGGAGGACGAACCGCCACGCGCGATCGCGCGCGGCCGGCTGCGTCCGCCCGGAGCCCTGCCGGCTCTCCTCGACGAGGCGCTGACGCGCAACCTCGGCAAGCAGGTCGGCGTGGCGGTGCCCGGCGACGAGCTCGATGGACCGGTACATGGCGGTCCTCCTTTCTCCCGGGCGATGGATGGCGGTCCGGGTCGCAGGAGGAGGATGCGCTCCGGGGCCGCCGGTCCGCGCCCGGCGGGCGTCGTCTCCCGCACGGATGAAGGTGCGCGACGCGGGCTCGGCGATCGTCGACGGCTGCCTCGTCGTCCGTCCATGGTCGCCCCCGGGCGCCGCGCCGGCCATCGTCGCCGCGCTCGCAGCGCCGCCGCGCCAGACCGCGACGCGGCACGCCGCTGCCTGAGTCGGCTTCCGACTCGCCCGGGCCAGGTCCACGCTCACGATCATCGCCAACACCAGGCGTTCGCGGACTTCGCGTGCGGGGCCGCGGCTCCCGTGAGTCGTAACAGGACTCAGCCGGGCGTCGCGCCAGGTCCGGGCGTTGCCGCCGGCCGGGCCTCTGCCGACGCCGGGCATGGGCAGCCCGCGGGCCTCGGCCGCCGCCGGGCCTCTGCCGACGCCGGGCCTCTGCCGACGCCGGGCGTTGCAGCCGCCGGGCTCCGCCGCCCTGCGCGCCCGGCCTCGCCGCCGCCGGCGCAGGGCCGAGCTCAGTCGACCAGGTGGTGCTCCACGGCCCAGAGCGCCGCCTGCGTCCGCGACGCGAGCCCGAGCTTGCCCAGGATGTTCGAGACGTAGGTCCGCGCCGTCCGTTCCGTGATGAAGAGGGCGGCCGCGATCTCCTTGTTGCTGTGGCCCTTGCCGAGGAGGCGCAGGACGTCCTTCTCCCGCTCGGTCAGTGGCTCCGTCGCCTCCTCCTCGGTCGGCCGGCGGCGCATCCGCTGGGCCAGGAGCCGGGCGACGGCAGGGTCGAGGTGGACGTTGCCGTCGTGCGCGTCGCGGATCGCCGAGGCCACCTCGTCGGCCGCGGCGTCCTTGAGGAGGTAGCCGGCAGCCCCGGCCTCGAGCGCGGCCGTGACCTTCTCCTCCTCGATGAAGCTCGTCATCGCCACGACCTCGACGTCGGGCAGCTCCTCGCGAATGCGGCCGATCGCGGTGATCCCGTCCATCCGCGGCATGAGGAGGTCCATGAGGACGACGTCCGGCAGGAGCCGCCGGGCCATCGCCAGGCCCTCGCTCCCGTCGGCGGCCTCGCCGACGACTTCGATGTCGTCCAGCAGATCGAGGAAGACGCGGAGGCCGGCCCGGACCACCTGGTGGTCGTCGACGACGAGAACGCGGATCGGCGTCTCGGACACGCTGGTCACTCCTTCGAGCCCGGCGCTGCGGCGGTCGCGGACCGCCGGCGACGTCACGCCGTGGACTCGAGTCTAGCATCGGCGCCGTCCGGCGAGCCCGCCGGCGGTGCGGGCGCCAGGCGCAGCGCGTCGAGGATCCGGTCGCCGAGGTCGCCGCCGTCGGGCGCGACCACGCTGATCCCGGCGTCGTCCCCGAGGAGCGCCCCGAGGCCGGGGATCCAGGCGATCACGACGACCCGCACCTCCGGTCGCTCCGCGCGCAGCCGCCGGATGAATGCGACCCCGTCGGGGAGCTCGGGGAGGCGCGGGTCGATGACGACGGCGTCGGGCCGACACGCCTCGCAGGTGTCGAGGGCCGCCCGGGCATGGCCGGCGCTGCCGACGACCTCCACCTGCTCGGCGAGGTCGAGCAGCCCGACGAGGCTGGAGCGCACGCGGCGATCGGCGTCGACGACCAGGAGCCGGAGCGGTGAGCCCGTGCCCACGGGTCCGAGTCCGGGGGCGTCGTCGGTCGCGGTCATGGGGCGAGCCTCCCACGGCCGGAGGGGTGGCGGAAGGGACGGCAGCCGGGTCCCAGTGTGGACGGATGACGATGGCGCGCCGGCGCGGCCGCGTGTCCGGTCGGGGTGCGTCCCCGGCCCGGCCGGGCGCCAGGTTGGCGGCGCGTCCCCGTCGTCGCGTCAGTCCGACGGAGGCGTCCCCGCCGTCGCGGGGACGCGGACCTCGATCTCGGTGCCCTCGTCGGGCGCGGAGCGCACCACGACGTCGCCCCCCACGCGCTCTGCCCGGGCGCGCATGCCGGCGATCCCGAGGTGCCCGGCCGCGACGTCGAGCGGGTCGAAGCCGACGCCGTCGTCGACAACCCGCAGCGTGACGTCGGCCCCGTCACGGGCCAGCTCGATCCGAACCGTCCGGGCGCGGGCGTGCTTGACGATGTTGTGGAGCGCCTCCTGCGCGATCCGGTACAGGGCGTCCTCGGCGGGGAGCGGCAGGCGCTCGATGTCGACGACGTCGAGCACGATCGGGAGGCCGAGCCGCCCCTCCAGGGCTGCGACGTGCGTGCGCAGCGCGTTCGCGAGACCCTCGCGCTCGAGGCTCCCGGGCCGGAGCTCGAAGATGAGCGACCGCATCTCGGCGAGGGCGTCGCGCTGGAGCTCGCGGAGATCGCCGAGCTTGTCCTTGGCGGCGGCCGGATCGCGCTCGAGCAGGACCTCGATCGAGCGGGCGATGAGCCCCATCGAGAACAGCGCCTGCGTCACCGAGTCGTGGAGCTCGCGGGCGAGGTGGGCTCGCTCGGCGGAGGAGGCGAGGGCTCCCGCCTGGTCCCGTAGCTCGCGCTCGAGGCGGACCTGGGCCCGGAGATCGCGGATCGTCCCCTGGATGCCGCGGAACTCGCCGTCACGGAAGAGGGGAACGCCGGAGATCTCGGCCGGGATCTCGGTGCCGTCCCGGCGCAGGGCCGTCGAGCGCACCCGGGCGACGGCGCCGGGCGCGCCCTCGGTGAGCGGCTTGAGGCTGGCCCGCACCTCGCCGACCGCGGCGGGGGCGATGACGGCGCTCCAGTGGCGCGCCATGAGCTCGTCGGGCTCCCAGCCGAGGAGCGCCCGCGCGGCCTCGCTCCAGAAGACGATCTGACCGGCCGGGTCGGTCTGCCAGACGCCGTCCGGCGAGGTCTGGACCAGCTCGCGGAAGCGAGCCTCGGAGTCGCGCAGCTCGCGCTCGAGTCGGAGCTGATCGCGCAGGTCCCGGAGCGAGCCGTGCGCGCCGGCGAAGCGGCCGTCGGCGTGGATCGGGACGCCGGCCACCTCCGCCGGCAGGCGCTGCCCCTCCCGATGGACGAGGTCGAGGCGGGCTCGGACCACCTCGCCGGGGCTGGCCTGGATGCGCTCCCAGGTGTCGGCGGCTGCCTCGAGCGCCTCGGGGCCGACCACGACCGACCAGTGCTGCCCGAGGACGGCATCCGGAGGGAAGCCCGTGAGCGAGGAGGCCGTGTCGCTCCAGAACGTGAAGCGGCCGGTCTCGTCGGACTGCCAGACGCCGTCCGGCGACGTCTGGACGAGGTCGCGGTATCGCCGCTCCGACTCCCGGAGATCGCGCTCCAGGCGCTCCCGGTCCCGGACGTCGCGCGCGGCGCCGCGGGCTCCGACGAACCGGTCGTCCTCCAGGAGCGGGATCGCGACGTTCTCGATCGGGACCGGGTCGCCGCGTGCGTCGAGGAGCGCGAACCGCGCGGTCTGGATCGCCTGCGGGTCGGAGCGCAGCGCCTCCCATGCGGCCTCCGCTGCGGGCAGCGTCGCCGGGTGGACGACCTCCGTGAAGAGGAGGCCGGTGAGCTCGGTCGACGATCGGCCGAGGACCTTCTCGGCGAGGCCGGAGACGAACGTGAACCGCCCCTCGACGTCGCACTCCCAGATGAGGTCGGGCGACGTGGCCACCAGGTCGCTGAGGCGCGTCTCGGACGCGCTGACGCGGGCGATGAGGGTCGCGTTTCGCAGGGCGGCCGCGGCGAGGCTGGCGAGCGCCTCGAGCGTGGCACCCGCGTCGAGGTCGAAGGCGTCCTTCGTCCGCGACACGACCGTCAGGGCCCCGATCGGGCCCTCCTCGCCGCGGATCGGGGCGGCGAGGGCCGAGCGGACCCCGAGCCGGCGGATCGCGGCATCCTGCTCGGGGAGCCGCTCGAACGACGCGTCCTCGAGGTAGTCGCCGGTCCCGAACGCGTGGCCGAGTCGGGCCGCCATCCCGGCCACGCCCGGCGAGCTCCCGGGCTCGGGTTCGGGGAAGCCGGTCCGGAACGCGGGATCGGAGACGATCTCGCCGAGCTGGCGACGGAGGGACGCCACGATCCCGCCGGAGCCGATGACGTCCGCCCGCGCGCCGTCGGCGCCGAGGAGGCGGGCAGCCTCGTCGACCGTGAGCTGGACGATCTCGGCGGGATCCCGGAGCTCGCCGATGCGGGCGGCGATCTCGCGGAGGGCCCGCTCGGTGGCCGCCCGGCGGGCGTTCTCCTCGGTCGCCCGGGCGAGGGCCTGGAGGCGCCGACTGTTCGTGATCGCGATCGATGCCTGGAGGGCGAACGTGTCGAGCAGCTCGACGTCGGCGTCGCTGAACGCGTCGCGCCGGCCGGCGAGGACGGACAGCGTCCCGAGCGGGCGCCCGAGGCCCGGCAGCGGCGTCGACAGGACCGACCGGACCCCCGTCTCCTCCACGAACCGGAGCGCCGCCTCGCTGGGCCGCACGTCCGGGTCGTGCAGGTAGTCGCCGGTCCGGACGGCGTGTCCCTCGGCGGCCGCCCGGCCGGCGACGCCCTCGCCCATCGCGAGGCCCCGGTCACGGAGGAGGCGCGCGTCCGCCGCCGCGGTGTCGCCGTCGGCGTAGGCCCAGCGGAGGCGCATCGTCGTCTCGTCGAGAAGGTCGATCCGCGAGCCGTCGGCCTCGACGAGGCGCCGCGCCTCGGCCACGATCTCGTGCAGCAGCGCCTCCGGGTTGCCGACGGCCGTGAGCCGGGCGCCGATCTCGCGCAGCGCCCGTTCCCGCTCGACGCGCCGGCTCAGCTCCGCCCGCGATCGGTCGAGGTCCTCGATGAGGCGAGCCGTGCCGAGGCTGATCGCCACCTGGGCGGCGATCCCCTCGAGGAGGTTGCGGTGCTCGGCCCCGAAGACGTTCGGGGCCTGCGCCATGACGGTGAGGGCGCCGATCGGGCCTGCCTCGCCGATGAGCGGTGCGGCGATCACCGAGCGGAGCCCCAGGTTTCGGACGTAGGCGTCGGCGCCCGAGGCGTGGGGGAAGCTTTCGTCGGCGAGGTAGTCGCCCGTCCAGACGGTCTCCCCGCGCGTGTAGGCCTGGCCGGACAGGCCCTGGTCCGTCCGCTCGTTCGGCGTGTCCGGCCACTCCTCGACCGTCGGCACGGCCCCGTTCGACGTGTAGATGCCGCGCAGCAGCCCGATCGAGGGCCGGTAGACGTCGACCCGGGCACCGTCACCGCCGAGGAGGCGGGTCGCCTCGTCGATCGCGAGCCCGACGACCTCGTCGACGTCGTGCGAGGCCGAGACGCGGGTGGAGATCTCGCGGAGGGACCGCTCCACCTCGGCCCGGTGGGCCAGCGCAGCCCGCGAGGCGGCCAGGTCGGCGACCCGCATCGCCATCGCGACGGCGGAGGCGGCCTGGCTCGCCAGCGCCCCGAGCAGCTCGAGCTCGTGCGGGCCGAAGGCGTCCGGCCTGGCGCTCGCGACCTGGAGCGACCCGACCGGGCGCGGGTCGCCGGGGATCGGCGCCGCGGCGGCGGAGCGCAGGCCCTCCTCGGCGACCCGGTCGTCCGTCGCCGGATGGTGGCCGAACGACGTGTCGGCGAGGTAGTCCCCGGTCGCGACCGGACGGTCGAGAGCGAGGGCGCGCCCCCAGATCCCCGGCAGCTCGTCGAAGGGCTGGTCGTCGGGGACGCCGACGTCCGTCGGATCGGGCTCCACGTCGGGGAGGCTGAAGACGACGCGGCCGGCAAGGGGCCGGTTCAGGGAGATGGCCGCCACGTCCGAGCCGAGCAGCCGGCGCGTCTCGGCCACGATGGTCTCCAGCGTGGACTCCGGGTCCGCGATCGCGATGACCCTGCCGGCGATCTCGCGGAGGGTTCGCTCCTCGTCCGCCCGGCGGGCGGCGTCGGCCCGGGCCGCCTCGAGCTCGGCGATCAGGCGCGCGTTCTCGAACGCGATCGTGGCCTGGGCCGCCAGGGCCTCGAGGAGCGCCGCGTCCTGCGCATCGAAGGCGTCCTCGCGGCCGGCGTACACCTCGAGGGCGCCGTACGTCCCCGCCGGGCTGGCGATCGGGGCGACGAGCAGCGAGCGGAACCCGGTGACGGCGAAGAAGTGCAGCGACTCCGGCACCCGCGGAAACGCGTCGACGAGGTCCCGGCCGCAGGCGAGGACCCGGCGCTCGGCGACTGCGCGCCCGGTGAGCCCGACCCCCACCTCCAACGTCAGCGCGGCGACATACGCGGGGTCGAACAGCTCGCGGACGCCGTCGTCCACGTCCCAGTGCAGGAGCCCGTCGCCGGGGTCGTAGCGCGAGAGGATCGCGCCGTCGGCCCGAACGAGCCGCCCGGCCGCCCGGACGACCTGCTCGAGCACCGCGGCAGGGTCGCGCAGCTGCGCCAGCTCGCCCGCGATCTCGCGCAGGGCGCGCTCGGTTTCGATCGCCCGGGCGGGCGAGGCGTGACCGTCGGGCGGCGGGGAAGGCGCGGCGCTCGTCTCCACGGCCGTCGAGGATAGCCCGGCTCGCGACCGGGCGACATCGACGTCGCGCCGGGCGGGCACCGTCATCCGTCCACTCGGTGGTCGGTCCCTGCGCCACGATCTCGCGACGCCCGCCGGCGCTGGTGCGCCGCCCGATCGAGCGCAGTTCCGGCCCGGGCGACCGGGCGGCGTATCCTTGCCGGGATGTCCGAGCCCGCTCCCGAGCCCGTCGCCGACGCCGCCGACGCCGCATCCGCGGCCGATGCCGCGTCCGCGGCCGTCGCCGCTCCCGAGCCCGTCGCCGCGCCCACGGCCGCGCCGCTCGACACCATCCCCGTCGTGGCCGCGGACCTCGAGGGAACATGCACGGCCGGCGAGACCTGGCGCGGCGTCGCGCGCTGGCTGTGCGCGAACGGCCGGACGTGGCGGTACCGGCGGTTCCTCGTGCCGCGCCTCGCGGCGCTCCCGCTCGTCCGCCTCGGCCTCGTCGAACGCCAGGCATTCCGCAACCGCTGGATCCGCGACCTCGCGCGCCTCCTCGACGGCCTGGACCCGGCCGAGCTCGACGCCCTCGCGGCGGAAGTGGTGGCGACCGAGCTGTGGCCGAAGCGGCGCGCCGCCGTCCTTGACGAGCTCGCCCTGGCGGCGGCCGGTGGGGCGCGCGTCGTCATCGCGACCGGCACGTACCAGCCCGTCCTGGCGGCATTCGCGGCGCGGCTTGCCGGCGGTCCCGCCGGCCCTGTGGTCGGCCTTGGAACGCCCCTCGAGCTGCGGGACGGGCTGACGACGGGCCGGCTCGCGGCCCGCATCGGCACCGGCGCCCCGAAGGCGGAGCGCGTCCGCGCGTTCGCCGCCGGCGCGGAGCTGGTCGCGGCCTACGGCGACTCGCTGGCCGACGTTCCGCTGCTCGAGGACGCGCGGGAGGCGGTCGCGGTTGCTCCCGACGACGAGCTGCGCTCCCTTGCCGCCGCCCGCGGCTGGCGGATCCTCGACGCTCCCGCCGGAGACCCCTGACGTGCTGCGGCGGGCCGGCCACCGTTCCGCGTCCCGGGCGACGCTCGGCGTCGGGATCGCGCTGGCGATCGTGCTCGGCATCGGTCCGGGCGGCCCGGCGGGTCCGGCTTCCGTGCGCGCGGCCGAGCCGGTTGCCGCCGAGCCGTCCCCGACGCCGCGGGCGACGCGGGCTGCGTCGCCCGCTCCGGACCCCGCGACGGCCGCGGCTCGAGTCGTCTGGCGCGGGCCGCGCCGGGAGCGGGTCGTCGCGCTGACGTTCGACGATGGCTGGAACGCGGGCACCCTCGCCAGCATCTACCGGACGCTGGTCCGGGAGGACGTCCCGGCGACGTTCTTCGTCACCGGGATGTACATCCGCCGGGCGCCCGACCTGTGGCGCGAGATCGGGGCCCGCTTCCCGATCGCGAACCACTCCAACCGCCACCGCGACACGCGGGCCCTCGGCGACGCGGAGATCGTCGCCGACCTCGTCCGGACGCGGAGGACCGTCGAGCGGGCCACCGGTGAGCCGATGCTGCCGTTCTTCCGGCCGCCATACGGCTTCCGCAACGCTCGTACGGACCAGCTGGCCGCCGCCGCCGGCTTCCCGACGATCGTCATGTGGGACGCGACCGCCACCGACACGGCCGAGCGGCCCACCGTCCGCGGCGTCGTCCGCAGTGCGTCCGCCGGGCGATCGGGATCGATCGTCCTGCTCCACGCAGGCCCCCGGGTCACCGCCCGCGCGCTGCCCGCGATCATCGCCCGCTACCGAGCCCGCGGGTTCCGCTTCGTGACGCTTCCCGAGCTCATCGGGGTCCGCTGGCCGGCAACCGGGCGGCCGGTCGCGCGTGCCCTCGACCGAGCGGACGACCCGCGGCCGTCGGTCCCGCCTGGCCCGGAGCTGCCCGCGCCCGGCGGCGCCGACCCCGACCCGGCGATCGTCCCCCCCGCGGCGGTCGTTCCCGAGCCGAGCGTCCCGCCGGCCCCGGCCCGCGACCGGGCCTGGGCTCGGAGCGACGGGACGCCCGGCGCCCTCGCCGCCGGCACGGGCGCGCTGCTGGTCGTCCTCCTCCTCGTCGCCGCGGCGGCCGGAAGTCGGCGACGGCGCGAGGACGAGCCCGCGCTCTGACGGTCACCGACGCAGCGCTGCCGGGCGCAGCGGGGCGGTCCGCAGCCGAACGTCGCGCGTCGCCGCGCCGGTCGGGACGAGCGTTCGGGGCGACGAACCGTCCCTCGCGACGGGCCGTCCGGCACTGGCGACGCGTCGCCGACGCCTCGCACGCTCGCGGAACGGAACGGTCTCGTGCCGAGCGCGTCCTCCTCGGACCCTTGAGGGAGGCGATCGAGCATGTCCGAAGCGACCGTCGGCGCACCCGGTGCGTCCGGAGCACCCGGTGACAAGGGCCTCAAGACCGGGGCCCTCGGCTTCGTCTCGAATGTCGTCATCGGGGTCGCCTCGACGGCCCCGGCGTACAGCCTGGCCGTGTCGCTCGGCCTCGTCGCCGCGGCCGTCGGGCTGTTCTCGCCCGCGATCATGTGGGTGGCGTTCATCCCGATGTTCTGCATCGCGATCGCCTACTACTACATGAACCGGGCCGACCCCGACTGCGGCACGAGCTTCACCTGGGTCACCCGGGCCATGGGCCCGCGCATCGGCTGGCTGACCGGCTGGGCGATCATCGTCGCCGACATCATCGTCATCGCCAGCCTCGCCGAGGTCGCAGCGCAGTACACCTTCAGCCTCTTCGAGATCGACCCGTTCGAGAACCCGGTCATCCCGGTGACGTTCGGCGAGACGACCTTCGACGCGGGGGTCATCGGCCTGGGGGTGATCTTCGTCGCCGCGATGACCTGGATCTGCTACCGCGGCATCGAGCTGTCGGCGCGGACCCAGACGATCCTCCTGACGATCGAGATCGCCATGCTGGCGCTCTTCTCCGTCGTCGCCCTCGCCCAGGTCTACGGCGGCGGCGTCGAGACGGCGGTGATGCCCACGCTCGACTGGCTCAACCCGTTCGCGATCGTGACCGAGGACGGGGCGTGGGACCAGGAGGCCTTCACGCAGGCCCTGATCATCGCCCTCTTCATCTACTGGGGCTGGGACACGACCGCGGCAGTGAACGAGGAGAGCACGAACCCGAACGAGCAGCCGGGCCGGGCGACCGTCGTGTCCGTGTTCATCCTCGTCGGGACCTACGTCCTCGTCACGATCGCGGCCCAGGCGCTCCACGGCGCCGAGTTCCTCGCCGAGCAGGGCGAGGGCGACGTCCTCGCGGCCCTCGCGAACGAGGTCCTGGGCTCGCCGCTGGACAAGCTGATGATCATCGCGGTGCTCACCTCGGCCGCGGCATCGACGCAGACGACGATCCTGCCGACGGCCCGCACGGCGCTCGCGATGGGGGCCAAGGGGGCGCTGCCGTCGTTCTGGGCCAAGATGCACCCGCGCTTCCTGACGCCGACGAACGCGACGATCTGGATGGGCGTCCTGTCGGTCGTCTGGTACATCGGTCTCAAGCTGATGTCCGAGAACGTCTACTACGACGCGCTGACGGCCCTCGGCCTGATGATCGCCTTCTACTACGGGCTGACTGGCCTCGCCTCGTTCATCTACTACCGTCACGTGCTGACGAAGAGCTGGAAGAACTTCGTGGGGATGGGCCTGCTTCCGCTGGCAGGCTTCGTCATGATGGGCCTGGCGTTCGTCAGATCGATCTACGATCAGGCCGACCCGACCAGCTCGTACACCTGCGAGGATTCCGAGGACGCGGCCACCTGCGCCTCGCTCTTCGGGGTGGGCGTGCCGCTCGCCATCGCGATCGTCTTCCTCGTCCTCGGGATCGTGCTGATGATCGCCTGGTGGGTCCGCAACCCGTCGTTCTTCCGCTGGAAGCCGGAGGCCTTCGACCCGGAGAAGCCGCCGGCCGACACGTTCGCCGGCTGAGCACCGGGCCGGCGCCTGCCGGCCGTCCGGACAGGCGGGGAGCCGTGCTGGCTCAGGCCATGCCGAAGTAGGTCGCCGCCCCGCCCGCGCCTTCGGCCACGGTGAGATGGCCGAAGCCGGCCAGCTCGGCCGCCCGTTCCAGGCGCGCGCCCACGACTGGCACACGGGCCGCCGCGGCCGCGACGGTCGGGTAGGGTCCGGCGAGGACGGACGTGCGGCCGCCGACGTCGCTGGCGACGAGGTAGAGCGCGCGCGGGTGGCGGTCGCGGTTGGGCTGAGTGGACATCGTGGTGCTCCGCGTTCGGGTCGGCTGGTCAATCCAGCGCGACCGTAGCCCCGGGCGGCGCGCGGGCCCACCCACTGCCGTCGTCGACCGACGTGGACGGACGACGAGGACGGACCTCGTCGGACCGCCCGCCGCCGTCGTGTCAGCCGGGTGGCCGGTCGAGGGTCTCGAGGGCGGCCTGGAACGTGCCGGCCAGGACGCGGCTCGTCGTCGGGAAGGCAGCCATCGTGTCGGCGAGGTGCGCCAGCGGCGTCCGCTCCTTCACCGCGAGGACCGCGAGGTGGATCGCCTCGGAGGCTGCAGGTCCCGCGACGAAGGCGCCGACGAGCGTTCGCGAGCCGCGGTCCACGACGATCGTCGCGTGGCCGTCGGCCTCGGTCACGAACCCCCGCGCGCTGGTTGCCAGGTCGGCCGTCTCCTCGAACGCGTCCAGCCCGGCCCGCCGGGCCTCCTCGACCGTCATGCCGACGCCGGCCGTCTCCGGGTCGGTGTACGTCGCCCGCGGGATGGCCCGGTGGTCTGGTCGGACGTCCTCGCCGAGGGCGATCCGGGCCACGAGCTCGCCCTGGTAGTGGGCCAGGTGCGTGTGCATCTCCGGCCCGGCCGGGTCTCCCGCGACGTACACGCCCGGGGCGATCCGCAGCTGGTCGTCGGGGCGGACGCGGCCGCCACGCAGCTCGACGCCGACGGTCTCGAGGCCGAGGTCGTCGAGCGGCGCGACGCGGCCGACGGCCAGGAGGATCTCGTGGCCGGTCGCGGTCGACCCGTCGGAGAGCCGCACGGCATGGGCCCCGTCGGGCGCCGCCCCGGCATCGACGCGCACCGGCTCGGCCCCGAGGCGCACGTCGACGCCGTCGCGGGCGAGCCCGGCGGCGAGGGCGGCCGAGTTGCGCGGATGATCCTTGGCGTTCAGGCGGCGGCGGGCGACGATCGTCGTCGCGACCCCGTAGCGGGCGAAGACCTGCGCCAGCTCGATGCCGCTCGGACCGGAGCCGATGACGAGCAGGCTCCGCGGCAGCTCCCGCGCCCCGGTCGCCTCCCGGTTCGACCAGGCCGCGACGCCGTCGAGGCCGGGGATGTCCGGCACCGCGCCGCGCGTCCCGACGGCGACGAGGACGTTCCGGCCGGACAGCTCGCGCGGCCCCGCGTCGGACGCCACGGTCACGCGGCCGGGACCGGCCAGCTGCGCCCGGCCGCGCACGACCATCGCTCCGGCCGACGTCAGCCGCTCGACGTGGCCCGTGTCGCTCGGGTAGGGAAGGCCCTCGCGGTTGATCATCCAGTCGCGCCGGGCGGCCGCCCGCGCCCACGGGTAGTCGCCGCCGATCGCGTGGACGCCGGCCGCGTGGAGCAGGGTCTTGGACGGCAGGCACGCCCAGAACGGGCAGGAGCCGCCGACGAGGTCGCGGTCGACGATCGCGACGCTCGCGCCGCGGCGCAGGCCCGCGAAGGCCGCGGCCTCGCCGGCCGCGCCGGCGCCGATGATCACGAGATCGAACGGTTCCACCTGTCCCCCCTCGTCGCGGTCGTGCGGCGATCGCGGTCGCCGGCGGGCCTTCAGAGGCGCGCGAGGATCTCGCGGCGCTTGTCAGCGTACTCCGTCTCCGTCACCAGGCCCCGGGCTCGAAGGGCCTCGAGCGTGGTGAGTGCGTCGGCGATCGCCTCGCCCGCCGCCTCTCCGCGGTCGGCCGGCGCGGCGGCGGCCGGTGTGGTGCCGGGGCCGGTCGGCGCGGTGACCGGCGGGGCCGGCACGCCGCCACCGATCGGTCGGGCGGCATCCGCCGCCATCGGCCCGCCGAGCCCGATCTCGGCGGCGTGGCGGGTGGCGCCGATCTCGATCCAGCGGGCCTCCGCGGCCGCCGCGGCGAGGATGCCCAGCCCCCGCGCGGCGATCTCGTAGTGGTCGGCGCGGGCCTTCGCGGCGGTGAAGCCGCGCCGGTTGGCCAGGACGAGGCGGCCCGGCGCGCCATCGACGGCAAACGTGACGACGAGGTCGCCGTCGACGTCGGGAAGCGACCACGGCTCGTGCCGCCCGAGCGCCGACAGCCCGGCCCACGACCCGGCCCCACCGGCGTTTCCGCGGGCCCGGATCGCGAGGATCCCGTCGAGCTGGACGCGAGCAACGTCGCGGGCCGGGCTGCGCTCCTCGACGACCAGGTCGTCGGGTGCGAGCTGAGCAAAGCCCTGGGACGAGCTCGCGGGCCGGGGGCCGACCACGGTGACCGCGTACGGAAGGGCCTCGAGGATGATTCCCAGGCCCTCGTGGAGCCGGCCCGGGCCCGTCGTCGTGATGTGCTTGAGCGTGTAGCGGAGGACGACCTCGGCGACGCGATCGGCAACCCGGGGCTCTTCGCGCAGCTTGCGGAACCCTAGATCGGGCTGGGCGAGGGCGTCATCGTAGCGGGCGACACGGGTCGTCCCGCACCCGGGACAGGACTCGAGGAAGGGGTGGACGAAGCCGCCGCAGGCGGCGCAGACGAGATCGTCGAGCGTGGTAGGCACGCGGTCAGGGTACCGTGCCGCGGGCTGTCTCGGCCGGGTCGCGGCGGGGGACCATGACGGCGGCGAGCCCGCTGCCGACGAGGCAGGCGACGACGCCGAGGGCGACGGCCGCGGGCAGCGACACCGCGGCGATGACGCCCGCGAGGGCGGCGCCGACCGGGAAGCCGAGGAAGTTGATGCCCATCGACACGGCGAAGGCGCGTCCCATCCAGGCCGGGTCGGTGCGGCGCTGGCGGACCGTGAAGAGCGCGATGTCGAGCGGCCCCTGGAGGAGGCCGATCGCGAGGGCATGGGCCACGAGGAAGGCGAGGCCGGCGGCGAGCCCCACCTCGAGGCCGAAGGCGCCGACGGCCGGCAGGATCAGGGCGACGGCCGCGGCGCTCAGGGCGAGAGGCACGACGAGCATCGGCCACTCACGGCCCCGGGTGTCGACCCGGCCGAAGAAGAGCGCCGACCCCATCCCGGCGACGCCCGACAGCGCGAAGATCAGGCCGACCGCCGCCTCGCCGGCGCCGAGCACGTCGAGGACGGCGAGCGGGATGACGATGGTGGTCATCCCGGTGGCCAGGTTGACCACGGCCAGGGAGAAGCCCAGCCCGCGCAGCGTCGCGTTGTGCCACCAGTAGAGCAGGCCCTGCCACGCGTCTTCGAGGAGGCGACCCGTCGTCGCGGTCGCGACGGACGGCTCCGGCACGCCGGCCATGACCGCTGCCGCGACCCCGAAGGCGACGGCGATCGCGATGAGCGTGGTCGGGCCGCCGATCGTCGCCACGAGCGCCGCGGCGATCGGCGGGCCGAGGATCGTGGCGACGACGTAGCCGTTCGAGTCGACGGCGTTGACCCGTTCCCAGAGATGGCGCGGCACGAGGATCGGGAAGAGGCTCCGCAGACCGGTGTGGCTGAAGATGCCGGTGATCGAGGAGACGAGGGCGATGACGACGAGGAGCCAGGCCGGGAGGAGGTCGGCGAGGGCGAGGACCCCGATGAGGACGAGCGAGGCGAGGGCGACGAGGTAGTCGAGGATCACGAGCCGGACCCGGCCGTGCCGGTCGAGCAGCGCCCCGGCGACGGGGCTCGCCACGAGCCCGGGGAAGACGGAGGCGAACGTGACCAGGCCGGCGAGGCTCGGGGAGTCGTACGCGGCCAGGGTGAAGAGGATGAGCCCGACGCTCAGCATCGACTGGGCGGTCCGGGCGATCTGCATCGACACGAGGACGCGCCCCAGCGTCGGCACCTGGAGGAGGGCGCGGTACGAGCGGGGCCCGGGGTTGCTGGTCACGGACCGCGATGGTAGTCGGCGCGGCGGTCGACAGGTCGGCCGCCGCGACGTACCGTCACGGCATGACGCTCCTCCATCCCCGGCGGATCGGGTTCGTCTCCACCCGTCTTGCCGGGACCGACGGCGTGTCGCTCGAGGCGGCCAAGTGGGAGACGGTGCTCGAGCGTCTCGGGCACACCTGCTACTGGTTCGCCGGCGAGGTGGACCGTCCCGCCGATCGCAGCCGGGTGGTCGCCGAGGCGTTCTACCGGCACCCGGAGATCGAGGCCATCAACGCCCTCGTCTATGCGGCCAGCCGCGAGGTGACGGCCACGGCCGACGCCGAGCACCCGCTCGTCCGGCGCCGCGACTTCTTCTCCCCGTACGTGCGTCCGCCCCACGTGACCCGCCGGATCGAGGAGCTGAAGGCGAGTCTCAAGGCGGCGCTCTACGGCTTCCTTCGCGACTTCGACCTCGACCTCCTCGTCGTCGAGAACGCGCTGGCGATCCCCCTCAACCTGCCCCTCGGCCTGGCCCTCGCCGACGTCGTCGCCGAGACCGGGATCCCGGTCCTGGCCCACCACCACGACTTCGCCTGGGAGCGCCAGCGGTTCGCCGCGAACAGCGTCGACGATCTCATCGCCGCGGCGTTCCCGCCGCCCCTCCCGTCGATCCGCCACGTCGTCATCAACTCCGTCCAGGCGCGCCAGCTCGCCTCGCGGACCGGGCTGACCTCGCGGGTCATCCCCAACGTGATGGACTTCGACTCGCCGCCGCCGCCGCTCGACGACTGGGCGGCGGCCGCGCGGGACGATCTCGGCGTGGCCCCCGGCGACGCGCTGATCCTCCAGCCGACCCGGATCGTCCAGCGGAAGGGGATCGAGCACGCCATCGAGCTGACCCGGCGCCTCCGGATGCCGGCCACGCTGGTCATCTCCCATGCCAGCGGCGACGAGGGCGACGAGTACGAGCAGCGGGTCCGGGACTACGCGCAGCTCCTCGGCGTCCACGTGCGCTTCGAGGCCGAGCAGGTGAACGCCACCCGGGGGCTGACGGCGGACGGCCGCCGCCGCTACGTCCTGGCCGACATCTACCCGCACGCGGACCTCGTCACGTACGGCTCGAGCATCGAGGGCTTCGGCAACGCGTTCCTCGAGGCCGTCTACCACCGACGGCCGCTCGTCGTGAACCGCTACTCGATCTACGAGGTCGACATCAAGCCGCGCGGCTTCCGGGTCGTCGAGTTCGACGGCTACATCCGGGAGGCCACCGTCGAGGCCGCCCGCCGGCTCGTCGCGGAGCCGGACCTCGCGGCCGCCTGGGCCGAGACGAACTACGAGCTCGCCCGTCGCCACTTCTCGTTCGCCGTGCTGGAGCGCCGCCTCGACGCACTCCTCCACGAGTGCTTCGGCGAGGACTGAGGCGCCGATGGCGCGACCCGCCACGGTCGGTCTCCTCCATTACACGGCGCCGCCCGTCGTCGGGGGCGTGGAGCAGGTGCTCGGCGAGCATGCCCGGCTCCTCGCGGACGCCGGCCACGCCGTCCGGCTGATCGCCGGTCGCGGCGACCAGGCCGATCCGCGGATCGCGTTCGTGCGCGTGCCCCGCGCCGACACTCGCCACCCCGCGATCGCGGAGCTCCAGGCGGAGCTCGCCGACGGCGTCGTGCCGGCCGGCTTCGAGACGATCGTCGCCGAGCTCCGTGGCGAGCTCGCGACGGCCCTGGCCGGGGTCGACGTCCTGTTCGTCCACAACGTGGCCTCGCTCAACCGCAACCTTGCCCTCACGGCCGCCGTCCACGACCACGTGGCCCTGGCGGGCGCCCCGCGGCTGGTCCTCTGGCATCACGACCTGGCCTGGACCCTCCCCGCGTACCGCCGTGGGCTCCACCCGGGCCGGCCCTGGGACCTCCTGCGGCAGCCGTGGCCGGGCACGACGCAGGTGACGATCTCGGAAGCGCGCCGGATCGCGCTCGCCGAGCTCATGGACCTGCCCATCGCGGCGATCCGCGTCGTCCCCAACGGCATCGACCTGGCGGCGCTTCTCGGCCTCGCTCCCGCGACGCTCCGGCTCGTGCGAGCCGGCGGGCTGCTCGGCCTCGACCCGCTCATCCTGCTGCCCGCCCGCATCACGCCGCGGAAGAACATCGAGCTGGCGCTGCGGGTCGTGGCCGCGCTGCGGGCCCGGGGCCGGCCCCGCGCGGGGCTCGTCGTGACGGGCCCGGTCGACCCGCACGAGCCGGCCGCCGCCGACTACTTCGGAGCGCTCCTCGCGCTCCGCCGCGAGCTCGACCTCGAGGACGCGGCGATCTTCCTCGCCGAGCTCCAGGAGCTCTCCCTCGGCGTCGCGCTCGTGCACGACCTCTACCGGCTCGCGGACCTCCTGCTCCTGCCCAGCCACGACGAGGGGTTCGGGATCCCGATCCTCGAGGCGGCCGCCCACCGCATGCCGATCGTCTGCTCCGACCTGCCGGTGCTGCGGGACCTCGCCGGCGACGCCGCCGTCTATGTCGCGCCCGATGCCGACCCGGCGGCGGTGGCGGCGCTCGCCCTCGCCCGGCTCGACGACGACCCGCTCGTCGCGTTCTCCCGGCGGGTGCGGGCCGAGTTCTCCTGGGAGGCGGTCTACCGCCACGGGATCGCCCCGCTGCTCGAGGCCTGAGGGCGCCGCTCAGGAACGGTCGCCCTCGGGCCCCTGCTCGCGGAGGAACTGCTCGATCTCGCTGATGAGGTCGTCGCCGGCGGGTCGCCGGGCCTCGTCGACCATGGCCTCGAGGCGCTCGACGTAGGCCCGGGTCCCGGCGTCGGCCGAGGTCGCGGCGTCGAGGCGCGCGAGGACGAGGCGGGCCTCGTCGCGCAGGTCGCCGGCGGGGATGTCCACCCCCAGGTGGAGCCCGACGAGGCGAAGCAGCTCCACGGCCGCCGGGGGATAGGCGCCGGTCACGTAGTGGGGGACCTGGGCGTAGTAGCCGACGGCCGGGATGCCGCTCGCGGCAACGGCGAGGTCGAGCATCGACAGGGCCGCCGACGGGACGCGGAGGACGCCCACGGGACCGGCCGGGACGTCGCCGCGGAGCAGGCCCGGCCGCGACTCCGTGCCGAGGACCGTGACCGGACGCGTGTGGGGCGCGGCGGCCGGGATCGCGCCGAGGCTCATCCAGTCCGCCACGTCGAGGCGCCGGGCGAGGTCGACCGCCGCCTCCTCCAGCTCGCGCCAGCGGTAGTCGGGCTCCGGGCCCGTGAGGACGAGGACGTCCCGCTCGCCGAGCTGGACGCGACGAAGCGTCAGCTCCGGCCACGTCAGGCGGTCCGGCCGCCCGTCCACGATCTCGAGCGTCGGTCGCCGGGCTCGGTAGTCGTAGAGCCGATCGGGATCGAACGTCGCGATCACGTCGCCGCCGTCGGCCATGTGGGCCACGGCCGTCATCGCCGCCCCGCCGGCGTCGACCCAGCCGTCGAAGGCTGCAAGGAGCAGCGGGGCGACGAGATCGCCCGGATCGCGGAGGTCGTAGAGCGTCACGTCGCCAAGGATAGGACGAGCGGCGTCAGGCCTGCCGGTGGGGCTCGGCGGCGAGCGGGGTCACCCGCCTCCGACGACGCGATCGACGTAGTCGCCGGTTGCCGGGTCCTTGAGGATGAGCTTGTGGCGGCCGTCGGGGAGGACCTCGCGCTTGATCACGACGAGCCCATCGTGGAGCTCGGGTGTGGACGCGATCCGCGGCGTCGTGCCGCCGCGCCATTCGAACAGGTCGACCGGCTCCCAGCGGCCGCTCTTCGCGGAGCCGTAGGCCGCGTCCATGACCGCGTTCACGACGTAGCCGTCGTAGAACGTCTCCCGGGGCGCCCGGCCCGACTCGAGGGCCTCGAACATGTCCGTGAACATGTCGACGTACCCGAGCTCCGCGACCTCGTCGCCGACCGGGAAGAGCCAGCCGGCGCTCGTCTCGGCCTTCTCGGCCACGTAGCCTCCGTCGCCACCGGCCGTGAACATCTCGAACCCGGTGCGCAGGAAGTGGTTCAGCCAGATCGTGCCGTGCGTGCCCGCCACCTCGTCGCGGAGGTCCATCCCGCCCCGGAACGTCCAGCTCACCTCGAACTGGCCGATCGCGCCCGACTCGAAGCGGATGAGGGCGATTGCGTTGTCCTCGTCGGCGATCGGGTGGACGAGCGTGTCGGTGTGGCACATCACCTCGACGGGGCGGTTCCCCTTGCCGACGAAGCTGCGGGCGATCTCGATGCAGTGGCAGCCGAGGTCGATGATCGCCCCGCCGCCGGTGAGCCTGCCGTCCCAGAACCAGGCGGAGTGGGGGCCGGGGTGCGTCTCGCGCGAGCGGACCCAGGTCACGTCGCCGATCGCCCCCGCCTCCACCGACCGGACCGCCTTCAGCGTCTTCGGGGTGTAGACGAGGTCCTCGAGGTAGCCGGCGAAGACGCCCGCCTTCTCGACCGCCTCGAGCATCCGCCGCGCCTCGGCCGCCGGTGCGGGCAAGGGGCTTCGTGCAGAGCACCGACTTGCCGGCGCGGGCGACGGCCGTCACGACCTCCTCGTGGAGGTGGTTCGGGAGGGCGACCACGACGACGTCCGTGTCGGGGTGCTCGATCGCGGCCTGGAGGTCGGTCGTCGACTCGGGGACCCCCCAGCGCTCGCGGAAGGCCGCGGCACGCTCCGGGGACCGGGAGTAGGCGACGCGGACCCGGTCGCGGCTGCGCTGCCCGTGGAGGGTCATCGTGTAGAAATCGCCGATGAGCCCGGTGCCGAGCATCGTGATCTCGTGCGCCTTCATGCCGTGGGCCCCTTCGCTGCGTCCGTGACCGGCGAGTGGCACCGCCATCCGCGCCGCGATTCTACCGAGCGAGGCCCTGTGGCGACCGGACGGTGGTGCGCCTCACCGGTGCCGGGCCGCACCGCCGAGCTCCCGTTCGCGGCCGACCCGGGTCGAGCGTCACGTCCGGGGGGCCGGACGGCACTGGCGACGACGACGCCCGGCTCGCTCGATACGGTCAGCGGCTGGCGCTTTCGGGGCCGGGTCCCCCGTACCTCCGGTGGAGGGCCGACCGGGCCGGGACCTGAGAGCGTGGCCCCACCTCGTGCGGCCACGGCCGCGTCCCCTCGAGGTGCGCAGCACCGTACGCTCCCGCGCCGCCGGCCGGGAGCCATCGCCGAGTGGGAGTCACCGAGATGTCGCTGCCCGTCGCTGACAGGAGCCCCTCCACCGGTCGCGGGGGCGTCTCGCCGGGAGGGCGTGTCCGCCGCAGCGCGAGCGTGCTCGGCGCCGCGGTCCTCGTCGCCTCCAGCCTCCTCGTCCCTGCCTCCGTCGGTGCGGCCAACGCGAACCCGGTCGCGCACCTCGACAAGATCTACGGCGAGGAGGACGGAGCGGCCCTCACCGGCAACGTCCTCACGAACGACACCGACGCCGACGGTGGGACGCTGTCCGTCTACTCGTTCGTCCAGCCGACGAACGGGACGCTCCAGGTGACGGCGGCCGGCGACCTGACGTACACGCCGCCGCCCAACTTCAGCGGCATGGAGAGCACGACCTACTGGCTCTCGGACGGCCAGGGTGGCACCGCGCTCGGGTACATCCAGCTGTTCGTTGCCGCGGTCAACGACCTTCCCGTGGCCGCGAACGACGCGGTCGACGCGACCGAGGACACGGCCGCCCCGATCGCCGCGAGCGTCCTGCTCACCAACGACACGGACGTCGACGGCGACACGCTCGCGGTCGCTGCCGTCTCCGCTCCTTCCGGCGGGTCCGTCGCGCTCGCGGCGGGGACCGTCACGTTCACCCCGACCCCCGAGTGGTGCGGAGCCGGCGGGTTCTCCTACGAGGTCTCCGACGGCCATGGCGGGACGGACACGGCCTCCGTCGTGGTGACCGTCGCCTGCGTCAACGACGCGCCGGTCGCCGTCGCCGACGCGGCGCTCGTCGCCCAGAACGCGCCGCCGACGTTCGTCAACGTCACGGCCAATGACACCGACGCCGACCGCGACGCCCTCACCGTCACGGCCGCGTCCGTCGCGCCCGCCGCGGGCACCGTCTCCGTGGCGAGCGCGTCCTCGGTCCGCTTCACCCCGGCGGACCTCTTCGAGGGCGATGCGACCGTCTCCTACACGATCTCCGACGGCCACGGCGCGACTGCCGACGGGACCCTCGTCGTGTCCGTCGTCAAGGACGACGTCGCGCCGGTGGCGGCCGTCCCGACGATCGCCCTCGGCGCCGGCCGGGTGAACGAGCGCAGCCCGCTCGCCATCCGCTGGTCGGCGACGGACGCCGGCGTCGGCGTCGCCACGTACGAGGTCCAGGTCCGCGTCAACGGCGGTGCCTGGGCCAACCTCTACACGGGGACGGCGACGTCGCTGGCGAAGAGCTACCCGTTCGGAACGACGGTGGCCGTGCAGGTCCGGGCGACCGACCGGCTCGGCAACACGTCCGGGTGGGTCGCCTCGGCGACGCGGTCCGCCGTCGCCTACCAGGCGCCGGGCTCGACGAAGATCACGTGGTCGACCGGGTGGTCGACCGTCCGCACGAAGTCCGCCTCCGGCGTCGGCTATCGCTACACGACGACGAAGGGCAAGGCCGCGCGGCTCCAGTTCACGGGCCGCGAAGTCCTGTACGTCGCGCCGCGCACGTCGGCGTCCGGGTACGTCCGCGTCTACGTGGACGGCGCCCTGGCCGGCCGCTACAACCTGCGCTCTGCGACGTATGCCGCGGGCCAGATCGTCTTCCGCCGGAGCTGGGCGACGGCCGGGACCCACACGGTCCGGGTCGTGAACGACCAGGGCGGGCGGCGCACGAGCCTCGACGCGTTCGTCGTGCTCCGCTGACGCGGTCGCCGGACCGCCCGGGACGCCTCCGGGGAGGCAGCGCGCCGTCACGCGTTACACTCCCCGGAGTCCCGCGCGTCGCGCGCGGCAGCGAGAGGTACGGATGACCAAGCGATCGAAGCACGAGCGCGCCCAGCGCGCCAACGAGACAGAGCGGGTCCGGCAGATCGAGCAGTCCTGGGCGGCCAGCACGCCGTCCGATGTCAGCCGAGCGTTCGAGCACGCGGTGGTCGCGGCCCGGGCCCGGGGACCCCTGCCGCCGCCGCCCGACATGGCACCCGGCACGGCGCCGAAATCCGCCGCGGCCGGGTCACGAGCCGAAGCCGCCGAAGGCAGCGCCGCGCGGCCGGAAGGGCCGCTAGGTGGCCCGCAAGCGGCGGGTCGTCTACCCGCAGAAGCGGACGCCGCCGAAGGCCCAGCCCGTCGTGCCGGCGGCGCCGGTGGTCCGCACCAGCGTCGTGTCGATCGACCTCACCGCCCAGCGGGGCCGGGACGGGCTCGCCGTCGGCCAGCGCGTGCGCATCCTGGGGACCGGCCTGTACGCCGGCGAGATCGCCGTCATCGAGAAGCTCGGCGGCTCGGTCGTCCCGGCGGCGACCGTCCGGACCGAGGCCGGCCGGAGCCGCCAGGTCCGCACGATCGACCTCGAGCCGGTGGCCGACGAGGGCTAGCTCGGCGGCACGACCGCGCCGCCGCCGGCGGCAACCGGGCGCCGATCCCCCGGATCGGGTACAGTCAACGGGTTCGACGGGCGCTCCGGTCAGCGCCCCGGCTGCCGTGCCGCCGATCCCCGATGACCTTCGCGCCCTGACCGGGCCCCGCACAGCGTGCGGGAGGGCCCCTCCAGGAGCACGTTCGTGTCCTTCGATCGCCTCGGGCTGACGCCCGAGCTGCTTCGCGCCGTCGCCGACCAGGGCTACACCGAGCCCACACCGGTCCAGGCGGCCGCCATCCCGCTCGTCCTGGCCGGTCGCGACGTCCTCGCGGGCGCCCAGACCGGCACCGGCAAGACCGCCGCCTTCGTCCTGCCGATCCTCCAGCACCTCGCCGCCGCCGATGCGGGGCCCGGCGACCGTCGCGATGCGGGACGCCGCCACGTGCGCGTGCTCGTGCTCACCCCGACGCGCGAGCTGGCGCTGCAGGTCGAGGAGAGCGTCCGCACCTACGGGTCGCGGCGCCCCGTCCGCTCCGTCGCCATCTACGGCGGCGTCGGCTTCGGCCCCCAGGCCAGCGCACTCCGGGCGGGGGCCCAGGTCGTCGTCGCGACGCCGGGCCGCCTCCTCGACCACGTCTCCCAGCACACGATCGACCTGTCCCGCGTCGAGATCCTCGTCCTCGACGAGGCCGACCGGATGCTCGACATGGGCTTCATCCGCGACATCCGCAGGATCCTGGCGACGCTGCCGGGCCGCCGCCAGAACCTCCTCTTCTCGGCGACGTTCTCGGCCGACATCCGGGAGCTGGCGGCCGGTCTGCTCGATCGCCCCGCCGAGGTCGACGTCGCCCCCCGGAACGCCGCGGCCGATCTCGTCCGGCAGGTCGTCCACCCCGTCGACCGCGAGCGCAAGCGGGAGCTCCTGAGCACGCTCGTGCGCACCCGCCGCCTGAGCCAGACGCTCGTCTTCACCCGCACGAAGCACGGGGCGAACCGGCTCGCCGAGCAGCTCGCCCGCGACGGCATCGCGACAGCGGCGATCCACGGGAACAAGGGCCAGGCGCAGCGAACCCGCGCCCTCGCGGACTTCAAGGCCGGCCGCGTGACCGTCCTCGTGGCGACCGACCTCGCGGCCCGCGGCCTCGACATCGACGCCCTGCCGCACGTGGTCAACTACGAGCTGCCGATGGTCGCCCAGGACTACGTCCATCGGATCGGGCGGACCGGTCGCGCCGGCGTCGAGGGGGAAGCGATCTCCCTGGTCTGCGTGGACGAGGCGCCGCTCCTTCGCGAGATCGAGCGGCTCCTGCACCGGCCGATCGACAGCGAGGTCGTCGCGGGCTTCCAGCCGGACCGCTCGATCAGCCCGGAGCCGATCCGGCTGCGATCGGCCGAGCACCGCGCCGGCGCTCCCCGGGCCCGTCGCCCCGTCGCGGCGGTGAGCCGGTCGGGCGCGGCCGTGAGCCGGCCGGGCGCGCAGATCGGCCGGCCGGGAGCCGCCATCGGACGGCCCATCGCGCCGGGTGCCCGCCCGGTCGGGACGGATCGGCGACGAGGTGCTCCGGGCCCGAACCCGGGCGCGGGACGGCCGGTCCGGCCGTCCTCCGGCCACGCGGGCGGCCCGGCTCGTCCCGGTGCCGGCTCGTTCGTCGCTCTCCCCGGAGAGCGGTTTGCGGGACGTGGACCGGGCGGGAGCTCACGAACACGCCCCTGACGCCGCCCTGCCGGTGCAGGGGCCGGCGGCGCGCCCCGGCCGCGACGCGCTATGCCTTCGGCGCGTCCTTCGGACCGACCGTCCGCGCGCTGCCGGCCGACGGCCGGATCGTGCTCTCGTGGCCGTCGTCCCAGCGGACCCGGTAGCGGGCGCCGTAGGACGCCTCGATGACCTCGAGGATGGTTCCCTCGCGGTCCGGCTGGCCGACGCGCTCCGACTCGACGACGATGCGGTCTCCCACCTTCGCGACCATCGGTCACCTCCTGCTCGCAGCCGACCGGCTCCGCCCGCCCGGCGTCCCCGGCGCGCAGGGCGAGCATGGGCGCCCCGGCGCCTTCTCCACAGGGACGGATGTCACGATCGGCGGCGGCGGGTCGGCATCTTCGGGGCCGTTGTCGGCCGCGATTCGGGCGGTTCGGCCCTCAATGGCCCGGGATGCCCGACCGTACGGTCGGGACCGACGACGAGGTCGCCCGTTTCGCGGCCTCCCGAACCCGAGGAATGCTCCCCGATGAAGATCCTCGTCAGCGCCGCCTCCAAGCACGGCGCCACGGCCGACATCGCGAAGGTCATCGCCGAGCGCCTCGCGGCCGCCGGCCACGAGGCCGAGGTGCTGGCGCCCGACGCCGTGACGAGCCTCGCCGGCCACGACGCGCTCGTCCTCGGCAGCGGCGTGTACGTCGGCCACTGGCTCGACGTGGCCAAGGCCCTCGTCGAGCGCCTCGAGGGGGAGCTGGCCGGCAAGCCCGTGTGGCTCTTCTCGAGCGGCCCGATCGGCGACCCGCCGAAGCCGGAGGAGGATCCGGCCGACCTGCCCGAGCTCATGGCCTCCACGGGTGCGCGGGGCCACCGGCTGTTCCCCGGGCTCGTCGACAAGGGCCGGCTCGGCCTCGGCGAGAAGGTGATCCTCAAGGCCGTCCGCGCGCCCGAGGGCGACTACCGGCCGTGGGACGAGATCCGCGCCTGGGCCGACGAGATCGCCGCCGAGCTGGCGAGGGCGTGATCCGCGCTTCCCGGCCGGGCGCCAGGCCGGGAGCGGCGAAGCGGGCCGCCCCGCACCGCCGGCCGGTGCAAGGCCGTACGATGCGGACGTGAACGACGAGGTCGACGTCCGGGCCATCGGGCCCTGGCGGCGCGTCGCCCGGCGCGTCGCGTACGAGAACCCGTGGATCGGCGTGTGGCACGACGACGTGCTGCGTCCCGACGGGAGCGCCGGCATCTACGGCGTCGTCCACTTCCGGACGGTCGCGGCCGGCGTCGTCGCGATCGACGCCGCCGATAAGGTCGTGCTCGTCGGGCAGCATCGCTACACCCTCGACACGTACTCGTGGGAGATTCCCGAGGGTGGCGTCCCACCGGACGAGGACGCCCTCGACGGCGCGCGCCGAGAGCTGCTCGAGGAGACGGGCGTCGTCGCGGCCACGTGGCGCGAGCTGGGCGTCGTCCACCTCTCCAACTCGGTGACCGACGAGGCGGCGCTGCTCTACCTGGCCACCGACCTCCGCCAGGAGACGGCCGACCCCGAGGTGACCGAGGAGCTTGCCATCCGCTGGGTGTCGTTCGACGAGGCGGTGGAGATGACGCTCGACGGCCGCATCACGGACGCCCTCGCGATCCTGGGGATCCAGCGCGTCGCGCTGGAGCGGCTCAGGGCTGCGGCGGGCTGATCTCCGCCGGTCGACCGGCTCGCCGGTCGGCGATCCACGCCCGAGCGTGCAGCACGACCGCGAGCGCGACGAGGGCGCCCGACCAGGCGGGCAGGGTCCGGGCGAGCACGTCCGGCAGCCAGATGTCCGAGACGGAGCCGCGGACGGCACCGTGCCGCTCCGCCAACGGTGTCAGCGGGCAGACACGGTCGTTCGCGACGTAGACGGCGATCTCCGCCCCGACGAGCGCGGCCGCGACCGCCGTCGACCGGTCGCGCCGGCCCCGCGCGCCCGTGAGGAGGAGCCAGCCGATCGCGCCGAGCATGACGAGGAAGATCGCCGAGTGGACGGCCTTGATCGCGGTCAGGACGGGCGACGTCACGTGTGCGTCCGGCCCCCGCGAGCCGCCCGGCCGCCCGTCAACGGGCCTCGGCGCCGATCGCCGCGGCCTTCGCCGCGATCCGCTCGACGAGGGAGCGCCACGAGGCGACGAATGCGGCGGCGCCCTTCTCCTGCAGCGTGCGCCCGACGGCTTCGACATCGACGCCGGCCGCGGTGAAGCGGGCGAGCCCGGCCTGGGCCGCCCCGGCATTCGGGTCGAGGAGGTCGCCGAGGCGTCCGTGGTCGGCGAAGGCGAGCAGCGTCTCCTCGGGCATGGTGTTGACGGTGTGCGGCGCGGCCAGCCCCTCGACGTACAGGACGTCCGAGGCGCTGGGGTCCTTCGTCCCCGTGCTGGCGAAGAGGAGCCGTTGGGGCCGGGCTCCCTCGTTGAGGAGGCGCTGCCAGCGGTCGCCGGCGAAGAAGCGGCGGTACTCGGCGTAGCAGGCCCGGCCGACGGCGAGCCCGAGCTGGAGCCGGAGGTCGGCGGGGACCGTGTCGGCCACGGCGCCGTCCCAGCGGCTGACGAAGACCGAGGCGACGGAGCCGACGAACGGCGGCAGGCCGGCCTCAACGCGGCGCTCGACGCCGCGCGTGTACGCCTCGGCCTGGGCGAGGTACTGGGCGGGCGAGAAGAGGAGCGTCACGTTCACCGGGACGCCGGCCGCGATCGAGTCCTCGATCGCGGCGAGGCCCTCGGGCGTGCCCGGGATCTTGATGAACAGGTTCGGGCGGCCGCAGGTCGCGTGGAGGCGGGCCGCCTCGGCGGCGGTGGCCGCCGTGTCGTAGGCGAGCAGCGGTGAGACCTCGAGGGAGACGTACCCGTCGACGCCCCCCGTCCGGTCGTGCACGGGCCGGAACAGGTCGGCAGCCCGGGTGAGGTCGTCGACGGCGAGCTCGAAGAAGGTCGACTCCGCGTCGAGGCCGCGGGCCGCCGCGTCGCGGATGGCGTCGTCGTAGGCGGCCGTGCCGCCGATCGCCTTGTCGTAGATCGTCGGGTTGCTGGTCAGTCCCGTGACGGCCAGCTCGCGGGCGTAGCGCTCGAGCGTGCCGCTGTCGAGCAGGTCGCGGGTGATGTTGTCGAGCCAGACGCTCTGGCCGGCCCGGTGGAGGAGCGTCGTGTGGTTCATCGTGCCTCCTCGAGGCGTGGCGGGCGGCCCCGGTTCGTTGACCGTGGGCCGGGATGGCGGCGTCGCATCGCGGTGGCGACGACGCTAGCCGAGGCGTGCCTCATTGCGGAACGATGCCACATCCTCGAGGCGCCGCCGGATCGCGCCGAGAAAGCGCGCCCCGAGCTCCCCGTCGACCAGCCGGTGGTCGGCCGACAGCGTCAGCTTCATGATCGAGCGGACGGCGAGCCCGTCGCCGATCGCGACCGCCGTCGGCGTCGCGCTCGCGACTGCCAGGATCGCGGCCTCGCCGGGATTGATGATCGCGCTGAACTCGTCGACGCCGTACATCCCGAGGTTGCTGACGGTGAACGTGCTCCCCGCCAGGTCGTCGGGACCGAGCGTCCCCTCGCGGGCCGCGGCGGCGAGGGCCGCCGCGCGGTCGTGCAGCTCCCCGAGGGAAAGGCGATCGGCGTCGCGGAGGACCGGGACGACGAGGCCGCCGGGCAGCGAGACGGCGAGCCCGAGGTGGACGCGGCGTCGCGGCCAGATGAGCGTTCCGTCGGTCCGGGAGTTGACGTCCGGGAACTCGGCGAGCGTCTGGGAGGTCGCGGCGAGGACGAAGTCGGTCACCGTCAGGCTCGTGCCCTCGGCCTTGAGCTCGGCCCGGAGGGCGAGCAGGGCCGTGACGTCGACCGCCACGGTGACGGTGAAGTGGGGGATCGTCGTGGCGCTGAGCGTGAGCCGCTCGGCGATGACGCGGCGCATCCGGCTCAGCGGCCGCGGCTCGTCCTCGCCCGCGATCGCCGCGACGGCGGGTGGAGCTGCGACCACGGTGCCCGGGATCGCGGCCGGGACCGCCGGCGCGCTCTGTGCCGCCATTGCCGCCCGCACGTCGCGCTCGACGATCCGGCCGTCCGGCCCCGTGCCGGTGATCGATCGGGGGTCGAGGCCGGCCTCGGCGGCCAGGCGGGTCGCCCGCGGGCTGATGGCGAGGCGACGTCGGCCGCCCGGGAGCGGCGCCGGTGCCGCGGGCGTCGCCACGGCCGGCCGGTCGGCAGGGGAGGGGAGCGCCGCGACGGGCGCAAGGCCGGCGGCCGCCGGGGACGCGAGCGCCGGGGTCGGCGGTGCGGCGACGGACACCGCGGCCGATGAATCGTCGGCCGACGGGCCGGCCGGCTCGTCGGCGGGGATCGCCTCGCCGGGCTCGCCGACGTAGGCGCAGATGGCGTTGACGGGGACGACCGCGCCCTCCTCGACCACCCGCCGGAGGAGGGTACCGGCGTCGAACGCCTCGACCTCCATCGTCGACTTGTCGGTCTCGATCTCGAACAGGACGTCGCCCCGCCGGACCTGGTCGCCCTGTCGTTTGTGCCAGGCGACGAGGGTGCACTCCTCGGTCATCTGGCCCGGCTTCGGCATGCGGATCGCGTGGACCACGGTCGTGCCCTCGCCTACAGGAGGGCCAGGACGGCGCGGACGACGTCGCCGGCAGCCGGGAGGAAGGCCCGTTCGAGGCCCTCGGCCTGGGGGCTGATGCCGTTCGCGGCGCCGATCCGGCCGACGGGCCCGTCGAGGTCGTCGAACGCCTCGAGCTGGATCCGGGCGACGATCTCGTTGACGAAGCTCCCGACGAGGACCGCCTGCGACGCGACGACGCAGCGGCCGGTCTTCCGCACCGACGCGAGGACCGTCTCCATGTCGAGCGGCACGAGGCTGCGGAGGTCGACGACCTCGGCGCTCACGCCGTGATCGGCGGCCAGCGTCTCGGCGGCAGCCAGCAGGTCCGGCACGGCCGGGCCCCAGCCGACGAGCGTGACGTCGGCGCCCTCGCGGGCGACCCTCGCCTTCCCGATCTCGACGACGTGCTCGCCATCGGGCACGACGCCCTTCGTCGGGTAGAGGCCCTGGCTTTCCACGAACAGCACCGGGTTGTTCGTGCGGATCGCGGCGGCGAGGAGGCCCTTCGCGTCGGCCGGCGTCGACGGGTAGACGACGTACAGGCCGGGGATGTGGGCGAAGATGCTCTCGAGGGACTGGCTGTGCTGGCCCCCGTACCCCTTCCCGGCTCCGACCGAGGCCCGGATGACGAGCGGCACCTCGACCTGGGCGCCGCTCATGTAATGCCACTTCGCGGCCTGGTTGGCGATCTGGTCGGAGGACATCAGGGCGAAGTCCATGTACATCAGCTCGACGACCGGTCGCAGGCCGACCATCGAGGCGCCCACGGCCGTCCCGCAGATGCAGGCCTCGCTGATCGGCGTGTTGAAGACGCGCTCGCGGCCGAACGCCTCGAGGAGCCCCTTCGTCAGCTTGAACGCGCCGCCGTAGTCGGCGACGTCCTCGCCGTAGTGGATGACCCGGTTGTCCCGCGTCATCTCCTGGACGAGTGCCTCGCGCAGGGCGTCGCGGTAGCTGAGCGCGCCGTCCGCGTCACGTGTGGAGACCGGCGGCGGAGCATAGGTCGTCACCGTCCGGGCCGCCTCGGGGACGACGTCGGCGGACGTGTCGGTGTAGAGGTAGCGCAGGACGTCGGCGGGGTCGGGATCCGTCGCCGCCGCCGCGCGGACCGCCGCCCGGGCATTGCGGGCGCGCGCCCCGGCCTCGACGGCCTCGATGGTCGCGGCATCGGCGGCGCCGGCCTCGACGAGCTGGCGCTTGAGCCGCTCGATCGGGTCGACCGCGCGCCAGGCGGCCTCCTCGTCGCGGGTCCGGTACTCGTTGCGGGGATCCGAGAGGGAGTGCCCGTAGTAGCGGTACGTGCTGACGTCGAGGAGGACCGGCCCGTCGCCGGCCCGGCACAGGGCGGCCGCCCGGCGGACCGCGTCGCGGACGGCGAGGACGTCCATGCCGTTGACGACCTCGGCGTGCATGTTGTCCTCGGCGAACCCGGCCGCCCGTCGGGCGAGGTGGCGGACGCCCATCACCTCCTCGTCGGTCCGGTGGGTCATGCCGTAGTGGTTGTTCTGGATGAGGTAGATGACCGGCAGACCGTGCGCCCGATCGCCGGCGAGGTGGTTCGTCCACTGGTGCTGGGCCGCCCAGTTGAGCGACTCGAGGACCACGCCGTTGGCGTAGGCGCCGTCGCCGGCCATGCAGCAGACCACGCGGTCCGCGCGCTCGTAGCGGATCGCCATCGCGGCGCCGGTCGCGATCGGGACGCTGCCGCCGACGATCGCGTTGGCGCCGAGGTGCCCGGTCGAGAAGTCGCCGATGTGCATGCCGCCCCCCCGCCCGCGGCAGTAGCCCTCCTCCTTGCCGAACAGCTCGGCGATCGTCCGGTAGACGTGCTCCTCGAGGGCGGCGTCCAGGAGCTCCTCGCGCGAGCCCGCGGGCGTGCCGGGGACGCGCGCGGCGAGCTCGGTGTCGGTCATCCGCCGGATCGCGGCGAAGCCCTTGGCGATCGCGTCTCCGTGGCCCCGGTGGGAGCTCGTGATGTTGTCGTCGGGGCGGAGCGACGCGGACGCGCCGACGGCCGTCGCCTCCTGCCCGATGGAGACGTGGGTCGGCCCGCGGTAGTCGTAGCCGGGCAGCGGGTCGTAGCCGCCGGAGCGGAGGCGGACGATCATCTCCTCCAGCTCGCGGATCGCCAGCATGTCGTCGAGGAGATCGAGCCCCTCCGCCGGGGCGAGCGTCCCGGCCGCGAGCTCGGTGGCGAGGTCGCCGCCGTAGGCGAAGCCGGTGATCGTGCCGCACGACTCCTCGAACGGGGCAAAGTCGGGACGCGTGTCGCTGATGTAGGTGGGCTCCGCGGCCATGCTGGTCCTCCGGTTGTTCGGGGTCGGGCCGGCCTGCGCCGGTCGGGCGGTCATGCGGTGACGATGCGGATGCCGCGCCGCGCCAGGGCCCGGGCGGCGCGCGCGTCGAGTCCGCCGTCGGTCACGAGGACGTCGACGTCCTCGAGGCGCCCGGCGTGCACGAACGAGCGGGTCCCGGCCTTGGTGCTGTCGGCAAGGAGGATCACCTCGCCCGCGCGGGCGAGCACGAGCTCCTTCGTGTAGGCCTCCGAGGGATCGGTCGTGGAGAGGCCGTCCTCGAGCGAGAAGGCGAAGGTCCCCATGAGCGCGCGGTCGACGTGGAGGGTCTCGAGGAGGAGCCGCGTCAGCGGTCCGACGAGGGCGCGGCTCGTGGCCCGGAGCTCGCCGCCGATGAGGATCAGGCGCGGCCCCCGGCCGACGAGCTCGTTGGCGACCGGCAGGCTGTTCGTCACGACGGTCAGGCGGCCCCAGCCGTGGAGGAGGCGCGCCGCCGCGAGGACCGTGCTGCCGCTGTCGAGGTAGACGGTGTCCTCCGGCCCGAGCAGCTCGACCGCCCGCGCCGCGATGCGCGCCTTCTCGTCGGCCGCCACGACGGCCTTGACGTCGAAGTGCGGCTCGTCGAGACGCTGGTCGAGGGCGACGGCGCCGCCGTGGACCCGGCGGAGACGGCCGGCGTCGGCGAGGGCGTTGAGGTCGCGCCGGACGGTGGCCTGGGAGACGCCGAGGGCCGCGCTCAGCTCCTCGAGCCGGACCGCTCGCCGCGCGTCCACGAGGGCGCCGAGTCGCTGTCGGCGCGCCGCAGCCAGGTCCTGCCCGGGCAGCGTCTCGGCGGAATCGTGCACGATCTTCCACGACATGGCGTTATTCTATCACTGGCGAGCGCGATCGTGCAAGGACGGGTGCGCACGCCGGGTGTTGCGAGCGGGTGGCGACCAGGGGTCGTTCAGGGAGGCGATGTCGGCGATCGCGTGTTGACATCGCGATTCGCGGCTCGTACTCTTCGGTAATCGATTATCGAGGACCGAACCCCGAGCGCCTGGCGACAATGGAGGAGTGTCCGACTCGATGTCCGGCCGCACCACGATGACCGGCCTGGGGCGCGCGAGCCGATGACGAGGATCGTCGTGGTGGCGCGGCGCTGTCACACCGTCGCCCAGCGCGCGGACGTCGCGTTCCCGACCGGAAGCGGCGGCTGATGGACGTCATCACCCAGTCCATCGTCATCGGCCTCACCGAGAACGCGCCGCTGGTCCTGGCCGCGATCGGCTTCGCCCTGCTGTACAAGCTCACCGGGCTCATCAACGTCGCGTACTCGGAGACGATCACGCTCGGGGCCTACTTCGGGATGTGGATCAACACGACGTACGGCCTCGACTTCTACGCCGTCCTCATCCCCACCGGACTGCTGGCGGGCGTCCTCAGCGTCGCCACGTACCTGCTCATCTTCCGGCCGGCCAGGCGGCGGAACGTCGGCACGCTCGAGCTGATCATCATCTCGTTCGGCCTGTCGATCCTGCTGCGGCACGGCCTCCAGTTCGTCTTCGGCTATCCCGAACGGTTCTACAACGTCCCGCCGCCCGACACGATCATGATCGCCGGCGTCGGCGTGACGTCGTTCCGCCTGCTCGCCGTCATCGGCGTCGCGGTGCTCTCCCTGCTGCTCTACCTCTTCATCCAGCGGACCTCCTACGGCCTCAAGATCCGGGCCCTCGCCAGCGACGAGAACCTGGCGAAGGTGAGCGGGATCCGGCCGCTCGTCGTCACCACGATGATCTGGTTCATCGCCGGCGTCGCCGGCGGGCTGGCCGGCGCGTTCTACGGCGTCGGGTCGTCCGTCTCGCCGCTGCTCGGCTGGCGCCAGTTCCTGCTCATCCTGATGGTGGCCCTCGTCGGTGGGAGCTGGGGGCTGGGCGGCGTGATCGTGGTCGGCGTCGGCACGAGCGTTGCGCTGGCCGCGATGGCGCTGCAGTTCGACCAGGTCCTGTACGCGCAGCTGCTGCTGATCATCGCCTTCGTCATCGTCCTCAAGGCGCGCGGCACCCGGCTCACCGAGACGGCGAAGGTGTAGTGGCATGAACCTCGACTGGCTCGACGGCTTCCTGATCACGGGGCTCTTCGAGGTCGTGATGGTGGCCGGCCTCGGGCTGCTGCTGCACCTCCAGCTGGGGCTCGTCCGGATCGCCAACTTCGGCGTCGTCGGGTTCTGGGGCCTCGGGATGTACGTCTTCGGCATCCTCTACGTCCAGGTCGACTGGCCCTTCGGGGACCCCTGGCAGTTCCTCGCCTGTGCGGGGATCGCCACGCTGGCCGCTGGGCTGGCCGGGCTCCTGGTCGGATGGCTGATCTCCGACATGAACACGGACGGCGTGCTGGTGACCACGCTCGGGTTTGCCACCGCCGTGCAGATCCTGGCAACCACCGAGGACGACTGGACGGGCGGCGCGCGCGGCATGGGTGGGCTCCGGTTTCCGTACGACATCGGCCGGGTGAAGGACAACGAGTTCCTGTGGCTGCTGATCACCGCCGTCGTCGTCGCCGCGATCCTCCTCTACGTCTGGCGGGTCCACCGCTCGCCCTACGGGCGCCTCCTCATCGCCGTGGGCGGCAACGAACCGCTGGCCCGCAGCCTCGGGAAGTCCACCTACCGAACGAAGCTCTGGCTGTTCGCCGTCACGTCGGGCGCGATGGGTCTGCTCGGCGCGATGCAGGGCGTCATGGTGCGCTTCCTCGACATCGGCAACCTCGGGACGGCCGTCACCCTCGCCGCCATGGTGGCGCTGATCCTGGGCGGCACGGCACGCGTCTGGGGAGCCGTCGTCGGCGCCATCCTGACGATCGGGCTCTTCGACATCGTCGTCCAGTCGTATCTGCCGCTGCCGAAGGAGTGGTACACGCAGGCGATCCCGGTCCTGCGCGAGGCCGCGTTCGGCGCGGTCCTGATCCTGGTCCTGCTGTTCCGGCCCCTGGGTGTGCTCGGCGACATGCGGCGCGACAAGCTGATGAGGAAGATCCATGGTCGCTGACGTCGTTGACGCCGCGGCCGTCGCCCGGCCCCGGATTCGCGTCCAGGGAGCGGTCAAGAGCTTCTCGGGGCGCGTCGTCGTGAACGTCGACGACCTCGTCCTCGGCGACCGGCCGATCGAGGGGCTCATCGGACCCAACGGCGCCGGGAAGACGACGCTGATGCGGATGGTCATGCACTCGACCGCGCTCGACCACGGCACGATCACGCTCCTCCCCGGCGCCGGAGGCGAGGTGGTGCTCTCCAGCCTCCCGCCGCACCGGATGGCGCGCCACGGGGTGGTCAAGAGCAACCAGGTGATCATGGACTTCGACAAGCTGACGATCTGGGACTCGCTCCTGCTCGCCGTGGCCGAGCGGACGTACGAGCAGCCCCTCCGGATCTTCAGCGAGCGGGCGGTCTTCGGGCGGCACGAGGACGAGATCCGGCACTACCTGGACTACTTCGGGTTCGCCGACCCGACGGCCTTCGCCCTGTCGGCCGGCGAGAAGAAGCTCCTCGACATCGTCCGCTGCCTCCTCCTCAAGCCGACGTTCCTCCTGCTGGACGAGCCGACGGCCGGCCTGCCCGACGACATCACCGAGAAGGTGATGGCGGTGATCCGGGACCTGGCCGCTGCCGGCACCTCGGTCGTGATCGTCGAGCACGACCTCAACGTCATCTGGAACCTCTGCGAGACCGTCCATTTCATGGCCGAGGGGAAGGTCATCCTCGACGGCGACCCGCAGTCGATCCGCGCGCACAGGACCGTCGTCGAGAAGTACCTCGGAGAAGGTCATGTCTGAGATGGCCGGCTCCGTCGTGCTCCAGGTCGAAGGCCTTCGCAGCGGGTACCACGGGGTGACCGTCCTCAAGGGGCTCGACTTCGCCGTGGGCAGCGAGGTGTTCGCCGTGCTGGGAGCGAACGGCGCCGGGAAGACGACGCTCCTCGCCACGCTGGCGCGCCTCATCCCCCTCATGGCGGGGACGATCCGGTTCCTGGGCGACGACGTGTCCGCGCTGCCGCCGTACGAGACCGCCGCCCGCGGGGTCGGCTACGTGCCCCAGGAGAGCGGCGTGTTCCCCGACCTCACGGTCCTCGAGAACCTCACCATCGGCGGGATGATCGGCAAGCGCTCGCGCGACGAGCGGATGGCCGAGGTGCTCGACCTGTTCCCGGACCTGCGGGCGCTGCAGGCGCAGAAGGCGGGGACCCTCAGCGGCGGCGAGTCGCGCATGGTGGCCTGCGGGCGGGCCCTCATGCAGGACCCCAAGGTGCTGCTCCTCGACGAGCCCACGGCCGGCCTCTCGCCGCTCTACGTCGACATGTTCTTCGAAAAGATCAGGGAGATTCACGAGACCCGCGGCGTCGCCATCGTCCTCGCCGAGCAGAACGCCACGAAGGCGCTCCAGGTCGCCGACCGGGTGATGGTGCTGAGCCTCGGCGAGGCGTTCGCCGTCGTCGACGCCGCCCAGCTGACGACCCAGCAGCTCAAGGAGGGATACCGGATCTGACCACCCATGTTCGGGGCAGCACACAGGAGGAGGAACGAAGTGAGGGTCGGTAGCATGAAGCAAGGCCGCATCTCGGCCATGATCGCGGCGGTCGCCCTGCTCGCTACGGCGTGCAGCGGCGGAGCCACCTCGGCGCCCGGCACCACCACCGCGCCCGGCGCCACCACGGCACCCCCGACGGGCGAGAAGGTCGTGGTCTGCGAGCTCGCCTACTACACCGGCTCGTTCGCGGCATACGGGCCGTCGCTCACCAACGACGTGCGCTTCCCGATCGAGGAGGTCATCAACCTCGACCCGCCGCTCGGCCGCACCTGGGAGCTGGTCTCCGAGGATATCGGCGACGACAAGGAAGGCCAGGCGGCCAAGATCTGCCTCGAGCAGCACAAGGCCGAGATCCTGGTGAGCATCGCCCACCAGTACCGCACGTACCGCGAGTACATGATGGACTGGTGGCAGGAGAACGACTCCCCGCTCGGGCCGTCGGTCCACGGCGGCGCCATCCCGGGCAACCTCGGCGGCAAGGCTGCCGAGCCGATCTTCCGGGCCCAGGGCCTCGACCAGGCCCTCGGGACGTACGGGGCGCTGTACGCCGAGCAGGAAGGCCTCAACAAGATCGTGATCTTCGCCACCCAGGTCGAAGGCTTCCAGCTCGCGGCCGACGCGGCCGAGCAGGCCGCCGAGATCCTGGGCCTCGACGTCCTGGCCCGCCTCGACGTCCAGGTCAACCAGCCGTCCTATCGGGCTGAGGCCCAGAAGATCGCCGACCTCAATCCCGACGCCGTCATCGTCCAGGCGGGCTCGACCGAGTCCGCGGCGCTGATCAAGGGGGCGGCCGAGGCCGGCCTGTCCCTCACCTGGATCGGCGAGACGGGGTGGGCCGAGGCGGAGTTCATGGGAACCCTCGGCACCGAGCCGATCGCCTCGCAGAAGTCCATCGGCTTCCCGTCCTTCGCCCCGAACAAGTCGACCCCGGCCTGGGACTTCTTCCAGCCGCTGTGGGACGGCCAGACGGACTGCACCGAGGGCGTGGCCGAGTGCCCGCCCTATGACGCGACCGGCCAGTACGCCTTCTCCACGTATGACCTGATGGTCCAGACGGCCCTGGCCGTCGAGGCCGCGGGCTCGTACAAGGCGAGCGAATGGGCGCCGGCCATGTCCGAGGTCGGCGACGGCGGCGAGGTGTGCTACACGTACGCCGACTGCCTGGCCATGATCCGGGACGGCAAGGACATCGACTACGAGGGTGTCACCGGCCCCGGTCTCTACTCCGACGGCGGCGTCAACGCCGTCACCCCGGCCTACATCCCGTTCAACGCGGACGGGACGACAGGGGACGCCGTGCTCCTCGACGCCGAGAAGGGGCTCGAGATTCTCGAGCAGATCCAGACCGAGGCGGAGTGCGATCCCGAGAACCCGCCCAACGAGTGCACGTGGTAGCGGTCGAGACCCGGGTCTAGACCGTCGAAGGGGTCCTCCCGCCAGCCGGCGGAGGACCCCTTCGCACGACGCGACGCGCCAGGCCGCCCGCCCGCGAGGCGGCCGGGCGTGCCGCCGGCGATCGTCAACCAGCACCCTCCCGAGCTCCGCGGCCCGCCCCCGGCGGGCCCGGAGGAGGCGCCATGACAGCGCATCGCGAAGCGATCTCGCGCAGCGTCCTTGCCGACCAGGTGAAGGACCGCCTGCTCCAGGACATCGTCTCGGGCCGGTACCCGCCGGAGGCCCGGATCGTCGAGACGAGCCTGGCCCGGGAGCTCGGGGTCAGCCAGGCCCCGGTCCGCGAAGCCCTCCGGGGCCTCGAGGCGCTCGGCCTCGTCGAGATCCTCCCGTTCCGCGGCGCCCGGATCCGGCGCCCCTCGATCAGCGAGCTGCTCGAGGCGTACGCCGTCCGCTTCGAGCTCGAGGCCCTCGGCGCCCGCCTCGGCGTCCCGCGGATGATCCCCGCCGACCTTGCCGAGCTCGTGGCACTCGGCGAGGCGATGCAGCGAGCGGCCGCTGCGGGCGACCGGCACGAGGTCGCCGTCGCCGACGCGGCCTTTCACGCCCGACTTCTCCACCTCGCCGGCAACGCCACCCTCGAGCGCGTCTGGCGCTCGCTCGAGCCGTTCTCCCGGACGTACATCACGCTCGTTGCGCCGGGCGCCGACGCCCACTGGACGGCGGACCTCCACACCGCGATCCTCGACGCGCTCCGGGCGGGCGATCCCGAGCGCGTCGTCGCCGCCCTCCGCGATCACTTCGACGACGCGAGCGCGCACCTCGCCGACGGCTGGCCGGGCTCCACCACCGGGTCCGCGTAGGGCGGGCGTGGACGAGGTCCGGCCCGACGACGCGGCGATCGCCGCGGAGCGGGATCCCGTCCGCCTGGCCCGCCGCTACTACCTCGACGAGCGGCATCTGTTCGGCTGCGCGGAGACGGCGCTCATCGTGCTCAAGGGGGCGTACGACCTCGACGACCCGATGGACTCCTCGCCGGCGGTCGCCCTCAACGGCGGCATCGCCTGGAGCGGGGGCCCGTGCGGAGCGCTGACGGGCGCCGCGCTCGCGGTGGGGATGCTGGCCGAGCGCCGGATCGACGACCACGCTCGCGCGAAGCTCGTGGCCCGCGAGACGATCGCGACGCTCCTCGAGGAGTTCCGGGCCGAGCACGGAGCGACCGACTGCCGTGAGCTGATCGGCCTCGACCTGCGGGAGCCGGGCGGCCACGAGGCGTTCCTCGCCGGCGGCGCGTGGCGCGACGTCTGCCTGCGCCAGATCGAGTTCGTCGTGGCCCGGCTGGCGGCGCTCGCGGACCCCGCCGAGTGGGAGCGGGCCGTGGGTGCGATCGAGGCGCGCGGCGAGGGCTGACGACGACGCCGACCGCTCGGCCGGCGCGGCGGCTCAGCCGGCCCCGACGCCGGTCGGCACGACGACGCGCGGCGCGTCCGCAAGGGGGCCGGCGGCCGTGAGCCGCACGAGCGTCACCAGCCGCGGCGTTCGGGCCGGCAGGCGGGAGTTGCCGCAGGCGTTCGTGTCGATCGCGAGCGAGCGGCCGTCGTGGTATGCGCGGGCGCCGTCGAGCTGGGGCGTGTGGCCGAACACGACGCGGTGAATCCCGGCCTGCTCGTAGCCGACGAAGGCCCCCGACGACCAGGGCGTCTCGAAGAACTCGCCACGGATCCAGAGGTGGCGGTCGGTCGTCCGACCGAGGTCGCTCGGGTCCGTCCAGGGGGGAAGGCCGCCGTGGACGAGGAGCACGTCGCGCCAGCGCACGGCATGGGGGAGCTCGCGAAGCCAGTCGCCGATGCCGGGCGCGGCCGCCTCGAGCGAGCGGAAGGTCGGAGCGGGATCGGCGGGGTCGACGGGATCGCAGCCGTACGCGTCGAGCGTCGCCTGGCCGCCGTAGGCAAGCCAGCTCGCCAGCCACTCCGCGATCTCGTCGGCGCTGCCGGAGCCGTCGAGCAGCCGCAGGAGCATGTGCTCGTGATTCCCCCGGGCGAGGACGAGGCGGCTCCCGGCCGCGCGCGCCTCGCCGGCGAGCCGACGGAGCAGGGCGACCGTCCCGGGCGCGTCCGGGCCGCGGTCGACGTAATCGCCGCAGCCGACGAGCGCCGTGCCCGCCGGCGCCACCCAGCGGAGGCCGGCGTCGACGAGGTCGGCCCCGAGGAGCGCGGCGGCGAGGCCGGCGGTCATCCCGTGCGGATCGCTGAACGCCCAGACCGTCCAGTCGTCCGGCAGGCGCGGGATCGGGTGCTGCATCGGCTCGAGGGTACCCGCTCGCCGGTCCGGCCGCCCGCGCGTGCCCGGGGGCCCGCGCGGGCGGTCAGGCGACGGAGCGGAGGATCGCCCGAACCTGCTCCGCGACGCGCGCCGCCGAGAGGCCGTAGATGTCGAGCAGGGCGTCGTTCGGCCCCGATTGCGGGTAGAGGTCGTAGAGCCCGATCCGGTTGACCCGGGTGGGGCGATGCTCGGAGAGCGCCTCCGCGACCGCGCCGCCGAGGCCGCCGAGCACGGTGTGCTCCTCCACGGTGATGACGCGGCCCGTCCGCTCGGCCGCGGCCACGATCGCCTCGACGTCGAGCGGCTTCAGCGTGGCCACGTGGAGGACGTGCGCGTCGATCCCGTCGGCCGCCAGGAGCTCGGCCGCCTCGACCGTCCTCGGCGTCTGGGTCCCCGTGCTGACGAGGGTCACGTCGCCGCCGTCGCGCACGACCTCGGCCTTCCCGAACCGGAACGCGTGCTGCTCATCGAAGAGCCGCTCGGTCGGGTCGCGACAGAGTCGGACGTAGCACGGCCCCTCGTAGGCGGCCGCCCAGCGCAGCGCCTGGGCCGCCTCGACGTCGTCGGCCGGAGCCACGCTCACCATGCCCGGCATGGCTCGCATGATCGTGAGGTCGTCGACGATGATGTGGCTCATCCCGGTCTGGCCCGTGAAGAGCCCGGCGTAGCTCGGCGTGATCTTCACGTTCGCGCCGGTCTGCGCGATGAGCACCCGGATCTGGTCGAGCGGCCGGACGACCGCGAACGAGACGAACGTGCTGATGAAGGGCACGAGGCCCATCGTGGCCATCCCCGCCGCGACCCCGAGCATGTTCTGCTCGGCGATCCCCATCTGGAAGTACCGGTCGGGGTGGGCCTTCTCGAAGATGTCGGCCCGGGTCGAGCTGCCGACGTCGCCGTCGACCATGACGACCCGGGGGTCGTCGGCGGCGATCGACGCGACGGTCTCGCCGAAGACCACCCGCTGAGCCTGTCCCATCGGCAGCGTCATCGCGACTCTCCCGTGCCGGCCGGGATCGGCTCGCCGAGCTCGGCCATGGCCTGGGCGAGCTCCTCGGGCTTGATCGCCCGGGTGTGCCAGAAGTAGTGCCCCTCCATGTAGGAAACGCCCTTGCCCTTGACCGTGTGGGCGATGACGGCGGTGGGGCGGCCGTCGGAACCGTCGGCCGCGAGGGCGAACACGCGCAGGATGTCGGCCATGTCGTGGCCGTCCATCTCGAGGACACGCCAACCGAAGGCGGCCCACTTGGCCACGAGCTCGCCGGGCTCCTCGGGCGGGAGCCGCCCGTCGGGACCGTCGCCGGGCCAGCCGTACTGCTGGAGCTTGTTGTGGTCGACGATCGCGACCAGGTTGGCGAGCCGGTGGCGGGCGGCGGCCATCGCGGCCTCCCAGACCTCGCCCTCCTGGCACTCGCCGTCGCCGAGCATCACCCAGGCGCGCACGTCGCGGCCCGTGATGCGGGCGCCGAGCGCCATGCCCATCGCCGCGGAGATGCCCATGCCGAGCGAACCGGTCGACATGTCGAGTCCCGGCAGGCGGGTCATGTCGGGGTGGCCCTGGAGGCGCGAGTGCGCGGCGTCGAACGTCGCGAGCTCCTCGACCGGGAAGTAGCCGCGGAGCGCCATCGCGGCGTAGAGCCCGATCGACGAGTGGCCCTTCGACAGCACGAACCGATCGCGGTCCGGCCAGCCGGGCTCGTCCGGCCGGATGCGGAGGACGTGGAAGTACAGGGCCGCGAGCATGTCCGCCGCCGACAGCGGTCCGCCGAGGTGGCCGGCCTTCGCGATGTAGACGTTGCGGACGACCTCCACCCGGATCCGCCGGGCGACCTCGCGGAGGCGATCGAGCTCCGCGGCGTCCGCGACGGGCGCGGGGGCCTCGCTCACGACGTGCCGCCCTTCTCGTACGAGCCGGAGACGACCGGCGGCGAGAAGAGGCAGACGAGCTCCAGCGGCTCGGGACCGTCGGCCTCCGTCGCATGGTGGGTGCCGGGGGAGACGTGGACGACGACCCCGGGCTCGACCTCGGCGATCCCGTCGGGCGTCACGATCCGGCCGCGCCCCGCGGCGCAGTAGATCGTCTCCTCCTCGGCCGGGTGGACGTGGCCGGCCGGCCTGGACCCCGGCGGGAAGACGGAGACGCCCATGGAGACGTTCCGGGCGCCGCTGTTGTGGGGCCCGAAGTAGGAGTGCCAGACGCGGCCCGGGAGCTGGACGATCTCCGCCTCCGAGCGCTCAACACGCTTGATCATCGACCACCTCGCTGGTCCGCGGCCGGGCTCGCGGCGGAGAGTGGGGGACCGCCGCGGCGGCGGCGCCGCGGCGGTCCCCGGGGCTGGGGTGTCTAGCTGTTGCCGGGGAAGACGAGCGAGAGGGTCCCGCGGCGGCCGGGCTCCGGCCAGCGCTCGGTGACCATCTTCTGCTGGGTGAAGAAGCGGATGCCGTCCTCGCCGCGCATGGCGAGGTCGCCGATCGCCGACTCCCTCGCCCCGCCGAAGGAGAGATACCCGGCGGGGACCGGGATCGGCACGTTGACCCCGATCATCGGGACGTCGACCTCGAGCTTGAAGCGCCGGGCGGCGCCGCCGTCGGTCGTGAAGATGGCCGTGCCGTTGGCGTACTTGTGGGCGTTGATGAGGCCGACCGCCTCCTCGTACGTCTTGGCGTGGACGATGCCGAAGACCGGGCCGAAGATCTCCTCCTGGTAGATCTTCATGTCCGGGGTCACGTTGTCGAACAGGGTGACGCCGAGGAAGAAGCCGTCGGGGTTGGGGCCCTCGAACGTCCGCCCGTCGACGACGAGCTCGGCCCCCTCGGCCTCCCCGATCTCGATCCAGCGGACGACGCTCTCGCGGTGCTCCCGGGTGTAGATCGGGCCCATGTCGACGCCGGGCTCCATGCCGTCGCCGATCTTGAGCTTCGCGATCCGGTCCTCGATGAGCGGGCGGAGCTTCTCGCCCATGTCGCCGACGGCGATGAGGAGCGTCTGGGCCATGCAGCGCTCGCCGGCGCTCCCGTAGCCCGACGCGACGGCCGCGTCGGCGGTCTGCTCCAGGTCGGCGTCCGGGAGGACGACCATGGCGTTCTTCGCACTCGTGTAGGAGCCGACCCGCTTGCCGCGCCTCGTGCCCTCCTCGAAGACGTAGCGGCCGACCGCGGTGCTGCCGACGAACTGGATGGCCTTGATGTCGGGGTGCTCGACGATTGCGGTCACGGCCTCCCGGCCGCCGTACACGACGTTGAACGTGCCGTCCGGCCCGCCGGCCTCGGTCCACAGCTCGGCCTGGAGCTGAGTGGCTCCGGGCGTGTGGGAGGAGGGCTTGAGGAGGACCGTGTTGCCGCAGGCGAGGGCGATCGGGACGATCCACATCGGGACCATGACCGGGAAGTTGAAGGGGGTGATCGCGGCCGTCACGCCGAGCGGCTGGCGGAGGGTGAAGGCGTCGACGTTCGTGGCGACATTGGGGGTCATCATGCCCGCGAGGTGGACGGGCAGGCCCGCCGCGAACTCGACGGTCTCGAGGCCCCGCATGACCTCGGCGAAGGCGTCGGGGTACGTCTTGCCGTGGTCGCGGGTGATGAGCCGGGCCAGCTCCTCGCGGTGCCGGAAGAGCTGCTCGCGCCAGGCGAAGAAGACCTCGCTTCGGGCGATGAGCGGCAGGCTCGCCCAGGCCGGGAAGGCGGCCTTGGCGGCCGCGACGGCGACGTCGACCTCGGCGGCCCCGCCCCGCGGCACACGGGCGATGACCTGACCGGTAGCCGGGTTGGTCACGGGACCCGTCTGCTCGGGCAGGACCTCGACCGGCCGACCGTCGATCCAGTGGGAGAGGATGGGCGGCGCCGCGGCGGGCGCGACTTCCGTGGTCATGGCTGGCGTTCTCCTTCGAGCTGCTGGTGGCCGGTGATCACGCCCGCCGGACGTCCGGGTTCGGCAGGACCAGGTCGCGGATCGCGGCCTGGAGATCATGGTACGAGGTGATGAACGTTCGGAGCGTGCGGGCGCTCGCCCCGAAGGCCTCGAACTCGGCCGGGGCCAACCCGTCGGGCTCGTACGCCCGGCGGAAGTCGGGGATCCGGTCGGCGAGCTCGGCCACGTGCGCTTCGTCGACGGGGACGTCCATCCGCGGCTCCGGGCCGATCCCGCTCTTGTTGAATCGCACCTGCCAGGGGTAGGGGATCGTCATGCTGACGTCGCCGCCGACGATCTCGGTCCAGTGGAGGCGGTGGCGGTACGCCGCGGCGAGCATCCGCGACCGGTAGCCGCGCTCGCGGAAGATCGCGTAGGCCCGCTTGAAGGCGGCAACACCGGCCCAGTTGGGAGCGTCGGGGTGGACGGCGAGGTCGTCGCGCTCCACGAGGACCTTCATCCAGTCGTCGAGCCGCCCGATCATGATCGTGACGATCGGCGACATCGCCGAGGTGTCCTCGCCGGCAGCCTCGCGCCGGGCGAGCCCGCGCTCGACCGCCTCGGCGGCAGCGAGCGCCTGGGGGACCGTGAAGCTGACGGTGGCGTTGATGCTGACGCCGTGGGCCGTCGCCTCCTCCATGGCGACGATCCCGGCCGCGGTCGCCGGGAACTTCACCTGCATGTTCGGAGCCAGGCCGTGGAAGCGGAGGCTCTGCTCGACCATCCGGGCCGGGTCGCGATGGTTGGCCGGGTTCGTCTGGAGCGACAGCCGGCCGGCCCGTCCGCCCGTCCGCTCGAAGACCGGGGCGAGGACCGCCGCGCCGCGGACGGCCATCTCCTCGACGATCGCCCAGGTGAGCTCGACCTCGGACCACGTCGGGTTCGCGGCTGCCAGCTCGTGGACGCGCGGGACCCAGTGGTCGCGTTCCTTCTTCATCACCTCGAGCACGATGCTCGGGTTCGAGGTGGCGCCGGTCGCCCCGCGCTCGACGGCGTAGGCGAGCTCGTCGACGGCGCACGAGTCGTTCCAGTACTGGGTGGGCGTCTCCTGCGTCATGCGCAGCAGCGGGCTGTCCACCATGGTCGTGATCATTGGGCCTCCCGTGTCGGCTTCTCCATGCGTATAATCGATCATCGATGTTTCGAATGCAAGTCCCATCGAGCCGGCGGCAGCCGCCGCCCCGGCGGGTTGACGCCCAGCAGGGCGGTGCTATCCTGAACAATCGATTATCGACGATCAGTCCCGATCACCGGCGGCGGTCGCGAGGCCGGACCCGGGGTGGGCGATCGACGGAACCGGCTCGCGGCATCGACGTCGGACGGAGGTGGCGATCACGGAGAGCTGCTGGCGCATCGAGCGCATGCCCCGCCAGGTGACGCCCGTCGGCTGACACTCGCGCCCGGCGGACGACGGCACGCCCAGCTGTTAGTGGAGGTTCCCCCAGTGCCCCTCAAGGAAGAAGTCCTCGGCCAGTTCCTCGGGGACGAGGCGTTCCCGATCGAGTGGACGTCCGAGACCGAGAAGCTGCTCTTCTGGGTCTACGACGACCTGCACTGCCCGAAGCCGCTCAGCCCGATGTACGAGGACATCGGCGGCTGGTGGCTCTCCTGCGACCACATGTTCCGCCGGTTCGGCACGCCGTTCGCGACCGACTGGATCTACAAGAACGTCAACGGCTGGCTGTACACGACGGCGATCCCCGCCGAGGCCGGCCTCGTCGTCGACACGCAGGAATACAACTTCCGCACGAACCCGATCGTGCCCGAGGACGACGAGTACGCCGGCAAGATCGGGGCGTACCTCGGGGCCGTCCTGCCGGTCTACGGCCACAACTTCGTCGACCTGGTGGCGCGAGCGCTTCGTGCCCGAGATGCAGCGCAACTTCGACTACATCGAGGGCATGCTCGAGCAGAAGGACCAGCTGAGCCTGGCCGAGGTGGCCGTCCTCCTCGAGGACGCCATCGACATGCACGACCGCCACTGGAAGATCCACTGGATGCTGAACTTCGCGCAGCTCAGCGCGACGCTCAACCTCCGGGCGGTCATGGAGAAGACCCACGGCAAGGTCGACGAGGTCCTCCTGGGCCGGCTCCAGAACTCGGCGAACGACCGCAACTGGGACAAGATCCGTGCGCTGTGGGAGATGAAGGAGGAGGTCAAGGCCGACGCCGGCGCTGGCCTCGATCTTCGCCGCCCCGACCGCCGCCGAGATCGTCCCGGCGCTGCGAGGCCAGCGAGCGCGGCCGGCGCTTCATCGACGAGCGGGTCGTGCCCGTACCAGATGGAGTTCGGCTGGCACGCGGTCTGGAGCCACGAGTTCATCTTCCCGTCCTTCCGGGAGGACATGAACCCCGTCGTCCAGCTCGTCCGCGACCAGTTCTCGTCCGACTACGACTACCCGACGAAGATCGCGGCGCTCAAGGCGGACATCGACGCCGCCGCCAAGGAGATCCTCGAGGGGCTCGAGGGCGAGGCGCTCGAGGAGATGCGCGCCGCCAACGAGATCAACCTCAAGATGGCGCCGCTCACCCCGGACCACCACTTCTACATCGACCAGGGCGCCAACGCCCACGTCCGCCTCGTGCTCATCGCCATCGGCGAGAAGCTCGTCGAGTTGGGCGTCCTCGACGCCCCGGACGACGTGGTCATGTTCCGCTACAACGCGCTCCGCGAGTTCATCGGCAACCCGACCGGCATCGACGGCCGGGCGATCGTCGCGGCCGCCCGCGCGAAGCGCGCCGAGGCGGAGCAGTACCCGCCGAAGGACTGGGTCGGCACCGTCGACCGCGACCCAGCTGGCGTTCCCGTACCTCAACCTGTGGGGCTTCCCGGACAAGTTCTACCGCTCCAGGTCGAGGAACGAGCCGGGCAAGGTCACGGGCATCGCCGGCTCGCCGGGCGTCGTCGAGGGCATCGCCCGCGTCGTCTGCGTCCGAGGCCGAGTTCGACAGCCTCCAGGTCGGCGAGATCCTCGTCTGCCAGATGACCAACCCGGCCTGGCAGGTCCTCTACGGCAAGATCATCGCCGTCGTGACCGACGCCGGCGGCACCGTCTCGCACCCGGCCGTCCTCGCCCGCGAGTACGGCATCCCGGCCGTCGTCGGCACGTCCGTCGGCACGATCGAGCATCAAGACGGGCGACCGCCTCCGCGTCGACGGCACCGCCGGCATGGTCGAGATCCTCGCCAGGGCCTAGGCGGCACCGGCCGCGCACCGAAGGAACCGAGCCGACCACGATGACGCACGACGCCTCGATCTCGCGCAGCGTCCTGAGCGACCAGGTCAAGGACCGCCTCCTGCAGGAGATCCTCGACGGCCGCTACCCGCCGGGCGCCAGGATCGTCGAGACCCGGGTTGCCCGGGAGCTCGGAACGAGCCAGGCTCCCGTTCGGGAGGCCCTGCGCGACCTCGAGGCGCTCGGCGTCGTCGAGACCACCGCCTTCCGGGGAGCTCGCGTCCGCCGCCTGTCGGCGGACGAGCTCCTCGAGGCCTTCGTCGTGCGGGCCCAGCTCGAGTCGCTGGCCGCCCGCCTCGCCATCCCCCGCCTGGCCGAGGCGGACCTCGACGAGCTCGACGGGCTGCTCCGCGAGATGCGCGAGGCCGCCGACGCCGGCGACTTCCACGCCGAGGCCGTCGCCGACGCCGCCTTCCACGGCCGCCTCGTCGAGCTCTCGGCGAACACGACCCTCCAGCGGGTCTGGAGAACGCTGGAGCCGTACTCCCGCACGTACATCACGATCGTCGCGCCGGGCGCCGACCGGCGGGCGATCGCCGACCACCACGCGCCGGTCATCGAGGCGCTCCGGCGTCGCGACCCGGACCTCGTGACCGACGTCCTGCGCCGGCACTTCGACGACGCCGCCGCGGTGATCGCCGGGGCCGCCGAGCGGCAGGCAGCGACCCCCGACGGCCGGCCCCCCGGACCGACCCCGGCCGCGCGCCGGGGCTCGGCGGCGCGGGCCAGCCGGCGAGCGCCGGCTCCCGCGGTGGCCGCGGCCGAGCGACCCACCTGACCTCCCACGCCACCTGAAAGGATGACATGAGCGACCAGCTGCAACTGACGGAGGAGATGTCGGCCGGCGCGGCGCGCCTGCGGGTCGACGTGTACGGTGGCGAGCCGCGCGAGCACGTCCTGGACGACCTCACCTTCCTCAACTACCGGCTCGCGGACGTCCGCATCTCCCCCGACGTGACGCTGGCGGCGCCGGACATCGTCTGGAATCAGGACGGCGAGAAGTCGGTCGCCTACGACGGTCGCGTCGTCACGTTCACCGGCCCCTGGCCGGCAGGCCCCATCCAGAAGGTCATCGTGGCGGTCCTCGCGCTCCGCATGGAGGCCGTCGGCCTCCACCCGTCGCACAGTGCGGCGGTCCACTATCGCGGGAAGACGCTCCTCTTCCTCGGCGGCGAGTCGAACCACGGCAAGTCGATGGGCCTTATCGAGGCCGGCGTCCGCGGCGCCCTCCAGGTCGCGTCGGAGACGACGGTCATCGACGAGGACGGCCGCGCCGCGATGGGCTCGGTGGACACGTTCCTCCGCAAGCGGACCGAGGGCACCGAGCGGTCCGACAAGGCCGCCCCGAACCGCGGCGTGGAGAAGTTCTGGGGCGAGATGCCGACCTGGGGCATGTACGAGGGCGTGCCGAACATCGATCTCGTCATCGTCCCCGCGATCGACGGCAACTTCGACCCGGCCACGAACGCCCTGATCCCGTTCGAGCGCCAGTTCCAGTTCCTCCACTCGCTGCAGAACTACTTCCTCACCAACGAGCTGCTGGCTCCGGGCCACGTCATGCCCCTCGTCGACGACGACGACCTGCGGCGACGGCGAGCCGACTTCGTGGCGCGGTTCTGCGAGCGCCCCTTCTTCTTCATCCGAGCGGCGACCCCCCAGGTGCTCCTGGACGAGGTCGAGAAGATCCTGTAACCGAGGCGCCGGACGATGCACCCGTTCGCCTACGCCCGCCCGGCTTCGCTCGCGGAGGCGGTGGCCCTGCTCGACGAGCACGGCCCCGACGCCCGCGTCCTGGCCGGGGGCACCGACCTCGTGATCCGCCTCCGGGACGGGACCGCCCGGCCGTCGCTCGTCGTCGACGTCAAGCGCATCCCCGAGCTGCGCCCGCGGATCGACCTCGTCGACGGCGTGCTGACGATCAGCGCCGGTTGCGTGATGACGGACGTGGCCGGCGACGAGCGGGTGCGCCGCCACTTCCCGGCGCTCGTCGAGGCGGCCGAGGTCGTCGGCTCGGTCCAGATCCGGAACCGGGCGACCCTCGCCGGCAACGTCTGCAACGCGTCGCCCGCCGCCGACACGGCCCCGCCGCTCCTCGTGTACGGCGCGGTCCTCGTGGTCGCGGGCCCCGGCGGGACCCGGCGGCTGCCGCTCGACGAGCTGTTCGTGAAGTCCGGCCAGACCACGTTGACGCGCGGCGAGCTCGTGGCGGCGATCGAGCTGGCGGTCCCGGCCCGGCGGATGGGTGCCACCCACGTGCGGCGGACCCGGCGGCGCGGGCACGACCTCGCGTCCGTGACGCTCTGCTGCGCCGTCGACGACACCGGCGTGACCCGGATCGCCTACGGCAGCGTCGGCCCGCGACCCGTCCTCGTCCTCGACGAGAGCGGCGTCCTCGCCGACCCGGCCGCGCCCGACGAGGCGAAGTCGGCCGTCCTCGAGGGCATGTTCGCCGGGGCGAGCCCGTCGCCCCGCTCGATGCGGGCGAGCCCGGAGTACCGCCTGGCGATGCTCCGGGTCCTCGGCGCGCGGGCGGTCGCGACCGCGATCGCGCGGCTGGCGGAGGCGACGGCATGAGCGAGGCAGCCCGGATGGTCCCGATCGAGCTGACCGTCAATGGGCGCCGGCGGGCGCTCGACGTTGCCGTCACCCACACCCTCCTCGAGGTCCTGCGCGACGACCTCGACCTCACCGGCACGAAGGAGTGCTGCCTGGTGGGGGAGTGCGGCGCCTGCACGGTGCGGCTCGACGGCCGCATCGTCGATTCCTGCCTCGTGCTCGCGGTCGAGGCCGACGGCGGCGAGGTCACGACCGTCGAGGGACTGGCCCCGGACGGCGGGCTGAGCCGGCTCCAGGCGGCGTTCCTCGACAAGGGTGGCGTCCAGTGCGGCTTCTGCATCCCCGGCCAGGTGATGGCCGCCGACGATCTCCTGCGGCGGAACCCGCACCCGACGGTGCCGGAGATCCAGGAGGGCCTGGCCGGCAACCTCTGCCGCTGCGCCTGCTACGAGCAGATCACCGAGGCGGTCCTGGCGGCCGCCGAGGAGGGCGAGGCATGACCAGTGCCCGGATCGGGACCTCGCCCCGACGCGTCGGCGGCGACGCGCGCGTGACCGGCCACCAGCAGTACGTCGCGGACATCCACCTGCCGGACGAGCTCCACGCCAAGCTCGTCACGCTGCCCGTCGCGCGGGCCCGCATCGTCGCGATCGACGCGAGCGCGGCGCTCGCCGTCCCCGGGGTCCGCCTCGTCATGACGGCCGCCGACCTGCCCCAGCCCGTACCGCGGTTCGGCCCGCAGTTCAAGGACCGCCCGGTGATCGCCACGGGCGAGACGAAGTATCACGGCGACCCGGTGGCCGCGGTCGCGGCCGACACGAAGGACGCGGCCGAGGAGGGCGCCCGCCTCGTCCGGGTCGAGTACGAGGAGCTGCCGGCGGTCGTCACGGTGGCCGCGGCCCTCGATCCCGCGGCCCCGCTCGTCCAGGATCCCGCGCTCCGCCCCGGCGACCCCCTGGCGGCCACGAACGTCCTCCGCGAGCACCCGGTGGGCTGGGGCGACGTCGACGCGGCGGCCGCCGGCGCTGACCTCGTCGTCGACAACCGCTACACGTTCCCGATGGTGACCCATTTCGCCATCGAGCCGCACGCCTTCATCGCCGCGCCGGACGGCGACGGGATCGCCGTCTGGAGCTCGATCCAGCACCCCAACTGGCTGCAGAAGACGATCGCGAGCCTCGTCGGGATGCCCCTGGCGAAGGTCCGCGTCTTCGCCCCGGATCCGGGCGGCGGGTTCGGCGGCAAGCAGCACACGAAGTACGAGCCGCTCGTCGCCCTCATGGCCCTCCGGGCCGGCCGGCCGGTCCGCCTCGTCCTGACGCTCGAGGAGACGTTCCAGGCCGTCCGGCGCACCGCGGCCGAGGTCCGGGTCCGCACCGGCGTGCGAACGGACGGCACGCTCGTCTTCCAGGACGTCGAGGCGGACTACCTGATCGGGGCCTACGCCGACATCGCCGACCGCGTCGTCGGCAAGGGGAGCTACCCCGCCTGCGGCCCGTACCGGGTGCCGGACGCGCGCATCCGGGCCCGCAGCATCCTGTCGCACACGGTGCCGTCGACGGCGTTCCGCGGCTTCGGCAATCCCCAGGTGAACTGGGCGGTCGAGTCGAACCTCACCGAGGCGGCCATCCGGCTGGGAATCGATCCCCTCGAGATTCGGCTGCGCAACCTGGCCCGGAAGGGCGAGGCGTTCATCCCCTTCGACACGCCGTCCGACGGCGAGTGGGAGCAGACCGTGCGACGGGCCGCGGAGCTGATCGGGTGGGGGACCCCGCTGCCGCCGCGTCGCGGCCGCGGCATCGCGATCGGGATCAAGTCGGGGCCGACCACCGGCCTCTCGTACTCCACGGTGCGACTGCTCGCCGACGGCAGCGTCGTCGTCTACGCCGGCACGTCGGACATGGGCCAGGGCGCCCGCACCGTGTTCGCCCAGATCGCCGGGCAGGAGCTCGGCGCCCCGATCGACGCGGTGACCGTCGTCATGGGCGACACCGCCGTCGTGCCGTACGACCAGCAGACGTCGGCCAGCCGGTCGACGGTCCTCATGGGCAACGCCGTCCTCGCGGCCTGCCGCGACATCCAGGCGAAGCTGCGGGCGATGGCCGCCCGGCTCCACGGGGTCGACGAGGCGGCGATCGTCGTCGACCGCGGCGTCGTCCGGCTCCCGGACCGGGAGCTGCCGGTCATCGAGGTGCTGCGGCCCGGCCTCGGGCGCCTCGGCGGCGAGCTGATCGGGATCGGCGAGATGCGCAAGGACGCCGAGCCCGACCACCCGCTCGGCGGGAGCGCCGCGTTCTTCGAGTTCAACTGCACGGCGGTGGAGGCCGAGGTCGACGAGGCGACCGGCGACCTGACGATCACCCGCCACGTGACCGTCTCCGACGTCGGCAAGGCGCTCAACCCGCTCCAGGTCCGGATGCAGGACGAGGGGGCCGCCATCCAGGGCCTCGGCCACACCCTGATGGAGCACTACATCTTCGACGACCGCGGCCGCGTCAGGAACCTCGGGGCGATCGACTACCGGATCCCCACGAGCATGGACCTGCCGCTCGAGATGCACAGCGACCTGGTCGAGAACGAGGACGGCCCCGGGCCCTACGGGTCGAAGGGCATGAGCGAGGGCGCGCTGCTCTGCGTGTCGGCCGCGGTCGGCGCGGCGGTGCGCGAGGCGACGGGCGTCGCGATCCGCGACCTCCCGCTGACGCCCGAGCGCGTCTGGCGGGCCCTCCGGGATCGGGCATGAGCGGGCGCAGCAGGAGGACGGCACGATGAGCGCGAACCCCGACATCGGGCCGATCGGGCGGCAGCCGCCCGATCAGGTCATCCGGGCAGCCGGCCTCGTCCGCGAGGGCCGGATGATCTCCCTGGCCGCGACGCGGTTCCCGGGGATGCCGCTCTTCCCCGGCCACCCGCCGTTCCAGGTCCTCAACTACCGGACGCCGCGCGGCATCCGCGTCACCGGGGCGAAGCCGTGGGGCCCGGTCAACGACGCCGGCCTCGGCTACATGGCCGAGTACGTCATGGCGACGTCGCACTCGGGCGCCCACATGGACGCCCTCGCCCACATGACGGTCGGCGACGACATGCACTGGTATGGGGGCGGCAGCGCCGACGAGCACCTCACCGACTTCGGGCCGGTCCACCTCGACGCCTCGACGATGCCGCCGTTCTTCACCCGGGGTGTCCTCCTCGACGCTGCGGGCCACCGCGGCGTGCCGTGCCTGCCGAAGGGCGCCCCGATCGACGCCGCCGAGCTCCAGGCGATCGCCGCGGCCGAGGGCGTGACCGTGGAGCAGGGAGACGTCGTGGCGATCCGCACCGGCTACATGGGCCTCTGGCCCGACGCCGAGGCGATGGCGGCGCACAAGACCCCCGGCCCCGACATCTCGGCCGGCCGCTGGCTTCTCGAGCGGGGCGTCGTGGCGACCGGGACCGACACCGAGACGTACGAGGTGCAGCCCGCCCCCGACCCCGGCCCCGAGGGCAACCCCCAGCCGGTCCACACGCTGCTCCTCATCCAGAACGGCATCTACCTCATGGAGAGCCTCGACCTCGAGGAGCTTGCCCGCCAGCGTGTCTACGAGTTCCTGTTCGTCGCCCTGCCGCTGAAGATCCGCGGCGCCACCGGGTCGATGGTCGACCCCGTGGCCGTCGTCTGAAGGAGGCCCGCCCGTGACCGCCACGATGGAGGCGCTCGTCGTCCTCGAGCCGAACCGCTTCGAGATCCGGGAGGTCCCGGTCCCCGTCCCCGGGCCGGGCGAGGTCCGCGCCCGCGTGCGGGCCGTCTCGATCTGCGGCACGGACGCGCACATCGTGCACGGCGATTACCCGGGGTTCTGGCCGCCGGCCTTCCCGTTCATCCCCGGCCACGAGTGGGCCGGCGAGATCGTCGAGCTCGGGCCGGGCGCGGAGAAGTACGGCTGGACGGTCGGCGACCGGGTTGCCGGCACCTCCCACGACGCGTGCGGCGTCTGCCAGAAGTGCGTCGAGGGCCGCTACAACCTCTGCGAGAACTACGGTCGAGAGGGGCTCCACAAGCAGTACGGCCACAGCGTCCAGGGCGCCGACGCCACGTACGTCGTCCAGGGCGTCAAGACGATCTTCCCGCTTCCCGCCGGCCTCTCGTTCGACGAGGGCGCGGTCATCGACCCGGCCTCGATTGCCCTCCACGTCGCGAACCGCGGGAGCATCGTCCCGGGCGACACGGTGGCGATCACCGGCGGCGGCGCGATCGGCCTCCTGGGTGGTGACGCGGCGCGGATCCGCGGCGCGTCCCGGGTGATCGTCATCGAGCAGAACGCAAAACGCCTGGCGAAGGCCGCGGCCATGGGCTTCGAGACGGTCGACGCCACGGCGGGCGACACGGTGGCCGCGGTCCGGGCCCTGACCGACGGCGTGGGCGTCGACGTCGTCCTCGAGTGCGCCGGCGTGCCGGCCACTGTCGCCCAGGCGCTCGGCATGCTCCGCCGCGGCGGTCGCTGCGCTGCCGTGGGCATTCCGACCGTCGGCGTGGAGATCGCGATGCAGCGGCTCGTCCTCGACGAGCTCGAGCTCGTCGGGTGCCGCGCGTCCGCGGGCGAGATGCGGCGGGTCATGCCGCTCGTCGAGCAGGGCCGCATGCGCGTCCGCGAGGTCATGACGCACCAGTTCCCCCTGGCCGAGTTCGGCAAGGCCCTCGCCACGTTCAACGACCCCGAGAGCGGGGCCATCAAGATCATCGTTCGGCCCTGAGCCCGCGGCGGCGCCTCCCGGCGGGGCGCGGCCGGCCGGCCACGGTCCAAGGAGCCGTTCCGTGACCCACGTCTACGACTGCGACCATCGCCACGACCTTCCCTTCCCGGAGGTCAAGCGGCTCGTCGGGGGCAAGGCCGCCAACCTCTCCGTCATGGCCCTCGACCTCGGCCTGCCGGTCCCCCCGGCGTTCACGATCACGACGTCGGCCTGCATCGCCTACCTCGAGCACGGCTGGCCGGAGGATCTCGCGGGCGAGCTGCGCGTGCACATGGCGCGGATGGAGGAGCTCACCGGACGGCGCTTCGGCGACCCCGCCGACCCGCTGCTCGTCAGCGTCCGGTCCGGGGCCCCCGTGTCGATGCCGGGGATGATGGACACGATCCTCAACCTCGGCCTCAACGACGCGACGACGGCCGGCCTCGCGGCCGTGTCGGGGAGCGAGAAGTTCGCCAACAACTGCCGCCAGCGGTTCGAGGCGATGTTCCGCGACATCGTGGGCACGGACGACGTCCCGGAGGACCCCTGGGCGCAGCTGCGGGCCGCCGTCGAGGCCGTCTTCCGCTCCTGGAACAGCGACCGCGCGCGGGCCTACCGGCGGCGCGAGGGGATCCCCGACGACCTCGGCACGGCGGTCACCGTGCAGGCGATGGTCTTCGGCAACCGCAGCGTCGACTCCGGGACCGGCGTGCTGTTCACCCGCAACCCCGCGACCGGCGAGCCGACTCTCTACGGCGACGTGATGTTCAACGCCCAGGGCGAGGACGTCGTCGCGGGGACGCACCGGACCGAGCCGATCGTGATCCTCGACGAGCGGATCCCCGCGGTCGCCGGACAGCTCCGCGAGTACGCGAGCCGGCTTGAGCGGCACAACCGCGACCTGTGCGACATCGAGTTCACGATCGAGCACGGGAGGCTGTGGATGCTCCAGTGCCGGATCGGCAAGCGGAGCCCCCAGGCGGCCCTCCGGATCGCCCTCGACATGGCCGAGGACCCGGACTTCGAGCTCACGAGGGCCGAGGCCGTCGAGCGGGTGGCGGCGATCCTCGCCGACCCGCCGACGCGCACGACGGAGCGCGGCGACGTCGGCCCGGCGCTCGCCCGCGGCCTCCCCGCGTCGCCGGGCGTCGCCAGCGGCGAGATCGTCACCAGCCCGGACGCCGCGGTCGCCGCGGCCGAGGCCGGCCGGACGGTGATCCTCGTCCGGCGCGAGACCTCCCCCGACGACGTGCACGGCATGGCCCAGGCGGCGGGGATCCTGACCTCCACCGGCGGCCTCGCCAGCCACGCGGCGGTCGTCGCCCGCGGCTGGGGGATCCCGGCGGTCGTCGGCGCGGCCGACGTCGAGGTGGGCGACGACGGCATCGTCGTTGGCGGGCGGTCCTTCGCGGCCGGCGAGACGATCACCGTCGACGGCACGACCGGCGAGGTCTTCGCGGGCGCGATGGCCGGCGCCGCGGAGGTCGTGCCCGAGGCCGCGACACTGCTCGGCTGGGCCCGCGAGCTCGGGATCCGGATCGGGGCGGAGGCCCCGGAGGAGGGTGCGATGGATGGACGCGAGCCTGGCGGAACGCCGGGCGAACGGCCCCCGGGGCCCGCCGGTGCGGTCACCGCCGACGACGTGCTGCGCGCCCTCTTCGTGAAGGGCTACGCCACGCCGGAGGCCGCCGCGACGGCCCTGCTGGTCACCGCCGACGAAGCCTCCGCGCTCCTCGACCGTCTCGTCGCCGACGGCCTCGCCGAGGTGGCCGTCGGGAGCTTCCGCCTCACGGCCGACGGCAAGGCGGTCGCCGCGGAGCGCATCGCGGATGACCGGGACGCATGGGGTGTGCCGAACGCGGAGGCGGCCCTCGACGCGTTTCTCCTCCTCGACCACCGGATGAAGGAGACGGTCACGGCCTGGCAGATGCGCGAGGTGGACGGCCGGCAGACGTTCAACGACCACGCGGACCCCGCCTACGACGCCGAGGTGCTGGCGCGCCTCGCGGCGCTCCACGTCGATGCCGACGCCTGGATCCGTCCGCTCGAGGCCGGCCTGCCGCGCCTCGCCGCGTACCGGGAGCGCCTCGCCCGGGCGGCCGCGGCGGCGGCCGGCGGCGACGGCCGCTACGTCGCCTCGCCGCGCGTCGACAGCTACCACGGCGCCTGGTTCGAGCTCCACGAGGACCTCATCCTCCTGGCCGGCCGGAACCGCGCCGACGAGGTCGCCGCCGGCCGCGCCTGAGGCGGGCGGCGGCGCAGGGAGAGGAGTCCAGGGCGTGTCGCTCGAGGGTCGTCGCATCGTCGTCACCGGGGCCTCCAGCGGGCTGGGGGCGCACACGGTGCGGCACCTGGCCGGGCTCGGCGCGAGCGTGCTTGCCGTCGCCCGCCGCGAGGACCGCCTCGCGCGGCTGGTGGAGGAGCTGGTCGGCGCGCCGGGCCGCGTCGTGGCCCACGCAGCCGACGTGACGCGCGAGGCCGACGCCCGGGCCATGGTCGCCGCCGCCGCGGCCGCCTTCGGGGGCATCGACGTCCTCGTCAACAACGCGGGCAGCGAGGTCCAGGGCCCGCTCGAGGTGCTCTCGGACGACGACTTCGAGGGGATGTTCCGGGCGAACGTCGTCAGCGTCGTCCGCTGCACCCGCGCCGCCCTGCCCGAGCTCCGGAAGAGCCGGGGCATGGTCGTCAACCTCGGCTCGACGATCGCGTCCCGTCCCGCCCGCGGGCGCTTCGGCTACGTCGCGAGCAAGGGCGCCGTGGAGGCGATGAGCCGGGCCCTCGCCCTCGACCTCGGCCGCGACGGGATCCGCGTCAACGTCCTTCGCCCGGGGATCATCCCGTCCGAGCTGCGCGGCCTGACCGAGGAGGAGGAACGCGCCCGCTTCGAGGCCGGCGCCCCGTTCGGGAAGCAGGCGCTCTCGGCGGCGGGGCAGGGGATCGACATCGCCGAGGCCGTCGCCTGGCTGGCCGGCCCCGGCGGCCGCTGGGTCACCGGCGCCGTCATCGACGTCGACGGCGGCTACGCGCTCGGGGTCGCCGACGTCCTCTGACCGTCGGCCCCCGGGTCCAGGCGTCAGGGCGCGACGAGGATCTTGATCGCCCCGCTGGCCCGGTCGTTGAACGTGGCGAGCGCCTGCTCGTAGTCGGCCAGCGGGAAGCGGTGGGTGACCATCTCCCGGACCCGCATCCGGCCCTGCTCGACGTGCGGGATCACCCGCCGCATCTCGCCGGCCGAGGCCCGCGAGCCGACCAGCTCGAGCTCGTCGAGGACGAGCCGCTGCATCGCGATCTCGACGCCGACGGTCGGGATGCCGACGGCGGCGCAGCGTCCACCCCGGCGGAGCATCTCGAGCGCCCACTCCACGGTTGCCGGGACGCCGGCGCACTCGAGGACGACGTCGACGCCGAAGCCGCCGGTCATCGCCCGGACGGCACCGACCGGGTCGCCGGCCGCCGTGTTCACCGTCTCGAAGCCCATCGCGGCGGCCTTCGCCAGGCGGTGCCCGCGGCCAACCACGATGACCCGCCCGGCGCCCCGGATGCGGGCCGCGTCGCCGGCCAGGAGCCCGATCGCGCCGGCGCCGGTGATTGCCACCGTGTCGCCGGGCGTGACGTTGCCGCGGTTGGCGACGTGGAGCGCGATCGACGCCGGGTCGACGAGGGCGCCGTCCTCGAAGGTCAGCGCGTCAGGCAGCGCGAAGATCGTCTTCACGCCCTGCACGACGTACTCGGCGTCGGCGCCCTGGACGCTGTGGCCGTACTGCTTGTGGAGACCCGGCCGCCCGTAGTTCTCGCAGAGGTTGTAGCGGCCCTCGACGCATTCGCGACACACGCCGCAGGCGTCGTGAGAGGTCCCGGCGACGCGGTCGCCCAGCTTCCAGCCGTAGAGGTCGGCACCAGGCCCAAGGGCCGCGATCTCGCCGGCCCACTCGTGACCGGGGATGAACGGGAAGGCCGGCGGCCAGAAGCCCGGGTAGTCGCCGCGGATGAGGTGCGCGTCGGTGCCGCAGATCGACACGGCGCGGACCCGGGCCAGGACCTCGTTGGGGCCGGGAGACGGGACCGGGACCTCCCGGATCTCCAGCCGGTTCGGCTCGAGCACGACGAGCGCCTTCATCGTCGTCGAGGACACGGCGGGAACGTCGGGCATGACAGACCTCCTGGCGCTGGGGCCGGCTCGGGCGGCGGGATCGGCGGGAGATCAGCGGGTTGGCGCGGTCCCGGCGGGCGTCCCGTCCGGGGCGGTGAGCTGGGGCGCGCTCCCGGTCAGCTTGTCGTAGAGCGCCGCGGCGTTGCGGGACTGGATGTAGTCGAGCATGTAGCCCTGGCCGACGTCGACCGGCCCGAAGCGGTCCTTGAAGTTGACCCGGGCGATCGTCTCGTCGCGGCTCCAGCCGTTGGCGATCGCCGTCGCGACGGCCGTCTTCCACTCCATGAGGTGGGAGCGCTGGACGTCGAGGTAGGACTTCGGGACGACCGGGCCGTGGCCCGGGACGATCCGCTCGAAGTCGAGCGTCCGAATCCGCTCGAGGGCGGCGAGCCACCCATCGACGTCCGACGTCATGAGCCAGGTCTGGCAGCCGGAGAAGATCGTGTCGCCCGTGAAGACGACACCCTCGTCGGGGACGTGGACCGCGAGCTGGCCCGGCGTGTGGCCCGGCGTGTGGAGCAGGTTGAACGTGTGGTCGCCGACCCGGAGCATGAGATCGCCGGTGAAGACGATCCGGCCCTTGTTCGGATCGCGGTAGTACTCGTCACGATCCGGCCAGAGGTCGACGCCCTCGGGGTCGTCGAGGTCGGTGCCCTTGGGATTGGCGCCGGGAACCGATTCGTAGGCGTAGGCGAACGGGTCGAGCTCCGGGAAGACGACCATGAAGCGCTCGTAGAGCTCGCGGTGGTTGACGACCGTGCCGGCGCCGCGGAAGAAGTAGTTGCCGAAGATGTGGTCGACGTGCTGCTCGGTGTTGATGAGGTAGCGGATCGGGACCGTGCGCCTCGGCCTCGCGGCGCATCGCGACGGCCTTCGTCGGCAGCTGCGGCGTGTCGATGACGACGACCCCGTCCGCGGTCACCACGAAGCTCGGGTTGCAGCCGCGGAGCTTCGTGTTCGTGAAGACGTTCGGCGTCACCTGCTCCATGGCGATCGTCCCGACGCGGGAGACGAGCGATTCGGTGGTCACGGGATCTCCCTGTCTACTGGGTCGCCGTCAGCCCGCCGTCGATCCCGAGGATCTGGCCGGTGACGAACGAGGAGGCGTCGGAGCAGAAGAAGAGGGCCGCGCCGGTGAGGTCGTCGGTGCCGCCGACGCGGCCCAGCGGGATCCGGCTCACGACCCCGGCCTTGAAGGCGGGGTCCTCGAGGAGCATCGCGACCTGGGGCGTGTCGACGAACGTCGGGGCGATCGCGTTGACGTTGATGCCGTGCTTCGCCCACTCGGTCGCCCACTGGCGGGTCAGCGACGTGATCGCGCCCTTCGCGGCCACGTACGCCGAGTAGCCGGCGTTGATGCCGAGCGACGCGCGGACCGAGGAGATGTTGAGGACCCGGCCGCCGTTGCCGGCGGCGATCATCGCCTTCACCGCGGCCTGCGTCGCCAGGAGCGTGCTGCGGACGTTGAGCTCGTAGATCCAGTCCCACGCGTCGCGCGGGTACTCCTGGGCGTCGAAGAGGACCTTGCCGGCCCCGCCGCCGACGCAGTTGACGATGATGTCGAGGCGGCCGAAGCGCTCCACGGTCGCCGCGACGATCCGCTCGCAGTCGGCCTCCTGGGTGACGTCGGCGCCGAGGGCGAGGACGTCGGCGCCGGTCGTGCGGATTCGCGCAGCCGACTCCTCGGCGCGCTCCTGGGTCACGTCGACGACGGTCACGCGCGCGCCGGCGCCCGCGAGGGCCGCTGCCATGGCGGAGCCGATCGCGCCACCCCCGCCGGGCACGATCGCGACCCGCCCGTCGAGGCGGAACTTCTCAAGCTCGCTCATGCGCGCTCCCTCCCGCGCCGGGCAGCCCCGGCGGCTCGTCGTCCTGCCGTTACGCGGCGCGCCGGACGGCCGTGGCGTCGGTGGCGCCGCCTCGCTCTATCATCGATTATCGAGAATACGCCACGCAGCACGATCGGTCAACGATCGGCGCGCGTCACGAGCGGCTGCCACCACGGCCCGCAGGGGCCGCGGCGGCCCGCTATCCTCGCGCCATGCCCGAGCCCGCCTTCGCCCGCCCGTTCCACACCGCCGAGCTCCTTGCCGTCGGGAGCGAGCTCACGACCGGCGAGACCCGCGACACGAATGGCGGGGAGCTGGCCCGCGAGCTCGCCCTCCGGGGCGTCACCGTCCGACGGGTCTCCGCGCTCCCGGACGAGCTCGTCCTCGTGACCGACGCGTTCGTCGAGGCACTGGCCGGCGTCGACCTCGTCGTCGCCACCGGCGGACTCGGGCCGACGCCCGACGACCTCACCCGCGAGGCGGTCGCCGCGGCCGTCCGCGAGGAGCCGGCCGTCGACCCGGAGCAGGAGCGCTGGCTGCGCGATCTCTTCGCCCGCCGTGGTGTCCGCCTGCCGGAGCTGAACCTCAAGCAGGCGTGGCTGATCCCGTCGGCGACCGCGATCCCGAACCCGAACGGGACCGCACCCGGCTGGTGGGTCGACCGCCCGGACGGGCGGGTGGTCGTGCTCCTCCCCGGGCCCGCCGCGCGAGATGCGGCCGATGTGGCGCGACTGGGTCGTGCCGCGGCTCGCGGCGCGCGGGCTCGGCGACGGCCGGCTCGTCCGAACGCTCCGCACGTACGGCATCGGCGAGTCCCACGTCGCGGAGCTCCTCGGCGAGACGCTGCTCCGCGGGCGAAACCCCGAGGTCGCCACGTACGCCCGCGCCGACTGGCTCGACATCCGGGTCTCGGCCGTGGACGAGCGAGGCCCGGACGGCGCCGTCGCCCGCCCGGCCACCGAGCTGCTCGACGCGGCTGTGACCGCGGTCCGCGACGAGCTCGAGGGCTTCGTGCGCGCCGAGGGGGAGACGTCCTGGGCCGACCTCGTGGCCGGCGCCGCCGACCGGGCGGGCGTGCGGCTCGCGATCGTCGAGACGGGCACGAACGGGGCGCTCGGCGACCTCCTCGGCGAGCTGCCGGTGCTCGTGCGCGCGGTGGCGGTCCGGCCGCCCGGAGACCCCGACGTCACGGCCTGGCCGCTCGACGAGGAGGCATCCGCGGTCGCCCGGGACGCGGGCGTCGAGGTCGGCCTCGCCCTGGTGGCCCACGCGGACGGAGGGCAGACGCTCCTGCGCGCGGCGGTCGCCGGGCCAGTCGTGGGCTCGCCGAGGACCCTGGAGCTGCGGCTCTTCCAGCACGGGGCGCACGGGCGGTTCAGGGCCGGCGTGGCGGCAGCGGCGTTCCTGGCCGAAACGCTCGACGGCCTCGCCTGAGCGTACCCCGACCGGCGGCGCGCTCCGCGGCCCGGGTCCCGGAAAGGGCAGCGCCCCCGGCCAGGGTGGGGGGAGGGGCCGAGGGCGCTTGAAGTGGCGCACCGGGGAGGGGGGATCGACCGGCGCGCGCAGACCGAGCATGCCGGTCGGCGAGGGCCCCGCCACAGGGCCGTTCGGCCCCCTCTCGGGGGGCCATTGGGTGGTCGGTGCCGGCCGCCATCCTCCGGGCCCCGGCGGTCCGCCGCGGTCGCCCCCGGCCGCGGCTCGGGCATACTCCCGGCATGGAGATCGGCCTGTACACGTTCGGGGAGCTGGCCCCGGATCCCGCCACGGGGCGGACGAGCCCGGCACAGCGCCTTCGGCAGCTGGTCGAGGAGATGGTCCTCGCCGACGAGGTCGGCCTCGATGTCTTCGGCGTGGGGGAGCACCACCGCCCGGACTTCGCCGTGTCGACGCCCGCCGTCGTCCTTGCCGCCGGCGCAGCGCGAACCTCGCGGATCCGCCTGACGTCGGCCGTCAGCGTCATCAGCTCCGACGATCCGGTCCGCGTCTTCCAGGAGTTCGCGACGCTCGACCTCCTGTCGGGTGGCCGAGCGGAGATCATGGCGGGGCGCGGCTCGTTCACCGAGTCGTTCCCGCTGTTCGGCCACGACCTGCGCGACTACGACGCGCTGTTCGACGAGAAGCTCGAGCTCCTCCTCGCGATCGGGGCGTCGGAGCGGGTGACGTGGCGCGGCGGTCATCGGCCGGCGATCGCGGACCGCGGCGTCTATCCGCGGCCGCTCCAGGATCCGCTGCCGGTCTGGATCGCCGTCGGCGGCACACCGGAGTCTGCCGTCCGGGCCGGCACGCTCGGACTGCCGATGGCGCTCGCGATCATCGGGGGCATGCCGGAGCGGTTCGCGCCGTTCGCCCGGCTCTTCCGGCAGACCGCGGAGGCGGCGGGCCACCCCGGGCTGCCCCTCGCGATCGCGTCGCACGGGTACGTGGCCGACACATCGGAGCGCGCGGCCGACGAGGCCTTTCCGCCCCTCGCCGTGCTGATGAACCGGATCGCCCGCGAGCGCGGCTTCCCGCTGATGGACCGCGCGTCGTTCGACGCGTCGCGAACGCTCCGCGGAGCGAACCTTGTCGGCAGCCCGGACGAGGTCGCCGAGAAGATCCTCTTCCAGCACGAGATCTTCGGCCACGAGCGGTTCCTGCTGCAGATGATCGGCGGCGGCATGCCCCACGCCCAGGTCATGCGCTCGATCGAGCTGTTCGGGACGAAGGTCGCCCCGACCGTGCGAGCGGCCCTCGGGGGCTCCACGGAGCCGCGTGACACGCGGCCGCCGACGGGCCACCCCGGATCCGTGTGATACGCTAAGTTCGTCGCAATTCGCGACGCTCCGCGTGGTCGACCCCCTTCTCGAACGGACCGTGCGCTCAGCAACCCAGTTCGGGAAGCGAAGGAGGTCATCGTGGCCACCGGAACCGTCAAGAAGGTCATCTCCGAGCGTGGTTTCGGCTTCATCACCGCCGAGGACGCCAAGGAGTACTTCTTCCACCGAGGCGGCCTCGACGCCAGCCTCGACTTCGACCGCCTCGTCGGCGGTGAGCGGGTCGAGTTCGAGATCGAGCAGAGCCCCAAGGGCCCTCGCGCCGTCCGCGTCCGCGGCGCCTGATCCCGCCCGCACGATCCGCCCGCGCGCTGCGCGGGCGGAGTCGGCGGATCGTATCCCCAGTGGCGAGGTGGTGGATGTGGCTACGCTGAAGAAACTGCTCTCGGAGCTCGCCACGTGCCCCCCGGCCGCGCGGATCGACCTTCGTGAGCCGATCCTTGCGCACGGGGCAGCGGCCGTTACGCCGCTGGCCGACCTCGCCGCAAGCGATCCCGACCTGGGGCCGGCCGTGGCCGCGTGGCTCGAGGTCCTCGCCAATCGTGACGAGGAGGCCCGCGCGCCGGTCGCGGCCGCGCTCCGCGGCCTGCTCGTGAGCCCGCGCGAGGACACCCGTCGCCACGCGACGGAGGCGCTCGCCCGTCTCGGCAGCCCGGTCTCGGCAGCCCAGGCCCGCCGCGCGGCCGCCGCCCGCGCCTGATTTCGCCCCGCCGGCGCTGCCGGCGCGGCTGAACCGCCCGACGCCGCGGCCGCGTCCCCGCCCGCGGCTTCAGAACGGCGCGCGGAACACGTAGATCGCCCAGCCGAGCGTGTCGCGCCCCCAGCGCAGGTAGGCGTCGATTCCCGAGCGGACCCGCTCGAGCAGCTCGGGCACGTCCGGGTCGTCCGGGTGGGCGACCGCGTAGCGCTCCGCCGCCCGGAGCTGGAGCATCTCGTAGCGATCCCAGTCGGCGGCGGTGCTTGGCATCACGTAGAGCAGCGTCATGCTCTCCTCGTCGCCGATCTCGGCGTTTCCGTGCAACGACGAGAACGTCGAAGCCTCGAGGGCTGCCGCAGCGAGATACTCGGGGCCGGGCTCCTGCTTCCAGTACGGTTCGCCGACAACGACGAGGCCACCGGGGCGAACAGCCGTCCGGAGGGCTCGAAGCGTCCCGCGGTGGCCGTCCCAGATCCAGCTCGCGCCGAGGCAGGCCGCGACGTCCATGCTCGCCGGCTCGGGTGCGTGACCGGCGGCATCGCCCTCCACGAAGGCGAGGTCCGCGGCCGGAACGCGAGCCCCGGCCCGCTCGCGGGCGACGGGGAGCTCGTACGGCGACAGATCGACGCCGACGCCCGCGATCCGGTAGCGCTCGGCGAGGCGGATGAGCAGCTCGCCCTTGCCGCACGCGGCCTCCCACACACGGGCCCCCGGCGCGAGGGCGAGCAGGCCGACGAGCTCGTCGAGCCGCTCCCCGCTCGTCGGGTTGCAGACGAGATGGTCGGCGTGGGTGATGCCGTAGTACTTCCAGGTGTCCATCCGCGCATTCTGCGCGACCGCGGGCGACGCGCGCCGGCCGATGCGCGGTGATAGGCTCGCCGTCCGCCCATCCGGGATGACCCGTGCCCGACCCGGCGAGCCGCACGGAGGAAGGCCCCGAATGGCCCCGCCCGACGTCGAGCGCTTCGAGGTCCTGACCTTCGACTGCTACGGGACGCTCATCGACTGGGAGGCCGGGATCCTGGCCGGCCTTCGCCGGGTGCTCGACCGGCGAGTCGTCGTCCCCGACGCCGAGGACCTCCTCGAGCGCTACGCACGCCACGAGGCGGCGATCGAGGCGGGCCCATACCTCCGGTACCGCGAGGTCCTGGCCCGTGCGCTCCGCGGCGTCTGCGGGGAGCTGGGCATCGAGCCGACGGCGGCGGAGGCCGCCGCTTTCGGCGGCTCCGTGGGCGACTGGCCGGCCTTCCCCGACTCGAAGTCGGCGCTGGCGGCTCTTGCGCGTCGCTTCCGCCTGGCGGTGATCACGAACTGCGACGACGACCTGTTCGCCGAATCGAACCGTCGGCTGGGAGTGACCTTCGACTGGGTGATCACGGCCCAGCAGGTCGGGAGCTACAAGCCGAGCCACCGCAACTTCGAGGTCGCATTCGAGCGGATCGAGGGAGCGGGGGTGCCCCGCGAGCGCATCCTCCACGTCGCGCAGAGCCTGTTCCACGACCACGTGCCGGCGAGAGAGCTCGGCCTCGCGACGGCCTGGATCGATCGCCGCCACGACCGACCGGGCAGCGGGGCGACACCGCCCGCGACGGCGACCCCGGACCTCGTCGTCCCGGACATGGCCAGCCTCGCCGTCCTTGCCGAGGCCGTCCCGCCGCGCCGATGAGCCGCGCCCGTCAGGCCCGCGACGCCAGCTCCTCGAGGTACGCCGCGATCGACGGCACGGCCAGCAGGCGCGCCTCGAAGTAGTCGTTGACGGCGTGGAGCGCCTCGGTCTTCACGACGTCGACCTCGGCCGTTCGGTCGGCCGCGCCGCGGCGGCTCCGCAGGTTGTTGCGGACCGCGAGGAGCCGCTCGACCATCGCCGCCTCGGAGCGGCCGTCGAGGGCGGCGATCGCCGCCATGATCAGGGTGTCGGCCTGCTGCAGCATCGTCTCGTACTCGAACGCGGCGCCGGGGCGGTCGGCCTCGTCGAGCGTCCGGACGAGGGCCGCGACCTGGTACATCGCGGTCGCCGGCTCGTCGAACAGCTCGCGCAGGTAGGCGGCCTCGGCGTAGCGCCCGGTGAGCCGGAAGATGTTGTACATCCGGCGGGCGGCCTTGCCGTAGTTCGGGTCCTTCGTCGTGTACTTCACCACCTCGTGCTCGAGCTGGTCGACGTAGTCGTCGACGGCGTCGGCCGCGAGCTCCTCGACGAGGCGGTTGAAGAGCGGCAGCGAGTCGGCCTCGAGGTAGACCTCCTGGAAGTACGGGTCGACGACGCCGTCGAGGGCCGTGATCGTGCCGTCGGGCGCCTCCCACGTGACGTCGAGCATGTTGCTGGCGTTGGCGAGGGCGCGCCGCGCCGGGTCGGCGACGATCCAGTCGAGCTTGCACCAGCCGGGATCGGCTGCCGCCTCCTCCCACGTGAGGCTCGTCGGGCGCCCGTCGCGGACGACGTCGACCCGCCCCGCGGCGATCTCGTCGGCCGTCCACGAGATCGGGCCGCCCGTCTTCACCGGTCGCCCGTCGCGCTCGGCGTCGAACGGCCAGCTGCCGAACTTGACCTCCCAGAGGCGATGCGTCGGGCCCACGCGGGTCGCGAGCGCCTTCTCGCGGATCAGGTCGGCGAGAATGCCGCAGGCCGCCTCGCGCGTCGGCGCGACGACGTGGACGCGCTCGAAGTAGTCGCAGTCGCCGGGGAACGCCTGGACCTTGCCCTGGGCCGCCGACCCCGAGAGGGCGAGCGCCGTCCGCACGGCCGGCGGCCGGTCGGGCAGGCCGACGATCTCGCCGATCGCCCGGAAGCGGGCCAGGTCGCGGGGCGTGAAGTCGAGCATCGAGACCCGGTGACCGTAGACGCCGCTGTCGACGTCGACGACGATCTCGCCGCCCTCCGCCTCGGCCTCGAGGGCGGCAACCCAGCGGGCGGCCTCCTCCGCGTCCAGCTCGACGCCGAGCCGTCGCGCCGACTCGACCACGTCGTCGAGCGCCGTCGGCTCGCCGCTGCCGTGGGCCGCGCCCGTGCCACCCATGGACGTGTCCATCGTCGCCCCTTTCCGGCTGCTCCGGTCTAGTATCGGTCGATCGCACCGCGAAGGAGGGCCGTGACCGCCACCCCTGCCGCCGAGACCTGGATCAGCGTCGACGTCGAGACGTCGGGCCCCACACCGGCCCACGGCAGCCTGCTCGCGGTCGGCGCCTGCCTCGTCGACCGCCCGGAGGAGGGGATCGAGGTGCTCCTCCGTCCCGACCCGGCCCTCCCGTGGAGCGACGCCGCCGAGGCGATCCACGGTCTGTCGCGCGAGCGCCTCGCCCGCGACGGCATGGCACCGGCGGAGGCGATGACCCTGCTCGCGGCCTGGCTCGAGCGGGTCGTGCCGCGCGCCAGCCGCCCGGTCTTCGTCGGCTTCAACGCCCCGTTCGACTGGATGTTCGTGGCCGATGCCGCCTGGCGCCATCTCGGCCGGAACCCGTTCGGGATCAGCGCCCTCGACCTCAAGGCGCTCTACCTCGGCCGCCACCTCGGCGCGGTCGACGGCTGGGCGGCGACGACCAAGGACCACGTAAAGCGGCGCTACGACCTGGCCCTGCGGCACACGCACGGCGCCCTCGACGACGCCCGGGAGCAGGCGGCGATCTGCCGGGCGATCCGCGACGGGGTGGGTGACGAGACCGTGCCCTCCGGGACTTGACGGGGCGGTCCGGGGCACGGATGCTGCCTCCCCGGGGCCGGCCGGCCCGCCCGCAGGAACACACGCGATGACCGACGCCAGCGCCACGTTCGGGGGATCGAGCTCGATCTCGGCTGCGTCCGACGCGGCCGATGCACCCGACACGACCGACGTCGCCGACAGCCCTGACGGCGGCCCCCCCGCTGCCGACGCGGCCGGCAGCGGGGCCGATGCGGCGAGCGCGCCCCCGCGGGCCGCCGAGATCGCGACCACCTCCGTCGTGGCGGTCGCCGGGGGGCAGCGCTCCCGCCGGGCGGTGGCGGCCTTCGTTGCCGCGCTCTTCCTGGCCCTCACGGCGACGCTCGCCCTCGTCGCCGGCGCGGTGCTCGGGTATGCCGCGTCGTACGACGGCCGGGTCCTCGCGGGGGTCCGGGTCGGCGACGTGGACCTGTCCGGGCTCGACCGCGCCGCCGCGTCGGCGCGCCTCGCCGAGGCGTACGCCGTGTACGGCGCCGGGAACGTCGTCGTGGAGACGCTCGCCGGCGACGTCACGATCCCGTACGGCAACGTCGGCCGGCGCCCCGACGTGGCGGCGATGGTCGACGCGGCGATGGCCGTCGGGCGGGACGGCGGCCGGGTCGAGCAGACCCTCGCGCTCATCCACGTGGCGCGGGACGGGGCCGTGCTCGCGCCGCGGGTGATCCTCGACGAGGCCGCCCTCGCCGACGCGATCGCGACGGGCCTGGCGGCGCTCGACCGGCGCCCGGTCGACGCCACGATCGCGCTCACGGGCTCGGGCGCGACGACGACGCCGGCCGTGCTCGGCCGCCGCTACGACCCGGGCCCGGCGCAGGCCGCCGCGCTCGCCATCCTGCGCCGGGTCGACGCCCCGGCCGAGACCGTCGTCCGCGCCGCGTCGGTCCCCGTCGCGCCCGCCCGCGGCGACGCGGCGGTCGACTCCGCTGCGGCGCAGGTGGGGCGAGTGGTCTCGAAGGTCGTGGTGACGCACGGAGCGAAGAAGTGGGCGATCGCGCCGGCGAAGGTCCGGCGCTGGATCACCCTCGAGCCCGGCCCCGGGGGCTCCGTGCGGGTCGTCGTCGTGCCGTCGCGGATCGAGCCGTCCCTCGCGAAGGTTCGCAAGGCCGTGCAGCGGAAGCCGATGTCGGCGCGGTACCTCGTCACGCAGAGCGGCCGGAGGTTCGGGGTCATGGCCGGCAGCAACGGCCGCCGCCTCGACGTCGAGGGCACCGCCGCGGCGGTCGCAGCCGAGCTCGAGGCCCGCGCCGCCGGCTCGGCCCCCAGCCCGGTCGCCGCCCGGGCAGTCGCCGTGGAGCCGCGACTGACGACCGAGGAGGCCGGGGCGAAGGCGCCCGTCATGACCCTCCTCGGCGCCTGGACGACGCCGTTCCCGGTGGGCGACCGCAACTACTGGGGCGCCAACATCTGGCTGCCGGCCCAGTTCATCAACGGGACGGTGCTCCGCCCGGGCCAGTCGTTCGAGTGGTTCAGCGCGATCGGGCCTGTGACGACGGCCCGCGGGTTCGGCCCGGGCGGCGTCATCAACGGGAACCGCTCGGAGCCGACCGGGGCGATGGGCGGCGGGATGTGCTCCAGCTCCACCACGCTCTTCAACGCCGCGCTGCGCGCCGGCCTCCGGATGGGCGCCCGCTCCAACCACACGTACTACATCGACCGCTATCCGCTGGGTCTCGACGCCACGGTCTGGATCATGGGCGGTGGCCGCCAGAGCATGACCTTCACGAACGACATGCGGACCCCGATCTTCATCCGCGGCCTGCGCCTGGGCGGGGCCGTCCGCTACGAGATCTGGGGGACGCCCGACGGGCGGACCGTGTCGATCTCGGCACCGACCGTGCGCAACGTGCAGCAGGCGACGACGCGGACGGTGTACGTCGGCTCGCTGCCGCGGGGCCAGGTCCGCCAGACGGAGTGGCCGGCGAACGGGATGGACGTCTGGGTCACCCGCGTCGTGCGGCGCGGCGGCAGCATCCTCCACGGCGACACGTACTACTCGCATTACCGGCTCTGGAACGGCGTCATCGAGATCGGCAGGTGACGCAGGGCCGGCCCGCGTCCACCTGACGTTCGTCCACCTCCGGTCCTGACCCTTGGCCGATTCCGGGAGGAGCGGCGCCGCCGTACGGTTCCGGCACGAACGGACCGCCAACATCCGGACCAGCACCGGCGGCGCGTCGACCCTCCGGCGGGATGCCGGGCGGCGGCGGAGCCGGTCACCCTTACCGACCCGGCGGTCCGTTCCGGATTCCCGGGGGCGCGAACGGACGTCGAGGGCTCGTCCGACGCTGCCTGACCAGGGAATGTCCCGGCCGTCGGCCGTCGCGCCGGTGTAACACGGGCGCCCGTCGCGGCGTCTCGTCACTGCCGCGCGTCCCGACGAGCTCGAGGCGACACCATGAGCAGCGACAGGCCCGCCCTTCCCGCGCCGGTCGTCCCGTCGTCGGGGCGTCGCGTCCGGTGGAGCACGGCGTTCGCCGGGACGACCGTCGTCAGCCTCGTGACCGTCGCCGCGCTCATCACCGGCGCGCTCGTCGGCTACCGCACCGCGTACGAAGGCAGGATCCTCCCCGGCGTCCACGTCGGTGGCACGGACATGTCCGGGCTCGACTCGGCCGGGGCCGCCGAGGCTCTCGCGACCGCATACGGGGCGCTCGGCGAGGGCCGGGTCGTCCTCGCCACCGGCGGCGGCGCCGCCACGGTCTCGTATGCCGACGCGCGGCGAGGCCCCGACGTCGAGGCGATGGTCGCCGCGGCGATGGCCGTGGGCCGGGACGGGGACGACCTCGAGCAGGCCGTCGCGCTCGCCCGCGTCGCTCTCGAGGGCATCGCCGTCGAGCCGGTCGTCAGCGTCGACGAGGACGCTCTCGACAAGGCCGTGTCGCTGGCCCTCTCGCGGCTCCAGCTGGCGCCGGTCGACGCCACGATCCGCATGGGCCCCGACGGGCCGGTCACGACACGTGCCCACCCTGGGCGGAGGTTCGACGTCCCGGGCGCGCAGGCAGCCGCCCTCGCCACGTTGCGGCGCCTCGACGCTCCCGCCGACGTGGTGATCGACGTCCCGGCGATCCCGGTGGCGGCGGAGCGGGGCGACGACCTCGTCGCCGTGGCCGCGGCCCGGGCAGAGCGGATGGTCGCCGACGTCGTCGTCACCTTCGGGGATCGGTCGTGGACGGTCCCGGCGGCGACGGTCCGGACCTGGATCGACTTCGAGGACGCGTTCGAGGGCGCGGTCCGGCCGGCCGTCGATCGTGATCGCATCATCCCGGCGCTGGCCGACGTCGCGAAGGCGGTGAGGAAGGCTCCAGTCTCGGCGACGTTCCTCACCGGCAGGTCGGGGGCGATCGTCGGGGTGAAGGCGGGCCGGGATGGCCGGCGCCTCGACGATGCGGCGACCGCCGCCTCGATCGAGCGCGAGCTGGCCCATCGCCTCGTCGGCAGGGCTCCCGCGCCCGTGGCGGCCGCCGTCGCGGCGGTCGAGCCGGAGCTGACGAGCGCGGAGGCCGAGAAGATCGCTCCGCGGATGGTGCGCCTCTCGCGCTGGACCACCTGGTTCCCGATCGGCGAGCGCAACGCGTGGGGCGCGAACATCTGGCTCCCGGCGCGGTTCATCAACGGGACCGTCCTGCAGCCCGGCGAGCGGTTCGAGTGGTTCCGCGCCGTCGGGCCGATCACCCCCGCCCGGGGTTTCGGCTTCGGCGGGGTCATCAAGGGCGACCACTCGGAGCCGACCGGGGCGATGGGCGGCGGGATGTGCTCGAGCTCCACGACGCTCTTCAACGCGGCGCTGCGGGCCGGCCTGAAGATGGGGGCCCGGGCGAACCACACCTACTACATCGACCGCTACCCGCTCGGCCTCGACGCCACGGTCTGGGCAGAGAGCTGGGGCCGCCAGACGATGTCGTTCACGAACGATATGAAGACACCCGTCCTCATCCGGGGCTTCAAGATCGTCGGGAAGGGTGGGGTCGGCTACGTCCGCTACGAGATCTGGGGCGTCGACGACGGTCGGCGCGTCTCGATCTCGAGACCCACCGTGAAGAACGTCGTCCAGCCGGGCACGAGAGAGGACGAGGTGACGACGCTGCCGCCTGGCGTCCGCGAGCAGACGGAGTGGCCGATGCAGGGGATGGACGTCTGGGTCACCCGGGTGGTGCGGGATCGCGACGGCCACGCGGTCCGCCGCGACACGTTCTACTCGCACTACAAGGTCTGGGAAGGGGTCATCCAGGTCGGCGAACGGCGGTAGGGCGGCCGGGCCACTCCGCCCGTCGTCAGCCGGCGGCGACGCCGACGACGCCCGACGTCAGCCGGCTCCGTCGTCGGTGAACAGACCGTCGCCGAAGAACCAGAGGAACAGGCCCACGACCACGGTGCCCAGCGTGAAGGCAAGCCACCCCAGGACGCCCAGGACGTCGCCCTCCAGGAGGGCCTTCACCCCCCAGTAGAGGCAGATGGCGGTGAAGACGAACGTGACGACCGCGAGGAGCCGAGCCTTGACCCTGGCCCGGCGCCGGACCCGTCGGACCGTGTCATCCGACAGCGGCTCGGCGTAGCGGAGCCCCGCCCCACCGCCCACCGGTGCGCGGATCGTCTGCGGGCCGGCGGCGCCGAACCGCAGCCGCGCCTCCTCGAGCTCCGCGGCGACGACAGCCGCCGGCAGGTCGAGGATCGTCGGCGAGATGCATAGGCAGGTCGGAGTCGAGAACCAGAGCGAGAAGGCACGCGGCCAGCGGAACCCGGTGCCCGCGAAGCGGATGGCGAGCACGTTGTACGACGAGCCCCGGACGTCCGAGCGTCCCTCGACGGCGGCGTTCGCGACGGAGGCCCAGCGGAACAGCATCGTCCGTCGACCGAGGCGGAAGCGGAGCCCCTCCGGCGCCGCCGCCAGGCTGCCGCCGTGGAGGGCGAGCGGCAGGAACTCGCGGAGGGAGAGCAGCGAGACGCCGACGACGAGCACGAGCAGGGCCAGCGCCACGATCGTCCGCTCCGCCTCGCGCCGCTCCGGGTCCGTCGAATCGCTGAGGGCCGGCCAGAGCGCGAGCACGAGCAGCGAGAGGGCGCCCAGCGCGACCGGCATGCCGATCGCGTAGAGGCCGCACTTGAACCGTGAGACGTCCCATGACCTCGTCGTCGGACCTTCAGTCGTGGTCGTCGCCAGCTGCAGGTCGGTCATCTCGAGGCACCCATTTGTTCGCTCCCCGGCAGGGACCGCGCTGGGTCGTCGCGCCGACCGTCGCGGCGGCGGGCGACGACGGCCAGAGCCGATGGTCACGAACCGCGTGCGAGCCGACGGCGGCCCGGGCCGCCCGACGTCAGCCGGCGAATGCGACGCCGACGACGACGAAGGCGGCGAGCGTGGCGACCGTGGCCAGCGACAGGGTGTTCACCGCGAACTCGTGCTCGGCCGCGGCACGGTCGGCGGCCGCGCCGGCGCCGCCCGGAACGTCGCCGGCCCCGGCCTCGCGCCCCGCCATCCCGGCCGCTCGTCCGTCCGCCTCCGCCTTCCGCCGCGCGGCCCGCAGGTAGAGGGGGACGATGAACGGCGGCGGAAGCACGGCCATCGTCATGATCGCCGCCTGGAACAGCCGGTCGAGGCCGAGCAGGCCGTCGATGACGACCGCGTTGAAGACGAGCGCGAAGGCCACCCAGGCCGTGAGCCGCACGGCGACGGTCGCAAGCGGGGCGCCGAGCGATCCCCGCCGCAGGCGTGTCGAGTAGCCGATGACGATCGCGATGAGCGGCGTCGTCAGCGCACCGAGGAGGGCGAGCGTCCGCAGGACTGCGTCGCCGGCCGGCGACCCCTCGAGGATCGGGGCCAGCCCGAGTGCGCTGCCGGCGATCCCGGCGAGGATCGCGAGGACGACGGGCGTGCGGACGAAGGCCACGGCGGCTTCCCCCAGGCCGGCCGCGCTGCCGCTGGCCCGCCGGGTGAGCCACGTCGCGAGGATGAAGAACACGAAGGGCATCTGGCCCAGGTCGACGATCGCGAAGTGGTACAGCTCGTCCAGCCCGAAGACGGCGCCGTACACGGCGTAGCCGATCATCCCGCCCTCGAACCCTGCGAGGAGCCCCGGCACGACGCCCGGCCGGACGCCGGCGAGCCGGACGGCGAGCAGCCCCGCGCCGAACGCGGTCACGCAGGCCGCGAAGACCCCGACGACGACGAGCGCGTACTCGGCCTCCAGCGTGACGCGCAGGAACGTGAGGAAGAGCGCGGCCGGCAGCGTCACCCCGAGCACGAGCCGACGGAGGTCGTCGACCGTGGCCGCGCGGACGAAGTCGGTGCGGCGGAACGCCGCCCCGAGCCCGATGAGCAGGAGGACCGGGAGCACCTTCGCCAGGGCGTCGAGCGATGCCACGTGGGTCCTTTCGAGCGGGAAGCCAGCCGGGACCCGGCCATCATGCGGCACCGGGCCGGCCCGAGGCGGGCCCTTCGACGACACCCCGCGGGGGCGCTGGCGCCGTGCCACACTCGACGGGGCGACGGCGGCTCCACGCCGACGCGAGGAGGTCGGCGATGCGGATCGAGGCGAGGCTGGCGGCGATGGGGCTCGTGCTGCCGCCCCCGGTTCGGCCGCCGGGCGGGGCCCGGCTCCCGTTCCGGCCGGTGCGCGTCGTCGGCGAGCGAGCGCTCGTCTCCGGCCACGGGCCGCAGAACGCCGACGGGACCGTAGCCGGCCCCTTCGGCAAGGTCGGCGCCGAGGTGTCCGTCGAGGAGGGCTACCGCGCGGCGCGGCTCACGGCCGTCTCGGTGCTCGGCAGCCTCGCCCGCGAGCTCGGCGACCTCGACCGCATCGTCGCCTGGGTCCGCGTCTTCGGGATGGTGAGCTCGGCCCCGGGGTTCACCGCGCAGCCGGCGGTCGTCAACGGCTTCTCCGATCTCGTCCTCGAGCTCTTCGGGGAGGCCGGGGCCCACGCACGCTCGGCCGTCGGGATGGCCGAGCTGCCGTTCGGTCTCCCGGTCGAGGTCGAGGCCGAGGTGCTGATCGCGCCGCTGACGGTGGGATGCCGGTGTCGGGCCGCACCACCCGCGGCGTTCACGAGGCCGGAATGGCCACGATCACCGGCGATCGCCACGGGCTCGTGACAGCCTAGGTGGCACAGGCGGGATGGACGCTCCGGCCGTGGGGATCGCGCCCACCCAGGGAGGTAGTCCGTGGCAGGCAGAGTCGAGACGCGCGTCATCGACGTGACGCCCCGCACCCGAACCGAAGGGGTCGTCCAGGCCGTCGGCCTGGTCACGGAGGCGACCGGTTGGTTCCTTGCCGCCGCTGCGGCGATCCAGGGACTGGGAACCGCGATCACGGTCGCTCTGGCGGCGATCGTCGTCGTCCTCGGGCGCAAGCTCCGGGGACGCTCGCGCTAGTCCGGGGACCGCGGGCCTGGGCCCGGGGCCCGCTCGTTCACGGAACGGCCCCGGCGTGCCGTCAGGACGCGAGGAGCGTCACCGTGACCCGGTAGACGCCGCGCGCCGTGTCGAGACCGAGACGCTGGACCGTCATGGCCGACAGGTCGACGACTCGGGCCCGCCCGGTTCCGACGTGGCAGCCGCACCAGTCGACCACCCGGACGACCGTGCATCGGCCCTCCGCGCAGACGCGCGCCCGCGGCGCGGTGCGGCCGCGGGGCAGGAAGCGGGCGCCCGGCATCGCGACGTGGGCGATCCCCGCGTAGCCGTGGGAGCTCCCGTACCAGGAGGCAACGCCCCGGACCGTGAGCCCTCGGCGCAGCTGGGCCCACAGCCTCGCGGGCCGCGAGGCCGCCTCGACGACCGCCGCGCGACGCGTCCGAGCGACGCCCGCCGGTGCCGGTCGTGCGGCCCGTGCGAGATCGGTCACGGTCGGTGCTGCCTTGTCGGCGCGGTCGAGCGACCGCGGCTCGACCGGGACGGCCGGGAGGGGAGCCGCGACAACGAAGGTCGTGTCGAACGTCGTGGGGAACGCCTCGGCGGCGAGCGCTCCGGAGACCGGGGTCGAGCTTGTGACCAGCGCGAGCAGGGCGGCCGCGACGGCAGCCCGCCGACGGCGGGTGGTGGGGGTACGCAGGGTTCGATGCCTCGTTGGGTCGCAGCCCGCGCTCGGGGGCCGGCGACCGGTCTCGCGGCGGCCGTGGGGCGGGCCTGCCGTGCCGGGAATCTCCCGGTGGGTCCGGCCCGATAGGCGGGCCGAGGACCTCGAAGACCGCAATTCTAACAGAAGTCCGTCAAAATCTGCAGGGTCGGCTGGTCGGCACCTTGACGCGGTTGGCGGCGGCGCGACACTACGCTTCGTGGAGGGGAACTTCGGAACGCCGCTGCCGCTGATCGTGGGTGTGCTCGCGGGCCTGCTCGTCGGGGTGGCCTGGACGCTGCACCACGAGTTCGTGGGCAGGGCCCAGGACCAGGCGTCGCTGATCGCGGGCCGGATCCTCGCGCCCGGTGCCCGCCTCCCGGGGGCGTGGCTGACGAACGGCTCGGATCAGCCGGTGTACGGCGTGGTCGCCTGGGTGGTGGCGTCGGGGGGCGCGGCGCCGGCCACGGGCGAGGAGTGGGTTCGGACCATCGGGCCGGAGGCGGCCCAGCGGGACGGAGCCTTCGGGGCGCGCGAGCCGTCCACGCCCGCCCTCCTGCCGCTGCTCCCGCCCGGCGCCACGAGCCTGGAGCTTCCAGCCTGGGCCGGCTCCGGGTCCGGCGGACGGCCCGCCATCGAGATCGCGTTCACCGACGCCATGGGCCAGCACTGGATCCGACGGGGCGGCGGCCGCCTCGCCTCGATCGACGCGCCGGCGTGGCGCCACTACGGCTTCACATCGCCGGGCACGCTGTGACGAGGCGCGGGGATGGGCCCGCCCGGACGATCAGGTCCGGCCGATGAAGTCGGGCCACCGTCTCCGGTCAGCGCACGATCGGTCGCCCGCTCCTGGCCCACGCCCCGGTCCCGCCGCGCACGGAGACGGCCCCATCGAAACCCTGGTCGAGGAGGTAGTCGGTGGCGCCGCGGCTTCGACTGCCCGACGCGCAGATCACCGCGTACGGCTTGTCGCGCTTGAGCTTGGCGAGCCGATCCGGCAGTCGCTTGGCGGGGACATGAACCGCGCCGGGCAGGTGGCCGCTCCTGAACTCGTGGTCCTCGCGCACGTCGAGGACGCGGATCGAGCCGTCGGCGAGCCGCGCGTCGAGCTCGGCGACGTCGATCGAGGGCGGGCCGGCCAGCAGCCGACGCAGGGATGAGAGCACGAGGGCCTCCGGTGGGAGCGGGATGGATGGTCCGGCTGCGAAGGATAGCCCGCAGGCGGTCTCGCGGCCGCACGGATGGTCCGGCTCGGCCGATCGACCGGCGCCTCAGCGCGCGTCACGGAGCGCAGCCCCGGTCAGTCGACCGGGGCTGCAGATCAGCTGCGACGTGACAGGTTCGGCCGACCAGCCGACCGGGTGTGAGCCCTCCCTGCGGCGGACCGTCTCGCCGGCTCGTCCTACCGCAGGACGATGTTCGACACGACGAATGTGCCGAGCGAGCCGTCGGCGATGACGAACGGGCTCCTGCCCGGGGCGATCCGATACCGCGGATGGGCCGCGGCGAACGCCGCCCAGTTGGCGAACGTCTCGTCGCCGGCGTAGACCGTGCAGGTCGGGCTCGACGTGCTGACGACCGGACTGCCGGCGCAGCCGTTGACGTCGAGGAACGCGTAGAACGCGACCTTGTTGCCCCGTCCGGTGTTGATGGGGATGCTGAAGCGCGGGGCGCCACCCGCGACGTCGCCGCTCGACGTGAACGAGAGCTGGACCCGCCCGATCCGCTTGCCGGACATCGACCGCGACCGGAGGTAGACCCCGCCGTACTCCGGTCCGCCCCACGTCGGGTCCTCGCCGTCGCTGACGATCGTGAACGTCCCCGCGGGGCCCTCGGTGACGTCGGCCGAACCGAACGTCCGGTACTTCACGTTCGGAGCGGCGGCGACCGAGCCCGCCACCAGGGAGACCATGAGGAGCGCGCTGCTCCCGGCAATCAGAAGACGCTTCATCCCGAACCTCGTGCTGGCTGGGGCCCTGCCGGCGCCCGCGGTGAGCGTCGCGCTCGGAGCCACGCTGGTTCCCGACTCGCAGTAACGTCGGTCGGCGGGGCGGCCGGCCGGTCGATGCCGCAGCGGGGCTGGTTGGACCATCCTCCGCCTCCGGCTCGGCGACGGACACCCTACGGAAGGTCGGCCGGGCCCCCGGACGATCGGGCGCGCCCGAGTGGCGGAGTCGATCCGCCGGTCGAGGCTACTGTTCCGGCGACGTCACGGGGCGGGCCGCGTCCGGCGACGTCGGATCCCAGAAGCGCTCCCAGGCCCGGATGACCCGCTCCGCGCCGCACGCGCATCGCATGCGGTACTTCGGGTGGCCGTCCTCGAGGAAGAAGGCGATCCCCTGCCAGCGATGGCCGTGGGGGGCCGTCGGCGGGATCACCCGCCGGCTCCGGCCCCCCGGTCGGCTGGCCGGCCGGACTCGACGATCGTCGCCGGCGTGTTGTGGACGGCGGTGATCGCGGGGATCGTGCCGAGGCGGCCGGCCTGGTAGTCCTCGAACGCCTGGACCAGCTCCTCGCGCGTGTTCATCACGAACGGGCCGTACCAGGCGACCGGCTCCCGGATCGGTCGGCCGCCGAGGACCAGGACGTCGAGGTTGGGGCTGCGGCTCTCCTGGAGCGGGGCGGCCTCGACGGTGACGGCGTCGCCCGGGCCGAAGACGGCCAGCTGGCCCATCTGGACCGGCCGCCGCTCGGTGCCGACGGACCCGTGGCCGTTGAGGACGTAGACGAGGGCGTTGAAGTCGGGGCTCCAGGGCAGGACCAGGCGCGCCGTCGGGGACAGCGTCGCGTGGACGTAGGTCATCGGCGTGTAGGTCGAGCCGGGGCCCGCGTAGCCCGCCACCTCGCCGGCGATCACGCGGACCAGCGCACCGCCGTCCGGCGACGCGAGGAGCGCGACCTCGCGCGCCCGGATGTCCTGGTAGCGAGGCGGGGCGAGCTTCTGGACGCGCGGCAGGTTCACCCAGAGCTGGATCCCGTGGAACAGCCCGCCGCTGACGACGAGCGCCTCGGGCGGCTTCTCGATGTGGAGGATCCCGGCCCCGGCAGTCATCCACTGGGTGTCCCCGTTGGTGATGACGCCGCCGCCGCCGTTCGAGTCGGCGTGCTCGAACGTGCCGTCCATCATGTACGTCACGGTCTCGAACCCGCGGTGCGGGTGCCACGGCGTTCCCTTCGCCTCGCCGGGCGCGTACTCGACCTCGCCCATCTGGTCCATGTGGACGAACGGGTCGAGATCGGCGAGGTCGACACCCTGGAACGCGCGCCGGACGGGGAACCCCTCGCCCTCGTAGCCCTTCGGCGCCGTCGTCACCGTGCGGACGGGACGCTGGCGCACGGCCTGCGGGTCGGGCTCCGGGATGCGCGGCAGGATCGTGATGTCGGGGACGGTGACGGCTGGCATGCGCTTGGCCTCGTGGTGCCGGGTGGCGGTCTCGCCGACACAAGGATAGTTGCGGGTGCAACTATCGTCAAGCGAGGGCCTCCGGCAGCCCCGGGCGAGGGGAGGCACGAGCGGGACTCTCCGCCAGATACCCCCGCCCAGTATTGACAAGGGGGTTGACTTCCGGTCATCCGAGAGGCATCATTCCCCACGAAGCGGCGTGTCAAGACTTGACACGCCCGTGCGCACGTCCGGTGGGATGACGGCTCGGGGAGCGGGCCGAGCACGGCCGGACAGGGGACCGAGGGGGCATGACGGCGCATCGCGCCGCGCACCCGCCACGCAGGAGCACCGCTTGGCCGTCGGCGTCGCCGCCGAAGTGAAGAGCAGGCTGCCCGTCCTCGACGTCGTCGGGGAGACGGTCCAGCTGAAGAAGGCGGGCACGACCTACAAGGGCCTCTGCCCGTTCCACGGCGAGAAGACGCCGAGCTTCATCGTCACGCCGGGCCGCGAGAGCTGGCACTGCTTCGGCTGCGGCGAGGGAGGGGACATCTTCAGCTTCGTCATGCGCCGCGACGGGCTCGCCTTTCCGGAGGCGCTCCGCCTCCTGGCGTCTCGTGCAGGCGTCGAGATCGACGAGCGGACGACACGGGAGGACGCCCGCCGCAGGCGTCTCCACGACGTCGTCGAGTCCGCGATCTCGTTCTACCACGCCGTCCTGACGAAGAGCCCCACGGGAGAGCGCGCCCTCGCCTACCTGCGCGAGCGCGGCTTCAGCGACGAGACGATCGAATGGGCGAACCTCGGCTGGGCGCCGCCCGACTGGGACGCCCTGGGCCGGACGCTCGAGAAGCGCCGCCAGATCGGCGCGGCCGACCTCGTCGAGGTCGGCCTGGCGACGCCCCGCAAGGGCGGCAACGGCGTCTACGACCGCTTCCGGGCGCGGGTCATCTTCCCGATCCGCGACGCCACCGGCAACGCGACCGGTCTCGGCGGGCGCGTCCTGCGCGGGGCCGACGGCGGCGACCCCGACGGCCCGAAGTACCTGAACTCGCCGGCGACGCCCCTGTTCGACAAGAGCCGGACGCTCTACCTCCTCGACCGGGCGAAGGCGCAGATCCGCAAGACCGGCACGGCCGTGATCGTCGAGGGCTACACCGACGCGCTCATGGCCCACCAGGCCGGCTTCACGAACGTGGTGGCGTCGCTCGGCACCGCGCTCACGCCGGGCCAGGTGGCCCTCCTCATCCGCTACGCGGCCAAGAAGATCGTCCTCGCCTACGACGTGGACCCGGCCGGCGAGAAGGCCGGCACGCTCGGCGTCACGGCGCTCGAAGGCGCTCACCCGCCAGCTGGCGGCCGCCGACACGGAGGTCGAGCTCGACGAGGTGCGCGTCGCCCGCCTGCCCGAGGGGAAGGACCCCGACGAGGTCGTCCGCGAAAGCCCCGACGCATGGCGCGAGGCGATCCGCACGGCCCTGCCGATCGTCGAGTACCTCATCGACCACCACGCCCGCGGCGCCGACCTGCGCACGACCGGCGGCCGGGCCCGCTTCGTCGACGCGATCCTCCCGACGCTCCGGACGGTCCGCAACCCGATCCTGCGCGATGGCTACCTGCAGACGCTCCGCCAGGTGTCCGGGGTGGAGGAGCGGGTCCTGCTCGAGGCGCTCCACCGGGCCCCGGACGGCGGTCGCGGCGGATCCGGCCCTGCCGACGGTGGGCGGATCTCGGCCGACGCGGTGATGGCCTCGCCGGACGCCTTCGACCCGCGGGCCGTCCTCCGCTCGATCACTCCCGTCGAGCGCGAGCTCCTCCGCTTCCTCCTCCTCGCCCCCGAGCTCCAGGCCGAGACGGCAGAGCGGCTCACACCCGGCGACCTCCCCTCGACCCCGGCTCGCGAGCTGTGGACCGCCGTCCTCGCCGTCCGCGAGGCCGGTCCGTACACGTCGGAGGCCGTCTACGCCCGCCTCGACGCCGAGACGCAGGCCCTCATGGCCGCGCTGCTCGGCGGCACCGGCGTGGCCGCCGTGGCCGGCGGCACGGGCCGGACGGACACCGGGCTGGCCGAGCAGGGGATCGAGCAGTGCCTCCTCCGCCTTGAGCTCGACCGGCTCGAGGAGCGCGACCGGTTCAGCCGGATCGAGCTCGCCGAGGCTGAACGGGCGGGCGACCGGCCCGCCATCGACCGCTTCATGACCGAGATCAGCCATCACAACGAGAACCGCCGCGCGCTTCACCGGCGCCTCGAGCAGGCCAGCCTGCTCGCCAAGCCGCTCGCGCGCCAAGCTGGAGGACGACCATGACCCAGGATCCCGCCGCCGACGCCCTTGCGGCTGCAGTCGCGACCGACAGCCCGCGCGGCCCCAGGGCGGCGGCCCCGAGGGCCCGGTCGCGCAAGGCTCCGGCACGCGCCGAGGCCGCCTCTGCCGGCGCCGGGATCGCCGTGCTGGAGGGCGATCCCGTTGCCGGCGACCCGACCGCAGATCCCGAGGGTGCCCTTCCCGCGGCGGAGTCGGCCGACGGGCCCGACGACAAGGACCTCGGCGAGGACGGCGACGCCGAGCTGGCCACGATCATCGTGCCCGGCCTCGTCGTCGACGCGAAGGACGAGGTCACGACGGGCGACGCGCCCGCCAAGCTCGACGCGAAGGCGCTCGAGGAGCCGACGGCCGAGGAGCTCGAGGCCCTCTCGGCGGACATGATCGGGATCGACGACCCGGTCCGGATGTACCTCAAGGAGATCGGCAAGGTCGCCCTCCTGACCGCGGAGGAAGAGGTCGTCCTGGCCAAGGCGATCGAGCTCGGCGAGTGGATGGTCGAGGCGCCCGGCGAAGGCGATCGTCGAGCCTCCACGAGTGGACGCTCCACGACACCGAGCGCAAGACGCGGACCGCCAAGCCGCAGCACCGGCTGCCGTTCGGCGAGGAGGCCCACCGGATGGTGAGCGCCGCGATCGCCGACGAGGGCGCCGCTCGAGCTGCTGCTCCCGCACGCCCGACTTCCACCTCGTCAAGGCCGGCCGCGATGCCCAGTCCGAGGGCACGAAGGAGCTGCTCAAGGAGGCGAAGAAGCTGCTCGCGGCCTACAACGAGGCGCTCGCGCCGGAGGCCTTCGTCACGCTCCTCGACTGGGCCTACTTCGCGGTCCACAACGGCGACCTCGACTCGCGCGACAACGTCGGCCTGCGGGCGATCTACGACTGGACGCGCGACGACATCGCGTTCCCGGCCCTCGAGCGCTGGATCGAGGCCGGCAACGACGCCGACCTGCTGAAGGCGATGGGCTTCGACCCCGAGGTACCGCTCACCACGAAGCTCCGCGACCGCAAGGGCGAGATCGTCCGCATCGGTCGCGACGCGCGCGAGCAGCTGACCTCGGCGAACCTGCGGCTCGTCGTCTCGATCGCCAAGAAGTACATCGGCCGCGGGATGTCGTTCCTGGACCTCATCCAGGAGGGCAACATCGGCCTCATCCGGGCGGTCGAGAAGTTCGACTACGAGAAGGGCTTCAAGTTCTCGACGTACGCCACGTGGTGGATCCGGCAGGCCATCACCCGGGCCATCGCCGACCAGGCCCGCACGATCCGCATCCCGGTCCACATGGTGGAGACGATCAACCGCCTGATCCGGGTCAGCCGCCAGCTGCTCCAGGAGCTCGGCCGCGAGCCGACGGTCGAGGAGATCGCGGAGGCGATGTCGAAGGGCCAGGAGGTGGTGGTCACCCCCGAGAAGGTCCGCGAGATCATGAAGGTCAGCCAGGAGCCGGTGAGCCTCGAGACGCCGATCGGCGAGGAGGAGGACTCCCACCTCGGCGACTTCATCGAGGACCGGGGCGCCCTGGCTCCCGCCGAGGCCGCGTCGCACCAGCTGCTCAAGGAGCAGGTGGAGGCCGTGCTCGACTCGCTGACGGGGCGCGAGCGGCGGGTGCTGCAGCTCCGCTTCGGCCTGGAGGACGGCCGCGCCCGGACGCTCGAGGAGGTCGGCCGCGAGTTCAACGTGACCCGCGAGCGGATCCGCCAGATCGAGGCCAAGGCGCTCCGCAAGCTCCGCCACCCGTCCCGCAGCCGCAAGCTCAAGGACTACCTCGAGTAGGGGGCCGCGGCCGGGGTCTGCGGCTGTGGGCGCGGCCGCGCCCGCATTCCAGCCGGACTGGTGTTAGATCCGCGGTTGGGCGTGCCGGGCTCGCTCTGCGGCCCAGGGACCAGCGGGCTTGGAGAACGGGCAGCGAAACGGCCATCTGACGGGCCTTGACCGGGCGGGGGAGCCCGTGAAGGGACCCGCCGCGGACGTAACACCAATGGCGCTGGAATCCGGCCCAGTGGCCCAGCCGCCGGGTGGCCCGGCCGATGCCCGTGGCGCCCGGCGCCGCCCGCCAACATCTGGGCTGCCTTCAGCCCGGGGCCGTGTCCTCGTGGCGCGGCCGCCGTTCCTCGGGAAGGACGATGATCGCGTTCCCACCCGGGTCGACCCCGTTTCGCAGCGCGCGGAGCGCGGCTCGCGATGGGATCGGGTAGTTCGCCAGGGCGACGGGCCCCGCCGCCCGCAGCACCTCGCGGTTGGCCCGCGTCGACGGCACGAGGATGGCCGCCCGGTCCACGCCGCTGTCGCGGAGCTTCAGCATGACGCGGCGGTCGACCGCCTGGAGGTCCCGCAGCCGCGTCTCCGCGTCGATGCCGATGGCGCACCCCGGACGCTCGAGGACGCAGTCCCACGCCCGCAGGTCGCCGGCGATCGGCATGCCGACCTCGGTGCGCCAGGTCCACGCGCCGTGGACCATGTCGTGCAGCCGCCCAAGGAGCCGCTGCTGGGCCTCGTCCCGGAGGCCATCGGCCCCGAGGTAGACGCGCAACGAGGCGTCGCGGCCGACGCAGGCGAGCATGGCGAAGAGATCGACGACCGCCAGGCTCCGATTGCCGCCGCCCTCGGTCCAGCTGACCCACGCGTCGGACCGCCCGATGGCCGCGGCCACTCGCTCCTGGCTGATCCCGCGCTCGACCCGGGCGGTGCGGAGCTCGGCGATGGCGTCGTCGAGCATGCGCCGGGCTCGGCGCCGGCCGCGGTCCGCGGGCCGCTCGCGCGTGGTCATCGGCAGATCATGGCGATCGACGCTGCACCGGGCCTTATCGGGCCGGCAGACATGCGGGAGGCAGGAGGCGGCCCGCCGCCGCAGGGGAGGCGGGAGGCGTGAGGTGGCCCGCCGCCGGCGGCCCGGGAGCGGCGGCCCGGGGAGGCCGCCGGCGGCCCGGGGATGCGGGCCGATGACCCCGATGGCCCGCGCCCCGATGGCCTGCGGTCAGCCGCGGGCCTCTATGCCGCGGCGAGGGGCCGCCTCGCGTCCCGGCGGCGGAGGACGGCCTTCTCGAGCTCGACCGCGACGAACGCGGCCGTCGAGGCGACGAGGACGATGGCGAGCTCCGCGGCACCGAGCGCCTCCGTCACGAAGATCGGCTGCAGGAACGGCACGTAGATGAGGGCCAGCTGGATGAGGATCGTGCCGCCGACGGCGAGGGCCAGCGGGCGATTCGTCCCCAGGCCGAGGCGGAAGAAGCTGACGCGCTCGGAGCGCACGGCGAGGGCGTTGCCGAGCTGGAGAAGGGCGAGCGTCGTGAAGACCATCGTCTGCCAGTGCCAGCCGGCCTCGAGCCCGGTGAACTGGACGACGAGGACGACGGCCGCCATCAGCAGCCCCACCCAGAGGGCCTGCTTCCAGAGTCCTGCACCGAGGATCGACTCGCCGGAGGGCCGCGGCGGCCGGTGCATCGCGTCCGGCTCCACCGGCTCGACCCCGAGCGCGAGCGCCGGCAGGCCGTCGGTGACGAGGTTGATCCACAGGATCTGGACCGCGAGCAGCGGCACCGGGAGGCCGACGAACGGGGCCAGGAACATGACCCAGACCTCGGCCGAGTTCGTCGTCAGGAGATAGCGCACGAAGCGCCGAATGTTGTCGTAGATCCGGCGCCCCTCCTCGACCGCGTCGACGATCGTCGAGAAGTCGTCGTCGGCGAGGACCATGTCGGCGGCTTCCTTGCTCACCTCGGTCCCGGTGATGCCCATCGCCACGCCGATGTCGGCGAGGCGGAGGGCAGGGGCGTCATTGACGCCGTCGCCGGTCATCGCCACGACGGCCCGGCGTTCCCGCCAGGCCTCGACGATGCGCAGCTTCTGCTCGGGGTTCATCCGGGCGTAGACGGCGACCCGCTCGACCCGCTGCGAGAAGGCATCGTCGTCGAGCGTGTCGAGCTCGGCGCCCGTGAGGATCTCGCCGCCCGGCTGGAGGATCCCGATGCGGCGCGCGATCGCCGTGGCGGTGAGGGGGTGGTCGCCGGTGATCATGATCGGCGTGATCCCGGCTCCGCGGCAGGCTGCGATCGACGCGGCCGACGTCACCCGGGGCGGATCGGCCATCGCGACCACGCCGGCGAGGCGGAGGCCCGATTCGGCGTGCTCGAGGTGGTCGGGAACGCCCGGCAGGTCCCGGTACGCGACCGCGAGGACGCGGTAGCCGTCGGCGGCGTAGCTGCTGGCGACCGCCTGGGCGGCGGCGAGGACCGGGGCGTCGGCGGGGTCGAGGAGCGGAGCGAGCGCCTCGAGGGCGCCCTTCGAGGCGACCCGGACCCGGTCCTCGAAGGTGTGGAGGGTCGTCATCCGGCGGCGGGCGGCGTCGAACGTGATCTCCTCGACCCGCGGATGCTCGGCGAGGAGGTCGGACGCGAAGATCCCGCGCTTGCCGGCGAAGGCGAGGAGGGCGCCCTCGGTGGGATCGCCGGTGATGCTCCAGTCGCTGCCGGCCTGGTCGGGGGCGCGGAGCGTCGCGTCGTTGCAGGCGACGACGATCCGGGCCAGGAGGTCGAGGGCGACGTCGAGCTCGACCGACGAGCCGGGCAGACCGGGGTGGTCGGGATCGGGCTCGACGAGGCCGTCGGGCGCGTAGCCGTCGCCGCCCACCCGGACGGCGCCGGCCGGGGTCCACGCCCGCTCCAGCAGCATCCGGTTCTCGGTCAGGGTCCCGGTCTTGTCCGAGCAGATCACCGTCACGGAGCCGAGCGTCTCGACGGCGGGGAGCTTGCGGACGAGCGCGTTCCGCCGCGCCATCCGCCGCGCGCCGAGCGCGAGCGCCACCGTGACGACGGCCGGCAGGCCCTCGGGGATCGCCGCCACCGCGAGGCTGACCGCCACGAGGAACATCGTCTCCGGCGACTCGCCCCGCCACACGCCGGTCGCGAAGACGAGGGCGCAGACGATGAAGGCGAGGACGGCGAGCGCCTTGCCGAGCGACGAGAGCCGGCGCTGGAGCGGCGTCTGGCCGCCGGCGTGCTCCTGCAGCAGCTCCGCGACGCGGCCGAGGGCGGTCGACATGCCGGTCGTGAGGACGATCCCCGCCCCGCGCCCGTAGACGACGGCCGTGCCGTTGAAGGCGACGTTGCGCTGGTCGGCGAGGACGCCCTCCGGCACCTCCGGCAGGGGATCGGTCGACTTCTCGGCCGGCTCGGACTCGCCGGTGAGGGCGGCCTCGTTGATCCGGAGCGCCCGCGCCTCGAGGAGCCGCAGGTCGGCCGTGACGATGTCCCCGGCGTCGAGCCGGACGAGGTCGCCGGGCACGACCTCCGGTGCCGGGACCAGGACGGTCTCGCCGTCGCGAACGACCCGGGCCGTCGGGCTGGCCATCCGCTTGAGGGCGTCGAGCGCCTGCTCGGCACGGTACTCCTGGACGAAGCCGACGATGCCGTTGAGGATGACGATCGCGAGGATCACGACCGTGTCCTTGAGGTCGCCGAGGAGCGCGGTGATGAGCGCGGCGACGAGCAGGACGATGATCATCGCGTTCGTGAACTGCTCGAGGAAGAGCCGCCACGGCGGCTTCCGGTGCTGCTCGACGAGCTCGTTGCGCCCGTAGCGGAGGAGCCGCGCCGCCGCGTCGCCCGAGGTCAGGCCGCGCTGGAGATCGGTCTCGAGGGCCGTGGCGACGTCCGACGCGTCGACCGCCCACGGTCGCTCGAGCACGATCATCCGGGACCTCCAACGATTGCCGCGAGGGCGGCGACCCTGCCGCCGCCGACGACGGTCGCGGCGGCGAGGGAGGTGATGCCGCCGGCGGCACGACGCGGCGAGCACCCGACACCAGCATCGCGCCCGGGTCGCCGGCCCGGCAGGGTGACCGGTCCCGTTCCCGTGGGCCGTTCGTCCCGCGTCCGCCGTGGCACGATGTGCGCATGACCGAGATCGCCGCCTTCCCGATCCGCACCGCCGCACCGGACGACGTCCGGGCCTACTTCGCGCCGCTCATGGTCGCCTTCGCCGACGAGCTGACCGACGCGGCGTTCGAGGACTGGCGACGCACGCTCGAGCCGGACCGGCTCATCGCCGCCTTCGACGGCGACGTCCCGATCGGCACCGCGGGCGCCTACACGTTCCGGATGACCGTTCCCGGTGGTGAGGTCCCCGCCGCCGGTGTCACGCTCGTCGGCGTCGAGCCGGGCCACCGGCGGCGCGGCGTCCTGCGCGCGCTGATGCGGCACCAGCTCGACGACGTCCGCGCCCGCGGCGAGCCCGTCGCCATCCTCTGGGCGTCGGAGGCCGCGATCTACCAGCGGTTCGGCTACGGCCTCGGCACGCTCAGCGGCTCGTTCGAGATCGACCGGGGCCGGACGGCCTGGCTCCGGGCGGCCGAGCCGGAGGGGCGGATGCGACTGGTCGGCGTGGACGAGGCGCTCCGCACCTTCCCGTCGGTCTACGAGCGGGTCCGGGCCGTCACGCCCGGAGCCCTGACGAGGACGGTGGAATGGTGGCGCTGGGGCCCGCTCCACGACGCGGAGCACATGCGGCGCGGCGGGGCCGGCCCCAAGTTCCGCTATCTCTACGAGGTCGACGGGTCACCGGAGGGCTACGCGATCTACCGCCCGAAGGGCGACTGGGACGAACGCGGCCCGAAGGGCAAAGTCGAGGTGGTCGAGGTGATGGCGCCGACGCCGCGGGCCCTCCGCGCGGTCTGGAGCTTCCTGTTCGGCGTCGACCTCATGCGGTCGATCAGCGCCGAACGTCAGCCCGTCCCGCACCCGCTCCAGCTCGCGCTCGCCGACCCGCGAGCGCTCGGGCTCGTCGGCGGCGACGGGATCTGGGTGCGCCTCGTGGACCTCCCGTCCGCGCTCGCGGCACGGCGCTGCGCGACGGCCGGGGAGATCGTCCTGGAGGTCGCCGACGCGTTCTGCCCGTGGAACGCGGGCCGCTGGCGGCTCGTGGCCGCGGCGGCGCCGGCGGGGGAGGCGGGCGTTGCGGGGGAGCCGGGCGTGGCCGGTGACCGGGGGGCCGCGGTGGCGACGATCGAGCGGACCGACGCGCCGGCCGACCTGGCGCTCGACGTCGCCGATCTCGGGGCCGCCTACCTCGGCGCCTTCCGGCTCTCGGAGCTGGCCCGGGCCGGCCGGGTCGAGGAGCTCGTCCCCGGCGCGCTCGACCGCGCGGACGCGTTGTTCGCCGTCGACCGCGCGCCGTGGTGCGCCACGATGTTCTGAACCGCGCTGCGGGAGCCCGTGCGCCCGTCGGTCGGCTCGCGATCGCCGTCAGGCGGGCCACACCATCGTCGCGACGAGGTCTTCGAGGAGCTGGTCGGCGTCGTCGGCGGCGTCCGGTGGGGCCAGCATGTTGACGACCAGGCCCTGCCCGTCGCGGACGAGCATGAGCTTCTGGACGTGGAGGCCCTGGCAGGTCATCCCGTACAGCCGGCCCATCGTCCCGTCGAGCTCGAGGTCGCGGGTGGTCTCGGGCTCCGCCGGACAGGCGTGCCAGTCGACCATCTGCTGCTGGGTTCGCGCACCATAGTCTTCGAGCGCGAGGTCGGTGGGCGCGCCGTAGACGAAGAAGAGGATGCTGCCCGGGAGGCGGACCTGATCGACGAACGGCCCGCTTGAGTCGATCCGGGTCTCGCCGTCCCAGGGTCGGAGCGCCTGCTCGGCCACGGAGGCGCCGGGCAGGACCACCTCGTAGCCGTAGGCGCTCGAGGCGAAGGCGTACGGCGCGGGCGTCGGCTGCGACGTCGCCGCCGGTGTGGCGACGGCCTCCGCCGTGGCGACGGCCTCCGCGTGGCGACGGCCTCCGGCGTCGGAGCCGGGGTGGCCGGCGCAAGGCTCGGCGGGGCGGTCGTCCCCCCGCAGGCGGCGGCGACTGCGGCGAGGACGAGCATCGCGGCCAAGGGGAGCGCGGTGCGGCGCCAGCGTCCAGTGTCGGTTGTCGGCACGTGTCCACCTCCGATCGATCGGCCGATCATGGCAGGCGGGCCAGCGCCGTCTCGGCGAGCGGGACGAGGAACACGAGCGCAGCCGCGTTCGGGGGTGTCGGTGACGGCGCGTCCTGGTAGGCCAGGGTGAGTCGGACCCCGCTCGGCGCGACCGCCTCGAGCTTGAGGTCGCCGGTGAGCGTGTCCGCCCACCACGTGCCCGAGGCGTCCTCGAGCCCCGGGGCAGGGGAGGGATCGGCCGGGCGCGAGTAGTCAGGGGTCGCCAGGACCGCGACGTTGACCTGGGGGCCGTCCGCGACGCCGGGTGGTCGGTAGAAGCAGGATCGGCTGCCTGGGAGCGCGGTGCTCCCCGCCATCGGCTCGACCTGCCCGACCGGAACCCCGAGCGCCGCGGCGACCTCGTCGGGCGTGAGCAGGGCACAGGCGTCGATCGCGTCGACGACGCCGGGATCGACGACGGCGGGCGTTCCAGGTGCCGCGGTTGCCGGGGACGCGGTGTCCGACGGAGTGGCGATCGGCGCCGTCGTCGCGGGCTGCGCAGACGGCGTGGGTTCGGGCGCGGAGGGGGCCGGCCGGGCGCTTGCCGCCCCGCCGCAGGCGGCGACCAGGACCGACGCGAGGAGGGCGAGCGCGGCGAGCGCGACCGGGTGCGTCGACGTGGTCATCGTGGTGGACTCCTTCTCGATCATGGGAGGCGGCCGGCGACGGCCCGGGCGAGCTCGACGACGGCGTCCTGCCTGGCGGCGCCGTTCTCGCCGGTGTAGACGACCTGGACGAGCGTGTCGCCCTGGAGGAACTGGGCTGTCGCGTCGACGTCGACCACGGACGTCACCGACGCCGCGTCCCCGAGCCCGTCGACGACCCGGCCGTTGTTCTCCGGGTCGCTGCCTTCGGCCTCGATCATCGCCGTCACGAAGCCGGCCGTCGTCCCGGACCCGGAGACGAACCCGGGCGACGCCGTGACGGCGAGCGAGACCGGGATCATCCCGCCCGAGACGGCGGCGTTCCACGTGCAGGTGTACGAGGGGATCGGCCCGTCCTCCGCGGCGGCCAGCTCGGCCGTCGCCTCGGGGACGAGCGGCGCCACCTCGCTGGCGGCGAGGAGCGCGCACGCGTCGAGCGGGGCCGCGGCGGGCGCGGCCGTCGGCGCCGAGGACGGGGACGTGGACATCTCTGCCGCGGGGCTTGCCGACGGGGCCGGCGCTGCGGGAGCCGTGGCGGCCGGTGTGCCGCCGCGATCGGCCGTCGCGGGGGCCGGCGAGGCCGCGCCCCCGCAAGCGCCGAGCGCAGTCGCGGCGGCGAGAGCAAGGATCGGGGCGGCGATGGCGCGTCGGTTCATCGAAGATCCTCCAGGCTGGTGGGAGCCGGCGCCAGGACGACCACGGCCTCCGAGATGCGGTCGAAGGGGAAGGCGGCGCGGCGGTTGAGGTCGGCGACGACGCCGGCATCGGGCGCCTCGAAGCAGCAGAGCCAGGTCTCGTCGGCGGCGATCCGCGCCGACCACACGTAGCGGACGGGTGCCCCGGGCCGGTCGAGCTCCACCACAACCCGCGCCGCGCGCCGGACGGCGTCGCGCAGGTCGCGGTCGGCGGGAACGTAGCGCTCGACGAGGAACGTGGCCATGCCGGACACGATGCCGGCGGCCGCCCGGCCGGGTCATCCGTGGAACCACGCAAAGATGTCCCCGGGCACGGACGCCGCGGCAGCCGGGCGCGGCCGCCGGGCGCCCGGCGCGAGCGGCTACCCGGCGCCGGGTGCACCCTCCTCGATCGCCCGGGCGAGGGCCGCCCGACCCCGCACCCCGAGCTTGCCGTACGCCGACGAGAGCTGGCTCTCGACCGTCCGGACGCTCACGACGAGCTCGTCGGCGATCTCGCGGTTCGACCGCCCGGCAGCCGCGAGCTCGGCGACCTGGCGTTCGGCCGGGGTGAGCACACCGCCGGCCGCGACACGGCCGCCGAGGCGTGCGAGCTCGGCGACGGCTCGCGCCTCCCACGGCGGGCAGGGGCAGGCGGCAAAGGTGGCCCGCGCCGACTCCAGCGCAGCCCGCGCCTCGCGCACGCGGCGAAGGCGCCGGAGCACGCCGCCTCGGACGAGGTCGAAACGGGCGCGCTCCACCGCCAGCGGAAGGCTCGCGGCGGGCTCGGTCGCGGCGTCGGCGGCCGCGAGGGCACCATCGAGGTCGTCCCGGGCGGCTCGGACCACCGCGGTCGCGCGGGCGTGCGCGACGACGGACCAGGGCAGGCCGGCCGCGGACGCCCGGGCGCCGAAGTCGTCGAGGGCCGCCTCCGCTTCGTCGAGTCGGCCGGCGCCGGCGAGCGCCTCGACGAGGTCAGCGTCGACCCGCACCCAGTTCGGCTCCCGGATGCCGAGCGCCATGGCGGCGTCGAGCGTCACCCGCAGATGGTCGGCCGCGACGCCCGGCTCGCCGGCGGCGAGCGCGTCGACCCCGAGCGCCCGATGCCACAGGGCGGCGACCCACGCGTTGTCCGCCGCCTCCGCCGCGGCGAGCCCACGTGCCGCAGCCGCCCGGACGGCGTCCCGCTCGCCCATCAGCGCGTCGAGGTGGGTGCCGTAGAGCCGCGGCCCGGTCTCGTCGGCGCCGAGCTCGGCGGCGAGCTGTCCGGCGGCGTCGAGCAGGCCCCGCGCGGCGCGGTGGTCGCCGGCGAGGATCTCGGTCAGGCCCATCTGCGTGAGCGTGCTCACGCGGCGGGACTCGTAGCCGGCACGCTCGAGGCGCGCGAGCGACTCGGCCCAGCGAGCCCGCGCCTCGTCGATCCGGTCCGCGGTGCGGAGGTTGCCGGCGAGGACCTCGAGCGACCCGACGACGAAGTCCGGCCGGGATCGGTCGAGCTCGAGGGCCCGCTCGAGAAGGTCGAAGGCGGGCCCGTCGCCGGAGGCGAGCCGCGCGTCGGCGAGGATGGCGAGGGCGTCCGCCGCCGCCTCCGGGGCCTCGTCTTCGCGGCCCGCCAGCAGGTCGAGCGCGGCCGAAGCATGGCGGCGCTCCTCGGCCGTGTCCTCGGCACCCCACGCGAGCATCGCGGCGTGGGCACGGGCGCGCAGGATGGGGTCGTCCTCCGCACCCGCGAGCGCCACCTCGGCGGCTCGGCGGGCCGCCGGCCGCCCGCCCACGAGATGGGCGAGCTCGACGCCCACGAGCAGCAGCGGGAGCCGGACGCCCGGCGCTTCAGCGACCGCGAGGCCGGCGTCCAGGTGCCGACGCGCCCCATCCGGGTCACCCACGGCAACGCGGAGGGCGGCCGCGCGGCAGCGACGGGTCGCCATGCCGGCCACGTCGTCCGCCACCGTGAGGCCTACGGCCAGCTCCGCCAGCTCGGCCGCCGCGTCGGGCGCCCCGCGTCGCTCGGCATCGTCGGCCGCCCGGGCGCACGCGACGGCGGCCGTCTCGTCAGGGCCCGCCGCCGCGAGGGCCAGATGGCGGGCGCGGGCCTCCGGGTCGTCCGCGAGCGGCGCGAGACGAGCATGGACCGCCCGCCGGCGCTCGGTGGTCGCCCGCCCGATCGCGGCCGCCCCCACGAGCGGGTGCCCGAGGCGGACGGCCTCGCCGTCGAGCTCGAGGAGGCCCGACCGAACCGCCTCGTCGAGACCCGGCGTGGCGCCGGCAGCCGAGGCGCCGACCACGACGCGGATCGTGCTCGCGGCTGCGCGGCCTGCCAGGGCGACCGCCAGGACGGCGTCCTCGCCGTCGGGCGACAACCGGCCCAGCCGCTCCGCCAGCAGGGGCTCGGCGGAACCGGGCACCGCCAGCGGCTCGCCCGGCGCAGGGTCGCGACCCGCCGCATCCACGGCCCGGATGACCTCGAGGGCGAGGAGGGGATTGCCGCCGGCCGCCTCCGCGAGGCGCGCGACGAGGGCGCGCCCGCGCGCCCGACCCGTCCGCTGCTCCACGATCCGACCGATCGCCCCGAGCGACAGCGGGCCGACCGGAAGCCGATCGACGAGCTCCGCGGCGAGCGCCCCGGCGACGTCGTCGACGACCGCGGAGGGCGTGCCGGTCCGGACGCCGGCGAGCAGGGCGAACGGCTCGTCCGCCGCGCGCCGGAGGGCGAACGCGAGCGCCGTCGCGGTCGGGCCGTCGCACCACTGGAGATCGTCGATGACGATGAGCGCCGGGATCGGACGCGCGATCGCACGGACGCAGTCGAGGACGGCGAGGCCGAGGGCGGCCACGTCGAGTTCGGCGCCCCCGGCCGTGGCCCGTCGAAGCGCGATCTCGAGCGCCCGCCGGCGTGGCGGCGGAAGGCCGGCCAGGACCGGGTCGATCCGCGGATCCGGCAGGAGGGTCGCCAGCGCGGCGAACGGGAGATCGCGCTCGGCGAGCGTCGCCCGCGCCACCAGCGGCATTGCGCCGCCGCCCCCGGCCCGGCGGATCGCCGCGTCCACGATCGTCGTCTTGCCGATCCCGGCGGGCCCCTCGACAAGGAGGACGCGCGGCCACGGGGCGGCCAGAAAGGCGTCGATCGCCGCCAGCTCGGGCTCGCGCCCGATGATCGGCGGGCCCGCGCCGCGGCGCTCGACGAGGTCGGACTCGGTCGGCATCGGCCGATCGTAGCGCGCACGCGCCCGATCCCCGCGCGACGGCCCGCCGGTCGGTCCTTGCGGGGCGGATCCTGCGGGCGGGGTTGACATCGGGCAGCTCGGCCGATAGCGTAACAAGTCAGTTATGAAACACGGTGGTTATTCATGACGGGCGACCAGCTCACGGCGGTGTTCGGCGCCCTTGCGGATCCGACCAGGCGCGCGATTCTCGCCCGCCTCACCGAGGGCGATGCCAGCGTGGCGGAGCTCGCGGCACCGTTCCGGGTCTCGCAGCCGGCCATCTCGCGCCACCTCAAGGTCCTCGAGCGGGCCGGGCTCATCTCCCGGGAGCGCCGGGCCACGGCCCGTCTCAGCCACCTCGAGGCCGAGCCGCTCCGCGAGGCGACGGAGTGGTTGGCCCGCTACCGTGAGCACTGGGACGAGCGGTTCGACCGCCTCGACGACCTTCTCGCGACATTGCAGCAGCCCGGGGTGGGGGGCGCCGGATCGACCGGCGCCGGCCCGGGACCGAAGGGGGGAACCGACCATGGGAACGACGCGGATCACGGCTGACCCGGGCACGCCGTTCATCGACATCGAGCGCGAGTTCGACGGCCCGCGCGACCTGCTCTTCCGAGCCTTCGTCGATCCCGAGCTGCTCGTGCAGTGGCTGGGGCCGGCGAAGTACGCGACGACGTTCGAGCGGATGGAGGTCCGGCACGGCGGCAGCTGGCGGTTCGTGCAGCGGGCAGCCGACGGCGGCGAGCATGCCTTCCGGGGCGTCTTCCACGGCGAGCCGTCAGTCGAGGGGATCACCCAGACCTGGGAGTATGAGAGCTGGCCGGGCCACATCTCGCTCGAGCGGGTGACGTTCGAGGAGCGCGAGGGGCGGACGATCGTCCACGCCCACACCGCCTACCAGTCGATCGAGGACCGCGACGGGATGGTCGCGAGCGGGATGGAGGGCGGCGTGAACGAGGGCTACGCGCGCCTCGACGACCTCGTCGGCCGGCTCGCTCCGGTCGCCTGACCCGCCGGTCGCCGCCGCCATCCGCGCCGGGCGCTCGCCCGGCACCCACGAAGGAGCGTCCCATGCCCGAGATCACCGCGTCCGCCCGCATCACGCCCTGCCTCTGGTACGCCGAAGAAGCCGAGGAGGCGGCGGCGCTCTACACGTCGGTCTTCCCCCGCTCGCGGATCACCGCCGTCAGCCGGTACGGCGAGGAGGGTCGCGAGATCCACGGCCGTGCCCCGGGTTCCGTCATGACCGTGAGCTTCGAGCTCGACGGGCAGCCGTTCACCGCCCTCAACGGTGGGCCGGCGTTTCGCTTCACGGAGGCGATCTCGTTCCAGGTCGCCTGCGCCGACCAGGCCGAGGTCGACCACTACTGGGATCGCCTGGGCGAGGGCGGCGACCCGGCTGCCCAGCAGTGCGGCTGGCTCAAGGACCGCTTCGGCGTCTCGTGGCAGGTCATCCCGACGCGGCTCTACGAGCTGCTCGGCGACCCGGACCCGGAGCGGGCGCGCCGGGCGATGGCCGCGATGCTGGCGATGAAGAAGCTCGACATCGCCGAGCTGGAGCGGGCCGCCGCGGGGTAAGGCGCGGGCGGGCGCGGGCGGCGGCGCGGGCGGCGCGGGCGGCGGCGCCGCGTCGCCACGCCAGCCGTGTCGCCATTCCAGCCGAATTGGTGTTAGGTCCGCGGCGATGCCGGCGCGGGCCATACGGCGGCCGACACACCAATCGGCGTGGATGTTCGGCCGCAGAACGACCCGTTGGGGCTCGCCAGGACCCCCTCGCGCGGCTTTCGCGGTCGTAACACCAGTGGCGCTGGAATGGCGCCCCGCGGCGAGCCTCGTGGCCCGCGACGCGCTACCGGGGCATCTCGCCCGGCGCCGGACCCGTCGCGATCGGCATGCCGGAGCGGCTCCAGTCCGAGTACGAGCCGGGGAAGAGGAGGGGATCGGGCAGGTCGGCCGCACGGGCCGCAAGGGCGAGCTGGCAGGCGTTGACGCCGCTCCCACAGTGGACGACCAGTGGGCCGGCTTGCTCGCCGGCCGCATCGTCCGCGCCCCGACGGGCGGCGGCGTCCGCGTCCGGGCCGGCCGCGCCGAGCGCCTCGAACCGCGCCCGCAGCTCGGCCGGCCCGAGGAAGCGACCGTCGGGTGCCAGGAACGTGGCGGTCGGCGCGCTGATCGCGGTTGGGATGTGGCCGGCGACCGGGTCGATCGGCTCGACCTCGCCGCGATACCGCTCGGGCGCCCGAGCATCCAGCAGCGTCACCGTCCCGAGGCGTGCCGCCAGCTCGTCCCGGGCGATCGTGCGCGGCCAGGCGGAAGGAACGTCCGGCCAGGCAGCAGCCGGCGGGAAGACCGGCACGTCCGCGGTGAGCGGCAGACCGGCGGCTCGCCAGGCGTCGATGCCCCCGTCGAGGACGGCGACCCGCGGGTGGCCGAGGACGTCAAGCATCCACCACAGGCGGGCCGCGACCGTGCCGCCGGCGTCGTCGTACGCCACGACCCGGTGCTCACGCCCGATCCCGAGCGCCGCGAGCGCGACGACGAAGACGTCCGGGTCGGGGAGGGGATGGCGACCGGGTCCTGTCAGCGCGGTCAGGACGGTGTCGACGTCGACGAACACCGCGCCCGGCAGATGCGCCTCGGCATAAGCGGCCCGCCCGGCCGCGGGTGCGGCGAGCGACCAGCGGACGTCGGCGATCCGGAGGTCGGGGTCGCCGAGCGAGACGGCCAGATCGGCGGCGGAGACCAGGGCCATGTCCCGAGTATCGCACCGGAGGGACGTTCGGAGGCTCGTCCGGCCCGCCGCCTGGGCGGCCCGGCGCCGGAACGAAACCGATCGACGATCCGCGGCGTACCGCAGCCATGGTCCGGTCGGGTGGGCCGGATGCCAGGAGGGATCGACATGCGGGCTCGTTTCGGCACTGCGCTGGCGCTCGTCGGGGCGCTGCTGCTGGCACTGGCCGCGCCGGCCGCCGCCGGCGGCGCCAGCCGGACATACACCACGCATCTCACCGGCGACCTCGACGGCGTGCTCGACACGCGGGGCCAGGGCCAGGCCGTCTTCACGGTCGCCCGCGACGGCGGCTCGGTGTCCTACCGGCTCATCGCCGCCAACATCGAGAACGTCACGATGGCCCACATCCACCTCGCGCCGACACCCGGAGCGAACGGCGGCATCGTCGTCTGGCTCTACCCGTCCGCACCGCCCGCGTCGCTCATCGAGGGTCGCTCGGACGGCGTGCTGGCCACGGGGTCGTTCACGGCGGCCAACTTCACCGGCGCCCTCGCCGGGCAGCCGCTCGCCGCCCTCGTCGCGGCACTCGAGGACGGGCGTGCGTACGTGAACGTCCACACATCGCAGCACCCGGCGGGCGAGATCCGCGGCAACTTCTGGTGCCCGATGCCATAGGAATGGGCCGGCGGGCAGGTGGCGCGGCCGGCGTACGGAGGTCCGCCCCGACCCGCCAACTGGGGTCGTGCTATCCTTCCGCGCGGCGCGGCCCCGGTCGCGCGAAGCGCCCGCCCGCGAGGCGGTGCGCCCTCGCTCCGGCGTAGCTCAGTGGTAGAGCGGGTGACTGTTAATCACTTGGTCGTAGGTTCGAATCCTACCGCCGGAGCCATCTCCTGAGCACGACCTGACCCCTTCGGGCCCTCCCGGAGGGGTCTTCGGTTTCCCGGACCGCGCCACCGAGGTGGCGGCCAGCTCAAGGCGGATGGGGACTGCCGCGCGCTCATCCTCCTCCTCGGTGTGTGGGCCGTGAACTCCCGGACGCCCGAGATTCGGCAGGAGTTCGCGGTCATCTCGCGGGCGCAGCTCATGCGTCGACCCCGGGATCGTGCACGCGCTCAAGCGGCGTGCTGCCAACCATGGCCGATCTGCCGTTCCACCTCGTTCCCGGTCCCACGTGCCGTTCTCCTCTCGACAGGTCGGCCCCGTCCCGCGATCGTGACCCGGGATGGCGATCGGCCATCTGCGAGTCGTGCGTCGGGGAGGGGCGCTCGTGGGCCCGAGCGACGACGAGGTGCGGGACCTCTTCGCGGTCTCGCGCAACTGTGCCCAGACATCGTTTGCCCTCCTTCAGCGCGACTTCGACCTCGACGCCGACGCCGTCCTCAAGGCGCTGACGGCGTTTCCCGGGATCGCCCTGCGAGGTGAGACCTGCGGCGCCGTCACCGGATGCCTGATGGCCATCGGCCTCGTGCATGGCCGGGATCGGCTCGACGACTGGCGGGGCTACCTGGCCTCGCTGCCGCCGTCCCGGGACTTCTGCCGGCGCTTCGAGGAGCTCCACGGCAGCACCTCGTGTGCGCTCCTGCTGGAGTCGAAGCTCGGCCGGCACGTCGACCTCGCGGATCGTCGCGGGGCGGCCGACTACGTCGCCGCCGGTGGGCAGCAGGCGTGCAGCGACATCGTCGCGAGCGCCGTCGAGATAGCCGGCCAGATCATCGAGCGGAAGAAGCCGCGGGTACCCCGGGACGACGTAGCCGCCCGGCTCGCAGGAGGACGGTGAGCCCGATGACGACACCGCGAAGCTATGACGTCGACACCGTCAACGGCGACAGAGACACGGAGCTGGCACGGCTGGCCGTCCAGGCCCGCCTCGGATGGGAGAAGGAGGCCCGGACGCTCGAGCGCTTCGGCTTCCGAGACGGCATGGAGATCCTGGAGCTCGGGAGCGGCCCCGGGTTCGTGACCGGCCTCCTGCTCGACCGGTTCCCCACCGCTCACGTCACCGCGGTGGACATCGAGCCGACGCTGATCGATGACGCACGCCGCCATCTCGCGGACCGGCTCGACCGCGTCACGTTCGTCCAGGGCTCGGTCGAGGACCTGCCGCTGCCCGCCGGCCGCTACGACGCGGCCTATGCCCGATTCATCTTCCAGCACCTGCCGGACCCGGCGCCGGCGGCCGCGGAGGCGTTCCGCGTGCTCCGGCCGCTGGCTCCCCTCGTCGTCCATGACGTCGACGCCGACCTCTGGGGGTTGACCGATCCTGCCCTGCCGAGCCTGCCGGAGCTGTTTCGGCGGAACGCGGAGGTGCAGGCCGCGAGCGGTGGGAACCGCCACGTCGGGCGCCGCCTGCCACGGCTCCTCCGCGAGGTCGGCTTCGAGGGCGTCGAGATGGAGGCCATCGCGACCAACACCGACGAGGACGGCCTCGAACCCTTCCTGCGGATGCTGGACATGGGTCGGCTCGCGCCGCTCCTTCATGAAGGCGTGGTCACCCGGGAGGAGGTGGCCGCGCTCGAGGCTGAACGGGCCGAGTTCCTGGCGGCGGATCGCCCCTTCGTCCTTCTGCTCACGTTGATGGCCAAGGGTCGCAAGCCCGAGGGTCGCTGATCCGGCGCAACGGGCCGGGCCGGAGGGCTGCGCTCAGCGGAGGTCGGGCAGGACCTCCGCCAGCATCCACGCCATCGTTCGGGCGAAGGTGGCGGACAGGTGGTGGCCGTCGCGGTAGACGACGACGTGGCCGATCACTGCCGGGCACGTCTCGGTCGGACACAGCGCGTCGCTCAGGTCCACCAGGACCAGGTTGGACGGACGGTCGTCCACGAGCGTTGCAGGGTCGACCGGGTCGAGGGTGGGGGAGCGGGCGATGGCGCACGCCCAAGGATCGTCCCGGTGCCGCGCGAGGCAGTCAGGGCGGTCGCTCCCGGCCCGTGGCGTGTCGCGGATGCCGATGACCGGGATCCCGGCCGCTGCCAGCTCGCGCCAGCGCTCGACGTAGCCCCCTGGAACCGATTCCGCCTGCGGGGTGGTGATCGTGCTCGTCGTGATCACCATGTCGGGTGGGTCCGCCAGGATCCAGTCGAGGAGGGACCGGTTCCACGCCCCGCACGAGCGCTGGCGATCGTCGGTCCCGAACGGGCCAGCCGACATCGGGCAGTCCGCCTTGAGCGCGGTGACGAGCCGCCAGCCACGCTCCTTGGCGACCGGCTCAATGGCCGGGAGCCAGTGGAGCGAGTGGCTGCCGCCCACGACGAGGACCGTCGTGCCGCCGCCGCGGTCGCCGCCCGTGCAGGTCACCAGCCTCTCGCCGGTGAGTTCCTGCAGGCAGCCGTCGTGATAGAAGTGGCCCCGGTCCATGCCGATCGTCCGCAGGTCCGGTCCGAACGGGACCTGGTCGGCGTGCGGGTCGGTCGTGGGCGCGGGAGTGGGCGGCGGCGTGGCGGACGACCCACCCGGCGACCCGCCCGGGGACTCGCCGGCGGAGCTCCCGGGCGTGGCCTCTGGGTGGATCGTGGCGCTGGGGCTGGGTCGACTCGCACCCGCGCCCGTATAGAGCGCCGGGTCGAGCGGTGGCTCAGCGCTGTCGGCCGGCGCGGGGCCCGCAAGGGCGAACCCGCTCGCTGCGACCAGCGCGATGCACGCGATCCCCGCCCCGAGCACTCGGCGCGCCGGCCATCGCGCGGCAAGCCAGGTGCGGGCAGGCGACGCCACCAGCCGCGTTCCCACGTACGCCAGGACGACGGACACGGCGAGGATCGCGAGGCCGTCGAAGAGCCCGGCCGGCCCCGTCCGGTCACGCATGGATTGGACGAACACGAGGATCGGCCAGTGGACGAGATAGAGGGCGTAGGCGATCCCGCCCGCAGCGAGGAACACCCGCGACCCCAGGAGGTGGTCGACGGACCAGCGGCTGCGGGTGCCGCCCGACATGAGCACGAGCAACGCACCCGCCACGGGCCACAGTGCGGCCCAGCCCGGGAACATCGTGGAGACGTTGAGCACCAGCCCGCAGCTCACGACGAGCGCCAGGCCCACCCAGCCCATCGCCGGCGCCAGCGGGCGGGGGTGAGCCTCCAGGTGGCCGATGGCCAGCGCGAGCAGGCCGCCCGCCGCGAACTCCCACAGGCGCGTGCCGGTGTGGAAGTAGGCAAGCGGCTGGTTGGCGCCGGTCAACAGGATCGAGAAGCCGAGCGACGCGACCAGCACCACGCCGAACACGGTCCCCAGGGCCATCCGGAATCGTCGGCGTCCTGCGATGACGAGGGTGCCGCTCACGAAGGCGAACCAGACGAGGTAGAACTGGCCCTGCACCGACAGGGCCCAGAAGTGCTGGACGGGGCTCTTGACCTCGTCCCGGCCGGCGTAGTCGACGGCTTTGGCCGCGAGCGCCCAGTTCTCCACGTACAGCGCGGACGCGACGACCTCACCCAGCGCGGACGACTGGCGGGTGATCGGCAGGATGACCATGGCTGCGATCGCGACCGCGCCGAGCACGACCAGGGCGAGGGGCAGCAGCCGGGCCATCAGGCGGCTGAGGAACCGGGCGAGATCGGGACGGCCACCTCCCTCGACCTGTCGCAGGAGGGAGGTCGCGATCAGGAATCCCGACACGACGAAGAAGACATCGACCCCGCCCGACACGCGGCCCAGGAAGATGTGATAGATCGCCACGAGCGCTGCGGCGACCGCGCGAAGACCCTCGATCTCCGGTCGGAACCGCCGCCCGGGTTCTCCAGCAGTCTCCACTCGTTCCCCTTGTCCGATCGCGGTTCGCTGCCGCAGTCGCTCGGCTTCGTCGTCCGGCTATCGCGGCCGGCCGGCCGCAGACCAGCCCAGCAGCCGAGCGGCGCGCTGAGCCCGGTACGCGGCGTCCGGGTCCCCTGGGATCTGTGCGCTGAGCCGCGACGCGAGGCGCCGCGAATACGTCGCGGTGAGGTGATGGCGGTCCCGGTAGATGACCACCCGATCAGCGACGGCGGGGCACGTCTCCGCCGAGCAGAGGTGGTCGGTCATGTCGACGTACAGGAGGTTGGGGGGGATGTCGTCCCGTCGCAGGACGGGTGAGACGGCATCCATGGTGGGGTTGCGGGGGACGGCGCACCGGGCAGGCCGGCGCGGGTGGGCAAGCAGGCAGTCGACCCGGTCGAATGGGGCGCGCGGCGTGTCGCGGATGCCCACCACGGGGATCCCCATCCGGTTGAGCTTGCGCCACACCTCGAGGTACCCCGACGGAAGCCGCTCGTCCGTGATCGCCGTCTTGGTGGACATGGTGACCACCACGTCGGGCGGGTGGCGCCGGATTCGGTCGAGCACCAGCTCGTTCCATCTGCGGCAGGACCGCGGGTTCGGTCCCGTGCCCGGCGTCGTGGCGCTGAACCGGCAGCCCGCCTTGGCGATGACCACCAGCCGCCAGCCTCGTTCCTTGGCTACCCGGTTGACTGCCGGCAGCCAGTGGACCGAGTGGCTGTCACCCACCAGCATGGCCGTGACCTTGCCGTCGAGGTCGCCGTACACGCAGGTCTTCATCCCGGGCTCAAGCGCGCGGGTCATGCACTGGTCGCGGTGCGCGACGGTCAGGTCGTGTGCGGCCTCTCGAAGGTCGGGGACGTAGTCGCTCGGCTTGCTTGGCGGCGGCGTGGCCGCCGCCGGGTCGCCGATCGGCGCCGGCATCTCGGTCACGAGGCCGGCAACCAACGCCACCGATGGGCTGCGTGGCACCGCCGACGGGGCGTTGGGCGGCTCCGGTGGGTTCGCCAGCAGGATGGCTGCAAGGAGCAGCCCCGCGCCGACCGGCACGGCCCCCGCGATGAGTCGCGCGGCCGGGCGCGACCATCGCACACCGGACGTGACGCTCTCCACGTGCCACCGCCTCCAGCTCCCGCTTCACGACAGTCACAGCTGGATCGGGACGCACTCAGCGCGGGTCGCCGCACGTATGACGCACGAGCCACCGGATCCGTTGCACGGTCGTCGCGCCGGTGCCACGGCGTCTCGACGGTGGCCGCGGGCGGACGACTGCCTCCGGCACACGCACGGGAAGCTGCCGCGCCCGACGCCGCGATCGCCCGAACACGCCGCGGCCGATCACGAACCGCCAGCTGGCGATCACGCTCAGCGACGGGGGAACGCTCGGCTTCAGACCCGGCCCGCGACCGAGGTAGCGTGGCAGCCGGCGACGAGCCGGCGGGAGCGCGGCGAAACACGCGGGGGGCCGCTGCGTCTCACCCGTAGCGGGAGGCTACGACGCGCGGCCCACATCCCGGCCGCCGGGACCGCGCCGAGCCACTGGCGGGACCGGCCCGCGCAGGCGTCCCGGAGGCGCTCGCCATGTCGACCGAGCTGACGGCCCCCCGCAGCCGCCGCGCACTCCTCGCTGCCGCCGCCGGGGCCGCGGCAGCCACCGTCGTCGCCGCGCTCGACCGCCCGGCGGCCGTCCTTGCCGGCGTCGACGGCGACCTCGTCCTCGGCGCGTCGAACACCGCGCCGGGCACCACCGCCATCGTCGGCGGCTCGCCCGGGATCATCGTCCTCGAAGCGCGCGGTGCGGCCGCGCGAGATGCCGACTCGATCGCGATCCACGGGGTCATCCACCACTCGGCCGACGAGGCGGAGCGGGCCGGCATCGCGATCCTCGGCGAGGCGAACGCGGCCGGCATCGGAGTGGAGGGGACGGCCCGCCGCGGCGTCGCCGTGGTGGGCACGAGCGCGACCACGGGGACCGGCGTCCACGGAGACAGCTACGAGGGAACCGGGGTCGACGCCTACAGCGCGTACGGCACGGCCGTCGCGGCCGACGGCACGCGCGGCACGGCGATCCATGCCTCGAGCTGGAAGGGCTCCGCGCTCAAGGTGCACGGCAAGGTGCGCCTCAACCGGAGCGGCCGGGCGACGGTTCGCGCGGGGAGGCGCTCCGCCACCGTCGACCTCGCCGGGCGCGGCGGGCTCGCCGGCACGCCACTCTGCTTCGCCAACCTCCTCGCCCATCGCGAGGGGGTCTGGGTCGTCGCCGTGCAGCCGAACTCGCCGAGCAGCGGCAAGCTGCGGATCCACCTCAACAGGACGGTGACGTCACCGATCGCCGTCGCCTGGCTCGTCCTCGACGCGCTGGGTGCGCCCGCGCCCTGGGAGCTGTAGCTGTAACACGCTGAGGTCGCGCGGCGTCTGATCGTCGGCGGGAGGCGATGAGAGCGGGCCCGAACCCAGGCCGCCGGGGCCGCGTCGAGCCACTGGCGGCACCGCGCACGCGTCCCGGGAGCAGGCACATGCATCGAGGACCGGCGATCTTCGTGGCGGCGCTCCTGGGCGTCGGGGTGGCGGTCCCCTCCGCCGCCGACGCCGCAGTGCCGGCATCGCGCGTGTACTGGACCGACGCGAACTGGTGGAACACGGCGACGGCGGAGGTCGGCCGGGTCAACGCCGACGGATCCGACTGGACGATCCTCGTCCCGGCCGCGAAGGGACCCTCCGGCGTCCAGCGCACCGGCTACGTCGCGGTCGATCCGCAGCAGGCGTACGTGTACTGGGCCGACAGCTACCCGACTCCCAGCATCAAGCGCGCCCGACTGGACGGCAGCGCCCCGGAGACGGTCGTGGTGGGAGGCGAGCCGTTCGGCGTGGCGGTCGCGGCGGGTCACGTCTACTGGACCGATTACGCGGACATGACCATCAAGCGGGCGCGGCTGGACGGCTCCGCCACGAGGACGCTCGTCAGGGGCCTGGGCCGGCCCGACTCGTACATCGCGAGCCCGCACGATCTGGCCGTCGATCCGGTCCGCGGCAAGCTGTACTGGACTGCCACCGACCTCCATGCCGTCCAGCGGGCGAACCTCGACGGCTCGAACGTGGAGACGATCGCCACGTCGCAGTACCCGATGGGCATCGGGCTCGACCTCGTCGCCGGTCGCGTCTACTGGGTGTCGGGCGGATGCATCCATCGCGTGCGGATGACCGCGGGCGCCCCGGAGCGGGTGATCTGCCCGGAGAACGACGTCACCGACGTCGCGGTCGACCACGGCGCCGGGCTCGTCTACTGGACGGAGATGAACGACGCGACGAAGACCGGCCAGATTCGACGGGCGCATCTCGACGGGACGTCGCCCGAGCTCGTCGTTGCCGCGGGCCTCGGGTATCCCTGGGGCCTTGCGCTCGCGCCGGGCGCCGCCCTCCCCTCCGACTTCGACGGGGACGGGTTCGCCGACCTGGCCGTCGGGGTGCCCGGCGAGGGTGTCGACGGGCATGCCGGCGCCGGCGCCGTCAATGTCCTCTACGGCTCCAGGACCGGCCTGACGGCGGCACGGGACCAGTACTGGACCCTCGACACCGCCGGGTTGAAGGGCAGCAGCGACGAGGGAGCGCAGCTCGGGAGGGCGATCGCGTCGGGGGACTTCGACGGGGACGGCTACGCCGACCTGGCCGTCGGGTCCGCGGACCGGTCCGCGGACGGGACGCGGGGAGCCGTCCACGTCCTGCGCGGATCGCCGGCGGGGCTCACCGCTCGGGGAGACCAGCGCTGGTCGCCGGCCACCGTGATGCCGGGCATCGAATACGCTCGGGAGCTTCGGCTCGGCGCTGACCGCTGCCGACTTCGACGGTGACGGCTACGCCGACCTCGCGATCGGGGCGGGCCAGGCGTCCTGGGGCTTCTACAGCGGGCAGGGGGCCGTCGCCGTGCTGCGTGGCGGCCCGACCGGCCTCGGCGCAGCCGGGTCGACCGTCCTCGACGTGCGGCTCCTCGGGCTCGCGGACGGGTACGACTACTACTTCGGGTCCGCGCTGGCGGCGGGCGACCTCGACAGTGACGGCTGCGCCGATCTTGCCGTGGGGGCGCCGGGGACGTCCTTCCTCGGCTACGACTCGGGCCTCGTCGGGATCTTCCACGGCTCCCCGGCCGGAATCAGCACATCCGACGTCCAGGCGTGGAGCCAGGGAAGCCCCGGGATAGATGGCGGTCGCGTGGCGTTCGAGCGGTTCGGGGCGAGCGTCGCCGTCGGCGACTTCGACGGCGACGCCTACGGCGACCTCGCGATCGGCGTGCCGGACGAGCGGTTCGCGACCAACGACCCGGGCGGCTACGCCGGCGACGATCGCGGAGCCGTGAATGTCCTCTACGGCTCGTCGGGAGGCCTGTCGCCGGAGCGCAGCCGGCTCTGGCACCAGGACTCGCCGGGGATCCCGGGCGTCCCGGCATCCGGCGACGAGTTCGGTGACTCGCTCGCCGCCGGCGACCTCGACGGCGACGGGCACGACGACCTCGCGATCGGCAACCCGGGCGAGCGCGTCGCGGGCATCCCGGCGGGCGCCGTCACCGTCCTCTACGGCGGGACGGACGGGCTGGGCTCCGTGGGCGCGCAGCGCTGGACGCAGGCGACCGCGGGCGTCCCCGGAACCGCTGAGGCGCGCGACGCGTTCGGGGACAGCGTCGCCATCGGTGGCTACGGCCGGTCGAGCGCCGACGACCTCGCCATCGGGGACCCACGCGAAGCCATCGGGCGACGCGGCAGCGACGGCCTGGTCACCGTCCTCTACGGGCAGTCTCCAGTCCTCGGCACCGCCGGTGCCCAGCAGTGGTGGCAGGGCTCGCCGGGCGTCCTCGGCACGCCGGAGAACCCGGACCGCTTCGGGTCGAGCCTGACGCCGTAGCGGCCCGTGCCGAACAACCTGCGGTCCCCCGATCCAGCATACTGACGGGCCTGCCGCGCCCGAATCGGTGATCCGATCCGCGTGTCCAGCCAGCCAACCCCCACCACGGAGCCCTCTCATGCAGCAGAACCGCGCGATCCTCGTCGCCGTCGGAGTCGGCGCTGCCGTGCTGGCCGCCGTCATCCTCATCGTGGCGAGCCGCCCGGCGGACTCGGGCCTGGCGGGGAGGGCCTGGAACCTCACCGCCTTCACGGAGGTGGAGCCGGCGTTCCAGGGCGTCGTGCCGCCCGAGCAGCAGCTGCGATACACGATCACGTTCGAGGCCGACGGCACGTTCGCGGCGAACGCCGACTGCAACCAGGTGGTCGGCACCTACGTGACGGAGGGCAATGACGGCCTGACGATCTCGCCGGGTGCCGCGACGCGCGCCTACTGCGGCGAGGGCTCGCTCGGGGACCTGTACGTCAACACGCTGAGCCGGACCACGTCCTATGCGATCGTCAACGACCGGCTCACGCTCGGGATCTCGAGCGGCGGCACGCTGTCGTACGTCGAGGGCGATCCCGACGCGACGCCGATTCCCGCCACGCCCACGCCGGAGCCGACCCCGGAGCCGTCGGCCGAGCCGACCCCGGAACCGTCGGCCGAGCCGACCCCGACGCCATCGCCGACGCCCACCCCGGAGCCGTCACCAACCCCGACCCCGGAGCCGTCGGCCGAGCCGACCGCGACCCCGCAGGCTTCGGCGACGGCCCGGCCGACCGCGACCCCGGCGCCGACGCCGCGGCCCACGCCGACGCCCACGCCGCGGCCGACGCCGGCGCCGACGCCGGTTCCGGACGCCGGCCTCACCGCCGGTCCCTGGTGGATCGTCTCGATCACACAGACGAACCCGCCGTTCCAGGGCGTCGTCCCGGAGGACCAGCAGGCCAGCTACACGATCACGTTCCTGGCCGACGGCACGTTCTCCGCCCAGGCGGACTGCAATGTCGTCAGCGGGACCTACCAGACGGGCAACCCGGCGGCGGCGAGCGGCAGCCTGACGATCATCCCGGGCCCCAGCACCGGCGCCGCCTGCCCGGACGGCTCGTTCGCCGATCTCTACGTCCTCGCGCTGACGAAGGCGGACCGCTACGCCATCACGAACGGCCAGCTGGCGATCACGCTCAGCGACGGGGGAACGCTCGGCTTCAGACCCGGCCCGCGACCGAGGTAGCGTTCCGGCAGGCGGCGACCCGGCGCCCGATCTGAGGGCTGGCTCACCTCCGGGAACAACCCGTGGTCATCGTGGCCCGAACCCGCTATCGTCCCGGCAGCCGGGGAGCAGCAGGGGGGAGTGCCATGGGGGCGTGGGGATTTGCGATCGCGCACGGGCGGCGGGCGGCCGCACTTGCCGTGATGGCGGCCGTGGTGGCCGCGTGCGGGGCGGCAGCGCCGCCGGCGCAGGCGCTCGGCGAGGAGGCGGTCGCCGACCAGCAGCTCTACGTCGACGGGTCGCCCGGGCCGGTGACGACGCTCGCGATCACGCCGCTTGCGGTGCGCACGGGGACGATCGAGGAGCTCCAGTCGGCCGGCTACGAGCTCGACGCCGATCAGCTCGACATGACCCCGCTCTACGTCGACGTTCGGGCCGAGAATCGCGGGACCGAGTCGGGCGACCGCCGGGTCTCCGTCTCGCTCGAGGACCAGGACGGCAACCTCATCAGCCCGGTGACCGTCTTCGACTACGGCGGGGAGCCGTTCGCGGCCTGCCCCGACACCAACGAGGGGACGTTCGCGCCAGGTGACGTGTACGAGACGTGCGTCCTCTTCTTCGTCCCGCCCGGGCGAGAGGCGACCCGCGTGAGCTGGCTGCCGAGCGTGCCCGGGACGGAGACGGACTTCGTCTACTGGGCGATCCCCTGACCGGGAGCGGCCCGGCGGGCCTCGCGCGAAGGAGGCGGTGTTGACCGACGGCGTGCTCGAGCTGCGGCTCGTCGTGACCGCACCCGACTACGAGGCTGCGCTCGCCTTCTACCGCGACGTCCTGGGGATGCGCGAGATCGCGGCGTTCACGTCGCCGGGGGCCCGGGTGACGATCCTCGACGCCGGGCGGGCGACGCTCGAGATCGCCGACCCTCCCCACGCCGCGTACGTCGACGAGGTGGAGGTGGGCCGACGCGTGGCCGGCCACGTGCGGGTGGCGCTCCAGGTCGCCGACGCGGCGGCCGCCACCGAGCGGGCCGTCGCGGCCGGGGCCGAGCTCGTCGCTGCGCCCGTCGAGACACCCTGGCGCTCGCTCAACGCCCGGCTCGAGGGACCGGCCGGCCTCCAGCTGACCTTGTTCGAGGACCTCGGCGGCGTGCAGGCTCCCGCGCCGGGCGCCGTCAGCGGCTGACAGGCCCGCGCTGCCGCACGGCCTGCCCGGCCGCCCGGCCGGCGCGATGGGTCACGCCCGGACGATCGGGTCGATCGGGTAGTCGTGGAGGATCGCCCCGCCATCGGGCGTGACCCGGTAGACGTCCTCGAAACGGGCGCCGCCGAAGCCCGGGATCGCCAGCACCGGGTGGCCGATCGTGATCGTCATCCCCTCGCGGATCGGCACGTTGCGGTGGGGCGGGATGATCGTGGAGGCCGGCGTCTCCTCGAAGCGGAGGCCGAGGCCGTGCCCGATCCCGTCGACGACGTGCTCGGCGAGGCCGTGGCGCCCGGCGGCCGCCCGGGCCACCGCGTCGAGGTCGGCCACCCGGGCTCCCGGGACCATGGCCGCGCGCACGTCCGTCCGGATGTCGGCGTAGGCCGCGAGCAGCGCGGCCTGGCGCTCGTCGGGCTCGCCCAGGACGAACGTCCGGGCGAGGTTCGCGCAGTAGCCCTCGACCTGCGGCGTGAGGTCCACGACGACGAGCTGGCCGCGCTCGAGCGGGGCGGGGCTCCGGCGGCCGTGGAGCATGCAGGTCTCGGCGCCGAACGTGATCCAGGTCGGCGTGCTCGTCCGCTCGGCACCCGCCCGCATCATCGTGTACAGCGCCTCGGTCGCGAGCTCGTGGGCGGTGACCCCGGGCCGCAGCAGCTCGCGGACGCGGTCCATGCCGAGGCCCGCGATCCGCTGCGCCTCGGTCATGAGCCGCAGCTCGTCGGGGTCCTTGATCCCCCGCAGCGGGTCCATGACCGGGTCGGACGAGACGAGCTCCAGGCCCGGGTTCACCTGGCGGAAGCGGTCGACGAGGAAGGCCGGCGTCTCGAACCACATCTGCATGCCGACCTTCGGCTTCCCGTCGCCGAGGCCCGGGCCGTGCTCGGCCGCGATCTCCCGGAGGCGATCGACGACCTCGTGGATCTGGCCCCCGACCGAGCGGAAGACCCGGATGCGGTCATCGCCGATCGCCGCCGTCAGCTCCGGCTCCTCGCCGCTGAAGGCGACGAGGTCGACCGGGCCCTCGACGGGGATGATCGCGCGCGGCTGGGAGCGCTCGGCCCCGAAGAGCCAGCGGAAGTCGTCGTGGTTCATGACGACGATCGCGACGAGACCCTTCTTCCGCATCCTGGCCTGGACGCGGGCGATGCGGTCGAAGCGGACGTTCGTGGCAGAGCTCCTCTCGCGGGTCGGTCGGTCGGCGGCGGCCGTCGGGTTCATGCTGCCACAGGAGGCGTGGGCGGGCCGGGGCGGCCGCGCGTGGGTGATGCGATGGCCGCGCCGCTGCGCAAGCCCCGCTGTCGTTATGTGGGGATCTGTGCAGGAGATGTCGGCAAATCCGCGGCTTGGGCAACAAGCTCCGCTCGGACCGCGATGTAACGCAAGCCCGCCTTGCGTCGCCCGACGTGCGCGGGCGGCCGCGCACGGGCCCCGCCCCGGTCAGCCGCGGGCGAGGGGCAGCCGGGCCTCGAGGCGCGCCCCGCCGTCGGGGCGGTTGGCGGCCGTGATGCGGCCGCCGTGGCGCTCCACGATCCAGCGGGCGATCGCGAGGCCGAGGCCTGTTCCCCCGGACGGGGCGTCGTCGGCCCTCCAGAAGCGCTCGAAGACGCGCTCGAGGTCCTCGTCGCGGATGCCGCGACCGTCGTCGTCGACCGTGAGCACCGCGGCCCCGTTCTCGGGACGCACGCGGACGAGCACGGAGCCGCCGGCCGGAGCGTGGGCCAGGGCGTTGTCGACGAGGATCGTCACGAGCTGGCGGAGGCGGAGGGCGTCGCCGTCGACCGGCGTCGGCAGGGGCTCGGCCTGCAGGGTGATGCGGCGTGCGTCGGCAACGGTCGTGAGGGGCCCCACGGCTTCGACCGCCACGTCGGCCAGGTCGACCCGGGCGAGCTGGAGCTCGAGCGTGCCGGCGTCGGTGCGGGCGAGGAGGAGCAGGTCGTCGACGAGCGCCGCGAGGTGGGCGGCCTCGGCATCGATGTCCTCGACGGCGGTGCCGACGGTCGCGACCGGCTCGTCGGGATGACGGCGAAGGTCGGTCACGCTCGCCCGGATCACCGTGAGGGGAGAGCGGAGCTCGTGGCTGGCGTTCGCCGTGAACTCCCGCTGGCGCTTCAGCGCGGCGTCGCGCCGATCCATCGCGGCGCGGATCGGCACGAGGGCGCGGCCGGCGTAGAACCAGCCCGCCGCGAGCGCGAGGCCGATGGCGGCCAGGCTGCCGATCACGAGGACGGCCAGCAGCGCTGCGAGCAGCCGCTGCTCGGAGATGCGCTCGCCCACGACCTGGACGATCCACTGCCCGTCGGCCCGGTCGATGGCGACCGAGTAGACCCGGATCGGCGTCTCCTCGATCCGGCTCTCGCGAACGTCGCTGCCGTCGGTTCGGGCGGCCCCGACCGACGCCTCCACCGGCAGCCCCTCGACCTCGTCGAGCCGCCCGAGGGTCGTTCCGTCGGGGCGGATCGCCAGGGTGAGCGTGCCGGACCCCTCGCCGCCGAACGTGACGCCGAACGGCATCCGATCGGGGAGCGGCCCGGGGCGCCGGAGGACCCGGGCGACCTCCTGGGCCTGGCCCACGAGGACGGAGGTCCCGCGGTTCGCGAGCTCGCGCGACACCGCCCCGTAGACCAGCGTCCCGAGGATCACGAGGATGAGGATCGTGAGTCCGGCGCTCCAGGCGAGGAGCCGGACCCGCGTCCGACGGAGGAGCGCGGCGTCGTCGGTCCCGGCCGATGGGCCGGGCGGCTCAGCGAGCATGGGTGCTGGCGCGGACGCGGTAGCCGACCCCGCGCACGGTCTCGATCCAGGGGCTGCCGACGTCGCCGAGCTTCGTCCGCAGGAGGTGGATGTACGCCTCGACCGTGTTCGGTGTGAGGGCGGACCCATAGGGCCAGGCCTGGTCCAGCAGCTGGTCGCGGGACAGGATCTGGCCGGGCCGGCGGAGGAGGCACTCGAGGATCGCGTACTCCCGCTGGCTGAGGTCCACGGTCTTCCCGGCGACGGTCACGAGGCGGTCCGTCTCGTCCATGACGATCGGGCCGGCACGCAGCGTCAGGCCGCGGCGCGGCGGCGGCCGGCGCCCGAGCGCGCGCAGGCGGGCGAGCAGCTCCTCGTAGGCGAACGGCTTGACGAGGTAGTCGTCGGCGCCGGCGTCGAGGCCCTCGACGCGCGACGCGACGGCGTCCCGGGCGGTGAGCATGAGGATCGGCACGGCGGAGCCGCGCGCCCGCAGCCTTCGGGCGACGTCGAAGCCCGAGCCGTCGGGGAGCCCGACGTCGAGGATGATCGCGTCGACCTCGGCGTCGCCGGCGAGCTCGAGGCCGTCGGCGACCGTCGTCGCCGTGTCCACGACGTGGCGGTCCTGACCGAGGAGGCGGCTGAGGAGACGGACGAGCCGGGCGTCGTCCTCGATCAGCAGGAGGTGCATGGGAGCTCCCGGTTCGGCGTCACGCGCCCGCCTCGGCCAGCAGGTCGCCGGCGGCCTCGATCGGGATCGCGAAGCCGATGCCCTCGCCGCTGCTCGCCGACGTCGCGATGACGCCGACGACCGTCCCCCCGATGTCGAGGAGCGGCCCGCCGCTGCTGCCCGCGTTGATCGCGGCGTCGGTCTGGATGAGACCCTGGAGGGCGACGCGGCGGCCGCTCGCCAGGTCCTGCAGGTCGATGGACCGGCCGAGGCTCGAGATGATCCCGGCGGTGACGGTGTCGGTGAACTCGCCGAGCGGGCTCCCGATGGCGATGACGCGCTGCCCGACGACGAGGTCGGCGGCGGCCGCCAGGCGCGCCGGCTCGAGTCCGGCCAGGTCGGTCCGGAGGAGCACCAGCCCGCGCTCGGCGTCGCTGGCGACGACGCTCGCGGTGCCCTCGCGCGTGTCGGCCAGGAGGATGTCGTACGTGCCGTCGGCGGGGGCCACGACGGTCGTCGTGAGGATCAGCCCGTCGGCGGAGACGACGATCCCCGAGCCGCCGGCGCTCGCGGTGCGCCCGAAGCCGGCCGCCGCGATCGTCACGACCGACGGCTCCGTGGCCGAGGCGACGCCGGCGATCGCGTCGCCAACGTCGACGATCGTGTCGGCGGTCGGCGGGGCGAGGGTGGCCGCGGCCGTCACCACCGTCCCGTCCGGCGTCGCGGCCGGGGCCGACGACGGGGCCGTCGCGAGGAGGAGGGCGGCCGTCCCGCCGCTCGCGAGCAGCGCCGAGAGGAACGCGGCGACGAGCGCGAGGCGCAGCGAGCCGGCGCCGGGTGCGGGGTCGACCGGCGCAGGGCCTGCGGCGCGCGACGCCGGCTCGTAGGGCGGGGGATCGAAGGTCATGAGGTCTCCGGGCGGGCGGGGCGGAACGGCACTCCGGCCCCGTTGTACCCCGCCATCCTGAAGCAAGCCTGAAGGTTCGTCCCGGGCCGGGTCGGCGGCCGAGCCCGGCCGGGGTTCATGCGAGCACGGCCCCGACCCGCTCCGACCAGCGAACGGTCTCGCCGCGGTCGATCGCGAGGACGCCGCAGCCCGGTCGGCTCGCGACCCAGGCCGGCCCGTCCGGGCCCATCGCGAACGCGGCGGTCGCGTAGGCGTCGGCGACGGCGAGGCGGGGGGCGAGGACGGTGACGCTCACGAGCGCGTCCGGCACCGCGCCCGTCCGCGGGTCGTGGATGTGCGGCCCCCGCTCGTAGAGCCCCGAGGTGGCGACGGCCGCGTCCCGGACTGCCAGCACCGCCGCGACCGCGCCCGGCTCGGCCGGATGGCGGATCCCGACGCGCCACGGCGCTCCCGGGCTCGGCTCGCCGCGGACGACGACGTCGCCGCCGGCGCCGATCCCGAACGACCGCGCGCCGGCGGCAACGAGAAGGTCGGCGGCCTCGTCGACCGCCCAGCCCTTCACGTACCCGGACGGGTCGAGCCTGCCGTCGGGCCGGTGGCCGCGCGCGTCGAAGGCGCCGCCGGTCAGCGCCCGGAGGTCGTCGCAGGCGCGCAGGACGTCGCGCACGTCGGGGTGGCAGTCGTCGAGGGCGAGCTCGCCGCGGTCGAGGCGCCGGATCTCGCTGTCCGGGCGGTAGACGCTGAACCGCGCGTCCACCTCGTGCAGCCAGGCCACGGCGGCCTCGACCGCGCTCCGGACGGCGTCCTCGTCGGGCCCCGCGTCGCGGACGTCGATCGAGACGACGGTGCCCATGACCCGCTCGACGCGGACGGGCAGCGCCACGGGTCGCGACCCTGCCGCGTCGCCGTCGCCGTCGCCACTCGCCGCTCAGGCCCGCGCCGAGTCCAGCGCCGACTGGAGCGACTGGGCGTAGGCACGGCTCGTGAACGTGGCGCCGGACAGGATCGTGATGTCGGCGTCCTGGGCCTCGAGAGCGGCGCTGCGCAGGACCGGCGCGACCCGCTGGCTGATGTCGAGCGAGTGGTTGTCGCCGGTCGGCAGCTGCAGCGCCGCGACGTCGGTGATGATGCCGTCCTGGATCGTCACCTGGACCTGGACGATGCCCCAGCGGATCTGGACGGCGGACCCGGTCACGGTGCCGTCGCGATAGGCCGACGTCGTGGTGGCGGCGGGCGTCGGCGTCGCGGTCGCGTCCGGCAGGGCCGAGGCGTCCGTCGTGGCCGACGCGACGGGCGTCGGCGATGCCTCGGCGGCAGGCTCGGCCGTGGCGGTGTCCGTGGACGTTCCCGGCGCCAGCGCGAGTGCACCGGTCGCGGCCGGATCGTCGGTCGGCGTCTTGAAGGACAGGAGGAGAGCGAGGGCGGCAGTGGTCAGGAGAAGGGCGGCGGCCCCGCGTTTCGGCATGTGACGGCTCCGGCTCAGTGGTTGAAGCGTTCGAGGTGAACCTGGCGGCGGGGGACGCCGAGCGCGGCGAGCGACTCGACCGCGGCCTGCATCATCTCGGCCGGCCCGCAGACGTAGACGTCGCGCTCGCGCACGTCGGGGGCGTAGCGGGCGAGGGCGGCGGGGCCGAGCGGGTCGACCCCGACCTCCGGGCTGCCGCGCCGCCCGACGACGAAGTGGATCGTCGCGCCGCGGGCGCGGGCGATCGCCTCGAGCTCGGCCCGGAAGACGACGTCCTCGGGACGCGAGGCGCGGTAGACGAGCGTGAGGTCGCCCGGCGCCGCGGGCAGCGCCTCGACGAGCGCCCGCAGCGGGGTGATGCCCACGCCGCCGGCGAGCAGGAGGACGCCGCGGCGCGTCCGGCGCGCCCCGGTGAGCGTCCCGTACGGACCCTCCAGGATGAGACGGGTGCCGACCGGGACCGCCTGCAGCGGTCCGCCGCTCCAGTCGCCGAGGTCCTTCACGGTGAACCGCAGGAAGCGGCCGTTCGGCGCCGCCGACAGGGAGAACGGGTGGGCTCGCCACCAGCCGTGGGCGGTGAGGAGGCGCAGGTTGAAGAACTGGCCGGCACGGACCGCGAGGCGATCGATGTCCCGGCCCGTCACGTAGATGCTGGCGACGCCGGGGGCCTCGGTCACCACGTTGGCGACCTCGAAGCGATGGCGCACGGCGAGGGCGATCGGCTGCCCGACGCGGAAGACGAGGACGAGCGCCGCGGTCGCGACGTAGAGGCTCACCCAGAAGGCGACCGCGACCGGGTCGTCGACGAAGTCGCTGCCGACGGCGAGCTGGTGGGCGAAGGCGAGGGCGACCGCCAGGTAGGCGTAGAGGTGGAGCCCGAACCACGTTTCGTACCCCATGCGCCGCCGCGCGGCGCGGATCGACGTCACGGTCACGAGGAGCATGAGCCCGAGGCCGGCGGCTGCGGCGAGGACGAAGGGGTACGTCAGGAGGAACGCGATCGCCTGGTCGACGATGGCGCGCCCCTCGCTCGCGGCGTATCCGACCGTCGTCAGCCCGACGTGGCCGGCGACGAGCCACATGCAGGCGAAGCCGAGCCAGCGATGGAGCCAGGCGAGGCGATCGGGCCCGACCACCTGGTCGAGGAACGGGCTGCGCGCCATCAGCACGAGCTGGACGAGGGCGACGTACGTCCCGAGCAACGCGGTCAGCTGCCCGGCGGCCGTCAGGACGCCCGCCGGCGACGAGAGCAGCTCGAGGCCGCCGTGGCGGACCCACATGAGGACCACGAGAACGCCCAGGCCGACGCCCACGGCGCCGACGTCGCTCGACCGGATCCCCCAGCGGCGGGGGAGCGGAAGGGCGGCGGGAGCCGTGGGGCCCCTGGTCGGGCGCGCGGCGGCGTGGGCGGCGGGTCCGGTGGGGGTGATCGCGTCGAGCATCTGGACGTCCCGGGTGTGTGGCAATGGTCCCGGCGACACCGGAACGACGCGGATCCTGCGGACTCGGCCTGAAGCCTTCCTGAAGAGATCCGGGCGTCGAGGGGGCGAGCCGGCCGCGACGTCGGTGCGTCGCCGGCCGCCGCTCGCCCGCCGGTCCCCCTCGCGTGTTTCAGGACACCTTCAGGTGCGTACTCCATACCTGTCGCCATCGCCCCGTGGCGGCCCTCCCGCACCGGGTGGATTGCCATACGATCCAGCGGGGGACTCGAGGAGACATCGCATGCAGGAACAGGACCTGACGCAGGCGCAGGGTGCGCCGGACGGATCGCAGCCGCCGGCCGCGCCAGGCAACGAGTCGGCCTACGTGCCGGCGCCGCCCGAGGCCGGGCCGGTCGACGCTGCCACGCCGCCCTCCGGACGCCGGCCACGCGGGCGGACCATCGGCCTCGCGGGCCTCGCCGGCGTGGCCGCGGTCGGCGTCCTCGCCGCCGGGTTCGCGCTCGGGAATCGCGCCGACGACGCCGTCGCCCCGGCCGCCTCGGCGGCACCCGCCGCAGAGCGCTCCGATCGCACCGAGCGGTCCGGGCGGATCACGGACGCCGGGTGGACCTCGCCGGACGGGCGGACCGACGTCCGGCTCGACGGGCGCGGCGGCCGCGGGATGGCGGGCGGGCGCGGGCACGGTGACATCACGATCACCGCGATCGATGGGACGAAGCTGTCGCTCGAGACCGAGAACGGCTGGACGCGGACGATCGACGCGGCCGGCGCGACGGTGACCGAAGGCGGCGAGACCGTCCAGGTCTCGACCCTCGACGTCGGCGACCAGGTCGTCTTCCGGGAGACGCGCAACGACGACGGCACCTACACGATCACCGCCATCGCGGTCGTCCAGCCCAGCGTGGCCGGGACGGTCGCGTCTGTGGCCGGCACCACCGTCACGGTCACGGACGGCGACGGGGCCTCGCGGAAGGTCGTCCTCACCGACGCCACCACGTACACGCTCGGGCGGTCGACCGCGACCAAGGACGCGGTCGTCGCCGGCGTGCGCATCGTCGCCAGCGGCAGCCTCGGCACCGACGGCACGCTCACGGCGACCTCGGTCGCGGTCGAGCCGGCGGTCGCCTCGGGCACCGTGAAGGAGAAGACCGCGACCTCGATCACGCTCACGACGCGTGACGACGAGACCGTCGTCGTCACGGTGACCGACGCCACGACGTACTCCGTCTCCGGCGTCGAGACCGCGACGCTCGCCGACATCGCGGTCGGCGCGGTCGTGGCGGCCTCGGGCACCGAGAACGCCGACGGCTCGCTGACGGCGACCGTCGTGCGGGCTCGGGCGGCCGGCACGGACGGCGGCCCGGGCATGGGCGGCGGCTGGGGCCGCGGCCACGGTGGGGGCGGCATGGGCGGCGACGGCCTCCCGGGCTGGGGCCCGGGTGACGACGTCGATCCCGACGCCAGCCCGCTCCCGTCCGGCGAGGGCACGAGCAGCTAGCAGGCGGCCCGCTCGAGCCGGCGGCTCGGCGCCCGGGACGCGAACCCTCGCGTCCCGGGCGCAGTCATGCCCGGGGCGGGCCTGCCGCGATGCGCTCGCGGAGGCCGCCGAGCGATGTGTTCCAGTCGGCCTCGATCCACCACGTTGCGCCGGCCTCCGCAAAGGCCGCGGCCGTCCCCCGGGCCGCGCCCGGGTCCCCCGCGGGTGTCGATCCCTGGGCGACGACGTCGTACGGACCCGCACGTCCGGCGTCCGCCCGCTCGCGGGCGATCCAGTCGACGATCTCCCGGACCTGGCCGGGTGTCGGGGCCGCCGACTCGCCGTCCGCGCCCCGTGCCTGGGCCACGATGCCGTCCCAGCGCGCCGCCCGGGCCATCGAGCGCGGCGACGGCCAGGCGCCGACGACCCAGACCGGGATCCGTGGCCGCTGAACCGGCGGCGGCCGGAACGTCATCGCGGCGAACCGGTAGTGGCGTCCCTCGAACGCGAACGGCTCGCCGCTCCAGAGCCCCTCGAGGATCGCCAGCGACTCGTCGAGGAGCGCGGCGCGCGTCCGAGCGGCGGTCGGCTCGCCCACGCCGCCGAACGCCGCGTCGTCGAGCGCTCCCAGCCCCACGGGCAGCACGAGGCGCCCGCCGCTGAGGTGGTCGAGCGTCGCCGCCTCGCGGGCGAGCTTCCACGGGCGACGACGGGCGGGCGGCGTGACGATGGCCCCGAGGCAAACGCGCTCCGTGCGCATCGCGATCGCCGCCATGACGATCCAGGGGTCGTACGTATCGCCCGGTCCGACGGCGATCCCGTCCCAGGTGAAGACGCCGTCCCAGCCGGCGGCCTCGGCGAGGGCCGCGAGCTCGGCCGCATCGCGGGGCCCGCCGACGGCGAGGACGATCCCGTGCCGCATCGGGGACCTCGTCACCCGACGTCGGACGGACGGGCCCGGTCGTGGACCTCGGCGGCGAACCGTCGCACCGCGGCGTCGAACGCGCCCGGCCGCTCCTCGTTCGCGAGGTGGCCGGTCCCGTCGATCAGCTCGATCCGGCCATCGATCGCCGCCTCCAGGAACATCCGCTCCTCGCTCCGGAACAGCGCGTCGTCGGCGCCGTTGAGGATGAGCGTCGGCCCCGGGTACGCGGCGAGACGCGGGACGAACGACTCGCGCAGGGCCGAGACGAGGGCGCGCCCGCCACCCCGGAAGAGCCACCCCCTGGTGGCCGGGGTGTCGTCCTGGCCGTCCACGCGTCCGTCCGCGGCCCCGTCGCCGTCGCCGTCCTCGCCCGGGGACCCCGGCCCAGCGCCGGGCCTGGGCCGCAGCCGGTCGCCGGCCGCGCGCGCGAGGTACGACCCGACGGTACGCGGCGCGTGGAGCGCGATGAACCGCGGCTCGGCGGAGGCGTTGACGAGGACGAGGCCGGCGACGAGGTCGGGCCGGCGGGCCGCAAGGTCCATCCCCACGTACCCACCGAGCGACGAGCCGACGACGATGGCACGGCCCGCCGGCAGTCGCTCGATCACCGCCGCGGCCAGGCCGGTCGCGTCGGCCAGGCGGAACGGGACGTCGGCCAGGAAGCCGTGGCCGGGGAGGTCGAGCGCCAGGACGAGGAAGCCGTCGGCCAGGCCGTCGAGCTGGTTGCGCCACATCGCCCGGGTGCGCCTGGTCCCGTGAAGGAGCAGCACGGCGGGAGCGTCGGGCGAACCGGCCGACTCGACCGCCTGCGCGAGCGTGGCGGGATCGACGCCATCGCCCGGGGCGGCAGGCCCACGCCCCGCGACGACCTTCACGTTGCCTCGCTCGGCGGGGGTGCCTCGCTCGGCGGGGTCGCGTCGTCCGGCGCAGCGAGGCGCACGACGGGCGCCTCGGCGTCACCGGCCTCGAAGAACGGCCGCGGCCGCCAGCCGAGGAGGCTCGCGAGGATGACGGCGGGCACCTGCGCGATCGTCGTGTTGTGCCGGTAGACCTGGTCGTTGTAGAGCTCGCGCCGGTCGGCGAGCTGGCCCTCGAGGCGCGCGATCTCCGCCTGGAGGCGGAGCACGTTCTCGTGCGAGCGGAGCTCCGGGTACTGCTCGACGACCGCGAACAGCGAGCGCACGGCGGTCGTCGTTGCCGCGGCGACCGCGCCCTGCTCGGGGATCGGGGCGTCCGGCGCGTAGCGCGAGCGCTGCCGCGTCACCTCCGCCAGGACCTCCTGCTCGAAGGCCATGACGTCCCGCACGGCGTCGACGAGGGCCGGCAGCTGGTCGTGGCGCTGGCGGAGGACGACCTCGACGTTGCCCCATGCCTTGTCGATCCGGGTCCGCAGCGCGACGACCGCGTTGTAGACGACGATGCCGACGAAGCCGGCGACGACGAGGACGAGGACGACGGCGAACAGCGCCGCCGCGCCGAGCGGGCTCACGGGATCGAGCCCCCGAGGACGAGGCCGAGCGCCAACGCCGACGCGATCGCGAGCCCCGCCCCGGCCAGCCCGAGGACGACGCGGCCGCTCTCGCGGGCGTGGGCCTCGCCCGGCGTGCCGGCGACGATGACGAGCGGACGCTCAGGCGCGGCCGCGAGGACGAGCTCCTCGGACGGGATCTCGAACCGCGCCTCGGCGGCGGCGGCCGCGGCGGCATCGGCGAGCGCGGGCGCGTCGGCCGCCGGGGTCGAGCTCCGGCGGACGGGTCGGGCGCCCGATGCCGAAGCCGGGGATCGCGGCGTTGCCCCAGGCCTCCTCGGGCGTCGCCCGGAGCTGCCCCGCCGCCCGCGCCTCGGCGACGTTCAGCGCCACCTCGGGATCGTCGAGGGCGAGGGACGGGTCGAAGCGATCCGCCGACGCGGGATCGTCGAGGTCGCCGAAGGGCAGCGCCGACCCGATGATCGTGATCACGTCGCCGGGCTCGAGGCGGCGCTCCTCGTAGTCGCGCCGCGACGGGCCGAGGCCGACCGTGGACAGGCTCCCGAGGGTCGATCCCTCGAGGCCGTCCCCGGGGAGGTCGACGGCGGGGCGCACGGTGAGCAGGGCGGCGACCTGGGCGTCGCGGTCCTCGATCACCGGCCGGTGGGCGGGACCGTCGTTGCGGCGGAGTCCCGGCGGCGGGCTCCCGTCCCAGTCGTCGTCCGCGTCGAAGCGGAGCGGGGCGTCCCAACGGGCGCCGCGGGGGAAGACCCGGATCGTCCCCGAGGCGTCACGGAGCCGGAAGCCGACGGCCCGCTCATCGTCGAGCAGTGTCCGCGCGTCGGATCCCGACCCGGCACGGACGCGCGACCGGTAGTAGACGCAGGGCATGCCCTGGAGCGGCGACACGAGCGTCGCCACGTCGGCCTCGACAGTGCCCACGAGCCGGACCTCGCCGGCGGCGAGCGTGGCGACCCGGCTCGTGGCGAGGCCCGCCACGAGGTGGCCGGCGCGATAGGCCGCGAGGCCGCGGCCGAGCAGGAGCAGGCCGCCGCCGATCCCGAGCAGGGCGAGCGCGACGATCGCGCCGTCGGTCACCGCCGCGGCCGGAGGGCGGCGATGACGATGACGACGCCGAGCGCCATGAGACCCGCCGCCCAGACCACGCCCCAGTCGATGTCGAGCCGGTCGCGGACGAGGAACCAGACCCCGAGGGCGACGAGGACGCCCCCGCCGATGAACCCGAGGGTGCGCTCGTTGCCGCGGCCCGCGTCGCGTCCGGCCGCCGGCGGGACCGGGGCCGGGGGCGCCCACGACGCGGGCGGGGACCCGGGCACGAGCCCGGTCGCCGGGTCCGCCTCGCCAGTCGAGGCCGCGGGCCACGCGGCAGCCGTCGGTGCGCCCGCCGCGGTCTCGTCCCACGGCATCGCCGCGGGCGTTCCCCCGTCGCCGGGCGGCGCCCAGCCCGGAACGGCTCCGGGGCCCGGCGGGGTGGGGGAGCGGCCGGCGAAGCCCGTCGGCTCCTCGGGAACGATCGCCGCCATGAGCACGTAGACGACGACGAGCGGGAAGATCCCGGTGACGAGGGTGAGGACCGCCACGGCGACCCGAACGAGGCTGGGATCGAGCCCGGCGCGGGCGGCGATGCCGCCGCAGACGCCGGCGATGACGCGGTCGTCGACGCTGCGATAGAGCCGGTCGTTCATCGGCACTGGTCCTCCGGGTTCAGGGTGTAGCTGACCGCGGAGCCCGTCGTCCGCAGCTCGACCTGGGTTGCGGCGGTCGCGTAGTCCGGGCTCTCCCAGGCGCCGCCGCGGTTGACGAGGCCGGCCTCGTCGTAGTTGTCGCTCGCGGTGATGCTGTCGTCGACCACCAGGCGCAACCCCACGCCCGGCGCCGCGCAGAGCTCGATCGAGGCCGCGTTGCCGCTGATCGACCCCTCGAGGTCGGCGCCGACGGGCAGCAGGATCGCGATGTCGGCGGCGTTGACGGCGACGTCGAGTCGTTCGACCGCCGCGTCGGCGAGGTCGAGCCGCGTGTCGCCGATCGCGTTTGCGTCGACCTGGAGGCGCCCGAGCGTCGCACCGGCGAGATCCACGTCGGCCGACCCGGCGTTGAGGCCGAGCTCCAGGTCGAGGCGGGGGTCGGTCCCGAGCTCCACGTTCCAGGTGGCGCGCTGCGAGCCGAACGGGAAGACGACCGGGTCCGACGGCGACCGCACGATCACGTCGCCGGCGTTCTCCTCGATCGTCGGCCGGGCGTTGTCGCTGCCGTCCACCGTCACGTCCCAGTCGCTTCCGGGCGCCGTGGTGACCCGGACCTCCGCGCAGTTGGCGTCGAGCACGACGCGCCCCGACCCGTCGAAGGCCCCGCCCTCCTCGGCGATCCGCGGCGCGCCGGCCTCTGCGGGGCCGCAGCCGAAGCTCCCGATGCCGAACCCCCCGAAGCCGACCGCGAGCAGTGAGCCGAGCATCGTCCCGAGCGTCGCGGCGACGATGACCCCGCCGAGCGCCCGCAGCGGCGTGGCGGAGAGGATCAGCCCGATCCCGGCGCCGATGAGGATGAGCGGCCAGAGCTGCCACGCCTGGGCGACGACGTCGCGGTCGATCCACCCCTGGCTCACGGCCAGCGGGATGCCGCCGACGAGGATGAGGAAGACCCCCCAGTTGAGCAGGCGCCGATCGACTGTCATCCGTTCTCTCCCCGCGGTTCGAGCCCCGAGAATACGCCGCGGTGTCGAGCGGGACGCGGGCCGCGTGGTAGCGTGGACGGGGGACGGAGGTCACGCAGCGGAGGATCGGACGTGCAGCACGGCGCCGGCTCCGACCGCGATGCTCTCGCGGCGGCGGCCGACGCGGTCCTCGCCAGGCTCGCGGACCTGCCGGTCGATGCGCTCGGAGCCGGCGCGTGAGCGACCAGCGCGACGCGGCAGCCCCCGACCCGCGCGACTCGGCCACGGCTCCCGCCCCGGCGCGGCCCGGCCGCTTCCGCTACTGGTTCGCGACCGGCTTCATGTGGCTGGCGGTGCGCCTGTACCTGCGCCTGCGAGTGGAGGGGACCGAGCGGCTCCCGCATGGGCCCGCGATGCTCTGCTTCAACCACCAGAGCTGGGCCGACCCGTTCGTCGTCGTCGCCGCCCTTCCGGCCCGGCCCGACATCATGTTCTTCGGCCCGCGCGAGGCCGACATGGGTGTCGGTCGCAAGAACCGCCTGATCCGCTGGACGCAGCGCGACGTGCCGTTCCGGCCCGACAAGCGGGGCCTCATCTCGGTCGCCCGTCGCGTGCAGGCGATCTTCGAGCGGGGCGACCGCCTCGCGATCGCCCCCGAGGGCCGCATCCACGCGGGGGAGCGGGTCGTCCTGCCGCTCGACGAGGGCGTCGCCTTCTTCGCGCTGCGCTCGGGTGTCCCGATCGTCCCGGTCGGCATCACGGGCGTGAGCTGGCTCCGCTTCGGCGGGACGGTTCGCGTCCGCGTTGGCGACCCGATCCCGTCCGCCGGACGCCCGACGAAGGACGCCGTGGTGGCGATGACCGAGGCCACGCGAGCGGCCCTGCTGGCCCTCGTCGCCGACGGTCGCGACCGGGAGCCGCCCGGCCGTTTCGGCCGGTGGCTGACCGAGGCATTCCAGGACTGGCCCGAAGGAACGCGTCCGCCGGTCCCGGCGGACGAGGACTAGAACGCGCGTTCTATCGAGCGCCGCCCCACGCGCCGTGGGCCGGTCTGCGATACTCGGCGGACGACGGAAGAGCGCACGAGGAGGCACGCCAGCGCGATGGGAGCTACCGGGCTCGCAGCGGACCCTGCCGAGTACCGCCGCCGGCTGCTCGAGCAGCCGGACGAGCAGATCGATGCCTGGGCGGCCGAGGCGATGCGGGACATCTCGATCCGCCGCGGGGTCCTGACCGTGCTCCACGACCTTCGGGCCGCGACCGGTCTCGATGACCGCGAGCTGGCCCGGGTCTTCGCCGCCGGCGGGGGACCGCCGGCGGTCGTCGGGCATGATTCGTCGGGCCGGCTCATGGTCCCGGCGGTCACCCTGCACTGCTTCGTGAAGGGCCTCCGCGGGACCGTCCCGGGTGCCCGGGAGCAGCTCGTGGAGTTCCTGGTCGCCAACTTCGAGGAGCTCGTCTACGCCTGACGGCGCGCCGCCGGGAGCGACCACCTGATCGGCCACGACCGACGCGAACCGGGCGACGGACCTGTCGTGAGGCCCGGCGTGGGCCCCGCCGCGCGAGCGCGCCCCGGGCCTGGGCCCGATCCGGATCCGCCGTCGCGTTGGCCTCGAGTCGTCGCCTCGGCCGTTGCCGCTCTCGTGTCGCTTGCCGCGATCGCGCGCGTCGTCCATCCCTTCCCGTCGCTCCTCGACGCCGCCGTTGTCGCCGCGGTCGCCGCCGTCGCCGGGGCGGACGGGGCCAGGATCGCCCTCCTGGCGGGTGCGATGCTCCTCCTCCAGCTGTCGATCGGTGCGGCGAACGACTGGGCCGACGCCCCGGCCGACGCAACCGCCAACCCGACCAAGCCGATCCCGCGCGGGCTCCTCCGGCGCCGGTCGGTCGCCATCCTGGCAGCGGTCCTGGCAGGGAGTGGTCTCACGATGGCGGCGGCCTCGGGTCGCGCCACCCTGGTCATCGCCTGCCTGGGACTCGCCGCGGGGCTTGCCTACGACTTCCGCCTGAAGGGCACGCGCTGGTCGTGGCTTCCGTACGCGGTCGGGATCCCGCTCCTTCCGGTCTTCGCCTGGGTCGGTGCGACCGGCCGGCTTCCGGCGGCGTTCGTGCCGCTCATCGGCCTGGCGGTCGTGGCGGGCGCGGCGCTGGCCATCGCGAACGCCCTGGCCGACGTCGATCGGGATCGAGCCGCAGGCGTGGAGACGGTCGCGACCGCTCTCGGCGTCGAGCGATCGCAGCGTCTCGGCGCGGCCCTGATCGCAGTGGCCGCGACGGTCGCCGTCGGTTCCGCGATCGGTCTCGGAGGTCCTCCGGGCTGGGTCGCGGTCGCCGCGGCGGGCGGCCTCCTGGCGATTGCCGGTGTCCGCGTCGGCTGGGGTCGCGACGCGCGCCGCCGCCAACGCGCGTGGGAGCTGCAGGGACTGGGTGCCGGTCTGCTCGCCGCCGGTTGGGTCGGCGCCGCCGCAGCCGCGGGCCGCCTGGCGGCGGGGTAGGGGACGGCGAGCGCGCGGAGGGCGGCGGTCAGTCGCCCCGGCCGCGGACGACGGTGATCGTGTTCTCGAGCGTCAGCTTCGAGATCGTCAGGTACTTCGCGAGGTTCTGGCGGTCGGTGCTCGACGCCGCCTCTTCGAACGCGGGACTGCGCAGCACCGCGACGAGCTCCGCCAGCGCTTCCTGGAACTGTGCCTTGGCTGCCACCAGCGCGTCGTCGCCGGTCGGCATGACTGCAGGTTGGGGCGGTGCGATCGGCTCGTCCTCGACCGGCCACTCGCCGATCTCCTCGGGCGCCAGGTCGGCCGCGCGGCGCGGCCGGCCCTCGATCCGCTCGCGGAGCTTCACCAGGGAAAGCTGGCCGCTTGCCACCTGGGCGGCGAGACGCCGGCGCTTCCTGGGGTCCTGGACCTTCATGAGCTCGTACGCGTGCGACAGGGTGTCTTTGCGCACGGACACCAGGGCCCGGATCTCCTCCGGGGCGTCCGCCAGTCGGAGTCGGTTCTCGAGGTAGCCCTTGTCCTTGCCCAGCTTCTGGGCGAGCTTCCGGATGCTGTAGCCGTGGTCGCGGACCATCTTCTCGTACATCGTCGCCTCCTCGAGAGGCGACAGGTCCTCGCGCTGGAGGTTCTCGATGACGGCGATTTCGAGGGCGGCCTCGTCGTCGAGCTCCTCGACGAGCGCGGGGATGGTGGCGAGGCCGGCCTTCGCGGCCGCCCGCCAGCGGCGTTCGCCGGCCACGAGCTGGTAGCGGTCGGTGCCCATCGGGCGAACGAGGATCGGCTGCAGCACACCGTGCTCGGTGATCGACGCCGCCAGGTCGACGAGCGCCAATTCCTCGAACAGGAGGCGGGGGTTCTCGGGGTTCGGCTCGATGCGGTCGATCGGAACGTGGCGGACGCCGAGCGACTTCGCGCCCTCGGCGGAGAGAAGGCTGACGATGGATGGAGAGAGTTCGCGTTCCTCGGAGAGGCGACGCGCCGCGACCGCGCGGAAGTCAGGCCTGGCCAAGTTCGACGACCTCCTTCGCGAGCTCTCGGAACGCCCGGGCAGCCTCCGAGTTGCTGGCGTAGCTCGTGATGGGCCGGCCCGTCAGGGGAGCCTCCCCGAGCTTCACGGTGGTGCGGACGATGCTGCGGAAGACGTGGTGGTCGCCGAGCTCGCGCAGCTCCTCGAGCATCTCACGGGCGAGCACCGTCCGGCCGTCGTAGAACGTGGGGAGGAGCCCGAGGACGCGCAGCTCGCGGTTCAGCTTCACGCGGATCGTGTTGATCACCTTCACGAGGGCGGTGAGGCCCTTGAGCGCGTAGTACTGCGTCTGGACGGGAATGATGACCGCGTCGGCGGCAACGAGGCTGTTGATCGTGAGGAGGCCGAGCGTCGGCGGGCTGTCAATCAGCACGTAGTCGTACGTCTCGCGAATCGCCCCGCTGGTGATCGCCTCGCGGAGCGTGTACTCGCGGCCGATGGCGCTGAACAGCTCGACCTCCGTCGAGGCGAGCTCGAGCGTCGACGGTGCGACGTCGACGCCCGAGGTGGGGGACGAGAGGATGATGGAGTCGAGCGGCGCGCTCGACTCGTCGAGCACGTGGGCGATCGATCGCTCAACCTGGCCCAGGTTGATGCCGAGCCCGACCGTCAGGTTCGCCTGGGGATCCATGTCCACCGCGAGTACGCGATACCCGAGCTCCGCGAGGGCACCGGAGAGATTGATCGCGGTCGTGGTCTTGCCGACGCCGCCCTTCTGGTTCGCGATCGCGATGACCGTTGCCACTCGGGGATCACCTCGTTGACTGGAGCTTGCCGGATGTCGCGCCTTCGTCGCGGGGCCTGATCCTACCTCACTGGTCCATGCAGCGAGCAGCAGTTGTCCACATCCACGTGCACTTGTTCACGATTCTGTGGATATCCGAGCAGATGGCACGCTCAGGGCCGGGCGAAGGACGGTCATCACGTTGTCGCAGGTGACCCGGCGGCATCTGGCGCGCTCTCGACGCCGCTGGAAGGCTGACGCCGTCGCGGACGATGCGCTGCCGGCCTGCTCCGACCGCCTATGATGGCCGCGTTCGCGGCAGCGTGTCCGTGCGCAAAGACGGATGATCCGCGGCGTGTCGCGAGCTTCCGCGAAGGAGGGGCCGGTGCCGACCAGCGACGAACGCCTCGAGCGCCTGGAGAGAATGCGTCGCGAAGCGCGGATGGGTGGGGGACCGGTCCGGATCGAGCGGCAGCACACGTGGGGCAAGCTGACGGCGCGCGAGCGCCTCGATCTCCTGCTCGACCCAGGCTCCTTCGTCGAGCTCGACGCGTTCGTGACCCACCGTTCGACGGACTTCGGGCTCGACGAGCAGCACGTTCTCGGTGACGGCGTCGTGACCGGACACGGGACGATCGACGGGCGACTCGTCTTCGTCTTCAGCCAGGACTTCACGGTGTTCGGCGGCTCGCTCTCCGAGGCGTACGCCGAGAAGATCTGCAAGGTGATGGACCTGGCGATGAAGGTCGGGGCGCCGGTCGTCGGCCTCAACGACTCCGGCGGGGCGCGAATCCAGGAAGGCGTGGCCTCCCTTGCCGGATATGCGTGGATCTTCACGCGTAACGTGCTGGCGTCAGGTGTCGTGCCGCAGATCTCGGTGATCATGGGGCCGTGTGCCGGCGGCGCGGTCTACTCGCCGGCGATCACCGACTTCACGATCATGGTGGAGGGGACGAGCTACATGTTCGTCACCGGCCCGAACGTCGTCCGAACGGTCACCCACGAGGAAGTGGATTCCGAGTACCTGGGCGGGGCGACGACGCACACGACGAAGTCGGGCGTCGCGCACCTCGCCGCCCCTGACGAGGCGACGGCGCTCGACCACGCCCGTCGCCTCCTCTCGTTCCTGCCCCAGAACAACCTGGAGGAACCCCCGGCGATCGCCTCGAAGGATCCGTCGAGTCGATGCGATCCGGCCCTCGACGCCATCGTCCCGGCCGATCCGTCGAAGCCGTATGACATGCAGGAGGTCATCCGGCGCGTCGTCGACGACGGCGACTTCTTCGAGGTCCATCCGACGTTCGCCCCGAACATCATCGTCGGGTTCGCGCGACTCGGAGGCCGAAGCGTGGGGATCGTCGCCCAGCAGCCGGCAGTCCTCGCAGGGGCGCTCGACATCGGGTCGTCGGTCAAGGGCGCCCGCTTCGTCCGGACCTGCGACGCATTCAACGTGCCGCTCGTGACGTTCGTCGACGTGCCGGGCTTCCTCCCCGGGGTCAACCAGGAGCACGGCGGGATCATCAAGGAGGGTGCCAAGCTCCTGTACGCCTACTGCGAGGCGACGGTGCCGAAGATCGCGGTGATCACCCGGAAGGCCTACGGTGGGGCGTACGACGTCATGTCCTCAAAGCACGTCCGCGGCGACATGAACTTCGCCTGGCCGAGCGCGGAGATCGCGGTGATGGGAGCCGAGGGCGCGGTCAACATCATCTTCCGGGACGAGATCGCGCATGCCGACGATCCGGTCGCCGAGCGCAAGCGTCTCGTGGCGGCGTACGAGGCGGAGTTCAACCATCCCTACGTCGCCGCATCGCGTGGCTGGATCGACGACGTCATCCTTCCGTCCGAGACGCGGCCCCGTCTCATCACCGCCCTGCAGATGCTGCAGGACAAGCGCGAATCGAACCCTCGCAAGAAGCACGGGAACATCCCCCTGTGACGGCGTGGCGGACCGAGCGCACGGGCGGAGCGAGGGGCGGCGTCGGCGGCGCGGCACCGGGCGCGTCGGATGGTCGGCGGCGGGGGAGCCGGGCCGCCGCGGAGCCTGGCGGCGTGCGCGCGCTGTCGGCTGTCCTTGCGCAAAGACAGTCCGGTGAGCGACGGGCCGAAGGCGGGTTCGGGTGACCGCGGCACCACGGGCACGGCCACCCTTCGGGCGGGTCCTCGTCGCGAACCGCGGTGAGATCGCCGTCCGCGTCATCCGCGCCTGTCACGAGATGGGCATGGAGGCTGTGGCCGTCTATTCCGACGCCGACGCGGACGCGGCTCACGTCCGGATGGCCGATGCAGCCGTCCGGTTGGGTCCGGCACCCGCCGGCGAGAGCTACCTGCTGATCGACGCCGTCGTCGCGGCGGCGGTCGAGACGGGCGCGGAGGCGGTGCACCCGGGCTACGGGTTCCTGTCGGAGCGGGAGGTCTTCGCCCTCGCGGTGGAGGCAGCCGGCATCGCCTGGGTCGGTCCGCCGCCGGCCGCGATCGCGGCCCTGGGCGACAAGCTGGCCGCCCGGCGGACCGCCCGGGACGCGGGCGTCCCCCACGTCCCGGGGACGCTGGAGCCGGCTCGCGTCGACGATCCCCGCGAGGTTGCGGCAGTGGTCGCTGCGGCACGCCGCGTCGGCTATCCGCTCCTCGTCAAGGCGGCGGCCGGGGGAGGGGGCCGGGGCATGCGTCGGGTCGTCGCGGAAGACGAGCTGCCGGCGGCCCTCGTCGCCGGGTCGCGCGAGGCGGCGAGCGCATTCGGCGACGGCTCGGTCTACCTCGAGCGCGAGATCATGCCGGCGCGCCACGTCGAGGTCCAACTCCTCGGCGACGCCGAGGGCACGGTCGTGGCGGTCGGGGAGCGGGACTGCTCGATCCAGCGGCGGCATCAGAAGCTCATCGAGGAAGCGCCCGCCCCCGGCCTCGGCGAGACGGAGCGCCGTCGCCTCCATGCCATGGCCGAGCGGATGGGCGCCGCCGCCGGCCTCCGGAACGCCGCGACCTGCGAGTTCCTGCTCGACCGCGACGGGCAGTTCTGGTTCCTCGAGGTCAACACGCGCCTCCAGGTCGAGCACCCGGTGACCGAGCTCGTGGCCGGCATCGACATCGTGCAGGAGCAGCTCCGGCTCGCCGCCGGGTGGCCGCTCTCGGAGCGCGTCCGCGCGGCCGCCGAGCGTGCCGTCCGTCCCTCCAGCCACGCAATCGAGCTGCGGATCTCGGCCGAGGATCCCGGCCGGGTCTTCGCGCCGACGCCCGGCCGGATCACCAGGTGGGCGATGCCATCCGGCCCCGGGGTCAGGGTGGATGCCGCCGTGGAGGCGGGCGACCGCGTCCCGCCGGAGTACGACCCTCTCATCGCGAAGCTCGTCGTGCACGCGGAGGACCGACCCGCCGCGATCGCCCGCCTTCGGCGGGCCCTCGCCGAAACCGAGATCGGAGGCATCCAGACGACCCTCCCGTTCCACATCGCGATGCTCGACGAGCCGGCGTTCGTCGATGGCACGGAGCTGGCGACGACCTGGGTCGACGCCCATTGGGACGGCCCCGCCGCGCGCGCGTCGGCGGTCCGGGTCGCGGCCCTCGCCGCCGGCCTCGCCGCGCTCGACGGGGAGCCCGGCGCCGGGGCGGGCAGGGCAGGCGAACCCACGGCAGGCGTGGCAGGCGAACCCGGAGCCGGAGCCCCCGAGGCCCGCCGGTCGTCCTGGGGGGCGGGCGGGCGGGCCCTCGCCGCGGACCGGTGGCCGGCATGAGCGCCCGCCGCACGACGCCTCCCGGGATGATCGCCGGCCCGACCGGCCACGAGGATGGGCCCGGCGCCCCGGCGCCGGACCCCCGGGCCGTCCGGGTCGGCGTGGCCCCGTCGACGCGGCTCGACGGCGACCCGGCATTCACGGTCGGTCCCGCGCCGGAGTCGGCGGCTCACCTCGGCCATGAGCCGGCCGCACCCTCGTCGGACCCGCTCGTCGACGGCATCGCAACGTCGATTCGGCTCCGCCGCATCGACGACAGCCGAGCCGTCCTGCACGAGACCGTCGATGGCCGCGAAACTCGAACGGCCGTTCTCTTTGGCGCCGTCCGACTGGACCGGGAGCGGGGCGCGGACGTCCGCGAGGTGGTGGTCGGCGGCTGGCGGATCGAGGTCGAGGTCGAGCCGGAGCGTCGGGCCGTGCTCCGGGAGCGGGCTCGGCGGGGGGCGGGAGCCGCGTCGCACGGCGGTCCGGTGGAGGTGCGGGCGATCATCCCGGGACGCATCGTCGAGGTCGCCATCGTCGCCGGGGACCCGGTCGAGGCCGGACAGCAGATCCTCGTGGTGGAGGCCATGAAGATGCAGAACGAGCTCCGCGCACCCCGTGAGGGGATCGTGGAGCGCGTCGGAGTTGCCGTTGGCGATACGATCGAGGTCGGCGACCTCCTCGTCGTCATCCGTTGAGCCAGCCGGAGGGCCGAATGGCCGACCAGCACCAGCCTCCAGCCAGCCCGCCGCCCGACGCGGGCCGCGAGCGCTGGCGCGCGACCACGCGGGCGAAGGCCGTCGCGGCGACGCCGGAGCGCCGCGCCTCGTTCCGGACCTCCTCGGACGTCGAGCTCGGCGACCTGTACACGCCGGCCGACCTCGCCGGCCTCGACGAGGACCGCGACCTCGGCCGCCCCGGGGAGTTCCCGTTCACCCGCGGCGTGCAGCCGACGATGTACCGGGGGCGCTTCTGGACGATGCGCCAGTACGCAGGCTTCGCGACCGCGGCCGAGACCAACGAGCGCTTCCGCTACCTGCTCGAGCAGGGTCAGACCGGCCTCTCGGTCGCCTTCGACCTGCCGACGCAGATGGGCTACGACAGCGACGCGCCGGAGGCGGCGGGGGAGGTGGGGCGGGTCGGGGTGCCGGTCTGCTCCCTCGAGGACATGGAGGTCCTCTTCGCCGGCATCCCCCTCGGCCAGGTCAGCACGTCGATGACGATCAACGCGACGGCCGCGATCCTCCTCGCCCTCTACGTCGCCGCGGCGGAGCGCCAGGGCGTCCCCCGGGCCCGGATCGCCGGCACGACCCAGAACGACATCCTCAAGGAGTACATCGCGCGGGGGACCTACATCTACCCGCCGCGCCCGTCGATGCGCCTCGTGACCGACATCTTCGAGTTCTGCTCGACGGAGCTGCCCCGCTGGAACACGATCAGCATCAGCGGCTACCACATGCGCGAGGCCGGGGCGACGGCGGCCCAGGAGCTCGCCTTCACGATGGCCGACGCCATCGCCTACGTGGAGGCGGCGGTCGCCCGCGGGCTCGACGTCGACGCCTTCGCCGGGCGCCTCAGCTTCTTCTTCGCGGCCTGGAGCGAGCTCTTCGAGGAGGTTGCGAAGTTCCGCGCGGCCCGCCGCCTGTGGGCCACGATCGTGAAGGAGCGGTTCGGGGCCCGCGATCCCCGGTCGATGATGTGCCGCTTCCACGTCCAGACCGCCGGGAGCTCGCTGACGGCGCAGTCGATCGACAACAACGTCGTCCGGACGACCGTCCAGGCGCTCTCCGCCGTGCTCGGCGGCGCCCAGAGCCTCCACACGAACAGCCGCGACGAGGCGCTCGCGCTGCCGACGGCCGAGGCGGCCCGCCTCGCCCTCCGGACGCAGCAGATCCTGGCCCACGAGTCGGGCGTCACGGAGACGCCCGATCCGCTGGCCGGCAGCTACTTCGTCGAGACCCTGACGAACGAGCTGGAGGCGCGCGCCCGGGACCTTCTCGCCGAGATCGATTCGCTCGGCGGGACGCTCGCCGCCATCGAGGGCGGGTTCCAGCAGCGCCAGATCCAGGAGGCCGCCTACCGGGTCCAGCGGGCGATCGAGACCGGGGACCAGGTCGTCGTCGGCGTCAACGCCTTCCGCGACGAGGAGGTCCGGACGCCGCCCACGCTCCGAGATCGACCCCGACGGCGAGCGGCGCCAGGTTGCGGCCGTCCGGCGCGTGCGCGCCGAGCGCGACCCGGCCGCCTGGGAGGCGGCGCTGCGCCGGGTGGGCGAGGCGGCGCGGAGCGACGAGAACCTCATGCCGGCGCTCGTCGAGGCGGTCGGGGCCTACGCCACGGTCGGCGAGATCAGCAACGTCCTGCGGGCCGCCTGGGGCGAGCACCGCGAGCTCGTGACCGTCTGAACGTGCCAGGGAGGTGGCTCCGATGACCCCCGCGATCCCCGCCGTCCCGCCCCACGTCCGGAGCGTCGGCCGCGTTCACCACGTCGCCGTCGTCGTCCGCGACCTGTCGGCCGCGCTCGGCTTCTACCGCGACACGCTCGGCCTCGCCGCGGGGCCCGTCGTCCCGATCCCCTCGGACCACGTCGACATCGCGTTCCTGCCGGTCGGCGAGGTGAAGATCGAGCTCGTCGCGCCGACCGATGACACGACCGGCGTCGCCCGCTTCCTGGCGAGCCGGGGCGAGGGATTCCACCACGTCTGCTTCGAGGTGCCCGACATCTCGGCCGCGCTCACCCGCCTCGGCCTGGACGCGGTGGAGCTGATCGACACGACGCCCCGCCCCGGCGCGGAGGGGCCCGTCGCCTTCCTCCATCCGCGGAGCTGTCACGGCGTCCTCGTCGAGCTCATCGAGGCGCCGGGCGGGCCGGCCTGGGCGTCGCTCTACCCGCACGGGTTCCGGGCACCCGGCGCATCGTGACGAGGGCGCACCGACCGCTGCGCCGGGCCGGAGACCTGGCCGCACCGCACCGCGTCGTCGATCCCTGGGCGCGGACCGAGGGAGCGCCGTGGCCGCCGGGGGCGACCTGGCTGCCGGGCGAGGAGGCGTGGGCGTTCGCCCTCTACTCGCGGCACGCGACGGCCGTGGAGCTGCTCCTGTTCCGGGAGGACACGCCCGATACGCCGGTCGCCGCCCTCCGGCTCGACCCGCTCCGGCATCGGACCGGGCGGATCTGGCACGCGATCGTGCCCGCCGCCGACGCGGACGGGGCGACGCTCTACGGGTACCGCATCGACGGCCCGTGGGATCCGCCGGCGGGGCACCGCTTCGACCGCGAGAAGGTCCTCCTCGACCCGTACGCGACCGGGGTCTGGTTTCCGCCGGGCTATGACCGCGCAGCTGCCATCCGCCCCGGGTCGACCCTCGGCCGGGCGCCGCTCGGCGTCCTGCCGCCGCCCGCCGGCGAGCCGCAGCCGGCCCCGGACGAGCCTCGACCGCGCCACACCCACGACCTCGTCGTGTACGAGCTGCACGTACGCGGATTCACGATGGACCCGACGTCCGGCGTCGCGGCCGCACGGCGCGGCACGTTCGCCGGCCTCGTCGAGAAGATCCCGTACCTCCGCGAGCTCGGGGTGACGGCGGTCGAGCTCCTGCCGGTCCACCAGGCCGACCCGGGGGAGGGGAGCTACTGGGGCTACATGACGCTCGGCTTCTTCGCCCCGCACGCCGACTACGCCGCCGGCGACGACCCGGCCGGCGAGTTCCGGGAGATGGTCCGGGCGTTCCACCTGGCCGGCATCGAGGTCTGGCTCGACGTCGTCTACAACCACACGAGCGAGGGCGACCACAACGGCCCGACCCACTCGTTCCGGGGGATCGACAACCGGAGCTACTACCTCCTCGAGGCGGACGGCTCGTACCTCAACTACTCGGGGACCGGCAACACGCTGCGGACGGGTCACCCGGCCACCCGGGGGCTCGTCATCCGGAGCCTCGCCCACTGGGCCGACCACTTCGGCGTCGACGGCTTCCGTTTCGACCTCGCCTCGATCCTCAGCCGCGCCTCCGACGGCCGGATCGATCGCGACCCCTCGCTCATCGCGGAGATCGGCGTTCTCGCCGGCGACCGCGACCTGCGCCTCGTGGCGGAAGCCTGGGACATCGGGGCCTACCAGCTGGGACGCGGCTTCCCCGGCATCACCTGGCGGCAGTGGAACGGCGCCTTCCGGGACGACGTGCGCCGCTTCGTCAGGGGCGACGAGGGCATGGTCGGCGCCCTGATGACCCGCGTCTACGGCTCGGCGGACCTCTTCCCCGACGGCCTGCCCGATGCCTACCGGCCGTGGATGAGCGTGAACTTCGTGACCGCCCACGACGGCTTCTGCCTGTGGGACCTGCTCAGCTACGACCGCCCCCACAACGAGGCGAACGGGCGCGGCAACACGGACGGCTCGCCGGCCAACCACAGCTGGAACCACGGCTGGGAGGGTGACGAGGGCGCCCCCGACGAGGTCGTGGCCCTCCGCCGCCGGCAGGTCCGGAACGCCGCGGCGCTCCTCCTGCTGGCGAACGGGACGCCGATGCTCGTCGCCGGCGACGAGTTCGCGAACACGCAGGGCGGGAACAACAACCCGTACAACCAGGACAACCCGACGACCTGGCTCGACTGGTCGCGCGTCGACGCGAACGCCGACCTCCACCGCTTCTGGCGCCGGATGATCGCCTTCCGGAAGGCGCACCCGACGATCGGGCGGTCGCACTACTGGCGCGACGACGTCCGCTGGCATGGCGTCGACGGGCCGGTCGACGTCGGGCCCGAGAGCCGGGCGGTGGCCTGGCATCTCGACGGGCGGGAGATCGGCGACGACGACCTGTACGTGATGGTGAACGCCGGGTGGGAGCCGGCGACGTTCCGGATCGCGGAGCCCGGGCCCTGGCGTCGCGTCGTCGACACGGCGCTCGCGACGCCGGACGACATCGCCGACCCCGGCGAGGAGGCAGCGGTCGTCGGCCCGCGGTACGACGTGGGCCCGCGCTCGGTCGTGGTCCTCCTGCGCCCCGCCGCCGAGCGTCCGAGCGCCGAGCGTGCCGACCTGAGGCCCGCCCTATCCCCGGTGGCCCGCCTCACGGAGCAGCGCCGGGAGCTCGGTCGGCGACGAGGCCACCCGGATGCCGGCCGCCTCGAGCGCCGCGACCTTCTCCGCGGCGGTGCCGCGGCCGCCGGAGATGATCGCCCCGGCGTGGCCCATCCGCTTCCCCTCGGGGGCGGTGCGGCCGGCGATGAAGGCGGCCATCGGGACGCCGCGGAGGTGCTCGGCGGCCCACGCCGCGGCCTCCTCCTCGGCGGCCCCGCCGATCTCGCCGATGAGGACGATCGCGTCGGTCTCCGGGTCGGCGGCGAAGAGCTGGAGGACGTCGAGGAACGTCGTCCCGATGATCGGGTCGCCGCCGATCCCGACGCACGTGCGACTGGCCGATCCCGGCGTCCGTCATCGCCTGGACGGCCTCGTACGTCAGCGTCCCCGAGCGGGAGACGACGCCGACCGTCCCCTCGCGGTGAATCGAGCCCGGGATGATGCCGACCTTGGCCCGGCCCGGCGACGTGGCGCCGGGGCAGTTCGGCCCGATCAGCCGCGCGCCGGCGGCCCGAACGACCTCGACGACCGGCAGCATGTCGAGCGCCGGAATCCCCTCGGTGATGCAGAAGACGGTGGCGACGCCGGCCCCGACGGCCTCGAGCACCGCGTCGGGCGCGCCGCCGGCCGGCACGAAGATGCACGACGCGTTCGCGCCGGTCTCGCGGACGGCGTCCGCGACCGTGTCGAAGACCGGGACCCGGTTGTCGAGGGCGTGGAGGCCGCCCTTGCCCGGGGTCACGCCGGCGACGATGTTGGTCCCGTACTCCAGCATCTGGCGCGAATGGAACTCCCCCTCGCGGCCGGTGATCCCCTGGACGACGAGCCGCGTGTCGCGGCCGATGAGGATGCTCACGCCGCACCTCCCGCGGCCCGCGCGGCCGCGACTGCCTTCGCCGCCGCGTCGTCGAGTGTCGCGGCGGTCTCGAAGCGGGCCTCCTCGAGGAGGCGGGCAGCCTCCTCGGCGTTCGTGCCGACGATCCGGACGACCATCGGGACGTCGCGCTCCTGGCGGCTGCGGGCGTCGATGAGCCCCCGGGCAACCTCGTCGCCACGGGTGATGCCACCGAAGATGTTGACGAGGATCGCCTCGACCTTGGGGTCGGCCAGGATGAGGCGCATCGCCGCGGCAACCCGGTCGGCCTTGGCTCCGCCGCCGATGTCGAGGAAGTTCGCCGGCTCGCCGCCGGCCCGCTTGACGAGGTCCATCGTCGTCATCGCCAGGCCGGCGCCGTTGACCATGCAGCCGATCGAGCCGTCGAGGTGGATGAAGCTGATGTCGTAGTGGCGCGCCTCCGAGTCCGCCGGGTCCTCGGAGTCGAGGTCGCGGAGCTTCTCGAGGTCGGGGTGGCGCGGCAGCGCCGAGTCGTCGAGGGTGACCTTGGCGTCGAGGCAGGCGAGACGCTCGACGTGGCCCTCGGCGCCGCTCTCGCGGATGATCGCGAGCGGGTTCACCTCGACGAGGTCGGCGTCGTTCACCTTCATCGTGGTCACGAGGCCCTTCGCGATCTTCACGAAGTCGCGCAGGTGCGTCCCGGCGAGCCCGACGGCGAAGGCCAGCTCGCGGGCCTGGTAGTCGAGCAGCCCGAGGAGCGGATGCGCCTCGACGCGGTGGATCGCCTCCGGGGTGACCTTCGCGACCTCCTCGATCTCGACCCCGCCCTCCGCCGACGCCATGAGGACGATGCGCCGGCTGGCCCGGTCGAGGATGGCGCCGAGGTAGAACTCCTTGACGATCACGGCGGCCGGCCCGACGAGGACCTTGCGGACAGTGATCCCCTTGATGTCCATGCCGAGGATCCGCCCGGCGACCTCCTCGGCCTCGGCGCCCGAGGCCGCGAGCTTCACCCCGCCGGCCTTGCCCCGACCGCCGACGAGAACCTGGGCCTTGATGACGACGCGGCCGGCACCGTCACCGAGGAACCGCTCGGCGGCGGCCCGCGCCTCCTCGGGCGTGCGGGCGACGGCCCACGGCGGGACCGGGAGCCCCGCCGCGGCGAGCAGCGACTTCGCGTCGGCTTCCTGGATCTTCACGGGCGGCTCCTGGCTCTGGGCGCGCGGGCACGAGAGTGGTTGGGTCGATGGTAGCGCGCGCCACGGGCGGCGACGGGGGTCCGGTTGCGCCGGCGGCCGCGCCTGCACCGGGCGCGGAAGGACCCGCGCCGAAGAGCTCGGCGCGGGTCCGGACCGCCAGGATTCAGTACGAGATCGTCCCGGACAGCCAGTAGGTCGACGAGCCCGAGGCCATGACCCCGAACCCGTGCCCCACGCCGGAGCCGGTGGCGTGCGCGAAGCGACCGGTCCCGCCGACGACCGCCCACGGGAGGGTCTGGACGGTGCTCGAGACGAAGTCCGGCCAGGGGTCCATCTGGAACGTGCCGTGGTAGCGCAGCAGAAGGGTGTCGCCGTTCGCGGCGGTCAGGGTCATCTCGCCCACGCCGGTCCGTCCGGCCCCCGTCTCGAAGTCCAGCCACGAGCAATGGCTGAAATGGACCTGGGTCCGGCCGAGGTGCTGGAACGGACCCTGCCCGGTGACGTTCGCACGCAGGAACGCGTCGCCTGGGCAGCCGGGGTGGGTGAGGTCGAAGCTGTCCACGGTCGTGAACGAGCCACCGAAGGGTCGGACGGGGTCCGCCGCGGCGACCGGCGTGGCGAATGTGACACAGAGGGCGGCCGTGACCAGCACGGTCATCCAGGATCGCTTGCACATCTCGACATCTCCTCTCGCTTCAGGCGGGTCGATCTGCCATCGGCTCCTCGAACGCACCTTCCGGGCATCGGGCCCCCGGCTCCTCGTTCAGGGCGTCGGGTACACCCACTGGTTCAGGACCTTGCCGTCCTGCAGCTCGTAGACCACGAGGCCTCGCGCCGAGGGGTCGCCCCCAGAGCCGTACTTGGCGAAGACGGCGATGAAGTCGTCCTGCCGGATCGGGGCCGAGGTCACGACGGTCGTGAACCCCACATCGTTGAGCTGGCGGATCCTCACCCCGATCACGTCGAGACCCTTGTGGGTCTGGTCAGCCGGGATGTCGTAGAACACCGCGTTGGGCGCGTAGAGCGCCGCGACCTTGGCCGCGTCGTAGGGATTGCTCCACAGGGCCGCCAGGTCGGCCACGAACGCCTCGTCGGCGGCGGCCGCGGCCGCAGGCGACCGCGTGGCGGGCGTTGAGGTCGCGCTGGCGCCGCATGCGCCGAGGAGTGCCATCGCGAGCAGCACGGCCCCCAGGCGGCCGGGGTTCGGTCTCATCTCATCGCTCCTTCCGGCGCGGGTTGGTCCAGCTCCCGCGCGGTCGAGATCAGCCTGCGCAGGGACGCTCTACGGGAGGTCTATGCGCGCTCCATGGCCGGGCGTACAGTTGGCCCGGACCGCCATGGAGTTCGGCATCCTGGGCCCGCTACGCGTGAGCTCCGGGGACGGCGCCCTCGACCTGGGAGCTCCGGCCCAGCGCGCCCTCGTTGCGGTGCTTCTCGCCTCACCCGGGACGGCCGTCTCCGACGACCGCCTCGTCGACGAGCTGTGGGGCGACGGTCCTCCGCCGAGCGCCCACCACCTGCTGCACGTCTACGTGTCCCGCCTGCGAGCCCTCCTCGACGAGCCCGCACATGGGCAGCGCATCGTCCGTTCGGGGTCCGGCTATGCGCTCCGCGTGGAAACGGACGAGCTGGACGCCCAGCAGTTCGAGCATGAGATCACGGAGGCCCGGGCGCTCACCGAGCGAGACCCGGAGGCGGCCGACCAGACCCTGGCGCGGGCGATGCGACGCTGGCGCGGCGCCCCTTTCGCCGACCTGCCGACGCCACCGCCATCCGTGCGCGAGCAGGCCGCGCACCTGGAGCGGCTGCACCGCGAGGCCCTGGGCAGCTGGGTCGACGTCCGCCTCGCGCTCGGGCGGCACCGCGAGCTCGTTCCCGAGCTCGCCGGCCTGGTGGTGCACGACCCCTACGACGAGGCGCTCCACGCCCAGCTGATGCTGGCGCTGTACCGCTGCGGCCGCCAGGCCGAGGCACTCGCGACCGCCCGGACGCTCGAGGCGCGACTGCGGGACGACCTCGGGATCGATCCCTCGCCGGAGGTCCGCGACCTGTACCGGGACATCCTGCTGCAGGCTTCGCACCTCACGCTCGAGCCGCCGGAGCCACCGGGGAACCTGCCGAGCCGGCTGACCTCGTTCGTCGGTCGGACGCGCGAGCTCCGCGAGGTGGCCGAGCTGCTCGAGATCGACCGCCTCGTGACCCTGACCGGTCCCGGCGGGATCGGCAAGACGCGCCTGGCGATCGAGGTTGCCGCGCGGCAGCGATCGCGGTTCCCCGGGCGGGGCATGGTGGGTCGACCTGGCGCCGGTGACCGAGCCCGACACGGTCGTCGACCAGCTGGCCGGCGTGCTCGGCGTGGCGCCATCTCCCGGGACCGGGCTCGTCGAGGCCGTCGCCCGGGCGCTCCGCCGGCGGCGAGCCCTGCTGCTGCTCGACAACTGCGAGCACGTGGCGGGGGCCGTCGCGGAGCTGGTCGGCCACGTGCTGAGATCCACGACGCTCCCCAGGGTGCTGGCGACGAGCCGGACACCCCTCCGGGTCGAGGGCGAGCGGCTGTGGACGGTCCCGCCGCTGAGCCTGCCGGCCGAGGCAGGACCGATCGCCGAGCTGACGGGCTCCGACGCGGTGCAGCTGTTCGTCGAGCGAGGCCGAGCGGTCAGCCCGACGTTCGCGCTCGACGCCGCCAACGCGGCGGGGGTCGCCGACGTGTGCCGCAGGCTCGACGGCCTGGCGCTCGCGATCGAGATGGCCGCCGCGCGCCTGCCGGTCCTCTCGCCGAACGAAATCGCCCGCCACCTCGACGACCGGTTCGCCGTCCTGGAGCTGTCGGCGGAAGGCAGGCTCTCCCGTCACCGGACCTTGGAGGCCGCCATCGACGCGAGCCATGCCCTCCTGTCAGTGGATCAGCGGGCCGTGTTCGAGCGCCTCTCCGTGTTCGTCGGCGCGTTCGACCTCGAGGCGGCCGGATCGGTCGGCTGCGCGACCGGGGTCTCTCCGAGCCGAACGCTCGGGATCGTCACGGCCCTGGTCGACGCCTCGATGCTCAGCCCGGAGCGCGACGGAGCCGAGACGAGATACCGACTGCTCGAGACCCTGCGCGAGTACGGCCTGGCACGCCTGCGCCGCGGCGGCGTCGAGGACGAGGTTCGGCAGACCCATGCGGTGTACCACCTCGACCTGGCAGCCCGCGCCGGGGCCGTCCTCGGAACGCCGGACGTCGCGCCCTGGATGGCCCGCCTCGCCGCGGCCTACGCCGAGCTCCGCCAGGCGCTCGCGTGGTCGCTTGGGCATCAGCCGCGGGAGGTCACGTTGCGGGCTGCCCCGGCGCTGCGGGAGCTCTGGTTCCGCGGGGGGGACCAGCGCGAGGGCGCGCGATGGACCGCACAGATGCTGGCGGGAGACGTGGGCGCCGTCCCCCCTGGTGACCTCGCCGAGGTTCACAGTGCGGCGTCCCATGCCGCGGTCCTGGCCAGTGACCTCCCGCTCGCTGGCTCCCTCGCCGATCGGGCCGTGGAGCTCGCGCGCACGGGCAAGAGCACCCAGGCCCTGCTCGCCGGCCTCTGGGCGCGGGCTTCCGTTGCCCTCGCGCTCGGTGACTTCGTCGCGCTTCGGCGCGACGCGAACGAGGCGCTCGAGATCTGTGATCAAACCGACGACCGCTGGGGACGGGCCGGGCATCTCGCCAACCTGGGGTTCGCGGCATTCTTCGGCGGCGGCTCGCTCGCCGAAGCCCGCGCCCGGTTCGAGGAGGCGCGGCCGCTCTACCGCGACCTGGGCAACCTCGGCATCCTCGTCGTGACGGTCCTGGGGCCGCTGAGCACCATTGCCCTCCGCCAGGGGGATCTCACGGCGGCCGAGCGCTTCGCGACGGAGGCGGTGGAGCTCTCGAGCGGCACCGGCTGGGAGGCGTCGGCCCTCGTCCTCTACAGCGACGTGCTGGCGGCACGCGAGGATCTGGACGCTGCCGACGACGCGGCCACGCGGGGTCTGCGGATCGCGCTCGGCTCGGGGCTCGAGAACTGGTTCCGGATGGCCCTGCGGTACCTTGCCCAGACGGCTGCCGCCCGGGGCGAGCTGGCGGATGCGGCGGTGCTCCTCGGGGCATCGCGCCGCAACATGCCCGCGTACGGCCTGGACCCGGCCATCTACGGCCCGCTCGAGGAACGCTGCCGGGAGGGGCTCGGGGTCGAGATGGTCCTCCGGCTCGTGAGCGAGGGCGAGCAGATGACCCACGAGCAGCTCGTGGACTTCGTCGAGGCCCGCTGACTGCTGATTCCCCGGGTCGCGCCGCTACAATCGCGGGAACGGTCCGCGTCCCAGTTGGGGTGTGGGCGCGAGACGGCCGCCGGACTCAAGCCGGCAGCCGCCCGGAGAGACAGGCCCGGCGCCCGCGCCGCGGCCCACGCGGAGGGACGACTCGCCGGTGCAGTACGTGCGGTACCGAGGCGGTTCCGGGATGCTGGCCTGGGCGTTCCACCGCGTCTCGGGCGTGGCCGTCTGGCTCTTCATCCTGTTCCACGTCTTCTCGATGTGGCTCGTGGGGGCGGATCCGGAGCTGTACGACCAGATCCACGTGATCTACTCGACCCCGATCGCGAAGGTGGGCGAGCTCCTCCTCGGCGCGGCCCTGCTGTACCACGCCCTCAACGGCCTGCGGATCATCGTCATGGACTTCTGGCCGGCGACCACCATCTATCACCGCCAGCTGTGGGTCGCGGTCTGGGTCGTCTTCTTCGTCGTCGGGATCCCGGTCGCGCTCGTCCTCGGGGGCCGGCTCGTGGAGTCGCTCACGTGACCGGGGGCGTCCGCATCACCCGGGCCGGCCGCGCCCGGCCGTCGGGCGGGGGCTTCGAGCTCGCCGTCTGGTACCTCATGCGGCTGACCGGGCTCGGGCTCTTCGTCCTGGCGCTCGCCCACTACCTCATCACCCACGTCGTCTTCGACTCGGCGATCCAGACCGCCGAGTGGGTGGCGACCGAGCGCTGGAGCAGCATCGCCTGGCGGACACTCGACTGGCTCATGCTGGCGATGGTCCTGTTCCACGCGTTCCTCGGCGTCCGCGTCGTCCTCCAGGACTACACGACCGGCGGCGCGAGGACCGTCCTCATGATGGCGCTCTACCTCGTCGCCCTCGTGCTGTTCGCGATGGGCACGATCGTCGTCGTGACGCTGCCGGTCGCGGGGGCCTAGGAGGCGACGATGCCGATCGACCACGACGCCCTCGTCGTCGGCGCCGGCGGCGCCGGCCTGTGGGCCGCCCTCGAGCTCGCCCGGGCGGGCGTCTCGACGGGCGTCCTCACGAAGCTGTACCCGACCCGCTCCCACACCGGGGCCGCCCAGGGCGGCGTCTGTGCCGCCCTCGGGAACCTCGAGGAGGACCACTGGGAGTGGCACATGTTCGACACGGTGAAGGGCGGCGACTACCTCACCGACCAGGACGCCGCCGAGGTCCTGGCCCGCGAGGCCGTCGAGCGCGTCATCGAGCTCGAGCACATGGGGCTGCCGTTCAACCGGACGCCGGACGGGAAGATCGACCAGCGTCGCTTCGGCGGGCACACGCGCGCCTTCGGGGAGGGACCGGTCAAGCGGTCCTGCTTCGCGGCCGACCGGACCGGCCACATGATCCTGCAGACGCTCTACCAGAGCTGCATCAAGGCCGGGGTCCGGTTCTACGACGAGTACCACGTCGTCGACCTCGTGTTCGAGGGGGGCGACGGCGGGGACGGGGGCCGAGCCGCCGGCGTCGTCGGCTACCGGATCGCCGACGGCTCGCTCGTGACGTTCCGGGCGAAGGCGGTCCTCCTCGCCACCGGCGGCAACGGCCGGATGTTCCGGATCACGTCGAACGCCTACTCCCTGACCGGCGACGGGATGGCCCTGGCCTACCGCCACGGCATCCCGCTCCAGGACATGGAGTTCTACCAGTTCCACCCCACCGGGGTGTACGGGATCGGGATCCTCCTCTCCGAGGCGGCCCGCGGCGAGGGCGGCTACCTCCTCAACAAGGACGGCGAGCGGTTCATGGAGCGCTACGCCCCGCGGCTCATGGAGCTCGCCCCGCGGGACATGGTCAGCCGCGCGATCTACCTCGAGCTGCGCGACGGGCGCGGCGCCGGGCCGAAGGGGGACTACGTCTACCTCGACGTCCACCACCTCGGCCGCGAGGTGATCGAGGAGAAGCTGCCCGACATCACCGACTTCGCCCGGGTCTACCTCGGGGTGGAGCCGCTCCGCGAGCCGGTCCCGATCGTCCCGACGGCGCACTACGCGATGGGCGGGATCCCGACCGACCTCCGCACCCGGGTCGTGCGCGACGACCGGAGCACCGTCGTCCCCGGGCTCTTCGCGGCCGGCGAGGCGGCCTGCGTCTCCGTCCACGGGGCCAACCGCCTCGGAACGAACTCGCTCGTGGACCTCCTCGTGTTCGGCCACCGGGCCGGCGTGGAGATGGCCGCCTACTGCCGGTCCACCGAGGCGCCCGACGTGCCCCGGGACGCCGACGGGCCGGTGCGGGCGGAGCTCGACGAGCTCCGCGGCCGGCGGGAGGGCGAGAGCCCGGCGGCCATCCGGGCCGACCTGGCGGCGACGATGATGGACAACGTCGGCGTGTTCCGGACCGGGGAGATGATCGCGGCGGCCGTCCGCGACGTGGCCGCGATCCGGGAGCGCTACGCCCGCGTCCGTGTCCAGGACGGCGGCGCGGTCTTCAACACGGACCTCCTCGAGGCCCGCGAGCTCGGCTACCTCGTCGACTGCGCGGAGGCGATGGCCCACTCGGCCCTGGCCCGAACCGAGAGCCGCGGCGCGCACTCGCGGGAGGACTACCCCGAGCGCGACGACGCGGGCTGGCTCAAGCACTCCCTGGCCTATGCGGGCGCGTCCGGCCCGACGCTTCGGTACAAGCCGGTGACGATCACCCGCTTCGAGCCGAAGCCCCGCACGTACTGAGCCGGGAGCGGAAGCCATGCAGGTCGACCTTCGCATCCTCCGCTTCGATCCCGAGCGCGACGCCGCCCCGCACTGGGAGCACTACGCGGTGGAGGCCGAGCCGATGGACCGCGTCCTCACGCTCCTCCACGCGGTGAAGGCGGACCAGGACGGCACGCTCACGTTCCGGCGCTCGTGCGGCCACGGCATCTGCGGGTCCGACGCGATGCTCGTCAACGGCCGCAACCGCCTCGCCTGCAAGATCCGGGTGGACCAGCTCGGGAAGAAGATCAGCGTCGCGCCGCTGCCCGGCCTGCCGGTCGTCAAGGACCTCGTCGTCGACATGGAGGGGTTCTTCGCGAAGTACCGGAGCGTCCTGCCGTTCTTCGTCAACGACTCGCCGGCCCCGGCCCGCGAGCGGCGCCAGAGCCCGGCCGACCGGGCGAGGTACGACGACACGACGAAGTGCATCCTCTGCGCCGCCTGCACGACGTCGTGCCCGTCGTTCTGGGCGCGGCCGTCGTACGTCGGCCCGGCCGCGATCGTCAACGCCCACCGGTTCATCTTCGACAGCCGCGACGAGGCCGCCGCCGAGCGCCTCGAGATCCTGGCCGACAAGGACGGCGTCTGGCGCTGCCGCACGATCTTCAACTGTGTCGACGCCTGCCCCCGCGACATCAACATCACCAGGGCGATCCTCGAGGTCTCGCGGGCCGCCGTGGAGCGCTCGGCCTGAGCGGCGGCGGGCCTCGCCGGCTCATCGTCCGCACCGACGGGGCGGCCCGGGGCAACCCGGGCCCGGCCTCGGCGGGGGCAGTGCTCATCGACGCCGACGCGGCCGGGTCCGAGCGGCCCGACGCGCCGCCGCTCGCCACGGTCTCCGAGGCGCTCGGCCGCCAGACCAACAACGTGGCGGAGTACACGGGCCTCCTCCGGGCGCTCGCCCTCGCCGAGGAGCTCGGGGCGGAGGAGCTGACGCTGCTCCTCGACTCGCTCCTCATCGTCGAGCAGCTGCGGGGCCGCTGGCGGGTGAAGGACGCGAAGCTCGTCCCGCTGCACGCCGAGGCCATGGCGCGGCTCGGCCGCTTCCGGCGGTGGAGCGCCCGCCACGTGCCGCGCAGCGAGAACCGGGCGGCCGATGCGCTCGCCAACGAGGCCCTCGACCGCGTGGCCGCGGGCGGCCCGGCGGTCGTCGTCAGGAGGCCGGGGGAGGGGATCCGGGCCGAATCGGCAGGCCGCCTCGCGGACGCCCCCGCCGATGCGCCCGTCGCGGCGCCGGCCGGCCCATCGCCGCGGCGGGCGGGTACGCGCGACCAGCTCCCGCTCGGCCTGGAGCCCGGCTTCGATCCGACCGATCCCGGCCCGGAGGCGGGGGAGCTGCGCGTGCGGATCCTCGGCTCGGGGACGAGCACCGGCGTGCCCCGCATCGCCTGCGACTGCGCCGTGTGCACCTCCCACGATCCGCGCGACCGGCGCCTGCGCCCCTCGGCGCTCCTGGCCTGGGGCGCCCGCCGCGTCGTCGTCGACTGCGGGCCCGACTTCCGGGAGCAGGCGCTCGCGGCGGACCTCGACCGGCTCGACGCCGTCCTCCTGACCCACGAGCACCACGACTCGACCGGCGGCCTCGACGACCTGCGGGCGTTCAACGAGATCGCCGGCGACTACCTGCCCGTCCACGGCCTCGAGGGGACGCTGGCCGCCGTCGCCCGCCGCTACGCCTACGCGTTCGAGCCGGGCCGCTCGGGCTTCCGCGGCCTGCCGATGCTCCGGCCGGTGGCCGTGGCGGGGCCGTTCGAGATCGCCGGGCGACGGTTCGTCCCGGTCCCGGTCGTCCACGGCGACGTGCCGGCAGCCGGCTACCGGACCGGCGGTCTGGCCTACGTCGCCGACGTGAAGCGGATCGAGGCCCCGTCGCGCGCGCTCCTCGCCGACCTCGAGGTGCTCGTGCTCGGCGCCCTCCGCGAGCGGCCGCACCCCACCCACGAGACGCTCGACGAGGCCCTCGCGGTCATCGCCGACCTGCGGCCGCGCCGGGCGCTCCTCACCCACCTGGACCACGACCTGCGGCACGCCGTGCTGGCGACCAGGCTTCCGCCGGGGGTCGAGGTCGCGGTGGACGGGCTCGAGCTGCGAGTCCCGCGGTGACGGAGGGCCCGGGGATGGCCGACCTCCCGACGGTCCTCTGCTTCGGCGACTCGAACACGCACGGCTTCGACGGGGCGACGATGGGCCGCTTCCCGCGCGACGTCCGCTGGCCGGGCGTCGTCGCGCGCGAGCTCGCCGGGCGGGTCCACGTCGTCGAGGAGGGCCTCAACGGCCGGACCACGATCTGGGACGACCCGTTCACGCCGGGGCGCAACGGGAGGGCCTACCTGCTGCCGTGCCTCAACTCCCACGCTCCGGTCGCGGTCCTCGTCATCATGCTCGGCACGAACGACCTGAAGGCGATCCACCGCCTCGATGCGGCCGGGATCGCCCAGGGGGCGCGGAGCCTCGTCGACGTCGCCCGGACGAGCCTCGCCGGCCCCGACGAGCGGCCGCCGGCCGTCCTCCTCGTGGCGCCGCCGGCGCTCGGCGAGGCCACCACGACGGCGGAGCTGTGGGGCTTCGGGGCCGCGCGCGAGACCTCGCGGCGCCTGGCGCCGCTCTACCGCGAGGCGGCGCGCCAGGCCGGGGCGGCGTTCCTCGACGCGGCGGAGGTGGCCGTCGTCGATCCGTCGGACGGGGTCCACCTCGGCGCGGCAGCGCACGCGGCGCTCGGGCGGGCGATCGCGGTCGACGTGCTGCGCCTGCTCGACCGCGGGTCGGGGTAAGATCGCGAGGTCAGCGAGGCGGCTGGACGGTCGCGCGCCTTCCGGGCAACCGGGGGCGTGAGGAACGTCCGGGCTCCACGGCGCAGGGTAGCGGGTAACGCCCGCCCGCCGCGAGGCGAGGACCAGCGCCACAGAGACGAGCCCGCTGCCGGGCAACCGGCGGCGGGGTGAAACGGGCAAGCTCTACCCGGAGCAAGGCCAAATAGGAGAGCGCGTCCCGGCTTGCCGGGACACCGGCGCGCCGCCGGAGCTCTCGGGTCGGCCGCACGAGCCGCCGGGCAACCGGCGGCCCAAGATGGATGACCGTCGCCGCACCCCCTCGGGGGACCGCGGCACAGAACCCGGCGTACAGGCCGTCTCGCTGACGCCTCCCGGAACATCGCCCGACGGCGCGCCGGCCGCGGTGTCGCTCACTGCGGCAAGGCGCGATCAGTAGGCCGGGACGCAGACAGCGGTGGATCGCGCACTCGGTGCCGCAGACTCGGTCACGGTCAGGTCGGGGGCAACCGTGAGGTAGATCGGCAGTCGCCCCGCGAGCGTGCCGTCCGACCAGATCGGGTCTGCCGAGAAGGTCCCGGGCATGTCCACCGGATCCCCCTCGTAGTCCTTCAGCGCGACATCCAGGGCCCCACTCGGGTCGATCGCGAGCATGGCCATCAGTCGCCCGTCATCCTCGTAGCTGGCCGGGGCAACCGCAAGCGACACCTCTCCGCCGCATGGCCCGGTGGCCGTGGACGGGTTGTCGTCGAGCGGGCTGCCCATCGTCACCATGACGGCGCGATCCGAGTAGTTCACGACGTGGAGGACCTGACCCGGGACGTTCGAGGGCGTGACTGGCGCACACGCGCCGAGGGCAAGGACCAGAACGAACGCGGCGGCGATCTTCATGGCGATCCTCTCGTGCGCGACACCATCGTGGTGATGCTTCGCGAGCGGCGCAGTGGCGTCACGTCCTGTCCGGCGCCAAACGTCGATATAGCCACTGGGCAACGCCCGAGTGAGTCGCCGCAGCCGACCTTCGGGCCGCAGGCGATCAGTCCTCGTCGGCCCGGAAGATCCCCGTCGCCGTGCAGGCGTTGCAGATCGGGGTCGCGCTCTCCATGTCGCCCAGGGGCATTGGCAGCGCCCGATCGGGGAACAGGCAGTCGACGTCGTAGGTCCGCTCCCGCCGCCGGTCCACCGTGGTGACGCGCCGGAACGTGCAGCGCTTGATCCGCGGGGCCGCCAGGAGCGGCTCCTGCGACGGCGCGGCGGTCTGCTCGGCGAATGCCATCGGGCGAACGTCCTCGGGTGGGGGGTGCAGACGAGTCCGGCGGCGGAGCCTAGCACTGCCCCGCAACCCGGTGCAAGGCGAAGAAGGTACTGCCGGAGGCGGGCCGTCCGGCCCGGCGATGGGCGGCCCCCAGGGCTGGAGCCGCGCCGCCGGCCCGGCGACGGCGGCTCCGGGCCGCCGCCGGCCGCCGCCGGCCGCCGCCCTCTCGCGGCGCCGTCGCCCGCGGATCGCTCCCGCGAACCGCCGAGATTCCCATTGACGCGACCCTCCAGCGGTGTATGATCCCAATCCAGTGGCACCAAGTGGTGCTCAGTGGTGAATCCGGGACGGACGGCGGAGGGCGTCGAGCCGCCCCGGGGGACCAGAAGGGACCCGGCACGGGTGTTCACCGGCGAGTACCGGCACTCGGTGGACGCAAAGGGACGGCTCGCCGTCCCCGCGAAGTTCCGAGCGCAGCTCGACAGCGGGGCGTTCGTCTCCCGCTGGATGGACGCCTGCCTGGCCATCTGGCCCCGCGCGGCGTGGGATCGCCTGGCCGACAAGGTCTCGGCGCTCCCGACCGTGGAGAACGCTGGAGCCCGGCTCGCCAGCCGGTTCCTGTTCGGGAATGCCGTGGAAGTCGTGTGGGACGCCCAGGGACGCTTCGTCCTCCCGTCCTACCTTCGCGACGCGGTGCGGCTGGGGAGCGAGGCGGTGATCGTCGGCTCGCTCGACCACGCCGAGATCTGGACGCCCGCCGGCTGGGATGACTACCGGAAGGCGCTGGAGGACCCGGGCGAGCTGGCGAAGGCCTTCTCGGGGCTGGGCATCTAGCGCACTACATGCGCTTCCAGGGTCCGCTCGGGATCCGCAGGTCGAAGGTGGAGATGGCATGGAGGAAGGGCACCTGCCGGTGCTCGCGGAGGAGGTCATGAGAATGCTCGCCCCGCGGCCCGGCAGCCTCCACGTCGACTGCACCGTCGGCGGCGGTGGGCACACCGAGCGGATCCTGGAAGCCGCCAACCCGGACGGCCGGGTCCTCGGGCTCGACGCCGACCCCGCCGCGATCGAGCGGGTGGGGGAGCGGCTCGCCCGGTACGGCGCCCGGCTCGTCCTGCGGCAGGCGAACTTCCGGGAGCTCGGCGAGGTGGCGCCCGTGGCCGGCTTCGGGGCCGTGGACGGGATCCTCCTCGACCTCGGGCTCAGCTCGTTCCAGCTCGCCGACGGCGAGCGCGGCTTCGGCTTCCGGACCGGCGGCCCCCTCGACATGCGGTTCGACCCATCGCGCGGCGAGCCGGCGGCGGCCCTCCTGGCGCGGCTGGACGAGGCCGAGCTCGCGGACATCTTCCGCCGCTACGGCGAGGAGCCCCACGCGCGCCGGATCGCGCGCGCCGTGGTCGAGGCGCGCCGGACCGCACCGATCGCGACGGCCGAGGAGCTCGCCGCCCTCGTCGAGCGGACGTCCCCCCGCCGGCCGGGGCCGCGGGGCCGGATCCATCCCGCCACCCGCGTCTTCCAGGCGCTCCGCATCGCGGTCAACGACGAGCTCGGCGCGCTCGGGGCGGTGCTCGCCGCCGCCCTCGACCTGCTGCGCCCGGAAGGCCGGCTCGTCGTGCTCAGCTACCACTCGCTCGAGGATCGCCTCGTGAAGCGGTTCGTCGCCGCGGAACGCCGCGGCTGCACGTGCCCGCCGAGCTTCCCCGTCTGTGTCTGCGGCCGGGTCCCGCGCCTCCGCTCCGTCGGCCCCCAGCCGGTGGTCCCGTCGGAGGCCGAGGTCGCCACCAACCCCCGCGCCCGGAGCGCCCGGCTCCGGGTCGCCGAGCGGCTCGCAGCATGAGCCGCGCGCGTCGCCGCGAAGGAGGGCTCCGCCGATGAGCAAGCGCCACCAGGCCAGCCGGCGTCGAACGTACGGCCGCCGCCAGCACGAGATCCGCGAGCGACGCGAGCGCACGTGGGGCGCGATCGAGACGGAGCGCGACCTCGTCGACGACGGTTTCGCGCCGGCCGAGGCGACCGCTGCCGACCACCGGGCGCCGGCCTACGGCTCCGCCTGGCTCGGGCTCGAGTAGTGGCGGGATACGCGGGCGCCCGCCCGCGCTCGGGGCTGCTCGGGCGCCGCGGGGCCGGGCCGAGCCGGCGCGGGACGGTCGAGCCGCGCGCGGGCGTCATGCCCCGGCGGCGGATCTCCGGCGGGTCGGCCGCGCGCGCCCGCCAGCGCTCGGGGCGGACCGGCCTCGTCGTCGCGGCGATCATCGCGGTCTTCGCCCTCGGCCTCGTCTCGCTCGCCCAGACCGTGCGCGTGTCGGCGAACGGGCTCGAGGTCGATCGGCTCCAGGGGGAGCGGCAGCTCCTCCTCGCCGAGCAGCAGGAGCTGCAGTCCGACCTCAACCGCCTCGGGCGCGAGCCCGCCGTCCGCAAGCTCGCCCTCGACGCCGGCCTGGGCCAGCTCGTCGACCCGCTCATCGTCCCGGCCCGCTGACCCGATGCTGGGCCGGACCGACAGCCGTCCGCGGACGCTGCTGCTCCTCGCGCTCCTCCTCGTCTTCGCTGCGGCGTGCGTGGTCCGGCTCGCGTACTGGCAGCTCGGTCGCCACGACTGGCTGGTCGCGCAGGCCCGCCAGCAGGTCATGGTGCGCACGGAGGTCCCTGCCGACCGGGGGACGATCTACGACCGCTCCGGCACGGTCGCCCTCGCCTCGTCCATCACCCAGGACCGACTCGTGGCGTTCCCGGCCCAGCTCGCGGACGGCGAGCAGGCCGCGGCCAAGCGGGCCTCGACCGCCGCCCGACTCGCCGCGATCCTGCACCTCGGCGGGGCCGAGGCGGCGAAGCTCCGCGAGCGCCTCGACTCCGGCAAGGCGTACGTCGTCGTCGCCCGCGACCTGACCACCGCCGAGTCGAATGCCGTGCGGGACGCCGTCGAGCGCGGCGAGGTCCACCAGGTCGCCCTGGAACCCGAGTCGATGCGGGTCTACCCGCTCGAGGGCGGCGCTCCCGGGACGTCCCTCGCGGCCCACCTCCTCGGGTTCGTCAACCGCGACGGAGCCGGCCAGTACGGCGTGGAGGCATTCTGGCAGGACCTCCTCGCCGGGCGGCCGAGGGTGCTCCTCGCCGAGCGCGACGCCGCGAGCCAGCCGAGCCTGGCCGAGGCCGCGGTCCTCGAGCCCGGGAGCCCCGGGGCCGACCTCACGCTGACCCTCGACGCGAGCCTCCAGCTGGCCCTCGAGCGCGAGGTGTACGCCGCCTGGGTGGCCGACCGGGCTTCGCGCGTCTCGGCGGTGGTCATGGACCCGACGACCGGCGAGATCCTCGCCCAGGCGACGTACCCCGCGTACGACGCCAACCGCTACCAGGAGGTCGCCGACGAGGACCCCGGCCGCTTCGTCGACCCGGTCGTCTCCGCCGTGTACGAGCCGGGCTCCGTCCTCAAGATGCTGACCGCGGCCGCCGCCCTCGAGGCCGGGGTCGTGAAGCGGACGACCAAGGTCCGCGACCAGGCGAAGCTCACCCTCGACGGCGGTCATACGTTCGTCACCAACGCCGACAAGGGGTCGATGGGCCGGATGACGTTCCAGGACGCCGTTGCCTGGTCGCGGAACGTCGTCATGAGCAAGGTTGCCCTCGAGCTGGGCTCGACGACGCGCGCGGCGGCGCGGGTCCTCCACCGGACGTGGGCGAACCTCGGCCTCGGGGCGCCGACCGGCATCGACCTGGCCGGCGAGGTCGCCGGCCTCGTCAGGAACCCGGCGACGTCGCCGTGGCGACAGATCGACGTCGCGAACGGCGCGTTCGGCCAGGGCGTCGCCGTCACCCTCCTCCAGCTGGCGACGGCCTACAGCGCGATGGTGAACGGGGGAACGCTCCCCAGCCCGCACGTCGTCAAGGCCGTGGGGCAGGAGCCGCGCGGCCTCGCCGACCGGGGTCGCGCGCTGACCCCGGCCCTCTCGGCCGAGCTCGTCAAGGTCATGCGCCGGGTGCCGGCCGCCGTCCCGTTCTACCGTGACCGGACGCTGATCCCCGGCTACGTCGTCGGCGGCAAGACCGGCACGGCCCAGATCTGGGACGCCGAGAAGCGCCGCTGGAAGCCGGGTGTCTACAACTACTCGTTCGTCGGCTTCGTGGGCCGCTCGAACCCCGAGGTCGTCGTGGCGGTGCGGATCGAGGAGGGCCGGCCGACGGTCCACCAGGTCGGCCGGATCGAGATGCCGGTCGAGTCGTTCGAGCTGTTCCGGCGGGTCGCGACCGACGCCATGACGACCCTCGACCTGGCTCCGGTGCGGCGGACCGGCGCCGCCGTCCCGTGAGCCCGGGCTGTGCGACACTCCCGGCCGTGACGACCGTGCCACCCGGGCGCGCCGGCGCCGCGGTGTCGCCGCCGGCCCCCCTCACCGCCGACGAGCTCCGCGCGGTCACCGGCGGCGAGCTCCTCCGCCGTTCCGAGCGGCCGGTTCGCGGTGGCGCCGTCGACTCGCGGCTCGTCGAGCCCGGAGCCCTCTTCGTCGCCCTGCCGGGGGAGCGGACCGACGGCCACCGGCACCTCGGCGCCGCCGCAGCGGCCGGGGCCGCCGCGCTTCTCGTCACCGAGCGCCTCGACGACGCGGCCCTCGCCGCCCTCGGCGACGTCACCGTCGTCCGGGTCGCCGACGGGCTCGCCGCGCTCCACGCGGTCGCCGCCGCCTGGCGGGCCCGCTTCGAGCCGCTCGTCGTCGGGATCACCGGCAGCCTCGCCAAGACGTCCACCAAGGAGGCCGCCGCCGCCGTCCTCGCGGCCGCCATGCCGACGCTTCGCAGCGAGGGCAACCAGAACAACGAGATCGGGCTTCCGCTGACGCTCCTCCGCCTCGGGCCGGAGCACCGGGCCGCCGTCCTGGAGATGGGGATGTACGTCGGCGGCGAGATCGCCGTCCTCGCCGCCCTCGGCCGTCCCTCGATCGGGATCGTCACCGCGGTCGCCCCGGTCCATCTCGAGCGGGCCGGCTCCCTCGACGCGATCGAGCGGGCGAAGGCCGAGCTCGTCGAGGCGCTCCCCGCGGACGGCACGGCGATCCTCAACGGTGACGACGACCGGGTCCGCGGCTTTGCCCGGCGGACGGTGGCGAGGCCGCTGCTGTACGGCCTGGGGCCCGGCGCCGACGTGACGGCGGCCGTGGTCGAGTCGCGCGGTGCCGCCGGCATGGCCTTCGAGATCGTCGCCCGCGCGCCGCGCCCGGCCCGGATCCCGGTCGCCATCGGCGCCCTCGGCCGGCACAGCGTCGCGAACGCCCTCGCCGCGGCCGCCGTCGGCCTCGTGGCGGGCCTGGACGACGCGGCGATCGCGGCCGGCCTGGCGACGCCGTGGGGCAGGGCGGCCGACCATCGCGGCGCCCTCGTCGAGGCGCCCGGCCTCACGATCCTCGACGACACGTACAACGCGTCGCCGCCGGCCGTCGTCGCCGCGCTCGCGGTCCTGGCCACGCTGCCCGGCCGGCCCGTCGCCGTGCTGGGCGAGATGCGCGAGCTGGGCCCCCTCCACGAGGCCGCCCACCGCGAGGTCGGGTCGGCCGCGGCGGGCGTCGTCGCGGAGCTCGTCGTCGTCGGCGCGGCGGCCGATGGAATCGCCGCCGGGGCCGCCGCCGCGGGCCTCGACCCGGCACGGATCCACCGGGTCGCCGACCGCGAGGCCGCGGTCGAGCTGCTGCGGGAGATCCTCCATGCGGGCGACGTCGTCCTCGTCAAGGCGTCGCGCGGGGCCGCCCTCGAGTCGATCGTGGAGGCGCTCCGGGCGGGCATCGCCGGCGCCGGGGAGCGGCCGGCATGACGGTCGAGCTCATCCAGGGGATCCTCCTTGCCTTCGCGATCGTCGTGATCACGATGCCGGCCTTCATCCGGCTCATGAGCTGGAGCGGCTTCGCCAAGCAGATCCGGGTCGAGGGGCCGGAGGGCCACCAGGCGAAGGCCGGCACGCCGACGGCCGGCGGGGCGCTGCTCCTCGGCGTCGTGATCGCCCTCGCGCTCCTGTTCGGGCTCGTCGACGCCTCGACGTTCGCGCCGCTGGCCACCCTCGCCCTCGTCGGCGGCCTCGGACTCGCCGACGACTGGCTGAATGCCCGCACCGGCGACGGCATCCGGGCCCGCCAGAAGCTGCTCTGGCAGGTCGCCGTGGCGCTGTTCGCCGCCTGGCAGATCCAGAACACGTACGCCATCCAGGGGATCGTCGTCCCCTTCGTCGGCGAGGTGGGGATCGACCCCTGGGTCTACATCGCGTTCGCGGCCTTCGCGATCGTCGCCATGAGCAACGGCGTCAACCTCACCGACGGCCTCGACGGGCTCGCCGGGGGAACGCTCATCGCCTCGTTCGTGGCGTTCCTCATCATCGCCCTCCTCAACAGCCCGGCCCAGCCCAACCTCGCCGTCCTCTGCGCCCTCATCATCGGCGCGCTCCTGGGCTTCCTCTGGTTCAACGCCCACCCCGCCCAGATCTTCATGGGCGACGCGGGGTCGCTCTCGCTCGGGGCCGCCCTCGCGGTCATCGCCCTCATCACCGGCCAGATCATCATCCTGCCGCTCATCGGCCTCGTCTTCGTCATCGAGACGCTCTCGGTCGTGCTCCAGGTGGGGTACTTCAAGGCGACCGGCGGGAAGCGGATCCTGCGGATGTCGCCGCTCCACCACCACTTCGAGCTCGGGGGCTGGGCGGAGACGAAGATCACCCTGCGCTTCTGGATCGTCGCCGTCCTCGCCGGGCTCCTCGGCGTGACGCTCTTCCTGGCCACGCTCCAGAGGCTCGAGTGAGCGTGAGGGGACGCGTGGACCTCGACGCCCTCTCGCTCGCGGCCGTCCGCGACGGCGCGCTCGCGGGCGTCCCCGCGACGGTGCTCGGCCTGGCCCGGACGGGGACGGCCCTGGCCCGCTTCCTGGCCGACGCCGGGGCGCGCGTGACGATCTACGACGCCAAGCCGGCGGCGGACCTCGGCGACGCGCTGGCGGCGCTCGAGGGCCGGCCGATCCGGCTCGCCTGCGGCCCCGAGGTCGACCCCGCGGATGCCTGGGGAGACGCGGCCCTCGTCGCCTTCAGCCCGTCGATCACGCCCGGCTTCCCGACGACCGAGCCGCGTCTCCGGGCTGCGCTCGAGGCCCTCGCGGCGCGGGCGGCCGGCGGCGACCCGGACGCCCCTGCGCTCGTGTCGGAGCCGGACCTGTTCCTGCGCCTCTGCCCGGCGCCGACGGTCGGCGTCACGGGGACGAAGGGCAAGACGACGACCTCCGCCCTCGCCGCCCATCTCCTCGCCGGCGACCCGTCCCACCCCGTCGTTCTCGGCGGCAACATCGGGACGCCGCTCGTCGACCGGCTGGGCGACCTCACGCCGGACCACCGCGTCGTCGTCGAGCTCTCGGAGCTCCAGCTGCCGAGCCTGTCCCGCGGGACGACCGTCGCCGTCTACACGAACGTGACCGCCGACCATCTCGACCGGCATGGCACGCTCGAGGCGTACCGCGCCGTCAAGCGCCGGCTCGCGGAGCTCGTCGACCCGGACGGGGCCCTCGTCGTCAACCTCGACGACCCCGTCGTCGCGGCCTACGCGGCGCTCGGCGCCGTGCCGTCCGTCTGCTACCGGCTCGAACGGCCGATCCCCGGCGGACTCGGGATCCTCGACGGCTGGGTCGTGAGCGCGGCGGTGGAGCGCCTCCCGCTGGCCGGCGGCGGCCCGGCTCCGACGGGCCCCGGCGGCCGGATCCTGCCGGTCGGGGAGCTGCCCCTGCCGGGCCGGCACAACCTCGCGAACCTCCTGGCCGCGGTCGGCGTCGCCCTCCTCTTCGGCGTCGCGCCGGACGCGATCCGGCGCCAGGCGGCCTCGTTCCGGGGCGTCGAGCATCGCCTCGAGCTCGTCGCGGAGGTCGACGACGTGCGGTTCGTGAACGACTCGCAGGGGACGCAGCCGGACGCGGTCGCCGCGGCCCTGCGGAGCTTCGAGGCGCCGCTCGTCCTCATCGCCGGCGGCCGCGACAAGGGCGTCGACCTCTCGGCGCTCGGCCCGGTCGCCGCCGAGCGGGCGGCGGCCGCAGTGCTGATCGGGGAGAGCGGGCCCGCCCTCGCCGACCTGTTCCGGGGCGCCGGCGTGGCCCGCGTCGAGGAGGCGGGCACGCTCGCCGCCGCGCTGCCGCGCGCGGACGCGATCGCCCGCGAGCTGCTCGCGGCCGCGCCCGCTGGGACCGTCGCCACGGTCCTCCTGTCCCCGGCGGCGGCCAGCTTCGACCAGTTCCCCGACTACGCGGCCCGGGGCCGCGCGTTCAAGGCGGGCGTGGCGGCCCTGGCCGCGGCGCGCGCCGAGCCGGCGAGGAGGTGACGATGGGCTCGACATCCCGCTCCCGGCCGCCGTCCGGCGGCAGCCCCGCCGGCGGCAACCCCGCGGGCTCCCCGCGGGGCAAGAGCCGTGCGCCCGCCGGCGGCCGCCGCGACACCCCGCCCGCCCGCCGCGACACCTCGCACGTCCAGTGCGGTCTCCAGCCCGGCCGCCCCGACGCCCCGTCCCTCCGGCGGCGCGACGCGGGCGGCGCGGCCCACCGTGCCGCGGACCCCGGCGGCGACCCGGTCGGAGGCGGCGCCCCTCGCGCCGCCGGCCGGCGCGATCCGCCGGCACGGCCCGGACCCCGTGATCCTCGTGGCCATCCTCGCCCTCACCGCCCTCGGCCTCCTCGTCGTCTACTCGTCGTCGGCGATGGACGGGTACCTCGGCGGCACCACGTTCGAGGACACGTTCGAGACGCTGGGTCCGCAGCTCCAGTGGGCCGCGATCGGGCTCGTGGGGATGCTCCTCGCGATGCGCCTCGACTATCGCTGGCTGCGCCTCGCCTCGGTGCCGCTCCTCCTCGTCGCGGCCGTCCTGCTCGTCCTCCTCCAGGTGCCGGACCTGCAGCGGACGGTCGGCGGCTCGTCGCAGTGGCTGAAGCTCCCGGGCCTCCCCGCCGTCCAGCCGAGCGAGCTGGCCAAGCTCGCCCTCGTCGTCTACCTCGCCCACTGGCTCGCCCGGCGCGGCGGGGCGGTGGCCGGGTTCCGGTCGGGCTTCGTCCCGTTCGTCGTCATCGTTGCCCCGTTCGTCTTCCTCATCTTCAAGTCGCCCGACATCGGCTCGGCCGGCGTGATCGGCCTGACGGCGGTCATCCTGTTCTTCATCGCCGGGGCGAACCCGCTCTACCTGGGCGGCCTCGTCGTCGCGGCCGCGGGCACGGCCGCGATGTTCCTGCAGGGGTACCAGGTCGCCCGCCTCCAGTCGTTCACGAACCCCTTCGCCGACCCGCTCGACACGGGCTACCACGCGGTCCAGGGGCTGCTCGCGCTCGGGCTCGGCGGGCTCGTGGGGGCGGGGCTGGGCGAGCGGGCGGCGGCGGGCGGGATCGTCCTGCCGAACGCCCACAACGACTACATCTTCGCGGTGATCGGGCAGGAGTTCGGGTTCCTCGGCGGGGTGGCGGTCATCGGCCTCTTCGGCGTCCTGGCGTATCGTGGGTTCCGCGTCGCGCTCGCGGCGCCCGACACGTTCGGCGGCCTCCTGGCCGCCGGGATCACGGTCTGGCTCTGCGTCCAGGCGTTCGTCAACATCGGCGTCGTCGTGACGCTCCTTCCCGTCACGGGGATCACGCTGCCGTTCGTCTCGGCCGGCGGGTCCTCGCTCATCGTCAGCCTCGTCGCGGCGGGGATCCTCCTCGCGGTCTCCCGCGAGACCGCCGTCCAGGGAGGGTGGGTGCATGCAGGTGGTGATCGCGGCCGGCGGTACGGGCGGGCACATCTACCCGGCTCTCGCCGTCGCTCGATCCCTGCGCGCGCGCCCGGAGGCGCCTGAGCTGGCCTGGATCGGCGGCCGGCGCGGCCTCGAGGCCGAGCTCGTCCCGCCGTCCGGGATCCCGTTCCGGCGGCTCCCCGTCCGCTCGCTGCGCAGCGTGGGCCGGAACATCCACGTCGTGCTCGACCCGCTTCGCCTCGCGGCGTCGGTCCCGCTGGCGGCGTGGTGGCTCGTGCGGCGCCGCCCGGCCGCGATCTTCACGACCGGCGGCTACATGGCGATCCCGGTGCTTCTCGCCGCCTGGCTCCTGCGGATCCCGGTCGTGCTCTGGGACGGCAACGTCGTGCCCGGCCGGAGCGTGCGGGCGACCGCCCGTCTTGCCGGGGCCGTGGCGGTGACCGACGCGCGCACCTGCGCCGCCCTGTCCGCTCGGCGCTGCTACGAGACCGGCACGCCGATCCGCGACCCGCGCACGATCGACCGCGAGGCGGCACGCGAGGGCTTCGGGATCCCGGCCGGGGAGCGCCTCCTCCTCGTCTTCGGCGGGTCGCAGGCCGTGCAGCGCTTCAGCGACGCCGTGGCGGGAGCCCTGCCGACGCTCGTGGAGCGGCACACCGTCCTCCACGTGACCGGCGACGCGGGCTACGCCGAGGCGCTCGCCGCGCGGGAGGCCCTGCCGGAGGGGCGCCGCGACCGCTACAGGCCGGTCCCGTTCTTCGCCGAGGAGATGACGGCCGCCCTCGCCGCCGCCGACGTCGTGGTCGGGCGGGCCGGCGCGTCCACGCTCGCGGAGTGTGCCGCGTTCGGCCTGCCGCTCGTGTGCGTCCCGTACCCCCACGCCGCGGGCCACCAGCGCGTCAACGCCGAGGCCTACGCCGCCAGCGGCGCCGCCCGGCTCGTGGCCGACGAGGCGTTCGACGCGGCCGCGCTCCTCGACGCCGTCGCCGCCCTCGACGACCCCGCCGCGCACCTCGCGATGAGCGCCGCGGCGCGGGCCGCCGGACGGCCCGGCGCCGCCGACGCCGTCGCCGAGCTGGTCGCGGCCGCGGCCGAGCGCCGCCCGTGGCCGGAGACGAGCGCGATCGAGCGGATCGCGGTCGGCGGGAGTGCCCGGTGACCGGCACGGGCCCCGTGACCGACCCCCAGGCCGCGAGCGGCGACGCCCGGCCGTTCGACGCCGTCGCGATCGGCACGGAGATCCAGCGCCGGCTCGGCGTCAAGACGTCCCGGGGCGAGCCGCTCGCCCGGTTCACGACGATGCGGGTGGGGGGCCCGGCCGACCTGTACGCCGCGGCCCACAACCCGTTCGAGCTCCGTGCCCTCGTCCGGCTCGCGCGCGGGCGCGCGATCCCGTACACGCTGCTCGGGCGCGGCAGCGACGTCGTCATCTCCGACGCCGGCGTCCGGGGCCTGCTGATCCACGTCCGCGCCGAGGGCCACGAGATCGTCGGCGAGCGGCTGCACGCCGACGCCGGCCTGGCGATGGCGAAGGCCGCGACCGTGACCGCGGCGGCCGGGCTGTCCGGCCTCGAGTTCGGCCTGGCGATCCCGGGCAACGTCGGCGGCGCGGTGTGGGCGAACGCCGGCGCCCACGCGAGCGACGTGGCGGCGGTCCTCGAGTCGGCGCTCGTCCTCGGGCCGGACGGGACCGAGGCCCGGGTCGACGCGGGCAGCCTCGGCCTGGCCTACCGCGACAGCCGGCTCAAGCACCCGACGCCGGGCCTCCCGGCGGAGGTCGTCGTGGCTGCCACCTTCCGCCTCGCCCCCGACGACCCCGCCGCGATCCGCGTCCGCCTCGACGAGATCCGGCGCTGGCGCCGGGCCCACCAGCCCCTCGGCATCCCGAGCGCCGGCAGCGTCTTCCGCAACCCGGCCGACGGGCCCTCGGCCGGGGCGCTGATCGACGGCTGCGGGCTCAAGGGCCACCGCATCGGGGGGGCCGTCGTGAGCGAGATGCACGCGAACTGGATCCTCAACGACCAGGGCGGGACGGCCGCCGACGTCCGCCGCCTCGCCGACCACGTGCGGGCGGTCGTCGAGCGGGAGGCGGGCGTCCGCCTCGCGTTCGAGGTCGTGTTCATGGGCGACTGGTCCGGCTGGCCGGAGGCGGCATCGTGAGCGGGCCCGACCGGGCCGGCGGCGGCTCCGTGCCCGGCGGGGGCCCGACGCCGGTCGCGGGCGCGATGCCGGCCGCGGGTCCCGTGCCGGTCGCGGTCATCCTCGGCGGGCCGTCGGCCGAGCACGACGTCTCGATCGTGTCGGGGACCGCGGTCGCGGCCGCGCTCGCCGCGCGCGGCCACCCGGTGAGCCAGTTCTGCATCGACCTCGCCGGCGAGTGGTGGCTGCTGCCGGCGGGCCACCGGCGCGCCGACCGCTCCCCGGCGGCCTACGACGATCCCGCCGCGCTCGGGGCGAGCGGCCCGTTCGGGGCCGGGGAGGCCGCGGCCGGGATCGCCGCCGCCCGCCCGCGGCCCGTCGCCTTCGTGGCCCTCCACGGGCCGTTCGGGGAGGACGGCACGGTCCAGGCGCTCCTCGAGGACGCCGGCGTGCCGTACACGGGCTCCGGCGTGGCGGCGTCCGCGATCGGGATGGACAAGCCGCTCTTCAAGCGGATGGCGCGGGGCGCCGGCCTGCCGGTCCTCGACTGGGTCGAGATCGCCGCCGAGGCATGGCAGCGCGACCGCCCGGCCGCCCTGGCCGCGCTCGAGCGGCTGGCCGCGACCGCCCCCGGCGGCCGTCTCATCGCGAAGCCGGCACGCCTCGGGTCGTCGATCGGGATGGCGATCGCCGACGATCCGGCGGCGTGGTCGGCGATCGTCGAGGGCGCCCTCGTCCACGACGCGCGGGCACTCGTCGAGCCCTGCCTCGACCGGCCGAGAGAGCTCGAGATGGGCGTGCTCGGGAACCCGGCGACCGGCCTGGCCGCGCTCGGGCCGGGCGAGGTGATCCCGGGCCGCGCCTTCTACGACTACGAGGACAAGTACGCGGCCGGCTCGACCGCGCGCACGCATCCGACCGCCGACGTCCCGCCCGCCCTCGCCGGGGAGGTGCGGCGGATCGGGATCGCCGCCTTCGACCTCATCGGGGCCGCCGGCTTTGCCCGCGTCGACTTCCTGCTCGAGCGGGGCAGCGACCGGCTCCTCCTCAACGAGGTCAACACGATCCCCGGCTTCACGCCGATCAGCCTGTACCCGCGGATGGCCGAGGCTTCCGGCATCCCCTTCGACGCGCTGTGCTCCCGGATCGTCGAGCTCGGCGCGGCCGCCCACGCGGTCCGCCCGGCCCGTCGCCTGCGGCCGGAGGACCTGCCGCGGTGAGCGAGGGGCTCCCGATCCGCGGCGCTCGCATCCGGCGTCGCGGTGGACCGCGCCGGGCGTCGCGCGGCTTCTCGCCGCGGCGCGCGCTCGCCGCCCTCGCGATGCTCGCCGCCGCCGGGCTCGTCTGGGGCGCGGTCGCGTCGTCGACGTTCGGCGTGCGGCGCGTCGAGGTGAGCGGCGCGGCGCTGACCGGCGAGGCCGTCGTCCGGGCGGCGCTCGAGCTGCCGGAGCCGCCGCCGAACGCGTTCACCGTTTCCACCGACGTCCTCCGCGACCGGCTCCTCGCGCTCCCCACCGTCGACGACGCCGAGGTGCGGGTCGGCCTCCCGGGCACCCTCGACGTCCGGGTCGTCGAGCGCGAGCCCGTGCTCGCCTGGCAGCGCGGCGACGGGCTCCTCCTCGTCGACCGTGACGGCCGGGTCCTCGCCGACGCCGCCGCGTCGGAGGCGGCCGCGACCGTCGCCGTCGCCCGCTCGCTGCCGACCGTCGTCGACCGCCGGACGACGGGCGAGGCGCCGGCCGTCGGTGGTGCCGTGGACCCGCTCGAGCTGGCCGTCGCGACGAGCCTTCTCTCGCTCGTCCCGGCCGACGTCGGCTCGACCGCGCGCCGGCCTCGCCGTCCGGGTGACGGACGACGACGGCTGGATCGTCGTGCCCCGGGTCGAGGAGCCCTGGGTGGCGGTCTTCGGGTTCTACGGGCCCGAGATCCGGCCGCCCGACATGATCCCCGAGCAGGTCCGCCTCCTGCGGAGCCTCCTCCTCGACCCCGAGGTCGGCGAGGCGACCGTGGCCCGGATCATCCTGGCCGGCGAGCGGTCCGGCACGTTCGTCGAGCGGGAGGCGCCGTGATCGTCGCGACGCCGGCGCTGCGGGCGGCGCGCGGGTCGGGTAGCCTTGCCGAAACGCAGCGAGGAGGGACAACCGACCTGTGCTCCTGCCGCTGGCGGGCCTGCTCGTCGGGGTCCTGCTCGGGCTCGCCCTCAACGTCAACGTCGGGTTCGAGCTGTCCCGCTACTCGGCGGTGGCGATCCTCGCCGCGCTCGACTCGGTCCTGGGCGCCGTGCGCGCCGAGCTCGAGGGCGTCTACGACAACCGCATCTTCGTCAGCGGGTTCGTGGTCAACACGGTCGTCGCCGTGCTGTTGACCTTCGTGGGCGACCGCCTCGGCCTCGACCTGTACCTGGTGGCGCTCATCACCTTCGGGCTGCGGATCTTCCAGAACGTGGCCCTCATCCGGCGGCACTTCCTGTAGGGTCCGGGACGAACGCAGCGACGGGAGAGGAACGGGACGAGTGGAACGCGAGACGTTCGTCGGGATCGACGTCGGGACGACGAAGGTCGTCGCCCTCATCGGCGAGGTCGGCCGCGACGGCGGGCTGACGATCATCGGCAAGGGCATCGTGCCGGCCTCCGGGCTGCGCAAGGGGATCGTCGTCAACATCGACCAGACGGTCCACTCGATCTCGGCCGCCGTCGAGAAGGCCGAGCGCCACGCCGGCTACAAGATCGAGCGCGCCTTCGTCGGCGTCGGCGGCCAGCACGTCGAGGGCCTCAACTCGCCCGGCCAGGTCGCCGTGGCCGGTCCGCGCCGCGAGGTGACCCAGGAGGACGTCAACCGCTCGATCGAGGTCGCCCGGGCGGTCTCGATCCCGTCGACCCGCGACGTCCTCCACGTCATCCCCCGCGGCTACACCGTCGACGGCCAGGAAGGCGTCATGAACCCGCTCGGGATGAGCGCGGTCCGCCTCGAGGTCTCGACCCACATCGTCACCGCGTCGGCGACCGCGGTCCAGAACCTCACGAAGTGCGTGACCGCGGCCGACGTGAAGATCGACGAGCTCGTCGCCGCCGGCCTCGCCTCGGCCGAGGCCGTCCTGTCGCCGAACGAGCGCGAGCTCGGGGTGGCCGTCGCCGACATCGGGGCGGGGACGATCGACCTCACCCTCTATGCCGACGGCTCGCCGTTCCACACGGCGGTCCTGCCGGTCGGCGGCTCGAACGTCACGAACGACGTCGCGATCGGCCTCAAGACGAGCCTCCACGTCGCCGAGGCGCTCAAGGTCGACCACGGCACCTGCGACCTCGCCGGCGTCGATCCCGACGAGGTCATCAGCGTCACCGTCCTCGGCGACGAGGCCGGGCGGACGGTCGAGCCGCCTCGAGGTCTGCCGGATCATCGAGGCCCGGATGCGCGAGACGTTCGAGATGATCCGGACCGAGATCCTCGCCGCCGCGCCGGGGATGCTGCCGGCCGGGCTCGTCCTGACCGGCGGGGGCGCCCAGCTTGCCGGGGCCGCGGTCCTCGGCCGCGACGTTCTCGACATGCCGGTCCGGGTGGCCGCGCCGTCGGACGTCGGCGGGCTCGTCGACGGCCTGCTCGAGCCCGGCTCGTCGACCGCGATCGGGCTCCTCCTGTGGGGCGCCCGCCACGTCGCCGCCGCCGAGCTGACGACGTACGACTCGGCGCCGGGCGGCGGGCTCCTGGCCCGCATCCGGGGCGCGTTCCGCAGCGTCTTCCCGTAGCCGCGGTCGCGGCGGAGGCGCGCCCGGCGTGGAGACGCGGACGCTCACCGTCAACACCGGTACGGGCCACGGTCTCGCCGACCTGACCCCGGCCTGCGAGGCGTTCGTCGCGGACGTCTCCGACGGCCGCGACGGGCTCCTCTCCGTCTTCGTCCCGCACGCGACGGCCGGCCTCGTGATCGTGGAGCTCGGCGCCGGCTCCGACGACGACCTCCTCGCCACGCTCGACCGGCTCCTGCCGCGCGACGACCGCTGGCGCCACCGCCACGGTTCGCCCGGCCACGGCGCCGACCACGTCCTGCCGCTCCTGGCCCCGCCTTCGCTCACGGTCCCGGTTGTCGCCGGCCGGCTCCTCCTCGGGACCTGGCAGTCGATCGCCCTCCTCGACCCGAACCGCGACAACCCGACGCGGACGGTGCACCTGTCGTTCCTGGCGGGGTAGGGCGCCCGGACCTTCGTCCCGGGACCTGGTGATCGGCCGCACCGGACCGCCCGGCGGCCGGGGTTCCCATCCGCCGCGACGGGGGTATACTCCGCGCCAGTCCCCGCTCCAGCGCGCCCGTGCCCGCTCGCCGGATCGGTCGATCAGACCAGCCTCAGACGATCTCGCACAGCCCCGGGCCCGGGAGCCCGGACGGCCGCCCCGTCGGCCGCGCACACCGGAGGACGACGATGCCGCTGCGGTCGGATTCGGAGAATTTCGCGCTCATTCGCGTCGTCGGCGTCGGCGGCGGCGGCAGCAACGCCGTCAACCGGATGATCCGTGCCGAGATGATGGGCGTCGAGTTCATCGGCGTGAACACGGACGCCCAGGCGCTCCTCCAGTCGGACGCGCCGCACAAGATCCGGATCGGCGACAAGATCACCCGCGGCCTCGGCGCCGGCGGCGACGCGGCCATCGGCCAGCGCGCCGCGGAGGAGGACGCCGAGAAGATCACCGAGGCGCTCCGCGACTCCGACATGGTCTTCATCACGGCCGGCCTCGGCGGCGGCACCGGTTCCGGCGCCGCCCCGGTCATCGCCGAGATCGCGAAGGATCTCGGCGCGCTGACGATCGGCGTCGTGACGAAGCCGTTCAGCTTCGAGGGCAACCGCCGCAAGCTCGTCGCCGAGAAGTCGGCCGAGCAGCTCAAGGCGAAGGTCGACACCCTCATCACGATCCCCAACGACCGCCTGCGGGACGTCGTCCAGAAGAACACGTCGATCCTCGACGCGTTCCGGGTCGTCGACGACGTGCTCCGCCAGGGCGTCCAGGGGATCAGCGACATCATCACCGTCCCCGGGCTCATCAACCTCGACTTCGCCGACGTGAAGGCGATCATGCACGACGCCGGCTCGGCCCTCATGGGCATCGGCCGGGCGACGGGCGAGAACCGGGCCCTCGAGGCGGCGAAGATGGCGATCGCGAGCCCGCTCCTCGAGATCAACATCACCGGCGCCCAGGGGATCCTCTTCAACATCGCCGGCTCGTCCAGCCTCACCCTCTACGAGGTGACCGAGGCCGCCGAGGAGATCCGGGCCGCCGCCGACCCCGAGGCGAACATCATCTTCGGGACGAGCTTCGACGAGCGCCTGGGCGAGGACGTGATCATCACGGTCATCGCCACCGGCTTCGACTCGAACCGCCGCCGCGACACGGCCCGCCGCGACGCCGCGGCCTCGCCGTTCGAGGTGCCGCGGGCGAGCCGCCCGGAGCGCGATTACCTCGGCGAGCTGGAGAGCAGCCGGCGGGCCGCCGCCGACGCGGCGCCCGCACCGCGGCCGATCCCGGAGATCCTGCCGGCGGAGCGCCCGCTGCCCGAGCCTCCGACGAAGGCCGAGCGCTCGGTGGCTCCGGAGCCGGTCCCGACGAGTGTCCGCGCCCCGCGCTACGACGCCGACGACCTCGAGATCCCGAGCTTCCTCCGCCGCAAGTAGGCGTGCCGGTGGACGCCGGCTCCATCGCGCCCCCCGACCCGGGCGAAGTCGAGCTTCTCGCCGCGGCGCGCGCCGCCGTCCTCGAGCGGATCGCGGCTGCCTGCGCGCGCGCCGGGCGCTCCCAGGCGGACGTGACCCTCGTCGCCGTCAGCAAGACGGTGCCCGCGGCGCGGCTGCGGGCGGCCGTTGCGGCCGGCCATCGCGTGCTCGGCGAGAACCGGGTCCAGGAGGCGGCCGCGAAGATCCCGGCCGTCGCGGGCGCGTCCTGGCACCTCGTCGGGCCGCTCCAGGCGAACAAGGCGCGCCGCGCGGTCGAGCTGTTCGACGTGCTCGAGGCCGTCCACTCGCTCGACCTCGCCCGGCGGCTCGACCGGGTCGCAGGCGAGCTTCGTCCCGGCCGGCCGCTTCCCGTGCTGCTCGAGGTGAACGTCGACGCCGATCCGGCGAAGGCCGGCTTCCTCCCGGACGAAGCGGGCGCCGCGCTCCCGGAGCTGCTGCGCATGCCGGGCCTGCAGGTCGAGGGGCTCATGACGATCGGCCGCTTCGTCGCCACGGCGGAGGAGGCGCGGGCCACGTTCGCTGCCCTGCGGACGCTGGCCGAGCGCCTCCGCGCCGCCCACCCGGGCCTGGGACCGGCGCTGTCGATGGGGATGACGGACGACTTCGAGGTGGCCGTCGAGGAGGGGGCGACGATCGTCCGCGTGGGCCGGGCGCTCTTCGGGGAGCGGCCCCGGTCGCTGGCGTGACCCCGGCCGGGCCAACGAGCCCCGCCTGGGGGCGTCGGGCCGGTCGCTGATCCCGGCGGGGCGCCCGCTTCGCGGTAGGATCCACGCGTGCAGCTCATCCCGCTCTTCGTCCAGTCGCTCGTCCTCGTCCTCTGGCTCCTCGTGCTCGGCCGCGTCCTCGTGAGCTGGGTGGATCCGCAGGGACGGAACGCCGTGTCGCGGTACCTCGTGGGGATGACCGAGCCGCTCCTCGCGCCGATCCGGCGCGTCCTCCCGCAGACCGGGATGTTCGACTGGTCGCCGCTCGTGCTCATGCTCGGCCTCGGCTTCCTGCTCCGCGTCGTCTCCGCGCTGTGACCGTCCGCCTCGCCGTGCGGCTGACCCCGCGCGGCGGCGCCGACCGGGTCGAGGGGGTGGGGGAGGGCGGCATCCTGCGGGTCCGGGTGACCGCCCCGCCGGTCGACGGGGCCGCCAACGAGGCGCTCTGCCGCCTGCTCGCCCGCGAGCTCGGCGTCCCGCGGCGAGCCGTGCGCGTCGCGAGCGGGGCCACGGGCAGGAGCAAGGTCGTCGAGGTCGACGGGGTCGAGCCGGCCGCGCTTGCCGCGGCATGGCCGGGCCTCGCCGGAGGCGAACGGTCGTGACGGCCACGCTGTACCGGCGCGGCGCGCTCGCGGACGGCACCTCGGAGCGCCTCCGGCACGACGTGAGCCTGCTTGCGGTCGACGGCCGGATCGCCTGGATCCGCCCGGCCGACGACGAGGGGCCCCTGCCGACGGGCGACCCTCCGGTCGTCGTCGACGCCCACGGGTCCACGATGGTGCCCGGGCTCGTGGACGGGCACGCCCACGTGACGCTTCCCGGCGGGGCCAGCTGGATCGCCCGGATCGACGACCCGGTGGAGGACCTGCTCGCCGCCGCCGAGCACAACGCGCGGCTCCTCGGCCGGGCCGGCGTGCGCTGGATCCGCGACGTCGGCTCGCCGCGGGTGGCCCGCACCGGCGCCGCCGGCGAGCGCGCGCTGGCCCTCGACGTCCGTGATCGCTGGCGCGGCCGGCGCGACGTGCCGTACATCCGGGCGGCCGGGACCTGGCTCATGCAGCCGGGCACCCTGCCGACGACGCGGGTGGTCGTCGCTGAGAGCGGCGAGGCCCTCCTCGCCGCGGCGGCGGTCCAGCTCGCCGATGGCGCCGACCTCCTCAAGCTCTACCTCGACGGACGCGTGCCCGGGGAGCCCCCGTGGCCGCTCGCAGCGGTGGAGCGCGTCGTCGCCCTCGCCCATGCGCGCGGGGCGCGCGTGACCGCCCACAGCGGCAGTCTCGAGGGCGCCCGCCTCGGCGTGGAGGCCGGGATCGACGCGATCGAGCACGGGTTCGTGCTCGACGCCGCGGTCGCCGCGGAGATGGCCCGGCGGGGCACGTTCCTCGTCTCGACGCTGACGGTCTTCCGCTCGTGGGTCTCGTACGCCGCGACCACCCTGCTCCCGCGGTTCACCGACAACGAGGCGCGGTCCGGGATCGCGGCCCGGCGCGAGCGGGCCGACGAGAGCGTGCGGCTTGCCCGGGCCGCCGGCGTGCCCATCGCGACGGGCACCGACTTCGGCGGCGGCTCGTCGCGGGCGAACCAGCTCGCCTGGGAGGTCGAGGCCCTCGTCGGCGCCGGCCTCGAGCCGTGGGAGGCGCTGGCGGCGGCGACCTGGCGCGGCGGCGAGCTCCTCGGCGAGCCGGAGGCGGGGAGGCTCCGGGAGGGCGGGCCGGCCGACGTCGTCCTCGTCCACGGCGACCCGCTGAGCGACCCGGCGGCCCTGTGGCGGGCCTGGCGGGTCTCCTGGCTCGACGACCGGGGCTGACGGCCGGGACCAACGGCCGACGGCCGGGACCAGCGACCGACGGCCGGGACCGGGGCCGTGGGCCGGGAACGGGGCCGACGGCGCCGGACCCCGTGGCGTGACCCGGCTGGACCCCGCGCTATACTCCCCGGCACGGGCGATTAGCTCAGTCGGTCAGAGCGCACGGTTCACATCCGTGAGGTCACTGGTTCGAGCCCAGTATCGCCCACCACAGGGACCCCACACGAGGCGGAGGCTGCGGCCGCCGTCTCGTGCTCTGTCCGGGCGGTCCGGCTACGCCCGCGGGAGTCGTAGCGCAAGCCTGTCGCCCCAGACACGCTCATCCGTGGTCGCGCTTGACATGCGCGGGGTCACCGGGTGCCGCCCAGGATCGACCCGGAGCGGGTGGCCATGGCTCCGCCGGCGAGGATCGCGGGCGCGATGGCCGCGAGGGTCACGAGGCGGGGTGCTCCTGCGAGGTAGAGCCCGCTCGCCAGGCCGATCGAAGCTGCCACCAGCAGCCGCAACGTCTGGTCGGACAGGGTCTGCAGCGTGGTCGTGGTCTCCTCGACGCCGAGCCGGGCGCGTTCGGCAGCGTCCGGCAGGCGCTCGGCGACGCGTTCGGCGCGGGCCTGTGCGCTCTCGAGCACCTCGGGAACGTGATCGACTGCGTCCTCGACTGCGACCCGGATCTGGCCCGCCCTCGAGCGCGTCTCGTCGGCGATCGATTCACCCGCGTCGCGCGCGGCGTCGATGGTATCGGTGGCCCCGGTGTGGGCCTCAGTGGTGGTCATCTCGTCTCCTCGTGGGATCGCGTGGCGCGCCGACGGTCCCGGTCGAGTCCGGGGAGCGCTCACGGTCGCACCGCGCGAGTCCCATGAGCGAGTGCTGGCCGTGCGTGTCGGAGCCAGACGTCAGTCCTTGCCGGCCTTGCGGACGGCGTCCTGAACCTCTCCCAGGCCGTCCTGGGCCTTGCCCTGGACCTTCTGGACCTTGCCCTTCGTCTCGAGCTTCCTGTCGCCGGTCAGCTTGCCGACGCCCTCGTTGACGGTGCCCTTGGCGGTGTTGACGGCACCCTCGACCTGCTGGTCGGCCATCAGACGGTCCGGCTCGCGCCGCGCGACAGGAAGAGCCGCGCGACGAAGATGGTGACGATGGCGCCGAACACGGCGACCACGATGCTGGTCAGATTGAGGCCCGTGACGTCGGCGATGCCGAGCACGGTCCCGGCAATGAAGCCACCGACCACGGCGCCGACGATCCCGAGGACGACCATCATGAAGAGGCCCTCGCGCGAGCCCATGATCAGGTTGGCGATGAACCCGGCGACTGCGCCGAGCACAATCCAGGCGATGATTCCCATCGAGCTGTTTCCTTTCGTTTCGCGTCCGCCCGTGACGGGTCGCGTTGAGGGCGGGCGATCACCCGTCCGATGGGGAGTTGGCGACGCGGTCAGGCGATCTCTGCGGCCGACCGGCGCCCGAAGAGCCCGATGACCCAGAGCACGATGAGCTCGAGGATCGTCCAGCCGACGAGGGCCACGACGGCGGTGACGTCGAGGACGGAGCCCGCGGCGTTGAGGGAGTCCGTGCGCAGGATCCCTTCGAAGGGCGCCACGAACACCTGGCTGATGTTCAGGACCGCGGCCACAAGGGCGTTGGCTTCTCTCGCGTCGAGGAGGAGCAGGATGATGCGCGCCCCGATGACGAGCTGGATGAGCCCGAAGACGAGGACCACGATACGGCGGCCCATGTCGGCGCCGCCGGGACCCGTTCGGGTGATGCGACGGCTGTTCGTCCGAACCGCTTCCTGACCCGTGGCCGTGGGTTCGTGGGTGACGACCGTGCGGTCGACCTGGTCGATGGCCATGGCTTCCTCCATCTGCATTCAGGCATCCGGGGAAGCGGGGCCTCATGACCACCGCCGGGCGATGCACCGGCCACTGCTGTGTATGCAGTAGGCGACCTGGGTGGCGCGATGTCATGACGGTCCGTCATCTGATCGATGCGACCCGGGCACGGAGTGCCTCGGCGTCGTGAGGCACCTGGCCGGACGACAGCATCCGCTCGGTCACCCGGAGGAAGCCTCAATCTGGCGACGCCCGCCGGGCCTCGTGCACCACGACCGGCCGCTGGTCGTCGACCTGATCGAGCTGACGATCGACCATGGCGTCTTCGTTGTCCGCGCCGCGCAGAACCTGGCGGAGGCAGACACAAGCGCTGACGTACGCAGTCTGGTCGATGGCCATCCACGTGTGGGCTGGCTGCCGGGTCGGCGTCTGCGCGACTCAACGCGGCGTTTGCCTCGATGCAGCGCGAACAGGGCAGCTGCCAGATCGTTGCGTCGAGTGGGTCCCAGGGATCAGCGTCACGCCTCCGCCGTGACAGGTCGGACAGTGAAGTCCGCTCGAGTCGCCGCCAGGGCGGCGAGCTGCGCCGGACTGGATTCGGCGTGGTCTCCGGGCCTCAATGCGCGGTCGTCTACGCGGGTAGGAGCGGCTCAACGGGCGCGGCCCCGACCCGTTCGCGCCTCTGATCAGGGAGTGATGCCCATTGCCCACGCGGGCTGAGCTGCCGCGTGTGCCTGTGCGATCGCGCACGTCGAACCCCAGCCGGATCTCCTCGGCCTGTCGAGGTGCCACCACCCGGGCGATCCTCGTCCGTATCAGGCTCAGGGCCGCCAGCAGGCTCCGATCGCGGGGACGGAGGATCGGACGCACCGGTAGTTGCGAAGGCTCCACGGTGATCGCGTGGACCCCAGCGTGCCGTTCTTGGCGCCCTCGGGGAGATGACGGCTCGTCATGACGCGGCACGCCGCAGGCCAGACGCTCGGGCGCAGCGAACGGTGCGGATAGCCGCGCGACCGCGACGAGATCGGAAGGAAACGTGTGATGGACGACGTCAAGAGCACCTACCGCGAGGTCGAGACCGAGGCCAAGAAGGCCGCCCGAGGCATCGACGGCACGGACCTCAAGGACCGGGTCGGGAACGCCGGAGACCAGGTCAACAAGGAGATCGGGAACCTGGGCGATGACATCCGCGAGGCCGCCCGTGACCCGAGGGCCGACCATGAGTCGAAAGAGAAGTGACATGAAGCGCATCGAACGATCGGGCTGGCGGCCTTCCTGGCCGTCACCCTGGCCGGTACCGCGCTCGCGGCGTCGACGGTCAACCTCGGCACGGCCGAGAGCTTCGCCGTGCTCGCCGGCGAGACCATCACGAACACCGGGCCCACGACGATCACCGGGGATGTCGGGCTGCATCCCGGCGCGGCCGTGACGGGCTTCGAGACCGTGACGCTCAACGGGGCACAGCACGTCGGCGATGCCGTCGCGCTCGATGCCAAGGCCGCCCTGGTCACCGCCTACGACCAGGCCGCCGGAGCCACGCCGGTCACGAGCGTGCCGACCGAGCTCGGCGGCACGACCCTCACGCCTGGCGTCTACGGCTCGGCCACCCTCGGGCTGACGGGCACCCTGACGCTCGACGGCGAGGGTGTGTACATCTTCCAGGCCGGCTCGACGCTGATCACCGCGCCGAACAGCAGCGTGGAGCTCATCAACGGCGCCTCGGCCTGCGACGTCTACTGGCAGGTCGGCAGCTCGGCGACCCTGGACACCGGCACGGAGTTCAAGGGCACGGTCATGGCCCTCACCTCGATCGCGCTGAACACCGGCGCGACGCTCGAGGGTCGGGCCCTGGCCCGGAACGGTGCCGTCACGCTTGACAACAACACCATCGACAGCTCGGCGTGCGCGGCCCCCAGTCCCGCCGACACGCCGAAGCCCACCCCGAAGTCGGGCACGCAGCCGGTCGCGACGACTCCGCCGACCGACACCGTCGCCTCGGCGCCTGCCGCGACTACCGACCGGGGCCTCCCGATCGTCCTGCTCCTCCTCGCGGTCGGTGCGGTAGCGGTCATGGGTCCGCTCGAGCTCAGGGCGAGGCGGACGCGCACGCGCGACTGATCTCGCGCAATCGGGTCTCGGCGCATTGGTGCCCGGTCGGTTCAGTCCGATCGGGCACCGATCGTGTTGACGGGCATGAGTGCAGGAATGACGGCACGTAATGACGCTGTCGTGTCGCGGCGACAGACTGGCCCCATGCCTCCGGTGACGGTCGCTGACGCGACCGCGATTGTTCGCAGTTGGCGCGACACCGACGGCTGAGCGGTCCACCTGGTAGCTGACTGAGAGGTCGAGATGAACACAAGAAGCGGTGGCATTGGCATCATCGGCGTGATCGTCATCGTCGTCATCGTTCTCCTCGTTGTCGGGGTGATCAAGCTGTAGGCCCGGCTGGAGAACGCCGCGTTCCCATCGATTGAGCCGACTGACTGCCGCTGCCCGGTCTGCCTGTGCCCTCGCGGGACGCGGAACCCGAGCCGGGTATGCGGCGACTGCGGGCGCGACACCCACCCTGGGGATCGCCGGGACTGATCCCGTCATCGGCAGGCCGGTCGTGTCGGCGACGCCACAGGGCGGCGAGCGCGATCACACCGATGATCCCGATGGCGAGCCCGATCATCACCGGGCGGCGCCGGGACCGACGCTGGCTCCGGCCCTGCATGCGCGCGACGGCCACGCCCAGCGGCTCGGCGGCATCGCCGACCAGCTCCCGACCGACCTCGAGTCGCTCGCCGACTCCACGCGAGCCCGGCCCGAGCCATGCGCATCTCGATCGCACGGTCGAGGTGCACGCGGCCGATGCGCTCGGTCAGGTACGCGTGCTGCAGGGCCCGTGCCGACGGCCTGCAGCACGCGATCTCCACAGAACGAGCATCCGTCGCGGCTGTACCGGCGGACGCGTGCGTCAATGCCGCCAGGGCAGATCACCTGCCGGGTCGCGCGGAGACTGGCTCGGGACGGCAGGGCAGCCTGAGCGCCGCGGGGATCGCCCTCGAACGCGCAGCGTGAGCGCAATGCCAGGGCTAGAATCCGGGAGGAGCGATGTGATTGTGCGCCCGTTCGATCGGTCCCGACGCCCGGGCGCTCATGCGGAGTCCGAGGTTCGAAGGACTGCAGTCAGGGGGTGCGGAGGATGATCAGCCACCCGGGCGCACCGGTGGGCGAGGCGCGCCGCGCCCTGGTGCTCCATGACCGCCCGCTCGTCGTGGACCTCATCGAGCTGACGCTGAACCACGGCGTCTTCGCCGTCCGCGCCGCGAGCAGCCTGGCCGAGGCCGAGGCGATCCTCGCGGAGTGGGGTCCGCACATGGCCGTGATCGACATGGACCACGACGACAGCCAGGCGCTGCTCGAGCGGCTGGGCGCGTCGGGCGGTCTCACCCACAGCGCGACGCCGGTCCTGGGGCTCACGCGACGCGGCGATCTCAAGACCAAGCTCCGCGCGTTCGACCTCGGCGTCGACGACATCCTGACGGTGCCCTTCTCGCCCGAGGAGCTCCTCGCCCGGTCGATCGTCATCACCCGCCGCGCGACGGGCACCGACCGGCCGATCATCCCCACCATCCGCCTGGGCGAGATCGAGATCGACATCCTCAGCCGCCAGGTGCGCGCCGGCGACTCGGTCGTGCACCTCTCCGGCATCGAGCAGAGCCTGCTGTACCTCCTCGCCAGCAGCAGCGGACGCGTCCTCACGCGCGAGGACATCCTCGACGCCGTCTGGGGCACCGACTTCCTGACCGAGAGCAACATCGTGGATCGCCACATCCGCAGCCTGCGGGTCAAGCTCCAGAACGACTACCGGCATCCGCGCTTCATCGCCACGGTCCCCGGCCGGGGGTACCGGTTCATCCCCACCTTCACGAACGCGGGCTGGGGAGCGGGGTACGACCGCAAGGAGCCGCCCGCCGCACCGCGGCACTGAGGTTCGCCGGGTCCGGTCCTGGGGTTCCCGGGCGCGTCGGGCCTCTGGTACCGACCCCTTCTCGTTGTCTCCAGGGCGAAGCCCTGGGTCCACACGGTCAATGCCCGCGCAGCGTCCGCTACGGCTTGGCGCGATGCGCTGCCTTGACTCCGAGCATGGCCACATCGGCACGTTCGGTCAGCTCATCTGCGGTGTCACCTGGTTCGAGCTCCGCGAACCCGACGCTGATCCCGACGCCGGCGTCCGCTTCGATCGCGACGCCGATCAGGGCGAACCGGCGCTCCGCTTCGGCAAGGTCCGTGCCGCCCAGCCCGCACACGAACTCGTCGCCACCGTAGCGGATGATCGGGTCGAACGAGCGCAGCCGTGCTCGCATCGCTCGCACCACGGATTGCAGCACACGATCCCCCGCGGCGTGGCCGTCGCGATCGTTCACCGTCTTGAGCTCGTCGACGTCGACGAAGGCCACGACGAGCGGCCCGCCCGATCGTCGCACGCGGTCGATCTCAAGGGTGATGGCCAGGCGACCCATCTCGCGCCGGTAGGCTCCGGTGAGCTCGTCGAGGTGGGCGGCCTGCAGCTCCGCCTCGAGCCAGGCCCGCTCGCGGGCCGCCTTTGCCCGGTCGGAGGCGGCCAGCGCGCGGTCGTCCGCCGCCCGGACGCGATCCGCCGCAGCCTGGGCGCGCAGCTCCTCGAGCTCGCGATGCAGCTGTGCCTCGGGTTGGCTCGACGGCAGTTGCAGGTCGGTCGCGTGCGCGTCCCGCCCCCGGCCCCCCTCGTCGCGGATCTCCGCCATCCGATCCCGATCGGTCGCCGCCTCGTCCCGGTCGCGCGCGGTCGCCTGGCGACGGATCCGGTTGGCGAGGCGCTCGACCGACGCACCCTCTCGATACGCCCGAGAGCTCTCGTAGAGCTCCACGTCGTCGGGGGACAGGTCGCGATGCGCCGCACGGTCCTTGTCGGCCGTCGCCTGGTCCTGGTCCGATGCCAGCTGATCCCGGTCCGCGCCGGTCTGATCTACATCGGATGCCGTCTGGTCGATGTCCGAGGAGACCTGATCAGCGTCGGACGCCGACTGGTCGGCATCGGCCACCATCTGGTCGGCGCTCGACGCCTTCCGAGCGTCGGACATGGCGTTCCTGACCCGGGCGCTCGGGCGCTCGGGCGGCACAGACCCGAGCGTCGGCTGACCTCCGTTCTGACTCGCCATGTCCGGCACCTCCGCGCGTCGCCGATGGCCGTTACGCCGGCTGCACCAAGGACTACGACACGCCGTCGTCCCTCATGCTGCCCCTCGGACCTCCCGGCCTCATGACGCTTCGTCATCTCGGACGAGGTGGAGGAGGACCTTCATGAGAGGAGCCTCGACTGCGGCACTCTCGCCGCCGGGTTCACGCCTTCTGGAACGTGGCACGGTCGGGGCGGGATCGGACTCCCACGGCGACCGCAACTGCCGCTGAGCAGAACGCGTCGCGGTGGCTCTCTCGCAGCGCCGGCCGATCCGCATTTCCCGCGAGGTCGGTCGCTCTCTCGAGGGCAGCGATCGCACCACCACCGAGGTGGACGCTCGCGCTCCGTGACCTCGGCGAATGGGAGGGCGCACGGGGGCCGGAGTCAGTCTTCCAGGGGCACCACGAGCAGGAACTTGCCGTCCCGCCCGACGTACGGCCCCGAGCCGAGCCGCCACGGCCGGACGTTCGCCTTGAGGTCCGCGGCGTCCCGCGGAGCGTTCGGCTTCTCCGATCGGGGCCAGCGGTCCGAGACCCACGGGTACCAGGGGTCGAGGATCCGCGCCGTCGTCACGCTGAAGTTCCGCGTCTTCGCCGGGTCGGCGGTCGCCGTGAAGCCGGTGAGGACCCACGAGTGGACGCCGGCCCAGGCAAGGACCCCGACCGGGCGCCGCGTCTCGCGGAGGGCGGTCGCGGCCGCCCGCATCGCCGCGGTGCGCGTGTCGTAGACGCGCAGCTCGTAGGGGTAGCCCTTCTCGTTGAGGATCGCGGCCCAGCCCCCGGGGCCGGTCCCGCCGTTGTGGGAGTCCTCCCAGGTCGTCAGCTCGACGATCCGCCGGTAGAGGGCCCGCTGGGTCTTCGCCGTCGTGTCCGGGGCCCGGCCGTCCTCGCGGAGGCGGATGACGTTCAGCATGTTCTGCACGGCCGCGGCCACGCACCATTCCTTGTCGGCCTGGTGGACGAAGACGCCCGGCCGGTAGAGGTTGATCGAGTACGGGCCGGCGGCGGGCTTCGGGGTGGCCGATGGCGTCGGGGCGGGGGTGGGGCTCGGCGACGCCGCCGGCGTCGACTCCGGCGTGGTCGTGGCGGGCGGCGTCCCGTTCGGCCCGATCGGCCCGGGGGACTCGCCGGGAGCCCGCGTCGCAGGCGGGCTCGAGGCGGCCGCCGCGGCGCCGTCCGGCCCGGGCAGGAGCCTGCCGAGCCAGTCCCCTCCGCCCCCGGCAGCGAGGAGCGCCCCGGCGAGCGCGAGGCCGAGCGCCGCGACGGCCACGCCGAACAGCGTGTCGCCGGCCGTGGCGCGGCGGCGCGGCGGTCCGGGGCGGATCGGGTGGCGCTCGTGTGGCTGCATCGCTCGTCGTAGACGCGGGGCGGGCCCGTGGCGTTACGGGCGCGGTCCATCGTCGCACGGGCGATCGACGTCGTCGACCCGCGGTGCGCCCGTCGCCCGAACGGCCGTCGACGCCCGTCGCGCCCGCTACGATCGCGTCGTGGACGAGATCCTCCGCCTCCGCGACGTCACCGTGCGCCGATCCGGCGCCGCGATCCTCGCCGGCGTCGACTGGACCGTCCGGGTGGGGGAGCGCTGGGTCGTGGTCGGCCCGAACGGCTCCGGGAAGTCGACGCTGGTCGGGGTCGCCGGGACGACGCTCTTCCCGTCGACGGGGAGCGCCCGCGTCCTCGGCGGCGAGCTGGGGGCCGTCGACGCCCGCGCCCTCCGGGCCCGGATCGGCACGACGAGCGCCCTCCTGGCGGCCCGACTCGAGCCCGGCCAGGCGGCCCGAGACGTCGTCCTCACCGGGCGCAGCGGCGCGCTCGCGCCCTGGTGGGACCGCTTCTCGGACGCGGAGCGGCGTCGCGCGGACGATCTCCTCGACGGGCTCGGGGTCGGCGCCCTCGCCCGGCGCACGTTCGACACGCTCTCGACGGGGGAGCGCCAGCGGGTGCTCCTCGCCCGCGCCCTCATGCCCGACCCCGACCTCGTGCTCGTGGACGAGCCGGCGGCCGGGCTCGACCTGCGGGCCCGCGAGGAGCTCGTCGATGCCCTCGCCCGGATGGCCGCCGCGCCCCGCCCGGCCGCGATCGTCCTCGTCACGCACCATCTCGAGGAGGTGCCGCCGGGCTTCGGGCACGCGCTCCTGCTCGCGGGCGGGCGGCTGCTCGCCGAGGGCTCGATCGGCGACGTCCTCACCGACGCCGCGCTGACCGCCGCCTACGGGATCCCGCTGCGGGTCGCCCGCGACGCGGGCCGCTGGACCGCCCGCCGGAGCTGACAGGCCAGCGCGGCGGCCCGCCGCGCGCTCGTCGCCGAGCCCCCGCGCCCTACGCCGCCCCGCTCTCCCGGGCCAGCCGCCGCAGGACCGCCGGCAGGATCCCGCCCTGGCGGTAGTAGTCGACCTCGATCGGCCCGTCGAGGCGGCAGTCGACGCTCGAAGCGCCGCTCGCCCGCCGCCGTCGTCCGCGTCGACGACCGCCACGACCTCGAGACGCGCTCTCGGCGCCAGTCCCGCGCCGAGGCCGGCGATCGAGTAGGCCTCGCGGCCGGTCAGCCCGAGCGACGCCGCGCTCTCGCCCGGCAGGAACTGGAGCGGCAGGACGCCCATCCCGACGAGGTTCGAGCGGTGGATCCGCTCGTAGCTCTCGGCGATCACCGCCCGGACGCCGAGCAGCCGCGTCCCCTTGGCCGCCCAGTCGCGCGACGAGCCGGAGCCGTACTCCCGGCCGGCGAGGACGAGCAGCGGCACGCCCTCCGCCTGCGTAGCGCCATCGCGGCGTCGTAGAGGAACGCCTCCTCGCCCGACGGGCAGGTGCCGGGTGTACGGCCCCTCCCTGCCCTCGACGAGGCGGTTGCGGAGCCGGATGTTGCCGAACGTGCCGCGCATCATCACCTCGTGGTGGCCGCGCCGGGCGCCGTACGAGTTGAAGTCGAGGGGCCCGACGCCGCGCGCCTGGAGCCACTGGCCGGCGGGCGACCAGGCCGGGATCGAGCCGGCCGGCGAGATGTGGTCGGTCGTGACCGAGTCGCCGAGCCAGGCCAGGACGCGGGCGCCGACGATGTCGACGACCGGCGCCGGCTCGAGGCCCATCCCGTCGAAGAACGGCGGGTTCGCGACGTAGGTCGAGCTCGTCGTCCCAGGCGTAGCGGTCGCCGTCGGGCACCGGCAGCGCGCGCCAGCGCTCGTCGCCCTCGAAGACGGACGCGTACGTCGCCCGGAAGAGCTCCGGCGTCGATCGCGCCGGCGATCGCCGCCCGGACCTCCTCGGGCGACGGCCAGACGTCGGCCAGGAAGACCGGCCGCCCGTCGTCGCCGATGCCGAGCGGCTCGCGCGTGAGGTCGACGTCGATCCGCCCGGCCAGGGCGAAGGCGACGACGAGCGGCGGCGAGGCGAGGTAGCTGGCCCGGGCGAGCGGGTGGATGCGGCCCTCGAAGTTGCGGTTGCCCGACAGGACGGCCGCCGCCACGAGCTCGTCGTCCTCGATCGGCCGGGCGACCGCCTCGTCGAGCGGCCCGGAGTTGCCGATGCAGGTCGTGCAGCCGTAGCCGGCGAGCGCGAAGCCGAGCGCCGCGAGCGGCTCGGCGAGGCCGGCCGCGCTCGAGGTAGCGCGGTGACGGCCTTCGACCCGGGCGCGAGCGACGTCTTGACGGTCGGCGACCGACGCGCAGCCCGCGCGCGACGGCGTTCCGCGCGAGGAGCCCGGCGCCGACCATGACGGTCGGGTTGGAGGTGTTCGTGCAGGACGTGATGGCGGCGATGACGACCGAGCCGTTGCGGACGTCGCCCGGGCCGGCCGGGGCGCCAGCCGGGGGACAGGATCCCCGGGTAGACGGCCTCGAAGCTGGCCCGGGTCGCCGGGAGCGGCACGCGGTCCTGCGGCCGGCGCGGGCCGGCGAGGCTCGGCTCGACCGTCGCCGAGGTCGAGCTCGAGGAGGTCGTCGAACGTCGGTCGCCGCGCCCGGCTCCCGCCACAGGCCCTGCTCCTTCGCGTAGCGCTCGACGAGGTCGACGAGCTCGGCCGGGCGGCCGGTCAGGCGGAGGTAGGCGAGCGTCTCGTCGTCGATCGGGGAAGAGCGTCGCCGTCGCCCCGAACTCGGGGCTCATGTTGCTGATCGTCGCCCGGTCGGCGAGGGGGAGACCGGCCAGCCCGTCGCCGGCGAACTCGACGAACGAGCCGACGACGCCGAGCTTCCGGAGCATCTCGGTGACGACGAGGACGAGGTCGGTGGCCGTGGCCCCGCGGGGCAGCTCGCCGGCGAGCCGGACGCCCGACGACGCGCGGCATCGGCTGGTAGAGCGGCTGGCCGAGGAGGACGGCCTCGGCCTCGATCCCGCCGACGCCGTAGCCGAGGACGCCGAGGCCGTTGACCATCGTCGTGTGGGAGTCGGTGCCGACGAGCGTGTCCGGGAAGGCGAGCGCCCCGCCGTCCAGGTCGGCCGTCCCGACGACCGTGGCCAGGAACTCGAGGTTCACCTGGTGGACGATGCCGGTCCCCGGCGGCACGACCCGCAGGCCGCGGAACGCGCTCTGGGCCCAGCGCAGGAGCTGGTAGCGCTCGCCGTTGCGCTCGTACTCGCGGGCGACGTTGAAGGCGAACGCGTCGGCCGTCCCGAAGCGGTCGACCTGGACGGAGTGGTCGATGACGAGGTCGGCCGGGACGAGCGGGTTGACCCGCGCCGGATCGCCGCCGAGCGTCGGCCATCGCGTCGCGCATCGCGGCGAGGTCGACGACGGCCGGGACGCCGGTGAAGTCCTGGAGGATGACCCGGGCGGGCATGAACGGGATCTCGGCCTCGGCCCCGGAGGCCGGTCGCCAGGCCGCGAGGGCCCGCACGTCGTCGGCCGTGACGATGCCGCCGCCGGCGTGGCGGAGGACGTTCTCGAGCAGGATCTTCACCGTGACCGGCAGCCGCCCGAGGTCCGATCACGCTCGGCGAGGCGCGCCAGGTGGAAGGCGTCGGGGAGGCCGGGCCCGAGGCTGGCTCGGGCGCCGAACGGGTCGCGGGTCGGCACGGATCGTCCTCGCTGGCATGGGGCGGCGGGCGGGCCGCCGGGAGCGCTACGCTGTCCGCCCAAGAGTAGCGTGGAGAGGGACGATGCGATCCTGGCGCAGGCAGCCCGGGCCGCCGCCCCCGGGCGACCGGGCGACGATGGAGGAGGTTCGCCGGCAGGCCGCCGTGGCCGCCGACGGGACGCTGCCGCCGGGCGCCCATCGCCACGGCGACGTCGTCCACCTCGAGCCGCACGCGCATCCCCACGTCGAGCCGGCGGAGGACGGCCGCCCGGTCATCGGGATCGTCGGGGCCGGTGCCGTCGGGACGGCGCTCGGCGTCGCCCTCGCCCGGGCCGGCTGGACCATCGGCGCCGTCGCCAGCCGCGACGCGGGCCGCCGCGAGCGTTTCCGCTCGCTCGTCCCGGGAGCCCGCGCCTTCCCCGAGGCGGCGCCGATCCTCGACGCCTGCCACCTCGTCATCCTCGCCGTCCCCGACGACGCCCTGGCCGCCGTCGCGGGGTCGCTCCACCTCTACTCCGGGCAGGCGATCGTCCACACGAGCGGGCTCCACGGTGCCGAGATCCTGGCGCCGGCGCTGGCGGCCGGGACGCAGCGCCGGCTCCTTCCACCCGCTCGTCGCGTTCGCCGAGCTCGAGCGCGCGCTCGCGGCGCTGCCCGGGGCCACGGTGGCGATCGAGGGCGACGACGCGCTCCTCGACCTTCTGGCCGAGATGGCGACTCGCTCGGCGCGAGCCCGGTCCGCCTCGCTCCCGGCTCGAAGCCGGCCTACCACGCCGCCGCGGTCCTGGCCGCCGGCGGCCTCATCGCGCTCCTCGACGTCGTCGCCGCGGTCGCCGCCCCGACCGGGCTCGACGAGGCCGGGGCGCTCGCGGTCTACGGGCCGCTGGCTGCCCAGGCGCTCGCCAACGCGCGGGACCTCGGGACGGGGCCGGCCCTCACCGGACCGGTCGTCCGCGGCGACGCCGGGACGGTCGCGGCACACCTCACCGCGGTGGCGCCGGCCGGCAGCGAGGCCGTCGCCGTCTACCGCGCCCTCGGCCTCCGCCAGGTCACGCTGGCCGAAGAGCGGCGCGGGCTCGCACCGGATGACGCGGCGCGTCTCCGCGACGCGTTCACAAGCGGGTCGTGAAGGGGTACGATCTGCGCATGCAGCGCAGCATCACCGCGCGCTACGCGTCCCGGCCGGCGGTTCGCTTCGCCACCGCCGCGCCGCGCGCCCGCGAGCCACTCCTCGGCCTCGACCGCCACGTCAGCTTCCGCGTGGCCCTCGACCGACCGACGCTCCTCCGCCGGCCGGAGGTCGGCCCCGTCGCGCTCCTGCGCGACGAGTGGCGCGGCGTCATCCCGGCCCACCCCCATCACCCGAGCGCCGGCCTTGCCGTGTCCCGCGCCCCGGTCCGCTGGGCCAACCTCGGCGTTCGGGCGGCCGGTCGCCGTCCGCGCGCCGCCGCGGCGCCGTGGCGCGGCTGAGGCGCACCACCGCGACGTCCGCCGGCGGCATCGTCGTCCGCTCGATCGACGGCACCCCGCACCTCGTCGTCGGCCGCCGCCGGCGCCAGCGGGACGTCGCGACCTGGACGCTGCCGAAGGGGACGCCGAACGCGAACGAGACGCTCGAGGAGACGGCCCTTCGCGAGGTCGCCGAGGAGACCGGGCTCCGGGTCCGGATCGTCGCCCCGCTCGACGCGATCGAGTACTCCTTCGTCCAGGGCGGCGCCCGGATCCACAAGACCGTCCACTACTGGCTCATGGAGCCGACGGGCGGTGACCTCGCCGCCCACGATCACGAGTTCGAGGAGGTGCGCTGGGTCTCGCTCGGCGAGGCCCCGGCGCTCCTCACCTTCGAGACCGAGCGGGCGCTCGTCGAGCGGGCCACGCTCGCCGTGAGCGCTCGTGCCGCGGAGCAAGCCTGAACCGGGAGGGACGTCGATGACCGACGCGCCGCGCGCCACACCGCTGGTCGAACGCCACGAGGCGCTCGGCGCCCGCCTGGTCGACTTCGCCGGCTGGCGGATGCCGGTCCAGTACACCGGGATCCTCGACGAGCACCGGGCCGTCCGCGAGCGGGCCGGGCTCTTCGACCTCTCCCACATGGGCGAGCTGTTCGTCGACGGCCCCGACGCGGGCGACGCGCTCGCGGGCGCCGTCACGACCGACCCGCGGACGCTCGCGGTGGGACGGGCCCAGTACTCGATGATCTGCGCCCCGGACGGCGGCATCCTCGACGACCTGATCGTCTACCGCCTCGCCCCGGACCGCTTCCTCGTCGTCGCCAACGCCTCGAACGCGGCGGTCGTCTCGGACGCCCTCGCCGAGCGGTTCGCCGAACGGAAGGCGATCCTCGACGACCGTTCGCTGGCCACCGCCCTCGTCGCCGTCCAGGGCCCGGCCGCCCTGGGCCTCCTCGGTCCGCTCACGGACCTCGACCTCGACGCCATCCGCTACTACGGGATCGCCGAGGGCGCCGTCGCCGGCATCCCGGCCCTCGTCGCCCGCACCGGCTACACCGGCGAGGACGGCTTCGAGGTCTTCGTCGAGGCCGCGGCCGGGCCGGCTCTGTGGGACGCGATCATGAATGCCGGCCGGCCGGCGGGGCTCGTGCCGGTCGGGCTCGGGGCGCGCGACACGCTTCGCCTCGAGGCGGGGATGCCGCTCTACGGGAACGAGCTCGACCGCGCGACCACCCCGTACGAGGCCGGCCTGGGACGGGTCGTGAAGCTCGCCAAGGAAGGCGACTTCGTCGGGCGGGACGCGCTCGCGAAGGCGGCCGAGGAGGAACCCCGCCGGCGGCTCGTCGGGCTCGTGGTCCGCGGCCGGGGCATCGCCCGGCACGGGCACCCCGTCTGGGCCGGCGAGCGGCGCAGCGGGGCGGTGACCTCGGGGACGATGTCGCCGACCCTCAACGTGCCGATCGCGATGGCCTACGTCGCACCCGGCGACGCGGCGCCCGGTACGATGCTCGACGTGGAGATCCGCGACGCGCGGGCGGCCGCCGAGGTCGTCCCGCTGCCGTTCTACACCAGGCCCCGCTGACGGCGGGTCGGCCGCCGCGGCCGGCCCCAGAGCGCCGGACCCCGTGCCGGCCGCACGAGAGGAGCGCGCCATGATCCCGGCCGACCTGCGGTACACGAAGGAGCACGAGTGGGTCCGCCTCGAGGGGGACGTCGCCACCGTCGGGATCACCGACCACGCGGCCGACCAGCTCGGCGACATCGTGTTCGTCGAGCTCCCCGCCGTCGGGACCGCGCTCCGCCAGCTGGCGACATTCGGCGTCGTCGAGTCGGTGAAGGCCGTCTCCGACCTGTTCGCGCCCGTCGGGGGCGAGGTCGTCGAGGTGAACGCCGCCCTCGCCAGCACGCCGGAGATCGTCAACTCCGACCCGTACGGCGCCGGCTGGCTCGTCCGGGTGCGCGTCGCCGACGCGACCGCGCTGGACGCCCTCCTCGACCCGGCGGCCTACGAGGCGCTGGTCGCGGAGGCCTGAGCGATGGCCTACGGACCGCACACCGCCGACGAGCGGGCGCGGATGCTCGACGTCGTGGGCGTCGATGTCGTCGAGGCGCTCTTCGAGGCGATCCCCGAGGGCGCCCGGGCGGCCGGCCTCGACCTCCCCGCGGCGCTCACCGAGCTCGAGCTCATGGCCCACCTCGGCGCCCTCGCCGCGAAGAATCGGACCGACCTCGTCTCCTTCGCCGGCGGCGGGGTCTACCGTCACCACGCCCCGCCGGTCGTGGACCAGATGCTCCTGCGCGGCGAGTTCTACACGGCGTACACCCCGTACCAGCCGGAGATCAGCCAGGGGACGCTCCAGACGATCTACGAGTACCAGTCGCTCGCGGCCGAGCTGACCGGCATGGACGTCGTCTCCGCCTCGCACTACGACGGCGCTGCCGCGACGGCCGAGGCCGCGCTCATGACCTGCCGGGCCACGAAGCGGGAGCACGTCCTCGTCGCGCGGAGCGTCCATCCCCACTACCGCGAGACGCTCGAGACGTACTTCGCGGGCGCCAACCTGGCGTTCCACGAGGTCCCGCTCGTCGTCGACGGCCCGGCCGCCGGCACGACCGACCTCGCCGCCCTCGAGCGGTTGCTGGCCGACCCCGAGCGGCCGGTCGCCGGCGTGGTCGCGGCGCAGCCCTCGTTCCTCGGCCTCCTCGAGCCGATGGACGAGATCGGCCGCCTCGCCCACGCCGCCGGCGCCCTGTTCGTCGCCGTCGTCGAGCCGGTCAGCCTGGCCGTCCTCGCCCCTCCGGCCGCCTACGGCGCCGACATCGCCGCGGGCGAGGGCCAGCCGCTCGGGATGCCTCCCTCGTACGGCGGGCCGTACCTCGGCATCGTCGCCTGCCGCGAGCCGCTCATCCGCCAGATCCCGGGGCGCCTCATCGGGATGACCACCGACGTCGACGGCAAGCGGGCGTTCGTCATGACGATGCGCGCGCGCGAGCAGGACATCCGGCGCGAGCGGGCGGCCTCGAACATCTGCACGAACCAGGCCCTCTGCGCCCTTGCCGCCTCCATCTGGCTCGCGGCGCTCGGGCCGGACGGTCTCCACGACGTGGCGGCGACCGGCGCCGCGCGGGCAGCGGACCTGGAGGCGGCCCTCGCCGCCGCCGGCGCGCCGCGCCTTCACCCGGGCCCCTACCTCAACGAGTTCGCGGTCCGCGTCCCGGACGCGGTCGCCGTCCACCGCCGCCTCCTCGCCCGCGGAATCCTCGCCGGGGTCCCGCTGGCCGAGCTCGAGCCCGGCGACCCGGGCCTCGCCGACGGCCTCCTCGTCTGCGCCACGGAGGTGACGACCGGCGACGACGTCGCGGCGTTCGCGGCGGCGCTCACCGCCGAGCTGGCGGCCGGGGCGGCCGCGGCCCCCGCGGAGGCGATCCGATGAGCGTCACCGGGAACCCGCTCCAGCCCACCCTCTTCGAGCGGTCGCGGCCCGGCCGCGGCGCCGGGACGCGTCTCCCCGCGGCTCCGGCGGACGCGCTCGATCGCCTGCCCGGCGCCGCCCGCCGGGCGGCCCCGCCGGCGCTCCCCGAGCTCAACGAGGCGACGCTGGTCCGCCACTACGTGAACCTCTCGCACCTCAACTGGTCCGTCGACACGGGCTTCTATCCCCTCGGCTCGTGCACGATGAAGTACAACCCCAAGGTCAACGAGTGGGCGGCGCGCCTGCCCGGCTTCGCCGCCCTCCATCCGCTGGCGCCGGACGAGACCGCCCAGGGGACCCTCGAGCTCCTCTGGCGGCTCGAGCAGGACCTTGCCGAGATCAGCGGCATGGACGCCGTCACGCTCCAGCCGGCGGCCGGCGCCCAGGGCGAGCTGACGGGGATCCTCATGGTCCGGGCCTACCACCGGGCCCGCGGCGACACCGCCCGGACCGACGTCCTCGTGCCCGACTCGGCGCACGGCACGAACCCCGCCACCGCCTCGATGGCGGGCTTCCGCACCGTCAACATCCCCTCGGCCCCGGACGGCGGCGTCGACCTCGACGCGTTCCGGGCCGCCCTCGGACCGGCGACGGCCGCAGTGATGATCACGAACCCCTCGACCCTGGGGCTTTTCGAGAGCCGCGTCGTCGAGCTCCTCGACCTCGTCCACGCCGCCGGGGCCCTCGCCTACATGGACGGGGCGAACCTCAACGCCATGCTCGGCTGGTTCCGGCCGGGCGCCGCCGGCTTCGACGTCATGCACTTCAACGTCCACAAGACGTTCTCGACGCCGCACGGCGGCGGCGGGCCCGGGGCCGGGCCGGTCGGCGTCCGCGCCCACCTCGCGCCGTACCTCCCGGAGCCGCTCGTGCTGCGCGAGCCGGACGGCACGTTCCGCCTCGAGCGGACCGGCGAGCGGCCGATGAGCATCGGCCGGATGCGCAGCTTCGTCGGCAACGTCGGGATTCTCGTCCGCGCCTACGCGTACATCCGCGCCCACGGCGCGGACGGCCTCCGCGAGGTGAGCGAGGACGCGGTCCTCGCCGCCAACTACCTCAAGCACCGCCTGGCCGGCGCGTACGTCGTCCCCTTCGAGCGGCACTGCATGCACGAGTTCGTCGCCAGCGCGTCGGCGCTCAAGGCGGAGACGGGCGTGCGCACGCTCGACGTGGCGAAGCGGCTCATCGACAAGGGCTTCCATCCGCCGACGATCTACTTCCCCCTCACGGTGGAGGAGGGGATGCTCATCGAGCCGACCGAGACCGAGAGCCTCGAGACGCTCGACGCCTTCGCCGAGGCCATGCTCGAGATCGCCCGCGAGGCGCGCGAGACGCCCGACCTGGTGACGGGGGCCCCGCACACCGCGCCGGTCCGCCGCCTCGACGAGGCCACCGCGGCCCGCCAGCCGAACCTGCGCTGGCGAGGCGACCCTGCGGCCGGATGAACCTGGTGCCGTGACGAGGCGTATACCGGTGCAGGAGGGCCGCACCGGGCGTCCCGTCCGCGCGTGTGCCGTGCAGCAGGAGGCACCGACCACGAGCGACCAGCCGGTCCGCCGGATCGACCCGGACGAGATAGAGCTCCTCGTCCGGATCCGCGACGACGACCTCGACGCGTTCGAGGCGTTCTTCTCGCGCTACCGCGGGCAGGTCTTCGCCACGGCCTACGCCGTGCTCGGCGATCGCCACGCGGCGGAGGAGGTCCTCCAGGACACGTTCGCGAAGGCCTACGAGTGGCGCCGCCGGCTCCGTCCCGATGCCTCGCCGGTGCCCTGGCTCCACCGGGTCGCCCTCAACTTCTCGTACACGCGGGTCGGCCGGCGGCGGCCGTGGGAGCCGATCAGCGAGGCGGTGGCACGCCTCGTCCGCGACCGCGAGACCGGCCCGGCCGACAGCGCGGAGCGCGAGGAGCTGCGGGCGATCGTGCGCGACGGGATCGCGGCGCTTCCCCCGAAGCACCGCGGCGTCATCGTCCTGTTCTACCTCCACGGACGGAGCATCAACGAGACGGCGGAGATGCTCGGCATCGCGCCGGGCACGGTGAAGTCGCGCCTCCACTTCGGCCTCCGCTCGCTCCGGGCGCGTCTCGAGGACGACCGGCGCTTCGGGGGCGCCTACGAGCGGCCCGCAGGCGCCGCCGCGACGCTGCCGGTCGAGGTCGAGCCGTGATCCGGCTCCTCGACCGACGGCCCTGCCGGGAGCACCGGACCGCCCTGCTCGATTTCGCCGCCCGGCGGGCCTCCGGCCCGGACGTCGGGCGGGCCCTCGACCACCTCGCGCGGTGCCGACCGTGCGAGGAGGAGCTGGCCACGACGACCCTCGTCGTCCACGCCCTGCGACGCCTCCACGACGACGCGCTCCGGGCGGAGCCCGCCGCGGACGGCTGGCCCCGGCTCCGGGCGCGCCTCGCGACGAGCCGGCGCGAGCCGTCGCGGCTGCTGTCCGGCCTGCCAGGCATCGTTGCCGCCGCCGGACTGTGCGCGGCCCTCGTCGGTCCGGCGGCAATCGACGGTGGCAGGCCCGTCGTCTACAACGAGGCGCCGCGCGGCGCGCCGGCACCCTACCTGCTCTTCGAATCGAGCCGGGAGCGCGCCCGTGTCGCGGGCCTCCTGCCGGACGTCGAGATCCCGCTGCCGTACCGCGGGATCCGCATCGCACCACCGCCCATCGCCGCCGACCTGCCGCCCTCGATGGGCCGGCAGGCTCAGTGGATCGAGGAGGTCGGCTCCACCGCGATGGCGCCGGAGCCGGTCGACCAGGCCACGCAGCGCCGGACAGGCAGGAGGTGACACCGACGCGATCGTGACGGGACCGGTCCCGGGCGGGTCCGCCCACCGGCGACCGGGCCGGGCGAGTTTGACGCACGCAGACGGCCGCGACCTATAATGCGCCGCAGTCTGTGGGTCGCCAGGCTGTCCCCGGCGCGCCGTGCGCCGGACGGCGGGCGGCCGACCAGGACAAGGGCACGGCGCGGAGGAGCGGCCGGCCCCGGGAAACAGGAGGAACTCGATGAGCTTGAGACGGCGCAGTCTCGGCCTGCTGGGGGCGCTCGCCATCGGCGTGGCTGCCTGCGGCGGCGCGGCGTCGCCCACGCCGGTGCCGGCAACCCCGGCCCCCGGCGAGACCCCGGCCCCCGCGACGGAGGCGCCCCCCGCGGGCTCCGCCGACTTCGCGTTCGCCCTCGACGGCGAGCCGACCTACTTCTCGTACGCGTACACGGACCTGCCGACCAGCTGGATCGTCAGCCTCCTGTACAACGGCCTCTACACGGTCAACAACAAGCTCGAGGCGATCCCGGACCTCGCGGCGGACTACGCCGAGACGAGCGAGGACGGCCTCGAGTGGACGCTCAAGCTGAAGCCAGGCGTCAAGTTCCACGACGGGACCGAGGTCAAGGCCTCCGACGTCGTCTTCAGCTACCAGCTCGGCCTCTCGCCGAACTGCACGTACATCCCGGACGGCTGCTCGAGCATCCAGGACAACATCGCCACGGTCGAGGCGATCGACGACTCCACCATCAAGTTCGTCCTGAAGCAGACCTTCGCCCCGTTCGCGGTCACCGGCCTCTCCGTGGTCGTCGTGCCCGAGGCGGCGGTCCGCGACAGCTTCGGCCGCCTCCAGGCCTCCACCGGCGCGGTCGACCCCGCCGAGGTGACGGCCCTCGTCGAGAAGATCACCGCCGCCACGACGGCCGAGGCGTGCAACGCCGAGACCCTCCCGCCGGAGTGCGACTTCGCCACCTACGTCGCCGAGATGGAGCCGATCCTGACGTCGGCCGGCATCCAGCTCCCCGACACGGCGCAGTTCGTCAACGAGGACGGCACGACCAACCAGTCCGCCTACGGCTCGGCGCTGTTCGACCAGCTCCGCGACCTCGGCACCACCCTCACCGCGACGGACATCGACCAGATCGCGGCCTCGTTCCGCATCCTCGACTTCCAGCGCGCGCCGATCGGCACGGGCCCCTACAAGCTCGTGAAGTACACGACGGCGCAGAGCGTCGAGCTCGGCCGCCACGAGGACTACTTCGGCGGACCCGAGGGAGCCAAGGTCGGCCCGGCCCGGGTCTTCATCCCGATCATCAAGGACGCCGCCGCGGCGTCGGCCGCCCTCCAGAAGGGCGACATCAACTGGCAGACGGAGATCACCTCGGACGCCCTCGAGACCCTGAAGGCGGACCCGAACCTCCAGATCGCCGAGTACCCTGACTTCGGCTACTACTTCATCTCCTTCAACCTCCGCGAGGGGCGCCTCTACAGCGACCTCAACCTGCGGAAGGCGTTCTCGATGTGCATCGACCACGAGGCGACCGTCGCGGCCGCCACCGACGGCCGGGGCCAGCCCGTCCAGGCCAACACCCCGCCGGCGTCGTGGGCGTACAACCCTGACGTCCCGCCCTACGTCCTCGACGTCGAGGGCGCCAAGGCGCTCATCGAGAGCTCCGGCTGGGCGCTCGGCAGCGACGGCATCTACGCCAAGGACGGCGTCCGTCTCGCCTCCGAGATGTACGTCCGGGCCGGCCGGCCGCAGCGCGTTGCCTTCGGCCAGCTCGCCGCCGACCAGCTCAAGCAGTGCGGCATCGAGCTCACCGTGAAGGAAGGCGACTTCGCCACGGTCCTCCTCCCGCTGCTCTCGTACCCCAACAACTTCGACACGTACCTCGGCGGCTGGTCGACCTCGATCGACCCCGACGACTACTCGATCTTCCATTCCTCGAAGTGCACGACCGAGGACAACCCCGACGACAACAACTTCGTCTGCTGGTCCAACCCCGAGGCCGACAAGCTCCTCGAGGACGGCCGCGTCACGCTCGACCAGGAGGCCCGGAAGGGCATCTACGCGCAGTTCCAGGTGCTTGCGCACGAGGACCTGCCGTACTACTTCCTGTGGTCGGACCTGGCCAACGCCGGCATCACGAAGTCCGTCTCGTCCACGACGAGCGACATCGACCTCGGCAGCCCGCTGTACTACTGGAACCGCGACGCCTGGGTCGTCGCGGCTCAGTGAACCCGGCGCCACCAGCGCATCGTTGAGTCCACGGCCGGCGGCGGCCCAACGGCCGCCGCCGGCCGACGTTCTCCGGGGAAGGAACGCGGTGTCCCCTCGCCAACTCGCCGTCCGGCACGCCGGTCGGCCCGTCCCGCCGCCCGTCGTTCGAGGCTGAGTCGATGGCCCGCTATGTCGTTCGCCGGCTGATCCAGGCGATCCCGATCCTCATCGGGATCAGCGTGATCGTCTTCTTCATCGTCTACTCGGCGCCGGGCGACCCGTTCGACCGGTTCCGCTCGAACAAGGTCTCGCCCGAGGTCATCGAGAACCTGCGGCGGATCTACGGGCTCGACCAGCCGCTGCCGGTCCAGTTCTGGAACTGGTTCACCACGTTCTGGACGTTCCCCTGGAACCCGAACGCCTGGGGCTACTCGATCACGGACGGGCTCCCCGTCCGCGACAAGATCTTCGAGCGCATCCCCAGCACGCTCCAGCTCATGGGGACGGCGCTGTTCTTCACGGTCGTCATTGCGATCCCCGTCGGGATCCTCGGGGCGGTCAAGCAGTACAGCGTCTCGGACAAGGTCATCACCGTCTTCGCCACGATCGGCTATGCCCTTCCCACGTTCTGGCTCGGCATCATCCTCCGCCAGATCTTCGCCCAGACCCTCGACCTCTTCCCCCTGTTCGGGAAGTACTCGTTCGGCAAGGAGGGCGACCTTCTCGACCTCCTCTGGCACCTGTTCCTGCCCGTGCTGACCCTCGTGATCGTCGGCGTCGCCGGGTGGAGCCGCTACATGCGGGCGTCGATGCTGGAGGTGCTGCGGGCCGACTACATCCGGACGGCGAAGGCCAAGGGCCTCGCCTCCTCGCGGGTCATCTTCAAGCACGGCCTGCGGAACGCCCTCATCCCGATCGTGACGCTCCTGGGCCTCACGATCCCGGCGCTCCTGACCGGTGCGGCGATCACCGAGACCGTCTTCTCGTGGCCGGGCCTCGGCTACCTCGGCGTCTCGGCGGTCACCGAGCGCGACTACCCGGTGGTGCTCGCCTTCACGATGATGGGCGGCGCGATGGTGATCATGGGGAACCTCCTCGCCGACATCCTCTACGCGGTCGTCGACCCGCGGATCAAGTACTAGGGGCGCCACGATGGAGAGCACGCAGACCACCCCGCTCGCCGGCGCCGCACCCGCGGTCGACGAGGTCGACCTCACGCCCGTCCGCACCTACTGGCAGCTCGTCCGCCAGCGCTTCGTCCGCCACCGACTCGCCGTCATCGCCTTCTTCCTCATGACGATCCTCGTCACGATGGCGATCGCGATCCCCTTCATCTCCGGTGACGCGTGGAAGGAGACGTCGCTCCAGCGGATCAATCAGCCTCCGTCGCTGACCGCACCGCTCGGCTACGACAACCTCGGGATCAACACGTTCGCCCGCCTCATGAAGGGCCTCCAGACGTCGCTCTTCATCGGCTTCGCGGCGGTCATCGTCATCGTCGGCATCGGCGTCAGCGTCGGGTCCGTCGCCGGCTACGTCGGGCGCTGGGTCGACAACGCACTCATGCGCTTCGTCGACGTCGTCCTCTCGATCCCGACCTTCTTCCTCATCCTCATGCTCGTCGCCTTCTGGGGGACCGGCAACGCCTGGGTCATCATCATCGCCATCGGCCTCACCGGATGGACGACGGCCGCGCGCCTCGTGCGCGGCGAGTTCCTGTCCCTCCGCGAGGCCGACTTCGTGCAGGCCGCGAAGGCGCTCGGGGCCGGCGACCGCCGGACGATCGTGCGGCACATGATCCCCTCGGCGATGGCCCCGGTCGTCGTGGCCGCCACCCTCGGCATCGCCGACTCGGTCGTCGTCGAGGCATCGCTGTCGTACCTCGGCTTCGGGATCACGCCGCCCGAGGCGAGCCTCGGCAACATGCTCACGAAGGCGCAGGACTACTTCTACCGTGATCCGCTCCTGGCCTGGTATCCGGGCATCACGCTCGTCCTCGTCGTTCTGGCCGCCAGCTTCCTCGGCGACGGCCTGCGCGACGCGCTCGATCCGCGCCAGCGGATCGAGTCGAACTGATGTCGAGCCGCGTGCCCGGCAGCGGAGACCTCCTCGCCGTCGACGGCCTCCGGACCCACTTCTACACCCAGGACGGCGTGGTCAAGGCCGTCGACGGGGTCAGCTTCTCGATCCGCCACGGCGAGACCCTCGGGATCGTCGGCGAGTCCGGCTGCGGGAAGAGCATCACGGCGCTCTCCGTCATGCGCCTCATCGAGCGGCCCGGCCGGATCGTCGAGGGCTCGATCCGGCTCGGGGACCGCGACCTCCTCACCCTCTCGGACGAGGAGATGCGGGACGTCCGCGGCAACGCGATCTCGATGATCTTCCAGGAGCCGATGACGTCGCTCAACCCGGTCTACACGTGCGGCGACCAGATCTCCGAGGCGATCTCGCTCCACGAGGGGATCCCGCGCCGCCAGGCCGCCGAGCAGGCGGTCGAGATGCTCGCCCAGGTCGGCATCCCCGACCCGAAGCGGCGGGCCGGCGAGTACCCGCACCAGCTCTCGGGCGGCATGCGCCAGCGCGTCATGATCGCGATGGCGCTCTCCACGAACCCGGAGCTCCTCATCGCCGACGAGCCCACGACCGCCCTCGACGTCACGATCCAGGCCCAGATCCTGGAGCTCATGAAGACGCTCCGGGAGCGGAACCGGATGTCGATCATGCTCATCACCCACGACCTCGGCGTCATCGCCGAGATGGCCGACGACGTCGTCGTGATGTACGCCGGCAAGGTCGTGGAGGCGGCCGAGGTCACGACGATCTTCGAGCGCCCGCACCACCCGTACACCCAGGGGCTCCTCGCCTCGATCCCGCGGATGGGCGAGCGGCGGTCGCGCCTCGAGGTCATCCAGGGAACCGTGCCGAACCCCCTGAACCTCCCGCCGGGATGCCTCTTCAAGCGACGCTGCCCCCACGCGATGCCCGTGTGCGACACCGCCCCGCCGCTCCAGGAGATCGGCCCGGGCCACGTGTCGCGCTGCTGGCTGACGCCCGCCGGAGAGCCGCCGGCGATCGGCGTGGAGCCAAGCAGCGACGTGGCCGAGGAGGCCGCCCTCGCCCTGAGTGTCGCCCGATGAGCGGAGTCGAGATGGAGACCACGAGCGCCCCCGCGGCGCCGGTGACCGCAGCCGAGGGGGAGACCCTCCTGACGGTCGAGAACCTCGTCAAGCACTTCGAGATCCGCGGCGGCCTGCTCGGTGTGACGCGGATCGGCGCCGTCCGCGCCGTCGACGGCGTCTCGTTCAGCGTGCGCAAGGGCGAGACGCTCGGCCTGGTCGGGGAGTCGGGCTGCGGCAAGACGACGCTCGGCAAGGTGATCCTCAGCCTGATCCCGGCGACGTCCGGCAAGGTGATGGTCAAGGACCGGGTGCTCTTCGACATCCCGACAGCCGAGGAGAAGAAGGCCGGGCGCAAGCCGAAGATCCTCGGCGGCGACGACATGAAGCGCGCCCGCCGCGACCTGCAGGTCGTCTTCCAGGACCCGTACGCCAGCCTGAACCCGCGCATGTCGGTCGGCGAGATCGTCGGCGAGGGGCCTCTCGTCCACGGTCTCAGCGACAAGGGCAAGCGGGAGGACCTCGTCCGCGAGCTGCTGGCCCGGGTCGGGCTCAACCAGAGCCACATCCACCGCTACCCGCACGAGTTCAGCGGCGGGCAGCGCCAGCGGATCGGGATCGCCCGGGCCCTCGCCCTCAACCCCGACTTCATCGTCTGCGACGAGCCGGTCTCCGCGCTCGACGTGTCGATCCAGAGCCAGGTCCTCAACCTGCTCGACGACCTCCAGCAGGAGCTGGGCCTGACGTACCTGTTCATCGCCCACAATCTCGCGGTCGTCGAGCACATCAGCGACCGCGTCGGCGTGATGTACCTGGGCGCGCTCGTCGAGCTGGCCGAGGTGGACGACATCTACGCCGCGCCCGCTCACCCCTACACGGTGGCGCTGCTGTCGGCCGTTCCCGACCCCAACCCGCGGAACCGCAAGCGGCGGATCATCCTGAAGGGCGACATCCCGTCGCCCGCGAACCCCCCGTCGGGGTGCCGGTTCCACACCCGGTGCTGGCTCCGCGAGCGGCTCGGGAACCCCGAGCGGTGCTCCGCGGAGATGCCGGAGTTCCGCCAGATCGCCCCCGGCCACGAGGTCGCCTGCCACTTCGCGGAGGACGTCACGCCCGAGGCGATCGGGGCGGCCGCCCGTACGGTCGGCACGAACACCTAGGCACCCCCCCGAGCGGTCGCGCCACCCTCCGCGCTCGTCCGCGTCCGGCGTCCGCAGGTGCGGCCGCGGGATCCCGTCAGGTCGGGGGCGACGAAGCGTCGGCGCCCGGCCCCCGGAAGTGGCAGGCCACGAGGTGGTTGTCGCCCGTTTCGACGAGCGGCGGGATCTCCTGGGCGCAGATCTCCGGGTTGCCCAGCTGCGCCCGCAGCGGGCAGCGCGGGTGGAAGTGGCAGCCGGGAGGGGGATTCACCGGGGACGGCACGTCCCCGGTGAGGATGACCCGCGACCGGCGGATCTCCGGGTTCGGGACCGGGATCGCCGACAGGAGCGCCTGGGTGTACGGGTGCTCGGGCTCCGCGAAGATCCGGATCCGGTCGGTCACCTCGACGATCCGGCCGAGGTACATCACCGCGACGCGGTCGCTGATGTGCTCGACGACGCCCATGTTGTGGGCGATGAAGACGTACGTCAGTCCCAGCTCCCGCTGGAGGGTCTTGAGCAGGTTCAGGACCTGGGCCTGGATGGAGACGTCGAGGGCCGAGACCGGCTCGTCGCACACGACGAGGTCCGGCTCCAGCACCAGAGCCCGGGCGATCCCGATCCGCTGCCGCTGGCCGCCGCTGAACTCGTGCGGGTAGCGCCGGGCGTGGTACTGCTGGAGCCCGACCATGTCCATGATCCGCTTGACCCGGGCCTGGCGCTCGCGAGCGTTCCCCATCTCGTGGATGCGAAGCCCCTCGCCGATGCTCTCGCCGATCGGCGTGCGGGGGTCGAGCGAGCCGAACGGGTCCTGGAAGACGATCTGCATCCGGCGCCGATGCTGCTTGAGCGCGGCCCCCTCGAGCTGCGTGATGTCGACCCCATCGAGCGTGATCGACCCCGACGTCGGCTCGAGGAGGCGGAGGAGGAGCCGTCCGACGGTCGTCTTGCCGCAGCCGGATTCCCCGACGAGGCCGAGCGTCTCGCCTTTCCGGATCTCGAAGCTCACGCCGTCGACGGCCCGCACGAGGCCCACGGTGCGCATGAGCAGGCCGCCCTTGACCGGGAAGTGCTTCACGAGGTCCCGGACGACGACGAGGGGCTCGTCGTCGTCCGACCGGACCCACGAGGTTCGCGGCTGCGGAGCGGCCGACGCGGCCGGTGCGGCCGGTGCGGCCGGGCCCGGCACGGCAGGGGAGGGGCCGGCCGCGCTCATCGTCCGTCCTCGTAGAGGAAGCAGCGGGTGGCGTGCTCCGGCCCGACGGTCAGGAGGTCGGGATGCTCCTCGGTGCAGCGGGCGAGGTTCGCCTCCACGCGCGCGACGCATCGCGGGGCGAAGCGACAGTACGGCGGCAGGTCGATGAGGTTCGGCACGTTGCCGGGGATGACGGCGAGCTCGTCCCGGATCTCGCCCACGACCGGGATCGAGCCGATGAGCCCCCGCGTGTACGGGTGCTTCGGGTCCCGGAACAAGGTGCGGACGTCCGCCTGCTCGACGATCTCGCCGGCGTACATCACGGCGACGCGATCGCACATCTCGGCCACGACGCCGAGGTCGTGCGTGATGAGGATGATCGCCGAGCCCGTCTCCTCGCGGAGGTGCCGCATGAGGTCCAGGATCTGGGCCTGGATCGTGACGTCGAGGGCGGTCGTCGGCTCGTCGGCGATGAGCAGGTCGGGCTCGCAGGCGAGCGCCATCGCGATCATCACGCGCTGGGCCATCCCGCCCGAGAGCTCGTGGGGGTAGGCCTTGAGGCGGCGCTCGGGATCCGGGATCCCCACCATCTTGAGCAGCTCGAGCGCGCGGTCCCGCGCGGCCGAGCGCTTCATGTTGCGATGGATCTCGAGGACCTCGGCGATCTGCCGGCCGACGTCCCACACCGGGTTCAGCGACGAGGTCGGCTGCTGGAAGATCATCGCGATCTGCTCGCCGCGGATCTTGCGCATGGCGTCCGCGTCGAGGGTGAGGAGGTCGCGGCCGTCGAACAGCACCTCGCCGGCCTCGATGCGACCGGGCTTCGCGACGAGCCGCAGGATCGAGAGCGACGTGACGCTCTTGCCGCAGCCCGACTCGCCGACGAGCCCGAGGACCTCGCCGCGGTCGACCTGGAAGTCGATCCCGTCGACCGCCCGGACGACACCGTCGCGGGTGTAGAACGAGGTGCGGAGGCCCTTCACCTCGAGCAAGGGGTGCTCGGCGCGTGGCCGCCCGACGCGCTGGCTTGCGGCCGGCGACAGCTCCTCGATGACGGCCCCGTCGGCGAGCGGTGTGCGGTCGATCGGGAAGGTCATCGGTTCAGCCTCGGGTCGAGCGCGTCGCGGATCCCGTCGCCGAGGAGGTTGAAGGCGAGGCAGGTGATGACGATCGCCGCGCCCGGGAAGAGGATCAGGTGGGGCGCCGCGAACACCGCGTTGCGCTCGATGCCGATCATCGAGCCCCACTCGGCGAGCGGCGGCTGGGCGCCCATGCCGAGGAACGACAGGGCGGCCACCTCGATGATCGCCCCGGCGATGCCGAGCGTGCCCTGGACGATGATCGGCGTCAGCGCGTTCGGCATGATCCGGCGGCGGAGGATCCCGAACCGCGACTCGCCGAGGGCGAGCGAGGCGGCCACGAACTCCTGCTCGCGGATCGAGAGGACCGAGGCGCGCGTCACCCGGGCGTAGATCGGGATGGCCACGATGCCGATCGCGAGCTGGGCGTTGACGAGGCTCTGGCCGAGGACGGTCACGATCGCGATCGCGAGGAGCAGGCTCGGGAAGGCGAGGACGACGTCCATGATGCGCATGAGGAGGTTGTCGGTGCGCCCGAAGAACCCGGCCATGGCCCCGATGAACATCCCGATCATGATCGAGAAGCCGACCGTCACCAGCCCGATCCAGAGCGAGACCCGGGCCCCGTAGACGACGCGGCTGAACACGTCGCGCGCGTTCCCGTCGAGGCCCATGTAGTGCTCCGGCTGGTCCTCCGGGCAGCCGAGGAGGTGGATGCAGGGCGCGCTGCGCGGCTTCGCCCCCTCCTCGATGCCGATCATCGGCAGGTCCGGGTCGTGGGTCGCGATGATGGGGGCGAAGAGCGCGACGAGGACGAGGAAGGCGAGGAAGCCGAGCCCAACGATCGCCGAGCGCTGGCGGAGGATGTTCCGCATCGTGTCGCGCCAGAGGCTGGTCGGCTTCTGGGCCGCCACCTCCGGGGCCAGGGCGCCGGGGACCTGGTCGAGCGCTGTCATGGTCGCGCCGCCATCAGCCGAGCCGGATCCGCGGGTCGAGGAACGCGTACGAGACGTCGACGACGAGGTTGACCACGACGTAGATCGTCGCGACGACGAGGACGAGGCCCTGGATCACGATGTAGTCGCGGCCGGTGATCGCCTCGTAGATCGACTTGCCGATCCCCGTCAGGTTGAAGATCGTCTCGGTGAGGACGGCGCCGGACAGGAGCCCGCCGAGCGAGAGCCCGATGATCGTGACGATCGGGAGCAGCGCGTTGCGCATCCCGTGGGCGCTCACCACGCGCCGCTCGCTGACCCCCTTGGCACGCGCGGTCCGGATGTAGTCGAGGCCGAGCACGTCGAGGAGGCTGGAGCGCGTCATCCGGGCGATGATGGCCATCGGGATCGTGCCGAGCGCGATCGCCGGCAGGATCATGTGCCGCACGGTATCGACGAGGAGCGGCCCGTTGAGGGTGACGATCGCGTTGAACGTGAGGATGTTCGACATGAAGTCGATGATCGTGCGGGGGAGACCAGTCAGGTCCTCGAGGCCCCAGGCCTCTGCGAGCGGCACGACCTCGGTGCCGGGCGTGAGCCGCCCCGACGGCGGCAGGGCGAAGATCGTGTCCTTGAGCATGACCGCGAAGACGTAGGCGAGCATGAGCCCGAGGACGAAGACCGGGATCGAGACGCCCAGGTTGGCGATGACCATCGTGCCCACGTCGGCCGGCGAGTTGCGCCGGGTCGCGGCCGCGCGGCCGAGGAGGATCCCGACGACCGTCGCGAAGAGGAGCGCGTAGAGGGTCAGCTCGACCGTCACCGGGAGCCGCTCCACGAGCATGTCCGAGACCGTCCGGTTGAAGCGGATCGACGAGCCGAGGTCGCCCGTGAGCACGTTGCCGATGTACTGCACGTACTGGACGATGAGGGGCTGATCGAGGCCGTAGCGGATGTTGAAGGCGTCGCAGATCTCGTCGGTGGCCTTCTCGCCGAGGGCTGCGCGGCACGGGTCGCTCGGGATGACCCGGGCGAGGACGAACACGAGGGTGATCACCCCGAGAAGGACCGGGATGGCGAGCAGCAGGCGCCGGACGATGAAGCGGCTCATGTGGCGGTTCCGGTGCTCCGGGAGGGGGGTGAACGATGGGGGCGCCGCAGGTGCGGCGCCCCCATCGAGCTACGGGCGGGAGGGGACTACTCGGCCGGCGGCGGGTTGAGGAACCCGCCCCACAGGCTCGGGAAGTACGTGAAGCTGCCGTCGCGGCCCTTGTGGAGCGGGTGTTCCGCGTCCCACTGGACCGCGTAGGAGAGGACCACGTCGTTCGCGTCGAACGTCGCGCCGTCCTGGAAGACCACGTTTTCGCGGAGCGCGCAGCTCCAGACCGACAGGTCGTCGTTCGGGGTGCACGCGGTGGCGAGGACCGGGACCGCCGCGGTGCCGCCGACCTCGAAGCCGTAGAGGGCCTCGGTGACCTGCTCGCAGACGCGGAGCGCCTCGCCGTCGGTCTCGTCGGCGCAGTAGATGCCGGCCGGCTCGCCGTTCTGGATCCAGACGAGCTGGTCGCGGTCGCCCGGCTTCATGACCGAGAACATCTCGCTCGTGAGCGGGGAGCTGTGCGCGCCCTCGACGTCGGCCTTGAAGGCCGTCGCCGAGCCCGCATGGGAGATCGGGACCATCGGCACGTTGGCCTTGATCGCGTTGTTGGCCTCGACGTACGAGGGCTCGCGGACCGCGTCGGAGGCGCCCTTCGCGCCTTCCTGGAGCGGGGCCACGATGTCGGGGTACTTCTCGCCGAACTGCGCGCTCGAGCCGGCGCCGAAGTGGTAGTCGAGGAAGTTCGTGACGTCCGGATAGTCGGCGCCCCAGCCGAGGAGGTGGATGCCGTCGAGCTTGCCCTGGTCGGCGTTGTCGATGAACGTGCCGGACTCCTGGACGTCGATGGTCGCATCGATGTTCAGGTTGGCCTTGAGCTGGGCCTGGATGTCCTGGGCGACGATGACCGGCTGGGCCAGGTAGCCCCGGACGACGTCGCGCAGGTGGATCGTGGTCGCGAAGCCATCCGGGAAGCCGGCCTCGGCGAGCATCGCCTTGGCGGCGGCCACGTCGAACGCGTACCACTCGTCGCCGACGCAGCCGTTCGGGATCGCGCACGGCGTGAAGTGGCTCGCGACCGTCGAGCCGGGCGGCATGAAGTTGTCGACGATCCGCTGGCGGTCGATGCCCATCGCGACCGCCTGGCGAACCTTGGCGTTGTCGAACGGCGGGAACGTGTTGTTCATGCCCAGGTAGAAGACGTTGAGGCCTTCACGCGGGTAGAGCTTGAGGTCCGAGTCGCCCTGGATCGTCTCGAAGTCGGTCGGGCCCGGGTTGTCGATCCCGTCGGCATTCCCGGACTGGAGCTCGACGAGACGCTGCGCGGCCTCGGTGCTCCAGCGGAAGATGACCTCGTTGACCTTGGGCGCCTCGCCCCAGAAGGTCGGGTTGGTCTCGAGGGTGATGTGGTCGCCCTGGACCCACTCCTTGAGCTTGTAGGGGCCTGTGCCGTTCGGCTGCCGCACGATCGTGCCGTCGGCCGCCGCCTTCTCGAGGTAGGCCGTGTCGTTGATGGCGAACGGGCTGAACGCCACCTTCGAGAGGAAGGCCGGGTCCGACCCGCACAGGGTGAACTCGACCGTCAGGGCGTCGACCGCCTTGATCGACTTGATCATCCCCGTGTAGTCCTTGCCGTTGAAGGTCTTGCCCTCGCAGTCGACCTCGGCGGCAGTGGGGTAGGTCATCCCCTCGAACGGCGCCATGCTGGGCGCCTCCGTGGCCGGGGCCGCGGTGGCCGGGGCCGGTGTGGGGGAAGCCGCGCCGCCGCAGGCTGCGACCAGGATGGCCGTCGTAGCTCCAAGGGCGGCGAGGCGGGCGCGCCACGGTGTTCCGGGCATGCTCCGTGCTCCTCCTATCTCGTCCCAGTCGGGGACGGTCACACAACAGCGGCCGCTCGCTCTCCTCGAGGCGGCCGGGTCGCGCCAGCCTAGCACCGGCCGGGTGGCGCCGTCACCCTGTTCTCACATACGCGTCGCGGCCGCCGCGGGTTCGCCCCGAGGGGCCAGGTCGAGCGGCCGACCGGCCAGGGCGGGGAGGATGACCCGGTCCACGACGCGCGCCGAGGCGCCGCCGTCGGCGGCGTCGAACGACGCGCGACGGAACGCCTCGACGCGATCGAGGTCGAACACGCCGGCCCGCAGGATGGCGGCCAGCTCGGCGGTCGACGAGGCGATCGGCCCGGGGGCCTCGGCCCGGAAGTCGAAGTAGAAGCCGCGCTCGTCCTCGTACGCGGCGACGTCGGGGGCCAGGAAGAGGATCGGGCGGCCGAGGAGCGCGAACTCGTACATCGCGCTCGAGTAGTCGGTGACGAGGACGTCGCTGAGGAGCATCAGCTCGTTGATGTCGGGGTGGCCGGAGACGTCGATCGCGAAGGCCCGGAGCTCCCTGGGGATGGCAAGTCGGTCCCGGACGAAGGGGTGGAGACGCAACAGGAGCACGTGGTCGCGGCCGAGGGCCGCGTGGAGCAGCTCGACGTCGAGGTGGCCCGCGTCGCGCGCGGCGACCACGGACGTGCCCCGGAACGTCGGGGCGTAGAGGACCACCCGGCGGCCGTCGGGCACGCGGTATCGCCGTCGCAGCTCCGCGCGGACCCGGGCGGCTCGCGCCTCGTCGAAGAAGAGGTCCGTGCGGGGGATCCCCAGGTGGGCGACGAAGCGGTCGAGCGGCTGGCCGAACGCCTCCGCGTAGTGGGGGGCAACGGCCATCGACGAGACGAGGCAGACGGTGTAGTTGGTGTGGATCGGGGCGCGGCGCACGCGCTCCTCGTCGGCCCCGAACGTCCGGTCGAGGACGCTGTAGCCGAACTTCTTGAACGCGCCGCAGGCGTGCCAGGCCTGGACGTACGTGGTGCCGGGCCGGGGCCGCACGACGTACATGGGGAAGAAGTAGTCGTCGACGACCGTGACGCGCTCGCGGGCAAGGTGGTACCCGGCGCGCAGGGCCTGCCAGGCGGCGCCGATGCGCGACCGCCAGCCGGGGGCGGCCCGGTGGGCGAGGACGACGACGCGCACCGGCGGTCGGCGCCGGGCCAGCTCGTCCTGGAGGTAGCGCAGGTTGCCCTCGACCTGCTGGGCGTGGGCGGTCGCGAGCACGACCCGCGGCCGCAGCGGCAGGAACCGGCCGGCGAGGAACCCGGCCCGCACGAGGCCGACCCGGAGGGCGAGGACGAGCCGGCTCATCGGCCCAGCACCAGGTCGACGACGCGGTCCGTCGAGCCGCCGTCGCGGTGCTCGAAGTGGCGCTGCGCGAAGGGGGCCACCTTCTCGAGCTGGCAGTCGTCCCGCCGGATCGCGTCGAGGAGCTCGGGAAACGTGCGGACGATGCGCCCGGGAACGAAGGTCTCGTACGGCTCGTAGGTGTCACGGCTCGCGGCGTACTCCTCGAGGTCCCAGGCGTAGAACAGCATCGGCCGGCCGAGCGTCGAGAACTCGTAGACGACCGAGGAGTAGTCGGTCACGAGGACGTCGACCGCGAAGAGGAGGTCGTTCACGTCGATCGGTGAGCGCCGGCCGTCGAGGATCCGGTCGCGGTACGGCTCGGGGATCACGAGCGGCTCCCGAATGAAGGGATGCATCCGGACGAGGAAGACCGCGTCGCGCTCGACGCACAGCTCGTGGAGTGCGGCCATGTCGAGGCGGTCGAGGTCGTACGTGGCCGTCCGGGCGCCGTGGCCCCGGAACGTCGGCGCGAACAGGATCGTCGTCCGGCCGCGGGCTTCGGGGAACTCCACGAGGGCGAGCTCGCGGGCCCGGCCTGCGTACGCGGGCTCGAAGAACCGGTCGGTGCGCGGGATCCCGGTGGCGACGACGCGGTCCTCGGGGATCCCGAACGCCTCGGCGTAGACCGGGATGTCCTCGCGCGAGCTGACGGTGACGAGCGAGTAGTTCTTGTGGGCGCGGCCGTACGGATTGGGGCCGCCGACCTTCCCCACGCGGCTGTAGCCGACCGTCTTGAAGGCACCCACGGCGTGCCACAGCTGGATGATCCGGCTGTCCGACGCCTCCAGGGCGTAGATGACCGGCTGGAAGTCGTCGACGACGATCGTGTCGGCGCGGGCGAGGAGCCACGGCAGGCGCAGCTGGTCCCGGAGCGAGCGGCGCACGGCGATCGAGGGCCGCAGCAGCGTCCCGATCTCGTGCTCGCGGTCGAGTCCGCGCTCGACGATCCGGTCGTGGACGAGCCGAAGGTTCCCGCCGAGCTCGGCGCGCGAGTCGGAGGTGAACAGGATCCGCCGGCCGTTGCGGGGCGCGACGACACGAATGACCCGCACGACGACTCGGAAGACGGCCCTGCGGATGCCGTCTCGCAGGCGGGCAAGCGGGCCCGGGCTCTCGGCACTCCGCCCGACGCGCTTCCGGCGGACGTCGACCGCGAGCGCCCGCGAGACCGGGTCGACGTGGAGCGCGAACGCGAGCTCGAACGGCCCGGCCGTGAACCGGCGACCGGCGGCGCCGAGATCCGCGCCCGGCGCAACATCCACCGCGAGGCCCGGGTCGCGTTCGGTGCCGCGGTCGCCCTGCGCGAGGGTCCAGCGGCCGGGCGCAAGGGGCGCCTGGCCGGGGCCCTGCATGACGTTGAAGCGGAGGAGGATTCGGTCGCCGTCACGGCGCCAGGCGGTCGGGGACATCGAGGCGCCGCGGCCGCGCCCCCGTACCAGTCGCAGGACCGCCGGGTCGACGGCGTCGGGCGCCGTCGGTCGCAGGTCGAGCGTGACCTGGATGCGCTGCCACTCGATCGCGAGGATCTCGAGCCCCGCCGGTGGCCGTGGCCCCGGCCCGGCCTGTTCGGTCGGCGTCGGCTTCATCGCCAGCGATGATACGCCGCCCCGGGCCCCGGGCCCCGGCCCGGCCGGCCCCGGGCCCCGGGGCGGCCGCCGATCGTGCCGGGGTCGCCGCGGTCGCGGCCGGCGTCGTCGGCCGTCGCGGCCGGCCTCCCCCGGCTTGCGGCGCGGCGCGGTACTCTCTCGTCCGGCAACAACCGAACCCGTGGAGCGAACCCGAGCGCATGCGAATCCACGCGATCGTCCTGGCCGGCGGCGACGGGAACCGCTTCGGCTCCGAGATCCCGAAGCAGTTCGTTCGCCTCGCCGGCGAGCAGATCCTCGTGCGCAGCGTGCGCGCCCTCGTCGAAGCCGAGGTGGACCGGCTCGTCGTCGTCTCCCACCCGAGCTGGCTCGAGGAGACGCACCGCGTCCTCGCCGCGCTCACCCTCCCGATTCCGGCGGCCGTCGTGCCGGGCGGCGCGACCCGCAACGAGAGCACGCGCAATGGCCTTGCCAGCCTCGACGCGGCGGACGACGACATCGTCCTCGTCCACGACGCGGTCCGGCCCCTGCTGCCGCGGGAGGTGATCCAGCGTTCGATCGAGCCGATCCTGTCGGGGCGCGCGGACGCGACCGACACGGTGATCCCGAGCGCCGACACGCTCGTCATCGTCGAGGACGACCGCGTCGTGGAGATCCCCGAGCGCGGCCGGTACCGGCGGGGCCAGACGCCCCAGGTCTTCCGGAAGTGGGTGCTGGCGGCGGCCTACGAGGCGGCCGCGCGGGCCGGCGACCTGGGGGCCACGGATGACTGCAGCCTCGTCCTTCGTCACGTGCCGGGCGCGCGGCTCCTGGCCGTGGCCGGCGACGAGGTCAACCTCAAGATCACGACGCGCGTCGACCTCGTCCTCGCCGACCGGATGATCCAGATGCGCACGCTCTCCGCCGGGGCCGAGGCGCGCCCGGCCCACCCGCTGCGCGGGGCGCGGCTCTACGTCGTCGGCGGCACGAACGGGATCGGGCGGGCGATCGCGGACGAGGCGGAGCGGCAGGGCGCCTCCGCGATCGTCGACGGCACGTCGCTCGGGCTCGACGTCCGCTCGTACGAGGCGGTCGAGGCCAGGATGACGGAGGCGGCGGAGCGTCTCGGCGGCCTCGACCACGTCGTCTGTACCGCCGGGCTGCTCCGGATCGGGAAGGTCGCCGACTCGGACCCGGCCGCGCTGGCCGAGGTCCTCGAGGTGAACCTGACCGGGACGCTCCACGTCGCTCGCGCCGCCTATCCCCACCTCCGCCGATCGCGCGGCTCGCTCACGGTGTTCGCCTCGAGCTCGTTCACGCGCGGCCGGCCGGACTACGTCGCCTACTCCGCGAGCAAGGCCGGCGTCGTGAATCTCGCCCAGGGCCTGGCCGAGGAGTGGGCCGACGACGGCGTGCGGGTGAACGCGGTGAGCCCCGAGCGGACGGCGACCCCGATGCGGCGCCGGGCGTTCCCGGAGGAGTCGCACGACGGTCTCCTCGTCCCGGAGGACGTCGCGACCGCGACCCTCCGCCTCGTCCAGTCCGACCTGACGGGCCAGGTGCTCGACGTGCGCCGCCACGACGCGTTCGGCCAGGACGCGACGGCTTCCGCCGATCCGCTCGCGATCGCGTCGACCCGGCCCCCGGGGGCGTGACGGCGACGGGACCGCGAGCGCCCGGCCGGTTCGGCACGGGGGCCCGCCGGCGCGGCCGGGCCGTCGGTCGCGCGGCGCCATGAGCGGCCTCGAGTTCCTCGCGGCGGCGTTCGTCCTGCGCCTCGTTGGTCTCGTCGCGGCGCTGCGCCCGGTGCGGCGCGACCGCGTGGTCCTCGCGACCGCGCGCGGGGCGCGCCTGGACGGCAACCTGCTCTTCATCCGCCGGGCGATCGCGGCCATGCGGCCCGACGTCGAGGTCGTGCTCCTCCTCCAGCCCTACGGCTACGGCCTGCGGGCCAAGCTGGCCTACCTCGGGCGGGTCGTCCGCGGGATGTACCTCGTGCGGACCGCCGGGCTCGTGGTGGTCGACAACGCGTACCTGCCGGTCCACGTCGGGCCGCATCGGCCCGCAACGACGGTCGTCCAGGTCTGGCACGCCGTCGGAGCGCTCAAGCGGTACGGAGCGGACGGGGTGCGTCCGCTCGACGAGCCGGAGCGGACGTTCCTCCACCGTCACTACGACTGGGTCGTCACGGCCGGCGAGGCGTCGCGCGGGCCGTGGGCGGCCGCGCTGCGGACACCGGTTGAGCGGGTCCTGCCCCTTGGGACGCCCCGCACGGACTTCTTCTTCGACCCGGAGGGACTCGCTGCGGCTCGCGCCCGGCTGGTCGCGGCCCACCCGGCACTGGCCGGCCGCCGCGTCGTCGTCTACGCGCCGACGTTCCGCGGGCGGGGACGGGCGAAGCACGCGGCACCGGGCCTCGACGCCGTGCGGCTGCGCGCCGCGCTCCCCGGCGACCACGTCCTGGTGCTGAAGGGGCACCCGAACCTCGACCCGGCGGGGACGGCGGTGGCGGGCTACGACGTCGTCGTCGACCGGGCGACGGAGATGAACGACGTCCTCGCGGCGACCGACGTCCTCGTCACGGACTACTCGTCGTCGGTCTTCGAGTACGCCCTCCTGCGCCGCCCGATCGTCCTCCTCGTCGGCGACCTGGCCGCGTACGAACAGGACCCGGGGCTGTATCTCGACTACCGGAGCGAGATGATCGGGACCCAGGTGACCGACACGGACGGCGCGGCGGCGGCGATCCTCGAGGGCCGCGTGGACCGGGCCGCGTACGACGCATTCATCGAGCGCCACCTCTCCGCCTGCGACGGCGCCGCGAGCCGGCGCTTCGTCGACCGGTTCCTCTGACCGGCGACGGGACGACGACGCTCAGGGGCCTGGTCGTCGAGCCCGCGAACGGCCGCTCCTCAGGCGGCGCAGCTCGCGCCGGAGACGGCCGGCGACGCGGCCCGGGAGGCGCATCCAGGCCGGGCGCCACGGGCCGGCGGCGACGAGCAGGACGAGGCGGGGCGGGTCGTCGGGCCACGCGGCGACGGCGTGCCACGCCCGCGTGTCGACGAGGAGCAGCGGCGCCGTGGCGCGGCCGGCCGGGTTCGCCGCGCGCGGCCGGGCCTCCCGGTTGTACCCGTGCGCCTCGACGCGGACCACGACGTTCCAGCGGCCGGGAGGGAGCGGTGCGCCGCCGCCAAGCGTCCGCGGATCGAGCGTGACCGTCACGGTCCGCTCGACGGCGCCGTCCGGGCCGACGTCGGCCGGACCCGCCGTCTCGCCGAAGGTCGCGACGACGTGCTCGGTCGAGTCGTCGGTCCGCCGGACGAGGACATGGAACGCCCGGGCCGCCCCCGGAGCGACCGCCCGGGCTTCGTCGCGAACGACAGCGGCGACGGGCTCCGGCAGCGGCAGCAGCAGCGTCCCGTCCCGGGCATGGAGGCGCAGGGGATCCCCGCCGGCGTCGAGCCCGACGTCGAGGCGAAGCTCGAGTGAGCCGTCGCCCGCTCGCCGGTGCTCGAGCGCCGTGGCGCGCGCGGTCACCCCGGCCTCGAACTCGGCCAGCTCGACCACGAGATCGAGGCGATCGGCCCGAACGAGGGCGAGGCGGGTCCGCTGCGTCGGCGGCAGGAGCGGGTCGACGGTCGGCGGCACGTGATCGGCGACGACGGCCCGGATCTCCCGGAAGAGGGCGCTGCGCTGCTCGTCCGTGCTGTCGAGGAAGGGGCGATTGCGCAGGCGATCCATCATCTCGAGGCGGACGAACCGCTGGAGCAGGGAGTCGCGGCGCGGGCCCGGCTCCGTGTGGGCCTCGACGATCCCGAGGATGTCGCGGACGAAGCCGTAGTAGTAGGCGGGATCGACCCGACCGTGGCTGATGTTGGCGAAGTCGTCCCGCCAGTACAGGTAGTAGCACGGGTACGAGGCGAGGATCGAGATCGTGTCGGCCGCGAAGTAGGCCGGCAGGGTGAACGCGAGGTCCTCCAGTCGCCGCCGGCCCTCCGGGAAGCGGAGGCCCTGCTCGTCGAGGAACGCGCGGCGGAACAGCTTGTGGATCGTCAGCGTGTCGACGAGGGGGGCGTCCCAGAGCGTGACCCGGTCGCGGTCCTCGGCGAACACGTCGCGGGGCGCGAACCTCCGGTGCCCGACGACCCGGCCGAGCACGATGTCGGAGCCGTTGCGGACCGCCATCGCGTGGAGCCGCTCGAGGGCCTCCGGCCCGAGGGCGTCGTCGGCGTCCATGAAGAAGACGTACGCGCCGCGGGCGGCCTCGATCCCGACGTTGCGCGGCTTGCCCGGCCAGCCGGAGTTCGGCTGGTGGATGACCCGGACGTGGGAGTGGCGGGAGGCGAGGCGGTCGAGGCGGGCTCCCGACCCGTCGGTCGAGCCGTCGTCGACGAAGATGACCTCGAGCTCGCCGGGCGGGAGGGACTGGCCCAGCAGCGAGTCGACGCAGCGCTCGAGATACGGTCCCGGGTCGTAGACGGGCACGACGACGCTCACCTTCGGCGTCATCGGCCGGCGATCCGTGGAGGGCGCCCGAGAACGCGACGGACGGCTCCGCGCAGGCTGCGCTGGTCGCGTTCGGCGGCAACACCGACGTCCAGCACGAGCCGGTGGTCCGATTCCGCCGTCCGAAGGGTCGGGCCCGGACGCGGCCCGCCTCCGAGCGGCACGCCTCGTCGACCGGCACGACCCGCCGCGGCCGTCACGGGACCCTGGCAGCTGAGTCCGGCGAGGTCGAGCCTGACGACGAGATCCCACCGTCCGTCGGCGAGCGACGGGGACAGCCCGTCCATCCCCGGCGCGATGACGGCCGTGACCACGTGCAGCGGCCTCACCCGTCCGGCCCGCTCGGTCGCGTCGACGGCCACCGTCACGGGAATGGCGACCTCGCGCCGATCGCCGCGGCGGCGAATGGCGAGCCGCACCGTGCCCTCGAGGCGGGCGAACGTGCGCTCCCGGGCCGCGACGGCCGCGGCCACCGCCTCGGGGACGGGCAGGAGGAACCCATCGTCATGACGCTCGAACGTGAGCGACCCGTCGTCGTCGGCGAGGTCGACCTCCGCCTCGAGTCGCAGCGGTTCGCCGTCTCCGCCGGACTGGCTGCGGACGCGGCCGACCGCCGCGATGCGACGCTCCGCGCGGGCGAGATCCAGGAGCAGATCCCCGCGCCCTGCCCGGAGCAGGGCCATCTGCACGCGGTCGAACGCCTCGAGGTGGCCGTCGACGGACGGGGGGACGTAGCGGTCCACGATGCCGCCGACCTCCCCGACGAGGGCAGCCCGGAACGGGTCGCCGCCCTCGACGAACCGGCGGCCGCGCAGCCGGGCGAGGAGCTCGCGACGGACGAACCGCTTCAGCAGCTGGTCGCGGAACGGCCCCGGCTCGGTGTGCGCCTCCACGACGTCGAGGACCTCGCGCAGGAACGGGTAGTAGTACGCCGGGTCGAACCTGCCGGTGGGATCGTGGGTGCCCCGGGCGGCGTTGCCCCGGTCGTCACGCGCCAGCTGGTAGTAGCAGGGATAGTCGGCGACGACCGAGATCACCCGCGCGGCGAAGTACGCCTGGGACACGAACACCTGGTCCTCGAGCCGCCGCCGGCCCTCCCTGAAGCGGAGGCCCTGCTCGTCGAGGAACGCGTGGCGGAAGAGCTTGTGCGCCGTGAGCGCGGCGATCAGCGACGGCGTGGCAGCGAGCGTCGTCCGCTCGATCGTCTCTCGGTACGCGCCCGCCGGAGCGCTGCGACCGCGGCCCACCATCTTCCCGACGACGATGTCGGAGCCGTTGCGGACCGCCATCGCGTGGAGCCGCTCGAGGGCCTCGGGCCCGAGGGCGTCGTCGTGATCCATGAAGAAGACGTACGCGCCGCGGGCGGCCTCGATCCCGACGTTGCGCGGCTTGCCCGGCCAGCCGGAGTTCGGCTGGTGGATGACCCGGACGTGGGAGTGGCGGGAGGCGAGGCGGTCGAGGCGGGCTCCCGACCCGTCGGTCGAGCCGTCGTCGACGAAGATGACCTCGAGCTCGCCGGGCGGGAGGGACTGGCCCAGCAGCGAGTCGACGCAGCGCTCGAGATACGGTCCCGGGTCGTAGACGGGCACGACGACGCTCACCTTCGGCGTCATCGGCCGGCGATCCTCGGGGACGGCCTCCGGCTCGCCCGGGCGCGTCGACACGGTTGCGGCAACCTCCACGGCGGCGGGCTCCGGCGCGGCTCGGCCGTCTCGATCCGCCGGGCCGATGATACGACCCGCGGTTCGCCGCCCGGCATCGTCGGCGTCGGCCCGGCATCGCCGGCGCCGTTCCTCTGCCTGGCGCAGCCCGGCGGTAGACTCCGCTCGTGCAGCCCCTCCGGATCACCCTCGCCCAGATCGCCCCGCGCCTCGGCGACGTCGACGCGAACCTGGCCCGGCACGCGGAGATCATCGCGACCGCACGCGAGGCCGGTGCCGGCCTCGTGGTGTTCCCCGAGCTCGGGCTGACGGGCTATCTCCTCCAGGACCTCGCCGGCGAGGTGGCGATGCGACTGGACGACCCGCGGCTGGCGGCGCTGGCCGCGGAGACCGCCGGCTGCTCGGCCGTCGTCTCGTTCGTCGAGGAGTCCGGCGATCACCGCCTGTTCATCGCCGCAGCCCTCCTCGAGGACGGCCGGATCCGCCACGTCCACCGCAAGATCCACCTGCCCACGTACGGCCTGTTCGACGAGCGGCGGTTCTTCGCGCCCGGAGACGCCCTGCGGGCGGTGCCGTCGCGGCTCGGGGTGGGCGTCGGGCTCGCCGTGTGCGAGGACTTCTGGCACCTCGGCACGGCCCACGTCCTCGCCCTCGACGGCGCCCAGCTGCTCGTCAACGTCTCGTCGTCGCCCGGCCGCGATCTCGCGGCGAGCCATGCCGAGGGCCTCGGCACCGCCGCCTCGTGGCGGGCGCTGCTGCGGACGTATGCCCAGCTCACGACGAGCGTCGTCGTCTTCTGCAACCGCGTCGGCGTCGACGAGTCGATCACCTTCTGGGGCGGCAGCGAGGTGATCGGGCCGACCGGCGAGACGATCGCCCGGGCGCCGCTCTACGACGAGGCGATCGTGCACGCCGACGTCGCCCTCGCGGACATCCGCCGCGAGCGGATCTCCCTGCCGCTCCTGCGCGACGAGCGGCCGGAGCTCCAGGTCCGGGAGCTCGAGCGGATCGTCGCCGAGCGGGCGGGCATGGCGCCGGACACGACCGGCGACCCCGAGCCCGTCCCGTGACCGACGAGCGCCCCCCGGCCGACGACCTGGGCCCGGACGATGTCCCGTGGGAGCTCCCGGAGGAGCTCCGGATCGACACCGCTGCCGCACGGCGCCTCGTCGCCGGGTTCATCCGCGGGCAGCTGCGCCAGGCCGGCTTCGAGCGGGCCCTCCTCGGCCTCTCCGGCGGCATCGACTCGGCGCTCGTGGCGTACCTCGTGGCGGAGGCGATCGGCGCCGAACGGCTCCTCTGCGTCCTCATGCCCTACCGGACGTCGTCGCCGGCGTCGCGCTCGGACGCCGAGGCGGTGGTGGCGCGCCTCGGCTGCGCGAGCCGGCTCGTCGACATCAGCCCGATCGTCGACGGGTACTTCGGGGCCGCCGGCGACGGCGACGCCGAGGCCGTGGCCGGGGCCGGCGGGTCGGAGGCGCTCGACGCCTCGCCCCTGCGCCGCGGCAACTTCATGGCCCGGGCCAGGATGACGGTCCTCTACGACCTGTCGGTCACCTGGGGCGGCCTCGTCGTGGGCACGGGCAACAAGACCGAGTCGCTCATCGGGTACACGACCCTCTTCGGCGACAGCGCGTGCGCCTTCAACCCGGTCGGGGACCTCTACAAGAGCCAGGTCCGCCAGCTCTCGCTCGCCATGGGCGTGCCCGATGCGATCCTGCGCAAGGCGCCGTCGGCGGACCTCTGGCCGGGCCAGACCGACGAGGTCGAGGCCGGGTTCTCGTACCCCGAGCTCGACCGGCTGCTGTACTGGATGATCGACCGCCGACGCGGCGACGACGAGCTCGTCGGCCTCGGCTTCGAACCGGCGACGATTGCCCGCGTCGCCCGGCTCGTGGCGGGTTCCGAGTTCAAGCGCCAGGTCCCGCCGATCGCGAAGCTCGGTCCGCGGACGACCGGCGTCGACTACCTGTACCCCCGGCGCCGTCCGGGCTCCGCCCGGTCGTGAGCCGCCCCTCGAACGGCGGCGCGCAATCGACGACGCCCGGGTCGGCGACGAGCGGCCCCGGGACGCTGTACGTCGTCGCGACGCCGATCGGCAACCTCGGGGACGTGACGCTGCGGGCGCTCGACGTGCTGCGGGCGGTGCCGCTCGTCGCCGCCGAGGACACCCGGACGACCCGCCGGCTCTTCGTCCGCCACGCGATCGCCACCCGCATGGTCAGTCACCACGCCCGCAACGCGGCGACGCGCGTGCCGGAGCTCCTCGCGCACCTCCGCGGCGGTGCCGACCTCGCGGTCGTGACGGACGCCGGCACGCCGCTCGTCTCCGACCCCGGGGGCTCGCTCGTGGCGGCCTGGGCAGCCGAGGGCGGGCGGGTCGTGCCGATCCCCGGCCCGTCGGCCGTCCTGGCCGCGGTCATGGCCAGCGGTGTCGCCGGCCCGCGCTGGGGGTTCGAGGGGTTCCTCCCGCGCGTCGGCCGCGAACGCCGGGCCCGGCTGGCCCGCGTCGCCGCCGACGACCGCGCCACGATCCTCTTCGAGGCGCCCGGCCGGCTGGCCGCGACGCTCGGCGATCTCGCCGCCGCGTGCGGCCCGGACCGGCCGGCCGCCGTCTGCCGCGAGCTCACCAAGATCCACGAGGAGATCCGTCGCGGGTCGCTGGCCGACCTCGCGGCGGCCGCGGCCGCGGGTGACATCGCCGCCCGCGGCGAGTGCGTGGTCGTCGTCGGGGAGCCGCCCGGCGGTGCCGACCGGCGAGGAGGCCGGGCCGTCCCGGCTGATCCCGCGGCGCTCGCGTCCGAGGACGAGCGGCTGGCCGCCGCCCGCGCCGAGGTCGAGCTGCTCGTCGACGGCGGCGCGGCCCGGGGCGAGGCCGCCCGCCGCGTGGCGGCGGCCACGGGGCTGCCGCGCCGCCGCCTCTACGGCGCCCGCGCGGACGGCTAGGATCGTCGCGGCATGTCCGGCGTCGACCGCCTCCCGATCCTCGGCGTCCTGTCGCCCGTCTCCCGGGTCCTCGTGCTCGCGACGGTCGGGATCGCGCTCGCCGGGATCGTCCTCGCCTGGGTCGTCGGCGCCGACCCGACCGTGCTCTTCTTCGTCTCCGGACTCGGGATCCTCGGCCTGGCCTGGGTCATCGGCCTCGCGACGGAGCGGCTCGGCGCGCTGAGCGGACCACAGGTCGGCGGCATCCTCAACGCCACGTTCGGCAACATCGCGGAGCTGATCATCGCCTTCTTCGCCCTCCGCGAGGGCCTCATCGAGGTCGTGAAGGCGTCGCTCACGGGGTCGATCATCGGGAACCTGCTCCTCGTCCTCGGCGCCAGCGTCCTGGTCGGGGGGCTGCGCAACGGCACCCAGCGCTTCGACGCGCGGATCGCGGGCTCGAACGCCGCGCTCCTCGTCGTCGCCGCGATCGGGTTCTTCGTGCCGGCCATCTTCGCGTTCAGCGCCGGCCCGAGCGACGAGGGGACGATCACCGAGGAGTCGGTCCTCGTCTCGGTGCTCCTGATCGTCGGCTACGGGCTGTCGCTCCTGTTCGCCTTCACGCACTCCGGGAAGACCCTGGGGGGCCACGAGCCGCCCGCCGAGCATGGCGGTCCGGCCTGGACCCGGCCCGTCGCCGTCGTCGTGCTCCTCGGGACCGCCGGGCTGCTGGCGGTCCTCTCGGAGATCCTCGTCGGGTCGATCGAGCCGTTCATCGAGACGTTCGGGCTCTCGGCCTTCTTTGTCGGGGTCATCCTGATCCCGACGATCGGCAACCTCGCCGAGCACCTCGTCGCCGTCCAGCTCGCCTGGAAGGACCGCATGGAGTTCGCGATGGCGGTTTCGTACGGGTCGAGCCTCCAGGTCGCCCTCTTCGTCGGGCCGGTCCTCGTCATCGTCGGCGCCCTCATGGGTCAGCCGATGAACCTCGTCTTCCATCCGCTCGAGGTCGCGGCGGTCGCCGCCGCGGTCGGGATCTCCGCCCTCATCGCCCTCGACGGCGAGTCGAACTGGCTCGAGGGAGCCCTGCTCGTGATCGTCTACGTCATCCTCGCGGTCTCCTTCTTCGAGCTGCCCTGAGGCACGTCCGCGCCGGCGGGGGGCGGGGCGGCCGCGGGCTGCCGGACGACGGGGGAGCGGCAGCGGCCGACCGAGAAGAGGCCCGGCGGGCGCCGGGGGGAGGGCGGCGCCCGCCGGGGGAGGGGAGGCCAGGCTGGGGCTAGGCGACGGCGAGCTCGTCGGCCTCGGGCTCCGAGGGGGCCGTCACCGGCGCCTCGTCGATGTCGTCGATGTCCGCGCCGGCGGCCTGGGCCGCCAGCGCCTCGGCCGCGTAGTCCTTCTTGCGCCGGCCCGACAGCATCTCGACCGAGGCGGCGACCACCTCGGTCTTCCAGTGGCGCTTGCCTGCCTCGTCGTCCCACTGGCGCGTCTGGAGGCGCCCCTCGACGGCCACCATCGAGCCCTTGCCGAGGTACTGGGCCGAGATGTCGGCGAGGCGGTCCCACGCGATCACCGCGTGGTACTCGGCCTTCTCCCGGCCGTTGCCGACGTACTCGTTCGTGGCCACGGCGAACGAGGTGACGTGCTTGCCGGAGGCGAGCGCGCGCATCTCCGGGTCCCGGGTCAGGCGCCCGGTCAAGAGGACCTTGTTCACGGTCCGATCCCTCCTGGCCGGCCCGGCGGCGCCGGGTACGGCCGCTCACGTTGGGCGGCGGGCAGGCTCGGCGGTGGCGGCGAGCCCGCGAGGACGACCGGTGCGGGCTCGCCGGGGTCGAACGCTAGCAACCGCGCCTTACCGCGCGCTTACGGGCCGCTCACCGCCGACGTCAGCCCGCCGCCGACCGGCGAGCGGCCCGCCGGCGCCCCGGGTCGGCGTCAACCGGGTGGAGGGGCATGGGACCGTGGGAGACGAGTGCAACGAGCGCGGGATCGAGCTCCGGGAGGCCGTCGGAGAAGAGCTCCACGAAGGCTTCGACGAGATCCGGGTCGAACTGGGTCCCGGCATGGCGGCGCAGCTCGTCGATCGCCGCGGCGTGGCCGATCGCCCGCTTGTAGGGGCGGTCCTCGATCATCGCGTCGTAGGCATCGGCGAGGGCCACGATCCGGGCCCCCAGCGGGATCTCCTCGCCGCGCAGGCCGAACGGGTAGCCCTGGCCGCCGAACCGCTCGTGATGGTGGAGGACGATCGGCACGGCGTCCCGGATCGCCGCCGCCTGCTCGAGGATCACCTGGCCGATCCGGGGGTGCTGGACGACCGACTGCCACTCGTGGGACGTCAGTGCCGACGGCTTCTCGAGGATCTCGTCGGGCAGGGCGAGCTTCCCGACGTCGTGGAGCAGGGCGGCGAGGCGGAGCCGGTCGAGCTCGGCCGCCGGGAGCCCGAGGCGCCTGCCGAGCATGATCGCCAGCGTTGCGATCCGGGCCGAGGGCTGGCCGCGGTGGGTGGGGTAGGGCGCCAGCGTCTGGATGAGCGCCCGCTCGGCGGCCGCCCGGGCGAGACCGCCCACCTCGACCGCCCGGGCGCGGCCCTCGGGCGAGATCGGCACCCGTGGGATCCGGGCGCCCTCGTCGGGCTCCTCGAAGACGTACACCTGGTTGCGGCCGAGCGCCTTCGCCGAGTACATCGCGGCGTCGGCGTGGCGGACCAGGTCGTCGACGCGGAGCGCGCGGCCGGATCCGGCCACGACGCCGATCGAGACGGTGACGCCGACTGGATCGTGCCCGGCGACGGGGTGCGCGGTCCCGACGACGAGCCGCCGCAGCTTCTCGGCGAGCGCGGCGGCGGCGGGCGCGTCGGTCTCCGGCAGGACGACCATGAACTCCTCGCCGCCGTACCGGCCGAGGGTGTCCGCGGACCGAAGGTTGCCTCGCAGTGTGCTCGCCACGCCGCGCAGGACCGCGTCGCCGGCGGCGTGGCCGTACGTGTCGTTCACGTTCTTGAAGAGGTCGATGTCGACGAACGCGACGGCGAGCGAGCGGTCGTAGCGGTCGGCCCGCTCGACCTCCGCGAACAGCGCGGCCAGGATGGCCGGTCGGTTCGGGACGCCGGTGAGGCGGTCGATCGTCGCCGCGTCGTGCGTCTCGGCGAGCGTCCGGGCGACGGTCCCGACGGCGCGCGAGAGGCGGCCGCCGAGGCCGCCGCGGATCGTTGGAATGGGCGCGTCGGCGTCGCCGGCCGCGATCCGCTCCACCGCCCGGACGGTCGGGTAGACCCGGGCGCGGAGCCAGAGGGAGACGATGGCCGCGGCGATCACGATCCCGGCGAGCAGGCCGCCGACGACCGCGGCGGCGTCCCGGGCGGTGCTCGGGAACGGCCCACCGGCGAGCGCCACGGCCGCGAGCAGGACGATCGCAACCGGGGCGGCCAGCCCGAGGACGGCGAGGATCCGCGTCACGACCCCAGCCTACGGGCTGGAGATGCGCCGCCCGGGGCGCCGAAAGGTACCGGGACCCATCACCGGATGGTCCCCTCGGCGTTCTCCGCAGACGCGGCCGCCCGCAAGCCCCCTGCTATACTCCGCCGGTCCCCCTCGCCGCGGGCGCCCCGGCGTCCCGCCTCGCAGGAGTCGAGCCGTTGTCCGACGTCCGAGCGCCGGTCGCGACGTGAGCAGGTCGGCCCACCCCCCGGTCCCCGGGCGCCGTCGCGGCGTCGGAACGCGGGGGGCGTCTATCCCGGAGGTCCCCGGCCGTCGCGCCGAGGGCCTTTCTTCTTGCCCGGCGGCGGCCGAGGCCGAGGCGAGCGGGGGGCGACGATGCCGGCAACCGTGATCGTCGGCCTCCAGTGGGGGGACGAGGGGAAGGGCAAGGCGACCGACTTCCTGGCCGAGCAGGTCCGCTGGGTGATCCGCTACCAGGGCGGCGACAACGCCGGCCATACGATCGTCCTCGGCCGGGAGGTGTTCAAGCTCCACCTCGTCCCGTCGGGCGTCCTCTACCCGCACATCACGCCCGTGATCGGGCCCGGCGTGGTCGTCAACCCGGCGACGCTCATCCGCGAGCTCGATGGGCTCGCCGCCCGCGGCGTCGACGCCTCGCGGGTCCGCGTCTCCCACGCCGCCCACGTGATCCTCCCGTACCACGTTGCCGAGGACCGCGCGTCGGAGGCGCGGCTCGGGCGCGACGGGATCGGGACGACGAACCGCGGCATCGGGCCCGCCTACGCGGACCGGGCTTCGCGGGTCGGCATCCGGATGGAGGACCTCCTCGACGCGGCGGCTCTCCGGCGTCGGCTCGAGCGAACGGTCCCCGACGCGAACGCTCGGCTCGCTCACCTCGGCGACCCCGGGGAGCCCTTCCTCGTCGAGGCGATCCTCGAGACCGCGCTCGGCTGGGGCGAGCGCCTGCGGCCGCTCGTCGCCGACACGACGACGCTCGTCCAGGACGCCCTGCGCGCCGGAGACCACCTCCTCCTCGAGGGGGCGCAGGGGACGTTGCTCGACCTCGACCACGGCTCGTACCCGTTCGTGACGTCCTCGAACCCGGTTGCCGGGGGCGCCTGCACGGGCGGGGGCATCGGCCCGCTCCAGGTCTCCGAGGTCGTCGGGATCATGAAGGCCTACACGACCCGCGTCGGCTCGGGGCCGTACCCGACGGAGCTCCACGACGCGGTCGGGGAGGGAATCGCCACCCGCGGCCACGAGTTCGGGACGACGACGGGACGGCGCCGCCGCGTCGGCTGGTTCGACGCCGTGCCGCTGCGCTACGCGGTCGACGTCAACAGCGTCAGCAGCATCGTCCTCAACAAGCTGGACATCCTGTCCGGCGTCGACCCGGTCCTCGTCTGCGTCGCCTACGAGATCGACGGCCGGCGCATCGAGCGCTGGCCGGCCTCGGCCGAGGAGGTCGGGCGGGCGACGCCGATCTACGAGCGGTTCGCCGGCTGGACCGAGGATATCCGCGGGGCACGGACGCCGGACGACCTCCCGGCGAACGCCCGGTCCTACGTCGAGGCGCTCGAGGCGCTCGCCGGCGTCCCGATCCGGCTGGTCTCCGTCGGGCCCGAGCGCACCCAGACCGTCCTCCTGCACGAGCGGCCCCTCGACGCGGGTCGTCCCGGATGACCGCCGTCCCGGCCCCGCGCCGCCTCCTCCTCGTCGGCGGCGGCGGCCGGGAGCACGCGCTCGCCTGGTGCCTGGCCGGGGAGGCGGACGTCGAGGCGCTCGTCGCCCTGCCCGGGAGCGCCGGGATCGCCACCGTCGGTGGCGTCGCGCTCGAGGCGAGCACCTCCGCGACCGATCCGGCCGCCGTCGTTGCCGCGGCCACGCGGACGCGGGCGGACCTGGTCGTCGTCGGGCCCGAGGCGCCCCTCGCGGCCGGCGTCGCCGACGCGCTCGTCGTCGCCGGGATCCCGGTCTTCGGCCCCTCCGCGGCCGCAGCACGGATCGAGAGCAGCAAGGCGTTCTGCCACGACGTCGCCGACGCGGCGGGCATCCCGATGGCCCGCGCCGCCGCCTTCGCGGGGATCGAGCCCGCGCGGGCGTTCGCCGCGGAGCTCGCGGCCGCGGGCGACGGCGTCGTCGTGAAGGCGGACGGGCTCGCGGCCGGCAAGGGCGTCGCGGTCTGCGACACGCTCGCCGAGGCCGAGGCGGCGCTGGCGGCGATCTTCGCCGGCGGCGGCGACCCGGCGGGCGGCCCCATCGTCGTCGTCGAGGAGCGCCTCCGGGGCCGTGAGGCGAGCGTCATCGCCCTGTGCGACGGCCGCGACGCGCTCGCGCTGCCGGCCGCCCGCGACCACAAGCGGCTCGGCGACGGCGATGCCGGCCCGAACACCGGCGGGATGGGGGCGTACTCGCCCGTGGCGGACGTGCCGGACGCCCTGGTCGCCGACGTCGTGGCCCGGTTCCACCGCCCGGCCCTCGCCGAGCTCGCCCGCCGCGGGACGCCGTTCCGGGGAGCGCTCTATGCCGGCCTCATCCTGACGGCCGACCGCGGGCCGGTCCTGCTCGAGTTCAACGCCCGGTTCGGCGATCCCGAGACGCAGGCGATCCTGCCGCGCCTCGCCGCGCCCCTCGGCGCGCTGCTCATGGCCGCGGCGACGGGCCGCCTGCGCGAGGCCGCGGACGCGCTCGGCGTCGAGGGCAGCCTCGTCCCGACCGGGCCGGACGCCGCGGTCGCGATCGTGCTGGCGAGTCGCGACTACCCCGCGGCGGGGTCGGCCGGCGACCCGATCGCCGGTCTCGACGACGCCGAGGCCGCCGGTGCCCTCGTCTTCCACGCCGCGACGCGGCTGGCCCCCGACGGGAGCTGGCAGACCGACGGCGGGAGGATCCTCGCGGTCGTGGGCCGCGGCCCGGACCTGTCGGCGGCGCGAGGGGTGGCCGAGCGGGCGGCGGACGCGATCTCGTTCGCGGGCGCTCGCCGCCGCCGCGACATCGGGGCGGCGGAGGCCGCCGCGTCGGCCGTGCCCGTCGGGGGGCTCCGCCCGTGATCCGCCGCTACACCCGCCTCGAGATGGGCGCGGCGTGGTCCGACGAGGCGCGCTTCGCGGCGATGCTGCGGGTCGAGATCGCGGTCGCCCGGGCCCAGGCCCGTCGCGGCCTCGTCCCCGGCGACGCCCTCGCCGCGATCGAGCAACGTGCGCGGGTCGACGTCGCCCGGATCGCCGAGATCGAGCGGGTCACGGATCACGACGTCATCGCCTTCGTGAGCCAGGTGGCCGAGGCCGTCGGTCCGGAGGGCCGGTTCCTCCACCTCGGCCTCACCAGCAGCGACGTCGTCGACACCGGCCTCGCCCTGCAGCTGCGGGCCGTCGGCGACCTCCTGCTCCGCGGCGTCGACGCGCTCCTCGCTGCGCTCGTCGCCCGCGCCCGGGCCGAGGCCGCGACCGTGATGATGGGCAGGACCCACTCCGTGCACGCGGAGCCCACGACGCTCGGCCACAAGCTCGCCGGCTGGGCCTTCGAGCTCGACCGCGACCGGGTCCGCCTCGAGCGCGCCTTCGACGACGCATCCGCCGGGAAGATCTCCGGGCCGGTCGGGACGTACAGCCACCTGCCCCCCGACCTCGAGGCCGAGGTGCTGGCCGAGCTCGGTCTCACCGTGGACCCGGTGAGCACGCAGATCGTGCAGCGCGACCGCCATGCCGCCGTGCTCGCCGCGGTCGCGATCACCGGCGGCTCGCTCGAGCGCTTCGCGACCGAGGTCCGCAACCTCCAGCACACCGAGATCGGCGAGCTCATGGAGCCGTTCCGGGCCGGCCAGAAGGGCAGCTCGGCGATGCCCCACAAGCGCAACCCGATCGTCGCCGAGCGGATCGCCGGCCTCGCCCGCCTCCTCCGCGGGTACGCCGGGGCGGCGCTCGAGAACCAGCCGCTGTGGCACGAGCGGGACATCAGCCACTCGTCCGCCGAGCGTGTCCTCCTCCCCGACGCCACGATCCTGCTCGACTACATGCTGGCCAGGATGACCGCGCTGATCGAGGGGCTCGTGGTGCGGGCCGACCGGATGCGGGAGAACATCGAGCGGGGGCTCGGCCTCCACGCCAGCAGCCGGGTCCTGCTGGCGCTCGTCGAGGACGGCGGCCTCGCGCGCGAGGACGCGTACGCGATCGTCCAGCGCAACGCGCTCCGCGCGGCCGACGAGCGCCTCCAGCTCCAGGGCCTGCTGGCCACCGACCCTGACGTCGCCGGGCGGCTCACGCTCGCCCGCCTCGACGCCTGCTTCGACGACGCGACGTTCCTCCGCCACGTCCCGGAGGTCATCGGGCGCCTCGGCGCGATCGAGGAGGGGCTGCGGACCCGGGCGGGCGACGGGCAGGAGCCGGCGCCGCCGGCCGGCGCCGGCGGGGAGGCCGCCGATGCTCCACGCTGAGGGGCTCTTCCTGCGTTCCGGGAAGGTCCGCGACCTCTACCGGCTCGACGACGCGCGGCTCCTCCTCGTCGCGACCGACCGCCTCAGCGCGTTCGACGTCGTCCTCCCCACGCCGATCCCCGACAAGGGGCGCGTCCTCACCGGCCTGTCGCGGTTCTGGTTCGCCGCGACCGCCGGCATCGTCGCCAACCACCTGCTCGCCACCGAGCCGGCCGCGCTTCCCGCCGACCTCGTCGCCGACGCCGCGGTCGCTGCCGAGCTGCGCGGCCGGATGACGATCGCGCGCCGGACCGAGGTCCTGCCCGTGGAGTGCGTCGTGCGGGGCTACCTCGCCGGCTCCGGCTGGAAGGAGTACCGGGCGACGGGCGGGGTCTGCGGCATCGAGCTCCCGCCGGGCCTCCGCGAGAGCGAGCGCCTGCCCGAGCCGATCTTCACGCCGGCCTGGAAGGCGCCCGCCGGCGCCCACGACGAGAACATCCCGTTCGCCCGCGTCATCCCGCTCGTCGGGCACGAGCTCGCCGTCCGGGTCCGCGAGGCGTCGCTGGCTCTGTACCGGCACGGGGCGGACGCCTGCGAGCGGGCCGGCATCATCCTCGCCGACACGAAGTTCGAGTTCGGGGTCGATCCGGCGAGCGGCGAGCTGCTCCTCATCGACGAGGTGCTCACGCCCGACTCGAGCCGCTTCTGGGAGGCGGCGGCCTACGAGCCGGGGCGGCCCCAGGCCAGCTTCGACAAGCAGTACGTCCGCGACTGGCTCGAGGCCCAGCCCTGGGACAAGAACGCGCCGGGCCCCGAGCTGCCGCCGGAGATCGTGGCCGGGACGCGGGCCCGCTACGTGGAGGCCTTCGAGCGGATCACGGGGGCCTCGTTCGCCCGCTACCTCGAGGAGGACGTCGTCGGCCCATGAGCACGCCCATGAGCACGCCCGCCGGCACGCCCGGTGCGGGTCCGGCCGCCAGCTTCCGCTTCGCCGTCAACGTCACGCCCAAGGAGGGCATCCTCGACCCGCAGGGCCGGGCCGTCGAACAGAGCCTGCCGCACCTCGGGGTGAGCGGCGTCGGCCATGTGCGCGTCGGTCGCCGGGTCGAGCTCACCGTCGAGGCGCCGGACGTCGCGGCCGCCCGGGCCGTCGTCGACCGCCTCGCCGCCGAGCTCCTGACCAACCCGCTCATCGAGCAGCACGACGTCGAGCTCCTCGGCGGTGCGTCCTCGGCCGCGAGCGAGCCCACGGCGGAGCCGTCGAGCCGGTGAGCGTCCGGGTCGGCGTGGTCGTCTTCCCCGGCTCGAACTGCGACCGGGATACCGCCTGGGGCCTGCGCCTCGCCGGCGCCGAGCCGGTCGAGCTGTGGCACGAAACCGCCGACCTCGGCGGGGTCGCCGCCGTCGTCCTGCCGGGCGGCTTCGCCTACGGCGACTACCTGCGAGCCGGCGCCATCGCCCGCTTCAGCCCCGTCATGCGGGCCGTCGCCGGGTTCGCCGCCGACGGCGGGCTCGTCCTCGGGATCTGCAACGGCTTCCAGGTCCTCGCCGAGGCCGGCCTCGTCCCCGGCGCGCTGCTGCGCAACCGGGGCCTGCGCTTCGTCTGCCGCGAGGTCGCGATCACGGCCGAGCGGCTCGACACGCCGTTCACGAGGCTCGTCGGGGAGCGCCGGCCCCTGCGCCTGCCGGTCGCCCACGGCGAGGGCTGCTACTACGCCGACGACGCGACGCTCGACGCCCTCGAGCGCGACGGCCACGTCCTCTTCCGCTACGCCGCGGCCGACGGGACGCCCGCCCTCGACCCCGACGACCCGGCGAACCCGAACGGCTCGCTCCGCGGCATCGCCGGCGTGCTGAACGCGGCCGGGAACGTGGCCGGGCTGATGCCCCACCCGGAGCGCGCCGCCGAGGCGCTCCTCGGCTCGGCCGACGGCCTGGCGATCCTGCGCTCGCTCGTCGCCGCGGCGGGGGAGCGAGTCGCGGCAGGCGGGCCGGCCGTCGTCACCGCCGGGGGTGCCGCGTGAGCCGGCCGGTCGCGCCGTCGCAGGCGAGCGCCCCGTGAGCGTCCCCGCCCTTCCGCTCCACCGGCGCGCTCGGCCTCACCGACGAGGAGCTCGAGGCCATCGAGTCGAAGCTCGGTCGCGCCCCGAACGACCTCGAGCTCGCGATGTTCAGCGTCATGTGGAGCGAGCACTGCTCGTACAAGAGCAGCCGGCCGCTGCTGGCGACGCTGCCGACGACCGGCGCCGACGTCGTCGCCGGCCCGGGCGAGAACGCCGGCGTCCATCGGATCGGGGACGGGCCTGGCGGTCGCCTTCAAGATCGAGTCGCACAACCACCCGTCCGCGGTCGAGCCGTACCAGGGCGCCGCGACCGGGGTCGGCGGGATCCTCCGCGACATCTTCGCGATGGGCGCCCGCCCGATCGCCGTCCTCGACGCGCTCCGCTTCGGCGACCCGGCCGACCCCCGGACGCGCCACCTCGTCGACGGCGTCGTCCGCGGGGTCGGCGGCTACGGCAACTGCGTCGGCGTCCCGACCGTCGGCGGCGAGCTCGTCTTCGACCCCTCGTACCAGGGCAACCCGCTCGTCAACGTCATGGCGATCGGGATCGTCCGCGAGGACGCGATCATGCGGGCCGCGGCGCCGGGACCCGGGAACCTCGTCGTCCTCTACGGCAGCGACGACCGGACGCGACGGGATCGGCGGCGCGTCGGTCCTCGCCAGCGCGACCTTCGGCGACCAGGATCCCTCGAAGCGGCCCGCCGTCCAGGTCGGCGACCCGTTCGCCGAGAAGCTCCTCATCGAGGCGACCCTCGAGCTCATCGAGCGCCGGCCTCGTCGAGGGGCTCCAGGACCTCGGCGCCGCCGGCATCACCTGCGGCGTCTGCGAGACGGCCGACCGGGCCGGGACGGGGATCGTCGTCGACCTCGACGCGATCCCGCGCCGCGAGCCCGGCATGGAGCCCTTCGAGGTGATGATCAGCGAGTCGCCAGGAGCGGATGGTCGCGATCGTCCGGCCCGACCGCCTCGCGGCGGATCCAGGACGTCTGCGCCCGCTGGGGCCTGCCCTGCGCGGTCATCGGGCGGGTCACCGCCGACGGCGACATCACGGTCGTCGAGGGCGGCCTCGACGCCGGCGGGCTGCCGCTCCCGGCGTCGCGCGAGCTGGCCCGCGATCCCGGCCCGCGCGCTGACGTCGCGAGGCGATCGTCCTCGCAGCGGATCGCGCGCGCCGCCGGCACGCCGCCGGCCGGCCCCCGCGCCGGGCATCCCGGACGCGCCCGTCGAGCGGCTCCCGGAGCGGGGCATGGACCCGGGGGCGGTCCTCGTCGGCCTCCTCGGGAGCCCGAACCTCGCGTCGCGCCGATGGCTCTACGAGCAGTACGACCACCACGTCCAGACGAACACCGTCGCGGGCCCCGGGCGCGGCGCGGCCGTCCTCCGGGTCAAGGGGACGCGGCGCGCCCTCGTCGCGACGACCGACTGCGACCAGGCCGTCGCCGCGCTCGACCCGTACCTCGGGGCCGCGCTGTCGGTCGCCGAGGCGACGCGCAACGTGAGCGTCACCGGCGCCCGGCCGCTCGGCGTGACGAACTGCCTCAACTTCGGCGACCCGACCCGGCCGGAGGCGTTCTGGCAGCTGAAGGAGGCCGTCCGCGGTCTCGGCGACGCCTGCCGGGCGCTCGGGATCCCGGTCACCGGCGGCAACGTCTCGCTCTACAACGAGGCGCCGGGGAGCGCGATCGCCCCGACGCCCGAGATCGGCGTCGTCGGCCTCGCTCGACGACGTCGAGCAGCTCGTGGGCCCGGCCTTCCCGGCCGACGGCGATGCCGTCCTCCTCGCGGGATCGGGCGGGCCGGGCCTCGGCGGCTCCGCCTACGCCGCGCTCGCCGGCGGCGGCGGACGATGACCCCCCCGCGCTCGACCTCGCCCGCGAGGTCGCCCTCCAGGCGTTCCTCCGGGCCGCGGTCGGCGCGGGGCTCGTGGCGGCGGCCCAGGACGTTTCGCGGGGCGGGCTGGCCGTCGCCCTGGCGGAGATGGCGATCTGGGGCGGCCGGGGCGGCCGCTTCCGCGTCCCGGTGGCCGGCTCGCCGGCCGTGGCCCTCTTCGGCGAGAGCCCCTCGCGAGCGGTCGTCGCGGCCCGGCCGGGCGCGGTGCCGGCGCTCCGGGCGCTCGCGGCCGAGCACGGCGTGCTGCTCGTCGAGCTCGGGACCACCGGCGGCGACGGCTTCGTCGTCGAGCTCGCGGGAGAGGGAGCGACGGGGGCCGCCGAGGAGCGCGGCGCGGGCGTCGCCGACGCGATCGAGCTCGACCTCGGCGACCTTCGCCACGCCTGGGAGCACGGGCTGCCGCGGGCGCTCGGCGTGGAGGGCCCGGCCTGATGTGCGGGGTCTTCGGGGCGGTCGTGCCGGGCGGGGACGCGGCGCGGGTCGCCGCGCTCGGCCTGTTCGCGCTCCAGCACCGCGGCCAGGAGTCGGCCGGGATCGCCGCGTCAGCGACGGCGAGCAGCTGATGCTCTACAAGGACCTCGGCCTCATCGCCCAGGTCCTCGACGAGCGGCGCCTGCCCAGCCTCCGCGGCCAGCTCGCGATCGCCCACTGCCGCTATTCGACGACCGGCTCGACCGTCTGGGAGAACGCCCAGCCGACGCTCCGCCTGGGACCGCGGCGGGCGCTCGCGGTCGGCCACAACGGCAACCTCGTGAACACGCGCGAGCTCCTCGCCGGGCTCGCGGGCGGGCGGAGCCGCCTCCCGGCGAGCACCGACACCGAGCTCCTCACCGCGCTCCTCGCCGACGAGCCGGCGGCGGACACCGTCGAGGCGCTCCTCCGGGTCCTGCCCCGGGTTCGCGGCGCGTACAGCCTCGTCGTCCTCGACGAGCGGCGGGTCATCGGGGTTCGCGACCCGCACGGCTTCCGGCCGCTCGTCCTCGGCCGCCTGCCGGCCGCGCCCGACGCCCCCGGCCTGTGGGACGACGCCGACGCGGCCGCCGGCTGGGTCCTCTCGTCCGAGACAGCCGGCCTCGACGTCGTCGGCGCCGACTACGTCCGCGACGTCGAGCCGGGCGAGCTCGTCGTCCTCGAGCCGGGGGTCCCGCCGCGCTCGGTCCGCTTCGCGGCCGCGACGCCGGCGCTCTGCGTCTTCGAGCTCATCTACTTCGCCCGCCCGGACTCGTACATGGAAGGGCGCAACCTCTACGAGGCCCGACGCCGGATGGGGATGGAGCTCGCCGGCGAGCACGCCGTCGCCGCCGACCTCGTGATGCCCGTGCCCGACACGGGCGGCCCGGCCGCAGCCGGGTACGCCGAGGCGTCGGGGATCCCGTACCGCGAGGGGATGTACCGCAACCGGTACGCCGGGCGCACGTTCATCCAGCCCTCCCAGGCGATGCGCCACCGGGGCGTGACCGTCAAGCTCAACCCGCTCCGCGAGGTCGTCCGCGGCCGGCGGCTCGTGGTCGTCGACGACTCGATCGTCCGCGGGACGACGACGCGCTCGATCGTCGGGCTGCTCCGCAGGGCGGGGGCCGCCGAGGTCCACGTCCGGATCAGCGCCCCGCCGATCTACCACCCCTGCTTCTACGGGATCGACACGCAGATCGAGACCGAGCTGATCGCCGCGACCAGCTCGCAGGACGAGATCCGCGACTTCATCGGCGCCGACTCGCTCGGCTATCTCTCGATCGGGGGGCTGCTCGCGGCGCTCGACCTCCCGTACGAGCGGTTCTGCTTCGCCTGCTTCGACGGGCACTACCCGGAGCCCGTCCCGTACGACGCGGCCAGTCGCAAGTTCATCCTCGAGGAGGCGGCGGGAACCCGTGGCTGAGTCGGCGGGCGCGAAGGGCGCCGCCCCCCGGAAGGCGTACCGCGCTGCCGGCGTCGACGTCGAGGCCGGCGAGCGGGCGGTCGCGCTCATGCGCGACGGCGGTCGCCTCGACGCGCCGGCCGGAGGTCGTCGGCGGGCTCGGCGGCTTCGCCGGCGCGATCGAGATCCCGGCCGGCTATCTGCGACCCGGTCCTCGTCGCCTCGACCGACGGGGTCGGCACGAAGACCGCCCTCGCGGCGGCGCGCGGGCCGTCTCGACACGATCGGGATCGACCTCGTCGCGATGTGCGCCGACGACGTCGTCTGCGCCGGCGCCGAGCCGCTCTTCCTCCTCGACTACGTCGCCGTCGGACGGCTCGTGCCCGACGAGGTCGCCGCGCATCGTCGAGGGCGTCGCGGCCGGCTGCCGGCAGGCGGGCTGCGCGCTCGTCGGCGGCGAGACCGCCGAGCACCCCGGCGTCATGGGCGCCGACGACCTCGACCTTGCGGCCACCTGCGTCGGCGTCGTCGAGCGGGACGACCTCCTCGATGGGCAGCGCGGTCGTGGCGGGCGACGCGCTCGTCGGGCTGCCGTCGTCGGGCCTCCACAGCAACGGCTTCTCGCTCGTGCGCCGGATCGTGGACGAGGCCGGGCTCGACCTCGAGGCGCGGTTCGCGGACGTGCTCCGGGGCCGCGCGCCGGGCGTGGCCCCGGAGCCGCCGCTCGCGGACCGGCCGCTCGCCGACGTCCTGCTCGAGCCGACGCGGATCTACGCCCGGGCGCTCCTCGCGATCCGGGCGGCGGTGCGCTCGACGGGGGACGGCCGCGACCTGCACGGGATCGCCCACGTCACCGGCGGCGGCCTGCCGGGGAACGTCCCGCGGATCGTTCCCGACGGCCTGGCGGCACGGGTCGACCCGGGGCGCTGGGCGATGCCCTCGGTCATGCGGCTCCTCGGCGCGCTCGGCGGGCTCGACGACGCGGAGCTGCGGGCGACGTTCAACGGCGGGATCGGGATGGTGCTCGCCGTGCCGCCGGCCGCCGTCGAGGCGGCCCTCGCGGCCGCGGCCGGGCAGGGGATCGAGGCGATCGCGATCGGGGAGGTCGTCCCGGTCGCGACAACCGGCGGGCAGCGCTACGTGGAGGTGGGCTGATGGGCGGGCGGATCGCGGTCGGGGTCTCCGGGAGCGGCAGCAACCTGCGGGCGCTCCACGCCCGGATCGAGCGCGGCGCGCTCGACGCGGCGATCGTCCTCGTCTTCGCCGACCGCCCCTGCGCCGCGCTCGACTGGGCGACCGAGGCCGGGCTCGACACGGCGCTGATCGAGGGCCTCGGCGCGCGGAGCCTCGACACCCGCGCCCTGGCCGACTGGAACCTCACGGAGACCCTGAAGGCGCTGGCGGTGGACGCCGTCGTCCTCGCCGGGTACATGCGGCTCGTCGGGCCGATCCTCCTCGACGCCTTCGCGGGCCGCATCCTCAACGTCCATCCGTCGCTCCTGCCCGTCGTTCCCGGGCGCCCACGCCGTCCGCGACGCGCTCGCGCGCGGGGGCGGCCGTCACCGGCGTGACGGTCCACCTCGTCGACGACACGCTCGACGGCGGGCCGATCGTCCTCGCGGAGGCGGTCCCGGTCCTCGCGGGCGACGACCGAGGAGACGCTGCTCCCGCGCCTCCACGCGGTCGAGCACCGCCTCCTGCCGCGGGCGGTCGGCCTCCTCCTCGCCGGCGCGCTCGCGGTCGACGGGCGGCGGGTGACGATCGACGCCGCCCGCGGCTGCCGAGGCGACGCCGGTCCCGCGCCGCGCGCTCCTGTCGGTCTCCGACAAGGCCGGCCTGGCACCCTTCGCGGCCGGACTCGTCGCGCGCGGCTTCGAGCTCGTCTCCACCGGCGGGACCGCGCGCGCCATCCGCGACGCCGGCCTGCCGGTCACCGACGTGGCGGCCGTCACCGGCTTCCCGGAGATGCTCGACGGGCGGGTCAAGACGCTCCACCCCCGGGTCCACGGCGGCCTCCTCGCCGACCGGCGCCTGGCATCGCATCGCGAGCAGCTCGCCGCGGCTGGGATCGAGCCGTTCGAGCTCGTCGTCGTCAACCTCTACCCGTTCGCCGCCGCGGCAGAGCGCGCGTGCGCGGCGACCTCGATCTCGACGGCCTCGTCGAGGAGATCGACATCGGCGGACCGTCGATGGTCCGCGCCGCCGCCAAGAACCACGCGAGCGTCGCGATCGTCACCGACCCCGCCCGCTACGACGCGATCCTCGCCGCGCTGGACGGAGAGGGGAGCGTGCCGCCCGGCCTCCGCGCCACCCTCGCCGTCGAGGCATTCCGGCACACGGCCGCGTACGACGCCCGGATCGCCGAGGTGCTCCCGGAGCGGATGGCGGCCGAGGGCGTGGCGCTCCCCGCCGACCCCGGGCTGCCCGGCGCGGACGACCCGTACCCGGCCCGGCTCACCGTCGCCCTCGAGAAGGTCGAGACGCTCCGCTACGGCGAGAACCCGCACCAGCCGGCGGCCCGCTACCGGCGCCCCGGCGCGACGGTCGCCGACGGACCCTTCGCCACCGGGGCGCCGCCGCTCCAGGGCAAGGCGCTCAGCTACAACAACGTCCTCGACGGCTCGGCCGCGGCGGGGATCGGTCGGCTGCTTCGCGGCCCGGCCTGCGTCATCGTCAAGCACACGAACCCGTGCGGCGCCGCGGAGCGCGAGTCGCTCGCCGCGGCCTGGGACGACGCGCTCGCCGCGGACCCCGTCTCGGCGTTCGGCGGGGTCGTCGCGCTGACCCGACCGGTCGACCGCGCGGTCGCCGAGCGCCTCGCGTCGATCTTCCTCGAGGTCGTCGTCGCGCCGGCCTTCGAGCCGGCCGCCCTCGAGGTGCTGGCGGCGAAGCCGAACCTCCGGCTCGTCGTGGACCCTGCCCTCGACGGCTCGGTCGCGCTGCCCCCGCCGGGCCCGACCGGCTCGCTCCGCAGCGCCGGGGGTGCCGTCCTCGTCACCGCGCCCGACACGGCCCCCGACGACCCGGCCGCCTGGACCGTGGCGACGAAACGGGCCCCCACCGACGCCGAGCGTCGCGACCTCGACCTCGCCTGGCGCCTCGTCCGCGGCGTCACGTCGAACGCGATCGTCCTCGTCCGCGACGGGATGCTCGTCGGGATCGGCTCGGGCCAGACCAGCCGGGTCGACGCCGCCCGCCAGGCGGTCGCCAAGGCAACGGCCCTGCTCGGCGCGGAACGGCTCGTCGGCGCGGCGTGCGCCTCGGACGCGTTCTACCCGTTCCCCGACGCGGTCGAGGTCTGCCTGGCGGCCGGCGTCACCGCGTTCGCCCAGCCGGGCGGGTCCATCCGCGACGCCGACGCGATCGCCGTCGCCGACGCTGCCGGCGCGGCGATGCTCCTCACCGGGGTCCGCCACTTCCGGCACTGAGCGCGCGCCGATCGGCCGGAGTCCGGGTCGAGGGTGAGACCGGAAGTACGCCGCGGGGTGACGGCTACCGGAGGACGACGAAGCCGTCGACATCGACACGGGGGTGGCCGCGTGTCCCCGCGACCACAATGCGGATCGTGTGTGTGCCGGCCCTCTGCCAGGAGCGAGCGAAGACGATCCGGCGGTTCGCGGAGCTCCCGTGGAGGCTCACCGTGCCAGCCTTGACGCCGTCGACGTAGATGTTCGCCGCGCCGTAGGCGGATCCGCGGGTGGCGACCCAGGCCACGGACCTGCCCGTGAAGGTGAAGCTGGCCGATGCGCCCGTGGTCGTCGCGAGGCGAGTGTGCCCGTCCAGGAACCGGGTGCTCGTTCGCCGACTCCAGTGGCCGGTCCAGCGGATCGACGTCGACGTCTCCGACACGATGACGGCCCGTACGCGGACCGATCCGACGGTCGACGAGCGGTTCCCGGCCCAGTCTCGAGCGCGGACGAACCACTGATAGCTGTGCCGAGGGACCGCCGTTCCGCCGCTGGCGCGCGCGGGGGTCAACGCGATGGTGCGCCTCGCCGCGTCGTCGCGGCTCGCCGACAGCCTGAAGTCGCGCACACCCGAGCCTCGATCGATGGCGGTCCAGGAGATGCGAACCGGAACGCTGGTCCGGCTCATGCCGCGGGTGGCCAACGCGACGGCGGGGGTGCCGACGGTCGGAGCAAGGCGATCCCTCGCCCCGAGGAAGATGTCGATCGACCGCCCGTCGCCAAGGACGAGGTCGGCGAGGCCGTCGCCGGTCACATCACCCAGGGCGACGGCAGGAACGTTGCGGTGATCTGGGACCGAGTCGTCGATCCGGAGCCAGGAGCGGTCCGTCGAATCGACCCGGACGGTCCCTGCGGCCTGACCTCCGCCGACCACCGTCGTGAACCCGGTCCGATCGTCCACGCTGCGGACCGCGATGTCCGCGCGCCCGTCGCCGTCCATGTCGCCCGCGGCAGCGATATTCGGGGCGCAGGAGTTCAGAAGGGCGACGACATGCCCCTGTCGAGCGAGCGCGCGGGTCGGGCTCCCGTAGAAGACGGTGGCGAGTGTTGAATCCGTGCCCCAATACCCGGCGACGATGTCGCGGACGCCGTCGCCGTCGACGTCGGCCACGGCGAGCCGGTACCCAAGCCCCGTGCTCTCCAGCCGCATGGTCGAGGGCCGGCCTGCTGTGAGGCGCGTCCAGCTCGAGCCGCTGGTTGCCCCCAGCGTGCGGCTCACGAACGTGCGCGATCCCCAGGTGACGAAGGTGACCCTGTCGTAGAGGCCGCCACCGGTGATCACGTCGGCGAGGCCGTCGCCGTCGACGTCGCCCACCGCGAGCCCCGAGCCGAACAGCGTGTGGCCGTCGCCCTCCATCGTGAGCTCGGCCCATCGGCCCTCCGGAGGCTCGGCAAGGTCGATCGCTGAGAGCGACCGACCCCCGAAGATGACGTAGGCGGCTCCACTCGTGAAGTTCGTGGAGCCAAGCACGATGTCGCCGAAGCCGTCACCGTTCACGTCCCCGCCGCCGGCCACGGACGAGCCGAGCGAGTAGCCGACGCGGTGGCCATCGATCCGGAACCCGACCGCCGGGTCGAGGCCGTCGAGGCGAAGGTTCGCAACCGGGCCGCCGCCGTAGATCACGAAGACGCTGCCGGCCCGGATCTGCCCCCGAGGCTCCGCGTCCGGGGCAGCTACGAGCAGATCCTCGATGCCGTCGCCGTTCACGTCACCGGCCGAGCCCAGGACCGTGCCGAAGTCCAGCGTGTCAGCCGGACCCTGGATCGTGAAGCCTGCGGCGGCGTGGCGAGAGCGCCGACCGACGTCCCCGGTCCGGGCGTGTCGAGGAACACCGCGACGGTGCTCGGGCCTGTGGTTGGACGACGTTGGGTGACAATCTCCCGGACGCCGTCGCCATCGAGGTCGACCAGGGCGACAGCCCCGCCCGTCGAGCCGGATTCGGCCGCGTCGATCGACAGGTCGGCATCGGCGTGCGTGCGGACCTGCCCGGTGGCCACGACCGGGATGAGGAGATCGGTCCGCGCCCCATCCTTGTCGATCGCTGTCAGCCCGACCCTGGTCGAGGTCTCGGCCGAGAACGCGCAGACGAGCACCTGCCCCCCGGTGTAGCTGACGACGGCGCCAGTTCCGCACGTGGGGGTGATGGCGACGAGATCACGGCCGGCATCGGTGACCCATGCCCGGTAGGTACGGTGCACTCCGCTCGCGGGGACGAGGCCCGGGCCCTCCACGGACCCTGTCGGGATCGCGTTCGCGATGACGAAGTGCAACTGCGTCGGTGGCGACGTCGCGTCGGCGTTCGAGGCCGTCAGCGTGACGTCGAGGACGCCGGGGCCGTCGCCGATGTCCGCGTTCCACTGCCACGTCCCGGTCGGGCCGGTGGCCCACGCTTGCCCACCCTGGTTGATGATGCCGCCCGTGGAGGCCGCCATCGTGACGGCGAGGCCTCGCGGATCCGCGTACGTGCCCTGGACGACGACGCGGTCGCCTTCGGTCACCAACGGATCGAACGCCGTGACCTGGATCACGGGCGGGGAGCCCTCCCCGGAGCCAGGGTCTGGCTCGCGCGCGATCCCGGTCACGAAGACCCGCTCCTGCGTGTACCAGCCATCACCGTTCGCCGCGAATGACGTCTCTGACCAGGTGCCCGGAGGAGCGACGGCGTCGGGCGTGAACACGAATGTCAGCGTGCACGTACCGTGCGGCGGCAGCGGCGCCTGCGTGCAGGTCTCGCTCTCGAGGTTCAGGGCCGATGGGTTGCGGTACGCCCACCACTCGGACCGTGTGAACGGCGCGAGTCGAATCGGCCCCGAGGCGAGCGAGGTGAGCGTCACGCTCCGCACGTACCGGCCGCCGGGCGCCTGGTACCCGAACTCCAGCTTCGACGGCAGGCTGATCGGGGGGACACCCGTCCCTGTCATCTGCGCCGACCGCCACTCGACGACCGCATCGCCGTGGACGAGCAGCTCCGCCCGGCTCGCGCTCGGCTCCTTCGGGGTGAACGCCACCTCGATCGCACAGGACGTCCCCGCGAAAACGGGGGCGGGCGAGCACGTGTCGTCCGTGATCTCGAAGTCGGCAGCGCCCGATCCGGTGATCTCGATGGGTCCGAACGTCCGCGGGCCGCCGCCCACCACGGCGAACTCGAAGCGGTGCGGGGTGGATGGCACGGACTCCATCTGCTCGCCGAAGTCGTGGCCGTCGGGGGTGACGATGGGGTCCCGCGCTCGACCACCGGCCCAGGTCCGGTAGCTGCCGGATGCGGTGTTGGTCCGGGCGCTCACCGTCGCCGAGTGCCACGTGTCGACCGTCAGCGGCGAGTACTGGAGGTCGATCGTGCAGGAGTCTCCGGCCGCGACCGGGGCGGTCGTGCAGGTCTCGTCGACGATCGAGAACTCCAGCGATGGTGCGTGCGCCGGCCGACCGTCCCAGGCCTCGTCGGCCACGGCGAGATCGGACAGGACGAGCGGGCCGCTGCCCGCGGACTCGATGGTGATCTGTCGCGTAACGGAATCCCCCGGATAGGGGTCACCGAACTGCGCCCCATCGGTCCGGTACGAGGCGTACGGGAGGTCGGACGCGATCCGCACCTGGTAGGACCGACCGATCGATGGGCAGGCGGCATGGATGGCCAGCGAGGTGACCGATCCGTCCTCGCCCGTCGCCATGGCCTCGATCGTGATGGCCATGCCTTCGCAACTCCCCGCGGCGGCGTTCGGCGGCGCGGCGGGGTCGTCGACGAGGGGAAGCCCCGTGTACACCTGTCCGACGACGACGTCCTCTCCCTCCGGTGCATGCAGCGCCAGCGAGAGCGGGCTGAACGTGCCGTCATCCCACACGACGCCGACCGCGAGCGAGCCACGGTCCGAGGGTCCGTCCGCTCTATGGAGCCGCGCCTCGATCCGGTAGGTCGGCGGCGTGTACAGCTCAGGGGCGGTGTAGCTGGCGTACTCGACGAGGAAGAAGGTCTGGGCGTCCCCGGCCCCTGCCGGCTGGGCATGGGCGAAGCCGAGGAGCGCCGTGATGGAGAGCGCGAAGACCAGCCGTGGGCCGATCCCTTGCGGCACCCGCGCCAAGCCATCGGGCCGGAGCCCCGCGTACCTCTTCCGACGCGTTGCCTGTGTGGCGTCCGACACGTGGGTCATGCTCGCGTCGACCCCATCGCCACGGCAGTGCCGTTCGGCATCAAGTGATGGTCTCCGGTGCGGTTTGCCACCATGGTCCGAACGACCGGTTCTGCGATCCGCCCGCGCGCCTCCGCCCCGCGGTGCGCCCCTGCTACCATCGCGCGGCCATGCCCGACCGCCCCGAGTCCGCCCCCGAGCGCTACTACGTCACGACCGCGATCGCCTACGCCAACAACAAGCCCGGCCTCCACACCCTCCACGAGGTCATCGCGGCCGACGCGCTCGCCCGCTGGCAGCGGATGCGGGGCGTCCCGACACGGTTCCTGACCGGCACCGACGAGCACAGCGTCAACATCGCCGAGCGCGCCGCCGAGGAGGGCGTGACGCCGAAGGCGTTCGTCGACGAGCAGGTCGCGAAGTTCCGGGCCGCCGAGGACGCCCTCCTCATCTCGCCCGACCGCTTCATCCGGACGACCGACCCCGACCACGCCCGATCCGCCCAGGAGATGGTCCGCCGGGCGCACGCGACCGGCGACATCTACGTCGGCACGTACGAGGGCTGGTACTGCCCGAACGAGGGCTTCCGCAACGCCACCGACGTCGTCGAGACCGCCGCCGGGACGATCTGCCCGAACCATCCCGAGGTCCCGCTCCAGTGGCTCACGGAGCAGAACTGGTTCTTCCGCCTCTCGGCCTACCAGGAGCGCCTCGAGCGCTGGTACGAGGAGCACCCCGACTTCGTCCAGCCCGACTACCGGCGCAACGAGATGCTCGGCTTCATCCGCGGAGGCCTCGAGGACTTCTCGATCAGCCGGGCCGGGGCCGGGTGGGGGATCCCGTTCCCGGTGCTCCCCGACGGGTCGGACGCGCAGCGGCCCGACGGGACCTGGGACCCGGACGCCGGCACGATCTACGTCTGGTACGACGCGCTCATCAACTACATCACCGGCGCCGGCTTCCCCGACGACCCGGAGCTGTTCGCCCGCTGGTGGCCGGCCGACCTGCACGTCATCGGCAAGGACATCGCCCGCTTCCACACGATCTTCTGGCCGGCGATGCTCTGGAGCGGCGGGTCTCGAGGCGCCGCGCCGCGTCTGGGTCCACGGCTGGCTCCTCGCCCAGGGCGAGCGGATGAGCAAGAGCCGCGGCAACTTCCTCGACCCGCTCGACTTCGTCGCCGCGTTCGGCGCCGACGGCGCCCGCTACGTCGCCCTCCGCGAGGCCGCCTTCGACCGCGACAGCGACGTCAGCTGGGACGGCTTCGTGCGCCGCTACAACGCCGACCTCGCGAACGACTTCGGGAACCTCGTCAACCGGACGGTCTCGATGGCCGGCCGCTACCTCGGCGGCGAGCGGCCCGCGCCACGGTCGGCGGCCGACGCCGGGCTCGCGGGACGCTGGGCGGCGACGCTCGACCTCGTCGTGGCGAAGCTCGACGGCTGCCTGGTCCACGAGGCGCTCGCCGCGCTGTGGGAGTTCGTCGGGGCCGCGAACCGCCTCGTCGACACCGAGGCGCCGTGGAACCTCGCGAAGGCCGCGAAGGCCGGCGACGAGGCCGCCGCCGGGCGGCTCCGCGACGTCCTCGGCGACCTCCTCGAGGCCTGCCGGCTGGTCGCCCTCGCCGCCGCGCCGTTCATGCCCGGGGCAGCCCCGCGCGTCCTCGCCCAGCTCGGCCACGCCTACCCATGGGACGAGCGCGGCAACAGCGGTCCGCGGCTCCTCGCCGAGCTGGCGTGGGGTGCTCACGCCGCGGAGCCGGGGACGCTCGCCCCGCCGACGCCGCTCTTCCCGCGCCTCGAGATCGAGGTGGCCGAGGCCTGAGCGCGCGTCCGCATGCGCGCGTCAGGCGCGCGACGCGGCCCCTCCGGTTCGGCACAATGGCGCCATGCGCCTGATCGACAGCCACGCCCATCTCCAGTCGCCGCAGTTCTCCGACGACCTCCCCGAGGTCCTCGCGGCGGCCGAGCTGGCCGGCGTGGAGCGGATCCTCGTGCCGGGCTGGGACGAGGACTCGTCGCGGCGCGCCATCGAGCTCGTGGCCCGGTTCCCGCGGCTCGTGGCCGCGGCCGGGATCCACCCGCACGCCGCGGCCGAGACCGACGACGCGGCCTGGGAGCGAACCGTCGCCCTCGCCGCGGACCCGACGGTCGTGGCGATCGGGGAGACCGGGCTCGACTACGACCGCCGCTTCTCGCCGATCGAGGACCAGCTCGTCAACCTGCGGCGGAACCTCACCCTCGCGCTCGCGACGGGCAAGCCGGCGATCCTCCACTGCCGGAGCGCCGCCGGCTCGCGCGAGGCGCATGACACCCTCCTCGCCGAGCTGCGGGCGGCCGGGTTCGGCGGAGACGCCTCGCGGGCGGCATTCGGGGATCGCCCGCCCGCGATCCTGCACTCGGTCTCGGGGCCGGTCGACTACGTCGCCGCGGCGCTCGAGCTCGGCTGCGCCGTGTCGATCTCGGGGCTCTGCTTCCGCAAGGGCGAGGAGGCCACGGCCGAGAGTGTCCGCCTCGTGCCGGCCGACCGCCTCCTCGTCGAGACCGACGCGCCGTATCTCTCGCCGCCGGGCGCCCCGCGCCGCCGCAACGAGCCGGCGTGGACGAGGATCGTCGGCGCCTGGGTCGCCGAGCGGCGGGGGGAGCATCCCGACGAGGTCGGCTCGCGCCTCGTCGACGCCTTCGACCGGGTCTTCGCGGCGCCGGGCGCGTAGGGCCGTTCGGTCATCGCTCGAGGCCGGGGAGCCACCTGCACGGTGGCCACGCGAGACGCGCTTGCGCACCCCCGCGAGGCGGCATTGCGTCGGACGCCATCCTTCGTGCTCGGGGGCGCTGGTGACGGCCCGCGGGGCAGTGTCCGTTGCGGGGCACGCGCCACGACGTGCCGAACGGTCCCCACAACGCGTCGGCAGGCATGAAGGATTGCGTCCCGCGCGAACAGTGGGCGGCAGGTGCGCCCGTTCAGCCTGCGTTCAGCCGAGGCGCTGCCAGGAGATCGACATCGTCGCGACGAAGGGCCGATCGGTCGCGACGACGTCGTGGTCGAGCGTGTTGAGGCCGTTCGGCGGCCCGGTCTGGGGCTCGATGCAGACGCCCTCCTCGCGCTCGGTGAAGCACACCCAGTAGCGGGCGTCGCTTGCCACCGTGACCTCGAGGGCACGCGGCCAGCGCACCGCCGGGCTCCGGGCGAGGTCCACGAAGCAGTCGTCCCAGGGCTCGGGCGGGATCGGGCGGACGACCTCGCCGGTCGGGATCCCGTCGGGCCCGCGCCGCAGCATCCCGCCTGCCGGGAGGTCGACCTCGATCCGACCGCCGGCGGCGACGCCGGCCGCGTCGCGGAGGACCCGCGGGAACCAGGGGTGCCAGCCGACGATCACCGGCATGGGACGGTCGGCGGCGTGGACCTCGAGCTCGGCGTGGAGGCCGTCGGGCTGAACCCGGACGCGGTGGACGACCCGCCCGCCGAACGGCCAGGGCGGGCCGAGGTCCGCGGCGAGCGTCGCCTCCGCGCTTCCCACTGCGACCACCTGCCAGGCCGACTCGAGGAGCGTCCCGTGGATCGCGTGCGGCGGGAGAAGATGCGCCGCGAAGCGATGCTCCTCGCCCCGCCAGCGGAGGAGCCCGTCGCGGATCCTCCCGGCCCACGGCACCATGGGGTAGCAGCCCCACGCAAGCGGTCCGGGGCCGTCGGTGACGAGGACGTCACGGCCGTCGACGCGCAGAGCCGCGATGCGGCCCCCGGACGCGGGGTCGACGACGGCCTCGGCCCGGCCGGCGGAGAGGACGATGCGTTCGCTCATGGCCCGGATCGTACTCGCGATTGACACCGCGGCGCGACTCCGCTAGCATCATTAGCACTCTCAACAAGTGAGTGCTAGCCAGTCGATCGGGCACCGCGCAGCCGCGGGCGCCCCGCCAGATCTCGAAGGAGGGATCGCGCGTTGGTCACTTCCAGCAAGCTTCGCCCGCTCGGCGATCGCGTCGTCGTCAAGCCCCTGCCGCGCGAGGAGATGACGAAGAGCGGCATCGTCCTGCCGGACACCGTCAAGGAGAAGCCCCAGGAGGGCGAGGTCCTCGCCGCCGGGCCGGGCAAGATGCTCGACGACGGCAAGCGCGAGGCGATGGACGTCAAGGTCGGCGACAAGGTTCTCTACGCCAAGTACGCCGGGACCGAGTTCAAGGTCGAGGGCGACGATCTGCTCATCGTGAGCCAGAAGGACATCCTCGCGATCGTCGAGGGCTGACCTCGCGCGGCGTGCCGGCACCCGGCCCGCTCGTCGACCCCCCTCACTCGCACCAGGCATTCCCAGGAGGAACCCGAATCCGTGGCTAAGCAGGTCATCTTCGAGGACAACGCGCGGCGCTCCCTCAAGCGCGGCATCGACAAGCTCGCCGACGCGGTCAAGGTGACGATCGGGCCCAAGGGCCGGAACGTCGTCCTCGACAAGAAGTTCGGCTCCCCGACCATCACCAACGACGGCGTCACGATCGCTCGCGACATCGAGCTCGAGGACCCGTTCGAGAACATGGGCGCCCAGCTCCTCAAGGAAGTCGCGACCAAGACCGACGACGTCGCCGGCGACGGCACGACCACCGCGGTCGTCCTCGGCCAGGCGCTCGTCGCCGAGGGGCTCCGCAACGTCACCGCCGGCGCCAACCCGATGGTCCTCAAGCACGGCATCGAGCGTGCCGTCGAGGTCATCGTCGAGGAGATCAAGGCCAACGCCCGGCCGGTCGACTCCCGCGAGCAGATCGCCGCGGTCGCCGCGATCTCCGCGGCCGATCCCGAGGTCGGCGAGATCATCGCCGAGGTGATGGACAAGGTCGGCAAGGACGGCGTCATCACCGTCGAGGAGGGCCAGTCCCTCGGCCTCGAGAAGGAATACACGGAGGGCATGCAGTTCGACCGGGGCTACATCTCGGCGTACTTCGTGACCAACCCCGACCGGATGGAGGCCGTTCTCGAGAACGCCAAGATCCTCGTCACCGACAAGAAGATCTCGGCCGTCGCCGACATCCTGCCCGGCCTCGAGAAGGCCGTCCAGGTCGGTCGCCCGATGCTCATCCTCGCCGAGGACGTCGACGGCGAGGCGCTCGCCACGCTCGTCGTGAACAAGCTCCGCGGCACGATCCAGGTCCTCGCCGTCAAGGCGCCGGGCTTCGGCGACCGCCGCAAGGAGATGCTCCGCGACATCGCGATCCTGACCGGCGCGACGGTGATCTCCGAGGAGGTCGGCCGCAAGCTCGACTCCGTCACCGCGGAGGACCTCGGCGAGGCCCGCCGCGTCGTCGCCACCAAGGACGACACGACGATCGTCGACGGCGCCGGCCGCGAGCCCGACATCAAGGCCCGCATGAACCAGATCAAGGCGCAGATCGAGGAGACCACCTCGGACTACGACCGCGAGAAGCTCCAGGAGCGCCTCGCCAAGCTCGCCGGCGGCGTCGCCGTCATCAAGGTGGGCGCGGCGACGGAGGTCGAGCTCAAGGAGAAGAAGCACCGCATCGAGGACGCCCTCTCGACCACCCGCGCGGCGGTCGAGGAAGGCATCGTCGCCGGCGGCGGCGTGACGCTCCTGCAGGCCATCCCGGCCCTCGACGCGCTCAAGCTCGAGGGCGACGAGGCGGTCGGCGTCGACATCGTGCGGCGGGCCCTCGAGGCTCCGGCCCGGCAGATCGCCGACAACGCCGGCGCCCGCGGCGAGGTCGTCATCGACCAGGTCCGCACGATGAAGAAGGGCGAGGGCTTCGACGCCCTCAAGGGCGAGTACGGCGACATGTTCGAGCGCGGGATCGTGGACGCCGCCAAGGTGACCCGGTCCGCCCTCCAGAACGCGGCCTCGATCGCGGCCATGGTGCTGACGACCGAGACCCTCGTCACCGACCTCCCCGAGAAGAAGGAGAACGGCGCTGGCGGTGGCCACGGCCACGGCGGCGGCGACATGGACTTCTAGTCCACCGCTCACACGCACATCGCGACGGGGCCCCGGCCGGGAACGGCCGGGGCCCCGTTCAATTCCCGGGCGTCCGCCGGCGTCCGCGCCGGCCGACCCGTGATCAGGATTGGCGGTAGCTCGAGACCTGCCGCCGCGTTGCGAAGAACCCGACCCCCCACGTGCCGAGGTCGATCATGAAGCCGCACGCGAGGAAGATGATGTTCAGCAGGCTCAGCCCGTTCACCTGGGCGAACCCGTAGATGAGCGTCGTCCACGGGAAGAAGATGAACCCGCCCAGGAGCCAGACGGGCGAGCCGAGGAGCGAGCCCCAGTAGGCCTGGTCGTTGGACCACCCGACGAGCAGGAGGAACCGCGGCAGGATCGCGCCGAAGATTGCCATCATGGGAGTGATCTCCTCAGCATCGGTATGGTCGTCCGCCTCTGGCGGTGAGGCTAGCACCCGGCACGCTGGTCGGTCGCGGTAGCGCCGTGGCGAGGAACGCGCGGACGCGGGCTGCGTACTCGGCCGGGTCGACGGAGAAGGCGCCGACGTGGCCGGCGCCCGGAACGAGGACGTACTCCGCCGGCGGCTCGGCCGCCGCTGCCATCGTCTCGCTCTCGGCCGGGTCGACGGCCCTGTCGTCGGCGCCGGCAATGAACAGGAGGGGCCGCCCGGCCAGCCGCTCGATCGCGTCGGCCGGCACGACGGACGCCGCATCGGTCCCGGACAGGCGGTCGTAGAGGAACACCGCGTAGTCGACGAGCGGTTCGGGCAGGTGCCAGCCCGAGCGCAGCTCGCGGCGCAGCGTCTCCGCCCAGTTTGGGAAGGCGGAATCGAGGACGAGCGCCTCGATGTCGGTCGAGCGGGCCGCGGCCAGCATCGCCGCGGCGCTGCCCATGCTCAGGCCGAGGACGGCGACGTGGCTGGCGCCGCGCGCCCGGGCTGCGGCGACCGCGCCGAGAACGTCGTCCTGCTCGCGGGCGCCGAACGACAGGGTGTCGCCGTCGCTCTCGCCCTGGCCGCGGAAGTCGAACGCGAGCACGTCGAGCCCGTCGGCCACGAGCGCCTCCGCCAGGGGCAGCGTCATCCCGCCCGCGAGGCGGTTGCTGTCGATCCCCGGCGCGACGACCAGGACGCGGCCCGTGGGCCGTTCGGCATGGATGTACCAGCCGCGCAGGATCGTGCCGTCGAGCGGGCTCGCGAACGCGACGTCCTCGTAGCGAAGTCCGTGGCGGCCCGGGTCGTCGTCGAGCCCCACGCGGGCAGGGTGAACGCGGGCCCACATGAGCGCGACCGGGACGACCGCGAAGGCGACGACGACCAGGACGACCACGAGGAGGATGCGGCTCGCCCCGTGGCGGCGCGGGAAGCCGGTGCCGCCACCGGGCCGCCGCGATCGAGCGTCCGTCATGCTTCGCCTCCACCGACCACGGTAGGCAGGGATCGCGGTCGCAGCGAGGGCCGGACGGCATGCCGACGATCCGGCGTCGCGTCCGAGCCGGTCGTTTGACCGCGGCGCGGTCGTGCGCCACGCTGGTCGGTGCGCGCCCGCCCTCGGGCGTCATCTCGAGGTATCGATGCCACGCCAGCCATCGCACCGCCCGACGTGGTCGGTCACAGTTGCAGCGCTTGCGACGGTCGCCCTCCTCCTCGCGGCCTGCAGCCCGACCACCGCCGAGCTCACGGACCCGGCCGAGATCCTCCAGGCCGGCGCTGTGTCGCTCGGCGAGATGGAGACGGCCCACGTGCGCGGGACGGTCGACGGCGAGCTGCCGCTCGACATCGGAGGTGCCGGCGGTGGGGCGCCCTTGCCGCTCGACGGCACGACGCTCGACGCCGACGTCGACGTGGCCGGCGGTGCCCTCGCCGTCGAGCTGCTGGCGCCGGCGCTCTTCAATCTGCGGCTCAACCTCGTGGTCATCGACGGCGCGGCGTACCTGAAGGCCCCGATCCTCACCGGCGATAGCTGGGTGCGCCAGACGCTGGATGGCGGCGCGGACGTCGATCCAGGGGCCACGCTCGAGGGGCTCGCCGAGCTTCTTGCCGACCCGTCGCTCGAGCCGGAATCGCTCCCCGGTGTGCGCTGCGCCGGCACCGACTGCTACAGCGTCCGCTTCACCGTCCCGGCCGAGCAGGTCCAGGCTGCGCTCGGCGCGCTCGGCGGCGCGATCCCGGGCCTGTCGGCCGAGGACGTCGGCGACGTCACGGTGACGGCCGGCGTCCGCAAGGACAACCAGCAGCTCGCCACCCTCAACCTCGACATCCCAGCCGGCGGCACGCAGCCGCTCTCGATCGCCCTCGAGCTCGGGAAGGTGAACGAGCCCGTCACGATCGAGGCGCCGCCGCCCGACGAGGTGACCGACGCGCCGGGCGGCATCCTCGGCGGCTGAGCGTCATCGGCGACGCCGCTCCGGTCGCGGTGGTCCCGGCCCCCGACCGCCAGCCGTGAAGGGGCGGTGAAGCGGCCGCCGGTACAATCGCGACGTGGATCCCACCCCTCCCTGGCTCGAGGAGCCCGAACCGCCCCTGCCCGACGCGTCCGCCGCAGCGCCAGCCGGGCTCGCGGCCCCCGGCGAGCCTCCCGGCCCCGACCCAGCCGAGCCGCCCCTCCCCGAAGCGCCGATCCTCGACGACGAGCCGTGGGGCTCGCCCGGCGAGGACCCCCGGGCGCCGCAGCGCGACCGCGGCCTCGCGACCGGCGTCGTGGACCGCGCGGAGCTGGAGGCGCGGATCCTCGCCCGCCTCAACCCCGAGCAGGCCCGCGCCGTCACGACGACCGAGGGGCCGCTTCTCATCCTCGCCGGTGCCGGATCGGGCAAGACGCGGGTCGTCGCCCACCGCGTCGCCCACCTCGTCGGCGTCCGGAACGTCGCCCCGTGGCGGATCCTCGCCGTCACGTTCACGAACAAGGCCGCCGGCGAGATGCGCGAGCGGATCGTCGCCCTCGTCGGCGCGGACGACGGGCGGAAGGTCAAGATGGGCACGTTCCACGCCCTGTGCGCCCAGATCCTGCGCGAGGACGGCGCCTCGATCGGCCTGTCGCCGCGGTTCGTCATCTACGACACCGACGACCAGCAGAGCCTCATGAAGCAGGTCTTCCGCGACCTCGACCTGCCGGTCCAGGGGGGGCCGCTGCGGCCGCGCACGGTGCTCGAGGCGATCAGCCGGGCGAAGAACGACCTCGAGAGCATCGAGGACCTCGCCGCCGGGGCCACGACCCACATGGAGCGTGAGGTCGCCCGCATCGCGACGCGCTACGGCGAGCGCCTGCGCGCCGCCGGCGCGCTCGACTTCGACGACCTGCTCGTCGAGACCGTCCGCCTCCTCGACACGCAGCCGGACGTGCTCGCCCGCTACCAGGCCCGCTGGCGCTACCTCCACGTCGACGAGTACCAGGACACGAACGCCGCCCAGTACCGGATCGTCCGCGCGCTCGCGGCCGCGCACGGCAACCTCTGCGTCGTCGGCGACGACGACCAGTCGATCTACGCCTGGCGTGGCGCCGACCTGCGCAACATCCTCGACTTCGAGCGGGACTGGCCGGGGGCCACCGTCGTCAAGCTCGAGCAGAACTACCGGAGCACCCAGCTCATCCTCGACGCCGCCCACGCCGTCGTGACGCGGAACGTGGGGCGGAAGGACAAGCAGCTCTGGACCGACCGATCGGGCGGCCGGCCGATCGCCCGCTTCGAGGCCTACGACGAGGAGGAGGAGGCGGAGTGGATCGCCCGCCAGGTCGAGGCGCTGCTCGGCGGCCGGGCCTCGTCGCTCACGCGGCGGGCCGACGAGGCGGAGCGGCTCCGCCCGAAGGACGTCGCGGTCCTCTACCGCACGAACGCCCAGTCGCGGGCGGTGGAGGAGGCGTTCCTCCGCTACGGAATCCGTTACCAGCTCATCGGCGGGACGCGCTTCTACCAGCGCCGCGAGGTCAAGGACGCCCTGGCCTACCTGCGGGTCCTCCGCAGCGACACCGACGAGGTCAGCTACGAGCGGATCCTCAACGTCCCGGCCCGCGGCATCGGGGACCGGACCCTCGAGATCCTGCGGATGGCCGCGGGCGAGGCCGAGCAGACGTACTGGAGCGCGCTCGAGCGCGCCGCGGCCGGCGAGCTGCTCGTGCTGGCGGCCCGGGCGCGCCACGCCGTCGCCGACTTCGTCGCGCTCGTTCGGCGCCTCCGCACGCGGGTCGGCGTGCTGCCGATCCCCGAGCTGCTCGACGAGGTCCTCGAGGGCTCCGGCTACCGGGCCATGCTCGCCGACGGGACGGAGGAGAACGAGGAGCGCTGGCGGAACCTCCTCGAGCTCCGCTCGGTGACCACCCGCTACGACGACCTCGCCCCCGACGACGCCCTCGACCGGCTCCTCGAGGAGACGGCGCTCGTCGCCGACCAGGACGCCTACGAGTCCGACGCCGACGCCGTCACCCTCATCACGCTCCACGCCGCCAAGGGCCTCGAGTTCGGGGCCGTCTTCATCTCCGGCCTCGAGGAGGGGGTCTTCCCGCACAGCCGCGCGCTCGACGACGAGGCCCAGCTCGAGGAGGAGCGGCGCCTCGCCTACGTCGGGATCACCCGGGCGAAGGAGCGCCTCTTCCTCTCCCACGCCTGGCGGCGCGCGACGTGGGGCCCGGGCGGGGGCGGCCCGTCGGTGCCGTCGCGCTTCCTGTTCGAGATCCCGGCCGACCTCATGGAGGGGCCGCACCTCGTGCCGGGGGAGGGGAGCGACGCCGCCGACGACCTCGACCTCGCCTTCGGCGCCCGGCGGAGCACGCGCTTCGGGGCACCGGTCCGGGCCCGCGGCGGCGCCTACCGCGTGGGCAGCGGTCGCCCCGGTGCCCCGGCCGACGGGGCGGCATTCCGCCCCAGCCGAGACCTTGCCGCTCGACGCGAGGCGTTCGAGGCCGGCGCGCGCTCCGGCTCGCTCGCGGTGCCGGGGCGACGCCCGTTCGGCGACCGGTTCGGTGGCAGCGAGGACCACCCCGACGCCGCGTTCACCGACGACCTTCCCGAGCGGCAGATCGCCCCGCCCCCCGTCGGCACCGCCTCCGCCCGCCCGGCGTCGGCGCCCCGCGTCCGGGTCCCCGGGGAGCGCCTCTTCCGCGACGGCGACCGCGTGACCCACCCGCGCTTCGGCGACGGCGTCGTCGTCACGAGCAAGCTCACCCGCGACGACGAGGAGGTCACCGTCGCGTTCCGCTCCGGCGGCGTGAAGACGCTCCTCGCGAGCATGGCGAACCTGGAGCCCGCGGGGTAGGCATAGGCCGGCGCCATGAGCCGGCGGTGCCGCGGTAGGCCGGTCGCGGCGTGGCTCCCGCTCACCGCGGTGGAGGCCGCCCTCTCGCCGTTTCGGATGATCAGCGGGGACGTTGGTAACCGCCGCCGGACGGCCCGCGGCGCCGGCATATCAGTGGGGCCGTTGGTGCGCACCGTGCGGCAGGGCGCGGCCTTGTCGATCGAACCCTGAGCCGGCGAGCCGTGCTCGGTCCGAACCTTGACAGCATCGCTGGTGCCCCTGCTGCGTGTCCCAGGCGGGACCGATCGTCCACAAGATCAGCCCGAGCGATATCCCGAACGATGGGGCAGCGGCCGGAATCGGCCACGGGCCCCACCCGGGGCGATATCCCGAACCACCGCCGGAGCCGGGCGCACGGGCGGGTACACTCGGGCCGCGATGACGACGTCGGACCTGCCCGTCGACCCTGCGCTGGTCGAGGCCGCTGCCGCCCTGGGACCCGAAGCCGCCGCCGGCCGCCATGCGGGCCTTGCCGCCGAGGTCGTGGCCGCGAACCGCGCCTACTACCTCGATGACGCGCCGATCATGTCGGACGCCGAGTACGACGCGAGGCTCCGCGAGCTCGTCGCCCTCGAGGCGGCGCACCCGGCCCTCCGGACGCCGGACTCGCCGACCCAGCGCGTCGGCGCCGGGCTGGACGACGAGGCGAGCCCGTTCGCCGAGGTCCGCCACGAGCGGCCGATGCTCAGCCTCGGCAATGCCTTCGGCGAGGACGAGCTGCGGGCCTTCGACGCCCGCGTCCGCCGGGGCCTCGGCCTCCCGCCCGCGCCCGAGCCGGCTCCCGACCTGTCGTACGTCGCCGAGCTCAAGATCGACGGCCTCGCCGTGAGCCTGCGGTACCGCGACGGCCGCTTCGTCCGCGGGGCCACCCGGGGCGACGGGACGTCCGGCGAGGACGTGACCGCGAACCTGCGGACGATCGATGCCGATCCCCGCCCGCCTCCCGGAGCCGGCCACGCTCGAGGTCCGCGGCGAGGTCTACATGCCGAAGGCCGAGTTCGCCCGGATCAACGCCGAGCGCGAGGAGGCCGGCCTGCCGCTGTACGCGAACCCCCGCAACTCCGGGGCGGGGTCGCTTCGCCAGATCGACGCGTCCGTCACCGCGAGCCGGCGACTCTCGTTCTGGGCGTACCAGCTGCTCGAGGACACGGCGCCATCCCAGGCGACCCTCTTCGGTGGCCCGGAGGTCGCCGGCCCGCCGGCCGTCGGCGCCCAGTCGGCCGCCCTCGACCGCCTCGAGGCGCTGGGCTTGCCGGTGAACCCGCACCGCGCGGCCGGCCTCGACATCGACGGTGTCGTCGCTTTCGTCGAACGCTGGCGCGAACCCCGCCACGACCTCGACTACGAGACGGACGGCGTCGTCGTGAAGGTCGACGACGTCGAGCAGCAGGCCCGCCTCGGGATGGTCGCCCGCGCCCCGCGCTGGGCGATCGCCTTCAAGTACCCGCCGGAGCAGGTCGAGACCGTCGTCGAGGACATCGTCCCGTACGTCGGCCGGACGGGGACGCTGACCCCGGTGGCCCACCTCCGCCCGGCGAAGGTCGCCGGGAGCACCGTCGCCCGGGCGACGCTCCACAACCTCGACGAGGTCCGCCGCAAGGACATCCGCATCGGCGACCACGTCGTCCTCCAGAAGGCCGGCGACGTCATCCCGGAGGTGGTTCGACCGTTCCCGGAGCGCCGCACGGGCGACGAGCGGGTCTTCGAGATGCCGGCAACCTGTCCCGTGTGCGGGACCGCCATCGTCCGCGACGAGGGCGCGGTTCGCCATTACTGCCCGAACCCCGCCTGTCCGGCCCGTCGGGCCCAGGAGTTCGCCCACTTCCTGGGCCGCGGTGGGATGGACGTCGAGGGCGCCGGCTGGGCCGTCCTGGAGCAGCTCCTCGAGCGGGGCATGGTGCACGGGCGCGGCGACGTGTTCCGGCTCACGGTCGAGGACCTCGAGACCCTCGACCGGTTCGCCCGGAAGAGCGCCGAGAACCTGGCCGCCGCCATCGAGCGGGCGCGGGTGGGACGGCCGTTCGCCCGGGTGCTCAACAGCCTCGGCATCCCCCAGGTCGGCGAGGCGACCGCGATCGACCTCGCCCGCTGGCTGGCCGGCCGGGTGCCGCCGGACGCGTTCCCGGCCGCGGCGCCTGCCGCCGTGCCCGACCCGTGGTTCGCCGCTGCCGAGGCCGAGCTGCGCCGCGTCGCGGCCGACGAGCCGGACGCCCTCACCGAGGTCATGGGGATCGGTCCGACCGTGGCAGCGGCGATCGCCGGCTGGTTCACCGACGAGGCGACCCGGGAGGGCCTCCGCGAGCTGGTCGACGCCGGCGTCGTGCCGGAGCGTCCTGTCCCTCTGCCGGCGGGCGAGGCGGCGGGCGAGGGACCCCTGGCCGGCATGACCGTGGTCGTCACCGGCACGATCGAGGGCTTCAGCCGGGAGGAGGCCGAGGAGGCGGTCCGGGCCGCCGGCGGCAAGCCGGCCGGCTCGGTGTCGAAGAAGACGGACTACGTGGTCGCGGGGCCGGGCGCCGGCAGCAAGCTGGCAAAGGCCCAGGAGCTCGGGGTCGCGATCCTCGACGCGGACGGCTTTCGCGCGCTGCTCGCGGGGGAGGCGCCACCAGTTCCGTAGTCGGCGGGTTGCGCGCTCCCGGCCCGCAGGACGGCGGGAGGCAACGCAGCCCGGTTCAGCAGACCATGGTCCCTGGAGGCGGCGCCCACCATTCGCCGGGCTCGGCGATGGTGAAGATCGACTGACCCGACGAGTTGTAGGCGGCCACCACGATCGCGAAGTACGTGGGGCCGCGTGGGTCAGAGCTGAAGCTGCCGACGTCACAGCCAGTCCACGTCTTCCAGCTCCAGCTCACCTGCCCCGCCGACGCCGGTGCCTTCGCCAGGAGACGGAGGACCGACGCGGGCAGGCGGGTGTGCTTCACGAGGCACGGCCCGCGGGTGTCCGGCTTGGGATGCGCCGGTTCGGCGATGCACGTCGTCACGCCGTAGACCCGGATCCGAACGCCGGCGTCTCGCGGCGCACGCCACGTCACCGTCTGGGTGATCCTGACGCGGTCGCCGGCGTCATCGAGCTCGCGGATCCGCTCGCGGAACTTCACGCCCGTCGGCTTCGGCGGCACGGGGACCGGCGTCGGTTTCGGCGTCGCCGTCGGGGCGGACCGCGGGGTCGGCGACGGGCTGCTGCTGGCGGAAGGGCCCACGTCTGCCGGGCTCGCGGCGACCCCGCTGGCCGGCGCGAGGGATCCGGTCGGCGACGCGACCGGAGGCGCCGCCTGGCCCGCGCCCGGAGGTGACGTCGGTGCCGCGCTCGAGCACGCCGCAAGCACGCTCGCGAGGGCCGCTGCCAGGACTACTCGACCGCCGGCCATTGGTGGGCTCCTCCGCTGCGATGTCGCAGGCGACGCTGCGTGGGTCACGAACACCCATTGAACGCGCAGTTGGACGGCGTTGTTACCCGGCCTCGGGGCCGGCCGGGTCCGCGCGCTCGGCTATCATCGCGGGCCATGGGGACCCTCTCTCGCGCCGACGTCGAGCACGTCGCGCACCTCGCCCGTCTCGGCCTGGCCGACGACGAGCTGACGCGCCTCGAGGGCGAGCTCAACCACATCCTCGACCAGTACGCGATCCTCGCTCGGCTCGACACCGAGGCCATCCCGCCGACGGCCCAGGTGATCGAGCTCGAGAACATCCTTCGGGACGACGTCGCGCGCCCCTCGCTGGCGGTCGACGAGGCGCTCGCGAACGCTCCCGCGCGCGACGGCGACCTCCTGGTCGTGCCGGCGATCATCGGCGGGGGGACGGGTGACGACCGTCGGCCGCGCCCCGACTCGTCTCGCCGCCCACGAGATGGCGATCGCCCTGCGGGCCGGCGACGTCTCGTCCCACGAGCTCGTCGAGGCGCACGTCGCCGAGGCCGGGGCCGGCAACCACGCCCTGAACGCCTGGCTGGCGATCGACCGGGACGGGGCCCTCGCGGCCGCTGCCGCGGCCGACGTCCGCCTCGCTGCCGCCCGTGCCGACGGCCCGGTCGCCGTGGCGGCCCTGCACCCCTTGTGCGGCGTGCCGGTCGGCCTCAAGGATCTCGTCACCCAGCGCGGTGCGCAGTGCACGGCCGGCTCGCGGATCCTGGCCGGCTACGTGGCACCGTTCGATGCCCACGTCACCGAGCGCCTCCGTGACGCCGGGGCGGTGATCCTCGGCAAGCTCAACATGGACGAGTTCGCGATGGGCTCGTCGACCGAGCACTCCGCCTACGGGCCCACGGCCAATCCCTGGGACCTCGACCGGGTACCCGGCGGGAGCTCGGGCGGCACCGCCGCCGCGGTGGCCGCCTTCCACGTCCCGCTCGGCATCGGCACCGACACGGGCGGCTCGATTCGCCAGCCGGCGGCGATGTGCGGCATCGTCGGCCTCAAGCCCACGTACGGGCGGGTCAGCCGCTACGGGATCGTCGCGTTCGCGAGCTCGCTCGACCAGGTCGGTCCGTTCGGGCGTGACGCCCGCGACACCGCGCTCCTGCTCCACGCCGTGGCCGGGCGCGATGAGCGCGACGCCACCTCGGCTCCACGCCCGGTGCCGCCGGAGCTGCTCAATCTCCCGGCATCGGACGACGAGGCCGCGGCGGCCCTCCGCGGCGTCCGCCTCGGCCTGCCCCGCGAGTACTTCGTGGCCGGCATGGAGCCGGGCGTCGAGGCGCGGGTGCGGGAGGCCGTCACCGCCCTCGAGGCGGCCGGCGCCGAGATCGTCGACGTCAGCCTGCCCCACACCGACTACGGCCTCGCGACGTACTACATCGTCGCCCCGGCCGAGGCGAGCGCCAACCTCGCCCGCTATGACGGCATCCGCTACGGCCACGCCGTGCGCGACGGCGACGTGCTCGCCAACTACCTCGCCACCCGCGGCAGCGGCTTCGGACCAGAGGTGAAGCGGCGGATCATGCTCGGAACGTACGCGCTCTCGGCCGGCTACTACGACGCCTACTACCTGAAGGCCCAGAAGGTGCGGACCCTCATCAGGGGGGACTTCGACGACGTGTTCGGACGGGGGATCGACGCCCTCGTCGCCCCGACGAGCCCGTTCGTTGCCTGGCCGTTCGGCGCCCGCCTGGCGGACCCGGTCGCGATGTACCTCGCCGACGCCTGCACCCTGCCGGTCAACATGGCCGGGCTGCCCGGCATCTCGATCCCCTGCGGCCTCTCGGACGGGCTGCCGGTGGGGCTCCAGCTCATCGGGCCCGCCTGGTCGGAGCTGCGCCTCCTCGAGCTCGCCCGAGCCTACGAGGGGATCACCGCCACCGCGCCCTGGCGGGGCGTCGAGCCACCCGGGCTCGCCGTCGCCGCGGATCCTGCCGGCCCGACGCCGGCGCAGCGAGCCGCCACGCTCGCGGGAGGACACTGACATGACCGACTCGGCCCCCGGCGCGCCGCGGCTCCCGCTCGCCGCGCGAGCCCTGAGCGAGCGCGTCCTCTCCGTGCCCCCGTCGGGCATCCGGCGCTTCTTCGACATCGCGGCGACGATGGAGGACGTGATCAGCCTCGGGGTGGGGGAGCCCGACTTCGCCACACCGCCCCAGGTCATCGAGGCCGGGATCGCGAGCCTCCGCGCGGAGCGGACCCACTACACGAGCAACTACGGCACCCTCGAGCTGCGGCAGGCGATCGCCGACCACATCGAGCGCCGCTACGGCGTTCGCTACGACCCGGCCCGCGAGGTCCTCGTCACCGTCGGCGCGTCCGAGGCCGTCGACCTCGCCCTGCGGGCCACGATCGACCCCGGCGACGAGGTCGTCCTCCACGAGCCGAGCTACGTCGCCTACATTCCGGGGATCGTGTTCGCCGGCGGGGTCCCGCGCGGCGTCGCGACCCGCTTCGAGGACGACTTCGCCCTCGACCCGGCTGCCGTCGAGGCGGCGATCACGCCGCGGACGAAGGCCCTCTTTCTCGGCTTCCCCTGCAACCCGACCGGCGCCGTCCTTCCACCTGCCGTCCAGGACGAGATCGCCGCGATTGCGGTCCGCCACGACCTGCTCGTGTACTCCGACGAGATCTACGACCGCCTCGCGTACGGCGACTACCGCCACCGGGCGATGAGCTCGCTGCCCGGGATGCGCGAGCGGACGGTGCTGATGGGCGGCTTCAGCAAGGCCTACGCCATGACGGGCTGGCGGGTCGGGTACGTCTGCGCGCCGGCCGGGATCCTCGAAGGGATCGTGAAGGTCCACCAGTACGGGATCATGTCCGCCCCCACGACGGCCCAGGACGCCGCCCTCGTGGCGCTGCGGACGGCCGAGGCCGACGTCGAGGCGATGCGGGCGGAGTACGACCGCCGCCGCCGCCTGGTCGTCGACGGGCTCAACGCCCTGGGTCTCGACACGTTCGAGCCGCGCGGCGCCTTCTACGCCTTCCCCCGGATCACCTCGACCGGCCTCGACGATGAGGCCTTCGTCGAGCGGCTGCTGACCGAGGAGCACGTCGCGGCCGTGCCCGGCAGCGCCTTCGGGCCGTCGGGCCGGGGCCACGTCCGGATGTGCTACGCGACGAGCTACGAGAAGCTCGAGGAGGCGCTCGAGCGGATCGGCCGCTTCGTCGCCCGGTCGCAGGGCGTGCGCCCGGGCTGAGGGCCGCCGCGCCTGCACCTGCCGAGCGCTGCGCGGGCCGAGCGCCGCGCGGGCCGAGCGCCGCTCAGCCCCCGGCGCGTAGGAACGCCCGCAGCTCCGACAGGTGGCCGTGGGCGATGCACGTGACGGTGTCGGCCCCGCCGTAGTAGATCGGTGATCCGGTCGACGTCGCGGTCGACGAGGGCGGCGCACGGGAAGACGACGTTCGGGACGTCGCCGACCTGCTCGTACGGCATCTGCGGCGCCAGCAGGTAGTCGCGCGGTCGAGCGAGGACGCGCCACGGCTCGTCGAGGTCGAGCAGCGCCGCTCCCATCGAGTAGACGAAGCCGTTGCAGGACGTCAGGACGCCGTGGTAGATGACGAGCCAGCCCTCGTCGGTCTCGATCGGCGTCGGGCCGGCGCCGACCTTCGTCGACGTCCCAGGTCCAGGCGCCGCGGCGCCATCACGTGGCGGTGGCGGCCCCAGTGGACGAGGTCGGGGCTCTCCGAGTAGAAGATGTCGCCGAACGGCGTGTGGCCGTTGTCGCTCGGCCGGCTGAGCATCGCGTAGGCGCCCGCCGATCCGCCGCGGGAAGAGGACGCCGTTGCGGTTGAACGGCAGGAACGCGTTGTCGAGCTGGTGTGAACGTCTCGAAGTCGTCGTGTAGGCGACCCCGATCGTCGGCCCGTGGTAGCCGTTGCACCACGTCACGTAGAAGCGGTCCTCGAGCCAGGTCACCCGCGGGTCGTAGGCGTGCTCGAAGCGCTCCTGGATCTCCGGCACGCGCGGCCGTCGCCGGCGCCGAAGCGCGATCGGGTCGTGGTCGATCTCCCAGCGCGACGCCGTCCGCGGCTGCGACCCGCGTGGACGTTCATCGTGCGCGCCGTGTCGTCGACCCGGAAGACGCCGGCGAACGCCGTCCTCGAACGGCACGACGGCCGAGTTGAAGATGCTGTTCGAGCGGGGGAGCTGGTCGCGGGCGATGATCGGGTTGCGGGTCGAGCGCCAGAGCAGGCCCGACTCGCCGGCCGGCCGGTCCTCCCAGGGGATCGGTGCCGACGCGCCCCGGCTCGTCATCCCGCGGCCTCCTCGAGGTCACCGCCGCGCGCCACCGCGGCCATGAACCGGCCGCTGTCGCGGACGCGACGCTCCTGGGTGGTGAAGTCCACGTGGACGATCCCGAAGCGGCGGGCGTACCCCTGGGCCCACTCGAAGTTGTCGAGGAGCGACCAGGCGAAGTACCCGCGCAGCGGCACGCCGTGCTCGATCGCCGTCGCTGGCGGCGGCGAGGTGGCGGCGCAGATACGAGACGCGCGTCCGGATCACGGGCCGGATCCGCGGGATCGACGGTCGTAGGACGCTCCGTTCTCGTCACGAAGAGGGGCAGGTCGCCGGTCCGCGAGGCCACGAACTCGAGGACGCTCGACAGGCCGTCCGGGTAGACCTCCCAGCCCATCGCCGTCGTCTCCCGGTCGGGGCTCGCCTCGACCGGCGGGAGCAGGGGTGAGCGCTCGAAGCTGCGGGTGTAGTAGTTGACGCCCATGAAGTCGAGCGGGGCGGCGATCGAGCGCCATGTCGCCGGGGAGGACCTCGTCGCGCCGCCAGCCCAAGGCGCCGGGCCGTGTCCGCCGGATAGTCGCCGCCGGTCAGCGGCTCGAGGTACCAGCGGTTGAACCGATCGTGGGCGAACGCGGCCGCCTCGAGGTCGAGCGGGTGGTCGGTCGCCGGGTGATGGGGCTGGAAGTTGAGGACGATGCCGACCTTCGTGCGCCGGGGCGGCCGCCCGGATCGCCGCGACCGCGAGGCCGTGGCCGACGAGCAGGTGGTGGCCCGCCGCGAGGGCCGCGGCCGGCTCCGTCCGCCCGGGGGCATGCTCGCCGTTCTCGTACCCGAGGTCGGACGAGCACCAGGGCTCGTTCAGGGTGGCCAGGGTGGCCAGCCGATCGCCGAGGCGGCGCGGCGACGACCTCGGCGTAGTCTGCAAAGGCCTCCGTGGTCGCGCGGACGGGCCAGCCGCCAGCGTCCTCCAGCACCTGGGGGAGGTCCCAGTGGTAGAGCGTGGCGTGGGGCTCGATGTCGTGCTCGAGGAGCGGCGTCGACGAGCCGGTCGTAGAAGTCGAGGCCGGCCTCGTTCACCGCCCCCGTGCCGGCGGGGAGGACGCGGGGCCAGGCGATGGAGAAGCGGTAGGCGTCCGAGACCGAGCGAGGCCAGGAGCGCCACGTCCTCGCGGTAGCGGTGGTAGTGGTCGCAGGCGACGTCACCGGTGTCGCCGTGGCGGACGCGCCCGGGCGTGTGCGAGAAGCGGTCCCAGATGCTCTCGGCCCGCCCGTCGGCAGCGACCGCGCCCTCGATCTGGTACGACGACGTGGCTGCGCCCCAGGTGAAGTCGGCCGGGAATCGTGCGTTCGACATGCGGCGCTCCTATGAAAACGCTCTCATCGACTCGGTGATCGCAGGACCGAGTGTATCACGTCCTGTGCACAGATTCGATCCGGTCTTGACACCTTGCGGCAAGGGTCTATGATTGAGAGCGCTTTCAACGCGCAGCAATCTCGGGGTGCAGCTTGGCGCGAACGCTGGACGACGTGGCCACTCTCAGCGGGGTCTCGCGGGCCACCGTCTCCCGGGTGATCAACGGCGGCCCAGTGGCCGAGACGACGCGTCGCCGGGTCCTGGTGGTGCTCGAGGAGACCGGCTTCCGGCCGAACGCCGCCGCCCGCACGCTGGCGTCGGGCCGCGCGGGCGTCGTCGGCGTCGTGCTCCATGTCGATCCCCATCTGCTCTTCGGCGACCGCTACTTCTCCCAGCTCCTCCAGGGCATCAGCGACGTCCTCGCCGAGCGGGGGACCGGGATGATGCTGTGGCTCGGCAACCGGTCCAAGGAGGAGACGCTCGACCGGATCCTCGGCATGAGCCTCGACGGCGTCATCGTCACCGCACACAGCGTCGACGACCACCTCGTCGACGGGCTGGTCGCCTCCAGTCTGCCGACGGTCCTCGTCGGCCACCGCAGCGCCGACCGTACCGCGAGCTACGTCGACATCGACAACATCGCAGCGGCCGACATCGTCACCTCGCACCTCGTGAAGATCGGTCGGAAGCGGATCGGCCACGTGACCGGTGCCCGCGGCACGTTCTCGGCCGAGGATCGCGTCACGGGCTACCGGAATGCGCTCGAGCGGGCCGGCCTGCCGCCCGACGAGCTGATCGTCGACGGCGACTACACGGAGGAGGCCGGGGCGGCCGGCGCGATGCTGCTGCTCGATCGCGCCGTCGACGCCATCTTCTGTGCCAACGACCTGGCCGCGCGCGCGGCCCTCAAGGTCGTGCGGGAAGCGGGTCTCCGCGTGCCCGACGACGTGGCGGTCGCCGGGTTCGACGACCTCGACTTCGCGGCCCATCTCCACCCGCCGCTCACGACCGTCCGCCAGAGCATTCGCGGGCAGGGTGCCGAGGCGGCCGGCTCGCTCCTCCAGCTCCTCGACGATCCCGCCGGGCGTCCCCGGCGCGTGATCCTGCCGACGGAGCTGGTCATCCGCCAGTCGACGGTGGGAGGTGTGCCGCGCCCCTGATCGACGGTTCCATGGTTCATCGCGGTGCAGCGTTGTGCACGGAGCACGGAGGAGACAAGGGATGGCGTACAGGCAGCGGCTGCTGACCCTGCTCGCGGTTGCGGGCCTGGTCGTGGCAGCGTGCTCATCGGGGGCGTCGCCGTCGGCGGCGCCGAGCTCGGAGGCAACGCCCGCGGCGACCGCCGAGGTCACACCGGCGCCCACCGAGGCGGCGGTCGAGTCGTATCCGCGGAACGAGACGCTCTACACGACCGGCAAGCAGTGGGGTCCGCCGTCCACGTGGAACCCGCTCGACCCGAACGCCGCGATGGGCGTGGTCGGGCTCCAGTACGAGACGCTCTTCCTGTTCGACCCGCTGGCCGACACGTTCGAGCCCTGGCTCGCGGAGAGCGCGGAGTGGACAGATCCCGACGACGTACACGATCAAGATCCGCGAGGGCGTGACCTGGGCCGACGGCACGCCGTTCACGGCCGACGACGTCGCCTTCACGATCGGCCTCGCCAAGATCAAGGTCGTCGGGTCGAACATCTGGGACTTCGTCTCCGATGCCACCGCGACCGACGCCTCGACGGTCGTCGTCAAGTTCAGCGACCCGGCGTACCAGCAGTGGGCGCCTGGACCTACAACAGCCCGATCGTGCCGAAGCACATCTGGGAGTCCAAGGCCAACGAGGACATCCTCAAGGACACCAACGCCAACGGCGTCGGGACCGGCCCCTACATGTACAAGACGCACGGCCGAGGACCGGATGGTCTGGGAGCGAAACGACTCCTGGTGGGGCAAGAGGCCTCGGCCTCGAGGTCAAGCCCAAGTACATCGTCGACATCGTCAACGGGGCGAACAACATCGCCCTCGGCCGGCTGATGCAGGGCGACTTCGACCTCTCGCAACAACTTCCTGCCCGGGCGTTGCGACGCTGGTCGACAAGGGCTACGTCTCGACCTACTACAAGACCGCGCCCTACATGCTGTCGGCGAACACGGCCTGGCTCGTCACCAACGACAAGAAGGCGCCGCTCGACGACCCGGAGTTCCGCAAGGCGATCGCCTGGTCGATCAACGTCCCGGACATCGTCAACAAGGTCTACGGCAACATCGTCAAGGCCGCCGACCCGACGGGCCTCCTCCCGACCTGGGACAAGTACATCGACGCCGCGCAGCGCGACGCGCTCGGCTTCACGTACGACCCGGCCAAGGCCCAGGAACTCCTCGACGCCGCCGGCTACAAGAAGGGCGGCGACGGGTTCTACACGAACAAGGACGGGTCGGCGATCAAGCTCACGATCATGGTCCCCAGCGGCTGGTCCGACTGGGAGGCCGCCCGTGACGTCATCGTCGCCAGCCTGAAGGCCGTCGGCATCAACGCCGAGGCCAAGATCACGGACTACAACGGCCTGGTCAACGACCGCAACAACGGCAACTTCGACCTGGTCCTCAACAACGAGGTCCAGGTCGTCGAACACGCCGTGGACCTACTACGACTACATCTTCCGCCATGCCGCTGATGTCCGCCGAGGGCAAGAACCGCAACTTCGGCGGCTACGAGAACCCCGAGGCCTGGGCCCTGGTGCAGGAGCTCGACAAGACCCCGGTCGACGACACCGCGGCGCAGCAGGCGATCACCTCGAAGCTCCAGAAGATCTTCCTCGAGGATCTGCCGGTCATCCCGCTCTGGTACAACGGCATGTGGTCGCAGGTCAGCAACGTCGTCTGGACCAACTGGCCGTCCGACGAGGGCGAGCACGTCCTCCCGGCGACCTGGAACGGCTACTGGCAGATGGGCGCGATCAAGATGCTCACGAGCCTGGAGCCGGTCCCGCCGGCCCAGTAGGATCCACCTGGCCATGATGGCCCCTCCTCCCGCGACCGCCGGGGGGAGGGGCATCTCGTTCGACGGGCGTAGACGAGGCCGACCGGGAGATCGGGTGCGACGCTACTTCGGCCGCAAGCTCTTCATCTACCTGCTGACGTTCTTCGTCGCGGCGACGATCGACTGGATGATCCCGCGCTTCATGCCCGGCGACCCGATCCAGAGCGCTGCTGTCGCGCACCCAGGTCGCGCCCGAGGCGGTCGCCAGGACCTGATCGCGCTACTACAGCGAACCTGTTCGGGCTCGACGCGCCGCTCTGGAAGCAGTACCTCAACTTCTGGGGCCGCCTCCTCCAGGGCGACCTCGGGCGCAGCGTCTACCTCGCCGGCCGTCCCGGTCACCGAGCTGATCATGGCCGCCCTGCCCGTACACGCTGGCGCTGCTCGTCCCGGCGATCCTGCTCAGCTGGTGGGCCGGCAACAAGGTCGGCGCGCTCGCCGCCCGCCGGAAGGTGCTCGACAACACCGTCCTGCCGGTCGGCTACATCCTGACCGCGACGCCCGTACATGTGGCTGGCGATCATGCTCGCCTGGGTCTTCGCCTCGGTCCTGGGGATCTTCCCGATCTCCGGCGGCTACGAGCTACAGCCTCGAGCCGTCGCTGACCTGGGAGTTCGTCGGGACCTCGCCTCGGCACTGGTTCCTGCCGTTCCTGTCGCTCTTCCTCGTCATGTTCGGCGGGTGGGCGATCGGGATGCGCAACATGATCATCTACGAGCTCGAGGCCGACTACTCCCGCTACCTCGGCGCGCTCGGAGCGCCCCGCGAGCTCGTCCGCCGCTACGCGTACCGGAACGCGGTCCTGCCGCAGATCACCGGCCTCGCCCTCGCGCTCGGCGTCGATCGTCGCCGGCGCCCTCGTGACCGAGATCGTCTTCTCGTACCCGGGCATCGGGAAGCTGCTCCTGGCGGCGGTCCAGAACCAGGACTACTTCCTCCTCCAGGGGATCTTCCTCTTCATCATCATCGGCGTCCTCGTCGCCAACTTCATCGTCGACATCGCCTACGTCCTCGTCGACCCGCGGACGCGCGTCGGGATGCAGGGGGCGCGTGATGGCAGCGGCCGCGAGCGCGCGTGGCGGGCGACTCGCCCGGCGCACGCCGGCGCCGTGCCGCTCGACGCGACGCCGCCGGCCGCCGCCGGGCCTCGCGTCCGACTCCGAGGCGGTCGAGCCGGCGCCGCGAGATCGCTCTACTTCGCCCTGCGCAGCCGGAAGGTTCGTCGTCTCGGCGCTCGTGCTCGTCGTGATCCTCGCCCTCGCGCTCGTCGGCGCCGCTCCTGCGGCCGGGCGACCCGAACGCCGTTCGTCGGCCCGCTCGGCGCCCCGCCCGTCGGCCGAGTACTGGTTCGGGACGACGACGTTCGGCCAGGACGTGTTCGCCCAGTTCGTCCACGGCCTCGCGCGCCACGTTCATCGTCGGGCTCCTCGGCGGCGGCGTCGGCGGCGCTCATCGGGATGACCGTCGGCTTCGTCGCGGGCTACCGCGGCGGCGCGGTCGACGAGATCCTGAACATGCTGACGAACGTCGTGCTGGTGATCCCGACGCTCGCGCTGCTCATCGTCGTGACCGCCTACCTGCAGGCCCGCGGGCTCATCCTGGAGGCGGTCTTCATCGGCCTCACGTCGTGGCCCTGGGCGGCCCGGGCGATCCGGGCCCAGACGTTCTCGCTGCGGACCCGCGAGTTCGTGGACCTCGCCCGGATCAGCGGCGTCTCGCGGCCTGCGGGTGATCTTCCGCGAGATCGCCCCGAACATGAGCTCCTACCTCTTCATGACCTTCATCCTGCTGTTCGGCGGGGCGATCCTCATCGCCGCCTCGCTCGACTTCATCGGCCTCGGCCCGACGGAGGGGATGTCGCTCGGCCTGATGATGTACAACGCCGTCGCCTGGAGCGCCCTCCAGCTCGGGATGTGGTGGTGGTTCATCCCGCCCGGCATCGGGATCACGGCGATCGTCGGCGGCGCTCTACGTCATGAACGTCGGCCTCGACGAGATCTTCAACCCCCGGCTGCGGGAGTCCTGAGATGAGCCTCGAGGTCAGCGACCTGCGGGTCTACTACCGGACGCTCGCGCGGCGACGTCAAGGCGCTCGACGGCGTCACGTTCGAGGTCGCCGACGGCGAGATCATGGGCCTCGCCGGGGAGTCGGGCTGCGGCAAGTCGACCCTCGGCAACAGCCTCATCCGGATCGACGGGCGGATGCGCTACGTCGGCGGCACGGTGACCCTCGACGGCGTCGAGCTGCCCGATCGCGGACACGGCGCGATGAACGAGTTCCGCTTCCAGCGACGTCTCGATCGTCCCGCAGTACGCGATGAGCGCGCTGAACCCGACCCGCAAGATCGGGACGATGATCGCCGAGCTCCTCGAGCTCGCCGCGGCGTCGTTCGACGAGCTGCGCGCCGAGCTGGAGCGACGGCTCGCCCTCGTCGGGCCTCGAGCGCGACGTCCTGGACCGCTATCCGATCGAGCTCTCGGGCGGGATGAAGCAGCGGATGGTGATGGTGCTCTCGACGCTGCTCAACCCGTCGCTCCTGATCGCCGACGAGATCACGTCCGCGCTCGACGTGTCGAGCCAGAAGGCCGTCGCCCAGACGCTCGTCGAGTTCCGCGACCGCGGCGTTCGTCGACAGCATGATCGTGGTCACCCACGACGTCTCGATCCTCTACCAGATCGCCGACACGCTGACCGTGATGTACGCCGGGCAAGCTCGCCGAGAAGGCGCCGACGGACGTGATGATGGAGGCGCCCCGCCACCCGTACACGCAGCCTCCTGATCTCGTCGCTCCCCGAGGTCGGCGTCCGGTTCGCGGAGCAGCGGCTGACCGGGATCCCCGGCGCGCCGCCGTCGCTGCTCAACCCGCCGGCCGGGTGCCGGTTCCGCGACCGCTGCCCGCTCGCGTTCGAGCAGTGCGCCGAGGAGCCGCCGTTCGTCGAGGTCGCACCCGGCCACTCCGTCGCCTGCTGGAAGGCCTCGTGAGATGCTGACACTCGACCGGGTCGGCAAGACGTACAAGGTGGGGCTGTTCGGCGGCAAGGAGCTGCAGGCCGTCCGGGACGTGTCCTTCGACCTCGGCGCGCGGCGAGGTCGTCTCGCTCATCGGCGAGAGCGGCAGCGGCAAGTCGACGATCGGCCGGATGATCCTCCGCCTGCTCGCCGTCAACGGCGGGCGCGATCCGCGTCGACGGCGTGGACGTCGTCGAGCCTCAGGGTGGCCGCGCTGCGGGAGTACTACCGCCGCGTCCAGGGCGTCTTCCAGGACCCGTTCAGCTCCTGCAACCCGATCTTCAAGGTCGACCACCTCTTCGCCCTGCTCCGCGACGTGTACTTCCGCGAGGTCTCGCCGAGGGCGAGTGGCGGGACCGGGTCGCGGCGTCGCTCGACGACGGTCAACCTGGAGCCCGGGCAGGTGCTCCACAAGTACCCGCACCAGCTGAGCGGCGGACAGCTCCAGCGGCTTCTCATCGCGCGCGCGCTGCTGCTCGACACCGAGTACCTCGTCGCCGACGAGATCATCAGCATGCTCGACGCCTCGACGCGGATCGACGTGCTCAACCTGCTCGGCGACCTGAAGGCGCGCGGCCTCGGCATCCTCTTCATCACGCACGACCTCTCGCTCGGCAACTACATCAGCGAGCGGACGGTGATCCTGCGGCGGGGGCGCGTCGTCGAGATGGGCGCGACCGGCAAGGTGTTCGGGATCCCGCAGCACCCCTACACGCGGATGCTCCTCGCCTCCGTGCCGCAGCCTGCACGACCGGTGGGGGACCGACGGAGAGGCGGCGGCCGCCTGGCGGGCTGCGGCCGACGCGAAGCCCGGCGAGCGCTGCTTCTATCACGCGTGCCATCCCGCGGATGGGGCGCAATCCGGCGCCGTCGTCCCGCAGCTCGCCGAGATCGAGGCGGATCACCTCGTCGGGTGCATCCGCGACGACGGCCAGGCCTGCACCTGACCGGGCGGTCGGCCGTCGGGGATCCTCCTGCCCGGCGGCCGGACGCCCTTCCCGCACCGCGGGAGCGTGTGCGACACTCTCGCCGATGGGCCTCCTCCTGCTGTCCTGCGGCGTGCTGCTCGCCGGCGCCGGCACCTGGTCCGGCTATCGGAACGCGCGCGAGGCGATCATCCCGGCCGGCACCCGTGGCGACCCGACCCGTGGCGACCCGACGCGCTCGGCGATCGACGCCTCGCGGCCGCTCCTCGCGCGCGCCCGCGTCCGCCGGTTCGCGCGATCGGCGGCCGCCGCCGTCGCCTGGCTGGCCATCGCGCTGTACGGGCTGTTCCTCGCCCAGACCGGGGCGCTCCTGGCGGGCCTCGAGTGACCGCCGATGTGCCGGCGCCGCCGGCCCGGCCGGCCGCCGTCTCGTCGGCCCTCGAGCGCTACGAGGCCGTCATCGGGATCGAGGTCCACTGCCAGGTTCGGACCGCGAGCAAGATGTTCTGCTCCTGCGCGGTCCCGGCGCCGGACGCGGCCCCGAACACGCACACCTGCCCGGTCTGCCTGGCCCTCCCCGGCGTCCTCCCGACGATCAACCGGGCCGCCGTGGAGCACGTGCTGACGACGGGGCTGGCGATCGGGGCGACGGTTCCCGCAGCCACCCGCTGGGACCGCAAGAACTACTTCTACCCGGACCTTCCGAAGGGCTACCAGATCAGCCAGTACGACCTGCCGCTCGCCTCGCGCGGGTCGCTCACGGTCGACACCTCCGGGGGCCCGGTCCGCGTCGGCATCACCCGGGCCCACCTCGAGGAGGACACCGCGAAGCTCGTCCACGCCGCCGGCTCCGACGGCCGCCGGGTCAGCCTCATCGACTTCAACCGGGCCGGCGTGCCCCTCATGGAGATCGTCACGGATCCCGACATCCGGACGGCCGAGCAGGCCCGTCGCTACGCGGAAGAGCTGCGACTCCTCCTGCGGACGATCGACGTCTCCGACGCCGAGATGGAGAACGGCCAGATGCGGGTGGAGGCGAACGTGTCGCTCCGGCCGCGGGGGACGGAGCCGTTCGGGACCAGGGTGGAGGTCAAGAACATGAACTCGCTCCGCTCGGTGGAGCGGGCGATCGCCTTCGAGATCGAGCGCCAGGCGGCGGCGCTCGACGCCGGCGAGCCGCTGCGCCAGGAGACGCGCGGCTGGGACGACGCGGCCGGCAGGACGTACGTCATGCGGGTCAAGGAGAGCTCCGACGACTACCGCTACTTCCCCGAGCCCGACCTGCCGCCGCTCCACCTCGACCCGGCCTGGCTCGACGCGCTCCGGGCGGCGCTGCCGGAGCTGCCGGCCGCCCGCCGAACGCGGTACGTCGTCGAGCTCGGCCTGTCGCCGTACGACGCCGCCGTGCTCACCGCGGACGAGGCGATGACCGCCGCCTTCGAGGCGATCCGGGCGGCCGGACCCGGCCTGCCCGCGAAGGAGGTCGCGAACTTCGTGACCGGCGACTACGGGCGGGCCCTCAAGGAGACCGCCGAGCGGACGTCGGCCGGGCTCGCCGGGAAGGCCGACGCGGGGTCGCTCGCGCACCTCCTGGCCGAGGTCGGCGCCGGGCGCCTCGGCCGGCCGAACGCCAGGGAGGTCCTCGCCGAGCACGTTGCGAGCGGCCGACCGGCCGCGGACATCGTGGCCGCGCGGGGGTTCGCCCAGATCTCCGACGCCGCGTCCGTCGGCCGCCTCGTCGATGAGACGCTGGCGGCGAACCCGGCCGCGGTCGCCGACTACCGGGCCGGCAAGGACCGGGCCGTCGGGTTCCTCGTCGGGCAGGTGATGAAGGCGTCGAGCGGGCAGGCGCATGCGGGGCTCGTCCAGGCCGCGGTCCGCGCCCGCCTCGACGCGGAGGACGGCACGTGAACATCGTCGGCTTCGCCCTCGTCGCCACGGGCGTGGTCCTCTTCGCCGCGGGGTACGTCCGGGCGCGGCCACCCTGGCGCCGCTACCAGGCGCTGAGGGCCCAGGACGAGAACGCCGAGCGGTACCGCGCCTGGCGCGGCGGACCGTCGGGGGCCCGCGAGGAGAAGACGGGCGCATCGGTCGCGATGGCCGTCCTGCGCCGCCAGGCGCGGACCTGGGCTGCGGTCGCGACCGTGGGCGCCGTCCTCGTCGTCGTGGGGTTCGTCATCGCGTTCGGCTGACGGACCCGCGCGCTACCGGCCGAGACGCCAGAGCTCCACCGACAGGCAGCGGTCCATCACGACGCCGAGCCCGCCGGCACGGGCGATCCGGGCCGCCTCCCAGCTGACGATCCCGAGCTGGAGCCAGAGGACCCCGGCGCCGGCCGCCACGGCCTCGCGGGCGTGCTCCGGGCAGTCGTCGGGGCGGCGGAACACGTCGATGATGTCGAACGGCCCGGTCGCCGCCACCGCCGAGGCCAGGTCGGGATGGGCCGTCACCCCGCCGACCGACGCGAACCGGGGTGTCACCGGCACCGCGTCGAGGCCGGCCCGCCGGAGGGCGAGGAACACCTCGCGCGACGGCCGTCCCGGCCGGTCCGACGCGCCGACGACCGCGACCCTCGGGCGGCCCCGCAGAAGGGTCGCGATGGCGTCCTCGTCCAGCACGGGAACGGGGCCTCGGCCCTCCTGGAGATCGAGGATCTCCGCCAGCCGGGCGCGGTCGTCGGCGTCCATTGCAGGATCATTGCACGGGGACTTGCGGGCCGTGCATACTCCACTCGAACCGGATTACCGGCCCTCGATCGTCGGTCTGCCATGGGCGGCGGCGATCCCCATTGACGCCCCGCGGCTCCCGGCCGGCTCCCCGGCCGCGACGCGCGGGCCGCGCAAAAGGAGGAGTTTCCTTGCGCACGTCTCGTGGGCTGCTCGCGTCTCTCGCGGCAGCTTCCATCCTCGTCGCCGCGTGCGGCAGCGCCGCGACGGAGGCCCCGGCGACGGCGGCCCCGGCAACGGCCGCCCCGGCAACCGAGGCCCCGACCGAGGCCCCGACGGCATCGCCGATCGCCTACAAGGCCTGCATGGTCTCCGACGTCGGCGGCATCGACGACAACAGCTTCAACGAGAACGCCTGGAAGGGCATGACCGACGCCCAGGCCAAGCTCGGCATTGAAGTGAAGTTCCTCGAGTCCTCGGCCACGCCGGACTACGAGAAGAACATCAACCAGTTCATCTCCGAAGGCTGCGACATGATCGTGACCGTCGGGTTCCTGCTCGGCGACGCCACGAAGGCCGCAGCCGAGGCCAATCCCGACACCCGCTTCGCGATCGTCGACTTCGCCTACGACCCGGCGATCCCGAACGTCGAGGGCCTCGTCTACACGACGAACGAGGCTGCCATGCTCGTCGGCTACGTGTCGGCCGGCATGTCGCAGTCCAAGGTCATGGGCACGTTCGGCGGCATCAACATCGGCGGCGGCGTGACCGACTTCATGGACGGCTTCGTCGCGGGCGCCAACTACTGGACCACCGAGTCCACCACCCCCGTCCGCGTCCTCGGCTGGAACGCGGTCACGAAGGAAGGCTCCTTCACCGGCGACTTCGAGTCGACCGACAACGCCAAGAACCTGACCATCCCGATGCTCCAGGAAGGCGCGGACGTGATCCTCCCGGTCGGCGGACCGATCGGCGGCGGCGCCTACGCGGCGCTCCAGGAGACGGCGGCGCAGGACTACGGCATCGGCGTGGACGTGGACTGGTGCGTCTCGGCGCCCGCAGTACTGCGACGTGCTGCTGACGAGCGTCCTCAAGAAGATCGACGTCTCCGTCACCGCGGCCGTCGAGCGCGCCGTCAACGGCGAGGCCCCGCAGTCGGTCTTCGTCAGCACGCTCGCCAACGGCGGCGTGGACATCGGCCCGTTCAACGAGTTCGATGCAGCGGTTCCCCAGGAGCTCAAGGACGGCGTCGCCGCCCTGAAGGCCAAGATCATCTCCGGCGAGGTCAAGGTCGCGGACTACTTCGCGGCTCCGTAGGCTTCGCACGACCGAGCACCGACGACAGGCGGCGTCCACCCGGGCGCCGCCTGTCACCTACCAGGGAGGGCAGGACGCGGTGAGGCTCGAGCTCCGCGGGATCACGAAGCGCTTCCCCGGGGTCATCGCCAACGAGGACGTCGACCTCGACGGTCGAGCCCGGCGAGATCCACGCCCTGCTCGGCGAGAACGGCGCCGGCAAGACGACGCTCATGAACGTCCTCTACGGGCTGTACAAGCACGACGAGGGCGAGATCCTCATCGACGGCAAGCCCGTCACCTTCCACGACCCGGGCGACGCGATCGCGGCCGGGATCGGCATGGTCCACCAGCACTTCATGCTGGTCCCCGTCTTCACGCGTCACCGAGAACGTGATGCTCGGTGTCGAGTCGACCCGGACCCCGCTCCGCATCCTCGACATGGACGAGGCCCGGCGGCGCGTCGCCGAGATCTCCGAGCGGCTACAACCTCCACGTCGACCCCGACGCGCTGGTCGAGGACCTGCCGGTCGGCGTCCGCCAGCGGGTCGAGATCATCAAGACGCTCTACCGCAAGTCGGAGCTCGTCATCCTCGACGAGCCGTCGGCCGTCCTGACGCCCCAGGAGACCGAGGAGCTCTTCGAGATCATGCGGTCGCTCAAGGCCGCCGGCACGTCGATCATCTTCATCACCCACAAGCTCAACGAAGTCATCGAGATCGCCGACCGGATCACGGTCCTGCGCCGAGGCAAGGTGGTCGGCTCCGCGCTCCCGGCCGAGGCGACCCAGGCGTCGCTGGCCCAGATGATGGTCGGGCGGCCCGTCGACCTCGAGGTCGACAAGGGCCCCGCCGACGCCGGGCGACCCGGTGCTCGAGATCGCGGGCCTCACCGTCCACGACGACCGCGACAATGCGGCAGTGCGCGACCTCGATCTCGTCGTGCGCGGCGGCGAGATCGTGGCGGTCGCGGGCGTCCAGGGGAACGGCCAGACCGAGCTCGTCGAGGCGATCGCCGGGATGCGCCGGGTCATCGGCGGCACGATCACCGTGGCGGGTGCAGAGGTGCGGCCCAGCCCGCGCCGGATCTTCGAGCTCGGCGTCGCCCACGTGCCGGAGGACCGGCTGAAGTCCGGCCTCGTGCCCGGCCTTCACGATCGCCGAGAACATCGTCCTCAACACGTACTACCTCAAGCCGTTCGCCGACGGCGTCCGCCTCCACCGCGACGCGATCATGGCCACCGCGACCGACCTTGTCGGGCAGTTCGACGTGCGGACGCCGAGCGTCTTCAACGCTGCCAGCAACCTGTCGGGCGGCAACCAGCAGAAGGTCATCGTGGCCCGCGAGTTCAGCCGGCCGATCAAGCTCCTGCTCGCGGCGCAGCCGACCCGCGGCCTCGACGTCGGCTCGATCGAGTACATCCACCGCCGGATCGTCGAGAAGCGCGACGAGGGGACCGCGGTCCTCATCGTCTCCACCGAGCTCGACGAGGTGCTCGCCCTCGGCGACCGGATCGCGGTCATGTACCACGGGCGGATCGTGGCGATCCTCGATCGGTCGGAGGCGACGCCCGAGCGGCTCGGCCTCTACATGGGCGGCGCGGTCGCCGACGGCGACGCGTACGTCGCCCCGGCGGCCGCTGCCTCACCGGGAGCTGCGCCGCCGGCGCCACCACCCGGTGCACCGCTCGATGCGACGATGGGAGGGACGGCCGGATGAACGACCAGCTGCGACCCCCCGAGGGCCAGGAGCCCCCGATCGTTCCCGTCGAGCCGGTCGTCGAGCCGGCGGACGAGCTCGCCGCCGAGCCGGCGCCCCTGGCCCCGGACGCCGCGTCGTCGCGTCGTCGCGGTGCGGGCATCCTTCGCAAGCTCCTCGTCCCGGTCCTGTCCGTCTTCACCGCGCTCGTCTTCGGCGCCTTCGTCATCGTGCTGTCCGACCCGGACCTTCTCGGGCTCTGGACGTCGGATCCCCTCGCCGCGATCGGGGCATCGCTGGCGGCCGTCGGGGACGCCTACGCCGCCCTCTTCACGGGGGCGCTCGGCAGCCCGCAGGCGTACCTCGACGCCTTCGCCTCGGGCGACATCGACCAGATCATCGCGGCCTTCAACCCGATCAGCGAGTCGCTCCTGGCGGCCACGCCGCTGATCTTCACCGGCCTCGCGGTCGCCCTCGGCTTCCGGGCCGGCCTCTTCAACATCGGCGGCGAGGGCCAGTTCTACCTCGGCGCGATGTTCGCCGGCTTCATCGGGTTCTCGTTCATCGGCCTGCCGTGGTTCATCCACCTGCCGCTCGCCGTCGCGGTCGGCTTCCTCGGCGGCGCCCTCTGGGGCTTCATCCCGGGCTTCCTCAAGGCCCGGACCGGAGCCCACGAGGTCATCGTCACGATCATGCTCAACTACGTGGCGTATCGCCTCCTGGACTGGGTGCTCCGGCAGCCGTTCTACCAGCGGCCCGGCCGGAGCGACCCGATCTCGTCGCCGATCGAGCCGAGCGCGGTGCTCCCGCCGCTCATCGATGGCCTCCGCGTGCACTGGGGCTTCGTCCTGGCCCTGCTCGCAGCGGCCTTCGTCTCCTGGCTGCTGTTCCGCTCGACGCTCGGGTTCGAGTTCCGCGCCGTCGGTCTCAACCCGTCCGCGGCGCGCTACGCGGGGATGAACATCTCGCGGACGCTCATCCTGACGATGGCGATCAGCGGCGGCCTGGCCGGCCTGGCCGGGGCGACGGAGATCCTCGGCGTCTCGAAGGTCGTGTCGCCCGGGATCTCGCCCGGCTACGGCTTCGACGGCATCGCGGTCGCCCTGCTGGGCGGCTCGTCGCCGCTCGGGGTCGTCCTGTCGGCGATCCTGTTCGGCGTCCTCCGGGCCGGGGCGACGCCGATGCAGTCGGCGACCGGCATCCCGATCGACCTCGTCGTGGTCATCCAGGCGCTCGTCATCATGTTCGTGGCGGCGCCACGGCTGATCCGTGAGATCTACCGCATCAGGGTGCCCGAGACCACCGGCACCGAGATCATGGCCCAGGGGTGGAAGTCATGAGCGCGACGACCGCAGCCGTCCCTCGCGCCGCGGGAATCAATCGCCGCGCCCTCGCTCTCTCGATCTTCTACTTCTTCCTGGCCGCGGTGATCATGCTCGTCTTCGTCTCGGGCACGAGCCCGGACGCCCAGACGATCTTCATCCTCAACCTCGGCACCGCGCCGATCGTCACGCTGCCCGACGTCACCGTCCCGTCCACGATGACGATGACGATGATGGCGGCCGTGTGCGCCTTCTGCGGCGCCCTCCAGCTCACGCGCGCGGTCGGCGCGAAGTGGGCGATCCTCCTGACGATCGCGATGATCGCCTTCATCGGGGCGTTCCTCACCTGGGCCGCGGCCGAGAAGTCGATGAACCTCGTCGGCATCTTCCAGACGACGCTCTTCCGGGCCGTACCGATCACGTTCGGCGCGCTCTCGGGGGTCCTGTGCGAGCGGGCCGGCGTCGTCAACATCGCGATCGAGGGGATGCTGCTCTCGGGTGCCTTCGCCTCGTCGGTCGTCGCCAGCGTCACGGCCAGAACCCCTGGCTCGGCGTGATCGCCGCCGTCGTGGTCGGCGGGCTGCTGGCCTGGGTGCTCGCCGTCCTGGCGATCCGCTACGTCGTGAACCAGATCATCGCCGGCACGGTCATCAATCTCTTCGCGACGGGGATGACGAGCTTCCTGTACTCACGCGTCCTGGCGGGGAATCCCGACCTCAACGTGCCGCCGCGGCTCGGCCCGATCTCGATCCCGATCCTCTCGGACCTCCCGGTCGTCGGCCCGATCCTGTTCGCCGGCAACTTCTTCGTCTACTGCCGTCTTCGTGCTCGTCATCGTCATCCACTTCGCCCTGTTCCACACCCGCTACGGGCTCCGCGTGCGGTCGGTCGGTGAGCACCCGCGCGCGGCCGACACGGTCGGCATCGACGTGAACTTCACCCGCTACCGCAACGTCGTCCTCGGCGGGATGGTGGCCGGCTTCGGCGGCGCCTACTTCACGATCGGGTCGACCGGCTCGTTCGAGCAGGAGATGACGGCCGGCCGCGGGTTCATCGGCCTCGCGGCGATGATCTTCGGCGGCTGGACGCCGGTCGGGGCATTCCTCGCCAGCCTCGTCTTCGGCTTCGCCGACGCGCTCCAGAGCCGCCTCTCGATCCTCGGCTCGGCGGTCCCATCGGAGTTCCTGCTCATGGTCCCGTACATCGTGACGATCATCGTCGTGGCCGGGCTCGTCGGGCGGGTCCGGATGCCGGAGGCCGACGGCACGCCGTACGTGAAGGAGTGAGCGGGGAGGGGAGCGGGCCCGTGGAGGGCGCCGTTCGCCCCGCGGCAGAGGATGCGGGCGCCCGCTCCGGCGAGCGCCCGGTCGTCCTCGACTGCGACCCGGGCCACGACGACGCGCTCGCGATCACCCTCGCCCTGGCCCGGCCCGAGCTGCGGGTCCTCGGGATCACGACCGTGGGCGGCAACTCGCCGCTGGCCAACACGACCCGCAACGCGCTCCGCGTCCTGGCGCTGCTGGGGCGGAGCGACGTCCCGGTGGCGCCCGGCGCGGAGCGGGCGCTCCTCCGCGAGAACTGGATCCCGGTCGAGTTCCACGGGGAGAGCGGCCTCGACGGCGCCGACCTGCCCGAGCCGGCGGCCGCGCCGCGGCCGGAAGGTGCGCTGGCGCTGACGGAGGCGCTCGTCGCCGGGGCCGGACGGCCGGTCACGCTCGTGGCGACCGGACCGCTGACGAACGTGGCGCTGCTCCTGCGGGCGCGTCCGCGCATCCGCGACGGGATCGAGCGGATCTGCCTCATGGGCGGCTCGCTGGGGGAGGGGAACACGACGGCCTCGGCCGAGTTCAACATCTGGCAGGACCCGGAGGCCGCCGCGATCGTCTTCGGCAGCGGCATCCCGATCTCGATGATGGGCCTCGACGTCACCCACCGGGCGCTCTTCCTCGAGCCCGACGTCGCCCGCCTGGAGGCGCTCGACACCCGCCTCGCGCGGGTCTGGGTCGACCTCCTGCGATTCTTCGCCGTCTATCACCGCCACCGCTACGGCTGGGACGGCTCGCCGATCCACGACGCGGTCGCGGTCGCCCACCTCGCCGATCCGGGCCTCGTGGCGACCGAGCTCCTGCGGGTGGACGTCGAGACGGGCGGCGAGCTGACACGCGGCCGCACCGTTGCCGACCGGGAGGGCCTGCGCGGGCTGGCCGCCAACGTGGAGGCCGGCGTCGACATCGACCGGGCTCGCTTCGTCGACCTCCTCGTCGAGGCGATCGCGTCGTTCGGCTGACCCGGCGGTGGCGCCGTCGCCCCGGGCGGTGGCGCGACGAGCGCGTCCGTGGCAGCATGGGCGGCCACCAGTCCGGGACGCGATAAGGGGGATCTCGATGGCCACACGGGTGCTGCTGCTCGTTGGGACGCGCAAGGGCGCGTTCATCGCCGAGTCCGACGAAGGGCGCCGCGACTGGACGCTCCGCGGGCCGTACTGCGAGGGGTGGCCGGTCCACGACGTGAGCGTGGACGCGGCGAGCGGGGCGCTCTACGCCGCGGCGGGCAGCCCGTGGTACGGGCCGGCGATCTGGCGGTCCGGCGACCTCGGGGCCACGTGGACCCACTCGTCGGCGGGCCTGACGTACGGCGACGACGGGCCGCGCGATCCCGACGGCCTGGAACGTGACCGCGGCCCACGGGTCGGTCTACGCGGGCGTCGAGCCGGCCGGGCTCTTCCGCAGCGACGACGACGGCGCCACCTGGACGCACGTCGAGGGGCTCACCGCCCACCCGAGCCGGCCCGAGTGGCAGCCGGGCAACGGCGGGCTCATCCTCCACACGATCGTCCCCCACGTGACCGACCCGCGGCGGATGTGGGTCGGGATCTCGGCCGTGGGGACGTTCGAGACGCGCGACGGCGGGGCGACCTGGGAGACGCGGAACCGCGGCGTCCGCGCCGACTTCGTGCCGGGGCCAGCGCCCGAGTTCGGCCAGTGCGTCCACAAGCTCGTGGGGGTCGCCGGCGAGCCCGAGACGCCTCTACCAGCAGAACCACTGCGGCGTCTACCGCTCCGAGGACGGGGGCGCGTCGTGGACGGAGATCACGGGCAGCCTCCCGTCGGACTTCGGCTTCCCGATGGTCGCCCACCCGCGCGACCCGGCCACGGCCTGGGTGATCCCGCTCACGCCGCCCGAGCGAGGGCGCTTCATGCTCGACGGCGCCGCCGCGGTGTGGCGGACCCGCGATCGGGGAGCGTCCTGGGAGCGCCTCGCCGCCGGCCTGCCCCAGGAGGACGCCTACCTCGGCGTGCTCCGCGAGGCGATGGCAGTCGACCGCCTCGACCCCGTCGGGGTCACGTTCGGGACGAGCAACGGCGAGCTCTGGACGAGCGCCGACGAGGGCTCGACCTGGCGCCAGGTGGCGGCGCACCTGCCCGACATCTGGTCGGTCGAGGCGCTCGTGATCGACGGCTGAGCGGGCAGCGTGGCCACCGTCGTCCTGCCGCGCTCGCTCGTCGCGCTGTTCCCCGGCGCCGAGCGGCGGGTCGACGTGCCGGGCGCGACCGTGCTCGAGGTCGTCGACGCGCTGGAGGAGCGGGTCCCGGGCGTCCGCGACCGCCTCGTCGACGCCGGCCCCGCGATCCGCCAGCACCTCAACGTCTTCGTCGACGGCGAGCGAGCGGGCCTGGAGACGCCCGTCGGGCCGGCGTCCGTCGTCCACGTGATCCCGGCGGTGTCCGGCGGCTGAGGCGAGGCCCGGCCGCGCTTCCCGCGGCGCTATCGCACGCCGCCTCGCGATCCGCGCTTCAGCTCGACCAGGCGGGCGTCGGAGATGCCGAGGTGGTGCGCCAGCTCGTGGCGGAGCGTCTCCTCGACGCCGGCCACCAGCGCCGAAGGGGTCCGGTACGTCCGCTGCAGCGGCCCGCGGTAGAGGGTGATGACGCTGGGGATCGGCGCGTGGCTCGCCCCCTGGACGGTTCGCGGCACTCCGCGGTAGAGGCCCAGGAGGCCCCGGGCGCCGGTGGAGGCCAGCTCCTCGGCGGACGCCTCGTCGGCGACGACGATCGCCACGGTCTCGAGCTGGGCCCGGTACGTCGTCGGGCAGGCGCTCGATCGCCGCCGTGAGGGCGGTCTCGAACGGGTCCGCCGAGGACTCGACGGGGAAGGGCGGCGTGGCGTCGTCCATGGGACGCGGAGCGTACCCGACCTTCCCGCCCGGAGCCGCCCGGCTGTGGGGCGGGCTCGCGCCGACCCGTCCACCGCCCGCCACGTTCGAGCCCCAGCGGCGTGGCGTGGGGCCGAGCCTACGGCGCCGGGGTCACCTGGATGATCGGGGCGATCTCGACCGACCCTTCGCGGGCGCTCATCACGAAGGCGTAGAGGCCGAAGATGGGCAGCTACCCAGGGCTGGGATGCGAGCCGCAGCGATGTGCTACGTTCATGTACATGAGCAACACCGTCGGCATCGCCGAGCTACGTCAGAACCTCAGCCTCTACCTGCGCCGCGTCGAGAATGGTGAGCGACTGCTGGTGACGGATCGGAACAGGCCCGTCGCAGAGCTGGGCCCGGCGCCCAGCAGCCGCACATCGATCGACCGCCTGATCGCGGAGGGACGTGTTGCGCGACCGGCCCGACGCGGGCTCCCGCCGCCGCTGCAGATGGATGGCGACTCCCATGCCCTCAGTCGCGCCCTCGACGAGATCCGCGGCGAGCGCTGAGCCGTGGCGCTCTTCTACGTGGACGCATCGGCGCTCGTCAAGCTGGTGAGGGACGAGCCCGAGAGTGATGCGCTGCGGGCCTTCCTGGCCGATTCCGACATCGTCTCGAGCGAGCTCGTGCTGACCGAGGTGCCGCGGGCCATCAGGCGCGCCGCAGCCGATGACAGGCGACTCGCCCTGGACGTCCTCATGGACCGCGCCGGCGAGACCCTCGATGGGGTTGCCCTGCTCCCGCTGGATCGCGCCCTGCTCCTGGCGGCGGGAGCGCTCGCCGAACCCGCGCTTCGTGCGCTCGATGCGCTCCATGTCGCCTCGGCGGTTGACCTCGGGCCTCTCGACGGGTTCGTGACCTACGACGAGCGCCAGGCTGCGGCTGCCCGCCTCGCCGGTCTCCGGACGATCTCGCCCGGCGGCTGACGATCGCGTATCCCGGGGGACACGACGGCCGGCTTTGTGCTTCGGCCCAGTACGGACAGGGGCGTCGGTCGGCCTCCAAGTCCCCGGGCTACCATTGACCTCCCGTGACGACGATCGCACCGAACGACTTCACGCACCTCCACGTCCACTCGGAGTTCAGCCTCCTCGACGGGCTCGGCCGGATCACCGACCTCGTCGACGAGGCCGAGCGGCTGGGCTTCGACTCGCTCGCGATCACCGACCACGGCGCCCTGTACGGCGCGGTCGCCTTCTACCAGGCGGCGACGGCGAAGGGGATCAAGCCGATCATCGGCGTCGAGACGTACGTCGCCCGGCGCTCGATGCGCGACAAGGAGGGCAAGGCCGACGCCCAGCCGTTCCACCTCGTCCTCCTGGCCAAGGACCTCGTCGGCTACCGGAACCTCTGCCGGCTCATCACCGACGCCCACCTCGACGGCTACTACTACAAGCCGCGGATCGACCGCGAGCACCTGGCGCGCCACGCGAGGGGCTCGTCGGGCTGTCCGCCTGCCTCGGCGGCGAGATCCCGAAGGCGCTCGAGACCGACGACTGGGAGCTCGCCCGCCGCCTGGCCGGCGAGTACGGCGACATCTTCGGGCAAGGACCGCTTCTTCCTCGAGCTCCAGGACCACGGTCTCGCCGAGCAGCGCGGCCCTCAACCCGAAGCTCCTCCGGCTCGCCGGCGACACGGGCCTCCCGCTCGTCGTCACGAACGACCTCCACTACGTCCACAAGGCGCAGGCCGAGGCCCACGACGTCCTGCTCTGCGTCGGGACCGGCAACAACCTCGACACGCCGAACCGGCTGCGCTTCGAGACGCCCGAGTTCTACCTGAAGTCGGCCGCCGAGATGGTCGCGCTCTTCCCCGACCAGCGGGAGGCGTATCCGCAACACGCGGCGGATCGCCGAGATGGTCGACCTCGAGCTGCCGCTCGGCCAGCTCCGGATCCCGCACTTCCCGGTGCCGGACGGCGAGACCGTCGAGAGCTGGCTGCGCAAGGAGTGCGAGCGCGGCCTCGTCGCGCCGCTACGGGACGATCACGCCGGAGCTCCAGGCGCGCCTCGACTACGAGCTCGGCGTCATCATCCAGGATGGGCTACGCCGGCTACTTCCTCATCGTCGCCGACTTCATCCGCTTCGCCCGCGAGCAGGGGATCCAGACGACGTGCCGGGGCAGCGCGCCCGGCTCGATCGTCACCTACACGCTCGGGATCACGCCGGTCGACCCGATCCACTACCGGCTGCCGTTCGAGCGCTTCCTCAACCCCGACCGGGTGACGATGCCGGACATCGACGTCGACTTCGAGGACGGCCGCCGCGACGAGGTCATCAGCTACGTCAGCCGCAAGTACGGGACCGGACCACGTCGCCCAGATCATCACCTTCGGCACGATGCTCGCCCGGGCGGCGATCCGCGACGTCGGCCGCGTCCTCGGCCACAGCTACGGCGACGTCGACCGGATCGCGAAGGCCGTCCCGAACCAGCTCGGGATCCAGCCTCGACGAGGCGCTCGAGATCGCGCACCCAGCTCAGGGAGATGTACGACGGCGGACCCGGCGGTCAACCGGATCATCGACTTCGCGAAGCAGCTCGAGGGCGTCGCCCGCAACGCCTCGACGCACGCCGCCGGCGTCGTCATCAGCCGCGAGCCGCTGACCGAGCTCATGCCGCTCCAGAAGGCGACGAACTCCGACGGCCACGATGACCCAGTACGAGATGCACGGCATCGAGGCGCTCGGGCTCCTGAAGTTCGACTTCCTCGGCCTCTCGAACCTGACGATCCTGCGGCACGCGGTCGACCTGATCCGGGAGCACCGCGGCGTCGAGATCGACCTCGACCGGATCCCGCTCGACGACGCGAAGACGTTCGAGCTCCTCGCCTCGGGCGAGACGACCGGCATCTTCCAGCTCGAGTCGGCGGGCATGCGGCGCTACATCCGCGAGCTGCGCCCGACGTCGGTCTACGACCTCGCGGCGATGGTCGCGCTCTACCGGCCCGGGCCCGATGGACAACATCCCGGCCTACATCCGGCGCAAGCACGGCCAGGAGCCGGTGACGTACCTCCACCCGCTCCTCGAGCCGTTCCTGGAGCGGACGTACGGGATCTTCGTCTACCAGGAGGACATCATGTCCGCCGCGATCGCGCTCGGCGGCTTCACCGGCCCCGAGGCGGACACGCTCGGCTACGCGATCCGCAAGAAGAAGTCGAGCGTCCTGCGCTCGATGAAGGAGAAGTTCGTCACCCAGGCGGCGGAGCGCGGCGTCCGGCCGGAGACGATCGACGCGGTCTTCAAGGCCTTCGAGCCGTTCGAGCGGTACGGCTTCAACAAGGCCCACGCCACCTGCTACGGCCTGGTCGCCTACCAGACGGCGTACCTGAAGGCGAACTACACGGTCGAGTACATGACGAGCGTCCTCACGGCCTTCCGCGACAACGAGGAGAAGGTCGCCGCCGCGGTCGCCGAGTGCCGCCGGCTCGGGATCGAGGTCCTGCCGCCGGACGTCCACGCCTCCCACCTCGAGTTCACGGTCGAGGGCGAGGCGATCCGCTTCGGGCTCCTCGCGGTGAAGAACGTCGGGCAGGGCGCGATCGAGTCGATCATCGCCGCGCGCGACGAGGGCGGGCCCTTCCGCTCCTTCGCCGACTTCTGCTCGCGGGTCGACCTCCGCCTCGTGAACAAGCGCGTCCTCGAGTCGCTCGTCAAGGTCGGGGCCCTCAACGGCGTTCGGGCACCCGGCCCAGCTCCTCCTCGCGCCTCGACGACGCGCTCGCGGCCGCCCAGGCCGACCAGCGCGAGCGCGCGTCGGGCCAGATCAGCTTCTTCGACCTCGCGGCGGAGCCCGGCGGCGCTCGAGGCGCCGCTCCCCGAGGCGACCGAGGTGCCGGTCCGCGAGCGGCTCCGCTGGGAGAAGGAGCTCCTCGGGCTCTATCTCTCCGACCACCCGCTCGGCGAGGTCGCGGAGCGGATCGGCCAGTTCGTGACGGCCTACTCCGGGGAGCTGAAGGACGAGTCGCTCGACGGCCAGCGGGTCGTCGTCGGCGGGCGTCGTCACCGGCGTCCGGACGGTGATCACGAAGGCCGACGCGACGATGGCCGTCGTCACGCTCGAGGACCTCCAGGGCTCCATCGAGGTCGTCGTCTTCCCGCGGCTCTACGAGCAGACGGCCCCGACGTGGCGGGAGGGCGCGATCCTCCTCGTCGCCGGGCGGATCGACCATCGCGGGCGAGGAGGTGTCGCTCCTCGCCGACCTCGTCCGCGACTTCGACCTGGCGGCCGTCGACGGCGAGGAGGCGTTCGCGGCGGAGGTTGCCGCGGCCGACCGCGGTCGCGGGCGGGGACGCGGGGCAAACGGCAGCGGCCGGCCCGACTTGCTGCGCCGAGGAGCCCCTCCGGGGCCGCCGGGCGTGACGTCCCCCGTGCGGGCCGCGGGGCCGATGACGGGGCCGATGCCCCCACCGGCCGGAGACGTGCGGGCGTCACCGGTCGCCGGCGGCGCCGCCCTGTCGCCGCCCGAGCCCATGCCCGGCCCGCCCGAGCCGCCGGGCCTCGACGCGGCGGACCAGGACGGCGAGGAGCCGCCGCTGCCCGACGAGGCCCGGGCCGTCGTGCTGGCCGCGGTCGCCGAGCCGACGCAGCCTCGTGAGGCCGGGCCCGGTGGCCGTCTCCACGTCCGCTTCTCGGCCGGCCTGCCCCCGGAGGAGCTCCAGGCGGCGATGGCCTCGGTCCGGGACGTCCTGCGCCGGCGGCCGGGCACCACCCGCGTCACGGTGCACCTGCCGCAGGGAAGCGGTCGCCCCGCGCTGCCGATGGAGCTGCGCTCCGGCGTGGCGTACGACGCCGAGCTCGCCGCCGAGGTGGCGCGCAGCCTGGGTCCCGGGCGCGTCGCCCTCGACCTGGCCGCGGACGGGCCCGCCGTCGGGGCCCCTGCCTGACGAGCTCGGAGCCCCGGGCGGTGTGTCGCCCCGGAGTCCGTCCCGCTCCGGTCGCCGGGTCAGCCGCCCTGGACGGCCCGCGCGGCGCGGACGACCGAGAGCTGCTCCCGGTGCTCGCTCCGGATCGCGTCGAACTCGGCCGGCTCGATCTCGAGCTCGGAGGCGATCTGGTTGAGGACCGCGCTCTCGGGCGACGAGATCTCGTCGTTCGCGGCGGCCACCAGGAAGCATGCGCGCATGACGCCGAGCCGCTGCTCGTGGCGTCGCGACGCGCTTGAACTCGCGGGTCACGAGGAAGTCCTCGGTCGAGCCGAAGAGCCGGGCCTGCTGGCGGGCGACCTCGACGACGATGACGGCCTCCGCCTCGGTGATCCCCGTCTTGTCGACGAGGGCCTGCTCGACGACGGCGGCCTCCTCGTCGGTGACCTCCAGGTCGGCATTGGCCGCCCGGGTCACGACGTAGGCGGCTCCGGCCAGGAGCCGGGCCCGGTCCGGCGGCATCGCCTCGAGGCGGGCGACGATCTTGCGCACCGTCGCCGTCTCGGCCTCGGGCGTGGGCGCGGCGGCCGGGGCGGACGCCGGCGTCGCGGGTGACGCGGCGGGCGCGGTGCCGCCGAAGAGGTTGCGCAGGAACGACATGGCGGGGCTCCGTTGGGCGGTGGACGTGCGAACCGGCGGAGCGTAGCGCACCCGGTGCCCGGACGGCGGCGAGTGGCTCACGGGAGCCCGCCGAGAGGCGCCCCTATGGCGCCTGCGGGGTCCCGAGAGCGTCGGTGAAGAACGCGACGAGGCGTTGCTCGTACTCGTCCGGGACGAGGAACGACGCCTCGACATGCTCGCCGCCGGTCACGAACCACGGCTCGACGCCCTGGCCGCCCTTCCCCACGACCGCCTCGCGGGCCCGCACGAAGTCGAGCGCGTGATGGGGCTGCACACGATCGTCTGACGTCCCGTGGACCACCTGGAGCGGGCGGCTTCCGAGCTTCGCGATCGCGTCGATCGGCCGCTTGTCGTCCAGGTCGATCCCGAAGAGCCTGGCCCACAGCACCGCCCCCTCGGTCAGGACCTCCGGGTAGCCCTGGTAGCGGACCTCCTCCCGGATCACCGTCGTCGTGTCGGAGTAGCCGCTGTCCTCCCAGGTTGCCGCGATCTCCGGCTCCTCGCCGGCCGCGATGACCACGGCGGCGGCGCCGTTCGACTCGCCGAGGAGGCCGATCGACCCGGCGGGGAGGCCGCGCTCGCGCAGCCAGTCCCACGCCCCGAGCGCGTCCGGGTACTCCTGCGTGCCGCCGCTGTACCGGCCGTCGATGACCTCCGAGTCGCCCATGTCGCGGACGTCGATGAGGAGGACCGCGAAGCCGTACCGGTTGAGCATGCCGGCCGGCAGGAGCACCACCGGGTCGCGCCGGCAGCTCCCCTTGCCGTGGACGACCACGACGGCCGGGGCGTCGGGCGTGGCGCCGGGCACCCACCAGGCGGCCAGGTCGACGCCGTCCCGGCTCTGGAAGCTGACCTCCTCGTAGTCGGGCATCGCGTAGGCCGTGGTGTCGAACCCTTCGCCGAGGCTGTCCTCGGACACGCCGTCCGTCCCGAAGGCCGCCGGGGTGTACCCGGTGAACCGCGGCGTGTCGTCCTCGAAGAAGCCGCAGCGGGCGTCGACCTTCGACGCAGCGTCGAAGAGCAGCCAGCTGGCGCCTGCATAGCCGATGGCGACCAGAAGGACCCCCAGGCCGAGGCCGACCCCGACCACACGCCCGACGGACATGGACGTCCTCCTTCCCGTGGTGGCTGCGACGCGCGCTGCGGATCGTGTCGTCGAAGGCTTGCGTTCCGACAGTGCCGGAGGTCACGCCATGGATCGGGGACCGGCCGCGTCAGCCGCTGGGCGGCTCCGGGCCTGGCGCCCCGCCCCCGCTGAGCCGGCGCCCCGGCGCGCCCGGAAGGTCGAGGTCGAGCTGCAGCCCGCCGGGCGGCGCAGCGGCCGGCGGGGCCGGAGCGGCGCGCCGGCGCTGCGCCGGGGCCGCCGGGCGGCCTCGACGTCCTCCGCCAGCAGCGGCGCTCCGACCGTGGCGGCGAGGCGCTCGGCGAGCGGCCACCAGTCGAACGAGTCGGTGATGGCCGAAGCGGGCAACGTCACGAGCCGCTCGGGCCGCACGAACCGCGGCAGGACGGACTCGAGGATCCCCTCGATGAGCTCCCGAAACGCGTTGTTCGTCGTGCGGATCCCGTCCTCGCGCAGGGGGATGTCGGGCATGAGGCGGACGACGAGGTCGTAGGTGCCGCCCCAGTTCCGGACCAGCGGCTCGATGTCGAAGCGGTCGACGCCGTCGCAGGCCCGCAGGTAGTAGGCGTAGTTGTCGACGACGCCGCGGTCGGTGACGAGGACCTCGGCCTTCGGCGCCAGCTCCAGCTCCTGGCGGACCTGGCTGACGAGGACCCACAGCTGGGCCTCGCCGGTGGCGCTCTCGTTGATGCCGAGCGGGTTGTCGCGGACGACCTCGCGGGCGAACTCGACGGAGCGGCCGGCGCGCTGGATCGTGTGGGCAAAGGCGTAGGCGGCGGTCGTCTTGCGGATGCCGTGCGACCCGACGAAGGCGATCTTGGCGCGGCGAGGCCAGGCGGTCACCCGATGAGCGTAGCGACTCCGGCCGCGGGCCGTGACCCCTCGGGCGCCGCCCGGTCCGTCCGGGATCGCGCATGGCCCGGTGGTCCCGGGAGGGAGATTCGAACTCCCATGAGGTTGCCCTCGCCCGATTTTGAGTCGGGTGCGTCTGCCGTTCCGCCATCCCGGGACAGCGCGAAGTGTAGCCGGAGGTGGGGTCGGTCCCGGCCTGCGCACGCGGGTGGCCGCCCGACTTCGCCGTTCGCCGGCGCCCGGCGACGACGGGTACCATCGCAGCCATGCCGAGCACCGCGGCCTTCGACCCGGACGACGTCCTGCAGGCGCCCCCGCCGCGCTTCAGCCTCGCGCAGGCGGCCGAGATCGCGGCCGAGCTGTTCGGGATCCGGGGAACGGCGACGTCGCTCGTCAGCGAGCGCGACCAGAACGTCCGGATCGCCGCCGACGACGGGCACGGCTGGGTCCTGAAGATCTCGAACCCGGGCGAGCGCGAGGGTGTCGTCGAGATGGAGACGGGCGTGGTTCGCCACGTCGCCGCCGTCGACCCGACGCTCCCCGTGGCCGTGCCGCGCGAGACCCGCGACGGGGCGCCATGGGGCACGGTGGACGGCCCCGACGGCGGTCGTCACTTCGTCCGGCTCCTGCCCCTCATGCCCGGCGCCAACGGCACGGCGACCGAGCTGTCGCGGGAGCGGATCCGCGACTTCGCGACCGTCTCGGCACGGCTGGGTCGCGCGACCCGCGGCTTCTTCCACCCGGCCGCCGGCCGGCCGATCCCGTGGGACGTCAGGCACCTGCCCACGCTGCGCCCCCACCTGCCGCTCATCGCGGACGCCGCCCGTCGCGCGACCGTCGAGCGGATCCTCGACCGGTTCGACGCCGTCGCCGCGCCGGCGCTGCCGGGCCTCCGGGCGCAGGTCATCCACAACGACCTCACGTTCGACAACGCACTCCTCGACGCCGACGGGCGAGTCAGCGGGATCGTCGACTTCGGGGACATGGCCCACACGGCGCTCGTCCTCGACCTCGTGGCCGCCCTCGTGGCCCTCCTCGGCGGCCGCGACGACCCTGCCGACCTGTTCGCCGCCGCGGAGGCCGCCCTGGCCGGCTACGCGGTGGTCACGCCGCTCGAGGACGAGGAGGCGGCCCTCCTCGGCGACCTCGTCGCGGGCCGGCTCGCCCAGACGACGCTCATCTCGGCCTGGCGGATCCGGCTCTACCCGGAGAACGCGGCCTACCTGTCGTCGTGGGACGCGGAGGCCTGGCCGATGCTGGCGCTGTTCGACGCGATCGGCCTCGACGAGGTCCGCCGCCGGTTCGCGGCCGCCGCCCGCCGGATCCCGGCCTGGCCGGTGCCGACGGCCGCGCCGTCGGTCGCGGCGTTGGCCAGCGAGGCCGCGAGGCGGGGCGCGCCGCCGCTAGCCGCCCCGCCCGGACCCGACGACGAGCTTCGCGCCCGCCGCCGCCGCGTGCTCGGCTCGGCGCTCTCGAGCCTCACGTACGAGCGGCCGCTCCACGTCGTCCGCGGCGAGGGCGCCCGGATGTACGACCCCGAGGGCCGCGCCTACCTCGACTGCTACAACAACGTGCCCGTCGTCGGCCACGCCCATCCGCGCGTCGTCGCGGCGATCGCCCGCCAGGCCGCCACGCTCAACACCAACACCCGCTACCTCCACCGGACCGTGGTGGAGCTCGCCGAGCGGATCGTGGCGACGATGCCGCCCGGCCTCGACACGGTGATGTTCGTCAACTCCGGGAGCGAGGCGAACGACCTGGCCTGGCGGCTCGCCACGGCCCTCACCGGCGGCCGCGGCGGCATCGTCACCGGCTTCGCCTACCACGGGGTCACGGCAGCCATCGCCGACCTGTCTCCGGAGGAGTGGCCGCGCGGCCAGCAGCCGCCCCACGTCGCGACGATCGCGCCGCCCGACACGTACCGGCTGCCCTCGGCCGCGGGGCCGGGCTGGGAGGAGCGAACGGCGGCCCGCCTGGACGAGGCCGTCGCGGGGCTCGCGTCGCGCGGCGTCCGGCCCGCCGCGGTCTACGTGGACGGCGGCTTCACGAGCGACGGGATCTTCGCGCCGCCGCCGACGTACCTGCGCGAGCTCGTCCGGCGCAGCCACGCCGCCGGCGCCCTCTTCGTCGCCGACGAGGTCCAGGCCGGCTACGGCAGGATGGGCGACGGGCTGTGGAGCTTCGAGGCCGCCGGGATCGTCCCGGACGTCGTCACCCTGGGCAAGCCGATGGGGAACGGCCATCCTGTCGCCGCGGTCGTCACCAGGTCGGACGTCGTCGATCGCTTCGCGGCCGAGACGGAGTTCTTCAGCACGTTCGGAGGCAATCCCGTCGCCTGCGCCGCGGCGATGGCGGTCCTCGACGTGATCGAGGAGGAACGGCTCGTGGAGAACGCGGAGGCGATCGGGGAGGTGATCCGGGACGGCATCGTGGCGATCGCCGGGCGGCACCCCGCGGTCGGCGACGTCCGCGGACGCGGTCTCATGATCGGCGCGGAGATCGTGGCGGATCGAGCCGCCCGGACGCCGGACGCGGCACTGGCCGCGCGCGTCCAGAACGGGATGCGCGAGCGGGGCGTGCTCGTCGGCACGACGGCCCGGGCTGAGAACGTCCTGAAGATCCGGCCGCCCCTCGTCGTCGATCGCAGCGACGCCGCGCTCCTGCTCGCGGTCCTCGAGGAGGCCCTCGTCGCCGCCGGGGCCTAGGCCGGGCGGCGGGCCACGCGCCCCTGCGAGGGCGCCGGCGGCGGGCGACTCCGGTTCAGGCGGTGCGTCGGAGCGCGATCGCCCGGGCGAGCAGGAGGCCGAGCCCGGCGGCCAGGAGGACGAGCGAGAGGACGACGGGCGCCGGCGGGCCGGGATCCCCCGTCGCGGCGTTGTCGGCGACCGTGGCGTCCACGGCGTAGGGCTGAGCGTCGGGGGCCGCCCCCTCGCGCTCCGGGTCGCCGGTCGGCGACGCCTCGCCGGCGAGACCGGGCGCCGGCGCCTCGGCAGGGGCGACCGCCGAGCCCTCGGGTCCCAGCGAGCGGAGCTCGTCGACGCGCTCGGCGTTCTGTTCGTCGGGCCCTCCTCCGGCGCCGTCGACGGAGGTCTCGGTGTTGGTGAGCATGGCGGCACCGCCGCCGATCCCGGGGAGCCCCGCGGTCAGGAGGAGGCCGACGACGCCGAGCGTCGCCAGGCCGGTCGCGAGCGGCCGGACGGACGAGCCCGGCGCGGCGAGCCAGCCGAGGAGTCGCCGCCAGACCGAGGGACGGAGGCGGGCCGCGTCGGCATCGGTGAGCCGGAAGTCGCGGCGCCGGGCGGGGGCGGGCAGCGAGGTCATCGCGCCGCGGATCGCCGCCAGGTCGTCGCGGAGGGCGGCGCACCCGGCGCAGGCGGCTGGGAGCACCTCGGCCCGCTCGAGCTCCGCACCGTCGAGATCGCCCGCGTCGAGCGCGACGATCAGCGAGGCGTGGGCCTCGGCCTCGGCGGGGGGAGTGTGCGGGACGAGCGGCATGGCCTCCTGACGCCCTCAGCTTCGGAACAGTTCCATGCGCTCGGCGAGGAGCGCCCGGAGGGCGAGGCGGCCGCGGTGGATCCGTGACTTGACCGTGCCGAGCGAGACCCCGGTCATCGTCGCGATCTCCGCGTAGTCGTAGCCCTCGACGTCATACAGGACGATCGCAGTCCGCTGGTCGGCCGCGATCGCCCCGAGCGCTGCGGCGAGCGCCCGGCCGCGCTCGGTCGCAGTGGCGATCGCCTCGGGGTCGGCCTCCGGTCCCGCCGGCGGCTGCCACGAGTCGTCCTCGAGCTCGGGGTACGGGCTCGCCGGCCGGCGCTTGCGCGCCCGCTGGAGGTCCATCGCCGCGTTCACCGCGATCCGCGTGAGCCAGCCCCGGAACGACGGCCCGCGGTAGCTCCGCAGGTTCCGATAGGCGGAGAAGAACGCCTCCTGGACCGCGTCGGCCGCCTGGTCGGGGTCCGGCACGAGCCGCACGACGAGCGAGTGGCACAGGTCCTGGTAAGCCTCGACCAGCTGGTTGAACGCCCCGAGATCGCCCTCGAGCGCCCGGGCCACGAGCAGGTCGTCGCGGCGGGCGACCGCCTCGTCGCGAACGTGCGCCGCGGGGCGGGCGGATGCTTCCGGCTCGGCGGGGACGCGCTCGCCGGTCGCGGTCGGGCGCGGGTCGTCCAACGGGGCTCGGCTCCTTCCGGCGCGAACGCCTGGGAACGTCGGGGCGGCAAGGCGGCGCGAGTCTAGCACGGCCCTCCCGACGGCCGAGGGGCCCGGTCGGTTCCCGGCGGGGTCGGCCTTCCCGTCGGCGCCGGCCGGTACACTGGGGCCACGCGTCGGCCTCGCCGACCCTGCCGGAGGATCCCGCCCGCCATGACCCGCCTGATGCTGCTCGACGGCAACGGGCTCATCTACCGCGGCTACTTCGCCCTCATCCAGACGCCGCTCACGACGTCGAAGGGCGAGCTGGTGAACGCGGTGTTCGGGTTCACGAACATCGTCCTTCGGGCGATCCAGGACGTGAAGCCGGACGCCGTCGCGATCGCCTTCGACCTGGGCAAGCCGACGTTCCGCCACGAGCGCTTCGAGGCCTACAAGGCGACCCGCCAGCGGATGCCGGATGAGCTGCGGGACCAGTTCCCGAAGGTCCGCGAGGTCGTGGCGGCGCTCGGCATCCCCGTCTACGAGCGGGAGGGCTTCGAGGCGGACGACGTGATCGCGACGCTCGTCGGGCAGGCGGAGGCCCGGGGCCTCGACACGACGATCGTCACCGGCGACCTCGACATGCTGCAGCTCGTCACCGATCGGACCCGCCTCATGGTCTCGCTCCGCGGCGGGGTGGCGAACACGGTCGTCTACGACCTCGCCCGGATCGACGAGCGGTGGGGCCTGCGGCCCGACCAGATGCTCGACTACAAGGCGCTGAAGGGCGACGCGACCGACAACATCCCCGGCGTGCCCGGAGTGGGGGAGAAGACCGCGGCCAAGCTCGTCGCGACGTTCGGGAACGTCGACGCGATCTACGAACGGATCGACGACGTGACGCCGGAGAAGCTGCGCCCGCTCCTCGCCGAGGCGGAGGAGCGCGTGCGAGCGAGCCGCGACCTGCAGCGCCTCGTCGTCGACGTGCCCGTCGACCTCGACCTCGAGGCGGCCCGCCTCGGGGTGTACGACCGGGAGGCCGTGGTCTCGCTCTTCCGCGAGTACGAGTTCCGGACCCTCATCGACCGCCTCCCGCCGCTCGCCGGCGAGACCGCCGAGGAGGCCACGGCGCGCACCCGCCAGGCCGCCGGCGACGTCGGGGCGGCCCGCACGCCGGGCTCCGTCCCGCGGGGCCCGCGGTCGGGGCCCGGCGACGGCCTCCAGCTCTCGCTCGACTTCGACGCCGTGGGCCCCGCGGCGCCGACCGGCCCGATCGCCCCGCTGCCGGCCGGCGACCTGCCCGCGGCCCTCGCACTGCTCGTGGCCGACCCCGGCCGGGTCGAGCGGGGGGACACCGCAGCTGCCGCCGAGCTCGGCCCGTGGCTGGCGACGCTGCCGGCCGTCGGGGTCGCGTACGTCCTCGACGACCCCCGGCCGCGCGCCGGGCGGCCCCTCGCCCTCGCTCTTGCCGGGGAGGACGGGCGCGTCGTCGCGTTCGACGGCCCCGAGGCCGCGACCGCCGCCCGGCGCGCCCTCGAGGCGGCCGGCACGCCGCTCGTCGGCCACGAGGTCAAGCCGCTGCTCGCGGCCCGCTTCGCCGACGAGCTGGCCGCGCCGCCGACCCCGGTCGCCTTCGACACGCAGGTCGCGGCGTACCTGCTCAACGCCGCGCTCCGCAGCCAGGGGATCGCCGACGTCGTCCACGAGCGACTCGACGTGGACCTCCCGGTCGCGGCGGCCGGCCTCGACGCCGGCGCCCGCGCGGCCCTCGAGGCGCTCGGGGCGCTCGCGGTGCGCGGCCCCCTGGCGGAGGCCCTCGACGCGGTCGGCCTCACCCGCCTCTTCGCAGAGCTGGAGCTCCCGCTCATCCCCGTGCTGGCCCGGATGGAGGCGACCGGCGTCGCCCTCGACCTCGACGCGCTGGCCGCGCTCGACGCCGAGTTCGGGGCGGAGCTGGCCCGCCTCGAGGCGGAGATCTACGCCGACGTCGGCCACGAGTTCAACCTCGGCAGCCCGAAGCAGCTCGAGCAGGTGCTCTTCTACGAGCTCAACCTGCCGAAGGGCAAGCGGACGAAGACCGGCTACTCGACCGACGCCACGGTGCTCGAGGACCTCCGGGCGGCGCACCCGGCGGTCGGCAAGCTGCTGGACTGGCGGCTGTACGCCAAGCTCCGCAGCACGTACGTGCAGGCGCTGCCGGGCCTCCTGGCGGACGACGGGCGGCTCCACACGACGTTCCACCAGGCGGTGGCGGCGACCGGCCGGCTCTCCTCGTCCGATCCGAACCTCCAGAACATCCCGATCCGGACGGATCTCGGCCGGCGGATCCGGCGGGCCTTCGTGGCCGGAGCTCCCGACCTCGTGCTCGTGTCGGCCGACTACAGCCAGATCGAGCTCCGGATCCTCGCCCACGTCTCCGGCGACGAGGGGCTGCGGGCTGCCTTCGCGGCGGGAGAGGACATCCACCGCGACAGCGCGGCCCGCGTCCTGCGCAAGGATCCCGCCGACGTCACGCCGGCCGAGCGCTCGATGGCGAAGATGGTCAACTTCGGGATCGCCTACGGGATGAGCGACTACGGCCTGGCGTCGCGGGCGAGCATTCCGCGCGAGGAGGCCCGGGCGTTCATCGACCGCTACTTCGCCACGTATTCGGGGATCAGCTACTACATGCTCCACATCAAGGAGACCGCACGGGCCCAGGGGTATGTCACGACCCTCCTGGGCCGGCGTCGCGAGATCTCGGAGCTGCGCTCGACCAACCGCAGCCTGGTTGCCGCCGGCGAGCGGATGGCGATCAACATGCCGATCCAGGGCACGGCGGCCGACATCATGAAGATCGCGATGATCCGGGTCGCGGGCCGGCTCCGGGCGGAGGGGTTCCGCGCCCGCCTGCTCCTGCAGGTCCACGACGAGCTGCTCCTCGAGGTCCCGCGCGACGAGGTCGAGCGGCTCGTGCCGGCCGTCCGGGAGACGATGGAGGAGGCGCTGCGGCTCGACGTGCCCCTCACCGTCGACGTGAAGATCGGCGCCGACTGGGAGGCGATGACGCCCGCTCCGCGCGCCGCGCCCGCCGCCTGACGCCGTGGACCCGGCCGTCTTCGTCCTCGTCGTCGGCGCGGCCCTCGTCGCCGTCGGCTTCGTCGCCTGGCAGGCCGCCGTCGGTGCGGGCGTCGTCGCCGCGTACCGGGAGCGGGCCGCCGACGCGAGCCCGCCGCTCGCCGTGTTCGTCGACCGGACCGACCCCCCGGCCCTCCGGCTCCTCGTCCGCAACCGGGCCGAGCGCGCAGCCCTGCGCGTCGTCGCCACCGAGCGCCGCGGCCTCGGGCCCGACCCCAACCCGCTGGCAACGTTCGAGCGGATCGAAGCGGGCGGCGCCGCCGAGCTCCCGCTCGATGCCGTCCCCACGGCACCGGCCTGCCACGTGGAGTGGACGCCGGACGTGCCGGGGGCGGTGCGACGCCAGGCCGACGTCCCCTTCCTCGTCCTGGAGCCGGTCGGTGCCTGAGCTGCCGGAGGTGGAGACTGTTGCCCGGGACCTCGCCCGCCACCTCGTCGGGGCGACGATCGCCGGTGCCCGCGGGGACTGGCCCCGGGCCATCGCCTCGCACCCGACGGTCGAGGCGTTTGCTGCCGCGGTCGCCGGGCGGCGCGTCGAGTCGGTCGGTCGCCGGGCGAAGCTCGTCGTCGTCCGCCTGGCCGGCGACGCCGCGCTCACCGTCCACCTGAAGATGACGGGCCAGCTGTTCGTCGTGCCGGCCGCGACCCCGGCGGACCGGCACGTCCACGTCGTGCTCGAGCTCGCCGACGGCCGGGAGCTCCGCTTCCGCGACATCCGCAAGTTCGGCCGGGTCGGCTGCTGGCCGGTCGACCCGGCGACCGGCGAGGTGCTCGCGAGCGCCGGCGGGGCCGGCCTCTTCGCCACGACGGGCCCCGAGCCGCTCGAGGACGCGTTCACGGTCCGGGCGTTCCGCGCCCGGGTGCGCGGCCGCCGCGCGCGGCTGAAGCCGCTCCTGCTCGACCAGCGGTTCGTCGCCGGCGTCGGCAACATCTACGCCGACGAGGCCCTCTGGCGGGCGCGGCTCCATCCGCTCCGGACCGCCGCAACGCTCCGGCCGCCCGACGAGGCCCGCCTCTACCGCGAGCTGCGGGCCGTCCTCGCGGAGGCGGTTGCGCGGCGCGGCTCGTCGATCGACGACTACACCGCGCCGGACGGCGACGGCAGCATGCAGGAGCGCCTCGAGGCGTACGGGCGGACCGGCGAGGCGTGCCCGCGATGCACGCGGCCGATCCGGCGGATCGTCGTCGGGGGGCGGGCGACGCACTTCTGCTCGTGGTGCCAGCGGCTGCCGGCGGCGGATCGGGCAGGGGCCGCGACCATCCTTGCCGCGGCGCGGACTCCGCGAGCACGCGGCCGGCGCTGGGTCGAGCTGCCGGGCGAGGGAGCGCTCGGCCTGACGCCCGCGGAGGCCGAGCAGGCGGTCGCGCGAGCCCGGGCGGAGCGGACCCGCCGGGCCGCCGCAACGCGCCGCGCGCGAGCCCGCGCCGGTGCCGTCCCGGGCGCCGGCGAGGCCCCCGGTACCGGCCCGGGTGCCGCCGAGCGCCCCGGCGGCGGGGAGGGCTGACCGTGTCCCTCGTCCGCCTGTCGGGTGTCACCCGCGAGATCGGCACGTTCGTCATCCTCGACGCGGTGAACGCCGCCGTTGCCGTCGGCGAGCGGATCGGCATCGTCGGGCCGAACGGGGCCGGGAAGACGACCCTCCTCCGCATCGTGGCCGGCCAGGACGATCCCGACCGCGGCGAGGTCCAGCGGCGGCGGTCGCTGACGGTGGGCCTGCTCGCCCAGGAGGCGCACTTCGACGAGGCCTTCGCGTCCGCCCCCGACCTGCGGACCGCCGTCCGCCGCGGCGCGGCGGCGGTCGAGGCGCTCGAGGCGGAGCTGCGCGCGCTCGAGGAGGCCGGCGAGGCCGGCACGGCGGGCTACGCGGAGCTGACCGGCCGCTTCTCCGCGCTCGACGGCTGGACGCTCGACCAGCGGGTCGACGAGGCGCTCTCGGGGCTCGGGTTCTCGCCCGAGGAGATCGCCCGGTCCCCCGAGGAGCTCTCCGGCGGCCAGCAGACCCGGGCGGCGCTGGCCCGGCTGCTCGTCGCGGATCTCGACCTCCTCCTCCTCGACGAGCCGACGAACCACCTGGACCTCGGGGCGATCGAGTGGCTCGAGGTCGCGGTCCGGCGGCGCCGCGGTGCGCTGCTCGTCGCCTCGCACGACCGGGCCTTCCTCGACGCCACGGTGACGCGCGTCTGGGAGCTGCGCGACCGCCGCCTGGCGGCGTTCCGCGGCGACTACTCCGCGTACGCCCGGCAGCGCGAAGAGCGCGACGCCCGCCTCCGCCGGGAGGCCGAGGTTCGGGACGGCGAGATCTCGAAGGAGCGGTCCCTCGTCCAGACGTACCGCAGCCAGCGCAAGCACGGGAAGATGCACGAGCACGAGGCGCGGCTCGCGCGCCTGGACCGGATCGACGTTCCCCGCGCCGGGCCGACGCTCCGCCTCGACCGCGCCCTCGGCGTCCCCGCGCCCCGCTCGGGCGAGGTGGTCCTGCGCCTGGAGGACCTCGTCGTCGGGCATCCGGGCGGCCCCGACGTCGCCCGCGTCGTCCGCCTCGAGGCCAGCCGCGGCGAGCGGATCGGGATCGTCGGGCCGAACGGCGCGGGAAAGACGACGCTCCTGCGCGTGGTCGCCGGCGAGCTGCAGCCTCGCGATGGGCGGCTCGCCTTCGGCGCCAACGTGCAGCTCGGCTATCTCGCCCAGGTCCGCTCGAACCCGCTCGCCGGCGAGACGGTCCTCGACGCGCTCCTCGCCGAGATCCCGATGACGGCCGGCGAGGCCCGCGGGTACCTGGCCCGCTTCCTCTTCCGCGGCGACGACGTCCTGAAGGAGGTGCGGAGCCTGTCCGGCGGCGAGCGCTCGCGCCTCGAGCTGGCCCTCCTCGGGATCCTTCCCTCCAACGTGCTCCTGCTCGACGAGCCGACGAACCACCTCGACATCCCCGCCCGGGAGGCGCTCGAGGCCTTCATGCGGGAGACGCCCGCCACGCTGCTCGTCGTCAGCCACGACCGGCGGCTCCTCGAGACGACCTGCGACCGCCTCTGGGTCGTCGACCAGGGCGTCGTCGTGCCCTTCGAGGGCGGCTACCGTGCCTGGCGCGCGGCCGTGGCCGACGGCTGGCGGGTCGCCGACGCCCACGCCCGCGAGGAGGCGCGCTTCCGTGGGCGCGCGTCCCCGGCCGCAGGCGCGGGCGCGCCGCCGCGGCGCGGGACGGCGCGATCGGGGGCATCCCGTCCCGGCTCGCCCGAGCTCGTGCCCGGCCTCGGCCCGGAGGCCGCCGCGCCGGCACCCGCAGCCCGCCCGGCGAGCCGGGGGCCGAAGCTGTCGAAGGACGCCTACCGGCGCCAGAAGAGCGTCATCGAGGACGACCTCACGCGGCTCGGGCTCCGCAAGAGCCATCTCGAGCTCGCGCTCATGGACCCCGGGATCGCGGCGAACTTCGTCGAGCTCCGGCGGGTCACGAGCGAGCTGGCCGACGTCGAGCAGGCGCTCGCGGGGGCGGAGGAGGCGTGGCTGCTCCTCGAGGACCGGGCGCCGTGACCGGGGGGCCGCCGATCCCGGGCGCGCGTCGAGCCCTTCGGATCGGCCTCACCGGGCCGATCGGCTGCGGCAAGTCGACCGTGGCCGGCTGGCTGGCGGCGCGCGGGGCCGTCGCGATCGACGCCGACGCCGTCGCCCGGGCGGTCACCGCCCCCGGCGAGCCGGCCCACGACGCAATCCTGGCGCGGTTCGGCGACGCCGTCCGGGACCCGATCGGCGCCCTCGACCGGGCCGCCCTCGCGCGCCTCGTGTTCGCCGACCCGCTGGCCCTGGGGGACCTCGAGGCGATCGTCCACCCGGCGGTGCGGCGCCGGATCCTCGCCGCCCTCGCCGACGCCGACCGGGCCGGCGGACGCGCCGTCGTCGTCGAGGCCATCAAGCTCGTCGAGGGCGGCCTCGCCGACCTGTGCGACGAGGTCTGGCTCGTCGCCTGCGAGCCGTGGGTCCAGCGAGAGCGGCTCGCGATGCGCGGGATGGCCCCCGACGACGTGGAGCGGCGGATCGCGGCCCAGGGGGACATCGCCGCGCGGGCGCTGCCGCGGGCGACCCGGGTCCTGGCGACCGACGGGGAGCCGGCGCAGGTCGAGGCCGCCGCGGCCGCCGCCTTCGCAGCCGCGCTCGCGGGGTTCGAGGCGGATGGTGGGCCGGGCGGCCCGGACGCCTGAGCCGGGGCGCGGCGGGTCGCGGCGAGTGGTCGCCCGGCCCGCGGGGCGGGCCGGGCGACGCGGGAGGCGCGCCGGGTCAGCGGCGCAGCGGAGCCGGGCGGCGCGGACGAGAGCGCCTGCCCGGGCGACCCGGCGTCAGGGGACGGGCTGGACCGAGGCCGGCCGCGGGCTGCTGCCCCGCGGGTACGTCTCCGGGATCGGCAGGTCGTACTCGTCGATGATCCGGTTCGTCGTCTCGCCGAGCTGGGCGACGTCGACCGTGCGGGTGTCCTCCGGCGGGCGGAGGGCGAGGCTGAACGACGCGGTCCCCGACGCCTGGAGGTGGCTGATCTCCTCGGCCATCGTCTCGGTGACGCGGAGGATGTAGAACGTGCCGGCCTTGGCGAGCACGGGGACGTCCTGGTAGGTCAGCTTCGTCGACTTGTCGGTGTAGAGGCGGCCCTGCTCGGCGACGGCCTCCGGGACGTTGACGGTCACCGTGACGAAGACGTCGACGGTCTGGCCCGGCTCGATGAGCCCACCGACCGCGCGATCGTCGGGGACGTTGAGCGAGACGGCCCGGAGGTTCGGGCTGTCGGGCGCGAGCGCCGCGTCCGGCTCGAGGATCGAGAACTGGCCGCCGGCGGAGGTCGAGGCGAGGAGGTTCTTCGTGACGAGCTGCCCGGTCGGGATGGAGACGCCGCTGATGCGGCCGACGACGTCCTCCACCGCGGTCAGCGCGGCCGCGTTCGTGACGTCCTGCGGCACGCTCCGCAGGACGACGTCCGCGGCCTCGATCGGCTTGCGGGCCGGGATCTCGCGCGTCGCGACGACGACGCTGACCATCGGGAGGCCCTGGGTCGCGGCCTGCTGCTGGGCCTGGCTGAGCAGGTAGAAGCCGCCCGCCCCGGCTGCCAGGGCGAGGATCACCCCGACGACGATGATCCACTTGCCGCGTCGGCCGTGGTCGCGGAACTCGAGCTCGTCCATTGATGCCTCCCATGTGGGGGCCGGTCTCCCGGCCCGTGGGTACGTGGTGCCGTGCCCTCCCGGCGGATCACCAGGGCACGAGTCGCGCCACCTGACCGCGGCGCAACGCGGGGTCGTTGAGGTCGGGGATGACGGGGCTGATCGCGTAGGCGGTCACGACGTTGCTGTCCGAGGCGGCGACCCGCATGACGGCGAAGCCGACGATGTCGACGTACTCGCCGCTCGTGCTCGCGCTGCCGTCGCTGATCGTGACCTCGAGGATGTGGAGGCGCGTGACCGGGCGCGGCGTCGCGTCGCCGTTCGTCCCGGTCGCCCGGACGACGAAGCGGTGCGTCCCGTTCGCGAGGCCCGTGGTTCCGACGGTGAGGGTCGAGGAGTAGAGCTTCGAGGCCTTGCCGAGCGGCGTCACCGAGCCCGACGAGAACGAGGCGGTGACGCCGGCGGGGAGCGGCGTGTTGAGGCCTTCGAGGCCGAGCGCGACCGAACCGCCGAACGCCTGGGTCTGGGCGTCCTTGACGGCGATCCGGAACGTCGCGCTCGCGCCCGCGACGACGGTCTGCTTCGAGACGTCGGACGTGATCGCGAAGTCGCGGTCGACGGCCCCGATCCGTACCGCCAGCGGCTCGTACTTCGTCGTCAGGTACGGGCTGCCGGCCTGGCCCTTCAGCCAGAGGGCGTAGATGCCCGGCTCGGCGGCGGACGTCTCGATGTCCTCCATGTCGACCGGCGTCCCCGACCCGAGCGACGGCGAGACCGGGTTGGGGTCGTAGTTGATGGGGTCGCTGCCGACGAGGGTGCCGAGGACCATCGGGTTGTTCGGGTCGTTGGTGTCCGCCAACGTCGTGAGCGTCACCTGGCCGGAGAAGGCCTGGTTGCGGCTGACCCGGAAGCTGCCGCCGTCGGCGACGGTCCCGGTCGCCGGGAGGGACAGGGCCGGCGGCGTTCCCAGCGTGAAGTCCGGGATCGCCATGACCTGCCCCGGGTAGACCGCGACGAGGATCTCGCTGCCGGGCCCGAAACGCTGGTTCATCGCGTCGATGGCGATGCCGGTTGCGTTGCCGGACATGATCGCGACCTGGTCGTTCGGGTCGGGCGGCGTCGTCGCCGGCGGGAACATCGGGCCGGGGTAGCCGCCGGCGGAGATCCAGGCGGCCTCCATCGCCTTGAGGGTGTTCGGCGCCGTGCCGCTCGTGACGCCGTTGTAGTAGACCTGCGAGTTGAAGGCTGCGAAGTTGCGGATGTCGAGCGCGATGAAGCCCCGGAAGTCGGAGCCACCGTTGGGCTGGGCGCCCTGGCCGAGGATCTCGACGATCGGCCCGTGGTTCGTGGGGTCGCCGCCGGGCGCGGCGGCGCTGAACGCGGCCCCGGGGTTCGGCACCGCGCGCAGGGCCGGATTCGTGTCGGTCCCGAGGCAGGACGTGGCCTCGGTGGCGAACACGTCGACGAACATCCCCGGGTTGAAGGAGCACGGCGAGGCGGCCCCGGCGTTGGGCCCGGGCATGTTGAGGTAGCGCCGCACCGCGATCGGTAGCAGGTCGCCCTGGAGGCGAACCCGGGCGCGGGCCCCCACCACGCTGTCGGTCACGCCGACGACCCGCCCGAACGTGAACGGGACCGTGTTCTGGATCGCGACCCGGACGTCGCCGCCGCTGATCACGATGCCGTTCGCGAGCTCGGCGGGGTCGCCGGCGTTCCCCGGCGTGTAGGCGGGGGTCGTCGGCGGGAGGGGTGCGACGATCCCGTTCGGGCCGTTGGCGAGGTTCTGGGCGAGGACCGCCCGGGCCTCCGACTCGGCGTCGGCGTTGGTCCCGCCGCGGATGAGGCTGTTCGCCGCCGCCAGGGCCGCCGCATCGGCGGCGTTCTGCAGGGAGCGGCGCTCCATGAGGAAGCGGCCCGCATCGACGGCGATGCCGGCCGCCCCGAGGAGGGCGACGAGGCCGAGGGCGAACAGGACGAGGACCTGGCCGCGCGAGCCGCTCCGGCGGCGCCGTGCCTGCGGCGCCATCAGTTGACCACCATCGTCACCTCGCCGGGGAGGGCGAGGCGCCCGCCGCTGTCCTGCGGCAGGAGGGACGAGATCATCGGGATGATGAGGTCCTGGTGGTACGTCAGGCGGACCGTGATCTTCTGGCCGGTCCGCGGGTCGGACTCGACGACGCCGGCGGGCACGGCATACGTCACGACGAGGTCGCCGTTGGCGAACGTGGTCCCGCTCACGGTCCAGGTGGACCCGTTCGTGAAGTTCGGCGCCGTCTTCGAGAGGAGGTTCATCGAGGCGAGGACCGACGCCCGGATCGCGGCGTTGCGGGCCGCATCGTTCTGGGCCTTCGTCAGGGTCCGGTCGTACACGTAGATGGTCCCCGACCGGGCGCCCTCGCGGGCCGCATTCGTCATCGTGACGTACGAGTTGAAGATGAGCCCGAACTGGACGACGCCGAGGATGAGCATGAGGAGCGGTACGAGGACGAGCGAGAACTCGACCAGGCTCTGGCCACCGGCCGTTGCCCGGTCGTCGGAACGGCCGGGGCGGTGGGCGATGGGGCGGCGGGCGATCCGCATCTCGGTTCGGACGACTCCGGTGCGCAGGACAACCGATCCCGGGACCCGGGACCGCGCCGATCGTCGCGCGCGGCGGCCCGTCCCTCCATGGCCCCTTCGTCCTGCCCGCACCACCCTTCAGGGCCCCGGTCGGGCCCGCGCCGGGCGGCACCTCGTCGAACGCCCGTTCGGTTCGGCAGCGGCCGATCTGGTAGACTCCCGCCGTGCCCGACTTCCGCCTCGTCGCCCCCTTCGAGCCGACCGGCGACCAGCCGGTGGCGATCGAGCGCCTCGCCGATGGCCTCGCGCGCGGGATGCGCAACCAGGTCCTGCTCGGCGCGACGGGCACCGGCAAGACGTTCACGCTGGCCCGGGTGATCGAGCAGGCGAACCGGCCGACGCTCGTCCTCGCCCACAACAAGACGCTCGCCGCGCAGCTCTACGCCGAGTTCCGCGACTTCTTCCCGGACAACGCGGTCGAGTACTTCGTCAGCTACTTCGACTACTACCAGCCCGAGGCGTACCTGCCCCGGTCCGACACGTACATCGAGAAGGACTCGAGCCGGAACGAGGAGATCGACAAGCTCCGCCACGCGGCGACGAAGGCGCTCTTCGAGCGGCGCGACGTGATCATCGTCGCCTCCGTCAGCTGCATCTACGGCCTCGGCGCCCCGATCGACTACGGGGCCACGGTCCTCCGGCTCAAGAAGGGCGGCGCGTACCGGCGCGACACCGTCCTGCGGCACCTCGTCGACCTGCAGTACCAGCGCAACGACCAGGCGCTCCAGCGTTCCCGCTTCCGCGTTCGCGGCGACACCCTGGAGCTCGTGCCGTCGGCCGAGGACCGCCTCGTGCGAGTCGAGTTCTTCGGCGATGAGGTCGAGCGGATCACCGAGCTCGACCCGCTCACCGGCGAGCTGCTCGCCGAGCGCAACGAGGTGAACGTCTTCCCGGCCAGCCACTTCGTGACGCCGGCCGACAAGCTCCGCGCGGCCGTGGAGACGATCGGCGCCGAGATGGAGGAGCGCGTCGGCTGGCTCGAGGAGCAGGGGCGGGCTCTCGAGGCGGCCCGCCTCCGCCAGCGGACGACGTTCGACCTGGAGATGATCCGCGAGCTCGGCTTCTGCTCCGGGATCGAGAACTACTCGCGGCACCTGTCGGGGCGCGAGCCGGGGTCGCGGCCGTGGACGCTCCTCGACTACTTCCCGCCGGACTGGCTCCTCGTCGTCGACGAGTCGCACATGACGATCCCCCAGGTGGTCGGGATGTACAAGAACGACCGGACCCGCAAGGAGATCCTCGTCGACTTCGGGTTCCGCCTGCCGTCGGCGCTCGACAACCGCCCGCTCACGTTCGAGGAGTTCGAGGCGACCGTGAACCAGGCGGTCTACATGAGCGCCACGCCCGGCCCGTACGAGCTGGAGCGGAGCGAGCGGATCGCCGAGCAGCTCATCCGGCCCACCGGCGTCGTCGACCCGCGGATCACCGTCCGCCCGACCGAGGGCCAGATCGACGACCTCATGGAGCGGATCCGCGAACGGGTGGAGCGCGGCGAGCGGGTGCTCGTCACGACGCTGACGAAGCGGATGGCCGAGGACCTCACCGACTACCTGCGCGAGCTCGGGGTGAAGGTCCAGTACCTCCACAGCGAGGTCGACACGCTCGAGCGGGTCCAGATCCTGCGGGACCTGCGCCTCGGCGTCTTCGACGTCCTCGTCGGGATCAACCTCCTCCGGGAGGGGATCGACCTGCCCGAGGTGACCCTCGTGGCGATCCTCGACGCCGACAAGGAGGGCTTCCTGCGAAGCGCCTGGTCGCTCATCCAGATGATCGGGCGGGCGGCGCGCAACATCGGCGGCGAGGTCGTGATGTACGCCGACGTGATGACCGAGTCGATGCGGGCGGCGATCGAGGAGACCGACCGCCGGCGCGGGATCCAGGAGCGCCACAACGCGGAGCAGGGGATCACGCCGCTCACGATCGTCAAGGAGATCCGCGACATCAACGACCGCCTCCGAACGGTCGCGGAGGCGCACGCGACGTACGGGGCCGGCGGCCGGCGCGACCTCGAGGGCGCAACGAAGGCCGAGGTGGAGAAGCTGGTCGCGCGCCTCGAGACCGACATGCGGGCCGCGGCCCGCGAGCTCGAGTTCGAGCGGGCCGCCGCGCTTCGCGACGAGATCCAGCAGATCCGCCTGCGGGTCCTCGAGGAGGACGCCTCGCTGACGGTCGGGCGGGCCGCGGAGGCGGCGGGGCGGGGGAGCGGGGGCGGCGCAGCAGCCGGCCGTGGGGCGCGCGGGCGGCGCCCGGGTCAGCGTGAGGAGGCGTCGGCAGGGCCCGCCCTCGAAGTGACGTCGGTCGAGGTCGTCGCCGCCGGCGACGAGCCGGCCATCGCCGAGGGGACCGCCGCCGACTGGCTTCCGGGCCTCCGCGACGAGCACGAGGACGAGGACGGCGCCGGCTGGCAGGCGAAATGGCTCGACCGCCCGACCTGGGACCGTACCGTGACGCCGAACGTCCGCCGCCGCACCGGGAGGCGTGCCCCGCGGCGCTAGGGTCCCGGGACCGGCGACCGCATGGCGCGGGTAGCTAGCCCGTTGTCCGGATCTTCCAGTACGAGTCCTTCTTCACGACCCGGCCATCGCGGAACGTCCACAGGTCGCAGCCTCGGACTTCGATACGCTGGCCGTCGGTCGTCGTCCCGGACAACGTCCACTCGGATGCCCCTCGGTCACCGTCCACGAAGTGCGCATCGTGCCGGTACCGGATGTCGGGGATCCCGGAGAAGCGGGCGGCGAAGCCCTCGCGGATCGCGTCGACACCGACGAAGCGGGTGCCCCACGGGTCCGGCCCCCGCGGCCCCTCGAAGACGGCGTCCGCGGCGAAGTGGACCATGATCCCTTCGAGGTCGTGCGCATCGAAGGCCGTCGTGATCGCCTTGAGCATCCGCATCGCGTCGTCGTGGTCCATCGCAGCCCCCCTCTTCGGCTCCATGCCGGCGAGCGTACCCGACTCGTGCAGGCGCAACGGTGCATCAACCAGGGCCGAGGCATGTTGCCAGCAGTCGCACCGTCCCGCGATGATCTGCGCATGGAGCCCGAGCTCGTCGCCTTGTCGAAGGACGCTCAGGAGGATCCCGACGCGGTTGCCCTCGTTCTGTTCGGCTCAGCGGCTACCGGATCGGCGCACGAGGAGTCGGATCTCGACGTCTGGTACGTCCGCCGGAGCGAGCCGCTCCCGCCGCGCGAGCGGCTTGGCCGGCTCGAGATCATCCCGACGACCGTGGAGCTGCTGCGCACGGCACCGGACTGGCTGAAGCCCGCCGTCGCCTACGCGCGGATCCTCTGGGACCAGACAGGTGAGCTGGATTCCGTGCTCCGCGACGCTCGGACGATCTCGCACGACGAGACGGCCGTGTTGTACGACGGCTATCTGAACGACTTCTACCGATCCATGAAGGCCTGGCGACGCGGAAACGAGCTCGCCGGGCGAATCGAGTGCGGGCGTTCGCTGCAATTCCTGGGCGAGCTCCTCTTCGCGCTCGATGGGGTCCGCGCTCCGTACCCGAAGGAGTGGCACGGCCGCCTCGGCGAGCTGGAGCCGCTGATCCTCGAGGTCGCCCGAACGGGCGCCCCCCGGCTCCAGCAAGAGCTGTGTACGCGGGTTCGAGACCAGGCGGCGCAGCGTGGCTACTCGCACGTCTACGAGGCCTGGATGGGCGACATCGACCAGGTTCTCGCATTCGAGTTCGGTTGATCGTCGCAGCGTCCCGCTGCCGAGAGGCTTCGGTCGCCTTGAGCCCCCGGAGCGTCCGAGCCGGAGCCAGAATAGAACGCCTGTACGAGATGGCGTGTCTGCCGTAGACTAGGCCCGTGCCCTCCGACCAGCTGATCGTGCGCGGCGCGCGCGAGCACAACCTCAAGAACGTGACCGTCGCGATCCCGCGCGACCGACTCGTCGTCATCACCGGCCTTTCCGGGTCGGGGAAGAGCAGCCTCGCCTTCGACACGATCTATGCCGAGGGCCAGCGCCGCTACGTCGAGAGCCTGTCGGCGTACGCCCGCCAGTTCCTGGGCCAGATGGAGAAGCCCGACGTCGACCAGATCGACGGGCTGTCGCCGGCGATCTCCATCGACCAGAAGGGCGCCAGCCGGAACCCTCGGTCGACCGTCGGCACGGTCACCGAGATCTACGACCACCTGCGGCTCCTGTTCGCCCGCATCGGCCACCCCCACTGCCCGGCCTGCGGGCGGGAGATCGAGCGCCAGACCGTCCAGCAGATCGTCGACCAGGTCTATCGCCTGCCCGACGGGACCCGCCTCCTCGTCCTCGGGCCGCTCGTGAAGGACCGCAAGACCGAGGGCGACCGGATCTTCGAGGCCGCCCGCAAGCAGGGCTTCGTCCGCGTCCGCGTCGACGGCGTCCAGATGGACCTCGCCGAGGCCCCCACGCTCGACAAGTACAAGCGCCACACGATCGAGGTCGTCGTCGACCGCTTCGTCGTGCGCGCTCCCGACGCGCCCGGCGAGGCGCCGCCCGACGCGGCCCGGCTCGCCGACTCGATCGAGACCGGCCTCCGCCTCGGCGAGGGCGTCGTCGTGGTGGCGCCCGCCACTCGCGATGGCGAGGAGCCGGACTTCGAGGAGCGTCGCTACAGCGAGCGCTACAGCTGCCCGTACGACGGCACGACGATCGACGAACTCGAGCCGCGGAGCTTCTCCTTCAACTCGCCCCACGGCGCCTGCCCGACCTGCACGGGGATCGGCACGCAGCTCGTCATCGATCCCGACCTCGTCATCCCGGACCGCGGCAAGAGCGTCGCCGGCGGGGCACTCGTCCCGTGGGCCCGGATGCCGACCGAGGCGTCCTGGCGGATGAAGATCCTCGAGGCGATCTTCGCCGACCACGGGTGGGACATCCGGACGCCCGTCCGCGACCTCCCGCCGGAGGCCGTCGAGCACCTCCTGCACTCGGCCAAGGCGGAGAAGGTCCTCGTCCGCTACCGCCACGACCGCGGCGAGAACTCCTATTGGGCCACGTTCGAGGGCCTGGTCACGAACCTCGAGCGGCGCTACCGCGAGACCGAGTCGGAGTACATCCGGACCGAGATCGAGAAGTACATGGTCGAGCGGCCCTGCCCGGCCTGCGGGGGCCGGCGCCTGCGGCCGGAGGTGCTCGCGGTCACGATCGACGGGTGGAGCATCCACGACGTCTCGACGACCAGCGTGACCGATGCCCTGGCCTGGGTCGATCGGCTGCCGGACCGCCTCACCGACCGCGAGCGGACCATCGCCCGGATGGTGCTCAAGGAGATCGTCGCCCGGCTCGGCTTCCTCGTCGACGTCGGCCTCGACTACCTCACGATCGACCGGACGAGCTCCACGCTGTCGGGCGGCGAGGCCCAGCGGATCCGCCTCGCGACGCAGATCGGGAGCTCGCTCGTCGGCGTCCTGTACATCCTCGACGAGCCCTCGATCGGGCTGCACCAGCGCGACAACGCGAAGCTCATCGCGACGCTCACCCGCCTGCGCGACCTCGGCAACACGCTCCTCGTCGTCGAGCACGACGAGGAGACGATCCGGACGGCCGACTGGGTCGTCGACATCGGGCCCGGGGCGGGGGAGCACGGCGGCGAGATCATCGCCTCCGGGCCGCTCGAGGCCGTCCTCGCGGCTCCCCGTTCGATCACCGGGGCCTTCCTCCGCGGCGAGCGCGAGGTCCCGATCCCGAAGCGGCGCCGGGCCGGTCACGGCACGGCGATCGTCGTCCGCGGCGCCCGCGAGCACAACCTGCGGGGGATCGACGTCGCCTTCCCGCTGGGGCGGTTCGTTGCGATCACCGGCGTGTCGGGCTCGGGGAAGAGCACGCTCGTCACGGAGATCCTCTACCGGGCCCTCGCCCGCGAGCTGAGCGGGGCGCGGGAGGCCCCCGGCGCCCACGACGCCCTCGAGGGGGCCCAGCACGTCGACAAGATCATCGAGATCGACCAGAGCCCGATCGGCCGCACGCCGCGCTCGAACCCGGCCACGTACACCGGCCTGTTCACGCCGATCCGGGAGCTCTTCGCCGGCGTCCCCGAGGCGCGCGTCCGCGGCTACGGCCCCGGCCGCTTCAGCTTCAACGTGAAGGGCGGCCGCTGCGAGAACTGCAAGGGCGACGGGATCCTCAAGATCGAGATGCAGTTCCTGCCCGACGTCTACGTCCCCTGCGAGGTCTGCAAGGGCAAGCGCTACAACCGCGAGGCGCTCGAGATCCACTACCACGGCCACTCGATCGCCGACGTCCTCGACATGACGATCGAGGAGGCGCTCGACGTCTTCAGCGCCGTCCCCAAGGTGGCGACGAAGCTGCGGACGCTGGTCGACGTCGGCCTCGGCTACGTCCACCTCGGCCAGCCGGCCACGACGCTGTCGGGCGGCGAGGCCCAGCGGGTGAAGCTCTCCACCGAGCTGTCGCGGCGGGCGACCGGCAAGACCCTCTACGTCCTCGACGAGCCGACGACCGGACTCCACTTCGCCGACGTGGAGAAGCTCCTCCAGGTCCTGCACCGCCTCGTGGACGCGGGGAACACGGTCGTCGTCATCGAGCACAACCTCGACGTCATCAAGACGGCCGACTGGATCGTCGACCTCGGGCCCGAGGGCGGCGACGCGGGGCGGGGCGATCGTGGCCGAGGGCACGCCCGAGGCGGTCGCCCGCGTTCCGGGCTCGGCCACCGGCGAGTACCTGGCCCGCGTCCTCCGCGGCGAGCCGCTCGTTCCGCTGTCGGACGTGACCTTCGCCGAGGAGCTGGGGCGCGAGGTGGCGCGGACCGCGGCCGAGACCGGGGAGGCGATCCCGGTCGCGCCGATCGCAGCGGCGCCCAAGCGCGCGGCCGCCGCCCGGACACGGGGCGCCTGAGCGGCGGTCCGCGGGGTACGATCTCGCCATGCCCGACATCGAGTTCGCGTTCCTCGCCGACGCCGCCCAGGCGCGTCCGGGCGAGAAGTTCCACGTCCTCGGCGGCGGCGTGAGCCGGGTGGCGTCGCGCACGTTCCCGTTCCGCCACCCCCACCTTGCCCTCGTCATGGCCCTGTCGGTGACCGCGCCCGAGACGGGCCGCGAGCACGAGGTTCGCTTCGTCCTCCTCGACCCGGACGGCCGCGAGCTCGCCGGTGCCGGCGGCGTCCTCCGGGCCGGACCGCCGCCCGACGCCCGGGACACGGTCCTGACGTTCGCCGTGGATCTCTGGAACGTCGGCTTCGACCGACCGGGCGATCACTCCTTCCGGATCCTCGTCGACGGCCAGGAGCGGAAGCGCCTGGCGCTCCTCGTCAGCGAGCTCCCCGCCGAGCCCGGGCAGGCACCGGCCCCCGGCGGGCCGACCGGCCCCGGCGCACCGCCGAGCCCGGCCGGGCCGCTCAACTGATCGCCGCGGCGTGAAGCCGGCCGAGCCCGGCCGCCACGAGCTGCCCGAGATCGACGAAGCGGGCCTGGCGGCGGCCCGCGCCGCCGACCGCCTGCTCGCCGCGGCCCGGGCCGCCGGCAGCGCCCGCTGGGAGGCGTACCTCGCTCCGCTGCCGGAGCGGCTGCGCGACGCGCCCCCGGGCGACCTGCGGGCGGCCGCCCGGCGCGGGCGGGCGGCGTTCGGGGCCAAGGATTCGGTCGCCGACGTCCTGCCCTGGGAAGACGCGCTGGCGTTCCGCGACGCGCTCGACCGCCTGCTGAAGCTGCTCGCCCGTCGCGAGGCCGCGGAGCGCTGAGCGCCCCTCTCGCTGCCCCGGGCTTGGCCGATGTCACGCGTGCGCCTCCGGCTCGCCGAGCTCGGCAGCGCTCGAACGCCTCGGCCATGAAGCGCGACGGCGCCCCCGGGTCGTAGACGAGCGTGAGGCTTCGTCTCGGCCGGGTCCAGGCAACGTAGGCGAGTCGCCGCTCCTCCTCGAGCGCGCGGTCCGGATCGCCCGCCTCGGCGAGGCTCCGCGCGCTCGGGAACCGCCCCTCGGTCATCCCGATGACGGCCACGTGGTCCCACTCGAGCCCCTTCGTCCCGTGCGCCGTGGCCAGCGTCAACGCGGCGTCGGGGGTCCGGAGCGCCGCGAGCCGCGCCCGCGCGTCGACGATCGCGGCCGCCACGTCGACGTCGCGCGGCAGCCCAACCGCCCAGCCGACGAGGGCGGTCCGGAGCTCCTCGAGCGTCCAGGTGGGCTCAGGCTCGGGGTCGTCCGGCGGAGGAGCCGGCCCGTCCGGGCCCGGCTTCGGTGACGCCCTCGGCCGCTCGGCCGCGCCGAGTGGCGGGGGCGCGCTCCGTTCGCCCGCCCGCTCCGGTGCCGGCGTCGCCAGCCGGGCCGCGAGCGGGAGCGGGCGTCGATCCGCCTCGGCCGCCGCGACGAGCCCGTCCAGTCGCGGATCCTCCAGCGGGAGCTCCACCCGGTCGGCCCGGAACGGGATGCCGAGCCCGAGCGCCTCCACGACGAGCGGCAGGAGCTCGCGCCGGGTCCGCGCCAGCACCGCGCGCCGGCCGCCGTCCTCGGGCCAGGTGGCGAGCAGCCGGGCGAGCGTGCCGGGCCGCTCGGGCGGCTCCGGCGCAAGGACCAGCCGCCCGCGAGCGTCCGGGCCGGGACGGATCGCCTTCGCGAAGCGCTCGCGATTGTGCTCGACGAGCCGCACCGCGCGCTCGAGCGCCGGGGCCGGGCAGCGGTAGTTGACGGCGAGGTCGACCCGCCGCAGGCCGGGGAGATCTGCGGCCAGCCCCAGGACCCGGCGAACGTCGGCCAGCCGCCAGCCGTAGATGCTCTGGTCATCGTCGCCGACGAGGAAGATGCGGTTCGCGGGGGCCGCAAGGAGGAGGGCGAGGCGGAGCTGGCTCCGGTCGACATCCTGGACCTCGTCGACGAGGAGGTGGGAGCAGCGCTCACGCCAGCGGGCGAGAAGCGCGGGATCGCCCTCGAGCGCCCGGAGCGCCCCGGCCACGAGGTCGTCGAAGTCGCAGGCGCCGGCGTCGCGCAGCCGAGCCTCGTAGGCGAGGAAGGCCCGCGCGATCGGGCCGGGCTCCGGGTCAGCGGCGACCTCGGCGGCGGTCACGCCGAGGTCGAGCTTCAAGCGCGAGAAGGCGTCGTCGAGGCGCCGGCGGGCCGCCGCGTCGGCATGCGGCGCCGACCGCCCGCAGCACGCGCTCGCGGGCGACGAGGGCCGGTGGCCGCCCGGCGTCCCGGAGGATCTCGAGCCCGAGCGCGTGGAACGTGCGGACGCGGATGCCGGCCGCGCGGGCGTGGCCGCCGTCCGAGTCGCCGGCCGCCACCTTCGCGCCGGCCGGCTCGAGCGCTGGCGCCAGGCGCTCGCGCAGCTCCTCGGCGGCGCGCGCGTTGAACGTGATCGCGGCGATCGTCGAGGGATCGACGCCGGTCGCCGCGAGCCACGCGACCCGGGCGACCAGGGTCGTGGTCTTGCCGCTGCCGGCCGGGGCGATGCAGAGCACGGGGCCAGGCGGCGCGGTCGCGGCCGCCCGCTGGTCGGGCGCGAGGCGGGCCAGCCGCTCGGCGACGGCGGGGGGCAGGGCAGGGGAGTCACGGCGCTCGGGGGTCACCCGACCATGCTGCCCCCGGTCGCTTCACCGCGACTCAACGCCGGGGGCGGTGCGCTCGCGCACCACCTCCTGCGCCGATCCGGTGCTTCCGTGCTCCACGCAGTGGGTTCGGGACGTTCGGCCGTGGCCGCGGACGCCCGACGGGCGTACCGTCCGCCCGTGCCTGCGCGTGACCCGCCGGTGAGGGGTCGGGTCGCCTCGTGTCCCCGCGCGTGCCCTCGTCTCGGAGGTGCCCCCGGTGAGACGTTCCCGTCCACTCCTCCTGCTCGTCGTCGCGGCGCTCCTGGCCGGCCTGCTGCCGGCCGGCGTCGTTGCCGCGAAGGCGCCCGCGCCCCCGGCCAAGCCGGCCGCGGCGAAGGTCGTCTTCTTCGCCGCCGACGGCATGCGCCCCGACCTGATGGAGACGTACGCGGCCAAGGGCGACATGCCGACGTACGCGAAGCTCATGGCCACCGGGGTCAAGGGCGTCAACGGCATGGTCCAGGCCTTCCCGCCGAACACCGGCGTCGGCTGGTACACGCTGGCCACCGGGGCCTACCCCGGCGAGCATGGCTCCACGAACAACACGTTCTTCCGGACCGGTGACGCCTTCAACAACCGGACCGCGGCGTTCTCGGGCGGCGTCCTCCAGGCCGACACGATCGCCGAGTCGGCCGAGCGGGCCGGCAAGAAGGTCGTCTCGGTCGAGTGGGCGGGCGGCTCCCGGACGATGACCGCGCTCCAGGGCCCGGTCGTCGACTACCGGAACTTCTACTCGAACCGCGGCCTCTGGACGAACTACGACGTCCCCGGCCAGCCGGCCGGCGCGAACGCATTCGGCGTCCAGTACCAGCGCGTACGACCTCGCCGCCGCCGCGGGCTGGACGAACGTCCCGGCCAGCTACAGCCCGGCGAAGCAGGGGACGTTCGACATCGGCTCGTACACGAGCGGCTCGCCGGCCGTGCCGGTGATCGCCAACGACCAGTACGACTTCTACGTCTACGACTCGACGAACGACGCGACGCCAACTACGACGGCGTTCTCGTCGTCCCCAACGCGCTCGCGAAGGACGGCAGCAAGGCCGTCGCGGACCTGGGCGAGGACGAGTGGGCCGACGTCAAGGTCACGCTGGCGAACCCGGCCGGCAAGACCGGCGGCTTCTACGTGAAGCCGATGGTCCTCGCGCCGGACCTCTCGGAGTTCAGCATCTTCTTCACCTCGGTCACCCGGGCGGTCGCGACGTACAACGCCCTCGGGGCCGCGGGATCGGCCGCGTTCGAGGAGACGCTGAACGCGGCGTTCCCGAGCTCGACGGCCGCCGACTACGCGATCTTCGAGTCCGGCCTCGTCGACGCCGCGACCTACGTCGAGCAGGGCCTGATGTGGAAGGACGCGCACTACGCGTACCTCCGCTACATCCTCGGCACGGCCGGCATCCCGACCATCGGCGGCGGCACGATCGCCGGGCTGGGCTACAAGGCCGACCTGCTGATGCTCGGCAACCCGGTCACCGACGAGTTCTCGCACATGTTCCTCGGGCTCACGACGCCCCAGGTGAACGGCATCGCGAACCCGTACTACAACAACTACTCCTCGTACGGCGAGCTCATCACGCCGGCCAAGGCCGATGGCATCCTGCGCGCCGCCTACATGGAGGCCGACGAGACGCTCGCCCTCGGGCGCGAGCTCATGGGCGGCAGCCCGACGACGGTCGCGGGCTCGGACCACGGGTTCGGGGCCCAGTGGCTTGCCGTCAACGCGGGCAAGGTCCTCTACGACGCGGGCCTGCAGAACAACGGCGCCACGCCCGGCGAGGTGTTCAGCAACTGCCGTGCGGGTGGCACCGGCTCGCTCAACCTCGCGAAGGCCTGCTGGGCCGGCGGCACCGCGCAGATCTACGTCAACTCGACGCTGCCGGCCGGGACGACCTACGAGCAGGTCCGGACCCGGATCATCGACGCCTTCTCCGCCCTTGCCGACCCGGCCAACCCCGGCGCGGAGGTCGTGCTCAGGATCATGAAGAAGGAGGAGCTGCGGAACGTCGACGGGAGCGACTCGCTCCACCCGAACCGCAGCGGCGACGTCGTCGTCGTGCTCAAGCCGCCGTACCAGTTCGACGCGGCGACCTTCGGCCAGACGATCGCCTTCAGCCAGTTCTTCGGCCAGCACGGCTACCTGCCGGAGACCGTCGACCTGGCGAGCGGCGTGAACATGCACGCCACGTTCGTGGCGGCCGGCCCGGGCATCCGCAAGCAGAGCCCGGTCGACGGCGTCCGCTCGATCGACCTGGCCCCGACCATCGCCTTCCTCATGGGGATCCCCGGCCCGGCGAACGCCCGCGGCAAGATCCTCTACCAGCTGTTCCCGAGCCCGGGCCGCTGGAAGGAGGCCACGGTCCTCTACATCAGCGACTTCCACGGCCAGCTGATCCCGCTGTCGCAGACGGCCGACACGGTCGGCCCGTCGTTCGGCATCGGCGGCGCCGCGTACCTCAAGCCGTGGTTCGACACGTACCGCGCCGAGGCGTTGGGCGGCCTCTACGGCCGCAACCACATCACGGTGACCGGTGGCGACGCGGTCGGCGCCTCGCCGCCGATCTCGAACTTCTTCGGCGACAAGCCGACGATCGAGATCTTCAACATGCTGGGGATGTCGGCCGACACCTTCGGCAACCACAACTTCGACTACGGGTCGGCGTACCTGCGGAACGAGCTGATCCCGCTGGCAACGTTCCCGTACCTCAGCGCGAACACCGTCTTCCAGTCGAACGGCCAGCTGCCGCCCGAGTGGAAGGCCTCGTGGACGTTCGGCTTCGACGGGTTCAAGCTCGGCGTGGTCGGCTACACGCTGCCCGAGCTGGCGACGCTGATCTTCCCCGGCTACCTCGACCCGTTCAAGGTCACCGACCCGGCGGCGGCCATCAACGCCGAGATCGCGAAGCTCACGCGACAGAGCAACGTCAGCGCCTTCATCGCGGTCGGGCACCTCGGCGGCGACGGCACCGACCTGTTCAACCCGACGGGCGACCTCGTCGACCTCGCCGACGGCCTGCCCGGGGTCGCCGCGGTCTTCGGTGGCCACACCCACACCCAGTACATCCACTCCCGCCCGAACGGGCGGCTCGTCGTCGAGAGCCCGAACTCCGGTCAGCGCTTCACCCGCGTCCGCCTGACCGTGGACACGTCGACGATGAAGGTCGTCTACACGACCGCCGACTTCCACAAGCCGTGGAACATCGGGGTCACGCCCGACGCGGCCATCCAGGCGAAGATCGACGCCCTCAACGCCGAGCTCGCTCCGCTCCTGAGCGCGGTCATCGGGCAGTCGACGGTGACGATCCCGCGGGCGGACTCGTGCGGGCGCGGCGACGGGCGCCTCTGCGAGTCGCTCATCGGCGACCTGACGACCGACGCCCTCCGCATGACGTACGCGACCGACTTCGCGATCACGAACGCCGGCGGGCTGCGAGCGGACCTCACCTGTCCGACGACGGACAACCCGAGCGACTTCTGCCCGGCGTTCACCCCGCCGCCGTACCCGATCACCCGCGGCCAGAACCTTGCGCGTCCTGCCCTTCGGGAACGTCGTCTTCACGGTGACCATCAACGGCGCCGAGCTGAAGACGTTCCTCGAGAACGGCGTCTCGTCGATGCCGGCCGCCAACGGGCGCTTCGCGCAGGTCTCGGGCCTCTGCTTCACCTACGACATCTCGGCCCCGGTCGGCAGCCGCGTCGTCGGCGCCGTGCGCCAGGCGGCCGACGGCTCCTGCACGGGAGCCCCGGTCGACCTGACCGCGGCCTCGACGTACAAGATCGCCGAGAACGACTTCATGGCCACCGGCGGCGACGGCTACCCGAACGTCTACGCCCGGGGCACGACCCAGAACATCATGGACCAGGTCCTCGCGGACCACGTCACCGCCAACAGCCCGGTCAGCCCGGCCATCCAGGGTCGCATCGTCTGCACGACCAGCGGCGCGACGCCCTGCCCGGTCGCGGCCCCGTAACTCCGCGCGGGTCCGCCCGCACGACGATCACGACGGCCCGGCGGCGACGCCGGGCCGTCGTCGCGCCGCGGGCCGACCGCCCGCGGGCGACGGAGCGCGACGTGGGTCCCGACGTCGGGCCATTCGCGTCCGGACTCGGGACGTTCGGCATTGGGCGGGCACCGGGAGGGACGGTACGGTCGATTCACCTTCGCGCGCGACCCGCCGAGAGGGAACGGGTCGTCTCGCGTCCCCGCGCGTGCCCTCGCGTCGGAGGTGCCCCTGGTGAGACGTTCCCGTCCCCTGCTCCTGCTGACCGTCGTCGCGCTCCTCGCGTCGCTCGGCGCGGCGCCGGCCCGGGTCGCGGCGGCGGATCCGCCGATTGGCTTCACGATCCTCCACACGAACGACTTCCACGGGAACCTGGAGCTCTCCGGGAGCAACCCGGGCGCCGCCAGGACGGCGCAGAAGATCGCCGACGTGCGGACGGCCGTCGGCGACGCGAACGTCCTCGTCCTCGACGCGGGCGACATCATGCAGTCGAGCCTGCTCTCGAACCTGCAGAAGGGCCTCCCGACGATCGACTATTACCGGACGATCGGCTACGACGCCGCCACGTTCGGCAACCACGAGTTCGACTGGGGCAAGTCGGTCCTCGCCGACCGGATCACCCAGGCCGAGGCCCCCGCGACGGCCGACGAGTCGCCGATGTCGATGATCGTCGCCAACATCACGAAGAAGGATGCCGGCGGCGCCTGCACCTGGGAGCCGTTCAACGCCGACGTGACCCCGTACGAGGTCTTCACCGTCGGCACCGCCCCCGACACGGTGAAGGTCGGCGTCATCGGCGTCGGCTCGGTCGAGACCCCCTACATCACGATCGCCGAGGCCACCGAGGGGATGTGCTTCCGCGATCCGGCCGACTCGATCCTGCACTACTACGACGCCCTGAACGCCGCCTCCGACGTCATCGTCGTGCTGAGCCACAACGGGTTCACGGACGGCGGCTACGGCTACGGCATCACGGTCTACGGCGACCAGACGCTCGCCAAGAAGCTCAACGACGCCGGCAAGCCGGCCAACCTCATCGTCGGCGGCCACAGCCACACGGACGTCTCGGCCGCGACGATGGTCGGCAACACAGCGGTCGTCCAGGCGCACTACGCCGGGCGGAAGGTCGGCCGGGCCGACTTCACGTACACGCCCGCGACCGGCGCGGTCGGCATCACCTGGAGCCGCATCACGGTCGGGACCGGCGATCCGCAGTACCCGCCGGTGAAGGCGCTCGTCGACGGCTACGTCAACGACCCGGCCTACCAGGCCCTCATCAACCAGCCGGTCGGGTACTCCGCCGTCGACCTGCTGCGCAACTACAACGGCAACAGCATGATGGCCGACTTCGTGGACGACGCGATCTACGGCGCCCTGAACGGCGACGCCGATCCCGCCAACGACGTCGACATGTTCTTCAACAATGCCGGCGGCATCCGGGCCGACTGGTGCTGGGACGGAGCGAAGTGGGTCGGCACCGGGTGCGTGTCCGGTCTGCACGCTCCGGCGCTCCTCACGTACGGCCAGATGTACTCGATCCTGCCGTTCGGCAACGCGACGGCGACCGGGACGATGACGGGCGCCCAGATCAACGACCTGCTCCAGCAGTCGGCGACCCTGTTCAAGGGTGCCCTGCAGCCGTCCGGCGTGCGGTACGACTTCTACCGGTACACCGGCAACGGCAAGACCGATGGCGCCGTCTACGCCTGGGGTGCCTACAACGTCGAGGTGTACGACAAGGCGAGCGACACCTGGAAGCCGCTCGACCCGGCGAAGACCTACAAGGTCGGCACGAACGAGTTCCTCGCTCCCGCCGGCCAGGACGGCTACACGCCCTTCAAGTACCTGAAGAACATCTCGTACTGGGGCGACATGCTCAACGCCGTCAACGCCTTCGTCAGCGCGACATACGGCACGGAAGCGACCGCCTACGCGGGCCCGAACGGTGACGGCCAGCTCGACGGCCGGATCACCCGGAACGGCAACGGCGACGACACGTACGAGGCGAACGAGGTCGTCCCCCTGACGGTCCTCCACCACAACGACTCGCACGGCCGGCTGCTCAAGTCCGGCACCACGCCGGGCTACAGCCAGCTCGTGACGCTCATCAAGCAGGAGCGCGCCCTCAACCCGGACCGGACGATCCTCCTGTCCTCGGGCGACAACATCCAGGGCGACTCGATGATGTACTTCTTCAAGTCGGCCGGGCTGGGGTACTCCGCGGACGGCACGGCGCTCACGCCCGAGCTGCGCATCAACCCGCTCATCAAGGCGTTCAACGCGATCGGCTACGACGCCTGGACGCTCGGCAACCACGAGTTCAACTTCGGCGCCGAGATCTTCGGGACGCTCGCCCAGGCGACCTTCCCGATCCTCCAGGCGAACGTTTCCGACACCGGCGCCTACGGGCTCGCCGACGTCGGCGTGGAGCCGTATGTCGAGAAGACCGTTGGGCCCGAGGGCATCAAGGTCGCCATCCTCGGCATCGGCAACCACCGCGTGCCGAGCTACGAGCTCCCGAGCAACATCCCGGGGCTGACCTTCTCCGACCCGATCGCGGCCGGGAAGGACCTGGCGCCGGACCTCGCGGCCACGAACGACGCGGTCATCGCCCTGACCCACATCGGGTTCACCGCTGACCCGAAGAGCGTCGAAGTCGACGCCAACGTCGACACGGCGTTCGCCGCCGAGGTCGCCGGCGTGGACGCCGTCATCGGCGGCCACAGCCACACGAACCCCACGACCGGGTTCGCCGACTACAAGTTCCTGCCCACCTTCGTGGCCGGGCCGGACGGCACGCCGGTCATCGTGACCCAGGCCAACCGCTACAACACCTACCTCGGCGAGGTCGTCCTCGGCCTGCTGCCCGCGGCGGGCGGCGGCTACGAGGTCGTCTCCAGCGCCGGCCGGTACCTCGCGGTCAACGGCAGCACGACGCCGGAGGATCCGGCCACCGTGGCCCTGGTGCAGCCGTACCAGGACCTCATCAACGTCTACAACAACACGGTCATCGGGTCGACCACCGTCCCGGTCGACACGAACGAGGCGTTCACCAAGGAGACGAACGGCGCGAACCTCCAGGCCGACGCCTCCGTCTGGAAGCTCGAGAGCGAGGGCATCCCGGTCGACGTCCACCTCTCGGGCGCGATGACGAACCGCCGGATCGCCGACACGGCGACCCCGACAGCTCCGTACGAGCTCAAGGTTTCCGACATGTTCGCCGCCATGCCGTACGAGAACTCGCTTGTCGTCATGCGCATGAACGGGCCGCAGCTCAAGGCGGTCCTCGAGCGGGCCTACCGCAACTACTACTACTACAAGTACGTGCCGGGCTACGGCGGGTACTCGTACTACACGACCTGCATGCTCGACACCGACAAGCTGGGCAAGATCACCTACAACGACCTCGCCCCGGCGGAGTACGACAAGGCCAAGAGCTACGTCGTCTCGCTGAAGATCAACGGCAAGGAGGTCAACTTCAGCGACGCCTCGACCTACTACCGCGTCTCCACCGTCAACTACCTGGCGGCCGGCGCCTGCAACTTCAGCGAGGGCGGGAAGACGCTCTGGCCGCTGAACCAGATTGTTGCCGACACCCAGTTCTACGTCCGCGACGCGGTCATCGAGTACATCGACGCGCAGACGGCGCCGATCGCCCCGGCCGTCGAGGGCCGCCTGGCCTTCATGACGGACGCCGCCGGGCCGGTGATCTCGATCACCACGCCGGCGGCGCAGAGCTACGGCCACGCGAAGGTCCTTACCGTCTCGTTCGCGGCGTCCGACACGCCAGCGGGCGTGGCCTCGGTCACCGCCACGCTGGACGGGACCGCGATCAAGAACGGGGCCCGGCTCGACCTCCTGAAGTACAAGCTCGGAGATCACAAGCTCGTCGTGACGGCGGTCGACAAGGCCGGCAACACGACGACGAAGTCGGTCACGTTCAAGGTGACGGCCTCGACGTCCACGCTCATCACCACCGTGAAGCGCTACTACGACCAGGGCGCGATCAAGAGCCGGGTCGTCCGCGATCGGCTGCTGCTCTGGCTCAAGGCGGCCCGGAGCTTCGAGGAGGCCGGGATGACCCGGTGGGCCATCGTGAACCTCGCCTCGTTCCAGGTCACCGTGGGCACGGAGACGCCGGGCCGGATCACGTCGTCGGCCAGCAAGGTGCTGATCAACGACGCGATCTACACGATGGCGAAGATCCGCAACGTCAAGACCTGAGCCTTCGACTGTCTCCAGCGACGGCACGAACCGAGCCGCCGGTCCCCGGACCGGCGGCTCGGCCGTATCGACCGGACGGCACCGTGAAGGTTCCGTTGCCCAGACGCACCGCGTGTTCGCGGCACGCCCGCTTCCCCGGGCGCCGTCAGCCGCGACGCGGTGGTGCGTCTCGGCCCTGCCGCGTACCATGCCGGCTTCGAGCGCCGTGGCCGCCAACTCAGCGTCCACGGCTCGCCCGGCGGCCGCGGGGAGGGTGCGACGGCCGCGATGGCGTCGGATGCCGTGCGGCTCGAGCGGCGACAGGAGGATGGTTCATTGCGGTTCCCAGTCCCGCTCAGCGGGCGCGCCCGGCGCGCGCTGATCCCCGGCGCGATCGCGCTGCTGCTCGTGGCCACGTCCACCGCCGTCGCGGCCGGCCCGAAGCCGAAGCCGCGGCCGCCCGTCGTGCCGCAGGCGAACGTCAACGTCCAGGTCCTGGCCGTCAACGACTTCCACGGCAACCTCGAGCCGCCCGCCGGGTCGTCGGGCCGGGTCACGCTTCCGGACGGGAGCACCGTCAACGCCGGCGGCGTCGAGTACCTCGCCACGCACGTCCGGAACCTCGAGGCGACCAGCCGGAACTCGATCGTCGTGTCGGCCGGTGACCTCATCGGCGCCAGCCCGCTCCTGTCGGCGCTCTTCCACGACGAGCCGACGATCGAGGCGATGAACCAGGTCGGACTCGACCTCAATGCCGTGGGCAACCACGAGTTCGACGAGGGCGTCGACGAGCTCCTGCGGATGCAGAACGGCGGCTGCCACCCGGTCGACGGGTGCCTCGACGGCGACGACTTCGCCGGCGCCGACTTCCGCTTCCTCGCCGCCAACGTCGTCTGGGAGAAGACCGGCGAGACCGTCTTCCCCGCCTACAAGATCCGCAACTTCCAGGGCGCCCGCGTCGCCTTCGTCGGCGTCGTGACGCGGACCACCCCGACGATCGTCACCCCGTCCGGCGTCGCCGGCCTCACGTTCATCGACGAGGCGGACGCGGTCAACGCACTGATCCCCGAGCTCCAGCGACGGGGCGTGCGGGCGGTCGTCGTCCTCATCCACGAGGGCGGCTTCCCGACCGGCAGCTACAACGCGTGCCCCGGCATCTCCGGGCCGATCGTCGACATCACGGAGCGGATGAGCGACGAGGTCGACGTCGTCATCTCCGGGCACACGCATGCGGCCTACAACTGCGTGATCGACGACAAGCTCGTGACGAGCGGCAGCTCGTTCGGCCGCCTCGTGACCGACGTCGACCTGGTCGTCAGCCGGACGACGGGCGACATCGTGCGCGCGTCCGCCAACAACGTGATCGTCACCCGCGACGTCGACAAGGCCGCCGACCAGACGGCCCTCATCGCGCGCTACAACGCGATCGCGGCGCCGCTCGCCAACCGCGTCATCGGCTCGATCACGGCCGCCATCAGCCGGACCAACAACGCGGCCGGCGAGTCCGCCCTCGGCGATGTCATCGCCGACGCACAGTTCGACGCGACGAACGATCCCGGGTTCGGCGACGCCGTCGTCGCGTTCATGAACCCCGGCGGGATCCGTGCCGACCTCACGTACCCGTCCAGCGCCGCCGGCGAGGGTGACGGGAACGTCACGTACGGCGAGTCGTTCACGGTCCAGCCGTTCGGCAACAGCCTGGTGACGATGACCCTCACCGGGGCCCAGATCGAGCGGGTGCTCGAGGAGCAGTTCGCCGGCTGCACCGCTCCGGCCAACCGCATCCTCCAGGTCTCCGCGGGCTTCGCCTACACGTGGAAGGGGTCGGGGCCCGTCTGCGAGAAGGTCGACCCGGCGACCGTCACGCTCAACGGCGTGGTCGTCGACCCGGCGGCCTCGTACCGGGTCACGGTCAACAGCTTCCTGGCGGACGGCGGGGACAGCTTCCCGACCCTCCGGCTGGGCACGGATCGCCTCGGCGGCGCCGTCGACACGGACGCGCTCGAGGCCTACTTCGTGGCCAACTCACCCGTCGCCCCGGGACCGCAGAACCGCATCACCCGCGTGCCGTAGCCGGCAACCCCTCCACCGCCAATCAGCGAGGCCGGGCCGCGAGGCCCGGCCTCGCTGCGTCCCGGTCGGGCGAGCCGCCGGCGGACGCCTCGCGGCCGCGCACGCGTCGCCGTCGCCGCGGTCGTGCCCGCCGACCCGCCGCGGCCAGGCCCCTCGGTGACGCCCGGCACCGACCGGTACCCCTTGGGGGCGCAGCCCGGCACCGTTCGACCCGATGGGGCTATCGACGGCGGCGCGGGCCCACCCGGACGATGGCCGTGCCATCTTCACCGGGCACCCGGAGGAACCACGTCCATGCGCCACCGAACCCTCGAGCGAGCGGCCGCCGCGGGCGTCGCGCTCTCGCTCCTCGCGGCAACCGTCGCCTTCGCCGACACGGTGCGCGGTGACGCCGACACGCTCACCGCCGGCGTCCAGGGCGTCCGCGACCTCGGCGACGTCGCGCCCGGCTCGATCGTCGAGGCCGAGGTCGCGTTCGAGCTCGCCTGCAACGGCCTCCAGCACGCCGACCCCGGCCAGAGCGTCGTGGTCGCGGTCGCGGACGTCACCGGGCTGGATGCGGCGGCGGTGGCGATGAACCCGGTCGCGCTCGGGCCGGTTCCGACGGGCTGGGCCGTCGACGGCGAGGGCTGCGCCGGGACCGAGGTGCCCATCGTCGCGACCGGATCGGTGCGCGTCACCGCGCCGTCGGCGGCGGGGCCGTACGCCTTCACGATGCTCTTCTCGAAGACGCCCTCGCCGGCCGGGCTCAACGACGAGGGGGCCGCGTTCTCGCCGACCGCGATCGACCTCAGCTTCACCGTCGTCGAGGCCAACACGCCGCCGTCCCTCGTCCTCCCCGGCGACATGACCGTCGTCGCCGACGCGCCCGACGGCTGGACGGCGAGCTATGCGGTCTCGGCGATCGACGCCGAGGACGACCCCGATCCGGTGCCGGTCTGCGCCCCGGCGGTCGGCGACGTGGTCCCGATCGGGACGACCACCGTCACCTGCTCGGTCGCGGACCTGGGCGGCCTGACGGCGACCGGCTCGTTCGACGTCACGGTCGAGGCGCCGGCCACCGAGCCGGAGCCGGAGCCGACCGTCGTCGCGACGACGGCCGTCTTCGGGCCCCCGGTGACGGCGAACGGCCTCGACGGCCGAGCCGGCCGGACGATCCCCATGAAGGTGCGACTCGCGGCCGGGGACGTCCCGGTCGGGGAGGGGACCCTCGGTCTCGTCGTCACGCCCTGCGCCGGCGGCGACCCCGTCGCCGAGGTGGAGATGGACTGGAGAGCCGGCAGCGAGCGCTGGTTCGGGCTCCTGCGCACCCGCGGCCTGGAGGCGGGCTGCTACGCGGTCCGGGCGGTCCACGACGGCGCCGACGTCGGCGGCTTCGAGCTGCGCCTCGTCGACAACCGCTCCGACGTCGCGAAGGGGAAGGCGGCAGGGACGGAGAAGGCCGCGGCGAGGGAGACGGCTGCCGCGGCGAGGGAGGCGGCTGCCGCGGCCAGGGAGAAGGGCAAGCCCGCGGGACGGGGCGGCAACGGGAAGGGCGGCACGTAGGACCCACGTCGCGCCGCCGTCGTCGCGACGCCGCCGGCGCGGCCCTGCCACCGGGCCGGGCCCGGGAGCCGCACGCCGGGCCCGGCTCCGTCGCCGTCGCGGCTTGGCGGCGCGTGCCCTAGCATCGGGGGGTGACCCCGAACCTCGAGACGACCCTCGCCGGCCTGCCGACGCGCCCGGGCGTCTACCTCATGCGCGACGCCCGGGGCACCGTGCTCTACGTCGGCAAGGCCCAGAACCTCCGCGCCCGCGTCCGGAGCTACTGGCAGAAGCAGGCCCCTGCCACCGGCCCCGGAGACGTCCACCGGATCCGCGAGGTGATCGACCGCGTCGCGGACGTCGAGTACACGCTCACGGACTCGGTGTCGGAGGCGCTGCTCCTCGAGGCGAACCTCGTCAAGCGCTACCAGCCGCGCTTCAACGTCCGCCTCAAGGACGACAAGAGCTACCCATACATCCGGATCACGATGGCGGACGACTTCCCGCGGATCGAGCGCACTCGCAAGCTCGTCGCCGACGGGAGCCGCTACTTCGGGCCGTACGCGTCGGCGAGCAGCGTCGACGAGGCGATGAACCTCATCCGCCGCCTCTTCCCGTTCCGGACCTGCACGATCGACATCCGCGAGGGCGAGCGAGCCCTGCGGCGCCCCTGCCTCCTGTACCACATCAAGCGCTGCCAGGGACCATGCGTCGAGGCCGTGGGCAGGGACGCCTACCGGGCCGACATCGCCCAGGTCGAGCTGTTCCTCGAGGGGCGCCAGGAGACGGTCGTGCGGGAGCTGCGCCGCGCGATGGCCGCCGCGTCGGCCGGGACGGAGTACGAGCGGGCGGCCGGCCTCCGCGACAAGATCCGGGCCATCGAGCGGACGATGGAGGACCAGAAGATGGCGGCCTTCGCCCGGACCGAGCTCGACGCGCTCGGCCTCGCCCGGGCGGACGCGCAGGCGGCGGTCCAGGTCTTCGCCGTCCGGGCGGGCAAGCTCGTCGGCCGCGACGTCTACGTCCTCGAGGTGCCGGCCGGGGCCGCCGACGACGAGGTGCTCGCCGGGTTCGTCCAGCAGTTCTACAGCCGGTCCACCCACGTGCCGCCGACGGTCCTGGCGCCGTTCCGCCCGGCCGACGCCCTCGACCTGGAGGCGTTCCTCGCCGCCCGGCGGGGCCGGCGCGTCCGTCTCGCCGTCCCGGCTCGCGGCGAGAAGCGGCGCCTCGTCGACCTCGCGGCGCGGAACGCGGCCGACGTGCTCGCCCGCGAGCAGGCCCGCTGGCTCGCCGACGAGGGCAAGACGCTGGCCGCGCTCGAGGAGCTCGCGGCCGCGCTCGGGCTGCCGGCGCCGCCGATGCGGATCGAGTGCTACGACATCTCGACGATCCAGGGCCGCTCCACCGTCGGCAGCATGGTCGTCTTCGAGGAGGGTCGGCCGCGGAGCGGCGCCTACCGGCGATTCCGGATCCGCGACGTCGCCGGGCAGGACGACGTCGCCAGCCACGCGGAGATGCTCCGGCGTCGCCTCCACCGGGGTCGATCGGGAGAGGAGGGGAGCGCCGAGGAGCTCCGCTGGGCGCTGCCCGACCTCGTCGTCGTCGACGGCGGGAAGGGCCAGCTGGCCGCGGACGTCGCCGTCCTCGAGGAGCTCGGGCTCTCGGACATCCCGATCGTCGGGCTCGCGAAGGAGCGCGAGGAGCTCTTCCTCCCGGGCCGGCCGGACCCGGTCGTGCTCCCGCCGTCGTCGGCCGCGCTCTACCTCGTCCAGCGGATCCGCGACGAGGCCCATCGCTTCGCGATCACGTACCACCGCGAGCTGCGCCGCAAGGCGGCCGTGAAGAGCGCCTTCGACGACCTGCCGGGCGTCGGGCCGGCGCGCCGACGGGCCCTCCTGCGGACGTTCGGCTCGGCCAAGCGCGTGCGGGAGGCGCCGGTGGAGCAGGTCGCGGCCGTGCCCGGCATCGGCCCCGTGCTGGCGGCCCGGATCAAGGCGCACCTCGAAGCGGATTGACGGCGCTGCACGAGCGCTGCCCCTCGTCGAGCCGACGACGCCCCCTGAACGGTGGTAGCATCCCCGGCCGATGCGTCGATTCACCCCCTTCCTGATCCTCGGCGTCCTCGTGGTCGCCCTCATCATCGATTTCTGGCCCAACCTGACCCTGCCGGGCGTGGGTGCCGACAGCGAGCCGCGCAACGTCGAGACGAAGCTCGGCCTCGACCTCGTGGGCGGTCTCCAGGTCGAGTACCGGGCGATCCCGGTCGACGGCAAGTCGCCGGACGCGGGAGCGATGGAGACGATCAAGCAGATCGTCGAGAACCGGGTGAACACGACGGGCGTCGTCGAGCCGGTCGTCGTGACGCAGGGAGTCGACCGCATCGTCGTCGAGCTGCCGGGGGTCAACAACCCCGACCCGATCCGCGAGCTCCTCGGCCAGACCGGCCGCCTCGACTTCGTCCCGCTGCCGCCGGAGCGCTACGGCACCGGCTCCGCGCCGGGCACGTACACGGCCGTCCAGGGCCAGCCGCTGCCCACCGAGGAGACGCCGCTCTTCGCGGGCGACCAGGTCGAGCAGGCCTACGCCGACACGGACCAGGGCGGCGCCCGGGCGGTCGGCTTCCGCCTCAAGAGCGAGGGCGCGTCGCTCTTCGGCGAGTACACCACGAACAACGTCAACAACTTCTTCGCGATCGTCCTCGACGACATCGTCGTCTCGGCCCCCGTCATCCAGAGCGCGATCACGGGCGGGCAGGGGATCATCACCGGCGGCACCGGCGGCTTCTCGGTGACCGAGGCCAACAACCTCATCACCGTCCTCGCCTACGGCTCGCTGCCGTTCCCGCTCGAGGAGGTTGGGTTCCAGGCGATCGGGGCGACCCTGGCCGGGTTCTCCCTCGACCGGATCCTCCTGGCCGGAGTGATCGCGATCCTGCTCGTCTTCCTCTTCATGCTCGTCTACTACCGCCTGCCCGGACTCGTCGCCTGCCTGGCGCTCGTCTACTACGCGATCGTCGTCCTCGCGGTCTTCCGGCTCATCCCGGTGACCCTGACCCTCGCCGGCATCGCCGGCTTCGTCCTCTCGGTGGGCATGGCGGTCGACGCCAACGTCCTCATCTTCGAACGGATGAAGGAGGAGCTGCGCCTCGGGAAGTCGCTGCCCTCGGCGATGGAGGCCGGCTTCAACCGGGCCTGGAACTCGATCCTCGACTCCAACGTGTCGAGCCTCATCACCGCGACGATCCTCTACCTCTTCGGGTCGTCGACGATCAAGGGCTTCGCCCTCGTCCTCATCATCGGCGTGCTCATCTCGATGTTCACGGCGATCACCGTGACCCGGACGATGCTCCGCTTCATCGTCCCCAACGAGTGGGCCCGCAAGCCGGGCCTCTACGGCCTCACCGAGGAGGAGTTCGTGGGAGCCCGGGGCGGGCGCCCCGGCCTCCGGGCGGAGGCGCGCTCCCGTGCGTGACATCATCGGCAAGCGGCGCTGGTTCTTCGGCTTCTCGGCCCTCCTCCTCATCCCCGGCCTCGTCTTCATCCTCCTCGGCCCGTTGACCAACGGCGCCGTCGGCCTCCAGTTCTCGATCGACTACACCGGGGGAACGAAGTGGGAGATCCGCTTCGACGACCGCGAGGTCACGCCCGAGCAGGTGAAGGCGGTCCTGACGGCCGAGGGCTTCGGCGACTCGGTCGTCCAGACGACGACCGACGACTTCCTCCTCATCCGGACGAAGCCGATCGGATTCGTCGACACGCCCTCGTCGTCGCCGGCGCCCAGCGGCAGCCCCGCGCCCTCCGGCTCGGCCGACCCGTCGGCCAGCCCCGGTCCCACGACGAGCCCCGGGGCGTCGGCGTCACCCGCGCCGTCCGGCTCGCCGGCGCCATCCGGCTCAGCAGAGCCGTCCCCGAGCGGGAGCCCGGCGACGACCCCGGGCGCCTCGACGCCCGGCCCGAGCGCCCCGGCGAGCCTTCCGCCGGCCTCGTTCACGCCCCCGACCCCGGCGCCGCCAGGCCAGGTCACGCGGACCGGCGAGATCGGCGACCTGGCGACCGCCCTGGAGGCGGAGCTCGGGCCGATCGAGTCGCAGCGCTCCCTGACGACGATCGGGCCGGTGATCTCCGCCGAGCTGACCCAGCAGGCCTTCATCCTCGTGCTCATCGGCTCGATCGGGATCATGCTCTGGATGACCTTCCGCTTCCGGGACTTCCGGTTCGGGATGACCGCGCTCGCCGCCCTCCTCCACGACGTCCTCCTCGTGATCGGCGCGTTCGCGATCATGGGGACCCTGTTCGGGACCGAGGTCGACGGCCTGTTCGTGACGGCGATGCTGACGATCATCGGCTTCTCGGTCCACGACACGATCGTCGTCTACGACCGGGTGCGCGAGAACCGCGCCCGTCACGCCGGGGAGCGGTTCTCCGCCATCGCCAACCACTCGATCCTCCAGACCATCGCCCGCTCGATCAACACGAGCCTCGTCGTCGTCCTGACGCTCACGGCCCTGCTGCTGTTCGGGGGCGACTCGATCCGCCCGTTCATCCTCGCGCTCCTCATCGGCATCGTCGCCGGCACGTACTCGTCGATCTTCGTGGCCACGCCGCTCCTCACCGTCTGGGAGGAGTGGGACCACCGCCGCCGCGAGCGGCTCTCGCCCGGCCGGCCCGCGAAACGCGCCTCGGCGTGACAGCGGTCCGGGCGGCCGGACCGCTGGGCCGGGGCCGGTGAAGGCGCGGGTGAGCGGCCCGTGCGATCCTTCCCGCATGCTCACCCCCCGGTACCGCTGGCGCTATCCGGACCGCACCCCCGTCGACGACGCGTTCACCGCCGCCGTCGTCGCGCATGGCGGCTCACCGCTCCTCGGGCGCGTGCTGGCCCGCCGGGGGATCCCCGCCACGGATCTCGCCGCGTACTTCGGCCCTCCCGCCGACGGTCTGCACGACCCCGGGCTCCTTCCCGACGCGGACGTGGTCGTGGCCCGCGTGGCCGCCGCCAGGGCATCCGGCGAGCGGGTCCTCGTGGTGGGCGACTTCGATGCCGACGGGCTCACCGGCCTCGCGATCCTCGTGACCGGGCTGCGGCGCCTCGGGCTCGACGCCGCCGGCCACGTGCCCAGCCGCCTCGAGGACGGCCACGGGCTGTCGTACCGCGCGGTCGACCTGGCGCGGGCGGAGGGCCGGACGCTGCTCTTCACGGTCGACACGGGCTCCTCCAGCGTCGACGAGGTGGCGGCGGCCGCGCGGGCCGGTGTCGATGTCGTCGTGACCGACCACCATCGCGTCCCCGACGTGCTCCCGCCCGCGGTCGCGATCGTGAACCCCCAGCGCCCGGATGCGACCTACCCGGACCGGCGGCTCGCCGGCAGCGGCGTGGCGCTCAAGGTGGCCGCCCTGCTCCTGGAGCGGCTCGGCGGCGTCCCGTCCGGCGTCACCACGGCGGATCTCGCCGACCTGGCGACGATCGGGACCGTCGCGGACGTGGCCCCCATCCTCGGGGAGAACCGGTCGATCGCCCGCCTCGGGCTCGAGCGCATCCGGACGTCCCCGCGGCCCGGGATCGCCGCGCTCCTCGCCGCGGCGGGGGTCGCTCCGGCGGCGACGACGCTCGAGACGGTCTCCTTCGCCCTCGCCCCGCGGCTCAACGCGGCGGGTCGGGTCGGCGAGGCATCGGACGCGATCGCCCTCCTCCTGGCCGAGGACGCGGCGGCCGCGGAGGCGGCTGCGGCGGCCCTGGAAGCCGCGAACCTGCTCCGGCGCGACGCGACCCGCACGGCGCTCGAGGAGGCCCGGGCGGCCGTCGGCGACGGGCCGGGCGACCTCGCCGCGGTGATGGTCCGCGGTCCGTGGCCCGTCGGGATCGTCGGCCTCGTGGCCGCCCGCCTGGCGGAGGATCATGGGCGGCCGGCGGTCGTCGCGTCGGAGATGGGCGCCGCCCTCCGGGCATCCTGTCGCGCCCCCGCCGGCTACGACCTCGCGGGCGCGCTCGCGGCGTGCGACGACCTCCTGGTCCGGCACGGCGGCCACCGCGGCGCTGCCGGCCTCGAGGTTCACGCCGACCGGTGGGAGGCGTTCCGGGCCCGATTCCTCGACATCGTCGGCGGCTCGTCGCCGCCCGACCCGCGTCCGGAGCTCGTGCTCGACCTCGCCCTGCCGGCCCGCGCCGCCGACTATCGCCTCCTGGAGCTGCTCGCGCCCCTCGGCCCGGCAGGCCCCGGGAACCCCGAGCCCCTCGTGGCCGTCCACGGGCTCACCGTGACCCGCATCCGGGCCGCCAACGGCGGCCACGCCCAGCTCACCCTGCGCCGCGACGTCGACGTCGTCGACGCGATCGCGTTCCACCGCGGCGATCTCGTCGACACCGTGCGCGAGGGCGACCGCGTCGACGTCGTCGGGCGGCTCGCCAGCCGCCGCTTCGGTGGCCTCGACACGCTCCAGGTGGTCGTCCTCGACGTCGCGCCGGCGCGCGACCTCGCCACCACGCCCGACCGACAGGGGCCGGCCCTCGTGGGGGTCGCCTGATGACCCGCTCCACGACCACGCGCAGCAGCCGTGGCCCGCGGCGGACCACCGGCGACCCGTACGGGATGGCGGCCGCGCGCCCCTTCGTCGCCCCGCTCCTGGCCCTGGCGGGGCTCACGGTCGTGGGCATCGTGACCCTCGTCCTCCTGACGGGCAACGTTCCCCTCGTGCCGACCGGCGGGACGGGCGGCGAGCAGCCGGGGAACGGGGGACCGATCGTCCCCGGGCGGACGCCGTCGCCGAGCGCCCCGCCGGTCGTCAACCCGGACGTCGGCATCGAGGGCAAGCTCGTCTACGCGAAGGCCGGCAACCTCTGGATCCAGGAGGGGACGACGGCGCGGCAGCTGACGGACACGGGCCGGGACTCGCAGCCGACGTGGTCCCCGGACGGTGCCTGGGTCTACTTCATCGACACGCGACGACGCGAGACGGAGTTCCCGCGCGACGGTGTCACCCAGACGTACGACCTCCGCTACCCGGTCCTCACCAGGGTTCGGCCCGACGGGAGCGAGCGCGAGGCCATCCTCTCGGGCCTCTACCGGACCGGCCCGGGCAACCGCTACGCGTGGGCGTTCTTCATCCGCGACCCGGCCGTGGCGCCGGACGGCAAGACCGTCGCCGTCGTCTCCGACGGGCCGGACCCCACGACGTCGAACGTCGTCCTGGCCCGGATCTCGGTCTCCGGCAAGCGACTCCGCCCGATGGGACTGGCGGAGAACCCGCCGTACGGCCACCAGGATCCCGCCTGGAGCCCGGACGGAACGCAGCTCGTGTACGTCCTCAACGGACGCCAGGCGGGGCGCGGGTCGCCGTCGATCTGGCGCTACGATCTCGAGAAGGAGAAGGCGACGCGGTTGAGCCGGGTCGGCTACACCGAGCCGACCTACTCGCCCGACGGGCGCCTGCTCGTGGCGACGAAGACGACCTCGCTCGGGACGGACATCGTCATTCTCGACGCTCGGAACGGGAACGAGCTCCTGCGGGTCACGCGCGACGGCCGCTCGTGGGGCGGGGCGTGGTCCCCGGATGGCACGCAGGTGGCGTTCCTCCACCTCGTCGGCTCGACGACCGACCTGTCGGTGGCGACGGTCCGGGAGGCGCCCGGCGCAGCGCTCGCCGTCGGCGACATCGAGCCCCTCACCGAGTTCAGCGGGCTCGACGCGGACAGCCGGCCGGCATGGTGGGGGCCGCGCCCCGAACCGGAGCCCACGGCGACGCCCGCCGCCACGCCGGCCCCGTGACCGGGCCGTACCTCGAGCGCCTGGCGCGACGGACGGCCGAGACCGGCACCGTCCTCTGCGTGGGGATCGACCCGACGCCGGACGCGCTTCCTGCCGGGTGGCCGGCGAACCTCGCCGGCCTGGAGCGCTTCGCCCGACTCGTCGTGGAGGCGGCAGCGCCGTTGGCCGCGGCAGTGAAGCCGAACCTCGCCTTCTTCGAGGCGTACGGCAGCCCGGGGCTCGCGGCCCTCGAGCGGGTCCTGCGCCGCGGTGCCCGCCGGGGTCCTCGTCGTGGCCGACGCGAAGCGCGGCGACGTCGAGACGACGGTCGCGCGGCAGGCGGTCGCCCTTCTCGACACCCTCGGCGCCGACGCGGTCACGGTCAACCCGTACCTCGGGCTCGCGGCGCTGGCCGCGTTCACCGACCGAGCGGACCGCTTCGCCTACGTCCTCTGCCGGACCTCGAACCCGGGCGCCGGCGAGCTCCAGGACCTGCTGGTGCCCGCAGACCCGGCCATCGACGCGCCGCCCGAGCCGCTCCACCGCCGCGTCGCCCGGCGCGTGGCCGCCGCCGGGCTCGGCGAGCGGGCGGGCCTCGTCGTCGGCGCGACCGCGCCGGCCGAGCTGGCGGCGATCCGGGCGCCTCGTGCCCGGCCTCGCGTTCCTCGTCCCCGGCGTCGGAGCGCAGGGCGGCGAGGCGGCCGCGGTGCTCGGGGCCGGGCCGGCGACGGAGGGGCTCGCGGGCCGCGGGGCCGGCGGCGGGCTGCTCGTGAACGTGTCCCGGGGGATCGCCGCCGCGGCCGCCGGGGACGCTGCGCCGGAGCGCCCGCAGATCCCGGGGAGCGTCTTGCGCAGGCCGCCCGGAGGTGGGCGAGCGCGCTCGCTGTGCTATCGTAGCCCGGCTCCGCGAGGCGGCCGACGCCGCCGCCGGGGAGCACCGTCGTCGCTCCGGGAGGTCCCAGCAAGATGCCGAACATCGGCCCCGTCGAGCTGATCATCATCCTCGTGATCGCCCTGCTCATCCTCGGGCCGGGGCAAGCTGCCGGACGTCGGATCGGCGCTCGGGAAGAGCATCCGCGAGTTCCGCAAGGCCGCGACCGACGTGCAGGACTCGGTGAAGCTGGACGCCGCGCCGGCCGCACCCGCGGCGCCCGCACCCGCCGCACCCGCTCCCGTCGCGCAGGCGCCGGCGCCCAACACGCTGGCCGAACCTGCCGTGCCGAACACGCTCGTCACCGCGCCGGCCCTCGCGGCCGACCGCGCCCGCGCCTGCGCCGGCGCCGGTCGCCCCCGAGCCGGTCGCCGCCAGCACCGATCCGCAGGCCTGACCGCGCCCCCGCGCTGAGCCGCCATGGCCGACGCCGACATCGCCCGCGACGGCGCGGCCCCCCTCGTGCCGGCCCTGCCGCCCGACGTCGCGCCGCCCGCCGGCGCACGCCCGTCCCGACGCCCTCGCCCGACGGCGCGGTCATGCCGCTCGTCGACCACCTCGGCCGAGCTGCGCAAGCGGATCGCGATCGCGCTGCTCGCCATCGCGGTCGGCTCGATCGTGGGGTTCGTCCTCGGGCCGCGGATCATCGAGGTCCTGAAGGCGCCGCTACGGCGACGCGCCGCTCCTGCTGCTCGCCCCCGGCGAGGGCGTTCTTCATCACCCTGAAGGTCGCGATCGCGATCGGCATCGTCCTCGGGATGCCGGTGATCCTCTTCGAGCTGTGGCGGTTCGTCGTCGCCGGGCCTCACGTCGGAGGAGCGCCGGCTCGCCCGGCCGTGGGTGCCCCTCGCGCTCGTCTTCTTCGCCGCCGGGGTGACCGTCGCCTACGTCGTCCTGCCCTTCGCGATCGGCTTCCTCTCGAGCTTCGGGACCGGCGAGCTGCAGAACGCCTGGACGGCCGACGGCTACTTCGGCTTCGTGGCCACGATGTTCGTCGGGTTCGGGCTCGTCATGGAGTTCCCGATCGTCCTCGTCCTGCTCTCGAAGGTCGGGATCGTGACGAGCGAACGGCTGCGGGCGAGCACGGCGCTACGCCCTCCTCACCTGCGCCGTCGTGGCCGCGGTCGCGACGCCCGGCGGCGACATCATCAGCCCGTTCGTGCTCGGGGTGACGATGTACGCCCTGTACGAGCTCTCGATCCTGCTCGTCCGCGCCGGCGGGCGCTGACGGGGCGGTAGACTGGCCGCATGGCGACGACGGAGCGGCCGGACGACGACCGGCGCGACGCCCTCGAGGCGCACGCGACCGACCCCCAGCACGTCGTCATCCTGTCGGGGCTGTCGGGCGCCGGCAAGACGGCGGCGACGAAGCTGTTCGAGGACCTCGGCTACACCTGCGTCGACAACCTGCCGGGCGAGCTGCTGCCCGACCTCGCCGACCTCATCGCCAGCGACCCGGAGCGGTTCGAGCGGGTGGCGATCGTCCTCGACGTGCGGTCCGGCGACGCCGCCGTCGCCCTCGCGGCGATGCGCGGGGCGCTCGAGGGACGCGGGATCCGGCCGCAGGTCTTCTTCCTCGAGGCGCGCGACGAGGTGCTCATCCGGCGCTACTCGGAGACGCGCCATCGCCATCCCCTCGCGGGCTCGGAGGGGATCGCGGCGGCGATCGCCGAGGAGCGCCGCCTGCTCGAGGCGGTGCGGGCCGAGGCCGACGTCATCCTCGACACGTCCGACCTTGCCCTGCGCGAGCTCCGCGAGCGGATCTTCTCGAAGCTCTGGCACGCCGTCGAGCCCGACCAGCTGTCGATCCAGCTCGTCAGCTTCGGTTACAAGTTCGGCGATCCCGCTCGAGGCCGACCTCGTCTTCGACGTCCGGTTCCTCCAGAACCCGTACTACGTGCCGGAGCTCCGGCGCCTCTCCGGGCTGACCGAGGGCGTCCGCACGTACGTCCTCGAGCAGCCGCTCGCGCGCCGCTTCCTCGACGTCGTCCACGACCTGCTCGAGCTCGCCATCCCGGCCTACGTCGGCGAGGGCAAGACGCGCCTCACGATCGCGATCGGCTGCACCGGCGGCTACCACCGCTCGATCGTCCTCGCCGAGGAGATCGCCGCGTGGCTGGCGAAGCGCTCGTACGGCCCGGTCAGCGTCTTCCACCGCGAGCTCGAGCGGCGGTGAGCCGGGTGAACCTGCGGCCCTGGCTCCGCCCGGGCATCGGCGTCAAGCGCTGGCTCCTGGTCGCGCTCGTCGGGCTCATCGCGCTCGCCCTCGCCGGCGCGCTCGCCCTCCGCCAGCTGTACCGCGAGGTCGTCGTCGACGACCCCGTCCAGGCCGTCGTCTCGCTCGTCACGCTCCAGTTCCTGCCGTACTGGGTGCGTGCGGCCGTCCTCGTCGCCGGCGGCGCCGCCCTCTTCGGCTACGGGTCGTACCGCGTCCTGCGCGCCCTGCTGGGGCCGTTCACGGACAGCGCCGACGAGCCGCTCGTCGACCTCGTCTACCGCCGCCGACTCCTCGCCCGCGGCCCGAGGATCGTCGCGATCGGCGGCGGCACCGGCCTGTCGGTCCTGCTCCGCGGCCTCAAGGAGCACAGCGCCAACCTGACCGCGGTCGTCTCGGTCGCCGACGACGGCGGCTCGACGGGCCGCCTGCGCGACCAGCTCGGGATCCCGGCCGTCGGCGACATCCGCAACTGCCTCGTCGCGCTCGCCGAGACCGAGACGGCGATGGGCGAGCTCCTCCAGTACCGCTTCGGCGACGACGACGGGAGCCTCTCCGGGCACGCGGTCGGCAACCTCCTGATCGCCGCGATGAACGCGATCGACGACGGCGACTTCGAGGCGGCCGTCCGGGAGATGAACCGGGTCCTCGCCGTGCGCGGCAGCGTCGCCCCGGCCTCGGGGACGCCGCTCACGCTCAGGCCCGCCTCCGCGACGGGACGGAGGTCGCCGGCCAGTCGCGGATCATGCGGGAGCGCGGCATCGAGCGCGTCTGGCTCGAGCCGCGCGACGTGCGCGCCGGCAGGGACGCGCTGGCGGCGATCGCCCGGGCGGACCTGGTGGTGCTCGGCCCGGGAAGCCTGTACACGAGCGTGCTGGCGACCGTCCTCGTGCCGGAGATCCGGGCGGCCATCGCCGCCACGCCGGCGCCCCGCGTCTACGTCTCCAACATCGCCACCCAGGACGGCGAGACCGAGGGCTACGACCTCGCCGACCACGTCGAGGCGCTCGTCGCCCACGGGATCGCGGAGCTCGTCGACGTCGTGCTCGCGCACGGCAACCCCGGCGGCGACCTGCCCGACGGCGAGCTCGGCGTGCCGGTGAAGCTGCGCTGGCCGCCCGCGGGAGCGCCCCGGCGGCCGCGGCTCGTCCTCGACGACGTGGCCGACCGCGGCCGCCCGCACCACCACGACCCGGCGCTGCTCGCGTCCTCGCTGATCCGGATCCTCGGCCGGGAGGCCGGGCAGCGGCGCGGCGGCGTGGCCCGGACCGCCTGACCGGTGGCCGACGGCGATCGGGCCCTCGTCGCCGCGCTGCGGGCGGAGCTCGCCTCGATCGAGCCGGCGCGGGAGTGCGACCGGGCGGCGGAGGTCGCCGGCCTCGGGACGACGGTGATCCGGGGGGACCGGCCCGGCCTCGGCCGCCTCATGGTGCGCCTCCTTCGGGGCGGCGCGCCGCCGGCCGGGTTCGCCTGGGAGCAGGCAGCCGACCATTGTCGCGCCGCCTGGCTCCGCGGCCGCTTTCTCGCCCGCGGCTCGCTGTCCGTGGCCCACGGACGCCTCCACCTCGAGTTCGTCGTCCCCGTCGAGGAGGCGCCGCAACTCGCCGCGCGGCTGGCGTCCGCCGGGATCCCGGCCGGCGTCCGCACGCGGCGCGGACGGGGCGTCGTCACGTGGAAGTCGGCGGAGGAGATCGGCACGTTCCTGCGCTGGGTCGGGGCCGGAGCCTCGCTCCTCGAGCTGGAGTCGCGCCAGGTCGCCCGGTCGATGCGCGGCGACCTCAACCGCCTCCTCAACGCCGAGTCGGCGAACCTCGAGCGGAGCGCCGCCGCGGCGGCCCGCCAGCTGGACGCCATCGAGACGCTCGCCGCGGACGGCCGCCTCGAGCAGCTCCCCGAGTCCGTCCGGGCGGTCGCACGCCTGCGGCGCGCCGTGCCGGAGGCGTCGCTCGGCGAGCTCGCCATCGAGCTCGATCTGTCGCGGGGCCGCGTCCAGCGCGCCCTCGAGCGGATCGAGTCGCTCGCCCTCCACCCGGCCGACGACGACCGGGACCCGGACGACCGTGCGTTCGCCGCGGCCCCGGACGGGCCGGCCCCGGCCCCGACCTCCCGCTGATCGAAGGTCGCGCGGGCCGAACGGCCCGCGCACGACGGGCCGGCCGCCACGACGGCCCGGCCCCCGGCGGTGGCATCATTGCCGCCATGCGATCCGTGATCATTGCCGCCAACTGGAAGATGAACACCACCCCCACCGACGCCGGCGACCTCGCCCGGACGATCGCCGGCCGCACGCGCGAGCCCGACGTCGTGCGCGTCATCTGCCCGCCCTCCGTCTGCCTCGCCGCCGTCCGCGACGCCGTGGCGGGGGAGGGGATCCACGTCGGGGCCCAGAACGTCCACCACGAGCTCGCCGGGGCGTACACGGGCGAGCTGAGCGCGCCGATGCTCGCCGGCCTCGCGACGTGGGTGATCCTCGGCCACTCCGAGCGTCGGCGGGACTTCGCCGAGACCGACGCGCTCATCGGAAAGAAGCTCGGCCGCGCGGTCGAGGCCGGCCTGCGCCCCATCCTCTGCGTCGGCGAGCAGCTGGCCGAGCGCGAGGCCGGCCGGGCCGCCGCCGTCGTCGAGGGGCAGCTCGCGGGGGCCCTCGCGGGCCACGACCCGGCCGTGCTCCTCGCTGCGGGCATCGTCATCGCCTACGAGCCCGTCTGGGCGATCGGGACCGGTCGGAACGCATCGGGCGCCGACGCCTCGGCGATGGCCGAGACGATCCGCGGGGCCCTGCGATCGGCCGGCTGGGGCATCGGCGCCGACGAGGTTCCGATCCTCTACGGCGGCAGCGCGACGAGCGCGAACATCGCCGAGTTCCTGGCCGAGCCGGGCATCGACGGGGCCCTCGTCGGGGGGGCCTCGCTCAAGCCCGATGAGATGGCCGGGATCGTCGGCCGGGCCGCCATCACCGCCGCGGCGCGACGGGCCGCGAGCGCCTGATCCCAACCCCTGTCGATCCGCCGCCCGCCGTTCCGCCCCGCGGGCACCCCGACCGCGACCTTGCCGAAGGAGCCGCCGCCATGCCCACCCTCGTCCTCCTCCGCCACGGCCTGAGCGCCTGGAACCTCGAGAACCGCTTCACCGGCTGGACGGACGTCGACCTCGTCGAGGCGGGCGTGGCCGAGGCGCACGAGGCGGGCCGGCTCCTCCGCGAGGAGGGCTTCGTCTTCGACGTGGCCTACACGTCGGTGCTCAAGCGCGCGATCCGCACCCTCTGGATCGCCCTCGACGAGCTCGACCAGATGTGGCTGCCCGTCGTGAACTCATGGCGGCTCAACGAGCGCCACTACGGGGCCCTCCAGGGGCTCAACAAGGCGGAGATGGCGGTCGAGTACGGCGAGGAGCAGGTGAAGCTGTGGCGCCGCAGCTACGACGTCCCTCCGCCGGCGCTCAACGTCGACGACGAGCGCTTCCCGGGCCGTGATCCACGGTACGCCGGCCTCGACGACGCCGACCTGCCGCGCTGCGAGTCCCTGAAGGACACCGTCGCCCGCTTTCTGCCCTTCTGGCACAGCGACATCGCGCCCGCGCTCCGCGACGGGCGCCGGGTCCTCGTCGCGGCCCACGGCAACAGCCTGCGGGCGCTCGTGAAGTACCTCGACGAGGTCTCCGAGGAGGCGATCGTCGGCGTCAACATCCCGACCGGGATCCCGCTCGTCTACGACCTCGACGCGAACCTCCGGCCGACCGGCAGCCGCTACCTCGGCGACCCCGCGGCCGCCGCCGCGGCCGCCGCCGCGGTCGCCGCCCAGGGCTCGGCGAAGCGCCCCTGACGACCGTTCCGCCGGGCTTCGGGAGCGTCGCGAGCGAGCCCGGGGCCGACCGGTCCCGGGGCGATCCCGGGCCATGTGCTACGATCCCGCGCGGCCCATCTGCTGGAGGACAACCCGAGCGTGAACCCGTTCCTGGCCATCGGCCAGCTCATCGTCAGCATCGCCCTCATGGTCTCGATCCTCATGCAGGCCCGCGGCACCGGCCTGTCCGGCGCCTTCGGCGGCGACTCCGCCGTCTACCGGAGCCGGCGCGGCATCGAGCGCCGGCTGTGGCAGTTCACGATCGTGCTCGCCGTCCTGTTCGCGGTCTTCTCGCTCGCCAGCTACATCTTTGCCCCGACGACCGGGGTCTGAGCGGGTCGCAGCGATCCCGGGACCCGGCAGGATGAGCCGCAGGGACACGGGCGTCGTCCTCGTCCTCGTCGCGGTCCTGGCGATCCTCGCCGGGGCCGTCGCGGCCCCCGCGTTTGCCCCCGCCGCGGCGCAGGCCCCGTCGCCGTCGCCCGCCCCGGCGGTCGGCCACGTCGAGGGCGTCGTCGGCCGGCCCTCGTCGATCACGCCGGTCACCGCGCGGACGCAGGTCGACCGCGACCTCGTGGCCCTGCTCTTCCGCGGCCTCGTCCGGCTCGGCCCCGACACGTCGGTGCTGCCCGACCTCGCGGAGAGCTGGACGGTCGACAAGAAGGGGGCCCGCTGGACGTTCCGCCTGCGCGAGGACGCCTGGTGGCACGACGGCACGCCCGTGACGAGCGAGGACGTCGCGTTCACGGTCGCCCTGCTCCAGCACCCCGACTACACCGGCCCGCTGGCCGCGACGTGGGCCCAGGTGAAGGCGGTCCCGCTCGACGCGCACACGATCCGATTCGACCTCGGGAAGCCGGTCGGCGGGTTCCTCCAGGCAGCGACGCTGCCGATCCTGCCGGCTCACCTGCTCGCGGACCAGCCGGTGGCGGACCTTGCCGACTCCGACTTCGCGCGATCGCCGATCGGCAACGGGGCGTTCGCCCTCGTCGAGCTGGCCGACGACCGCGCCGTCCTGGAGCCGGTCCTGCCGCCGGTGGGCACGGGCGACGCGCCGCTCGACGAGCCGGGCGCCGGCGCGGCGGCGATCCGGACGCCGCGGCTCGCGAGCCTGGAGCTGCGCTTCCACGACACGCCAGAGGCGCTCGCGGCCGCCTTCGCGGCCGGCGAGGTGGACTCCGCCGCCGACCTCCAGCCGGCCGAGGCGATGGCTCTCGCCGCATCGACTGCCGGCGCACGGGCGCTCCGCTACCCGACTTCGACGCTCACCGCGATCGCGTTCAACCTGCGCTCGCTCAAGAGCCCCTTCGCGGACCAGCGAACCCGCCGCGCCCTCCTCGCGGCGATCGACCGAGAGGCCGTCGTCGCCGACCTGCTCGGGGCGGCCGGCACGCTCGCCGCCACGCCGATCCCGCCGTCGTCGTGGGCCCACGACCCGAAGGCGGCGCCGCTCGTCGCGTTCGATCGCGGAGCGGCCGCCAAGGGCCTGCGGGACGCCGGCTGGAAGCGGACGGACGCCAAGGCGTGGATCGCCCCGGGGGGGTCGAAGCCGCTGGAGCTTTCGCTCCTGGCGCCGGACCCGTCGGCCAACCCGATCGTGCACGCCACCGCCGACCGGGTTGCGACGGCCTGGACGGCGCTCGGCATCAAGACGACCGTCGAGGCGCTCCCGCCGGGCGAGTTCGTCGAGCGGCTCCGGACCGGCGACTACGCGGCCGCCGTCATCGACGTCAACCTCGGGCTCGACCCGGACCCATACGCGATCCTCGGCTCCACCCAATCACGCGAGGGCGGTTCGAACGTGTCCGGGATCCAGGACACGACGCTCGACGCGGCGCTGCTGGCGGCCCGGGCGCCGGGGACGATGGAGGAGCGCACGAAGGCCTACGGCGAGCTGCAGCGACTCCTCGGGACGCTCCAGCCGATGCCGGCCCTGTTCTTCCGCGACAGCGTCCTCGTCGCCGGCCCGGAGCTCTCCGGGCCCGAGGTCCGCCCCGTCGCCGATCCGGGCGACCGGTTCTGGGACGTGGTACGATGGGACGCCGGACGGTGACCCTCGCCGCCCGCGATCGCTGGTCCCCGCCGAGGTGGCGGAATTGGTAGACGCGCTAGCCTCAGGAGCTAGTGCCCGCAAGGGCGTATGGGTTCAAATCCCGTCCTCGGTACCACCGCTCTCGGGAAGCGGATGCGGCGCTCCACCTGCCCAGGTGGCGGAATTGGTATACGCGTACGTTTGAGGGGCGTATGAGGCAACTCATCCGGGTTCAAGTCCCGGCCTGGGCACCACTTCGACTCCATGCCGGGCGGCTCCGCGAGGGGCCGCCTTCGTCATCTCCGGGCCGGGGCCCGGCGACCCGGGGCGGTTAGCTCAGTCGGTCAGAGCGCCTCGCTTACACCGAGGAGGTCGGAGGTTCGAGCCCTCCACCGCCCACCAGCGCCGCGGGGGTCGTATGCTGTTCCGTGGGGGCGGCGCCCCGGTGCGCGGCCGCAGCTCGGAGGGACCATGGAGTTCGCGATCATCCTTCTCCTCGTCGTCGGTGGCCTGATCCTCGTCGGCGTCCTCATCTACAACGGCCTGGTGACGAAGCGCAATCGCGTCGACGAGGCCGTTGGCCAGATCGAGGTCCAGCTGAAGCGGCGCCACGACCTCGTGCCGAACCTCGTCGCCGCCGTGCGCGACGTCATGGGCTTCGAGCAGGACGTCCTCACCCGCGTCACCGAGGCCAGGGCGAACGCCGTTGCGGCCGGCGCCCAGGGCCAGGTCACGCGCGAGCAGGTCCAGGCCGAGAATCAGCTGTCGGGCGCCCTGCGCTCGCTCTTCGCCGTGGCCGAGAACTACCCCCAGATCCGGGCGAACGACAACGTCCTCGCCCTGCAGGAGCAGCTGACGACGACCGAGAACCAGATCAGCTTCTCGCGCCAGCACTACAACGCGACGGTCAACGAGTACAACACCACGATCCAGACGATCCCCTCGGTCCTGATCGCAGGCCCGCTCGGCTTCATGCGCCGCGAGTTCTTCGACGCGGAGCCCGAGGCCGACCAGGTCCCGGTCGTCGCCCTTCGCTGACGTCGTCCCGGCCTCTGGGCCGGGGGCGTCGTTCTCATGGCCGGCACGTTCTACAGCCAGGCAGCCGCGAACCGGCGGAACTCGTTCCTGCTGGTCCTGGTCATCGTCGCCCTCCTCGGCGCCCTCGGGTTCGCCGTCGGGTATGGCACGACCGGCGCGCCCGAGGGGGCGATCGGCTGGCTCGGGATCTTCGGCCTCGTCGCGATCGCCAGCTCGCTGTTCGGCTACTTCAGCGGCGACCGCATCGTGCTCGCCGCGTCGAAGGCACGCCCCGCGACCGAGGCCGAGGCGCCGCAGCTGCTCAACGTCGTCCGCGAGCTGACGCTGGCATCGGGGCTGCCGATGCCGAAGGTCTACCTCATCGACGACACGGCGCTCAACGCGTTCGCGACCGGCCGCGACCCGAAGCACGCCTCGATCGCCGTCACGACGGGCCTCGTCGCCCGCCTCGACCGGGAGGCGCTGCAGGGCGTGATCGGCCACGAGCTGTCCCACGTCCAGAACTACGACATCCGCTACGCGATGCTCGTCGGCGTCCTCGTGGGGACGATCGCCCTCGTCGCCGACGTCTTCCTGCGGATGACGTTCTGGGGCGGGATGGGCCGCAGCTCGTCGAACGACCGGGGCGGGGGCGGCCTCCAGGCGATCGTCTTCATGCTCGCCCTCGTCCTCGCCCTGCTCGCCCCGATCTTCAGCCGGCTCGTCCAGATGGCCGTGAACCGGCAGCGCGAGTACCTCGCCGACGTGAGCGGCGTCGAGATGACCCGCAACCCGCATGGCCTCCAGCGCGCGCTCGCGATCCTCGCCGAGGACCAGGAGGTCCTCGAGGTCGCCAACCGGGCGACGCAGCACCTCTTCATCCGGAACCCGATCCACAAGTTCGAGGATCGTTCCAAGGGCCTCTTCTCGACGCACCCGCCGCTCATCGACCGGATCAACCGGCTGCGGGCGCTCTCTGGCGAGGCGCCGATCGACCCGACGGGCCTCCCGGCCTACGCCGAGCGCAGCTGAGGCCGGGGCGGGGGAGCGCCGCTGGTCTCCGGCTCCGGTTTCGTCGCATGACTCCCGGCGCCGTTCCTTGCGAGCACGGGGCCGCCGTGGTACTTTCTGGACCGCCGACGGGCGGCGACGTCCGGCGGGGCCTGCGGGCCGAGATAGCTCAGTTGGTAGAGCACGCGACTGAAAATCGCGGTGTCGCCAGTTCGAATCTGGCTCTCGGCACCATCACCCCGGGACGGCGCATCGAGCGGAAGTGGCTCAGTTGGTAGAGCATCACCTTGCCAAGGTGAGGGTCGCGGGTTCGAGTCCCGTCTTCCGCTCCATTTTCTTGTCCGGAGACCGGGCTGGTCCCCGCACCGCTGGCCCTTCGTCTAGTGGTAGGACAGCGGACTTTGGATCCGTGAACCGAGGTTCGAATCCTCGAGGGCCAGCCAGCATTCCGCGGCGACGTGGCGAAGTGGCCTAACGCGGGGGTCTGCAAAACCCTTATTCATCGGTTCGAATCCGATCGTCGCCTCCACCCTGAGCACGAAACCGGCCCTCCGGGGCCGGTTCTCTCTTTCTCACGTGGCGGTGAGCCGGCGCCGGCATCGCTAGCAGGGCCCCGGGCGACGCACCGGGCGCCCGGGCGCCCTGCCCGCGTGTCTCGCGGATGACATCGACATGGTCATTTGCCGCTTTACCCGGGACTCGTCGCGTCCCATCGTGGCGGCACGCGCTCGCCGCTCGTTCCCGGCCCCGGGAATGAGACGAGCGTGACAGGGGGGCAAATCCATGGTTCAGCAAACCGCAGCGCCCAGTCACCGCCGCACGACTCTCGTCGCCGTCGCGTTGCTGCTGGTCGTTCTCGCCGTCGGTGCGATGACGGCCGTCAGACTGTTCCCCGCAAGTGCGAGTGGGCGGGTGGCCGACGAGACGAGGAGCCTGATCGAGTTCCGGGCAGGCGAGCGCGCCAGCTTCACGCAGGTGGCCGACGAGACGACGAGCCTGATCGAGTTCCGGGCAGGCGAGCGCGCCAGCCTCACGCAGGTGGCCGACGAGGAGAAGTAGGTCCGCCAGGCCGCTAGAGCTCGCTCTCGCCCTGCTCCGGGAAGGTCGCTCAAGCCTAGGCCCCCGGCTCCGCATCAGGCGCTCCCCTCCGCGGGATGGGACGCGCACCGGACGGTCGGGGGCCGTTCGCCTCTCGCCAGATCCGGAACCGGCGCATCCGGCGGCCGATTGGCGGGAGGCTCTGACACGCGGTCCGTACCCCGGCCGCCGAGACCGCGCCGAGCCACTGGCGAGACCGACCCGCGTGGAGTGGGAGGGCGAGCGATGAGACGCCTGCTCGGACTGGCGGTCGCCCTCGCGTCGGCAGTGATCCTGGCGACAGGTTGCGGAGGCGGGGGCAAGGCGTTCGCGACCGGCGAGTGGACGGCCACGAACCAGGAGTTTGGGGCGGTGAAGATGGACTACCGGTCGGACGGGAAGTGGTTGTTCAGGATTGAAGGGGACCCGATCGGCACCGGCACGTCGACCCACGGCATCACCATCAAGTTCGAGACCGACACGACCTGCGAGGCGGTGGGCGCCGAGCAGGGAACCTACACGTGAACGGACGAGGACAACCAGCTGACCTTGACGAAGCAGGCCGACGTCTGCGAGTTCCGGCTCGGGGTCCTGGATGGAGCAGTCTGGGCGCAGGTCAAGTAGCCGACCAGGCGAATCGGCTCCGCACCGTGCGCTCCGCTCTCCACGGGGGATGGAACGCGCACCGGGCGACCCGGGCCCCTGGATCCCATCGGCGGCGGCGCCCGCTTGCGTGTCAATCGGAGCCCACCCGAGGCTGCTGCGCGGCTTGCGGCGGGCGTCGCGCCCGCGGTGCGCCGCGGCGACAGCGTCCCGTACGATGAGGCCGTGCCCGACGACGCGACCACCGACCCCCGCGCGCTCGACAGTCGGCTCGCGAGCGTCGTCCTGCGGGACGAGCGCGACGCCGGCGGCGTCCGCCATCTCGGCGCGGTCCGCCGTCCCGACGGGGGCGTCCTCATCGAGGGCCAGGATCTCGGCTCCGGCGTCGAGGGTGTCTTCGGCGCCGGGCTCACCGAGTACGAGTGGACGTGGGCGATCGGGCCGGACGCCGTTCCGGCCGCCGTCGCCGCCCTGGGCGGGCGCGAGGGCGACGATCCGCTGCGACTGCTCGCCGCGTGGTTCTCGACGCACGGGCGCATGGACCCCGGCCCTGACCTCAGGGCCGCCGGCGTTCCGATCGAGTTCTGGAGCCGGGTCGGGGACTGACGCTGGAGGGTGTGCTCTTCGTTGGCTACGCGATCGGCCACACCACGTACCGCTGCTCGACGCCACGCAGCACCCATCGGCGGACCGCTTCGACGAGGCGATGACGGGCGTCGGTCCGGGGGGCGCGGGCGGCTCCGCATCGCCGCCCCCGGCGGTACGATCGCGGGGCGACACCGCGCCGAGGTGGCGGAACCGGCAGACGCGGCCGACTTAAACTCGGCTGGCCGAAAGGTCATGTGAGTTCGAATCTCACCCTCGGCACCAAGGCCTGCGTCGGCATGCAGCGGCCGTCCCATATCCTGGGTCGAGCGGGCTCACAAGATGCTCAGGAACGTCAAGTCCGCGGTTCCGCCCGGCCGGTCGAGCGCGACGCGGGGTTGCCGGGATCGCTAGGATCATCGCGTGGACCTGCTGCCGGTCGTCGTCATCCTCCTCGTCGTCTTCGTGGCGTGGCTGGTGCTCGTCCTGCTGATCTGGCTCAACCGCCCGCCGCTCGAGCACGTCCTGCCGGTGCTCCCGCTGGTGCCGGAGCTGGTGGACCTGGTTCGCGCGACCCGCGCCGACCCGGCGACTCCCGGGCGAAGCCGGCTTGCGCTCGGGGCGCTGCTGCTCTATCTCCGGAGCCCGATCGACCTCCTGCCGGACCTGTTGCCCGGCATCGGCACGGTCGACGACCTCATCATCGCGGGCGTCGTCCTGCGAAGGGTCGATCGCCGCATCGGGACGGACGTCCTCCGCTCGCACTGGCCCGGGAGCGACACGGACTACGACGTCCTGTGCCGGCTCTTGCGGGTCTGACGGCGCGAGCGGCCGGGCGGGCGGCGGAAGGTGACCCGGTCGCGTCGTCCGCCCGATAGCGGGCCCCGCCGGACGTCGACTCGCGATGCTCGCCGCCGTCCCCGACGTAGAGGACGCGACGAGCGGTTGGGGGACCGACGAATGCTTCCGAGCCACTGTCGTCGACGTTCGACGCCGACATCGCGGCGAGGCGCGTCGCCATGAGCACGAGCGCGCCTTCGCGAGACCAGGGTCGAGCACCCGTCACGCGCCCGGCTCGTCGCCGCGGCGACGCGGCTCGCCGGTCGCGATCGCGGTCGCGGCCGGCCTCGGCTGCCGGCTTCCCGACGGAAAGGTCGGCAGGACCGCGTTCGTCCAGCAGGGTGGCGAGTGGGCGCTCGTCTGTCGGGTCGGGTAGCCGCGAATCGCGCCGACGCCCGCCCCCTAACGCCCGCCGGTCGGCCTCGTTCTCATAGGAGAGATCCCCAGGCAAGGCGTTCCGGGGCGGCGGGCGGTGGCCGGCCGGCAGGATCGCCCGCACGTGCCCACCCTGCAGGGATCGCGGAGGGCCGCGCCATGATCGAGCGACCGATGCCGCCTGCGGTCGCAGATTCCGAGGTGGGTCTGCCGGATCCCGGCGACGAGCCATTTGGCCGGTGGCTCGCCGTCCAGCTCAGGGCCCGCAGGCTGACACAGCGCCAGCTGGCACAGAAGTCCGGCGTCGACCACTCGACGATCTCCCGGCTCGTCCGCGGTGACCGGGTCCCGTCGCTGCGGACCGCCAACCTGCTGGTCCACAGCCTGGGCCTGTCGGTCGGCCCCGACGGGACCCAGCGCGTGGGCTCCCGGAGCTTCGAATCTCCCGCGGCCAGGGTGGAGCATGCCCTGCGGCTCGACGACCTCCTCACCGAGTCGCAGGTCCGCGACGTCATGAACGTGTACCTCGCCGCCCGCCTCCGTCGTCCGCGCCTCCTGGCCACGCCCGGTGCGGCCGCGCCCACGGCCACCGACGCGCCGAACGTCGTCCAGATCTCCGGGGCGAACCCACGCGCGTCGTCGATCGGACGACTGCCCGCCGTGACGCTCGACCGATCGCGCTGAGGCGAGGCGATCGCCCCGCGAGGCATCCGGGCCGCTGATCGCCCGGCCGGGCCGGCGCGACTGCCCGAACGGGAACGCAGGGTCATGCGACACTCGTGCCAGCCGTGTCCGGCCGGTCGGGGCCGCCCAGCGGCGGAGCAGGGGAGGGTCCGGATGCCCGAGCTGGTCGTGAGCGGGGCGCAGCTTGCCTGCACGTTCGGCGTGGCGCCCTCGCCGCTGACAGTGATCCCGTCCGGGCCGCCGATGCAGGCGGGCGGTCAGCTGATCGCGAAGATCACCGACGTCGCTCCGATGGCGAACATCTCCCCGTTCGGGATGTGCTCCGCGCCGTCGAACCCGCAGGTGATCGCCGCGACGAGCGCGGCGGCGGGCGTCTTCACGCCGCAGCCGTGCATCCCGGTGACGACCGCTCCGTGGGCCCCGGGATCGGCGAAGGTGACGGTCGGGGGCGTGCCGGCCGTGACCAGCACGTGCCGGCTCATGTGCACGTGGGGCGGCCAGATCTCGGTCGTCCAGGCGGGCCAGGTCAAGGTGACCGGCTGACCGGTCAACCCAAGGCTCGCCGGTCGAAGCCGGCCGGGGTGGGGCGCGGGCCGCAGCGCCCGGATCAGCGGCGACGAAGCCCGCCGAGCAGCCCGCTCTTCTTGGCCTCGAGCGGCGGCGCGTCGCCGCTCAGGCCGGCAACGTTGGTGGCCAGCCGCACGAGCGCCTTCGCCGGCGCCGAGCCGGGGGCGCCGCGGACGATCGGCACGCCCTCGTTGACCGCCTTGAGGTACAGGCCCGGGTCGTACGGGAGCTCCGCGTCGACCCGCGCCGCGATCGCGCTCTCGATCTGGCGCATGGAGAGCATGTCCCGCGCGAACAGGTGGTTGAGGACGAACGTGGACTTGGCGGGAACGGCGCCATCCTCTGCCAGGTACTCGAGGAAGCCGTGGAACGCCTTGAGCGCCGCGATCTCGGGCGCGACCGGGACGACGACAGCGTCGCCGTGGGCGAGGACCGCGAGCGCGCGCTCGTCGAGCGACGCCCCGACGTCGACGACGAGAACCTTGTAGGCGAGGGCCGCCGTCGAGAAGATCCGCTCGAGGTGAGCGACCTCGACGAGGCGGCTCAGCTCGGGCGTGGCCGGCGCCGCGATGACGTCGAGGCCCGGCTCGGCCCGCTCGGCGTACGTCCGCAGCAGGTCCGGCTCGCTCATGCCTCCCTCGTCGGCCACGAGGTCGGCCAGCGTCAGCTTCGGCTTGACGTTGAGGTGGGTCGCGACCTGGCCGAACGACATCTCGATGTCGAGGATCGCCACGTCGTTCGGCATCCGCGCGGCCAGCGCGGTCGCGATGTTGACCGCGATCGTCGTCGTCCCGACGCCGCCCTTCGGGCTGGCGACGGCGATGAGGTGGCGTCTCGTGAGGACGGGCGCGTCGGAGCCGGCCACCGGCGAGAGATCGCGCGAGCGCTGGAACCGGATGAGGAGGCCGTCGACGCGGGCCTCGAGCTCGCGTGGGTCGAACGGCCGGGCGAGGACGTCGTCGGCGCCGACCTCGAGGAAGCGGACCCGCTCCTCGACGTCGTCCACCTGGCTGATGCAGAGGACGGCGACGGCGGCGAGGGCCGGCGTGCGGCGGATCTCGGCACAGACGTCGAGCGCCGAGTGGGGCGGGCCGACGGCGTCGATCGCGACGAGGGCGACGTCGCCGGCCCGGCGGATCGCCTCGCCCGGATCCCCGACGACGGTGACGTCGTGGCCGATCGCGCGGAGCACCCCGGCCGCGGACTCGGCGGCCTCCGTGTTCGATGACAGCAGGAGAATGGCGCTGGTTGCCACGCTGGCTGGACTCCCCCGGTTCGGTACATGAACGGGGCGAAGGATACACGCCGACCGGCGCCCCGTGGCCGGACGGACCGGCACGCGGACCGCCGCGGCGGAGCACGGGCGGAACGGGGGACCGTGGTACACTCCCGCGGTCCTTTCTGCTCCGCCGGGGGACGGGCCGGGTTCCGGCCGCGCCGAGCGGGGCATTCCCCACAGGAAGGAGCTGGCCGTGCGCCGCTACGAACTCATGCTCGTCCTCAAGCCCGATGCGCCCGAGGACCGGATCCAGGCGGTCCTGGAGCGAACCACCCGCCAGGTGACCGAGGCGGGGGGCCAGATCGTGAAGGCCGCCCCCTGGGGCCGCCGCCGCCTGGCCTACCAGGTCGACCGCTACCGCGAGGGCTCGTACCACATCATCCACTTCGACGCCCCCGCCGAGTCGATCGCCGACCTCGAGCGCACCCTCCTCATCATGGAGGACGTCCTCCGCCACCTCGTCGTGCGCGTCGAGCGCCCCGTCCGAGCCGCCCGTGCGGGCCGCGACGACGACGGCGAGCTCGTGCCCGTCCCCGCCGACGAGGAGGAGGAAGAGCCGACCGGCGAGCGCATCGACGAGTCGGAGAGCGAAGCCGCCCCGGCGGCGACCGACTGATCGAAGCCCCCAGCAGGAGGTCCGTCCCGTGTCCCTGAACAAGGTGATGATCATCGGGAACCTCGGGCGCGATCCGGAGATGCGGTACACGCCGAGCGGCCAGGCGGTGACCCAGTTCACCGTCGCCGTGAACCGCAACTTCCGGGGGCCCGACGGCGCCTGGCAGGAAGAGACCGAGTGGTTCCGCGTCGTCGCCTGGGCGCAGCTCGCCGAGCGCGTCGCCGAGAACCTCCGCAAGGGCATGAAGGTGTACGTCGAGGGCCGGCTGCAGACCCGCCAGTGGGAGGACCAGCAGGGCCAGAAGCGCTACACGACCGAGCTCGTCGCCAACCAGGTGACGAACCTCGACCGCCGGCAGCGCGAGGAGGGCGAGGGCGGCTCCGCCCCGCCGTTCCCGGCCGACCAGCGCCCGGCCGGCGGCACGTCCCCCGTCCGCCGCGACGCCGCGGCCGCCGACGACGGCCCCTCCGACCTCGACGACCTCCCGTTCTGACGACCGACGACCCAAGGAGCCCGAACCCCCATGCCAGCCCCCCGATCCCGCAAGCGCGACGACTTCTACCGCGACCGCCGGCGCCGCAAGGTGTGCGCCTTCTGTGCCGACAAGACCTCGCAGATCGACTACAAGGAGGTCAGCCGCCTCCGGCGCTACCTGTCCGAGCGGGCGAAGATCGAGCCGCGCCGCAAGACGGGAACCTGCGCAGCCCACCAGCGCGAGCTGGCGGTCGCCCTCAAGCGAGCCCGCCACGTGGCGCTCCTGCCGTACGCGCCGCAGCACCTGCGTCCCTGACCTGCACGGCGGGCGCCCGGCGAGCGGGCCCGACGTGAGCGTCGGGTGATCGTCGGGCTGATCCTCGTCGGGGGCGGCGCCGCCGCGGGGATCTTCGGCTCCCTCCTCGGCCTCGGCGGCGGGATCCTCATCGTCCCGCTCCTCACGATCGGGTTCGGCGTCCCGTTCCGCGAGGCCGTCGGGGTCAGCCTCGTCTGCGTCATCGTCACGAGCAGCGCCGCGGCGGGGCACTACCTGCAGCAGCGCCTGGCGAACCTGCGCCTCGGGATGCTCCTCGAGGTCTTCACGGCGACCGGGGCCCTCTTCGGGGGCCTCGTCGCGTTCCTGCTGCCCGAGCGAGTCCTCGCCGGCCTCTTCGCGCTCCTCCTCGCCTACACCGCGCTGTCGATGCTGCGGCGCGGGCGGGCCCCGGCCTCGCCGGCCGCCGCCCCGACCGGTGACGAGCTCGGAGCGGCGGACACGGGCGCCGACCCGGAGCCGGCACTCGATCCGGGGGCGATCACGCTCGCCGAGGAGGTCGCCGGGCCGGACTACGAGCCGCGCCGTCTCGGCGCGGGCGCGGTCGGGAGCCTCGGCGCGGGGCTCGTCTCGGCGCTCCTTGGCGTGGGCGGTGGCATCGTCAAGGTCCCGCTCATGCACCTCGTGATGGGCGTGCCGCTCAAGGTGGCCACCGCGACGAGCAACCTCATGATCGGCGTGACGGCCGCGGCCTCGGCCATCGTCTACCTCGTCCGCGGGGAGATCGACCCGTACGTCGCCGGCCCGACGGCGGTGGGGGTCTTCGTCGGCGCGCTGGTCGGCTCGCGCCTCGCGACGCGGATCGACGTGGGGCTCCTGCGCCTGGTCTTCGTCGGGGTCCTCGTCCTGACGGCCGCCCAGATGGCCGCGCGGGCGCTCGGGTGAGCGGCACGACGGGACCGGCCGCGGGCGGCGCTCCGTCCCCGGTCGGCACGGTCGCCCCGTCCCCGGCGGGCCCTGGCGCCGCGGGCGGCTCGCCGGCCCCGGCGGCGGCGATCGAGGACCGCGTGGCGCGCATCCTGACCCTCGGGACGCGGCTGGCGATCGGATTCCTTGCCGTCGGCAGCGTGCTGCTCGTCGCCCGCGGGATCTCGCCGCTCGCCGAAGACTGGCCGCCGCTCGACGTGGCGGCCATCCCCGCCGACATCGCGGCGCTCGAGCCGGCGGGGTTCCTCTGGCTCGGCCTGCTGGCGACGATCGCCACGCCGCTGCTGCGCGTGGGCGCTTCGACGCTCGGCTTCGCCGCCGCCGGCGAGCGCCGGATGGTCGCGCTGGGAACCGCCGTGCTCGTCGTCATCGTCCTGGCCGTGGCCGCCGGACTCGTGGGGGCCTGACGCCCGGGAGGCCGGGGCTATACTCGGGAGCGCCCCGCCCGGCGCGCCGATCCGCCGGGACCACGCAAGGAGCCGACCCGATGCTCACCCAGAAGCCCGCTCCCGGCGACGCCCCGGGCGCCGGAAGCGCCCCCGGCGCGGCCGGCGCGCCCGCCGATCTGGCATCGCTCACCTGCCTCTTCGAGGGACGGTACGTCCCGCTCGGCGAGGCGAAGGTCAGCATCATGACCCACGCCTTCATGTACGGGACCGGCGTCTTCGAGGGGGTCCGGGCGTACTGGAACGAGGACCAGGGGCAGCTCTACGCGCTCAAGCTCCGGGAGCACATGGAGCGGATCCGCAACTCGGCGAAGATCCTCCTCATGGCCGACGTCCCGTCGGTCGACCAGCTGGCGAGCGAGGCCATCGAGGTCCTCCGGCGCAACGCATTCCGGGAGGACGCGTACGTCCGACCGAGCTTCTACAAGAGCACGCAGGCGATCGGCGTCAAGCTCCACGGCCTCGAGCACCGCTACTACATCATCGCCCTGCCGTTCGGCGACTACGTCGACACGACCGTCGGCGTCCGGATCGGCACCGTCTCGTGGCGGCGGACCGCCGACGCGGCCATCCCATCGCGGGCCAAGATCGTCGGCAGCTACGTGAACCCGGCCTTCAGCAAGACGGAGGCGATGCTCAACGGCTACGACGAGGCGCTCGTGCTCACCGAGGACGGGCACATCTCCGAGGGCTCGGCCGAGAACATCTTCGTCCTGCGCGACGGCGTCCTCGCCACGCCGCCCGTGACCGACGACATCCTCGAGGGGATCACCCGGGCCGGCATCATGGAGATCTGCGCGGAGCTCGGCATCCGCGTCGTGGAGCGGACGATCGACCGGTCGGAGATCTACGTCGCCGACGAGGCGTTCCTGTGCGGCACCGGCGCCCAGATCAGCCCGGTCATCGAGGTCGACCGGCGGCCGGTCGGCAGCGGGGCCGTCGGCCCGGTCACGAAGCGGATCAAGGACCACTACTTCGACATCGTCCGCGGCCGCGTGCCCGCGTACGCGCACTGGGTGACGCCCGTCTACCCGGCCTGACGGGACGGCGCCGGGTCGCCGCGCCGCCCGCCGGGGCGGCAACGCCGCTCGTCGCGCCCGTCGTGCGGGTCAGGGCCCGGCCGGCGCCTCGAGCAGCGGCGTGCGGACGCCCTGGACCACCACGAAGTCCGCCGCCTTGGCCGGGTCGGCCGCGGGCACGACCGTCGTCTCGAAGAGCTCCTCGAGGCGGGCCACGGTGAGCGGGAACTGCGTCTCGGCCCCGTTGTAGGCGGTGATGATCGTCCGCCGGGCGACGGTGTCGGGCGCCCCGCCGCGGGGCACCGAGGCGGCGAAGCCCTCGTAATCCAGGTAGCCCGCGACGTTCGTCGCCCGGGCGGCCTCGCCGGTGCCGCTCACCACCCACACGACGGCGCCCTCCTCGGCGATGGCCTGCCGCTCGGCCTGCTCTCGCGGGTCGAAGTCGAAGGCGTTCCGCGCCGCCTGGCGGATGCGGGCGACGTTCGCCTGGAGCACGTAGAGCCCGTCCACGTAGCCCTCGCTGCCGTAGTACGGCGGGGCGAAGACGAACGAGCGCACGTTGCCGATGTCGGTCCGCTGGCCGAGCTCGATGAGCTGGGGCAGCTTGTCCACCGGGAAGTCGGTCTTGATCGCGCCCTTCGTCGCCGCGACGAGCGACGAGAGCACGTCGGGCCGGGCCAGCGTCGCGAAGTCGGCCTGCTGGCGCAGCGAGAGGATGACGCGCTGCTGCCGTGCGGCGCGGTCGAAGTCGTTCGAGCCGTGACGGGAGCGGGCGTAGACGAGCGCCTCGGCGCCGGTCATGTGCTGGACGCCGGTCGGGATGTAGACGCGGATCTTCTTGCCCCCGGCCGGGTAGTCGTCGTCGACGACCGGGAGCTGGACGTTCACGGTGACCCCGCCGACGGCGTCGACGACCTTACGGAAGCCGGCGAAGTCCACCTCGACGAAGTACTGGATGTCCAGGCCGTAGAGGTTCCCGAGCGTGTCCTTGAGCGCCTGGTAGCCGCTCCGCTTGCCGCCGGGAAAGAGGTCCGGGCGGGACTTCGCCTGCTGGTACAGCGCGTTGATCTTGCGGTTCCACGTGGGCCCGAACACGGCCCGTGCCGGGCCCTCGGGCAGGGGCACGCCGACGGTGTCCCGGGGCAGGCTGAACATCGCCGCCTGGCCGGTCTTCGGGTCGATGCTGGCGACGATGAGGGTGTCGGTGTTGGACGAGCCCTCGCCGGGCCGCCGGTCGGCGCCGATGAGGAGGACGTTGAGGCGCCGCTTGCCGTCCCACGGGGGCAGCGTGGCGGACGGCGCTTCCGTGGCGCCCGGCGCCGCCGTCGCGATGGGCGACTCGCTCGGGCCGGGCTCCCCGCTCGGGTCGGGGCTCGACGAGACGCCCGGTGCGGGCGTCTCGTCGTCCTCGCCGCCGTCGAACACGCCGCTGACGAGGTCGAGGGCCTGGAGGTCGTAGTAGGCGACCGCCACATGCCCCCCGCCCATGACGAGGACGACGGCGAGCAGCCCGGCCAGCGACAACGGTGCGAGGACGGTGCGCGAGGGGCCGAGGCGGCCGGCTCCCTCGTCCCAGCGGTTGAGGAAGACGACGACGCGGTAGGCGTCGACGGCGGCAACGACCCGGTAGGCGAGGGCGACGACGTTGCCGGCGAGGATCCCGACGAGGACCGGCGGCTGGAGGACGACGCCGAGCAGGTCGACCCCGTAGCTCGCCGCGAGGCCGAGCGCCAGGGCGATGAGGAGGAACGGGACGGCGGCGAACGCGACGGCCCGGTACCAGGCCCGCGCATACGCGTGCCCGAGCCCGGGAAAGACGAGCGACAGGAACGCGGCGGCGAAGGCGGAGCGGGCGCGGCGTCGCGGCTCCTGCGGGCGGGTCATCGCGGGTAGGATAGGGGGAACCTCCGTGAAGCGTGTCCGAGGGGCTGTGACGACCGGTCGCGTCGTCGCGTGACGCCGGGCCCGCGCCGATTCCACCATCCTCCCCAGCCGAGGCCCGATGTTCGCTCCCGTCAGCAGCAAGCCCGACCTCGTCGCCCAGGAGCACGAGACCCTCGCCCTGTGGCGCGAGCGGCGCACGTTCGAGCGCCTGCGGGCCGCGAACGCCGGCGGACCGCGGTGGAGCTTCCTCGACGGGCCGATCACGGCGAACAACCCGATGGGCGTCCACCACGCCTGGGGCCGGACGTACAAGGACGTCTTCCAGCGCTTCCACGCGATGCTGGGCCACGACCAGCGCTGGCAGAACGGCTTCGACTGCCAGGGCCTGTGGGTGGAGGTGAACGTCGAGAAGGACCTCGGGTTCACGTCGAAGCGGGACATCGAGGAGCACGGAATCGCCGAGTTCGTCAGCCTCTGCAAGCAGCGGGTCCTGACGTTCGCGGCGCGCCAGACCGAGCAGTCGATCCGGCTCGGCTACTGGATGGACTGGAACGATCCCGACGAGCTGCGGCGACTGCGCGACCTCCTCGCGGCCGACCCCGCGCGCGTCCTGACGCTCGACGGGCCGAGGGGCCCGGTCACCGACAGCGTGGAGATGCTCGTCGGGCGACTCGGCATGCCGGAGCTGGGCGGCTCCTACTTCACGTTCAGCAACGAGAACAACGACCTGATCTGGGCGTTCCTCGCCGAGTGCCACCGCCGGGGCTGGCTCTACAAGGGCCACGACACGATGCCGTGGTGCGCGCGCTGCGGGACCGGGATCAGCCAGCACGAGATGACCGAGGGCTACGCCGACCGGACCGACCCCGGCCTCACCGTCCGGTTCCCGCTCATCGACCGGCCCGGGGAGTCGCTCCTCGTCTGGACGACCACGCCGTGGACGCTCACGAGCAACGTGGCGGCGGCCGTCGGGGCCGACCTGCGGTACGCCAGGGTCCGCCAGGGCGATGCCGTCTACTGGCTCGGCAAGGGCACGCTCGGGTCCGCGCTCGCCGGTCCCTTCGAGGTACTGGAAGAGCGTGCGGGCAGCGACCTCGTCGGCTGGCGATACCGCGGCCCGTTCGACGAGCTGCCCGCGGTCCGTGGAGCGTTCGCCGCCGGCGGCGCGGACGGCCGTCCGTACGAGCACCGCGTCGTCGCCTGGGACGAGGTCGGCGAGGACGAAGGGACCGGGATCGTGCACATCGCGCCCGGCTGCGGCGCGGAGGACTACGCGCTCGGGAAGGCGCTCGGTCTGCCGATGCTCGCCCCGCTCGACGAGAGTGGCATCTTCGTCGACGGCTTCGGCTTCCTCGTGGGCCGCGACGTCCGCGACTCGGTCGACCCCGTCGTCGAGCACCTCCGCCACCACGGGCTCTTCTACCGGCTCGAGCCCTATACGCACCGCTACCCGCACTGCTGGCGCTGCCAGTCGCCGCTCGTCTTCCGCCTCGTCGACGAGTGGTACATCAGCATGGGCCCCGTCTACGACCGGCCGCGCAGCGAGCTCACCGCCGCGCAGGTCGACGCCTCGCTCCGCTACCAGATCATGGAGGTCGTCGACCAGATCCGGTGGATCCCGGCCTTCGGCTACGAGCGGGAGCTCGACTGGCTCCTCAACATGCACGACTGGATGATCAGCAAGAAGCGCTACTGGGGGCTGGCGCTGCCGATCTACGACTGCGCCGCCTGCGGCAACGTCGACGTCGTCGGCGGGCGCGACGAGCTCCGCGAGCGGGCCGTCGAGGGTTGGGCGGCGTTCGAGGGCCACACCCCCCACCGGCCGTGGGTCGACGAGGTGAAGGTCGCCTGCTCGTCCTGCGGGGCGCCCGTGGCCCGGATCCCCGACGTCGGGAACCCCTGGCTCGACGCGGGTATCGTGCCCTTCTCGACGCTCCACTACCGCGAGGACCCGGCTCACTGGGCGACGTGGTTCCCGGCCGACTTCGTCACCGAGAGCTTCCCCGGCCAGTTCCGGAACTGGTTCTACTCGTTGCTGGCGATGAGCACGGTCCTCCGCCGCGAGCCGCCGTTCCGGACGATCTTCGGCTACGCCACCCTCTTCGGCGAGGACGGCCGCCCCATGCACAAGAGCTGGGGCAACGCGATCGAGTTCGACGAGGCGGCCGAGCGGATGGGCGTCGACGTCATGCGCTGGATGTACGCGAAGGCACGGCCCGACGACAACATCCTGTTCGGCTGGCACGCCGCCGACGAGGCCCGGCGCGAGCTGCTCGTCCTGTGGAACGTCTACGCCTTCTTCGTCACGTACGCACGCCTCGCCGGCTGGTCGCCGGCCGATCACGCGGCGCCGGTCGCCGAGCGTCCCGTCCTCGACCGCTGGATCCTGTCCCGCCTGGGCGGCCTCGCCGCGCGCGTCGAGGACCGCCTCACCGACTACGACACCGACGCTGCCGCGGGCTCGATCGCGCGCTTCGTCGACGAGCTGTCCACCTGGTACCTCCGGCGGAGCCGGCGGCGGTTCAGCCGGGGCGACGACGCGGCGGATCGTGCGGCCGCGTTCGCGACGCTCCACGCGGCGCTCGTCGGCCTCGCCAGGATCGCCGCGCCGATCCTGCCGTTCCTCGCCGAGTCGATCTACCAGAACCTCGTCGTGCGGGGCGGTGCTGCGGCGCCGGACGGCGCTGCGGCGCCGGGCGGCGCTGCGGCGCCGGACAGCGTGCACCTGGCGGGGTGGCCGGCGGCCGAGCTCGCCGGCCTGCGCGACCCGGGCCTCGAGGCGGCGATGGCGACGGCCCAGGGGACCGTCGAGCTGGCCCGGACGCTGCGGTCGCAGGCCGGCCTCCGCAACCGCCAGCCGCTCGCCCGTCTGTGGGTCGCGCTGCCGGGCCCCGAGCACGCCGAGATCGAGGCGCTCCTCGGGATCGTCGCCGACGAGGTGAACGTGAAGGAGGTCGTCCGGATCGACGACGAGTCCGAGCTCGTCGAGCGCCGGGTGAAGCCGCTCCTGCCGCGGATCGGCAGGAAGCTCGGGCCGGCGATCCCCGCCGTGATGGCGGCGGCGCGCGAAGGGGCGTTCGAGATCCGCGACGACGGCTCGGTCTCCCTCGGCGGCGTCGTGCTCGCCCCGGACGAGGTCGAGATCCTCGCGGCACCCCGGCCGGGGACGGCCGTCGCCCACGACGAAGGCCTCGTCGTCGTCATCGACACCGAGCTCACGGACGAGCTCCGGGCGGAGGGCGATGCGCGCGAGCTCCAGCGGGCGATCCAGGATCTGCGGCGCGACGCGAACCTCGCCCTCGACGACCGGATCGATCTCGTGATCGCCTTCGAGGGGCCTGCCGACGCCGTCCGGGCGCACCTCCCGGCCGTGGCCGCGGAGACGCTCGCCGACGGCGTGGCCGAGGGCCCGCTGCCGGACGGCTGGCCATCGGCGTCAGTCGTGCTGGCGACCGCGACGGCGACCGTCGCCATCCGCCGGCGCGGCGACGGGGCAGCCGGATGAGCCAGGCCGGCGTCCCGGCGGCCGGCGGGGCCGCGACCGAGGCGCGCCCCGCGTCGACGACGTGGCGGCACTGGGCGGTCTTCGCGTCCCTGGCGGGCGGGATCGTCGTCCTCGACCAGCTCAGCAAGGCCTGGGTGACCGCCAACCTTCAGCTCGGCGAGTCGATGGAGCTGCTCGGGGGCTGGCTCGGCATCTGGCGCGTCGCGAACTCGGGCGCGCTGTTCGGGCTCTTCCGCGACCAGGCCCTGCTCTTCGCCATCCTGAGCATCGGCGTCATCGCCCTCATCGTCTGGTACCACGGACGCGCCGTCGCGGGCGGCGGGTGGCTGGCCACGATCGCGCTCGGGCTGCTGCTCGGCGGCGCCATCGGCAACTTCATCGACCGGGCCCGCCTCGGCCACGTCGTCGACTTCGTTGACATGGGGATCCCGGGCGGCTGGCGCTTCTACACCTGGAACGTCGCCGACGCCGCCATCACCGTCTCGATCCTCCTGCTGCTCGCGATGGCCGTCCTCCCGTCCGTCCGCCGGGAGCCCGGCGACGCATGACGGAGTTGCGGCTCGTCGTGCCGGAGGGCCGGGGCGGGCGGGCGGACCGCTACGCGGCCGACCTCTCCGGGCTCTCGCGAAGCCGCATCCAGCGCCTCATGGCCGAGGGCCGGGTGACCGCCGACGGGATCCCCGTCAAGGCCAACACGATCGTCGGGCCGGGTGCGGTCCTCGTCGTCGACGTGCCGCCGCCGGAGCCAGCCGGCATCGAGCCGGAGGCGATTCCGCTCGTCGCCGTCTACGAGGACGACGACGTCCTCGTCGTGGACAAGCCGACGGGGCTCGTCGTCCACCCCAGCCCCGGTCACTGGTCGGGGACCCTCGTCAACGCGCTCCTGGCCCGCGACACGGTCTACGGGGGCATCGCCGGGGTGGAGCGGCCCGGCATCGTCCACCGCCTCGACCGCGACACCTCGGGGCTGCTCATGGTCGCCAAGACCGATGCGGCGCAGACGAGCCTCATGGCCCAGCTCAAGGCCCGGCGGGTGAAGAAGACGTACCTGGCGCTCGTCCAGGGGAGCGTCCAGGCGGGAGCCGGACGCATCGAGGCGCCGATCGGGCGCGACCCGCGGAACCGCCAGCGGATGGCCGTCGTCCCCGACGGGCGCCCGTCGGTCACCGGCTACCGCGTGCGCGAGCGGTTCGGGGCCTGGACGCTCCTCGAGGTCGACCTCGTGACGGGCCGGACGCACCAGATCCGGGTGCACTTCGCGGCGCTGGGCCACGCGGTCGCCGGCGACACCGTGTACGGCACCGGCACCGCGCGACGCGGTCCCGACGGCCTCGAGCGCCTCTTCCTCCACGCCTGGCGGCTCGTCTTCGCCAAGCCCGCCACCGGCGACCTCGTCCGGGTCGAGGCTCCGCTGCCCGCGGAGCTCGAGACCGTCCTCGCCCGGCTCCGCGACGCCGGCGCCGACCTGCCCGGCCGGATCGTCGCCGACGACGGCATGCAGCCGTGAGCGAGCAGCCCCTCGGCGCCGCCCCGGCCCCCGACGACCCGCTCGCGGGCGTGCCCAGCGCAGGCGCCCCGGGCGCGCTCCTCGTCGTCGTCTCGGGACCCTCCGGAGTCGGCAAGGACACGATCATCGACGCGCTGCGGGGGCGGCCGCGGGACCCCGACTACCACTACGTCGTCACCTGCACCACGCGTGCTCCGCGACCGGGCGAGGTGGACGGCGCCAGCTACCACTTCCTCGACCAGAAGCGCTTCGCCGCCCTCCGCGACGCCGGGGCGTTCCTCGAGTGGGCGGAGGTCCACGGCAACTGGTACGCCACGCCGCGGGCCGAGGTGCGCCGCGCGCTGGCGGCCGGCCACGACGTCATCCTCAAGATCGACGTCCAGGGCGCGGCTGCGGTGAAGGCATCCGTCCCGGACGCCCTGCTCGTCTTCGTCGTGCCGCCGACGCTCGAGGCGCTCTTCCGCCGCCTGCGCGCCCGCGCGACCGAGACCGCGCGGGAGCTCGAGGTCCGCCAGCGCAACGCGGCGATCGAGCTTGCCCGGGCCGGCGACTACGACCATGTCGTCGTCAACGAGGACGGCCAGGTCGAGCACACCGCCGAGCGGATCGACGAGATCATCCGGGCCGAGCGGACCAGCCATCCGGACCGCCGGGTGGTCGTCTGACCGATGGACGCCGGCCGGCCGCCGGCCCCGGCCGGGCCGCGGCACGTGGAAGTCGCGATCGACGCCGCCGGGCCCGCGGGCGACCGCACCTGGACGTACGTCGTGCCGGCCGAGCTCGTCGACGTGGCGCCCGGCGAGGCCGTCCTCGTGGAGTGGGGGAGGCGGCGGGCGCTCGGCATCGTCCTCGGGGACGCGGTCCCGCCGGACGGCGTCGAGGTCCGGCCGCTGGCCGCGCGCGTCCGCTCCGACGGGCCGCTCCTCCCGCCGCTCGGCCTTGCCCTTGCCCGCTCGATCGCGGACCACTACCTCGCCCCGACCGCGCTCGTGATCCGGGCGATGCTCCCGCCCGGCCTCCTCGAGCGCCTCGACCTCGTCGCGACGGCGCTGACCGGTCCGCTGCCGGGCGACGAGCCGGCGACGACCGCGCTCCTCGAGGCGCTCGGGGCCGGGTCGCGACCGACCCGGTCGCTGCCGGCCGCGGAGAGCCGTCCGGCGGTCATGCGGCGCCTGCGCGCCCTGGAGCGCGAGGGCCGGGTCCACCTCGAATGGACCCTCGGCGCGGCCGGGGCGCTGCCGCGCTACGAGCGTCTCGCCACCGCCACGCCGGAGGGCCTGGCCGTGGCCGCGGGCGATCGGGCGCCCGACGGGCGACCCGTCGGCCCGCGCCAGCGGGCACTCCTCGCGGAGCTGGCAGCGGCACCGCCCGACGGGCCCGGCGTCGGTGCGACGGCCCTCGCCGCCCGGCACGGTCAGGGGGCGCTCGCCGGGCTCGCCCGCCGCGGCCTCGTCGATCTGGCGACGCGCGAGCGCCCGCGCGACCCGCTTCGCGACCGGGCCGCCGGCCGCGCCCCCCGGCCGGCCGGCACCGCCCTGACCGCGGCCCAGGCCGCGGCCGTCGAGGCGATCGCCGCGGCCGGCGCCGCCGGGGACGCGACCCCGCTCCTCCTCGACGGCGTGACCGGGGCCGGCAAGACGGCCGTCTACGCCGAGGCGATCGCGGCCTCGCTCGGCGCCGGCCGCCCCGCGCTCCTCCTCGTGCCCGAGATCGCGCTCGCCCTGCCGCTCGTGGACCGGCTCCGGGCCGAGCCCGGCGCCGACGTGGCCGTGCTGCACTCGGGGCTCGGCGACGGCGAGCGCGCCGACGCGTGGCGGCGCATCCGGGCCGGCCAGGTCGACGTCGTCGTGGGGACCCGGCTGGCGGTGCTCGCCCCGCTGTCGGACGTGGGCCTCGTCATCGTCGACGAGGAGCACGAGGCCGCCTACAAGAGCGACCGGACGCCGCGCTACCAGGCCCGCGACGTCGCGGTCCGCCTCGCGGCGCTGGCCGGGGCGGCGGTCGTGCTCGGGAGCGCGACGCCGGCCGTCGAGTCGATCGGCCACGCCCGGCTCGGGCGTTACCGCCGGCTGACGCTCCCGGACCGGGCCGCCGGCGGAGCCCCCGCGGTGGAGCTCGTCGACCTGCGGGCGGAGCTTGCGGCCGGGAATCGCACGCTCATCTCGACCCGCCTGGCCGAGCTGCTGAGCGGGCTCGACGCGCAGGCCGGCGACCGGGCGATCCTCGTGATCAACCGGCGTGGGGCCGCCTCGGCCGTGCTGTGCCGCGACTGCGGCCACGTCCAGGCCTGCCCGGAGTGCACCCGGCCGCTGGTCTATCACCAGGCGGGGATGACGCTGCGCTGCCACCACTGCGGCGCCGCGGCGCCGCTCGCCGCCCGCTGCCCGGCCTGCGGCTCGCCGCGGATCCGCTACCTCGGCGGCGGCACCGAGCGACTCGAGGCGGAGGTGCGGACGCACTTTCCCGACCTGCGCGTCGGGCGCCTCGACCGCGACGTCGTCGAGCGGCGCGGCGCGGCGACGCGCGTCCTCGACGCCTTCGCCGAGGGCCGGCTCGACGTGCTCGTCGGGACGAGCCTCGTCGCGAAGGGACTCGACGTCCCCGCCGTCACGCTCGTCGGCGTGGTCTCGGCCGACGTGGCGCTCACGCTCCCGGACGAGCGCGCCGCCGAGCGGACCTACCAGCTGCTCGTCCAGGCGATCGGGCGGGCCGGCCGCGGGGACCGCCCCGGCCGGGCCGTGATCCAGACGTACCAGCCCGACCACCCGGCGATCCGGGCGGTGGTCGCCGACGATCCCGCGACGTTCTACGAGGCCGAGCTGGCGGCCCGCGAGCGGTTCGGCGCGCCGCCGTTCGGCTCGACGATCAAGCTCACGGTCGGCCACGAGGATCGCGAGGCCGCGCGGTCGCTCGGACGGGAGATGGCGGCCCGTCTCCGCGATCGCGCCGCCGAGCGGGGCGGGGGCGTGACGGTGGCCGGCCCGGCCCCGGCCTACGTGCCGCGGCGCGGCGGTCGCTGGCGCTACAACGTCGTCGTCCGGGGCGCGGACCCGCGCGCCGTCCTCGAGGACGACCCCGGCCCGCCGTGGTCCGTCGACGTCGACCCCGAGAGCCTGCTCTGACCCTCCCGGCCGGGGGCGGGCGGTCACCGCGGGAGGGCCGCCGGCCACGCCACGGGCGGCAGGCCGGAGGGCTCTTGGCGGCCTGCACGGCCGTGGCCGACAATGGCGCCCTGCAGGAGGAGACGACCGATGACCGATGACACGGGCCGACCGCTCGACCCGACCCCGAGCCCCGACGACGCACCCGGCGCGGAGACTGCCGGAGGGACCGAGCCGGGCGCCGGCCCGGACGCGGCCCCGCCCGGACCCGAGGCCCGGGGGACCGACGCCCGCGAGTGGCTTGGGCAGCTCCAGACGATGATCGACCGCATTGCCGGCGAGGCCGCTCCCGTCGCGCGGGACGTGGCCGCCAAGGCGGCCGAGCTGGCGGCCGTCGCGGGCGAGAAGGCCGGGCCGTTCGCCCGGCGAGCAGCCGAGGTCACCGGTGACGTTGGGAACCGCGTGGCCGTCCGCTCGCGGCAGCTCGCCGACGACCTACGGCACCATGGCGCCGAGAGCGGCGTGCCTCCGGCCGGCGACACGGAGGGGGGAGCCCCGGCGCCGGCCGCCGAGACCGCCGATGGCGGAGACGGGGCGGAGGCCCCGGCCACCTCGCCGGGCGAGGAGCCGCCGGCCGGCTGACCGGCACGCCGCGCCCCGGGCGGGGGCCGACCGGCGAGCCACGCCACCCCGCGCGCCGGCGGACGGGCCGAGCCGCCGGCCGGCCGCGGCCGCGTCCTCGCCTATACTCGCGGCATGAGCGTCCTCCCGATCCTCACGCTCGGCGATCCACGGCTCCGCCTCAAGGGCGAGCCGGTGGAGACCTTTGGCAAGCTGCTCCACCACCTCATCGACGACCTCACGGACACGATGCGCCACGCTCCCGGCGTCGGCCTCGCCGCGCCCCAGCTCGGCGAGGCCCTCAACGTGGCGGTCGTCGAGGTCGGCGATCGGCTGCTCGAGCTCGTGAACCCGCGGATCGTTCGCGCCGAAGGCGACGACCGGGACCTCGAGGGCTGCCTGTCGATCCCGGGCTTCGTCGCCTACGTGACCCGCCGCGAGCAGGTCTGGGTCGTCGCCCAGAACCGCCAGGGTCGCAAGTACAAGGTCGCCGGCAGCGGCCTCCTCGGCCGCGCGCTCCAGCACGAGCTCGACCACCTCCAGGGCAAGCTCTACATCGACTACCTCGACTCGGCGGACGATCTGATCGCGGTCGGCCGCGGCGACGACGACGAGGACGACGACGACGTCGATGCCGAGCTCGAGCGGCGGGGGATCGATCCCGAGCGGGCGAAGGCGGTCTCGCGCGGCTGACGTGGAGCGCGCCCGGACAGTCTTCTTCGGGTCGGGTGCCTTCGCCGTGCCGGTCCTCCGCGCGGTTGCCGCGTCACCTCTCCTCGACCTGGTGGCCGTCGTCACGACGCCGCCGCGACCCGCCGGCCGGTCGGGCGCCCTCGCGCCGACCCCGGTCGGCGTTGCCGCCGCCGGCCTCGAGGTCCCGGTCCTGGTCCCGGAGCGCCTCCGGGAGCCGGGCTTCCTCGACCGGCTCGCCGCTGTCGGGCCGTCCCTCGGCGTGCTCGCCGACTACGGGAAGCTCCTCCCGCCGGCGGTCCTCGACCTGCCGCCGCACGGCATCCTCAACCTCCATCCCTCGCTGCTGCCGCGCCATCGGGGGGCGACGCCGATCCCGGCCGCGATCCTCGCCGGGGACGCGGTCACCGGGGTCTCCCTCATCCGGATGGACCCCGGCCTCGACACGGGGCCGGTCGTGGCAGCGGAGCCGACCCCGCTCGGCGACGACGAGGACGCCCCGGCGCTCGAAGCACGGCTGGCCGAGCGCGCCGCCGACCTGCTCGCGCGCGTCGTCGGGCCGTACCTCCGCGGCGAGGCGCGGCCGGTCCCCCAGCCGGTCGAGGGCGTCACGCTGACGCGGCCGCTCGGGCGCGAGGACGGACGTCTCGACCCGACCCTCCCGGCGCTCGAGCTGGAGCGGCGGGTCCGGGCCCTGCGACCCTGGCCGGGGGCCTTCGTCGAGCTCGTCGGCGGCGGTCGCCTGGCCGTCCTGCGCGCGGCGGTCGGGCCGGCCGACGCCGGGGACCGACCGGGAACGCTCGTGAGGGACGGCCCGGGGCTCGCCCTCGCGACCGCGGATGGCCGCCTGCTCCTGCACGAGGTGCGGCCGGCCGGCGGGCGGGCGATGGACGGGTCCGCCTACCGGCGCGGTCGTCCCGGCGTCGTCGGGGCGCAGGTAGCATGAGGGCCGCATGACGCCGTCTCCGCCCGCCGCCCGCCGCCCGCCGCTCCCGGTCCGCGCCGCCGTGCCCGCCGGCCCGCCGGGGATCGGTGGGCTCGACCTCGACGATCTCGCCGCGATCGTCGCCGACCTCGGCGAGCCGCCGTACCGGGTCCGCCAGGTCGCCGACGCCGCCTGGCGCTCGCCGGCGGCCACGTGGGACGAGGTCACGACGCTGGCCCGGCCGCTCCGCTCCCTCCTCGCCGAGCGCCTCCGCTTCGACACGCTGGGCGAGACATCGATCCGCCCGACCGAGGCGGGGGCCACCGAGAAGGCGCTCCACCGACTCGACGACGGGCGGCTCGTCGAGTCGGTCCTCATGCGCTATCCGGGGCGGCAGGGCCGCCGCGACCGGGCGACGCTCTGCCTCAGCAGCCAGGCCGGCTGCGCGGTCGGCTGCCCCTTCTGCGCCACCGGCGAGCTCGGGTTCGAGCGCGACCTCGACGTGGCCGAGATCGTCGACCAGGCGCGCCACGCGCGGCGACGGCTGGCGGTCGACGGGCACCACCTCACGAACATCGTGTTCATGGGCATGGGCGAGCCGCTGCTCAACCTCGACGCGGTGCTCGCGGCCGCCGCGGCGCTCACGGACCCGGAGCGGTTCGGCATCGGCGCCCGGCACCTCACGATCTCGACCTCGGGGGTCGTGCCCGGGATCGAGCGCATGGCGCGGCTGCGGCCGCAGTGGACGCTGGCGATCAGCCTCCACGCGGCCCGCGACCCGCTGCGCGACCTCCTCGTGCCGCTGAACCGGCGCTGGCCGGTGGCCGAGGTCGTCGCGGCGGCGCGGGCGTACGCCGAGACGACGGGCCGCCGAGTCAGCTACGAGTACGTGATGATCGACGGGATCAACGACACGCCGGCCGACTCCGCCGCCGTGGCGGCCCTCCTGCGCGGCACCGGCGCCCACGTCAACTGCATCCCGATGAACCCGGTCGCGCACACGCCGTGGGGCCCCAGCCGGCGGGACCGCATCGAGGCCTTCGCGGCGCGCCTCGCCGCGGCCGGGATCGGGGTGACGATCAGGCGGAACCGTGGCCAGGAGGTCGGGGCGGCCTGCGGCCAGCTCGCCGCCGAACAGGGCGGCGAGGCCCCGGCGCCGACCGTCGCCCGCCGGCGCGAGCAGCTCGTCGCCGCGTCCGCGGCCGCCCTCCGCGGAGAGCGGAGCACCGAGCCGCCGCCGCCCGGCGTCGGCACGGCCCCGCAGCGCCGGCCGCCGCGCGGGCCGCTCGGCACCGGGCCGCGCCCCGGTCCTCGGCCGCGGACCGCGGGCGGCGGGGGCGCTCGGACCGGGGGCGGCGGCGGCGCTCGTCCAGCGGGCCGCACGACGCCCCGCACGAGGCGCGCCTGATGGCCGACGGACGGGCCCGCATCGCCGCGAGCATCCTCAACGCCGACCTCGCCAACCTCGCCCGGGAGGTCCGCCGCGTCGTCAAGGCCGGCGCCGACCGGATCCACCTCGACGTCATGGACGCCCGGTTCGTGCCGAACCTGACGTTCGGCTGGACGACGGTCGCCCACCTCCGCCCGCGTGACCCGGGCGCCGTTCGACGCCCACCTCATGATCGCCGAGCCCGGCCGCTGGCTCGACGACTTCCTCGCCGCGGGCTGCGACTCGATCACCGTCCACGTCGAGGTCGAGGAGCCGCTCGAGCCCGTCCTGCGGCGGATCAAGGCGGCCGGCCGGGCCGCCGGCCTCGCCCTTCGGCCGGGAACGCCGATGTCGGCCCTCGACCCGTACCGCGACCTGCTCGACATCGTGATGGTCATGACCGTCGAGCCGGGGTTCGGCGGCCAGGCGTTCATGCGCGACGTCGCCGTCGAGAAGATCCCGGCCGCCCGGCTCCTGCTCGCCGACAAGCCGTGGGGCGGCGAGGTCCACGTCGACGGCGGGGTGAGCCGGGAGACGGCGGAGCTCGTCGGGGGCCTGGGGGCCGACGTCCTCGTGGCCGGGACGGCCCTGTTCGCGAAGGGGCGCGACGCGGCCCGCGAGGTGCGGCTCATGCGGGCCCTCGCCGACGAGGGCTACGCGATCGAGCTCAACGACGGCGTCCCGCCCGAGCCCCGCGACCGGATGATCCGCTTCACGAGCCTCCCCCGCGTCCTCGGCGCGCCGCTGCGGGAGGCGATCGAGGAGGAAGGGGTCCCGGTCGTGATGCTGCGCGGCGACGGCGTCGTGGGACCCGACGGTGTCCGGGATGTCGACCTCCTCGTGCCGCTCACGTCGGCGGCGTGGGTCGAGGCGCGGTTCGGGCCGCGCCGCGCCGAGCTCGAGGCCGCGGCCGACGCCGTGCGCGGCGGCGCCGCCCCGGCGCCCCCGGGCACGTAGGGTGCGCGCGCTCCTGCAGCGCGTCTCGCGGGCCGAGGTGCGCGTCGAGGGCGCCGTCGTCGGCCGCATCGAGCGCGGGCTCCTCGTCCTCGTCGGCGTTGCCCCGGGCGACGACGCCGCGACCGCGGAGGCGCTCGCGCGGCGGATCGTCGAGCTGCGGATCCACGAGGACGCGGCCGGTCGCACGAACCTGGCCCTCGCCGACGTCGGGGGCGCGGTGCTCGCGGTCAGCCAGTTCACCCTCTACGCGGACACGCGCCGCGGCCGGCGACCGGGGTTCACCGACGCCGCCGAGCCGTCCCATGCGGCGGCCGTGTACGAGCGCTTCTGTGCGGCCCTCGAGGCGCTCGGCGTCGCGACGGAGCGCGGCCGGTTCGGGGCGCCGATGGAGGTCGAGCTGGTCAACGACGGCCCGTTCACGATCTGGCTCGACACCGCGGATCGCTGAGCCGTCCGCGACGGGCGAAGGTGGGGCGCGCACGGCGGAACGAATGCGACCCGGCCGCACGAGGCGGACCGGGTCGGTGCGTGATGGAGCCGGGCCGCAGCCCGGGCGCGTCAGCGGCTCTTCTTCGCCTGGGTGCGCTTGCAGCGGGTGCAGACGAGCTTGCGGGTGACGACCCCGCCCTCGACGACCGCGAGCGCCTGGAGGTTCGGCTGGTAGCGGCGGTGGGCGCGCACGCGGTTCATCCCGCTCGACTGGGGGTTGAAGCCGCCCATCGAGACCTTGCCGCAGATTGCGCAGCTACGGGGCATCGGGTTCCTCAGGGTGCGGTGGTGGCGATCGGGGGCGCCGGCGCGGCGAAGCGCCGCCGGTCGGCGTCCGGGGAGGCTGTATGCTAGCACATCGTTCCGCGTCGACCGTCACCTCCGGGAGGATCGTCGCCCCATGCCCGCCGACCAGCACCGCCCCGAGGTTCCCGGCAGGGCGCTCGTGACGCGCGGGGCGCTCGAGGAGATCGTCCGCGCCGCCGTGCTCGGCAGCTACGGCGTGACCGGGTTCGCCCGGACGCTTCGCGGGCGCCTCGGACTCGGCCCGCGCCCGATCCGGGTGTCGCTGCGCCCGGAAGTGGCCGTCGACGTGCGCCTCACGATCGCCCACGGCCTGCCGGTCGCCGAGGTCGCCCGCCAGGTCGACTCGGCGATCCGCTACGGGCTGGAGCGTGCCCTCGGGCGCGGCATCGGCAGCGTGACGATCCACGTCGAGGGGCTCGCCGGCGGCCCGTTCACCTCTCCGTCGGGCGGGGCACCGGCGTCCCCGGGCGGAGGCGCCGGCTAGGTGGTGCGCCTCGCCTGCGACGGCGCCGGGCTCGCCGAGGCGGTCCGGGCCGCCGTGGCCAACCTCGAGCTCCACGTCGAGGAGGTCAACGCCCTCAACGTCTTCCCGGTGCCCGACGGGGACACGGGCTCGAACATGATGGCGACGTGCCGGGAGATGCTCGGCTACGTCGGCGACGAGACGAGCGTCGAGGCCGTGGCCGACCGGCTCCGCGAAGGCGCCCTCTTCGGTGCGCGCGGCAACTCCGGGGTCATCCTCAGCCAGATCGTCCGGGGGCTTGCCGAGGGCTTTGCCGGGAAGCGGCGCTTCAACGGCCTCGACCTCGCGAACGCGCTGGCCCAGGCGACGACGGCCGCCTACGGCGCGGTGCCGCGCCCCGTCGAGGGCACGATGCTCACCGTCATCCGCGAGGCCTCGGCCGTGGCCGTCGAGACGGCGGAACGGGAGAACGACGTTGAGGCGGTGCTGGCCGCGGCCACCCACGCCGCGTCCCGCGCCCTCGACAAGACGCCAAGCCTCCTGCCCGTCCTTCGGGAGGCAGGCGTCGTCGATTCCGGCGGCGCAGGCCTTCTCCGGCTCCTCGAGGGCGCGCTCGGGTTCCTGCGCGGCGAGGTGGCCGCACCGGCGCCGCTGCGCCCGCCGCCGATCCCCAGCCCGGTCCCGGCCGAGTTCACCCATGTCGAGACCGGCCACGGCTACGAGACCGTGTACCTCATCCACCCGTTTCCCGGCCAGCTCCTCGACCTCGACCGGCTCCGCTCCTACCTCGTCCGCACGGGCGAGTCGGTGAACCTTGCCGGCGACCCGAAGGCCGCCAAGATCCACGTCCACAACGGCCGGCCCGACCTCGTCCTGCGCCACGCGCTGCAGCTGGGCCGCATCGTCAACGCGACGGTCATCGACCTCGACCACCAGACGGCCGAGGTCCGCGATGCACGGGCGGCTGACACGGCCCGGGACGCGGCCGCGCCGGCGCCCGGTGGCCGTCGCCCCGAGCGCGTCGCCGCGACCGGGAGGGAGCCCGGGCGCGTGCCGCTCGGGATCGTTGCCGTGGCCCCCGGCGACGGTCTCGCCGAGGCGCTCGCCGCGTTCGGCGTCGCCGATGAGCGGCTCCACCTGACGATCGTCCGCGGCGGTCAGGCGGAGAACCCGAGCGCGGGCGAGATCCTGGCGGCCGTCCTCGCCTCGCCCGGCGAGGAGATCGTCATCCTCCCGAACAACCCCAACGTGAAGCTGGCCGCCGGGCAGGCGGCCGAGATGGCCGACCGGCCGGTCCGCGTCGTCCCGACCCGGAACGCGGCGGAGGGGATCGCGGCCCTCCTCGAGGTCGACCCCGCCGCCGGTGCGAGCGGCAACGCCGACGCGATGCTCGAGGCGGGACGGTCGATCCAGACGCTGCTCGTCACGGAGGCCGTGCGCGACGCCGTGGTCTCGGGGCGCCGCGTGCGCCGCGGCCAGACGATGGCGCTCGACCCGGACGACGGCCTGCTCGCCGCCGCCGACGACCGAGACGCCGCCGTCGTGGCCGGCCTCGCCGCCCTCGAGCCCGGCTTCAGCCTCGTGACCCTGTGGTACGGCGACGGGGCCGAGCTCGGGGAGGCGGAACGCCTCGCGCGCAGGATCCACGAGCGGTGGCCGTCGGTCGACGAGGTGGAGGTCCGCCACGGCGGCCAGCCGCACTACCGGTACCTCGTCAGCGCGGAGTAGGGGAGCGGCGATGGCGAGCCGGGCTGCCCGAGCCGCGAGCGAGACCCCCCCGACCGTGCCGCGCGACCCGGCGACCCCGCTGAGGACGAGCGGGCTCCCCGGCGCGGCGACGCTCGGGCGGGTCGGCGGCAGGGTCGGGCTGGGCACCGTCCGCGACCTCCTGCTCTGGCTCCCGCGCCGCTACGACGACCTCCGCACGATCCACGACCTCGGCACGCTCCGCTACGTCGAACCGGACACCGTGGTCACGGCCCGCGCCCGCGTCGTGTCGGTCCAGGCCGGCCGGACCGCGCGGCGGCGGGTGAACGTCGTGACGGCCCGCCTCGCCGACGAGGCCGGCAGCGCCGAGGCCCAGTGGTACGGACGCCAGTTCGTGGAGCGCCGGCTCGTGCCCGGCGTCGAGTACCTGTTCTCCGGGAAGCTGCGCAAGCGCGGGCTCGGGCTGCTCCTCGACAACCCGGCGTTCCAGCCGCCGGACGGCGACCTGCTGCACGTCGGCCGGATCGTGCCGGTCTATCGCCTCACCGCGGGAGTCGCGCTGCGCTCCCTGCGGACGGCGATCCGGGCCGCCCTCGACCGCTACGGGCCGTACCCGGAGTACCTCCCTGCCGACCTTCTCGTCGCGGAGCGCCTGCCCGGGATCGCGGAGGCGCTCGAGCAGGCCCACTTCCCCGACGACTTCGTGCGGCGGGACGACGCACTCCGCCGCCTCGCCTTCGACGAGCTGCTCGCCCTCCAGGTCGGCATGGTGGCGCGCCGGCGCCAGCGGGCGGTCGCAGCCGCCGTGCGCGTCGCGATCACGGCGCCGCGCGAGGCAGAGCTCCGGGAGGCGATCCGGGCCGCGCTCGGCGAGCGCCTCGGCCGACCGGTCGACCTGACGCCCGACCAGGAGCTGGCGATGGCAGCGGTCCGCCACGACATGGCCGGCGAGCACCCGATGCTTCGCCTCCTCCAGGGCGACGTGGGGTCGGGCAAGACCGCCGTCGCGGCGTACGCCCTCGCCCTTGCCGCCGAGGCGGGCGTGCAGGGGGCGCTCCTCGCCCCGACCGACCTCCTTGCCCGCCAGCACGCGGCCACGCTCGGCGACCTGCTCGCTCCCCTCGGCATCCCCGTCACGCTGCTCACCGGGTCGCTCTCGGGGGCCGGTACCGGGACCGCGCTGGCCGCGATCGCGGACGGCCGGGCGGCGGTCGTCGTCGGGACCCATGCGCTCTTCTCGGAGCGCGTCGCATACGCCCGGCTCGGCCTCGTCGTCGTCGACGAGCAGCACCGCTTCGGCGTCGAGCAGCGGGGCGCCCTCGAGGCGAAGACGCGGGATGGGGCGGCCCACGTCCTCCTCATGACGGCAACGCCGATCCCGCGGACGCTCGGCCAGGTCCTCTACGCCGACCTCGACGTCAGCGACCTGCGGACGGTGCCGGCCGGACGCGTGCCGACCCGCACGACGGTCCGCCGCCCGGACCAGCTCGAGCGGCTATGGGAGTTCGTGCGCGAGGAGGCGGTCGAGCGCCACCGGCGCACGTTCGTCGTCGTGCCCCGGATCGACGAGACGGAGCCCGATGCCGGCGAGGAGGTGGCAGCGGCCGTCGCCGAGGAGCAGCGCCTCGCCGCGCTCCTCGCCCCGCTCCGGGTGGGCCTGGTGCACGGCCGCATGAAGCCGGCAGATCGGGACGAGGCGATGTCGCGCTTCCGCGACGGCGAGCTCGACGTGCTCGTCGGGACGACGGTCGTGGAGGTCGGCGTCGACGTGCCCGAGGCGACGGTCATGGTCGTCGAGGGCGCGGATCGCTTCGGCCTCGCCCAGCTCCACCAGCTCCGCGGCCGCGTCGGTCGCGGCCCCGACCAGTCGTACTGCATCCTCGTCACCGACGCGGCCGCCGACGCGGTCGCCCTCGAGCGGCTCCGGGCAGTCGAGGGATCGACCGACGGCTTCGAGCTCGCCGAGCGCGACTTCGAGCTGCGGCGCGAGGGCGACGTCCTCGGCCTCGCCCAGAGCGGCCTGCCGGGGCTGCGCGTCGCCACGCTCGCGCGCCACGACCACCGCGAGCTGGCGGTCGCCGCGCGGCGCCACGCCGAGGCGCTCCTCGACGCGCAGGGTCGCCTGCGGCGGGCCGGCGACCCGCTCGCGGCCGAGCTCACCGACGGGTGGCTGGCCCGCGTCTTCGCCGGCGAGCCGGCGTCGGGGGCGTAGCGCGTGGCGGGCGCCGGCCGCGTCGTCGCCGGCACGGCGCGGGGCATCGCCCTCGCCGCTCCGGGGCCCGGGACCCGCCCGCTCGCCGACCGGGCCAAGCAGGCGGTCTTCGGCGCCCTCGAGCCGCTCCTCCCGGGGGCGGCCGTCCTCGACGTCTGCGCCGGCTCGGGTGCCGCGGGGATCGAGGCGCTCTCGCGGGGAGCGGCTCGGGCCGTCTTCGTCGAGCGCGACCACGGCGCGGCCCGCGTCGTCGTCGAGAACCTCCGCCGGACGCGCCTGGCGGATGGCGCGACGGTCCTCCGCCGCGATGCGCCGGCGGCCCTGCGGGACCTCGGCGCCGGCGGGGAGCGCTTCGACCTCGCGATCGTCGACCCGCCGTACGCGGCGACGCCCCTTCGCGACGCGATCCTCGCCATCCTCGGCGGGCCCGCTTCGCCCCTGGCCGACGGGGGGACGGTCGCCGTCACCGGCTACTGGCGCGAGCCGCCGGGGGACGAGATCGGGCTGCTACGATCCACGCGGGTTCGCCGCTTCGGCGAGACCGCCGTCACGTTCTATCGGCGGGAGCCCGGCCCGGGCGCCGCCACGACCGACTGAGGGAGGCGCGATGCGCATCGCGGTGTACCCGGGCTCGTTCGACCCGATCACCCTCGGCCACGTCGACGTCCTCCGGCGCGCCGCCGGCGTCTTCGACCGGGTCGTCGTCGCGGTGCTCGTGAACCCCCGCAAGGCGCCCGCCGGCGAGGCCGACGCGCGGGCGGCGGCGATCCGCGAGGCGGTGGCCGAGACGCTCCCCGAGATCGCGGCGCGGGTGGAGGTGCGGACGTTCGACGGGCTCACCGTCGACGCCTGCCGGGCCGTCGGCGCGTCCCACATCGTGCGTGGGCTGCGGGCCGTGTCGGACTTCGAGGCCGAGCTCCAGATGGCCCACATGAACCATCGCATCGCTCCCGGCATCGACACGGTCTTCTTCATGACCGCGCTCGAGTACGGCTACCTCTCCTCGAGCCTGGTCAAGGAGATCGCCCGCTTCGGCGGCGACGTGAGCGGGATGGTGCCCCCGAGCGTGGCCGCCCGGCTGGCGTCGTGAGGAGGCAGGGCGCGCGACTATAATCGGGCCTCCAGCGACCAGCGTCCGGCGCCGAGGAGGGCCCGTCCCATCGACATCATGTTCTTCGTCGAGCGCCTCGAGGGGATGCTCGCGAACGGCAAGAAGCTGCCCCTCACGTCCAACGTCGTCGTCGACCAGGCGGCCGCGCTCGAGCTGATCGACGAGCTCCGGCACGCGATCCCCGAGGAGGTCCAGGCGGCCCGCCGGGTCAACGCCGAGGGCGAGCGGATCCTGGAGCGGGCCGGCCAGGAGGCCGAGCGGATCGTCGCCCATGCCCAGGAGCAGGCCGCCTACCTCATCGGCGAGGAGGGCCTGACCGAGGCGGCCGAGATCGAGAGCCGCCGGATCGTCGGCGAGGCCGAAGCCGATGCCGCCGAGACCAGGCGCGGCGCGGACGAATACGCGGCGGACGTGCTCGTCCGTCTCGAGTCCGAGGTGTCCCGCGTCCTCGGACAGATCGAGCGGGGGATCGACGCGCTCGGCGTCCGGGCGGAGCCCACGCCGGGTGCCGGCAGCGACGAGGAGCCGGCCGAGCCCGCCGTCGGATGACGACCGTCCCCGCCGACGCGCTCGTCGTCAACGTCGCCGGGCTCCTCGGCGAGCCGCCCGGCTCGCAGCGCGACGTCGTCGTCGACGGCGTGACGCTCGACCTCGGCGAGGACCTGGTGCAGGCCGCTCCCCTGGCCGTCACGGCGAGGATCGCCCGCACGAACCGGGGGGTGTTCGTGAATGGGCGGGTGTCCACGGCCCTGGCCGACACGTGCGGCCGCTGCCTGGTCTCGATCGTCGTGGCGATCGACGTCCCCCTCGACGACGAGGTGCTCCAGAGCATCGACCTCCAGTCGGGGATGCCCGTCGACCGTGCGGCCGAGCCGGAGGCGCTTCGCCTCAGCGACCATCACGAGCTCGACCTCGAGGTGCTCGTCCGCGAGGCCGTCCTGCTGGCGGCCCCGATCGCCCCGGTCTGCCGGCCGGACTGCGCCGGGCTCTGCACGACGTGCGGGCGCGACCTCAACGCCGAGCCCCACGTTCACGGCGACGCCCCGATCGACCCGCGCCTCGCGAAGCTCGCCGACTTCCGGGCCGACGGCTAGGGCCGAAACCGTCTACACTCCGCGTTCGGCTCCGACGGCGCCGCCGCGCTGTCGCGCCCCGCGCCCGGCGACCCGGCCGGCCCGCCGGCGAACCGGCACCAACCACCACAGGAGCAACGAGCCCGATGGGTCTCCCGAAGCGAAAGGTCTCGCACGCCCGGCAGGGCGACCGGCGTGCCCACCACGCCCTCAGCCTGCCGAGCCTCGTCGAGTGCAGCCACTGCCACGCGATGAAGCGCTCGCACCACGTCTGCCCGAGCTGCGGCTACTACGACGGCCGGCAGGCCGTCGAGCTCAAGAAGAAGGGCGGCGAGGGGGCGTCCTGACCAGCGTCCTGCGCAGCGCCCGGCCGCCGGCCGCCTGATGGACCCCGCCACCGTCCGCGGAATCGAGCATGCCCGGCGCGTGCGCCTGGCGGTCGACGCGATGGGCGGCGACCACGGTCCGGAGGAGGTCGTCGCGGGGGCGCTCCTCTACGCGGCCGAGCAGCCCGACGACGAGGTCGTCCTCGTCGGCGATCCCCGAGCGCATCCTCGCCCTCGCCCCGGCCGGGCTCCCGGCGAACACCCGGATCGTCGCGGCCTCCCAGGTCATCGGGATGCACGAGCACCCGGCGCTCGCGCTCCGCGAGAAGAAGGATGCCTCGATCCTCGTTGCCTGCGACCTCGTCCGGCGCGGCGAGGCGGACGCGGTCATCACGGCCGGCCACACCGGTGCGGGGATGGCCGCGGCGGTGCTCCGGCTCGGCAGGGTGCCCGGCGTGGACCGCCCGGCGCTCGCCGTCCAGATGGTCACCGAGACCGGTCCGCTCGTCCTCCTCGACATCGGCGCGAACCCCGACTCGACGCCGGAGAACCTCGCCCAGTACGCCCGCATGGGAGCCCTGTTCGCCGAACGGGCGCTCGGCGTCGAGCGGCCGCGGGTCGCGCTCCTGTCGATCGGCGAGGAGAAGGGGAAGGGCGACGCCCGGATCCAGCGCGCCACCGAGCTCCTCGATGCGACGGACCTCAACTTCGTCGGCAACCTCGAGGGCAAGGACCTCGTCCACCACGGCGCCGACGTCGTCGTCTGCGACGCGGTCCTCGGGAACGTCACGATCAAGTTCTTCGAGGGCCTCGCGACGTTCATCTTCGACCGCTGGGCGGCCGAGTTCCGGGGGAGCCTCCGCGGTCGCCTGGCCTATCTCCTCATGCGGCCCTCGATCGGCCGGATCCGGGCGACGTTCGACTACGAGAAGCTCGGCGGCTCGCCGCTCCTCGGGGTCCGTGGCACGGTCATCATCACCCACGGCCGGGCTCGGCGACGGATGCTGAAGTACGCGCTGGGCGTCGGCGCGGCGGCGGCGCGGGCCGGCCTGCCCGAGCTCATCGGCCAGGCGCTGCGCCCGGCTGCCGGTGCCCCGCCCGGACCCGCCGCCGAGGACGCGGTCGCGTCCCCGGTCGCGGAGGCATCCGCGTGAGCCGGGCGACGGTCGCCGTCAGCCACCCGGTCATCCGCGAGCTGGTCGGCCTCGCGGCGACGGAGGTTCCCGGCGTCCTGCGGGTCGGCTGGGCCGGACCGCGCTGGCGGCGGCTGGTGGTCTGGCGGCCGGTCGCGGTGCGCGTCCGCGACGGCGTCGTCGAGGCCCGGGTCGTGATCGTGGCCCGCCCCGGCCAGCCCCTCGCCGCGCTCGCCGGCGACGTCCGCGCGGCGGTCGCGGCCGCGATCGAACGCCTCCTCGGGCTCGAGGTCGGCGAGGTCACCGTCCGCGTCGACGGCGTCGGCGGCTGACGGGTGGCCGGCCGCCCGGGTCGAACGGGGCGCGGCCTCGCCCGCTCGCATCGCGCGGCGCGGCGCCTCGCTCTCGCCTCGCTCTTCGAGGCTGAGTTCGGACAGCGGACCGCCCCCGCCATCCTCGAGCGGCACCTGGCCGAGTCGGAGGGCGATCCGGAGGCGGCCGTCTACGCCCGGCTGCTCGTCGACGCCACCGTGGAGCGGCGCGACGAGATCGACGCGCGGATTGCCGTCGCGGCGCCGCAGCACCCGGTCGTGACGCTCGCGCGGATGGACCGCGTTCTGCTCCGTGCGGGCATCGGCGAGGTGCTACACTCGCCCGCGACGCCGGCCCGGGTGGCTATCGCCGAGTGGGTCGAGCTCGCGCGGGTCTACGGAGGAGACCCGGCAAGGCGCCTCGTCAACGGGGTCCTGGGCCGCGTGGCCCGCGACACCGGGAGCGGGACTGCCGAGCCTCGCCCGCCCTCGCGCAGCACCTCAGTCCCCGACGCGCAGGAATGACACCCAGGGAGGACGGAGCCAGTGGCCACCACCTACGAGCGGCTGAAGAAGATCGTCGTCGAGCAGCTCGGCGTCGACGAGGCCGAAGTCAATCCCGAAGCCTCGTTCGTCGATGATCTCAACGCCGACTCGCTCGACCTCGTGGAGCTCATCATGAGCCTCGAGGAGGAGTTCGGGATGGAGATCTCGGACGAAGAGGCCGAGAAGATCCGCACCGTCCAGGACGCCGTCGAGTACATCGACGAGCACGCGAGCTGACGACGCCCCGGTCACGGCCGGGAGAGACGCCGGGCACGCCGCGTCCCGCACCTGAGCTCGCCGCGCGCCTCGGGCTCACGTTCCGCGACCCCGGGCTGCTCGAGCGCGCCCTCGTGCACGGCTCGTGGCTCCACGAGCACCCGGACGAGGCGATCGGGCACAACGAACGCCTCGAGTTCCTCGGCGACGCCGTCGTCAGCCTCGTGATCTCCGAAGCCCTGCACGCCCGCCACCCCGACGACGACGAGGGGCTCCTCTCGGCGCGTCGGGCGGCGATCGTCAGCACCGCCGGGCTCGCCCGTCTCGGGCGCCGCCTCGATCTGGGCGACCACCTCCTGCTCGGCGAGGGCGAGGCCCAGCGCGGCGGGCGCGGGCGCCCGGCGCTCCTCGCGTCCGGGCTCGAAGCGCTCGCGGCAGCCGTCTTCCTCGACCAGGGATGGACGGTCGCGCGCGACTGGCTCGCCGAGCTCGCCGCGCCCGAGATCGCCGCCGACGCGGCGCCGGCTGCCCTCAAGAGCCCCAAGAGCCGTCTCCAGGAGCTCTCGCAGCGCCGCTCCGGGGAGCGGCCGGAGTATCGGCTCGTGGACGTGAGCGGCCCCGACCACCAGCGGCGGTTCGTCGTCGACGTGTCGCTCGGCGGGTCCGTCGTCGGGACCGGGGCGGGGGCGTCGCGGCGTGGCGCCGAGTCAGCCGCCGCCGCCGCCGCGCTCGAGGCGCTGGCGGCGAGCCTGCCCGTGCGCCCGGCAGATGCCGAGGGCGACGTCTCGTGAGCGGGTCGGCGCGCCTGCAGGCGCTCCGGCTGCAGGGCTTCAAGTCGTTTGCCGAGCGGACCCTCGTCGAGTTCGTGCCCGGGATCAACGCGGTCATCGGTCCCAACGGGTCCGGCAAGAGCAACCTCGCGGACGCGCTCCGCTGGGCCCTCGGCGAGCAGGGCCGGGCGCTGCGGTCGCGGCGCGCCGAGGACGTGGTGTTCGCCGGGTCGGAGCGCCGGGCCGCGCTCGGCATGGCCGACGTCGTCCTCGTCCTCGACAACGCCGACGGCCTCGTGCCGGTCGATTTCGCCACCGTGGAGATCGGGCGCCGGCTGTTCCGTTCGGGCGAGAACGAGTACCTGGTGAACCGCCAGCGGGTGCGCCTCCGCGATCTCGTCGACCTCCTCGACGCGGCCCACCTGGCCGACAACGCCTTCCTCTTCATCGGCCAGGGGATGGTCGACCAGGCGCTCGCCCTGCGGCCCGAGGAGCGCCGGCCGCTCTTCGAGGAGGTTGCCGGCGTCCGGCGCCATGAGCGGCGCCGCCGGAAGTCGGAGGAGCAGCTCACGGAGGCCACCGCCAACCTGGCCCGCGTCGAGGACATCCTCGCCGAGCTGCGGCCGCAGGTCCGCCGCCTGGCCGCGCAGGCGGAGCAGCAGGCGTCGCGGGCGCGGGCCGGCGACGACCTCGCCGAAGCGCTCGCCCTGACCTTCGCCGCGCGATGGCACGCAGCGGCGGCGGACGAGACGCGCGCAGAGGCCGACCTGGGCCGGGCGCGGCGCGGTGCCTCGGCCGCGCTGGAGACGCTGCAGGAGACGGAGAGCCGGGCGGCCGCCGCGGCGCGGGCCCTGGCCGCCCACGTGGCGGTCGAGACCGAGCGGCGGGCCGCGCACGAGGAAGCGCGGACGATCCTGGCGGCCCTCGATCTCGAGACGGCGACAGCACGCGCGGAGGCGGCCGCGATCCGCCGCGACCGTGAGCGCGTCGGCGGCGAGCGCGAGGCGGCCGCTGCCGAGCTGGCGGCCCACCGGCGCACGCTCGCGCTGCCGCCCCCGTCCGCGCACGACGACCTGGACGGCGAGCTGGCGGAGCTCGACGCGGCACTCGCCGAGGCTCGCGCCGAGGCCAGCGCCCTTCGAGCGGCGGGCAACCTGCGGTCGGAGGAGGAGTCCGCGCTGCGGCGCGCGGCGGCTGCCCGGGCGGAGGCGCTCGAGGCGCTGCGGCGCCGGGTCAGGACAGCCGAGGGCGCGCTCGCCGAGATGCGGGCCCGGGCGACGAAAGCCGCCGCGGACGCGGCAGGGGCCGCTGCTGCGGTGGCGGCCGCCCGCGCAGCCGTCGCCGGCGCCATGGCGGCCGAGGACGAGGCCCGCCTGCAGGCGGACGACCGCCGCCTCGCCCTCGCGGCGGCGGAGGCCGCACGCGCCTTCGCCGCGGAGGCGGCCATGGCGACCGGGTCGCGGCTCGGGGAGCTCCGCGGCCGGGCGGAGGCGCTCCGGGGCCGGATCGCGGCCGATGACGGGCGGTCGCTCGCAGCCGCGGCCCGGCGCGCGGGCGGCCGGCCGCTCGCCCACGACCTCGACATCGACCCGCCGCGGCGGCGAGCCGTGGCGGCGGCCCTCGGCGAGCTCGGGCGGAGCTTCGTCGTGCCGCGCGAGCGACTGGGCGGCCTCGCCGGCGAGCAGGGCCTGGTCGTGCTCGGCGATCCCGCCGGCGCCGCGGCCCGCCCGCCGGCCCCGGGCGAGATCGAGGCCGCCCGATCCGCGGCGGCACGCCACGGCGGCGGCCTCCTTGCCGACGCGGTTCGCTCCGACCCGGGAGGCGCCGCACGCCGGCTCCTCTCGCGCTGGGCGTGGACGCCCGCCCTCGACGACGCCGTCGAGCTGGCCGCCGCGCTTCCGCTCGGCTGGCGCGTCGTCGCGGCAACCGGGGCGATCGTGGGCGGGGACGGCGTCGTGGCCCTGGGTGCGTCCGAGGCACCGCTCGACCGGCGCCTCGAGCTCGCGGCCGCCGAGGAGGAGATCGCGGCCGTCGACGGCCTGGCAGCGGCGGCGAGGGATCAGCTCGCGGCGGTGGACGCCGCGATTGCCGCCGCGCGGGCCGAGGCCGATGCCGCCCGGGGCTCCCTGGCGGATGCCGGACGGGTCCGGCGGCAGGCCGAGGAGCTCGCCCGTGCGGCCGAGCGGCACGCCGAGCAGGCTGCCCGTGAGACGGCGTGGTCCCGGGCCCGGGCGGCGTCGCTCGGCGAGGAGCTCGCGCCGCTCGCGGGGCGCCTCGCGGAGCTCGAGGCCGTGCCGGGGCCGGCCGCGCGCCCCGCGGCGGGCGAGACGCCTCCGGAGCTCGGGGAGGCCCTCGCGACGTGGGAAGCGCGCCTCACCGAGCTCGCCGGCCGGCGCGAGGCCGTCGCGGCCGCCCGGGCCGCCCGGGAATCCGAGGTCCGGGCCGCCGAGGCTGTTCGCGTCCGGGCGGAGGCCGCCGCCCAGCTCGCCGAGGAGCGGATGGCGCGGGCGGACGCCGAGGCCGCATCGCTCGTGACGCGCGAGGCCGACCTGGAGGCGAGCGGGGCGGACCGTGATCGGGCCCGGGCGGAGGCGGCCTCGCGCGAGGCAGTGGCCCGCGACGCGCTCGAGGCCGTCCGCGCCGCCGACGTCGCCGGCCGCGAGGCCCTCCGCGCAGCCGAGGCCGAGGCCGCCGTGGCGCGCGACGGTCTCCGGCGGGCCGAGGAGCACCTGCGGGCCGCCGAGGTGCGCGAGCTCGAGGCGCGCCTCGCGCTCGACGCGGTCCGGGAGCAGGCGCTCGTCGAGCTCGCCGGGCTCGGCGCGCCCGGGCTGCGCGCGCTCGGCTCGTCGTGGCCCGACGAGGACCAGCCCGGCGTCCGGGAGGCGGCCGCCATCGACGGATCGGGCGACAGCGCCGACGCGGCCGACGACGACGAGGGCGCGGCGGTTGCGGCCGCCGTCGCGGCGGCGGGCATCCGCTGGGCGGCCGGTCCGCCGCCCGCGGAGGTCCCGCCGGCCGGCCGGATCGCCACCCTGCGGCGCCGCTTCCACGAGCTCGGCGCCGCCAACCCGTTCGCCGCCCACGAGCACGAGGAGCTGCGGGTCCGCGTCGACGGTCTCGAGGCCCAGCGGGCGGACCTCGTCGGGGCGATCGACCGCACCCGCGCCCTCATCGTCGAGCTCGACGAGCTGATCACCCGCCAGTTCCGGGCGACGTTCGCGGCGCTCGAGGTCGCGTTCGACCGGCAGTTCGGGCGGCTCTTCGGCGGCGGGTTCGCCCGCCTCGCCCTCACCGACCCGGCCGACCTCTCGCAGACCGGCGTCGAGATCGTGGCCCGGCCCCCCGGCAAGAAGGCGCAGGCCCTGGCGATGCTGTCGGGCGGGGAGCGGGCCCTGACCGCCGTGGCGCTGCTCTTCGCCATGCTGGAGGTCCGGCCGGTTCCGTTCTGCGTCCTCGACGAGGTGGACGCTGCGCTCGACGAGGCGAACGTCGGGCGGTTCGTGGAAGCGCTCCGCGACCTGGCCCGGACGACCCAGTTCGTCGTCATCACGCACAATCGGGGCACGATCGAGGCGGCCGACGCGCTGTACGGGGTCACGGTCGGCGACGACGCGGTGAGCCGTGTCGTGAGCCTGCGGATCGAGGAGGCGCGCTCGCTCGCGGACCGCGTGGGCCGGGAGCGCGCCACCACGGCGGACGAGACGCCGCCGCCCGGCTGACGGGCGAGCGGACGGAGGGACGATGTTCTGGCGACGCAAGCCACGGGAGGCCGAGCCGGCCGACGACGCCACCCCGTCGGAGGAGCCGGTCTCCGACGCCGAGATCGAGGCCCAGCTCGAGGCCGAGCTCGCCGCCGCCGACGCGGCCACGGTCGAGGCCGCCGAGGAGGGCACGACCGCGGAGCCCCACGTGCTCGACGCCCCCGGTTGGGCGGATCCCGACGCGATCGCGGGGGCCGTGGAGCAGCCAGAGCCCGACGCAGAGCCGATCGTCGACGGCGACCTCGGCGCCGGCGTCGCCCGGAGCCGTGGCGGCTTCATGTCCAGGCTGCGCGGGCTCCTCGGCCTCGGGGACCCCGACGCCGCGACCTGGGAGGAAGTGGAGGAGACGCTCATCGCCGGCGACGTCGGCGCGGCGCTCGCGGTCGAGGTCGTCGAGCGGGCCCGGGCCAGGCACCACCCGGACGGCCCGGAGGCGGCGGTGCGGGCGGAGCTCGCCGCCCTCCTCGCCCCGCGCGAGCCGGGCTGGGGATTCGAGCCGGCCGTGGAGGGCGGTCCGGCCGTCGTCCTCGTCGTCGGCGTGAACGGGACCGGCAAGACGACGACGATCGGCAAGATCGCCGCCCGCGAGCGCGCCGCCGGGCGGAGCGTGCTGCTCGCCGCCGGCGACACGTTCCGGGCGGCTGCGATCGAGCAGCTGCGCCTCTGGGGGGCCCGGGCCGGCGCCCCGGTGGTGGCCCACGCTCCGGGCGCCGACCCCGCCGCCGTCGTGTACGACGCCCTGGACGCCGCGATCGCCCGCCGCGTTGACGTGCTCGTGGCCGACACGGCCGGCCGGCTCCACACGAAGTCGAACCTCATGGACGAGCTGGCAAAGATGCGGCGCGTCATCGACCGCCGGCTGCCCGGCGCCCGGGCGGAGGTCCTCTTCGTCCTCGACGCCACGACGGGCCAGAACGGCCTCGCCCAGGCGAAGGCCTTCCACGAGGCGACCGGCCTCACGGGCATCGTCCTCACCAAGCTCGACTCGACGGCGAAGGGCGGCATCGTCTTTGCCATCGAGCACGCCCTCGGCGTGCCGGTCCGCTTCGTCGGGGTCGGGGAGAAGGTCGGCGACCTCCTGGCGTTCGACCCCGAGGCCTTCGTCGACGCGCTCTTCGCCTGAGCCGGCGCCGGCCGCTGCCGGCGCGCACCACCCGATCGGATGGGCGCTGGTGCGACCGACGTCGGCCGGTCGACGGGCGGCGATGCGGTAGACTCCGGTCACCTCGGTGTCGCCAGAACCCGCGCACCACCGCCGGGACAACGCCGCGTCCCGCCGGATCCGGTCCACAGGAGCCTCTCCCCGAGATGTTCGACGCCCTCTCCGATCGCCTGCGGAAGACGCTCGGCGCCCTGACCGGCCGCGGCCGCGTCTCGGAGGCCGACGTCGACGCCGCGATGCGGGAGGTCCGTCTCGCCCTCCTCGAGGCCGACGTCAACTTCAGGGTCGTCAAGGACTTCGTCGCCCGCGTCCGCGAGCGGGCCGTGGGCGCCGAGGTCCTCGAGTCGCTGAACGCCGGGCAGCAGGTCGTCAAGATCGTCAACGAGGAGCTGACCGACCTCCTCTCCGCCGGCGACCGGACGTTCCACCTCTCCGGCAACCCCGCCGTGATCGCACTCGTCGGGCTCCAGGGCTCGGGCAAGACGACGACGGCGGCGAAGCTCGCCCGCCACGTCGTGAAGCTGGGGCGCCGCCCGATCCTCGTCGCCGCCGACCCGTACCGGCCGGCCGCGGTGGAGCAGCTCGTCACGCTCGGCCGGGCGCTCGACATCCCGGTCGTCACCGCGCCGCCCGGCACGTCCGTGCCGCAGATCGGACGCCTCGGCATCGAGGCCGCCCGGCGCGAGGTCCGCGACACGGTGATCCTCGACACGGCCGGCCGCCTGACCGTCGACGAGGTCCTCATGGCGGAGATCACCGAGCTGACCGCCGCCGTCCGGCCCATCGAGACCCTCCTCGTCGTGGACGCGATGGTCGGCCAGGAGGCGGTCGGGGTCGCGGAGGCGTTCGCCGCCGCGGTGCCCCTCACCGGCCTCGTCCTCACGAAGATCGACGGCGACGCGCGCGGCGGCGCCGCCCTGTCGATCAGCGCCGTCAGCGGCCTGCCCGTCAAGTTCCTCGGCACCGGCGAGAAGACCGACGCCCTGGAGCCCTTCCATCCCGACCGGCTCGCCGGGCGCATCCTGGGCATGGGCGACGTCCTGACGCTCATCGAGCGAGCCCAGGAAACGCTCGACCAGAAGACGGCCGAGGAGGCCGCCGCGCGCCTGCAGTCGGGCCGCTTCACGCTGGAGGACATGCTCGAGCAGCTCCAGCAGGTCAAGAAGATGGGCCCGCTCGACCAGCTCGTCGGGATGATCCCCGGGATGTCGGGGATGGCCAAGGAGGCCGAGGCCTCCGTCAACCGGGGTGACCTCAAGCGCACCGAGGCGATCATCCGCGCGATGACGCCGGGCGAGCGGCGGGACCCCGACATCCTCAACGCGAGCCGCCGCCGGCGGATCGCGACCGGGTCGGGGACCTCGATCGCCGAGGTCAACCGGCTCGTCAAGCAGTTCAGCGACATGCAGAAGCTCATGAAGCAGCTCCGCGGGGGTCGTCGCATCCCCGGGCTGCTCGGCCGCTGAGGCCGGGGAGGCACATCGTCATGACCGACATGGATCCGGGCGCGACGCAGTCGGGCGTCCCGACCGAGGCCGTGGTCCGCAGCGTCGAGACGGCGTCTCTGTCGCCCGCCGTGACCTCGGGCGGGGACGTCCCGCCGCCCGGAGCTCCCGCGCGGCCCCGCGGCCTCGTCCGCTGGGGCGTCGCGCTGCTCACGGTCGCGGTCGTCGTCGGCGTCGTCTCCGTCGGGGCTGCGTTCCTCGCGGCGGGCGCCGGAGGCTCGGCCGTCCGCGGCTGGCTGCCCGCCGACACCATCGCCTACCTCGAGCTCCGGGCCGACCTGCCGGGCGACCAGCGGGCCAAGGTCGGCGACATCCTCGCCAAGTTCCCCGGGTTCGCCGACCAGGCCTCGCTCGACGCCAAGATCGACGAGGCTCTCGATCGGATCCTCGCCGAGGCCGGCGCGAGCTGGACGGAGGACGTCAAGCCGTGGCTCGCCGGCGAGGTCGCCGTCGCCGTCACGGCGGCGGCGTTCGACATCGCCGACATGGCCGATCTCGCCGCCCCGGACCTCGCCAGCCCCGATCTCGCGAAGGCCCCGGACGACGGGGCGGTCGCCCTTGTCGCCGTCAAGGACGAGGCGGCCGCGGCGTCGTGGATCTCCGGCCTCGTCGAGGGTGAGCAGACGACCGAGCCGTACGCCGGCGGCGAGATCACCCTCGTCGAGGGCCCCGTCGGAAGCACCATGGCCTACGCCGTCGAGGACGGCGTGCTGTTCCTCGGGCCGGCGACCACCGTCAAGGCCGCGCTCGACACCGCAGGCAACAGCAAGGTCGCCTCGTCGGAGTCGTTCGCCGCGGCCCTCGAGACGGCGCCGAACGCGTACCTCGGCTTCGGCTACGTGGACATGGCGGCGTTCGTCGACGCCGCGACCGATGCCGCCGGCTCCGCGGCGGGCCTTCCCCAGGCGTGCCTCGACGGCGCCCTCGCCAGCGTCCCCGCGTGGGCCTCGGGCTCCATGCAGGCCGACACCGACGTCCTCATCTTCACCGCGACCGCGCCCACCGTCGGCGACGCGCCGTCGACGACCGCAAGCGCCAGCGCGATCGCCGAGCACCTACCGGCCACGACCGTCGTCGCGGTCGAGATCCGCGACTTCGGTCCCAGCCTGCTGGCCGGGATCGACATGCTGAAGGAGCAGCTCGCCTGCGACCCGTCCACGGCCGAGACGGTGGACCAGATCGAGCAGGCCCTGTCCGCGATCGGCGGCGCCGACGCGCTCGTCGGCTGGGCCGACGACGCCGCGATCGCCGTCGAGTTCGCCGCCGGCACCCCGGGCGGCGGCCTGGCCGCGACCGTCTCCGACGAGGCGGCCGCCGGGCGGGCGCTCGACCAGATCCAGGCCCTCCTTGCCCTCGGCGGCGCCGGCTCCGGCCTCGCCGTCCGCGAGGAGGCGTACGGAGCCGGCTCGCTGCTCGTGGTCGAGATCCCGACGGAGCTCACCGGCGAGGAGCTGCCGGCCATCGCCGCGACGGCCCAGGGCGGCATCTTCGCCATCGGCACGCTCGACTTCGTCAAGCACGTCGTCGACACCGAGGCCGGCGACTCGCTCGCCGGCAACGACCACTACGTGCGGGCGATCGCAGCGGCCGGCGGCGACGGGATCAGCGACGTCTTCGTCGACGTCGCCGGGCTCGTCGACGCGGTCGAGACGATGATCCCGGCCGACGGGAAGGCCCAGTACGAGACCGAGATCAAGCCGTTCCTCGAGCCCTTCGAGGCATTCGCGGTCGTCACCGAGGCGCCGGCCACGAACGCCGTGTCGCGCGCCGTCATCACGTTCACCGAGTAGCCGGCCCGCAGCCGGACCAGGACACAGGAGGTACCCGCCCCAGATGGCAGCCCGCATCCGCCTCACCCGCGTCGGCGCGACGAAGCAGCCCGCCTACCGCGTCGTCGTCGCCGACAGCCGCAAGCCCCGCGACGGCCGGTCCATCGAGATCCTCGGGCACTACAACCCGCGGACGGACCCCGTCGAGTTCGCCGTCGACGTCGAGAAGACGAAGGCGTGGCTCGCGAAGGGCGCCCTGCCGTCCGACACCGTCGCGCGGCTCCTGCGCAACGCCGGCGTCCTGCCGGCGGCGAAGTAGGGGAGGCCCGTCATGGCAGCCCCCCAGCTCGTCGAGTACGTCGCCAAGTCGCTCGTCGACCACCCCGAGGACGTCGAGGTCGTCGTCAGCCGCGAGGCCGGCGCCACCGTCATCGAGCTCCACGTCGCGGAAGACGACATGGGCAAGGTGATCGGCCGCAACGGCAGCGTCGCAAAGGCCCTTCGCACCCTCCTCAAGGTCGTCTCCGCCCGGGACGGCGAGCAGTTCCAGCTGGAGATCGTCTGATCGACGCGGAGACCGCCGCGAGCGAGCGCTTCGTCGTCGCCCTCGTTCGCGGCCTCCACGGCGTGCGCGGCGCGATGCGGGTCGAGGTCCTCACGGACCGGCCCGAGGACCGCTTCGTCGTCGGCGCGCGCCTCTACCCGGAGGGGTCGACCGCGGGCCTGACGGTCGTGGAGGCGCGGCCGGCGCACCCCGGCTGGATCCTCCAGTTCCGGGAGGTCGCCACGCGCGAGGCGGCCGACGCGTTCCGCCTCGTCTACCTCGAGGTCGAGGCGGGTCCGGCCGACGCCCTCCCCGCCGACGCCTTCTTCTGGCACGAGATGATCGGGGTCCCGGTGCGGGATCCCGACGGCGCTCCCCTCGGCGTCGTCCGCGACGTCTACCGCACGGGCGGCGCCGACGTCCTCGAGGTCGTCGGCGGCCCCCGCGGCGACTTCGACGTGCCGATCGCCCGGCCGTTCACCCTCGTGTTCGACCCGCGGAGCAGCGAGATCGTCGCCGACCCCGAGGCGCTCGACCTCCCCGATCGGGCCCCGCCGCCGCGGCCGGTGCGCCCCCCGCGCCCGCGGCGGGCGACCCGCCGCCGGCCCGCCGTCCCCCAGGCCCCGCCGCGGGCGGTCGACGAGACGCCCCCCGAGCCCTCCTCTCCGGAGGGGTGAGCGTGCCCCTCGAGATCGACCTCGTCACGCTCTTCCCCGAGATGCTCGCGGCGCCGCTCGCCGCGAGCATTCCCGGCCGGATCCAGGAGCAGGGCCTGGCCGTCGTCCGCGTCCACGACCTGCGGACCTGGGGGCTCGGCCGCCACCGGAGCGTCGACGACGCGCCGTACGGCGGCGGAGCCGGCATGGTCCTGCGGCCGGAGCCGGTGGCCGGCGCGCTCGCCGCGCTCCGCCGCGCCGACTCCACGGTCATCCTTCTCGACCCGGCCGGCGATGTCTTCCGCCACGCCCGCGCCGAGGAGCTGGCGACGCGCCCGCACCTCGTCCTCCTGTGCCCCCGCTACGAGGGCGTCGACGAGCGGGTCCGCGCGCTCGTCGACCTCGAGCTCTCGATCGGCGACTACGTCCTGACCGGCGGCGAGCTGCCGGCGCTCGTCGTCGTCGACGCGGTCCTGCGGCTCCTGCCGGGGGCGATCGAGGCGGCGTCGCTCGAGGACGAGTCGTTCACGCACGGGCTGCTCGAGTACCCGCAGTACACGCGGCCGGCGGTGTTCGACGGGCAGGGCGTCCCGGACGTCCTCGTCTCCGGCGACCACGCTGCCGTCCGCCGCTGGCGGCTCCGCGAGTCGATCCGCCGGACCGCCGAGCGCCGACCCGACCTCCTCGCGGCGCGCCCGTGGACGGCGGAAGAGGAGCGCCTGCTCGACGAGGTGCGCCGCGAGAGCGCGGCGGAGGGGTGACGGCCGCGGGCCGGGGCGCCAGGCGGCAGCACGCGAGTTCCGGGATATCACCGGGGACATTCGTAACGCACGAGGTTCGGAGCGCCCGCCGCTGCGGCATCGCAATGGTCGCGGGGTCGGGCATCGGCGCGAGCACGCGGGTGCGTTGGCGTCGACGATCGCGGGGTCGTCGAGCTCCATACGATCAGCCCGGGCGATATTGCGGCATCCCGGGTGCTTTGGTGGCGATTGCCAACGCCCGGGCCGATATCCCGGACGTACGGAGCAGCCGACACGGACCGCGCCGCCGAGTCCGCTTCGGCCGCGGGCACGGCCGGGCCCACCGGCTGCCCGGAGTGCGCGTGCTATACTCCGCCGTCGGTCGCGCATCTCGCGGCCGCTTCTGCACGCCTGCACCTTGCCCACGACGCGGCACGCGGGACCGACCCGGCCGCTCCCAGACCGACAGGGGACTCCCGTGAACGTGCTCGACGAGATCGTCAAGGACCAGCTGCGCAGCGACATCCCGGAGCTCGCGCCCGGCGACACCGTGAAGGTGGCCGCCCGCGTCGTGGAGGGCAACCGGGAGCGGATCCAGGTCTTCGAGGGTACGGTCATCCGTCTCACCGGCGGCGGGATCACGCGCTCGCTCACGGTCCGTCGGATCGCCTCGGGCGTCGGCGTCGAGCGCACGTTCAAGGTGAACAGCCCGCGGATCGACCGGATCGAGGTCGTGCGGCACGGCGTCGCGCGGCGGGCGAAGCTCTACTTCCTCCGCAAGCGCGTCGGCAAGTCCGCGACGCTCCGGGAGCGGCGCCCGAGCTGACCCCGGCCCGGCTTCGGGCCTGCCCGCGGACCGACGTTCCCCCCGGCCCCGTCGCCTGCGACGGGGCCGTCGCGATTCCCGGTAGGCTTCGCGCCGATGGCCCCCACCGTGCCGACCCTCCGCCGCGAGCGCGCCCTGTGGCGGGCCGGGGCGCGGCGCGTCGTCGGGATCGACGAGGTGGGCGTCGCGCCGGCCTGCGGCCCGGTCGTGGCGGCGGCCGTCATCGTGCGACCGTTCGCGCGGCCGATCCCCGGGGTCCGCGACTCGAAGACCCTCTCGGCGGCGCAGCGGGAGGCGCTCGACCCGTTGATCCGGGGACGCGCCCTCGCGGTCGGCGTCGGGGCGGCATCGGTCGCCGAGATCGACCGCCTCAACATCTACCACGCCACGCACCTGGCGATGATCCGCGCGCTCGCCCGGGTCGGCGACCACGACCACGTCCTCGTCGATGGGCTCGGGATCGCCGGGTTCGAGCGCGAGGTCGGGCCGTACGAGGCGATCGTCGACGGCGACGCCCTCGTCTACTCGATCGCGTGCGCCTCGATCGTGGCGAAGGTCGTGCGGGATCGGCTCATGGCCCGCCTCGCAGCGCGCCACCCGGGCTACGGCTGGGAGCGGAACGCCGGCTACGCGACGGCGGAGCACCGCGCGGCGATGACGGCGCTCGGGGTCACCGCGTTCCACCGGCGCTCGTTCATCACGACGCGGCGAGCGATCGAGGGCGTCGAGCAGCTCGGCCTCGACCTCGTCGCCGTCGGCCCCGGGCGCGACCCGGGCGGCGACGGGATCTCGGCGGCAGATGCCCGCGCCGAGGGGCACATGGCGACCGACGCGGAAGTCGCCGTGCAGCCGGCGGTACGGGCGGGGTGAGCGACTCGCGCTAGGGTCGCCGCATGGACGCCGTCGCCCGCACCCCCGCCCAGCAGGCCGGGGACGCGGCCGAGGACCGGGTCGCGGCCGCGTTGCGGGCGGCCGGCTGGGTGATCCTCGGGCGGCGGATCCGGGTCGGTCGGGCCGAGATCGACCTCCTCGCCGTCGATCCGGGCACGCCGCCGGCGCTCGTGGTCGTCGAGGTGCGGTGGCGGCGTTCGCGGTCGTTCGGCCTGCCGGAGGAGACGGTCGACGCCCGCAAGATCGGCCGGCTGTGGGCTGCGCTGGCCGTCGTCGCGGAGCGTGGGCGGCTGCCGGACGGGCGGCCCGTGCCGCGCCTGCCGGCCCGGGTCGACCTCGTCGCGGTCGAGCCGGGGCACCCCGGGGCGCCTCCGCGGCTGCGCCACCACCGCGCGGTCGGCCGCTCCGGGAGCGAGCGGGCCCTGTGGTAGACTCCGCCGGGCTGTCGGGCCGTTCCGCCAGCCGCCGTCGGCGCGTCCGCGCCGGCGAGACCACACGCGGTGCCGCCACCGACCCCGGGCGGTGCCGGGACGTCGCGCCCACGAGGCGGACGGCCCGGTCCGGGGCGGGGCCCGCGGAGGATCGAACCGAGCAGGAGGACCACGCGTGCCCACCGTTTCGATGCGGCAGCTTCTCGAGGCCGGCGTCCACTTCGGCCACCAGACCCGCCGCTGGAATCCCAAGATGCGCCCGTTCATCTTCGCGGAGCGCAACGGGATCCACATCATCGACCTTGCCCAGACCGTCCAGCGGCTCGACGTCGCCCTGGCAGCGGTCCGCGAGACGACCGCCCGCGGCGAGGCCATCCTCTTCGTCGGCACGAAGAAGCAGGCCCAGGAGCCGATCTCCGAGGAGGCGGATCGCGCCGAACCAGCCGTACGTGAACCAGCGCTGGCTGGGCGGCATGCTCACCAACTTCGTGACGATCAAGAAGCGGCTCGGGCTCCTCGAGCAGCTCGAGGCGCGCCTCGCCAACGGCGACTTCGAGCGGATGCCGAAGAAGGAAGCCGCCCGCTACATGGAGGAGCTCCGCAAGCTCCGCCTGACGCTCGGCGGCATCCGCAAGATGAAGCGCCTCCCGGGCGCGGTCTTCATCGTCGACCCGGCCCGCGAGCGGATCGCGGTGACCGAGGCCCGCAAGCTCGAGCTCCCGATCGTCGGGACCGGCGACACGAACGTCGACCCCGACGAGATCGACTACATCATCCCGGCCAACGACGACGCGATCCGGGCGATCCGCCTCCTGTGCCAGCTCGTCGCCGACGCCGCGATCGAGGGCGCCCGGGAGCGGGCGGCCCGCGCCGAGCGCGAGCCGGAGCCCGAGCCGGAGCTCGAGATCGGCGGTGCCTTCGAGGCCGACGACGCCGGCGCCGACGACCTCGTCGCCCAGCTGGCCGCGGCCGGCGGTGCCCTCACGTTCGAGCCGGACGCCGAGGAGGACCTCCTCCCCGGGGTCATGACGGCCGACGTCCCCGCGGCCGACGCCGCCGCCCCGTCGGCGGAGGTCCCCGTCCCCGCGGCCGACGCGCCCGGCGCCGCCTCGCCAGAGGTCCCCGCGGCCGACGCGCCCGACGCCCCCGCCGGCAACCCGTAACCCGAGCCCGCGCGGCGGCGCCCCACCGCCGCGCCCGACCCCCGGCCGCCGAGCCGGGCGGACGACAGGAGACGCACTCACCCATGGCGAACTTCTCGACCAGCGACGTCAAGGAGCTCCGGGAGCGAACCGGAGCGGGCATGATGGACTGCAAGCGCGCGCTCGAGGAGGCCGACGGCGACATCGAGAAGGCGGTCGCCATCCTCCGCGAGAGCGGCCTCGCCGCGGCCGCGCGCAAGGCCGGCCGCGACGCCCGCGAGGGGACCGTGGCCAGCTACATCCACCCCGGTGGGCGCGTCGGCGTCCTCATCGAGGTCAACTGCGAGACGGACTTCGTGGCCCGGACCGACCAGTTCGAGCGCCTCGTCCAGGATCTCGCGATGCAGGTCGCCGGGCTGGCCCCGCTCTACGTCGCCATCGACCAGATCCCGCCCGCCGAGCTGGCCGCGAAGCGCGCCGCCCTCGAGGCCGACGAGACGACCCAGAAGAAGCCGGAGCACATCCGGGGCCAGATCGTCGAGGGCCAGCTGAAGAAGTGGTACGCGGAGGTCTGCCTTCTCGAGCAGCCCTTCCGCGACACCGACCAGACGGTCGGCGACCTCGTCACCCAGGCCGATCGCGACGATCGGCGAGAACATCCGCGTCCGCCGCTTCACCCGCTACGCGCTCGGCGAGGAGCTGTGAGCGAGCCGGGCGCCCCCGCTGCCGGATCCGGCCCAGCGCCGGCGCCGCGCTACGGCCGGGTCCTCCTCAAGATCTCCGGCGAGGCGCTCCTCGGCGAGCGCCAGTACGGCGTCGACCCGGCCGTCTGCACGTTCATCGCGAACCAGGTGGGCGCCGCCCACCGGAGCGGCGTCCAGGTCGGCCTCGTCGTCGGGGGCGGCAACATCTTCCGCGGCCTCGCCGCGGCCGCGAAGGGAATGGACCGCTCGACCGGCGACTACATCGGGATGCTGGCCACCGTCATGAACGGCCTCGCCCTCCAGGACGCCCTCGAGCGCGTCGGCGTCCCGACGCGGGTCATGACGGCGATCGCGATGAACGAGGTCGCGGAGCCGTACATCCGGCGCCGGGCGATCCGTCACCTCGAGAAGGGCCGGGTCACGATCTTCGTCGCCGGCACCGGGAACCCCTACTTCACGACCGACACGGCGGCGGCGCTCCGCGCCGTCGAGATCGGGGCCACGGTGCTGCTCAAGGCGACGAAGGTGGACGGCGTGTACGATGCCGACCCGGTGACCCACCCCGACGCGACCCGCTTCACCGCACTCACGTACGCCGACGTCCTCGCCGAGCGCCTGGCGGTCCTCGACGCCACGGCCGTCTCCCTCTGCATGGAGAACGACCTGCCGATCATCGTCTTCGACCTGAACGCACCGGACAACATCCGCCGCGCGGCCACGGGCGAGCAGGTCGGGACCCTCATCTCCGGAGGTGCCCCCGCATGAGCAGCCAGGTGCTCGCGACCATCGAGCCGAAGATGGTGCGCGCGGTCGAGGTCATGGAGCGCGATCTCCAGGGCATCCGCACCGGGCGAGCCTCCACGGCGCTCGTGGAGCGCATCCACGTCGAGTACTACGGGACGTCGACGCCGCTCAACCAGCTCGCCGGCATCAGCGTCCCCGAGGCCCACCAGATCGTGATCCAGCCGTGGGACCGCGGCGTCCTGGGCGCGATCGAGAAGGCCATCCTCAAGAGCGACATCGGGCTCACGCCGAACGTCGACGGGACGGTCGTCCGCCTCAACATCCCGCCGCTCACCGAGGAGCGCCGGCGCGACCTGGTGAAGGTCGTCCACCGGCGGATGGAGGAGGCGCGCGTCGAGATCCGCAACCTCCGCCGCGAGGCCGCCGAGGCGATCAAGCACGAGGAGCGGGACGGCGAGATCGGCACCGACGAGGCGCACCGCGAGCTCGAGCTGCTCCAGAAGGTCACCGACCGCCATGTCGCCGAGGTCGACAAGGTCGGCGGCGTGCAAGGAGCGCGAGGTCCTGGAGGTCTAGTGACGCGCGCACCCCTCGCGCGCCCGACCGACGCCCCGCCCGCCGCCCACGCGGCGCTCGCCGCGGGCGAGACGACGCCTGCCGGACCGGACGACGACGAGCCGGCCGCGGTCCCGGCTCACGTCGCGATCATCATGGACGGCAACCGGCGCTGGGCCCGAGCGCACGGGAAGAGCGAGCTCGAGGGCCACGCCGCCGGCGTCGAGAAGATCCGCTGGCTCGTCGAGCACTCGCTCCGGCGGGGCGTCCGGTTTCTCTCCCTGTACGCCTTCAGCCGCGAGAACTGGGCGCGTCCGGACGACGAGGTCGTCGGCCTCTTTCGGCTCCTCGAGCAGGCGATCCGGGCCGAGACGCCCGAGCTCATCCGCCAGGGCGTCCGCGTGCGGCTCCTGGGGCGTCTCGACGAGCTCCCGCCCGACCTGCGGCTGTCGATCGGCGAGGCGCTCGCGGCAACGGCCGGCGGCGACCGCCTGACCCTCGCCGTCGCCTTCAACTACGCCGGCCGCACCGAGATCGTCGACGCGGTCCGGTCGATCGTGGCGGACGGGGTGGCGCCGGAGCAGGTGGACGAGGCGGCCGTCGCGGCGCGCCTGTACACGGCGGGGATGCCGGATCCCGACCTCGTCGTCCGCACCGGCGGCGAGCAGCGCCTCTCGAACTTCCTCATCTGGCAGAGTGCCTACGCCGAGTTCTGGTCGTGCGACGTCCTGTGGCCGGACTTCGACGCGGCGGCCTACGACGGTGCGCTCGACGCGTTCGCGCGCCGGTCGCGGCGCTTCGGAACGTAAGGAGCAACGGTGCGAGAGCGGACACTCAGCGCATTCGTCATCGTCCCGGTCGTCGTCCTCGCGATCGCGGGTGGCGGCATCGGCATCGGCATCCTCGTCCTGGTGCTCGCGGCGCTCGCCGGCCGGGAGGCGGAGCGGCTCGTGGCCGCGACCGGACGCCCGGTCGTCCGCAACGGCGTTGTCGGGGGCGCGCTCGTCCTCGCGACAGCTGCGGCGCTCCCCGCGATCCTGGGCAGCAAGCTCCTCGGCGAGCAACCGGCCGCGCTCGACCTGGCTGCCCGCATCGCCTCCGTCGACGGCGTGGCGCTCGTCGGCGTCGTCGCCGTCGCCCTGGCGATCGTCGCCTTCGCCCGCCGCGACCCCGCCGAGGGATTCGGCGCCTGGTCGTCGACGGCCTTCGCCGCGCTCTACGTGGGCCTCCTGGGGTCGGTCGCGGTGCTGACGACGCTGTGGACGGACCCGGCCTCGTTCGAGCGCGTCTTCTGGCCCGAGCGGCGATGGATCCTCGTCCTGCTGGCCGGCGTCTGGAGCTTCGACACCGGCGCCTATCTCGTCGGCCGGGCGATCGGCCGGCGCCCGTTCCTGCCGTGGATCTCGCCGAAGAAGACGCTCGAGGGGGTGCTGGGCGGTCTCGTCGTGGCCACGCTCGTGGTGGCGGTCGTCCTCGCGATCAGTGGCAGCTCGCCCCTGGAGGCGCTGATCCTGGGCCCGCTCCTCGGCATCGTCGCCCAGGCCGGCGACCTCGCCGAGTCGCTCCTCAAGCGGGCCGCCGGCGCCAAGGACTCGGGGACGCTGCTGCCCGGTCACGGCGGCATCCTCGATCGCGTCGACTCGATCCTCTTCGCCGCCCCCGTGCTCGTCGTCTGGGTGACCCTCGTCCATGGCTGAGGTCCCGCCCGGCGGCCGGCCGGTCGGCGTCGCGCTCCTCGGGTCCGGCGGCTCGATCGGCACGCAGGCGGTCGACGTCCTCGAGGGCCTCGCCCCGGCCTGGCGCGTCGTCGCCCTCGCGACCGGGTCCCAGGCGGCGCTGCTCGAGGAGCAGGCGCGGCGACTTCGGCCGCTGGCCGCCGCGATCGGCACGGACACGGCGCTCGACCTCCCGCCGGGCTGCGCGCAGGTCCGCGGCCCCGACGCCCTCGAGATCATGGCGACCCGCGACGACGTCGACCTCGTCGTCGTGGGGACGGGCGGGGTCGTCAGCCTGCGGCCGGTCCTGGCCGCGCTGCGGGCCGGCAAGGTCGTCGCGACGGCGAACAAGGAGACGCTCGTCGCCGGCGGCCACCTCGTCATGGCCGAGGCGCGCGCCCGCGCGGCCGAGCGGGCGGTGGCCGACCCCCGCGATCCGCTCGCCTCACCGCTCGGCTGGCTCCGGCCGATCGACTCCGAGCACTCGGCGATCTGGCAGTGCCTCGTCGGGGAAGAGATCGACGAGATCGCCCGCCTCGTCCTGACGGCGTCGGGCGGCCCGTTCCTCGACACGCCGCTCGAGGCGTTCGCCGGGATCACGCCCGAGCGGGCGCTCCGCCACCCGACGTGGTCGATGGGAGCGAAGATCACGATCGATTCCGCAACCCTCGCCAACAAGGGCCTCGAGGTCATCGAGGCGCACTGGCTCTACGGGGTCGACTACGACCGGATCGACGTGGTCGTCCATCCCCAGTCAGTCGTGCACTCCGCCGTGGCCTTCGTCGACGGCTCGCTCAAGGCGCAGCTCGGCACCCCGGACATGCGGCTGCCGATCCAGTACGCGATCACGTATCCACGGCGCCTCGCGTCGCCGGCACCCGCCCCCGACCTCGTCGCGGCGGGGCAACTCGACTTCCGGGCGCCCGACGAGGCGCGCTTCCCGGCCCTGCGGATCGCCCGCGAGGCCGGCCGCGTCGGATCGCGCGCCACGGCCGCCCTCATCGCCGCCGACGAGGTCGCGGTGGCCCGCTTCCTCGGCGGGACGCTCTCCTTCGGGGGCATCCCGGGCCTTCTCGAGGCGGCTGTGGCACGCTACGGGGGCGGACCGGACCAGGCGCCCGACGTCGACGAGCTCGTCGCCCTCGATCGCGAGGTGCGGGCGGCGTTCGCGAGCGGGGCCGTGGAGCCGGGAACCGGCGGGGCCCGGGGGCGTAGGAGAGAGCATGGCAATCGTCCAGGGCGCGATCACGATCGCCCTCTTCATCTTCATCCTCGGGGCCCTCGTGGTCATCCACGAGCTCGGCCACTTCTTCATGGCCCGGGTCTTCGGCATCCGCGTCCTCGAGTTCGGCATCGGGTTCCCGCCGCGCGCCCGCGTGCTCCGCTCGAAGGGCGAGACGCTCTACACCCTGAACTGGCTCCCGATCGGCGGCTTCGTCCGCCTCGAGGGGGAGGACGGCGACTCGGACGACCCGCGCTCGTTCGCGATGCAGCCGCTGTGGAAGAAGCTCGTCGTCCTCGTGGCCGGGGTGGCCATGAACCTCCTCCTCGCCTTCGTGATCTTCACCGGGATCGCCCTGCTGGCGGCGCCGCAGGGCGGCCTCGTGTACGCCGAGGTGCAGACGGGTTCGCCCGCCGAGGAGGCCGGGCTCGTCCCGAACGAGATGATCGTGGCGCTCGACGGCCGGACCTTCGACCTCTTCCCGGCCCGGGAAGCAGGCAACGCCGCCATCGACGCCCTCGTGGCGAACGCCGGCGAGACCGTCACCCTGGCCGTGAAGGGCACCGACGGCGCGGTCCGCGACGTCGTCGTGACCCTGCGGCCGGCCGACGTGGCGGTCGAGAAGGGCGCCCTCGGGATCCGCGGCGCCCAGCTCCGCTACTCCGGGGAGTACGCCGGGCGCGACATCGTCTCGGCCGTGCAGGCCGGGGCGGCCTGGACCGTCTCGGCCTTCACCCTGATCCTCGACGGGCTCGCCGACCTGGTCTCGTCGGTGGTCGCGAACCCGGCCGAGCCGCCGCCGGTCTCCGGCCCCGTCGGCATCGCCGCCCAGGTCGGCGACGTCTTCTGGCAGCTCGGCCCGATCTTCACGCTCTACCTCGCCGGCCTGCTCTCGGCCAACCTCGCCCTCGTGAACATCCTGCCGTTCCCGCCCCTCGACGGCGGGCGGATGCTCGTCCTCGTCGTCAAGGCCGTCCTGTCCGGCGGCGGTCGCGCCCTGCGGGCGGTCGGGATCCGCGTGAACGGTCCCTCGGCCGAGGCAGCGATCTCGGCGGAGCGCCTGACGTACCTCGTCGGCTTCGTCTTCCTCTTCGGGTTCCTCATCTGGATCACGTACTTCGACATCGCCCGGCAGATCGGCGGGGGAACGCCGTGAGCAGCCCCGACGCCCTTCGGCCCCGTCGCCGCCCGACGCCGTCGGTCGACGTGGGCGGAGTCCTCGTCGGGAGCGCCCATCCGGTCGTCGTCCAGTCGATGACGAACACGGACACGGCGGACCCCGACGGCACGGCCCTCCAGGTCGCCCGCCTCGCCCGGGCCGGCTCGCAGCTGGTCCGGGTCACCGTGAACACGGAGGCCGCCGCCGCCGCGGTGCCGGAGATGGTCCGCAAGGTGCGGGACCTCGGCTTCGAGACGCCGATCGTCGGCGACTTCCACTACAACGGCCACAAGCTCCTCGTCGAGTACCCGGAGGCCGCCCGCCAGCTGGCGAAGTACCGGATCAACCCCGGCAACGTCGGCGCGAAGCGCCACGACGAGAACTTCCAGACGATCGTCCGGGTCGCGGTCGAGCACGACAAGCCGGTCCGGATCGGGGTCAACTGGGGCTCGCTCGATCAGGCAGCTCCTCACCGAGCTGATGGAGGCGAACGCCCGCCTCGCCGAGCCGCGGGACGCGCGCGACGTGATGATCGAGGCGATGCTCCAGTCGGCCCTGCGGTCGGCCGAGCTCGCCGAGGAGACCGGGCTCCGGCACGACCGGATCATCGTGAGCGCCAAGGTCTCCGGCGTCCGCGACCTCGTCGACGTGTACCGCCTGCTCGCGGCGCGCTGCGACTACCCGCTCCACCTCGGGCTCACCGAGGCGGGGATGGCGATGAAGGGGATCGTCGCCCGCACCGCGGGGCTCGCGATCCTCCTCAACGAGGGGATCGGGGACACCATCCGCGTCTCGCTGACGCCCGAGCCCGGGGCCGGCCGGGAGCTCGAGGTCGAGGTCGCCCAGCAGGTCCTCCAGTCGCTCGAGCTGCGAAGCTTCATGCCCCAGGTCAGCGCCTGCCCGGGCTGCGGCCGCACGACCTCCACCTTCTTCCAGGAGATGGCCCGCGACATCACGGATCACCTCAAGGCGCGCATGCCCGAGTGGCGCGAGGCGCACCCCGGCGTCGAGGACCTGAAGGTCGCGGTCATGGGCTGCGTCGTGAACGGCCCGGGCGAGAGCAAGCACGCCGACATCGGGATCAGCCTGCCCGGGACGTTCGAGGAGCCGGTCGCGCCGGTCTTCGTCGACGGCAAGCTGCACGACACGTTCCGCGGCGACGACATCGTGGAGCGGTTCATCGCGCTCCTCGACGAGTACGTCGCGCGGCGGTACGCAGGGCCGGCCACCGTCGGCGGGGACCGCGCCGGAGCCTGACCGGGCCGACCGGGCCGACCGGGCCGTGCGGCGGGTCGCACCGCGGCGATCCGCCCGGACCGGTGGACGCGGGATCCAGCCTTGGCCGGGCGCGCTATACTCCCGGCAACACGACCGCGCCGCTCCATGACGTGGCTGAGGCCACGTTTTTCTTTCGGTCCGGCGGGCGCGGCAGGAGCCGGACGGCAACGACGAACAGGGAGGTGCGCGCATGAGCCGTGACTTCGTCGGCGCCCTCCTCCAGCTGAACGCGGAGAAGGGGGTGCCCCGGGAGCACCTCATCCGGACGATCGAGGACGCGATCGAGTCGGCCTACCGGCGCATCCCCGGCAACGAGGACGTCCGCGTCCGGATCGACCCCGAGCGCGGCGAGATGATGGTGACCCGCGAGCGGCTCGTCGTCGAGGAGATCGAGGACGAGCTGACGCAGCTCACGGTCGAGGCGGCGCGCGCCTTCAAGGAGGACGCCGTCCCGGCGACGTCGTCGTCACCGAGCAGCTCGGCCAGGACGCCTTCGGTCGGATCGGGGCCCAGACCGCCAAGCAGGTGGTCCTGCAGCGCCTTCGCGAGGCCGAGCGCGACGTCGTCTACGACCAGTTCGCGAGCCGCGAGGGCGAGCTCATCACGGGCACCGTCAACCGTGTCGAGCCCCGGGCGATCATCCTCGACCTCGGGCAGGGCCGAGGCGATCCTCGGCACCTCCGAGCAGTCGCCGGTCGAGCACTACCGGATCGGCCAGAACGTGAAGGCCTTCGTGCTCGAGGTGCGCCGGACGCCGAAGGGGCCGCAGGTCCTCGTGAGCCGGACCCACAAGGGGTTCCTCCGCCGGCTGTTCGAGCTCGAGGTTCCCGAGATCCACGCCGGCACCGTCGAGATCAAGGCGATCTCGCGGGACCCCGGCAGCCGCAGCAAGGTCGCCGTCGCCTCCCGCCAGGCGGGGCTCGACCCCGTCGGCGCCACGGTCGGCCAGCGCGGGGCTCGCGTCCAGGCGGTGGTGGCGGAGCTCGCCGGCGAGAAGATCGACGTCATCGAGTGGGACGAGGATGCGGCCGTGTTCGTCGCCAAGGCCCTCTCGCCGGCGCAGGTCGAGTCGCGTCGCGATCGACGAGGAGAACCGGGTCGCCAACGTGGTCGTCCCCGAGAAGATGCTCTCGCTCGCGATCGGACGCGGCGGGCAGAACGCCAGCCTCGCGGCGAAGCTCACCGGCTGGCGGATCAACATCCGGAGCGACGCCCAGGTCCAGGAAGCCGCTCCCGCGGGGCACGAGCCGGCCGCTTCGGCGAGCGTGCCTGGCGCCGGCTTGCCTGCGACGGAGGCACTCGCCGCGGACGTGCCGGCCGGGGAGCCGACGGAGGTGACGTCGTAGGCCGCGCGGCGACGGCCGGGCCGCCCGCACGGCGGATCCCCACCCGGACCTGTGTCGCGTGCCGGACGCCGCGCCCCAAGCGCGAGCTCGTCCGCGTCGTCCGCTCGCCCGCGGGTACGATCGCCCTCGACCCGAGCGGCCGGGCGCCGGGGCGCGGCGCCTACGTCTGCGACGACCAGGCCTGTCAACAGAACGCACTCACCCGCGGCGCCCTGCGCCGGGCGCTCGGGGCGCACGTCCCGGCCGCCCTGTTCGGGCCGCTGCCGGCGCCCGGCGCCGACCTCGACGAGATGATCAACGACCACGAAGGAGGGTCCTGATGGCCAGGAGCAGGAGCGGGACCCGCGGACGGCGCGGCCCCCGCAAGCCCCAGCGACGCGAGGGCGGCTTCACGCCGGTCTCGGTCGTCGATCCGAAGGATCGCAGCGCCGTGTCGCTGCCGCCGACGATCACCGTGAAGGAGCTCGCCGAGCTCCTCGAGGTGAACCCGGCGGACGTGATTCGCGAGCTCATCAAGAGCGGGATCTTCGCGACGATCAACCAGCTCATCGACCGCGACACGGCCTCGCTCGTCGCGACCGAGCTCGGCTACGAGGTCGCCGAGCCGGAGGCGCCGGTCGTCGAGACGGCGGAGGAGGGCGTCGAGGTCGCCGCCCCCGCGACGAAGGACCCGGGCCTCCTCGACGAGGACGACCCGGCCCTCATGCAGCCGCGCCCCCCGATCGTGACCGTCATGGGCCACGTCGACCACGGCAAGACGAGCCTCCTCGACGCGATGCGCAGCACGGCGGTCGCGGCCGGCCGAGCGAGGCGGGATCACCCAGCACATCGGCGCCTCCGAGATCACGAAGGACGGCAAGAAGGTCGTCTTCCTCGACACGCCGGGCCACGAGGCGTTCACCGCGATGCGCGCCCGCGGCGCCAAGGTCACCGACATCGCGGTCATCGTCGTGGCCGCCGACGACGGCGTCATGCCCCAGACCCTCGAGGCGATCAGCCACGCCCGCGCGGCCAAGGTGCCGATCGTCATCGCCCTCAACAAGATCGACAAGCCCGACGCGAACCCGGATCGCGTGAAGACGGAGCTCGCCGAGGCGAACGTCGTCATCGAGGAGTACGGCGGCGACGTGCCGCTCGTGCCGGTCTCGGCGAAGGCCCGGACCGGGCTCGACGACCTCCTCGACATGATCCTCCTGGTCGCCGACCTGCAGGAGCTCAAGGCCAACCCGAAGCGGCCCGCGATCGGCACGATCATCGAGGCCGAGATGGACAAGGGCCGGGGCCCGATCGCGACCGTCGTGGTCCAGACCGGGACCCTGCGGATCGGCGACATCGTCGTCGTCGGCAAGACCCACGGCAAGGTCCGGGCCCTCGAGAACGCGGCCGGCAAGCGGACGCAGAAGGCCGGCCCCTCGTCGGCAGCCGTCGTCCTCGGCCTCGGCGAGGTGCCGGAGGCCGGCGACATCCTCCGCGTCGTCGCCGACGAGAGGAGCGCCCGGAACCTCGTCGAGGGCGCTCGGGCCGCCGCAGCGACCACGGCCGGGACGAGCCAGAAGGCGACCCTGGAGGACCTCTTCGAGCAGTTCCAGGAGGGCCAGGCCAAGGAGCTCCGGATCATCCTCAAGGCCGACGTGTCGGGGTCGCTCGGGGCGATCACCCACGCGCTCGAGCAGATCCAGTCCGACGAGGTCCGGATCAGCGTCCTCCACGAGGGGACCGGCGACATCACCGACAACGACATCCTGCTCGCCTCGGCGTCCAACGCGATCGTCGTCGGCTTCAGCACGAAGCTCGACCCGCAGGCGCGGCGCACGGCGGAGGCGGAGAAGGTCGACGTCCGCCTCTACGACATCATCTACAAGCTCACCGACGACATCGAGGCCGCCCTCGGCGGCATGCTCGAGCCGGAGATCGTGGAGGTCGTGGAGGGCCGCGCCGAGGTCCGCCAGATCTTCCGCGTCGGCAAGAGCACGGTGATCGCCGGCTCGTTCGTCACCGACGGCCGGATCGTCCGCAACGCCGGGGCCCGCGTCTACCGCAGCGGCAAGGTCGTGGCGACCGACCGGATCGACTCGCTGCGTCGCTTCCGCGACGACGTCCGCGAGGTTGCCCAGGGCTACGAGTGCGGCATCGGCCTGGCCGGCTTCCACGACCTGGTCGAGGGCGACGTCATCGAGGCGTTCACCCAGCAGGCGCGGAGCCGCGTGGTCGTTCGCTGACCCACCGGCGATGAGCCAGCGGACCGAGCGGGTCGACGAGCTCCTGCGGCAGGAGATCGGGCGCATCCTGGCGAAGGACGTCCAGGATCCGCACATCGGCTTCGCGACCGTGACCGCCGTCGAGACGACGCCGGACCTGCGCCATGCGCGCGTCCGCGTCAGCGTCATCGGCGGCGCGGCGGAGCGCGCGGAGACCGTCGCCGCCCTCGAGCGCGCGATGGGCTACGTCCGCCATGAGCTCGGCGGCCGTCTGCGCATCCGGCGGATCCCGGCCCTCCACGTGTCGCTCGACGAGTCGGCCGAGCGGGGGACGCGCATGCTCCGGATCCTCGAGGAGCTCGAGCGGGGCGACGACGCCGCCGGCGAGGCGCTCGCCGACGCGCCGATCACGGAGGTGCTCCCGACGCCGGTCCGGCGCATCCCGCAGCCCGGCGATGCCGTCCCCGACGCCGGAGCGCCGGCGACGCCGGCACCGGGACCGCGGGCGACCTCGTCGCGGCCGACGACGCAGGAGCGCGCCGCCGCCCCGGCGCGATCGAGGGCGCCGCGAGCACACGTCGAGCCGACGGCCCCGGGGCGGGGGAGGCAAGCCGGGCCGCGGCCGGCAGGGCCACGGCAAGCAGGACAGCGGCGGGCCCGACCGGCGGAAGGACACCCCGTGACGGCCGCTGGCGACCTGTCCGCCCTCGCCGCCGGCGTGCCCGACGCGGTCGTCGAGCGCCTGGCCGGCGCGCGCGCCGTGCTCGCCGTGGGTCACGAGAACCCCGACGCCGACGCCCTCGGGGCCGCGCTCGCGATCGCCACGATCGTCACCGAGCGGGGCGGCCGGGCGACCGTGGCCGCCAGCGACGGCGTCCCCGCCCTCTACGCGTTCCTCCCGGGGGTCGAGGCCGTCCGGACCGATCCCGAGCCGGGCGTCGCCTACGACCTCGTCGTTCTGTGCGACTGCGGCGACCTGTCGCGGGCGGGGCCGATCCTCGAGCGGAACGCCGCGCTGTTCGCTGCGACGCCGCTGCTCACGATCGACCACCACGCCAGCAACGACGGGTCGGGCGACCTCGCCTGGATCGAGCCGGAGTCGGCCGCGACGTGCGAGATGGTCGCGCTGCTCGCCGTCCGCCTCGGGCGTTCCGCTCACCGCGGCCGGCGGCGCGCTCGCGACGGCGCTGACGGCCGGCATCGTCATGGACACGGCGACGTTCGCCCATCCGAACGCGACGCCGCGAACCCTTCGCGTGGCGGCCGCCCTCGTCGAGGCCGGGGCGCCGCTCTCCGACATCAGCCGGCGCATCTACCGCACGAAGCCGGACGCCCAGCTCGCCCTGTTCGGGCGCGTCCTCGGCCGCCTCGAGCGGCTCGCCGACGGGCTCGTCGTGGCGTCCGCGATGGAGCTGGCCGACCTCGAGGCGACCGGCGCGAGCTCGGAGCACTCCGAGGGGATCGTGGACCTGCTCGCGCAGTCGGAGACGGCGGAGGTGGCCCTCATGCTCAAGGAGAAGGGACCCGAGACGCGCCTCTCCGTGCGGACGAAGCCGGGCGGCGTCGACGCGACCGAGCTGTGCGGAACGTGGGGCGGCGGGGGTCATGCCCGGGCCGCGGGCGCCTCGCTGCCGCTGCCGCTCGCCGAGGCGCGCGCCGCGGTGCTGCCGGTCGCCGAGCGCTTCGCGCGGGCCGTGCGGCGGTGAGCGACGGCCTCGCCCCGGGCGCCGACGACGCGGCCGCGGCGTCCGGCAGCCACGACGCCGGCGCGGGAGCCGGCGGCGCGGGAGCGGCCGCGGGCGATCCGGGCGGCATGCGCGACCGACCGCGCCGGGTCGACGCCCGCATCGACGGGATCCTCGTCGTCGACAAGCCGGTCGGGCCGACGTCCCACGACGTCGTGGCCCTCGCCCGCCGCCTCGCCGGCACCCGGAAGATCGGCCACGGCGGCACGCTCGACCCGTTCGCCTCCGGCGTCCTGCCGCTGTACCTCGGTCTCGCGACGCGGGTCGTGGAGTTCCACCTGGCCGCGCGCAAGGCGTACCGGGCGACCGTCGTGTTCGGGGCGACCTCGACGACCGACGACCTCGAGGGGGAGCTCGCGGACGTGGACGCACCACTGCCGTCGCGCGACGCGGTCGCGGCCGCGCTCTCCGGGTTCCTCGGCGAGGTCGAGCAGCGGCCACCCGCCTACTCGGCCCGCAAGGTCGGCGGCCGGCGCGCCTACGCGCTGGCGCGGCGCGGCGAGGTGCCGGAGCTGCGGCCGCGGCTCGTGACGTTCCACGCGCTCGATCTCGTCGCCTGGGACGACGCGGACCCCGCGCACCCCACGGCGGTCGTCGAGGTCGCCTGCTCGGCGGGCACGTACGTGCGGGCCCTCGCCCGCGACCTCGGCGCCGCGGTCGGGAGTGGCGGCTATCTCGCCGCCCTGCGCCGCACGGCATCCGGGCCGTTCGACCTCGGCGCGGCCCACGCGCTCGACGAGGTGCGCGCGGCGGCGGCGGCCGGGGGCCTGGCGGCGCTGCTGCTGCCGGTCGGCAGCGGGCTCGACGACCTGCCGGCCATGGCCCTCACGCCGGGCGAGCTGCGGGTCGTGGCCCACGGCAGCTGGACCGGGCACGTCGAGCGCCTCGGCGAGGCCGGCTCGACGGCGGGGGAGGGGAGCGCCGTGCGCCTGCTGACGCCCGAGGGGTCGCTGGCCGCGATCGGGCGCGTCGGAGCCGGTGGCCGGCTCGTCCTGGACAAGGTTCTCCTCGAGCGTGAGCCCGGCCGTGCGTGACGCCCTCCCCGGGATCGAGGCGCTGCGGCCGTCCGACGGCCCGGTCCTCCTCGTCGTCGGCGCCTTCGACGGGCTCCACCGGGGCCATCTCTACCTCCTCCGGGAGCTGCGGCGGGCGGCGCGCCGGCTCGGGGCTCGCCCCGCGGTGCTCACGTTCGACCATCACCCGGACGAGATCATCGCCGGGGCCGCGCCGCCCCTTCTCTGCGACCTCGACGAGCGCCTCGTCCGGCTCGACCGGGCGGGGGTCGGCGTGACGGTCGTCGAGCACTTCGACGACGCCCTGCGCCGGACGCCGTACGACGTCTTCGCCGCCCGGATCCGGGATCGCACCGGTCTCGCCGGCTTCCTCATGACCCCCGACGCCGCGTTCGGCCACGAGCGCCGCGGGACGCCGGAGCGGCTGGCCCGCCTCGGGGGCGAGGTCGGGTTCGAGGTCGTCGTCGTGCCGCCCTTCGACCTCGACGGGCGGACCGTCCGAAGCTCGGAGATCCGGGCCGCGATCGGCGCCGGCGACCTTGCCTCGGCCCGGACGCTCCTCGGCCGCCGGATGGCCGTGACCGGCACCGCCGTCGACCGGAGCGCCGACGGGCGGCTGGCGACCCTCGCCTTCCCCCTGCCGGTGGCGCTGCCGCCCGCCGGCACGTACGCGGGCACGGTCGCGGCCGCCTGGGGCCCCGGGATCCGGCCCGGATCCGACCGACGGGCCGAGGTGCGGATCGCGGACGGTGGCCGGGTGGAGGTCGGCGCCGCGCCGGACGCTTTGCGCCACGACCGGCTGCGGGTCGCGTTCTCCGGGCGCTGAGCGCGGCGCATCTGCGCCGTGATTCCGCCGTCGCGGGCGCCGTGACCCCGCCGCCGTCGCTGGTGCCTCCTCGGGTCAGCGCGGCGGGGCAACCCGGGTTGCCCGGACCGTCCGCCGCGCGGCACCGACGGCGCGGAAGAAGTGGCGGACGTGGGCGGCCGGCCGGATGTGACTTGGGCCTCCGGTGTAGATCGTCGCGATGGGCACCCAGGCGATCGGCCAGCCGCGGGCGATGCAGGTCGCCAGCATCTCGACCTCGAACTCGAAGCCGCCCTCGGCGCTCTCGAGCGACGCCTCCATCAGCCGGCGCCCGATCAGCCGGTAGCCGGACTGGTTGTCGGGGACGTCGGCGCCGACGGCCCACGAGAACGCCCGGCCACCGATCGTGTTGGCGACCCGGCGGGTCAGCGGCATCTTCCCGAAATCGCGGCGTCCGACGACGAGGTCGGGCCGCCGGCCGTCCGGGCCCGGCTCGAAGGCGGCGAGGAGCGCCGGGATCTCCGCCGGGTCGTGCTGTCCGTCCCCGTCGAGCGTGACGACGGCCGCGTCGCCGGCCTCGAGCGCACGGCGGAACCCCGCCCGGAGCGCCGCGCCCTTGCCGGCGTTCGGATGCTGTTCGAGCACCTCGGCCCCGGCCTCGCGGGCGACGGCGGCGGTTCCGTCCGTCGAGCCGTCGTCGACGACGAGCACCGGAAGGTGCGCCAGCGCGCCGCGCACGACGGCCGCGATCCGGGGCGCCTCGTCGTGGGCCGGGACGAGCGCGCGGACGACGGACGGCGGATCGACCGGAGCAGGAGTCGTCACGCAAGCATCGTATCCGGCGGCCCGGTCGGCCCGCTGCTCGCGGGGACCCGCGCCGGACGGCCGACCACGTCGCGCGACTGCCCCGACGCGGGCATCGCCGGCCGTCAACCCCGGTTGACACGCCGGTGGCTGTCAACTATGGTTGACGCATGACCGCCACGATGACGATCCCGACGCCGGACGATCCGGCAGAAGCGCTGGCGGCCGTCGTCGCACTCCGCCGCCTGGCAGAGCAGCTCGAGCGGGCGGCCGTGGCCCGCGCGATCGAGCAGGGGTGGACCTGGGCCGACGTCGCGGAAGCCCTCGGAGTGACACGCCAGGCGGCCCACAAGCGCCACGCCCACACCGTTCGCCGGCCCGTTCCGTGAGGTGCACGATGCCGTTTCTGCGGCCGCTCAACGAGTACCGGACCATCCGCGCGCTGCTCGGCGGCGCCGAACGCCTGGCCCACGAAGCCGGCGACGCGGAGCCGGGAGCCGAGCACCTGCTCCTCGCGGCGCTCGCGCTGCCCGACGGGACCGCCCGGCGGGCGTTCGAGCGCCTGGGAGCCGACCCGGACCGCCTGCCGGCCGCCATCGAGGCGCAGCACGTCGACGCGCTTCGTGCCGTCGGGATCGATCCCGGCGATGCAGCACGCGTCGAGAGCCCGATGCCTGCTGCCCCGGGACCCTACCGCTCGAGCCCGTCGGCCCAGGTTGCGTTCCGGCGGGCCGTGGAGCTGAGCGCGGTCCCGGCGCCGCGTCGGCTGCAGGGCGCCCACGTCGTGGCGGCCGTGGCCGAGGTGGAGCACGGGACCGTTCCGCGGGCGCTCCGGCGCATGGGGATCGAGCCTGCGCGACTAGGGGAAGCGGCGCGCCAGGAGGTCCCGATGGCTCCGGGGTGAGCGCCGTGAGCGGCGCGCGGCGAGCGGCGGATGCTCGCATCACCCGACACGCATTTGCGCCGTTCGTGTTGCCCTGATACTCTCCGCGGGTTGAAGTAACGGCAGTACAAGTCAATCGTGTCGGAGGACCGAGTGCCGCTCGTGCGGGAAACCAAGGACCGGATCGTGGGCGAGTTCGCCCTGACCCCCGGAGACACCGGATCGCCCGAGGTCCAGATCGCGCTTCTCACGGAGCGGATCAAGGACCTGACGGGGCATCTCAAGCAGTTTCCGAAGGACAACCATTCCCGCCGCGGCCTTCTCAAGCTCGTCGGGCAGCGCCGGCGCCTTCTCGCGTACCTCGTGAAGAAGGATCCCGCCCGCTACCGGGCCGTCATCGCCCGCCTCGGCCTGCGCCGCTAGCACCCGCGAACGAGCGACCCGGGGCCCACGCCCCGGGTCTCGCACATCACGGCCCGGCGTTTGTCACGCTCGGCCCTCGGTCCCGCGCCGACACGGGCAAGGAGTAGCTCGTGTCTCATTCCCTCTCCGTCGAGTTCGGTGGTCGGACGCTGACCATCGAGACCGGACGGATGGCCCGCCTCGCCGGCGGCGCCGTCACCGTGCGCTACGGCGACACCGTCGTGCTCGGCACGGCGAACCGCGCCGACCCGCGCCCCGGCCTCGACTTCTTCCCGCTCACGATCGACTTCGAGGAGCGGATGTACGCCGCGGGCAAGATCCCCGGCGGCTTCATCAAGCGCGAGTCGCGCCCGTCCGAGGCCGCGATCCTGGCCTGCCGCCTGACGGACCGTCCGATCCGGCCGCTCTTCCCCGAGGGCTACAAGGACGACGTCCAGTGCGTGATCACGGTCCTCTCGACCGACCAGGAGAACGACCCCGACATCCTCGGCACGATCGCCGCGTCCGCCGCGCTCACGATCAGCGAGATCCCGTTCCAGGGCCCGATCGCCGCGGTGCGCCTCGGCCGGATCGACGGCGAGTTCGTCGTCAACCCGACGATACACGCAGCTCGACGACAGCGAGCTCGACCTCGTCGTCTCCGGCACCCGCGACGCGATCATGATGGTCGAGGCCGGCGCGAAGATCCTGCCCGAGGACGTGATGGCCGAGGCGATCCTCTTCGCCCACCGCGCCCTCGAGCCGCTCATCGACCTCCAGCACGAGCTGCAGAAGCTCGTCGGCAAGCCGAAGCGCCTGCCGTTCCTCGAGCCGGGCACGGAGTCCGTCCTCGACTTCGTGGCCAAGGTGAAGGCCGGCGCCGAGCTCGTCGTCGTCGACGTCGAGACCACCGGGCGACGAACCCCGAGATGGCCGACCTCGTCGAGATCGCCGCGGTCCGCGTCAAGGGCGGCAAGATCGCCGACCGCTGGTCGACGTTCGTGAACCCCGGCCGGCCGATCTTCGGCAACCAGATGCACGGCATCACCGACAAGGACGTCAAGGGCGCACCCAGCCCTGCGGAGGCCGCTCGCAAGGCGCTCGACTTCGTCGGCGACGCGACGATCGTCGGCCACAACGTCGGCTTCGACATCGCCTTCCTCGAGGCCGCGCTCGGCGACGGGACGCGGTTCGAGCCGGGCCGCTACCTCGACACGCTGACGCTCGCCCGCGACGGCTACCCGGACCTCCCGAGCTACACGCTCGGCGAGCTCTCGCAAGTTCTTCGGCATCGAGCTCCAGCAGGCCCATCGGGCGCTCCCCGACGCCGAGGCGACGGCCGAGCTCGCTCGTCACGATCGCGCGACGAGCTGCCGGGCCGCCTCGAGGCGCTCGCCGACGGCATCGCCGACTCGATCCGCGCCCAGCGGACCTCCAGGGACGAGGCGAAGGCCAAGCTCGACGCGGCGCGCCGCGCCGCGCGCGTCAGCAAGGGCCTCTTCGGCCTCGTCCACAAGAAGACCGCCCGGAAGCTGACCCTCGACGAGGGGATCCGGATGGACGGCCGCGGCGTCGACGAGATCCGCCCGATCACCGTCGAGGTCGGCCTCGTGCCGCGCGCCCACGGCTCCGGCCTCTTCACCCGCGGCGAGACCCAGGCCCTGACCGTCGCCACGCTCGGCCCGTCCTCGGACGTCCAGCGGATCGACACGATCAGCCCGGAGCTCGAGAAGCGCTACCTCCACCACTACAACATGCCGCCCTACAGCACGGGCGAGAACAAGATGATGCGCGGCCCCGGCCGGCGCGAGATCGGCCACGGCCACCTCGCCGAGCGGGCGCTCATCCCGGTCCTGCCGTCGAAGGACGAGTTCCCGTACGTCATCCGCCTCGTGTCCGAGTGCGTCACGTCCAACGGCTCGACGTCGATGGCCTCGACCTGCGGCTCGACCCTCGCCCTCATGGACGCCGGCGTGCCGATCAAGGCACCGGTCGCCGGCGCGGCGATGGGCCTCATGTCCGAGCCGGACGGCAGCTTCGTCGTCCTCACCGACATCCTCGGCAAGGAGGATGCCTTCGGCGACATGGACTTCAAGGTGACCGGCACCCGGGACGGGATCACCGCCCTCCAGATGGACATCAAGGTCAAGGGCATCAACGAGGCGATCATCCGCGACGGCCTGGAGAAGGCCCACGCGGCGCGGCTGACGATCCTCGACAAGATGACCGAGGTCCTCCCGGCCGCCCGCGAGACGATGAGCGACTTCGCGCCGCGCATCATCACGATCAAGATCAACCCCGAGAAGATCCGCGACATCATCGGCAAGGGCGGCTCGATGATCCGCAAGATCCAGGAGGAGACCGGCACCGAGATCAACGTCGAGGACGACGGCACGGTCGAGATCGCGGCCGTCCCCGGCGAGAACGCGCGCAAGGCGATCCAGTGGATCGAGAGCCTCACCCGCGAGGTCGAGATCGGCGCGCTGTACCTCGGGCAAGGTCACCCGGATCATGGGCTTCGGCGCCTTCGTCGAGATCCTGCCGGGCAAGGAGGGCCTCGTCCGGATCGGCGAGCTCGCCGACTACCACGTCCCGACCGTCGAGGACGTCGTGTCCGTCGGCGACGAGGTCATGGTCGTCGTCACCGAGATCGACCGCCAGGGCCGCGTCAACCTGTCCCGCAAGGCGGCGATGCAGCGCCACCTCGCCAAGGGGTAGCCGCCCTCACGCCGCCAACGAGCAGCGCCCCCGGGAGCCTCCCGGGGGCGCTGCTATACTCGGCCGGTGCCCGCTCGTCTCATCGCGCCCTGAAAGCGGAGCCATGTCCCGATCCTCCTCCCGTCCCCTCACCGTCGCCGTCGTCGGCGCCACCGGCGTCGTCGGGCGGACGATGATCCAGGTCCTCCTCGAGCGCGACTTCCCGGTCGGGGAGCTCCGGCTCCTCGCCTCGGCCCGCTCCGCCGGCACGACCGTGCCCGTTCGACGGGCGACCAGGTCGAGATCCTCGAGGCGACCCCCGAGGCGTTCGACGGCGTCGACATCGCCCTCTTCTCGGCCGGCGGCGGCACGTCCCGCGACCTCGCCCCGCCGCGGCCGCGCGCGGCTGCACGGTCATCGACAACTCGAGCGCGTGGCGGATGGAGCCGGGCGATCCCGCTCGTCGTCAGCCAGGTGAACCCCGACGACCTCGAGGCGCACGAGGGGATCATCGCCAACCCGAACTGCTCGCACGATGCAGCTCGTGCCGCTCGCTCATGGCCCTCCGCGACGCCGTCGGCCTCGAGCGCGTCATCGTCGACACGTACCAGGCGGTCTCGGGCACCGGGCGGCAAGGCGATCGCCGAGCTCGAGAGCGCAGATCCGGGCCCACGTCGCCGGCGAGCCGAAGGTCGCCGGTGGTCTACCCGCACCCGATCGCCTTCAACGCCCTCCCGGAGATCGACGTCTTCCTCGAGAACGGCTACACGAAGGAGGAGTGGAAGGTCGTCACCGAGAGCCGCAAGATCCTCCACCTGCCGGACCTGCGCGTCTCCTGCACGGCCGTCCGCGTCCCGGTGCTTCGTGGGCCACTCCGAGGCGGTCCACGTCGAGACCCGCGATCCGATCACGCCGGACCGCGCCCGCGAGCTGTTCGCGGCCGTGCCGGGCGTCGTCGTCCGGACGACCCGGCGGCCCACGTCTACCCGCTCGCCACCGACGCCGCCGGCAGCGACGAGATCTACGTCGGCCGCGTCCGCACGGACCCCTCGGTGCCCGACGGGCGCGGCCTCGCGTTCTGGGTGCGTCACGGACAACCTCCGCAAGGGCGCCGCGACGAACGCCGTCGAGATCGCCGAGGTGCTCGTCGAGCGCGACTGGGTCCGGCGCCGCAGTGCGCCGACCGCGCCGCGGAGGCCGGGGCCGCCGGCGTGACCGAGGCCGAGCGCCGCGCGGCGCTCGAGGCGATCGCGGCGGAGGTCCGGGCCTGCACCCGCTGCCGGCTCCACGAGGGCCGAACCAGCGCGGTGCCCGGGGAGGGCCATCCCGAGCACGGAGGTCGTCTTCGTCGGCGAGGGCCCCGGCTTCAACGAGGACCGCCAGGGCCGCCCGTTCGTGGGGCGCGCGGGCGACCTGCTCGTCCGGCTCCTCGCCTCGATCGGCTGGCGGCGCGAGGACGTCTTCATCACGAACGTCGTGAAGTGCCGGCCGCCCGACAACCGCGACCCGGAGCCCGACGAGATCGCGGCCTGCGCGCCGTACCTGCGCCGCCAGCTCGAGACGCTCGACCCGGCGCTCGTCGTGACCCTCGGCCGCCACTCGATGGCGCGGTTCATGCCGGGCACGACGCATCAGCCGGGCCCACGGGACCGTCCGGCCCGTCGACCCGGCGACCGGCGCTCGGCGACGCCCTCGTCTTCGCCATGTACCACCCGGCGGCGGCGCTGCGGACGCCGGCGATCGAGGAGGCGAGCTTCGCCGACGTCGTCCTCGTGCCGAGCGCCCTCGAGGATGCCCGCGTCCACCGCTCCGCCGCGCGCGCCGACACGTCCGCGTCCGCGCCGCACGCCGCCGACGCCCCCGGGCCGCGCCCCCCGAACCGTCCGTCCCGCTCGAGCCGGAGCCTCCGGCCGTCGACCAGCTGACGCTCTTCCGGTGACCCCATGACCACCCGCGCACCACGCCGACTCGCCCACGCCGCTCCGCATCATCCCGCTCGGCGGGGTGGGCGAGATCGGCAAGAACATGTACGTCTTCGAGTACGGCGACGAGATCGTCGTCGTCGACTGCGGCCTCATGTTCCCCGACGAGGAGATGTTCGGCATCGACCTCGTCATCCCCGACATCACGTACCTCGCGCGACCGACGGGCGAACGTCAAGGCCTTCGTCATCACGCACGCCCACGAGGACCACGTCGGCGGCCTGCCGTACGTCCTGCCCGAGTTCCCCGGCGTCCCCGTCTACGCCTCGACGCTCGCCCGCGGCCTCCTCGGCAACAAGGTCAAGGAGCACAAGCTCCACAACAACCCGCTGCTCCCGCTCGAGCCGGGCGACGAGCTCGAGGTCGGTCCCTTCACGATCATCCCGTTCCGGATCGGCCACTCGATCCCCGACGCCATGGGCCTCGCCATCCGGACGCCGGTCGGGACGGTCGTCCACACGGGCGACTTCAAGTTCGACCACACCCCGGTCGACGGCAAGCCGTCCGACTTCGCCACGCTCGCCCGTCTCGGCGCCGAGGGCGTCATCTGCCTCCTGTCGGACTCGACGCGGGCCGAGAACCCCGGCTACACGCCGTCGGAGCGGACGGTCGGCGAGGCGTTCCGCGAGATCATGGAGCCGCTCGACGGGCGGGTCATCGTCGCCACCTTCGCGAGCAACATCGCCCGCGTCCAGCAGGTCATCGACGCCGCCGCGACGTTCGACCGCAAGGTCGCGGTCGTCGGCCGCTCGATGGAGCAGAACTTCCGGATCGCGACCGACCTCGGCTACCTCACGTACGACCCCGGCCGGATCGTCTCGAAGGACCAGATCGGCGCCCAGGCGCCCGGCCGCCTCGTCATCGCCACGACCGGGGCCCAGGGCGAGCCGATGGCCGGCCTCGCCCGGATGGCGAACCGCGACCACCGCTTCGTCGAGATCCAGCCGGGCGACACCGTCATCGTCAGCGCCAGCCCGATCCCCGGCAACGAGGAGTACGTCGCGCGGACGATCGACAACCTGTTCAAGGTCGGCGCGAACGTCTATCTACCACGCGATCACGCCACGCCCACGTCTCCGGCCACGCCAGCCAGGAGGAGCTGAAGCTCATGCTCGTCCTGACCCGGCCCGCGCTACTTCATCCCGATGCACGGCGAGTTCCGGATGCAGGTCCAGCACGGCCGGCTCGCGATCGAGACCGGGGTCGCGCCGGAGAACGTCTTCATCATCGAGAACGGTCAGCCGATCGAGTTCTTCGCCGACGGCACGACCCGCCGCGGCCCAGCCCGTCGCGGCCGGCTACGTGTTCGTCGACGGCCTCTCGGTCGGCGACGTCGGCGAGATCGTCCTGCGCGACCGTCGGGCGCTCGCCAACGACGGCATGTTCATGGTCGTCGTGACGGTCGACAAGCAGACCGGGACGATCGTCGGGCGAGCCCGGAGATCGTCACCCGCGGCTTCGTCCACCTCAACGAGAACGACCCGATCATGGCCGAGGCCGTGCGAGCGCGTCGTCCAGGCGATCGAGAACCCCGGCGACCACATCAGCGAGGTCGGCCTCCTCAAGAGCCAGATCAAGGACGGCGTCTCGCGCTACCTCTACGAGCAGACGAAGCGCCGCCCGATGGTCTTCCCGGTCGTGGTGGAGGTCTAGGTGGCGACCCGCCGGCGCACGCCCTCGACCCGCACTCGGCGCACCAGGAGCTCCCGGCCGACGCTGCCGCCGGCTGAGCCCCGAGGTCACCCGGTCGATCGTCGCCATCATCCTCCTCGTCCTCGGCGTCGTCATCCTCGTCGGCCTCCTGCTGCCGGGCAAGGGCGCCCTGACCGACTGGATCGTCGGCGTCGTCGCGCCGTGGTTCGGCTCGGGCCGCTGGCTCCTCCCCGTGCTCCTCATCGGGATCGGCGTCGTCCTCGAGCGGGCGAAGGGCCCGCGCGCCGGCTGGGGCCGGATCGTGATCGGGTCGACGATCGCGTACGTCGCGCTGCTCGGGATCGTGAGCCTCCTCGAGAGCGCCGGGATCATCGCGGACCGCAGCGGCGGCCGGATCGGGAACGCGATCGCCGCGCCGCTCACGTCCCTCGTGAGCGAGCCGGGAGCGTTCGTCGTCCTCCTCGGCATCTTCATCGTCGGCGTCGTCATCGTGCTCGACCGGCCGGTGCGCGAGCTCGTCGCGCCGCTCGGGCGCGGCGCGCGGGGCGTCGGCGCGGCCCTCGCCACCCCCGCGGCGGACGCAAAGGCCCGGGTCGCCGATGCCGCCCCGAAGCGGACCCGCCAGGCGGCCGGCGATGCCGGCAACGGCGCCGGCAACGGCAACGGCTCGCGCAACGGGAAGAACGGCCGCGAGCCGCAACCGCGTCCCGAGATCCCGTCCCCGCTGCCGTCGCCGGCCCAGGTCTCGTCGGTGTTCGCCGGGGCCGCCCTCGCCCCGGTGGCGCAGGACACGCCCGGGCCCGTGGCCGATCCCGCCCGCGACGCCGGCGGGCCGCGCCCGGATCCCGCCATCGCGCTGGATGGCCTCCTCGAGCCCGAGCGGCGCGAGTACCGCCTCCCGCCGATGACGCTCCTCGAGGACGTCGCCGCCCGGGCCGCGGGCCAGGGCATGGACCACGAGCGGAACGCGGCGATCATCACCGGCAAGCTCGCCAGCTTCAACATCCCGAGCCGGGTCGTGAAGTGGAACGCCGGCCCCGTCGTCACCCAGTACGAGGTCGAGCCGGACCCGTCGATCAAGGTGAGCCGCATCGAGGGGCTCGCCGACGACCTGGCGATGGCCCTGGCGGCCCGCACGATCCGCATCGAGGCGCCGATCCCGGGCAAGACGGTCGTCGGGATCGAGATCCCGAACATGGACTTCAACGTCGTCGCGATCCGGCGGATCCTCGAGGACCCGGAGGTCGCCGGGATCGCCAGCCGGATCGCCTTCGCCCTCGGCCGCGACGTGGCGGGGCACGCCCGGGCGGCCGACCTGGCGAAGATGCCGCACCTCCTGATCGCAGGCGCGACCGGCTCCGGCAAGAGCGTCATGGTCAACGCCCTCATCACGAGCCTGCTCGTGCGGGCGACGCCCGACGACGTGCGCCTCATCCTCGTCGACCCCAAGCGGGTCGAGCTCGCCGACTACAACGGGATGCCGCACCTCCTCGTGCCGGTCATCACGGAGGCCGACCGCGCTCGCGCGGCCCTCAAGTGGGCGGTCGCGCGAGATGGAGACGCGCTACCGGCGCTTCGCCGGCGCGACGGCGCGCAACATCACCTCGTACAACGAGACGCGGGTGGATCCCGCCGACCGGCTGCCGTACATCGTCATCATCGTCGACGAGCTCGCCGACCTCATGATGCGCGACGGACGAACGGTCGAGGACCCCATCGTCCGCCTCGCCCAGAAGGCGCGCGCGACCGGGATCCACCTCGTCCTCGCCACGCAGCGGCCGTCCGTCAACGTCGTGACGGGGCTCATCAAGGCCAACTTCCCGAGCCGGATCGCCTTCGCGATGGCGTCCCAGATCGACTCCCGCACGATCCTCGACGCGCCCGGCGCGGAGGACCTCATCGGCCGCGGCGACATGCTCTTCCAGCCGTCCGACCTGCCGCGCCCGATCCGTCTCCAGGGCGTCTTCGTGTCGGACAAGGAGATCCGGGCGGTCACCTCGCACTGGCGCGCCGAGGCCGAGCCGCACTACGACCTCTCGATCGTCGAGGACGACGAGGAATCGACCGGCTCGGTCGACGACCTCGCCGGCGACGACGCCGACCGGCTGCTGCCGGATGCCGTCGCGGTGATCCAGGAGTACGATCGCGCCTCGGCGTCGCTCCTCCAGCGCCGCCTGAAGATCGGGTATGCGCGCGCCGCCCGGATCATCGACCAGCTCGAGGCGCGCGGCTACATCGGCGCGTTCGACGGCTCGAATGCCCGGCAGGTCCTCCGGCGCGATGCCGGCAGGCTCACGGCGCAGAGTCGCGACGACGTCGACGACGGGGACGACGAGTGACGGCACGCGAGCACGCCCGGCCGCTCCGCCTGCCGGGACGCGGCGACGGCGACCGCCGGCGCCCCCCGGATCCAGGCCCGCCCGCCGGCGAGCGGCTCGGCGACCGGCTCGTCGCGGCCCGGGAGGCGAAGGGCGTCGATCTGCTGCGCGCCGAGCGCGAGACGAAGATCCGACGCCCGTACCTCGCGGCGATGGAGAACGGTGCCTGGGACGAGCTCCCCGCCCCGGTCTACGCGCGGGGCTTCGTCCGCAACTACGCGATCTACCTCGGGCTCGACCCCGACGAGGCCCTGGCAGCGTGGCAGCGCGAGCGGGGCGAGGTCCCGGTCGAGCCCGCGATCGTCGTGCCCCGCCCGATCGAGGCGCCACGCCGCGGGATCGTCATCGGCCCGGGGGTCATCGTGGCCGCGCTCGTGACGGTCGGTGCGCTCGCGATCGTCGCCTACATCGGGTTCCAGCTCCTCCGGTTCTCGGAGCCGCCGTCGATCGCGGTGACCGACCCGGCCGCTGCCGTCACGGAGGTCGCCGAGGACACGACCACGTACACGCTGCGCGGCGAGACCGTGCCGCGCGCCGAGGTGACGATCCAGGCCCCCGGTCGCCAGGACGTCCGCGTCATCGCCGGGAACGACGGCGCCTGGCGGACCGTCGTCGACCTCCGGCGCGGCGAGAACCGCTTCCTCGCCTCCGCGGTCGACCCGAGCACGGGCAAGGAGTCGGAGGCGCCGGTCGAGATCGTCATCACCGTCCCCTTCGCCCAGGTCGCGGCCCCGACCCTCGAGCTGACGTCGCCCGAGGACGGCCTCAGCGTGGAGAACGGGGCGATCCCGGTGAGCGGCGTGGCGACCGATGCCACCGAGGTGACGGTGGAGGCGGCGTACGTCGGGCCCGCCGAGGGCGAGCCGACGGCCTCGGCCGCGCCGACACCGAACCCGATCCCGGCGGAGCCCGTCGAGCTCGCCGAGGACGGCAGGTTCGCGACTGCCGTCGACCTCACCGAGGGCCGCTGGACGCTCACCGTCACCGCGGTCGGCGAGGAGGGCAAGACGACGGCCCTCTCCCGGGCGGTGTCCGTCGCCTACCAGGGGATCCGGGTCGTGGTCGAGATCCGCGGCGAGCCGGACCTGGCTCAAGGTCTGGGTCGACGGCGTCGTCTCCAACGAGACGGGCGCCGGGGGTCGCGTCTACGACGCCGGCAAGACGCTGTCGTTCCGCGGCGACGGCGTCGTCGAGATCCGGACCGGCAAGATGAGCACGACGCTCGTGACCGTCAACGGGACGGAGTACGGGGCGCTGGGGTCGACCGCCAATCCCGGGACGTTCCGCCTCGAGCCGGGCAAGCCGCCGCGCGAGGTGAAGTGAGTCGCCCGTGGCCGATGGGGAGCTGCGCGCACTGGCCGAGCGGGTGCAGGCCGCCTGCCTCGCCGCCGGCATCCGGGTCGGGGTCGCGGAGTCCTGCACCGGGGGCCGCGTGGGCGACGCGCTCACCGACGTCGCCGGCTCCTCGGCCTACCTTGCCGGGTCGCTCGTGACCTACGAGGACGCCGCGAAGACGGCGATCCTCGGCGTCCCGGCGGCCGTGCTGGAAGCCCACGGCGCGGTGAGCGCACAGGCCGCGGTGGCGATGGCCGACGGAGCGCGACGGCGCCTCGCCGTCGACCTGGCCGTGGCCGTGACGGGAATCGCCGGTCCCGGCGGCGCCACGCCGGGAAAGCCCGTCGGGCTCACGTACATCGCCTCGTCGGATGCCGGGGGCTCCGTCGTCCGGCGCCACGCGTGGCACGGTGACCGCGACGCGAACAAGGCGGCGAGCGCCCGGGCCGCCCTGGAGCTCCTCGAGGAACGCGCGAACGTCCTCCTCGGGCGTTCGGCCGAGCCCGGCGACGGCTGAAGCCGTCCTCCCGACGCGCGACGCCGCCGGGCGCCATACTTGGCACGAGCGTAGATGGCCACCGGCCGGCACGGAGGAGACGATGGCAGGCGAGTTCTCGTTCGACGTGGTCTCCGACTTCGACGCCCAGGAGCTGCGCAACGCGCTCGACCAGGCCCGGCGTGAGATCGGGACCCGATTCGACTTCAAGGGCGGGCTCGCGGAGATCGTCCAGGAGAAGGACGCTCTCGAGATCCATGCCGACAGCGAGCTCCGGGCGAAGGCCGTCCGCGACGTCGTCGAGTCGAAGGCGATCCGCCGCAACCTGTCCCTGAAGATCTTCGACTGGGGCCCGATCGAGCCCGCCGGCGGCATGACCGTTCGGCAGCATGTCGACCTGCGCCGAGGACTCTCGGACGAGCTGGCGCGGAAGATCACGAAGCTGATCCGCGACGAGTTCCCGAAGGTGAAGAGCCAGATCCAGGGCGACGCCGTTCGCGTGTCGGCGAAGAACAAGGACGACCTGCAGAAGGTCATCGCCCGGCTGCGCGGCCTGGATGAGACGGTGCCGCTCCAGTTCGTCAACTACCGGTAGCTGGGAGGCCGCATGACCTCGCGATCGCCGCTCGTCCGACTCACCCTCGCGCTGATCGTCATCCTCGTCGTCGTCGGGCTGCTGGCGACCTCCATCCCGCCCACCCCGGGGAGCTGACATGACCGGGAGCCAGCTGAACGTCGGGCGGTTCATCGCCGAGGCGCTCGCGGGCGCGGGGGTGCGCATCGCGTACACCGTCCCGGGCGAGAGCTTCCTGCCCCTGCTCGACGGGCTCGCGGCCGCCGGCATCCGCGTCGTCGCCGCCCGCCACGAGGGCGGCGCCGGGTTCATGGCCGTCGCGCACGGGGCCCTCACGGGTCGTCCCGCCGTCGTCCTCGCGACCCGGGCGGTCGGGGCGGCGAACCTCTCCATCGCCCTCCATGCGGCGCAGGCGGACTCCGTGCCGCTGATCGCGCTCGTCGGCCAGGTGGATCGTCCCTCGCGCGGACGGGAGGCCTTCCAGGAGGCGGACGTGGTGGCGACGTTCGGCGGCCTCTGCCGCTGGGCGCGCGAGGTCCGTGACGCGGCGGCGCTGCCGGGCGCGCTGGACGAGGCGCTCCGGCGAGCGACCACCGCCCGTCCCGGACCCGTGCTCCTGAGCCTCCCGGAGGACCTCCTCGAGGAGCCGGCTCCCGTCGACGCGGGCAGGATCGCCACGGCCACCGTGCTCGGCCCACCGCGGGCTCCCGAGCCGGACCCGGCGGCAGTCCGCGAGGTCCTCCACCTGCTCCTCGACGCCGAGCGGCCCGTGATCCTCGCTGGGGCAGGCGTGCTGCGGTCGCGGGCGACCGCCGACCTCGTCCGGCTCGCCGAGCTGGTCGACGTGCCGGTCATCGCGGCCTGGCGGCGGCCGGACGTCTTCCCGAACGACCACGCCCTGTACCTGGGCATGAGCGGGTACTTCTCCGCCTCCACCGTCCACCCGCGCCTCCTGGAGGCGGACGCGGTCCTCGTGCTCGGCTGCCGCCTCAACGAGGTCGCCTCGCACGGCTGGAGCGTTCCCTCGGCCGGGGCGCGCTGGGCCCACGTCGACCTCGAGCCGCTCGGCGCGCGGGGCGGGCTCGGCGCCCCGACCGTCGCGGTCGCCGGGGATGCCCGCACGTTCGTGCGGGAGGCGCGGCGCACACTCGGCACGGGCGTTCTCGACGTTTCCTCGCTCGAACGGCGGCGTGACGCGAACGCCGTGGACCGCGCCGCCTACGAGGCGGCTCGCGTCGTCGACGGGACGCCGTGGGACGGCCCCGGCGTGCATCCCGGCCGGGTCGTGGCGACGCTGGGTCGCCTGCTGCCGCCCGACGCCATCGTCACGACCGACGCCGGCCACTTCGGCGGCTGGGCTGCCCGCGGCCTCGAGCTGCGCCGCCCGGGCACCTTCCTCGGGCCGACGGCAGGCGCGATGGGGTACGGCCTGCCGGCTGCGATCGCGGCTTCGCTCACCGCCCCCGGCCGACCCGTCGTGGCGCTCGTCGGCGACGGTGGGCTCGGGATGTCGGCGGCCGAGCTCGAGACGGCCGTGCGCGAGGGCGCTCGGCCGATCGTCCTCTGCTTCGACAACGCCCGCTACGGGACCATCCACGACCACCAGGTGCGGCGCGGCCTGGCGCCGATCGCCACCGAGCTCGGCGCCGTCGACTGGGCGGCGATCGCCGCCGGGTTCGGTGCCGTCGGCGTCCGGATCGACACCGACGACGCGTTCGAGCCGGCGCTGCGGGCGGCGCTCGCGAGCCGCCAGCCGACGGTCCTCCACCTCATCGTGGACCGGCGCTGGGTCAGCGTGGACCGGCTCGCCGATCAGACCGCGGAGGAGGTCGACGAGGAGCCTGGGGAGGAGCCAGCCCCCGCCGACGCTCCCGGGACGGAGGAGCCGGATGCCGGCGGGGCGGCCGGGCCGAGTCCCGAGCCCGAGGCGGAGCCGGAGCACGAGTTCGTGCCGGAACCGGCTGAGCCTGCCGAACCGCTCGGCGAGCCGATTGCCGTGCCGGAGGAGAGGCCGGCGCCGGAACCGGCCGAGCCAGCCGATCCGCTCGGCGAGCCGATTGCCGAGCCGGAGGAGAGGCCGGCGCCGGAACCGGCTGAGCCTGCCGAACCGCTCCTCGAGCCGATTGCCGAGCCGGAGGCGCACGACGCCGGTTCCGAGCCCGTCGCGGTGGAGGCCCCGGCGGAGGCGTGACCCCCCGGTCGTCGGCGGAGATCGGCGCCGGGCTGGAGCCTGCACGCGCCGGCCGGGCGCTGCGACCGGGTGAGCGCATCCACGTCGTCGGCATCGCCGGCGCGGCCGCGGCCGCCGCTGCGCTCCACGCCCACCAGGCAGGAGCGGCGGTCAGCGGGTGCGACGCGGGCGGCCCGTCACAGTACACGCCACCCCTCGCGGACGCCGCCCTCTCGCTTGCCTGGGAGCACGACGCCGGCCACGTCGCCGCGGCCGGGCAGCGCCGCGTCGACCGGCTCGCCGTGACGAAAGCGCTCACCGCCGTCGACCCCGATCACGCCGAGCTGGCCGCCGCGCGCCTGGCCGGCGTTCCCGTGACGAGCGTGCAGCAGCTGATCGCCGACGGCGCCGCCACCCGCGGCCAGCGGCTCATCGGGATCGCCGGGACCCACGGGAAGTCGACGACGACCGGCTGGGTCGTCCACCTGCTGGCGGCCGGCGGGCTCGATCCGTCGGCGTTCGTCGGTGCCCTCCTCCCGGCCGACCTCGTCGGCGGAGCGCGGGCCAGCACGGCGCGCTTCGGGACGGGGCCTGACTTCGTCGTCGAGGCGGACGAGTATGCGGGCAACTTCGATCCGTACCGACCCGTCATCGGCGCGCTGACGAACGCCGACTGGGATCACCCCGACGTGTTCGCCGACCGGGCGGCCGTCGTCGCCGTCTTCGGGGCGTGGATTCGCCGTTTCGACGGGGGAGGGGAGCCACCCGTGCTCGTCGCCAACGTCGGCGACGCCGGGGTCAGGGAGGTCGTCGCGACCCTTCGGGACTGGCCGGGGCGCCTGGTGGCGGTGGCGGTGGTCGATGGATCCGACGGCCCGGCCGCGGCGTGCGACCGCCTGGCGAGCGCGCACCAGACGGCCCTCGGTCCGGCCGGCGCGCTGGCTGCCCGCTTTCGGACAGGCCCGGCGGGGGAGGGGACCCTGGAGATCGCCGGGCTCGCCATGGGCGGCGCCATCGTCGCCCGGCTGCCGCTGCCCGGCCGCCACAACGCCGAGAACGCCCTCGTCGCCGCCGGGGTCGCGTTCTCGGCCGGACTGGATCCCGCGGCGATCGGCGCGGCGCTGGGGACGTTCGCCGGGGTCGGCCGACGCCTGGAGCTGAAAGCCGAGGTGGGCGGCGTCGTCGTCCTGGACGACTATGGGCACCATCCGACGGCAATGGCGGCGACGTTCGACGCCGTCGCCCAACGCTACCCGGGACGCCGGCTGTGGGCAGTCTACGAGCCCCTGACCTATCACCGGACGGCGGCGATGCTGGACGCGTTCGCCGACGTGCTGGAGCGCGCCGACCGGGTCGTGATCGCCAGGATCCACGCCGGCCGCGACCCCGACACGACGATCACCTCCGCGGCCGCCCTCGCGGCAGCGGTCGCGGATCGCGGGAGGACGCCCGCGTGGGCCCCGGGTTCCGTCGAGGAGACGGCCGACTGGCTGGCGCCGCGGGTCGAGGCCGGCGACGTCGTCCTCGTCATGGGCGGCGGCCGCAGCTACGTCATCGCGGATCGTCTCGTCGCGCTCCTGCAGGCCCGCCACGGCGGCTGAGACGAACGGCGCCAGGTGCCGGCGCCTTCTCGGGGAGTCCGGAGCGGGAATCGTCGACGGCCGCCCGGGGTGAACCCGGACGGCCGTCGGTTAGTCGCGAAGGACTGTTAGCGCCGGCTGAAGCAGTCGGAGCAGTAGACCGGCTTCGCGCCGGACGGGCGGAACGGGACGGAAGCGACGTTGCCGCAGGAGCTGCACGTGGCCGTGAACATCTCGCGCGGTCCGCGCGACGCGCCGTAGGACGACGAGCCGCCGCCGTACGAGGAGCCCCCGTACGACCCGCCGCCGGAGTCGGCGCGGGCGGCCTTCTTCGCTGCGCGGCAGGCGCCGCAGCGACGGGGGGTGGAGAAGCCGCGGTCGGCGTAGAACGCCTGCTCGCTCTCCGTGAAGACGAATTCCTGGCCACAATCGGCGCAGGTGATGACCTGGTCGGCCATGCGGTGCATGCTCCTTCGAGCTCGTGTCGGCGCGGAACGGGAACCGGTCTTCCGAGTCGCGAATGAGCGCCGCCGGAGGAAGGTGCGAGCCTGGGCCGAACTTGGTCCCTCGCCGTCAACTGCGCGGCGAGCGAGGCAATGGTAACCGGGAACGTGATCCCCGTCTACATGGTCGTGTGCGTGGGGCTCCGCCCGCCGAACCGGCGTCGAGCCCCTGGTCCGTTCCGCCGGTCGACTCCGGCGGTTCGGCACTGGCCGACCGCCTCGCGCACCGCCGACGATCAGCCGGCGAAGGAGGTCCTCATCATGCGGAAGCTGCTCGCCCTGGCGTTGGGCATCGGCGCGGCCGTCGTCGGCGTCGCCGTCACGATGCGTTACACCCGGTTCGGATCCGGGTTCGTGAACGACGTCGTCAACCCCTATCTCGTCCGGCGCGGCTTCTCGGGCTCGGGACCATCCGAGCTCGGGACGCTCGAGCACGTGGGCCGGCGAACGGGCATCCGGCGATTGACGCCCCTCCATCCCGTGCGGACCGAGAACGGGTTCCGGTTCGTGGTTCCGCTGGGCGAGCGGTCGGAGTGGGTCCGGAACGTCGTCGCCGCCGGGCACTGCCGGATGCAGCTCCGCGACGTCGTCTACGAGCTCGACGAGCCCGTCGTCCTTGCCGCGAGCGAGCTGCCCGACATCGCCCCGCCCGTGGCCTGGGCGCTCGACCGCATCGGCGCCGAGTACCTCCTGCTGCGCACGTTCGCCGAGGCCCCCGGGGCGCTCGAGCCGGTCGACGTGGACCAGGCGACCGTCGAGCCAGCCGCGGCCGACGCGGAGGCGGCGGAGACGGCGGCAATCTGAGCGCGCCAGCCCTCGGGCAGGAGGAGCCCCGTCTCGAAGCCGAGCCCACTCACCGCCGCGCCGCGGCCGGTCGACGCAGCCGCGGCGCCGACGCGGCCTGACCGTGGCCTCCGGGCCTTCTGTGCCGTCGGGTCGGAGCGGGCGCCGGCCGTCCGGCGCCGGTCCAGCCGCGGATGGGGTACCGTCGCCCCCGTGACGAGCGATCCCGACCGCGCCAGGCTCGAGGCGGCCCTCGCCGGGCGCGGGCCCCACGAGCTCTTCCCCTGTGATCCGGCCCTCGCCGACACGGCGTCGTTCTGCACCGCCTACGGCTTCGCGCTCGCCGACTCGGCGAACACGATCATCGTCGCGGGCAAGGCGGACCCGCCCGTCTACGCCGCCTGCGTCGTGCTCGCCACGCAACGCCTGGACGTCAACCGGTCGGTCCGGAACCGGCTGGGGACGAGGAAGGCCTCGTTCGCCTCGGCGGACGAGACACGGGAGCTCACGGGTCACGAGCTCGGGGGCGTGACCGTCTTCGGGCTCCCGGCCGGGCTCCCGATCCTCGTGGACGCGGCCGTGATGGAGCGCCAACGCATCGTCCTCGGTGGTGGCAGCCGCGGCTGGAAGGTCCTCGCACCACCGTCGATCCTCCTCGGTCTCGACGGCGTCGAGATCGTCGACGGGCTCGCGCGGCCCGCCGACGCCTGAGCCGGTGCCGCCGCGAACGCCCTCGCCCCCTGCTCTCAATCGGGCCCTCCTTGGCGCGACGCGGTCGAGGACGAGCGGTCGGCGCTGCTGGCGTTCCATGCCTGAGTCGGCTGCGGGCGCGGTCGGTGACGCCCGGCCCGCGAGGAACCTGCCTCGTTCCTCGCCCGTCTGGGGGGCATGTCCGCCCGACCGCGCTTCCTCGTGTCGATCGTCGTCGTCGCTCTCGCTGCCGCCGCCTGCTCCGCGGGCGGCTCCTCGCCGGGGGCGAGTGATCCCCCGGGATCCGGCGGTGGGCCGGTGACGCTCGACGGGCGCACGTTCCTCTCGACCACGATCGCGGGCCGCAGCCTCGTCCCCGGGAGCCAGGTCCGGCTGTCGTTCGAGGACGGCCGGATCGGGGCGAACGCCGGCTGCAACTCGATGGGTGGCCAGTACGCTGTCGATGGCGGACGGCTCACCGTCGGCGCGCTCGCGACGACGGAGATGGGGTGCGATCCGGCCCTCATGGACCAGGACGCCTGGCTCGGCGGCTTCCTCGACGGAGCGTTGGTCGCTCTCGCCGACGACACGCTCACGCTGGCGAACGGCGGGGTGACGTTGACGCTCCTGGATCGCGAGGTCGCGGATCCCGACCGCCCACTCGTCGGGACACGCTGGGTCGTCGACGGGATCGTCTCCGGCGACGCTGTCTCCAGCGTTCCGGTCGGCGTGGTCGCCACTCTCGTGTTCACCGACGGCACCGTGGCAGTGGAAGCCGGCTGCAACAGCGGCGGCGGCGCGGTGGCGATCGCCGAGACGACGCTGACCTTCGGGCCGATCGCCCTGACGGAGATGGCCTGTGGCCCCGACGCGATGGCCGTGGAGCAGGCGGTGACGTCCGCCCTGGCGGGCACCGTCGCCTACGCCATCGAGGCCGACACGCTCACGCTGGGCGGCGCCGACACCGGGGTCGGCACCGGGGCCGGACTGATCCTGCGCGCCAACCCCTGAGCCGACCTCCGCTCGCATACCGATGGCGCCGTCAGGGCCGATCCGTCACGATGTCCGCCAGTGTCCGCCAGACACATCGCCGATCCGTCGCGGAGGAGCCGACGCTCCATGTCCGTCGTCATCACGCGCGAGCGCCCCGACACGCCGGACGCGCTCGGGCTGATCCTCGAGCTGGAGGCGCACCTCGAGCCGCTGTACCCGGTCGAGAGTCGCCGCGGGTTCAGCGTCGACCGGCTGCTCGCGGAGGGCGTGCGCTTCTTCGTGCTCCGTGTCGACGGCGCCCCGGCGGGCTGCGCCGGCATCCTGCTCGTCGACCCCGGCGAGGACGGCGACCCCGCGTACGGTGAGGTCAAGCGGATGTACGTGCGCCCCGGGTTCAGGGGCTCTCGCCTGGGCGAGCTGATCCTCGACCGGCTTGCCGACGAGGCTCGCTCCAACGGGTGCGACCTCCTGCGCCTCGAGACCGGGATCCACCAGCACGCGGCGGTCGCGCTGTACGAGCGGCTCGGCTTCCGGCGCATCCCGCCGTTCGGACCCTACACCGACGACCCGCTCAGCCTCTGCTACGAGAAGCGGCCGGGCACGGCGCCGGCCGATGAGCGTTCGACGGTCGCCGCGCCGTAGGATGGCGGTCATGCCCGGCCCGACGTACCCTCCGCCCCCGACGAGCGGCCAGGTCGACGACTACCACGGAACCCTTGTCGCCGACCCGTATCGCCCGCTCGAGGACGGTGACGCGCCCGAGTCCCGGGCCTGGATCGCGGCCGAGAACGAGCTGACGGAGCGGATCCTCGATGGGTTCCCGCCTCGACGGGCCATCCGCGCTCGGCTCGGCGCGCTGTGGGCGTTCCCGCGCGCGGGCGCGCCGTGGCGGCGCGGCGACCGCTGGTTCCAGCTCCGGAACAGCGGCCTGCAGGACCAGGACGTCCTCTGGACCGCCGACGGCCCGGAGGCGCACGGAGCGGAGCTGCTCGATCCGAACGGCCTGGGAGAGCAGGGCACCACGGCCCTCACCGCGATCGCCGTGTCGGAGAGCGGCGAGCTCGTCGCCTGCGCCATGAGCGATGCGGGCTCCGACTGGCGCACCTGGGGCGTGCGCCGCGTGCCCACCGGCGAGGATCTGCCGGACAGGATCCCGTGGGCCAAGTTCGCACCCGCCGCGTGGACCCACGACGACGCCGGGTTCTTCTACGGTCGGTACCCGGAGCCGCCCGCGGATGCGGCCTACGACGCGCCGAACCACGACATGGAGCTGTGCTATCACCGCCTGGGCACGGATGCCGCGGAGGATCTCGTCGTCCTCGCGACGCCCGGCCAGCCGGAGTGGATCTTCGACGAGTTCGAGGTCTCCGGAGACGGCGGCCTCCTCGTGGTGACCATCGCCCACGGGACGGACCCCAGGAACCGGGTCTACGTGGCCGACCTGGCAGCCGGCGTCGACGCGGCCGTCGTGCGACCGCTCCTCGACGAGGCCGATGCCCATTACGAGCACATCGCGACGCTCGGGCGAACGCTCTACCTGCTGACCGACCGCGACGCGCCGCTCGGCCGCGTCATCGCCGTGGACGTGGACGACGCCGAGCGGCCGCGGGAGATCATCCCGCAGGGCGAGGATGCGCTCGAGCGCGTGCACCTCGTCGGGGATCGGCTGGCGGTCGTCCGCCTCCATCACGCGCATCATCGGCTCTCGATCTTCGATCTCGACGGACGCCACGCGGTGGACGTGACCCTGCCCGGCGTCGGCACGCTCGTCGACCTGGCGGGGCGCCGCACCGACGCCGACCTGTACGCCACGTTCATGACGTTCGCCGCACCGGCCACGGTCCTGGCGGTGCGAATGGCCGACGGGGCGGTGCGCGAGGTGAGCCGGGCGCCGCTGCCGTGGGACCCGGACGACTTCGTGAGCGAGCAGGTCTTCGTGCCGTCCGGCGACGGGACGCGGGTGCCGCTGTTCCTGACGCGCCGTCGGGACGTGGCTCCCGACGGCGAGGTGCCAGTCCTCCTGTACGGCTACGGCGGGTTCCAGATTCCGATCGGGCCGCTGTTCAAGCCGGAGTGGCTCGCATGGATGGAACGGGGCGGCCTGCTCGCCGTCGCGTCACTGCGTGGGGGAGGGGAGTACGGCACCGCCTGGCACGATGCCGGGCGGCTGGCGAACAAGCAGAACGTCTTCGACGACTTCGCCGCGTGCGCCCGGTGGCTGGCCGACTCGGGCTGGTCGCGCCCGGCGCGGATCGGGATCAGCGGCCGCTCGAACGGCGGGCTCCTGGTCGGGGCCAGCCTGACCCAGCACCCCGAGCTGTTCGGGGCGGCCGTGGCCGAGGTCGGCGTGATGGACATGCTGCGGTTCCAGCTGTTCACGATCGGCCGGGCGTGGACGAGCGACTACGGCTCGGCGGACGACCCCGGGCAATTCCGCACGCTCCTGGCGTACTCCCCGCTCCACAACATCCGGCCCGGCGTGAGCTACCCGGCCACGCTGGTGACCACGGGCGACCACGACGACCGCGTCGTGCCCGGCCATTCCTTCAAGTTCGCCGCCGCGCTCCAGGCGGCACAGGGAGGAGACGCGCCGGTCCTGGTCCGGATCGACACCGACGCGGGCCACGGCGTCGGCAAGCCGGTGAGCAAGCTGATCGACGAGCGCTCCGACGTGCTCGCCTTCCTCGAGCTCGCCCTGGCACGGCGGTAGCGGCCGCCGGAGCTGAAGGCGGGACCCGCCGTTCGCTCGGCCCGCCGATCAGTCCGCGAGCCCGTGCGTGATCGTCAGCCGACGCGGCTGGTCGACACCCGGATGGCCGGCGGTTGCTCGAAGTGCTTCTTCACGGCGCACTGGTCGGCCGCTCGGACGACCGCATCCACGTACTTGTCCGGGAACGTGGCCGGCAGCTCGATCGTGACCTGCACGTCCGTCACGAGCCTGCTGGCCGGGTCGACCTGCATCCGCTGGACGAGGCGGATGCCGTCGGTCGCGATCCCGCGCTGGCGGCAGAAGCCCAGGACGTAGATGCCGGCGCACGTCCCGATCGTGGACAGGAACGTCAGGAGCGGGGTTGCGGCCGAGCCCTCGCCGCCGCCCGAGGGAGGCTGGTCGGTCGGCACGACGAAGCCGCCGAAGTGCGCGTCCACCCGCGCGCCACCCGGGAAGTCGATGATCATCTCCACGGTTCGCACCTCGTCCTGGCCGCGCGGCCCAGCCGTCGCCGGGTGGTGCGGGCACGCCCAAGCGTACGGCGGGCGCTCCCGACGCGGGGAGCGAGCCCGCACGCGGGCGCGGGACGATGAGGCCGCCCTTGACCTCGGGGCGGCGATCAGGCCGCGGGGTCGGGCACCTCTCCCGGCCCGATCGACTTGACGATGGCCACGGTCTCGCGCGACGGCGTGAGGCGGGTCCTCGAGCCGGGGAACGCGGCACGGTACTCGGCGTTGGATCGCCAGCGGGTCGAGCGGTCGAGGAAGTCGGGGTCGTCACGGACCTTGCCCCGATGCCCATGGAGATCGAGGGCCCCGATGAGCCCGTTCTGGACCCTGCGGGGGAGGACCGGGAAGAACGGCACGTGGTAGTGGGGCTCCAGCCAGCCGTACCGGTAGGGGACGATCAGGGCGTACTGGGGTGCCAGCCGCCGGATCTCGCGGGCCGCGGCCGCGAAGGCGGCGGGGTCGGTGACGTGCTCGAGGAGACCGACGGAGATCACCAGGTCGAATGCGCCGTCGGCAAAGCCGGCGAGGTCGCAGGCGTCGCCTCGGACGTAGGTGAACCCGCGATGGCGGTGCGCCACGCGCGCCGGGGCGAGGCGGTCGACCCCGACGATCGTCCAGCTCGCCGGGGCGAAGTCGGTCGTGGAGCGTCCGCTCCGCCCGCACCCGAGATCGATCACACGCATCCCGTCCCAGGTCCGGACCTGGGACAGGAGGAAGCGGAAGCGGGCGCGGCGACGCGCAGCCAGGAAGCGCCCGATCGGACCCGGCCAATCGTCCCTCGGCACCGTCGCCCTCCTCGTGCCCCGCCTGCGCCGTCGTCACGGGAAGGCGCGTGGAGGTACGCGAACGGTACCGGACGGAACGAGGCTGCGCGCCGTCCGCGGGCACCCTCGGTCAGACGCGGTCGAGGAACTCGAGGACCCGCCTCGTCAGCAGCGCCGTGGCGTTCGCGTCGTACGACGGGGAGCGAGCTGTCGGCGAAGTAGTGCTGGTCGCCGGGGTAGAGGAAGAGCTCCGCGTCCTCGACCTTCTCGACGATCTCCCGGGCCGCCTCGACATCGCCCTCGCCGACGAAGATCGGGTCGGCGTCCATGCCGTGGATCTGGACGGGAACCCCGTCCGGCCAGGCCCCGAAGGCCCACTCGCCGCTGATCGGGATGCAGGAGTAGAAGAGCAGCGCCCCACGGGCACCGGGGCGCGTCTGGGCGAGCTTCTGGGCCGCCATCTCGCCGAGCGAGAAGCCCGCGTACACGAGGTCGAACGGCAGGTCGTCGGCCGCGCGGACCCCGCGCTCGAGGACGTTCTCGAAGCCGATCTTCGCGGCGTGGGCGAGACCCTCGTCCAGCGTCGCGAACGTGCGTCCGTCGTACAGGTCCGGCGTGTGCACGGTGTGACCGGCGGCCCGCAGCTCGTCGGCGAACGCGCGCACGCCGGGGGTCAGACCCTGCGCGTGGTGGAACAGCAGGACCTCGGCCATGGGGCGCCTCCGGGGCTCGCGTGTCCGGGTGGTCGCGTGTCCATGCCACTCTACCTGCCCTGTGGGCACCGGCGGCAGCGCGTCGCCCGTCCACCGAAGGATTCGACGCCGCACGAGCGACTCACTGGCGTGCGCGGGGAGGCCACCACCCCTCGCGGGTGTCCGTGTCGGTGGCGCAGGCGAACCGTGAGGAGGTCGGCGGGCATGCGACGCACCATGGTCGTGGTCTTCGCCAGCATCGGCGCGCTGGCTCTCGTCGTTGGCAGCACGCTTGCGGGCTCCGTCCCGATCATCCCGGCCGGTGGCGTCTTCACCGCCTGCTACGACTCCGGCGGCAACGTCAAGCTCATCGACCCGGCGCTCACGAACGGGACCTGTCCGAAGGGGTTCGCGGGGCCGGTGACCTGGGCCCAGGTCGGGCCGAAGGGCGACACGGGAGCCGCCGGCGCGCAGGGGGAGCCCGGCGCACAGGGAGCGCAGGGCGAGCCGGGTCTGCAAGGAGCGCAGGGCGACCCCGGACCTGCCGGACCCGCGGGGCCCAAGGGCGATCCCGGGGCGGCCACGCTCGACGGCATCGGCTGCAGGACCTCCGACGGCCTTGCGGGCACGGTATGGGTTCAGGCGGACCTGGGCAATGCGCTCTCTCTCGTGTGCCAGCCGCGGCTCATCAGGCTGACCGTGAAGTCGACCGCCGACAGCTACTCCCTGGCCGGCACGACATGGCATGTCGTCCCGACCAACGCGATGCCCTGCCGGAACTACGGCGCACTCTCGGAGACGTGCGACACGTGGGTGAGGGCGACAACGTCGGTCGTGGCGGTCCTCACGTACTTCCGCCTCGGTCCGACGATCACGGGGACCTGCCCAGGGGGCGAGGCGATGGTTCCGGTCGACCTGAGCTACGGCCAGCAGGTGACGTGCCCCGCCTACACGGCAGACACGGAAGCCGTCATGACCTTCCACATCGCCCCGTAGGGGAAGGGGCTGGGTTCGGGGTCACTACCTCGGCGTTCTGTGGCCCCGGCGTCTCAACGCCCGTCGCGCCATGCGCATCGGCCGGTTGGCCGTCAGATCCCGGCGAGGACGTCGTGAAGCTTCGCGGCGAACGCGTCCGGGTCGCCCCGCTGACCGTACTCGCCGCCGAGGAAGCCGCCGTGATCGCCCGGGAAGCGCACAGCCTGGGTGCCCAGCCGCTCGGCCGCAGCGACGCCGCCGCGGAAGGCGAGCTGGCCCGCCGACTCGGAGCCGACGGCGATCACGACCCGCGTCGGAGCGGCCCGCAGGGCGTCGAAGTCCGGTTCGAAGTGCGTGGACGTGAGGATGTTCTGGAAGAGCAGCGGGTCGGTCCGGTTGCCGTCGTCCTCGGCGGGCAGCCCGAACATCGCCGGGTCGGGGGCGGCCGCCTCGGCATCCGCCGCCGTGAACGGGCCCTGGTGGCCCACGACGCCGATGAAGCGCGCCATGCCGGCCCCGAAGCCACCCCGCTGGTAGGCATCCGCGACCGCGCGGCACAGGGCCAGCGCGGCCTCGCGGTCGGGCACGATCGCGGCGAGCGGCGGCTCGTGCGCGACGAGCGTCCGCACGTCCCGGGGATGCGCCGCGACGAGGGCGAGCGCGTTGACGGCGCCGCCGCTGCTCGCGAAGAGGTCCACCGGGCCGCCACCGACGGCCTCGATGATCCGGTGCAGGTCGTCGGCGTGCTGCTCGGGCGTGGAGACGGTGGTGGGATCGTCCTTGACGCTGCGCTCGACCCCGCGCGGGTCGTACGTCACGATGGTCCGATCGGTGAAGTGGCTCGCAAGGGTCGCGAAGCCCGCAGCGCCCATCGGCGACCCGATGAGGAGCAGCGGCGGCTCGGTGGAGGCGGCCCCGCGGACGTCGTAGGCCAGCGTGGCGCCCGGCACGGCCAGCGTGCGGGTCGCGGGCGCGGTCTCGGCGGTCATGCCGCGGCCCCTTCCGCGAGGATGGCGTCGATCTGGCCGACGGCCTGGGTGAGACCCTCCTCCATGCCCATCGCCAGGACCTGCTCCATGGCCTCGAGGCTCGGGAAGCGGCTCTCGATGGACATCCGGGTTCGGGCCGCCGCGATCGGCTCGATCGTCACCCGCCCCTCGCTCCGGGGGAAGTCGTCGTTCGGGGTCCCGTCGTCGTTCGCGAACCCGTCCACGAAGACGAGCCGGCGCGGCGGATCGACCTCGACAACGTCCCAGTAGCCGCGCGGCTGGTCGCCGGTCGGGCCGGTCATGTGGTACTCGACGCGGCTCCCGGCCGCGAGCTCGTGGCGGGTGAACGTGGCGGGGTAGGTGGGCGGACCCCACCAGCGCTCGAGCTGGCGCGGGTCGGCCCACAGCTGCCAGACCCGTTCCGGCGAGGCGTCGAACTCGGCGACGAGCCTCATCGTCCGGGCGGCCGGGTCCTTGTGGACGGCGGTGACGGTCATGTGGGGTCCCCCCTGCTGGCGGCGATGAGGTCGGTCATCCGGTCGATCCGGCCGCGCCACAGCGCCTCGTACTGGTCGAGGAGCCCGCGCGCGCGGCGCAGCGCCTCGATCTCGGTGCGCACGACCTTGCGCCGGCCGCTGCGCTCCTTGGTGACCAGGCCGGCCCGCTCGAGGACGGCGACGTGCTTCTGCACTGCCGCGAAGCTCATCGGGTAATGGCCGGCCAGCTCGGCCACGCCCTCCCGACCGTCGAGCGCCCGCAGGACGATGTCACGCCGGGTGGCATCGGCCAGGGCCGCAAAGACGAGATCGGGATCGAACGCGGTCTGCATGGATACAACCATACGGTTGTATGTCAGTGTTGTCAAGCGAGCCCGGCAGGGAGCGACCCCGCGTGCGCGGCTAGCGGTCCGGGCCGAGCCGCCAATCCCACGACGCCGCAAGGCGAGGTCAGTTCTCGGCGACGACCCCGAACATGACCTGCAGTCCGCGCGGGATGCGCTTGCGGACCCGGCGAACGGCCTCCCGATCCCGTGGGAGCAGGTGAAGTCCGAGCTGGGTCTCTGATCGTCGCAGCCGACGGGATGACCGAGCATTCGTACGAGATTCTTCACCCCCGGTGCGAGGCGCGATCTGGCTCCTTGCCGGGAAGCCGGCTGAGCGGATCTGGCGGCTGCGCATCGGTGACCGCCGCGTGCTGTACGAGATCCGCGATGCACGTCTGCTCGTCCTGGTCGTCCGCGTCGCCCACCGGCGCGACGCCTACCGGTAGCAGGCGCCGGCGCGGCTCGAGTGGGCACCGGCTTCTTCGTGGGCTCGCTCGCCCGCGCGTTCGAGCCCGGGGCGCGGGTGCGCTGGAGCCCGGAACGCGAGGACTCCGACCGGGATTGAACAGATAGGCTGCGTCGATCGCTCTACCCACCGATCGGTCCAGACGGGGCCGACTCGTGCGGAACGGGGGGTGAGGGGTGCAGCACGAGCTGGTCGAGCAAGCACAGCGGGGCGACGCGGAAGCGTTCGACGCGCTGGCGCGCTCGGTCGGGGACCGATGCCTGGCGATCGCGGTGCGGATCCTCCGCGATCTCCACCTGGCCGAGGACGCGGTCCAAGCCGCCCTGGTCACGGCCTGGATCGAGCTTCGGACCCTGCGTGATCCGACTCGCTTCGAACCGTGGCTCCACCGCATCCTCACCAACGCGTGCTACGCCGAGGCCAGGCGTCGCAAGCGCTGGTCCGAGGGCCTGCGGATCCTTCCCGTCGCGGGCACGTACGGCCCCGACGACTACCTGACCATCGACGACCGCGACCTGCTCGAACGGGCCTTCCGGAGGCTCACCGTCGAACAGCGCGCCGTCCTGGTCTTCCACCACTACCTCGGGCTCTCGATCTCCGAGGTGGCTGGACGAACCGGACTTCCCTTCGGGACTGCGAAGTCCCGCCTGCATCACGCCACGCGGGCGCTCCGGGCCAGCATCGAGGCTGACTCCCGGGCCGCCGCGCCATCCCAGGAGCGACTGGCATGACCGCCCATCGAGACCCTGATCGCCTGATCCACGCGTTCCTGCACGAAGGCGCAGACGAGCTGCATGACCAGGTCTACGACGCGGTCCGAGCCGACATCGAACACCGACGACAGCGGGCCGTCATCGGCCCGTGGAGGATGCCCAGCATCATGAACAAGCTCGTTCCCATCGGCCTCGGCGCCGCCGTCGTGGTCGGCGCCCTCGTCATCGGCACCCGGTTCCTCGGCCCACCCGCGCCGGGTGGCGTCGGTTCAGGCCCGACGGCCGAGCCGTCGCCCACGGCGTCGCCGTCCGCGAGTGCCTCCCCGAGCGCTTCGCCTGCTGAACCTCCGGCACTGACCAAGACGTTCACCTCGGAGCGCCATGGTCTCTCGATCTCGTACCCGGCTGACTGGGTGACGCGACCCGCGACCGAGCCCTGGACGTCTGGCATTCCCGACTTCGTCACGGCCGGCGGCGATGTCATCTATCACCCGACCCACCAGTCGAACCTCTGGCTCATGGTTGCCTCGCAGCCGCAGGCCGGCAAAGACGGGGAGCAGTGGGTGGACGACCTGCTGGCGGAGCTCGGCTCGATGGACGAGTGTGGGCCGCCGGGCGACTCCATCGCGATCGATGGCTTCCAGGGACGATGGTGCGGTGAGAACGTCGTGGCTGTCTCGTCTGGCGATCGAGGGTACGCGATCAGGCTGTACACCTCTGGCGATGATCCCTCGATCGGCGACACGTACGACCGAGCCTGGTTCGAGGAGGTTCTTGCGACGGTCCAGCTGAGGCCCGAGGATGCCTTGCCTCCTGCGTTGACCGAGACGTTTGCCTCCGAGCGCCATGGTGTCTCGATCTCGTACCCGGCCGGCTGGGTGACGCGACCGGCGACCGAGCCCTGGACGTCGGGCATCCCCGACTTCACTGCGACTGCCGGCGATGTCATCTACCACCCGACGCTGCAGGAAGGCCTCTGGATCGTGGCTGCCTCGCAGCCGCTGGCCGGCAAGGGCGGAGAGCAGTGGGTCGACGACGCTCTCGCGGAGCTCGTCTCCGCGGACTTCTGTGAGTCGCCGCTCGAAGACACCGTGGTCGAGATCGATGGCGTCCAGGGAAGGGAGTGTGCGCCATCGGCCGTGGCTGTCTCGGCCGGCGACCGGGGGTACCTGATCATGCTGTACGTCTCGGGCGATGATCCAGCGGTCGGCGCCACGTACGACCAGGCCTGGTTCCAGGAGGTCCTTGCAGCCGTCCAGCTTCGGCCCGAGGATGCCGTCGAGTAGGTGCCGTCCGCGGCGCCCTGACGGTTCACCCATCGACTATCACGAACGCCGGAGCGCCTGCATCCGGCCACAGCTCCTGATCCAGACGCGGGCGGCCCGAGCGGGTCGCCCGCGTCCCAACGCTGGAGGCGGAACGTCATGACCGCTCCTCGCCCGGGGCTCCTGCTCACGGCCCTCGCCCTGGCCGCGATCGCCGCGATCGCCGCGTGCGCTCCGGGCGGCCCAAGCGCTCCCGCGTCCCCGGCACCCACCGGCTCTCCCGCTGGACGTGCGCTGCCCCTGCTCATCGACACGGATGTCGCAGCCGATGATCTCGTCGCGATCGCCTTCCTCCTCGGTTCGCCGAGCGTCGAGATCAGGGCCATCGCCGTGTCGGGAACGGGTGAGGCGCACTGTGGCGCGGGCGTGGACGTCGTTCTGCGACTCCTCGAGCGGCTGGATGCTCCCCCGATCGACGTCGCGTGTGGGCGCGAGACGCCGATCGCCGGCGATCGCGCCTTCCCGGATGCCTGGCGCGAGCGCGTCGATGGCGGCTCCGGGCTCGACCTGCCGGCGACGTCGCGCCAGCCGTTCGCCGGGGACGCAGTCGAGCTCATCGTCGAGGCCAGCGAAGGGGCGGACGGACTGCGTGTCCTGACCCTCGGCCCGATGACCAACCTGGCGGGTGCGCTCACGCGCCATCCGGACCTCGCCGACCGGCTGGAGTCCGTCCACGCGATGGGCGGAGCCCTGTTCGTGCCCGGCAACGTCCGGTTCGGGGGGCCGCCCGACAACGCGGTCGCCGAGTGGAATATCTACGTCGACCCGGCCGCCGCCCAGGCGGTGATCGACTCGGGACTCCCGGTGCGCCTCGTCAGCCTCGACGGCACGAGCCAGGCGCCCGTCACGCAGGAGTACGCGCAGCGCGTCGCGGACGAGGCGACCGGTCCGGGGGCGCTGGTGCTCGCGGAACTCTTCGCGGCGAACCCGTTCATGACCGACGGCACCTACTTCCTGTGGGATCCGCTCGCCGCGGCGCTGGCCGCCGGCCACCCGCTCGGTTCGTTCAGCGCCGCCCGGGTGGAGGTCGAACAGGCGGAAGGTCCCGAGGTCGGCTTCACGCGCCCGGTCGAGGGCCCGCCGAACGTCGAGTACCTCAGCGCTGCCGATCTCGCCCTCGTCGAGGGCACGCTCCTCGAGACGCTGAACCAAGAGACCGCGCCTGCGAGCGTCGGCGCGCCCGAGGGCGGCGGCGTCGTCATCGTCGGCCGGATCCTGACGATGGACGATCCACCCGTCGCAGGGGCCATGCTCATCGAGGACGGTACGGTGACGGCGGTCGGCGCCCGGGACGAGGTGCTGGCGCTCGCCGGTGACGGGGTTCCCGTCATCGACATCGGGCAGCACGTGGCGTACCCGGGCTTCATCGACGCCCACGCCCACTGGATCGGTGATCGCGACTACTACGGCGTCGACACGGCTGCCGAAGCCATTGCCGCCGCCGCCACCCGCGGCTGGACGTCGATCTCCGAGCAGTGGGTCAACCCGGAGCGCCTCGACGAGCTCACGGGCCTCGCCGAACAGGACGCGCTGCCGCTCCGCGTCGATGCGTACCTCGCCCTGAACTTCGGCACCGACTTCCTCGGCGACTGGTACGCGTCGCGCGAGCCGGGCCCGGTCAGCGACCGCCTCCGCGTCCAGGGCCTGAAGATCCACCTCGACAACGGCTGGGGCACGAACGTGCTCTGGGAGCCGGCGGACCTCACCGCCACGATCGGTCGCGCGAACGGGGCCGGCTGGCAGGTGTCGGTCCACGCCATCGGCTCCGCGGCGCAGGATCTGGTCCTCGACGCCTTCGAGGCGGCGCTCGGCCCGGCCGGGCCGAACCCGCTCCATCACCGGATCGAGCACGCCATCCAGGTGACGGACGACCAGCTGGCCCGCCTGGCCGCCATCGACATCGCCACGGTGATCCACCTCGACGGCGCCGCCGACTGGGTGCAGGACGACGACTTCCTGGCCCTGTACGAACCGGACGACCCGGATGACCCGGGAGCCGCGACGGACTGGCTCACCCGCTGGCGGGACTTCGTCGACGCCGGGTTGCACGTTGCCTCGGCGTCCGACGCGCCGTGGACCTTCCCGGATTTCGAGCTGACCGATGACATGGGCCGCCCCGTGGACCAGATCGCCGGCGGGATGGACGGGCGGGCTCGCACGACCGGCGAAACGCCGCCCTTCCTCGCCGGCCAGCTGCTGACCGCCGAGCAGGGCCTGCGGGCGGTCACCCTCGATGCCGCCTACGCCCTGGGCGACGACGCCCGGCGAGGGCACCTGGCACCGGGCACGCTGGGCGACGTCACGATCCTCAGCGGCGATGTCACGGCTGCCACGCCCGACGAGATCCGGGCCATGACGGTCATCGCCACCATCGTCGGCGGGGTCCCCGTCCACTGCGCCGACCCGGCGATCTGCTCCCTGTTCCAACGCTGAGCAGCCGACGAGCCGTGGCGCGGGACACGCCCCGCTCCACCGTGATGAGGCAGAATCCCGCCATCGTCGTCATCTTCGAGCCCAGCTGAAGACGAGGAACACCATGGGTCTCGATGTCTACGTCGGTCCGCTTGCCCGCTACTACTCCTTCGAGTGGGAGACGGTGGTGCAGCGAGCAGGTCGCGAGCAGGGGCTGGAGGTGCGCATCGCTCGGCCACCCGGATGGGCGAAGCCGGACCCCGAGGAGGTGCTCCAGCGCGTTGCGACCTGGCGGAAGGCACTGGGTGACGCGATCGCCGTGCCGATGCGCTGGGACGAGTCGACCTTCGGCGAGTACGAGACCGACAAGCCAGACTGGGACGGCTACCACGCGGTCCGATACCTCGCCCTCCACGACGAGTTCCCCGATCTTCCGACGCCGGCGCGGATCACCAAGGACACCCTGGGGGCGCTCCTCGAGAAGGAGCCCCTCGAGCGCCGCTTCGGGGAGGTCTACGCGGGACGCAGCCAATCCCGCCTCGGCAGGCTCCTCGGGCGGCGGCCGCCCGAGCCCAGCGCGCCGCCGCGGTACCCGAGTATCCAGACGCCCGAACTCTGGCTGCCCGTCCCGCTGGACGGTCTCCTCCGCGCGCAGGGTCCGACCGGCAACGACCTCACCATCGGCTCGATCGACGCCCTCGCCGCGGAGCTCGAGCACGTCAATGAGCAGACCGTCCGCATGGACGGGGCCGCTCTCGACACTGCCCGCCATGGAGGGCCGCCCGAGGACGGGGCGTTCGACGCCCTTGCGCGCTTCGGGCTCGCCGTCTTCCTGACGTTGGCGCGAACGGCCCGGGAACGGTCCCAGCCGATGATCCTCGACTACTGAGCTCTCGGAGCCACGCCCACGCCACGGGCAGATGGCCGCCGGCTACGCCCTCCGCGCATCAGGAGCCGGGTCTTGCGCTCGAGCGAATGCGGCCCGCGGCCACGCACCGCTGCCTACGGCCACTCCTGAAGGCCGAGGAGGCCGGGGACCGAAACGCCGTCCTCGAGCTGCTCCCACCAGATGCCGGCGCCCCCCTCGACGAGGCGGAGGTCGCGCTGCTGGGCGTCCGTCCCGGCCGCGAGCCAGGCGAACCATTCGACAGGCACGCCGATCTCGCGGCCGTCCTCGAGCGACACCCACAGACGTGCTCGCTCGACACGCGCGGCGATCGCGCGCGGACGCACGAGCGACGGGCTACGCGTCGAAGAACTCATGCCAACGCCTCAGGATCTCCTCGCGGTGCGCAACGACCAGGCGGCCGATCCGCTCGACCTCGCGCGGAGTGTAGCCCCACGCTTCCCGCAGCGATACCGGCGCGAGCCAGAACGACGCCGATCCGTGGGCGGAGACGACGTGGATATGCGGCGGCTCACCGGTCTGCTGGTTCTCATGCGAGTAGAAGTAGAACCGGTACGGCCCGAACCGGTGGACGACGGGCATGCGGCGTGCCTCACCCAAGACCGGCGGGCCGACAGCATTCTCGCGAGGGCTCCTTACCTGCTACTCACCGCGACCACCCGCGGCGCGCGCAGCGATGCGTACATTCGCGGCCATAAGCCGCCGGGGAGCAATGGGGGAGGGGAGCGCGCGATGACGGCGCCCACCCTGGCGCCGGGCACGTTCGCGGCGAAGTGGCGCGGCGTGACCACCAGCGGAGAAGGCCGCCTCCCAGGAGCACTTCATCGACCTGTGCCGGATGCTCGGCGAGCCGACACCCCACGAGGCCGAACCTCGAGCGGATCGAGATCCATGGCAAGGCAACTTCACGGGCCTGAGCCCGGTGGTGAAGGTGATCACCCTCGACGATCTGGCTCGGCGACGACCCCTCAGACGCCCTGCAGGCCATCCGCGACGTCTTCACCTCGCCCGTGAGCTTCCGCCCGCAGTTCCGAGGGCCGAAATCACCGAGCAGGCCGCGCGCCACTTCGCGGAGATCGCCCAGAGCCTCCGCGGCCGCGGCCACGACCCGGAGGCGGTCGCCCACTTCCTGAACCGGATCCTGTTCTGCCTCTTCGCGGGAGAGGGCGAGCAGCGCGTGCCCCACCGGCGTCCTCTCCGGACAAGGGCGTACCGGCGGAGAGACATAACTTGTATTATCGGAAGTAGAGCAACAGGGCAGGAAGCGCCCCCCTCGGTCGTCCGTGGACGAAGAGAGAGAACGGCGCCGAGGCCGCGCAGCGACGTGGTCAGCGAATGGCCGTCGGATCCAGGACGCGGACACCGGTGCGCTCGACACTGCGGACATTCCGCGTGACGAGGACAAGGTTGTGCTCGAGCGCGGTGGCCGCCAGGAGGCCATCCACGGTGGGGATCGGATCCGGGACGTTCAGGCTGCCCCAGCGGTCGGCCACGCGCGCGTCGACGGGAAGCGCCCGCTCGGCGAAGTCGCCCGCCAACCGGTCCAGCCACAGTTCGAGCGCGAGGGCGGACGGCGCATCGCGGCGCCGGATCGACTCGATCGCCCGCCGTATCTCGCCGAGAACCAGGACGCTGGTGAACAGCTCGGCCTCCTGGGCGTCGGCGAACCAGGCCCGGATCCCGGGGTGCGCCCGAGCGCCCTTCCGGAGCTCCGAGAGGACGTTGGTGTCGACCAGCCAGCTCACAGGGACAGTCGAGGCAGGTCGCGCTCGAACTCGAAGTCCTCGTCGGCGCCGACGTCGGGCATCGAAGCGAGCGCGGCCTTGAAGGACCCGCGCTCGAGATCCTCCCGGAGGGCTGCCCGCAGGATCTCGCGGTGCTCGGCTTCGGCCGAGCGGCCGTGCCGAACCGCGCGCCGCTTGAGCGCCCCGACGATCTCTTGCCCGACATTGCGCACGATCAACTGGCTCACTGCGACACCTCTGATAGCGATGATAGCACTCGCTGTCGACGGCGGCGAGATCCGGCCGGGCAGATCCGACGTACCTCCCGCACCGGCAGGGCGCGGCGGGGGCCGCGCAGGCCGGCAGTGGAGGACCCGCAAGCCATGCAGCGTGCAGTCTCGCGCCTCGCCATCCTCGCCTTCGTCGCGGCCGTCGCCGTTGCCGCCTGCGGAGGTGGAGCCAGCCCCAGCCCGGCCCCAACGGCGGATCCCGGGACGCCCGCCCCGACCGACGCGGCGGGCGGCGTCACCCTCGGCATCGCCACGGACGCAACTGCCGGCGAGTACCTGACGGGGCGCGACGGCCTCGCGCTCTACATCTTCACCAACGACGACGGGTCGACCTCGACGTGCTACGCGGAGTGCGCGACGGCATGGCCGCCGCTCCTCCAGGCTGACGCCGCGCCCGTGACGGCCGGCGAGGGCGTGAGCGGGGCGCTCGGCTCGACGGACCGCACCGACGGCACCGTCCAGGTGACGTACGGCGGCGCACCGCTCTACTACTTCCAGGGCGACGCCGCGCCTGGCGACACGACCGGTGAAGGCCTCAACGGCGTCTGGTTCCTGGCGAAGCCGTAGATCGGCCGCTCGCTCCCGGGTGGGCGACGGCACGGGCTGGGGCCGGTCCGTCGCCCACCCCCTGTTCCGGGCACGAGAGCCGACGGCCTCCTCGGCGCGTCACCCGCCGGCGTCGTCGACCTCGAGCGGCCAGGACGGGCCCGGCAGGTCGCCGGGCGGGCGGCGCGGGGGCGTCGTCGCCTCCGTCGCCGACGGAGCCAGGCGTCCGTCGACGACGAGGCCCGGCCCGGGGACCGGCTCGGCCGGATCCCAACCGAGCGCGGTCGCGGCGATCGGCTCCTCGGGCAGCAGCAGCCGATGATCAGCCGACCAGGGGAACGCGAGCGGCACCACTCCCCGATCGGTCACGACGTTGCCGTGGACCGACCGCCCGTCCGGCTCGGGATGGAGCGTGAGGATCCCGAGGGCCGTCGCGAGCTCGAGGCGCGTCCAGCGACCTGCTGGATCGACCTCGAGGAGCAGGTCTGTCAGCACCGCCCCCTCGGCGTCGCGGCGGAGGGATCGCCAGCGGCGGCCGCGCCGGCCCTCCGCGACCGACCAGAGGACGGTCTCCCCTCCCCCGCCCGCGAGCCGACCCGCCCGCCGCAGCCAGGCGTCGCGCCCGGTCACGCGGGCGGGACCGCCGTCCGGCTTGCGCGGAGGATCGCCGCCACGTCCGCCTCGAGCGTCGGCTCCCACGCCGCGAGGAGCCCGAGTCCGAAGGCCTCCCCCGCCACGGCGACGGCCCGCGTCGCCGCCGTGTACCCGAAGTCGGCCGTGCGCGTCTCGAAGACGTCCCAGTCGCGCACGATCACGTCCCCGGCTGCGTCCCGCACGACGTCGACGTCGAGGTCGACGAAGAGCAGCCGGCTCCCGCGCATGCGCACGGGAAGCGCCGCGTCGACCTTCACCTCGACGATCGAACCCGCGTCATCGAGCTTCACCACGACGGTCGCCGGCGCCCGTGTCCCCAGCCACCGGAGCGTGACCGCCGAGTCGGGTGGGTCCTCGACGTCGTCCGCGCCCGCGCGGACGTCGCGGTCACGGTAGTGGCGGACGACCTTCCAGCTGCGGCCGGCCGTCCCGATCAGCTCCCCGGCCCAGCGCCAGCGGTCGATCCGGTCGCCGTGCTTGCGCTTGGCGACGACGACCGGCTGGGCGATCCGCAAGGGCTCGAAGCGGCCGGGCAGCGCGAGGTCGAGGCCGTCCGGCCGACAGGTCACGAGGCGTCGGTCTCGCGGAGCGTCTCGTCCCACCGGGCGGCGGCGGCCCGCAGCTCGCCGGCGAGGGCCGGCGCGAGCCGCCCCTTCACGTGGACGTCCCGCTCGCCGTACTCGAGGTCGACGGTGCCGCGCTCGCGGACGCGGGCGAGCAGCTCGCCGGCGGCGTACGGGACGGCGACGTCGACGTCCACCCACAGCGAGGCGAGGAGCGCCGCGAGCTCGGTCCGCAGCGCCTCGAGGCCGAAGCCGGTGAGGGCCGAGACGAGGACGCTCCCGGCGACGATCGGGGCGTGGGCCCCGTCGCCGCCGTCGGCGCCGAGGAGGTCGGCCTTGTTGAAGGCGACGAGGCGGGGCTTCTCGCCGGCCCCGAGCTCGTCGAGGACCGTCTGGACGGTCGCCCGGTGCTCCGCGAAGTGGCGGTCGGACGCGTCGACGATCTCGACGAGGACGTCCGCCCGGTTGACCTCCTCGAGCGTCGCCCGGAAGGCGTCGACGAGCTGGTGCGGCAGCTTGTGGATGAAGCCGACCGTGTCGGTGACGATCGCCGTCTGGCCGTCGCCGAGCTTCACCTGGCGGCTCGTCGGGTCGAGCGTCGCGAAGAGCTTGTCCTCGGCCCGCGCCACCTCGCTGCCGACGAGGGCGTTGAGCAGCGTCGACTTGCCGGCGTTCGTGTAGCCGACGATGACGACGGTCGGCATGAGGCGCCGGTCGCGGCCGCGCGCGGCCGTCTCGCGCTGCTGCCGGACGTCCTCGACGCGCTCCTTCATCTTCTTGATCCGCTCGCGGATGATCCGCCGGTCGGTCTCGAGCTGGGTCTCGCCGGGACCCCGCGTGCCGATCCCGCCGCCGGTGCGCGACAGGTGCGTCCACAGCCGGGTCAGGCGCGGCAGCTGGTACTCGAGCTGGGCGAGCTCGACCTGGAGGCGGCCCTCGTGGGTCCGCGCGTGCAGGGCGAAGATGTCGAGGATCAGGCGGCTGCGGTCGATGACCTTGACCTTGAGCAGCTCCTCGAGGGCGCGCTGCTGGCCCGGGCGACAGCTCGTCGTCGGCGATGAGGAGCGTCGAAGCCGGTCTCGCGCCTTGGCGGACAGCAGCTCCTCGGCCTTGCCCTTGCCGACGTACCAGTTCGGGTCGACGTGGCGGCGGTTCTGCCACTCGGCGCCGACGACCTCGGCGCCGGCCGTGTCGGCGAGGGCGGCGAGCTCGGCCAGGGTGTCCTCGGCGGTCCAGCCGGGGTCGTCGCCGGTGTCGACGGCGACGAGGAACGCCTTCTCGACGGGCGGGGCGAGGTCGATCGTGGTGGAGCGGGGCATGCGGCGGAGGATAGCGCCCCTTGCCGGGGGGCGATCGTCGGGGGACGGCTCAGGCTGGAGCGCCGAGGAACGCCGCGACGGCCGCCCGGGCCCGCTCGCCGGCGGAGGGGTCCGCGGCGTCGAGCGGCGACGTCCACCGTCTCGCGGCGGAACCAGGTCCGCTGCCGGCGGGCGAAGGCGACGTTGCGCCGGACGTTCACCTCCAGGTCGCCCGCGCGGTCGAGGCGCCCGTCGAGGAGATCCCAGGCCTCGCGGTAGCCGATCGCCGAGAAGGCCGGGAGGGACGGATCGAACCGCTCGCGCAGGGCGGCGGCCTCGTCCAGGAGCCCGCCGTCGAGCTGGGCCGCGGCCCGGCGCGCGATCCACGCGCCGGTGGGCCGCGTGGTCGGCCACGTCGACGCCGATCCACAGCAGCGGCCCGGGGTAGCCGCGCGGAGCCGGCCGCGGCGCGTCGCCGGCGAGCGTCGGCGATCTCGAGGGCCCGGACGACGCGCCGCGGGTTGCGAGGTCGACGGACGCGGCGAGCGCCGGCGCCGCGACCCGGAGCCGGGCGACGAGCGACGGCAGCCCGTCGCGGGCGAGATCCGCCTCGAGGCCGCGCGCGCACGACCGGGTCGAACGGCAGCGCGCCGAGCGCCAGGCCGCGGGCGACGGCACGGATCCAGAGGCCGGTCCCGCCGACGAGGAGGCCGACGCCCCCGCGCGCGGCGAGATCGGCGAGGACGGGCTCCACGTGCGCCGCGAAGTCGGCGACGGAGAAGGCGGCGTCGGGCTCGACGAGGTCGAGGCCGTGGTGCAGGACGCCCGCGCCGCTCCGCCATCGTGGGCTTCGCCGTGCCGACGTCCATGCCGCGGTACACCTGGCGCGAGTCGGCCGAGATCGACCTCGGCGGGCCGCCCCGTCGCCCCGATGGCGAGGGCCAGCTCGATGCCGAGCGCGGTCTTGCCGGTCGCGGTCGGTCCGCCGACGACGACGAGCGGCGGCAGCGGCAGGGCATCGCGCGACGCCGCGCCGCGGGTGGCGCCCGCTCCGGAGGGGTGGCTGCCGCGGTCGTGGCGGTCCCCTCCCCGCTACGCCAGGACGCCGCGGAGGCTGTACGGCCCGGCCTCGACGACGCGCACGTCGACGATCCGGCCCACGAGCTCGGGCGGTCCCGGGACGTGGACGAGCTTGTTCTCCCGCGAGCGCCCGAACAGCCGGACGTGGCCGACCGGGAGCGGCGCCGCGAACGGGTCGTCGCCGGCGAGCGTCGCCGGGCCGGCGGCACGGTCGTCCGGTGCGTCGTCCTCGTGGTCGTGGGCCCGCGGCCGGGCGATGGCGTCGACGAGGACGGCGGCGACGCTGCCGATCCGCTCGCGGTTGCGCTCGAGCCCGATCCCCTCCTGCACGGCGAGCAGCTGGTTGAGCCGCTCGCGCTTCACGGTCGGCGGCACGTCGTCCGGGAGTCGCGTGGCCGGCGTCCCGGGGCGCGGCGAGTAGGCCGCCGCGAAGACCTGGTCGTAGCGGACCGTCTCGCAGGAGGTCGAGCGTCGCCTCGTACTGGGCGTCGGTCTCGCCGCAGAATCCGACGATGACGTCGGTGCTGATCGCGATCCCCGGCACGGCCTCGCGGATGCGGGCCAGCCGCTCCGCGTAGTGCTCGACCGTGTACTGGCGGCCCATGCGGCGGAGCACGGCGTCGTCGCCGGACTGGACCGGGAGATGGAGCGCCTCGCAGACCGACGGGCAGCGGCCATCGCCTCGATCGAGCCGGTCCGAGAGGTCCCACGGATGCGAGGTCACGAACCGCAGGCGCGGGATCGCGGGCCGCCCGTCGTCGTCGCGGATCGCGTCGATCGCCCGGATGAGCTCCGCGAGGTCGGGGCGCCCGGCCCGCTCGAGCCGGCGGCCGGCCCGGCGCTCCTCGCCGACGTGGGCGAAGCGCGCCTCGGGCGGCAGGTCGTGGCCGTAGCTGTTGACGTTCTGGCCGAGGAGCGTGACCTCGCGGTAGCCGGCCGCGGCGATGGCCCGCGCCTCGTCGAGGATCTCGTCGAAGGGCCGGCTCCGCTCGGGACCGCGGCTGAACGGGACGATGCAGTACGTGCAGGTCTTGTCGCAGCCGTAGATGATCGGCAGCCAGGCGGTGACGCCGAGCGTGCGGCGCACGAGCGCGTCCGCGACGGCTGCGGCGCGGGAACCCGCGAGGTGGTCGGCCGCCGAGACGGGGACGCCCTTCACGAGGGTCGTGGCCGCCGTCGCCGCCGACGCGCCGCCCGACCGGCGCCTGGGCCGAGGCGAGGCCGAGCCGCTCGACGAGCTCCGGCTCCTCGTCCGGCCGCAGGAAGAGGTCGACGGCGGGGAACCGCCGCGCGAGGCCGCCGCGGTCGCGCTCGCGGACCGCGCAGCCGGTCAGCACGACGCGCATCCCCGGCCGGGCGGCCTTGAGCGCGCCGAAGGACGCCCTGGCGGCCGATCACCTTCGCCTCGGCGCGCCTCGCGGATCGCGCAGGTGTTGATGACGACGAGCTCGGCCGACTCCATCGACTCCGCCTCGGCGCAGCCGGCGGCGAGAAGCCGCCCCGCCATCTCCTCGGAGTCGCTCCTGTTCATCTGGCAGCCGAGCGTCCAGACCCAGAAGCGCGGCAGGGCTCCGTCCTCGGGCCGGTACTCGGCAACGCGGTCGTCGGTCGGCGCGGTCGCCGGCCGAGGCCCCTTCGACGGCGCCGACGGCACGACGTCGAGGACCGGCAGCTCGCGCGCGGTCACCCGACCGCTCCCGCGGGGGCGCCGGCGAGCGCTGCCAGCACACCGGCCGCGATCTCGTCGGGGACCCATGTCTCCCCGATTGCCTCCGCGTACGTGCCGTCGTCGCCGTGGAAGTCCGTGCCACCCGAGGGCACGAGCCGGTGGGCCGCGGCGACCTCGGCCATCGCCGCCACCGTCGCCGCGTCGAAGCTCCGGTGGTGGACCTCGATCCCGCCGAGGCCGGCGGCGATCAGCTCGGCGATGAGAGCCGGCCGTCGTGGCGCCGCCGCGAAGTGGGCCAGCACGGGGAGGCCGCCCGCGTCACGGATCGCTGCCAGCGCCTCGAGCGGGCCGATCCCCTCGCGGCGGACGTAACCCGGCATGCCGGGGCCGATCCAGCGGGCGAACGCGTCGGACACGGTCTCGGCATGCCCGGCGGCCACGAGGGCCCGGGCGATCGTGGGCCGGCCCATCGCCTCGTCGTCGGCCCGGGAGATGCCGGCGACCTGCCGGTCGATCGAGTGCCCCGTCTCGCGAAGGAGGGCCACCATTCGCTCGAACCGGCGGCGTCGGGCACCCCGCTGGCGGTCGAGGAGCGCCTCGAGCGCGTCGTCGTCGGGGTCGACCCCCAGGCCGACGATGTGGAGCTCGTCGTCCGGGAGGTCCGGGATCTCCGGCGCCGTGGCATTGATCTCGACGGCCGGGAGCACGGCCAGCCCGCGAGGCAGCGGCGCCGCCCCGGGGGCGACGAGCTCGCGGTACCCGGCGAGGGTGTCGTGGTCCGACACCGCGAGCGTCCGGACGCCGGCCGCGGCGGCCGCGGCGACCAGCTCGGCTGGCAGGAGGAGCCCGTCCGAGCGGCTGGTGTGGGCGTGGAAGTCGGCCCGCGACGGCGTCGACGGGACGAGCCGGCCGCCCTCGGGCGCCCGCCGGTCGCGGGGCATCAGGCGTGCTCCAGGACCTGCCGCAGGCGTTCGATCGCGACGGCCCGCCCGGTTGCCGGGTCGACGTCCACCCGGAGGGCGTTGAAGACGACCGGCCAGCCGCCGACCTCGAACCGGGTGGGCAGGCCGTTCATGAAGCGCGGGAGGACGGTGGCGGGGTCGAACCCGATGACCGAGTGGAGCGGCCCGGTCATCCCCAGGTCGCTCTGGTACGCGGTCCCCTTCGGCAGGATCCGCTCGTCGGCCGTCGGCACGTGAGTGTGCGTCCCGACGACGGCGCTGACGCGCCCGTCGAGATGGATCCCGAAGGCGTTCTTCTCGCTCGTGACCTCGCAGTGGAAGTCGACGACGCGGACTGGGGGGAGCGTATCGGCACCCTCGTCGAGCAGCCGGTCGGCGTCGGTGAACGGGTTCTCGATCGGGATCATGTACGTCCGGCCCTGGAAGTTGAGGACCGCGACGTCGGTGCCGTCCGCGGCCTCGAAGACGCCCCAGCCGCGCCCGGGGATGCCGTCCGTGCCGTAGTTGTGGGGACGGAGGATCCGTTCGTCGGTCTCGAGCGCGGGGTAGATCTCCCGCTTGTCCCAGATGTGGTTGCCCGACGTGATCACGTCGACGCCGGCGGCGAAGAGGCTGGCCGCCGTGCCCGTGGTGAGGCCCATCCCGCCGGCGAGGTTCTCCCCGTTGGCCACGACGAAGTCGATCCCGGCGGCCTCACGGAGGGGCGGCAGGATTGCCTCGAGGGCCTCCCGTCCCGGCTTCCCGATGACGTCGCCGACCAGGAGGATCCGGCACGGCCGGTGGGCGCGGGGGGCGGGAGCATTCCGACTGTCCACGAGCCCGAGGCTATCACCCGCACCCCATTCCGCGCACGGGCCGTGTCGGTCGTCCGGATCTGCGTGTGACGGACGGCTCTTGGCGGACGGCGGCGCCCCGGCTATCCGTGAGCCTGCGACCCTCGGGTCCGGCGACCTGCGACGCCCGGCACGGTGCGCCTCACGCCCGATCCGGTCAAGCCCCTCGTCACCTACTAGGCGCGCCTCGCGGCAACGCGACGCTCGGGCCGGCGGCGATCGCCGGCGAGGCTGCTCGCGCGCGCTCTGTGACCGCGTCGTTCCGGTCACACTGGGCGCATGCCCGGGTCGCGGGCGGCCGGGGCAGGCGGCCGTCACCCACTTCGGCGGATGCCATGTCCGCGCCCCGCGTCGATGCTGGCGGCGCCGGTGATCGTTACGCTAGTCGTGACGGGCGGCCATGACCACGCACGCAACACGGACGGCCCCGCGGTCCGGTGAGGGGCGGCACTCCACCCAAGGAGACACGATGACGACCGAGACTCCGCAGCCGGACGACGTTCCGCAGCCGGATGTGCCGCAGGCGGACGACGTGCCGCAGCCGGACGACGTTCCGCAGCCGGATGTGCCGCAGACGGACGACGTGGAGCTGCAGCCGCCGACGGCGGAGACGCCCTCGACCGAGACGACCCTCACCGCCGCCGTGCTGCCGCCCGCCACGCAGGCGGCCCCGCCCCCGGAGGCGACTCCGGCACCCGACGTGGCCCCGCTGGCAGCGCCGCCGCCCCGGGCGAGGAAGCGTGACCGCGTGTTCGGCACGATCGGCCAGGTCGTCGGCGTGGTCGGGCTCGTCGCCTGCCTCGTGCTGGCCCTGGGCGTGGTGCTCGCGCGCGGATGGGCGGTCGGCACGGTGGACGACGTTGCCGCGGCTGCCGTCGTCCAGGTTGCGAAGGTCGAGCCGCTGCTCGGACAGGCATCGGCCAAGGTCGGCGAGATCTCGGGACGCGTGAGCACGGTCGCCGACATCGCGGCCGGGATCGCGACGGCCCCGAACCCCGTGCCGGGCCTGACCGACGGGCTCCGCACCGGGCTCGCAGGCGTGTCCGAGCGGTACGAGACCCTGCGCTCCAACTACACCGCCGTGCGGGAGGCGCTCGTTTCCGTGGGCGACCGACTGGAGACGCTCGACCGCCTCGTGCCCGCGATCTCGATCCCGCAGGGTCCCACCGACGCACTTGCGGCGTTGGACGCGCGCCTGGGTGAGTTCGACGCGAACGTGTCCGGGCTCCTCACGATCGACCCGGGCCAGGGCCCGATCCGGACGGCGGCGGCGGCGGTCGCGGAGAAGGCCGCAGAGGTCGACGCCAGGATCGACGAGATCCAGGCCAAGATCGGGGACGTCCAGGACCGGGTCTCGGCGCTGGGCGGGCGGATCTCCGACGCCGCGGGCACGATCAAGACGGTGATCACCATCGGAGCGATCGGAACGATCCTGCTGCTGCTCTACTTCGCGCTGCTGCACTGGGTGCTGTTCCGGCACTCGGGCGAGATCCGCCGCAAGCGGCCGGCCGGCTGACGGCCACGGGCGCGGCCCGCGCGCCGCGCCCCGCTCAGGTCCGGCGCGCCGCGATCGACTGCGGCGCGCCGTCACTCACTTCGCGTACTCGACCGCCCGCGTCTCGCGGATGACCGTGACCTTGATCTGGCCGGGGTACGTGAGCGACTCCTCGATCTTGCGCACGATGTCGCGGGCGAGCCGCGTCGCCGTCAGGTCGTCGATCTCCTCGGGCCGGACGAGGATGCGCACCTCGCGGCCGGCCTGGACGGCGAACGTCCGGTCGACGCCCGGGAACGAGCTCGCGATCGCCTGGAGGTCCTCGAGGCGCTTCACGTACATCTCAACCGACTCGCCACGGGCGCCCGGGCGGGAGGCGCTGACGGCGTCGGCGGCCTGCACGATCGGAGCCTCCAGGCAGGCGTACTCGACCTCCTGGTGGTGGGCGGCGATGGCGTTCACGACCTTGAACGAGAGGCTGTGCCGCTGCGCGATCTGGGCGCCGATCGCCGGCATGCCCGCCCTCGACCTCGTGGTCGATCGCCTTGCCGATGTCGTGGAGGAGGCCGCCGGTCTTGCAGGCCTGGACGTCGGCACCGAGCTCGGCGGCCATGACGGCCGCGATGCGGCTCGTCTCGAGGCGAGTGGTTGAGGACGTTCTGGCCGTAGCTCGTGCGGTACTTGAGGCGGCCGAGCAGGCGCAGGATCTCGGTCGGCAGGCCGGGGACGCCGGCGTCGTAGGCGGCCGTCTCGCCCGCCTGGCGGATCACGAGATCGACCTCTGCGCGGGACTTGGCGACGACCTCCTCGATCCGGCCAGGGTGGATCCGGCCGTCGGCCATGAGCTTCGTGAGGGCGAGCCTGGCGACCTCGCGGCGGACCGGGTCGAAGCCCGACAGGACCACCGTCTCGGGCGTGTCGTCGATGATGAGGTCGATCCCGGTCGCCTGCTCGAGGGCCCGGATGTTGCGGCCCTCGCGGCCGATGATGCGGCCCTTCATCTCGTCGGACGGAAGGTGGACGACGGAGACCGTGTGCTCGGCGGTGTGGTCGGCGGCCACGCGCTGGATCGCCGTCACGATCACCTCGCGGGCCTTCTCCTGCGCCTCGTCGCGGGCCTTGCGCTCGATCGCGCGGGCGAGCCGAACGGCGTCGTTCTCGGCTTCGTCGCGGACCGCCTCGAGGATCTGCGCCTTCGCCTCGTCGGCCGTCATGCCCGGAGATCCGCTCGAGGACCGTCACCTGCTCGGAACGGGCCTGGGCGAGCTCCTCCCGGGTCCGGTCCATCTCCCGCTCCTTCTCGAGGAGCTTCCGGTCGCGCTGCTCGAGCATGTCGGTGCGCTGGTCGAGCTGCTCGTCGCGGGTCAGGAGCCGGCGCTCGAGGGCCGAGAGCTCCGCGCGCTTCGCCCGAGCCTCGTCCTCCGCTTCCCGCTGGAGCCGGAGCTTCTCGTCCTTCGCCTCGAGGATCAGCTCCTTCTGCTGGGTCCGGGCCTCGGCGACGATCCGGGCGGCCTTCTCCTGCGACGTGCGCATCGACTGGCTGGCCCAGAGGCCGCGGGCCAGGAAGCCCACGGCAAGGCCGATCGCCACGGCCGCGATGACGGCGACCGCGACGACGATGGGGTTGTCCATGGTGTGCTCTCGCCTCCCGTGCGGCCGGGGCGCGGCCGCGGGTCTGTCGCGGGGTCGGCGATCACCGGTCAGCTACGGCGCCTCGCTTGCCGGAGCCGGGTCGGCGTGGGCTCGCCGGATGGTAGGTGCAGAACGTCCGGTCGCGCAGGCGCGCCGGGTTGCGCACAGGGTACGGCCGGGCGCCGGGAGGGTCAAACGCCGGCCCACTGTGCGGCGCCGGCGCCCGGCGAGCACGCCTACTCGCCGGGGTCCGGCGCGTCCGTCACGCAGCCATGTGGCGACCGACTCGCGGCAGACATCCGGGTCGAAGCCGTTGCGGGCGAGCAGGGCGTACGCCTTCGCACGGCGCCTCCGCGGGTCCTGCTCCCGGAGGAGCGGCCCGCCCCGGCGCGCCAGCAGCCGGGCGGCGGCGTCGGCGTCGGAGGCGGCCGAACCCGCGCGCTCGCCCGAGCCGGGCTCGAGGGCCGCGTCGTCCTCGTCGGTGCCGGCCGCGGTCGCCTCGCGGGCCGCCAGCGCCGCCTCGACGTCCTCGGCGGCCACGCCCTTGCGCCGCAGCTCGTCGCGCAGCGCGCGCTCGCCGCGCGGGTGGGCCCGGTCGCGCGACTCGACCCAGGCCCGGGCGAACGCCTCGTCGTCGAGGTAGCCGAGGGCCACGAGGCGCTCGATCGCGCCATCGACGAGGTCCGCCCGGTAGCCGGCGTCGCCGAGGCGCCGCCGGACCTCCGGCACGGAGCGCGGCCGCGCCTCGAGGAACCGGGCGGCCGCCTCGAGGACGACCGCGGGGTCGTCGACGGCGGCGCGCCGGGCGCGCCCCTCGGCGGGCGTCTCGCGGGAGCGCGGGACGGCCGGCCATGCCCGGCGGCCGGCGGGCCTACTCCGCCTCTTCGATCCCCTCGACCGGGATCTCGGCGGTCGACATGCCGGCGCGGATGCGCCCCTCGATCTCGGCGGCGATCGGCGGGTTCTCGCGGAGGAACTCCTTCGCCGCCTCGCGGCCCTGGCCGAGCCGCGTCTCGCCGAAGGTGAACCAGGCACCGGTCTTGCTGACGACGTCCATCGCCACGCCGACGTCGAGGAGGCCGCCCTCGCGGCTGATCCCCTCGCCGTACATGACGTCGAACTCGGCGACGCGGAACGGCGGCGCGACCTTGTTCTTGACGACCTTGACCCGCACGCGGTTGCCGACGGCGTCGGTGCCGGTCTTGATCGTCTCGATGCGGCGGATGTCGAGGCGGACGGAGGCGTAGAACTTGAGCGCCCGGCCGCCCGGTGTCGTCTCGGGGTTGCCGAACATGACCCCGATCTTCTCGCGGAGCTGGTTCGTGAAGACGAGCGACGTGTTGGAGCGGCTGACGGCGCCGGTCAGCTTGCGCAGCGCCTGGCTCATGAGACGCGCCTGGATGCCGACGAACGAGTCGCCCATCTCGCCCTCGATCTCGGCCCGCGGCACGAGCGCCGCGACCGAGTCGACGACGACGACGTCGATCCCGCCCGAGCGGATGAGGGTCTCGGTGATCTCGAGCGCCTGCTCGCCGGTGTCCGGCTGGCTGACGAGCAGCTCGTCGACGTTGACGCCGCAGGCGCGGGCGTAGCCCGGGTCGAGGGCGTGCTCGACGTCGATGAAGGCGGCGACGCCGCCGCGGCGCTGGGCCTCGGCGATGATGTGCTGGCAGACGGTCGTCTTGCCCGACGACTCCGGGCCGAAGATCTCGGTGATGCGGCCGCGCGGGATGCCGCCGACGCCGAGCGCGAGGTCGAGGGCGATCGAGCCGGTCGGGATGAAGTCGACGGCCTGTCGGTCGGCCGAGCCGAGGCTCATGATCGAGCCCCGCCCGAACTGCTTCTCGATCGAGAGGATCGCCGCCTCGACGGCCTTGCTCCGTTCGGCCCCCGCGGGCTTCTCGCTGGGCTGCTCGACCCGCCGGTCGCTCGTCATCGCCATCTCGTCACGCTCCTGTCCGTGCCCGGGGCTCCGGTGGAGCGGACGACGTCGCCCGCCCCGGCTGTCAGCCTTCGGCCTCGTCCTCGACGACGGTCCGCGGCTTTCGCTTCGGCTTGATCACCTCGACGCTCTGGGGCGGCTCGAGGTACGGCTGCAGCGTCGGCTTCGGCTCGTTCGCCTTCGGCTTCTTCTTCGCTTCGCGGTGCGGTCGGTCTCGGGATCCCATCGTGGAGCGCCTCCGCGGATATCGAGGGTAGCGGCACGGCCTTCACCCGGACTGCACCGCCGCTGCATCGCGGCTTCGCCGGCTCGCCAGTGAGCGCAGCTCGGGAAGGCGCTGGAGAAAGGTCCCGGCGCCCAGGGCAGCCCGGATCTCGGCCATGAAGTCTAGGGTGAAGGTGAGGTTGTGACAAGTCGCGAGCCGGTAGGCGAGGAGCTCGCCGGCGCGGAACAGGTGGGCGAGGTAGGCCCGCGAGAAGCGGCGGCAGGCGAGGCAGGGGCAGCCCTCCTGGATCGGCCGCGGGTCGTCGCGGAACTGCTCGTTGCGAAGGTTGAGCCGGCCGCCGGGCACCCAGGCCTGGGCGTTGCGGGCGACGCGTGCCGGGAGGACCGAGTCGAAGAGGTCCACGCCCCGGTGGACGGCCTCGAGGAGGTCGAGCGGCGAGCCCAGGCCCATGAGGTAGCGGACGCGCGGGTCGCCGTCGAGGAGCGGGACGACGACGTCGAGGACGGCCGCCCGCTGCTCCGCCGTCTCGTCGCCCGCGAGGCCGCCGATGTTGAGGCCGTCGAAGGGCAGACCTGCGATCGCCCGCGTCGAGCGCGCGGCGCAGCTCCGGGTCGAGGCCGCCCTGGATCACGCCGAAGAGCGCCTGGTCGGGCCTCGTGTGCGCCGCCAGCGAGCGCTCCGCCCAGCGGTGGGTGCGCTCCGTCGCGACCGCCACGTCGCGCGGGTCGGTCGAGGCGGGCGGGACCGGCTGGTCGAAGGCGACCGCGACGTCCGCGCCGAGCGCCTCCTGGATGGTGATCGACGACTCGGGGGTGAACCGGTGGAGCGAGCCGTCGAGGTGGCTGCGGAACGTCACCCCGTCGTCGTCGATCGCGTTGAGGTCGTCGAGCGAGACGACCTGGAATCCGCCGGAGTCGGTGAGGATCGGCCGGTCCCAGCCCATGAACCGGTGCAGGCCGCCAAGCCGCTCGATCCGCTCGTGGCCCGGCCGCAGGTAGAGGTGGTACGTGTTGGCCAGGATGATCTGCGCCCCGACCTCCTCGAGGTCGTCGGGGTGGAGCGCCTTCACCGTCGCGTTCGTCCCCACCGGCATGAACGTGGGCGTGTCGACGCTCCCGTGGGGCAGGTCGAGTCGCCCGACGCGGGCTCGGGTGGAGCCGTCCGCGGGCGGTGGGACGAGGACCTCGAAGCGGGCGGCGCCCGGCACGGTCGCGGTCAGGCCCCCGGGTCCGCGGGAGGCGCGTCGTCCACGGCAGGGACGTCGCCGAGCGTGGCCGCAGCTTCCCAGAGCGAGGGCTCGCGGTCGGTGCGGCGCGGTGGGATCTCGTAGCCGAGCGCCGCCAGGTGCGCGCGGGCCCGATCGGTCGCGACGCGGCCCTGCGGCGTCCGGTCGAGGAAGCCGATCCGGAGCAGGTACGGCTCGTAGACGTCCTCGACGGTCTCGACCTCCTCGGCGAGGATCGCCGCGAGGGCGGCGACCCCGACCGGCCCGCCGCCGAACTTCTGGACGATCGCCGCGAGCAGCCGCCGGTCGGTCGAGTCGAGACCCTCGCCGTCGATCTCGAGGACGCCCATCGCCTCGTCGACCGCCGCCGCGTCGACGCGCCCGTCGCCGTGCACCTCGGCGTGGTCGCGGACCCGGCGCAGGAGCCGGTTCACGATCCGCGGCGTCGCTCGGCCCCGGGTCGCGATGGCCACGGCCGCCTCTTCGGTGACCTCGACGCCGAGGATCCGCGCCGACCGGCGCACGATCGCCCGGAGGTCCTCCTCGGCGTAGAAGTCGAGGCGGTAGACGGCCCCGAAGCGGTCGCGGAGCGGTCCGCTGATCCGGCCCGCCCGGGTCGTCGCCCCGACGATCGTGAACGGCCGGAGCGTGAGGCGCAGCGACCGCGCGGAGGGCCCCTTGCCGATCATGACGTCGAGGGCGTAGTCCTCCATCGCCGGGTAGAGGATCTCCTCGACGGCCCGGTTGAGGCGGTGGATCTCGTCGATGAAGAGGACGTCGCGCTCGTCGAGCGAGGTGAGGATCGCGGCGAGGTCCCCTGCCCGCTCGATCGCCGGCCCGGACGTGTAGCGGATGTTCACGCCGAGCTCGCGAGCGATGATCGTGGCCAGGGTCGTCTTGCCGAGGCCCGGCGGCCCGTGGAGGAGGACGTGGTCGGCGGCTTCCCCGCGCTGCCGGGCCGCGGTGAGGAGGACGCCGAGCCCGGCCTTCACCTCGCGCTGGCCGAGGTACTCGTCCATCGTCCGTGGTCGCAGGGAGCGCTCGAGGGCGACCTCGGTCTCGTCGACCAGGTCCGCGGCGAGGAAGCTTCCCGGGGCGTCCGTCATCGTGGCGAGTCTAGCACGCGTCGGCCCGGTTTCGCACGGATGTTCGATCTGTTGCGTCGGCCGGGGCCGTCGCTTCGGGGCGGCGGCCGCACACGGGCGCGGGCGCCTACGTCGCCGGGGCCGAGATCGCCCGCAGGGCGGCCTTCACCCGGTCTTCGAGCGTGGCTCCCGGCGCGGCCGCGGCACCCGAGCGGGCCGCCTCGCGCGCCTCGGCGAGCGTGTACCCGAGGGCCTGGAGAGCGGCCACGACCTCGCTCTCCGTCGGGCCGGCGGCGGCGCCGCGCGGCGCGCCAGCGGCGACCGCGCTGCCGGCCGCGGCGACCTTCTCGCGGAGCTCCAGCACGATCCGGCCGGCGAGGCGCTTCCCCACCCCCGTGATCGAGGTCAGCACCGCCTCGTCGCCGGCGAGGATCGCCAGCTGCAGCTCGGCGACCGGGCGGCTGCCGAGAATCGCGAGGGCGACCTTCGGGCCGACGCCGGTCACGGTCAGGAGCAGGCCGAAGAAGCCGAGCTCATCGGCGGTGCGAAACCCGTAGAGCGCCTGCAGGTCCTCGCGCACGAGGTGGTGCGTGTGGAGCCGGAGGCGCTGGCCCGGTTGTGCCGCGGCGAGCACGGCCGGGGCGGCGTGGACGCGGTAGCCGATCCCGCCGACCTCGACGACGAGGCTGTCGGCGCCGACCGAGCCGACCACCCCGTCGAGCGAGGCGATCATCCGGCGCGGTCGGGCCGGGCGCCCGCCCTCTCCCGCGAGAGCGCCTCGCGGACCGCCCGCTCGTACGCGGTCTCCTCGCTGCGCCGGGGAGCGACCGCCGCCCGGTCGAGGATCCCGGCGTTGATGCGCTCGCCGGCCCGCTCGCGGTTGGCAGCCCAGATGGCGATGGCGAGGGCGTCCGCGGCGTCGTCCGGGTGCGGCGCCTCGGGCATCCCGAGGATCGTCTGCACCATCCGCCCGACCTGCTCCTTGTCGGCCGAGCCGTAGCCGGTGACGCCGAGCTTGACCTCGGACGGTGTCGCCTCGCGGACCTCGAGCCCGTGGGCGGCCGCGGCCAGGAGCACGACCCCGCGGGCGTGGCCGACGGCCAGCGCGGTCTGGACGTTGCGGGAGTGGAAGACGCGCTCCACGCCGAGGAACGTGGGGCCGTGCAGCTCGATCAGGTCCTCGAGGAAGACGTGGATCGCCAGCAGGCGCTCGGGCAGCGGCATGTCCGCGTCGGTATGGAACGCCCCGTAGTCGACGGCGCGCAGGCGGCTCCCGGTCCGGTCGACGAGCCCGTAGCCGAGGGAGGCGGTCCCGGGATCGATCCCGAGGACGATCACCCGGCGACCTCGGCCAGGATCTCGTCGGTGAGCTCCAGGTTGCTCGTCACGCGCTGAACGTCCTCGAGGTCCTCGAGGTGCTCCAGGAGGCGCAGGTTCTGGCGGGCCCTGCCGGCATCGACCGCGACGGTCTGCTTCGCGATCATCGCCACCTCGCCGGCTTCGATCGCGACGCCCGCTCCCTCGAGCGCCGACCGGACCGCCTCGAGGTCGGACGACTCGGTGTAGATCTCGACCGGGTCCGTCGTCGTCTCGACGTCGCTCGCCCCGGCGTCGATCGCCAGCAGGGCGACCTCGTCGGGGTCGATGCCCGCCCGCGGAACGGAGATCACGCCGCGCTGTTCGAACTGCCAGGCGACGGCGCCCGAGCCGGCGAGCTGGCCGCCGGCCTTCGTGAGGACCGAGCGCACCTCCGCCGCGGAGCGGTTCTTGTTGTCCGTCGCGACCTCGACGAGAACGGCGACGCCCCCGGGGCCATAGCCCTCGTAGAGGATCTCCTCGTACTGCACGGCGTCCCCGCCGCCGGTCGCCTTCTCGATGGCCCGCTTGATCGTGTCGGCCGGCATGTTCGCCGCCCGTGCCTTCTCGATCGCGAGGCGCAGCCGGAAGTTGCCGTCGGGGTCGCCGCCGCCCGCCCGAGCGGCGACGGCGATCTCGCGCCCCATCTTGGTGAAGATCGCGCCGCGCTTGACGTCGTTGGCGCCCTTCTGGCGCTTGATCTGGGACCACTTGGAGTGACCGGACATCGGCGGCGAGTATAGCGGACTATCATGCGCAGAACGCCGGGCCCGGCTCGCCGAGAGCGTTGCCGGGGCGGCTCGAGCACGTCCCGCCGCGGGCGCCATGCGCCGCCAACGAGGTTGCAGCCCACCGATGACCACGAAGAGCGTTGCCACCACCCACCTCCGCAGCGTCGTCCTCGCCGGCCACGCCGGTGCCGGCAAGACGACGCTCGCCGAGGCGCTCCTCTTCCGGACGGGGACGATCACCCGCCAGGGTCGCGTCGAGGACGGGACCGCGAGCCTCGACTTCGAGCCCGAGGAGCAGAAGCGGCACATGTCGCTGTCCCTCGCCGTCGCCTCGCTCGACGACGAGGGCAACCTCGTGACGCTCGTCGACACGCCCGGCTACCCGGACTTCGCGGCCGAGGTCGTATCCGGCTTCCAGGCCGTCGACGCCGCGATCATCTGCGTCGACGCGACCGGCGGCGTCGAGGCCGGGACCGAGACGGCGATCGCCCTCGGGCGGACGAACCGGACCGCAGCGCTCTTCCTCGTCAACAAGTGCGACCGGGAGAACGCGGAGCCGTCCGCCGTGCTCGACGCCCTCCGCGAGCAGTTCGGGACGAAGATCGCCCCCCTCCAGCTCGCGATCGGCAAGGCCGAGACGTTCACCGGCTACGTCGACCTCGTCCACCGCAAGGCCTACCGCTGGGACGGCAAGCAGGAGGTCGAGGTCGCGATCCCGGCCGAGCTCGAGGACGAGGTGGCCCTTCGCCGCGACCAGCTCCTCGAGGCCGCGGCCGAGGCCGACGACGACGTCATGGTCAAGTATCTCGACGGCGACGAGATCAGCGACGCCGAGCTCGACGCCTGCCTCCACCGCGGGGTCCGCGACTCGCTCCTGGCGCCGGTCCTCGTCGGGAGCGCCACGAAGGGGATCGGCCTCCGGGGCCTCCTCGACGCGCTCGTCCGGTACCTCCCGACGCCGGCCGAGGAGCCGCCGGTGACCGCCCGCGAGCCCAAGTCCGGCGATGCGGTCCAGGTCGCCCCGGACGCGGACGGTCCCCTCCTCGTGCGGGTCTTCAAGACGACCGCGGACCCGTTCGTCGGCCGGCTCACCTACCTCCGCGTCCTCTCGGGGACGCTTCGCAGCCAGGCCCACGCCTGGAACGCGGAGCGCGGCGAGGACGAGCGGATCGGCCAGCTGCTGCGCCTGCACGGCAAGGAGCAGGAGCCGGTCGGCGAGCTCAAGGCGGGCGAGATCGGCGCGGTCGCGAAGCTGTCCGCCACCGCCACCGGCGACACGCTCTCGACGAAGGAGCAGCCGCTCGTCGTCGATCGCCCGGTCTACCCGACGCCGACGCTCGTCGCGGCCATCGAGCCCCAGACGAAGGCTGACCTCGACAAGATGGGGCCGGCGCTCCAGCGGATGCTCGAGGAGGAGCCGTCGGTGCGCCTGGAGCGCAGCGCGACCGGCGAGCAGCTCCTGGTGACGATGGGCGAGACCCAGAACGCGGTCATCACGGAGCGCCTCAAGCGGAAGTTCGGGGCCGCGATCGTCACCCACACGCCGCGCGTTCCCTACCGGGAGACGATCCGGGGCCGGACCCAGGTCGAGGGCAAGTACAAGAAGCAGACGGGCGGGCACGGGATGTACGGCCATGTCTGGCTGGAGCTCGAGCCGAACCCGGACGGCGGCGTCGCCTTCGCCGAGAAGGTCGTCGGCGGGACCGTGCCTCGGAACTTCTTCCCGGGTGTCGAGAAGGGGGTCCGCAACGCGGCCGCCGAGGGCATCCTCGCCGGCTACCCGCTCATCGACTTCAAGGCGACCCTGTACGACGGCTCGTTCCACACCGTCGACTCCAACGACCTGTCGTTCCAGCTCGCCGCCTCGATGGCCCTCAAGAAGGGCATCATGGAGTGCAAGCCCGTGCTCCAGGAACCGATCATGACCGTGGAGATCCGCGTCCCGGAGCGGTTCATGGGCGACGTCAACCGCGACCTCAACGGCCGACGCGGCCGGGTCCTCGGGATGGACGTGACGGGCGACGGCTTCCAGGTCATCACCGCCCAGGTCCCGCAGGCCGAGCTGTTCAGCTACGCCACGGAGCTGCGCTCGCTCACCGGTGGGCGGGGCACGTTCTCGGCGACCCTCGACCACTACGAGGACGTGCCGTCCCACCTGGCGGAAAAGGTCATCGAGGCCCACAAGAAGGAGCAGGAGGCGGCGCACTGACGTCTTCGTGACGTTCGCCGCTCGATCCCGCTCGTCCTTCGAGCGGGATCAGCCCAGCTCGAGCTCGACGGCGGCGGCGACGGTCAGTCGCCCGTCGTAGAGCGCCCGGCCGACGATCGCGCCGGCGCAGCCGAGCGCCCGCACGGCCTGCAGGTCGGCGATCGACGCGATTCCCGCCGACGCGATCACGGCCCCGCGACCCATCCCGACGACGCGGGCGAGCAGGTCGAGGTCGGGCCCCTCGAGCGTCCCGTCGCGATCGATCGCGGTCACCTCGAAGGTCGCGACGCCCGCGTCGGCGAGCGCCTCGACGGCCTCCGCGACGCGGACGCCGGGCGCACCGGGCTTCCAGCCGTGCCCGACCGCCAGGCCCTCGCGAACGTCGAGGGCGGCCGCGATCCGGTCCGCGCCGTGGGCGGCGACGAGTCGACCTGCGAGGCCCGGGTCGCGGAGCACGGCGGTCCCGACGACGGCACGGGCCGCGCCTGCCGCGAGAGCCTCTGCGACGGCAGCCTCGTCGCGGAGGCCGCCGGCCACCTCGACGCGCGTCCGCTCCCCCACCCCGGCCACGATCCCGGCCACCACCCCGGTCTGGCGGGCACCCGGGTCGAGCGCACCGTCGAGGTCGACGACGTGGAGCCAGCCCGCCCCCTCCCTGACGAGCCACTCCGCCATCGCAATCGGGTCGTCGCCGTAGACGGTCTCGAGGGCGAAGTCGCCACGGACGAGGCGGACAACTCGTCCGTCCCGGAGGTCGATGGCCGGCAGGACGGCGAATGTCCCGCCGCCGGGGTTGCGGTCAGTCATGCCTTCATGATAGCGTGTTAGTACGCTACTACGTTGTTCCGTCAGAGAGGCTCGTCCGATGCAGTCCCGCCCCGACGACTGGCGAACGCCCGATGCCGACGCGCTCCTCGACGCCATCCTGGCTCTCGAGGACCGCGACGATGCAGCGGACTTCCTCCGCGACCTCTGCACGCTGGGAGAGCTCCGCGACCTCGCCCAGCGCTGGGCCGTCGCCCGGTTTCTCGACGACGGGCTCCACTACTCCGACATCTCCCGCCGGACGGGGGCCAGCACGGCCACGATCACGAGGATCGCCTCGTGGCTGCACCATGGCGAGGGCGGCTACGCGCGGGCGCTGGAACGGGCGCGGGCGCGCGGCACGGTCGATCCGGAGGCGGTCGCCGACGCCCCGGCGCCACGCCGATGAACGACCGCCGGATGACCCTGGCCGTCCCGAACAAGGGACGGCTCGTCGAGCCGACCCTCGCGCTCCTCCACGACGCCGGGCTGGTCTTCGAGGAGCGCGACCGGAGCCTGGTCAGCCGGGTCGAGAACGTCGAGATCGACATCCTGTTCGTCCGGACGAACGACGTCGTCGAATTCGTTCGCGACGGCGTCGCCGACCTGGGGATCACCGGCGGCGACCTGCTGACGGAGTCCGAGGTCGACCTCCCGGTCGTTCGCTCGCTCGGCTACGGGCGCTGCCGCCTGGTCGCCGCGGTCCCCAGGGACGCCACCGCGCGCGCCATCGCGGACCTCGCGGGCCAGCGGATCGCGACATCCCATCCGCGCGCCACCCGCGCCTGGTTCGCGGGGCGCTCGCTCGACGTGGAGGTGATTCCGCTGTCGGGAGCCGTCGAGGTCGCGCCGCGGCTGGGGCTCGCCGAGGCGATCGTCGACCTCGTGTCGACCGGCTCCACGCTCGCCTCGAACGGCCTGCGGCCGATCGGCGACCTCCTGGCCTCGGAGGCGATCCTCGTCGGCAACCCGGCGGCGCTCCGGGAGCGGGCCGACGACGTCGACCGCCTCGTGACGATGATCGGTGCGGTGCTCGAGGGCCGCCGCCGCAAGTACGTGATGATGAACGCGCCGACCGCCCGCCTGGCGGAGCTCGAGAGCCTCCTGCCCGGCCTCGAGAGCCCGTCGGTCATCCCGCTCGCGCACGAGGGCATGATCGCGATCCACGCGGTCGTCGGGTCGGACGACGTCTGGGGCCTGCTCCCCCGCCTGAAGGCAGCGGGCGCGAGCGGCATCCTCGTGCTGCCGATCGAGAAGCTCGTCCCGTGAGCCCGACGCCCGTCAGCATGGCTGTCCCGACGCAGCCGACCGCGTACGCCTGGGAGGCCACCGACGAGCAGGTTGCCGAGCGCTACGGCGTCCCTCTCGACCAGGTCGCCCGCTTCGACCTCAACACGTCGCCCGCGCCGCCGGACCTCGCCCTGCGCCTCCTGCGTGAAGGCGCCTACGACCGGCCGATCTCCGAGTACCCACCGTCCGACTACCGGGCGCTCGTCGCCGCGGCCGCCGAGCGGTACGGCGTGGCCCCCGACGAGATCCTCGTCGGGGCCGGTGCCGACGAGGTCCTCGACCTCCTTGCCAAGGCGTTCCTCGCACCGGGAGCGGCCGCGGTCGTGCCGACCCCGACGTATGCCATGTACGGCGTCCTCACCGAGCAGCGGCCGGCTCGCCCCATCCGCGTGCCCCGCCGACCGGCGGCCGAGGGCCACGCCCTCGACCTGCCCGCGGTTCGTGCCGCTGCCCGCGACGCGGCGCTCGTCTGGCTGTGCAGCCCGAACAACCCGACGGCCCTGCCGGAACCCGACGGGGCGATCGCCGGGCTCCTCGACGACCTCGCCGCCGATGCCCGATCCGCCCAGCGCGAGGCCCCCGTCGTCGTCCTCGACGAGGCCTACGCCGAGTTCGCCGGCGTCTCGCTCGTCGGCCTGCGGGGCTCATACCCGCGCCTCGTCGTCGTTCGCACGGCGTCGAAGGCCTACGCCCTCGCCGGCATGCGCGTGGGCTTCGCCGTCGCCCGACGCGAGGTCCTCGCCGCGGTCGAGCCGTACCGGCCCCCGGGCTCGGTGGCCGTTCCCTCCGTCGCCGTGGTGGCGGCGGCCCTCCGGGACCCGGACATCCTCGTCGCCAACCTTGCCCGCGTCGAGCGCGAGCGCGAGCGCCTGGCCGCCGCGTTCGCAGCCGCCGGCATGCCGGCGGGGCCGTCCGTGACGAACTTCCTCCTCGTCGACCTCGGAGGACCGGCGGCCGCCCGCGTGCTCGCGGACGGCCTCCTCGCCCGTGGCCTCGTGCCGCGGACGTTCGGCAGCGACCACCCGCTCGCGGGCCACCTCCGCTTCACCGTCCGCGACACGGCCGAGGATGACCGCCTCGCCGATGCCCTCGCCGACCTTGCCCCCGCCGTTCACGCGGCCCGCGCCGTCGCGGCGGTGCCGGGCCCCCAGGAGACGCCCCGATGACGACCCCACTCGGCAGCCTCGCCGTCACCTCGCGCGAGGGCCGTCGCGTGACGGTCGCGCGCCGCACGCGCGAGACCGCCATCACGGTCTCCCTCGACCTCGACGGGAGCGGCGTCGTCACCGTCGCAACCGGCGTCGGCTTCTACGACCACCTGCTCACCTCCTTCGCGCACCACGCCCTGTTCGACCTGCAGGTCGAGGCGACCGGCGATCTCGACGTCGACGAGCACCACACGGTCGAGGACGTCGCCCTCGTGCTCGGCGCCGCCCTGGCGGAGGCGCTGGGCGACAGGGCCGGCATCGTCCGCTTCGGCGAGGCCTCGATCCCGATGGACGAGGCGCTGGCCTCCGCGGTCGTCGACGTCGGCGGACGCCCGTACGCCGTGCTCGATATCGCCTTCCGGGCCGAGCGCGTCGGCTCGCTGTCGACCCAGCTCGTCGAGCACGCGCTGGAGGCCCTCGCCCGGACGTCCGGCATGACGCTGCACCTCCGCGCGGCGGGCCGGAACGACCACCACGTCGCGGAAGCGGCGTTCAAGGCCCTTGCCCGCGCCCTTCGCGCGGCCGTCGCGCCGGATCCCCGGCGAGCCGGCGTGGCATCCACGAAGGGCAGTCTCGGGTGACCCGGATCGCCGTCGTCGACTACGGCGCCGGCAACCTCGTCAGCATCGACCAGGCGCTGCGGGCCGCCGGCGCCGAGGTGGTCGTGGCCCGGCGCGCGGCAGCCTTCGCCACGGCCGACGGCCTCGTCGTGCCCGGGGTCGGTGCCGCGGCGCCGGCGATGGCCCGGCTCGGACGACGGGGCCTCGTGGAGCCGATCCGCTCCTGGATCGCCGCCGATCGTCCCCTCCTCGGCATCTGCCTCGGGATGCAGCTCCTGTTCGACGGGAGCGACGAGGACGGCGCCGTGACCCTGGGGATCTTCCGCGGCCGAACGGAGCGCCTCGTCGACGCGCCGCACCTGCCCCACATCGGCTGGAACGCCGTCTGCCGGACGCGCGACCACGCGCTCTTCGCCGGGATCGCGCCCGACGCCCCGTTCTACTTCGTCCACTCGTACGCGCCACGCCCCGTCGGGCCGGCCGCTGACGAGCTGGCCCTGGCCGTCACCGAGCACGGCGGGACGTTCGTCCCGGCTGTCGCCCGGGGTCGGATCGCCGGGGTGCAGTTCCACCCGGAGCGCAGCGGCGCCGACGGTCTCCGGCTCCTCGCCAACTTCGTCGAGCTCGTCGGGCGGGCGGCCTGATGCTCGCGGTCCGCGTCGTGCCCTGCCTCGACGTGGCGAACGGCCGGGTCGTGAAGGGCACCCGCTTCGTTGACCTCGTCGACGAGGGCGACCCGCCCGAGCTCGCCGAGCGCTACGCGGCCGAGGGCGCCGACGAGCTGGTCTTCCTCGACATCACCGCGGCGCCCGAGCGGCGCGGCACGCTCCTGGACATCGTCGAGCGAACCGCGCGGCGCGCCTTCATCCCGCTCACGGTCGGCGGCGGCGTCCGCACCGTCCCCGAGATGCGCGACGTCCTCCGGGCGGGCGCCGACAAGGTCTCGCTCAACACGGCCGCGGTGGCAACCCCCGACCTGGTGACTCGCTGCGCCCGACGGTTCGGGTCGCAGGCCGTGGTCGTCGCGATCGACGCACGACGCCGGCCGTCCGGCTGGGAGGTCGTCGTCGGGGGCGGCCGCGAGCCAACGGGCCTGGACGTCCTCGCCTGGGCCGAACGAGTCGTCGACCTCGGCGCCGGCGAGCTGCTCGTCACCTCGATCGACCGCGACGGGACCCAGTCCGGCTACGACACCGCGCTCCTGCGGGCGATCTCCGACCGCGTCCCGGTTCCCGTCGTCGCCTCCGGCGGGGCGGCGGGCCCGGCCGACTTCGTCGCCGCGGTGCGCGACGGCGGGGCATCGGCCGTGCTCGCGGCCTCGATCTTCCACCGTCGCCAGCACTCGATCGCGGCCGTGAAGGCCGCCATGGCCGCCGCCGGCATCCCGGTCCGGCCGGTCGCGGGGACCTCGGCGTGACCGGCCCCCTCCCCTCCCCGGCCGGGCCGCTCGGCGACCGGCGCCGGGTCCGCTACGACGCCGCGGGGCTCGTCCCGGTCGTCGTCCAGGACGCAGCCGACGGCCGGGTCCTCATGGTCGCCTGGACCGACGACGAGGCCCTCGCGGCGACGATCGCGAGCGGCGAGGTCCATTTCCACTCGCGCTCGCGGGGACGGCTCTGGCGAAAGGGCGAGACGAGCGGCAACGTGCTTCGCCTCGTGGGCCTCGCCCTCGACTGCGACGGGGACGCCCTGCTCGCGACCGTGGCCCCGGTCGGCCCGACCTGCCACCGCGGCGAGCGGAGCTGCTTCGACGCCGACGGCGAGGGGCGGGCGAGCCCGGCGCCGGGCAGCGTCGCACCGGCGCCGCCGGCGGCCGAGGCGGGCCGCCGGCCGGCCGAACCGGACCAGGGGTTCGCCTGGCTCGAGACCCTGTGGGCGACGATCGCCGAGCGCGCGGCAACGCGCCCCGAGGGCTCGTACACCGCGCGCCTCCTCGACGCCGGCGTCGACGGGCCGGCCCGCAAGGTCGCCGAGGAGGCAGTCGAGGTGCTGATGGCTGCGAAGGACGACGCCGCGGCCGAGGCGGCCGGCGGCAATCGGGCAGTCACCCGCGGGGCGCTTGCCGGCGAGGCCGCCGACCTCGTGTACCACGCCCTCGTCCTGCTGGCGGAGCGCGGCCTGGAGCCGACGCTCGTGCTGGCGCGCCTCCGCGAGCGCCACGGCGGCTGACGGCGCCGACCGCACCCGGGCGACCTACGGCAGCTCGTGGTGCGCGCGGCAGCGGGCCTCGTACGTCTCGCGCTGCTGCGTCGGCGTGTCCGTGGCCAGCCCGCCGACGACGACGACCGGCTCGTCGGCGCCCGCCGGCCGGCCGTCGATGAGGCGCTGGGTGCGGGTCGCCTCCTCGCCGCAGACGGTGCAGATGGCCGAGAGCGACGTGACGCCGTCCGCGATGGCCAGGAGCCGGGGCATCGGCCCGAACGGGCGCCCCCGGAAGTCGGTGTTGAGCCCGCAGCAGACGACGGTCCGGCCGGCGCCGGCGAGGCGCTCCACGACCTCGACGAGGGCGTCCGGGAAGAACTGCGCCTCCTCGATCGCGATGACGTCGGCCCAGGCGTCCTTGGCGAGCGTCTCGATCTCGCCCGGGGCCGTGACGGGAGTCGACTGGAAGGCCGCCCCCGAGCGGCTCCGCACCACCTCGAGCTCGGTTCGGTCGTCGATGACCGGCCGGACGAGGAGGATGCGCCGCCGGGCGATCTCGGCCCGTCGCAGGAGCCGCAGCAGCTCGTCGGTCTTGCCGCTGAACATGCAGCCGGCGATGACCTGGACATGTCCGCGCGCAGCCACCGTCACGGCCTCCCCGGCCCCCGGACGAGGGCCCGCTGGTCCCGCTTGCCCCTCCGCACGAGAAGGTAGCGGCCGGCGAGCAGGTCGTCTGTCCCGAAGCTGGTCGCCGCGTCGCGGACCGCCTGCCCGTTGACGTGGACCCCGCCCTGCTCGACGAGCCGGCGTGCCTCGCCGCGCGAGGCAGCAGCGCCGGTCGCGACGAGGATGGTCACGACGTCGACCGGTTCCCCGCTCTCGGGCCAGGCGGCCGTGGGGATCTCCGCGGCGAGGTCGGCGAGCGTCTGCGGGTCGGCGTCGAGCGGGTCGCCGCCGAAGAGGATCTCGCTCACCCGGGCAACGCGGTCGGCGGCCCCCCGTCCGTGCGTCATCGCGGTGATCTCGCGGGCCAGGGTGCGCTGGGCGCCGCGGCGCTCGGGCGAGGCCGCGTGCTCGGCCTCGAGCTCCTCGATCCGGCTCCGGTCGAAGAGCGTGAACCAGCGCAGGTAGAGGCCGACGTCGCGGTCGTCCGCGTCGACCCAGTACTGGTAGTAGCGGTACGGCGACGTCAGGGTCGGGTCGAGCCAGATCGAATCGCCCGACTCGCTCTTGCCGAACTTGGCGCCGGACGGCGAGAGCAGCAGCGGATAGGCGAGCCCGTGCGCGGCGTCCGCGCCGCCGCTGCGCGACGAGCGCCGGATCAGCTCGAGGCCGGCGGTGATGTTGCCCCACTGGTCGGCGCCGCCGCACTGCAGCTCGACGCCGTGGGAGCGGCGCAGGTGGGCGAAGTCGGTCGCCTGGAGGAGCATGTAGCTGAACTCGGTGAAGCTCAGGCCCTTGGCCAGGCGTGCCTGGACGGAGTCCTTGTCGAGCATGTACGGGATCGTGAAGTGCTTGCCGACGTCGCGCAGGAAGTCGAGCAGCCTCGCCTCGCCGAGCCAGTCGAGGTTGTTGGCGAGGATGGCCTGCGTGGGGCCCGGGGTGAAGTCGAGAAAGCGCGCCAGCTGGTCGCGGATGGCGTGCACGTTGGCCTGGACGGCCGGTCGGTCGAGGAGCGGCCGCTCGCTCGAGCGCCCCGACGGGTCGCCGATCAGGCCCGTCGCGCCGCCCACGAGGGCGACCGGCTGGCCACCGGCCCGCTGGAGGCGCATGAGCCCGAAGATCGGCACGAGGTGCCCGACGTGGAGCGAGCGGTACGTCGGGTCGAAGCCGTTGTAGGCCCGGATCGGGCTCGTTCGTGGCGAGGCGGGCCTCGAGGCCCTCCGTCACGTCGTGGACGAGCCCGCGCCAGCGCAGGTCGGCGAGCAGGCCGGAGAGACGCGTGACGCTCACGGCGTCACATGCGTCGGGGCGCACGCGTCAAAGCAACCCGGGGGCACCGAACGGGAATTCATGACCTCTATGCTATCGTGACCGACGCCATGCAGACCAGCCTCGCGCGGCGGCAGCGCCGCCGCCGGAACGGCTCCGGCCATCGGCCTTCCAACGGCAAGCGCGCCGTCGCCGGCGTCGCGATCGCCATCCCGCTGTTCCTCTTCGCCTCCTTCCTCGCCGCCGGCCTCGTCGGCTTCGCCGGCGCGGTGAGCGCGTTCTCGTACTACAGCCAGGACCTCCCCGACCCCAAGGAGGTCTTCGACAACATCAAGTTCGACGAGGAGACGGAGGTCTACGACCGGACCGGGAAGGTCCAGCTGGCGACGTTCGCCCGCGAGCGGCGCGACGTGGTCGACGTTCGAGCAGATCCCCGCGGTCATGGTCGACGCGACGACCGCGATCGAGGACAAGACCTTCTGGAGCAACGCCGGCTTCGACCCCGTCGGCATCATCTCGGCCGGCATCGACACGCTCTCCGGCAACTCCCGCGGCGCCTCCACGATCACCCAGCAGCTCGTCCGCAACCGCCTCCTCCCCGATTCGGCCTTCACGACGACGTACGAGCGGAAGATCCGCGAGATCATCCAGTCGATCCGCCTCACCCAGGCGTATCCCGGCGACGAGGGCAAGAAGCAGATCATCGCCGCCTACCTCAACGACAACTTCTACGGCAACAACAGCTACGGCATCGCCGCCGCCGCCCGCGGCTACTGGAACATCGGGCTCGACGAGCTCACGCTCCCCCAGGCGGCCATCCTGGCCGCGATCTTCCAGCAGCCGACGACGTACGACCTCATGCGCAACGCCGTCGAGGAGGAGCTCGCCGACGGGACGACCCGCCTCGTCGTCCCGGCCGACTCCGCGATCGTCCAGCGGCGCAACCGCGTCCTCGAGCTGATGAAGACCGCGTCCGTCCTCACGGCCGGCCAGTACACGGCCGAGGACTACGACCGGGCGAAAGAGGAGCCGGTCATCCTCACGCCTCCGGCCAACCGCCCGATGCTCGCCCCGCACTTCGTCCTCCAGGCGCGCCAGCAGCTCGGCACGATCCTCTGCGGCGCCGAGGCGGCGAACAGCTGCCCGCTGGTCGACACCGGCGGGTACCGCGTCGTCACCACCCTCGACTGGCGGATGCAGAAGATGGCCGAGAAGTGGGTCGAGGCCGGCGCCCGGGCCCCGAACGCAAAGGACACCGCCGCCTACCTGAAGCGCCTCGGGATCCCGTACCGGCAGTGGATCAAGAACATGAAGGGCAAGGGCGTCCACAACGCCGCCCTGGCGGCGGTCGACTACCGGTCCGGCGAGGTCTACGCCTACACCGGGAGCGCCGGCTTCTACCTCAAGGGCAACCGCAAGTTCCAGCCCCAGTTCGACGTCCTCGAGGACGGCTGGCGGCAGCCCGGATCGGCGTTCAAGCCGATCAGCTACCTCATCGGCCTCGACAATCGCACGCTCACGGCCGCCACCATGTTCATGGACGTCGTGACCGACTTCGGGGGCGGCTGGACGCCGGCCGACGCCGACCGCCTCGAGCGCGGCCCGGTGCGCCTGCGCCAGGCTCTCCAGGTGTCGCTCAACATCCCGGCCATCAAGGCGGCGCTCCGCGTCGGCCCCGACTACGTGTGGGAGAAGGCCAAGGACCTCGGCATCAGGTGGCAGTCGGCCCAGAACCAGGGCGTCCCCTCGATCGGGATCGGGACCGTCGAGGTCCACATGATCGACCTCATCAGCGCCTACGGCGCGATCGCGAACCGCGGGATCCTCGTCCCGCGCACGACGATCCTCGAGGTGTACAACGCGGCCGGCGAGAAGATCTGGCCGGTCGAGGCGAGCGAGGCGAAGGGCAAGCGCGTCGTGAGCGCCCAGGCGGCGTTCATCATGACGGACATCCTCGCCTCCAACACCGACCCCGACCAGAACCCGTTCTGGAGCCTCCGAGCGATCCGGGACGGCGGGGCCCGGCGCCCCGCCACCCTGAAGACCGGCACCACGGACGCGACGATCGACCTCACCGCCGTGGGCTACCTCGCCCCGCCGAAGGATCCCGACGCGCCGGCCCTCGTCGTCGGCGCGTGGATGGGCAACAGCGACAACTCCGCCCCGCCGCAGGGGGTCTTCGCCCTCGAGTCGGCCGCGTCGCTCTGGCAGTCGTTCCTGACCCAGGCGAGCAAGGGGATGCCGATCGCGACGTTCCGCAAGCCGGCCGGCGTCGTCCGGGCCACCGTCGACGCCCACAGCGGCATGCGGCCGGGCCCGTTCACGACGCGCGAGGTCCAGGAGTGGTTCATCGAGGGGACCGTCCCCAAGAAGGCCGACAACACGAAGTACGGCGTCGAGATCGACAAGGCGACGGGCGATCGCTGGAAGGAAGGCTGCGCGGGGCCGAAGGTCGTCCGTGGCTTCCTCGACCTCTCCGACGTCGAGTCCGAGTACCCGACCTGGGCCGAGTACAACCGGGGCTGGATCAGCCGCGCCTCGCGCGGCTCCGGCGTCCGGGGTGGCCCGGAGCGGACCGCGACGACGTACTTCTACCAGGCCGGCGGCTGGGCGCCGTTCGGGCGCGGCTGGGGGGCGCCGTTCGCGCCGAAGAAGGAGTGCGAGATCCCGGTGGCGACGCCGACCCCGCCGCCGTCCGAGGAGCCCCTGCCCACCGATCCGCTGCCGACCGATCCGCTGCCGCCCGCCGCGTTGCCGACCCCGCCGAGGCCGGGCGCCGGCGGCTGACGGGGCGGCGCAGACGCGGGCGCCGGGGCGGCGCGCCTCGGCCGAGTGCTGCGTGTCCCTAGAAGCTCACGACCGTCGCGCCGTCGCCGCCTTCGCCCCGCTCGCCCGGGCGCACGGCGCGCACCAGCGGGTGTGACGCCGCCGCGGTGCGCACGGCGTCCCGCAGCGCCCCCGTTCCAAGGCCGTGGATGATGGTCGCCCGCTCGAGCCCGGCCAGCGCGCCGTCCTCGAGGTAGCGGCCCACGATCTCGAGCGCCTCCTCGACACGGGCGCCGCGCACGTCGAGGGACGAGGCGATCGTCCGGGCCCGCTCCAGGCGGAGCCGGGTGATCCCCGATGCCGCCTCCTCCGAGCCGGGCCGCGGCCGGGTCGGGCGCTGCTCCTCGGCCGCGGCCGGCAGGTCGAGCTCGTCGGTCGGGGCGCTCACCCGCATCCCGCCCACCTCGAGCGTCGCCCGCTTCCCTCCCCGCTCGAGAGCGACGATCCGCCCCTCCCAGCCGGCGAGCCGGCTGCGCGCCCGCGCGCCCACCCGCCATGCGATCGGCTCGCGGACCGGGTCCGGGGGCGGTGGCTCGGGCGCCGGGAGGCGGGCAAGCTGGCCCTCCGCGCGCTCGAGGACGGCGTCGAGAGCAGGCCCCGTGACGGTCTCGCGCTCCAGCCGCCGGCGAGCGCCGCGGATCTCGGCCCGGAGGTCGTCGACGAGCCGCTCGGCCTCGGAGCGGGCGGCCGCGACGGTCTCGTCGCGCTCTCGACGTGCCCGCCGCCGCTCCTCGTCGGCCGTCCGCCGCGACTCGGCCGCCCGCTGCTCCGCGGCCCGCGCGCGGTCGAGCGCCTCCCGCGCGGCGAGGTCCGACGCCCGGATCGAGGCGAGCGTCTCCTCGAACGCCTGCTGGCCCTCGGTGAGGCGGGAGCGGGCCGCGGCGACGATGTCCTGGCGGCAGGCCGAGCCGCTCGGCGATCGCGAAGGCCTGGCTGCCGCCCGGGAGGCCGATCCTCACGTGGTACGTCGGCGAGAGCGTCTCGAGGTCGAACTCGACGGAGGCGTTGCTCACGTCGGGCGTCGTGTGGGCGTACACCTTGAGCTCGGCGTAGTGGGTGGTCGCCGCGACGAGCGCGCCCGAGCGAAGGAAGTGGTCGAGGAGCGCCTGGGCGAGGGCCGAGCCCTCCGTCGGGTCGGTCCCCGCGCCGAGCTCGTCGAGCAGCACGAGCGTGCCCGGCCCGGCGGCGGCCGACGATCCGGACGATCGAGCGCAGGTGACCGGAGAACGTCGAGAGGGACTGGGCGACCGACTGCTCGTCGCCGATGTCGGCGAAGACGTCGCGCAGGACCGGGAGGCGGCTCCCCGGGTCGGCCGGCACGTGGAGGCCGGCCTGGTGCATGAGGAGGAGGAGGCCGATCGTCCGCAGCGTGACCGTCTTGCCGCCGGTGTTCGGGCCGGTGACGACGAGCGCCCGGAAGTCGGTCGCCGAGCTCGACGTCGATCGGGACGACGCGCCCGGCGAGGCCGGGGTGGCGCGCGCCCGCGGAGGACGATCTCCGGCCGCGCCGCCGTCTCGGCGCGGACCGCGTCCATCTCGCCCGCCAGGCGGGCCTTGGCCGACCAGAAGTCGAACCGGGCGAGCGCGTCGAGCGTCTCGTCGAGGGGACCCGCCTGGCTGCCCACGAGGGCCGACAGCTCGTCGAGGATCCGCTCGACCTCGACGCTCTCGGCGACCTGCGCCTCGCGCCAGGCGTTGCCGAGCTCGACGGCGACAAGCGGCTCGACGAAGAGCGTCTGGCCGCTCCCCGAGGCGTCGTGGACGATCCCCTTCACCTTGCTCCGCGCCTCGGCGCGCACCGGGACGACGTAGCGCCCGTTCCGGAGGGTGACGATCGGGTCCTGGAGCGAGCTCGAGAGCTCGCTCGAGTGGACGAGCTGCTCGAGCCGGGAGCGGAGACGCTCGTAGGCGATCCGCGTCGCGCGGCGGAGGCCGCCGAGGCGCGCCGAGGCCGTGTCGAGCAGCTCGCCGGAGGGGTCGAAGCTGCGCTCGAGCGTGGAGCGGAGCGCGGGCAGCGGGTGGAGGCTCCGCGCCAGCTCGTGGAGCAGCGGCCGACGGTCGTCGGCGAGGACGTCCCGGAGGCGGGCCGCCGCTTCGAGGGTGTCGGCGATCGCGGCGAACTGGGCGGCGTCGAGGCGTCCGCCGCGGGCGGCCCGGGCGACGGCCGGGCCGATGTCGTGGGCGCCGCCGATCCCGGCGCTGGGCCGGTCGGCGAGGAGCGCGCGCGCCTGCGACGTCTCTTCGAGAGCGATCTCGACGAGGACCGGGTCGGCCGACCGGCTCGAGCGCCTCGGCCCTGCGCCGGCCCGGCCCGAAGCCGGTGGCGGCCGCCAGCCGTTCGCGGACGAGCGGGAACTCGAGCAGGGCGACGGACTTGGCGTCCATCACGCCCCGCCGGCGTCGGGCTCGGGCACGAGCGCGACGAACCGCCATGGCCGCTCGGCCCAGCCCGGGCCCGCGTAGGCGACGCCGATCCGCGGGGTGGCCAGGATCGGCGGGGTCGTCTCGCCGGGCGCCGCCGGCTCGAGTCGGAGCGAACCGGCCGGGTCGAGGAGATCCCGGCCATCGTCGGCGAGATCGACGCCGAAGGCGGCGGCGAGGTTCGCCGGGCCGCGAGCGAGCCGGGCCGCGGGGATGCGGTCGATCCGGCGGCGCGCTCCGGCGGGGTCGGCCCGGTCGGCAGCGCGGGTGGCCACCGCCCGCGCGACGCGCGCCACGCGCATGCGCTCGATGCCCGTCACCGGCACGGCAGCGCGGAGGAGCACGGCCGAGGCGGCTCCGGCCGGCCGGGTGACGACGTTGAGGCACGTGTGCAGGCCGTAGACCCGGTAGACGTAGGCGATGCCGGCCCGGCCGAACATCGACCTCGTGCGCGCGGTCGCGCCGAAGCGCGCGTGTGATGCGCGGTCGTCCGGTCCGTCGTACGCCTCCACCTCGGTGATGCGGGCCACGCGCTCGCCCCCGGCGTCCTGTCGGACCAGACGGGCGCCGATGAGGCCGCGGGCGGCGGCCGGCACCGGGCCGCGGAGCATCCGCTCGAGGTCGTCGTGCGCGCTCAGGTGTACAGCCCGGCGAGGTCGTCGGGGACGATCCAGCCGAAGAGGGCGAAGAAGAGCGGGATCAGGGACGTCCGGTAGAGCTCGACGACCTGCGACGCGTCGTAGAAGTCGTAGATGCTGCGCAGGATGCCGAGCTCGTCGGGATCGGCCGGGATCCCCGTCAGGCTGAAGTACGAGTCGAGGATGAGGATCATCGCGCCGACGAGGAGGATCGCCTGGAGGGCGCCCAGGATGCCGCCGACGAGCTCGTCGACGGCGGACGCCCGCGTGAAGAGCGTCGTCTTCCGGTAGAACGTCTGGGCGGTGATCGAGGCCGCGAGGTAGAGCACGACGAAGCTCCCCCCGAAGGCGAGCATGTAGACGTACTCCTGCGGCAGCTGGGTCCAGTACTGGGCCAGCCAGCTGCCGAGCGGCTCTCGCAGGTTCAGGGCAAGGAGGAGCGTGACGAGCAGGATGGCGAGCCCGAGAAGCCGGCGGAGCGCGCCCTGGATGTAGCCGACGACGAAGAACGCCGCCACGAAGAAGGCGAACAGCAGGTCGAACAGGTTCAGGCCCTGGATGAACTCGACGACGTCCACGCAGCCTCCGGTTCCCGAGCCCTACATCGCGGGCTCCGATGTTCCTGGTGGCGAGTGCCCCCGTGACCGGCTGCCACTGTACGACCGCGATCGATCGCTCCCGCAACTCGCGCCGGGGCGTCGGCGCACCGGATCGCGCGATCAGGTCCGCAGCCGGCCCCCGTGCTCGCCGGCAACGGCGTCGACGAGTCGCCCGACGACGGTCTCGGCCGCGGCCTCGTCGAGGGCGCCGTCGCCGGCCTGCAGCCGCACTCGCCAGGCCAGGCTCTTCTCGCCGGGCGCCAGGGGGGCGCCCCGGTAGACGTCGAAGAGCTCGAGGCTCCGCAGGACCTCTGCCCCCGCCGTCCGCAGCGTGTCGGCCACGGACCCGGCCGGCACGGCCTCGGCGACCACGAGCGCGAGGTCTCGCTCGACCGTCGGGTGGCGCTCGAGCGGCGTGGTCCGCGTCGGCGCGAGCTGGCCGCCGGCGAGGCCGGCAATCGCGAGCTCGCCCACGACGACGTGCTCGGCGCGCACGTCCCAACCGGCCAGCGTCGCGGGGTGCACCTCGCCGACGAGCCCGGCCACCGAGCCCGCGACGCCGACGCGGGCCGCGCGGCCGGGGTGGAGCGGTGGGCCGGCGGTGTGTGGCCGGAAGGTCGGTTCCGTGACCCCGAGCACTCGGGCGAGGAGGGCGACCAGCGCCTTCGCGTCCTCGACGTCCCAGGACCGCCCCGCGAGGCTCCACGAGCCGGGCACGGCCGCCCCGGCGAGGAGGAAGCCGAGCCGCCACCACTCGGCGGGGTTCCCGTCCGGGTCCGCGGCATAGCCCTTGCCGACCTCGAAGATCGCCACGTCGGCGCGGCCGTGGCGCTCGTTGGCCGCGAGCACGTCGAGGAGGCTCGCGACGAGCCCGGAGCGGAGGACCGCGTGACGCTCGGAGAGCGGGTTGCGCACGCGGATCGAGCGCCCGGCGACCGCGTCCTGGCCGGGGACGCCGTCGGCGCCGTCCGACGGCCAGGCGAGACGGGTCGCCTGCGATTCGGGGACCAGGGCCGGCGTCACGACCTCGGTGAGCCCGGCGCCGACCAGCGCGCGCCGAACGGCGTCACGCGCCTCGAGCGGGTCCGGGCGGTAGTGCGGCATCGGCGTGTCCGGCGTCTTCGTGGGCACCGTGTCGTACCCGGCGACACGGACGATCTCCTCGGCGACGTCTGCCTCGATGTGGAGGTCGCGCCGCCACGTCGGCACGATCGCGACGAGGGCCGGCTCAGCGGCCGGCACGCCGAGCGGCATCTCCCCGCCAGCGACGGCGATCGTCGCCCCGGTTGCGGCCGGCTCGGAGCCGATGCCGACTCGCTCGAGCAGGGCCGCCTGCTCGACCGCGCTGAGCGACGTGCCGAGGAGCCGGTTGACCCGTCCCGGTCGGAACGCGACTCGTGCCGGCGGCGGCTCGTCCGGCGCCGATGTCGACCCGGCCGGCGGCCGCCGACCCGCCGGCCCAGGCGACGATCAGCTCGGCCACGCGGTCGGCCCCGACGCGGGCGAGGCGCGACTCCTGGCCCTTCTCGAACCGCAGGCTCGCCTCCGAGCGGAGGGCGAAGTGGAACGCCGTCCGGCGGATGCTCACCGGGTCGAAGACGGCCGACTCGACGACGACGTCGGTCGTGACGCCCGAGACCTCGGACGTGGCCCCGCCCATGACGCCGGCGATGGCCGAGCGGGCCGCGCGCATCGGCGATGAGCAGCGTCTCCGGGGTCGAGCTCGCGGTCGACGTGGTCGAGTGTCTCGAGGCGCTCCCCGGGCGCCGCGAGGCGCACGCGGATCCCCGCGCGACCTGCCGCGTCGCGCGCGATGGCCGCTGCGTCGAAGGCGTGGGTCGGCTTCCCGAGCTCGAGCATCACGTAGTTCGTCGCGTCGACGACGTTGCTCACGGGGCGCATGCCGGCCGCGAGGAGCCGCATCTGGACGCGATCGGGCGACGGGCCGACGTGCACGCCGGCGACCCAGCGACCGACGAAGCGCGGGCACAGCGCCGGGTCGTCGACGGCGACCGCGAGGCGCTCGGCGGTCGCGGCCCCGCCGCCTTCGGCAAGCCGGGTCTCGGGAATCGCACCGGGGCCCCGGTGATCGCCGCCACCTCGCGGGCGAGGCCGACGAGGGACAGGGCGTCGCCGCGGTTCGGCTTGACGTCGACGTCGAGGACGACGTCGCCGTAGAGGTCGGCGAGCGGCACGCCCAGGGGCGTGTCGGCCGGGAGGATGAGGATCCCGTCGGCGTCGCCGGTGAGTCGCAGCTCGTCGCCCGAGCAGAGCATGCCGTTGCTGACCACGCCGATCTTCTCCGTCCGCTCGATCGCCCGGTCGCCCGGCAGGACCGCGCCGGGCAGGGCCACCGGCACGCGCTGGCCGGGAGCGATGTTCGTCGCGCCGCAGACGATCTCGAGGACCTCGTCGCGAACGCGCACCCTGGTGAGGGAGAGCCGGTCGGCGCGGGGGTGCTTCGTCACCTCGAGCAGCTCGCCGATGACGACGTTGCGCCAGTCGGCGCCCCAGCGCTCGACGGACTTCACCTCCATGCCGAGGAGCGTCAGGCGCTCGGCCAGCCGCTCCGCGGTGAGATCGACGTCGACGAAGTCGCGGAGCCAGGAGAGCGGGACTCTCATCGGAACTGCTCCAGGAACCGGAGGTCGTCCGTCGAGGAAGACGCGCAGGTCCGGGATCCCGTGGCGGAGCATCGCGATCCGCTCCACGCCCATCCCGAAGGCGAAGCCCTGGTAGCGCTCGGGGTCGATGCCGCCGTGCTGGAGCACCACCGGGTGGACCATGCCGGCGCCGAGGATCGTCATCCAGCCGGTCCGTCCGCAGGCCGGACAGCCCGGCCCGCCGCAGACGAGGCAGCCGATGTCGAACGCGACCGACGGCTCGGTGAACGGGTAGTAGCCGGGTCGGAACCGCGTTGCCGTCTCCTCGCCGAACATGGCGTGGGCGAACTCCATCGAGCAGGCCCTTCAGGTCGGCGAGGCTCGTCCCCTCGTCGACCATGAGGCCCTCGACCTGGAAGAACTCCGAGGCGTGCGAGGCGTCCGTCGCCTCGTAGCGGAAGCAGCGGCCGGGCAGGAGCGCCCGGATCGGCGGCCGCTCGGCGTGCATGACCCGGATCTGGCCCGGCGACGTGTGCGTTCGCAGCAGCCCCCCGTCGAGGTCGACGTAGAGGGTGTCCCAGAGGTCCCGTGCCGGGTGGTCGGGCGGGATGTTGAGCATCTGGAAGTTCGTGGCGTCCGACTCGACCTCGGGCCCCTCGTACGACGACGAACCCGAACTGGCCGAAGACCTCCTCGATCCGCTCGATCGTCTCGAGCACCGGGTGGAGGCTGCCTCGCGGGATGCGACGGGCAGGGGCCGTGACGTCGACGGTCTCGGCCTCGAGGCGGGACGCCATGGCCGCCGCCCCGGCCGACGCGCGCGCCTCGGCGAGCGCCGTCTCGACCGCGTCGCGGACCTCGTTCACGACGACGCCGATCCGCGGCCGATCCTCGGGTGGGAGGCTCCCGATGCCGCGCATGAGCGCCGAGAGCGCGCCGCCCTTGCGACCGAGGTAGGCGACGTCGAGCTCGTCGAGCGCCGCGACGTCGGCGGCGGCCGCGATCCGCGGCAGCGCCTCGTCGCGCAGGGCGCGCAGCTGGGCGGTCAGGCTGGCGAGATCCACGGTGTCGGGCGGTCCCTCCATGGTCGAGCCGGGAATCGCGGACCCTCGCGGCCGGAGCGCGCGAGGGTCTCGCAGCGGTGGTGGACCGGCCGGACGCGAGTCCGGCACGCCGTCAGGCGCCGCGGGCGACCTCGACGATCCGGCCGAACGTGGCGTCGTCGCGGACGGCGATGTCGGCCAGGATCTTGCGGTCGAGCTCGATGTCGGCCTTCTTGAGGCCGTGGATGAACGCGTCGTACGAGACGCCGTGGGCCCGGGTGGCCGCGTTGATGCGGATGATCCAGAGCTGGCGCATCTGGCGCTTGCGCGCCTTGCGGTCGCGGGTTGCGTACGCCAGGGCGTGGAGGAGCGCTTCGCGGGCCGGCTTGACCAGGCGGCTCCGCGTGCCCTTGCGGCCCTCCGCGGCCTTGAGGAGTCGCTTGTGACGGCGGTGGGACGTGACGCCCCGCTTGACGCGTGCCATCTGCTCAGCCCTTCTTGAGGTACGGCAGGAGGCGCGCGACCGCGTCGGCGTGCTCCTTCCCGATGAGGGCCTTGCCGGCGTAGCGCCGCGTGCGCCGCGACGACTTCAGCTCCAGGTGGTGGCCCCGCCACGACTTGACGCGGATCGGCTTCCCGCTGCCGGTCACCCCGATCCGCTTCTGGCTTCCCTTGTGGGTCTTCATCTTGGGCACGCCGGCCTCACTCTCCCGTCGTCGCGGGCACGGAGCCCGCCGCGTCGATCGCGACCGCCGGAGCGGCATCCTCGGCCGGACCGGCGGCCGGCGTCGCGACCGGGGGCCTCTCCCCCGGCACGGCCTCGCGCTGGTGCGGCTTGTGGGTTGACGCGATCGTGATGTGCATCGACTTGCCCTCGAGCAGCGGTGCCCGCTCGACGGCCCCGTGATCCTTCACCAGGTCGGCGAACTTGTTGAGCAGCTCCCGCCCGAGGTGCGGGTGCGTCAGCTCGCGACCGCGGAACTGGACGGCCACCTTGATCCGGTCGCCCTCCTCGAGGAACTCGATCGCCCGGCGCACCTTCGTGTCGAAGTCGCCCTGGCCGATCTTCGGCTTGAGGCGGATCTCCTTGAACTCGACGGACCGCGGACTTCCGCTTCGCCTCCTTCTCGCGCTTGGCCAGCTCGTACTTGTACTGGCCGTAGTCGAGCAGGCGGGTCACGGGCGGCGAGGCCGTCGGAGCCACCTCGACGAGGTCGTAGCCGCGCTCCTGTGCCAGGCGGAGGGCCTCCAGGGTGGGCATGACGCCCAGCTGGTTCCCTTCCTCGTCGATCACCCGGACCTGTGGGATCCGGATCATCTGGTTGACACGCAGCTCTCGGCTTATGGTCGGCCCCTTCGCGCTATCGAGATCACCGATCTCCCGTCAACGGCGTGCAAGCGCACGCGCGAGCCGGGTGCGGTTCGCCGGCGGAGGATAGCACAATCACCCACGGCGGGAGCAACCGGCGGCCGTTCGCCGCCCGCCGGTCAGTCGGGTCGCCGCGCCGCCGCCTCCGCCGCGATCCGGGCGGCCAGCTCCTCCCAGCCCTCGGCCGGCTGCTGGACGCCGCCGCGCGTCCGCGGCGCCGCGGTCCGCGCCTCGACCTCGCGGTCGCCGAGCACGAGCATGTACGGCACCTTCTGCTCCTGGGCCACCCGGATCTTGTTCTGCATCCGCGCGTCGGAGGCGTCGACCTCGACCCGGAGCCCGGCGCCCCGCAGGACCGCCGCGAGCTCCCGCGCCGGCTCGACGTGGCGGTCCGCGATCGGGATGACGACGGCCTGGACCGGCGCGCACCACAGCGGGAAGGCGCCGGCGAAGTGCTCCGTCGAGGACGCCGATGAACCGTTCGAGCGATCCGTAGATGGCGCGGTGGATCGCCACGGGGCGCTGCTGGCGGCCCGCCTCGTCGATGTACCAGAGGTCGAACCGCTCCGGGAGCATCACCCGGTCGACCTGGATCGTCGCCGTCTGCCACTCGCGCCCGAGCGCGTCGTCGATCTGGATGTCGATCTTCGGCGCGTAGAAGGCGCCGTCCTTGGGCTTCACCCGGTAGTCGAGGCCGGAGCGCTCGAGCTCCGCGCGCATGATGGCCTCGGTCTCGTCCCAGACCGCCGACGTCGCCGAGCGCCTTGTCCGGGCGCGTGCCGAACGTCAGCGTCGGCGTCAGCCCGAACCAGGAGTACGCCTCCCGGATCTCGCCCATCAGGCCCTCGATCTCCGCCGCGATCTGGTCGGGGCGGACGAAGATGTGGGCGTCGTCGGTCACGAAGTGGCGGACGCGGGTCAGGCCCGAGAGGACGCCCGAGAGCTCGTTGCGGTGGAGCACGCCGTACTCGGCGAGCCGCAGCGGCAGGTCGCGGTAGGACCGCACGCGGCTGCGATAGATGAACGTCGACTCCGGGCAGTTCATCGGCTTGAGGCTGAACGTCTGGTCCTCGGCCTCGACGAGGAACATGTTGTCGCGGTAGTGCTCCCAGTGGCCGGACTGCTCCCAGAGCTTCTGGTGGACCAGCGGCGGGGTGTAGACCTCGTCGTAGCCGCGCCGGTCCTGGAGCTCGCGCATGGCGTCGCGCAGCGTCTGGTAGAGCCGCCAGCCCTTCGGGTGCCAGAAGGCGGCGCCGGGGCTCACGTCGTGGAAGCTGAACAGGTCGAGGCGCACGCCCGAGCTTGCGGTGGTCGCGCTTCTTCGCCTCCTCGCGGCGCCAGAGGAACTGGTCGAGCTCCTCCTGCGTCTCCCAGACCGTGCCGTAGATCCGCTGGAGCATCGGCCGCTTCTCGTCGCCGCGCCAGTACGCGCCGGCGACGCTGAGCAGCCTGAACGGGCCGATCTCCGCCGGTCGTGGCCACGTGCGGCCCCTTGCACAGGTCGCTGAACGGCCCGTGGTCGTAGAAGCTGGTGACCGGCGGGGCCTCGCCGGCAGCCTGCGCCCGCGCGGCGAGGTCGTCGAGGATCTCGACCTTGTACTCCTGGCCCGCTGCCGCGGCAGTCGCCCGGGCCTCGGCCAGCGGGACCTCGCGCCGCACGAACGGATGGGCCGCCGCGACGCTCTCCGCCATGCGCGCCTCGACGGCCGCGAGATCGTCGGGGGTGAGCGGCCGCGGGAGCTCGAAGTCGTAGTAGAAGCCGTTGTCGATGGCCGGCCCGATCCCGAGCTTCGCCCCGGGGAAGAGGGCGAGCACGGCCTCCGCCATCACGTGCGCCGCCGAGTGGCGCATGGCGTCGACCGGGGCGTGCGCGCCCGCGTCGAGCAGCTCGTCGGCCGAGCCGCGTGCCGGTGCCTCCAGCGCTTCCTGGATGTCGATCGCCTGGTCGTCGCTCATCGCTGCTCCTCCGGAAACACGAAACCCCTCGTCCGTGCAGGACGAGAGGCCGATGCCTCCCGCGGTTCCACCCGCCTTCGCCCGGGCCGACCTCGGCGACGGGCGCTCTCGTGGCCGCGCTAACGGGCGGATCCCGGGCCGGTTCTCCGGCCGCTCACGGGTGGTGCCTGCCGTCGGTGGCAGCGGTGGGTCTCAGCCGATGCCCGCCGCTCTCTGGTGCTCCGCTGCCGGCGCGGCGCGTCCCGATCGACGCGATCTGGTGGGCGGTAGAGGACTTGAACCTCTGACCTCATGCATGTCAAGCATGCGCTCTAACCAACTGAGCTAACCGCCCGGTGCGTGCGGGAGTCTAGCACCGGGCGGTCACGGATGCAGTCGACGACGGTCAGCCGTGCGGGCGGTGCAGTCGCGGCGAATGGGCCTTCACGATGATCACCCGGCTGGCCTCGGCCCCGGCTTCCTGGGGTTCCAGCACGGCCACGACGGGCGCGCCGTGAGATCCACGGACTCGTCGAAGGCGACGGTGGGTGGGTCGACGCTGCTCGGCGGCGTTGGCGGCCTCGCGGTCGCGGTGTGCGTGGGGGTGGCGGCGTGGGTTCATCGCCGGGGCCTCAATTGAGGACGATCCAGGTGACGCCGACCGTGGCCGGCGCCGCCTTGTTGAGGTAGATCCGGAACTTGGTCGAGCTCACGAGCTTCGTCGCCTGGACGTACGTTCCGGTGACGAGCGTGTTCGCGGTGGCGACGATCTGGCTCGTCGACGACAGGCTGCCACCCGCGACGGAGACCTCCTTGTACCGCGATCCCTTCGAGACCGATGTTCGCCCCGCCCGGCTGAAGCTCGTGCGCCCGGACACCACGAGGGCTCTGCCGGAGGGCTGGGCGGCGGCCATCACGCCGACATTCGCCGGCAGGGTGATCGGGTAGTCGCCGGCCTGGCCGAGGACGCCGACGCCCTCGCCTGCAAGGCCCCAGACGCCGAGCGTCGCGCCGTCGCCGATGACCCCGTAGTCGCCCCAGCCATACACGCCGTTGCCCTGCGACGACACGCCGAGCACGCCGTTGGCGTAGTAGGAGGTGTCGGCGTACCCGAAGACGCCGGACTCCATGTCTTCCGGGGACCAGTCGGCCGGGTCCGGGCCGGCCACGCCGAAGACGCCGACGTTGGCGTACTCGGTGTCGCTGTTGACGAACGTGTTCCTGCCGGTGACGCCGACACCTGTCGAGGACGCGTTCGAGACCCCCTCGATCGCGGCAGCGGCAGCTGCGGTCGTGATCGTCGTGGTCGCGTCCGCCGGGTTGTTCACGTCGATGTTGACCGGCCCCGTTGCCGCGACGGCCGGGAGCGGCCTCGCCACCTGGGCCGCGGCGAGCGCGGCCGCACCTCCGACCGCGGAGGCGAGGAGCGCGCGCCTGCTGCGCGCCGAGCCATCCATGACCATCGTCGTTCCTCCGGAGCCCTGGCCGCGGCGACGTCCGCCGTCGTGTTCCATTCGCTCCCTCGACGCGGCACCCGGCAAGAGCCGGATGGCCCCCGGCTACCAGCGCGGCTGCAGGGCGCGGACGATGACGGCAAGGCCGATGAGGATGATGAGGACCGGCCCGACGGGGATGTCGATGCCGAGGACGCTGCCGAGGCCGGCGAGGAGGGCGATCGTCCCCAGGATGAGCGTGAACCAGCTCGCCCGGATGCCGGCGAGCAGGCGGACGCCGTTGAGGCCGAGCATGATGAGCCCGGCGCCGATCAGCCACGTCCCCTCGGGCACGCCGGGGACGAGGGCGAACCCTCCGAGCATGACCAGGAAGAGGCCCCAGCCGATCGTCTCGAGCCGGCGATTCAGATCCTGCTTCCGGGGGTCGACCGGGCTCGTCATCGATGTGCGTCCTCCGTGGTCGGGCATGAACTCGAAAGGATAGCGGCTGCCCGGCCCGTCACCGCGCCGGCGACGGGTTCACGCGTCCGGTCCGGCCAGGAGGCGGCGGAGGCCGGCCCCTTCGAGACCCGCCCCGATGCCCAGCGCCAGGGCGACCCGCGCCTGCACCGGGGTGAGCCCGCCCGCGAGGGCGATCCCGGCGCGAGCCCAGGTGGCGCCCCCGCCCGGGAACGCGTAGTGCGGACCGACCGGCCCCGCTCCCGTCCGCGACGCGAGCGCCACCGGGACCCCGCCCGCCTGCGCGTCGACGGCCGCACGGAGGACGTCCGGGTGCGTGTTGCCGGACCCCGTCGCGGCGACGACGACGCCGCGGGCCTCGTCGCGGACGGCCGCGTCGATCGCGGCTCCGTCGGTCTCGAGCGCGGCGACCACGATCGGGATCGGCATCGCCGCCTCGGCCGGTGTCGCCGGCAGGAGGCGGCGCGGCCCGCGCCTCCGCAGGCGCTGGCCGGACGGCCCGAACCGGCCGAGCGGCGGCCCGTCCCGCGTCGCAAAGGCGTCGATCGCGCTGGAGTGCCGCTTCGCCACGACGTCGGCTGCGTGGACGCGGCCGGCCATCGCCACCAGGACGCCGGCGCCGCGCGCGCTCCTCGACGATGCGATTCGGATGGCGCCCGCGAGGTTCGCGGGTCCGTCCCAGGCCGCCTCGCTCGCGTTCCGCATGGCCCCGGTCACGACGACGGGACGCTCGTCGAAGTGGCAGAGATCCCAGGCGAAGGCCGTCTCCTCGAGCGTGTCGGTCCCCTGCACCACCACGACGCCGGCGACACGACCATCGGTGAGCGCGCCGTCGATGGCGCCCCGGATCCGCAGGACGTCCGCGAACGAGAAGTGGCTTGCCGGCGTCCGGCCCAGGTCGATCGGGACGATCTCGGCACGCTCGCGGAGATCGGGAACGGCCGCCAGGAGGTCCGCCCCGGCCAGCGTCGGGACGGCCCCGCCGGCAACGGCGTCCACGGTCATGCTGATCGTGCCGCCGGTGAAGACGACCGCGACGCGCGGCCTGCGGCTCACGGCTCGTCCGGCGACGGCCCGGGCGGCGGGGCGCCGTCCGGGACGAAGGTGGGAGCCGCGTCGTCGCCGTAGGCGACGGGCACCCCGCGGCGGGCGACGACCGAGGCGATCCCGACGCCGAGCACGCCCATCGCGGCCACGAAGACCACCGGCATCGTCCCGATCGTGTCCGAGATCGGGCCGACGATGATGATCGGCAGGAAGCTCCCGACGGAGATGAGCATGTTGAGGATCCCGAAGACGCGGCCCCGGACGGCGGGCTCGATCTCCGATTGCAGCTCGGTCTGGGCCGGGATCGCGACCGCCGCATAGGCGATGCCGGCCACGAAGGCGATCGCCACGACGACCGTGAGGACGCTGATGAACCCCGAGACGTCCGGCCCCGGCACCCGGTCGTCCACGTCGCGCACCAGCTGGGCGATCGGGCCGGCGACGGTGATGAGCGCCAGCGCGACACCGAGCACGATGAGCCCGACCTCGATGAGGCGGCGCCGCGACAAGCTCGCCTGGAGCACGTTGACGGCGAGCGCGCCGGTCACGACGCCGACGCCGAGCGGGAGGACGACGACGACGAAGTCCTGCGACCGGAGTCCGAGGACGTCCTGGGCGAACGCCGGTCCGAGCACCCCGAGCACACCCACGATCGACGCGCCGATCCCGAGGTAGAGCAGGCTCCAGCTCACGACGGGGTTCGCCCGGACGTAGGCGATCCCCTCCCGGAGCTGCCCGACCACCGTGCCCATCGCCTCGCCGGCGTCGGGGTCGGCATCGTCGGGCACGGCCCCCGGCGGCGCCGGGGGCAGGGTCCAGCAGAACCCCGCCGCGACGAGGTAGAGGACGGCGACCACGATGATGAGGGCCGTCGGGTTGGCGACGATGACCACGAGCGGACCGAGGACGGCGAACCCGATCGCGAACGCGGCGTTCATCGTCAGCAGGAAGATCCCGTTCGCCGCGGTCAGCTGGGCCCGCGGGACGACGAGCGGGATCATCGAGAGCTCGGCCGGGGCGAAGAACGTCGTGGCGATCGAGATTGCCACGTTGAGCACCAGGACGAGCGCGATGTTCGTGTCGACGAGGGCGAGGGCGAAGAAGAGGACCGCCCGCACGAGATTCGTCGCGACGAGGACCTTGCGGCGGTCGAAGCGGTCGACGTACACGCCGGCGAGCGCGCTGAAGATCACGGCCGGTGTCAGGAACGTCAGGATGAGGATCGAGTTGACGGTGCTCGAACCGGTCGCGTCGAAGACGAGGACGGTCAGCCCGTAGAGGACCATGTTCCCGCCGACCTGCGTCGCGAGCTGCGAGAGCCAGAGGAGCAGGAACGGTCGGTTGCGGAAGACGGCGAGGGCGCTCCCGCCGTCGGTGGGCGGCGCGAACGCGGGTGCGCTCACGGCAAGCGGCACCTCGGGGCCGCGGGTCACGAACGCGGCCAGGCGCCGCTCCACCGAGCGACGCTCGAGGAGCACGCGCCGGCCGCAGGTCGTGCAGCGAAGGCCGAGGTCGGCGCCGAGGCGGTCCACGTCCCAGATCCGGCCGCCGCACGGATGGGGGCGCCGAAGCTCCACGCGGTCGCCGAGCCGAAAGGGCACTGGAGCCGTCAGCCGGGCCATCGATGACTCATCGGCGCGAGCGTAGCACCGGGTGACGGCGCGAGCAGCGGCGCGGCGCCGGGCGGCGAGGGCGCGTCGCCGCCGGCGCCGCGCCTCAGGGCCGAGGCTGGCCGATGACCGGGACGAGGGTCCGCTCCGACGCCGGCACCTCGAGGGCGTCGAGCGGCGTCACCTCCACGGCCACGTCCGGGTAGGTGGCCTGCACCTGGGCGACGATGCCGCCGGCACGCGTCAGCGCACCGGTGAGGGTGGGCGCGTTGCCGATCGCGGTGATCTCCACTCCGGGCCCCAGGGCGGTGTTGTCGATCGAGAGTGCGGCTGGCGGGCCGGCGACGATGCTGCCGGCCACGACCCGGACGCCGCCGACGGCGATCGCCTCGGCGCCTACGTTGCGCAGCTCGTTGACGACGTCGGAGATCGCGACGGCGGGAACGGGGCCTTCGATCGTGATGCGGACGCCCGTCCCGGTCGCCGGCTCGAGCCCGGCCCACACCCGCACGCGCTCGAGATCGCCCCGCAGCTGGTCGACGGACGTCTCGCCGCGCGCCTTGGCCGCGCCCATCGTGTCGACCTGGCGCTGGAGGTCGGCGAGCTCGGCGCGGAGCGCGTCGCTCCGGGTCGTGAGGTTCGCGATGAGCAGCGTCAGGTCCTGCGACGACCGCGCCTCGAGGCCCGTCCCCGCCTGCTGGGCGCGCGCCTGGACCACGACCAGGAACCCCAGGAGCAGGGCCATGACGGCGAGGGCGATCTGGCTTCGGGGCCGCCGCATCAGGGCACCGGGCTCGCCGTCGGGCTGGGAGCCGGGCGCCGGGCGTAGCGAAGCGTCGCCGAGCCCGCGTAGGCGGGCACGACCACGGAGTCCGGCTGGGCGAACGAGAGACGGATCCCGAATCGCTCGGCGCGCTCGCGGATGAGCTCGACGAACCCCGGCGAGGTGGCGAGCACGTCGTACAGGTCGGCGGGTCCGATGGCAGCCACCTGGTACGGGGGCGCCAGGTACGCCGAGTTCACGAGCACGCTGCCGCCGATGTCGAGGATGGCCGTGGACGGGACGATTCGCTCTCCGTTCACGGCGACGGCCTCGGCCCCGGCCAGCCAGAGCTCCTCGACCACGGACAGCAGGTCGCGAGCCGTGACCCGGTAGTCGACGGCCGCGGCCCCGGCCGGCACCGGCCCGGGCGAATCCTCCAGCTGGAGGACGATTCCGGGCCCCTCGAGGGCGACGATCCCGGCCGCGACGCGGGCGGCGAGGAGCGCGTCGTTGAGCTGGCCGACGAGCAGGTCGCTGCCGACCGTCCCCTCCTCGGCGGCGGCGAGCTGGTCCCGGGCGGCCGAGGATCTGCTCCTTCAGCGCCTCCTGCTGAGCCTGGAGGGCGAGCACCGTCTCGACGAGCGGCGCTCGCTCCTGGGTCGTGTAGCGAACGCGCGGCGCCTCGCCACGCGCCTGGGCCGCGATGAGGAAGCCGAGGACGAGGAGCGCCCCGAACAGGGCGACCTGCCAGGAGGGCAGTGCGCGGACCCGCCCGGCCAGCGCGCTCATGCCGGCGGCGTCGGCGGGCGAGAGCGACGGCGGGCGTAGCCGAGCGCCCCGCCGACGGCGACCCCGGCGCCGGCGACGAGGACGAGCACGAGCGGCTCGCCGAGCGGCGATGCCGGCTCATCGGGATCGACGGGCGAGGCCGGGGCGCCGGTCGGGATCGGCGTCGCGGCACCCGGCGCCGCGCTGGGCGCGGGCGACCCGTCGGTCGTCCAGTCGGCCGGCAGCGGGCCCCGCTGGCGCGGGCTGCGGCCCGTGCTGGGTCGGGACGTCTGCGCCGAGGTCGTCGAGCCAGGCGCGCTCGAAGCCGGCGACGTCGAGGCCGACCGCCGCGAGGAACGCCTCGTCGTCGGTCACGCCGTCGGCATAGCTGTTGATCAGGCTGACGAGCGCCTCCTCGCCATGCTCGCGGACGAGGAAGGCGACGGCCGAGACGCTCTCCGCGTACGCCAGGTAGAACCGGTCGGCGGTCGTCGGGAACTGCCCGCCGAGGGCCCGAAGCGGCATGAGGCGGTCGTCGCGGGCCGCCCCCTCGACGGCACGCTCGATCCGACGTCGTGTACCCCTCGGAGAGGTACGTCGCGACGCCCTCGTTGAGCCAGCGGGGCGGGAAGTGGTACGGGTTGCTCACGGCCGTGTCGAAGACGAGGTGGGTCAACTCGTGGGGGATGACGATCTCGACCCATGGGTCCGTGACGTCGCCGGGGCCGATGAGGGCGAACATCGTCCGGATGTCGCTGTGGGCCTGGCCCCCCACGTTCTCGCGTGTCGACGGGCCGAGGGCGTCGTAGAAGGCGTCCTGGTCCGCGTAGACGAAGAAGTCGATCGGCTCGGACTCGGTCACGCCGAGGAAGTCCGCGGCTTCCTTCACGGCCCGCTCCCCGATCTCGAGGGCGCGCCGCCCGAAACCCGCGGATCCTTCGTACCAGTGGAGGCGCACCAGGTCGCCGGTGAGCGTGCGCCAGTCGAACCGCGTGTCGCGGTAGACCACCCGGACCGGCGGGCCCGTCACCGGAGCCTGGCCGCGGTCGGCGGGAACGAGCCGCCAGCGGGCCGTGATCGGGGTGTTGGGGACGAATTGGCCGCCCCCGGCGAGGAGCGTGTAGCGGTGGTCGCGGCTGCCGGCCGGCGTCGCCCCTGCGACCTCGACGACGAGCGGGCCGAGGCTCTCCGGGTACTCGAGGAGGATCTCGACGCGGTCGAGCGCGACCGGGCTGTCGACGGGCTGGCGGAAGACGATCCCCTCGCCGAACGACGCCTCGGCGGTGGGTCGCCCGAACGTCGGATCGGCGGCCAGCGTCGCGGGTGCGGCGCCGAGGATGGCGACGATCGCGACGAGAGCGGCAATGGTCGCCCCGGCCCGGCGCCTCATTCGTCGGCCCACGCCAGGCCCGCAAGGCGGAGGATCCCGAGCCCGTTCGAGGTCGCCCCGAGGAGCCCGTCCCGCGCCAGGGCGGCGGACGTCCCGTAGCTCACCGGGATCGTCGGGAACCTCGTCGCGGAGGATCGCCTCGGCGGCGTCGAAGCCGGACCGCGCCTCTTCCGGGTCGTCGGTGCCCACCGCGCGCTCGATCGCGGCGTCGAACCCGGCGTTCGTCCAGCCGCCGTAGTTGTTCGGCTGGTCGGTCCCGAGGAGGATGCCGAGGAAGTCGTTGGGCGAGGGGTAGTCCGCGATCCAGGAGAGCGACCACATGTCCGGCGAGCTCTCGCCGCCCAGGCGCCCGAACAGGGTGCCGAAGTCGAGGGCCTCGTAGCGGACCCTCACCCCGAGGTTCTCCTCGAGCTGGGTGAGGAGCGCCTCGTCGTAGGCGCCGCCCCCGGTGACGAGGGTGACCTCCGGGAACGTCGACGGGTCGGCGTAGCCCGCCTCGGCGAGGAGCCGCCGGGCGCCCGCCGGGTCGAACGCCGGCAGGAAGCGCTCGTCGCTGCGGCCGGGGATGCCCGGCGGGACCATCGACGAGGCGGCCGGCGCGTCCGGCCCGTCGCCGAGCTCGACGATGCGCTCCCAGTCGACCGCGGCGGCGAAGGCCCGGCGAACCCGGGGGTCGTCGAAGGGCGGTCGCCGCGTCTCGAAGCCGTAGTACGTGACCGCGAGGTCCGACCAGCGACGCAGGCTCGGGCCGAGGTCGGGGTCGTACGCGATCCACGACGCGTCGAACTCGGCCACCGGCGCCCAGTCGAGATCGCCGGCGGCGAACACGTCGACCGTGCTCCGCCCTCCGATGTCGGAGACGAGGGTGATGTCCGAGATCGCCGGCTCGCCGGCCCAGTAGCGCGGGTTGGCCTCAAGCGAGAGCGACGCGGCCGGCAGCCGAGAGGCGAGGACGTATCCTCCGGACCCCACGAACGCCGGGCCGGACTGCAGGGCATGAGGGTCCCGGCCGACCGCCGGCGGGACGACGGCCAGCGTCGGGCTGGCCACGATCGCCGGGAAGTCGCCGCCCGGCCGGGTCAGGCGCACCTCCAGCGTGCGCCCGTCGGCGCGGATCCCCACCGCGTCGGCGCTCCCCTGCCCTGCCGCATAGGCACGGGCGCCCTCGACGTCGAAGAGGAGCGAGGCAAGCGGCGACGGCGCGGCCGGGTCGATGACCCGGAGCCAGCTGCGGCGGACGTCCTCGGCGGTGAGCGGCGAGCCGTCGGAGAACGTCAGTCCTTCGCGAAGGGTGAAGACGACCGTCCGGCCGCCGTCGCGGAGCTCCCAGCCCTCGGCGAGCGCCGGGCGCGGCGTCCGCGCCGGGTCGATCGTCGCAAGCCCCTCGAAGAGCTGGGCGATGACGGCGGCGCTGCCGGCATCGCCGGCGGCCGCGGGGTCGAGCGTCGCGGGCTCGCCCATGAAGATCCTGGCCGGCCGATCGGCGGCATGCGCCACGTCGATCGCGAGGATGCCCGTCCCCAGGACGACGGCGGCGGCGAGGGCGGCGAGTGCCATCAGGCGGGACCGGCGCCCGGGTCGAGTCTTCGTCGGTGAGGTCATGTCGCGAGTATAGGTCGAGGCCCCGATCGCCCCCTTCGACCGGCCGACCTGCTCGCCGGCGGCGCCACCGCGGTGGGCATGGAAGGAGGCCTCCGCGTAAACACACCGCCGGGGGAACGATGTCGTGCGCGAAAGGCCTCTGCCCTCAGAACGATCCCGTCGAGGTTTCGTTAGGGCGTCGCCCGTGCGGGTCGGAAGGCGGGGCCGTGTCGCGCTGGCGGCGCGCCTCGTAGAGGAGGACTGCGGCCGTTGCCGCCACGTTCAGGGAGTCGGCGTGGCCGAGCATGGGGAGGCGGACGCCGACGACGTCGGGTGCCAGCCAGTCCGGGCCGAGGCCGTGGGCCTCGCTGCCGACCGCGACCGCCAGTGGCCCACGGAGGTCCGCGGCCTGGTACGGCCTCGCCGCCTGAACCCGTGCCGCGACGAGCCCGAGGCTCGCGGCACGGAGCACGCGCAGGACGTCGGCCGTGGGCGCCACGACGACCGGCGTCGTGAAGACCGTCCCGAGGCTGGCCCGGATCGCGTTCGGGTTCCACGGGTCGACGGCCGGCGCGCGCCCGGCCGCCGCGACCAGCGCGGTCGCCCCGGCACCGTCGGCGCTCCTCGCGATCGCCCCGAGGTTGCCCGGCTTCTCCGCGTCCTCGACGACGATGACGAGCGGATCCTCGGCGGTGGCGAGGATCGCGGCGAGCCGGTCGAGGTCGGTGGACGGGGCCGCGACGACGGCCACGATCTCGCTGGCTCGGTCGCCGAACGCGAGGCGGGCCAGCGCAGGTCCGGTGACGGGAGTGGCGACCGCGCCCGTCGCGGCCAGGCGCTCCAGCACGGCGGCCGTCGCCGCGTCGTCCGGGCCCGCCGCGTCGACGAAGACCTCGAGGAAGCGAACACCCCCGTCGAGCGCCCGGGCGATCTCGCGCGTCCCGTCGACGAGGAGCGTCCCGGTTCGCTCGCGGTCGCGCCGGTCGCGCAGGGCCACGGCGGCGCGGACGCGCGGGTTCGCCGCGCTCGACACGACGGCTTCCGACGGACGCTCGCGGCTCATCCGTCCGCGTCTCCACCCGTGGCAAGGACGGCCCAACCGGCGGGCAGGCGGGCCCCGCTGCGCGCCTCGAGCGCGAGCTCCCACGTCGCGATCTCGTTCGCCGCGGCACCGAACGCGGCCCGCACCGGAGCCTCGAGCGCACCTGCGGCGAGGCCGGTCGTATGCGCCGTGCAGGCGACGAACCAGCCGGCCGGGTCCAGCAGCGGGACGAGCGCCGCGAGCAGGGCGTCGAGATCCCCGGCGAGGCGCCAGGCGCTCCCGTCGGGCCCGTGCCCGTAGGTCGGCGGGTCCAGGACCACGCCGCGATACCGGCGGCCGCGACGGGCCTCGCGCAGGACGAAGCGGCCGGCGTCCTCCACCAGCCAGCGGATCGGTCGGTCGGCGAGGCCCGCCAGCTCGGCGTTCCGGCGCGCCCACGCGACCGCCGGCCGCGACGCGTCGACGTGGGCCACCGCGACACCCGCCCGGGCGAGCACCAGCGTCGCCAGGCCGGTGTGGGCGAAGAGGTTCAGGACCGACGGCGGCGCCTCGCCGGCGGCGGGCGGGATGGCCGCCGTCGCGCGGGCTGCTGCCCACCGAGCGACGGGCACGTGCTCGGGGAAGATGCCGACCTGGCCGGCCCGGGTCGCCCGGAGCTCGAACCGCAGGCCGTCGAGGTCGATCGCCCAGCGCTCCGGGATGCGCTCCTCCGGCACCCACGAGCCCGACGGCGCCCCGGCCGGCCGATCGAACTGGGCGTCGGCCGCCGACCAGGCGGCGGGGTCGTGCCGCGGAGCCTGGGCGGCGGGCGCAGGGCGGTCCAGGATCACGGCGCCGAACCGCTCGAGGCGCCTGCCGCCACCGGCGTCGAGGAGCTCGTAACCCGGCGGCGGGTCTCCGGGCGTGATGTCGGTCGGTGCGGCGGCGGGACTCTCGTTCATCGCGCGTCGAGCATAGCGAGCGGACGGTCCGACGGCCCGATGGGCCATCGGACCCTTGCCCCCTGGGCGGGAGACCCCGACACTCGTTCCATCACGCGGGGGGCGACGACGCCCGGGCGACACGGCGGCCGCCGGGCCCGGGCCGAGCCACTGGCGAGACCGACCCGTGGGTGCTGACGAGGGACGTCGTCATGACGATCCATGCACCTGCGCACCCCGGCGGCACGGTCACCCCGCACGCGCAACATCACTACCTCGCCTGGGTGGCGATCAGCGCGGCCGTCGTCGTCGCCGTCGGCGCCGCGCTCCTCGTGCCCGCGGACACCTTCCGGACCGCGAGCCCCATGAGCGCGGAGCAGGCGAGCCTCATCGACTTCCGGGCCGCGGAACGTGCCTCCTTCGTGGAGGGACGGGCCTATCCCGAGTGGAAGGCGCTCATCGAGTTCCGGGCCGCTGAGCGCGACAGCCGCTGACGCTCCGCCGGCCGGTCGAGGCGCAGGACGGCGCGCGAGCCGGACGACCATCGAACCCTGGACGGGGCGCCCGCAACTGGGGACGGGCGCCCCGCCGTTTCGGCCGCTGCGTCTCGGGCGGGTCGCGCAGCCCTACACTGGTCGCATGGCGAACCGGATCGACCTCAATGCCGACGTCGGCGAGAGTCTCGGCCCGTGGGCGATGGGCGCAGACGAGGCGCTCGTCCCGCTCGTGACCTCGGTCAATGTCGCCTGCGGGTTCCATGCCGGCGACCCGCTCTCGATCCGGCGCACCGTCGCACTCGCCCACGCCGCCGGCGTCGCCATCGGGGCCCACCCGGGCTACCCCGACCTCGTCGGGTTCGGTCGGCGCGACCTGGCGATGAGCGCGGCGGAGCTGGAGGCGGCGGTCCTCTACCAGGTGGCCGCGCTCGCCGGCATCGTCGCGGCCGAGGGCGGTCGGCTCGCGCACGTGAAGCCGCACGGCGCGCTGTACAACCGGGCCGCCGGCGACGCTGCGGTCGCCGAGCCGATCGCCCGGGCCGTGGCCTGCCTCGACGCGTCGATCCGCCTCGTCGGACCGCCGGGCTCGGCGCTCCTTGCCGCCGCCGCGGCGGCCGGTCTCGCGGGTGTCGCCGAGGGCTTCGCCGACCGCGCCTACGAGGCCGACGGCTCGCTGCGCTCGCGACGGCTGCCGGGCGCCGTCCACGACGACCCGGCACGGGCAGCCGCCCAGGCCCTCGAGATCGCCCGGGACGGCCACGTCACGACCGTTGACGGAACGCCGATCGACCTTGCCGTCGCCACGCTCTGCATCCACGGCGACACGCCGGGCGCCGCGGCTGTCGCGCGCGCGATTCGGGAGGCGCTCGCGGCCGCCGGCGTCGAGGTCATGAGGCTCGATGCCTGACAGGCCCGCCCGGGCGCGCGTCGAGCGTCTCGGCGAGGCGGCCCTGCTCGCGGTCCTCGGCGACGCGATCGACCCGGCCGTCAACGCGCGGGTCCACCGGGCGGCGGCGATCCTCCGGGGGCGGCGGACGCGGCTCGACGGCCTCGGCGAGCCCGTCCCGGGCTACGCAAGCCTCCTCGCCCCCTTCGACCCCCTGCGCGTCGAGGAGGCCGCGGTGCGTGACGCGCTCGAGGCCGCGATCGACGAGGCCGGGGCATCGGGCGCCGATGGGCCCACGACGCCCATCCGGATCCCCGTCCACTACGGCGGGCCCGTGGGGCCGGATCTCGCCGACGTCGCGGCGCGCACGGGGCTCACCGAGGTCGACGTCGTCCGCCTCCACGCGTCGACGGAGTACCGCGTCTACTGCATCGGCTTCGTGCCCGGCTTCCCCTACCTCGGCATCCTCCCCGCGGCGCTCGAGCTCCCACGGCGGGCGACGCCCCGGCTCAGCGTCCCGGCCGGGAGCGTCGCGATCGCGGGGCGGCAGACCGGGATCTACCCGGCCGCCACGCCGGGCGGATGGCACGTCATCGGGCGGACCGACCTCGCCGCCTGGGATCCCGATCGCGACCCGCCGGCCCTCCTCGCCCCGGGGGACCGCGTGCGCTTCGAGTCGGCCTGACCGTGCTCGAGATCGTCGAGCCGGGGCTCCTCGTCACGATCCAGGACGGCGGGCGGCCGGGACTCGCCCACGTCGGGGTCCCGCGCTCCGGGGCGTGCGACGCGTGGGGCCTCGCAACCGCCAACCTGCTCGCCGGCGCCGCGCCCGATGCAGCCGCCCTCGAGGTGACGCTCGGCGGGTGCGTGCTCCTGGCGACGGCGACGTGTGCGGTCGCCCTCGGTGGCGCCGACCTCCGGGCAGTGCTCGACGACGGCAGCCCGCTCCGGACTGCGACGACCCACCTCGTCCCCCGGGGCGCCCGGATCCGGTTCGCCGGTGGCGACGCCGGCCTCCGCGCCTACGTCGCGCTCGCCGGCGGGATCGCGGTCGAGCGGGTCCTCGGGTCGGCGGCCAGCTACGCCCGAGGTGGTCTCGGCTTTGCCGGTGGCCGGCCCCTCCGGGCGGGTGACCGCCTGGTCCCGAACCGCCCCGACGACCTCGGCTCCGTGGGCCACTCGTGGCCGGCGGCGCTGGCGCCGCACCCGATGACGGAGACCGGACCGCTCGCGTTCGTGCCCGGGTCCGACCTCGACGCGGTGCCGCCGGGCGCGCTGGCAGCGTTCGAGGCGGCAACGTGGAGCGTGGCCTTGGCCAGCGACCGCATGGGCCTGCGCCTCGACGGCCCGTCGCTCGGCCGGGGCCGCGAGATCGTGTCGCACCCACTCGTGGCCGGCGCGATCCAGGTTCCGCCGGACGGCCGGCCGATCGTCCTCCTGCCGGACGGCCCGACGATCGGCGGCTATCCCGTGATCGGCGTCGTGGCCGACGCGGACGCGCCCCGTCTCGGCCAGCTTCGGCCCGGCGACACGGTTCGCTTCGTCCCGATCGACGCGGACGCGGCGCGGGCACGCCGCCGGGATCGCGCGGCCCGCCTTGCCGGCGCCGCCGGGATGCTCCGGGCGGACGCCGTGTGGCACGCCCTCGTCGATCAGGCCGGCGGCTGACCGGCACGCGCGCCCGCGCCGGAGTGGGTTCGCCGACGAGCCCCCGCGGGGACGCCTATGCTGGCGCCCTGCCAGCGAAACGACGAGCGGAGGGTCCGAAGGTGACCGCCCCATGACCGCGCCAGGCGCCGCCGACCTCATCCGGACGGCTGGGCTCCTCGCCGACGGCCCGGTGCCGTGGGGCCGCCCCGTCCGCTGCTCGAAGGCCGGCGTCTACGTCGTGGAGCTGCCGCTCCCGGCCGATCGCGCGCCGCTCGACCTGGCGCTCGTCGGGAAGTGGCTGGAGCGTGCCCCGGACCTCCTCGTCGACGGTGCGCGGCCCTCGTCCAAGGAGCTCCTCGGCCGCGTCGCCCGGGACTGGCTGCCGGGCCAGACCGTGCTCCTCGTGGGCTCGACGGCCGGGACCATTGCCGAACGGGTCGCAGCGCTGCAGGCGACACGGCCGGGCGATCCCCTCCCCTGCTCGGACGGGCTCCGCCTCCACCTCCTGCGGGGGATCGAGCGCTTCCGCCTGTGGTGGGCGGAGACCGATGCCCCGGAGGAGTACGAGGACGCGCTGCTCGACGCGTTCGCGGCCGCGCTCGACGCGCCGACGATCGCGGCCCTCGGCGGCTTCGGCGCTCCGTTTGCCGTGCTCCGGCGGCCGACGGGCGAGGAGCGCCCGACCGGGATCACCGGGTTCCTGGCGGCCGCGCCCGCCGCGCCCGCCCCACCCCCGACCCGCATCGTCGACCTGCCCCCCGGCGCAGCGGCCCGACAGGTGGGCGCGCCGGCCCCGCGGGCGGTCGCCCGGGACGGGGTCCCAGTCGCCGGATCCGTGCCGGGGCACCGGTCCGCCGCCCCGAGGGCGACGGCACGTGATGGAGCCGAGGCCGCACCGCCGCCAACGGGGGCGCCGGCCTCGGACGCCGCCCCGGGGTCGACCGCGGCCGGCGGCCGACCGGGCGAGGAGGCCCTCCACCTGTCGCCCGAGGGCCTCGCCCGCCTCGAGGCGGAGCTCCACGATCTGCGGGCGGTGCGGCGGCCCGAGGTCGTCCGCCGCGTCGCGACCGCGCGCGAGCACGGCGACCTCAAGGAGAACGCGGAGTACCACGCGGCCCGCGAGGAGCTCGGCTTCCTCGACGGGCGAGCGAACGCCATCGAGGCCCGCCTGCGCGCGGCCATCGTCGTGGAGGCGGTCGACGGCGCCGAGCGGGCGACGATCGGCTCGACCGTCGTCGTGGAGACCGACGGCGAGGAGCACACGTTCCACCTCGTCGGGTCCGCCGACTCGAATCTCGCGGCCGGCAGGATCTCGATCGTGTCGCCCGTCGGCAAGGCGCTCGTCGGCGTCGCCGCCGGGAACGAGGTCGCGGTGAAGACGCCCTCGGGCGCGATCCTCTACCGGGTCGTCCGGGTCGAGTAGGCCACGACGCAGGCCGAGGCCGGTCCGCCGCGGACGCCGCCGCCACGGCCGATCCCGGAGGCCTCAGCCCAGGTCGCCCAGCGCCGCCCGGAGCTCGGTGTAGCCGTCCATTGCGAGGTCCGCCGGGTCGGGTGCGCGGAGCTGGACGCAGACGTGGTCGGCACCGGCGTCGAGATGCTCGCGCACGCGCGCCACGATCGCCGCGGCATCGCCCCGGACGACGACGGCGTCGAGGAGGCGGTCGCTGCCGCCGCCCGCGATGTCTCCGTCGTCCCAGCCGAGACGACGGAGATTGTTCGCGTAGTTCTCGAGGGCGAGATACCGCCCGGCGAACGCACGCGCCGTCGCGCGCGAGCGAGCTGTCGTCGGTGTCGAGGACGGCCGTCTGCTCCACGACGAGGAGGGGCTCGGCGCCGAGACGCTGCCGGGCCAGCGCCGTGTGCTCCACGGGAACGAAGTACGGGTGCGCGCCGGCCGTCCGTGCCGCCGCGAGCTCCAGCATCCTCGGCCCGAGGGCAGCGAGCAGGACGGGCGGCGGCTCGGCCGGCGCCGGCGCGGCCCAGGTCGCCGCCTCCATGGCGTCGAGGTACGCGGTCATCCGCTCGACCGGGTGCTCGTAGACGCTGCCGCGAGCCGCGACGGACGGCGCGTGGCTGACGCCGATCCCCGAGCACGAACCGGCCCGGGTACGCCTCCGATAGCGTGCGCGCACCGTTCGCCATCGCCATCGGATCGCGCGCGTAGATGTTCGCGATGCCGGTCCCGACGACGATCCGGGTGCCTGCGGCGAGGAGGAGGCCGGCGTGGGCGAAGGCCTCCTTGCTCCCGACGCTCTCGGGGAACCAGGTCGCGCCGTAGCCGAGCCGCTCGTAGCCGCGAACCGCCGATCGCTCGGCGTCGGCCGTGTTCGCCTGGAGGGCGAAGCTCCAGACGCCGACCCGGCCCAGCGCCGCCCGGAGCTGTTCCCGTCGATCGGTCATGCGCGACCCTCGCTCGGCTGCCACCACGGCCAAGCCACTGCAGCTAGGCTCCGGCCGCCTCTGCCTGGCGCTGTCGGGCGAAGAACTCGAGCGCGGTCTTCGTCTTGGTCTGCTGCTCCCCGGTGAGCGGGACGCCACGCTCCGCGAGGTAGGCGCGGACCTCGGCGGCGACCTGGAAGGCCTCTGCGGGCCGGCACTTCGTCGAGAGCTCGAGGATCCGCGACCCATCCTGGTAGAGCCACATCTCGCCGACGAGCGGGCGGCCGAGGGCCTTCGGCGTGAAGACCGCCTTGAGGATGAACGTCGGGCCGAGCGGCACGAGGGCATCGAGCTCGAGGCCTGCCGGCGCGTGGGCCGCGTAGAACGCCCGCTGGTCTCTCGTGAAGATCTTCCGATTCGGGACGAGGCCGCCGATGGTCGCACGAACATCCTCGCCGGTCGTCCTGCCCTTGAGCGACCCGGAGCAGACGAAGCCGCCCGGCAGCGCGTCGACCTCGACCTTGAACGCCGGGTCCTGCCGCAGCTCGGGGAAAGCTCCCCGGGGTCGACCGGCCGCAGCTTGACGACGGTGTCGGCCCGCCCACCCTGGATCCGCCGGGCGCGCACCACCACCCCGACCGCGTTGAGGGCAAGGTCCGGCGTGTCGAAGAAGAAGACCTGCCGGGGCTGCGCTTCGACCGGGTCGAGCGGGAGCCGTCGGATCGTCGCGACCTGGTCGGAGGCGGGGACGGTCAGCTTGAGCTCGACGCTGTCGGCGCCCTTGATGAGCTTGAGGAGGCGGCCGAGCTCGGGGCCCGACAGCCGGGGGCCGTCGCTGCTCTCTTCGTTGGTCATCGTGGTGCTCCTCGAGTTCGCTGGACGGGGTGTCGGTTGCCGACGCCGGGTCAGCCGCCGAACCGTTCGACGAGCAGTCCGTGGCGCAGGCCCCGGTCGCTCACGCTGAAGGACTCCCTGCCGAGCTTCCGCATCACGGTCCGGACGATGCAGGCGCCGGCGAGGATGACGTCGGCTCGCTTCGCCTGGAGGCCGACGATCGAGCGCCGGCCGGCGGCGTCGAGCGTCCGATACAGCTCGATCTGGCGGTCGATCTCGGCCTGGTCCAGGACGCTGCCCTGAACGACGTCCGGGTCGTAGGTCGCCATGTGATGCATGACGGCTGCCATGTTCGTCACGGCGCCGCCCATCGCGGCGACCGCCTCGGGGGCGGGCCGACCGTCGAGCCGCGCGAGATCGGCGGAGATGGCGGCCATCGCCTCCCGGAGGACCTCCGGCGACACGGCGTCCGCGAGCCGGAAGCGCTCCGTGTAGCGGACGGCGCCGACCTCCAGGCTGAACCGCTCGTCGACCCGGCCGCCGTGGCCGAACGTGAACTGCGTGCTGCCACCGCCCGTGTCGAACACGACGAGCGGCTCGTCGCCGAGCCCGAGGCCGCTCGCGGCGGCGAGGAAGGCGAGGCGGCTCTCTTCCTCGCCCGGGATCACCTCCACGGCCACGCCGGTGCGCGCCCTGATCGCGGCGACGACCGCGCCGCCGTTGCGGGCGATCCGAAGGCCGGCCGTCCCGACCGCGGCGATCGCACGGGCGCCTTCGCGGCGCGCCTCGGCGGCCATACCGGCAACGGCGTCGGCGGTACGCTCGAGTGCCGCCGGGGCGATCTCACCATGCTCCGCGAGCCCCTCGCCGAGGCGCGTGATGTCGGCTCGGTCGACGACCGCACGCCATCCGCCGGCCCGATCGCGCTCCCCGACGTGGAACTTCACCGAGTTCGTGCCGACGTCGATGACGGCGTAGCGGTCGGGCGCGCCGCCGAGGAGCGCAGCCAGCCCCTTCGGGTAGCTCGTGTTGAGGTAGTCGGCAAGACCGACGGAGTGGACCGCGGCGACGACCGCGGCCGCGTCCTCGGACTCGATCGCGATCGTCCGGGTCGCCAGGCCGTCGGCGACGACGTCGCTGACCTCGGAGGTGCAGCCGCCGACCGTGTAGCGGACGCGTCGCTTGTGAACGGCGACGGGGCGGACGCCGGCGGGCCGGGCGAGCTCGTCGACAAACTGGTCGAGCGTGTAGCGCTCCCGGCCGAGCGGTGGCACCGGGATCCGGAGGGCGACGAGGACGCGGCCGACGTCGGCCGCCGGGAGCGGGAACCCGGCCTTCATCACCGGCTCCCATCGCTCGAGGCCGTCGGGGCTCGTCTCGCGGAAGACCTTGATGTCCATCAGGTCGTCGCGGACCTTGACGTTGTCGCCTTCACCGGAGAGGAGGTACAGCTCGTCGCTCTCCTGGACGGCGCCGGGCGTCATCGCCGCGAACCGGGCCTCCGCGACCCCGAACCGCGTCCCGAACGTCCGCCACTCCCAGCGCGGGATGATCGTGGCCATGTCGCGCTCCCTGGCCGTCCGCCGCTGAGCCGGGCGAACGCATCGTCATGCTAGCGCGGCGCCGTCCGGTTCCATCATCCGATCCGGGGGGGTACCGCGCTGCAGCGTCGGACGGCTCACCCGCCCGCCCTGCTCACGGCGCCGGTTCGCCGATCCGTTGCTGGACGTCGATGAGCGCCTGCTGGCTCACGTTGACGAAGCCCTCCTGGGGCCGATCCAGGTCGATGACGAGGGCGAGGACCACCCCGAGGGCCACGACCATGGTCACCGCGCTGAGGACGCTCCGTCTCCGCCTGAGGCCGGCGCTGTAGCCAACCATGCCGAGCGACAGTGCGGAGCCGGCGAGCAGGAGGAGCATCACCGTTTCGGGGACGCGGGCGTACTGGCCGGCGACCACGCGCGTCTCATGGAGGGAGACCACCTCCGACAGGGAGTCGCCGAACGCAGAGACGAGATCGGGGCTGTGGCCGGACCGGGCGACCTCCGCCTGGATCGCCCACATGTCCGCGTGCAGCGCGACTGAGGCCTGCATGTTCGCAGGAACCTCCGCGGGATCGTCGACGATGCGCAGGGGCAGGTACTCCCGCAGGAGCTCCTTCATCTGCCCGGCCTCCGGATCGGTGAGGTAGTCGGCCTGGAGGTAGGCCACCTCGATCGCGTTCGCCTCGGCGAGGACCAGCCCGCGGCGGGCGTCGAAGCGATCGGAAGCCATGCCCATCGTGATCGCCAGCAGGAACGCCATGAGTGCGAGGAGCGAGCCCACGAGCATCTCGGTGGGTCCTTCCTGCTCCCCGGGCATGCGGTCTTGCCACCAGCGCCCCAGGCGGAAGCCGGCCTCGTAGAAGGCGAGCGTCACGACCGCGAACAGCAGGAAGACGGCCCCGACCGACATCGAGTCCAGGAGCTGGGTCGGCATCGCGGTCCCTCCGTCGCACTCCGGGCAGGACCCGGCACCATCGCAGGCGACCGTACGTACGAAGAGACCCGCGCGCATCACCTCTTCGGAGTGACGATCGGGTCCGCCCGTAACCCTAGGTGCCGATCGCGATGACCATCGGGCTGAAGTACGGGATGAGCCAGACGGCCCAGACGACGATGCTGAACCGGTGGAAGCTGCGGATCCAGCGCTCGTCGCGTCGCGCAAGCACGACGGTGGCCCAGGCCGCGTGGACGAGCATGAGGAGGATCGCGAGCAGGCCGGTCAGGCCGTGGACGTCGAAGGTGAGCCCGCCGGCGAAGTCGAGCATCATCCCGGTCCCGACGGTGTCGCAGACGAGGCCGAGCCAGAAGAAGACGAGGTGCCACGGCTTGAGCCGCCCGGCCAGCCGCTCGCTCCACACCCCGATCGTGTAGAAGACGAGGGCCGCCGTGATGACGATCGACGCGCTGCCGTCCACGCAGTGTTCCTCCCGCCGTGCAGTCTAGACTTTGCCCGACCGCGTTCGACGATCGAGCGGGCCCGTCGTGGAGGCCCGAGGGAGGACTTCATGCCGCAGGCAGACCGCATCGCCGACGTCCTGGCCGGCAGGACGCCGGCCGGCACGCGCACGACGGTGCAGGGCTGGATCCGAACGCGCCGCGACTCGAAGGCCGGGCTGTCGTTCCTGCACGTCCACGACGGGTCCTGCTTCGACGCCCTGCAGGTCGTGGCCCCGGCCACCCTTCCGACCTACGAGGACGAGGTCCTGCGCCTGACCGCCGGCTGCGCCGTCACCGTCACGGGCACGATCGCTCCGTCGCAGGGCCAGGGCCAGGCCGTCGAGCTGCTCGCCGACTCGATCGTCGTCGTCGGCTGGGTCGACGACCCCGAGACCTATCCGATCACGCCGAAGCGGCACACGTTCGAGTATCTCCGGGAGGTCGGCCACCTGCGGGTGCGCACGAACACGATCGGCGCGGTCGCCCGGGTCCGGCACACCCTGGCCATGGCCATGCACCGCTACTTCGACGAGCACGGCTTCCTCTGGGTTCACACGCCGATCGTGACGGCCGCCGACGCGGAGGGGGCCGGCGAGCTGTTCCGGGTCTCCACGCTCGACCTGGCCAACCTCCCGCGCACGCCCGACGGGGCGATCGACTTCGCCCAGGACTTCTTCGGCCGGCCGACCTACCTGACCGTCTCCGGGCAGCTCAACATCGAGACGTACTGCCTCGCCCTCACCCGGGTCTACACGTTCGGCCCGACGTTCCGGGCCGAGAACTCGAACACGAGCCGCCACCTCTCGGAGTTCTGGATGGTCGAGCCGGAGATCGCCTTCGCCGACCTGTCGGACAACGCCGACCTCGCCGAGGCCCTGCTCAAGCACTCGTTCCGGGCCCTGCTCGACGAGCGCCCCGACGACATGGCCTTCTTCGCCGACCGGATCGACAAGGAGGCGATCACCCGCCTCGAGGGCCTCGTCACGTCCGACTTCGCGCGGATGGAGTACACGGAGGCCGTCGAGGTCCTGCAGCGGTCCGGTCGGTCGTTCGAGTTCCCGGTCGCCTGGGGACTCGGCCTGCAGGCGGAGCACGAGCGCTACCTGTGCGAGGAGTACGCGAAGCGCCCTGTCGTGGTCGTCAACTACCCGAAGGAGATCAAGGCGTTCTACATGCGCCTCAACGACGACGAGCGGACCGTCGCCGCGATGGACGTCCTGGCACCGGGGATTGGCGAGATCGTCGGGGGCAGCCAGCGCGAGGAGCGCCTCGACGTGCTCGACGCGCGCATGACGGAGCTCGGCTTCGACCCGGCCGCCTACTGGTGGTACCGCGACCTCCGTCGCTACGGCTCCGTTCCCCACGCCGGCTTCGGGCTCGGCTTCGACCGGTCGGTCGCGTACGCCACCGGGATGGCGAACGTCCGCGACGTCATCCCCTTCCCGCGCACGCCCGGCAGCGCGGACTTCTAGGTGCCCGGCTCGGCGCTCCCGGGTGAGCCGGAGGCGATCTTCATCGTGGGCGTCAGCCGCAGCGGGACCACGCTGATGCGCAACGTCCTGAACCGGCACTCCCGCATCGCCATCGCGACCGAGAACCATTACCTCGGCCACCTCCTGCCCTGGGAGGGGGGACGCCAGCGCCTGCGCAGGGTGGGCGACCTCCGGGACGACGCGGCCGTTCGACGCATGGTCGAGATGATCTACTCCGACGCGTTCCAGCGCGGGTCGCGGCTTCGCGAAGCGAGCCCCTTCTGGATCTGGCTGGCCCGGAACGTGCCGCGGGAGGACCTGGAGGCGCGGCTGCTCGCGGCGGACCGCACGGAGCGCGGCATCTTCACGGCGCTGCTCCGGACCTACGCCGAGCGACGCGGCAAGGCGATCATCGGCGAGAAGACCCCGGCCCACGTCGCATGGGCCGACACGCTCCTCGAGTGGTACCCCGGCGCGCAGATCGTCCACATGGTGCGGGACCCGCGGGCGGTCTTCGTGTCCGAGCTGCGACGGCGGAACGAACGCCCGGTGACGTTCCCCTACCGCTGGCTCGCCAGGGTCCCGGTGCTCATGCGCGGCTTCATCGTGCTCGAGGTGGCCTGGGCCTGGGCCGGCGCGGTGGCGCGGCATCGATCGCTCTCGCGCGAGCACGCCTCCAGCTACCGGATGGTCCGCTTCGAGGATCTCGTCCGGGCTCCCGAGGAGACGGTCGACCGCCTGTGCGCGGACCTCGGCGTGGCGAGGGAGCCGCGGATGCTGCGCCAGAAGGTCACGTCGAGAGGGACCCGGCTCGGGGAGGCGGGCTTCGACGCCGACGCGGCAGATCGCTGGCGGACCGTGATCGGGCCCGCCGAGGCGCGCTGGCTCGGACGCCTGCTGGGACGCCGGATCGAGGAGATGGGCTACCCGCGTTCGTAGGGTTCGGGCGCGGCGCCGGCGCCGAAGGTCCGGGTCAGCCCGTCGACGAAGGCCCGCGTGTCGGCGTCCGAGAGCCTCGCGTCCGGGTGCATGAGCAGGTAGTCCCAGGGCGGCATCTCCCCGTCGCGAACGACCTCGACGATGTCGTCGGCTTCCTGCTCGCCCGTTCCCCACTCGGAGAAGTTCAGCTCCCCGCGCCCCTCGTCGACGTGCTGTTGGAGGCGCCACGAGATCGGGGCAATGTTGGAGTACCAGGGCCACTCGGTCTCGTTGCTGTGGCAGTCGAAGCACGCCGTGACGGCGGTCGCCCGCGTCGCGGCGGCGTCCCAGGGCGGCTCGCCGGTGACGGGCGGGTTGGCGTGGTCGCGGCCGTACGGGACCAGCTGGATCGCCAGCATGCCGACGACCAGGATCGCGATCGTGCCGAGCAGCAGTCGGCGCATCGTCGTCACCTCGTCGGGAACGCCTGTCGGCGCCTCCCGGTCGAAGGCTACCGCCTTCAGCGCGGCAGCGGGAGGGCCGCCGCCTCGGCCTCGACTGCGTCGCGCTCCGCCGTCGTGAGGGAGCGCCAGAACTGGACCGTCAGCTTCGCGCCCGCCCGTCGCCACGTCCCGGCGATCTCCCCGCCCACGAGGAGGGCCCCCGGCCAGACCCGCGGCGTCCACAGCTCGCTGCGACGGCCGGGGTCGGGCACGAGAAGCTCGCGATCGGCCCCCTGGAGAAGGAAGAACGTGTCGCCGCTCGGCAGCAGCCGAGCCGGCGCGACGGGACCCTGCCGAGCAGCGAAGCGCGGCTCGTCGGCGCGGAGGATCCACGCGTCGCCGATCGGCGTGCGCACGGGGGCGAGCTCGTCGGCGAGCGCCCCGTAGGCGGCGCGGCCGCGCGCCGGCGGGATCCCGGCCCAGGCGGCGAATGCGGCGGGCGTCGTCGGCCCGTACACGTGCAGGTGCCGGCGGGCGAGCTCGAGACGCGCGTCCGCTGGATCGATCGCTGGCGGCGGCACGGTCCAGACGGTCGGCTGTCGCGCGCCGTCCCACCGGATGAGGACCCTCCCGGTGGGTGCCGCGTAGCGAAGCGCGTTGGGCTGGACACCGAGCCCGCGTCCGGCCTCCCCGTAGGTCATCCTCCGGCCGCCGAGGAAGGCGTCGAGCCGGTCCGCGAGATCCTCGGCGCGGCGTCGGCCGGCGGCATCGTCCGGGAGCCTGCCGAGCGTGAAGACCGCGCGGTCCGGTGCCGCGACGACGTAGGCGCTGAACCGCGGCCCCCACACCTGCTCGAGCGACGGGTCCTCCCACGTCGACGGCCCGGCGCCCTCGACACGCGCATGGATCGAGAGCAGCGCCGCGCGGGGCATGCTGTCCTGGAGGCCGGCCCACGCGGCCCGGCGGAGGGATCGCGCGCCGGCCGGGAGCCGCTCGTCGAGCCCGCCGATGCTCCGCCGGTAGGCGAGGACCTGGGTCCGCGTGAGGTCGAGCCGAGGCCCCGTCACGTCACGGGCAGCGGGCGGCATGGCGCGGCTCGGGCGGTCGGCTGCTCACCCGCCCACGATACAGGCCATCTCCACGGAAGCCGCCGTGGCTCCGGCGGGAAGGGCGCCCGTGCGTCGTATCATCCCGGGGCACCCCACGCGAGCCAGCGACAGGCAGGAGACCCATGTCCACTCCCGCGACAACATTGCCTCCGGTCGCCCACCTCGGTGGGACCCAGGCCCTCACGACCACGCCCGTCGTCGGCACCCCGGCGACGCCCTACCCGGGCGTCTACGTGCCCGGCGCCGAGGAGCTCGGAGCCGGCGAGATCCGGGTGACCGTGCTCGGGAGCGGCGACCCCTTCATCAAGCGAAGCCAGGCGTCCGGCTCGCTGCTCATCGAGGTCGGCAACCCGGAGAAGGACCTCTTCTTCTTCGACCTGGGCTCGGGCGCGCTGGCGAACTTCTCGTCGATGATGCTGCCGGTCGAATCGACGACGAAGGTCTTCCTCTCCCACCTCCACGCCGACCACGTCGGCGACATCCCCGGTCTCCTCGGCAGCCTGGCGAAGATCGGGCGCGTGGACCCCGTCGAGATCTGGGGCGGCGCCAACGAGGATCCGGAGCTGGGGCTCGGTTCCTTCGTTCGATACATGCTCAAGGCGATGGCCTGGGACACGGCCTCGGTGCGCGGGGTCCGCCCCATGAGCGGGTTCCAGGCCGTCGCGCACGAGATCTCGCACGAGCGGCCGGAGACCGTCTACGAGCGGGCCGGCGTCACCATCTCGAGCTTCCCCGCGATCCACGGGCTGAGCGGCGCCGTCGGCTACACGCTGGAGTACGCGGGGCGGAAGGTGGTCTTCTCCGGCGACACGCGTCCGTGCCGCTTCGTCGTCGAGGCGGCCACCGGCGCCGACCTGCTGATCCACGAGTGCTTCCAGTCGCCGGTCGTCGCCGCTGCCGCCTCGGGGCTGCCGCTGCCGACCGTGCAGGCCCTCCTCAAGGCCGCGCACACGATCCCCGATCAGATGGGCCACATCCTCCACATGACGAAGCCCCGGATGAGCGCGCTCTGGCACCTCGACGTCAGTCCGGGGGCCGACGCCGTCTTCGCGGAGATCGGCCAGCACTACGACGGCCCGGTCGTCGCGACGCAGGACCTCACGGTCTTCAACGTGACCGCCGATGCCGTCGTCGCCCGCCAGGCAAAGGTCGACGACGCCCCCCATCCCGTCCACGGCCCGTCCCGGACCCAGCCGCAGGTCGAACCCATGCCGGCACCTCCCTCGTGGTGGGCCGACGCCGAGCTCAAGGTCTGAGCACCCTCCGGGGCACGGAGCCACCTCCCGGCCGATGAGCCAAGTCCCGCGTCCCCACCCTGCCGACGGCCATGACCTGATCCGCGTGCACGGCGCGCGGGTGAACAACCTCAGGAACGTCAGCGTCGAGCTCCCGAAGCGACGGTTGACGGTGTTCACCGGCGTCTCTGGCTCGGGCAAGAGCTCGCTGGTGTTCGGTACGATCGCCGCCGAGTCGCAGCGGATGATCAACGAGACGTACAGCGCCTTCGTGCAGGGGTTCATGCCGACGCTCGCCCGGCCGGACGTCGACGTCCTCGACGGGCTGACCACGGCGATCATCGTCGACCAGGAGCGGATGGGGGCCAACGTCCGCTCCACGGTCGGCACCGCCACCGACACGAACGCGCTGTTGCGGATCCTCTTCAGCCGTCTCGGGCAGCCGCACATCGGCCCGCCCCAGGCGTACTCCTTCAACGTTGCCTCGGCCCACGGCGCCGGGGCGGTCACCGTCGAGCGCGGGGCAAGCAAGGCGGCCCGCGTCAGCTTCTCCATCACCGGCGGCATGTGCCCGCGCTGCGAGGGCATGGGATCGGTGACCGACTTCGACCTGTCCCAGCTGTACGACGACAGCCGGTCGCTCAACGAGGGCGCCCTGCGGATCCCCGGCTACAGCATGGACGGCTGGTACGGCCGGATCTTCCGCGGCTGCGGCTTCTTCGACCCGGACAAGCCGATCCGCGAGTACGGCAAGCGCGAGCTCCACGACCTGCTCCACAAGGAGCCGACCAAGGTCAAGGTCGAGGGGATCAACCTCACGTACGAGGGGCTGATCCCGCGGATCCAGAAGTCGATGCTGACCAAGGACGTCGACACGCTCCAGCCGCACGTCCGTGCGTTCGTGGAGCGGGTGGTCACCTTCGCCACCTGTCCCGAGTGCGACGGCACCCGACTCAACGAGGGGGCACGATCGTCGCGGATCCGCGGCGTCAGCATCGCCGACGCATGTGCCATGCAGATCAGCGACCTGGCCGAGTGGGTCGGCGGGCTCGACGAGCCGTCCGTGGCGCCGCTGCTCACGGCGCTGCACCACAGCCTCGAGGCGTTCGTGGAGATCGGGCTGGGCTACCTCTCGCTCGCCCGATCGTCGGGCACCCTGTCGGGCGGCGAGGCGCAGCGCGTCAAGATGATCCGTCACCTCGGCTCCTCGCTCACCGACGTCACCTACGTCTTCGACGAGCCCACGATCGGGATGCACCCGCACGACATCGCGCGGATGAACGACCTGCTGCTGCGGCTGCGGGACAAGGGCAACACCGTGCTCGTCGTGGAGCACAAGCCGGAGACGATCGCGATCGCCGACCACGTCGTCGACCTCGGCCCCGGCGCCGGCACGGCGGGCGGCACGGTCTGCTTCGAGGGCACGGTCGAGAAGCTGCGGGCCAGCGGCACCGTCACCGGCCGCCATCTCGACGACCGGGCCGCCCTCAAGGCGACGGTGCGGGTGCCGACCGGGACACTCGCGATCCGCGGCGCGACGGCGAACAACCTGCGCGATGTCGACGTCGACATCCCGCTCGGCGTGCTGGTCGTCGTCACCGGCGTGGCCGGCTCCGGGAAGAGCTCCCTCGTGCACGGGTCGATCCCGGCCGGTGCCGGCGTCGTGTCGATCGACCAGGGCGCGATCCGCGGCTCCCGACGGAGCAACCCCGCGACGTACACCGGGCTGCTCGACCCGATCCGGGCGGCGTTCGCGAAGGCCAACGGCGTGAAGGCGGCGCTGTTCAGCGCCAACTCCGAGGGAGCCTGCCCCACCTGCAACGGCGCCGGGGTCGTCTACACCGACCTGGCCATGATGGCCGGCGTCGCCACCACCTGCGAGGAGTGCGAGGGCAGGCGGTTCCAGGCGTCGGTGCTGGAATACCACCTCGGGGGGCGCGACATCAGCGAGGTGCTCGCGATGTCGGTGACCGAAGCGGAGGAGTTCTTCGCCGCGGGCGAGGCGCGCACGCCGGCCGCGCACGCGATCCTCGACCGGCTCGCGGACGTCGGGCTCGGCTACCTCAGCCTCGGCCAACCGCTCCCCACGCTATCCGGCGGCGAGCGGCAGCGACTCAAGCTGGCCACCCGCATGGCCTCGGACGGGGGAATCTACATCCTCGACGAGCCGACCAGCGGCCTCCACCTCGCCGACGTCGAGCAGCTGCTGGGCCTGCTCGACCGGCTCGTCGACTCGGGCACGTCGGTCATCGTCATCGCCCACCACCAGGCGGTCATGGCGCGCGCCGACTGGATCATCGACCTCGGCCCCGGCGCCGGCCACGACGGCGGCCGGGTCGTGTTCGAGGGGTTGCCCGCGGACCTGGTCGCGGCGCGGAGCACCCTCACGGGGCAGCACCTCGCCGACTACGTCGGTGTGGATCCTGGCGGGTGACCTCAGCGCTGTCCGGTCCCCCCGCGTCAGCGGCGAGCGCGTTCCCGGCGAAGGATGAAGAGGCTGACGACGGTGACCCAGGCCGGCAGGATGAGGATGACCCAGTCCAGGAACGAGACCGCGACCAGCAGGACCAGGCCGAGCAGGTACCCGACGAGGGTGAACCACCGCGGGAACACGCCGCTCTTCATGCCGATCACCGCCGTGGCGATCATGAAGATCGCGGCGGCGCGCGTCGACATGGCGAAGAGCAGCGTGTAGGCGAGGGCACGCAGGATCGCCTGGCCCTCCGTCGAGAGCTCGGACCCCTCGATGAGCTCGACGAAGGTGGTCGGCGTGCTCACGACGGCAGCCGTCGTGAAGAGCAGGGCCACGAAGAGGAGCCCGCTGCCGAAGAAGACCGTCGCGAAGAAGCGATCCTCGCGTTCGCCGATCTGGTCCCGGATGACGGCCACGAACCAGAGGAACATGATCCCGGCGAACGGGGCGAGGTAGAGGCCGCCGATCACGATCGCCGTGCTCTGCCCCGGCTGGTCGGACGCGCTCCGCACGAGCACGAGGGCGGCCGTGAACATGACGGAGAACAGGATGCCGGCGATGCTCGCCGCCCACGGCGCTCGCAGCTGGCGGCCGGCTTCCTCGATGACCGGCATCGATCCGGGCGGAGGCTCCCCTCCGGCCGGCTCGGGAGCCGTCCGGCTCTCAGGTCCGCTCATGGCCGCCTCCTCGCTGCGTGGATGCCGGCCGCGAACCGCCGGCCGTGGTAGAGCTCCGCGAGCTCCTTCCATTCTCCCCGGACGCGGCCGTCATCGCGCGGTCCCGCCGCGCCGAGCCTGGCGCGCATCGGCGGGGCCGCCGATCCCCTGGTGGTCGGGCGTCAGCGCCAGGTCGAGGTCGACGCTGCCTGCCCTCGCCGCCCTGACCGCGGCGTCCAGGCGCCGCAGCTCCTCGTCGACGGCCGCGCGGTTCTCCGGGAGCACAAGGTCGCCGAGCTCCCCGAGAAGCGCTCGCAGTCTACGTGCGACCTGGGTGCTGGAGGCGCCGTAGTCCCGGATCTCGGTGACACCGAGAGCCAGGAAGTCCCGCCACGTCCGGACCGGCATGATCACGCCGCTGGTCAGGGTCGCGAGTGACGCCCCACCTGCCGGCGGTGCGGTCGCCCCGATCACGCGCAGCGTCTCCTCGAGGTAGTCGAGCAGCTGCACGGCGGTCGTCGGGTCGTTGACGGCCGGCGAGAGGGCGCGGACCGCGATGTCCACCATCACCCGGACGGCGAACGCGGGATCCTGCTCGATGGTCCGCTCGGCGCCGAGGGCGAGCATGCCCGAGAGGCGCTTCTCCACTCCGCTCGGCAGCGTCGCCCCGTGGACCTCGAGGATGGCCGCGCCCACCGGCACGAAGTCGCCCACCGAGTGGCGGAACACGACCAGGCAGCCGTGTTGGCGGGCCACGGCGCTCAGGCCGTCGATGTCCACGGCCTGAATGGTCCCGGACCGGGCGGCCCGGAGGACGAAGGTCGGCTCCGCCGACGGCGCCCAGGATCCACCCTCGACCAGGGCGAGATCGGGGTGGCTGGCGTCGTCCATCCAGTCGTCGAGGGCTCGACGGCCCTCGCGGGCCAGCAGGGCGGCAACGGCCACCGGTCGCATGCGATGGAGGAACCGGTCGAAGTACAGCAGGAACAGCACGAGGCCCACCGAGAGGCCTAGGCCCGCCACGTTCACGCTGATGTCCGGGACCGAGTCCGGCTGGATCCGCCGGATGACGGCGATGGAGAACATCAGCGTCCCGACGAGCTCCGCGAGCACCAGCTTGAGCCTGCCGTCGCGATACCACAGCCGCATGTACCGCGGCGAGAAGATGCTCGTGGCCTGCTGGACGCCGAGGACCGTCACCGTGATCACGAAGCCGGTCAGCGAGACGACGGCCGCGATCGTGGCCGACACGACGGCCGTGGCAGTCTCCGGCGAGTAGGTGAGGATGGCGAGATCGGTCCTCCCGTCGAGCCAGTTGAAGACCTCGGCGAGGAAGATCCCGGCCACGCCGCCCACGAGCGGCAACAGCCACAGGCTGCTCTTGACGTACTGGCTGATCCGGAAGCTGACGCCCCAGCTCACGGCCGACCGTCCGTCTCGACGGTCTCGCCGGGCGACGGCGGAGGGCCCTCGCTCTGCTGGACCGCCCGCACCGCGAGATCCACGGTGCGAAGGACGTGCTCAGCGTCGACGGCCTCGAGCAGCCCGGTCTCACGCGCGCGCTCGAGCACCGGGGCGTGCACATTCGCGAAGTAGACCTCGACGTCGCGGCCTCGGAGCTCGGCGATCATGCCGTGCAGCACGTGCGCGCTCGTGACGTCGAGGTCGTCCTGGCCCTCGGCGTCGAAGATGACCGCCCTGGGCGGTGGCGTGGTCTCGCGGATCATCTCCTTCACGCGGTCGCGGGCGGTCAGGGCGTTCGCGTAGTACATCGGTGCGTCGAGCCGCACGATGAGCACCCCGGGCACGGGCGCGTTCTCGGGATGTCGCGCCAGGTCGGAGTACGCCCCCACCGCACCCGGCACGCGCCCGAGCGACGAGAGGTGGGGCCGGCTCGACCGGTAGAGGACGAACGCGAGCGAGGCCAGGAGGCCGATCATCATCCCCTCGAGTACGTCGACGAAGAGGACGCCGGCAAGGGCAAGGAGACCGAACCACACCTCCATCGGCGCTTCCCTGCGCAGCGTCATGAGCTTGCGCGACGCGAGGATGTGCCAGACGGCGTGGATGATCAGCGCGGCCAGCACGGCCTCGGGAAGGCTGGCGAAGAGCGGGGTCAGGAACAGCAGGGTGACGATCGTCGCGCCCCAAGCCACGAGGTTGGCGACCTGCGTGCGGGCCCCTGCGCCCTCCTTCACGGCCGACCCCGACATGCCGCCCGCTGCCAGCATCCCGCCGAGAAGGCCGCTCCCGAGGTTGACGACGGCGTGGGCGTTGAGCTCCTGGTCGGCGTCGACCTCGTACCCGTGCTTCTCCGCGAACTCCCGGGCGACCCCGAGCGCCTCGCTGTACGCGACCAGGAGGACGCCGATGGCCGGCAGAACCATTCCCAGGTAGTCCGCGAGGGGCACCGCCGGGATGGCCGGCAGCGGCAGCCCCTGGGGCAGGTTGCCGACGACCTCGACGCCCCGGCCCTCCAGGTCGAGCGCGGTGCTGAGGGCGATGGCGCCGAACAGCACGATGAGACCGGCGGGGAGCTTCCGGCTGAGGCGCGGCAGGAGGGCCAGCGCCGCCAACGCCAGCGCGCCCACGACGAAGGTGGGGAGGCTCGCGTCGGGCAGCTCGCGGACGATCCCGACGAGCTTCTCGATCGTGTTGCCCTCCGGCTTCTCGACGCCGAACAGCTTGTTGAGCTGGCCGACCGTGACGAACGCCGCGAGGCCGACGATGAACCCGTCCATGACCGGCTTCGAGAGGAACTGGGTGACGAAGCCGAGGCGGGCGATGCCCGCGAGGAGGAACACGAGGCCGGTGACGAGGACGAACGCGGCCGCGTAGGCCTGGTACGCCTCCGGATCCGACGAGGTCGCGAGGGCCGAGGCCACGAGCGCCGCGGCCACGGACGATGCCAGGAGGGCCGCGGTCGCCGAGGTGCCGCCGACGCTCAGGTGGCGCGAGGTGCCCAGCAGCGCATACACGAGGAGCGAGACGACCAGGGTGTACAGGCCCGCCTGCGGCGGCAGGCCGGCGATCCCGGCGTAGGCCATCCCCTCGGGGACGACGAGCCCCCAGAGCGTCAGCCCGGCGATCACGTCGAAGCGGAGCCACGAGCGGTCGTAGCGGGGCAGCCAGTCGAGGATCGGGACGTACCGGCCGAGGTTCATCGGCGGCTCATGAGCGGGGTGCGCTCGAGCGGCTCGCCTCGAACGCGGCGACCGCGTCGTCGACCTCGAGGTACACGTGCTCGGCGCCCACCTTCTCCATCACGCCGGCGCGATCCAGGTACTCGGCGACGGGGGCCTTGAGGCGGGCCAGCGCCAGGGTGATCCCGCGCTCCCGGAAGTCGCCCGCCAGGTCGGCCAGCATGCCGGCGCCGGTGGAGTCGACGTCGCCGATCGACTCGGCGTCGACCACGACCCACCGGACCGGCTCCTGCGCCGCTTCCGCGACGACGGCCGCCTGGAGATCATCGGCGAGCAGCTGGGCATTGGCGAAGAAGAGCGGGCCGTCGAACCGGTAGATCACGAGGCCCGGCGCCGTCGTTCCGTCGGCGACGCTGTCGACACCGCGGAAGCTGTCCGTTCCGGGGACCCGGGCCAGGAAGGTCCGCCGCGGCTGGGCGGCCCGCAGCGCCGCAAGGAACAGGGAGAGCACGACCGTCACGAGGACGCCCGCGATCATCCCGACGGCCACGACGACCGCGGCCGTGAGGAGGGCGAGGCCCACCTCGCGACGGTCCACCCGGGCGAGGTCGCGGAAGGCGATCGGGTCGAGGAGGCCGAAGGCCACGACGATGATCACCCCGGCCAGCGCGGACTTCGGCAGCGGCGCGAAGAGGGGCGTCAGGAAGAGCAGCGTCAGGACCACGAGGACAAGCACGCCGAGGTTCATCGCCTGCGACTTCGCCCCGACGTCCGCGGCCGTGAAGCTCCGGGACTGGCTGCCGTTGACCGGGAACCCGCCGGTCAGCGCCGACCCGATGTTGGCGGCTCCCAGGCCGAGGAACTCCTGGTTGCCGTCGACCGGGTAGCCGCCGCGCCTGCCGAGGACCTGGCCGGTCACGCCGCTGTCGGCGTAGACCAGCAGGGCGATGCCGATCGCCGGTCCCGCGAGCGAGGCGAGGTCGGCCAGACCGACGGCCGGGAGCCCGATGGCCGGCAGGCCGGGCTCGATCGCCCCGACCACGGCGACGCCCTGCTCCTCCAGGCCGGCAATCGCGCTAACGACGATCGCCGCGAGCACGGCGACGAGGTACGCCGGCAGCCGCCGGTCGACCCGGCGCACGACGAGCACCACGCCGATCACGCCGAGACCGACGAGCAGCGTCGTGAGGTCGGTCTCGTCCAGGCGCCGAACCGTCTCGGCCAGCTCGGCGAGGGTGTCGTCCTGGGCTTCGAGCTTGATCCCGATGAGGCTGTCGAGCTGGCTGACGATCATCACGATCGCCGAGCCGGCGACGTAGCCCAGCAGCAGCGGGCGCGAGAGGAAGCGGGTCACGAACCCCAGGCCGATGACGCCGGCGAGCAGCATCCAGGCGCCCGTCATGAGCGCGAGGCCGCCCGTGAGCGCGACGAAGCGCACGGGGTCCCCTGCGGCCAGCGGCGCGACGACCGAGGCCGTCAGGAGCGCGACGGTCGCCTCCGGGCCGACGTTCATGCTCCGGACGCCGCCGAGGAGGATGTAACCGACGGCCGCGCCGATCGACGCGTAGAGGCCGACGACGGGGTCCACCTGCGCGAGCTGGGCGTAGGCGAGCGCCTGCGGGACGAGCAGGGCCCAGACCGTCACCGCCGCCAGGACGTCGAGACGCAGCCACGACCGCTCGTAGGTCCGCGCCAGCCTGATCGCCGGGATCCTGGCTGCGATGCGCCCGGCGATCCCGGTCGGCGTGGCGGGCTTGGTCATGTGCTGCAACCTCGCGACGCGGTCACACCGGGCAAGTCAAGACAGCGACCAGGCGGGTCGCCCCGGGCCGTATCAAAGGACATCGCGGTCCGGGCGCGCATCGCACCCGAAGGGTGATGCGCGCCCGGATCAGCCGCCCGGTTCCTCACGGTGCGACGCCGTGCTCGAGGGCGGCCGTAAGCCAGGCGACTGACGCGCGGTGAGCCGCAGCCCGGGAAACGGCTCGAGGAGGCCGAGCTCGATCGCCCGGTCGACCGCGTCACCGCGCGTGGATGCGCCGAGCTTCCCGTAGATCGACACGGCCTGGGTCTTCACCGTGTGCTTCGACACCCCCAGGCGGTCTGCGATGTCCTGGAAGAGCAGGTGCGTCGAAAGGAGGGGGAGCAGCCGCAGCTCGGCAGGCGTGAGCGTGGACGGGCCGACCATGGCGTGGGCCGACTCGTGGACGCGTTTGCGCACGTCGGCGAGCTGGACGGAGAGCGCGCCGAGGTCGGGCGTGCGAAGGAGGACCCGCTCCGCCTCCGCGACGGCAGCGCCGGCGCCCGCGGGATCGGCAGTCGCCAGATAGGCGCGCGCCACTTCGAGCAGCCCCAGGACGACGTACGGCAGGGCATGAGACACCAGCGGCCGCAGCAGCTGGGCATGGACGAGCTCCACGCGGCCGCGTGCGACATTCCCGTGATGGAACGCGACGCGCGCCGCGACGGCGTGCACGAGGATCGCCGATGCGCCTTCGTGGGCCATGCTGCCGAGGCGAGCGTGGCTCTCGCGCGCGTACCGCTCCGCCGCGCCCCAGTCTCCGCGTGCCATCGCGAGGGCGGCTGACAGCCCGAGGGCGTAGAACGCGTAGTTGCCATCCGGCGGCGCTGCGGCGACGGCGTCGGCGAGCACCGCGCCCGCTGCGGCGACATCGCCGCGCATCAGGTACGCCTGCGCGAGCAGCTCGAGGGCCAGGGTCCTCCATGGGCTGCCGGGCCCTTCCGCGGCAACGGCAGCCGACGCGTTGGCGAAGGCGTCGTCTGGCCCGTGGCGGACCATGGTGGCCCGCAGGATCGCGCGCGCCGAGTCGAAGGACGCAGCCCCGTTGGCGGGAACCCCGTCGAACGTAGCGCGCTCCACGATGTCCGCCAGGCGCTCGGCCGCCTCGGCGTCGCCGTTGAGCGCATGGACGAGCGCCGCGCCGACGGCGAGCGTCGGCCGTTGCTCAAAGACCGGCTCGCCGAACGTCGAAAGCCATCGGCCGAGGCGATCGCCCTGCCCGAGCAGGTAGGTCTCCAGCATCGTCGCCTCGACCATGCGCGCCGCCAGCTCGGTGTCGCCGCCGGCGATCGCGTGCTCGATCGCAAGCGCCGACTGACCGTCCTCCGCGTACCAGGTCGCCGCCCGGCGGTGCAGGCGGGCCTCGGCGCCAGGCTCGCGCAGCCCCAGCTCCGCCTCCAGGTGGTCCCTCAGGAGGTGGTGATACCGGAATGCCGCCGCAGCGCCGCCAACCTCGCCGATGAGCAGGTTCGCGCGGGCCAGCCGCCGCAGCCGCTCGCCGGCGTCGGGCTGGCCGGCGACCTGCTCGGCGAGCCCGGGCTCGACCACGTCGAGGATCGACGTCCGGGTGAGCACCTCGACGTCGCGGTCGTCGAGGACGGGCCGCAGCTCGGACCGCAGGTACTCGGCAATGTACCCGTCGCGCCCCGAGACCTCGATCGCGCCGACCGGAGCAGCGGCGTCTCGTATCTGTCCCAGCGTCGCCAGGAAGATGGCCGCCGCCCACCCCTCGGTGCGATCCGCCAGCGCCTGGGCCTGCTCGGGGAGGATCCGGTATCCGACACCGGCGGCCAGCGCCTGTGCCTCCTCCGCGTTGAACGCCAGCTGGGCGCGCCCGATCTCGAGCAAGCCCCGGTTCGCGCGCAGACGCCCGAACGGCAGGTCGGGCATCGTTCTCGAAGCCAGCACCACCTGGAACCCGCGCGGCAGGTGCTCCAGCAGCGCGCCGAGCGCGTCAAGGCACGTCCGGTCGGTGAGCCGGTGGACGTCGTCGAGGACCAGTGCGCCCGGTCTGGACCACCGGTGCAGCTCCGATGCGAGGCGTGGCACGGCCGCCGCGAGGATCCGCGTTCCGGACACCCTGAGGGCTCGGCCGAGCGATGGATCGACGGGCTGGACGCGGTCGATTGCCGCGGCGACGTAGGTGAGGAAGACGCTCGGTGCGTTGTCGAAGTCGTCGAGCGTGACCCACGCGACATCCCGCCGAGCTCGAATTCGCCCAGTCGGCGAGCAGCATCGTCTTGCCGTAGCCCGGCGGAGCGACGATCGAGACGACGGCCGGCGATGCGTCGGCCATGAGCAACCCAGTCAGGCGCGGTCGGGCGACGGTCGCGGGAATGGGGACCGGCCGGGTGAGCTTCGCCTCGACGAGCGGGAACGAGGGCCGGAACGTGCCGATCGGCTGTCCGCCGTTGCGGGCCCCCCGTGCGGGACGACGATCCGCTTCAGGTGCCGTCGTCAGGGCAGTACCTCGGCTACGGGACGTCTTCGCCCAGAACTTACACCATCACGAGCCGGTGATGTGGCCCCGGATGCCCTCGACGCGGCCTCCGGACGGGCCTGGCCGAGGTCCTATCCCTCCCAGGACGCAGCCTTCTCGAAGGCGACCTCCACGTCGTAGCCTGCTGCGAGCGCGATCCGCGGCGCTGCCGACACCGCTCGCGGCACTCCGACCGCCTCGATGGTCGCCAGGAGCGTCGCCAGCAGGTCCTCGAGCGACGCACCGGCGCGCATCGCGGCCTCGACTGCCGCCTGATACGAGGATTGCGGTGCGTCGAGCGGCACCAGCACGGCCACCCGGACCAGGGACACCGTCAGCTCGTCGAGGCGAGCTGCCACCGGATACGTGTCCCCCGAACCGGCGAGTGCGGCGAACAGCGTGCGGTCACCGATCGCCAGGCGGCGCAGGATCTCTTCCGATGACTGCATGAAGACCCATCCCTCGTCGTCACGATGCCGCCGGTGCACCCGCGGGCGTCAGCGTCCATTGAGGACCGGCGCCCGGGGCTTCGCATCGCCCGCCGCGTGCGATGCGGCGCCAGCCGTCCAGCGGTTCACTTCGCGTCGATGACGGGAACAACCGGGCGGCACGCGCTCGCCCGGCAAGAGGAGGTATCGCATGCTGGGACCGCTGGAATACGTCGTCATCGGGTTCGCCGGCAACAGGTTCGACGGCAGCATCGCCCGCGAGATCGAACGGGTGGTCGAGAACGGCACGATCCGCCTCATCGACATCGTGTTCGTGGGCAAGGATGCGGACGGCAACGCCGTGATCCTGGAGCTCGACAACAAGGACGACCCCCGATTCGCGCCGTTCGCCGCCCTTCTCGGCGACCGCATGGCCCTGCTTACTCCCGAGGACCTGGAGCAGGTCGCGTCGGAGCTCCCGGCGGACACCTCGGGCATGGTGATGCTGTTCGAGCACCGCTGGGCCGAGCACATCAAGGAGGCGATGGCTGCGGCAGGTGGCTTCCTGGTCGGCCGCTCGGTGATCCCGCCCGAGGTCCTGGAGGCGCTCAGCAGCGAGCTCGAGGGCCACGTGGCGGCGATCGCGGCGCGCAGCGCCTGACCGCAGTGATGGAACGACAGGAGAACGACCGACCATGATGCGACGACGCGGCGCGCCCCTTCTTGCCGCAGCCGCCACCACGGCGGTGGTTGCCGGAACCGCAGGTGCCGTGCACCACCACCAGCAGCAGAAATACGCGAGGCAGGAGGCCGAGCAGCTGGCGACCGTTGAGCAGCAGCAGATGGAGGCCCAGCTGGCCGCCCAGCAGGCCCAGATCGAGGCCATGCAGCGAGCCCAGGCCCAGGCGGCCGCTCCCGTTCCGGCCGCGGCACCCCCGGCCGGCGGCATCGACCTGGCGCAGCTCAAGCAGCTCGGCGACCTCCACGCCGCCGGCGTCCTGACCGACGCGGAATTCGCGGCTGCCAAGGCCAAGCTCATCGGCTAGCCAACCGCCGCACTGCCCCGGCCGAGCCATGCCCTGGCCGGGGCACTCGTCTGTCACTGCCCGGCCCGGGCCGGGGCAACCGCATCGCCCGCCGCGTGCGATGCACCGACCCGGCGACGGCGGTTCACTGTGCGTGCTAACGCGCACAGCATCGCACGGCCGTCCGGTCGCGAGCGTTCGGCGAGGAGAGTCGGGAATGACGGAGAAGGGCGATCTCACGCAACGCGGCAGCGTGATGCCGCTGGCAACGACACCGGTGGTCGGCACGCCGGCCCGCGCCCATGCACCCAACCTGGTGCCCGGCACGGAGCCACTTGCCCCCGGCGAGATCCGCGTCACGGTCCTCGGCAGCGGAGACCCATGGATCCGGCGGAGCCAGGCGTCGGGGTCCCTCCTGGTCGAGGTCGGCAACGCGGAGAAGGACTTCTTCTTCTTCGACCTGGGCTCAGGTGCCCTCGCCAACTTCGACGCGCTCGGGCTCCCGGTGGAGTCCACCACCAGGGTCTTCCTCTCGCACCTGCACGCCGATCACATCGGCGACATCCCCGGACTGCTGGGCAGCCTGGCCAAGGCAGGCCGGGTCGACCCCGTCGAGATCTGGGGCGGTGGCAGCGAGGATCCGGCGCTCGGCCTCGCGGCCTTCTGCGAGCACATGGGCAAGGCGCTGGCCTGGGACTCCGCCTCGCTCCGCGGCGTCCGCCCGACGAGCGGCTTCGAGGCGATCGCCCACGAGATCCCCTACGACCGCCCGGACACCATCTACGATCGCAACGGCGTCACGATCGCGAGCTTCCCGGCGATCCACGGCCTCAGCGGCGCGGTGGGCTACGCCATCACCTACGCGGGCCGGAAGGTCGTCTTCTCGGGCGACACGCGTCCCTGCCGTCACGTGGTGGAGGCCGCAGCCGGCGCCGACCTTCTCATCCACGAGTGCTTCCAGTCCCCGGCGGTGTTCGCCCGGGCGACCGGCCTGCCGCTCGAGACGGCCGTCAAGCTCACGAGGCTCGGCCACACGATCCCCGAGCAGATGGGCAGGATCCTCGACCTCACGCAGCCGCGCATGGGGGCGCTCTGGCACCTCGACCTGACCCCCGGGGTGGATGTCGTGTTCGACGAGGTCGGCGCCAATTACCGGGGGCCGGTCACGATCACCCAGGATCTCACCGTGTTCAACGTGACCGAGCAGGCCGTCGTCGCCCGCCAGGCGGTCGTGAACGATGCCGCGCCGCCCGTGCACGGCCCGTCGCACTCGAGCCCGGCCCCGGAGCCGATGCCGGCCCCGCCGTCGTGGTGGGCCGACGCGCTGCTCGACGTCTGACCCGACTGCCGCTCCCGTCCCGTTCGGAGGGTCGCCCTTGTCGCAGAACAGGGGATATCGCCCGCCACCGCTGTCCGCGCTGTTGCCGGACCTCGCCGCCCGCTACGTCCCGATCACCCGCTGGCTGCCGGCCTACCCGAAGGCCTGGCTGCGCCCGGACCTGACCGCCGCCATCACGTCGTGGGGCGTGATGGTGCCGGTGGCCCTTGCGTACGCCGGCCTGGCGGGCGTGCCCCCGGAGCTGGGGCTCGTGACGGCGTTCGCCGCCCTCGCCGCCTACGCCGTGTTCGGGACCAGCCGTCACCTCAAGGTGACCGTCAGCTCCACGATGGCCGTCATGTCAGCCTCCGTCGTCGCGGACCTCGCCGGCGGCGACCCGGCGGCCTATCTCGCATACACGGCCGCCCTCGCCCTCACGGTGGGGGTCATCCTCGTCGCGGCGGGCGTGGCGAAGCTCGGGTTCATCTCCGACTTCCTGACGAAGTCCGTGGTGACCGGGTTCATCATCGGGGTGGCGATCACGATCATCATCGGCCAGCTGCCCAAGATCCTGGGCGTGCCCGGCCTCGACGGCTCGCTGCCCGAGCAGCTGGTCCAGCTCGTCTCCGAGCTCCCGGACACCAATCCGTACACGCTCGCCATCGGTCTCTCCTCGCTGCTGCTGATCCTCGTGCTGCGCCGCGTCTCGCGGCGGATCCCGGGCCCGCTGATCGTCCTCGTCCTCGGGATCCTCGCGGTGTCGCTGCTGGACCTGAGCGCCTACGACGTCAGCGTGGTGGGCGAGGTCGCGACCGGGGTGCCGCTGCCGTCCATTCCCACGGTCCCGCTGACCTCGATCCCCTACCTCGTTCTCGGCGCGGCCGGGATCGTGTTCCTGGCCGTGGGCGAGTCGGTCGGCGCCGGGCGCGCCTACGCGGCCCAGCGCGGGTACCAGGTCGATCCCGACCAGGAGATGGTGGCCCTCGGTGCCGCGAACCTCACGTCCGGCCTGTTCGGCGGCTTCACGGCCGACGCCAGCCTCAGCCAGACGGCCACCGCCGAGGCGGCGGGGGCAAGGTCACAGCTCTCGTCGCTGATCACGGCCGGCCTGGTCCTCGCCACGGCCGTCCTCCTCGCGCCGTTGTTCCAGAACCTGCCAGACGCCGTTCTCGGCGCGATCGTGATCGCCGCGACGCTGGGGCTCATCGACGTCGGCGAGATGCGCCGCTACTGGCGATGGCGGCGGACCGATTTCGTCATCGCCGTCACGGCGATGGTCGGCGTGCTCCTGACGACCGTGCTCACCGGCATGATCGTCGCCGTCCTGCTGTCGGTCCTGCTCCTCCTCTACCGGGCCAGCCGCCCGTACGTGGCAGTCCTGGGCCGGATGCCCGGTCGGGCGGCGACGTTCGCCGACCTGGCACGTCACCCGGAAGCCGAGCCCGTCCCGGGGCTGATCATCGTCCGGCTCGACGCGCCGCTCTACTTCTTCAACGCCAACGTGGCCAGGACCCAGATCTTCGACATCGTGGCCGCCCTGGAGACGCCTCCACGCGGCGTTCTCATCGACCTGTCGGCGACCGCCGACCTCGACGTGACGACCACGGACATGCTGTTCGAGCTCGTCGCCGACCTCCGCACGCGCTCGATCGAGGTGCTGGTGGCGCAGGTCAGGGGCACGGTCCGGGACCGCCTGCGCAAGACGGGCCTGATGGACGAGCTGGGGGAAGACCGCGTGTACCTGTCCATCACGTCGGCGGTCAACGACGTGGGGCGCCGCTGGCCGCCGGCCGAGGCGACCGGCACCGACGACCCCGGAGTCGCGGGGCGGTAGCGCGACCCGCCTGCCTGGTCCACGATGCCATAGTGGTCAGCCACCGCCGGCCACGACGCGCGCTGTTCATCGTCGAGTCGTCCGGGCCTGACGCCCTCCATGCGGCGCGCCGCCCGCCAACTGCACCCCGCGCCTGAGAGAGGAGCCCCGGGCATGACCGAGTCGCTGGATCCCGCGCACGTGAGCCTGGACCAGGCGTGGTCGGCCGACACGGTCACCGTGCAGGCCGGCCGGCCCGCCCGCGCACCCGGCGCCCCCATGAACGCGCCCATCACGTTGAGCTCGACGTACGTCCACGACGCCGCCATCGAGTACGGCCGCGACGGCAACACCTCGTGGAGTGCGCTGGAGGCGGCGCTCGGCGCGCTCGACGGCGGCCGGGCCGTGACCTTTGCGTCCGGGCTCGCCGCCGCAACCGCGATCGCCGCCCTCGTACCGCCGGGCGGCACCGTGGTGCTGCCGTCGGTGGCGTACTTCGGCGTGCGGAACATCTTCGACCGCATGCGGTCCGACGGCCGGCTCACCGTCCGCATGGTCGCCGCCGACGACACGGCCGCCGTCCTCGCGGCCGCCGACGGCGCCGACATGGTGTGGGTCGAGTCGATCGCGAACCCGCTCATCGTCGTCGCCGACGTCCCGGCGATCGCGGCCGGCGCTCGCGAGCGGGGCGCGATCACCGTGGTCGACGCGACGTTCGCCACGCCGCTGCGGCAGCGGCCGCTCGCGCTCGGGGCGGACATCGTCCTGCACTCGGCGACGAAGCTCATTGCCGGGCACTCCGACCTCCTGCTCGGTGCCGCGGTGTGCGGGGACCCGGCGCACGCCGATCTACTGGCGACGTTCCGCCACGACCACGGGTCGATCCCGGGCGCCTTCGACGCCTTCCTCGCGCTGCGGGGCCTGCGCACGCTCGCCATCCGGCTCGACCGGTCCGAGGCGTCGGCGGCGGAGCTTGCCCGTCGCCTGGCGTCGCACCCGCACGTGGCGCGGGTTCACTACCCCGGTCTGCCCGGCGACCCGCAGGGCGTGCGAGCCTCGCGCGTGCTGCCTGACGGTTGCGGGCCGATGCTGTCCTTCGAGGTCGCCGGCACCGTCGAGCAGACGGAGGCGTTCCTCGCGCGGCTGCAACTGCTCACCCACGCGACGAGCCTCGGCGGCGTCGAGTCGCTCATCGAGCGACGGGCGCGCTATGCCGGCGACGCCTCCATCGTCGGCCCCACGCTGTGTCGCCTGTCGGTCGGCATCGAGAACGTCGAGGATCTCTGGGCGGACCTCGACGGGTCGCTGCGCGCGGCGCTGGGCTGATCCGTCCGCCGCGGCTGCGACGGTGTCACGCGGAGCGGCAAGCCCTGCGCTCTGCTGCCCTCACGAAGGCGCCGACGTCGCGAGCAGCGCGTCGACCTCCGCGATCCGCGGCACCGCGCCGAGACGCTCCCATGTCTCGCGCCCGTCGCGGAGGAGCGCGGCGCCTCGCTCGACCTCTCCCAGCACCAGCAGGCTCCGGCCGAGGCCGGTGATCGCGTACGCGTGCTCTGGCACGTCGCCCAGTCGCGCCAGCTCGGTCGACACCCGCTCGTACCCTCCGCGGGCGGCCTCGAGCGCGCCGGAGGCCTCCGCGACCATCGCGTCGACGACCGCCAGATCGAGGGCCGAGACGCGGCCGGTCCCGACCTGGACCCCGCGCCGGGCCAGGTCGGGACCATCGGCGCGAAGGCAGGCGCGGACGAACCAGACGAAGCCGAAGAGCGCCCCCGCGTAGGATGCATCCAGCGCGTCCGCCAGCAGGCGACGCGCACCCGCATTGTCCCCGACCGCCAGCTTCGCGCCGGCGACCACAGGCGCGATCTGGAGCGGGCACCAGCCCGCGTCGCGGGCGAGCCCGGCGAGGTCTCCCTGTTCGCCGATGGCTTCTCCCCGCTCCAGGCGGACATACGCCGACGCGAGCCGAAGTCGCACCTCCATGAAGGCGTCACCACTCCTGCGCGCCCAGGGCAGCAGCTCGTCGGCCTCCCGGATGACCTCGCTCCATTCGCCCGCGAACACGAGCTTGGCCACGCGCGCGGCACGGACCTCCTCCGCGGGCAAACCATGGGCCCCCGCGAACGCGATCGCGTCGCCGAGCGCGCGGACCCCGGCGCCGACGCTCTCGGAGTCCGCCACCAAGCCGGCAAGGTTGACCTGGGCAACCATGGCGGCCCGGAGCTCGCCGTCGCGGACCGCTCCGGCGACGGCCGCGATCATGTCGCTCCGTGCAGCGCTCGGGTCCGCCTCCCAGCGGGCCATGCCCCGGGCCGCGAGCGCACGGTGTGGGGCGGCCAGGCCCACGCCGGCTGCGACGGCGATGGCCCGTTCCGCCTCGCCGAGCGTGCTCGGATGCCGGTCGGTGCCGTGGCTGTGGGCGCGCTCGGCAAGCGCGCGGACGTACGCGGGGCCGGGATCGCGCTCGAGGACGGCAAGGGCCTCGTCGAGGACGTCGACCGCTCGCTCCGAGCTGCCGGCGTTCACGAGCGCCACGGCCCTCGGCGCGGCGAGCTCGGCGACCGCGACGTCGTCGCCGCGGGCATCGAGGATCTCCGCCGCCGCGTCGAAGGCCGTGACCGCCGACGGGAAGTCGGCCGCGGTGGTGTAGGCCCGTCCGAGCCGAGCAAGCACGTCGGCCCGCGCCGGGTCGTCGGGGGCCATCAGGTCCAGCGCCCGCCCGAGGAGGACCGGCGCGCGAGAGGCCTGGGTCCGCATCGCGTGGTCGCTCGCGGCAAGGAGCGCGGGGACGAGGCTCGCCTGCATCTCGGCGACGTCGGCTGTCCGGCCGAGGGCGGCCGCCAGCTCGAGTGCCCGGTCGAGGTGGGACACGACGATCTGGGCGGCATCGCCGAGGGTCGCTCCGGCGCGATCGAGGAGCCACGCGGCGGTTGCCCGGTGGCGGGCCAGGCGGTCGCGGCGGGTGAGCTCGAGGTACGCCGTGTCGCGCAGGAGGGCGTGCCAGAAGGTGTACTCGGCCTCGCCGGTCATCATCGACGTGACGACCGGCCGGACGATCTCGCGGCGGACGAGCTCCGCGAGCGCGGGGGCCAGATCATCGGTGCTCCGCCCGCTGAGCGCAGCGACGGCCCCTGCCCAGAAGGTCCGGCCGACGACGGCGGCGTCGAGGACGGCGCTCCGAGCGTCGGCCGGCAGGGCGTCGAGGCGAGCCGCGAGGAGGCCCTCCAGGCCGGGTGGGACGAATGCCTCGTCGCCGTGCCCGCCGGTGAGCGGGGTGACGCGGTCGCGGACGATCGCGGCGAGCTGCTCGGCATACAGGGGGGAGCCCTCGGCTCGCGTCAGGACCGCCGTGACGAGATCCGGCTCCGCACGCGGCAGGGTGGCGTGGACGAGCGCCTCCATGGCCGGCGCGGTCAGGGCGGCAAGGGAGACAACAGTGCCGTGGCGGGAGCGGGCGAGCCAGGCCGGGTGTCGCTCCGCGATCTCCGGCCGGGCCGTTGCGACGATGAGGAGGGGAAGCCCGGCGCCGTGGTCGGCGAGGTGCTCGAGGAAGGCCATCATCGCCTCGCCGGCCCAGTGGAGGTCCTCCAGGACGAGCACCGTCGGGCGTCGCCGCGCGATCGACTCGAGGAAGCGGCTCCAGGCCGCGAATGCCTCCTCCTGGCGGGGCGGGGCGGCGGCGACCGCGAGGCCGACGAGCGGCGCGAGGCGACTCTTCGTCCAGGTCCGCAGCGAGGGATCGGGCTCGTCGAGAACGGCGTCGAGCTTGGCCGAAAGGGTCGCCTGGTCGTCGCCGTCGCCGATGCCGGCATGGGCCCTCACGATCTCGCCGAGCGCCCAGAGGCCCATGCCATCGCCGTAGGGCAGGCACCGCCCGACGCGCCACGTGACGAGGCCGGGCAATGCGTTCACGTGGCCGGCCAGCTCGCGCACGAGGCGGCTCTTGCCAAGCCCAGCGTCGCCGACGATCGTCGCGACCTCGAGGGACGGCGTGTTTCGCGCCCGCTCGAAGAGGGCGACGAGGAGCGCGAGCTCGAGGTCGCGGCCCACGAAGGGAGTTGCCTCGACCCGGAGGACCCCCGCGGTCTGGGCGATGGGGCCGAGCGCCCGCCAGAGTGGGACCGGGCTCGCCTTTCCCTTCGCCTGGACCGGCGTCAGCGCCTCGTAGCGAAGCGCGTGGGTCGTCGCCTGGTACGTGGCCTCACCGACGACCACCCCGTCGAGCGGCGCCGCAGCCTGCAGCCGAGCCGCTGTGTTGACCGCGTCACCGGTCACACCGTCGTCGCGGCCATCCGCCGCGCTGGCGAAGAGAACGGGGCCCGTGTTGATCCCCAGCCGGACGTGGAGGTCGAGCTCGAGGGCTCCCATCCGCTCGGCGATCCGGAGCGCGGCGCGGACGGCCCGCTCCGCATCGTCCTCGTGGGCCACCGGCGCGCCGAAGATCGCCATCACCCCGTCGCCGAGATAGCGGTCGACCCGGCCGCCGTGGGAGGTCACCTCGGACGTGATCACGCCGTAGTACGGGACCAGGAAGGCACGCACGTCCTCGGGGTCGAGGGCCTCGGCCCGAGCCGTGAACCCCGCGAGGTCGGCGAACAGCACGGTGACGAACCGCCGCTCCTCGAGGATACCGACGGCAGCTGCCTGCGGGGTGCCGCAGGCCATGCAGAACCGGGCCTCGGCCGGGTTCGAACGGCCGCAAGCCTGGCAGGTCGTCACGTCCGCGAGCGTACGGCAGACGGCCGGCAACGGAAGGGCCGTTCGTCGCCAATCGTCCCAAGGGTGCGAGGGGCCGCCGACTGCAGCGGACGGGCGGGCGTCAGCCAGCGAGCAGCCGAGGCCCTCGTCTTGCGCGCAGAGCGACCTCGATCCCGCGTCGCAGCGCGCTCCGGCCGGCATGGCCGCGCAGATGTGACGAAGTACCGCTCCACGAGTGATCCCGTCGCTTCCCGCCCCGCTCGCGCCGGCGCATCGTGGCGTCGGCAGGCCAGACACCGGGAGGGTCAGAGATGGACGCCATGACGCCGCGATGGCCGCACGATGACCGCTGGCGGGAGATCGCTGCCGGAGCGCCCGACGACAGCCCGACTGTCGAACGAACGGAGGCGCAGTGCGCCCTGCCGCCAGGCCGCGCAGGGCCGGCCGATCGATCGGAGGAACTCGTCGTCGATGCATGGCAGCGGCACCACGACGAGTTGACCGCCTTCCTCGTTCGCACGAGCCGGGACCGTGATGCCGCCGACGATCTCCTGCAGGAGGCCTACCTGCGTCTCCTGCGCGAGGTTCGCGCAGGTCGGCAGCCGACCAACGTGCGCGCGTGGCTCTATCGCGTGGCGGGCAACCTGGCGATCGACCGGGGCAGGCGTAGAGCGTCCGGCCGGCGCTGCGAGGCCCGGATCGGCAACCTCGCGCCCATGCGCTCGGTGGACGAACCGGCGCAGGCGCTGCTCGAGAAGGAATGCGTTCGAGACCACCTCCGCGCCCTCGCGGGCCTCTCTCCCCGGTCACGCTGGGTACTGGCCCTGGCCGCCGAGGGGTTCAGCGGCGAGGAGATCGCAGGCCAGATCGGGTGCTCGCGCACGGCGGCCCGGACGCTGCTCCACCGGGCCCGGCTCCAGGCGCGCCAGTCCCTCGTCGCATAGGGCGTGGCAGCGGCCCAGCCCCGGCAGCAGCCCCGATTGAGGGTCGCCGGGTGGCGAATCGCGGCTGCCCCGGCTCAGGAACCGGACCCGAGGAGTGCGATCAGCGCCAGCATCGCCCCCAAGCCCCCGGCGAGGACCCCGAAGAGGTAGGCCGCCTGCCGCCACGGTCGAACGCCGGCCAGGTGCTCGCGCTCGATGTCGCTGGCTTGGATCTCCCGCTCGTTCATCGACGGTTCACCTCGCGTTCGAGCTCGTTCAGCTTGGCCTCGATCCGACGAAGCGAGGCCTCGGTCTCGTAGTCGGTGTCGGGCGACTCATGGCTCTTGCGATGCACCAGGAACGTCGTCAGGACCACGAACACGAAGACCTGCAGGAACTCCGACTGCCAGTTCTCGAACGTCGACTGCGCCCAGCTCCAGACGTAGCCATCCGGGCCGAAGGCCTGGGCCGGCTGCCCGTGAGAGCTCTGTTCGGCGACGAACTCGACCCAGCCGGTCCACGTCTGCAGCGCCCACGCGACCATGAACATGCACACGAGGGCGATGCTCAGGCCATGGTCGCGCCACAAGACGCCGAGTCGGTATCGCATTCGCTGTCTCCATGCCACGCCGCTGAACCGGCGGCACGACGATGGCCGCCGCGAGGGAGAGGCTCGCGCATGACGCCTATCGGGTGAGTGAGGCGATACCGGATCATGATTCAGGGACGTTGCGTTTCGGGCTTCCGGGCGGAGCCCTCGTGGCCATCGCTGACGTCCAGGCCGGCAAGGCCGTGGACCATGCACAGGCCGTCGCGGATCGGGATCGAGGGACGGCGGAGCCCGACTATGCCGTTGGGCGATGCAGGCCGGCAGATACTCGATGCGGTACTCCCGCACCGGCGGCGGGCTAATCGGTCCTACGGCAGGTCGTGCATGCGGATCAGCCACGGGGCGGTTGGCATGGGCGTGTTCCGCTGTCGGATCCGCAACGCGTCTGCAAGGCACCGGCGGGCCCAACCCGTGGCCCGCGTCGGCACCTGTCAACAACCCTCGATGGCAGGAGCGCGTCGCCGGAGCCGAAGGCCCGGCGGCGCGCGGCGGAGGTCGGATGATCGGCTGGCTTCTCAACTCGTGCTATGCCCGCGCGGCGTCGGTCCTCATGCTGCTGGGGCTCGTCCAGGCGTGGCGGAGGAGCGGGAGTCGACCGCCCGCGCCCGTCGGGGAGCGACCAGACGGTCGGCGGTGACGGCGACGGCACCCACGAGGGGCGCGACAGGGGGGACGCTCAGCGTCCCCTCAACCGCGAGCAGCGCCGGGCCGCACGCTTCCGGCCCCGCTCGGAGCGAGGCGATCCGCGTGCCGCGCTCCCGCCGCAGGACGAGGCTGCGGGCCGCGGCGGGGACGACCAGGGATCGTTCGCCGGCGGCCGCGGCGGAGAGGTGGACCATGACACGGGTCCCGGCACGGGCGGCGCGACCGAGACCAACGACCAGCCTGGCGGCCACGAGGGAACGCACCTCGGCCACAACCCGAACTCGTAGAGGGCCGGCCGCTGCGCGGGCCGGCCTCCGACCGCGATCCCCGCCATGCGATCCAGCCCGGTGACCTCCCCGGCGTCGCCGGCCCGCCGATGCCAGTCGCGGTCGACCGGCTCGCGTCGGTCGCGAGGGTCGTGACACGCCGATGTAGCGCCTTCCCCCATCCCGGTAGTGCCGCCGGGGCGTCACCCTGACGACGCTGCGGCCCATGGACTGGCTCACGAGCCCTGAGGCCTGGATCGCCCTGCTGACGCTGACCGTCATGGAAGTCGTCCTCGGCATCGACAACGTCGTCTTCATCTCTGTGCTGGTCCAGCGGCTGCCCGCCGACAGGCGTGACCGGGCCCGGACCGTCGGTCTCGGCCTCGCTATGGGAATGCGGATCCTGCTGCTCCTGATGATTTCCTGGATCGTGGGGCTCACCCAGCCCGTGTTCACGGTCTTCGATCACGGGGTATCGGTGCGCGACCTGATCCTCCTCGGCGGCGGCCTGTTCCTGATCTGGAAGGCAACGACCGAGATCCACGAGGCCCTTGAGGGCGACGAAGGACATGCGGCGAGCCGGGGCACGGCCTCGATGGCCGCCGTCCTTGGCCAGATCGTCATCCTGGACGTCGTGTTCTCGCTGGACTCCGTCCTCACCGCCGTGGGCATGGCGGACGACATCCCGGTGATGGTCGCCGCGATCGTCATCGCCGTGGGCGTGATGCTGTTCGCATCGGGCCCGATCGCGCGCTTCGTCCACCAGCACCCGACGGTGAAGATGCTCGCTCTCTCGTTCCTGCTCCTGATCGGCGTGACGCTGATCGCGGACGGGGCGGGACTGCACGTCCCCAAGGGCTACATCTACGCGGCGATGGGCTTCTCCGTCTTCGTCGAGATGCTGAACCTCGCCGCCCGGCGCCGCCGGGCAGGGCGCACCGTCGCGCTCCACCCGACCTTTGCCAAGGACGAGCCGCCCAGGCCCGCGCCTGGCTGAGCGCTGCCGACGCGGGTGAGATCGCGCGTTGCCTCCGCCGGCCAGCACCTCCGCCGTGCGGGCATCATGACCGCATGACGGCTCCGATCTCGTGGTGACGGCTCGGCCCGACGCACCCGGCCCGCAGCCCCCTGCAGGCCCGCTCGCCCGCGCCCTGACGGCGGCGCCGCCGCCGGGGCTGCTGCTGGTGTCGATCGTCTCGATCCAGCTCGGCGCAGCGATCGCGGTGCACCTGTTCGACTCGCTGGGCCCGATCGCCACGACCTCCCTGCGCATCGCCCTGTCGGCGGTGTTGCTGCTGATCGCTGCCCGCCGCCACATCGGGTCGAGCGCCCGCCGCCACCTCGGGCTCCTGCTGCTGTTCGGCTGCTCCATCGGCGCGATGAACCTGTGCTTCTACGGCGCCATCGCCCGCATACCGCTGGGGGTCGCGGTCGCGATCGAGTTCGTCGGGCCGCTCGGCGTCGCCGCCCTCACCTCCCGGCGGCTCGCGCACTTCGCCTGGATCGGCCTTGCCATCGCCGGGCTGGTCCTGCTGACACCGGACATCGGTAACGACCTCGACCCCCTCGGCGTCGTCCTCGCCCTGGCAGCCGGCGCCGGCTGGGCGACCTTCATCGTGATCAGCCCGCGGGTGGCGGGCCGCGTCGGCGGCGCCGGGCTCGCCCTGGCCATGGCGGTGGCGACCCTGTTCACGTTCCCCTTCGCGCTCGTGGCCGGCGGCCTGGAGCGGCTGGACGTCGGACTGCTGGCAGGCGCGCTGGCGGTCGCGATCCTCTCCACCGCCCTGCCGTTGACACTGGAGTTCGAGGCGCTGCGGCGGATGACCGCTCGCGCCTACGGCGTCATCGTGACGCTGGAGCCGGTCGTCGCCGCCCTGGTCGGAGCCGTCGTCCTCGGCCAGGCCCTGCCGCCGAGCGCACTCGTCGCCATCGCCTGCGTCACCGCCGCCGCCATCGGCGTGACGCTCAGCGACCGCCGCAGGCCCGCCCGGGAGCAACCCTGAGACGGCGAGCGCTCCCGGGCGGACCCCGGAGCTCCACACGGCTGGTTCACGCCAGGAGCTCGGTCGCCATCTGGCCGTACCTCGCGCGGCTGGCTGGGCGACCCCCCGCACGCCCCCGTCCCGGCGCCCAGCACGGTCCTGGCGAGCGGTTCCGCTGCCGCTGCCGCCGAACTGGCAGCAGCCCCGTGTATGAGGCCGCTGATCGGGCCGTGTGCCACTGGTCGGGCGCCATCAGCGGCGACCATGCTGTCGGCAGGCGGGAGGACGTGACGCGCACCGTTGCAGCGCGGCGTAGCGGAGCCGTCCCGGTGCCGCACCCGCTGGACTGGCCCACAGGGGAGGAATGGCCATGAGCGCCCAGGTGTTCAGGACGCGGGTCGCGGTGCTCTGGGTGGCCGTCGCGGTCGCGATCTCGTACTCGGTGCTGGTATTCCTGCTCGCACCGGGAGCCCTCGAGGACGCGCTGGGTGGCGAGATGGAGGGAGAGCCCCTGGACGCCGGCATGGGCCTCCAGCTGGCGATGGTCGCGGGCATCCCCCTGGTGATGGCGGCCGTGACGCTGCTGGTCCGCGACCGGGTGAACCGCTACCTGAACCTGATCGCCGGGCTGCTGTTCGGGCTCCTCGCCGGCTTCGGGATGGTCAGCGAGCTCCTGGCCGGCGAGCTCAACGGGCACGTCCTGCTGGTCGCGCTTGGCTGCTCCCTCGCGTTCCTGGTCGCTGCCCTGAGCCTGGTCGACCTGCGGCAGCGGACCTCCGAGGTGCGCCCCTGACGCGTTCCGCGCCGTCCCGCCAACATACTGTCGAACCCGACACCGAGGAGGAGATACCGATGCGCCCCGTCACCTACTCGATGGGCATCTCGCTCGACGGCTACATCGTCGGGCCGGACGGCCGCTTCGACTGGACGACGCCGGACGAGGATGTCTTTCGCTTCTGGATCGACGAGATCCGGGGCGTCGGTGTCCACCTGCTGGGACGACGGCTGTACGAGACGATGCTGTACTGGGAGACCGCCGACCAGGATCGATCGCTCGACGACGCCGAGCTCGAGTGGGCCGCGCTCTGGAACCCGCTCCCGAAGGTGGTGTTCTCCACCACGCTGGCTGCGGTGCAGGGCAATGCCCGCCTGGTCTCCGGCGGCCTGGCGAGGGAGATCGAGCGGCTGCGAGCCGAGCCGGGCGAGGGCGAGATCGCGATCGGCGGCGCGACCCTCGCCGCCGAGGCGGCGGCGCTGGGTCTGATCGACGAGTACCGGGCCATGGTCCACCCGGTGCTGGTCGGCGGTGGCATTCCCTTCTTTCCCCGGCGCGAGCGCCGGGTGGATCTCGAGCTCGTCGAGACCCGCACGTTCAGCTCGCGCTTCGTCTACCTCCGCTACCGCGTGGGTGGCTAGGGCTGGGCGCCCTTCGCACCGTCGGCGGCCTGTGCGTTCACGTCCACGCGGCTGACTGCAGGACATCACCAGGCACCGTCGAGAACCGCCCGGCCCCGGGACTCCTCGAGTTCGACTCGCGCCCCCGGACGGTTCTTGGGGGCTTGGCAACCAAGGTGGCCGACACGCTCGCGTGGTACGCGAGGAGGTGATGGCGGCGCGGCGGCCACCCGCGGGCCGGTCCGTACATCCCAGCCGCGGTCGTCGAGAACGTGCTCGTGCGGCGGGGTTCGTCCACCGGATACAGAGCTCGAGGGTGGGATCATCAGCCGGACAGCACCCTTCCGAAGATTGGCCCGTAGAGAGGTCCTGATGAGCCAGCCAAGGCGCCGAGTGCTACGCCACGTCGTCCTGTTCGCCTTCAAAGAGACGACGACCCCCAACCAACTCCAGGCCGTCGAACAGGCCTTTGCCGCCCTGCCACCCCAGATCGCCGAGATCAGGGAATTCGAGTGGGGCACCGATGTGAGCGCCGAGCACCTGGCCGATGGCTACACGCACTGCTTCCTTGTCACCTTCGCCAGCCTCCCCGACCGGGACACCTACCTGGTCCATCCCGCCCACGAGGCATTCGTCGCCAGGCTCCAGCCTCACCTGGTCAAGGCGTTGGTCGTTGATTACTGGGCTGCCCGGCTGTAGCCGGCTTCACGTCCGCTTCCAGCTGCTCCAAGCGCTCCATGATCGATCCCACCTGGACCCCGCCCGCTCGCCCGTTGGCGCCCCCGGACGGACGCTGGGCACACGAGGCACAGCAGTGGATCCACTCTCATGGTACGCAGCGTCGCCACGGATCGACAGGCTCGGCGCCGTCGCCTCGACGAGCGTGGCGCGATGACATCCGGGATACCCTCGGGGACGCGGACGCCCAAGGGTACCCATTGCCGCCCGAGGCATCCGGTGCGGCACGGCGCCGCGTGCCGGAGTCAGTCGGCCGCGACTCCTGCCGCGGCGAGGATCAGGCCGTGAATGTCCGTGTTGTTGACATACAAGCCGTGTACGGGATCCTTGCCATCCACCATGAACCGCAGGAGGCGTCCGGCGTCGCCCTTCGCGTACACCGGGACGAGGCCGTTCGTATGCGTGAGACTGTGGTATTCGAGGCTTGGAGCCACGCCGGGGCCGTTGTCGGCGATCGGGTTCCAGACCGGACCCTCGGTCGTCTGCCCGGAGCCCGGGCCCGTTAGGTACCCGGTCTCGTGGTCGGTGGCCACGATGACCAGGGTCTCGCCCCAGTTGCTGTGCTCGTCCACCCAGGCCAGCACCGCATCGACCGCGCGGTCGAAGGCGATCTCCTCCTCGATGAGCAGGCCGGTCTGATTATCGTGCGCGGCCCAGTCGGTGGCGCCGCCCTCGACCATCAGGAAGAAACCGTCCGCGTCCTCATCAAGGATGTTGATGGCTGCCGTGGCCATCTCCGCCAGGGACGGAACATTGGCGATCGGAGGCACGGTGTAGGCGGGAGGGTTGACCACGCCTGCGGGCAGCCGGTCCTGCTGGAGAGTGCGCCGCGCCTGGAACAGCCCGAACACGCGTTCCGGTGTCGGGCCGGAAGCCAGCGCCTGAAACTCAGCCTTCGTGGAGATCAACGTCCACGGATCGGCGGTGCCGTCGGCATCGGCATCACCGCCGGCTGTCCCGGCCACCAGGGCGTCGTAGTTGGTCCTGGAGATCCAGGTATACCCCGGCGTCCCCACCACCCTGCCAAACCGGTTGTAGAACGGGTGGCCGCCACCCATGATCACGTCGGTCGCCGAGTCGTCGATCATCTCGGAAGCGAGGGCCAGGTAGTTGTCACGGTTCACGTTGTGCGCGACGAAGCTCGCCGGTGTCGCATGGTTGAACGGTACCGACGACACCACGCCGGTCGCCTTGCCCAGCTGCTCGTATACCTCGACGACGTTCTCCTGCGGGGCTCCCCAGCAGTCAACGCCGATCGCGGCGTCGTATGTCTTGACGCCGGTGGCCATCGCGGTTGCGGCCGCCGCCGAATCGGTCGGGTCGGACTTGACGGCGTCGAAGGTCGCCCAGATCGTCGACGGGTCGTAGCCCACCGGCTGGTCCGGACAGGAGCCGACTTCGACGTCCCCGTAGGAATACGTGGTGGTGGCGAACCGGAAGGGGAACTCGTTGTAGGCCTCACCCGCCCGCAGGCCGGTGTCGTACAGACTTCCCACCTCGTGGTGGTTGTAGCCGGCGCCGTCGTCGATCAGCAAGATCACGTTCTGGGCGGACGGCCTGGGACCTGGGAGCGGCGCGGCTCCCGCAGGTCCGACGGTGAGGAGGGTGCTGGCGACCAGAGCAACCGCCACGAGAAACACCGCACGCCTGGTCATGGTCCACCTCCGCGCTAATGGGCGCGTCACGCGGTCGGGGTGCATGCCCGGTCGGGAGATCAGCCGACAAGCCCCGTTGGCCTCTGCCCAACGCCGAGCCGGCTCTGCGACGCGTCCGGGATCGGTGACCGTGCCAGTGTCGTGAGGGCACCGGCAGGCGCCAAGTGCCGGTGGTCACCAGTTCCGGAAATCGACGGTCGGCGTTCGTCAGCGGGAGCGGGCACGTTGCGGTCGGCACAACTGCCACGAGGACGAGCGTCCGGTCGAAAGCCTGGCGATGCTCGTCCGGATTGCGGTGGGCTACGCACGAACGGGGCTCCGCGTGCACCCAGGTCCTGCGCGAGCCGCCGACCCGGCTTGGCGCGCGCGGCGGGTCGTGGGAGACGGATCGCTCCAACTGGCTGCTCAGGGTGACCACCGACCGACGTCTCACGGCTGAGGGCGATGGCACCGGGGTCGAATCGACCATCGAGATGCAGTTGGACCGACCCTTTCGCCGACCCATGCAGGTAGTGAGGAAGTGGCTGTATCGCGGTGCCGCTCAGCAGCGTTCGAGCGCCAGCTCGCCTTGATGGCGAAGCGCATTGAAGCACGACGTCAGCCCTGACCGAGTGACCGGCCGCGGCCCTGTCGCAGAGTTCGTGGCGCCCCCGGACGGGCGTGGAGGTCCAGCCACCACACGAGGCGCTCGCCTGGTATGTGGCGGCGTGACCGGTCAGGCAATATTCAAGGGACGATGAAGTTCGAGGTCAGCAGGTCGATCAGAGCGCCAATCGAGGAGGTCTTCGCATACTTCGATGAGCCCAGCAACGCGCTGGAGTTCAGCCCACACGCCCAAAGTGTCGCGACGGTAGACCGTCGTCCAGACGGCCGTCGCACCTATGACGTCCTCATGCGTGCGGACGCGAAGGAGTGGAGACAGACGGTCGAGCAGGTACTGCGCGAGCCCACGACCCGACTCGTAACACGCGGCGGCTCGTGGACGACCGACCGCGCCAAGTGGCTCCTCACTGTGACCACCGATCGACGCTTCGAGGTCGATGGTGATGGGACACTCGTCGAGGCAATAATCGAGACCCAGTTGGACCAACCCCTTCGGCGGCCCGTCCAGGCAGTTCGAAACTGGCTGTACCGGGGTGCTGCGCAGCAGGAGTTCGAGCACCAGTTCGCCCTGATCGCCAAGCGCATCGAGGCGCGACATCAGCCCTGACCGATCGGGCGCAGTCACGCGGCCGCGAAGGAACCTGGCGCCCCCGGACGGACTCGAACCCCCAGCAGCAACGCAACGTGCTGGACTACTACTTCGAGGTCGGCTGAGGCGGAGCTCCCCTACCCTGCCCGCAGGATGATCTGGTCGGGGCGAGAGGCATTGCCCCGCGACCACCGACCTTCCGGTCACGATGCGGCTCGCCGAGCAGCCTGAGCCGTTCGACTGGCTGCGGAGCGCCTGATGCTACTGGCGGGCCATCACCAGGCGGAACCAGTCGTCCGGCGAGACGAGGTGGTCCGGGTCCTCGGCGTCCGCGCCGATGCTGATCGCCACCCGGTGCACCGTGCCCGTGAACCCGTTCTCGCCCGCGTCGTAGTCGTCGCTGACCGGCGTGCCGGTATCGGCCCCGACATCGGTGGTCTCGTCGCCCGAGAAGATCATCGGCTCGGTGCCATCCACGCGGCCCTCGCCGACCTGCTCTCCGTCGACGTACAGCGTGACGGTTCCGCCCTTGGCGAGCCCGCCGCCGTCGTACGCGAACTCGGCGCGCACCTGGTGCTCGCCGACCGGGATCGCGCTCGCGCCGTAGACCTTGAACCGGCGCAGGCCGAACAGGTTGTAGCAGTACGCCGGCCGCCCCTCGACGAGGTACACGGCCCAGCCGCCGAACGCCGAGCCCTGGGCCACGACCACGCCTGACGCGCCCCCTTCCGGCACCGAGATGTCCGCGGTGATCGAGTGGGACCGGTTCTTCATGCTGATGACCGACGCCTCGGACAGTCGCTGCATGCCGCCGTACAGGACCTGCGTCGTGCCGTGGATGAGCTGCGGCCGGCCGGCCATGTCCGCGTTGAACCGCTCGATGCGCCGGTCGTCGAGGGGCAGCACGTTGTACTTCGCCGCCTCCTCGAGGAACAGGGCCTGGAGCTCGGCGAGCTTGTCGGGCATCTCGGCGGCGAGGTCGTGCGCCTGGGTCCAGTCGTCGGGCCCGTAGAGCTCCCAACGGTCGTCCGCGATCGGCGGCAGCGGCGCCACCACCCATGGTGTGGAGTGCCGGGTCACGGCGGTCCAGCCCTCGTGGTAGATGCCGCGGTTGACGAAGCACTCGAAGTACTGCGTCGTCCGCCGGTCGGGCGCGGCCGCGTCGTCGTACGAGTAGGCGAGCGACGTGCCGTGGAGCGGCATCTGCGGGATGCCGTTCACCGTGGTCGGTGCCGGGAGGCCGGCCGCCTCGAGGATCGTCGGCACGAGGTCGATGACATGGTGGAACTGCGTCCGCACCTCGCCCCGGGCGGCGATCCGCGCCGGCCAGTGGACGACCATGCCGTTGCGCGTGCCGCCCCAGTGCGAGGCGACCTGCTTGGTCCACTGGTATGGGGTGTCCATCGCGTGGGCCCAGCCCACGGCGAAGTGGTTGTACGCCGCCGGCCCGCCGAAGTCGTCGATGTGCGACGCCATGAACTCGGGCGTCTCGAGGGCCGCCGCCCCATTGAACAGGAACATCTCGTTGAAGGAGCCGTTGAGCGTGCCCTCGGCCGATGCGCCGTTGTCGCCGACGATGTAGAAGACGAGCGTGTCGTCGAGGACGCCCAGGTCCTCGATCGCGTCGATCAGGCGGCCGACGTGGTGGTCCACGTGCTCGAGGAAGCCCGCGTAGACCTCCATCTGCCGCGCGAGGATCGGCTTGAGCTCGTCGGGCATCGCGTCCCAGGCCGGGATCTCGGCCGGGCGGGCCGTGAGCTCGGCGTCGGGCGGCACGACGCCCAGCTCCTTCTGGCGGGCGAACATCCGCTCGCGAAGGGCGTCCCAGCCGTCGTCGAACCGGCCCTTGTACTTGTCGCTCCAGGGCGCGGGCACGTGGTGCGGTGCGTGCGTGGCGCCGGGAGCGAAGTAGGCGAAGAACGGCTTGTCGGGCGCGAGCGAGTGCGCCTGCCGGATCCAGGTGATCGCGTGGTCGGTCAGGTCCTCGGTGAGGTGGTAGCCGTCCTCCGGGCTTCGAGGCGGCTCGACGGGCGTCGTCCCGCTGTACAGCGCCGGGTAGTACTGGTTGGCCTCGCCGCCGATGAAGCCGTAGAAATGCTCGAACCCGCCGCCGCCGGTCGGCCAGGCGTCGAAGGGGCCGATCGGGCCCGTCTCCCAGACCGGGACCTCGTGGCACTTGCCGAACTGCGCCGTGCTGTACCCGTTGAGGCGCAGGACCTCGGCGATCGGGGCCGCCGCCTTGGGCCGGATCGAGCTGTAGCCCGGCGCCGAGGTCGCGACCTCCGGCACGGCGCCCATGCCCACGGCGTGGTGGTTGCGGCCGGTCAGCATCGCTGACCGGGTGGGGGCGCACAGCGACGTCGTGTGGAAGCGGTTGTAGCGGAGGCCGCCTGCGGCGAGCCGATCGGCGGTCGGCGTTGCGACCGGGCCGCCGAAGGTGCCCGCGGCGCCGAAGCCGACGTCGTCGAGGAGGACGATGAGGACGTTCGGCGCCCCGGCGGGCGGCCGCAGGGGCTCGATCGGGGGGAACGTGACGCCCGGATCCTTGGCGTCGAGCGCCGTGGACGGGGCCACGGGCCGGTCGGCGATGGGCAGGGCGTCGCGCAGGAGATCGCCGCTCATGTTGTCGCTCCATCGGGCAGGTGGGTGTCTGGGTCAGTGATACGACGCAGTCTACGGCGGTACGACGGGTCCGCTCAACCCGAGACCACGCGGCTGCCGAGGACATCCTCCAGGACGTCTACCTCCACCTGCTCCGCGAGGTACGAGCCGGTCGCCCGCCAAGGGCGGTTCGCGCGTGGCTCTACCGGGTTGCCGGCAACCTCGTGATCGACCGAAGCCGCAGGCAGGCGTCCGCTCGCCGCTACCTGGATCGGGCCTCAGCCATGACGAATGCGGTAACGGCACCCGACCAGCCGACCGCTGCCGTCCTTGAGCGCGAGGCAACACGGGAGCGGCTTCACGCCATCGGAGGACTCGACCCTCGTGCTCGGCGCGCCCTTGTCCTCGCGGCAGAAGGCTTCCGGGGGCAGGAGGTGGCGGAGGCGATCGGGTGTTCACATCTCGCCGCCAGAGCCCTGCTCCATCGCGCACGAGTCCAAGCGAGGACGTGCCTGTCGGCATGACGGTCGTGCGCGGGCCGCTGGTGGCTGTCTCCCTCGTGGCCGGTCGAGGCACAGCGGGAACCGATCAGCTCGGGGAATCGGGCAGCAACTGGCGCCCCCGGACGGATTCGAACCGCCGACGCCAGCCTTAGGACGGCTGCGCTCTATCCACTGAGCTACGGGGGCGCGCCCGGCGATCGTACCCGACGCGGCCCCACGCGGCCCACCGGCCGCGTCTCGAGGCGTGCGACGCGGGCCCGCCACAGGAGGTGTCGCGGCGCAGCCTCCTTCGCCGGCCGGCCGTCGCGCTCATGCGCTGTCCGATCCGTCAGTAGGCCCCGCGCCGTCCGAGAGACCCGACAGGCGGCGCAGAAGGGCCGTCCGGGCGGAACGGATCGAGGGCGAACGCACCGCTTGGTGCATCCGGTAGCGCGTGCGCTGGATGCTGGCGCGCAGGCTCGAGGTGTCGGCGGCTGCCGAGACGCCGACCGCTCCGGGATACGCCGTGGCGGCGATCCGCTCGTCGAACGATCGCCCCCCGTCACCGTCGGTGAAGACCTCTGCGAGACCGTGGCGGTGCAGGAAGTCACGGAACGTCGCGAACCGAGCTGCGTGCCCCGCGTTGAGGGCTTCGAAGTCGGCCTCCTCGTACAGCGCCGCCGCGTCCACGTCCGGTGGCACCTCGGCCATCGTGCGGTGCGGGATGCCGAAGTACCGGGCGAGCTCGAGCGTCCGGGAGTCGTGGGCAAAGACGTACGCCGGCGTCCCGGCGAGGAGCGCAGCGATGTTGCCGTGGATCCGCGTCCCGAACGAGAAGTCCTGCTCCCGCAGGTCCTCGATCCACGGCCACGGCTCGACGTAGAAGCGGACGCGGTCCTGCCGGAACAGGGGGTGGGAGAGATGCACCGGGATCGGATCGGCATCGTCAGTGGCCCCCTTGGGCTCGCCCCACAGCAGCATGCCGAGCGTGTCGAGGTCCTGGGGGACGTACGTCAGGTTGTGATAGCGGTCGAGGTGCGACTGCACGACCGGGCCCATCGCCTTGACGTAGGGCGAGACGTTGAGGGAGATGCGAGCGTCCGGACCGAGGCCCGGGAGCGCCTTGTCGACGCGCAGGCGCTCGCCCCGCAGGAACATCGAGGGACAGCCGATCACGTCCACGTCCCGGAAGCCGAGGCTTCGCAGGAATGCCTCCGTCAGCTCGCCGCGCACCCCGATGGACGGGGCCCGGTCGAGCACAGCCGCCACGAAGGCACGGACGGCGGGCTCGATGGGCTTCATGCGGGCAAGGTCGTACTTCGTGTTCGACTGGGCCCCGACCCCGAGGATGACGACCGGGATCCGGAGCCGCCGGATGAGCTGCGTCATCTGGATCAGCGACGACTCGAAGCTGCGGCGGAAGGCGTTCGCCAGCGGGATGACGTAGACGTCGTACCGCTCGTTGATCTCGTCGGCACGACCCGGCTGCATCAGCAACCGGTCCGGGGTGATCCGGGCGCCGGGCACGCCAAGGATCTTCCAGGTCGCCTGCAGGAACACCAGGTTTCCCGCGTTGCCCCCGATCAGGTTGCGTTCCAGCGTCGTGGCGGGAGACGCGACCTCGAACGGATCCTTCGGCGAGCGGAGGAGGATCCTCCGGTAGGTCGGCGGCCGCCGGTGCGTGGGTTCGTCCACGGGGCGATGGTACCCGCGAACGTGGGCCGGCGAGGTCCGGTACCGTCGCCCGGGGCGCAAGGAGCCGCCGAGGCCCTCCGCCGTACAATCGGCGGCGATGGAGACGGCCGCTCCCCTCCCCGACCTCGTCCTCTGGCGCTCGGACCGCTGCCATCTCTGCGAGGAGACCGCGGAGCTGCTCGCCGCGCTCTTCACCGAGCGCGGCGCCGCCGGTCGACCCGTCCCGGCGCTCGTCGTCCGCCGCATCGCCGATGACCCCGTCGCCGCACGCGCGCTGCACGACGACGTTCCCGTCCTCGAGGTCGAGGGGCGGCGCCTGCCGCTCGCGACGCGCCTCGGCCCGATCCGGGCGTTCCTCGACGAGGCGTACGGCTGATGGATGCCTCGGAGCTCACCCTCCTCGTCGCGTTCGTCGCCGGGATCCTCAGCTTCCTGTCGCCCTGCGTCCTGCCCCTCGTTCCGGCGTACATCGGGCAGCTGACCGTCGTCGCCGTCGTCGGGCGGGCCAACGCGAACCCGTCCCGCTGGCTCGCGGTCCGGCACGCGGTCGCCTACGTCCTCGGCTTCGGGGCCGTCTTCACGATCCTCGGGATCACCGCCACCTTCGTGGGCGGCCCGCTGGCGGAGTGGCTGCCGGCCCTGCGGACGGCCGGGGGCGTGCTCCTCATCGTCATGGGCCTCAACCTGGCCGGCCTGTTGCCGATCGCCGCGCTCGACCGGACATGGCGTCCGCTCGAGGCCGGAGCGGCCGGCTCGCTCGCCCAGGCCACCGGCACGACGGCGTTCGCGACACCCGGCGCCGACCCCGGCGCCGGCCCGGACGTCGGCACGCGCCTGGGTGGACGCCTCGTCGGCGGGCGCGGAGGCATCCTCTCCTCGTTCGGGCTCGGCGTCGTCTTCGCCGTCGGCTGGACCCCGTGCATCGGCATCATCCTCGGGGGCATCCTCATGGTGGCGGCCTCGTCGGGGACCGTGCTCCAGGGCGCCTTGCTCCTCGTCGCCTACACGCTCGGCCTCGGCATCCCGTTCATCCTCCTCGGGCTCCTGTTCGACCGCGCGCCGGCGATCGTCCGCCCGCTCGTGCGGCACGGCCGGGCCGTCAGCTTCGTCGGGGGGATCCTGGTGGCCGCGATCGGCGTCATGCTGGTCATGGACTGGCTCTCCTGGTTCTCCCGCCTGGCGCCCGGGATCTGATCCGCACGTGACCCTCCCCCACCCCGAGCAGCCGGCGCCCCGGCGCGGCGTCGTCGGCCCGTTCACCGGCCGCCAGCTGGCGACCGTCGTCGGCGTCGTCGTGATCGCCGCCGCCGTCCTCCTCGTCGCGACGCGCCCCCTCGTCGGGCCAGCACCGAGCGCGGCCCCCGCCGACCCCCGCGCGACCCAGTACGTCATCGGCTCCGCCGGGGAGGGCCTCCGCGTCGGCGACCGGGCCCCCGAGCTGGAGATCCTCGGGCCCGACGGCGCCCCGGCCCCGCTCCTCGACCTCGACGGCAGGCCGGTGCGCCTCGCCGACCTCCGCGGTCGTCCCGTCTGGCTCAACTTCTGGGCCAGCTGGTGTCCCCCCTGCCAGGCCGAGACGCCCACGATCCGCGACCTGGCCGCGGCCTATGCGCCGCAGGGCCTCGAGGTGATCGGGGTCAGCGTCCAGGAGGCGACCGAGGACGATGTCCGGGCCTACGCCGAGAAGTACGGCCTCGACTACACGGTCGCCGCCGACCTCGCCGGCGACGTCTTCCGGCGCTACCGGGTCTACGGCCTCCCGACGCACTACTTCATCGACGAGGACGGGGTCATCCGGTCGATCGTGCAAGGGCCGGTGACGCCCGAGAGCGCGGCGGCGAACCTCGCGGGCCTGGGGCTGGACGCGCCGGCCGACCTCGACGCCGCCGCCGTAGCGATCGGCACTCGGCGCGCGTCGAGCGCGCCCGTCGCCCTAGGCGATCGGCTCCCAGGTGAACCGGTCGCGGTCCGGCACGAGGCGCCCGACGGGATGCCGCAGCTCGTGCGAGAGGACGACCGTCCAGCGCTCCTCCGCGGCCCGCGCGAACAGGCTCGCCTTGAGCGCGACCGAGTCGAGCGGGAAGTCGTCGAAGGCGGGGATCCAGCGCGGGTTGGCCGACCACGGCCGCATCGCGATGTCGCCGAAGAAGGCCAGCGTCCGGCCCTGGGCCCGGACGAGGATCGCCTGGTGCCCGGCCGTGTGGCCGCCGGTCGGGATGACGGTGACGCCCGGCAGCAGCTCGACCTCGCCGTCGGCGGCCCCGTCCTCGCCCCAGGCACGCACGAGGCGCAGCTCCGGCTGGTCGTACGAGGCGACGATCCGCGGGTTGTCGGACAGGGCCATCTCCCACTCCGCCCGCTGGGCGACGATGCGCGCCCGCGGGAACGCCCGCGAACCGTCGGCCCGCAGCAGGCCGCCGGCGTGGTCGTAGTGGAGGTGGCTCATCGCCACGACGTCCACGGTCGTCGGGTCGAAGCCGGCCCGCTCGAGCGTCGGCACGATCGGGTCGCCGCCGTAGCCGCGCCAGGCCCGCCCGCGGTCGTCGAGGCGCTCGCCGATCCCCGTCTCGACGAGGACGCGGCCGGCCGGCGTCTCGACGAGGAGGCAGTTGAGCGCCTGGAGCAGGCGATGGCTCTCGTCGATCTCGTCGGCGACGAGCTTGCCCCACAGGATCCGCGGCGCCGGTCCGAAGATCGCCCCCGCGTCCGTGCGGAACGTCCCGGCCTGGACGAGGGCGACCCGGGTGCCGCCGCCGAGGTCGGCCGACCAGTGGACGGCGTCGTTGAGACCCACGGCCGTCAGCCGTCAGCCGGCCGGCCGGCCTGGACGTCGCGGCGCAGGCCGGCGCCGGGCGCCGGCAGCCGCCGCCCCGCGTCGAAGTCGCGGTGGGCGGCCGAGGCCGTCGGCTGGCTCTGCCCCTGGTACTTCGACCCGAGCTCGGAGCTGCCGTACGGCCGCTCGACCGGGCTCGACATCCGGAAGAAGCTGATCTGCCCGATCCGCATCCCGGCGTACAGGGCGATCGGCAGGTTCGCGACGTTCGAGAGCTCGAGCGTCAGCGTCCCCTTCCAGCCGGGATCGACGTAGCCGGCCGTCGAGTGGATGAGGAGCCCGAGACGACCCATCGAGCTCTTCCCCTCGAGCCTGGCGACGAGGTCGTCGGGCAGCTCGACCCACTCGAGCGTCTGGCCGAGCACGAACTCGCCCGGGTGGAGGATGAACGGCTCGTCGTCGCGCACCTCGAGGAGCTCCGTGAGATCCGGCTGCGGCTCGCGAGGGTCGATGAACGCGTAGCGGTTGTTGCGGAAGACGCGGAAGCTCCGGTCGAGGTGGAGGTCGACCGACGAGGGCTGGAGGTCGACGGGGTCGTACGGCTCGATGCGAATCCGGCCGGCCTCGAGCTCGGCCCGGATGTCCCGGTCGGCGAGGACGCTCACGGCCGGGCCTCCCCCGCAGCGGGACCGCGCTCCGCGTACAGCGAGTCGACCTCGCGCTTGAGCGTCTCGAGGTCCTCGAACGACTGGTACACGCTGGCGAAGCGGATGAAGGCGATCTGGTCGAGTGCCCGGAGCTGCTCCATCGCCAGCTCGCCGACCCGCGAGGAGTCGACCTCGGTCGCCCCGGCCGCCCGGAGGGTCGCCTCGATCGCGTCGGCTGCCTGGTCGGCGGCCCCTTCGGGCACGGGACGCCGCGTCAGCGCCTTGCGGAGCCCGCTCGCGAGCTTGTCGCGGTCGAACTCCTGCCGGGCTCCGTCGCGCTTGACGACGACGAGTCGCGCCGCCTCGATCCGCTCGTACGTCGTGAAGCGGGCGCCGCAGGCCGTGCACTCCCGGCGACGGCGGATCGTCACCGCGTCGTCCAGGTCCCGGGAATCGACCACCCGGGTGTCGCGCTCCTCGCACGTGGGACAGCGCATCCGGTCCTCCTGCGCCTCCTCCCACCACTACATGTTGTGGTGTGCCGCCACGATACCACGACATACGGTGGTGCCCGGGCTCCCGGCGCGCGTCGCCGCGAGGCGTGGCGGCGGGGCGCCGGCGGTCAGGCCCGCGGGTGGCGGTCGGTCAGCCAGCGGCGCGTGTCGACGCCTCCGGCGCGGAGGTCGACGGCCAGCAGCTGGAGCGCCTCGCGGGCATGGAGGAGGTTCAGGTACCCGCGCTTGATCGAGGTCTCGCCCTCCAGCTCGCGCGGCCGGCCGGCGGTGACGCCCATGAGGACCCCGCCGTGCCGAACCGTGTCGGCCGCTCGCGCCGCCCGGTCGATCTCGCCGCCGAGACGAGCGCGGAAGGGCTCCAGCGCGGGCGGCGCGGTGAGGGCCGATGTCTCCGTCGCCAGTCCGTCGAGCGCCTCGAGCGCGGGCGGAAGGATCTCCTCGAGCGTGTCCGGCGCGGCGAGGCGGCGCCGGACGCTGTCGATCTGGACGCACGCCTCGCCGAGGTGCTCGACCGCCCGGTCGGCGATGGCGGCCGCGTCGCGGCGGAACGCGTCGTCCACCCGCGTGTCGGCGACGACGCGGGCAGCCCGGTTGAGCACGCCGAAGAAGGCGAGGACAAGGGCGGCGAAGAGGAGGAGCGACGCGACGGCGAGGGCCTGCTCCACGACGGCTCCCGTCAGGCCCGGTGGTCGCGCAGGGCCGCGACGAGCGGCGGGACCACGTCGAACAGGTCGCCGACGACGTAGAGGTCGGCGTGCTCGGCGAGGGGGGCGTCCGGGTCGCGGTTGATGACCACGATCGTCTCGGCGCCCTGCATCCCGACGCGGTGCTGGATCGCGCCGGAGACGCCGACCGCGACGTAGACCGCCGGGCGGACGGTCTTCCCGGTCTGGCCGATCTGCACGTCGAACGGGAGCCAGCCGGCGTCGACGGCGGCCCGGGTCGCGGCGACCGCCCCGCCGAGGGCGTCCGCGAGCGACTCGAGGAGAGCCACGCCGTCCGGTCCCCCGAGGCCGCGGCCGCCACACACCACGATCGCGGCCTCCTCGATGCTCGCGGCCCGGCCGGCCGCGGCGGCGCGGGACACGACCCGCACGCGCGGGTCGGAAGCCGGGGCAGGCTCCCGCGTCTCGACCGTGCCGGCGGCGTCCTGCGGCGAGGCCGTCGCCGCGCCGGGTCGCACGGTCACGATCCCCCGGCCGTCGACGAACGCGGACGTCGTGATCGTGCGGCCGCCGAGGACGCTCATCTCCGCCCGCGGGCCGGGCCCGGCCCCGTCCCCACCGGCGCTCCAGCCGACCGCGACCGCGTTGCCGAGGACGCCGAGCCGGAGCCGGGCGGCGAGCATGCCGGCCACGGTCCGTCCGTCGGGCGTGGCGCCCAGCAGGATCACGTCCGGCGCGGATCCGGTCGCGGCAAGGGCGAGGACGGCGCCGGCGACGGCATCCGGGGTCGCGGGCGCCCCTTCGGCGGTGGACACCGCAAGGACACGCGGGGCGTGGTCGGCGAGGACGAGCGCGACCGGACCCGGGTTCGGGTGCGACGACGACGATGGTCGCGGCGCCGGGGTCGCCGGCCGCGGACGCGAGCGCGCGCGCTGCCGCCGCCACCTCGAGGGTGAGCCGGGTCGGCAGCCCGTCCGGCCCCAGCTCCGCGACCGTCCACACCGTGGCGGCCATCAGATCGCACTCCGCTCGGCGAGGAGCGCCACGATCTCGCGAGCGGCCACGTCCGGCGCCTCGTGCACGACGCGCGTGGCGGAGCGGGCGGCGGGCGGCCGCTGGGCGAGGACGACGGTCGCGGCCGCCGCCCCGCCGACGGACCCGTCGGCCAGGCCGAGGTCGGCCAGGGAGCGGACCGTCACCTCCTTCGAGCGGGCGCCCATGATCCCCTTCAGCGTCGGGTACCGGGGCTCGCCGAGGAGCTGCGTGCCGACCACGAGCGCCGGCAGGTCGACCTCCACCGACTCCTCGCCGTCGGGCGCCAGGCGGCGCACGCGGAGCGTTCGGTCCTGGCCGGCCGCCAGCGCGGCGGCTCCGGTCACGACCGGCAGATCCAGGATCGTCGCGATCCCGGCCCCGACCACGCCGCCGCCGCCGTCCGCGCTGTCCGCACCGGCGAGGGCGAGGTCGAACGGCAGCTCGCGGAGCGCGGCGGCGAGGACGTCGATCGTGGATCGGGCGCACGAGCCGGCGAGCGCGTCGTCGGTCACGACGACGGCCCGGGCGGCGCCCATCGCGAGGCCCTTCCGCAGCGCCTCGAGACCCGTGGTGGGGGCCATCGCCAGGAGCGTCACGTCGCCGCCGGTGGCCTCGGCGAGCTGCAGCGCCGCCTCGAGCGTGTACTCGTCGTTGCCGTTCATCACCGGGGGCGCGGCGGTCCGGTCGAGGCGCCCGTCGGGGCCGAGCCGCTCCTGGCCGGTCGCGTCGGGCACGGGCTTCACGAGCACGACGATCCGCACGGGCGCTGAGCCTCCTTCCCCCGCGGGCGGAGACTCCTCGCCGCCCGGCGGTGACAAGTGTACCCACCGTCCGCGGCGGCGAGGGCGACTGCCTGTTGCGCCGGACGAAGGCGGGTGTAGGCTGGCCACGGCGGGGCCGCGGGGGACCCGCCCGCGGGCCGGCGCGCCGGCCGGGGGACGTGCCGTGGACCAGCAGCAGCTCCTCCTCGTCGCCCTGCTCGGCGCCGCCGCCGTCGGGCTCCTTGCCGTGATCGTGCACGTCGGCCGCGCTCGCAGCGAGCAGGAGGAGTCCGAGCGGGACAGCCCGATCGCCATGTCGTCGGAGGGCGTCAAGCTCTGCCGCCACTGCGCAGCGGAGAACCTCTGGACCGATACGCGCTGCATCAGCTGCGGGCGACCGCTCCCCGACGCCCAGCGCCGCGCCTGGTAGCGGGCCACCGCGGTCGCGGCCTCGCGGCCCGCCGCGATGCCGGCCGACGCCCGGGGTGAGGGTCGCCGGGCGGCGCCGCGAGGCCGCGCCGCTCCGCCGCGCTACTGCAGGACGGGCAGCTCCCGCCCCCGCCGACCGGCCGCACCCGCCGCCGGGCCCGCGACCGCCACCGGGGCGAGGATCTCGGCGATGTCGACGGTCGTCACTCCCGCCGCGTTGCCGGCGTCGCCGGCCAGGCCGTCGCCCAGCATCGTCATGCAGAAGGGGCAGCCGACGGCGACCGCATCGGCGCCGGTCGCGAGCGCCTGGCGTGCCCGCTCGGCGTTGATCCGCGTTCCCCTGCTCTCCTCCATCCACATCCGCCCGCCGCCGGCGCCGCAGCAGAACGACTGCCGGCCGCTCCGCTCCATCTCCGCGACGTCGAGGCCGGGCACGGCCGCGAGGACGTCGCGCGGCGCGGCGACGACGCCGTTGTAGCGGGCGAGATAGCAGGCGTCGTGGAACGTGACGCGCCGTTCCGCCGCGCCGTCGGGGCCCACGAGCGTCGCCAGGCGGCCGTCGGCGAGGAGCGCGGCGAGGAACGTCGAGTGGTGGACGATCTCGAAGTCGCCGCCCAGCTGTCCGTACTCGTTGGCGATCGTGTTGAAGCAGTGCGGACAGGCGGTCACGATCCGCGGTGGGCCGTAGCGGCGCAGCGTGTCGACGTTCTGCGCCGCCAGCAGCTGGAACACGTACTCGTTGCCCATCCGGCGAGCCGGATCGCCGCTGCAGGCCTCCTCCTGGCCGAGCACGGCGAAGCGCACGCCGGCGGCGTGGAGGCAGGTCGCGAAGGCGCGCGCGACGCGGCGATTGCGCTCGTCGAACGCGGCGGCACAGCCGACCCAGTAGAGGACCTCGAGGTCGCCGAGCCGGCCGTCGCGGGCGACGTCGGCGGCGACCGGGACCGGGAACGGGAGCCCCTTCGTCCAGTCGAGGCGGGCGCTCCGCGGCTGGCCCCAGGGGTTCTGGGCCGACTCCATCGCCCGGAAGGCGGGCGTCAGCTCGGCCGGGAAGCGGCTCTCCTCGAGGACGAGGTTGCGCCGCACGCCGACGATCTTGTCGACGTGCTCGATGAGCACGGGGCAGGCCTCGACGCAGGCGCCGCACGTGACGCAGTCCCAGGCCGCCTCCTCGCTGATGGCGCCGGGGACGAGCGGGATCGCGACCGACTCCGGGCGAAGGCCGTCGTCGAGCTCGCCACCGCGAGCCCGCACGTCGGGCGCGTTGGGGACGAGGTTGAGCCCCGCCTCGGCCGCGTCGGAGAGGTGGCGGATGCCCATGACGAGCGCCTTCGGGTCGAGCGGCTTCCCGGTCGCATGGGCCGGGCAGGCGTCCTGGCAGCGGCCGCACTCGGTGCAGGTCAGGCCGTCGAGGACGTCCTTCCAGCCGAGGTCGGCGAGCGTCCGCAGGCCGTACGTCGCGTCGTCGGCCTCGAGGTCCATCGCCGGGAGCGCGCCGCGCGGCTCGAGCTTGCGGAGGTAGACGTTGAAGAAGCTCGTCACCACGTGCAGGTGCTTGGTCAGCGGGAGCCAGACGAGGAACGCGCAGACGAAGACGACGTGGGCCCACCAGTGGAGGGCGAAGAGCGCCTCGAGCACGGCCGGGTCGATCCCGGCGAGCTGGGCCCCGATCGCGTTCGTCACGACCGCGCCCGGCAGCGGACCGTAGAGCGCCGCCTCGTACGTGAGGGCGCCGAGCTCGGCCGCGACGATGCCGCCGATGAGGAGGAGCACGACGACGCCCGACCGCGACAGGGTGAGGCGAGCCGGCCGCTGGAGGACCCGTCGGACGAGGAAGTACGCCACGCCGCCGAGGGCGGCGACGGCCGCGAGGTTCCGCAGGAAGAGGAGCGCCGCCCAGATCGCCCCGTCCGAGCGGCGCCGAGACCACCGCCTCGACGAGTCCCAGCGTGACCGCGTTCGCGACACCGATCGAGAGGAGGACGAAGGCCGCGAAGATCGCGTAATGCATGAGCCCGGCGGCCGGGTCGCGGAACATCCGGGCCTGCAGGATCGCGTACCGGACGAGGGCGGCCGTCCGCCGCGGCAGCTCCCCGGCGCGCGGCGACGGGCGGACCGCGCCGAGCACCCGGAGGTGCCGTGCCATCACCAGGGCGAAGACGGCGACGGCGCCGTAGAAGAGCGGCAGGACGAGCGGATACCAGGGGACGCGGGCGAGCGCCTCGGTCATCTCGCCGTGCCGGACCCGGCGTCTTCGCCCGTGGGCCACCCCGCGTGCTCGAACGGGCCGGCGAGCGTCTCGAGCGCATGCCCGAGCACCGGCTCGAGCGCCGCCAGCGACTCCACGGCGCCCCGCGGGCTGCCGGGCAGGTTGACGAGCAGCGACCGACCGCGGACGCCGACGACGGCGCGCGACAGGATCGCCAGCGGCGTCCTCGCGCGGCCGTCGGCCCGCATCGCCTCCGCGAACCCGGGCACCTCGTAGTCGACGACGGCGAGCGTCGCCTGCGGCGTCACGTCCCGGGGCGTCAGGCCCGTCCCCCCGGTCGTGATCACGAGCGGGTGGCGGGCCGCGGCCTTCACGAGGGCCGCCTCGATCCGCGGCCGGTCGTCGGGCACGGTCGCCCGCTCCACGGCCAGCCCGAGCGCGGCCAGTCGCTCGGCGACAGCCGCCCCGCTCGCATCCTCGCGGACGCCGGCCGCCACGCCGTCCGAGACGGTCAGTACGAGGGCGGTACGGCGCTCCGCCACCGCGTCAGCTCCCCGTCTTGCGCGTGGTCCGCCGGATGCCCCCGGTCCGGGCGGGGCCGCGCGTGCCCTTCGGGCGGGGGCCGCGCGGAGCCACGGTCTCGACCGCGTCCACCGGACGCTGCCAGTCGCCCGACTTCCCGCCGCTCTTCGCCACGAGCCGCAGGCTGCGGATCTCGACCCCCTTCTCGACGCCCTTCACCATGTCGTACAGGGTCAGCGCGGCGACGGCCGCGGCGGTGAGCGCCTCCATCTCGACCCCGGTCGGCCCCGTCGTGGCGGCTTCGGCGTGGACCCGCAGCGCGGACGCCGTCCGATCGGGCGTGACCTGGACGACGACGTCGGTGAGCGCGAGCGGGTGGCAGAGCGGGATGAGCTCCGCGGTCCGCTTGGCCGCCATGACACCGGCGAGCTCGGCCACGGTGAGGACGTCGCCCTTCGGGCCGCCGCCGTCGATGACGAGGCTCAGCGTCTCCTGCGAGCAGACGACGAGCGCCTCGGCGACGGCTCGGCGCGCGGTGACCGGCTTGGCCGACACGTCGACCATCCGCGGCCTGCCGCCCCGGTCCACGTGGCTGAGGCGGCGGCGCTCGGTGCGGAGCTGGCGGTCGTCCATGAGTCCTCCGGTGGTCCGGTCGCGCCGCCCGGGCGGCTCAGGTGCCGTCGGGCCGCGGGCGCTCGACGGTCGTGCCGTCCGGGTGGGCGTCGCCCGATTCTGGCACGCCGGCGCCGTCGGCGGCGGGGTCGTCGCCGCGGTCCCGTCCGGCGTCCTCACCGGCGTCCGCGCCGGCGTCCGCGCCGGTGTCCTTGCCATCGCCGGGCGCCTCGACCGGGGGCTCGGCAACGCCGGGCGGCGACGCCGCCTGGGCGCTCGTCCCTTCCGGCCCGCCGGACCCGCCGCGCGCGGCGCCCGCGAGCGAGGCCTGGAGCCGGACCTGGAGCGCCCTCCCCACGGCGGTCCGGGTCAGGATCCCGACCGGCCGGCCGTCGGCCAGGACCGGCCACCCGGTCGCACCGCTGGCCCCCAGCCGCTCCGCCGCCGGGCCGAGGGGCTCGCCCGGGACGAGGCCGGGCAGCGACGCGGTCGCGGTCATCGCCTCGCCCGCTCGCACCGCGGTCCAGCGAGTGCGCGGGACGCGGGCGATCTCTCGCGGCCCGACGATCCCCACGAGCGTGCCGTCGGCGACGACCCGCACGGCCCCCACGTCCGGCGACACGTCGAGCTCGGGCACGAACGCGTCGAGGGTGACGTGCGGGGCGACCGCCGGACCCCCGGTCTCCATCACGTCGCCCACCGTGACCCCGTCGAGCAGCCCCTGCAGGCGGTCTCGACGGTCGCCGGCGCGGACCGCGGCCCGGGCCGTCCAGCCGGCCAGGACGAGCGCCAGGCCCCCGATCGCGTTGCCGGCGAGGGTCAGGACGAAGCCCGCGGCGACGAGGGCCGGCCCGACCGAGCGCCGGGCGAGCTCCCGTGGCGTCAGGCGCCGGGGGCCCATCAGCCGGCGTCGCCTCCCCCGACGAGGGCGCCCGCGGGGGCGGCCGGGGCGCGGGGAGGGCGGCCGAGGCGCGAGGCCACGGCCCAGACCAGGACGGTGAGGCCCAGGCCGACGACGGCGATGGCGATCGTCGTCTCCGTCCAGAACGTGTACGGGAAGAGCTGCACGAGGCGATCGGTCGCCGGGTCGAACGTCCACGTCCCTTCGGCGAAGAACAGCTGGTGGAACAGGGTGAACGCGCGGTCGAAGAAGAGGGCGAAGGCCAGCCCGACGGCGACGGTGCCGACGGCGAGCACCTTGGCGCCGAGCGCGACCGCCCGCCAGTACGTGCGCGACCAGGCGGACGCGAGGCCGAGCACGACGAGGACGATCGCAGCCGCCCCGACGATCGCGTAGAAGGCGAGCACAAGCTGGCGGACGTCGGCCATGTGAGAGCGCTCGCGCTCGGTGAACACGGCCTCCCCGGCGACGTCCTGGGCGAACGTGCCGGGCCCGACCCACACCTCGGCCACGATGTCCCGGGTCACGGCCTCGACCTGCGCCGGCGTCCAGCCCGTCCAGGCGGCCGCGTCCGCGCGCCCCTGGGCGAAGGCCACCCAGACCGGGTTGAAGAAGATGGCGATCGTGACGCCGACGATGACGAGCGCGGTCGCGACGGCGACCGTCCCCCGCGCCAGCCCGCGCCGGGCTCCTCCGCCGGCCGGCGCGGCCGCGCTCACGCTTCCTCGAGCGTCCTGGCCTGTTCCCACCACGTCTCGATCATGAGGTCCGACGGGGGCTCGACCTGCAGCCGCGCGGCCCCTGCCGCGATGACGGTGCGGAACCGCTCGAGGTCGACGCCGAGGAGCGCGTGGAGCCCGTCGATCCCGGCGAACCGGAAGAGCTCGTGCTCGGCCGGGCCGAAGCCGGCCAGGTTGAGGAGGAGCGCCTCGTCGCGCCACCGAAGAACGTCGTTCGTCGACGCGTCGACCTGGTCGGCCAGCGTCTGGCGCCGAGTGACGGTCTCCGACACCTCGAGCAGCAGGCCGGTCGTGAAGACGCCCTGGCGCTCGAGGCGCTGGAGGTGGATCGGCTCGATCCGCGTGAGCTCGGTGATCGGGGGCACGGTCGCGGGATCCTCCGGTCGGGGTGATGGCGGCCGTCATTGTACGGTGCACCGTGGTCACGCACCGGCGGCCGTCCCGGTCCGTTACCCTAGCGCCCTGCCCGCAGGAGAACCCCGACACGTGACAGGCGCCACCGAGGACCCCGCGAACGCGCCGGTCGTCCCCCCCGCCGATGAGGCGCCCTCCGAGAATGCGTCGGCCGAGGCCGGCACCGATCCCGCGTCCGCGGCCGCCCCACCGAGCCGCCGCGCCGCCATCGCGCGGTCGGGCCTCATCATCGGCGTCCTCGTCGTCGTCTTCGGGATCATCCTCCCCCGCTACATCGTCTATGCCGACGTCATCGCCGCGTTCCAGGATCTGACGCTCACCCAGTTCCTCGTGATGACGGGCCTCGGGGCGATCGCCTGGATCGTCAGCGGGCTCATCTTCAGCGCCCTCATCGAGGGCCTCTCGTGGATCCGGGGCACGATGTCGTGGCTCATCCTCGCGGGGATCGGGGCGAGTGTCCCCTTCGGGCCCTGGAACATGGGCGTCCTGTGGGTGGTCGTCCGCGGCTGGGGCATCGCCAACGCCGCGGCGACATCGGGGGTTGCCCTGTACGGCGTCGTCAACATCCTGAGCCGGATGTTCCTGCCGCTCTTCGGGATCGTGGCGGTCGCCCTCGCCGGCGACCTTGCCAGCTCGAAGAACGCCGGCACCGCCTGGACCATCGCCATCGTCAGCGCGGTGGCGTTCGTCGTCGTCACGTCGCTCATCGTCGGGATCGTGCGCTCCGAGCGGATCGCCGACTGGATCGGGCGCACCGGGCAGCGGATCGCGGACTGGGTCCTGCATCGCCTGGGGCGGACCGGCTCGCCGGACGTCACCGGGGCGATCCACCGCTTCCGCGAGCAGCTGGGCCTCGTCATCCGGCGCCGCGAATTCATGGCCCTCAGCATCGCCGTCGTCTCCCAGTTCGCCTGGGCCATCGTGCTCCTCGTCGCCCTCCGCGTCTGCGGCGTCCCCGACGAGGCGCTCTCCGGGGCCGAGGTCTTCGGCGTCTACGCCCTCGTGATGTGCATCACGATCATCCCGCTGTCGCCGGGAGGCGCCGGCGTCCCCGAGATGCTCTTCATCGCCGCCTTCTCGACGATCGCGGGCACGCAGTACCAGGCCGAGATCACCGCCGGCGTCTTCCTCTACCGGATGTACTTCTGGTTTGTTCCCGTGCCCCTCGCCTGGCTGCTCCTGAAGGTGGCCCGCGCCGGGAAGTCGATCCTCCCGACCACGTCGGAGCTTCGCGACTACGCGAAGGGCTGAGACCCCGGGGCGGGTCTGGCCGCGGCCGGCCGCGGACCCCGGGTGGCTCCCGGGCCGCCGCCGCGGGGCGGGGCGGGCACCCGGGCGGCACCGTCGCGCGCCACGCCATGGTTCCTGCCTGGCGGCGTGTGGACGGCCCGTTCCGGGCCCCGAATGTGCGCGCCACGCACAGACAGCCCCGCTGCGGGCACTCCGGGCGGCGCCGCGCAGGAATGATCGCGTGCGACGCGACACCGAGGCCCCGGCTGACGGCATGCACCGTGCGCTCGCTCGTGCCGTGACGCTCCTCCGCCGGGTCCTTCCGCAACGCGTGCCATGATCGCCGGGTGAGCCAGCAGTTCGCCCGCGTTCCCGCCGATGCCGGCGAGGTCGTCCGCCAGGTCCGCAGCATCGGCGGCGTGCCATGGTCGCGCCTGTTCCGCTACCTGCGCCCGCACCTCGGGCTCTTCTCGATCGCGATCGTCGGCCTCGTCGTGGGATCGGCCGCCGGGCTGGCCTTCCCGCTCGTCATCGCCGGCATCACGAGCCAGGTGGTCGCCGGCGGCGACCCGGCCGGGCTCGACCGCCTCATCGTCGGCCTCGTCGCGCTCTTCCTCGTCCAGGCCGTCGCCAGCTTCGTCCAGACCTGGCTGCTCGGCGTCGTCGGCGAGCGCGTCGTCGCCCAGCTCCGCGGCGAGCTGTACGGGCGCCTCGTCACGCTCTCGCTCGACTTCTACGGCCAGCGCCGCGTCGGCGAGCTCGTCTCGCGGCTCACGAGCGACGTGACGCTCGTGCGCACGATGCTCACCCAGACGACCACCAGCCTCCTGTCGTCGGTCATCGGGCTGGTCGGCTCCGTCGTCATCCTGTTCGCCCTGAGCCCGACGCTCCTGCTCGTCGTGCTGCTGCTGGCGCCCGCCCTCATCGTGGTGGCGGTGGTCTTCGGGCGGCCGCTCCAGCACGTGAGCACGCAGGTCCAGGACATGATCGCCCGCAGCACGACGACCGCCGAGGAGGTGCTGTCCGGCATCCGGATCGTCAAGAGCTACGTCCGCGAGGACTGGGAGCTCCACCGCTACGACGGGGACCTGCGGGGCGTCGTCGCCGCCGGGTCGCGGCTGGCCCTCTGGCGGGCCGGCTTCGGGGCCCTCATGGGGCTCCTCGGCTTCGGGTCGATCGCCGTCCTCCTCTGGTACACGGGCCACCAGGTGATCGAGGGCACCCTGGGCGTCGGCACGCTCACCGGGTTCCTGCTCTACGGCGTCGCCATCGGGGCGAGCCTCGGCACGATCGCGGGGCTGTACGGGCAGTTCCGCGAGGGAACCGGCGCCGTCCAGCGCGTGTTCGAGATCGTCGACACGCGGCCGACGATCGTCGACGCGCCGGGCGCTCTTCCGATCGGGCGGGTCGCGGGGCGGATCGAGCTCGCCGGCGTGACGTTCGGCTACGACCGCGACCGACCCGTGCTGCGGGACGTCGACCTCGACATCGCGGCCGGGGAGACGCTCGCGCTCGTGGGGCCCTCAGGGTCGGGCAAGACGACGCTCGTCGGGCTCATCCCCCGCCTCTGGGACGTGTCCGCTGGCGCCATCCGCATCGACGGTCGGGACGTCCGCGACGTCACGGTGACCAGCCTGCGCGAGCAGATCGGCCTGGTCGCCCAGGAGGCGACCCTCTTCGGCGGGTCGATCCGCGACAACATCCGCTACGGCCGCCTCGAGGCAACCGACGCCGAGGTCGAGGCCGCCGCCGCCGCCGCCAACGCCCACGACTTCATCAGCGCACTCGAGCATGGCTACGACACGATCGTGGGCGACCGGGGCTCGCGGCTCTCCGGCGGCCAGCGCCAGCGGGTGGCGATCGCCCGGGCGATCCTCAAGGACCCGCCGATCCTCCTGCTCGACGAGGCGACGAGCTCGCTCGACAACGAGTCCGAGCGGCTCGTCCAGGACGCCCTCGACCGGCTCAAGGTGGGCCGGACGACGATCGTCGTGGCCCACCGGCTCTCGACGATCCGCGCGGCCGACCGGATCGCCGTCCTCGACGACGGCTGGCTCGTGGAGCTCGGCACGCAGGACGAGCTGCTGGCCCACGACGGCATCTACGCCCGGCTGCACCGACTCCAGTTCTCCGTCGACACGTCGGGCGGCGACTGACCGGACCGGCCGGGACCGGGGCGATCCGGGTACCCTCCGTGCATGTCGCGAGCGCGGAAGGCTGCCGTCCTGGTCGGGTTCCTGGCCGTCGTCGCGGCCGTCGCGCTCATCGTCGCCGCAGGCCAGATCGGCTACGTGTACGGGCCCCTGGTTCCGGCGCCGTCCGGGTAGCGCACCCGTCGTGGGTCAACCCTGCTAGATCGCGCTCCCCTCGGTCTCGGTCGACGCCTCGAGCTCGGGCTGCGTCTCCGTCTCGAGAGCCGCCTCGGGCTCGGGCGACGCCGCTGTGTCGGTCACGCCGGCGCGGCGGGTGGACGCCGGCGCATCCGTGACCACGACGCTGTCCCTGGCGATGTCGCCGTGGCCGGTGAGGCGCTTCAGGAAGGCCACCGGTGGTTCGACGATGTCACCGGGCACCGAGCGCAGGCGCCGCCCGGTCGTCCGCGACGCGGGCCGGGTCGTTCCGACACCGGTGGACGCTGCGCCGGGCATGGCGTCGGGGGTCGCGTCCAGGTCGATCTCGGGGACGATGCCGAGGGCATCCATCGCGGCGACGTACCTGTCGATCGGCAGGAGCGCGGCGAGCTCGACGGCCGGATCCTCGACGGATCGAAAGGCCTGCTCCTCTGCCCGGTAGGTGATCACCGTCCCGTTTCGACGCAGGTAGACGGCGGTGCCAGTCGCCGCGTCCTCACCCAGGAGGGCCGCCTCCATGCGACCGCGGTAGGCGCGGCCCTCGTCCGTCCGGAGATCGAGCGTGACGGTGCTGGCTTCCTCGAGCGTCGCCTTCACGGCGTCCTCCTCGGCGAACTGGGTCGTCAGCGCGTCCCGGAGGACCCGCGACAGGTTGACGTTGCCGGACTTCGCCCTCTGAGCGACGTCGTCGGGCAGGTACACGGTGATATCCACGGGTACTCCAAGTTCAAGTGGGCATTACCCGTGTGACTGTGCGCGTACCCGTGGCTGCTGTCAACTACCAGTGTGCCGGCGCCAGCGGGCGATCGGAGTCGGTCGGCGCAAGCTCGCAGCCGGACGTCACGGCCCCCGGACGCGCCGGTGCCCGACCCATCCCGCCCCCCGGAGCAGAGCGAGGGGGTCCGGTGCGTGACCCGGGGGCCGCCGCCGACGGGGCACCCACCCCCTTGGGAGCGGCGCCGGCGACCTTGATTGTCGCGTGTTCGCACCCGGCGACCCAATAGGTGATGTGCCGTAGTGGGGTGCCACGGCGCTGCTGCCGCCGACGCGGGCGAGACCCTCGTGGCGCCGGACCGCGGGCGGTGTCGCCCGCTACCGAGGCGGTCGCTCGAGCCCCGCCAGCATCGCGCGCCCGAGCGCCACCAGCTGCTCGCCCGGGATGCCCACCTGCCGGGTGTGGCTCATGTGGAAGCCATAGCCGCCCTGCACGACCCAGAGGTCGTTGAACGCGGGGGGGCCGGTGACGAAGGCCACGTCGGCGAGCCCGGGAACGTCCGTAGAGTTCGGAAACGCGGGGTCGGTTCGCACCGACTCCCAGGCGTTGAGCCCCTCCGCCGACGTGTCGAACACGAGAATCGCGATGCCGGCCGGCCGACCCTGCGCGTCCCGCCCATCCAGGGTGTACAGGCACTGCAGGACCATCGTCTTGAAGGGGACGCCGTTCGCGTCCGGCCCGTCGACCACGGCGGGCGCGGCAGCCCTGGCTTCGTCGAGCGTGGGGCAGTTCCGGAAGCTCAACGGACCGCCGGCGTCCGGCGCCGAGGTGATCAGCTCCACCGAGGCCCCGTCCTTCCACGGGGCCTCGTCGTCCGCCGGTGTCGTCATCGCCGAGGCACAGCCGGCCAGCAGGCTACCGAGGGCCAGCAGCGCGAGGATCGTGGCGGTGCGGTGCATCGTTCGTCCCTCAGCGTGGCAACGCGGGCGGGGTGGTCTTCAGGCGCTGGCCCCCCAGGTAGAGGAACGGCGCGCCGACGATGAAGATGACGTGGTACAGGCCGTCGTGGTCCAGGGGGCTGAGCACGTCCACGCGGAGGGCCTGGACGGCCGAGGCGGCCAGCAGGACGACAATGCCGACGACCATCTGCCACGAGCCCGTGCCGTCCCTGAGCCCGACGATGCTCAGCACCAGCAGGAGGACGACCACCGGTGCGTAGTTGACGATGGCGACGGTGAAGTCGCCGATCGCCAGCACGGCGACGGCGTAGACGCCGAGCTGGATCGTCGCCACCGCGAGCGCCGGCCGCTGCCAGTTGGGCGGGAAGAACTGGCGGGACGTCGCGAGGAGCACGCAGAACGTGGCGACGCCGAGGACGACCCAGTTCGGACGCTGGATGAAGTACCGCGACAGGCCGGCCGACTCCACGAAGCCATGGTCGACGCCGCCGAGGAACGTGCTCGTGGCGAGGGCGACCATCGCGCCGCCCCAGAACCAGGCCGCCGAGAAGCGGGCCTTCGGGGTCTTCGCCATCATGCCGGCGAGGAAGAAGAGCTCGGCGGCGAGGATGAAGTTCGTGATCGCCGTGATGGCCAGCGTGCTCATCGAACTCCGGGACCTCCGGTTCGGCCGCGCCAGGCGGTCGTGGCGATCATGACGACACCTGCGGCGAGGAGGAGGCCGTACAGCGCGAGCGAGGCCCAGCCGTTGAGCACGCCCACGATCCCGGTCCCGAACATCGGGTCGTCGAGCGACCCGCGCTCGGACACGAGCAGGAGGACGCTGAAGAGCGCGACGAACCCGGTGATTGCACAGAGAACGACACCGAGCAGCCCCGCGAGCAGGAAGCCCCACGTCGCCCGCAGGAAGATGCCGAGCGCGGCGACGAGGTTGAGGCAGCCCCACCCGGCGATCGCTGGTGCGCTCCACGCGATGCCGAGGGCGAGCAGGCACCCGCCGAGCACCGCGGGCACAACGATGCCGATCCAGAACGGAGGTCCGCGTCTGTGGCTCTCGTGCGACATCTCAGCGCCTCACGCCGGCGAGTAGACGCTCCGTCATCCTGCCCTGTTACAGGCGACGGCGACCGCGCTCGAGAGGATGGCCTGCCGGCGCACTATGATCGAGCGAACAACCCGTGGAGGAGATGCCAGGTGCGTGCGTTGATCAGCATCCATCGTTGGGTCGCGGTCGCGGGAGTCGTCGGCGCCGTCCTCGCCCTCGCGGCGTGCTCGTCCGGCGACAGCCTGACCGGCAAGACATGGCAGTGGGCCTCGTGGACGACCGTGACCCCCCAGTCTCAGACGGACGTGCCCGACCCGTCCGCCTACACGATCGAGTTCGGGACGGATGGCACGTTCCAGGCGAAGGCGGACTGCAACACCGTCGCGGGCACCTACACCTCGTCGGCGTCGGGGGGCCTGAAGATCTACCCGGGGCCGTCCACGCTGGTGGCCTGCAGCGACGACTCGCTGTCCTCGACCTTCGTCGAGAACCTCGGGCTGGCCACCAGTTACACGTTCTTCCGGTCGGAGATGACGATCAACCAGGCCGACCTGAACACGATGCAGTTCAAGTAGCGGACTCGCCGCTCGAAGCCGGGCCACCCGGCCGCCGGTGCGCATCCCGGCAGTGCGCTCGGTCGGACCACCGGGTCGCTGCTCCCATGGAGCGGAGTTCGCGGAGCCGGAGGCGACAGGGCCGTGGTGGAGGACGGACGCCCGGGCCCATGCCCGGGCCGGTCAGCTCCCCTTCATTGCCATCAGGGCGCCGCCAATGTGGCGCAGAGCGCCTGAGCCGCGACGCCGTCGACGCGGAGCTCCGTGTCCGTGTCATTGCGGAACGTGATGGCATACACGGTTTCGGTGATCATCTGGTTGGACACCACCGTGAGGGGGATCGTGACGACCCACCCGCCCCAGATCGCCCTCGTCCCCGCAGGGCAGATGACCGATACGCTCATGCTGTTGCCCACAGCCAACGACAGGGGCCCCTCCACAACCTGCCACGCCTCCGTGATCTCCTGGAGCCCAGCTGGGCCTGTCGCGCCCCTCTCACCCTGCGGACCCGGCTCGCCCTGAGCCCCGGCAGGTCCGGTGGCTCCAGTCTCGCCGGCGGGACCTGCGGGTCCGCGCTCGCCCTGGGGTCCAGCAGGCCCGGTCTCCGACCACTGGACAGGCCCGAGCGCGTACCCCTTCGGACAGGTCGTCGTCACCGAGTAGTCGATCATCTTCAGGCTCCCACCGGCGTCGTAGCACGCATGGAAGACACCGTCATTCGGGATGACGGGGATTGAACCGGCGATGGCAGCCGCACTGACGAGCACGAGAGCCGCGATGGCGGCGGCAAGAGCGGCCACGGTACGACGCATCGCGCTACCTCCTCTCAGCCGACGCCCGATGGCCCGGGCGCCCTGCAGATTGGTCGCGCGAACCTGAGCGAATCCTTCGGCGACCGAGACGTCAACCGAGACCCCAATCGGCCCACGGGCACTCGTCGCGTCGTCGTGGCCCCTTCGTCGGGGTGGCGCGACCCGGCCCCCGGGGTACGATCGCCCACGTGAGGACTCGCCGTTCCCCGCGTCCAGCGCTCCGCTCGCGCCTCGCGCGCGCCGCGCTCGTCGCCGTCTTCGCCGTCCTGGTCGCCGGCTGCGGCCCGGTGGCGAGCCCGTCGCCGGCCCCGACGCCGAGCCCCGTCGTCGCGCCGACGGACGCCCCGACGCCGGAGCCGACGTTCGCCCCGTCGCCGACGGCGACCGCGGAGCCCTCCCCCGAGCCGGCGACGGCGTCGCCGACCGCGAGCCCTGCGCCCACCCCGACCCTCGCCCCCTCCCCACCCCGCGACCGACCGCCACGCCGGCGGCCGGGCCGACGGTCGACGCGTTCTGGTCGCGCGTCGAGCGCGGGATCCGGGCGGCCGGCCGGATGGAGGTCGAGATCGCCGGCCCCAACGCCGGCGCGCTCCGCTTCGAGCCCGACGCCTCGGCGACCGTGATCGACGGTGTCGTCGGCTTCGTCTGCGTCGGTGGCCGCGCCTACGACGGCCAGTCGAGCTTCACCCGGCTTCCCGGGCGCTGGACGTGCGGAGCGCCGGCGCTCACGGCGGGGTTCCGAAGCATCGGCCAGCCGATCGATGCCTGGAACGCAACCATCCCGACGGACAACGCTCGCCGCGAGACGCTCGCCGTCGAAGACGGGCGCTGGACCTGGCGCTATCGGGCCAACTCGCCGTTCTACGGTGGAGCGGTCACGGCGTCGGTGACGCTTGACCCGGCCACCGGCCGGATCGTCGCGGCTCGCAGGGTGGACCCGACCGGCACGACCCGCTACACCTTCGACTACGGCGCAGAGTTCCCGCCGATCGCCGTCCCGCGGTAGCGGCACGCGCCGAACGGATCCGGGCCGGGGCTGGGCCCACGGGGCGGGCCGACGGGGCGGCCGGGTGGCGGGATGGCCGGGTGGCGGAATGGCGAGGTGGCGGGCCGGCCGGGTGGCGGAATGGCGAGGTGGCGATGCAAGGCCGGCTGTCATTACCCTGATGTCCACGCACGAGGTTCCGGCGAAACGCGCGTTTGGGCCACAACTCGTGCACGAACGCCGCCATAACGACAGCGGGGCTTGCACGACCATCGGAACGACCCCCGCTGGCTGCCTCGCGCCGCTCGACCCCGAGGCGCCGCTCGACCGCGAGGCGCCGCTCGACCGCGAGGCGCCGCTCGACCGCGAGGCGCCGCGCCACGCGACCGCCGCGTCGCGGCTCAGGCCTCGAGGCTGGCTGCCTCGCGCCGCAGCAGCTCCCAGGCCCGTGCGACGTGGCGCTCCGTCGTGCGGAGGTTGCCGACGGAGACGCGGATCGCGAAGCGATCGCGGAGCCGCGCGTGTGACAGGAAGACCTCGCCCGTCGCGTTGACGGCGGCCATGAGGCGCTCGTTCGCGGCGTCGAGGCGAGCCCGAACCTCGGGCTCGTCCTCGCGGCCGGCGAGCGCGGCCGGGCGCCAGCGGAGGCAGACCGTCGAGAACGGTGCCGGCGCCAGGCGCTCGAAGTCGGGCTCGGCGTCGACCGCGGCAGCCAGGTCGGCGGCGATCCGGCAGTGGGCGTCGATCCGCCGCCGCAGGCCCTCGAGCCCGAAGTACCGGATCAGCATCCACAGCTTGAGCGCCCGCATCCGCCGCCCGAGCTGGGGCTGGTACTCGTTGAAGTCGTGGACGGGCCGCTCGCGGTCGAGCGTTCGCAGGTACTCCGGGACGAGGCTGAACGCCGTGCGCACGACGTCCATCCGCCGGCTCAGCAGGAGCGAGGCGTCGAGCGGCGTGAAGAGCCACTTGTGGGGGTTGACGACGAGCGAGTCGGCCCGCTCCCAGCCGGCGAAGGGCGCCCGCCGCTCCGGCACGAGGGCGACGGCGCCGGCGTAGGCGGCGTCGACGTGGAGCCAGAGCCCCTCGCCCGCGGCGATGTCGGCAACCGCGGCAACCGGGTCCACCGAGGTCGAGGCCGTCGTGCCGATCGTTGCCACCACGGCGATCGGGACGCGGCCGGCCGCCCGGTCCTCGGCGATCGCCGCCGCGAGCAGCTCCGGCTGCAGGGCGTAGTGCGCGGTCCACCGGGAGCCGCCGGAGCGCGGCGCTCCCGAGACCGAGCGTCATGCAGGCCTTCTCGACGCTGCTGTGGGCCTCCATGGAGGCGTACACCGTGGGGAACCCGCCGGCCGCCAGCGCCGCGAGGCCGTCGGTCGCCGCGCGAAGGCCGGCCGCCTCGCGGGCCGCAGCGAGCGCGATCAGGGTCGAGGTCGACGCCGTGTCCGTGAGGAGGCCGTCGAAGGTCGCCGGCAGCCCGAGCGCGTCGCGCAGCCAGCCGACGACAACCTGCTCGAGCTCGGTCCCGATCGGCGAGGTCCGCCAGAGCATCGGGTTCTGGCCGAGGATCGCCGTCCACATCTCGCCGAGGACGCCGGGGGCGGACGCGGTGGTCGCGAAGTACGCCAGGAAACCCGGGTGCTGCCAGTGGGTCGCGTTCGGCAGGACCAGGCGCTCGACGTCGGCGAGGATGGCGGCCAGGGGCTCGGGGTCCTCGGGGGCGGTGGGCGCGAACACCGGTCGCAGCGATCCCGGCTCGATCGCCGGGAGGATCCCACGACGCTCGATCCCGGCCAGGTAGTCCGCCATCGCGTCGACGACGGCGTGCGCGGCGGCCCGGAAGTCCTCCGGCTCCATGTCGCCGAGCCCCGCCTCCTGGGCGTGGTCCAGCGCCCACGACGGGGTGGGATTGGTGTTCGGCAGGATCGCCTCGGGAAGCTCGTCGGTCATGGCCGCAAGTCTAGGGGCGCCGTCGGTGCGGGACCGGTCGCCGCCGGCGTCGCGCCACCGCGGTCCTCGATCCGTGGTAGGGTCCGCCCGTCAAACGACCCGGGTCCCAGACCCGCCAGCCCCGTCGGCCCGTTCAGGGAGGGTCGACCGCACCGGCGCCGCCCGCCCCAGCGGCCGCGCCGACGAAACAGCCGGCGTGCGCTCTCGGCCCGTCCCCTTTCGGCCGTGATCCCCCGATCGCGCGCGCGCCGGCCGTTGGGAGAATGCTGTGCTTCTCGCGCACCCCGGTGCCGCGGCGCGCCGGCGAGCCTCCGCGGCGGTCGTCGCGGCGCTCCTGTCGCTGGCAGCCCTCGTCGCCATCCCCGTCGTCGACCCCGCGCCGGCCATGGCCGCGGCGGCCGGACGTCCTCTGGCCGTCATCGTCGTCGGCCCGGTCGAGGGCACGACCTCCTACTACCGGCGCGACGCGAACCGGATCGCCGACCAGCTCCGCGCGCACGGCGCCCGTGTCCGGAAGGTCTACACCCCGTGGGCGACCTGGTCGCGCGTCAAGGAGGCGGCACGCGGGGCGAACCTCTTCGTCTATCTCGGCCATGGGAACGGCTACCCGAGCCCGTACGGGAAGTTCAACCCCCGCAAGATGAACGGCCTCGGCCTCAACGCGAGGGCCGGCCGGGGCCACTCGAACGTCCGCTACTTCGGCGAGTACTACCTCAGGCGCGGCCTCGACCTGGCCCCGGGGGCCGTCGTCGTCCTCAACCACGTCTGCTATGCGGCCGGCTCGTCGGAGCCCGGGCGCGCGTACCCGACGCGCACGACCGCCCGGAAGCGGGTGGACAACTTCGCCGCCGGGTTCCTCGATGCCGGCGCGGCCGCCGTCTTCGCGAGCGACCGCTCCGTCGCGGACGTCATCCGGGGCCTCTTCGGGGGCACGCGGACGATCCGCGCGGTGTTCTGGGGATCGCCGTGGACCACGCTCCGCTACGACTCGGGGTTCCGCTCCCGGCGAACGCCCGGGGCCACCGGGATCCTCGCCCCGTACCGACCGGGCGCGTTCTACCAGTCCGTCGTCGGGGACCTCGGATGGACCACGGCCGAGTGGCGGGCCACGTGGAGCCCGCCCGCGGTCGAGCCGACGCCGACGCCGACGCCGACGCCCGAGGCAACGCCGACGCCGGAACCCACGCCCGACCCGACACCGGAGCCGACGCCCGACCCGACGCCGGAGCCGACGCCCGACCCGACGCCGGAACCCACGCCCCTGCCGGAGCCGACGCCCGTCCCCTGACCGCGCCTGCGGCGGCCGGTCCCGCCTTCTCGGGCGGTCCGGCTCTGGCCGTCGACGGCTCGCTCCTCGATCATGAGAGCGCTTCTTCCTCGCGTCCTGATCGGAGGCGACCCGATGCCGATTGCGGGCTGGCACGCGATCCCCTGTCCCGAGGGCGTCCGGATGGCCCTCCGCGCCCACCTGCACGGCCGTGACGCGGAGGTGCTCGCGCTCGAAGGCGAGCACCGCTGGCACTGGCGCGTCTTCGCGCCGGGCGGCCACCTCCTCGCCGAGGGCGAGGCCGCCGACCGCGACGGGGCCGAGCAGGCTGCCGAGGAGGAGATCTTCGCGATCCACCCGCCGTCCGAGCACCTCATCGACGATCTCGTGGGATGACCGCCGGTCGCCGCCGGTGGGCCGCGAGTCCGCGCCTCGCGGCCCGGCGCGATCCCCGCGTGCCGCAGGCCCACCGGGCAGGGTGAGCGACGGTGGGGCGCCGGGTCGAGCGTCGTTCGGCCCAAGAGGCGCAGGCTCCCGGCTCGCACCGGCGGAGCGGCCCCCGGACTCCCGGCGCAGCGACCCGTCCCGCGTGGGAGGCGCGATCCGGCGCGCGCGGCACGGAGCCGGGGGCCGGGGGGATTGTGGGCGCCATGGGCCCAAGCCCCAAGTCGGGAAGGTTACCTATTCGGCCGTCGTCGACGACCCGCGCCGCGCACTACTCGAGGCCGTAGTCGGTCATCAGCGCGCGGATCGCGTCGGCGAAGTCGGCCGTCGGGGCCAGCTCGATCGCGTTCCGCAGGTCCGCCGTGGCCTGGGCGGTGTCACCCCGCTCGGCGTGGATGGCGCCGCGCGTGAAGTAGGCATACGCGTCGACGCGGCCGAGCTCGATGGCCCGGTTGGCGTCCGCGAGCGCGGCGTCGAGGTTGCCGGCGTCTGCCCGGCAGAGCGCCCGCGTGCCGTACGCCGACGCGAGGTCCGGGTCCAGCTCGATCGCCCTGTCCGCGTCGACGATGGCCCCAGGGCAGTCGCCGCCCAGGCCTTCGACGCGGCGCGGTTCGCGTACGCCGCCCCGTACGTGGGATCCAGCTCGATCGCCTTCTCGACGTCGGCGGCGGCGCCGGCGTCGTCGTCGAGCCGCCCGCGGGCGATGCTCCGCTGGTTGTACGCGTTCGCCAGCAGCGCTCGCATTGCCGCCGAAATCGTCCAGCTTCGACGCCAGGTCGATCGCCGTGTCGTACGCGGTGATCGCCTCGTCCGTCGTGCGCAGCTCGTCGAGGGTGTTGCCGAGGGCCACGTGGGCCGCCGGGTCCGACGGATCGATGTCGACCGCCTTCGTGGCATCGGCGAGGGCGGCCTCCAGGTCGCCGGTCTTGCGCCGCGCCTCGGCCCGACAGCGATAGCCGTCCACGCTCTCCGGGTCGACCGAGATGGCTCGATCGAGATCGGCGAGGGCGGCCGTGATGTCGCGAGCCAGAAGGGCGCAGCCACGTCCGACGAGCGCCTCGGCGTTGTCGGGGTCGAGCTCGAGGGCGGCGACGAACGCGTCGAAGGCCTCCGCGTCGCGACCGTTGTTCAGCAGCTCGTTCGCGCGGTCGACCTCGGCCTGGGCGGGGTTCCCGCACGACACGAGGATGGTGCCGAGGACGAGGATCGCGACCGAACCCATGATCCGGTGGGACCCCTGGCCGGCCATGGCGACGCACCTCCGCGACACAGGCCGACCCGGCGGACGGCCTGCCTCGTGGCCCACGATCGCGGCGATGCCGCGACAGCGTCGAGGGCCGAACGTCACGCCCAGCGGCCCGGGGCCCCGAGGCGTTGTGTGCCCGCGTACGCTATCCGCGCGGCTGCCGGGGAACCGTTCGGCGTCTTCGAGGAGGAGTCGGTCCATGTGCCTGTTCGCGTTCGTGGCGCTCCTGTTCCCGAGGATCGCCTTCGTCCTGCTCTGGCTGGCTCGTCCGGCCGCGGTTGACGCCACCTTCGGGACGGTCATCTGGCCGCTCCTGGGGTTCATCTTCCTGCCATTCACGACGCTCCTGTACGTCCTCCTCTTCACCGCCGGACCGGGCATCGAGGGCCTGGACTGGCTGTGGCTCGCCGGCGCGGTCTTCCTCGACCTCGGGCATTACGGGGCGACGGCCTACGCGAACCGGGAGAAGATCCCCGGCACGAGCTACGGCGGCGACGCCTAGGCCGACCGGCGATGGACGGGGTCGGCTCGCTGCTCGGAGGGCTCGGGTCGTCGATCGGCGGCCTGTTCGGCTCGTTCGGCCGGGCGATCGCCGGGCTCGTCGATGGTGCCGTCACGGCGGTGCTGGACACCGGGCCCGTCGTCGTGGCCGCGGGTGCGGCGCTCGTCCTCCTCGCCGTCTTCGTCGCCTGGCGAGCCGTGCGGTAGTCGGCCCCGCCCCACCGATGGGGACGGGCGCCCGGCGACCTAGCGGGTCGTCGCTCCTCGCGACGGCTCCGGCGGCGGCGCCTCGGGCGCCTCGGGCGCCCCGAAGACAAGCGTGACCGCACCGTGGGCCGGCGCGAACTCGCAGTCATCCGGGTGGACGAGGCATACGCGGCGGTCGCGGTCGTAGGCGGGGCAGTCCTCGGTCATCGGGCAGTCGTCGACCATGACCGAACGATGTGGGCGGGACCGTCGCGTGTCAACCGGGACGATCCGCCCCGCCGTCGGCCTGCTCCTCCGCGTAGTTGATGAGGTCGAGCTCGCCGGGCGACCGGCCTTCGGCGGTAAGGAGGGCCGCCGCCTCCGCCCGGTGCTGCGTCCCATGGTTCACGACGTGCACGAGCATCTGCCACACGGGCACGCCCTCGTGGACGTGTGCGACGAAGCGGTCGGTCAAGGTCGGCAGCCAGGCATCGACGGCGGCCCACTCGGCTTCCCACCGATCGCGCAGCTCGTCGATCGTCGGCAACGGCTCACGCTCGGGCGCGGGCTGCTCGCCCGTGTCCTGGAACCCGTGGCGCCAGCGCTGCGAGGCGCCGAGGTGGTGGACGAGGATGCCGCCGAGGCCGCGCTCGTCGACCACGTGCGTCCGCTCCCACACGGCCGGGTCGAGGTCGTCGAGGGCGTCCAGCACGCGACGGGTCGCCCAGCGATCGTAGGCGAACAGGAAGCGGATCTCGTCGGGCTGCATGGCGTGTGTCCCCCTCGTGCGCATCTGGCCGCAGGAGCATAGCAAGCGCGAGGTTCGGCGCCGGCGGCGGCGTTCAGGCGCCGGGTCCCGGTCCCCATCTCCCACGCGTGGTCCATGACGCGGTGCGCCGTGCGCCGCAGGGCAGCAGGATGCGCGGCGGCCTCTTCGCCGGCAACTCCGGCAACGATCTCGTCGTGAGGATGGTCGCCGGCACCTTCCGTGGAGGCACGAGGACCGACCGGGTCGTGACCTATCTCGGTGGGGTGTGCTACTCCGTCCTGGGTTGCAGGCGCTGAGCTCGACCTGCGCTGATGGTCGTCGGGTCCAGCTGCTCCCCGGCGTCTGGTTGTGGCGGCAGACTCCGAACGCCAAATGGCCACGGTTGGCGTTACGGGCTCCGGTCGCCCGTCAGGCGCTCGCGGGGCCATGTCCCGTCGCCTCCGCACGTCGTGGTCGGGGTCAGCATGGCAAGACAAGACGCGCCGTCGAGAGGTGGCTGACCCCGAGACATCCGGTTCCCGAAGCGGTCGGAATGCCTGTAACGGACTGATGGCGGACTGCGTCGAACCTCCAGAAGGGAGCCCGCCATGACATCTCGATCGTGCGCACACACGATCCCCCTCGCTCTCGCGTTCCTTGCGTCGGCCGCGCTCGTCCTCGGCGCCGTGGCACCGGCGGCAGCCGGTCCAGTTCCGTCCGCCGGGCCGACGGGGCCCACAACCATGCCTCCCGCCGCGTGGCAGCCGGTCGCCGGGTCGGCCGAATCGGCGGACGACGTCCGGATGGCCCCCGGGACAAACGGCCGCCTGTTCATCTCGATCCGGAGTGGCGTGAGCACGCGCGTCACCGGGTTCGACGCGCGGGGTCGCCTCCTCGCCGGCTGGCCGGTGACGCTCACCGGCTGGACCGACTGCTGGATCGGCGCCGTCGCCGTCGACGGCTCCGTCCGGCTTGTCTGCCACAACGGCACGGAGTCCGTCCGCGCGTTTGCCTTCACCGCGGGCGGTCGACGCCTGGCCGGGTGGCCGGTGAACGTGTCGGCGGCGGCCGGATCCCGCTTCACGGACTACGATCACTTCACGAACACCGGGGACGAGCCCCGGGTCGTCGGGACCAGGCTCTTCATCCTCCTGCAGCGCTGGGACGGGGACCAGGCTCTTCGGCTCGTGCGCATCTCGGCCGCGGCCCGCGTGGCCGTCGGCAAGCAGTTCCCGCTGACGGCCGGCGCGGACTGGTGGGGCCGTGCGCTCGGCGCAGACGGCACCGCGTTCGCCGTCCGATCGATCGGCTCCGGCACGAGCACGGACACGAAGATCGCCGCCTTCGGCCTCGCCGGAGCGCGGACCGGCTGGCCGGTCACGATCGACGGCGTGGCGTCGCTGCCGGTCGTCGGCCCCAACGGCCGCGTGTTCGTCGTCCGGGCGGCCGACTCGGGGCGCGCGGCCTGGATCCGCGCGTTCGAGCGAAACGGCACCCGCGTGGCGGGCTGGTCGCCCCGGCTCGCCGTCGTGCCGTCGTCCGACTGGAACGGCGCCGGTCCATTCCATCCCGCGCCGCCGGTCGTCGCCCCGACCGGGAGCGCCTGGCTCGTCGGAGCCCGGGACGCCGACGGCGGCACGGTCGCATGGGGCCTCGTGCCGGCCGGCAGCGTGCGCTCGGGGTGGCCGTATCGCTCCGCAGCGGGCCTCTCGGACAGCGGTGACTGTGGCCGCTGCTCGACCGGCTGCGGCTACCTTCGCGCAGTGCCGGCCGTCGGGCCTGGCGGCGTCCTCTACCTGGTGCAGGATCCCGCGGTCGACCTCCCTCGGCGGCCGGATCGTGGCGATCGGCCGCGGTGCGAAGGTCCGGTCGGGCTGGCCCGTCACCCTGGCGCGCCCGGCATCCCGGTTCCGCGCGGTCGTCGTCGGCGCGAGCGGCACCGTGTACGGCCTCGCGATCGAACCCGAGCGCACCGTCACTGAGGACGGGTGCGTGGGCGTCGTGAAGAGCTCCGCAACGATCGTCGCGATCGGCTCCGACGGGACGGTCCGCTACCGACGCACCGTCATGACCCCCTGACCACCCGCCGGCCGCGGGCCGGGCTGCGGGAGTCACGAGGCCCTCGGGTCACTCCCGAGGGCCTCGTTCGTGCTTGGCGTGGTGGTCGGGGTGCCGCGATTCGCACGCCGGCGACCGGCTACTCCATGCTCCGGCGAGGACGGATCGGTTCCCCGTCACCCCGCCGCCGGGCCGCAGCGAACTGCAGCTCCGACGAGGATCGGGACCACGACGCCCTCGATGGCCGATTGGTCGCTACTTGCCGAGGAAACCGATCTCCAGGTCGCTGTATGTCTCACCCGGGCTGGCGTAGTCGGGATCGACCCTCAGGACGACCTGGATCTCGTCGGCCTGCCCGATGCCCAGGACGTGCGGGAACGTCAGCACGGGCGCTCCTTCGAAGCGACCCTGCAGGACCTTGACCTCGACCGGACAGCCGCCACCCGGAGCGCAGAAGTCGCCGCTCGTCCCGTAGTCAAGGCCGGTAATGGTGACGGGCGCCGTCACCGGCTCAGGGTTGGCGACAAACAACTCCCCCATGCCGTCGACCTGCCGGCCGATGATGCACTGGGACCCTGCCCAGGTGTCCGAGAAAGTCACCCTCGCCGTCTTGAAGAACGTCCCGAGGCCCTGGGGCGCCCACTCGCACGTGCCCTCGCCGATGACCAGCGTGTTGACCGGACCGAGGTCATCGTTGTGCCAGTAGATGTCTCCGGCATCTCGAACCGTGACCGTCGTTTCCATGAAGTTGCGGATGATGAAGGCCGCGAGGGCCACCCCCGAGACTGCGGTCGCCGCCACAAGGGCCAGGGCGACGGCGCGCCTCCGCGGACTCCACTGAGCGATCCGAGGCACTCGACTCCTCCCGGGACGCATCTCGGGACGCCATCGGATCGGTCTCGCCAGTAGCTCGGCGCGGTCCCGGCGGCCTGAACTTGGACCGCGCGTCACAGCTCTCCGACGTCTGGCAGCTTGGCTGCCGACCCATTGTCGGCCTCATCGCGGCCCGGACCCAATAGGTAGCCCTACCTAGTGGCCCAGCCAGGCGCCAACTCCACCCGGGCCCGCAGCGCAGCGACCTCCGTGGGCCCGGCCGCCTCGACCGCATCCCTCGCTGGCGGGAGGTGGCACCCCATCGATGATCACCTTCCTGTCGGACGAGACCACCTTGATCCGGAGCGTCCCGGTGCTCCGCTCGGAGAAACGCGCGACCGGAATCAGGACCCGGTCGGTCCGGACCGCCGAGGCGAGGTTGATGGTCGCAATGAGGGTCGAGTTCCAGAAGACCTTCACCGTGCCGCAGGCCGGACAGGTCGTGGCGAGGAGGGCGATGCGCCGCCCTACGACGCCCGCCACGCGGAGCGTCGCCCCGCGACTCGCCGAGCGCAGATACGTGTCGCGGTAGAAGGGCGTGCCCGTGCGGGCGACCCAACCCGCGCTCCGGGCGAGGGCGCGGTCGTCGAGCGGGATCGCCGGGCAGGAGCTCGAGACGTCGTACCGCGGCTCCCAGCGGCCAACGTGTCCCTCGGCGTCCCGTGCCCGTACCTCGAAGCAGTACGTGTAGCCGGGCGCGGCCCGGAACGTCGCGCTGGTGGACCTCGTGGCCGACTTCCACCGCACCCACGGGCCGTAGCTCCTGGCGTTCCACTTCACGCGTTTGTAGCGGACATCGTAGGAGACCACCGCGGCAAAGGCGGGCTGCCCGCTCCACGCGAGCGGCACCCTCGCCGCGGCGAGCCAGCGAGGCAGCGACGAGAGCTCCGCGCCTGGCCGCGGCACGACTGAGCCGTCCCCGTCCCACCCCCAGCACACGAGGATCTCGTCGGTGCGGATGGCGCAGCGTGTGACTGCCACCGACGCTGACGGCGCCGAACGTTCCGGCCGGCGGAGTGAGCGACGGCCACTCCTTCGGGTCGTTGCTCCAGCAGGCGAGCCTGCCGTTGGTCCGGATCGCGCAGGTCTCGCCGTCGTCCACGCTCACGGCGGTGAACGTCCCGGCCGGTGGCGGAGGGGTCGGGTGCTCGTACCACCACTCCCCCCAGCACAGGAGCGTGCCGTCGGTCCGGATGGCGCAGACCTGGTACTGACTCCGACCGGAGTCGCCGAACGCGCTCACCGCGGTGAACGTCCCCGCCGGCGGCTCGAACCACAGCGGATTGACGGGGTCGAGTCTCCAGCAGGCAAGCGTCCCGTCGGTCCGGATCGCGCAGGCGAACTCAGCGGCCATGCTCACCGCGGTGAACGTGCCGGCCGGGGGCGCCACATCGCCCCCAGGGAACCCCCAGCAAGCCAGGGTACCGTCGTCGCGGATCGCGCAGGCGGTCCCCCAGTCTTCGGACACGTCTACGGCGGTGTAGGTGCCGGCCGGCCGGGTTTCGGAAGGCCCCGATGTGTACCAACAGGCGAGCGTGCCGTCGGTCCTGATCGCGCAGGTGTAGCCGTCGCTATCCCCAGCGCTCACGGCGGTGTACGTGCCGCCGTCCGGCGGCTGCATGTCGCCGTAGTCGTCCGAGCCCCAGCAGGCGAGCGTGCCGTCGGTCCTGATCGCGCAGGTGTGGACCTCACCCGCGCTCACCGCGGCGACCGGCGCGCTGCTCGTGTAGGTTGCGACCCATGCCGGGTCGGCGGCGGCGACCGGGGTGGGTGCGACCGCGAGCCCAACGAGGAGGCAGGCGACGAGGAACCCGACCCACCGCCGGGGCGGGACGATGGCGCTGGCGCGCATCGCGACATCCTCCTGGGACGCGATCCCCACGGGTCGGGTCCGCCAGTGGCTCGGCGCGGTCCCGGCGGCCAGGATGTGGACCGCGCGTCGGAGCCTCCCGCTGAGCGGATCGTGCGCGGTCGATAGCCGGCGTCGAGAGCCGATTGTCATGCGCCCCCGGACGCCCGGTGCGCGTCCCATCCCGCGAACGGAGCAGAGCGCGCCGGCGCGGAGCCGTCGGGCGGGGGTGGGTACGCGACGTTGGCCGGCGGCCAGCTCAACTCGGGCTGGTCGCCTATAGCTCACCAGAAGGGGGCCTTGGTCTCTGTCTCGGCGGAGCCCTCCCAGAGCCACGCAGACCGGGTCAGGGTACCCACCGCAGGACCCTGTAGGCGACCGGCACACAGCCAGGAATGTCGTTGCCTCCCTCGTATTCTGTCGCCCGCCCCGTCTCCTCAACGTCGATGCCGCCGACGAGGAGCACCGAGCCGTCGGCGAGCGGAACCGCATCCGAGCTGCGGGCGGTGGGCATCCGGGCGATCTTCGACAGCACCCCGGTGTCGGGGTCGAAGATCGCGGCGCTCGCGAGGAACTTCCCGCGATACCCGGTCTCGTCCTCGGCGACGCCGCCAGCGAGGAACAGCCGGCCGTCGGCGAGGACGGCGATGGTCGCGCCATCGCCCGTGGGCGAGAGGTGGCCGATGACTCGGCGTGCCGCCCTCGGGGTCGAACCGCTCCACGAACGGCACGTGCGCGTCGGAGTCGCCACTGTAGTAGTCGACCCCGAAGCCCAACGCCGTCCCGTCCGGGAGGGCAATCGCGCCCCCGACGCGAGGCCAGGCCACGGCCGTCCACGTCTCCGTCCGGGGATCGTAGAGCGCGGAGGAGTCGTTCGCACCGATGGCGAGGACCTGTCCTCCGGCCAGGGCGACGACATCCACGAGCTGGTCGGCGCTGCCGTCGTCCGGCGTCTTCAACTCCACCGCCGAGGTCGGCGTCCAGCGGTTCGTCGCAGGGTCGTAGAGCTCGGCCGTGTCCACCTCCGTAGAACAGCCCTCGCAGTCGTCGCCGTCCTCCTCGTCGTCGGCAACCATCCCCCCAACGGCCATCAGGCGCCCGTCGGCCAACGTCACGAGGGAGAAGAGGCTGCGACCGATGGTCATCGGAGCACCCTCCGCCCACTTCCGGGTCCGCGGGTCCCAGATCCGCGTCCGTCGCGTCGGCTTGAGCTCGTCCCCCTCGGGTCAGTGCCGCCTGCGACCATCACCCGCCCATCGGGCAACGACGCGGCTGCGCGGAGCTCGAGTTTGAGGTCGCCCGAAACCCTTCTGATCGCATGCGTCCGGGCGTCGTAGAAGGCGGCCGGCGTTCCCGCTGCGTTGCGCTCCGGGGTCTGGCAGGGGTAGTCGTCTATGCCCAACAGGAGAACGCCTACGTCGCCGGCGCGGACCGCGACGGCGTGCGGGGACACGAGCGCAGAGCCCTTCACCTTGGTCCACGTGCCGCGACCCTGGCTCGGCTTGGAGAGCGGCGTCAGCGTCGGCAAGGAGCTCGGGCTCGCCGTCGGCGACGGTGTCGGCACGGCGCTCGGGCTCGCCGTCGGCGACGGCGTCATGGGCGCGTCGGGCGACGGGGTAACGACCGTCACCGGCGTGGAGATCGCAGTCCGTGACGCAGCTGGACTCGGACTGGGCCCCGTCTCGCTGCACCCGACCAGGGACGCGGCGACGAAGATGGTGATGACAAGGCGTCTCATCGTCCGGCCTCCGAGGAGATAGGGGTTCTCTCGCGCGTGCGGGCGGTCTCGCATGTCATTCGGCGCGGTCCTGACGATCACAGCCACGATGCACGGAGCTCGTCCGGCGGTCGAGTGACGAACGGCCCTGGAGGCCCCGGCGCTGCGTCCATCCCGCGAACGGAGCGGAGCGCCCGGTGCGGAGCCGGGGGCCGTGGCCGGCGGCCAAGGGTCGCCCCGGACGCCCGGAGGGCCCCGCGCCGGCGGCGGCCGGTGCGGAGCGCCCGGTGCGAACTGGGGTGGCCGAAGGGGCACCTACCCCCTCCTGGGCGGCATCGGCCCGGCCCTGAGCGCGCGTTCGTTCCCGAGACTACGAGTGGTTCACCTCGGCCCGGACGATCACGTTGTCGAACCAGCCGTTGGTCTCCCAGATCCGCCCGAGGCCGACCCCGCCGTAGAGGATCGGATCAGGATCGGTCCAGGTCAGGACGCTCCTCCCGTTCACGGTCACCTCGACCAGATCACCCGTCATGGCGACGCTCGCCCTGTTCGTACCGACGCTCGTGTTCGACGAGCAGCCCTCGGCCGCCAGGATGGCCTCGCCATTGACCCACTTCAGGATCTGCACCCAGCCCTTCGGCATCGGGGTGTCGTATTCGGCACAGTACCCGCCCGAATACGGCTGGCCGGGATCCCACACCTCTAGGACATACAGCGTGTTGTAGCCGCTGATGTCGTTCGGCACATCGGAGGCCACGCGGAAGAAGATCATCACCGTGTGGTTCTCCGGAGAGCCGCCGACGTTCCGGGTGTCATAGGTCACGTCGAGCGTGTAGTCCCGCCAGGTCGTGTCGCCGACGTGGGTAAAGGCCCAGCCGTCGCGAAAGACGGCGTCCCCTGTGTACCCACCATCGATCCAGAGTCGCCCGTCGGCGATTCTCGTCCCTCGCGGTTGTGGAACGTCCAGTTCTCTGCGGACTGCTCGGCGTGGGTGAACATGTCCCTGAAGAGCAGCCCGGCAACTTGCGCCCCGTCGCCGCCTCGTGTGTCCGCCGCGACCCCACTACCCATCGCCATGGTGGCAACCATCGCGGCCGCCACCACGATCGCCCGATGCTTGAGACCAAGCATGCCCCTGCCCTCCCGGGACGCCGCCCTGCGGGTCGGTCTCGCCAGTGGCTCGGCGCGGTCCCGGCGGCCGGGGTTTGGGCCGCGTGTCAGAGCCTCCCGCTGAGGGGCACGATGCCGGGGGGTCTCGCGAGCGTCGAGAGCCGAAGGTCACGCCCCCCGGACGCCCGGTGCGCGTCCCATCCCGCGGACGGAGCGGAGCGCCCGGTGCGGCGGGCCATCTCAACTCCTTGCTGGTCGCCTGTAGCTCACCGGAAGGTGGACCCGGTCTGTGTCTCGGCGGAGCCCTCCCTGAGCCACCCAGGCCGCGTCAGGGTACCCACCGCAGGACCCTGTATGCGACCGGCACGCAGCCGGAAGTGTCGCGCTGCGCCTCCTCTACGTCGTATCCGCCGACGAGGAGGACCGAGCCGTCGGCGAGCGGGACCGCCTGCGATATGCGTCCGGTGGGCATCGGGGCGATCTCCGACAGCACCCCGGTTCGGGGCTGCCGCGGGTCCGCTGGCATGACCTCCGTCACACGACGGCGACCTTGACGCTGGAGCAGGGCGAGGAGCTGGGCATCGTCTCGCGCATCCTCGGTCACTCGGACTTCAGCACGACGGCCGACGTGTACGCGCACCTCACCCGGAAGATGCTGGGCCGCGCAGCCTCGCGGATGGAGGTCATCCTCGGCGAGGCCGCCACCCGCTGAGGGGTACGGCGAGGGGTACGGACCCCAAACGAAGACCCCCGGAGAGCCTTCCGGGGGTCACTTCGTGCTCAGATGAGTGGTCGGGGTGCCGCGATTCGAACGCGGGACCTCCTGAACCCCATTCAGGTGCGCTACCAAGCTGCGCCACACCCCGACGCGCGAAGGATACCAGAGGCGTCGACGCGGGCCGAGGAGTCGACGGGGCAATCGCGACGCAGCCGGTCGGCAGCGGGCGCGGTCAGGGTGACCCGTGGCCGTGATCGGCCCGGCCGTCGCGGTCGTGCCGGCCGGTGTGGAGGTGCGCGGTCAGGTGGGCTCGGACGCGCCGCGCCACGTCGTTCTCGACCACCGTGTCCGGATCCCGGAGGCCCTCGAGCCGAGCCCTGACGCCGACGAGCGCGGCGTAGAGCGGTGGACAGGTCGGGCACCGTGCGAGGTGGCCCTCCACGGCCGCGACCGTCCCCGGATCGAGCTCGCCGTCGAGGTAGGCCGACACGTGGCGGCGGGCGCGCCAGCAGCGCATCGGCTGCTCGAGGCTGGCCAGCCGCCGGGCGTCGTCGGCGGCGAGCGCGGAAACGAGCATCATGCGGCCCCTCCGGAGGCGCTGCTTCGTGGCCGGCAGCCCGGCGTCCATGGCCGATGCGATCTCCGCGGCCTTCCAGCCGAGGGCGTCGTGGAGCACGACCGGCAGGCGGTAGATCGCGGGCAGGCGAGCCAGCGCATCCTCGAGGTCCTCCCGCAGCTCGGCGATCTCGAGGACGCGCTCCGGCTGCACGGTGAAGTGGTCGTCCCGCCAGTCGGCCTCGACGGCCTCGATGTCGAGCTCGTCGCGCCGGGCGCGACTCCGGTCGATGACCCGGTTGAGGAGCGTCCGCCGCAGCCAGCTCCACAGCGCCTCGGGCGAGCGCAGCCGGTCGGCATTGCGCCAGGCGGCGATGAGCGTCTCCTGGGCGAGATCCTCCGCCGCGTCCGGGTCCCGGACGAGCTTCGTCGCGAGGCGAACGAGGCGCGGCAGCTCGGCCTCGAGGCGGAGCAGCACCTCGGCACCTGCGGCGGGGCCGCCGTCGGCTGCCGGCGACGACCGCTCGGGGCCGGGCGACCCGGCTCCGGGGGTCGGCGCGGAGGCGAGCGTGTCGGTCACCGCTTCGCGGGGCAGGTGTTGACGCCGAAGGCCGCGTAGATCGGGCAGAACCCGAGCGCGCCGGTCGCAACGAGGATCGTGCCGAGCACGCCCGCCACCAGCGAGAGGGGCGCGGCGACGACGCCGAGGACGGCGGCGCCGAGGAGGGCGATGCCGGCGATGACGCGGACAGCGCGGTCGATGGGCCCTTCGTTGACCTGGAGCTTCATGGGAGTCTCTCCTTCGAGCATCTCGAGCGGCCATTCCGCCCGTCCACTGGAGAGACGAGAGCGACGCCGGGAGGGATACATCCGCGCCATGACACGGACTACGCTCACCCGCCGCCGCCGGATTGCCGATCGCGGGGACCCCGCCCGGGCTCGAGCGCCGCCGCGCCCAGCCCAGCCTCGTCGCTGAGGCGCAGTGGGTCGAGGACGAGGATCCCTGCCCGGCCCAGCCGGACGAGCCGCTCCTCCTGGAGGCCGTGGAGCGTCCGCGTGACGACCTCCCGTACCGAGCCGATCGCATCCGCGAGCTCCTGCTGGCTCGTCGTCACCACGAGGTGGCGACCGGGTCCCGGGGTCGCCAGGAGGAGCAGCTGACGGGCGAGGCGCTGGCGCACGGGCAGGAAGGCCTGCTCGGCGATGTCGACGAGCAGCTGGTGGACCTGCAGGCCGAGCTCCTCCGCGCAGGCGCGGGCGACGCCGGGGTCGGTCCGGAGGAGTCCGTCGAGCGTCGCCACACGGAGGGCGACGAGGTAGGACGAGGTCATCGCCTGGATGCTCTCCGGCGCCGGGCCGCCGACCACGAGCGCGAGGCCCGCCACGTCGCCGCTCCGGGCGTACCGGACGGTCGCCTGGCGCCCATCCCGCGACGACACGAAGATCCGGAGGAGGCCCGTCACGACGACCAGCAGGCGCGGGCTCTCCTCGTCGCGGTACACGATCGATCCGGCCGGTACGTTGATCCGGATCGCCTCCGCGAGCAGGCGCTCGGCTGCAGCCGGCGGCAGGGCGAAGAGGAAGCCCCTTGTGAGCCCGTCACGCGCCAGCGCGACGAGCAGGTCGGCCGACTCGGCAGAGGCGCCGCCGGCGCCAACCAGTCCCTCGGGCATGCGCCGACGATACGCCGGTCCCGGGCACGACCCAAGAGCCGGATGGGGCGAACGTAGCCGCCGGTGTGACGCAGGTCACGCCGAGGTCGCAGCGTCGTCACCGACGCCGCAGCGGGCCCGCGCCACGCTCATCGTGTCGCCGGCCGCCGCGGTCGTGCCGCGACCCGGCCTCGCAGGAGAGCAAGGTACCGAGATGGTCGTCGCAGAGAAGGTGATGGTGACGGCCCGCGCCGTCGACTACCGCATCGAGCGATTGCCGGTCCAGGATCATCCCGAGGCCCACCTCGCGGACATCCTCGACCGCCTCAACGACTTCGGCAAGCAGGGATGGCGGGTGGTCAGCATCGACCTGACCCACCATCCGTCGTACTCGCCGGCGGCCCAGCCGACGATCCCCCTCCCGGTCCTCATGGAGAAGCCGACCGGCGCGGTCCGCCCGGTCGAGTACCGGATCGAGCGGATGCCGTTCCAGGCGCATCCGGAGGCTCACCTCACGGAGCTCGCCGAGCGGATCACCGAGCTCGGGAAACAGGGCTGGTGCGTCGTCAGCGCGGACCTGACCCACCATCCGTCGTACTCGCCGGCGGCCCAGCCGGCAACGCCGCTGCCGATCCTGCTGATGCGGGAGACCTGATCGCGCGAACGTTGGCCCGAGGGTCCGACCAGGAGGTCGGGCCCTCGGCGGCTTCTCGTCGCGCGCGGACGCTCAGTGGCGCCGGGCTGCTCCCGCGCGCGCCCCCCCGGGTCGCCCGCCCGGGCGGCGTCGCGGGCGCTCGGCGCCGCGGTTGCGGAACACCAGGCGGATCGGCGCCCCGTGGAACCCGAGGACGTCCCGGATCCGGTTCTCCAGGTACCGCTTGTAGCTGAAGTGGATGAGCTCGGCGTCGTTGGCGAAGAAGATGAAGGTCGGCGGCTCGATGCCCGCCTGGGTGGCGTAGAAGAGCTTCGGGCGGCGGTTCTTCACGGCCGGTGGCACCTGGCGAGCGGTGGCCTCGGCGAGGAGCCGGTTGAGCTCCCCGGTGCTGATCCGCTTCCGGCGCTCACCCCACACGTCGACCGCCATCTCGAGCACCCGGTCGACCCGCTGCCCGGTCTTCGCGCTGATCGAGACGACCGGGGCGAAGTCGAGGAACGGCGCGTCGCGACGGATCCAGGCGACGTACTGGTCGAACGTGCGGTCCGTCTTGTCCTCGACGAGATCCCACTTGTTGACGGCGAGGACGAGGCCCTTGCCGGCGTCGATCGCGTAGCCGGCCACGTGGGCGTCCTGGGCCGTGAGCCCCTCGACGGCGTCGATGACGAGGACCGTGACGTCGGCCCGGTCGATCGCCTTGAGCGCCCGGAGCGTCGAGTAGCGCTCGGCGGCGGGGCCCGACGCGACCTTGCCGCGCCGCCGGATCCCGGCGGTGTCGACGAGGACGACCTCGCCCTGCGCCGTACTCGAGCCGCGTGTCGATCGCGTCGCGGGTGGTCCCGGGGACCTCCGAGACGATCGCCCGCTCCTCCCCGAGGAGGGCGTTGAGGAGGCTCGACTTGCCGACGTTCGGACGGCCGACGAAGGCGATCGTGACCGGGCCGGGCGCGGCTCTCGTCGTCGAACCCGACCTCGTCGGGGTCGAGCCCCTCGGCCAGCTCGTCGGCGATGATGGTCGGCGTCGCGTTCGGCGGCATCCTCGCGGGCGCGGCGCTCGACCTCCGCCGTGCGATTCGGGCGGGAGCGCCAGCACGATCTCGTCGAGGAGGTCGGCGACGCCGCGGCCGTGGGCGGCGCTGATCGGCCAGGTCTGCTCCCAGCCGAGGGCCCAGAACTCGGCGGCGTCGAGCTCGCGCTTCGCGTTGTCGGCCTTGTTGGCGGCGACGAAGACCGGGGCGGTCGCGCGCCGGAGCAGCTCGGCCGCCTCCTCGTCGGCGGGGGTGAGGCCGGCCGCCGCGTCGACGACGAAGACGATGACGTCGGCCTCGGCGATCGCGAGGCGCGCCTGCTCCTGGACCTTCGCCTCGATCTCGTCGCCCGGCGCGACCTCGAGGCCGCCGGTGTCGACGACGAGGAACGTGCGGCCGTTCCAGTCGCCCTCGCCGTAGATCCGGTCGCGGGTGGTCCGGGCGCGGTCCTCGACGATCGCGGCGCGGCTGTCGCCGACGAGCCGGTTGAAGAGCGTGCTCTTGCCCGACGTTGGGGCGGCCGACGATCGCGACGACCGGCAGCGAGACTCCGGTCACCGGGCGGTGCCGACGGGATCGGGCGCCCCATCCCCGCGGGCACGGCCGGGCGCGGCGTCCCGCTCGTCACGGGCGGCGTGCGCGGTCAGCCTCGGGTTCGTCGGCAGCGAGGTGGTTCGCCCGGCCGGCGTGGCGGCGGTCGAGAGCGCGTCCATGGCCAGGTCGCGAGCGCGGGCCTTCGCGTCGGCCGTCCCGGCCATCTCGAGGATCCGCTCCGCGACGAGCTCGAGGTCCTCGATCGGCGTCGACGTGCCGCCGGTGACGCCGACGATGGTGGCGTCACCGAAGACCGCCGGGTCCGTCAGGTCGCGCGCGTGCTCGACCTGGATGACCGGCGTCCCCACGATCTCGCAGAGGCGGGTCAGCTCCTTCGTGTTGGCGCTGCTGCGTCCGCCGACGACGACCATGAAGTCGACCTCGCGCGCCGTCTCGACCGTGTCCTCCTGGCGCCGGATCGTCACCGGGCAGACCGTGTTGACGATCTTGAGCTCGTGGGCGAGGTGGACCATCCGCGCCGCCAGGCGCTCGAACTTCCAGGGCGGCTGCGTCGACTGGGTGATGAGGGCCATCCGCTTCTTGCGCGGAATCCGGTCCCAGTCGTCCTCGTCGTCGACGACGATCGCGTCGGGCGCGAAGCCGAGGAGGCCGATGGTCTCCGGGTGGTTCGGCGTGCCGAGGAGGACGATCGTGTAGCCCTCCTCGACGAGCTTCTGGATCTGCTTGTGCTCGGCGATCACCCAGGAGCAGGTGCCGTCGATCACGTCGAGGCCGCGGGCTCGCAGCCTCCTCGCGCACGGTCGGCGTGACGCCGTGGGCGCGGATGACGACCGTCGAGCCGCGCTCCGCCTCCTCGAGCGTCGCGATCGAGACGACCCCGCGCGCGTTGAGGCCGGCGACGACGCCCTCGTTGTGGACGACCTGGCCGAGGGTATGCGTCGACCGGCCGGCGTCGGCGGCCTCCTTGGCCTTGTCGACCGCCTCGCGCACGCCGTAGCAGAACCCGGTGCGCTTCGCGATGCGGACGTCCTTGATCATCCCCATGTCCCGATTATGTCACGCCTCCACTGAAAACCCGGTGACCGCCGGCCCGGGTCAGCGGCGTGCTACCCGTCGTTCGGGGCGAACGAGGACACGGATGGGTCCGCGGCGAGCAGCGGACCGTAGACGCCGCGGTGACGCTCGGGCAGCAGGGCGGCGATCCGCAGCATGAGGCGGGTCGTGACGTCCTCCATCGACTCCCGCGTGCCGTCGGGCCGGCGCCCGCGCTCGAGCACGAACGGCTCGCCGACGCGGAGCGTGATCCGTCCGCCGACGCCCCACAGCTTCTGGCCGCGCGGCCAGAAGCGGTCCGTGCCGGCCACGCCCACCGGCAGGATCGGGGCCCCGGTGCGCAGGGCGAGGAGGGAGACGCCGTCCTTCGCCTGCTGCAGGGCGCCGGTCGGGCTGCGGGTCCCCTCGGGGAAGGCCCCCAGGACGCGCCCCTCGTCGAGGACGCGCTTGGCGAGGCGGAACGCCTCGGTGTCCGCGGCCCCGCGGCGGATCCCGAAGGCGCCGTTCTGGCGCATGAACCAGCCCGCGAGCGGCCACTCGAGCGCCTCGGCCTTCGCCATCCAGTGGATCGGCCGCCCGAGGGCCGGCGTGAGCCAGCTCGCGATGGCCGGCGGGTCGGCGTTGCTGATGTGGTTGCCGGCGATGATGAGGGGGCCGGCGGACGGGACGTGCTCGAGGCCCTCGACGGTCACGCGGGTGAAGCACTGGATGAAGGTCCGGCCGAACGCGTCCGTGGCGCGGATGACGAACGGCAGCCGGTCCGCGGGGAGCGCGAACGCGGCGTCGGCCTGGTCGGGATGCCGGTCGCTGGGCTTGCTCATCGCGCTGTCTCCTCATCCCCCGCCGGCCCGCGGACGACCGCGAGGACCGCGGCCACCGTCTCCTCGAACGTGTTGCCGTCGGTCCGGACGTGGACGGCGTCGTCGGCCGCCCGCGACGGCGAGTGCTCGCGCGAGCCGTCGACAAGGTCCCGGCGGCGGAGATCGTCGAGGATCGTCAGGCCGGCCGGCGAGGCCGCGTCGATGCCGCGCTCGGCGGCGCGGCGGGCGGCGCGCTCCTCCGCCGAGGCGTCGAGCCAGACCTTCACGTCGGCGTCGGGAAGCACGACGGCGCCGATGTCGCGGCCGGCGACGACGATCTCGCCGGGGGCGGCGATGGCCCGCTGGCGCTCGAGGAGCGCGGCCCGCACGGCCGGCTGCTCCGACACCGCCGAGACGGCGCGGTCGACGCGCGGCGTCCGGATCTCCGTCGCCACGTCGCGCCCCGCGACGAGCACGCGCGTGAGGCGCCCGGCCTCGTCGGCCCCGAGCTCGATCTCCACGACGAGCGGCGCGATCGCCGGGCCGTCGGCCGGGTCGATGCCACGCTCGAGCGCGAGCCAGGTCAGGGCCCGGTACAGCAGCCCGGTGTCGAGGAACCGGAACCCGAGCGACGCCGCCACGGCCGACCCGACGCTGCTCTTGCCGGACGAGGCCGGCCCGTCGAGGGCGATCACGGGGCTCGTCAGTGACACGGATCCGGCCTCCGCGCGCACGGTCATCGCGGTGCCTCTCCCCTGCGGCTGCTGCGTCCCGATGATACGGGCGGCTCGCCGCCCGGGCGGGCCGCTCCCAGCCGGCGGACCTCGGCCGGTGTGAGCCGCCGCGCGGCGCCGCTCGGGAGGTCGAGGCGGAGCGTCCCGACCCGGACACGCACGAGGCGCTCGACCGGCGCGCCGACGGCGGAGAACATCCGGCGGACCTGGCGCTTCCAGCCGTGGGCGAGGATGACGCGGTACCACGTCGACGCCGGGGAGGGCCGCGGGACCAGGAGCTCGCCGAGCCGGGAGGTCTCCGTCCGCGTCGCCGGCCGCAGCGCCGACGAGCCGCGCGATCCCCTCCTCGAGCGGGATCCCCGCCGCGAGCGCCTCGCGCTGCTCGCGGCCGAGCGGCGAGCCGACGGCGACGGCGTACTCGCGCTCGACGCCGTAGCGCGGGTGGAGGACCCGGTCGGTCCACGCGCCGTCGTTCGTCAGCAGCAGGAGCCCCTCGGAGTCGAGGTCGAGGCGCCCCACCGGGTACAGGCGCGTCCCACGGGGCGCGAGGTCGGGCGGGACGAGCTCGAGCACCGTGCGCGCGGCGTGGCGGTCGGCGGCGGTTGACGTGACCCCCGCCGGCTTGTGGACTGCCAGGTACACGTGGGCGGCGGCGACCGCGGCGACCGGGCGGCCGTCCACGGCGATCGCCTGGCGGGCCGGGTCGGCCGACTCGCCGAGGGTCGCGACGCGCCCGTCGACGGTGACCCGGCCGGCGGCGATCAGCGCGTCCGCGCCGCGCCGGCTGGCGACGCCGGCTCCGGCGAGGACCTTGCCGAGGCGCTCGGCGGGCACGGGTCAGGCCCCGCCCGCGGCGGGACGTCGGCCGGTCGTCGCGGTCGTCGGCCGGCGTCGTCGGCGGCCGCTCGGGCCCGGCGCGTCCGTGTCGATGCCGGGAGCGCCGCTCTCCCCCGGCTGGGTCGCCGTCAGCCGCTCGGCCACGCCCGCCTCGAGGAGCGGGAGCTCGTCGAGGCTGGTCAGGCCGAACCGCTCGAGGAAGTCGACCGAGGTGCCGTACAGGAACGGCCGGCCGGGCGCGTCGGCGCGGCCGAGCTCCACGACGAGCCGGCGGTGGAGCAGGCCGCGGATCGCGTACTCGGCGTCGACGCCGCGGATCCGCTCGATCCCCGACTTCGTGACCGGCTGCCGGTAGGCGACGATGGCCAGCGTCTCGAGCATCGACGGCGACAGGCGGGTCGGCTCCGCGACCGACGTAGCGGCCGACGAGGAGCCCGGCCTCCGGGGCGGTCGCGAGGGCGACCCGGTCCGCCGTCGACGAGGAGCCGGATGCCGCGCCCGGCGAGGCTCACCTCGAGGTCGCCGAGCCGCGCGTTCACGGTCTCCGCGCCGGCGCCCGTCAGGGTCGCGAGCTCGCGACGCGAGAGCGGCCGCTCGGCCACGAACAGGAGGGCCTCGAGCTGCGCCTCGGTCAGGTCGTCGCCGGGCAGGTCGTCCGCCGTGGAGCCCGTCGCCCGGCGAGGCCATCGCCCGGTCCGTCGTCATCGACTCCGCTCGGCGACGCCCTCGCCCGCCGGGCTCAGGCCGTCCTCCTCGATGGCCCGCTGCTCGTCGGTCACGCGTCCTCCTGCGCGAGCTCGGCCGGCGTGCCGCCGCCGACGGGACGGGGCACCGGTCGCACGATGATGGGGCCCCACGGCGCGTCCTGCTCGACCGTCACCTCGCGCCGCTTCACGAGCTCGAGCATCGCCAGGAACGTGACCGCCACGACGACCCGGTCGCGAACGCCGGCGAGAAGCTCCTGGAGGACGACCGGGCCGGCCTCGCGCGATCGCCGCCCGGATGAGGGCGGCCCGCTCGGCGAGCGTGATCGTCCGCGGGATGGCCTCGACCGGCGCCGGCACCGGGGGCGCCACCGTGGCGAGGTGGTCGAGCGCGGCGACGAGGATCGCGGGGTCGAGGCGCGGCGGCAGGGGCTCGACCGCTCCCGCGCGACCGGCGGCCAGGGCCACGGCGGGCTCGCGCCGGACGAGGACGCCGCCCGCTGCCGGCGCGGGCGTCGAGGCGCGTGGCGGCATCGCGGTAGGCGCGATAGGCGAGGAGTCGCGCCCGAAGCGCCGCCTCGGGGTCCGGCTCGTCGTCGAGCGGGATCGCGGGCTCGGGCGGCCGCGGCAGGAGGGCCCGGCTCTTGATGAGGATGAGCTGGCTGGCCACGGCCACGAAGGCCGACAGGTTGGCGAGACGCTCGCCCTCGACGGTCGCGAGCGCGTCGAGGTAGGCCTCGGCGAGCCCGCCGAGCGGCACCGTCAGGACGTCGAGGCGGCGCGCCTCGACGAGCGCGAGGAGGAGCCCGATCGGACCCTCCCAGTCGGCCAGCCGGACGCCGATCGCGTCCTCGCGGCCGCCGCCGGTCCCCGAAGGCGACCTCCGGGAGCCCGGGCGACGGCGCGGCGATCGGGTCGAGGGCCATCAGCTGGCCTCGTCGGCGGCGTGGAGCGCAGCGAGGGCCGCCCCGGCGGCCGGATCCGCGGGGTCCACCGCGCCCGCGATGAGGGCGACGGCCCGCGGCGGGCAGCCGACCGCGGCGGCGAGCTCGGCCGATCGCGCGTCGTGGTCGCGCAGCCGCGCCATCGCCTCCGCACCGCCGGGTGCCCGCGCGGCCAGGCGGTGGACCCACGGCCCGAGGAGCTCGCCGAGCGACCACGCGACGCGGTGCCAGAGCCGGATCGAGCGGCCCTTGCCGGCGTCGTGGAAGAGCCCGGCGAGCGCGACGTCGCGGTCGGCCACGCCGGCCGCGCCCAGGGCGGCCACGACGTCGAGACCGTGGCGCCGATCGGCGACCGGCATGCCGTCGAACAGGGCGAGCTGGGCCGGGGTCAGCCACTCGGCGAGGGCGGCGCGCTCCACCGGCGTCACCCGGGCGGCGACGTGCCGGCCGAGCTGGCGCGCCTTACGAGCCCACCAGGAGGCTGACGAGGCCATCGATCAGGTCACCAAGAGGATTCGGCAGGCGGAGGCCTGCGGGAGCAGCGCCGGCAGGACCGCGAGACCGATCAGCGACCATGAGGATGCCAGCTCCCTACTGGTCGAGGAACGTGCCGACCCGCCACGCGCAGTGCGGCGGGAGGAGTCCGACGAGCACGGAGGCGCCGTCGAGTGGAGGGGCGGGTATGAGGTTGAACACGAAGAGAGCGACGTTGATGAACAGCAGAACGACCACCACCTGGTAGACGAGATACGAGGCATCGGACGCGGCGACATCGAACGCGACGAGACATGCGGATGACGAGCGCGGCGGCCAGCGCCATGGCGAGGTTCGACGCAGGGCCCGGCCAGCGGCGACGAGGGCATGCGACCGGGTGCCGCCGCGCATCATCGCCGGGTTCACCGGCGTCGGCTTCGCCCAGCCGATCGGGAGGCCGGCCGCGAGGGTCGTCAGCACGAGGATCATCGCGCCGGCGGGATCGAGATGCGCCCGGGGATCGAGCGTCAGCCCGCCCGAACAGCTTCGCCGTCCCGTCGCCGAAGTGGAGCGCCGTCCGCGCGTGGGCGAACTCGTGGATGGGGAAGCCCACGAGCAGGAAGACGGCGGCCGCGATGGCCCGCGGGATCAGCTCCTCGACGTCGAGCACGGGCGCACGAACCTCGTGACGGGGGACAGGGACGACTTCATGGTACCGCCGCGCCGCAGAATCGCGGTCGTGGCGGTGCGCGGGGCCGCTACAGCTGGTCGATGAGCTCGGCCTTCTTGGCCTCGAACTCCTCCGGCGTGAGCAGGCCGTCGTCGCGCAGCTTGGCGAGGCTGCGCAGCTTCTCCTCCGGCGTCGGGACGACCGGGGCGGGGACCGGCGGCGGGACCTGCGTGACGATCTCCTGCGTGGGCGGCGGGTGCGGCAGGGCCGCCGACTCGCGGACCGCGGCGGCGATGTGCCGGGCGTCCATCGCCTCGAACTCCATCTTCTGGTCGAGCATCATCCGCCGGAACTCGGCGGGCTTGCGCATGGTCTCGTAGATCGAGGTCCGTGCTGTCCGAGGCGGTCGCCACCTTCAGCGTCCCGTAGCCGAGCATCCGGCCGAGCGGACCCTGCTCCATGACGACGTCGTTGATCTTCTCGAGGGCCGCGCCGCTCGTCTTCTTGTTGAGGAGTCCGGCCGACCTTCACGACCTTCTGGTTCGTGACCGCGTAGTCCTCGACCCACCACTGGATGTACGAGTAGCCGACCATCGCGAGGCCGACGAGGAGCAGGATCAGCGAGCCCCAGAACGCGAGCGTGCGCAGCGTCCCGGCAAGGTCCTCCGTTCCCATCGTGAGGTGGAAGACGAACAGGGCCACGCCGCCGATGAGCACGAGCGAGCCGGCGACCGTGCCGAAGATCGGCGCCATCCAGTGCTGCTTCGTGCGGTAGACGATCTTCTCGTTCGTTGCGAGGAGCGACTCCGTGTACCCCATCCCGTCCTTCCGTCCCTCTCCGTCAGGCGCGGGGGTGCGCCCGCGCATACACCTCGCGGATCCGCTCGCCGGTCAGGTGCGTGTAGATCTGCGTCGTCGAGATACTGGCATGCCCGAGCAACTCCTGTACGACGCGGAGGTCGGCGCCGCCCTCGAGCAGATGGGTCGCGAAGGAGTGGCGGAGCGTGTGCGGCGACACCCGGTCGCCCAGGCCGGCGGCGGCAGCAGCCCGCTTGACCGCGAGCCACGCCCGGGAGCGCCCCAGGCGGCGGCCGCGATCGGAGAGGAACACGGGGCCACCCCGGCGCGACGGCGCGCGTCCCGCCGCCAGCAGGAACGGCCGGACGTCGCCGAGGTAGCGCCGCAGCCAGCCGACCGCGATGTCCCCGACGGGCACCACGCGCTGCCGGTCGCCCTTGCCCGAGGACGCGGACGCTGCCTCCGTCGAGGTCGAGGTCGTCGAGGTCGAGCCCGAGCGCCTCGCTCACCCGCAGGCCGGCCGCGTACAGCAGCTCGAGCAGCGCGCGATCGCGCGTCGCGACACGCGAGGCGGCAGCGGCGGCCGCCGCCGACGAGGCCCCTGGGGCTGCGACGCCGTCCGCCGCCTCCCCCGCGGCGGCACCTGCGGACCCCGCGCCGGCGGCATCGTCAGGATCGGCGGATGCGGTTCCGTCGGGGTCGACGGCCGCGAGGAGCCGCTCGACCTCGTCGACCGTGAGCGGGTCGGGCAGGAGTCGCGGCTCGCGCGGCAGGTCGAGGTGCCCGGCAACGTCGACCGCGACCAGGTCCTCGGCAAGCGCGAAGCGGTAGAAGGCCCGGAGCGCCGCCGTCCGCCTCCGGAGGCTGGTCGGGCGCAGCACCCGGCCGGTCCGCCCCGCCGCGCCGCCGGCAAGACGGGCCAGGTAGTCGAGCGCGGCCTGCGGGCCGTCGGCCCAACCCGCCGCCGCCTCCGCGGACGTCGAGAAATCGGCGAGGTCCCCGCCGTAGCCCGCGATCGTCGCCGGCGAGAGGCCGCGCTCGACACGGAGATACGCCAGGAACGACCCGACCGCAGCCTCGAGGTCCGGAGGCGGGGCCCTGCCGGGGTCGCCGGCGCGCCTGCCGCGGACGCGCGGGCGGCCGGGCGGCCGCGGGTCGCTCACGTCGGGGCCGCGGTCCCGTCGCGAACCCGGCGGAACCGGTCGGCGCGCTCGAGCAGCTCCAGGGCGGACGCGGCGGCGGCCGGGCCCCCGGCGGCGCCGCCGATCATCGCCGCCAGCTCCTCCACGCGTCCCTCGCGGTCGAGGCGGCGCACCTCGGTGACCGTCCGGCCGTCGCGGACGGACTTGTGGATCGCGAAGTGGGCGTCGGCATAGGCCGCGATCTGCGGCAGGTGCGTCACGCACAGCACCTGGTGCCGGCGGGCGAGGCTCCACAGCGCCCGGGCGACCGGGTCGGCGCTCCGCCCGCCGATCCCGGCGTCGATCTCGTCGAAGACGAGGGTGGGCGTCGCGTCGGCGTCGGCGAGCACCTCCTCGATGGCGAGCGCGATCCGCGACAGCTCGCCGCCCGACGCGATCCGGGCGAGGGGCCGGGCCGGCTCGCCCGGGTTCGGAGCGATCCGGAACACCACGACGTCGATCCCCGAGGCGTCGAACGCCACCGCGTCGCCGTCGACCTCGACGGCCGGCTCGTCGCGCCCCGCCGGGCGCCGCCCGACCGCGATCTCGACCCGCGTCCCGCCGAGCCCGAGGTCGGCAAGGCCCTGCTCGACGGAACGGGCGAGCACCTCGGCGGCCGCCTGCCGGCGTGTCGAGAGGGCGCTCGCCGCCGCTGCGACCATCTCCAGGAGCCTGGTCGCGTCGGCGGCCCGGGCGGCACGCTGAGCCCCGAGGTCGCGCAGTCGCTCGACCTCTGCCGCGGCCCGCTCGGCGCGCTCGACGAGGCCGTCGGCGTCGACGCCGTACTTCCGCTCGAGGGAGTAGATGCCCGACAGGCGCTCCTCCAGCGCCGCGAGGACCGCCGGATCGTGGTCGAGCCCTTCCATGAGCCGCTGCGCCTCGTAGGCGACGTCCTCCAGCTCCGCGGCGAGGCCGCCGAGCCGGTCGCCGAGGATCGCGAACCGGGGATCCAGCCGGCCGGCGTTGGCCGCCTCCGCCGCGGCCCGGGCAACCTGCTCGCGGGCCCCCTCCCCTGCCCCGCCGGCCTCCTCGCCGCCGAGGATCCCGCCGATCGCAGCGACCCCGCGGGACAGCGCCTCGCCGTGCCGCGATGCCTCCAGGCGAGCGCGGATCTCGGCCACCTCGCCCGGCCGGATCCGGGCGGCGGCGATCTCGGTCGCCTCGTGCTCCACGAGGGCGATCCGCCGCTCGAGCTCGGCGGGGTCGACCGCGAGCGCCTCGAGGGCCGCCTCGTTGGCGCGCCAGGCGGCCACGGCCGCCGCCATCGCCCCCCGCTCGCCCTCGAGCCCACCGTGCGCGTCGAGCAGGTCGCGCTGCCAGCGCTCGTCGAGGAGGCGCGCCTGCTCGTGCTGGCCGTGGATCTCGACCAGGGGCCCGGCCGTCGCGGCGAGCCGGCCGGCCGTCACCGTCTCGTCGTCGACGCGGGCCACGGAGCGACCGGACGCCGCCACCTCGCGGACACAGACGAGCGGCTCCGGCAGCCGGTCGAACAGCGCCTCGACCCGCGCCGTCTCGGCCCCGTGGCGGACGAGCCCGGGGTCGGCGCGGGCCCCGAGCGCGAGGCCCAGCGCGTCGATGAGGAGGCTCTTGCCGGCCCCGGTCTCGCCGGTGACCACGTTGAGGCCGGCCGCGAATGCGATCCGCACCCGCTCCAGGAGGGCGAGGTCGACGACCGCGAGCTCGAGGAGGCGACCTGCGAGGGCGTCGGGTCGGGTCTCGTCCGCGGCGGGTGCGGTCACGACGGCAGGAGCTGGGCCTTCTGGCGGAGCAGGTCCCAGAACGGGACCGCACCCTCGGGCTCGAGGAAGCGGATCGGCCGGTCGTAGGCGGCGACCGTGACGACGTCGCCGACCTCGAGCACGAAATCCTCCCGGCCGTCGATCGCGACGAGCGCCTCGTGCGCCTGGACGACCCGGCAGCGCACGACCTGCTCGGGGCTGACGACGACCGACCCGAGGGCCGAGAGGTAGGCCGCGATCGGGGTGACGATGAGGTTGCGGCTCGTCGGGTCCAGGATCGGGCCGCCCGCCGAGAAGCTGTAGCCGGTGGAGCCGGTGGGCGTGGCCACGATCAGGCCGTCGGCGATGTACGTGGCGAGGTGCGACGGCCCGATCTCGACGTCGAGGTGGACGACGCGGGCGAGAGAGCCGCGGGCGACGACGACGTCGTTGAGGGCGATGAACGCGTGCCGCGGGGTCGCGGCGCCGGTTCCGTGGATCTCGCCACGCAGCGCCAGGCGGTCCTCGATCCGGTAGCGACCCTCGGTCACCTTGGCGAGGAGCGGCTCGAGCTCGTGGGCCTCGGCCTTCGAGAGGAAGCCGACCTTGCCGAGGTTGACGCCGACGATCGGGACCGACACCTCGGCGGCCGCCCGGGCCGCCCGCAGGAACGTGCCGTCGCCGCCGAGGACGACGACGACGTCGACGCCCGGCAGGGCATCCACCAGCGCCTCCGTGTCGCCGGCCGGGAGCGCCCACGTCGGGATGCCGCGCAGGTCGCACCAGCCGGTCGCCCGCGCCGAGAGCTCGACCGCGTCCTCCTTCGTCGGGTTGTAGGCGAACCCGATCCGCCGCGCCGGGCTCATCCGGGCACCAGCGCCGCGACCCGCTCCGGCCAGCCGGCGGGCTCGGGGCGTTCGGGATCGAGGACGGCGTACACGAAGAACTCGCGGTTGCCGGCGGGACCGACGAGCGGCGAGGCCGCGAGGCCGAGGGGCACGAGCCCGGCGGCCCGGACGTCGGCGAGGGCTGCGACCAGGACCTCGCGGTGGATCGCCGGGTCGCGGACGACGCCGCCCGGCGCGCGGCCGCGGCCGGCCTCGAACTGGGGCTTCACGAGGGCCACGACCTCGCCGCCGGGCGCCAGGCAACCGGCGAGCGGCGGCAGGACGAGGCGGAGCGAGATGAAGCTGACGTCGACCACGGCGAGCGAGACGGACTCGCCGAGGAGGTCCGGGGAGAGGTCGCGGGCGTTCGTGCGCTCCCGACTCTGCACGCGGGGATCGCGGCGCAGCGCCTCCGCGAGCTGCCCCCGGCCCACGTCGATCGCGTGGACGCGGGCGGCGCCGCGCTGGAGCAGGGCGTCGGTGAAGCCGCCCGTCGACGCTCCGACGTCGAGGCAGACGCGGCCGGCCGGGTCGACGCCGAACGCCTCGAGGGCGCCGGCCAGCTTCTCGCCGCCGCGCGACACGTACGGCAGCGGCGCCGCGACCTCCACCGCGACGTCGGCCCCGACGAGGTCGCCGGGCTTGCGGTCGAGCCGCGCGCCGTCGCCGTCCCCGACGCGCACGCGCCCCGCCATGAGCAGCGCCTGGGCGCGGTTGCGCGACTCGACGAGGCCCCGCTCGACGAGGAGCTGGTCGAGACGGACGCGGGGAGCCCGGGGCGGAGCGCTCGAGCGGGTCACCGCGCGATCATGCCACGCCCCGCTTCACCGCGGCTCACCGCCGCCGGGGCCCGGTCAGGCTCGGGCCGTTGCCGACCGCCGGCCGCGCGGGCGGCCGGGCTCCGCCTTCAGCGTGGCGAGGGATTCGCGGACCTGCTCGACGATGCCGGGCGTGTCGAGCCGGATGAGCTGCCGCAGGTCGGCCACCGAGCCGTGGTCGACGAACCGGTCGCCGGGGATCCCGACGATCCGCAGCGCCACATCGCGGAATGCCGGGTCGGCGAGGCGCGCCTCCTCGAGGACCTCGAGGACCGCCGAGCCGAAGCCCCCGGTCGTCGTGCTCTCCTCGAGCGTGACGACGAGCCGCTTGCCGCGGGCCTGGTCGAGGATGAGCTGGCGGTCGAGCGGCTTCGCGAAGCGGGCGTTGATGACGCCCACCGACCAGCCGTCGGCGGCCAGCGCGTCGGCGGCTTCCTCTCCCCGCCGCACGATCGGGCCGAAGCCGACGATCAGGACGTCGCTGCCCTCGCGTAGGATCTCGCCGCGGCCGACCGGGAGGATCTCCGGCTCCCGCTCCGGGACGCCGAAGCCGGCGTCCCGCGGGTAGTTGAGGGCGAAGGCGTGGTCCTGGGCGAGCGCGGTCCGGACGAGCGAGCGGACCTCCTGCTCGTCCTTCGGGGACGCGATGACGAGGTTGGGGATCTGGCGGTGGGCCGGCAGGGAGAACATCCCCTGGTGGCTCGTCCCGTCCTCGCCGACGAGGCCGGCGCGGTCGACGCCGATGAGGACCGGCTGGTCGTTCTGGCAGGCGTCGTGGACGATCTGGTCGAACGCGCGCTGGAGGAACGTGGCGTAGATCGCGACCACCGGCCGTCCGCCGCCCATCGCGATGCCCGTCGCGAGCGCGACCGCGTGCTGCTCGGCGATCCCGACGTCGACGAACCGGTCGGGGAACTCGGCCTGGAACTTGTTGAGGCCGGTGCCGGTCGGCATGCCGGCCGTGATCGCCACGATCCGGCGGTCCTCGCGGGCCGCCTCGAGGACCTCCTGCGAGAAGAAGTGGGTGTAGTTCGGCACCTTGGCCGCCGGCGCCGCCTCGGGCGCGACGGGGGCCCCGTTGCCGTTCGACGAGGCCTCGGGGAAGGCCGAGATCTCGCCGGCGCCCAGCGGGCTCCCGGCGCGGCTGCGGCGGGCCTGGTACGTGTCCGCCATCGGGGGCAGGGCGGCCCCGTGGAACCCGACCTGGTCCTTCTCGGCGGGGTGGTAGCCGCGGCCCTTCTGGGTCCGCACGTGGACGAGGACGGGCCCGCCGAGCTCGAACGCGCTCCCGAACGTGTGCTCGAGCGCGTGGAGGTCGTGCCCGGGCACGACGCCGATGTACGTGATCCCGAGGTCCTCGAAGAGCTGGCCCGGCTGGGCGAAGCTGACGATCGACTTGCGGAACCGCTGCGACAGCTCGAGCGCGGTCGGGCCGACGACCGGGACGCGCTCGACGGCGCGGTCGTACGAGCTCCGTGTCTGCTTCCAGGCGCTCGACAGCTTGATCTCCGACAGGTACTTCGACAGCGCCCCGACCGACTGGCTGATCGACATCTCGTTGTCGTTGAGGACGATGAGGATCTGGGTCTTCCGGTGGCCGATGTCGTTGAGCGCCTCGAGCGAGAGCCCGCTCATGAGGGCGGCGTCGCCGACCACGACGGCGATGCGCTCCAGGCCGTGGCGGATGTCGCGCGCCGTCGCCAGGCCGGCCGCGATCGAGAGGCCGGTGCCGGCGTGGCCGCCGTCGAAGATGTCGTGCTCGCTCTCGGACCGACGCGGGAACCCGCCGACGCCGCCGAGCTGCCGCAGGGTCCCGAAGCGCTCGTAGCGGCCGGTGATGAGCTTGTGGGCGTAGGCCTGGTGGCCGGTGTCCCAGACGATCGTCTCCCGCGGGCTCTCGAGGAGCCGGTGGAGGGCGAGCGTGATCTCGACGACGCCGAGCGACGACCCGAGATGGCCGCCGGTCTTCGCGACCGTCGAGATGATCGTCTCGCGAATCTCCTCGGCCAGCGCGAAGGTGTCGCGCTCGCCGAGGCCGCGAATGTCGCCGGGGCCCTGGATGCTCGGAAGGATCGCCACGCCCGCTCCTCGGTGTCGCTGCTCGGGTGCCCGGCCGGGCGACGGCCGGCCCGTCGTGGGACGGCTCGGGCCCGGCGTTCGTGATGTTGTTCGCGGCAGGTGGGCCGCCGGATGCGCCCGCGGACCGTCGCGCCGTCGGGCGCCCACGCCCGGCTCGGCAGCGCCGAGTCTACCCCCGCCGCGCGACCCGCGGGTGCAGCCGGACCGCAGACCGCCGGCGTCCCGTCACGACTCCTCGGGCAGCTCGAGGTCGGCCTCCGCGACCGCCCCGCGCGCGCCGTCGACGAGGCGGCGGACGCGCAGCTCGGCGTCGCCGAGGAGCTGCTCGCAGCGCTGCTGGAGCGCGACGCCGCGCTCGTAGAGGGCGATGGTTCGCTCGAGGGGCTGGCCGCCGCTCTCGAGGTCGGCCACCGTCCGCTCGAGCTCGGCCAGGGCGACGTCGAAGGTCATCGCCTCGACGGGGGTCACGTCGGCCTCAGTCATCGTCGGCACCCCCGTTGCCGCCGTCACCGCCGTCGCCGGCGTCATCGCCCGCCGGGCCGCTCTCCTCGCCCGCGTCCGGGTCGGGCGGCGGCCCGACCGGCGTCATCCACGCGTCCTCGCCGTCCTCCTCGCGTCGCGTCCGCCGTGCGATCGCCCTGCCCACCAGGAGGCCGAGCGCGATGCCGCCGACGATGAGGACGGCAATCACGGCGGTGAAGAAGATCAGCTCCACGTCAGCCTCCATCCTCGGCGCGCGCGGCCACCTCGCCGTGCGCCACGGTGAGCCGCAGGGCGGTCCCGGGGGGCGCCTCGCGCGGATCGCGGACGATCGCCTGATCGACCGTACGGCGCACGATGGCATATCCGCGGGCCAGCGTGGCATCCGGGCCGAGCGCCGCGAGCGTCCCGCGCGCCGCGTCGAGGCGGGCCCTCCCGACCTGGAGCCGCCCGGCGACGATCGCACCGCCGCGCTCACGGTCGCGGTCGACCGCCCGGCGGCCGGCGGCGAGGCGCAGCTCCACCGCGGCGGTGGCGCGATCCAGGAGGAACCCCGCTCGCTCGCGGGCGGCGGCCAGGCGCGCCGCCGGACGTTGCCCTTCGAGCGCCCGGCGCTCGGCCGAGACGGACCGCCGGGCGGCCTCGAGCTCGGCGAGGATGGCCCCGTCGAGCCGGGTTCGCCGGCTCCCCAGCGCGGCGGTCACGTCCCGGCGATCCGGCACGACGAGCTCGGCCGCCGCCGACGGCGTCGGCGCCCGCAGGTCCGCCGCAAAATCGACGAGGGTCACGTCCGTCTCGTGGCCGACACCGGCGACGACGGGGACGGGGTGTGCCACGACCGCCCGGACGACGCGCTCGTCGTTGAACGGCCAGAGATCCTCGAGCGAGCCGCCGCCGCGCGCGACGATGACGACGCCGGCCGCATCGTCCGGCCGGCCGGCGGCGCGGCAGGCGTCGCCGTGGCGGGCGAGGCGCTCGAGCGCCGCGACGATCGTCTCGGCCGCGCCGTCGCCCTGGACGCGGCAGGCAGCGACGACCAGCCGCGCCATGGGCCAGCGGCGGGCAAGCACGCGCCGCACGTCGTGGAGGACTGCCCCCGACAGGCTCGTGACGACCCCGATCGTCGCCGGCCTCGGGGGGAGCGGGCGCTTGCGCCGCGGGTCGAACAGGCCCTCCGCGTCGAGCTTCGCCTTCGTCGCCTCGAACCGCAGGGCGAGGTCGCCGAGGCCGGCCGGCTGCACGGCCTCGACGTAGCACTGGTAGACGCCCTGCGCGTCGAAGACGTCGATCCGGCCGTGGACGACGACGCGGAGCCCGGCCCGGGCCTCGAAGGGGCTCGCGAGGCGAACGTCACGGAACCAGACGCAGGCGAGCTGGCTCCGGTCGTCCTTGAGGGTGAAGTAGGCGTGGCCGGCGGAGCTGATCGTGACGCGCCCGACCTCGCCCTCGACCCAGACATCGGCGAGGCGGGGGTCGCCGCGGAGCGCGTCGCGGACGGCGCGCGTGACCTCGGAGACGCCGAGGACGCGGAGGCCGAAGGTTCCCGGCGGCGACGGTGGGCCGGGGCTCCCGGGCGTGTCGCGACCGTCGGGTGCGTCTCGTCGCCGCGGCAGCGGGTCGACGGCGTCCCAGGCCGGCAGCGCCCAATCCGGCGGCTCGCGGTCGGTCATCCGTCGAAGCCGGTCGTCGGTTGGGGCCGTCGGCAGGCCCGGCCTACAGCCGGGTCTGGTACTCGCCGGTGCGCGTGTCGATCCGCAGCGTGTCGCCCTCGACGACGAACAGCGGCACCGAGACGACGAGCCCGGTCTCCATCGTGGCCGCCTTGCGGGCGCCGGTCGCCGTGTCGCCGGCGAAGCCCGGCTCCGTCTCGGCGACCACGAGGTCGACCGTGATCGGCAGCTCGACGCCGAGGGTCTCGCTCTCGTACGTGATCCGGTCGAGGGTCATCCCGTCCTTGAGGTACGGCACGATGTCGTCGATCTGGTTCGCCGTGAGGTGGAACTGCTCGTACGACTCCATCTCCATGAAGTGGAAGTCGTCGCCGTCGCGGTAGAGGAACTGGATCTCGCGCCGGTCCAGCTGGGCGCGGGGCCACTTCTCGCCGGCCTGGAAGCTCTTCTCGACCGTGCTCCCCTTCTTCACGTTGCGAAGCTTGATCCGCACCTGCGCCGAGCCGCGGCCCATCTTGATGTGGTGGTAGTCGAGGATCTGCCAGAGGTCGCCGTCGAGCTCGATGACGACGCCCTTGCGCAGCTCACCGGTGGAGATCATGCGGTCGGGTGCTCCGTGCGGGGCCGGCGGTCACGGGCGCACGCCGGCGCGAGGTCGGGGATGTCGCGGGGATCGTAGCAGACGCATCCCGACCGCCGGCCGCGGTGGCAGCCCGGCGACCGTGGTGGCGTCAGGCGCCCGCCGGCGCCGCCGGCACCTCGCGCCAGAGGCCGAGGGGCGTCTTCTCGTCGGTCTGGCCGAGCGGGTTGTCGTCGAAGCTGCGGGCGAGGAGCCGCTCGCGGTCCTTCGGCAGCGTGGAGGCGACCACCCAGGCCGGGGCGATGTCGTTGATGTCGGCGATCGCCACGTCGATGTCGCCGCCGAGGGCCTCCTTCACCGCGCGCACGGTGCCCGGCGGGTCGTGCGGCGCGGGGATGCAGCATTCGTAGAACTCGGCGACGCCCATCGTGTGCTCGGCATCCATCATCCGGGCGTTCAAGCCGGCGACGAGGTAGAACCAGCCCTTCTTGCCGAGCGCCTTCCCGACGACGTGTGCGCCGGCCGCCAGCAGCATCCGCGGCGTGCCGGTCAGCTCGATCGCGTACTGCATCGCGTACGGGCTGCGCAGACCCGTCCCCCACGACGTCTTGATGACGCGCGACGACATGAAGCGGGCGAGGCGCCCCGGGTGGATCGTCCGCCAGTCGCGGGCCCGGCCCTGCATGATCGCCACGGCCGACTCGGAGATCAGCACCGTGTCGCCGGGGCGGAGCTCGTCCCCTGCGTGCTCGCGGATCGCGGCCGCGATGTCGTCGCCGGGCATCAGGACGCGGGTCTTCACCGGGATGCGCTCGAACGTCCGGCCGTCGACGACGACGGTCCGCGGCTTCGACTCGGGGGAGCTCACGGGGTGTAGAAGACGACGACGAAGCGCAGCACGCCGCCCGACGACCAGATGCCCGTCCCGGCGTAGTCGTACTTCCGCGCGACCATGTTCGCGTAGTGGCTCGGGGAGCTGACGAAGAAGCGAACCAGGCTCTCGGCCGCGTCGCGAGGGTCCGCGAAGTAGCGGCAGCCGAGGTTCTCGCCCCACGTGTAGCCCGTGTAGCCCGCGGCGCGCAGCCGGTCCCCGGCCGTGCCGCCGTAGAAGTGCGAGCAGACGTTGGCGGCGACGAGCCGCTTCGCGTACGGCCGGGCCACCTTGTCGCTGATGCCCGCGGAGTACCTGAGCGCCGGGGCGCCCACCTTGGCCCGCTGGCGGTTCATGAGGGTGACGAGGTACTTCTCGGCGGCGAGCGCGGAGCTCGACGTCGGCCGCGACGCGGACGGGGGCTTGGGCGTCGGCTTCGGCGCGGGCTTGGGCTTCGGCGTCGACGTGGTCTGGGTCCGCTCGGGCGCGGGCGTGGGCTTCGGCTTCGGCTTCGGCGCCACCCGGAACGACACCGTCCGCGTCCCGTCGAGCGGCGTCCCGCCCTTCGCATGGGCCTCGGCGCCAACGCTCAGCTCAACCTCGGCGCCGTACGGGAAGTCGGCGTCCGGGTCGAAGACGAGGACCGTGTCGCCCTCGGCGAAGCGCGTGGTCCCGGCCACGGCCTTCCCGTTCACCTCGACGCGGAACGCCTGCCGGGTGGCCGCGCGCTCCATCGGCATCGTGAAGCGGACCGACACGTCGGCCTCGCGGAGAACCTCCTCCGTCCCCCCGCGGGGACGGAAGCGGACGATCGACGGGGCCTTCGTCGTCTTGAAGGCGAGGGCCGAGGGGACCTCGACGGCAGCGCCCTCGCCGTCGACGACGCCCTCCCCCAGGGCAACCGTGTAGGCGGCCTTCGCCGCCAGCAGCACGTCGGGCTCCCACAGGAACGTCTCGGCCATCTCGGCATCGCCGCCGTCCGGGCCGTCGGTCGCGACGAGGAGCCGGCCGGGCACCTGCGGCGAGATGTGGAACGAGCGGAGCACGCTCTGGACCGCGACCGGCCGATCGAAGCTGATCACGATGCCGCTGTCGAGCGCCACGCCGGTCTTGAGGCGATCCGTCACGGAGACCGTGGCCGCCGTCGCCTCGCGGGTCAGGAAGGCCGCCCGGAGGGGAGCCGCGAGCGCACGGTCGTCGCGGTCGTGCGCGCCGGTCCCGACGGTGACGGTGTAGTACGTCGCCGGGCGCCAGGCTCCGACCGGCTCGACGACAAGCTGCGTGCCGTCGTCCGACCAGCCGAGACGGACCTTGGCGGCGGGCTCGACGCGGACGGCGCTCTCCACCGACGCCGTATCCATCGGGGCGTCGAACTCGACGATCATCGCCGCCTGGAGACCGCGGCTCGTCGCGACGGCCGGCCCCAGGGCGCTCGCGGCGAGCGGCGCCTGCGTCGCCGTCGGAGCGCCGACGATCCCCGACGGCAGCGCCGCGGCGGCCACGACGACGACCGCGCCAACGCCCAGCCCCAGCGGCAGCCACGCGGCGGGGCCGCGGCGGATGACGACCGTGAGGTAGATGGCGGCGAAGACGGGCAGCGCGAGGACGGCAGCTACCGCGCGACGGACGGGCAATGGAGCTCCTGCTCGGATCCCGGGCGCTCGGACGGGGCGAGGCCGATCAGCTGGGGCATGATCGTCCCTCACCCTACCACCGTCGCGCAAGCGTCGCCGCGCATGCGACGGACGTCGCCGCGCGCGCGTGGACTGCCGGCCGGATTGCGCCGGCTGCGCTCATGCCCCCGAGTCAGGCCGGCAGGGCCAGCACCTCGCGCGGGAACCGGGTGAGTCGCGCCACGCGCGCGGCCGCGACGTCGACGAGGACGAGGTCCTCGATCCGGACGCCGGTCCGTCCCGCGAGGTAGACGCCCGGCTCCACGGAGAAGACCGTCGGCGACGGCAGCGGCGCCTCGTCGGCCGCCCGCGAGAGGCTCGGCCGCTCGTGCGTGGCGAGGCCGATGCCGTGGCCCGTCCCGTGGCCGAAGTGGGCCCCGTGGCCGGCAGCCTCGATGACGTCCCGGGCGGCGGCGTCGGCCACGCGGCCGGAGGGCAGGACGCCCGCGGCGACGGCCTCCTCCAGGCCGTCGATCACGGCCGCCTGGGCCCGGGCGACGAGCTCGTAGACCGCGAGGTCGCGCGGCCGCGGCTCGCCGACGAACAGCGTGCGGGTCATGTCGCTGCGGTAGCCGGCAACCTGCGCCCCGAAGTCGAACAGGAGCACCTGGCCGTCGCGAACGCGCCTGGCGCCGGGTGCGCCGTGGGGCAGCGCGGCCTGCGGTCCGGCGAGCGCCGCGACATCGAAGGCGAGCGCCTCCGCGCCGCCCTCGCGCATGAGCACCTCCAGGCGCCACGCGAGGGCCTCTTCGGACACGCCGGCCCTGATCGCGGGGAGCAGGGCCGCCAGGGCCCGGTCGGCGACGGCCGCCGCAGCCGCGATCCGTTCGACCTCGGCCGGCTCCTTCACCGCGCGGTCCTCGTCGAGCCACGGCTCGGCCGGGACGAGCTCGACGTCGGGCGCCGCCGCCGCGAGCGCCTCCCAGAGCGCGTGGGGCACGTCGCCGGCCGGAACCGCGACCCGGTGCGCTCCCAGCGACTCCACGAGGGCCGGCCAGCGGGCCGGCAGGTCGTACGTGACGTCCTCGATCCGCGCCCCGCGCGCCTCGCGGCGGGCCTGGATCGTGTAGCGGGAGTCGGCGAGCACGACGACCTCGTCCCCGCCGACGAGGAACCGGCCGGAGTGGCCCGCGACCTTCTCCTCGCCCTCGCCGAGGGCGACGCCGGCCAGGTACCTGATCTCCTCACGGCGCACGCCGAAGTAGGCGTCGAGACCGGCCGCCGCGAGGCGCTCCCGGAGCCGGGCGAGACGGATGGGGCGGGCCTCGCGGTCGGCCTCCTCCCACTGGCGGACGCGGCGCGGCCCGGGCGGGGCGTCGAAGTCGGCCGGCACCGGCAGGCGGGAGCTGCTCCGCGGGTGCGTCACCGGGACCCGCTCACTCGACGTAGCCGTACTTGCGGAGCTTCTGGAGGTGCTGCTCGTACGTCTTCGAGAAGTCGTGCTTCCCGTCGCCGCCGGGGATCGCCACGAAGTAGCGGTAGCCCTTCGACGTGTCGGGCGCCAGCGCGGCGTCGATCGAGGCCATCGTCGGGGTCGCGATCGGGCCGGGGATCAGCCCGGGCTCGCGGTACGTCTGGTAGCCGGCGATCCGCTTCGGGAACTCGATCGAGGCGAGCGGCTCGCCGGGGACGTTCCAGAACGAGAAGTCGGGCCAGCGCTCCAAGGGCAGGTCGGCGAGGCTGAGGAGATCGACGCCCCAGATGACCGTGGGGTCCGCCTGCAGGAGCATCCCCTCGTCGAGGCGGTTCTGGTAGACCCCGGCCACCCGCGCCCGCTCCTCGTCGAGCGGCGTCTCGCGCTCGACGAGCGAGGCCAGCGCGAGCACCTCCGAGAACGGCCTCCCGGCCTCCCTGGCGGCCGCGACCCGGTCGACGCCTCCCTCCTCCGCGAAGCGGTCGAGCATCTTGCGGACGAGCTCCTCGGGTGTCTCGTCGGGCAGGACTCGGTAGGCGCCCCCGGCGAGGTAGCCCTCGAGCGTCGCCCCCGCCGGCAGGTCGAGCCAGGGGTAGTCCGCCACCAGGTCGGCCGGCGGGTTCCGGACGAGCTCGAGGAACGCCGCGGCGTCCATCTCCAGCGAGGCGATCTCCGGCGGGCGCGCCTGCAGGTATGCCGTGATCTGCTCGAGGCGGAGACCGGTCCGGAGCTGCAGGACGATCGACGGGTCCTTCGCCTCGAGGAGCGTCCCGACCAGCTGCTCGGGCGTCAGGTTGCGGCGGACGAGGAACGTCCCCGCGTCGAGCGCTCCGGCAAGGTCCTTCTCGATGGCGATGAGCAGGAACGCCCGCGGGTCGCGCAGGAGGCCGTCCGCCGCAAGGCGCTCGGCGATGCCGCTGGCCGTCTCACCGGAATCGATCGTGAACTCCACCTCCGTGGCGTCGTCGCTCGCGGGCGCGGTCAGCGCGTCGCCGAGGTCCTCCCGGACGAAGTCCGCGACGAACGGGATCGAGAGGGCGCCGGGGTTGGCGTCGGCGGCGCCGACGACGAGGGACCGGGCGATCGGGCGGAGGACGGTCCCGACCAGGAGAAGGACGACGGCAGCGGCGATGCCCAGGAACACGAGGAAGCGGAGGAGGCCGCCCATCCCGCCGAGGCGGCCGCCCGGGCGGCGGTTGGCGACCTCGTAGGCGCTCACCGTTCCCGCGCGGCGCGGTCGCTGGGCCGGCCGCGACGGCGCCGGCGCGTCGGCGATCGGCCGTGCCATCGGCGGCCGCCCGTGCGCGGGCTCCCGGTCGTCGCGCGGCCCCGTGCCGCCCCGGATCGTCATGCGGGCTCCTCGTTCGTGCTGACGGCGCCGTCGGGTGTCACGGCGCCGTCGGGTGTCACGGCGCCGCTCGGCGTGGCGACGGCCTCGCCCGGGCGGCCCGCCCGGCGGGCCTCGAGCTCGTCCTCCAGGATCACCGCGGCCGCCTCACGGTCGATGCGGGCCCGGTGGGCCGCCCGTCGCACGGGCCCGGGCGGGCCCCCGGCGCGGCCGCGGCCGGCCGTCCCGACACGGGACTCGGCCACGTGGCTCGAGAGCCGCTCGTCGCGTAGACGCACGGGGATGCCGATCTGCTGCGCGACGGCCGCGGCCCAGGCCCGCGCCTGCTGCGCCATCGCGCCCTCGCCGCCGTCCATGTCGTACGGGAGCCCGACGACGACCTCGTCGACGCGGTTCGAAGCGACGATCCTGGCCAGCGCCTCGGCGTCGGCCTCGACCGTCCGGCGCCGGGCAAGCGTCGCGAGCGGCCGGCCGCGCAGGTCGCCCTCCTCGGCAATCGCCAGCCCGACCCGGCGCGTGCCGAGGTCGATCGCGAGCAGTCGCGTCACGGGGCAGGCGTGGCCGAGGAAGGAGCGGCCTCTCCGGGGGCGGTCGTGGTCGTCGCCTCGGTGGTCGGCTCCGCCGGCGGGGAAGATGCCGGCGACTCCGGCGGCTCCGTCGGCCCCGGGCTGCCGTCTGCCGGCGGAAGCGGCACGATCGTGACGTCGAGCCGGGCGTCGAGCGTCGTGACGGTCGTCGCCCAGTCCGGCCAGAGCACGACGGCGGCCGTCCCGAACGGCGCGAGCGCCTCCTCGGCCTCCGCGGCCGTGAGGCCCTTCACGAGGTCGCGGACCTCGTCCTCGCCGATCTCGCGAACCGCCTCGGCGCGGGCCGTGACCGGGTACTGGATGGCCTGGCCCTGGGGGATCCCCTCCCCGACCTCGACGACGGCGGACCCCTCGCGGAGCTCCATCCCCTCCGGCACCTCCGCTTCGATCCGGGCGAGGCCGATCTCCTCGAGCGGCGACGGGTCGGCCGCCACGACGGTCCCCTCCGCGGTGAGCGTCAGCTCGAACGTCTCGACCTCCTGGCCGACGAGCTCCTCGGCGGTGACCGAGGGCACGGCGTCGCCCCGCAGCGCCGTCTCCGGGTAGACGGTCGCCCCGACCGGGACCCCCGGAGGATCCTGGGCGACCTCGGCAAGCTGCTCGTCGAGCTGGGTCGTGAGGGCCGTCACGGCGCCCGCGACGTCCTTCGCGGCGACCTGGGGGAACACCTCGCGCTCGCCGCCGGACGTCGCCTCGAGGTTCGTCACCCGGACGACCCGGTCGTCGTAGCTGCCCGGCACGACGGTGATGCTGCCGGCGGCGACGTTGCCCGACGGGCCCTCCCGCTGGGCGAGGACGTCGACCGTTCGGTTGGAGCAGGTGATCCGGGGCGGGTCGAGGATCGCGACCGGCAGGAAGACGGCCTCCTGGGTGGCGAACGAGACGCCGGCCGGCGTCCGGGCCAGCGTCCCCTTCGGCAGCGTGTAGGCACGCGTCGGGTCGCAGTTGGTCCAGCGGACGCGCCCGGTCGCCGCCGAGGCCTCGACGCGCTTGCCGGTGGCCTTGAACGTGCCGGTCGCGGCCAGCGGCACCTCGACGAGCGTTGCCGGGATCGTCGCGGTTGCCGCGTCGACCGCGACGGCGGCGGGATCCGCGGTCCCCTCGAACGCGATCGGCCCGACCGGGACGGCCGCGAGCTCGAGGGTCACGCTCGCCGACGGCAGGACGACGTAGCCGACCGCGGCACCCGTGCCGCCGATGAGCCCGAGGGCGAGCAGGACCGCGACGACGAGCGGCCAGCGCCGCCGTCGAGCGGGCCCGGCGGTCGCCTTCGCGGCGAGGCCGGTCGAGGGCCCGACCGGGCCGCGCGGCGCGCCGGCACCACCGGCGCCCGGCCGCCCCGTGACGGATTCGGTGGGAGCGGAGGATCCGACGGCGGAGGTGCCGACGGGCCGGGCATGGCCGCCGGCTCTCGCCCCGGCCGAGGCGCCGGCCGCTCCGACGACCGCGGCGGCGCCGATCGCTGCGGCAGCGCCGGCGCCGGTCCCGCCCGGCGTCGTGGCACCGGTCGCGGGCACGGCGCCGGCCGCGTCGGAAGCCACGGCGACCCCGGCCGCCGCTGCGGCGGCCGGGCTCGGCGGCTCCCGCGCCCTCCCCGCCGTCGTCGCCGGCGGCGAGCGCCTCGTCGCGCTCCGCTTCGTACTCCGGCACCGTCGCGAACACCGGGATCCCGGCCGTCGCCGCGAGCGCCCGCGTCGATGCCTCGGGGCGACGATGGCGAGGCGCCGGCTCCGCCCCGCGGCCTCGTGGGCGAGCAGGCGGAAGTTGATCCGGCTCGTGGCGATCCGCGAGCCCGCCGGCAGGACGAGCGCGACGTCGAGGTCGGTGGCCGTCCGGATCCGGGCGGCCGCCGTCGTGATCTCGTCGTCGACGTCGAGGTAGACGATGGCCATGGCCGGCCTACAGCTTCATCGCCCGCAGGACGCGCCGCAGCGCCGCGTCGAGCGGGTCCTGCTCGGCCTGCAGCGCGATCGCCTGGTTGGCCAGCCCGAGGGGGGTCACGTCCTGCTGGTCGACGAGGAGGTCGGTCGCGTCGTCGATCGACTCGGCCATCTCGGGGCTCATCACGGTCACCTCCGGCGGTCGGCTGAACGGGAGGCGGCGCCAGAACGCCTCCGTCCGGAGCGCCGTCGCCGTCTCGGGGAGGCGCGAGCCGCCGCCGCACAGGTAGATCCGCGACGGGCAGCAGGTCGCCCCCGGACAGCTCGTCGAGGACGAGCTCCATGCCCGCGGCCCAGACGGCGACGTCGTCGGCGACGATCGTGGCGACCTCGTCGCGGCGCTCGATGTCGAGCCCGCGCGCGTAGTCGACCTTGAGCGCCTCCGCGCGGGGGAACGGCAGGTCGAGCCGGTCCGCGAGCGACTTCGTGAAGGCGCGACCGGCGAGGGCGAACATCCGGGTCCCCTCGATCCCGCCCGGAGCGGACCAGCGCGACGTCGGTCGTCCCGCCGCCGATGTCGACGAACAGGGCGCCGGCCTGGCGGACCTGCTCCGCGCCGATGACCCGGGCGACCGCGTACGGCTCGGCGACGATCTCGAGGAGCTCGAGGTCGAGCTCGGCGGCGACGCTCTCGAGGGCGCCGAGGTGGACGAGCGGCGCGAACGCGTTGAAGATGCCGATCTTCACGTGGCGGCCCTGGAAGCCGACCGGGTTCGTCACGGCGTAGCCGTCGATGCTGGCCGACGTGACGGCGGCATGGACGAGCCGGACGTCGACGTTCGGGAGGCCGGTCTCCCAGGTGATCGAGCGCTCGGCCTCCTCGAGCGCCTCGCGCTGGACGCCGTCGATCAGCCGCTGGAGCTCGGCGTCGGTGATCGGCACGTCCGGCTTCTTGCGCTCCTGGGTGTGGCTCGTCGTGAAGCCCTTCACGAGCTCGCCGGCGATCCCGATGACGACCTGGCTCGGCCGGAAGCCGGCCATCTCCTCGGCCTCCTGGAGGGCGACCGCGCAGTTGTCGACGACGGCCCCGATGTCGGCCACCGTCCCGGACTGCATGTGGGCCAGGCCCTGGCGCTTGCGGCCGACGCCGCGGACCGTGCCGTGGTTCTCGCTCGTCGATGTCGAGGACGAGCGCCTTGGCGAACTCCGTGCCGACGTCGAGCGCGGTGCAGGCGGCCAGCTGGTCGCCGCCGTCGCGCTGCCAGAAGCGTCGGAGGAAGCCCATGCCGTCCGCGCTACCCGCCGGCCGCGGCCGCGACGCCGGACCGGACGGTGGCGAGAGCGTCGGCGATCCCGTCGCGGCGGCTGCCCTTGCCCTGGGCCATCTCGGGGCGACCGCCGCCCCTGCCCTCGAGCGGGGCCATCGCGGCCCGGACCAGGTCGCCGGCGGCGATTCCGCGGGCAGTGAGGTCATCGGAGACCGAGACGAAGAGCTGCGGCTCCTCGGCGTCGAGCGCGAGGGCGATGACGCCGGAGGCGAGGATCGCGCGGACCTCCTTCGCGGCGGCCTTCATCGCGTCGATCGACTCCCAGGCGCCGGACGCGACAACGAGACGAACCCCGGGCGCGACCTCCTCGGCCCGGGCGGCGAGCTCGCCGGGCTTCGGGACGTTACTGCCGCCCTCGCGCAGGCGACGCTTGGCCTCCTTGAGCTCCGACTCGAGCGCGGCGATCCGGTCGAGCACGGCCTCGGGCCCCTGCGCGCCGAGGCGCTCGGCCGCGGCGTCGAGGAGGAGCGCGCGCTCGCGAAGGTGGGCGTCCGCTCCGTCGCCCGTGAGGGCCTCGATCCGGCGCATTCCCGAGCCGATGCTCCGCTCGCCGGTGATGACGAAGCTGCCGATCTGCCCGGACGCCCGGCAGTGCGTCCCGCCGCACAGCTCGAAGCTGTAGTCCTGGACCCGGATCGTGCGGACGGTCTCGCCGTACTTCTCGTCGAAGAACGCGTCGGCGCCGTGCTCGATCGCCTCGGCCATCGGCATGAAGGCGATGCTGACGGGGCGGTCCTCGCGGACGACCCGGCGGACCTCGTCCTCGATCGCCCGCTTCTCCTCGTCGGTGAGGGCCCGGTCGAACGGGTAGTCGAAGCGGAGGTAGTCGGGCGCCACGAGCGAGCCGGCCTGCTTCGCCGACGGCCCGGCGACGTTGCGCAGGGCGCGGTGGAGGAGGTGCGTCGCCGTGTGGTTGCGCATCGTCCGGGCGCGCCGCTCCGCGTCGACGACGGCCGCGACCGTCTCGCCGACGCGCAGCCGCCCGCGGAGCGTCCCGCGATGGACGACGAGGCCGCCGGTCGGGCGCTGCGTGTCCTCGACGGTGAAGAGCGCGGAGCCGCCGCCGGCCTCGCGCAGGGCGCCGCGGTCGCCGACCTGGCCGCCGCCCTCGGCGTAGAACGGCGTCCGGTCGAGGATCACCTCGGCCTCGCCGTGGCCGGTCAGCTCGTCGTAGGCGATCCCGTCGCGGACGATCGCGAGGACCGTCGCCTCGTCCTCGGTCGTCTCGTAGCCGAGGAAGGCCGTGTCGCCGGTGCGCCGGAGGATCGACTCGTAGAGGCCCAGGAGCTCGGCGTGGCGCGCGAGCTCGGCCTTGCGACCGCCGCGGCTCCGCTCGCGCTGCTCGGCGAGGGCGGCCTCGAAGCCCGGCGCGGTCGACGCGGACGCCGTATTCCGCGGCCAGCTCGACGGTGAGGTCGACCGGGAAGCCGTACGTGTCGTGGAGCTTGAAGGCGACCTCGCCGGGGATGACCGGCGCGTCGTCCGGGACGTCCTCCGGCCGCCGCCCGACGACGCGCTCGGCGCCCGTCAGCGGGATGAGCGCCTCCTCGAGGTGGACCGTGCCGGCGTCGAGCGTCCGGGCGAACTGGGCCTCCTCGCGGGCGACCGTCGCCAGCACGCGCTCGCGCTCATCGCGGAGGTACGGGTAGGCGTCGGCCATGACGTCGATCACCGTCGCCACGGTCTCGACGAGGAAGGGCTCGCGGCGGCCGAGCAGGCGGCCGTGGCGGACGGCCCGGCGGAGGATCCGGCGCAGGACGTAGCCGCGGCCCTCGTTCGACGGCAGCACGCCGTCGGCGACGAGGAACGTGATCGCCCGGCTGTGGTCGGCGATCACCTGGTAGCTGAACCGCTCGGCCTCGAACCCCTCCGGGTCGTGGCCGAGGAGCCGCCGCAGCGTCTCGTGGATCGGCGTGAACAGGTCGGTGTCGTAGTTGGAGAGGACGCCCTGGAGCACCGCGACGAGGCGCTCGAGGCCGAGCCCGGTGTCCACGCTCGGGAACGGCAGCGGGACGCGCGGCCCGTCGGGGAGCTGGTCGAACTCCATGAAGACGAGGTTCCAGACCTCGACCCAGCGGGGGCACGTCTCCGAGTGGTCCGGGACGCACTCCGGACCCTCCGAGAGGTGGGCGCCGCGGTCGAAGTGGATCTCGCTGCACGGCCCGCATGGGCCCGTGTCGGCCATCCGCCAGAAGTTCTTGTCGTCGCCGGCGTCGACGTCGCCCCAGCGCGCCATCCGCTCCGGCGGCAGGCCGATCTCGTCGCGCCAGATCGCCCACGCGACCTCGTCGTCGGTGTACGTCGTCGCAGCCAGGCGCTCGCCGGGGATCCCGAGCTCCTTCGTGAGGAACTCCCAGGCCCAGTGGATCGCCTCGCGCTTGAAGTAGTCGCCGAAGCTCCAGTTCCCCATCATCTCGAAGAGGGTGTGGTGGCGCGGCGAGCGCCCGACCTCCTCGAAGTCGTTGTGCTTGCCGGCGACCCGCAGGCAGCGCTGAACATCGACGGCGCGGGTGTAGGAGCGCTTCTCGGCGCCGGTGAAGACCTCCTTGAACTGGACCATCCCGGAGTTCGTGAAGAGGAGGGTCTGGTCGCCGGCCGGGATCAGGCTCGCGCTCGGCACGACCGTGTGGCCGCGCTCGGCGAAGAACTCGAGGAAGCGGCGGCGCATCTCGGCCGCGGGCAGGGGGTTCGGAGCGGTCCGGGGGGCTTCGGGGGTCGGCATCCGGCCTATGGTAGCGAACGGGGCGCATCCGACGGCGCCGCGGCCGCCCGGGGCCGCCAGTCGTGTCTAGCGGCGAGCCGCCGCGGCGAAGGGCAGGAAGTAGGCGTCGAGCGACGCGGCCGTCGAGCCGTACACGTTGTCGCCGACGAGGAAGTCGCAGACGATCTCGCGAGCGCGGGCGATCTCGCGCCGGCGTCCCTGCCACCGCGCATCCGCGAGGGTGAGGTCGAAGAGCTCCAGGGCCCGGTCGAACGCCCGCTCGAACCGCTCGTCGTGGTGCTGCTCGCGCGCGCGCGCCGCTCGGCCGACTTCGCTCCCGATGTTGCCGAGCTGCGCGAGCAGCGACAGCGTCTGCCACCGCGCGGAAAAGTCCGGGCCGTGAAGCAGAGGGGTCACGAGGTCACCAACCGCTCAACGACGCGGACGATCAGCCGTCGCGCCTCGTCATCCTCGACGCCGCGACTGCGATTGCCCTGCGCGGGGCGGACGTTGATCATCGAGTCGAACTCGATCCAGTTCGGGGCGCCGCGCTCGGCCGGGTACAGGTTGATTCCCCACAGGTCGGCCTGAACGGAACCGTCGTCGATCAGCACGGCCTCCTCGTCGGCATGGAGCCCTCCACCGACCGCCATGAGACCGCGCCTCACGTCGACGACGGCCTTGACAAGATCGCCGAAGCCGGCTTCGGCCAGGGCGCCCAGGTCCACGGCGGACATCGGCTGCCGGACGATCCTGATGTCATCGGGATCGAGCATGGTCTCCTCGCCTCCGATGCCTCCGACGAACGAGTCCCTGCCGGCGACCACCGTCGTCGCTCATCCGACCCTCGCCACTCTAGCCGTCAACGCCCGATCAGCTTCCGCAGGGCCGCCGAGCCGGCGATGAACGCGCCCACGAACGCGCCGATCACGAGGCCGCGCAGGAAGACGGCAAGACGGTCCTCGCCACGGCCGCCGGCGAGGCGCGGGCTCATCGACCCCCTCCGGTCGAGCCGCCGGGACCGGGCGAGCGGCTCGGGCCCAGAACCGCGACGAGCGCGACGAGGCCGATCCCGGCCCATGCCCCGACGGACGCCGCGACGAGCCTGAAGTCCCCGATCCGGAGGAGGTCGAGGCCGAGCCGGGCGCCCAGCGCGTCGCCCGCCCAGGCCCCGAGGATCGCGAGGATCAGCACGAACGGGAGGCGCGCGCCCGCCACCCCGGTGACGAGGACGGCGAACGCGGTCCAGAACGCCCCGACCAGCAGGGCCAGCACGATCGACGGTCCGATGAGCGGCATCGTCAGGATGCCTCCGGGCGCGTGATCCGGCCGCCGCCGATGACGACGTCGGGCTCCGACGGGTCGTAGAGGACGCAGGCCTGGCCGGGGGCCGCGGCCCAGACGGGATCGTCGGTCACGACCGTCCAGCGACGTTCTGCCGGCCCCGGGCCGGCCGTCACCGTGGCCGGCACCGGCGTCGCCCGGTGGCGGACCTGCGCGAGCGCCCGGAACTCCTCCCCCGGCGCGCGGCCGGCCACGAACGTCGCCTCCGCCACGCCGAACGCGCGAACCTCGAGGTCCGTGCGGCGGGCGAGGGTGATCGTATTGGCCACCGGATCCACGCGGCTGACGTAGCGCGGCTCCCCCACCGCCACGCCGACGCCGCGCCGCTGGCCCACGGTGAGCGCGGCCGCGCCGGCGTGCTCCCCGATGACGCGGCCGTCGGCGGCGTCGAGGGCCGGGCCGGGCGCCGGCGACCAGCCCGCGCGCGCCCGCAGAGCCCCCGCGACGTCGCCCTCGGGAACGAAGCAGATCTCCATGCTCTCGGGCTTGTCGGCCGTCGCAAGCCCCTTCGCCCGGGCGATCGCGCGGACCTCGGTCTTCGTCAATCCGCCCAGCGGGAACATCGCCCGGGCCAGCTGGTCCTGCCGGAGGCCGTACAGGAAGTAGGCCTGGTCCTTCGCCCGGTCGATCCCGCGCAGCAGCCTGTGCGTCGGCCCCGACGAACCTTCCGTCGACATCGGTTCGCGCGTAGTGACCGGTCGCGACCGTGTCGCAGTCGTAGAGGTGGCGAGCGCGCCCCAGGAGCGCCCCGAACTTCACGTAGCTGTTGCAGTCGACGCAGGGGCTCGGCGTCTCGCCGCCGAGGTACGCGGCGAGGAACGGCCGGATGACGCCGGCGTCGAACTCGCGCTCGAGGTTCAGGACGTAGAACGGCACCCCGAGCTGGGCCGCGACGCGCCGGGCGTCCTCCGCGGCGTCGGCCGAGCAGCAGCTCTTCTTCACCTCGGAGTACGCGTCGGCGCCGTCGTGCACCCGCATCCAGACGCCGACGACGTCATGGCCGGCGTCGGCAAGGAGGGCGGCGGCAACCGACGAGTCGACGCCACCGGACATCGCGACGAGCACGCGCATCGGGCCGACCTCAGGCGATCCGGCTGCCGAGCGGGTCGGCGGCGAGCACGGCCGAGCCGTCGCGGATGTCGGCGAGAATCCGCGGGACGACCTCGATCGCGGTTGCTACCTCGGCCTCCGTCGTGGCCCGGCCGAGCGAGAGGCGCAGGGCGCCGAGTGCCGCCGCCTCCGGGATGCCCATCGCGGTCAGGACGTGGGACGGCTCCGGGGAGCCGGTGGCGCAGGCCGATCCGGTCGAGGCGGCGATCCCGGAGAGGTCGAGGGCGAGCGCCACCGCAGCGCCGTCGGCGCCGCGGACGATCAGCGAGAGCAGCCCGGGGAGCCGCTCCACGGGATGGCCGGTGAGCTCGACGCCGTCGACCGCAATGCAGGCGTCCTGGAGCCGCTCCCGCAGCGCGGCGAGGCGGGCGCGGGTGGCCGGCTTCTCGGTGCAGGCGAGGGCATGGGCCGTCGCCATCCCGACGACGCCGGCCACGTTCTCCGTTCCCGCCCGACGGTGGCGCTCCTGGCTCCCCCCGTGGAGCTGGGCGAGGAGCGGCGTTCCGCGGCGAATCCACAGGGCGCCGACGCCCTTGGGTCCCTCGAACTTGTGGGCGGAGATGGCGACGGTGTCGGCGCCGAGCGCGGCGACGTCGAGGTCCAGGTACGGGGCGGCCTGGACGGCATCGACGTGGAGATGGATGCCGCGCCGCTCGCGGACCCGGCCGGCGATCTCGCGCACCGGCTGGACCGTGCCGACCTCGTTGTTGGCGAGCATCACCGCGACGAGCACGGTCCGCTCGTCGAGGAGCGCCTCGAGGGCGTCGACGTCGACCCGGCCGTGCGCGTCCACGGGCGCCCGGGCCACTTCGAAGCCCCACGTCGCGAGGTGCTCGGCCGCATGACCGACGGCGTGGTGCTCGACGGCGCTCACGACGATCCGGTTGCCGCGCGCCTTGCCGACCCAGGCCGCGCCCTTCACGGCGAGGTTGTTCGCCTCGGTCCCGCTGCCGGTGAAGACGACCTCGCGCGCGGTGCCGCCGAGGTCGGCAGCCAGCCGCTCGCGGGCCTCGTCGAGGGCGTTGCGCGCCTGCCGGCCGAGGGCGTGCGCCGACGAAGGATTGCCGAATGCGCCCCCCAGGTACGGCAGCATGGCCTCGAGGGCCTCGGGGCGGAGCGGCGTCGTGGCCGCGTGGTCGAGGTAGATCGGGGTGGCCGGCATGAGGCCGTGATTGTAGGGCCGACGCCGTGAGCCGCCTCGCGGGCCGGTTCGACGGCGCGCCGGACGCGGCGTTCCTGGTCGGCCGACGGCGGCGCACGCGCGGTCCGGACCTGCGATCCAGCAGCGCGGTGCGGTCAGGCCAGACCCGTGGCACGTGAGTCGCCCTGCGACTCGTCGGGGCAGTCGTCACGCTCCACATGTCCGCGAAGACGATGTCTTCGCGTGGGTGCTGAGCGTGGGCAAGGTCCGGGTGAGTCGGACCGCGACTCAGGTGCGGCCCGCTATCCTCTCCGTCCGTGACCGACGAATCGACGACCCCAGCCGCGCCGCCCGCCTCGCCCGCCCGCCCGACCGGGTGGCTGCTCGGCTATCCGACCGATCACCTGATGGGCGTCCTCCCCTCCCCTGCCGACGCCGACGCCGCCGTTGCCGAGCTGACTGCCGCCGGCTTCGACGCCGACGCCATCCACGTCCTCGTCGGCGAGGACGCCGCCCTCAGGATCGACGGTCGCGGAACCCATCACGGGCTCGTCGCCCGCCTCTACCGGCTCGTCCAGTTCACGCAGATGGACCAGGCGCCTGACTTCCGGCGCTACGAGCTCGAGGCGCGCCGCGGCCATCCGGTGATCGCCGTGAAGGAGACCGATCCCGCCCGCCGCCGCGAGATCCTGGCCATCCTCCGGCGCCACGGCGCCCACTTCACGAACTTCTACGCCCGCCTCTTCACCGAGACGCTCGACCCCTACGTCGGACCGGACGAAGGCGATCTTCCGATCTGACGCCGGCCGCGTGGGCGCGGCGGCCGGCCCGGCTCGGCGGCCGTCGAGGGGGCTCGGCCGCCGGTGCGCGATATCCGCCCCACCGATGCAATCCACCTCGTTCCGCGCTGTGGCGCGCCGAAGGCCCGCCCCGGGGCCGCACCCACGCTCCCCGCCAAGGCCGATCATCCGGAGGGCCACGCCGACCGGCGTGTGCCGGCGCATACGAACGCCCTGGGTGATCTGCCGGAACGCGGCCGCGTTTGCCGCCGGCCGTACCCGCCGCCATGGCTCGATCCCGGCCGCGTGCGGGATGAGTGTCAGCGCTCCTCGGCCGCTCGCCGCGCGTCCTCGCGCTGGCCGGCCTGACGTCGGCGGTCGTGCATGGAGAGCAGTCGCTTGCGCAATCGGATGGAGCCCGGGGTCACCTCGACGAGCTCGTCGTCGCCGATGAACTCGATCGCCGCCTCCAGGGTCATCGGCCGGGGCGGTGTCAGCCGGAGCGCCTCGTCGTGGGCGTGCGTCCGGATGTTCGTGAGCTTCTTCTCCTTCGTGACGTTCACGTCCATGTCGCCCGACCGCGCGTTCTCGCCGACGACCATCCCCTCGTAGACGTCGACGCCGGCCCCGATGAACAGCTCGGACCGCTCCTGGAGTCCGAACAGGGCGTAGGCGTTGGACGTGCCCGCCCGGTCGGCGACGAGCACGCCGTTCGTCCGATGGGTCACCTCGCCTGCCCATGGACCGTAGCCCTCGCCGATCTGGTGGAGGAGCGCCGTCCCCCGGGTCTCGGTGAGAAGCTGGCCGCGGTAGCCGATGAGGCCGCGGACCGGCAGGACGAACTCCATCCGGACGCGCCCGTCGGCGTCGGTCGTCATCTGCTCGAGGCGGCCCTTGCGGCCGGCCATCGCCTGCTGGATCTCGCCGATGTAGTCGGGCGGGATGTCGATCGTGATCCGCTCGTACGGCTCGTGGACCGCGCCACCGATCTCGTGGAGGATCACCTCGGGGCGGCTCACCTGGAGCTCGTAGCCCTCCCGGCGCATCTGCTCGACGAGCACGGCGAGCTGGAGCTCTCCCCTCCCCCGGACCTCGTACGTGTCACCGGTCTCGGTCGGGAAGAACTGGATCGCGACGTTGCCGAGGATCTCCTTCTCGAGGCGCGCGCGGAGCTGGCGGCTCGTGAGGTACTTGCCCTCGCGACCCGAGAGCGGCGAGGTGTTGACCCCGAACGTCATGCGGAGCGTCGGCTCGTCGACCTCGATGCGGGGCAGCGGGCGCGGGTCGCCTGGCTCGGTCAGCGTGTCGCCGATCGTCACCTCGGGCAGGCCGGCGACCGACACGATGTCGCCGGGGCCGGCCTCTTCGATGTCGATGCGCTCGATGCCGTGGGCCGTCTGAAGGCTGGTGACGGTCCCGGCGAGGGTGACCGTCCGGCCCGGCTCGATCGACCCCGCCGTGTCGTCCGGCTCCTCGCGGACGACGGAGATTCGCTGGCCGACGCGGATCGTGCCGTTGACGACGCGCCCGACGGCCATCCGGCCGACGTAGTCGTTCGCCGACAGGTTCGTGACGAGCAGCTGGAGCGGGTGGCCGGGCGTGTAGGCCGGAGGCGGCGTCACCTCGACGAGCAGGTCGAGCAGGGGCCGCAGGTCGGTGCCGGGGGTCGCGAGGTCGCGGGTCGCGGTGGCCGCCTTCGCGTTCGTGTAGACGACCGGGAACTCGATCTGGTGGGCGTCGGCGCCGAGGTCCATGAACAGCTCGTAGACGTCGTCGAGGACCTCGGCGGCGCGGGCGTCGCCGCGGTCGATCTTGTTGATGGCGACGACCACGGGCAGCCGCCGGGCCATCGCCTTCTGGAGGACGTAGCGCGTCTGCGGCAGCGGGCCCTCGGCGGCGTCCACGAGGAGCAGGACGGCATCGACGAGGTTGAGGCTTCGCTCGACCTCTCCGCCGAAGTCGGCGTGACCGGGCGTGTCGACGATGTTGATGCGGATCCCGGCGTAGTCGACGGTCGTCTGCTTGGCCAGGATCGTGATGCCCTTCTCGCGCTCGAGGTCGCCCGAATCCATGACCCGGTCGACGACGGCCTGGTTCGCCCGGAACGAGCCGGTCTGACGGAGGATGCCGTCGACGAGGGTGGTCTTCCCGTGGTCGACGTGGGCGACGATCGCGACGTTGCGGAGGTCCGCGCGCGTGGCGGCGGCAGGGCTGGCGAAGCTGGTCGGGGCGGGCATGCGGCGGCGGATCTCCGGGCGATGGGGACGGGGCATTGTCGCACGGACCGCCGGACGAGGCTCCCCGTGGGCATCCACCTCCCACTACACTCAGCGCATGGCACGCTGGAGCTGCGCCGCCTGCGGCGCGATGACGGACGAGATCTTCGGCACCTGCAACGGCTGTCGGGAGCTGCGCCCGGCCGAGCCGGGCTGGCCGTCGGGGCGGACGGTCGTGATCCTCTACACCGCCGAATCGCAGGTCGTCGCCGCCGCGGCGTACCGCGCTCACGCGGTGCTCCTCGACGCAGCCGGCTATGTGCCGGTGACCACGAGCTGGGGACAGAACCCGCCCGGCGCCGCCACCGCGTTCTTCATGGCGAACCTCGAGGAGGCGTATCGCATCGGCACGCTTCTGGTCACGTACCGCCGGGAGGTCGCGCCGTGACCGTCGCCGCCGTGATCCTCGCCGCCGGACCGGCGTCGGCCCTGCGCGGCGTCGAGGGCGTCCCGAACGCCCGGCGTCTCGTCGACACGGCCTGGGCCGGCGGCGCGACCCCGATCGTCGTCGTCTCGTTCGACCCCGACGGGGAGGTCGCCGCGGTGCTCGCCGGGTCGCCCGTCGTCCTGGCGGCGCCGGCACCGGTGGCCAGCGGCCCCGTGGCCCAGGTCTGCCGCGGGATCGACGTGGCCCGAGCGGAGGTCGACGGCACCGACGCCGCCCTCGTCTGGCCGGCCCGGATGGGCTGGGTGGACGCCGAGACGGTCACCTCGCTCATCGAGGCCCACGGCGCCGACCGGTCGGCCGTCCTGCGGCCCGCGTTCGGGGGAACGGCCGGCTGGCCCGCGCTGGTGCCGGTCGCCCACGTCGAAGCGCTCCGCGGGCTGGCCGCCGACCTGCAGCCCGACGACCTCGTCGCGGCGCTCGCGGCAGCTGTCGGGGGACGGCTCGTCGAGGTCGGCGACCCCGGGACGATCCACGACCTCGAGACACCGCGCGCGGAGCTGCCGCCCTTCGCGGGACCGCCGGAGCCGCCGGCCGGGCATCGCCACGAGTGGGGCTCGCCGGCCGCGGCCGGCCCCGACGCCCCGGCCGCGCCGCCGCGGACCGTCCCCTGATCGCGAAGGGTCCCGCGCGCCGCCGCCGCTGGCCGCGACGGCTCGCGATCGTCATCCTCGTTCTCCTCGTCGCCCTGGTCGTGGGGCCCTTCCTCGTCCCCCTCCCGGCGAGCCCGGACCGGCCGGCCGAGGAGGTGGCGCGCGAGCTCGGGCAGGCGGGCTCGCTCGTCGACGTCGACGGGACGCGCGTCTGGGTCGAGGAGGCGGGCCCTGCCGACGGCCCGCCCATCGTGCTGATCCACGGGTTCGGCGGCTCGACCTGGTCGTGGCGCGAGACCGTTCCGGCCCTCGCCGACGCCGGCTATCGCGTCGTCGCCCTCGACCTCGCGAACTTCGGCCTGTCCGACAAGTCGTGGGACCGGGACACGTCGCATGCGCGCCAGGCCGACCTCGTCGCCGCCGTGCTCGACGAGCTCGGGATCGAGTCGGCGACGGTCGTCGGCCACAGCATGGGCGCGAACGTCCTCGCCTGGCTCGCCGCCCGCCATCCCGGCCGGGTGGATCGGGCCGTGCTCGTGGACGCCGCGACCGGTCCGGCGGCAGGGGGTGGTGGCGGGCCCCTCGGTGCGCTCCTGCAGGTGCCGCCCGTCCGCCGGATCGCGCAGCTGCTGATCCGGGGCCAGGTGAACGCCGACCGCCTTGCGGGCATCCTGCGCAGCGCCTACGCCGACCCGTCGCGGGCGACGGCCGGGGACCTTGCCGGCTACGGCGCCCCCCTCGAGACGCCGCGCTGGGACGACGCGCTCCTCGCGATCGTCCGCGACGGCGCGAACGCCCTGCCCGCCGACATCGCGGAGATCCTCCGCGTACCGACGCTCGTCGTCTGGGGTCGCGAGGACGGGTGGATCCCGCTCGTCGACGGCGAGGCCCTTCGCGCCGCGCTTCCCGATGCCGAGTGGCGCATCATCGACGACGCCGGGCACCTCCCGATGGAAGAGCAGCCGGCCGCATTCAACGAGACCCTCCTCGCCTGGCTGGAGAGCAGCAGATGACCGACCCCGCACCGGCGCCCGCGCCGGACGACCCGACGACGCCCACTGCGCCGGAAGTGCCGGACGCGCCCACCGCGCCGGCCGTCCCGGCACCCGCGGCGCCCGATCCCGTCGCGCCTGCACCGACGCCCCAGCGCCGTCGTGGGCCCCGGCGGCGCTGGATCGTCCTGGGCATCGTCCTCGTCGTCGTCCTGGCCCTCGTCGCGGGCGCGGCCTGGCTGCTGCGCCCGCAGGAGCTCCTGCCCGAGGCGACCGCCGCCCTCGCCTCGACTCCCGCGGCGACGTACACGAACGAGCCGACGGGCCTGACGTACACGCCGACCAGCCCGATGTCGGCGACGGGGCTCATCCTCTACCCCGGGGCCAAGGTCCCGGCCGAGGCCTACGCGCCGACCGCCCGGGCGATCGCCGAGCGCGGCTATCTCGTGGTCGTCGTCCCGATGCCGCTCAACCTCGCGATCCTCGACGTGGGGGCGGCAGAGCGGGTCATCGCCGCCCACCCCGACATCGAGCGCTGGGCGATCGGCGGCCACTCGCTCGGTGGGGCAATGGCGGCGCAGTACGCGGCCGACAACCCGGGCGACGTCGCCGGGGTGGCCCTGTGCGGCGCGTACAGCGCCTCGGATCTGTCGACGCGTCCGCTGCTGGCCTCGTCCGTCTACGGGTCGCTCGACGCCGCGGCGACGAAGATCGAGGACCCGGCAACCCAGGCCCTCCTCCCGCCCGACACGACCTACCTCCGGATCGACGGCGGCAACCACGAGCAGTGCGGCTGGTACACGGGCCAGCCGAACGACCCGCCGGCAACCGTCTCGCGGCAGCGCCAGCAGACGCTGATCATCGGCCAGTGGGTCGCGCTCCTCGCGCTGCTCGCGGCAGCGCCCTGACGGGCGCCCGGCCCGGCTCGACCGGGTGGCGAGGCCCCCGTCGTCGACCGCAGGGTCAGGTGATCCCGAGCGCCTTCCGGGCACGCTCGACGTCGTCGACCGCGAAGGCCGTGCGGACGGTGCCGGCCCCGCTGTCGACGAAGAGGACACTCCGGATGTCGATGCCCGCCGCGGCGAGCTTCTCGGTGACCGCCGCGAGCCCGCCCGGCCGGTCCTCGACCTCGACGATGAGCGTCTCGCCCTCGACGTAGGGATAGCCGCCGGCCCGGAGCACCGCCCGGGTCGCCGCGTCGTCGTCCGTCGTGAGGACCGCGTAGGCATGCTCGCCCGACCCGCCGCCGGAGATGGCGCGGATGTCGATGCCCTTCGCGGCGAGCGCGCGGGCAAGCCCGGCCAGCGCCCCGGGCCGGTTGTCGAGCTGGACCACGAACTGGCTGCTCATGCCGCCCGCCTCCCTTGCTGCCGCGTCGTCGCCCGGGGACGTGCTTCCATTGTCACTCCCCCGGCAACCGGCACCGGCTGCGTCGGTCAGCCCTTCGGGGGGAGCCCAACGTAGCGCAGCCCCAGCTCGGCGTACTGGTCCGGGTCGGGTGCCGACGGGGAGTCGAGCATGAGGTCGGCCCCGGACGACGTCTTCGGGAAGGCCATGACCTCGCGGATGTTCGTCTGCCGCGCGAACACCATCGCCCAGCGGTCGATCCCGAGGGCGATCCCGCCGTGCGGGGGGGCGCCGTAGTCGAAGGCCTCGAGCATCCCCCCGAACTTCTCGAGCATCGCCTCCGCGGAGTGGCCCTGGAGGGCGAAGCTCCGCTCGAGGAGGTCGCGGCGATGGATGCGGACCGAGCCGCCGCCGAGCTCCCAGCCGTTGAGGGCGATGTCGTACTGCATCGCCCGCGCCCTGCCGGCGGGGTCCTCGTGCGAGGGACGGTACGGGTCGCCCGAAGCGGTCACGAGGAGCGGCTCGTCCTCGGGAACCACGCCGCTGAACGGGTTGTGGGTCGCGTGCCAGCCGTTCCGGTCCTCGTCCCACTCGTACATCGGGAAGCGGTGGACCCAGCCGTAGGCGAGCACGTCGGGATCGGCAAGCCCGAGGCGAGCCCCGAGCTCCGACCGCAGCCGCCCGAGGACGTCGGCGACGACCGCCGGCGCATCGGCGACGACGAGGATCAGGTCGCCCTCCGCGGCGCCGGCGAGATCGGCCACGGCTCGCGTCCGCTCCTCGCCGAGGAACTTCACCGTGGGCCCATGGATCCCGTCGGCCGCGACGGCGAGGTGGACGAGGCCGCGGGCGCCGAGTCGCTTGACGGTCTCGGTCAGCTCGTCGACCTGCGATCGGCTCGCGCCGCCCAGCCCCGGGGCGACGATGGCCTTCACCCGCCCGCCGGCGGCAAGGGTCTCGTCGAAGACCCGGAACCCGGACGCGGGCGCACCTTCGGCATCGCGGAGGGCCGGGGCGAGGTCGACGAGCTCCATCCCGAAGCGCAGGTCGGGCTTGTCGGTCCCGAACCGCTCGAGGGCCTCGTCGTAGGTGAACCTCGGGAACGGCACCTGGAGGAGCGGCCGGTCGGGGGCGACGGCGCGGGACACCTCGATCGCCATCGCCTCGACGAAGCCCATGACCGTCTCCTCGGTCGCGAAGCTCATCTCGAGGTCGAGCTGCGTGAACTCGGGCTGGCGGTCGCCGCGAAGATCCTCGTCGCGGAAGCAGCGGGCGATCTGGAAGTAGCGATCCACGCCCGCCACCATGAGGAGCTGCTTGAGCTGCTGGGGGCTCTGCGGCAGGGCGTAGACGGTGCCGGGCTGGAGACGCGACGGGACGATGAAGTCCCGGGCGCCCTCGGGCGTGCTCTTGATGAGGATCGGCGTCTCGATCTCCACGAAGCCGTGGGCCTCGTGGACGCGCCGGATCGCGGACACGAGCTGCGACCGGAGGAGCATCCGACCGAGCATCGGTTCGCGCCGGATGTCGAGGTAGCGGTACTGGAGACGGACGGCCTCGTCCACCGGCGCGTCGGGGTCGTTGATGTAGAAGGGCGGCGTCTTCGCCTCCGAGAGGATCGCCAGGTCCCGGGCCTGGACCTCGATGGCGCCGGTCGCCAGGCGGGCGTTCTCCATTCCCGGCAGGCGGTGGCTGACGGCGCCCTGCACCGCCACCACGAACTCGGGGCGACAGCGGGTCGCCACGGCGTGCGCCTCGGGGGCGTCGGCGCCGTCGACGACGACCTGGGTGATCCCGTGCCGGTCGCGCAGGTCGAGGAACACGAGCTGCCCGTGGTCCCGGCGCCGATGCACCCAGCCGGCCAGGCTCACGTCGGCGCCGACGTCGGCGGCGCGAAGGTCGCCGCAGGTGTGCGTCCGATACGGGGTGGCGAGGCTGGGAGTGGTCTCGGTCATGGCCGCGTCATGGTAGCGGCTCGGGGCGGCCGGGCGGCGGCGAGCGCGTGGGGGCGCGGGGCGCGGGGCGGCGTGCGCGCGCCGCCGGGCGCGGGGCCGGCGGATGCCGGGCGCGGGGCCGGCGGCGTCAGTCGAGGCGCGCGCGGGTCGGGACGTGCCAGCCGATGAGCTCGCAGCCGAGGTAATGCGGGGATCCTTCGCCGGGCGAGCAGTCGGGGCAGCCCCAGCTCGTGAGCCCGCCCTCGTCCGGCAGGTACGCCACGTCGCACGTGCTCTCGGTCGGGTCGCAGTGGCGGCCGTGGCAGTCGTGGTCGCAGTGGACGTAGTGCTCGCAGGTGCAGGCGGCGGACGGCGACGGGGCGCGGATCACGCTCGCCGGGAACGGGTTGGGGACGTTCATCTCGTTCCTCGCTCCGCCGGGGGACGGCCGGCGGCTCCCCCGGGTTCGTTCGATTGTGACCGCCCCGTCAACCCGGGTCGGAGCGGTCCTCGATCTCCCAGGCGTGGTCGAGCGCGTGCCAGGCAATCCGTCGGGCGGCGTAGCGGGCCGGCCAACGCCTCCCGGCGAGGGGCGTCCCGTCCGACGGCGCTCGCAGCAGCTCGAGCACGGCGCTTCGGAGCGCCGTCACGGCGGGGCGGTCGGCCGGGTCCGGCTCGCGGACGCGGATCCCGATCTGCCGGGCGTAGGCGTGGTCCGCGCCCACGACGTGGGCGACGACCTTGTCCCGGTCGCGCCCTCCGCCGCGCGGTCCCTTGCGCAGGGCGGCGGGCGCCGAGGCGGCCACCGCGTCGAGGACGTCCCAGCTCGCGGCGACGAGGGCCGCCAGCCGGGTCGCCTCCGCGGCGTCGACCGGGAGCCGATCGGCGGCGAAGACGACGTCGGGAGCCCCGAAGGCGGTCGTGGCGGTCCCCGGGAGGCGCTCCACGACGACGGCCGGCGCGGGCGGCACGGCGCCGACGTCGAGGCCGGCGGCGGCGACCACGGCCGCGTAGCGCTCGCCGGCGGCGACCAGCGCCGCCAGGGCGGCCTCCTCGTCCCGACCCGCCCGGCTCCACCCGGGCCAGTCGAGCGCCGACGCGAACGTTCGCCGTTCGACCGACTCGAGCCCGACGCGCAGCCTGCCCGTCGTCGCCATCCCCCCTGCCCTCGTCAGCCGGTCGGCGTCTTGCGCCGCAGCAGGGCCTCGAGATCGTCGAGCGCGACGAGCTTCTGCGAGGCGGCGTCGAGATCCCGGAGCTGGACGTCCCCGGCGGCCAGCTCGTCTCCGAGGATGACGGCGAAGTGCGCGCCGTCGCGGACCGCGGACTCCAGCTGGCGGCCGAGCTTGCGGCTCGAGAGGTCCGCACGGACCGCCAGACCGGCTCCGCGCAGGCGCGTGGCGACGGCGAAGCGGCCCGTCGTGTCGGCCGGGTCGGCGCCGACGACGACGGCGATCGGGACGGGGTCGGGCGCCGGAGCCACGCCGGCCGCCTCGAGCCCCAGGACGACCCGGTCGAGCCCGATCGCGAAGCCGATCCCCGGCGTCGGCTTGCCGCCGAGGAGCTCGACGAGCCCGTCGTAGCGACCCCCGCCGCCGAGCGCCTGCTGCTGGCCCTCCGCGCCGCGGCGGTAGAACTCGAAGGCGGTGCGGGCGTAGTAGTCGAGGCCGCGGACGAGCGCGGGCTCGACCCGGTAGGCGAGCCCGACGGCGTCGAGGTGGGCCCGGACGGCGGCGAAGTGATCCGCGCAGGCGGGGCACAGGTGGTCGATGCTTTTCGGGGCTGCCGCGACGAGCGCAGCCATCGCCGGGTCCTTCGAGTCGAGGAGCCGCAGCGGGTTGGTCTCCAGGCGGCGGCGCTCGAGCTCGGGGAGCGCCCCCTCGTGACGACCGAAGTACGCCGCCAGCTCGGCCACGTACGCGGGCCGGCACGCCGGGTCGCCGATGGAGTTGACGAGGATCTCGACGTCGTCGAGCCCGGCTTCACGGAAGAAGCGGGCCCCGAGCTCCACGATCTCCGCGTCGACGGCGGGGCCCGGGTCGCCGATCGCCTCGACGTTCCACTGCCAGAACTGCCGGTAGCGGCCCGCCTGGGGCCGGTCGTAGCGGAACATCGGGCCGGTGAGCATGACCTTCACGGGCTGCGGCCACGTCTGCATCCCGTGCTCGACGTAGGCCCGGCAGATGCCCGCCGTCGCCTCGGGCCGCAGCGCCCAGCGCTCACGCTCCTCGCCCCGGCTCGGGGCCACGCGGAACAGCTCCTTCTCGACGACGTCGGTGACGGCGCCGATCCCGCGCTCGAAGACGGCGCTCTGCTCGAAGAGCGGCACCTCGATCTCGCGGTAGCCGTACCGGGCGGCGAGCTCACGGGCGATCCGCTCGAGGCGGGCGAACGCGGCGCGATCGGCAGGGAGGAGGTCGCGGGTGCCCCGGGGGGCGCGGAGGGCTGGCATCGGCGGCAAGTCTAGCCCGGGCGGCGGTCGCCGGCGCGCATCGGAGCGGACGCGGGCTTCCGCTGCGAGGACCCGTCCTTCTACACTGCCGGCGTGCAGGCGTCGCAGTCGAACCCCGCGGCTCGGGCCGCGCTCTGGAAGGTGGCCCTCTACCTCCTCGGCGTCGCCGGCCTGGCCGCCGGCATCACGCTCCTCTTCTTCGGCCAGCGGGCGGTCATGGACATCGGCGGGTTCTGCGCGGAGGGCGGCCCGTACGTCATCGAGACGACGTGCCCGGAGGGGACGTCCGCGGCGATGCTCCTCGGGACGTTCGGCGGCCTGGCCGGCTTCTTCGTCGCCATGTGGGCCGGCGCCTCGCTCGGTCCGCGCGCCGTCGGCCTCCTCTTCCTGGCCTGGCCGGCCCTCTTCGGCGCCCTCGGCTTCAACTTCCTGCAGTACGGCTTCGATCCGCCGGGCGACGACGCGGGCTGGGCCTGGGGCTGGCTCGTCTGCGGCGTCGTGTTCTGGGTCATGGCGTTCGGTCCCCTCCTCCTCGCAGCGTGGACGGGCTCGGTCGGCGGCGCCCGGCCGACGCCCCGCGACGCCGGCCCGCGCCTGGCCCGTTCGGCCCCCGGCGGCACGCGCCTCGCCTCGCGCTCGCTCGCCCGGGCCCGCTCGGTGCCGCCCGCGCCCGACCCCCTGGGCACGTTCCCGCTGCCGATGCCGCCGGACGACCGGCCGCCTGCGGGCGCGCCCGACCTCGTCGACGGCCTCGAGCGCCTGGCGGCCCTGCATCGGTCGGGATCGCTCACCGACGACGAGTACGCCCGGGCCAAGGCCGAGCTCCTCGAGGCGGCCGGCGCATGAGCGAGGGGCGGGGCCTGCTCCTGCTCGTCGCCGCCGCCGTCATCGCCGGCGTCGCCGCGGGCGCCCGGCTGTTCGCGCTCCTGGTGTCGTCGGGGTCGTAGGCGTCGAGCCCGCCCGCCGCGCGCGCCGTCGCCGGCGGGCTAGCCGAACTCGCGCTGGACGGAGATCACGTCCTTCACCTGCTCGAGCCGCCCGATCACCCGGGCCAGCTGGGTCACCGAGGCAACCTCGAGCGTGGCGACGACGACCGCCGTGTGGTCCTGTGTCACGGACACGTTCGCGGCGACGATGTTCACCTTGCTCTCGGCGACGGCACCGGCGATGTCGTTGAGGAGCCCCGTCCGGTCGTGGGCCTCGACGCGGATCGCGATCGGGTACGTCTGGGCCGGCGCCGCCTCCCACTCGACGTCGATGAGGCGGGCCACCTCGCGCTCGTTGACGACCGTCGAGCAGCGGCTGAGGTGGACGGTGACCCCCTTGCCGCGGGTGATGAAGCCGACGATCGGGTCGCCCGGGATCGGGTGGCAGCACTTCCCGAACCGCACGAGCAGATCGCCCACCCCCTTGACCCGGACGCCGCCGGTCCGGGCCGCGGGCGGCGCGGTCGCCGGGAGGGCGAGCTGCCCATCGTCGACGACACCGAGGCGCATGACCACCGACTGGGCGGAGATGGCGCCGTAGCCGACGGCGGCGTAGAAGTCCTCCAGCTGGTCATGGCCGTAGGACTTCGCCACCTCGACGAGCCGGTCATGGCCGACGGCGGCGATCGAGGTGCGGGCCAGGCGCCGGAGCTCCCGGTCGAGCGACTCCCGGCCGTGGACGATGTTCTCGTCGCGGTCCTTCTTCTTGAACCATTGGCGGATCTTCTCCCGCGCGTGGGACGTGCGGACGATCCCCAGCCAGTCGCGCGACGGCCCGTGCTCGGCCTTCGTCGTCACGATCTCGACGATGTCGCCGTTGCGCAGGCGGGAGTCGAGCGGGACGAGGCGATTGTTGATCTTGGCCCCGATCGTCCGGTGCCCGACGTCGGTGTGGATCCGGTATGCGAAGTCGAGCGGCGTGGCGCCCGCGGGGAGGTCCTTGATGTCGCCCTTCGGCGTGAAGACGAACACCTGGTCCTGGAAGATGTCGAGCTTGATCCCCTCGACGAACTCGCGGGCGTCGGTCACCTCGCGCTGCCAGTCCATGAGCTGGCGCAGCCAGGCGAGCTTCGCGTCGTAGTCGCGCTCCGCTCGCGACCCCTCCTTGTACCGCCAGTGGGCGGCGATGCCGACCTCGCTGACGGCGTGCATCGCGTGCGTCCGGATCTGGATCTCGAGGGGCTTCCCGTCGAGGGCGATGACGGCCGTGTGGAGGCTCTGGTAGCCGTTCGGCTTGGGCACCGCGATGTAGTCGTCGAACTGGCCCGGGATCGGCTTCCAGAGGCTGTGGACCACGCCCAGGGCCGCGTAGCAGTCGCGGACGTCGTCGACGAGGAGCCGGATCGCGTAGACGTCGTAGATCTCGCCGAAGGCGGCGGCCTTGCGCTGCATCTTCTTCCAGATGCTGAACAGGTGCTTCGGCCGCCCGTTCAGGTCGGCGCTGATGCCGGCCTTCTCGAGCTCGGGCGTGAGGACCGCCATCGCCCGCTCGATGTACGACTCGCGGTGGGGGCGGCGCCCGTCGAGGCTCGCCGCGAGCTCCTTGTAGCGCTCCGGGTCGAGGGCCTTGAACGAGAGGTCCTCGAGCTCCCACTTCATCTGCCAGATCCCGAGCCGCTCCGCGAGCGGCGCGTAGATCTCCATCGTCTGGCGCGCGATCCGCTGCTGCTTCTCCGGCGGCAGGCCGCCGAGCGTGCGCATGTTGTGGAGCCGGTCGGCGAGCTTGATGAGGACGACCCGGATGTCCTGGGCCATCGCCAGGAGCATCTTGCGGATGTTCTCGGCCTGCTGCTCCTCGTGGCTGTGGGTCGAGAACTTCGAGAGCTTCGTCACCCCGTCGACGAGGAGGGCCACCTCCGGCCCGAAGCGCTCCTCGATGTCGCCGAGCCCGTACTCCGTGTCCTCGGGCACGTCGTGGAGCAGGGCGGCCTCGATCGACTGGGCGTCGAGTCCGAGCTCGGCCAGCGTCAGCGCCGCCGCGATCGGGTGGGTGACGTAGGGCTCGCCCGTCGCCCGCAGCTGCCCCTCGTGGGCGACGACGGCGAACTCGAAGGCGCGGACGACCTCCGCGGGATCGGCCGTCGGGGTGTTGGCAGCGACGGCGGCGAGCAGCTCCCGGCGCAGGACGGGGAGGGGCCGGTTGTCGCCCCGGCCGCGCCGGCCGGATACCGTGCGCCGGCGCGTCGTGGCCGCCGGCGGCCCGGGCGGGTCGGCGGGCGTCGGGGCGGCGGGGAGCTGTTCGATCGACATCGGTGCCGCGAGGATAGCAGGGCGATCCGGCGCTGCCGGCGATCGGGCGGCCAGGGCAGCGGGAGCCGCGTCGCGCGCCGGGGCCGTGGCCGCGCCGCGCGCCGGGGCCGTGGCCGCGTCGCGCGCCGGGTCCCCCGTCAGTACCCCAGCTCGCCGAGCAGGCGCTCGGCGACGGCGCGCTCGTCCCAGGGGAGCTCGTGGTCGGCATAGAGGATGCCGCGCTCGTGGCCCTTGCCGGCCAGGAGCACGACGTCGCCGGCGCGAGCCCGCGAGAGCGCAGCGCGGATCGCGGCCTCCCGGTCGGCGACGAGCGAGGAGGTCGTCGCCCCGCCGGCGGCCCGCCGACTCCGCCCCCGCCGCGATCTGCTCGAGGATCGCCTCCCGGTCCTCGCCCCGCGGATCCTCGTCGGTGACGACGACGAGGCGGCAGCGCTCGCCCGCCGACGCGCCCCTGCAGCGGCCGCTTGGCCACGTCGCGCTCGCCCGCCGAGCCGAACACCGCGATGAGCCCGCCGTCGCCCGTCACGAGCGGGGCGAGGACGTCGAGCACCGTGGCCAGCGACGCGGGGGTGTGGGCGTAGTCGACGATCACGGTGAACGGCTGGCCGCGATCGACCCGCTCCATCCGCCCGCGGACGCCGCGAAAGGCGGCGAAGCCGCGCGACGACGGCGGCCGGGTCGAGCTCGAGGAGCTCGCCGACGGCGATCGCGGCGAGGGCGTTGTGGACGTTGAACCGCCCGACAAGGGAGAGCCGCAGGTCGATCGGCCCCCGCGGCGTCACCACCGCGGCGGCGATCCCGGCCGTCGACGCGTCGACCGAGGTGGCCCGCACGTCGGCCCCGGGGGCGGTCCCGTAGGCGAGCACCGCGGCCCCTGCGTCGTGGGCGGCCGCAGCGAACACGTGGCTCTCGGGGTCGTCCGCGTTCACGATCCCGCCGACGGGCCACGCCCGCCCGCCCGGCAGCGTGCGCGGCTTCGCGGGACGCCGGCCCGCCTGGGCGAGGCGCTCGAAGAGCGTTCGCTTCGCGGCCCGGTACGCGTCGAACGAGCCGTGGAACTCGAGGTGCTCGTGGCTGAGGTTCGTGAAGACCGCGACGTCGAACGGCACCTCCCCGACGCGCTCCAGGGCCAGTCCGTGGGACGTGGCCTCGACGACGGCCGCGCCGTCCCCGGCGGCGCGCATCGCCCGCAGCGCGCGCTGCAGCTCCGGCGCCTCGGGGGTCGTGACGTGGGCGAGGGCATCGGCCTTCGCCTCCCCGACCTTGAGGGCCGCGGTGCTCAGGAGGCCCGTTCGGACGCCGCTCGCCTCGAGCACGGCGAGCGTCATCGCGGCGGTCGTCGTCTTGCCGTCGGTCCCGGTGATCCCGACGATCCCGAGATCGCGGCCGGGGTCGCCGTACCACCACGCGGCGACCACCGCGAGCGCGCGCTGGCTGCTGTCGACGATGACCTGCACCGCGGGCCCGGCGACCGGAAGGAGTCGCTCGACGACCACCGCGACAGCACCGGCCGCGACAGCCCGCGCCGCGAAGTCGTGGCCGTCGACGTGCGCCCCCGGCACGGCCACGAAGACCCCGCCCGGGACGACCCGTCGCGAGTCGTAGGCGATCCCGCGGACCGCGATCGTCGTCGCGTCCACGCCCGCCGCGCCGGCCTCCCTCCGCACCGCCCGGAGGTGGCCGGCGACGGCCAGGCGCTCGAGGAGCTCGCCGAGCGGCCGCGCGCCCGTCGGCTCGGCGGCATCGAGGGCGGCGAGCAGCGCGGCCTCGCCGGCGCTCACCCGGGGTCGCCTCCCGCGCCGCGGCGTAGGGCGGCCGGCACGGCCCGGACGACCCGCGCAGCGCGCCCGGCGCCGGCGGCGAGCGCGTGGCGCCCCGGGCGCAGGACCCGCTCGTGGGCGCCCGACAGCTCGACCCACGTCCCACCGAACGATCGCTTGAACTCGTAGCAGACCGTACATCGGCTCGCCGGGCAGCGGCTCGCGCCGGGCGCCGCGCGACGTCCACGCCCCCGAGGTCCAGCTCGCGACGGCCCTCGCGGGCCGCGAGCTGGAAGCGCCCGCCAGCAGGAGCAGGTGGACCGCCCCGGGATGGTCGTGCCGCAGCTCGACGACGTCGCCGGAGTGCCCGTACGTCAGTCGCTCGCCGTGGCGGAAGAAGATGCGCGGCGCCGAGCTGCGCGCCGTCGGGCGCTCCGGACCTCGAGCAGGACGAGATGGCCAGCCTCGAGGGCGGCCCGCCACCAGGCCAGCGCGCGCGGTCCGGCGTCCCGATGCGCGAACCCGCGCCGCGTCCCCGGTCGCGGCGAGGAGCGCGTGGAACCGGCGAACGACTCGCCGGCCGACTCGAGGAGGCGCGGCGGCGGCGGCGTCTCGACGCCGGGCAGCTCGGGCCCACCCGTCGCGTCGTAGCGGACGACCCGCATGCCCCGCCGCTCCGCGGCGAGGAAGCGCTGGCGCGTCTTCTTCGCGATCGGCGCGAGGAGCGCGTCGTCGTCCGCACCCGGCACGATCGGCGCCGTCATCCGGTGGCGCGATGGCCCGATCTCCTCGACCCGCGCGGAACCCGAGCGCGGCGAGGAGCGCCGGGAAGCCGCCGGCCGCCGGCATCTCCGGGTCGCGACGATCGTGTCGTAGCCGGCGTCGCGGGCCCATCCGGCCACCGCGGCAAGCCGGCCGGCGACCTGGGCGGCGTCCGACCCCGCTGCCACCGGGCCCTTCGGCACGTACAGCCGCCCGCCGCCGAGGGCCGGCGTCCGCCGGCCGAGGGCGAGCACGGCTGCGTCGTCGTCGAGCACGAGCTGGTGCGGATGCCATCCGGTCCGGGCGCGGTGGGCGGCCCAGGCGCGCGACTGCTGGACGTCGCCGCCGGGCGGGTCGACCGTGCGCTCGTCCCAGGTCGCCAGCTCCTCCACGGCCGCCTCGCGCACGACCCGCACAATGGGGACGGCGGCCGCGCCCGGGTCCGTCGCGGCGCTCATCCGTCCTCCGCCGGCCCAGCGCCCGCGCTCGGGGCCGCCGCCGCACCCGGCCCGAGACCCGCGCGGGAGCGAGCCCAGCGGACCCGCGCGCCCTGCGCCGTGTCGTAGACCCGCCGCCCGAGCGGGTCGAGGACGAGGTCCCAGCCGCCGACGTAGCGGACCTCGCGGCCGCCGAACCCGGCCTTGAAGTGGGCGATGCCTGGATGGGCGAGACCCCAGAGGTCGTAGGCATCGGCACCGTCGGCCCGGGCGCCGCGGATCGCCTCCCACTTGAGGAGGTAGTTCGCCCGGAGGTCGGCGCCGATGCCGGTCATCCCGCCGTAGGGCTCGACGACCCGCCGTCCGCAGCGGACGAGGAAGAGGCTCGCCAGCGGCTCGCCGTCCGGCCCGACGGCGAAGAGCACCCGGGCCCGGCCGGCGGGGCGCGAAGGCGTTCCAGACGTCCCGGTACGCCTGCTCGATGCGGATGAGGAAGCCGGCGCGCGTCGGCCGTCTCGCGGTAGATCGCGTAGAAGGGCGGGATCGGGTCGCCGCGGCAGCTCGACGACCGTGACGCCGTTCGCCCGGGCCTTGTTGACGTACTGGCGCCACTTCTTGCGGAGGTCGACCCAGAGCGCGTCCTCGTCGGCGGCGAGGTCGATGACGCGGCTCGTCGGTCGGCTGCATCGACGGCGCCGGCCGCCAGCCCGCTGCAGCGAAGCCCGCCGCGCAGCGCCCCGTCCGCGTCGTCGGGCCCGTCGGCCTCGATCTCCGGGTCGATCCGGACGTGGCGACACCCGCCCGAGATCGCGCCCGCGCCGCCCGGATCGCCGAGGTGAGATCGGCGATCGCGGCCGGCGTCCAGGCGTCCGCGACCGGGCCGCGGGGCGCGTAGCCGAATGCCCAGGGCAGCGGTCGCGGCCGCCGGAGCAGCACCTGCTGCCCGATCCGGCTCGCCGGGCGCTCCGGCGACGATGCGGCGGGCGGCCCATCCGTTGGCGGCCTTGACGCTGGCCCACCCGGCCAGCTGGAGGTACGAGCCGTGCGCGGTCGACTCGACGAACGCGTCCCAGGCCGTCCGCGTCCCGGCCGGGTCGGCGCCGGCGCGGCGGGCTCGGTCGCCGACCGGGCCGCCATCGCGCTCGCGCCCGGGTCCGGTCACGTGCGCCTCCGGGCGAGGCCCGAGCGGACCAGGTCGATCGTCACGCCGAGCTCCGGGATCGCGGAGGAGCGCGGCAAGGCCGACGTACACGGCAAGGCCGACGATGCCGGCCCCGGCCAGGGCGAGCGCCGCCGCCAGCGGGCCGGGATCCGGGCCGAGGGCCGGCGCCAGCACGTCGTAGGCCCGGTCGGCCACGAGGCCGGCGGCGACCGCCGCGGCCAGGTACCAGGCATGAGCCCGGGCGAGGCGGACGAGGCCGAAGTCGGCGTGGCGGTGACGGAACGCGACGAGCAGCAGGAACGCCTCGACCCAGCTCGCGGCGACGAGGGCGAGGGCGAGGCCGACGATGCCGAGGGGGTCGACGAGGGCAAGCGCCGCCGCGATCGCGACGCCGACGGCCGACGAGGGCGGCGGCGACCGGGATCCACGTGTTGCGAGCCGCGAAGAACGCCCGGGAGAGGACGATGATCATGGCCTCCGTCGGCAGCGCGGCAAGGAGCCCGAGGAACGCCGCGCCCGTGAGCGCGATGCCGGTCTCCTCCACCCGCCCGAAGTCGATGACGAGGTCGACGACCTGGAGCGCGACGCCGGCGGCGATGCACGCGACCGGGAGCATCGTGAACCCCAGCAGGCGCAGCGCCCGCGTCACGAGCGCCACGTACTCGTCGATCCGGCCCGACGCAACGCGCTGCGAGAGCGTCGGAAGGGCGACGATGCCCAGAGGGTACGCGATCGATGCCGAGGGGGATCTGGAAGATGACGAACGCCAGCCCGAACGCGCCGATCGCGCCGGGGGCGAGCGTCGAGCCGAGGCTGGTGAGCACGAGCAGGGTCAGCTGGCTGCCGGCGAGGCCGAGCGCGCGGGGACCGAGGAGGACGAGCGTCCGGCGGGCCTCTGCGTCGCCCGAGGTCGATCCGCGGCGTGTACGTGAACCCGACCCGCCGGAACACCGGCCCCAGCTGGACGAGGACGGTCGCGGCGCGCCGCGACGACGGTTCCCCAGGCGAGGCCGTCGAGCCCGAACGACGGCACGAGGAAGATCGCCGCCCCGATGATCACGAGGTTGTAGACGATCGGCGCGACGACCGAGGCGGCGAACCGACCGGCCGAGTTGAGGACGCTCGTCGCGACCGGCCGACACGGCGAGGAAGATCGGGCTGAGGAGCATGATCCGGGTCAGGTCGACGAGGGCCTCGGTCTCCTCGGCGTCGAAGCCCGGGGCCACGAGCGGGACGAGAGCCGGCGCGGCGACGAAGGTGACGGCCGCGAGGACGGCGAGGACGACGAGCATCAGGTTCGCGATCGTCGAGACGACCCGCCAGGCGCGCGGCCGGTCGCCCGTCTCGACGAGCGACGGCGATCGTCGGGATCACCGCCGAGGCGAGCGCGCCCGCCGCCACGAGCTGGAAGATGAGGTCCGGGAGGCGGAATGCCGCGGTGTAGATGTCGAGCTCGCGACCGATCCCGAGGCTCGCGGCGATGACGACGACCCGGATCCAGCCGAGGATCCGCGAGACGAGGAAGGCCCCGGTGACGATCAGCCCGGCTCGGGCGAGATCGCGCGCGGCGCCGCTCACGCGCGGGCTCCGCGCCGCGCGGCGCGCGGATGGGCGCCGCCGGTAGACGCTCCGGAGGCGGGCCGGGGAGACGTGCGTGTAGACCTGCGTCGTCGCCAGGTCGGCGTGGCCGAGGAGCTCCTGGACGACGCGCAGGTCGGCGCCGCCGTCGAGGAGGTGGGTCGCGAAGCGAGTGGCGGAGGGTGTGCGGGGACGCGTCCCTCGGGGAGCCCGGCCCGCCGGAAGGCGCGTCGAGCCGGAAGCGGATCCCGCGGACACCGAGCGGCGTCGCCGCGGTGGTTCAGGAAGAGCGCGTCCGACGGTCGGCCCGACGCTCGTCGCGCCACGAGCAGCGGGCGGCCGTCCGCGAGGTACGCGGCGAGCGCCGCCCGCGCCGGCCGGCCGAGCAGCCCGATCCGCTCCTTGCGCCCCTTGCCGGCCACGCGCATCTCGCCTCGCCCGAGGTCGACGGAACCGAGCCGGCGCCCCGGCGAGCTCGGAGATCCGGAGGCCGGCGGCGTAGGCCGTCTCGACGAGGGCGACGTCGCGGAGGGCGAGCGCGTGACGGCGCCCGGCCGGCAGCCCGGCTCGCCACCGGCGGCATCGCGCGGCCCTGCGTCGCGCCTGCGCGGCGCCTGCGCCGGCATCGTCGCCGGAGCCGTGCGCTGCCCGGCCGGCAGCCGGCTCTCAACCGCCGCGGCTCGAGGAGGCGCTCGACCTCGGCCGGGGTCAGGACCGCGGGCAGGCGGCGCGGCCGACGGGGCGTGGCGAGCGCTGCCCACGGGTCGCCGGCGACGAGCCCCGCGCGACCGGCCCAGCGGTAGAACGAGCGGATCGCGGCGAGCCGCTGGGCGACCGTGGTCCGGGCATGCCCGTCGGTCAGCTCCGCGAGGTACGACCGCAGCACGGAACGCTCCGGCGGCGCGCCAGTCGACACCGCGGTCGTCGAGCCACGCGCAGGTAGGCGGCGAGGGCCGTCGCGTACGACCGCCGCGTGTGCGGCGAGGCGTCGCGGGCGGCGAGTCCCCCGAGGTAGCGCTCGAGGGCCTCGTCGCCGTTCACGTCGGCCGCGCTGTCCCCGTCCGCTTCGTCGACGCTGCGCTTCGTCCGTCCGGCCGGCGCCGTGCGGGCCCGCCCGCCGCGTTTCGCCGAGGGTCGGGCGAGGGCCGCCGGGTTCGGCTCGCCGCCGGCGATCCGGCGCCCGGGCTCCAGCGACTCGCCGGCGAGCGGCACCGAGGCGCCACAGCCGGAGGCAGAGGGCCGTCTCGTCGTCGGCCCGGGCGAGGAGGCCATCGTCCGCGTCGTGGACCGGCCCGAGTGGCTCGCGGGACGTCGTGTAGTCGCACTTCGGGTAGCGCGAGCAGCCCCAGAAGACGGACCCGGTGCGCCGCGCCCGCCGGGCCACGAGGTGGCCGTCTCCGCACGTCGGGCACGGGGCCTCGAACGGCGAGCGGGTCGGGCGGCGGCGGGCCGTCCTTGCGGATGTAGCGGCAGTCCGGGTAGCGGTTGCAGCCGACGAACGGACCGAAGCGGCCGCGCTTGGCGACGAGCTCGCCGCCGTCCGCCTCGCCGCACTCCGGGCACGTCTCCCCCACCCCGGCGAGCGCCGACGTCTCCGGCTCCTCGCCGGGCAGCGGCCGCGACTCCTTGTGCTCCGGGAACAGCGAGCAGGCGAGGAACCGCCCGTTCTTCCCGAACCGGATCACCATCGGATGGCCGAGCGAGCAGACCTCGTCGGTCGGCCACGTCGGCCGCCCCTGCGGCCAGGCGCCGACCGACTCGCGGAGCCGGGCATAGAAGTCGCGCAGGAGCGGGACCCAGGGCCGCTCGCCGCGCGCGACCTCGTCGAGGCCCTCCTCCATCCGGGCCGTGAAGGCGAGGTCCACGTACTCCCCGACGTTGTCGACGAGGAGGTCGGTCACGACCTCGGCGACCGCCTCCGGGTGGAGGCGCCGCTCGCGGACGACGACGTAGCCGCGGTCGACGATCGTCGAGATCGTGGCGGCGTACGTCGACGGCCTCCCGATCCCGTTCTCCTCGAGCGCCTTCACGAGGCTCGCCTCGGTGAACCGCGGCGGCGGCTCGGTGAAGTGCTGCGTCGGCGTCACCGCCGCCACCTCGGTCTCGTCCCCCGGGCGGAGGGGCGGCAGCGACCGCTCGGTCTCGTCCTCGCCGTCGTCGCGACCTTCCGTGTAGACCGCGGCGAAGCCGTCGAACAGCGTTCGGGTCGCGGTCGCCCGCAGGACGTAGCGCCCGGCGGCCAGGTCGACCGTCGTCGTCTCGAGCTCCTTCTCCTTCATCTGGCTGGCGATCGCGCGCTGCCAGATGAGGCGGTAGAGGCGCGCCTCGTCACGCCCGAGATGACCGGCGACGCGCCTCCGGGTCGCGGGCGAACGAGGTCGGGCCGGATCGCCTCGTGAGCCTCCTGGGCGCTCCGCGACTTCGTCTTGAACTGGCGCCCCTTCGGCATCGTGTACTCGGCGCCGAAGCGGCGGGCGATGACCTCTCGCGCCTCGCCGAGCGCCTGCCCGGCCATCGCGACGGAGTCGGTCCGCATGTACGTGATGAGCCCCACCTGGCCCTCGGGCGTCTCCACGCCCTCGTACAGCCGCTGCGCGACCGACATCGTGCGCTTCGGGCTGAAGCCGAGCTTGCGGCTCGCCTCCTGCTGGAGCGTCGAGGTGGTGAACGGCGGCGCGGGGCTCCGCTTGCTTCGCTTCGTCGCGACGTCGGCGACGACTGGCCGGCTCGCGACGAGGGCCGCGACGTGCTCCTCGGCCGTGGCCGCGTCGGCGATCTCGGGCTTCTCGTCGTCGATCCGGACGAGGTCGGCGTCGAACGGCGACCCATCCGGGGCCACGAGCGTCGCCGCGATCGTCCAGTACTCGCGCGGCGGCGAACGCCCGGATCTCGCGCTCGCGCTCGACCACGAGCCGGACGGCGACGGACTGGACGCGGCCGGCGGAGAGGCCCGCGCGCACCTTGCGGGCGAGGATGGGGCTGAGGGTGTAGCCGACGAGACGGTCGACGATCCGGCGGGCCTGCTGGGCGTCGACGAGGTCGCGGTTGATCTGGCGCGGGTCGGCGAACGCGTCGCGGATGGCCGCCTCGGTGATCTCGTTGAACGTCACCCGTACGGTCTTCTCGGCCGGCAGCCCGGCAGCCTCGGCGACGTGCCAGGCGATCGCCTCGCCCTCGCGGTCGAGGTCGGTCGCGAGGAAGACCCGGTCCGCGGACTTCGCGGCGCGCTCGATGGCGGCGACGTGGCGGCGCGTCCGCTCGTCGGGGATGACGTACTCGGGGGCGAAGTCGTGATCGACGTCGACGCCGAACTTGCCCTTGCCGGGGTTCTCCGGGAGGTCGCGGACGTGGCCGTACGACGCCAGCACGGCGTAGCCGGGACCAAGGTAGCGCTCGATCGTCTTCGCCTTCGCCGGCGACTCGACGACCACCAGATTTCGACCCATGGCGAGCGAGTCTAGCACCGCGATCCGGCGATCCGGCGACGTGCGGCTTCGCCGCCGCGTGCGCTCGCACGCGGGCGACGGGCCGGCATGCCGCCGCCGGGGCGACTCGGCGCGCGGCCGGTCAGAGCTCGCGGACGCGGCGCAGCAGGTCCTCGTCGAGCTCGAGGTCGTCCGAGTCGGGCGGCGCGGCGTCGGGCGGCACGGTCGCCGGCAGGCTCGAGCCCATGCTCGGGGCGGGTGTCTCCTCGCTCCTTGCCGCGGGGGCGCCCGCATCGCTCAACGACGACGCCGGGACCTCGACGAAGCGGAGCTGCGTGAGCGGGAAGATGAAGAGCGAGGCGCTGCTGTCGACGAAGAACGGGCGCTTGCCGTCGACCGTCCGGAGGTTCGTGCAGAGCAGCGCGACGTCGCGCGGCGTGGGCTCGGCGGGCAGGTCCGCGAGCATCGGCTGCTCGTTGAGCAGGTGGAGGACGGCGTTCCTGATCACGACGAGCGACGCTACCAGCCGCGTCGGCGGGGCGCCACGGGACGATCGTCACGGGTCGACCCGTCGCCCGTCGGCCGTTCGACGCGCTGGGCCGGCCGACCCCGACGGGCTCGCCAGGCGCGCGGCGGCGAGCGGGCCGGCGAGGTGGTAGCGGCCGAACACGCCGCGCACGAGCCCCTCCTCCTCCAGCCGCGTCAGCACGGCGAGCACGGTCGCCGGGGCGAGGTCGCTGGCCGCCGCGATGTCGTCGGCCGTTCTCGGTCCGCCGAGCAGGTCGACGACCGTCGACGCCTCCGCGGGCGCCAGGCGGGCGACGATCGCCCCGGCATCCGCCGGCGTCGACGTGCCGCGGTCGCGACGGATCGTCCGGACCGGCAGCTCCACGGCGTACCCGAGGTCCTCGAGCAGCTCGTCCGCCCCGGCGACGATCCGGGTCACGTCGGCCGCCGTTCGCAGCAGCCGGTTGCAGCCGACGCTCTGCGGTCGGCCGAGGGGGCCCGGGACGACGAAGACGGCCCGCCCCTGCTCGAGGGCCCAGCTCGCGGTGATCAGCGCGCCGCTTCGCTCGCCGGCCTCGACGACGACCGTCGCCTCGGCGAGGCCCGCGACGATCCGGTTGCGGCGGGGAAACCCGGCGGCCGTGGGGCCGGCATCGGGCGGCAGCTCGGATACGACCGCGCCGCCGGTCCGCACGATCTCGTCGGCCAGCGGCCCGTGGACGGCGGGGTACAGGCGGGCGTGGCCGCTGCCGAGGACCGCGACCGAACGGCCGCCGGCGGCCACCGCACCCGCGTGGGCGGCGCCGTCGATGCCCACGGCAAGCCCCGAGACCACGACGGCATCGGCGGCCGCGAGCGTGCCCCCGATGCTCGCGGCCGCGCGCCGGCCGTCGTCGGTCGGCCGCCGGGTGCCCACGACCGCGACGACTCGCGGCGCGCTCAGCGCATCGACATCGCCTCGCACGAACAGGACGGGCGGCGGCAGCTCGATCGCCGCGAGGCGCCCCGGGTATGCCTCGTCCTCCGCGGTGATCGCGACGACATCGGCCGCGGCCAACCGTGCGGCGACGGCCGGCCAGCCCGCGGCTGCCCCGGCAACGCGGTCCGCGACGTCGCCCGGCATCCGCAGCCCGGCTGCGGCGGCAGCCGCCACGAGACGCGCCGCTCCGCGCCGGGTCGCAGCCACCACGAGCGTGCGGCGGGCGCTGCCGAACGCGCCGAGCAGCGCGCCGAACGTCACCGGACCGAGACCGTCCACGGCGGCCAGCGCGGTCCACGCGTCCCGCTCCGCCAGCCGCGGCGCCGCGGGCACCGGACGGTTGCCGCGAGCGACCCGGGACGGCCGCGGCCCGCTGCCGGTGGGCGTCGCCGTCCCGCCGTCGTGAGCGGCACGGCTCCCTTCGGCGCGCGCCGCCGGCCCGAGCGGGCCCCCGCGGCCCACGCCGAGCATGTCAGGCCACCCCGGGCATGGCGACCGGCCGCTCGGCCGTGGGCGGGCGATAGCGCGCAGCTTCCTCGAGATGCTCCGGCAGCACGCGCGACGACCCTGCGAGATCGGCGATCGTGCGAGCGACGCGGACGAGCCGCTCCGTCGACCGCGCGGTCATCGCCGCGGCGTCGGCGAGGGCGATCGCCCGCCGCTCGGCGCGCTGGTCCATTGCCGCCGCGCTGCGCAGCGCCCGGCCGGCGAGGCGGGCGTTGAGGCGCGCGCGTGCCTCGACCTGGAGCGACCGGCCGACGCGGATGCGCGCGGCGACGACCCGCGACGCCTCCGGGTCGCCGGCCCGCAGGAGCTCCGCCGGGGCGAGGCGGGGCACCGGGACCCACAGGTCGACCCGGTCCCGGAGGGGGCCGGAGATCCTGCCGCGGTAGCGCTCGGCGATCGTCCGTCCGCAGCGGCAGCGACCGGACGGATCCCCGTCCCAGCCGCACGGGCAGGGGTTCATCGCCGCGACGAGCTGGAACCGGGCCGGGAACGAGACCGCCCGTCCCACCCGCGAGACCGCGACCCAGCCGTCCTCCATCGGCTGGCGCAGCGCCTCGAGCGACGCCCGGTCGAACTCCGGGAGCTCGTCGAGGAACAGGACGCCGGTGTGGGCGAGGGTGACCTCCCCGGGCGCGAGCCGCGGGCCCCCGCCGACGAGGGCCGCGTACGAGGCGGTGTGATGCGGTGCCCGGAACGGCCGGCGCCGGACAAGGCCGCGGACCGGCACGCCGGCGACCGAGGCCACGATCGTCGCTTCGCGGGCCTCGTCGTCGTCGAGCGGCGGGAGGAGCGCCGGGATCGTCGAGGCCAGCATCGTCTTTCCCGAGCCCGGCGGCCCGACGAGGACGAGCCCGTGGCCGCCGGCGAGCGCGATCTCGAGCGCGCGCCGGGCCTCCAGCAGCCCGCGCACGTCGGCGAGGTCGGGGCCTGCTTCCTGGGCCGGCGTGGCGGCCGCGGACTCCGCCTCGTCGGGAACGAGCTCGGCGCGGCTCCCGGGCCGGTGGCCGCCGACGCGACGGCCGCGCAGGACGTCCGCGGCCTCGGCCAGCGTCGCGACGCCCACGACGGCGATGCCGGGCACGAGACGCGCCTCGGCGACGGCGTCCGCCGGGACGACAACCTGCCCGGCCCCGCGCCGGGCAAGCGCCGCGACCATCGGCAGGAGGCCGGGCACCGGTCGGACCTCGCCGCCGAGACCGAGCTCGCCGAGCAGCGCCCAGCGGCCCTTCGGCCGGACCTGCTCCGAGCCGACGAGGACGGCGATCGCGATCCCCAGGTCGAGCGCCGAGCCGGCCTTGGGGACGTCGGCCGGGGCGAGGTTGACGGTGATCCGCCGCGGCGGATGCACGAACCCGCTGTTGCGGAGCGCGCCGCGGACCCGCTCGCGGGCCTCGCGCAGGGCGGCGTCGGCGAGGCCGACGATCGTGAACCCCGGGAGCCCGGGCGCGACGTCGACCTCGACCCGGACGGGCCGGCCGTCGAGGCCGTGGAGCGTTGCGGCAAGGACGCTGGCGAGCATGGCCCGGACCGTACCGGGGCCCGCTCACCGGGCAATCACCGGTCGCTTATCGCCCGCTTACCGCCGCGCCGGCGGCACCGGCGCTCGAGGCGCCGCTCCTCGGACGCCGGGTCACCGCGAGGGCGCCGTCGCCCCGACCGCCCCGGCGGCCTTGTCGATGACGCGGGCCACGTCGTGGAGCGACCGCCCGAGCGCCGAATCCCCCTTCGTGAGCATGACCGGCGCTCCCGAGTTGAGCGCGCTGATCGCCCCCCGGTACTCGTTGAGGACCTGGAGGTCGATCGGCCGCTTGAGGGCTCCCTCGGCCGTCTTCGCGTTGATCCCGGTGAAGGCGTTCGAGCGGTTGAGCAGGAGCTTGATGCGGTCGTTCGCGTACCCGATGTGGCCGAGGGTCTCGAGGACCAGCCGCACGTTCTTGAGGCAGGAGAGGTCGGCGGTCAGGACGACGAACAGGAACTCGGCGGAATCGAAGACCCCGAGGTTGAGGTCGTCGAGGCGCTTGTCGACGTCGACGACCACGTAGTCGTACATGCCGCGCAGGGCCTCGATCGTGTGGGCGACGTGCTCCTTCGTGACGAGCTCCGCCATCTCCGGCGAGGGCGGCGCAAGGAGGAGATCCACCTCCGACTCGTGGGCGACGAGGATCCCCCGCAGCAGCTCGGCGTCGATCGAGGGAGCGCTCGCCACGTCGACGATGCTCTTCCGGTCGAGACCCAGGTCCATGAACACGCGGTGGTCGCCGAACTGGAGGTTGGCGTCGACCAGGCAGACGCTCCGGCCGAGCTCCTTCTGGAGGGCGATCGCCACGTTGATCGCGATCGTCGTCGTCCCGACGCCCCCCTTTGCCCCGTAGAAGGCGAGCACCCGACCGAGCGGCGGGTGGCCGAGGGTCACGTCCTTGGGGGCGAACCGCGCGAGCAGGCTCCGGATCCGGGCGAGGAGCTCGGCCGGGTGGAAGGGCTTGACCAGGTAGTCGTCGGCGCCGGCGCGGAGGCCACGGATCTTCTGCTCGACCTCCGCCTCGGCGGTCAGCATGATGATCGGGACGTGGGACGTCGTCCCCTCTTCCGACCGGATCTTCGCGGCGACCTGGTAGCCGTCGAGCTTGGGGAGCATGACGTCGAGGAGGACGAGGGCGGGGACCTCCTCGTTCCACAGGCGGAAGCCCTCGGCGCCATCCGAGGCCAGGACGACCTCGTAGCCTTCCTGCTTGAGCGTGTAGCCCAGCAGGCGCTGGACGTTGGGGTCGTCGTCGACGACGAGGATCTTCGCGGCCATCCGGACCTCTCTCGCTCGACCGGGACCGGCGTGCGAGCGCCCCCGATCGCGATGGATGGTAGCGGACGAGGCCCCGCGTGGGGCCCCGCCCGGTCGTACTACGGTTGCCCGGTCAGGTTCCCGGCTGCTCGCCCTCCGACGAGCCGCTCGAGATGGCTCCCATCGCCGCGCCGAGCCCCGCGGTCAGCGGGCCGACGAGCTGGGTGAACTCGGCCGGGATGATGTACGTCGTCGACGGGCTCGCCCCGATCGCCTTCAGCGCCTCGAGGTACTGCAGGAGCATCGTCTTCTGGTCGATCGTCGACGCGGCCGCGTAGATCCGCTCGAGGGCCTGCGAGAAGCCCTCCGCGTTGAGGATCTGCGATTGGCGAGTGCCCTCGGCGCGGAGGATCTGCGACTGGCGGTCGCCCTCGGCGTTGAGGATCGCCGCCTGCTTCGCGCCCTCGGCGATGTTGATCTCGGACTGGCGGCGGCCCTCCGACTCCGTGATGACGGCACGGCGGGTCCGCTCGGCGGAGAGCTGCCGGTTCATGGCGTCCTGGACGTCGCGCGGCGGCGTGATCTCGCGGATCTCGACGGTCGTCACCTTGCCACCCCAGCGCTCGGTGACCTCGTCGAGCTTCGTCCGGAGGACCTCGTTGATCTGCTCGCGGCGCGACAGGACCTCGTCGAGGAGGATGTCGCCGATGACGGCGCGGAGCGTCGTCGTGGCCACGCCCTGCAGGGCCCCGGCGAAGTAGGCGACGTTCACGAGGCTCTTGAGCGGGTCGACGATCCGCCAGTAGATGAGGAAGTCGACGTTGATCGGCGCGTTGTCCTTCGTGATCGTGGTCTGGCTGGGGACCTCGATGAACTGCTCGCGGATATCGACCTTGACGGGACGATCGACGATCGGGATCAGGAATCGCAGGCCGGGGTCCTTCACCAGCCGGTCGTCCGTCCGACCGAGGCGGAAGACGACCATCCGCTCGTACTGCTGCACGACCCGGACCGACAGGTACAGGAACGCCAGGACGATGACGAGGAGGACGATCAGGCCGACGATCGGGTAGATGAAGTCCACGGGCCCGCTCCTTCTTCAGATCCGGATTGCCACCAGCATACGCCGGGCGGGGTCGGCGCTCGCGCGTCAGGCGCCCGCGAGAACGGGCTCGACGTAGAGGGTGAGGCCGTCCTGGCGCACGACGCGGACGGCCGCTCCCCGCGGGATCGAGCCCCCGTCGGTGCTGCGGGCGGTCCACTCCTCGCCGATCGCGAGGACCGAGCCCACCGGGTCGATCGGCCGGGCAACCTTGCCGACCTCGCCGACGACCCGCAGCGAGCCCACGAGGACCGGGCTCTGGGGGGCGTGCCGCGAGCGGAAGGCGACGACCGCCACGAGGGCGCCGATCGCCGCGGTCGTGATCACCACGGCGGCGATGACCGGCAGGGCGACCGCGACGTCCGGCGCCGCCGGGTTCCCCGGCGCCGTGTACAGGGCGGCCGCGCCCAGGGCGACGCTGACGGCCGCCCCGATCGCCAGCAACCCGTGGCTCGCCACCTGGGTCTCGAGCAGGAGCAGCACGACGCCGAGGACGATGAGGAGGAGCCCGCCGACGTTGAGGGGCAGGCTCCCGAAGCCGATGAAGGCGAGCAGGAGGGCGATCGCCCCGAGGATCCCGGTCACGAAGTTCGGGCTCTGGAGCTCGAAGATGAGGCCGTAGAACCCGATCGTGAAGAGGATGAAGGCGATGTTGGGGTCGGCAAGGATGTGGAGGAAGCCCTGGAACGGGTTCATCGGGACCTCGACCGGCGTCGCCTCGGCCGTCGCCAGCACGACCTCGGTGCCGTCGGCGAGCGCCACCGTCCGCCCGTCGGCGGCGGCGAGGACCTCCTCGATCGTCGCGGCGATCCCGTCGACCGCCCCCGCCGCCACGGCCTCGGCCGCGGTGTAGCTCGTCGCGTCCTTCACGGTGGAGACGGCCCAGTCGACGGGCCGCCCGCGAGCCTCCGCGATCGCGGTGATGTTGGCGATCGCGTCGTTCATCACCTTGTCGCCGAGCGTCCCCTCGATGTCCTCGCCGCTGCTCGAGATCGGGCTCGCCGCCCCGATGTTCGTGGCGGGGGCCATCCAGGAGAGGTGGGCGGCGAGCGTGATGAACGTGCCGGCGCTGGCCGCCCGCCCGCCCGCCGGCGCAACCCAGACGATCACCGGCACCTCGGCCTCGAGGAGCGCGCTCGTGATGCGCTGCGTCGCGTCGAGGCTGCCGCCGGGCGTGTTGAGCTTCACGACGACGACCTCGGCGCCATCCGCGGCCGCCTTCGCCACCGCCTCCTCGAGGTAGCCGGCCATGATCGGGTCGACGACGCCGGTCGTGGGCAGGACCCAGGCCTCGCGCTCGCCGTCGGCCGCGCGGGTCGGCCCGACCGCCCCGAGCGCGAGCCCGAGCGTCCCGAGCCCGAGGGACACGAGCGGGAGGAGGCGGAGGATGGTGACCAGTCGTCGCTTCATCGGTCGCGTGCTCCTGCCCCCAGTATCGCACCGGCCGGCGATCGCGACGCCAGGAACCGCCGGCGAGCCCCTCCGCTCAGGACCCGTGCGGCGCCTCTTCGCCGGCGCCCGGCCGCCCACCCTGCACGCCGGGTACCCGGCCGCTCACGAAGTCGAAGACGAGCTGGCTCCAGGTCTCCATCCGGTCGTAGACGGCAAGGAGCGTCGCCGGCTCTGCGAACCGGCCCTCGAGCTTGTCGGTCTCGCGCACGCCGACCGGGCGGCCGGCGGCCTCGGCCACGTAGACGACGCCGAGGTGCACCCGGCCGACCTCCGTCTCGTCGTCGTTGAGGAGGCCGAGCAGCCGGAACTCGGGGACGAAGGCGGCGTCGAGCTCCTCGCTCCACTCGCGGGCGAGGCCGCCGGCGAGGTCCACGTCGCCGGGGTTGAGGTGTCCGCCGACGCCGATCGAGAACCGGTCGTGGAGGCGGACGTCCCCGCCGGCTCGGGTGCGGCGCATGAGGAAGGTGCGACCGCCGTCGCGAAGGACGAGGTACGGGATCACCTGCTTGAAGCGTGGGTCGCGCTCCATCGCCGCCCGCGGCTCGAACCGGCCCGCCTCGGCGATCGCGTCGAGGTACGGCTCGGCGCCGGGGCTCAGCACGCCGCGCCAGCCCGATCCGCCGATCACCCGCTCCCGGGGCACGACGAGGACGAGCTCCTCGGTCACGCGTCGTCCACGGCCGGGCCGGCGGTCGCGTGCGCCGGTCTCCCGGCCCGCGTCGGCCAGCCGCGCCCGGGCCGACTCCAGCCGGAGCGCGCAGGGTCGCCTCGTCCGGGTCCGTCGGCGCCCGGCCGTCGAGGAGCGCGATCCAGGCGTCGAGCCGGGCCCGCACGTCGCGCAGCCGGGAGGCCAGCGGCCCGGCGTTCGTCGCCGCGATCGCCGCGCCCATCGCCGGGTCGCCGCGGGCCAGCCTGGTCGCGCTCGCCCAGCCGCTGGCCGCGAGGCCCGCGGCGATCTCCCAGCCCGGCGCCGCGGGCTCGCCCGGACCGCCGGCGACCGCCTCCACGAGCGCGGCGGCGAGGACGAGCGGCAGATGGCTGATCGCGGCGACTGCGGCATCGTGCTCGACCGCCCCCATCCGCACCGGGCGTGCGCCGCAGGCGGCCGCGAGCATCTCGACGCGGCGCGCCGCCGGCTCATCGTCGGCGGGAGCCACGACGACCCACGGCCTGCCCTGGAAGAGCGTTGCGTCCGCGGCGCCGAAGCCGCTCGTCTCCTTGCCGGCCATCGGGTGGCCGCCCACGAACCGGAGGCCGAGGGCGGTGGCCCGCTCCACGAGGAGGGCCTTCGTGCTCGCGACGTCGGTCACGACGGCGTCGGGGCAGGACCGCGGCCCGGGCCGGACCGGCCAGCTCGTCGAGCAGGTCGAGGCAGGCCGTGGCGGGTGCGGCGAGGACCACGAGGTCCGCCCCGGCGACCGCGTCCGCGATCGACGCGGCTGCGGCGTCGACGAGGCCGGCGGCCAGCGCCCGGCGCGGCCCCTCGCCGGACGGCGTCCAGGCGACGACGGGCCACCCGTAGGGGCGGACGGCGCGGGCGATCGAGCCGCCGATCAGGCCGAGGCCGAGGATCGCGATGCGCACGACGGGTCCGGTGGGCCGGCCGTCAGCCGACGGTCGGGAGCGCGGCGAGCGCCTCGGCCACCTGGTCGGCCGAGTACTCGAGATCCTCGAGCGCACCCTCGAGGTACCGCTCGTACGCCGAGAGGTCGAAGTGGCCGTGGCCGGACAGGTTGAACAGGATCACCCGCTCGACGCCCTCTGCCTTGGCCACGAGCGCCTCGTCGATCGCGACGGCGATCGCGTGGTTCGACTCGGGCGCCGGGAGGATCCCCTCGGTCCGGGCGAACTGGACGCCGGCCGCAAACGTCGGGTTCTGGTGCACGGCGCGCGCCTCGATGATGCCGCGTTCGAGGAGGAGGCTCACAAGCGGCGCCATGCCGTGATACCGCAGCCCGCCCGCGTGGATCGGCTCCGGGATGAAGTCGTGGCCGAGGGTGTACATCTTCACCATCGGCGTCAGCTTCGCGGTGTCCCCGAAGTCGTAGGCGTAGACGCCGCGGGTCAGTGACGGCGTCGCCTGCGGCTCGGCAGCGATGACCCGGTAGGTCGCCTCGCCGCGGAGCATCTGCCCGACGAACGGGAAGGCCAGGCCGGCGAAGTTGCTCCCCCCGCCGACGCAGCCGATGAGGATGTCGGGCTTCTCCCCGGCCATCTCCAGCTGGAGGAGTGCCTCCTGGCCGATCACCGTCTGGTGGAGCAGGACGTGGTTGAGCACCGACCCGAGGGAGTACTTCGTGTCGTCGCGCGACGCCGCGTCCTCGACCGCCTCACTGATCGCGATCCCGAGCGACCCGGGGTTGGCCGGCGTCGCCTCGAGGACGGAGCGGCCGTAGGCGGTCGTCGGCGACGGGCTGGCGACGACCTCGGCGCCGTACGTCTCCATGAGCATCCGGCGGTACGGCTTCTGGTCGTAGCTGGCCCGGACCATGTAGACCTTGACCTCGAGGCCGAAGAGCGCCCCGGCGATCGCGAGCGAGGTGCCCCACTGGCCCGCCCCGGTCTCGGTCGCGAGCCGCCGGACGCCTTCCTCGTGGTTGTAGAAGGCCTGCGCGATCGCGGTGTTGGGCTTGTGGCTGCCGCCCGGGCTCACGCCCTCGTACTTGTAGTAGATGTGGGCGGGGGTGTCGAGCGCCTTCTCGAGGCGGCGGGCCCGGTAGAGCGGGCTCGGCCGGTAGAGGCGGTAGGCGTCGCGGACGGGATCCGGGATCTCGATCTCGCGCTCGGCGCTGACCTCCTGGCCGATGAGCGCCATCGGGAAGAGCGGCGCGAGGTCGGCCGGCCCGATCGGCTGGCCGGTGCCCGGATGCAGGACGGCCGGCGGCGGGACGGGAAGGTCGGCGACGATGTTGTACCAGGCCCGCGGGATGCGGTCCTCGTCGAGGACGTATTTCGTGCGGTCGCTGGCCACGGGTCGCCTCCTGGGAGTGGGAATGTGATCGGAGCGTGATCGGGGTGCGCGCGAACCGGCGCGTGCTGGGCGCGCCGGAGGGTCGAGGCTACTCCTGCTGCGGCCCGCCCGGCAAACCGGCGGCGACGAGGTGGGCCGCGGCGAGGGGCTCGTACTGCGGCGGGCCGTGCCCGAGCACGCTCCGGTAGACGACGAGGCGGTCGGCCGTCCACGCCACGTCGAGGTCGTGCGCCGCGACCTCCAGCGCCGCCACCGCGGCGGCCGCGCCGGCGATGCCGTCGCTCCGGCCGAGCGTGAGGTGGGCCCGGAACGGGCGATCGTCGGCCTCCCAGCCGCGCGCCACCAGCTCCTCGCCGAGGCGGGTCGCGAGCCGGGCCAGCTCCGGCGCGCCGCGCTCGATCCCCAGCCAGATCACCCGGGGTCGCGCGGCCGACGGAAAGGCGCCGCCGCCCGCGAGGCGGACCTCGACGGGGGCGAACCCGGCCACGGCCGCCTCGGCCGCCGCGACGACGTCCGGGACACGGTCGGGCGGCGTCGCGCCGAGGAAACGCATCGTCAGGTGCAGGTTGTCGGAGATCGCCCACCGCAGGCGAGCGGCGGCGGGGACGCGCTCGTCCGCGCGGAGGCGGTCGACGAGGCCGCGGACCGCGTCCCGGGCCGCGTCGCCCAGCGGGACGGCGACGAACACGCGCAGGTCGCCCGGCTGCCCCGGGTCGGGGCGGCGCCAGCGCCCGCCGGTCCCGCCGGGTCGGCCGTCGGTTCCAGGCCCGAGTCCCGGCCCGAGTCCCGGCCCGGGCTCCGGCCCGTCAGCGCCCGTCGGGCTGCTCCCGGCGCCAGGCCTCCCGGTCGGACCGGAGGATCTCCAGGGCCCGGTCGCGGTCGCGCCAGCCGATCATCTCGACGGCCTTGTTCTCGAGCATCTTGTAGGTGTCGAAGAAGTGCTCGATCTCGACGAGGCGATGGGGCCGGACCTGGTCGAGCCGCTCGATGTGCTGCTGGTGGGGGTCGCCGATGGCCACGCAGAGCACCTTGAAGTCGAAGCCCATCTCGTCGCGCATCTCGAGCCCGCCGATCACCCGCCCCCAGACGTGGCAGCCGGTGAACGTCGGCGTGTCGATCACGAGGAGCGCATCGGTGTGGTCGCCGTCGTCGGCGCGGGTCCCCTCGATGAACCCGTAGTCGAAGTTGTAGTAGACGGCCGAGGAGAGGACCCGGTTGAGCCGGAAGACGCCGGCCTCCTCGTCGAACTCGTACTTGTTCCGGGTCCCCCGCGGGATCTCGACGACGATCTCGACGGTCTCGGGGAACGCTGCGAGGTGATCGAGGCTCATGGCCGAACGATACGGCACGCAGCCGTTGGCGGGCACGCCGCACCGTGACCGTGTCCGTCATCCCGGAGGGGTGTGGTGCCGGCCGAATACAGGGTTCTGCGGTGGGCGCGCTGACCCGGCCCGGGTGTCCTGCCGAACGGCTCTGTTCGCCGTCTCGTCATGTTCGTAAGTTCCCAGCGACAGGCGACGACGCGCGGTCCACACCACGGCCGCCGGGACCACGCCGAGCCGACGACGCGACCGTTGCGTGACTGCGTCCCGGGAGGGTTCGAGGCATGCGCGCCGAGCTGACGGCCCGCGCCAGGCGGTGGGCCGGCATCGCCGTCGTCGCCCTGCTCGTCGGGGTCCTGCCCGTGGCGCCACCCCCGGTTGCCGGCGCCAACCCGCCGGCGCCGGCCACGCCGACCGGCACGCAGGTCCTAGCCGTGGATGCGGGCAGTGATTACACATGCGCCATCCGGCCCGACGGGACGCTCGCCTGCTGGGGCGGGGACCACTACGGCCAGGCAACACCGCCCGCCGGCACCTTCAAGGTCGTCAGCGCCGGCGGGTACCACACCTGCGCGATCAAGGACGATGACACCCTCGCCTGCTGGGGCCTCGACGACTACGGCGAAGCGACGCCACCGGCCGGGACGTTCAAGGTGGTGAGCGCCGGCTGGGGCAGCACCTGCGCCATCCGAACCGACGGGAGGCTCCTGTGCTGGGGCGGCCTCTCGACGTCGATGGCCGGGACGTTCGCCGCCGTGGGCACCGGCTGGGGCCACATCTGCGCGATCAAGGACGACAGGACGCTCGCCTGCTGGGGCTCCGACGGATCAGGCGAAGCAACGCCGCCGGCCGGGACGTTCAAAGCCATGAGCGTGGGCGGCGACCACACCTGCGCGATCAGGGACGATGACACCCTCGCCTGTTGGGGCCTCGACGACTACGGCGAAGCGACGCCACCGGCCGGGACGTTCAAGGTGGTGAGCGCGGGCAGCGAGCATACCTGCGCGATCGGGAACGACGACAGGCTCACCTGCTGGGGCTGGAACGGATCGGACCAGTCGTCGCCGCCGGACGGGACGTTCAGCGCCGTCAGCGCCGGCGGCAGTCACACCTGCGCCATGGGGACCGACGGGACGCTCGCCTGCTGGGGCAACAACGACTCAGGCCAGGCGACACCCAGCCCGACGGCGAAGATCACCTCCCTCCCGGCCCGCCTTGCGACGACCCCGATCCCGCTCGCCTGGAGCGCCAGGCACGCCTTCGCCGCGGTGACCTCCTACGACGTCCGCTACCGGCGGGCCAAGTGGAACGCGGGCTTCGGCGCGCAGGCGACCTGGCTCTCGGAGGCCCCCGGCACGAGCGCGACGTTCCCGGCCTCGCCCGGCTACACGTACTGCTTCAGCGTCCGGGCCCGGGACGCCGACGGCGGCGTCTCGCCGTGGACGGCCGAGACGTGCACCGCGATCCCGCTCGACGACCGCTCCCTGACGCGCTCGGGGAAGTGGACCGCCGGCACGAGCTCCTCTTACTACCGCTCCACCTGGCTGCGCTCGTACACCGCCGGGGCGACGCTCACCCGGACCGGAGTGAAGGCGGCCTCGATCTCCCTCCTGGTCACGACCTGCCGCACCTGCGGCACGGTCAAGGTGTACTGGAACTCCACCCGCCTCAAGACGATCAGCCTCTACTCCGCCACCACCGTCACCAAGAGGCTCATCGCGGTGAAGTCGTTCGGCTACAACCGCTCGGGGACCCTCACGATCAAGGTCAGCTCTTCCGGCAAGAAGGTCATCATCGACGGGGTCGCCATTCACCGGGACCCGTAGTCGGGCCGCGCAGCACCCGACGTATCGGTCGCTGCGGCCCCCCGGGTCCCGAACTCGGGGCCGGGGCCGTTCGGCCCGTGGCTCGAACTACCGGCCGTACTCCGATGCGCCGCTTGGGCCGGCGCCCTCGTCGGCCCAAGCCGAGCATCCGGAGCGAGCGCACCCGACGGTGCGTGAGCGAGGCGCGCAGGCGACAACGCCGCGATGGCGCCGCATCAGCCGCAAGCCTGCCCGGCGGCTCAGGTGGCGTCAGCGCAAGGCGGAGCCGAGCACCCGGAGCGAGCGCACCCGAAGGTGCGTGAGCGAGGCGCGCAGGCGACAACGCGGCGATGGCGCCGCATCAGCCGCCGCGCTACTCGTTGTAGAGGCGTTCCTCGATGAGCTTCTCCTGCACCGTCCGCCCGTTCGGGTCGAAGCAGGAGAACTCGAAGTGCTTCTCGAACTCGAGGTCGACGTTGTCCTGGCCGCCGCGGTTCTTCTCGACCGAGAGGACCACCCAGTCGCGGAAGCGCTGCGCCTGGTACGGGTTGAACTCGATGTTGACCTTGGCGACGATGTGGTACTTCTCGTTGAGGATGAGGATGATGTCGGCCTCGTAGTTGATCGCCGACGAGCCGCGCAGGTGGTGGTTGCGCAGGCGCGAGGCCTTGAGGCCCTCCTTGTCGGCGGCCACGATGGCGATCATCGCCGACCTGCTCCGACGAGCGCGATGTCCTTGAGCCCGTTGACGACGACGGTGACCTTCTCGGTCTCCGTGTTGGGCTCCGGGATCATCGGGACCTTCTGGAGGTAGTCGACGATGACGAGGAGCTGGCGACCGCCGGACAGCTCCTTGTGCAGCTGGACGAGCGTCGCGCATGTTGTCGACCGTGCTCGCCGTCTGCGTCCCGCGCATCAGGAACAGGTTCTGGCCGTAGCGGGCGATCCGGTCGAGGACGGCCGCAGGCGCGGGTTGGTGGCCAGCTGCGAGCCGGCCGCCTGGCCGTCGGCCACCCACGACCCGAGGATCTCCGGCGGACGTCCTGGATCTTGATCGCGCCCGTCTTGTGCGGCAGGTGGGCGAGCGCCGACTCCAGGGCGATGAGGCGGTTGAGGAGGTACTGCTCGTCGTGCTCGAAGCAGATGTAGAGGACGTTCGCCTGGCCGCCGGAGGCGACGTTGCGGGCCATCTGGAGGGCCATCGTCGTCTTGCCGGTGCCCTGGGCGCCGCCGATGAGCAGGAGCTCGCCCGGCCGCAGGCCGCCGCCGATCGTCTTGTCGAGCGGGGTGAACCCGAGCGGGACCGGCTGGTACTCGGCGAGGTTGCCGGAGGCGACCTTGTCGTTGAGGTCGACGAGGACGTCGAGCGCCGAGCGCGGCGCCAGGCTCCCGGTGTCGGCGTCGAGGCGCCACTGGGCTTTGGGCCCGCGCACGGCGGGCTGTTCGATCTCGGTGCTCACGCGTTCACTCGCTCCCCTGGCGTCGCGGACGACGGGGCATGCGCCCGTGTCGGGATCGTAGCACCCGCCCCCGCCGGCCGACACCCTACCGGAGTACCAGCCGGTCAGGACTCCGCCCGCGGCCAGCTCGTCGAAGAATCGGGCGAGCGTCCGGATCCCCGTCTCGAAGTTGGCGAGGTCCATCCACTCGTTCGGGCGCGTGGGCGTTGCCGTCGGGCGGTGGCGAAGCCCAGCAGGACGACCGGCAGGCCGAGGATCGACTCGAAGCTCGCCGCCGACCGGGATCGAGCCGCCCTCGCGGATGTAGACCGGCGGCCGGCCGAACGTCGCCTCGAGGGCCCGGGCGGCGGCCTGCGTCGCCGGGTGGTCGATCGGCGTCAGGCTGGGCCGGCCGCCGCCGAGCGACGATGACGCTCGACCCGGACGCCCGGCGGGGCGATCGCGCAGCGACGTACGTCGCGCAGCAGCTCGAAGATCCGTTCGGGGTCCTGGTCCGCGACGAGGCGGCAGCTCACCTTGGCGTGGGCGTGCGCCGGGATGATCGTCTTGCTGCCGTCGCCCTGGAAGCCGCCCCAGATCCCGTTGACGTCGAGGGTCGGGCGGGCGCCGCGGCGCTCGAGGGTCGTGTAGCCGCTCTCGCCGACGAGCGCCGGCACGCCGAGCGCGGCCCGGTAGGCCTCCTCGTCGAACGGCAGCGCGGCGAGGGCCGCGCGGTCGGCGTCGGACAGGGCGACGACGTCGTCGTAGAAGCCCGGGACGCGGATCCGGCCGTCCGGGCCCTTGAGCGCGGCGATGATCTGCGGCGAGGGCGTTGGCCGGGTTCTCGACGACGCCGCCGTACGACCCCGAGTGGAGGTCGACCGGCCGCCCGACGACGTCGATCTGGGCGTACGTCAGATCCCGCGCAGGCCGACGGTGATCGCCGGCAGGTTGCCCTCGAAGAAGCCCGGTGTCGCTGATCACGCCGACGTCGGCCGCGAGGCGCTCGCGGTTCGCCTCCAGCCAGGCGTCGAGGTGGACCGAGCTCGACTCCTCCTCGCCCTCGAAGACGAACTTGAGGTTGACCGGCAGGCCGCCGCGGCGTCGCCAGGAGCGCCTCGACCGCCGCAGACGTGCGATCGTGGACGCTGGCCCTTGTCGTCGGCCGCGCCGCGGGCCGAGGATCCGGCCGTCGCGGACGACCGGCTCGAACGGCGGCGACTCCCACAGGTCGAGCGGGTCGACGGGCTGGACGTCGTAGTGGCCGTAGACGAGGACGGTCGGGGCGCCGGCGGCGTGGAGCCAGTCGGCGTAGACGATCGGGTGGCCGCCGGTCTCGGCGACCTCGACGTGCTCGAGGCCGGCGGCGCTCAGCTCGCCGGCGAGCCACTCGGCCGCGCGCCGGCAGTCGGGCGCGTGCTCCGGGATCGCCGCAGATGCTGGGGATGCGCAGGAAGTCGGCGTAGCGGCGCCAGGCGCCGCTCGGCGGTGGTCGTCGAGGTGCGACTCGAGGGCGGCGTCGGTCGATCGTCACGAGGTGCCTCCGCAGCGTGGGTCCGTGGTCGGTGCGTCTCCCGGATTATCGTCCCGGGAACGGCGAAGGGGCGGGTCGAGCCCGCCCCTTCGGCTGCGTGGCGGCCGGCCAGGCCCGGCGCCGGTCAGGCCGGCTGGGCCGTCGGCTCGGCCGGGGCCTCGGACGAGCTTCGGCACGACGCCGTGGAGCGGCTCCTTCGGCGGCAGGTCGCGTGAAGAGCGCCTCGAACTCCTCGGCGTCGACCGTCTCCTTCGTCGACCAGCTTCTCGGCGAGCTCGTCGAGCTTGTCGCGGTGGCGGGTCAGGACGTCCATCGCCCGGTCGTAGGCCGTGCTCGATGATCGCCCGGACCTCCTCGTCGATCTGGCTTGGCGACCTCGTCGCGAGTAGTTGCGCTGCTCGCCGATCTCGCGGCCGAGGAAGACCATCTCGTCGCGCTTGCCGAAGCGACAGCGGGCCCGAGCTTGTCGCTCATCCCGAACTCGGTGACCATCCGGCGGGCGAGGTCGGTCGCCTTCTCGATGTCGTTGCTGGCGCCGGTCGTCGTGTCGCCGAAGACGAGCCGCTCCGACGGCGTTGCCGCCGAGCAGGCCGGCGATCTTGTCCTCGAACTCGGTCTTGCTCTGGAGGTAGCGGTCCTCCTGCGGGCAGGGCCATCGTGTAGCCGAGGGCCATGCCGCGGCTGATGATCGTGACCTTGCTGACCGGGTCGCACTTCGGGCAGGATCCGCTGGACGACGGCGTGGCCGCCCTCGTGGTAGGCGATGATCGCTTCTCGGCGTCCGAGATGACCCGGCACTTGCGCTCCGGGCCGGCGACGATCCGCTCCAGGGCCTCCTGGAACTCCGACATCGCCGATGACCTTCTTGTTGCGCCGCGCCGCGAGGATCGCCGCCTCGTTGACGAGGTTGGCCAGGTCGGCGCCGGAGAAGCCGGGCGACTGCTGGCGATCTCCTCGATGGCGATCGCCTTGTCGAGCGGCTTGCCCTTGGTGTGGACCTCGAGGATCTCGACGCGGCCCTTCATGTCCGGGCGGTCGAGGATGACCTGGCGGTCGAAGCGGCCCGGGCGCAGGAGCGCCGGGTCGAGGACGTCGGGGCGGTTGGTGGCGGCGACCACGATCACGTTCGTGTTCGTGTCGAAGCCGTCCATCTCGACGAGGATCTGGTTGAGGGTCTGCTCGCGCTCGTCGTGGCTGCCGCCGAGGCCGGCGCCACGCTGGCGGCCGACCGCGTCGATCTCGTCGACGAAGACGATGCACGGCGAGTTGCGCTTGGCCTGGTCGAACAGGTCGCGGACGCGGCTGGCGCCGACGCCGACGAACATCTCGACGAACTCCGAGCCGGAGATGCTGAAGAACGGCACGCCGGCCTCGCCGGCGACGGCCCGCGCCATCAGCGTCTTGCCGGTGCCCGGCGGGCCCGACGAGGAGCACGCCGCGCGGGATGCGCGCGCCGAGCGAGTTGAACTTCTCGGGGTACTTCAGGAACTCGACGACCTCCTGGAGCTCCGTCTTCGCCTCGTCGACGCCGGCCACGTCGGCGAACGTGACGACGGTCTTGTTGCCGAGGAACATCCGGGCCCGGCTCTTGCCGAAGCTGACAGCGCCTGGTTGTTCGTGCCCTGGGCCTGGCGCATCATGAAGAAGATGAAGCCGCCGATGAGCAGGACCGGCAGGAGGGCCCCGATCAGGAGGCTGATCCACTGGCCCGACTGGGAGGCCTCCTTGCCCTTGAACTCGATCGAGCTGGGCGTGACGTTCCCGGACTCGGCGGCCTCGCGGATGTCGCCGAAGACGTCGGTGAAGCCGACGCCCGGCACGATCACGGCGTACGTTGCCCCGCCCGTGTCGGTGACCGTCAGCCGCAGGTCCTGCTGCTCGACGATCTTGACCTTCGCCCCCTGGACGTTCTGCAGGAACTGCGAGTACGCCACCGACTGGTCGGTCGGCGACGACATGAGGAACGTGTACAGCAGCGCCATCGTGCCCACGACGAGGACGAGCATCACGATGCCGTTGCGCATGAACTTGCCGTTCAACCTGGCCTCCGGGTCAGCGGAGCCGGCGCCCGAGGCCCGGCTTCGCAGGGAGTATACGGCGGGTGGCGTTCGGCCCCCGTCGGCGGGTCCCGGCGCGGCCGGGCCGTCGCCTCTCCTACGAAGAGGGCCGCCTGCCGGATTGCCGGACGCGAAACGACCGGCGCCCCGGTCGGCGGCGCCGGTCGTGAGTCGTCGAGGGTGGTAGCAGGGACAGGATTCGAACCTGTGACCTAGCGATTATGAGCCGCTTGCTCTGCCGCTGAGCTACCCTGCCACGGCCCGGATTGTAGCGCAGCCGGCAACGAGGGCGGCTGCGCGGCTCCGTTGCCTCAGGTTCCGGGGGCGGGGCCGAAGAGGACGTCGAGCCAGGCCTCCAGCGGCGAGCGCTCCACCGCCTCCGCGCCCAGGCGCCGCGCCTCCGAGCCCGGCGCGTCCGGAGGCAGCGGGGGGGCATCGGGGGCAAGGGCGAACGGCCGCTCCTTCTGCGTGCCGAGCTGGTATGCCCGCGCCTCCTGCAGGAACCAGCGCTCCTGGGTGACCAGCTGCAGCTCGGTGCGGAGGGCCGCGGTCGTGGCCGCGGCGTCCGCCGTCAGGGCCTCCTCGTGCGCCACGCGGGCGGACGCGTCCGCGGCCTCGGCCGCCTGGCCCGCGAAGCCGACGACGATCCAGGCCGCCAGGACGGCGAGCCCGACCCAGGCGACACGCCGCCGGGTGACGCCCGCGATCCCGAGGTCGGCCAGCGACGGAGCCCCGGGCGTGGTGGACGGGGCCGTCGGGGTGCGTTCCGTGGGGCCCGGCGACCCGGTGCCGGCGGGGGCCCCGGGATCCTGCATGTCGGGCTGGGGGGCGGCTGCGCGACGCGGCATGGACGCAGGGTAGCTGCGCACTGACCGAGTGTCAAACCGTCGAGGCGTGCCGGACAAGGTGGCACGCCGATCCTGCAGCGTGCACACCGCGGCCGGTCGGGCGAGTGCTAGACTCGGCCACCACATTGGAACGCCTGTTCGAACAGGAGCGGCCAGCCATGCGCACGTACGCCCCCGCCACCGTGGACGAGGTCCTTGGGCGGATCCTCGCCGAGCCGTCGCTCGCCCGCGGCGTCCTCCACCACGCGGTGGAGCCGGCGCGGGAGGCGGAGACCGCCCCGTTCCCCGCCTGGCTCGACCCGCGGATCCGCGGGGCGCTCGTCTCGCGCGGGATCGAGTCGCTCTACACGCACCAGGCGGAGGCGCTGGAGGCGGTACGCGCCGGCCGCGACGTCTGCGTCGTGACGCCGACCGCGTCGGGCAAGAGCCTCTGCTACGAGCTGCCGGTCCTCCAGGCGCTCGCCGACGACCCGTCTGCGCGGGCGCTGTGGCTGTTCCCGACCAAGGCGCTCGGCGAGGACCAGGTGACGGCCTTCCGCGAGCTTGCCCGCGCGGCCGACCTGTCCATCGCGACGGCGACCTACGACGGGGACACGCCGACGCCGATCCGCTCGTCGATCCGGACGGCCGGGCAGGTCGTCGTCACCAACCCGGACATGCTCCATGCGGCGATCCTCCCCCACCACACGAAGTGGTTCCAGCTCTTCGAGCAGGTCCAGGTCATCGTCGTCGACGAGCTGCACACGTACCGCGGCCTGTTCGGGAGCCACGTCGCCAACGTCCTGCGCCGCCTCCTCCGCCTCTGCGCCCACTACGGCTCGCATCCCGTCATCGTCACCTGCTCGGCCACGATCGCGAACCCCGGCGAGCTCGCCACGGCCCTCACCGGGAGAACGCCGACGGTCGTCGACCGCAACGGGGCGCCGGCCGGCACGCGGCACGTGCTGTTCGTCGACCCGCCCGTCGTCGACGCTCCGTCGGGGGCGCGCGGGTCGGCGTTGACGCTCGCCCAGCGCTGGGCGCTGCCGTTCATCCGCGTCGGGCCGCCAGACGATCGTGTTCGCTCGCGCCCGGACGTCCGTCGAGATCGTGCTCACGGGGCTGCGGGAGGCGCTGCGCCAGGACCTCGGGCCGCGGACGCGGGTGCGCGGCTACCGCGGCGGCTATCTCCCGACCGAGCGACGTGCGATCGAGCAGGGCCTCCGGGAGGGTGAGGTCCTCGGGGTCGTGAGCACCAACGCCCTCGAGCTCGGCGTCGACATCGGCCGCCTCGACGTCGCGGTCCTGGCCGGCTACCCGGGGTCGATCGCCGGCACCTGGCAGCAGATCGGGCGCGCCGGGCGACGCCGCGACGTCTCGGTGGCGATCCTGGTGGCGTCGGCCGCACCCGTCGACCAGTACGTCGTCCACCACCCGGCGTTCCTCCTCGGGCAGACGCCCGAGGAGGCGCGGGTCGATCCGGACAACCTCCACGTCCTCCTGGCGCACCTTCGGGCGGCGGCGTTCGAGATGCCGTTCGAGCCGGGCGAGACGTTCGGACCCGGGCCGGTGGACGACCTGCTCGCCTTCCTCGCCGAGGGGGGGCAGGTGCACCGCGGCGACGACGGCCGCTGGTACTGGAGCTCGGAGAACTTCCCGGCCTCGGAGATCTCGCTCCGGACGGCGGCTCCCGAGAACGTCGTGATCGTCGACACGACGCCCGACCGCCCGCGGGTGCTCGGCGAGGTCGACCTCTTCTCCGCCCAGGTGCTCGTCCACCAGCACGCCATCTACATCCACGAGTCGACGCAGTACCACGTCGACCGCCTCGAGTGGGGCGAGCGGAAGGCCTACGTCCACCGCATCGACGCCGACCACTACACGTACGCGAACCGGGCCGTGACCCTCAAGCCCCTCGACGTCTTCGCCGAGGGGCCGGTCACCGGGGGTCGCCGCCTGCACGGCGAGGTGATGGTCGCGAGTCTCGTCACGTTCTACAAGAAGCTGAAGTTCGGGACGGACGAGAACGTCGGCTGGGGTCCGATCGACCTGCCCGAGATCGAGCTCCAGACGACCGCCTACTGGGTCGCCGCGGACGGCCTCCGGCAGCCCTGGCGACGCGAGGAGCTCGACGTCGCCCTCCTCGGGGCGGGACGGGCCATGCAGACGGTCGCGAGCGTCCTGCTCATGGTCGACCCGCGGGACCTCGGCCTCGTCACCCAGGTCCGGTCGCCGCACTCGGACGCGCCGACGATCTACCTGTACGAGGCGGTCCCGGGCGGCGTCGGGATGGCCGAGCGTCTCTGGCGCCGGCACGACGACCTGATCGCCGGCGCCGCGGGCCTCGTCGCGGCCTGCGGCTGCGAGAACGGCTGTCCATCCTGCACCGGGCCGCGTCCGTCCGGCGCGGAGAAGAACCTCGACGCCCGTCGGCTGACGCTGCGGCTGCTGGCCGATCTCGGGGCGGAGGTCGCGGGGCCGGTCGCGAGGCTCGCCTCGGCATGAGCGACGCGGCGACGATCGCGAGACGGCTCGCGCTCCTGCGCGCAATCCGGGCGGAGACCGCGGTGGAGCCCACGGCGCCCGGACCGTCGCCGCGCCCGGCGACCCGTCCTCGGCCGGCCGAGCTTGCCGAGCGCCTCGCGGCGGCGGTCGACGGCGTCGTGGAGTCGTCCGCCGGCGGGTACGTCGTGCGCGTCGAGGCGCCGTCCGTCGCCGTCCCGCTCGAGCGCGAGCGGCTGGCGTCGCTGCCGGGCCAGCCGCCGCCCGACGTCCCGCTCGTCTGCCTCGACACGGAGACCACGGGCCTCGGGAGCGGCGCCGGGACGCTCGCGTTCCTCGTCGGCCTCGGCTGGTGGGAGGGCGAGCGGCTGCGGCAGGTCCAGCTGCTCTGCCCGGACCACGGCGACGAGCCGGCGCTGCTGGCCGCTCTCGAGGCGGCCATCCCCCCGGAGGCCTGGCTCGTGACGTACAACGGGCGCGGGTTCGACTGGCCGCTCCTGACGACGCGGTACCGGATGGCGCGGCGCCCGGCGCCGGTGCACGCGGGCCACCTCGATCTCCTCCCGCACGTGCGCCGGCTCTTTCGCCACCGCCTCGGCGATGCCCGCCTCCAGACCGTGGAGCGGGAGATGCTCGGGATCCACCGCCCGGAGGACGTGGCGGGCTGGGAGATCCCCGGCCGGTTCCTGGCGTTCGTGCGCGGTGGTCCCGCCGAGCCGGTCGCCGCGATCGTCACCCACAACGCGGAGGACGTCCGGTCGCTCGGGCGCCTGCTCCTCCACCTCGACACGCGGTACGCCGACCCGGGGATGCGCCCGTTCGCCCCGGCCGGGGACCTCGTCGCGCTGGCCCGGGCGTTCACCCGGGAGCGGCGCCACGCGGACGCGCTGGCCTGCCTCGAGGAGGCCGACGCCGGCTGGCTGCCACCGAAGCTCGGGTCCGAGGCGTGGCCGTACGGCGCCTCCGCCCCCACGCCGGCGACGATGAGTCGCGATCGGATCCGCGCCGAGCAGGCCCGCACGCTCCGCCGCCTGGGCCGGGTCGACGCCGCGGTCGCGGCGTGGGGCGACCTCGCCCGGACGGGCGGCCCGGCGGCGTCGGCGCGCGCGTGGATCGAGGTGGCCAAGATCCACGAGCACGCCCTTCGGGATCCGGAGGGCGCGCTCCGGGCGGCAGAGGCGGCGGCCCGGGCCGCGGACCGCAGCCGGCTCGCGTGGCGGCTCGACGGCACCTTCGACGACGCGCTCGCGACCCGCCTGCGGCGGCTCCGCCGCCGCGCGCGTGCCCCGGTCAACCCGGCGGGCGCCGCCTGAGGATGCCGCGGACCTGCGCCAGCGTCGGGACGCCGCGGAGGCCGGGCGCCTCCACGTGGGCAGTGGCGACCGCGGCCGCGAACTGGAGAGCGGCGCCGAGGTGCGGCTGCTCCCCCGAGAGGGCCGGGGCGACCCGCGCCGCGAGGAAGCCGGCAAGGAACGCGTCCCCCGCCCCGATCGTGTCGACGACCTTCGCGGCCGGGAGCGCCGACCAGTAGCGCATCCGCGGCGATCCGGGTCGCACCGCGATCGCGATCCCACCGCGATGCCCGTCGGTCAGGAGGCAGAGCGCCCCCGTCCGGAGGAGGCGGAGCACCTGCCGGAGGTCCGCTCCGCGCTCGAGCTCCTCGACGCTCACCGCGACGAGGTCCGCTCGCCGGACGATCGCCCGCGGCGCCGGCGGCCGGGGGCGCACCGGGGCGCCCGCCTCGAGCTGGCGCAGGACGCCTTGCCACCCCAACGCGACGACGGCGCCCGGCGGGATCGCTGCCCAGCCGCCGGGGAGCTCGTCGGCGACGGGGGCGAGGTACCAGGCGGGCGCGGCCCGCCAGGCCGGCGGAAGCGCCGCGACCGGCAGGGGCGACCCCGGGTCCTCGCAGCGGATCCGCCGCCCGCTCGGGGTCTGCTCGAGCTGGAAGACGGGGCCCGCGGGGAGGCGCACGGCATGCAGCTCTGCGCCGGCCTCGCGGAGGAGGTCGAGCTCGTGCGCCTCCGCCGCGGCCGCATCGACGCCGAGCACGACGCCGACCCGCAACCCGAGCCTGGCGAGGACGAGCGCACCGTACGTGGCCCCGCCACCGAGCCGCCAGCCGCGCGGGTCGCCGGCGTCGAGGTCGCGCGACGCCGACCCGACGACGACGACGGTCGGTGCGGTCCCTTCGTCGGGTGCCCGCTCCGGGATCGCCTGCTGCGGCGCAAGGGTCGCCAAGCTCCCCCCGCGCCGGCTCGACGTCGCGACCTCGAGGGACGCGGCGGGGAGTGCGGCCGGCGGTCCGTATACTGGCCCGGAGCGCTGCGCAGGAGAGGAGGCCACGTGTACTTCTACGAGCTCCACGAGGGCGACGACGAGCTCTACTCCGATGTGCTGCTGGCACGCGAAGACGAGATCGCGCCGGAGGACTTCTTCGACCTCGTCCAGGCGGTCCGCCACCGGGTCCTCGACGATTTCGAGGAAGATACCCTCATCGAGGCGGTCGCCGCCGAGCTCGAGCGCAGCCACGGGTTCACGTACATCTCCGACGACCAGCTCACGGCAGCGGTCAACGTCTCGACCGACGAGGACGAGAACTTCCTCATCGCCACGACGGACGACGAGCTGGAGACGCTCCGCGGCGGCCTCGACTACCGCGGCGTGTTCGTCGAGTACGCGGGCGAGGACGAGGACCGCAGCGACTGACGGGCGCTCGCGCCGGGTCGATGCGAAGGGCCGGATCCGGCGTCGGGCCCGCCGCCCGCTCCGCCGCCGTCGTCGGCCGTCGGCGCTCCCCTACTTCGAGAACAGGATCTCGATGACGTCGCCGTCGCGAACGCGGTAGGTCTTCCCCTCCGACCGGAGCTTGCCGTGCTTGCGCGCCTCGGCCGTCGAGCCGAGTGCGATGAGGTCCTCGTACGGGACCGTCTCGGCGCGGATGAACCCCCTCGCCAGGTCCGTGTGGATGGCCGCGGCGGCATCGACGGCCGACGACCCGTCGGGGATCGGCCAGGCGCGGACTTCGTCGGGGCCGGCCGTCAGGAAGCTGATGAGGCCGAGCAGGCGGTACGTGAGGGCGATGACGCGGTCGAGGCTCACCTCGGTGATCCCGAGCTCCTCCGCGAACGCCGCCGCCTCGTCCGCCTCGAGCTGGCCGAGCTCCATCTCGATCCGCGCGGAGAGCGCGTCGACGAGCGCGTGCCGATGGTCGTAGCGAGCGGCGATGTCGGCGACGATCTCCCGTGCCTGGCCGAGATCCGCCTCGCCGACGTTGAGCAGGACGAGGACCGGCTTCTCGGTCAGGAACCCGAAGCCGCGGATCGCCTTCGACTCGTCGGCGTCGAGGCCGGCGTCGCGGATCGGGCGGCCGTCGACGAGGCCGACCCGCAGGCGATCGAGGATGACGGCCTCCCGCTCGTTGGCCTCCCGCTCGGCCGGCGTCCCGTGGCGGCCCTGGCCGCGGAGGCGCTCGAGGCGGCGGTCGACGACGGCGAGGTCGGCGAGCGTGAACTCGAGGTCGAGCTGCTCGAGGTCGCGCCACGCGTCGACCGAGCCGGCCGGGTGCGGGTGATGGGGGTCGTCCCAGGCCCGCACGACGTGGAGCAGGGCGTCCGCGTCGCGGAGCCGGGCGAGGTGCTCGGCGGGCAGCTCCTCGGTGCCCACGTGCCCCTCCGTCGACGCGGGCGGGGCCGGGAGGTCGACGTACGTCACGCCGGCGTGGACGATCTTCTTCGGGTGGAAGATCGCGGCGAGGCGGTCGAGGCGCGCGTCGGGGACCTTGACGACCCCGACGTGGAGCTCCATGCCGCCGAACCCGCCGGTCTGGGCGTCGCCCCGCGTGAGCGTGTTGAAGACGGTGGTCTTGCCGCACCCGGCGAGGCCGACGATCGCGGTCTGCATGCCCTCAGTATCCGGCGCCGGCGTCGACGACGTTGCGCAGCGGCTCACCGGCCGCGTAGCGACGGAGGTTCTCCGCGAACAGCTCCACGGTCCCGGCGAGGACCCGCCCGCTCGACCACGACGTGTGCGGCGTGACGATGACGTTCGGGAGGCCGTAGAACGGCGAGTCGGGCGGCAGCGGCTCCTCGCGGAACGCGTCGAGGACCGCGCCGGCGATCGTTCCCTCGCGAAGGGCCCGCAGCAGCGCCCGCTCCACGATGAGGCGGCCCCGGGCCACGTTGATGAGCCAGGCAGTCCGCTGCATCTGCGCCAGGACGCGGTCGTCGACGAGGTCCTCGGTCTCGGGGGTGAGGGGCAGGGCGAGGATGACGAAGTCGGCCGCCGCCACCACGTCGCCGAACGACTCGGGACCGTACAGCTCGACGCCCGCCGGGGGTGCCTCGTGCGGGCCGAGCGCGCCCGACCGCCGCACGGCGAGGATCCGGGGACCGAACGGGGCCGCTGCCTCTGCGATCGCCCGACCGAGGCTGCCGAAGCCGACGAGCCCGAGGGTCGTGTCGCGGAGCTCGCGCCCCTCGAGCGGCTGCCAGGTCCGCTCGGCCGCGAGCTCGAGCAGCTGGGGCAGCCGGCGGTTCACCGCGAGCACCATCATGAGGACGTACTCGGCGATCGGGCGGCTGAAGACGCCGCGCGCGTTCGTGATGACGAGGCCGCGCGAGCGGGCCGCCGGCGTCAGCAGGCGGTCGACGCCGGCCGACGCCGAGTGGACCCAGCGCAGCCCGGGCGCCCGGGCCAGGAGGCGCTCGAACGCGTCGGCGGCCAGCCACCCGTGGAGGAGCACCTCGACGTCGTCGAGGGGGCCGTCGGCGAGGCCCTCGCTCGAGACGGTCACGAGCCGCGAGCCCGGCGCGGCGGCGCCGATCGTGGCGAGGTCCTCCGGCCGGTAGCGGGCCGAGAGGATCGGCGAGAGCGCGATCGCGCGGGGGGCGCCGCCCGGGCCGGCGCCAGGCCCGGCGGCGGACGGGGCGGCGACGGGGGGCCGGGGCGCGGACGGCCCGGTCACGGCCGGGCCTCGCCGAGGACGCGCCGGATCCAGCGCTCGGGTCGCTCGAGCTCGCCCTCCCGGGGCAGGGTCTCCGGGCTCTCCCACAGTCGGCGCAGGCCGGCGGGACCGGCCGACCGCTCGACGGCGGCCACGAACCGCTCGCCCCGGGCGTACTGCTCGATCTTCAGGTCGAGGCCGGTGATGCGCAGGATCGCCCGCTCCGTGGGCGTCCGCGTCGCACGTCGCGCGTGGAAGCGGGCGCTGATCGTGGCGACGCCGGGGACGAGGTCGCGACCGACCTGGTCCATCACGTGGTCGCTGAACCCTTCGAGCAGGCTCATCACGGTCTGGGTCTCCCGGAACAGGCGGCGCTGCTCGTCCGACATGAGCCGCTCCAGCCAGTGCCCGTTGCCGCCGCGAAGGGCCCGGCCGAGGACCCGCGCGGCATCGCGGCCCAGGTCCGACGCGCTTCTCGACAGCCCCCCGAGCTGCCGCTCGAGATGGTCGGCGAGGTAGGGCCGGAGCCAGGGATGAGCCTCGAACTCGAAGGCGTGCGTCGTCTCGTGGAGGGCGATCCAGGTGCGGAAGGGGTCGAGCGGGACGCCGAGCGTGCGGGCGGTGTGGCGGATGTTCTCCTCGACGAAGAGGAGCTGGCCGGGGGTCGACTCGGCCGACAGGAGGGCGAGGTCGTACTGGCCGAGCACGCGCTGGCCCATGAAGCCGAGGAGGAACCCGAACTGGCGCGTCGTGACCCAGCGGTTGGCGAGCGCGAGCGACGCCTTCGGCAGGCCCGCGCCGGGCGGCACGACCTGGTCGAGGAGGTCGCTCTCGAGACGGCCGAAGAGGCTCGAGAACGTGACCAGGTTCGCCCGCACCCAGCCCGCGCGGTCGACGACGGCGACCCGCTCCACCACGCCGGGGAGCGTCGTCTCCAGCGCCGCCTCGAGGGCCGGGACGACGCGCCGCATCGCGGCCTCGTAGGCGGGGCCAGCGGCAGCGAGCTCCGCCGCGTCCAGCCGGCCGGGAGCGTTCCGAAGGCGGCCCTCGGCGATCCGCTCCACGGCCGCCCAGTCGACGAGGCCCGTCCGCGCCTCGGCCTCCGCGCGCCGCCCGAGCACGGTCACGGCCGCCCCGATCGCCGCCCCGACGAGGAAGCCGGCCTGCCAGGTGCCCGACGACGGGCGTCCCGGCCCGCGCGCGGCGCTCATCCGCCGGCTCCCGCGCCCAGTGGCTCGAGGACGACGGCCTCCACGAGCGGCAGCGCGTCGCCGAACATCCGGCTCGCGACCCGCGTGAACGCTGCGACGTCGCCCGTCGTCAGCACGCGATGGGCGGGCGGGGCCTCTCGTGCCGGCGGCGCCACGTGACCCGCGCCGGCCTCGGCCGCCGTCCCGCGGCTCGACCCGGGCGCCTCGAGCCCGTTGACCGAGAGCAGCTCCGCGAGCGCTCCCGCGGTCGCGGTCGCCGAGTCGACGATCGCCACTCCCTCGCCGACGGTCGCCTGGAGGATGGGACGGAGGAGCGGATAGTGCGTGCACCCGAGCAGGAGCGTGTCGATCCGGGCCGACGGGGGGAGCGGGTGGATGAACTCGCCGTCCTCGCCGCGCCGTCCGAGCAGCGGCGCGAGGGCATCGCCGACGGCCGCCTCCACCGCGGCGCCGCCGAGCGACCCGGCCTCGACGAGCGGGACGAGGGCGGGCGTCGCGTGCTCGTAGACCTCGACGGCCGGGTTCTCCTCCTTGATCGCGTCGAAGTAGGCGTGGGAGCGGATCGTGGCCGGCGTCGCGATCACGCCGACGCGCCGCGTCCGCGTCGCGAGGGCCGCTGCCTGGGCGCCCGGCCGGATGACGCCGAGGACGGGCAGGGCGTAGCGGCGGCGGTACTCTCCGAGGGCGACCGCCGTCGACGTGTTGCAGGCGACGACGAGGGCCTTCACGTCCTCCCGGACGAGCCGGTCGAGGGCCTCGGTGGAGAAGCGGCGGACCTCGTCGTCGGGCCTCGTGCCGTACGGGGCCCGGGCGTTGTCGCCGAGATAGATCGTCGACTCGCCGGGCAGCCGGCGAACGATCTCGCGGAGGACCGTCAGGCCCCCGACGCCCGAGTCGAAGACCCCGATCGGGCGCGGGTCCGCCATCCCGCTCAGCGCCGCCCGGCGGCCGCCGGCACCTGGCCGACGAGCCGGGCCGCCAGCCGGGCGACGTCCTGGCTGATCGCGCTGGCGGGATTGGCCAGCACGAAGGGCAGGCCCTCGTTGTTCGCCTGGACGACGAGCTTGCCGTCGGACACGATCGTGTGCTCGGGGACGCGACCGAGCGCCCGCGCCAGGTCCTCGGCCGCGATCCCGCCGGTCGAGTCGGCGCGGTTCACGACGTACTGCACCTTCTCGGGCGGGTACCCGATCGAGCGGAACGCCTCGGCGACCGCGAGCGTGTTGCGGATCGTCGTCGAGTCGTAGGTGACGATCTCGAGGATCGTGTCGGCCGCGTCGAGGAGGGCCAGCGGGATGTCGCCGAGCGCGGACGGCATGTCGACGACGACGGCGCCGTAGAGCCGCCGCAGCAGCGACAGCGACTTCTCGACGTCGCGGACGCTCACCATCTCGGCCATCTCGACGCGCGGCGGGGCGAGCAGGATGTCGATCCCCGACGGGTCGCGCCAGAGCACGTCCTGGAGGTCGCTCTCGCCGATCCGGTCGGTCGGCAGGTCGAGGATCGACGGCGCGTCGGCCGGGACGCGCAGCAGCGAGCGGAGGTCGCCGAACTGGAGGCTGCCGTCGACGAGCGCGGTCCGCGTGCCGGCCTGGCCGAGGGCGACGGCGAGGTTGAAGGCGATCGTCGTCTTGCCGACCCCGCCCTTCGGCGCGTAGACGACGATCAGCTGCGACAGGATCGACTCGTTCGCGGCGAGCGCGGCCTGGTGGACAGAGACGACGACGTTGACGAGCTCGAAGCCGGAGAACGGCATGCCGAGGACGGCGTCGATGCCGGCGACCGGGTCCCGGCTCGACCGGGTTCTGGGGCACGGTCAGCACGACGACCGGGATCCCGAGGCCCGCCTCGCGGAGCTGGGCGACGACCTTCTCGCCCTTGGTCCGGCCCTGGAGGAGCCAGTCCACGATGACGACGTCGGGGCGGAGCTGGCCGGCCTGGGCGACCGCGCGGCCGCCGTCGGTCACGACGTCGACCAGCTTCACCTGGGCCTGGGCGCTGAGCAGGCCGCGCACGTACTGGGAGACCTGGGGCACGTCCTCGATCAGGAGCAGGCGGACGGGACTGGTGGGACTGGCCATCAGGCCGACGATACCACGCTCAATCGGGTGTCCCGACACCGGGCAATCGGGCGATGACGACAGCCCGATCGTCATGGGGTCCGAGCGGCTCGAGGTCGTAGCCGCCGGCGACGAGCTCGACGACGAGGCCCGCGGACTCGGCCATGGCCCGGAGCTCGCTGGCACTCACGAGGTGGACGACGTCCCGACGGACCCAGCGGTCGGCGGGCTGGCCGGGGTCGCCCTCCTCGTAGATCGTCGTGAGGGCGACCGTCGCGGTCGCGGCGTCGTGCTGGGCGGCTGCCGTCTTCGTCACCCAGCGCCCGCTCTCCGGGTCCGCCCGGTGGTACTCGAGGTGGACGCGGCCGTCGTACCGGGCGAGGTCGTGCGCGTCCGGCAGCCAGGCGTCGACCGCCGCGATCCCGCCCGGCGCGAGGTGCTCGGCGAGCGCCCGCCAGGCGGCGAGCTGGGCGGACCGGCCGGGCAGGAGGAGGATCGAGTTGAGGGCGATGAACGCGAGGGCGAAGCGGCGCGGCCCGGTCGGTCCGGGAGCCAGCTCGAGCCCCACCACGTCGTCGAGGACCAGCTCGAGACGCGCCTCAGCGTCCGGCCCGGCCGCGGCCGCCCGCCGGCCCGCCCGCGCGAGCATCGCGGCGTCGACGTCGACGGCCGTGACCTCGTAGCCGTCTCCGGCGAGCGGGACCGCGACGCGGCCGCTGCCCGCCATCAGCTCGAGGACGGGGCCGCCGGCCTCCGAGGCGAGGGCGGTCCACAGGTCGAGGTCGCCGGGATCGTCCTGGAGGTCGAGGTCGTAGAGGCGGGCGAGCGCTTCGGCCGGAGTCTCGGCGAGAGCGCGGCCGTTCGACGACGTCATGCGCGGATCGTACGCCGTGCCGCGGCGCCCGGAGCGGGAGGGGCGGCCCGTCGGGTGCCAACGCCGGCGCGCGAACCCGCACGCGCGTCCTGACCTACGGCCGGGCGAACCGCACCTCGTGCCCGGCCGCCTTCTTGACGGCGAGCGCGCGAGATCGCCTCGAGTGCGCAGCGATTTGCCGCGGCCGCCGTGATCTCGGCATGGTCGTACGGCGGGGAGACCTCCACGATGTCCATGCCGGCCAGCTCCACCGCCCCGACGATCCGCCGGATGGCGCGGAGCACCTCGCGCGTCAGCATCCCACCCGGCTCCGGCGTCCCGGTCCCCGGCGCCATCCCCGGGTCGATGACGTCGATGTCGATCGACAGGTAGACCGCGTCCGCCCCGTCGAGCGCCTCGGCGATCGCGTCGTCGATCACCGCCTCGGCGCCGCGCTCCTCCATCTCGCGCATGAGGTGCCAGCGCATCCCCTGGGCCTTCATCCACTCGAACACGTCGACCGGGGGCCAGTAGCCCCGCAGGCCGACCTGGACGAAGTTCCTGCCCTTCACGGCGCCGCTCTCGATGAGCCGCCGCATCGGGGTCCCGTGCCCCGCGAGGACGCCCCAGTCTTCCGGCGCCGTGTCGGCGTGGGCGTCGAAGTGGACGATCCCGATGCTGCCCGGCCGGCGGACCGAGGCGATCGCGGTGGCCGACGGCCAGGTGATCGAGTGGTCGCCGCCGAGGACGATCGGGATGGCGCCGGTCGCGGCGACCTCCCGGACCTTGCGGTAGATGAACGCGTGACCGCGCTCCAGCCAGGCCGGGATGATGTTCGCGTCGCCGGCGTCGACGACCGTCAGCACCTCGAACGGCTCGACGTGGCCGAGCTGGAGCGAGTTGATCGAGCCGCTCGAGTAGTTGGCCTCGCGGATCGCGCGGGGGCCGAAGCGGGCGCCGGGGCGATGGCTGACCGCGTCGTCGAACGGCGCCCCGACGATCGCGACGTCGACCTGCCGGCGGCGGATCTCCTCCGGGTCGGTGACCCACGGCAGCTTCGAGAACGTGGACGGGCCGACGTACGTGGGCAGGTCGAAGTCCGAGAACGCCTCGAAGTCACGGTCCCAGCCATTGAGATGGCCGAAGTCGACGTCCGGGAACGCGTCGGCCGCGCGCCATCCCCCGGATCCCCCGCCGACGGGGTCGTGGCCGTGCCGATCGGTCACGTCGATCCTCCTGCCGGTCGGGGCGCGCGGGCGGAGCCGAGGCGTCGCCGGGCGCGTGGACCGCCGGTGCGGGCGCCGCCGGTTTCGGGTCCGCCGTCCGGCGGGGCGCCCGGGGATGATAGCGCGCCGCGTGCTCAGCCCGGCTCGACGAACGCCCGGCGCAGCGCGAGGATCGCCGCGGCGTCCACGCCCAGGCCCTCCGCGACGTACCGCTCCACGGTGCCGTACGACGCGCCCATCGCCGCGAGGCCGGCCTCCAGGTACTCGGCCCGCACCTCGACGAGCGGCCGCAGCAGCTCCGGGTCGCCGCCGGCGGCGCCGAAGGCCGCCAGGTGCGGGACGAAGAGCGCGGCGATGACGGGCCCGCTCCGGAGGTACTCCTCGAGCACGATGTCGTCCGGCACGCCCAGCAGCATGAGGAGCGTCGCCGTCGCCCAGCCCGTTCGGTCCTTGCCGGTGGTGCAGTGGACGAGGCCGGGGCGGCGCTCCGGCCGGGCCAGCTCGCTGAAGAGCCGCCCGTAGGCGGCCCGGGCGCTCGGGAGTGCCACGAACTCGCCGTACGCGTCGACGAAGAACTGCTCGGCCCGGCCGCCGCCGAATGCCCGCTCCGCCCCTTCCGGGGTGGCGAGCACGCCCTCCATGTCGGCCGGGGTGAGCCCGCTCGAGTCGCGCAGGACGTCGAGGACGACGTGCTCGGCGCCCGGCGGGAGACGGTCGGGGCCGCGGTCGCGCTCTTTCGCCGTGCGCAGGTCGAAGACGGTCCGGATCCCGAGGCCGGCCAGGGTCGCGGCGCCGGCCTCGTCGAGCCGGGCGAGGTCCGTCGAGCGGAAGAGGAGCCCGGTCCGGACCCGCCCGCCGTCGCGCGTCGGGTGGCCCCCGACGTCGCGCAGGTTCGGGAGCGTGGCGATCCGCAGCTCCGGCGCGGCCCTGCCGGCGGTCCCGGCCCCGGACCCGGCGACGCCGGCATCGCCGGTCGCGCCGGTCACGCGGGCGGCTCGCCGCGGAGCTCGCGCCACGCCGCCTCGACGAGCGCCGGGTCGGCAAGCAGGTCGAGCGCCGTCTGGGCCACGAGCGTGGCGGCGAGGAGCGTCGTCTCGTCGGCCCGCGGCGTCGCCGCGGCGTCGCGCGACTCGATCGAGTGCCAGGGAACCCCGTGGTCGCAGATCGCCAGGGTCGGGTGGATCGTGGGGAGGACGAGCGAGACGTTGCCCATGTCGGAGCTTCCGATGTGCTCCGGGTCGACACCCTCGTCCACCCGTCCCGCGCCCTCGAGGTTCGCCCGCCAGAGGCCGGCCAGGACCTCGTTGTCCTTCATCGTCGTGGAGCCGCCCGAGAAGACGGCCTCGACCGGCAACGTCCGCCATCATCGCGGCGCCCTCGACGAGGGCCCGCATCCGGTCGCGCATCGACTCGTAGTAGGCCTGGTCGGTGCTGCGGATCATGAACCGCGCCGTCGCCCGGTCCGGGATGATGTTGGCGGCCGTGCCGCCCTCGAGGACGATGCCGTGGACCCGCGCGTGCTGGGGCAGCTGCTGGCGCCACAGCCCGATCGCCTGGAAGAGCAGGACGACCGCGTCGAGCGCGTTCTTCCCCTCCCAGGGCTCGCCGGCCGCGTGGGCCGCCTTCCCCGTGAACGTCACGTCGACGTCCTCGCTGGCGAGGAGCATGCAGCCCACCATGTCGCGGTCGCCGGGGTGGAAGAGCAGCGCCGCGTCGAGGCCGTCCAGCAGGCCGTCGTCGAGCATGAACTGCTTGCCGCTCCCCCGCTCCTCCGCCGGCGTGCCGAGGAAGACGATCTCGCCGGCGAACTCGTCGCGCAGGGCTGCCAGGGCGATCGCCGCGCCGACGCCCGACGCCGCCATCGTGTTGTGGCCGCAGCCGTGCCCGAGACCCGGCAGCGCGTCGTACTCGGCGAGGACCCCGATCCGCGGGCCGGCCGCTCCCCTCCCGCCCGTCAGACGGCCCCGCACCGCCGTGGCGAGGCGCCCGGCGGGGTGCTCGACCGCGTACCCGGCCCGCGCGACCGCCTCGGCACACCACGCTCGCCGCCTTCACCTCCTCGAACGCCGGCTCGGGATTGGCGTGGATCCGCGCCGAGAGCTCGAGGATCTCGGGGCGGGCGGCCTCGACGGCGGCTGCTGCGCGGGTCTTGAGCTCGGCGGGAGCGGGCATGGCGAACCTCCGGGTGGGGCCGGCTCAGCGCTCGATCGAGAGCGTCAGCTCGGCGACGATGACGAGGACGACGACGAAGAGGGCGATCGGGACGGAGAAGACGCCGAGGACGCGGAGCTCGACGAGGAGCCCCACGACGAGCCCGGCCCACATGCCGCGCCGGCCGGCGCGCAGCCAGTCGCCCCGGTAGGCGATCCGGCGATGCCGGGCGAAGGCCGCGAGCCAGGCGAGCGGCATCGCGGTGAGCCCGACGGCGATGCCGATGGAGACGGCGCCGAGGACACCGGCGACGGGGTCCTCCGTCGGGTCGCGGTTGAGCACGACGAGGGCCACGACGCCCCACGCGACGACGGCCGCGGCGAGGATCGCGAGGTTCGCCAGCCGGTCGCGGGTCTCCACCGGACGAGGATAGCGGCGCCGCGGCGGGCTCGCGCTGGCGCGGGACGGGGGCGGCACGGCGGCGGCGGCGGCGCGCCGCCTCGAGCCCGGCGCCGCGGCCCCCGGATATCAGCCACAGGACTAGCGAGCCGCCATCGTTGCCTCGACCGCGGCGCCCCGGTGTCGGACGCGCCGGTCGCGGGCCTCGACCGGAGCCCCGCCGAACGTGAATCGGCCAGCGGACACGCCCCGGGCAGGCTCGTTCCCCCGTCACCGCCACTGCTCGGCGCCGGCCGCGGGGCACCTGCGCGCCCGGTAGTCGTGCCATTGATATCCCGCGGGCCGGGGCTGCCCCCCGGCGGAGGCGCGCCCGGCCGCCCGACTCCCCCGGGACCTGATCAGGCGGGCCGCCCTGCTCCGTCCCCGAGTCCCTCGAGGGCCGCCTCGAGGTCGAGCAGCCGGTCCAGCACGAGATCAGGCTCGGCGTCGTCCCCCGGCTCGCTGCCGGGGAGCGGCGAGTCGGCCGGCCGGGCGCGCAGGTACGCCGCCCGCCAGCCGGCCCGCGTCGCCCCGACGACGTCCGCGGCCCAGTCGTCACCGACGTGGAGGATCGAGCCCGGCGCGAGCGGCGGACCACCCGGCACCGCGAGCGCCGCCTCGGCCGCCCGGAAGATCGCCGGGTGCGGCTTGATCGTGCCGACGCGCTCGGACACGACGACCGAGACCAGGTGCGGCGCCCAGCCCGCCGCGGCCACGTAGCGGTCGATCGCGACGGCCAGCGGCCAGTTCGAGAGGATGCCGAGCCGCCAGCGCGGTGCGAGCCGGGCCAGGAGGCCGGCGATCGCCGGGTCCGGCGGGATCGCGGTCGCGAACGCGCTGCTGTAGACGTCGAGGCCGTCCTCGACTTCGGCGGGGGCGGACCGGGTCGCGGCGGCCTCGTCGTCCCACCGGCCGTCCGGGCCCGGCGGCGCCATCCCGCGGAGGCGGGCGAGGACCCGCCGCAGGCGGACCGCGAGGTCCACCTCGCGGAACTGCGGGACCTCCTCCCGGAACTGGCGCGCCCGCTCCTCGGCCCAGGCCGCGAGAAACGGGGCGCGCTCCACGCCGAAGTTCACGGCCGCAGCGTCGGCGAGGACCCCCACCACGGCCTGCAGCGCCTCCCGGTCGACCGGGACGAGGGTGTTGCCGAAGTCGAAGGTGACGGCCGCGAGCGGCGTCGGCCGCGCCGGACGGCTCGCGTGGCGGCGCAGGCCGCCGCCGGCCGGGGTCGTCACTTCGCCGCGCTCGCCGGGCAGACGTCGCGGAGGGCGCACCACGAGCAGGCCATGTACGACGGCGTCGGCTCGAAGCGGCGCTCGCGGATCCCGTCGGCGGCCGTGCGGATGTCGGCGACGCCTCGCTCGACGCGCGCCGAGTCCACCTCGGCCGTCCCGACGAGCCCCGATTCGAGGAAGTGGAGGGCGACGGCATCCGGCAGGCGGCCGGTCTGCGCCTGCCACGCCATCGCGTACATCGTGAGCTGGAGCGAGTCCCGCGCCCGCTCGCGCGCCCGCGCTGGATCGCGGACGTCGGAGCTCTTGTAGTCGGTGATGACGACGCGCTCGCGCAGGAGCGGGAGCGTCGGCTCGACGACGTCGGCCGTCGCACCGGCTGCCAGAGCGGGGACGGCCACGCCGCCGGCGTCCGGGCCCCCGCCGGCCGCGCCGGTCGCCGCACCCGCCGGGCCGCCATCCACGTCGTCCCCCGCCGTGTCGTCGCCCGCCGCGTCCTCGGGGCCGAGCGGGATGACGTCGATGCGGTCCATCCGACCGCGGACCCGGTCGCCATCGAGCGTGAACACGAACTCTCGCTCGACGTAGGCGGGGATGACCGCCCCGGGTGCGAGCTGCGCCTCGCGGAAGCGGCGGAGCGCGGCCCTCCCGGCGGCGAGCCGAGCCTCCTCGTGCTCGCGCGACACGAACCCCTCGCTCGTCCAGGCCGCCTCGAAGGCCGCCTCGAGCGCCTCGGGGCTCATCACCTCGCCGCGCGCATGGCGCCGATGGAACTCCTGCACCGCCTGGTGGAGCGCCGAGCCGTAGACGAGCGCGTGATGGGGCGCAGTCGGCACCCGCATGACGTGGACGTACCGGTACTTGAGCGGGCAGGTGAGGTAGTCGTCGACCTGGTAGAAGGAGAGGACGAGCGGCTCGAACGTCCCGTCGTTGCGCCGGCGGGCGGCCGGCGCCTCGACCGGCGGCCCTTCGAACGGGGCAAGCCGTTCCAATGGGCTCGCGGCGCGCGGCGCGGGCGACGCCCCCGCCGGCAGGTCGAGCGCCTCGAGCACGAACGGCGACACCCGGCGAGCCCGGCGGCCCCCGTAGTCCAGCGCGTGGGCGAGCACCAGCTCGTCGCGGGCCCGGGTCATGCCGACGTAGAAGAGCCGCCGCTCCTCCTGGACGTGGGCGTCGCCCGTGGGGAAGACGCCGCGCAGGAGCGCGTCGGGCACCGCGAGCTGCTCGCGCCGCCCCCGGGCCGGGAAGCGGCCGTCGACGAGCCCGATCATGAAGACGACCGGCCACTCGAGGCCCTTCGCCTTGTGCACCGTGACGACGGCAACCGCGTCGGCGTCCGGGTCGAGGTCGGCCGTGGCCGGGTCGTCGCCGGCGTCGATGAGCGTCTGCAGGTGCGGCGCGAGGAAGACGGCGCGGTCGTCGGCGAGCAGGTCCGACTGGGCCCGAACGATGTCGAAGAACCGGGCGATGTTCGACAGCGCCTCGTCGGCGGCCGCCGTGGCCGCGCGCATGAGCCGCGCCAGTGAACCGGATGACCGCAGGAAGTCGTATAGGACTTCGCCAGCCGGGCGCCGGTGGCCGAGCTCGATGAAGCGATGCAGGTCGGCGACGAGCCGCGCCAGCGACGTCCGGGCCTCGGGGCGAAGGCGGAGGAGGCCCGGCTGGCCTTCCACCTCGACGAACGTCTCCCACAGCGTCCGGTGGCTCCGTCGCGCCCGGCTCGCCAGTGCGGAGAGGTCGTCGCCCCCGAGCCCGTACACCTCGGACGCGGCCAGGGCGTAGACGTCGACCGAGCTCGACGGGTCGCCGACGGCGCGGAGGAACGCGAGCAGGAGGCGGATCTCCGGCCGCCCGTAGAGGCCCGATGCGCCCGAGAAGCGCCAAGGAACCCCGACGACGTTGAGGCTGCGCATGACGGCGTCGCCGTCGGCGTTCGCCCGGACCAGCACCGCGTGGTCGCGCGGCGCGGCCCCGGCGGCGATCCGCCGGGCGATCTCGCCCGCCACCCAGTCGGCCTCCTCCGAGCCGGTCCCGAACGACAGGTGGAGGACGGGTGCCGCGGCGGGGCCGCTCCGGCGCTGCGGGACGAGGCGCTTGACGATCCCCCGCTGGACCTCGAGGCGGTCGGGGTCGTTGAAGCGGATGAGCCGGTAGGCGGCGTCGAGGACCGGGGCGCGCGAGCGGTAGTTGCGGCGGAGGACGATCGTCCGGGTTCGTCGGAACTGCTCCAGGAAGTCGACGATCGCGCCGGTCGCCGCTCCCCGGAAGCGGTAGATCGACTGGTCGTCGTCGCCCACGACCATGACGTTCCGCCTCGGCTCGGCGAGCAGCGCGACGAGCTCGGCCTGGGCCCGGTTCACGTCCTGGAACTCGTCGACGAGGATGTAGCGGAACCGCGACTGGAGCTCGAGGCGAGCTGCGGGATGCTCGCGGAGCAGGCGGAGCGCCAGGGCGACCTGGTCGCCGAAGTCGATCGCCCCGGCTTCACCGAGGAGCTGCTGGTACCGGGCATACGCGCCGGCCAGCTCGCCCTGCCGCCGCGCCGTCTCGCGCAGAGCGTCGCCGTCGGGGCCGGTCGCGACCGCCGCCTCGGCGGCCAGCCGCGCCGCATGAGCGACGGAGGCGGCCGGCGAGACATCCTCGTCCTTGAGGCGCGAGAAGAGCGTTGCCAGCGCGTCGAGGAAGCGCGTCGGGTTGCCGAGGGGCCGGTACTCCTCGAGGTCGAACCGGAAGAGGCGCTCGGCCAGGAAGATCACCGATTCGGGCCGCGACAGGACCCTCGGCTCGGAGGGCAGGCCGAGCTCGAGGGCATGCTCCCGGATCACGCGGTCGCCGAAGGCGTGGAAGGTCGAGATCACGGTGTCGGTGTAGCCGTACGGGACGAGCTGGTCGACGCGAACCTGCATCTCCTCGGCGGCCTTGTCGGTGAAGGTGAGGGCGAGGATCTCGCTCGGCTTCGCCCGCTTCGTCGCGATGAGCCAGGCGATCCGCCGGGTCACGACCTGCGTCTTGCCGGTGCCCGCCCCGGCCACGACGAGGAGCGGCCCGTCCCCGTGGGTCACAGCGCGTCGCTGGTCCGCGTTGAGGCCGGCGAGGAGTGCGTCGATCCCCGCGCGGGCGACACCCGGCGCGGCTCCCCGCAGCTCGCCCGCCGCTCCGCCGGCTCGCGCTCCGCCGTCGTTCGGTGAGCCGCCGCTCGACGCCGGGGCGAGATGCTCGCGCCAGACGGGGATCTGCTCGAGGGGCGGCGGCTCACGCCGCCGGCCGCCCCGGCTCGAACCCGTGCGCGTCATTCCGGCCGCCCTCGTGCCCGGGCCCGCGTCAGCGTCCGGCGGAGTGGGCGATCGCGAGCTGGAGCGCCTCGGCCTCCTCCGCCGACAGGGTGCCCTCGGCAGCACCGGCGCGGATCGCCCGCCCGTAGAGGCGGGTCTGGTTGCGAGCGTGGAGGCTGTTGATCACGACGCCGTTGCCGGCCGGGTCGACCAGGGCGAGGGCGAAGCTCTGGTTGCCCCCGGTGTCCTCGAACGTGTTGAAGCGCACGAAGCCCACGCCCTGGATCGAGCGCAGGGCCTGCGTGTCGAGCGCGTCCGCGCGGGCGGCGAGCTCGTCCTGGCGTCGGGCGACGGCCTGGACGCGCGCCAGGTGGGCGTCGAGCACGCCGGCGAGGTCCCGCCCGTCCTCGCCACGGGTCAGCCCCTCGAGGCGGGCCTCGAGACGTCGCGCCCGGCGAGCGCCGACGAGCAGGGCGACGGCCAGGGCGACGACGAGCAGGGCGAGCGCGCCGGCCACGAGGGCCGCATTGTCGGTGACGAGCGCGTTGAGATCGCTCACGGATCCTCCGGTGGGGTCGGGTCGAGTCTAGCAGGGGCCGCTCACCGGGGACTCATCGCGACCTGGGGTCCGTTCGGGCTCGGCGGCGGGCCGACGACGGGCAGGCGCGTCCCAGCCGGCGACGCGATGGCGTATCCTTCCGCGCGGCGGCGCGACGGCCGCGGGGCGAGACGGCTCGCCCGCTCGACACCGACGAGGAGACCACCCGACCGATGGCGAAGCGGCAGCGCGGCGGCGCACGACCGGGGCAGCGCGCTCCCCTGCAGAAGGGCCGACCGGCGACGCCCGTACCGGCGAGCAAGCCCGCGGCGCCCGCGCGCCCGGCCGGCGGCCTCAGCGACGACGAGCTGGCCCGCGCGGCAGAGCTCGAGGCCGGGATCGTCGCCGAGGAGCAGGCCGCGACCGCCTCGCTCGCCCGCGGCCGCGATCGCCGCCGCGCGGCGCCGAGCCCGGGGAGCGCCCCGCGGACGCGTACCGCGGGCATGCTGACGGCCACCGCCGAAGAGGAGTACCGCTACGTGATGGCGGACCTGCGCAAGATCGCGCTGGTGTTCGTCCTCTGCTTCGCGCTCCTCGCCGGCAGCTGGCTCCTCATCGTCGTCAGCGGCATCGTCACCGTCTGACCCTCAGGCGCCGTCCGTCGGCCCTCGCCCGCGGTTTCGTCAATCGGCGGCACGGCCCGCGATGGTCAGTCGTCGACCAGTCGAGCCGCGAGCCCGGGATTCACCCTTCGGATCGCTCGAGCGAGCCGCCACCCGGCGCGCAACGGCATGCCCATGCCAAGTCGCCTGCGCACGCGGAGGTACGCGAACTCGCCCTGCTCGAGCCATGAGGCCGCTCGGGGCCGGTGACCGATCCGCAACCGCAGCTCTCGCACGGGAGTCTGATGGAGCGCGATACGTGCTGTCTCACCGCGCGTCACAACGACGCTCTTCCCGCGGACCGTGTGCCGCGGGGCCCGGAGCGGCGCCGCCCGGTGGACCTTTTCCGTACCCACGGATAGCCAGATGCTCCAGGTGCCCGTCGGCACAGGCTGCCCTCCAGCCCCGGTCTCGAGGTCGATCGCGGCGTCGAAGCCCGCCGTCGGATACGAGCCCCAGCTGTCGCGCAGGTCCGGCGTCGGGAGCGCGTCCGCCACGAACCGCCACGTTGCCCCTCGTGGCCAGCGCCTGAGCTCGATCGTCGTGGTGCCACCCACCAGCGACAGGTACGCATCGCCGGCAAGCTCAAGCCTGCCGCCCGCGACGACCGCGCGCTTCAGACGACTCCGTGCAACCACCTGGTCGGTGATGTCGAAGCAGCTGTCGGGGATGCCCGACCCGTCGCGGAAGTGGGGGTACCGCGCGTAGATCCGGTCGCGCTCGACCAGCGGGTCGCGGAAGGCGACACGCCGGGGGCACGCGACGATGTCCTCGAGCTCGCCGAGCAGCCCGTGCTGGAGGCAGTGCGCGCGGATCGCCAGTGGCGCCGGCAGCTCGCGCTGGATGCGGTCCGTGTGCCAACGACGGACCACGGCGGCGCCGACCTCGAAGACCCGCCGTCGCTCGTCGGGCTCGAGCGACCGCCAGCGCCCGCCGAGCATCCTGACCAGCTTGCGGATGTGCTTGCGCATCAGGGCGTCACGACCCGCGCCGGGCTTCCGGCGCGCCGCCACGACCATCATCCGGTCCCTCTCCAGGCCGACGATGCGCGCCGCGAGGTCATCACGGCGGTCCTTCCGCGTCGTCTGGCTGCCCGGCCGGCGACGGACGTAGTAGCACTCGTAGTCGGCGACGACCGAGATCGTGGTCGCCTCGAAGTAGAGGCGCGCCATGAAGTCGCCGTCTTCGCCGGCGGGGATCCCCTCCGGGAAGCGGACACCGATGCGCTCGATCAGCGAGCGCCGGAGGAGCTTCAGGACGTTGCCGGACCGATAGGCCACGTCCAGGTCAATCCGGTCTGCATTCCGGCGAAACGTGGTCTCATCGAGGTACACCCTGCGGCCATCGACACCGACCTGCTTGCCGAGAACGATGTCCGACTCGTTCCGCTCGGCCATGGCGACGAGGCGCTCGAGCGCCTCGACCCCAAGGTAGTCATCCGCGTCCAGGAAGAAGACATAGCGGCCGCTGGCATGGTCGAGCCCGACGTTTCGAGGACGGCCCGGCCCACCCGAGTTCGGCTCATGGATGGCCGTCACCCGCGGATATCGGGCCGCGTACTCGTCGAGGATCCGGCCGCTGCCGTCGGTGGACCCGTCGTCGACCGCGATGAGCTCGAGCCGGTCGAGCCCGATCGTCTGCCCCACGACCGAGTCGAGGCACTCCCGGAGCCAGGGCTCGACGTTCCAGACCGGCACGATCACGGAGACCGTGACGGGCGCGGGTGCGGCTCGAGCGTCCACCGTCGAAACACCCACCTCTGTGGCCGGCACTGAGGATACGCCCGCCGGTCCACTCCCTCTCAGGCGCCGTCCCCGGTCGTACGCTCCGGGCCGCGCACGAACCGGCGGCCTTCCATCCCTCGCGGCAGGTAGCGCTGCCCCGCCGCGCCCGCCGGGTCGTCGTGCGGGTTGCGGTACGTCTTGGCCGCGGGACGCAGGTGCGAAGGGACCGGCCGCGTGCCCTCCGCCCGCACGGCCTCGCGAGCGGCGAAGAAGCCCCGGCCGGGGGCGGGATCCTTCGCCGCCGCCGCGAGGAAGACGGTGGCCTGGGCCAGGGCGTACAGGCCCTCGTCGTTCGTCTCGGCCCCGATCTTCTCGACCGCGTCGAGCGCCGCGAGCGCGAGCGGGAGCCCCCGCGGGTCGGCGTTGCCGACGTCCTCCGAGGCGCTGACGACGAGCCGCCGCGCCAGGTAGCGGGGATCCTCGCCGGCCTCGAGCGCGGTGGCGAGCCAGTAGAGCGCCGCGTCCGGGTCGCTGCCGCGGATGCTCTTGATGAAGGCGCTGATGACGCCCGATCGGTCGTAGTCCAGCGTCGCGGACTGGGCGGCGCGGGCCATGTCGGCCGGCTCGAGCGCCGTTCGCCCGTCCGCGCCGGCCAGGGTCACCGCTGTCTCCAGGATCCCGAGCAGGCGGCGCGCGTCGCCGGATGCGTACCCGATGAGCTGGCGGAGGGCGACCTCGTCGACCTCGACCGTCCCGCCGAGGCCGTGGTCGGGGTCGGCGAGGGCCCGGGCGGCGATCTCGCGCAGCGCCGGCTCGCCGAGCGGCTCGAGGCGGAGGACGCGGAGCCGCGACAGGAGCGGCCGGGTGATCCCGCCGCCGAACGGCGGCTCGGTCGTGGCACCGACGAGGACGATCGTGCCGGCCTCGACGTGCGGCAGCAGCGCGTCCTGCTGGGCCTTGCTGTAGCGATGGAGCTCGTCGAGGAAGACGACCGTGGTCGTGCCCCGGAAGGCGGCCTCGCTGCGGGCATCGGCCACGACCTCCCGGAGGGCTGCGACACCATCCATCGTCGTGTTCAGCGCCTCGAAGCGGGCACCGACGGCCTCGGCAAGGAGCCGCCCGATCGTCGTCTTCCCCGAGCCCGGCGGGCCCCACAGGATCATCGACGGGAGGCGCCCGCCTTCGACGAGCCGGCGCAGCGGGGCGCCCGGGCCGAGGAGGTGCGCCTGGCCGACGACCTCGTCCAGGGTGCGCGGGCGCATCCGGGCCGCGAGGGGCGTCAACTCCGCGGGCGGCGTGAAGAGCGGGTCGGGGGCCCGGCCGGCCGGGCGTCGCGCGGGCACCCGGCCATGGTACGCGGGCGGCGTCCGCGGCGACCGCGGCCCGCGCTCCGGCGGAGGCTCCTGCGGACGGCCCGCCGACGACCCCTACGGCTCGAAGTCGACCAGGCGCTCCCCGCGCGGGCCCCGCGGGGCGAGCACCGCCAGCGGGCGCCGGTCGAAGGTCGCGATCCGCCGCACGCGGAGCCGCGCGGCCGCGACCACGAGGAGCGCGTCGGCCAGCGTCGGGCGGTGCTCTGCGGCCGCCTCCAGGAGGAGCGCGGCACCTTCGAGATCGGCGTCGGTCGGCGCGACGACGCGCACGGCGCCCGACGTCAGGGACGCCACGAGCGCGAGCGTGGCCGGCAGCCCCAGCTCGCGCCGGAGCAGGTGATCGGCCTCGGACAGCGTCAGCGCCCCGACGAGCAGCGGCTCGTCGACCCGGGCGAACCACGCCGCGGCGGCCGCGTGGTTGAGGTCGGCCGTGTCGGCTGCGGCGAGGATCACCGACGCGTCGAGGAGGACGGCCATCCGGGGCGCGGCCTAGCCGCCGTCCGAGCGCCGCCGCGAGCCGAGCTCGCGGCCGGCGATCCGGCGGGCGTCGAGCGAGAGGCGCCCGTGCGTGCTCCGACCGATCGCCACGAACGGGATCGCCGGCGTGGCGGCGTTCGCGTCGAGGTACGCCTGCAGCGCGGCCGCGATGACCGCGGTCTTCGTCGTCCGGGCCAGGCGGGCGTGGCGGTCGAGCCGGTCCAGGAGGTCGGGGTCGGCGAGGATCGTCGTGCGCTTCAGCGATGCCATAGGCGGTCATATATACCACGATGGACGACGCGCCACCCCTGCCCTACCCTGCCAACCCTCAGCGCCGCCCGCGGCGGCGCGCCACACCGAACCCCGATCGGCGCCGACGACCGCACCACGAGGAGGCCGCAGCCGTGCCCCGCTTCGAGCAGAACCTCCGGATTCCCGGCCCCACCGCCCTCCCGCCGACCGTGATGGCCGCGGGCGGGCGCCAGATGATGAACCACCGCGGCCCCGAGTTCGCTGCCCTCATGGAGCGGATCGTCGCCCGGATGCGGCCCTTCTTCGGGACCGAGGCCGACATCGTCCTCCTCACCGCGGCCGGCACCGGTGCCCTGGAGGCGGCCGTCGTCAACGTCCTGTCGCCGGGCGACCGCGTGCTCGCCGTCACGACCGGCGCCTTCGGGGATCGCTTCGCCAAGGTCGCCGAGGTCTACGGCGCCGACGTGCGTCGGCTCGAGGTCGAGTGGGGCCGGGCGGCCGACCCCGCCGCCGTCCGCGCCGCGCTCCTCGAGGAGCCGACCGTGAAGGCGGTCCTCCTGACCCACAACGAGACCTCGACCGGCGTCACGAACCCGATCCCCGAGCTGGCGGCGGCGATCCACGACGTGACTCCGGAGGCCCTCGTCCTCGTCGACGCGATCAGCGCCCTCGGCGCGGTGCCGTTCGAGATGGACGCGTGGGGCCTGGACCTCGTCGTGACCGGCTCGCAGAAGGCCTGGATGGCCGCGCCCGGGATGGCCTTCGCGGCCGTCGCGGAGCGCGCCTGGGCGGCGATGGAGACGGCCCGCATGCCCCGCTTCTACTTCGACCTCCGGCGCCACCGTGAGAGCGCGGCCACGTCCCAGACGCCGTGGACGCCGGCGGTCGCCGTCATGTACCAGGTCGACGAGGGTCTGCGGCTCATGGAGGAGGAGACCCCCGCCGGCGTCTTCGCCCGCCACGCGGCCTGCGCGGCCGCCGCCCGGGCGGGCCTCGGCGCCCTCGGCTTCGAGCTCCTCGCGGATCCGGCGCACGCGTCGCAGACCGTCACCGCCGCCAGGGTCCCCGACGACCTCGACTGGAAGGCGTTCAACGGGGAGGTCAAGCGGCGCGGGGTCGTCCTCGCCGGCGGCCAGGGCAAGCTCAAGGGCCGGATCTTCCGCGTCGGCCACCTCGGCGGGGTCGAGATCGAGGACGTTCTCGGCGCGATCGCCGTCCTCGAGGAGGCGGCCCTCCGCCTCGGCCGCCCGGTGACCCCCGGCCGGGCGGTCGCCGCCGCCCAGCGGGCCGCCCTCGAGGCCATGGGCACGCCGCTCCCGGCCTCGCCCGAGGCAACGGCCGCGGGAGCCGGGGCATGAAGGTCCTCGTCGCCGAGAAGCTCGCGCAGTCGGGCCTCGACCTGCTCCGTCAGCACCACGACGTCGACGAGCGGCTCGGCCTCGCCCCCGAGGAGTACCGGGCGATCCTGCCCGAGTACGACGCCCTCCTCGTCCGGAGCCAGGTCAAGGTCGACGCCGCGATGATCGCCGCCGGCACGCGCCTCTCGGTCATCGGGCGGGCCGGCGTCGGCGTCGACAACGTCGACCTCGACGCGGCGACCCGCGCCGGGATCACGGTCGTCAACGCCCCGACCGGCAACACGATCGCGGCGGCCGAGCACACGATCGCCCTCATGTTCGCGCTCGCCCGGCGGATCCCGGCCGCCGACGCCTCGCTCCGGCTCGGCGAGTGGCGCCGCAGCGCCTTCACCGGCGTCGAGCTGCGCGGCAAGGTCCTCGGCATCGTCGGGATCGGCAAGATCGGCGGCGCGATCGCCGACCGGGCCCGGGGGATGGAGATGACGGTCCTCGGGGCCGACCCCTTCATCACGCCGGAGGCGGCCGCGAACCACGGGATCGAGCTCGTCGCGCTCGACGAGCTGCTCGCCCGGGCCGACATCGTCACCCTCCACGTCCCGAAGACGAAGGCCACCGCCGGGCTGATCGGCGCGGTCCAGCTGGCGCGGATGAAGCCGACCGCGTTCCTCCTCAACGTCGCCCGCGGCGGCGTCGTCGACGAGGCTGCCCTCGCGGACGCCCTCGAGACGGGCACGATCGCCGGGGCCGCCGTCGACGTCTTCTCGAGCGAGCCACCCTCCCCCGACAACCCGCTCCGCCACGCGCCGAACACGGTCCTGACGCCGCATCTCGGTGCCTCGACCGAGGAGGCCCAGGTCGCGGTCGCCGAGGAGGCTGCCCAGCAGGTCCTCGAGATCCTCGACGGCCGACCCGCCCGGTACGCGGTGAATGCGCCGCTCCTCACCCCCGAGACGGCCCGCGCGATCGCCCCGTACCTGCCGCTCACCGAGCTGCTCGGGCGGTTCTTCGCCCAGTACTCGCGCGGCGGCGTGGAGGAGGTGACGCTCGAGGTGGCCGGCGAGCTCGCGGCCCACGACGTCACGCCCCTCCAGGCGGCCGTCCTGCGCGGGTTCCTGCGGGACGCGACGAACGAGCGGGTGAACCTCGTCAACGCGGCGACCCTCGCCCGGGCCCGCGGCGTCACCGTCGTCGAGCGCCGCACACCCGACGCGGGCGCCTTCGCGACGCTCGTCACGGTCTCCGGCACCACGCCCGACGGGACGGTTCGCACGGTCGCCGGCACGCTGGCGAACGGCGAGCCACGCTTCGTCCGGCTCGACGACTACTGGCTCGACGTCGCCCCGGCACCGTGGATGGTCGTCTCGCAGCACCTCGACCGGCCCGGGATGATCGGGCGCGTCGGGGGCCTCCTCGGCGCCGCCGACGTCAACATCAGCGCCATGCACCTGGGGCGGAGCGCGCCGCGCAGCGACGCGGTGATGTTCCTCGCCCTCGACGACCCGGTCGCGCCGGCCACCGAGGCCGCCCTCCGGGCGATCGACGGCGTCACCGACCAGTGGCTCATCGACCTCGAGGCGGACGAGTGAGCAACCGCGGAGCCTCGGAGCCGGGCGCCGGCCGACCGGCGGAGGCGGTCTCGGCGCCACCGGGCGCGGTTCCGGCGCCGCTCGACGTCCCGGCCCCCCTCGCGGTCCCGCCCGACCTCGCGGCAACGCTCGTGTTCCTGCGCCACGGGCAATCGGTCTGGCTCGCCGAGGGACGGTTCCAGGGTCGGGCCGACACGCCGCTCTCCGCGCTCGGGCGGCGCCAGGCCGAGCTCGCCGGCGGGCGGCTGGCGGCCGTGGACGCGCCGCCCCGGCTCCCGGTGCCGTCCGGTGAGCCGATCGCGATCGTCCACTCGCCGCTCGCCCGCACACGCGAGACGGCGGAGGCCGTCGTTGCCGGCTTCGTCGCCGCGGGCCGGCCGGCGCCCCCGCTCCGCCCCGAGCCCGGGATCGCCGAGATCGCCCAGGGCGAGTGGGAGGGCCTGTATCAGCGCGAGGTCGAGGAACGCTACCCGGTCCAGATCGCGGGCTGGCGCCGCGACCCGGTCGGTGTCCATGCGCCGGGCGGCGAGGCGCTGCCGGACGTGGACCGGCGGGTTCGCGCCGCCCTCACCCGGCTCGTCGACGAGCTCGCGTCGCCCATGACCGCCGGCCCGGGCATCGCCGGGACGCCGTCCTACTACGACCCGCACGCCGGGCCGTGGGCGATCCTGGTCGGGCACGACGGGGCGTTCAAGGTGGCCCTCCTCGCGCTCCTGGGCCTCCCGCTCGACCGGTTCTGGACGTTCACCCAGACGACGACCGGGATCGCCGTCCTCGACATCCGCAACGGCCGGACGATCCTGCGGGCCTGGAACCGGACGGAGCATCTCGCGACGCTCGAGATGGAGGCGTCGGAGGCGACCCGGGCCGAGGAGGACGCCGCGGCGGCGCGCTCGCGCAGCGGAGCGCTGTAGGGGGAGGTTCCGCCGACCGCGCGCCGGAGCTGGCTACCGCCTCCGGCCGGGGCGGCGCACGAGGAGCCTGAGGAGCGCGAAGCGGAGGCGGCGCTGGGCCTCGCCGAGCGCCGCCAGGCGGTCCGGCGACAGACGCCGACGGCCGTACGTCGTCTCGACCGTCGACTGCGCGACGAGCTGGAGCTCCGGCCGTGCCGTCGGCACCGCGTCCGACAGCGACCCGAGGTACTCGTACACCGTCTGGGTCGGGCGGCGCGGATGACCGAGGCGGCCGGCAATGGAGGCCACGGTCCGGTAGACGATCTCGGGCTGGGTCGGCCGGCCGAGACGCCGGCGGAGCCAGGCCACGAGCAGGACGACCAGGACGATGGCGAGCGGGATGGCGATGACGATGATCGGCCCGATCCCGGGGGTCCGGGGCGGGACGAACCCGCCGCCCTCGGCCGGTCCAGAGGGCTCCGGGTCCTCGCGCCCGGACGGACGCGGCGTCGCGGGGCCGCCGCTCGCCACGGGCAGCGGGGTCGGCACGGCCGCGCCCTCCGGGATCGCCTGCGGCTCTCCGACGTTGGCCGTGGGGTCGAAGTCGACCCAGCCGACGCCGGGGAACCAGGCCTCGACCCAGGCGTGAGCGGCGGACCGCCGGATCGTCTGCTCGCCAGCCGCGTCGCGGCTGCCGGGGAGATAGCCCTCGACGAGGCGGGCCGGGATCCCCGCGACCCTGAGCATGACGACCATCGTCGTCGCGAAGTGCTCGCAGTAGCCGCGGCGGCTCACGGCGAAGCAGTCGGCGATGCCGAGGTCCCCGCAGTCGACGTCGGTGACGTCCGTCTCGTACTGGAACTCGCCGCTGTCGCTGAGGTATGCCTCGATCGCGCGCGCCGTGTCGTACGGGTTCGTCGGCTTCGCAGCATCGAGCACGGTCGCGAGGAGCGCCCGCACTTCCGCCTCGGCGGTGCCGTCCTGCAGGTCCGTGTACACGTCGAGGAGGTCGTCCGGGTAGTCCTGGCCGGCCGCCCGCAGGCGGTTCGCCGTGAGCGCGCCCTCGACGTCCTCGTCGAGGACGGGGATCGCGGCCGTGGCGACGTAGCTCGGTCCGCCCTCGACGCGAATCGCCCCGAACCACGACTCGGCGCCGGCGGAGACGAGGGTCACCCGCGTGTCCCGGTCGACGGTGAGCGGCAGCCCCGGCGCCACGAGCTGGCCCGGCGACCCGCCGATCCCGCGAACGACGTACTCGAACTCCTCGGTGGCGACCTCGTCCGTGGGGGCCTCGCCCGTGCCGCCGAGGAGCGGCCCGCCCGCGGCCACCGGGACGTCCTCGCCGGCGCTGCGGCTCCACTCCGTGCCGACGAGCCGGTCATAGGCGACGGCGCGCCACTTCAGGCGCGGCGCCAGTGGATCGGTCGTGATCGAGAGGACGGGCGTGTTGTCGGAGACCCACTGGCCGGAGACGCTGATCGTCGACCCGAACGTCGCGCCGCCGAAGCGGGTCGGGCCGCCGGCCGGGAACAGGCGCGCGATCTCGAGGCCGACGTCGACGAGCCGCTGGTCGAGGCCCTGCCAGGCCCCGGCGAGCGGCGCCGACGAGGCGACGGCCGTGAGCCCGAGGCTGGCGACGAGCGCGATGGCGATGAAGGTGAAGCCGGCCCGCAGCGAGAGGCTCACCGCGTTTCCCACGTCGGCGATCCGGTGGCGGGCCCACGTGCGCTCCTCGTCGGCCACGTGGGCTCGCACGAGGAGGAGGAGCGCCGCCAGCGTGTACAGGACGAGCAGGGCGAACTGGTCGCGGGCCGTGATCGCGACGTTGACGAACAGGATGGTCCCCGGCACGACGACGGCGGCGAGCGACCGCCGGTGGACGAGGGTGGCGTAGGCGGCGAACTGGCCCGTGCCCCAGACGAGGATGCCGAGGACGAACAGGAAGTGGGCCACCTCGCTCGTCGTCGGCCGGTTCTCGATCACGAGGTCGCTCCAGGCGCCCCAGGCCCGCTCCCCGACGATCCTGAACATCGCGCCTGGATCCTCGCCCGGGGCGACGGCGCCGGCCACCGCCCACGTGAGGAAGACGGTCGCGAAGACGGCCCCGAGCCCGTGGGCGACGAGCCGCCCGCGCCCGAGCATCGCCCCGGCGGTCCCGGCGAGGACGCCGAGGATGCCGGCCCACGGCAGGAAGTCGGTGAGCGCCTGGTCGCCGAGGACCCAGTGCGCGTCGTCGATCGCCCAGCCCACGAGCGCGGCCATGAAGGCGAGGAGCAGCACGCTCGACCAGCCCTCGGCCGGCGCGACGGCCCAGCGGCGGTCGGTGGGGCGAAGGGCCGCGTAGCTCGCGCCGAGGTCGAACGGCGTCTGTCCGGCCGTCATCCGACGAGGACCTCGCCGAGGGCGACCCCGGGCGGGACGGCGTACGACTTGATGTCGAACTCCGCGAGCTGGTGGAGGGTGTTCCGGGCCGCCGTTTCGATCGTCGTGACCGACGCCGGGTCGGCGATCTCGCCGGCCAGCTCGGCGGCCCGGCGGGCGTAGGTCGGCGGGTCGAGCCAGACGACCTGGCAGCCGATGCCGCGCGGCCGGAGTGTCGCCAGGGGGCGGACCCAGCCGGGCTCGGTCGACGGCGTGACGACGATCGCCGACATCCCCCGCCGCAGGAGCGGCAGCCCGGCCACGAGCGCCTCGGCGAGCGGCGTCGTGCCGTCGCCGTCGACCGCCGCGAGCAGCTGCAGGATCTTCTGTCGCTGGCGAGGCCCGCGGTCGGGCGGGAGGACCGTCACCCGGCTGCCCGTCGTCGTGATCGCGACCGAGCGGTTCTCCTCGATGGCCCGCTCGGCGATGGCGGCGGCGGCGCGGACCCCGACCTCGACAGTGCTCTCGTCGCCGCTGCCGGCCTGGACCGGGCGGTGGAGGTCGAGGACGATCCACAGGTCGGCCGTCTGCTCGAGGTCGAACTCCTTCACCTGGATGTCGCCGGTCCGGGCGGTCGACGGCCAGTGGATCCGGTTGAAGGCGTCGCCGGGCGCGTAGGGACGGACCGACGTCGCGAGCGGCGTCGTCTGCTGGGTGCGCACGGGGGTCGAGCGGCTCCCCTCGAGGCTGACGGCCTGCAGCCGCCAGCGCGGGATCGGCTCGAGGCGCGGGTAGACGACGAGCGTGAGGCCGTGGCCGACCGTGGCGCTCGCCTCGAAGAACCCGAACGGGTCGCCGGTCCGGATCTGGAGCGGGTCGACGCGAAAGTGGCCGCGCCGGTTCAGGGGGACCTTGGCGATCCACGACCGCTCGCCGCCGGGCCCGAGCGAGATGGCCCGGCCGGGAACCGGCACCGGCAGGGTCGACGGGTTGTGGACCTCGAGCCAGAGCTTCGGCAGGCGGCTCGTGCTGCGCAGCGTGTACGTCGCCCGGAGGATCTCGCCGACGTGGGCCTGGAGCTGGTTCACGGCATAGCCGGCCTCGAGGTCCGTGAGGCCGAAGCGCGTGACGAGGTAGCTCCCGCCGAGGACGGCGAGCCCGAGGTAGACGAGGAAGAAGAGGAACGGCTCGCCCGTGCTGAACGCCGCCAGCACGAGGATCGTGGCGACGATGAGGAACGGGAGGCGGCGCAGGACGCTCATGCCGGCTCCGGGTCCGCTGGCTCGCCGGGCCTACCGGGCCCGACTCTCCTCGGGTTCGATCCGCCGCGGGGCGCCCGACCGCGCCGGCGCGTCGACGGGAACGGTCTCGAGCAGCTCGCGGACGACCGTCTCGGCGTCGACCTCGCGGATCGACGAGCTGGTCTTGATGATGAGCCGGTGCGCGAGCGCCGGCCCGGCAAGCGCCTTGACGTCGTCGGGGATCACGTAGTCGCGGCCGAGCAGCGCCGCCCGAGCCTGGCCGGCGCGGTAGAGGGCGATGCTCCCGCGGGGCGACGCCCCGAGGTAGACGTCGGGGTGCGTCCGCGTCGCGTTGACGAGGCGGACGATGTACTCGGACACGCTCGCATCGACGTAGATCTCGCGGATCGCCGACTGCAGGTCCCGCAGCTCGGCGACGGGCAGCACCTCTTCGAGGGCGTCGAGCGGGTGGATCCGCTTCTGCTCGTCGAGGATGACGATCTCCTCCGTCGGCGTCGGGTAGCCCATCCGCAGGCGAAGCATGAAGCGGTCGAGCTGGGCCTCGGGGAGCGCGAACGTCCCCTCGTACTCGATCGGGTTCTGGGTGGCGATGACGAGGAACGGGTCGGGCATCATGTGGCTGATGCCGTCGATCGTGGCCTGGCGCTCCTCCATGCACTCGAGGAGCGCGGACTGCGTCTTCGGCGTGGCCCGGTTGATCTCGTCGGCGAGGACGACCTGGCTCATGATCGGGCCGGGCCGGAACTCGAACTCCTGGGTCTTCTGGTTGTAGATCGAGAGGCCGGTCACGTCCGACGGGAGGAGGTCGGGTGTGAACTGGATGCGCCGGAACGTGCAGCCCAGGCTGCGCGCGATCGCCTTGGCGAGGACGGTCTTGCCGGTCCCCGGGACGTCCTCGATCAGGAGGTGGCCGCGACAGAGGAGGGCGACGAGCGCCAGCTGGACCTCGTGGTGCTTGCCCACGATCACGCGCTCGACGTTCGCGACGACCCGGTCGCCGGACTCCTGGATCTTCGTCATCGGGCTCCTCGCGGTGCGGGGCGGGCGGCGCGCAGGAGGCTCCGGCGCCGCAACGCCCCCCTGCGTGCGTGGTGGCGGACTCGGGGTCCGCAGATAGTACGACGGTTCGTCCAGATCGGTTCCGGGTGGGGGGGTCAGCCGCGGACCAGGGTCAGGAGGCCGGCCCAGGCGGTCATGACCGCGCCGATGCCGCCCATGATCCCGAGGAACGGCTCGCCGGAGACGAACGCGGCCGCAGCGACGCCGGCGAAGAGGACGGCGAGGACGGCGGCGATCGCGGCCATCCCGACGCGTTCCACGAGCGGGCGCCGAGCGGCCGGGGGCGCGGGATCGCCGGCCGGGGGCGCGGGATCGCCGGCCGGGGCGCGGATCGCCGGCGGCGTCCCCAGCCACGGCCTGGGGCGCGCGGGGCCGGTCGGGGGCCTCGATCCGGTCCCGGCTTCGCGGTCGTGGTCGCTCACCGGACGCCCTCGAAGTACGCCCGCAGCATCCGGCCGGCGAGCGGCGAGGCCCGCTCCCCGCCGCGGCCACCGCGCTCGACGATCACGGCGATCGCCACCGTCGGCGCGTCGGCCGGCGCGAAACCGATGAACCACGAGTGCGGCTCGCCGCTGCCGCCGAGCTGCGCGGTGCCGGACTTCCCGGCCGTGAGCACGCCGGGCACCTTTGCGCCCTCCGTGAACAGCTGCCCGAACTCGCCCTCCACCGCTGCCGTCATCGCCTCCACGATCGCCGCGTTCGAGCCGGCGTCGACGACGCGGCCCAGCGACGACGGCTCGACCGCCGTCTCGCGCCCCTCCCGATCGACGAACGCCGTCACGAGCCGCGGGCGCATGAGCTCCCCGTCGTTGGCCACGGTCGCGGCCACCAGGGCCATCTGGAGCGGGGTGGCGAGGACCTCGCCCTGGCCGTAGGCCGCGTTCGCCAGCTCCACGTCGTCGGCGAAGCCGCCGGGCAGCGGGCCGCCACCGTTCGTCAGCTGCGAGGTCGCCGTCGGCAGGTCGAACGGGAGCTGGTCGCCGAACCCGAGGCGGCGCGCGAACGCGTCGAGATCGCCGCCGCCGGTCTCGAGGCCCGTCAGGGCGTACCAGATGTTGCAGGAGACCTCGGTCGCCTCCACCAGGTCGAGCGCCCGGTCGCCGGTGAACGGGTGGTGGCCGTCCTGGATCCGGAACCCGGACACGAGGAGGCCGTCCTCCTCGGCCGGCGGCTGCTCCGGGTACGTGGTGGACGGCTGGACCGCTCCGCTGCCGAGGCCGGCGATCGCGGTGACGATCTTGAAGACGGAGCCCGGGACGTACCGTCCCAGCGTCGCCCGGTTGAGGAGCGGCGACGTGGCGTCGTCCTGGAGCCCCTCGAACGCGGCCCGCGAGGTCGCCGGGTCGGCGATGGCGCCGGCGTCGTACGTCGGCGTCGAGGCCATCGCCAGCACCTCGCCGGTGCGCGGATCCAGCATGACGACGGCACCCCGGTCGCTGCCCAGCAGGCGGACGGCCAGGCGCTGGAGGCGAAGCGACAGCGAGGTCCGGAGGTCGAGCCGCCGGTCGTCCGGCGGCAGGAACTTCGCGAGGGCACGGGACAGCGCGTCGCCGCCGGTCGCGCCGGTCAGCTCGGCTGCGAAGGCGCGCTCCAGGCCGGCCGCGCCGTACCGCGCCGAGGCATAGCCCACCGGGTGGCTCACCGCCTCGTCGACGTAGACGCGGTACGCAGTCCCGTCGTCCGTCCGTCGGCTCGAGGCGAGGACCCGCCCCTCGCGATCGAGGATGCGCCCCCGGAGGACGTTCCGGGCCGCCGCGAGGTTGGCGGCGTCGGTGGGGGCCATGACGAGCTCGTCGGCGCGGACGACCTGCCAGTACCCGGCTCCGGCCGCCAGGCCCCCGAAGGCGATCGCGACGACGATCGCGAGACCGATCATCCGCCCGGCGAGCGGCCGCTCCCGCGGCGTCATCGGGCGCGCCCCCGCCGGAGGCGCGCCAGGCGCGGCGGGCGCGGAGGCGCGAGCGGGACGGGCCCGCGGTCCGAGATCGCCAGCAGCAGCCCCACGACGATCGCGTTCGCCAGCAGCGACGAGCCGCCGTAGCTCACGAACGGGAGGGTGATCCCCGTCAGGGGGATCAGCTTGAGGTTGCCGGCCACGATGATCGCCGCCTGGACGCCGACGACGAGCGCGAGGCCGGCGGCGAGGAGGGCCCGGAAGTCGTCGGCCGCCGACGCGGCGATCCGCAGGCCACGCTGGACGATCACGAGGTAGGCCGCCAGGAGGGCGACGACACCGGTCATGCCGAGCTCCTCGCCGATCGCGGCGAGCGGGAAGTCGGTGTGCACGGCCGGCACCGGGAGTCGCCCGTCGATCATCGGCAGCCCGGCCCCCAGGCCCGTGCCGAGGAGGCCGCCCCGGGCGAAGGCGTGGAGCGCCTGGATGAGCTGGTAGCCGTCGCCGAGCGGATCCGCCCACGGGTCCAGCCAGATCGAGATCCGCTGCTGCACATGGGGGAAGACCGCCGCCAGGACGACGAAGCCGACGGCGAACAGGAGGAGGCCGAGCACGACGTCCGTCAGGCGCCCGGTCGCGAGGAACAGCATCGCCAGGAACACGGCGTAGTAGAGGAGCGCCGCGCCGAGGTCGCGCTGGACGACGACGATCCCGAGGGCGAGGGCGAGCATCGCCCCGATCGGGGCGAGGTACGGCAGGGGCGGCACCGTGATCGATCCCACCAGGCGGACGCGGGCGTCGGCGAGGAGGACCCGGTTCTCGGCGAGGTAGGCGGCGAAGAAGACGACGAGGATGACCTTGAGGAGCTCGGACGGCTGGCCGCTGAAGGGGCCGAGCTCGAGCGTGAGGCGCGAGCCGTTCACCTCCGATCCGAAGACGAACGTCAGGGCCAGCAGCACGAGGCCGGCGGCGGCCCAGGTGTACTTGTAGAGGCGCAGCCAGCGGTCCGAGCGGAAGCCGATCGCGATCGTCGTCGCCACCGCCAGGGCCAGCCCGAGCCACAGCAGCTGCAGGTCCCCGAGCCCCAGCGTCCACGGCCCGACGTCCTGCACGACCAGGTCCTGTGGCAGACGCTCCATGAGCAGCAGCCCGATCCCGCCGAGGAACGCGGCCGCCGGCAGCAGGATCTCGTCGACCCGGCGGCCGGACAGCACGAGGGCGCCGTGCGCGGCGAGGAGCCCGGCCGCGTAGAGCCCGAGGCCGAGCGGATCCGCCGGCTCGAGGCGGCCGGTCCGGTAGAAGCCGAGCGACACGCTGCCGGCGAGGAGGGCCGCCAGCACGGCGACGAGGAGCCCCAGCTCCCGGCGGCGGAGGCGGGGCCGCGCGAACCCGGGAAGCGCGGGCCGGCGTGGTTCGGCGTACGCCGTCACCCGCGCCCCCGCTCCAGGCGCAGCCTCGTCTCGCCGATCTGGATCTCGTCGCCGTAGCCGATGACGGTGAGCCCGCCGACCGCGGCCCCGCCCGCGAACGTGCCATTCGTGCTGCCGAGGTCCTCCACGTACCACTCGCGGCCGCGGAACGTCAGGACGGCGTGGTTCGTCGACGCGTAGGGGTCGCCGAGGACGACGCTGCTGCCGAGATCCCGGCCGAGCGTCGTCACGGCGTCGAGGGGGATGACGGAGCCGGGCGCCGGCGTGCCGGGCGATGCCACGACGACGAGCCGCCCGAGGGCGGCTGCCGGGTTCCGGGCGGCCGATCGGACGTCGCGGACGAGGGCCCTCGCCATGAGCCCGAGGGCGATCCAGAGGAGGAGGAGGAACGCGACGCGGACGATCCAGAGGAGGAGGTTCAGGCCCGCGTCCATCAGCGGCTGCGCGCCTCGCCCGGCACGACGATCTCGAGCCGCGTCGACCCGAGCTGCAGCCGGTCGCCGGGCGCCACGACCGCCTCCGTGATCCCCTGCCCGTTCACGATCGTGCCGTTCGTGCTGCCGAGGTCGGAGAGCACGAGACGACCGCTGCGCGGAGCCAGCCGCGCATGGCGCCGGGAGACGAGCGGGTCGGAGACGACGATGTCGGCGTCGGCGGCGCGGCCGATCACGAGGGGGCGCCCGTCGAGCGCGACGTCGCGAGCCGGGCCAGCCGGCGGCAGGACGCGCAGCACGGCCCCCGGCGGCACCACCGGCGGGAGCGGGTGGACGAGCGTGTGCTCCGGCGCCGCGCCCGGGTCCGGGAGGCGCCACGCGTCGGCGAACGAGACGACCACCTGGACGGCCCCCGGCTCGACGGCCGGGTCGCCGACGAGGGCGACGACCGGCCGCTCGGGGATCCGGTAGCCGCGTCGACGGGCGTGCTCGAGGGCCGCCTCGGCGAGCTCGTCCTCGAGCGAGCCCAGCCCGGCCAGGGCGGCTGCGTCGGCCGGGTTGACGGCGACGGCGAAGCGCGTCGGAGCGACGAGGCCGTCCGCCCCGGCCCGGCGCTCCTCGTCCATCGTCCGCTCCAGCCGCCGGACGAGCGTCACGGGCTCGAGGCGGGCGCCGAGGAGACGGGCCGGCGGACGCTCGAAGACGCGCTCGAGGAAGCGCTCGAGGGCGGCGAGAGGGCGCATCTGCCGGCAGCAGCCTCCATGCAGGTCATCGGCGTGGTCGAGGACGATCGGTCAGGACCCCGGGGTACGACGGTCCCCGGGGCACGGCCACCCCTACGGTATACTCTCGAGCCCGGGAACGGGTCCACGTGACCCGGGCCCGGTCGCGATCTCCGGGGGCCCGATGACGGACACCATCACCAATTCGTTCTGCGAGCGCTGCGGCACCCGCTACACGTTCGACAAGGCCGAGAAGCCGCGTCGAGCGCGGCTGGGCCGCGTGCGGGTCCTCACGCGCGGCCTGACGACGTTCGTCGCGAACGACGGCCTGCCGATGGCCGAGGCGATGGCAGCGGCCCGCAACGACGAGGAGCGTGCCCAGCTCTCCCGCCAGCTCGACGTCTTCCACGAGACGTTCAACTTCTGCATGACGTGCCGGCAGTACACGTGCCCGTCGTGCTGGAACGAGGCGGCGGCCGAGTGCCTGACCTGCGCCCCGGACCTCTCCCGCGAGGTCCTGCCGCCGGCATTCCCGGACCTCCCGATCTCCGGGCCCGATGCCGGCGACCAGGCAGCGGCGGCAGCCCATGCCGCGGCCTGGCCCAGCGCCGACCTCGATCGAGCGGCGGCGGAGCCGGCCGCGCCGGCGCCGGCCTTCGCCGCGGCCGAGGCGGCCGAGGTCGTCGCCCCGGCCGATGCCCTCGGGTCCGCGCCCGAGATCGCGGCGACGTACGTCGACGCCGACGGCGCGGCCCTCGAAGCCGGTGCCGAGACCGAGGCTCCCGCTCCGCCGACCATCGCGAGCGGCGCTCCTTCCACGGACCTCACCGCCGACGAGCTGGTCGAGATCGAGGGCGCCCTCGCCGGGGCCCGGTCGGTGGCCCTGCGGGCGGACGCCCAGGCGGATCTCGCCGTCGTCGACGCCGAGGCGGCCCCGGATGCGACCGCCGGCGAGCCGGCCCTCGCCGAGGCCGACGCCGAGCCGGCCGCGGAGCCGCCCACGGCCCCGGTTGCCGAGGTGGCGACCGAGCCGCTCATCGCCCCGGTTGCCGCCGGACCGGTCGAGCCGCACGTGCAGGCGGCCGTGGCGCGAGACCAGACCCGGAGCCTGCTGCGCCGCTTCCGGCCGGGCCGCGGCGTGGCCGCCGCGGCCATCGTCTCCCGAGACGACGACGGCATCTCGCCGGACGAGCCCCGGCCCGCCTCCGCGGCCGATCATGCTGGGCTCGTCCCGACGGCCGCGGCCGACGAGCCCGAGCCCGCGGGCGCCGCTCCCGAGCCCCAGCCCCCCGTCGCCACGCCGGACGCGCTCCCGGCCCCGCTCGCGGCGGAGTCCGCCCCGATGCCGGCCCCCGATCGGACGCGCACCGACGCGATCCGGCAGCCGACGTGGCAGATGGTGGCCCCCGACGCCCCGCCGCCCGGCACGCCGGACCTCCCGGGCACGGGCGCGGAGCCGAACCCGGCGGCCTGGCCGACGACGCCCGGCTGGTCGTCGCGGCCGCCCGCCCAGCAGCGCACCCCGGGCCCCGACGCCTCGCCGTGGGCGGCGCGCCTCGCCGGGTCGCGGCCCGAGACCGGGGGGGTCTGGGCGGCAAGCAGTCGCGAGGTGCTCGGCGGCCCCGCCGCCCCCGGCGCGGTCCCCGCCGTGCAGGCCTGCGTCAGCTGCGGCCTGTCGCTCTCCGCCACTGCCCGGTTCTGTCGCCGCTGCGGGGCCCGCCAGGGCTGATCGCCCGGCGCGAGGACGGAGGTGCGCCCGGCCGGCTTCGGCGCCCCACGGACCGGACCCTCAGCGTCCCGCCGCCTCGGCCGGTTTCGGCAGCGCGACGTCGGCCCGCCGGCCCCGCTCGGCGACCCAGGCCGCCCCGAGCAGGATGAGCTGGGTCACGTTGCTCAGCCAGATGAGCCCGAGGAACAGCGCGCCGAACGCGCCGTACAGCTCCGCCGAGCCGAAGAGCAGCGGGCCGAGGACGGCGAAGAGCGCCGTCAGCGCCCAGATCGCGGCACCGACGCCGACGGCCGGCAGGGCGAGCATCCGCCAGCCCGGCCGCGGCCGCGGGACGAACCGATAGGCCAGCGCCACGAGCGAGGTCGTGATCACCAGCGACACCACGGTCTTCAGCTCGCCGCTCGGCCCGCCGATGATCTCGTTGATCGGCCCGGGCAGCGTGAGGAGCACGAGGACGATCGCGCCGCCGAACGTGCCGGCCGCGACGGCGGCGACGGCCACGACGTCCCGCAACGGCGTGCGCCCTTCCCCGTCGTCCTCGAACACGACGCGAAACGCGCCGTCGAGGGCCCGGACGAGGCCGCTCGCCGACCAGATGAGCAGGATGATGCCGATGACCCCCGTCGTCGCCGCGAGGTCGCCCGCGCTCTGGAGCGCCTCCTCGACGAGAGCTTCGAGCGGTGGGAACTGCTCGGCCAGGATCGCCACGATCTCGTCTCGGGTCGCCTCGTCGCGGACGAGGAGGCCGGCGATCGACACGACGACGAGGAGGGCGGGCACCAGCGCGAAGAGCGCGACGAAGGCCAGGCCCCGCGCGAGAACGGGGCCGCTCGAGGCGGAGAACCGCAGGTAGACCGCGTGGGCCATCCCGATCCGGGGCACGCCGAGCACCCGTGCGACGATCGGCTCCACGCTCGTGACGACGCGGCCGACGACCCGCTCGACGAGTCCCTGCTGCTCCGGGACCGCCGGCCGGCGGGGTGCGTCCCCCGGGTCCGTCCGCGCGGCCAGGTCAGAGCTCCTCGAAGAGCCCGGGCTGGAGGGCGTCCGCCGCCACGCGGCGCCGGGGCCGCAGGAGCGCACGGACCTCGACGCGGCGCACGTACCGCCGGCCGCCGATCTTCAGGGTCTGGAGGCGCCCGTCGCGGGCCCATCGGCCCAGCGTCTCGGGACGGAGGTGGACGTTGGCGGCGCCGAGGATGTCGACCGCCTCGGCGAGCGTGATCCAGTCCGCTGCGGGTCGCGACACGGGGCCCCTCCTAGTCGGCCGGCGAAGCTGCCGGTGCGCTCGGCGCCGCCTCGGACGCGCCACCCTTCGAGTCGGCGGAGCTCTTCGAGCCGGCCTCCGAGGTGCCCGCCGCCGCGGGCGGTGCGGCCGGGCGATCGTCCGACGCCGGGCGGTCGTCCGACGCCGCGTCAGCGCCCTTGCTTCGCTTCGTGGGAGCGCTCGTCGCCCGCCGGTCGACCTTCGCCCAGCCACTGCCCTTGAAGTGGATCGTCGGGGGCGCGAAGGCGCGGGTCACCGGGCCCTCGCAGAGGGGGCACTGGTGAGGCCCGGCCTCGTTGAGCCCACGGAAGACCTCGAAGCGATGGCCGCACGCGCCGCAGACGTAGTCGTAGACGGGCATCCGCCTCAGCCCCGCAGCAGCCGCATGCCGCACTTCGGGCAGTAGAACGCCCGCTCGTGCGCCGAGGCGAAGCCGCAGTGAGCGCAGACCAGGCCCCCTCTGCCGGCTGCCGGGACCGGCCGGTCCGGCGGCGCGACGCCGAGCGCGTACTGGTTGGCGAGGATGTTCTGGAAGAGGCCGGACAGGACCCGGGCGCCGATTCGGTCCGTGTCGCCGCGCACGCCGCGCCCGCCCCAGCCGACGACCGCGCGGACCAGCATGTCGCCCGTTCCCTCGTCCCAGTGGGAGGCGACGCCGCCGATGATCGCGCTGTACTCGGGATAGCCCGACGTGTCGACCTCACCGTCGAGGAGCGAGACGGCGAGCGTGTCGAACGCGAGGTCGATCGCGTCGAGCGATTCGAGGACGTAGATCGCGTGGCGGGTGATCGGTCCGTGCCCGTGGTGGGCGTTGACCCACTGCATGGCCTCCGACGAGCGGATGATCGACGGGGCCGCCTCGCTGAACTCGATCGGGAGCGGGTCGACGACCTCGATCTCGCCCTTGGCGAGGCCGACGAGCATCGACGGCAGCTCGGCGAGCGCGCGCGGCCCGGCCTGGAGCCGGACACCCTCGCTGGTCTTGCCGGCGTAGTAGAGCTTGAGCACGTAATCCTGCGCCGCCGCCTCTTCGGCGACGACCGGGGTGGGCGCCGGGGCGGCATCGTCGCGGCCCTTGCGCTTCAGGAACTCGAGCGGCACGGGTCCTCCTCAGCTTGGACGACGGCTATCGTAGCAGCGAGGGCGGCGCGGCCGAGCCCGCAGCTCGCCCGGGACCGCTCGCGTCGGCGCCGGCCCGCCGGCGGACCAGCTCGAGCGCCCCGACGAGGCCCACGTCGTCGCCGAGCGCAGCCGGGACGATGCGGACGCGGGCGGCGGGCCGGCGGAAGGCCCGCGTCGCGACCGCGACCTGCGCCGGCCCGAGCAGCCGGTCTCCCTGCCCCACCGCGACGCTCCCGCCGACGACGATGAGCGCCGGGTCGAAGATGTCGGCGAGCGTCACACAGGCGAGCGCGAACGCCTCGCGGGCGCCGTTCATGATCTCGCGAGCGACTGGATCGCCCGCCTCCTCGGCGTGGGCCACCTCCCGCCCGCCGAAGGCGTCGCCGTGCTCTCGCACGAGCTCGGCGAGCAGCGCGCTCTCGCCGCGCCCCGCCGCAGCCCGCGCGGCTCGCGCGATCCCGCTGCCCGACGCGATCCCCTCCAGGTGGCCCGCGACGCCGCAGCCGCACGGCGCGCCGTTCCGGTCGACGAGGAGATGGCCGAGCTCGCCGGCGGTCCCGTCCGGGCCGCGAACGAGACGGCCGTCCGTGACGATCGCCCCGCCGATCCCCGTCGAGACCGTCAGGTACAGGAAGTCGTCGCACCCGGCCGCCGCACCGAAGCGCCCCTCGGCGAGGGCCGCCACCTGGGTGTCCCGGTCGAGGACGGCGGGGAGCTCGAGCGCCTCCGCGGCGAGCGCGGCGAGCGGCGTGTCGTGGAACGTGGGCCCGAGGTTCGGCGGGTCGAGGACGACGCCGGCCCACGGGTCCACCGGGCCCGGCGCCGAGATCCCGACGCCGACGAGCGGGGGCGCGTCGGCCAGCTCGGCGTGACGATCCCGCATCTCGACGAGCGCCGCCAGGCAGGCCGTCGCGATGGCGCGCCCGCCAGCCTCGACCGGCGTCCGCGAGCGGCGGACAGCCAGGAGGCGCCCGTCGGGCGCCACGACCGCCGCCCGGATCTGCGTCCCGCCGAGATCGAGGGCAAGGACGGCGCCGAACGGTGCGCTCACGGCGTCTCCGCCACGAACCACGCCGCCGCGCCGGCGGGCAGCAGGTCGTCGACGAGCGCCTCGCTGGCCACGAGCAGCGTGTATCGCGTCGGGAGGCGGTACGGCGCCCCCTCGACGTTCACGGCGCACCGCAGGCCCGAGCCGCGCTCGAACACCAGGGTCCCCGGCGGGCCGTCCAGCCACGTCAGCTCCTCGCCGGCAAGACCCGGGTGCTCTCGCCGGATCCGCAACGCCACGCGGTACAGCTCGAGCATCGAACGCGGATCCCCGGCCTGCGCCTCGACCGTCGAGGCCGCCCATCCGGCCGGCTGGGGCAGCCAGGGCACCGAGCCGGCAGGCCCGAAGCCGAAGGGCGGCTCGGCGCCGGACCACGGCATCGGCACGCGGCAGCCGTCGCGGCCCCGGATCTCGTGGCCGGAGCGCTCCCAGGTCGGGTCCTGGAGGAGCTCGTCGGGCAGGTCGGCGACCTCGTCGAGGCCGAGCTCCTCGCCCTGGTAGAGGTAGGCCGCGCCGGGCAGCGCGAGCATCAGCAGCGCGGCCGCGCGGGCCCGCCGAACGCCGACCTCCCGGTCGCAGGGCTGGCGCTCGACCCATGGCTCCCAGATCTCGAGGCCGCTGTACGGTCGCCCGAGGCGCGTGGCGTGGCGGGTGACGTCGTGGTTGGAGAGGACCCACGTGGCGGGAGCGCCCACCGCCGCCAGCGCCGGCAACGTCCGATCGATCACGGCCCGGAGGGCCGCTGCCTCCCAGGGCGTCCGCAGGAAGTCGAAGCCGAACGCCTGGTGGAGCTCGTCCGGGCGCAGGTACGCGGCGACCCTCGCGGGGCCGTCCGGCCCGAGCGGCCCGATCTCGCCGACGAAGACGCGCCCACCGGCTGCGTCGGCGATCCGCCGCCAGGCCCGGTAGACGTCGTGGGTCGCCGCCCGGGCCCAGAACGGGTGGTCGTCCACCGCATCCCAGGGGTCGGCGCCCGACGGCAGGTCCGGGAGCGCTGCGTCCTTGTGGAGCCCGTGGGCGACGTCGATGCGGAAGCCGTCGAGCCCGAGGTCGAACCAGAAGCGCAGGATCGAGGCGAACTCCGCGCGGACCTCCTCGCTCTCCCAGTTGAGGTCCGGCTGCCCGGGATCGAAGAGGTGCAGATACCACTGGCCGGGCGCTCCGTCGGGCCGGGCGACGCGGGTCCACGCCCGGCCGCCGAAGACGCTCGGCCAGTTGTTCGGCGGCTCGTCACCGTCGGGCCCGCGGCCGTCCCGGAACACGTAGCGCGCCCGGGCCGGCGACCCCGGCTCGCTCGCGAGCGCCTCGCGGAACCAGGGGTGCTCGGCCGAGGTGTGGTTCGGCACGATGTCGCCGAGCACGCGCAGGCCGAGGGCGTGGGCGTCGGCGAGGAGCCGCCGTACGTCGTCGAGCGTCCCGTAGCGCGGGTCGATCGCCCGGTAGTCCGCCACGTCGTAGCCGCCGTCCACCATCGGGGACGGGTACCACGGGTTGACCCACAGGGCATCGACGCCGAGGTCGCGGAGATATGGAAGGCGGCTCCGGAGGCCCTCGAGGTCCCCCACCCCGTCGCCGTCCGCGTCGGCGAAGCTGCGGATGTAGACCTGGTAGACCACGCCGCGGCGCCACCAGGCGCCGGAGTCCGCGGCCGTCATTCGGCGGTCCCTCCCAGGCGCGCGGCGAGCTTTGCCACCCGCTCCGCGAGCTCCGCCTCGCGGGTCCGGGCACCGTCGACGACGTGCGCAGGGGCCCTGGCGGTGAACCGCTCGTCGGCCAGGCGGGCGCGCGCGGCCGCGAGCTGGGCCGCGGCTTCCGCCAGCTCCTTCTCCAGCCGGGCCCGGTCACGAGCCGCCGCGTCGGCGTCGGGCGCCGCGTCGCCGGCGGCCGGGAGGACGACGGCCTCCAGCTCGCCCGCGACGACGGCAAGGCCGCCGGCCGGCGCCGGGTGGAGGGCCGACGCGTCGTCCACGCGGCGGAGCGGCCGCGCGCGCCCGAGGCGCTCGAGCGCCGGCCGAAGCACGTCGAACGCGGGGGCGAGGGCCGCGGGCACGGCCGCGTCCACCGGCAGCCAGGCGGTCGGGGCGACCTTCGCCTCGCTGCGGGCGTTGCGGATCGCCCGGACGAGGTCGAGGAGCGGGGCCGTCTCGGCTTCGGCCGCAGGGTCGGCCGCGCCGGCGGTCGGCCAGGCGGCGACGACCAGCAGCTCCGGGTCGTCGGCGGTCTTCGGCAGCTGGCCCCAGATCGCCTCCGTCACGAAGGGCATGACCGGGTGAAGCAGTCGCATGTACGTGTCGAGCGCCTCGACGAGCGTCCACCACGTGGCTTCGCGGGCGGCGGCCGGCAGCGTCTCGTCGGCAAGGCGGACCTTGGCCAGCTCGAGGGCCCAGTCGCAGTACTCGCCCCAGATCGCCTCGTAGAGCGTCCCCGTCAGCTGCCCGAAGGCGTAGTCGGCGAGGGCCTGGTCGGCCTCCGCCACGGTCGCCGCCACCCGGCTCCGGAGCCACCGCTCGGCCGGCCCGAGGAGCGCGGCGTCGGGCGCGGTCCGGGTCGCGTCGGCGGGGATCGTGACCGGCCGGGCGCCGAGCACGAACCGGGCCGCGTTCCAGAGCTTGTTGGCGAAGTTGCGCGCGTGCTCGAGCTTCTCGGCGCTGAACTTCTGGTCGTTGCCGGGGGCTGCGCCGTGGATGAGGGCAAAGCGGAGCGCATCGGCACCCGATTCGTCGATCGCCTCCAGCGGGTCGACGACGTTGCCCTTCGTCTTCGACATCTTCTGGCCGTACGGGTCGCGGACGAGGCCGGAGAGGTAGACGACCTCGAACGGCGCGTCGCCCAAGAGGTGAATGCCCAGCATCATCATCCGGGCGACCCAGAAGAAGATGATGTCGTAGGCGGTCTCCATCACCGTGCCCGGGTAGAACCGGGCGAGGTCGGGCGTCTCCTCCGGCCAGCCCAGGGTCGAGAAGGGCCACAGGCCCGAGCTGAACCACGTGTCGAAGATGTCGGGATCCTGCCGGAGCTCCGCCGCCGGCCGGCCGCAGGTCTCGCAGGCGGCGGGTCCGTCACTCGCCGCCGTCACCGTGACGTGCCCGTCCGGGCAGTACCAGGCCGGGATGCGGTGGCCCCACCAGAGCTGCCGGCTCACGTTCCAGTCGCGGATCTCGGTAAGCCAGTGCTCCCAGACCTTCTCGAAGCGTTCGGGCAGGATGACGGTCCGCCGGCCTCGCGTCGCGGCGAGGGCCGACGCGGCGAGCGGAGCCGTCCGCACGAACCACTGGGTCTTGAGGCGCGGCTCGACCGCGTCGTGGCTGCGCTGGCAGCGGCCGAGGATCATCTCGTGCGGCTTCGCCTCGACGAGGTCGCCGGCGTGGTCGAGGTCGGCGAGGATCCGCTGCCGCGCGGCGTACCGGTCCAGGCCCGCGTACGGGCCGCCGGCGACGGCGATGCGGCCGTCGTCCTCGAGGATGTCGACGACGGGGAGGCCGTGCCGCTCGCCGGTCGCGAAGTCGTCGTGGTCGTGGGCCGGCGTGATCTTCACGGCCCCGGTGCCGAACGCCGTGTCCACCACGGGGTCGGCAACGATCGGGACGTCCCGCTCGACGAAGGGAATGCGAACGGTCTGGCCCACGAGCTCGCGGTAGCGGGGGTCGCCCGGGTGTACGGCGACGGCCGTGTCCCCGAGGATCGTCTCGGGGCGGGTGGTCGCCACGCTGATGGCGGCCAACGGGTAGGGCGCGCCGGTGGCGGGATCGACGAGATGGTAGCGAATCGTCCACAGCGTGCCCGTCTCCGGCGTCGCGATCACCTCGAGGTCGGACAGGCTCGTCCGGCAGCCGGGGCACCAGTTGATGAGCGTCTCGTGGCGGTAGGCGAGCCCTTCACGGTACAGGCGGGCGAACGCCTCCCGGACGGCCCGGCTGGAGAGCTCGTCCATCGTGAAGCGGAGGCGGTCCCAGTCGACGGAAACGCCGAGCCGCCGCTGCTGGCCGAGGATCACGTCCCTCGTCTCGTCGATGAACCGCCACATGCGCTCGAGGTACCGCTCTCGGCCCAGGCTGGCGCGCGTCTCTCCATCGGCGGCGATGATCCGGTCGAGGACGAACTGGGCGGCGATGCTGGCGTGGTCGAGGCCGGGCAGGAAGAGCGCCGGGCGCCCGGTCATCCGGGCGTGGCGCGTCATCAGGTCCTCGACGGCGCTCCGCTGGGCGTGGCCGAGATGGAGGCTGCCGGTGACGTTCGGCGGCGGCTGGATGATGACGAAGGGGGGCTTGCTCGCGTCGGCGCGGGAACCGGCGCCGTCGGGCGCGAAGACGTCGGCGGCCAGCCAGCGCTCGTAGATCGGGCCCTCGAACTCGGCCGGGTGGTAGGCCTTCGCCAGGCCGCCGGCCGCCGGGGACACGCCCGCAGCCTGCCCGCCGCCCGGCGCACCTGCCGCCGCAGCGTCGCCGCCCGTCATCCGCTGCTCCGCCATCTCCACCGCTCCCTCTGCTCGTTGCCGTCACGCCGGGACCCCGGCCGGCCGGCCCGGAAACGAAACGCCCCGCTCGTCCAGCGGACGAACGGGGTCGTGGTACCACCTGCTGGTTCGGGCGCCGGCGCGGGTCGCTCATCGCGAACGCGAGATCCGACGTCCCTCGTGGCGCGCTATCGGGCGCCTCCCGCACGGCTCGCGAGCGACCTTCGCGCCGGGGTCTGCCGCGCGGCTCGCACCGTCCCGCGCTCGCTTCGGCCCCTGCCGGCGCTACTCCTCCCGGTCGTCGCCGTGAGGGCCGGAGTGTAGCACGGGGTCGCTGGCCGGCCGCCCGCCGGCCGGGTCGGCCGCGCGCGCTCAGTGGCGGCCCGTCGTGGCGGCCGCCCGCCGCCAGGCGTCGAGCCGCGTCGCCCGGACGTCGCACCAGACCAGGCCGGGTTCCGTCGGTGGCGTCGTCCCGATGGCCAGGGCCCGGACCCAGCCGACGCTCGACCCGGGGAAGCGCGCCGCGAACACCTCCGGGTAGCGGGCGACCAGCGCCCGGTTGCGTGCCGTCGCCCGTACGACCCACACGACGCCGACGGCTGCCGGCACGTCCCCCCAGCGGGCGATCGCCAGCGCCTCGGCCTCGGCCCGCTTGCGCTCGCTCGACCGGGCCGCCGCGCCGATGTCGCCGATCATGTTCCAGCACTCGACCAGGATCAGGCGCCGGCGCCGATCGTCGCGGAAGCCGACGTCGGCCGATCGCCAGGGCTCTGCCGGCCGCGTCGCCAACTCGAGGCTCCCCGCACAGCCGGCCGCGCGCCCCAGCCGCAGGACCAGCTCCTGGATCGCGAGGTGCCCTGCGTCCGAGGGCTCCTGGCGTCGGTCGCGTCCGAAGGTGACCTGGAGCGACTGGTCGAACGCGGCAGCGACGCGCTGGAGGGCGTCGAGGTCGAGGTGGCCGGCGCCGCGCTCGAGACGACCGACGACCATCCGGCCGAGCCCTGCTCGATCGGCGAGCTCCATGCGGGTCCAGGCCCGCCGCTCGCGGAACGCCTGGATCTCCGCGCCGATCCGGGCGCGCTGCTCCTGGTTGCGGCGGTCGACCTCCACGTCGAGTGAGGGGCGCCTGGCTCCGGGCATGATCGCCACATGTTCATTGGTGGCACTTCGCGGGCGCTTACTCGACGACGCTGGTCGGCCCGGGCGCCACCAGGACCCAGAGGCCGCCATACCGAGCGCGTTGCACACCGCATGTGCTGAGGGGGGTCCATGGTGCCGCCGCCGGTGCCAGACCTTGACGTTGCCGCGTCCCAGGCCCCGGAATGAACATGTGGCGTGCACCGGCCCCGTGAGCGACCGGGCGGGGGCGGGGGCGCCCTGGCGGACGGGCCGGTGGGCGGGGGCGGGAAGCGCCGCGCGGGCCGCGTCGTCTGCCGCCGGCCGGTCCCGGCCGGCGGGGCGGTCACGACCGCGGGCGCGGAACCCCTACGCGCTCTCGCCGCGGGCGGCGACGAGCTCCTCGTAGTTCGTCTCGTCGAGGCCCTTCTCGACCTCGGCCTCGGTGAGGAGGAGCGGCGGGCGGCCGTCGCGGATCGTCTCCTCGGTGATGATGCACTTGCGAACCTCGGTCCGCTCCGGGATGTCGTACATCACCTCGAGGAGTGCCTCCTCGACGATCGTCCGCAGCGCCCGGGCGCCGGTCTTCCGCGCGAGCGCCTGCTCGGCCGTGGCCCGCAGCGAGCCCTCGGTGAAGACGAGCTCCACCTTGTCGAGCCCGAGGAACCGCTGGAACTGCTTCGTGATGGCGTTCTTCGGCTCGGTCAGGACGCGGACGAGGTCGTCGGCGGTGAGCGCCGAGAGCGGCACGACGACGGGCAGCCGGCCCACGAACTCGGGGATCAGCCCGAACTTCAGGAGATCCTCCGGCATCAGGCGCTCGAAGATGCGCTGGCGCTCGGCCTTCGTCCCCTTCTCGTCCTGGCCGAAGCCGAGGGCGCGCTTCCCCACCCGTTCCTCGACGATCCGTTCGAGGCCGTCGAACGCGCCGCCACAGAGGAACAGGATGTTCGTCGTGTCGATCTGGATGAAGTCCTGGTGGGGGTGCTTGCGGCCGCCCTGCGGCGGCACGTTGGCGACCGTGCCCTCGAGGATCTTGAGGAGCGCCTGCTGCACACCCTCCCCGGACACGTCCCGGGTGATGGAGGGGTTGTCGGCCTTGCGGGCGATCTTGTCGATCTCGTCGATGTAGATGATCCCGCGCTGGGCGCGGGCCACGTCGAAGTCGGCTGCCTGGATGAGCCGCAGGAGGATGTTCTCGACGTCCTCGCCGACGTAGCCCGCCTCGGTGAGCGAGGTCGCGTCGGCGATGCAGAAGGGCACGTCGAGGACGCGCGCGAGCGTCTGGGCGAGGAGCGTCTTGCCGGATCCCGTCGGCCCGACCATGAGGACGTTCGACTTCTGGAGCTCGACGTCGTCGGCCCCGGGCGCCCCGGCATTCACCCGCTTGTAGTGGTTGTAGACGGCCACGGAGAGGACCTTCTTGGGCTTCTCCTGGCTGATGACGTAGTCGTCGAGCGAGGCCTTGATCTGACGCGGGGCCGGGAGCTTCGCCGCCGCCTGCTTCTGGCGGGGCTGCTCGAGCATCTCCTCCTCGATGATCTCCTGGCAGAGGTTGATGCACTCGTCGCAGATGTAGACGCCCTGCCCGGCGATCAGCTTGCGGACCTGCTCCTGGCTCTTGCCGCAGAACGAGCAGCGATACGGGACCTTGGGCGTCTTGCCGGTGGTCACGGTCTCCTCACTCCTCCTGCGGCCGGTCGGTGCCGCGGCGTCCTAGGCGCCCGCCGGCGCGGGACCGTCGGCGGCCTTCGCCGACCCGCCCTTGCCGGTGCCGGCGACCGGGTTGCTCGCCGCCGGGAGGCCCGGCGACGCCGCCCCGACCTTCTCCGGCGGCATGTACACCGAGTCGATGATGCCATACGCCTTGGCTGCGTCGGGGCTCATGAAGTAGTCCCGCTCGGTGTCCTTGACGATCTTCTCGATCGGCTGGCCCGTGTGGCGGGCCAGCAGCTCGTGATTGGCGTTGACAAGCGTCTCCATCTCCTTGACCTGGATGAAGACGTCCGGGGTGTTGCCGCGGAACCCGCCCGAGCCCTGGTGAACCATGATCCGGCTGTGCGGCAGCGCGTAGCGCTTGCCCGGGTGGCCGGCGGCGAGCAGCACGGCGGCCATGCTGGCCGCCATCCCGACGCAGATCGTGCTGACGGGGGCCCGCACGAGCTGCATCGTGTCGTAGATGGCGAGGCCCGAGGTGATGACCCCGCCGGGCGAGTTGATGTAGAGGTTGATGTCCTTCTCCGGGTCCTCGGAATCGAGGAACAGGAGCTGGGCGATGACGAGGTTGGCGAGGTTGTCCTCGATCTGGTCGCCGAGGAAGATGATCCGCTCGCGAAGCAGGCGCGAGTAGATGTCGTAGGCGCGCTCGCCGCGACTCGACGTCTCGATCACCATCGGGACGAGCATCTGGGGACCTCCTGGCGCGGTGCCCGTCGCGCGGCCGTGGGCCGGCGCCGGGCGGTTGGGCTCGGGAAAGCGGGCGGTCACGCCGGCGACGCCTCGGCCTCCGGCGGCGCATCCGCCGGGACGGGTTCGCCGGCCGTAACAGGATCGCCGGCCGCCGCCGGCTCCTCGACGGGTGCCTCGGGCGCGGCCGACGACGGCTCCTCGCCCTCCGCGTGCGGGATGGGCGGGTGCTCGGGGTGCGCCGCCAGCCAGCGGTCGATGAGCATCTCGACGACCCGCGAGCGGCGGAGCGAGCTCCGGATCGCCGCCACCGCGCGCGGCGTGTCGAAGTAGGCCGCGAGCTTCGGGTCGGACGCGTAGCGCGACTTGGCCCGGATGATCTCGTCGACGATGTCGCGGTCCGGGACGTCGACTCCCTCGCGGCTGGCGATCTCGCCGAGCACGAGCAGCGTCTTGGCCCGCTCCTCGGCGCCGGGGCGGAACTCGGCGTGGAGCTCCTCCGAGGTCTTGCCGGTCGCCGCCAGATACGCCTCCTCGGTGATCCCCTGGCGGGCGATGGCGCTCTTGAGCTCGTCGTGCATCACCTCGACCTCCTCCTCGACGAGGATGTCGGGCAGCTCGACCGTCGCATTCTTCACCGCGTAGTCGATGATCCGGTCGGCGAAGCCGTGGCGCGCCCGGTCGAGGGCGTTGCGCTCGAGGCGCTTGCGGACCTCGACCCGGAGCGTGGCCATGTCGGCGAAGTCGCCCATCGACCGGGCGAACTCGTCGTCGGCCGCGGGCAGGATCTTCTCGCGGAGCTCCTTGACGTCGACCGCGAAGTGGACGGCGGCCCCGCGGAGGGACTCCTCCTGGTAGTCGTCGGGGAACGTGACGTCGAACTCGGTCGACTCCCCGTTCCGCAGGCCGACGAGGTGCTCCTCGAAGCCGGGGATGAGGCGGTCCTCGCCGATCACGAGGGGCATCCGCTCCGCGGTGCCGCCCTCGAACGGCTCGCCGTCCCGCGTGCCGGTGAAGCCGATGACGGCCCAGTCGCCGTTCCGGGCGGCGCGGTCCTCGACCGGCCCGAGGGTCGCCTGCTGGTCGCGGAGCTCGTCGATGACGCGGTCGACCTTGGCGTCGTCGACGTCGTCGATCTCGGGCTTGAAGGGGAAGTTGGCGTAGTCGCCGAGCTGCGACCTCCGGCCGCAGCGGGACGATCGCGGTGTAGCGGAGCGGCTTGCCCTCCTCGGCCTCGACGAGGTCGATCGCGGGACGGCCGATGACGACGACCGCCGGGTCCTCGGCGACGCCCTTCAGCCAGTCGCGGTAGCTCTGGTCGACGAGGGTCTCGACGGCCTCCTCCCAGACGGCCCCCTCCCCGAGCACGCGTTCGAGCATCCCGCGCGGGGCCTTGCCCGGGCGGAAGCCGGCGACGCGGGTGCGCTGGCTGAGGCGGCGGGTGGCGTCGGCGACGGCGCGCGCGACGCGATCGACAGGGAGCTCGACCTCGACCTTGAGGCTGCTCTTCTCGGCGGGCGTGGTGGTCACATGCATGGCCGCAGAAGTATAGGGGCCGCCTCCCGGGCCCGCCCGGACGCCGTGCGGCCGCCCGAGCGCTGGTAGGCGAGGTCGGGGTCGAACCGACACGTCCCTCACGGGACACCGGCTCCTAAGGCCGGCGCGTCTGCCATTCCGCCACTCGCCCGTGGCGCGAGTCTAGCCGGTGGGCGGCTTGCCCTTGCCGCCGACGCGGGCGCGGATGGCCTCCTCGCGGGCCGCCACGTCGTCGGCCGGCGCCGCGAAGACCCGCTTCATGATCTCCGAACCGACCTGCGAGGCGATCGGGATGCCGCCGGTGAGGAGGACCCGCCGCACGAACTTGGACTCGCTCTTGCGGTTGACGTCCACGAAGGCAGCGAACTCGCGCTCGAGCGCACCGCGCACCTTGGCACCGTCGTCGCCGAGCGCCCGGACGGCCTTCTCGACCTGGTCCGGGAGGAGGCTCGGCGGCAGCGGGTCGGGCTTCCCGACGATCCGGTGCTTGACCGTGCGGAAGACCCGTCGCGGGCCGCCGAGGACGACGAACGCCGTCCCGCCGACCGCGGCGGCCGTCTTCCCCGGGTTCCGGCGGACCTTCGCCTTGATGTCGACGGCCGCCCGGGCCGACGCCTCGAGGCGCACGAGCTCGTCGGCCAGCGCCGCGCGGGCCGCGGCGATGTCGTCGATCGCGGCAGCGGTGGCCGGGTCCGGCGGGCGCTGATCCATCGGGGCGCTCATGCCGCATCCTCCTCGCCGTCCTTGCGGCCCGGCAGGCGAGCCTCCACGAACGCCTTCGTCTCCATCGCTGCGTCGATCGTGGCCTGGGGGGTGAAGCGCCGCTTGAGATCCTCCCAGTCGTAGTGGCGCAGGGCCAGCGCGGCGAAGGCCGGCCAGGCGACCAGGGCCACCGTGACGCCGAGGGCGGCGCCGACCTGGGGGCTGAACGAGATCGCGGTGAAGGCGCCGACGAGCGCTCCGACGATCGCGCCGCCGAAGAAGCCCCCGATCGCTCCCCCGACCCCGCCGGCCCGGGCCCCGCCGATGATCCCGAGGAAGGCGAGGACGGCACCCCACAGGGCGATCCCGACGAGGAGCGGGCGGTAGGCCGGATCGACCGTCGGGGCGACGTTCTCCCCGATCGCCGCGTACAGGGCATTCGGCAGGGCCAGGCCGAAGACGACGGCGACGGCGATCCCGACGAGGGCGGCGAGGAAGAAGGTCCCGACGAGATAGGTCCGGCTGATCCGCAGCGCGCTCAGCACGAGCACGACGGCGATCGCGACCGAGAAGAGCGCCCCGTGGAGGATGCCCCAGCCCATCGAGCCGAAGAGCCACTCCCCGAGGAAGAGGGCGATCCCGACGGGGACGAGCAGGGCGATGTAGAGGAGGAAGGCGAGCGCTGCGCCGACCTGCGCGGCGACGAACTTCAGGTCGCTGGCGATCGTCGTGAGCTCGGCCTTCGCGAGGACCACGTGCGCGTCGACGAGGCCGCGTCCGGCCGCGAACGTCCGGTGGGCCTGCTCGCGCAGCCCGGGCGGCTTCGGCGGCTTCGGCGGCCGCGGGGGCCGAGGCGGGGGCACGGATCCGGATGGTCCCGACGGCGGCGCGCCGGGCGGCGTGCGAGGCGGACCGCCCGGGGGCGTGGCGGCCGGCGGGACGGCCGGGTCCGGGGTCGCGGACGGCGGGACGGGGTCCGGGGCCACGGCCGGCGGTGTCACGGGGTCCGGGACCGCGGGCGCGGCGCCGGCGATGTCGGCGTTCGCGGCCTCGACGGCGGCCGCCTCGGCCTCGGCGGCGGCGAGCGCGTCGAGCGGCGTGGCGGCCTCGTCCATGGGCGGGACGTCGGATCCCGCGGGTCGGGACGCGTCGGAGGGCGGATGCTCGCTCAGGGTGGGCTCCTTCGCGCGGCGGCGTGTCTGCCGATCATACCGTCCTGACCCGTCGACCGGAACCTCAGCTGATCGTGAGGACCGGCTGCTGGCGCGCCGCCCGGACGCTCATCCGGGCGGCGACCGTCCGGGCCAGCGCGGTCAGCGCCAGCGCCGCCGGACCCGGCTCGCGCTGGGCGACGGCCGGGATCGCCGACGTCGCCGCCCTGGCGGACGGTGACGTCGAGCGGGATTCCGCCGAGGAACTCGATGTCGTGCTCGGCCGCGAATCGCTCGCCGCCGCCGCGGCCGAAGATCTCGGTCGCCTCGCCGCAGTGCGGGCAGACGAAGGCGCTCATGTTCTCGACGAGGCCGATGACCGGGACGCTCATCCGCTGGAACATCGCCAGCGCCTTCGCGACGTCCGAGAGCGCGACCTGCTGGGGCGTCGTCACCAGCACCGACGCCCGAGATCGGGACCGCCTGGGCGAGCGTCAGCTGGGCATCGGACGTGCCCGGCGGCAGGTCGACGACGAGGTAGTCGAGCTCGCCCCACGTCGACGTCGCGCAGGAACTGCTGGATCGCCCCGCCGACGAGCGGGCCGCGCCACACGATCGGCTGGCCCTCCGGCACGAAGAACGGGATCGAGATCACCTTCACGCCGTGGCGCTCGAGCGGGCAGGATCTTGTTGTCGTCGCTCGCCCTCGGGCTGGCCCTCGATGCCCATCATCAGCGGGATGTTCGGGCCGGTGATGTCCGCGTCGAGCAGGCCGACCGCCGCGCCGGCCTGGGCGAGGGCGACCGCGAGGTTGACGCTCACCGTGCTCTTGCCGACGCCGCCCTTGCCGGACGCGACCGCGATGATGTTCTTGACGCCCGGCCAGGAGCTGCGGGCCGGCCGACGGCGCCGCCCGGCGGACCATCGCGCCCCACGTCGAGCTCGACCTCGCCGGCCGCCGATCGCCGGCGAGCGCGCGCCGGGCGTTGCGCTCGATCTCGTCCTTGAGCGGGCAGGCCGGCGTGGTCAGCTCGATCGTGAAGGCGACCTTCGCGCCGTCGATCGGCGATGTCCTTGACCATGTTGAGGGTCACGATGTCGCGGCCGAGCTCGGGCTCCTGGACGGTGCGGAGGGCGTCGAGGACGGCGGCTTCGGTGAGCGTGCTCATCTGGCGGTCGATTCCTTCCGGTGCGGGACGCGGGCGTCCCGGGCGTCGACGCCCGGGCTGTCGATATCGTACTCGCGCTGCGCCGTGCGTCGCGATTCGCACGATCTGGCCACGCTTCGTGCGAATACATCGCACACGATGCGCAAGGTTGACATCGGTATCCGTGGTCCGTACGATCTCGACTCTCTACCGTGCAACTGCGCGTAGCGGTCGAGTGGACGCCGCTTGAGGACGGCGCATCCTCCGGCGCGTCCGCGCGTCGCCCTGTCCCCGGCGCGGCCGGCTGACCGGAGCGCTCGTCCGTGCCATGCGAGGAGCAGCGAGGCGACCGCGATGCCGACGTCGACGTCCGGCTCGTGGATGTCGTCAAGCAGTTCGGCGACGTCGTCGCCGTCGACCACATCGACCTCGAGGTCCGCGACGGCGAGTTCTTCAGCCTGCTCGGCCCGTCGGGCTGCGGCAAGACGACGACCCTGCGGATGATCGGCGGCTTCGAGGAGCCGACCTCGGGCCTGATCGAGCTGCAGGGCCAGGACGTCACCTGGCTCGCCGCCGTACCAGCGCAACGTCAACACGGTCTTCCAGAACTACGCGCTGTTCCCGCACCTGACGATCTACGAGAACGTCGCCTTCGGGCTGCGGCGGAAGGGGTCAAGGACGGCGAGATCAAGGCGCGCGTCGCCGAGATGCTCGAGCTCGTCGAGCTGCCCGGCTTCGAGAAGCGCAAGCCGACCCAGATCTCGGGCGGCCAGGCGCAGCGCGTCGCGCTCGCGCGGGCGCTCATCAACCGGCCCGGCGGTCCTGCTCCTCGACGAGCCGCTCGGGCGCCCTCGACCTCAAGCTGCGCAAGCAGATGCAGGTCGAGCTCAAGCGGATCCAGCAGGAGGTCGGGATCACGTTCATCTACGTGACCCACGACCAGGAAGAGGCGATGACGATGTCCGATCGCATCGCCGTGATGAACCGCGGCCGCTACGAGCAGCTGGGCGACCCGGAGACCCTCTACGAGCGGCCGGCGACCCGCTTCGTCGCCGGCTTCCTCGGGCGTCAGCAACCTCCTGCGCGGCGAGCGTCGTCGAGACGACGGCCGACCAGGCCGCGGTGCGGCTCGCGGGCGACGACGGTCGTCCGGGTCCCGGCCGCGGCCGTCGGCGAGCCGCCTCGGCCGTCGACGTCGGCGTCCGGCCCGAGAAGATCCGGCTGCACGAGCGAGGGCACGGAGCCGCCCGCCGGCGGTCACAACGTCCTCGCCGGCACGGTCCGCGACGCGTCGTACCTCGGCGTCAGCACCCAGTACGTCGTCGAGACGCGGTCCGGGGCCGCCTCATCGGTCTACGAGCAGAACGTCGAGCGCACGATCCACGGTCCGAGCTGCTGGGCACGCGGCGAGGACGTCCGCCTGACCTGGTCACCGGACCACACCTTCGTCGGTCGCGGCCGTCCGGAGCGGCGAGCCGGCCGACGAGGCACTGAGCACGCCGCCGCGGTGGAACGCGGCCCAGGAGGAGGCCATGGCCGAGCACGACTCGATCCTCGAGCGGACCGGATCACCCGGCGCCGCCTCCTGCAGGGCGAGCGCCCTCGCCGGCGTCGCCGCCTTCCTCGCCGCCTGCGGCACGACCGGCACCGCCGGCATCGTCGCGCGTCCCACGGCCGCCGGATCGGCGGCGCCCGCGAGCGGCAGCCGCCACGGCGAGTCGACGCCGCTCAGACCCTTCGGCGAGGTCAACTGGGCGAACTGGCCGTCTACATCGACGACGACGAGGACGACCGGCGGCAAGCCCGACCCTCGAGGAGTTCACCGCCGAAGTACGGCACGACGGTCAACTACCAGGAGGTGATCAACGACAACGACGACGTTCTTCGGCACGATCCAGCCGCCGCTCCAGGCGGCCAGGACACCGGCTGGGACATCGTCGTCCTCACCGACTGGATGGCCGCCCGGCTCATCCGGCTCGGCTGGGTCGAGACGATCGACCTCGCCAACATGCCGAACTTCGTCGCGAACCTCAAGGACGTCTACAAGGGCGTCGACTGGGACCCGGACACCAACCTGCACGCGCCGTGGCAGTCGGGCATGACCGGTCTCGGCTTCGACGAGGCCGTCACCGGCGAGCCTGACCAGCCTCGGCGCGCTCTGGACCGACGACGCCCGCTGGAAGGGCCAGGTCGACTTCCTGACCGAGATGCGCGACACCGTCGGCCTCACGCTCCTCAAGCTCGGCTACGGACCCGAGCGACTTCACGCTCGAGCAGGCTCGACGAGGCGTTCGCCGAGATCCAGACGGCCGTCGACGACGGGATCGTCCGCAGCTTCACCGGCAACGACTACGCGGAGGACCTCGGTCAAGGGCAACGTCGTCCTCGGCGATGGCCTGGTCCGGCGACATGATCATCGCCCAGGACGAGAAGGACTCGCCTGAGGTTCGCCATCCCCGACGAGGGCGGCATGCTCTGGACGGACAACATGCTCATCCCGAAGGGCGCCGCAGCACAAGTACACGGCCGAGCTGATGATCGACTGCGTCTACGACCCGGAGATCGCGGCCCAGCTGGCGGCCTACGTCTGAACTACGTCACGCCCGGTCAAGGGCGCCCAGGAGATCCTCGCGGCCGACGAGGACCCCGAGGTCGCCGGGCTCGCCGAGAACCCGCTCATCTTCCCGGCCGAGGCGACGCTCGCCAAGCTCCACATCTTCCGTGACCTCGACCGAGGAGGACGAGACCTACTTCAACGACGCAGTTCGCCGAAGGTCACCGGCAACTAGTCGGCCGCGAGGCGGGTGGCTCGACCGCCCGCCTCGCGCCACCGCCAGAGGACCGCCCGTGGGACAGCTGCTCCGCCGCTACCGCGCATCACGTCCCGTACCTCCTGCTCGCGCCGGGCATGCTCTGGCTGCTCGTCGTTCTACGTGTACCCGGCGATCCAGATGTTCATCGCCTCGTTCTGGAGCGGGTCGCTCGAGCCAGGGCTTCACGTTCTCGTTCGAGAACTGGACGAACTACACGGACGCGCTCGACCGGTACTCGCGAGCAGTTCCTCCGCTCGATCGTGTACGCGCGGCGCTCGCGACGCTCCTGACGTTCGCTGATCGCCTTCCCGCTGGCCTACACGATCGCGTTCCGCGGCGGCCGCTACAAGAACCTCCTGCTCTTCCTGGTCATCGCCCCGTTCTTCACGAGCTTCCTGCTCCGGACGCATCAGCTGGAAGATCATCCTCGGCGACACCGGCCTGCTCCTCGGCCTGCTCAAGGAGCTGGGCCTGCTGCCGGAGGACTTCCGCGTCCTCGCGACGCCGATCGCCGTCGTCGCCGGCATCACCTACAACTTCCTGCCGTTCATGACCCTGCCGATCTACGTCGCGCTCGAGAAGATCGACCGGCTGTCGAGGCCGCGCGTGCCGTGGAGGCCGGGCGGCGACGCGATCCTGGCGTCATCGCGACGACGCCGGGCGTTCGACGAGTGCACCGTTCGCGGCACGGGCGTCATCGCGGTGTCCGATCGTTCTCCGTCCCTGCCGGGCATCTTCGCCGGGATCGCTGCTCACGTTCATCCCGGCGATGGGCGACTACGTCAACGCCGAGCTGCTCGGCCAGACCCGGACACGCGGATGATCGGCAACGTCATCCAGAGCCGGTTCCTCGACGAACAACGACTACCCGACCGCGGCCGCCCTGTCGCTTCATCCTCATGGCCGGCATCCTCGTCGCCGTCGCGATCTACGCCCGCGTCCTCGGCACCGAGGAGCTCACGAGCTCGGCCCGGTGAGACGATGACCGCATCGCCGCGCCCGTCTCCGGCCGCTCGCGCGGCACCGCCCGCCAGCGGGTCGTCCGCTGGCTGGGCCGCTACGGGCTCTTCGTCTACACGGCGCTCGCGATCGTCTACCTGATGCTGCCGGTCGCCGTGATGATCGTGTTCAGCTTCAACGACCCGGCCGGCAAGTCGCAACTTCACCTGGCAGGGGTTCACGCTCGACGCCTGGCTCAACCCGTTCGGCGTCGCTCGGGCTGCTGCGACGCGGTCGTTCGCCAGCCTCGTGATCGCCTTCCTCTCGACGATCGTCGCCACGATCCTCGGCACGCTCATCGCCCTCGCCCTCGATCCGCTACGAGTTCCGCGGCCGCGGGCGCGACCAACCTCCTGATCTTCCTGCCGATGGCGACGCCGGAGATCGTGCTCGGCGCCTCGCTCCTGACGCTGTTCGTGTCGATCGGCCAGCCGCCGTTCTTCCCGCTCAACTTCGCTGACGATCCTCATCGCCCACATCATGTTCAACATCAGCTTCGTCGTCGTGACCGTCCGGGCGCGCCTGGCCGGCTTCCCGCGCCACCTCGAGGAGGCGGCGATGGACCTCGGGGCCAACGAGTGGATGACGTTCTGGAAGGTCACCTTCCCGCTGATCCTGCCCGGCATCATGGCGGCGGCGCTGCTCGCCTTCAGCCTCTCGATCGACGACTTCGTCATCACCAACTTCACCGCCGGCCAGACGCAGACCTTCCCGATGTACATCTACGGGTCGTACCGGATCGGCATCCCGGTGCAGGTCAACGTCATCGGGACGATCATCTTCCTGATCGCCGTCGGCGCCGTGCTCCTCAGCGACGTTCCTCCAGCGGCGGGACCGGGGCCGCTGACGGACGACCTCCGCCGACGGGACCGCCGCGCAGCCCGGGTCAACGCGCCACCGTCACGAGGAGCACGCCATGGTCGACACGACCGCCACCCCGGCCCCCGCCGCGCACGGCGCGGCGCCGCTCCCCGACCGCTCCGTCGTCCCCGGCGTCTGGGGCCGGATCACGAACCTCCGGCGTCGACCGCGGCGAGGGCTCGCTGGCTCATCACCACGCGACGGCGAGCGCTACCTCGACTACATCGTCGGGGATCGGCGTCACGAACACCGGCCACGCTCACCCGCGGGTCGTGGCGGCGGTCCAGGCCCAGGCGGCGAAGCTCCTCCACGGCCAGCAGAACATCGTCTACCACGAGCCCGGCCTGCGGCTCTACGACCGGCTGCGCGCACCGTGCTCCCGGGCGGCCCGTGGCAGGCGTTCCTGTCGAACTCCGGCGCCGAGGCGGTCGAGGCCGCGGTCAAGCTCGCCCGCGTCGCGACCGGGCGGCCCGGCGATCATCGTGCTTCCGCGACGGCTATCCACGGCCGGACGGCCCAGACGATGGCGCTGACGACCGCGAAGGACGTCTACCGCGGCGACTTCGAGCCGCTGCCCGGGCTCCGTCTACCACACGGCCTACCCGTACTGCTACCGCGCTCCCGGCGGCGCGCACGCGCCCGACGCCGGTGCACCTGCGACTGGGAGGCCCAGCTCGACCTCACCTTCCACCAGCTGATCTACCCCGAGCAGGTGGCCGCGGTCATCGTCGAGCCGGTCCTCGGCGAGGGCGGCTACGTCGTCCCGCCGCCGGGCTTCCTGCCGCGCCTCCGCGAGATCACCCGCGAGCACGGCATCCTGCTCGTCGCCGACGAGGTCCAGACCGGCTTCGGGCGGACCGGCGAGCTGTTCGCGGTCCGCCACTGGGACGTCGAGCCGGACATCCTCGTCATGGCCAAGGGGATCGCGTCCGGCCTGCCGCTGTCGGGGATCCTCGCCCGCGCCGAGCTGCATGGCGGCGTGGCGGCCCGGCGCCCACGGCGGCACGTACGGCGGCAACGTCGTCTCCTGCGCGGCGGCCAACGCGACCCTCGACGTCATCGAGGACGAGGGCCTCGTGGCGAACGCCCGGGAGCGCGGCGCGCAGCTCCTCGCCGGGCTCCGCGCGATCGCGGCGCGGCACCCGGCCGTCGGCGACGTCCGCGGCCTCGGGCTCATGGCTGGCCCTCGAGTTCGTGAAGCCGGGCGAGGGCGACGGCCGCGTGCCGGACCCGGAGCTCGCGAAGACGCGTCCTGGCGGCGGCGCTCGATCGGAAGCTGATCGTCCTGACGGCCGGCTCGTACGTCAACGTCGTCCGGATCATCCCGCCGCTCGTCACGACGGCCGACGAGGTCGACCTCGCGCTCGCGATCCTCGAGGAGAGCGTCGTGGCCGCGACGGCGCGAGCGTGATCCGCGGGGCTGCCCGGGGCGCGTGATGGCCGGCCGCGAGCCCGCGATCCCGCGCGACGACCTCGAGGTGGTCCCGGCCACGGCCGACCGTTGGCCCGACGTCGTCACGCTGCTGGGCGGCGGCGCCGAGCGCGGCTGCTGGTGCCAGGCCTGGCGCGGGACGCGGAAGGCCGACGGCCTCGGCGACGACAACCGGGCCCGTCTCGAGGGCCAGGTTCGACGAGGGGCGTTCGCGCCCGGCGTCATCGCCTACCTCGACGGCGAGCCGGCCGGCTGGTGCGGCCTCGGGCCGCGAGCGGCGATGCCCCGGCTCATCGGGTCGCGGACCATCCCGACGGTCGACGACCTGCCGGCCTGGTCGATCGGCTGCTTCGTGGTCCGGCCCGGCTACCGCCGCCGCGGGGTCGCGCGGGCGCTGCTCCGCGGCGCCGTGGCCTACGCGCGCTCGCAGGGGGCCCCCGTCGTCGAGGCCTACCCGATCGATCCCGCCGGGGCCCGGGTCTCGGGCGCGTTCGGCTTCGTCGGCTTCCTCTCGACGTTCGAGGCCGCCGGCTTCCGGCGGGTGGTGCTCACCGGCGCCCACAGCGCCGGCCTGCCGCGGTGGCTCGTCCGGCTCGACCTGCGCTGACCGGCGCGGCTTGCCCGCCGGGCCTCAGGTCGGCGGCTCGCGCCAGGCCCACTCGCATTCGACGAAGACCTCGCCGAAGCCGACGGCGGCGTAGAGGCGGTTGGCCGCGTCGCCGCTCCCGGTGTCGACGCACGCCTGCGTCGCACCCCGCCGGCGCGCCCGCTCGAGGCCCTCGCGGATCAGCGCCTCGGCGAGGCCGAGGCGCCGGTGCCCGGGATGGGTGCAGACCGGCTCGACGATCGCCAGGCCGTGCGCCGGCTCGAGGGTGACGTCCACGTGGGCGGCGAAGGTCCCGTCGGTCGCCTCGGCAACGAGGTGGAGGTCGGCGTCGAAGCCCGGGGCGTCCGCCTCAAAGGCGAGGATCTCGGCGGCACGGTGGAACGTCCGCCCGAACGCCGTGTTGAGGAGCCCGGCCAGTCCCGCGGCGTCGGCGGCGTCGCCGGGCTGGAGCGCCCGGACGCGGTAGCCGGGGGCGACCGGGCCGGCGGGGACGGGCGTCGGGCCCAGCCACGAGCGGCGAGTGACGCCCCAGGCGCCGGTCGGGACCCAGCCGCGCTCCTCGAGCACGCCGCGCCGGATGCCGGCGCCCCAGCCGCCCCGTCCGCCTAGCCGCGGAGGCGGGCGAGGATCTCGTCGTGGAGGTGCCCGTTGCTGCCGACGAACGTCGTGGCGCGCACGTCGCGCGCGCCGGTGGCGTCGGTCACCCGGCCGCCGGCCTCCTCGATGATGACGAGCGGCGCGGCGACGTCCCAGGCGTGCATCCCGGCCTCGATCATCGCCTCCGCGGCGCCCTCGGCGACGAGGGCGTAGCCCCAGAAGTCGCCGAAGCCGCGGTCGCGCCAGCAGGCGTCGATGAGGGCGTCGAAGCCCGGCATGAGGCCGGAGTCGAGGTTCGCGCGCCGACTCGTGAAGATGAGCTGGGCGTCCTCGATCGCCGTGACGCCGCTGGGCCGGATCCGCCGCCGGTTGCCGTCGCGGTCGATGTGGAACGCGCCGGACCCGCGGGCCGCGAACCAGCGCTCCCCCATCGCCGGCGCCGAGATCACGCCGACCTGGAGCTCTCCGTCCGCCTCGACGGCGAGGAGCGTGCCGAACAGCGGCACGCCCCGGATGAAGTTGTGGGTCCCGTCGATCGGGTCGACGTACCAGCGGATGCCGGCCACGGCGTCCTGGTCGCCGTACTCCTCGCCCACGAAGCCGTGCTCGGGGTAGAGGTTGCCGACGCGGTCGCGGATGAGCCGCTCGATGGCCCGGTCCGCCTCGGTGACAAAGGTCCGGTCCGGCTTGCGCTCGGTCGGGACCTCGCGGCGGTACCAGCGCAGCGCCAGCCGGTCGGCCTCGTCGCACAGCTCGAGCGCGAGCGAGAGCCACGCGGTGAGGTCGCTCTCGCTTGCCCGCCGCAGCCCGCGCGCTCCAGGCGGCGCCGAACTGCGGCCTGGCATCGACCACGTCGGAGTCCGGGCTGCGGTCCGTCACGTGCCGGGCGCGAGCGCCGCCGCGAGGGCCGTCGGGGCCGGCCGGTGCTGCTCGGGGCCATTCGGGACGTAACCGGCGAGGAGGTCCGCTGTCCCCGTGACCTTGAGCTGGTCGAACAGGAACGCGAGCTTCGCCGCCTGCGTCGCGAGGATCTCGCCCTTCGTCGGCAGGCTCCACGTCTGGCGCTTGAACGGCCCGATCGCCTTCTTGCGGGTCGTGTAGAGGAACTGCGTTTCGGTCTGGCCTTCCTTGCGCTCGTCGGCGGCGTTGTCGCGACACCAGGACTCGATCTCCGCCCGCAGCTCGGCCGGGAAGTCCGGGTGGTCGTAGACCGTGTTCTGGAACCCGGTGGCGAGGTGGATCTCGGCCGCCTCGACCGTCGGGAACAGGTGGAACAGGCTGTCCGGCAGCGTGCTCGCGCCGTGCTGCACGGCGCCGGCGATCCCGTACTCGGCCCGGCCGACCTCGCCGAGGACCTTGAGGACGTTGAAGTCGAGCTTCACCTCGGCCACGCCGCCGTCGGGCAGCGGGACGCCACCGTGGCTCGTGCCGGTCTGGACGCTGACCTTGCTGACGCCGACCGACCCCGGCCGGCGCGCGTCGAGCTCGCGGCGGAAGCCGTCGAGGTAGGCGCGCAGGTCCTCGACCGTCGAGTTGTCCTTGCCGACCTCGCCGATCTCGCCGCCGATCGAGATCGTCACGCCCTCGGGCTCGAGGTCACGGATGAGCGCGGCGATCTCCGCGGCGACCGTGTAGTTGACCCGCTGCTGCTCGTCGACGGTGGGCTGGGAGAGGTCGACCAGGGTCGAGCTGTCGATGTCGATGTTGAGGTAGCCCGCGGCCACCGCGTCGCGGCAGGCCTTGCGGATCTCCTCGGTCATCTTCTCCGGGTCGGCGGCGAACTTCTTGGCGTTGAACTGGTAGTGGTCGCCCTGGATGAAGACCGGGCCGACCCAGCCGGCGGCAATCGCCCCGGCCAGGCAGTTCGGGGCGTACTCGAAGACGCGCTGCCAGGTGTAGGTCTGCTCCGACCGGGCCAGCTCGAGGATGACCGGGCCGACGGCCTTCGCCTTCGCCGTCTCGAAGATCTTCTTCGCGGTGTCGAAGGTGTCCATCCGGATGTTGATGGCGGGAACGGTGAAGCCGCCGAACTCGCCGCGCGCCCGGGCGGCGTAGAGGTCGTGGATGCTCGCCGAGCGGGCGCCCAGGACCTGGCTCGCCTCCCAGATGAGCCAGCGCGCCGCCTCGACGGTGTCCTCGTCCTCGGAGAACGTCTGGGTCCAGGCGAGGTCCTCGATCGTGCGGGAGCGGAAGCCCGCCTCGTCGGTCACGACGACACGGTCGCCCTCGACCCGGGCGGTTCCGTCGAGGAGGGCGAGCAGCTCGGGAATGGAGGTCGCGACGGTGGCCATGAGGGCGGTTCTCCTGTCGATGGCGGCGGCCCGCTGATCGCGTGCCGCGCTGGGGGCGGTGGGTTCTGCCGGCGGCCGGGCCCGCGCGCTCACGCGCCGGCGACCTGCGGCGACCTCATGGTACGACGGCGGGGGCGCCGTTTCGCCGGCCGGGCGGCCCGTCATCGTGGGCCGATGGGACGGCTCGCGCGGTCACGGACTCGGCGGCGGCACGGGCGGCGCGCCCGTCGGGCCGTCGCGGAGGCGGTACGTGCCGCGCTCCACGCGCTCGAACCAGCCGTACGGGTCGCGCGCCAGGATGCGCCCGGCGTTCGGCGCGGCCGCCGCCACGCGGAGCGCGGCGACCGACGCCGGGCCGACCGCGAGCACGTCCGCGATCCGGGTCGCCTCCTGGCGGTAGGCCGTCATGATCGGGACGCGCGTCGCGCCGCCGGGGGTCGGGTCGCCGGCGCGGCGGGTGTGCTCGGCCAGGAGGCGCGCCGACCGGCGGCGATCGCGCGGCGGGCGGTACGGGCCCGGCTCGACCGCGACCTCCACGCCCCGCCGCGGCCCATGGACGAGCAGCAGGCCGAGCCCGAGGCGCCGGCAGAGGGGCCGGATCCCCCGCCGCCGCGCGACCTCGGCGGGAACGGCGACGTAGACCGTCTCCGCGACGCGCAGCCGGTCGACCGCCTGCAGGACGAGCCCGAGCGTGAAGCGGAGCTTGAGCTCGACGATCACGGGCGGCTCCCCGCCGCGCACGGCCACGACGTCGCAGCCGCCGATCTCGCCCTTCACCTCGAACCCCTCGCCCTCGAGGAACGCCTTGATCGGCGGGTAGAGGTCGACCTCCCGGCGCTTCTCCGGGCGTGTCGCCGGCGACCGGCCGGTCCCGGTCACGCGACGCCCGCCTCCCGCGAGAAGGCGGCGACGATCGCGTCGAGCTCCCCGGCCATCCCGTCCGGAAGCGGCGCCGGGACGTGGCTCGCCAGCAGCGACCTCGCGCGCTCCCGGGCCCGTTCGCGCGGCAGGGGCCGGCCGGCGGCCTCCCACTCCTCCCACGTGCCGCGATCGAAGAGGCGCGGCTGCCAGAGCCCGCGCATGTGGGCCACGGTGTGCTCCTCGGCGAGGAAGTTGCCCCCCGGTCCCACGCCGCCGATGACGTCGACCGCGAGCGTCGCGTCGTCCACGACCAGACCGCCACCGAGATGCCGGACGAGGCCGAAGATCTCCGCGTCGAGGACCATCTCCTCGAGGGCGAAGACCCGGGCCGCGTAGAGGAGCCCGGCCCCCGACAGCATGTCCGCGCCGGCGAGCAGGCTGGCGAGGCCCGACAGCCCGTTCTCCAGGCCGGCCTGCCAGTCCGGGCTCTTGGCGCCGGGGGCGAACGTCCCCACGCTCGACGGCACGTGGTAGTGGCGGGCGAGCTGGGCGAACGCCGCCTGGTAGAGCAGGTCCTCCGGGCCGCCGCACGTCGTCAGCCCCGTTCGCAGGTCCATCGTCGTCGAGCACGCGCCGTAGAACGTCTTGGCGCCGGGGACGAGCGTCTCGACGATCGCCATCCCGGCCAGCACCTCGGCGTTGCTCTGGGCAAGGACGCCGGCCGGGGTCGCCGGCGCCGTCGCGCAGCCGATCGCCATGACGACGAAGCCGGCCGGGACGCCGGCCTCCGCGTAGACGAGCGCCGCCTCGAGGGCGTCGCCGTCGAACGTGAGCGGGCTGAGGCTCACCTGGAACGACGACAGGATCGGCCGAGCCCGGAGGGCATCGGCGCCGCCGGCCACGGCGCGCGCGATCTCGACCGCGCCCCGCGCGGCGAGCGGCGTCGTCGCCGTCATGAGCTGGACGTGCTTGCCGCTGTTCGCGAGCTGGGTCCGGAGCTCGTACAGGGGTCGGACGGCGACGGGGCGGTCGCCCGCCTCGGCACCCTGCCAGAGGAAGGCGATCTCGGGAATGGCGTCGGCGAGACGCGTCAGCGCGGCCAGGTCGGCCTCCGTCGATGGCCGCCGCTCGCCGGTGTCGAGGTCGAGGATCTCCGCTGCGCTGCCGTCCACCGAGAGGTAGCCGTGGGCGCCGTCGAGCGGCAGGTCCCACGCCGGGTCGCGGGCGGCCAGCGTGTAGGTCGGGGGCGCCGCGGCCAGGGCGGCCTCGACGAGCGCCACGGGCAGGCGGACGCGGTCACCGTCGACGCGGGCGCCGGCGGCGGCCAGCCGGTCGCGGACCGCCGACGACGTCAGGGCGACGCCGGTCTCCTCGAGGATCCGAAGGCTCGCGCCGTGGAGTCGCTCCAGGCCGTCGGGCGAGAGCGGCCGCAGGATCGGCTCGCCGGTCGGGAGGGGGCGGACCGGCGACGCTGGGGCTGGCGAGGCGGGGGCGGGCATCGGGGCCTCCGGGGCGTGACGGGCGACGAGCCGGGACGGCGGCCCGCACCGCGATGGGCGGGCGCCCCGAGCCTAGACCACGGTGCCGTCCCGCGCCGGCCCGCCGTGCGCCCGGGCCCCGCCGTACGATGCGGCGATGGACGTCGAGACCGCGATCCGCACCACCCGCTCCATCCGCCGCTTCACCGCCGCGCCCGTCGCCGAGGAGGACCTCGTCGCCATCCTCGATGCCGGCCGACGCGCCCAGTCGAGCATGAACGGCCAGCCATGGCGCTTCGTCGTCGTCCGCGACCGGGCGACGCTCGAGGCGCTCGGCGGCTGCGGCCGCTACGCCGGCCACCTCGCCGGCGCCGCCGCGGGCATCGCGCTCGTCGGCACCGAGCCGGACGCCGACATGGACCTGGGGCAGGCGCTCGCCTACCTCCAGCTCGCGGCCCACGCCCGCGGCTACGGCACGTGCATCGCCTCGATGTGGGAGCAGGACCGGGCCAGGTCGATCCTCGGCGTCCCCGCCGAGATGACGTTCCACACCGCGCTGTCGGTCGGGCGTCCGGCGCCCGAGGAGGTCGCCCCGCGGCCCCCGAAGGCCGGGGGCCGCCTCCCGCTCGAGGACGTCGTCCGCTGGGAGCGCTGGAGCTGACGCCGCCGCGCGACGCCATCGGGCGGCGGTCCACGCGAGCCCGAGAGCGCGGTCAGACCGTCGGACCCGCGCTCCCCATCGTGAGGTTGTTCGGGCCCACGTCGAACGACGCCGCGTCGAGCCGCCCGGCGATCACGAGGTCGGCGACGAAGGCGGCCCGCCTGACACGCTCGGCCTCGAAGTCCCCGGGCCGCATACGGCAGCGCTCGGCGAGGTCCGGCCCGATCCCCCACGCGTAGTCCTCCCACCGCTGCATCCCCGCCTCCCAGGTGGCCAGGACGGCCGGGCCCAGGTGCCGAGGATGCCCGCCGGCGTCGCGGACGACCGGCCGCAGGTAGTGGGCGGCAACGACCCGGGAGCCTTGGCCCGACCCGCTTCCGAGGACGAGGACGACCCCCAGGAACGACGCCTCGTCGGTCGTCAGGCCCTGGCGCGCGAGCAGTCCGAGGACGCCCGCCAGGTCGTCCGCCTCGATCGACACGAGGAGGCCGCTGCGCCGGGTCGTCGCGGCCAGCGCGGCTCGGACGATTCCGGGCGGCGTCGCAAGGCCCACGGGGGATGCAACGCGGACGAGGCGGTCGCCGCCGGGCTCCGCGGCCGACCGACGATCCTCCGGCAATGCCCCGGCAAGCGCCTCGACGAGCGTCGAGCGCGCCCCGGCGTCCGGTCCCGCGACGAGGATCGGCACGCCGCGCTCCAGGAGGAGCCACGCCAGCGCCGCGAGCGACGCGTCGAGGACGCCCGACGCCACGAGGGCGGGCAGGGTGGCCGGTGCGGTGGCAGGCGGCACGGATCGGGACACGGGCGCTCCCATGGCGTGGCGGGCGGGCGGGCCGAGCCTATCGATGCGCTCGCACCGCGTCAACGTCGCCCGGGCCGACCGGGGTGCGCGACGTCTCCCCGTGCGGGCGGCGGGTGGGCGGGGCGGCGGTGCGCCCCGCAGTCCTGGCCTTCCGTCGCCTCCGCGCTTGGGCAATACTTCGACCGGTCGGGGGGTCGTTCCGACGAGGGAGGTTGGCACATGATCCAGCGGCTCATCGGCGTCTCGATCGGCGCGCTCATCACGTTCGCGATCCTGTGGTTCAGCGACTTCACGAACCAGACGGATCTCATGCCGTGGTACTTCGCGGCGGCCTTCATCGGCGCGATCGCCAGCTTCTTCTGGCCGGTCGTGGCGGGGATCTGGCTCGGCCGCCGGGCCAGGGCGCGGCGCGACGAGAAGATCCAGCAGGAGGTCGACCGCCAGCTCGCCGAGAAGCAGAAGCTCGGCTGACCGCTCGCGCGTCCGGGCGTTCGCGCGGCAGGCCGATGGGGTGAAGATCGTCCCGGCCACGGAGGCCACCTGGGATGCCCTCGAGGACCTCTTCGCGCGGCGCGGTGGGGGCGACGCGCGCTTCTGCTGGTGCCTCTGGTGGCGCGTGCGGGCGAAGGACTTCGCGGCCAGCAGCCCTGCCCGAAACCGCGACGCGCTCCGGGGGCTGGTCGTCTCCGGTCCGCCGCCGGGTCTCCTGGCCCTCGAGGACGGACGCGCGATCGGGTGGGTCGGGCTGGGCCCCCGACATCACTTCGAGCGGCTCGAGCGCTCCCGGGTGATCCCGCGCAGCGAGGGGCCGGCGCCGTGGGTCGTCGTCTGCTTCGTGGTTGCGGCCGACGCTCGCGGTCGCGGCGTCGCCACGGCCCTCCTGGCGGCTGCCGTCGAGCACGCCCGCGCCGCCGGAGCCGCGGCCGTGGAGGGCTATCCCGTCGACCCTGCGGCGGCGTCCGGGGGCCGCGTGAGCGAGACGAGCGCCTTCGTGGGCACCCGCTCGATGTTCCAGCGGGCCGGGTTCAGCTGGGCCTCGGACACCTCCTCGCACGGCGGTGGTGCCCCGCGGGTGGTGATGCGCCTGGGCCTCTCGTGACCTGCCGCACGCGCCCACGACGGCCCATGCGGCAGACCCCATGGTGGCGGGCGTGCGCGGTCGTCCTCTCGGCGTTCGTCGCGGGCAGTGTCGCGGGCTGCGGCGCGGCGACCGACGAGCGGATCCTCGACGGCTGGCTCATCGCCGCCCCGACGAGCTGTGCCGCCCTCGACCTCCCACCCGATCACTGCGCCGGCATCGAAGTCGCCGCCCGGGAGTACGCGGAGACGACCGCCGGTCCGGGAGCCACGTGGACGATCCACGACGCCGTCCCCGTGGATGCGGCCGGCTCGCCGCGCCTGCATGACTCCGGGGGTGGCATGCCCGCCGGGATCCTCGTCGTTCGCAGCGCGAATGGGGGCGAGACAGTCGCCCCGATCGGATGCTTCCAGACGATCAGCCCGGGGCTCGCGCCCGCCTGTCCGTAGCCCGCGGCATCCGTCCGCCTGCCCGTAGCCCGCCGCCCACCCCGCCGCACCGTGGCGACCGGCGACGCCGTCGCCGGAGCGGCGCGCCGGGTCGGTTTGCGTTCGACGCAACACCGGGGCGGTGGCGCGTCCTCCGACGCTCGAATCCTGCGTTCAACCGACGATAAGCAGCCGAATCCGGCCCCGTCGACGTGTTCCTTGCGTTCAACGTTCGAGAACGGGCCAGCCACACGTCCGAACGCGCCCGGTTGTGAGTTCAACGCAAACCGCCCCACCGGGGCGGCGTTGCGTGCGGCCGACGCCCGCGCCCCGTACCATCCCGCGCTCCGATTCGCCCGGGCACGTGGACTGAAGTTGCGCAAGTCCCTTGACACCGCCCCGGGCGCAGGAGTACTGTCCCGCCCGGCGCGGCAGTCCCGCGTCCACGACAGAGAGGCGTGAACACCGAATGAGCGACCAGATCCTCCTCATGAGCGCCCGGGTGCGGCTGACCGCGCCCGTCGATGGCGCGCTCTGCGGGCGATCTGTGCCCAGCTCGGCCTAGTCACGCGGCGGCAGCGCCGCCAGCCAGGACCGAAGCCGCGGGCCAGATCAGGGCCCAGCGGCTTTTTCATTGCCCCGCGACCGCGGGGCGGCGACCCGGAGCCGCGGGCCCACGACGCAGGAACTGACGTCGGGCCCGCGGCTCTTCTCGTCTCCGGACGATCGAAGGCCGCGACCGGGCCCACCCCCACCGGGATCGCCACCACCGAGACGAACGGAGAGAACCGTGAGCAGCACTCTCACCGAACAGAAGATCGCGCTCCGGCGGCCCGTCTCGGCACGCGACGAGATGATCGCCCCGGTCCCGGTCGAGGTCCCCGATCCCGCCACCCCGCGTCCCGCCGGCCCGCCCGCGCTCCACCTGGAGCACGTGTCGAAGACGTTCGTCGTCGGCCGCAAGAAGAAGCCGGTCGTCGCCGTCCACGACGTGTCGATGAGCGTCGCGAAGCGCGAGATCTACGGCGTCCTCGGTGCGAACGGGAGCGGCAAGAGCACCCTCATCCGCCTCGTGTCCACCCTCCTGACCCTTGACACCGGTCGGGCGGAGATCTTCGGGCACGACGTGGAGCGGGAGGAGATGGCGGTCAAGCGCCTCATCAACCGGGTGAGCGTCGACGCCGCCTTCTTCAAGAAGCTCTCGCCGTACGAGAACCTCGCCTTCGCCGCCCGCCTCTACGGCCTTCATGCCGGCGAGGCCCGGGCGGAGGCGGTCCGGATCCTCGCCCGGCTCGGGATCTCCGAGAAGCGGATGGGAAGCCCGATCGAGCAGATGAGCCGGGGCATGCAGCAGAAGGTCGCGATCGCGCGGGCGCTGCTGACCTCGCCGACGCTCCTCCTGCTCGACGAGCCGACCACGGGTCTCGACCCTCGCTCGAAGCTGGACGTCCAGTCCTTCATCGAGGAGGTCCGGGACGAGCACGACGCGACGATCCTGCTGACGACGCACGACATGGCCGAGGCCGACCGCCTCTGCGACCGCATCGCGATCCTCGACCGGGGTCGCGTCGTCGTGGAGGACACGCCGGACGGCCTCAAGCAGCGGGTGGCCCGCGAGACGGGCCTCCTGCCGAACCTCGACAACGTGTTCCTGACCTACACCGGCCGCTCCCTCGACGAGGACGTCGAGGAGGCGGCCCCGGAGGACGACGAATGACCCGGCACGACCCGCACGCTCCTGCCGGCCGCGCCCGGCGCCACCCGATCCATCACCCCGCCCACCGAAAGGAGGTGAGCGACATGACCAGCAACACCGTCCGCTACCTGGACGCGGTCCACGCCGACCGCGCCGCCCGGTTCGAGGCCGAGGCGCTCCGTGCTCGCATCGCCCACAGGGCGCCGCGCGCCGACGAGCGCCGGATCCGCCGGGCCGTCGGCCGCTCGATCGTCCGGGTCGGCGCGCGAATCGCCGCCGATCCGGCCCTCGAACGGCTCCAGCCGGCCGGTCTCCGCTGAGCGGGGGCCGGCCGGCACACCCACCTGGGGGACAAGTGTCGTGAACAACGCCATCCGCGCCATCGACGCGATCCACGCCGACCGCGCCGCCCGGTTCGAGGCCGAGGCGCAGCGGGCGCGCATCGCCAGCGAGATCCGCATCGCCCGTCGCGCCGACCGGGCCGACGAGCGCCGGATCCGCCGGGCCGTCGGCCGCTCGATCGTCCGCCTGGGCGCCCGCATCGCCGCCGACCCGGCGGTGGAGCGGTGCGTCCTCGCGGCCGGCCGAGGGGGCGGCCGGCCCATCACCTTCGACGGAGTACCCACGAAATGACCACGCTCCAACGCCCGATCGGCACCGCGGCGCGCGAGCTCGGCGCGTCGCTCGCCTTCATCGAGCGCAACTTCAACCTCAGCCGCCGCTACTGGGGCTGGGAGCTCGCGTTCATGGTGTACGCGATCGCGGGAGCCCTCGCGATCTCGTTCATCGGCGCCGAGCAGGCCGACGAGCGGCTCACGTTCAGCCTCGTCATCGGGGCGATCTTCTGGAACTACCTCTCGACCGTGTTCAGCTTCATCGCCGAGACGATCGCCTGGGAACGCTGGGAGGGGACCCTGGAGTACACGATGATGGCGCCGGTCCGGCGCGCCTCGCAGCTCCTTGGATCCACCTTCTACGCGATCCTCTACGGCCTCGTCCACACGACGGTGATCCTCGTCGTCCTGACGCTGTTCTTCGAGCTCGACCTGTCGCAGGCGAACTTCGCCACGGCGGCCGGGATCATGGTGATCGGGTCGTTCTCGATCATCGGGATCGGCGTCATGGCGGCGATCCTGCCGTTGCTGTACGTCGAGCGCGGGGCCCAGATGACGTTCGTCATCCAGTCCTGCCTCCTCGTCGTCAGCGGCGTCTACTACTCGGTCGAGGTCCTGCCGGAGTGGATGCAGGTCCTGGCGAAGCTCTCGCCCGCGACGTACATCCTCGACGGCGTCCGCGCCGGCCTTCTCGACGGGGCGACCCTCGCGGACGTCTGGTACGACATCTGGCCGCTCGCGATCATGGGCGTCGTCCTGATCCCGTCCGGCCTCTGGCTCTTCGGGCGCGCCGAGCGATACGCGAAGCGCACCGGCAAGCTGAAGCGAGTTGGGTGATGACGATGGCGAAGCCTCCGGCGGTCGGGGTGATCCCGGCCGCCGTCCCCGCAGCGGCCACCCCGACCGCCATTCCCGGGCTCATCCTCCGGCCGGTGCGCTGGCCGGAGGAGGCCCAGCTCGTGGCCGACGTCAACAACGCCGGGCGCCTCGCAGCCGGCAACCTCGAGGTCCTCACCCTCGACGGGTTCCTGCTCAGCTACGGGAACCTGGTCAACTGCGACCTCGCGACCGACCTCCGCCTCGCCGAGCACGAGGGCCGGCCGGTTGCGTACACCCGCGTCGAGTGGCGGCTCGAGAACCGCGGCGACCGGGTCCACTTCCAGGGCCTGTTCACGACCCCGGAGGCGCCGGACGGCACGCTCGAGGCGATCCTCGACTGGGCCGAAGCCCGGAGCCGGGCGGTCGCCGCAACCCTTCCCGCCGACCGGCCGGCGGTCATCAGCGCAATCCTCGGGATGGAGACACCGGCCGGCCGGGCCATCCTCGAGGACCGCAGCTACCGTGCCGCCCGCTTCTTCTTCGAGATGGTCCGTCCCGACCTCGAGGAGATCCCCGACCTCCCGCTGCCGGCCGGCGTCGAGGTTCGGGCGGTCCGACCCGGCGACCTGCGGACCATCTTCGAGGCCGAGGTGGCCGCCTTCCGAGGCCACTGGGGTGCCGGGCCGTACGACGGCTCCGACGAGCACTGGATCCAGTTCCGCGACGATCCGCTCAACGATCTCGCGCTCTGGCAGATCGCCTGGGCCGGGGAGACGGTCGTCGGAATGGTCCGGCCGTACATCAGCGACGAGGACTTCCGCGTACTCGGCGTCCGGCGCGGCTGGTGCGAGAACATCTCGACCCACGCTGACTGGCGGGGTCGCGGGATCGCGAGGGCGCTCATCGCCAGGGCCCTCCGGGCACTCCGCGACCGCGGCATGACCGAGGCGGCGCTGGGCGTGGACGCCTCCAACGAGACGGGGGCCGTCGCGCTGTACCGGTCGATGGGATTCGTCGAGCGGACGCGCCAGACGGACTTCCGACGGCCGCTCACCGCGACGCTCCCCGGCGAGATCGCCCGATGAGCGCGCTGGTCGGTGGCCCCGGTGACGGTCCCGACCGGCTCGCCGGTCTCGGCTGGGATGCCGCCTGGCAGGCTGCGTTCGCGCCCATGGCTCCCGGGCTCGTGCCGGGGCGAGTCGTCGGCGCGCATCGCGGCACCTGGGAGGTGGCGACCGGCGCGCCCGGCGGGCCGCTCGAAGCCCGGGCCACGGGACGCCTGCGCCACGAGGCGGGCCCGGCGGAGATGCCGGTCGTCGGCGACTGGGTCGCCGTGGACGCCCGGCCGGAGGAGGGGGCGGCATCCGTCCACGTCGTCCTGCCGCGCCGGACCCAGCTCCGGCGCAAGGCGCCGACCGACCACGGCGCTCCCGTGCAGGTGCTGGCGGCGAACGTCGACGTCGTCCTCGTGGCGACCTCGTTGAACCGCGACCTGAACGCGCGTCGCGTGGAGCGGTTCCTGACGACCGCCTGGGAGTCGGGCGCCCGGCCGGTCCTGGTCCTCACGAAGGTGGACCTTGCCCGCGACCCGGTCGAGGTCGCCGTCGCCGAGGCGCAGCTCGAGGAGGTGGCGGCCGGCGTGCCGGTCGTGGCCACGAGCGCGGTCAGCGGCGAGGGCCTCGACGCCGTCCGCACGTTCCTCGGCCCGGGACGCACCGTCGCCCTCGTCGGCTCGTCGGGCGTCGGCAAGAGCACGCTCGCCAACGCGCTCCTCGGCGAGGAGCGACTCCTCGTCCGCGAGATCCGCGAGGACGACGCGCGGGGCCGGCACACGACCGTGGGTCGTGAGCTCGTGGCCCTGCCCGGTGGCGAGGGGCTGCTCCTCGACACGCCCGGGCTCCGCGAGCTCGGGCTCTGGGACGACGGCACCGGCCTCGACCTCGCCTTCGCCGACGTCGCGACGGCGGCGGAGTCGTGCCGTTTCGGCGACTGTCGCCACGAGTCGGAGCCGGGCTGTGCGGTCCGCGCCGCCGTCGCGGAGGGCGCCCTTGGGGCCGACCGCTTCGCGGGCTGGCAGAAGCTCGCCCGCGAGGAGCGCTACCGGGCGCTCGAGATGGACGCCGGGGCGCGCCGCGCCGAGAAGAAGCGCTGGGCGGCGATCGGGAAGGCCGGTGCGGCCCAGGCGAAGGCGAAGCGCGGGGAGTGGGGCCGATGAGCCGTCTGTTCGCACCCGAGCTCCCGGCCGTGCCGGGCATCGTGGTCCGGCCGTGGCGGGACGCTGGCGACTTCGGCCCCATGGCCGAGGCGCGCAACGCCGCCTTCCTTGCCGACGGGCTCGACGAGACGACGACCGGCGCGGTCCTCGGCAACGAGATCCAGAGCGACCCGCGGATCGACCCGCCGCGCGACATCTCGATCGTCGAGCGCGACGGCGCGTGCCTCGGGTACACCGTGCGCTGGCGGTGGGTGGAGGAGGCGTCGGGCGACGCGATCCTGTCGCACCGCTGCTACCTCGCGCCAAGCATCCGTCGACTCGGCGTGGGACGTTCGATCCTCCGGGCGAACGAGCGGTCGCTGGCAGCGGAGGCTCTCGCCCCCGTCGGCCGCGGAACCCGCCGCTTCGACAGCTGGGCAGACGACGGCGCCGCCGGAGCGCGCGCGCTGCTCGGCGCCGAGGGCTACGGGCCGGTCCGATGGTTCTTCCTCATGCTCCGTCGCGGCCTCGACGAGATCCCGGACGTGCCGCTGCCCGCGGGCCTCGAACTCCGACCCATCACCGACCGTGACGTCGCGACGGTCGTCCTGTGGGCCGACGACGAGGCGTTCCGCGACCACTGGGGCTACACGCCGGGCCTCCTCGAGGAGCTCCAGGGATACCTCGACGACCCGCGCCAGGACCTTGCGCTCTGGCAGGTGGCCTGGGACGGTGACGAGGTGGCCGGCTCCGTCATGCCCCTCATCGACGACGCCGAGAACGAGCGGTTCGGGCGGCGGCGCGGCTGGATCGACTCCGTCTCCGTCCGCCGGCCGTGGCGCCGCCGGGGTGTCGCCCGGGCACTGCTCGTCCGGGGACTGGCGGCGCTTCGCGAGCGGGGCCTCGACGAGGCCGTTCTCGGCGTCGACGCCGACAACCCGCAGGGCGCTCTCGGCCTGTACGAGTCGGTCGGCTTCCGCCTGCACCGCCGCTCGGCCGTCTACCGGAAGGCGGCGCCGCCCGCGGCGGCGGTCCCGGCTGCGCCCGTCGACTGACGCGGGCTCGGCGGGGACGCGCCGAGTCGAGGCTAGAACGGGAGGCGGCCCTCGCGGGCGACGAGCTCCAGCCAGGGCCGCTCGGCGCCGATCGTCGTGGTGCGGCCGTGGCCGGGCAGGACGCGGAGGGCCTCGGGCAGCGTCGCGAGCCGGCGCAGCGACTCGACCATCGCCGCGGGGTCGCCGCCGGGGAGGTCCACCCTCCCCCACCCGCCGGGGAAGAGCGTGTCGCCGGAGAAGACCACGCCGGCCTCGTGGCTCACGAGGCAGACCGAGCCCTCGGTGTGGCCGGGCGTGTGGAGGACGTCGAGGCGGATGTCGCCGAAGCGGATCACGCCACCTTCCGCGAGCTCGGCGGCGGGGACGCAGGGCGGGATCGGAAACGGGGCAAAGAGCGGTTTCGGGTCGGTGAGGCGGTACCAGTCGGCAGGATGGGCCGCGATCTCGGCGCCGCGGGACGGGTCGGGGCGGTGAGGGTGCCCGTCGGGAGCGACGACGACGAGGCCGTGTTCCGCGGCGTGGGCGGCCAGCGGGTCGACGGTCGCCGGGCCGGCCGGCGACCCCTCCGCGGGTGGCGACGCCTCCGCGGCCGGTGACCCCTCCGCGGCCGGTGACCCCTCCGCGCCCTCGCGCGACCAGGCCTGGAGGGCGGCGTTCTCGCCGGTGTGGTCCCAGTGGCCGTGCGTCGCCACGATCAACACGAGGCGCCAGCCGCGCGCCGCCAGCTCGCCGGTGATCCAGGGCAGGCCCGGGATCGCCGTGTCGATCACGATCGCTTCACGCGTCCGCGCGTCGGCGACGAGGTGGACGTTCGTCTGCAGCGGGCCGACGGCGGCGGTCACGAGCTCCATGACGGGAGTGTCGCACGGGGCGGTCGACGCGGCCACGCTGGCCCATGAGCGCCGGTCGCTCGCGGCGAGATCAGGCCGGCTCCCAGGTCACGATGCCGGTGGCCGTCCGCGACTGCGTCGAGAGCCCGATCGTGCCATCCGGTCGGTCCACGAGCCGGCCGTCGAGCTCGCGCGCAAGGACCTCGTCCTTTGCGGACCCGGGCTCGACGAAGAGCTGGTTCCGCAGCCAGCGAGCCAGCTCGTCGCGGGTCGGGAAGCCGCGGGCCGGGCGCGGCAGGCGCACGACCAGCGGCTGGCGACCGCGGGCGCGCAGGAGCCCGACGAAGTCGTCGAGCGCCGGGAGCTCGATCCGCTCCTCGCCGTGGACGGGCGGCCAGAACGCGTGCGCCGCGGCAGCGGGCGGCCCGTCGGCGAGGATCGCGACGCAGAGGCGACCGGCGGCGGCCTCCATCGCGTCGAGGAACGGCCCGATCGCCTCCACGTCGTAGCCGAGGTTGGCGATGAGCGCGACGTCGGCGGCCGGCGGCGGCCCGGACGTCGGGTCCACCGGCCATCGAGCCTCGATCGCCCGGACGTTGGCGATCCCGTGCTCCGCCGCGAGCTCGGCCAGGGCGGCGAGCATCCCCGGCGACGGGTCGAGCGCCAGCACCTCGCGGACCCGCAGGGCGAGCGGGAGGGCGTACCGCCCGGCGCCCGCCCCGATGTCGAGCCAGGTCTCCGCCGGGCGTGCGAGCGGGAGGAGGCGGTCGAGGACCTCGTCGTCGGTCCGGCGCGGGTCGGCGATGAACAGCCGGCTCACCGGCGCGTAGAAGTCGCCTCCCTCGGGCGTCTCGCGGACGCGGGCCGTCTGCTCGTGGTGGGCCCGGACGCGAGCGCCCCAGGCGGCCTCGGCGGCGGCCCGGATGGCGAGCGGGTCAGGGGTCATGGGGGCCTCCGTTCGGTCGTGCGAGGGCCGCCAGCGCGGCCAGGTCGGCGGGCGTGTCGACGTCGGGGTTGTCCCCGCCGACCGGGACGCGGACCACCCGGTCGGGGGCGGCCGCAAGGAGCGGGCCGAGACCGCGGTCGCCCTCGAGCGCCGCGGCCCGCGACAAGCCGGGCGGGAGGACGAGGACCGGGTTCGGCGCACCGTCGGCCGCATACGCGGGGGCGACGGCGACCGTGCCGGGCGGCGCCTCGGCCGCCGCCCCGACGAGCGCCCGGATCACGGCCGGCGAGACCCGCGGCTGGTCGCCGAGGAGGATGAGCACGCCGTCCGGCGCCGGCGCGGCCGTCGCGGCCGCGAGCCCGAGCCGGAGCGACGACGCGAGCCCGCGCTCCGGGGCCGGGTTGACCGCCACGAGCACCCCGTCGAGGCTGGCCGGCTCGTCCGCCGCGAGCGCCGCCCGCACCGCGGCGGCGTCACGCCCGAGGACGAGGACGAGGCGCCCGATCCCCGCGGCGCGCGCCGCGGCGAGCACGTGGGCCACGAGCGGGCGGCCCTCGAGCGGGGCCAGGACCTTGCCACCGCCGAAGCGGCTCGCGGACCCGGCGGCCAGCACGATGCCGGCCACCACCGGACGCCCGGGCCCGACCCCGCTCACGACCGCGTCAGCGTCCGCATCGGGGCGCCGGAACCCCCGTACCGCTCGGCGACGACCTCGGCCAGGATCGCGAGGGCCGTCTCGGCCGGCGACCGCCCGCCGAGGTCGAGCCCGATCGGGCCGCGAAGGCGGTCGAGGTCGGCCGCTCCAACCCCGGCGGCGAGGAGCCGGGCCCTGCGCTCGGCCTGCGTCCGGCGCGATCCGATGGCGCCGACGTAGCGGCAGCCCCGGCGGAGCGCCTCCACGATGGCCGGCTCGTCGAACTTGACGTCGTGGGTCAGGACGGCCACCGCGTCGCCCGGCCCGAGGCCGATCTGCTCGGCCGCCTCGTCGGGCCAGCCGACGACGAGGTCGTCGACCTCGGGGAAGCGCTCCCTCGTGGCGAACGCCGCCCGGCCGTCGACGACGACGACGACGTAGCCGAGCTCGCGCGCCATGCGGGCGAGCGGCATCGCGACCTGCACGGCGCCGACGATGACGAGGCGCGGCGCGGTCCCGTAGCCCTCGACGAACCATTGGCGACCCGCGACCTCCACCGTCGCCGAACCGCCCCGCGCGAGGACCTCGCGGGCCGCCCGGGCGATCGCCGCGTCCGCCTCCGTCGAGCCGGCCGAGCCCGTCGCGGTCCCGCCCTCGTCGACCGTGAACGCGGCCGGCGGCGGCTCCCCGGCCCCGCGCTCGTGCGGCCCGAGCGCCGGCGGCGGCGCGTCGGCGGGGAGCGGGATGACGACCGCCACGCCGCCGCGACCGCCGGCCGCCTCGAGCAGCTCCGGGCGGATGAGCGGCTCGACGAGGACGTCGATCGTCCCGCCGCAGGCGAGGCCGACGTCCCATGCCTGCTCGTCGCTGATCCCGTACCGGATGACCCGGGCGACGCCGTCGACGCGCGCGTGCCGGATCTCCTCGACCGCGGCACCCTCGACGCAGCCGCCCGACACCGACCCGGCGAGCCGTCCGTCGGCCGTGGCGACGAGGCTCGCCCCCTCGGGCCGCGGCGCGGACCCGAACGTGCGTACCACGACGGCCCGACCCAGCTCGGCGCCCTCGTCCTGCCAGGCCCGGACCTGGTCGAGCAGCTCCTTCATCCTCGTCCCCTCCCTTACGGGCGAAGCGGCCGCGCCGCCGCCGGATCGACGGCCATGCCGGTGCCTGCCCGGGAGGGCAGCCCGAACACGTGCGGCGCAACGGCCGTGATCGAGCGCCGGCCGAAGCCGGCCGCCTCCACCCGGTAGACGTTTGGCACGCCCGTGCGCGACGGCCGCCCCGTCGCCCCCAGCCCCAGCCCGCCGAGCACCTCGCCGAGGCGCTCGAGGGAGGCGAGGTTGTGGATCGGCAGGAAGTCGTCGATCGACGGGTAGGCCGCAGCCATCCCGGCCGCGAGCGGCTCGTAGCCGTCGGTCCCGGCCAGCGGGTTGAGCCAGATGAGGCGGTGGCAGTTGCGCTGCAGGCGGGCGACCTCCTCGCCGACCAGCGCCGGGTCGCCGCGGTCCCAGCCGTCGCTGACCACGATGACGACGCCGGATGTCCGCAGCACGCGCCGCGCCCAGCGCAGGTTGAACGTTCGCAGCGACTCACCGATCCGCGTGCCGCCCGACCAGTCGGTGACCGTCTCGCTGACGCGGTGGATCGCGAGATCCGGGTCGCGCCCGCGCAGCTCGTGGGTGATCCGGGTCAGGCGCGTCCCGAAGACGAACGACTCCGTGCGCACGCCCGAGGCGCGGGTGAGGGCCTGCACGAACCGCAGCAGGAGCCGGGCGTGGCGCTCCATGGAGCCCGAGACGTCGCACAGGACGACGATCGTCCGGGGCCGCCGGACGCGGCGCCGCCAGACCCAGTCGAGGGGATCGCCGCCGGTCGCGAGGTTGCGCCGGAACATCGCCCGCGGCGCGAGACGGCGCCCGTGGGGGTGATGCTCGTAGCGGCGGGTGAGGCGCGTCTCCAGGCGCGGCCGGAGGAGATCGATGAGCCGCTCCGCGTCGCGCAGCTCGGAGGCGCTCATCCGGTCGAACTCACGGTGGGAGAACGCCTCGGCGATCGAGAAGGCCCGGGGCGAGACGACCCGACCCTCCCCGACCTCCTGCTCGCCCTCGTCGCCCTCCGACGGCTCCGCCTGCTCCGGGCGCCCGGTTCGGCGGCCCTGGCGCTCGGCGGACGACTCGGGAGCCGCGGCAGCCTGCTCGCGCGCCCGCTCCTGCTCCCGGGTGCCATCGGGGCGACGGGCGGTCGGGGCGATCCGGGCGACGTGACGGCGCCAGAACTGGTCGAACACCGCGTCGTAGACCGGCAGGTCGGCGCGGCGGCGGCAGAAGATCGCCTGGCCGGCCGCGTGGACCTGGGTCCGGTCGCCGACGTCGACGAGGGTGAGCGCCCGGGCGAAGTCGAGGGCGCCGCGGAGGTCGGTTCGGACGCCGGCGCTGCGCAGGGCTCGGGTGAACAGGACGGCGTTCTTCAGAAAGATCGTGCCGTCGAAGTCGGCGAGCGGGTCGGGCGCGGGCGGGCGCGTGCCGGTCATGGTCCCTCGGGTGCCGGGCTGTCGCCGTGATCGTACCGCGGCGGGCCGACGGCCCTTGACCGCGACCGGGCGGCTCCCGAAGATCGGTGCATGCATGCCAGGCGGCTCGCCTCCGGCGCGCTCGTCGCGCTCCTCGCTCGTCGCCTGCGCCGGCGGGATCGGCCGCGAGCAGGCGATCGAGCTGGCTCGGCGCGAGGCCGGAGCAGCGGACGTCGCCGTCGTGCGGGCGGAGCGCGGCCCGCTCCTGCGCTTCACGCTGGGCCGGACGCCGGTGGACGCGCCCGCGGACCGCGAAGCGTGGGCGATCACGCTCTCCGGCAGCTTCCCCGGCGAGTGCGTGCTGGACGCCGCGGGCGAGTCGGTCTGCCCGCCGATCGCGACGACGAAGCTCGTCGTCCTCGACGCGGCGACGGGCGCGTTCATCTTCTCGGAGTCGCCGGCTCCCTGACGCGCGCGCTCGGCGGAGGCGCGCGCCGCGTCGCGGGCCCGCGGGCGGCCGTCCGATCCCGGCGTCAGACCCCGGACGTGGCGAGGTCGTCGACGTACGTCGCGGCGGTCGCGCCGCGCACCCGGCGGACGTCCTCCTCGTACTTGAGCAGGACGCCGAGCGTCTCGTCGACGAGGTCGGGCGCGAGCTCCCGGGCGCCGAGAGCCAGCAGGGCGGCCGCCCAGTCGAGCGTCTCCGCCACGCCGGGCACCTTCGTGAGGTCGGCCGCCCGCAGCCGGCCGACGAAGCCGACGACCTGGCGGGCCAGTCGGTCGGGCGTTGCCGGCACCCGGGCCAGGACGATCTCGATCTCCTTGGCCGCGCTCGGGTAGTCGATCCAGTGGTACAGGCAGCGCCGCTTCAGCGCATCGTGGACCTCGCGCGTCCGGTTCGAGGTCAGGATCACCCGCGGCGGCACGGCGGCCCGGACGGTCCCGATCTCGGGGATCGTGACCTGGAAGTCGGACAGGATCTCGAGGAGATAGGCCTCGAACTCCTCGTCGGCGCGGTCGATCTCGTCGATGAGGAGGACCGGCGCCCGGCCGTCGGTCGACGCCTCGAGGGCCTGCAGCAGCGGTCGCTTGAGCAGGAACTCGGGGCCGAAGATGTCGCGGGCGGTGGCGCGCTCGATCTCGCCGCGGGCTTCGAGGAGCCGGATCTCGAGCATCTGGCGGGCGTAGTTCCACTCGTAGACGGCCGTCGTGACGTCGAGGCCCTCGTAGCACTGGAGGCGGATGAGGCGCGTGTCGAGGGTCTCGGCGAGGGTCTTGGCGAGCTGTGTCTTGCCGACCCCGGCCTCGCCCTCCACGAGGAGCGGCCGCTCCAGCGCCAGGGCGAGGAAGACGGAGGTGGCCAGGGCTCGGTCCGCGATGTACTCGCGCTCGCGGAACGCGGACTGCAGGCCCTCGATCGTGCTCAGCTGCTCGTCGGGCGCCCGATCGTTCGTCGTCATGGCCGCCGATGCTACACCCGGCAGGGCCGCGCCCGGCGGGCAACCGGGCAACGGAGACGCACCCGGGCGGCGGAGTGGTGGGCCACGGGCGGCGGGCCCCGACGCCGTCAGGGCGCCTGCCCGATACGAAACGAAGCACGGCGAGCATGGAAGTGCGCCAACACTGCGCAAATTCGGCAGGTCAGCGACACATCCGTGCTCCAGAACTGCGGTTTCCTATCGAGATCGCGCCCCGGCCGGCCGCCGGGCCGCGGCCCGGTGGCCGCCGTCCGACCCTGGCGATCAACCCCGAGCCGCCCGAAGGCGCTCCACGAGGCTGCGGGCGTCTGCGTAGCGCACGACCGGCCGCCCTCGCTCGAGCGGCGTGCCGATCAGCCAACCGGGACCGCGGCGGAGCGGATCGACGAACGCGAGGAACCGGCCCGTGCGGGGCCGCACGGTACCGGCGAGGATCGCCCGCAGCTCGGCGGCGGAGCCGTCGAACCGGTCCCGCAGGATGTCGCGGTTGGCCCGGACGACCTCGACGTTCCGACGCGTCGCCAGCATCGCGACGATCGTGATCCGGTGACGGTGGACCGGCCAGCCGAGCCGCCGGGCAACGTGGGGCGCCTCCCGCTCATACCATGAGATCTGCCGCTCGAGGGCGCCGACGTCATCCATGTCCCCCTTGCCTTCGCCGATCATCAGCACATCCCTGCGGACGTCGGAGCCGAGAATGTCGATCCAACCCCGAACCCGGTCGGCCCCGATCGGGACTTCTCGCTCGGTCACGATGCCCTCCCGTTCGAGGTGACGCGTCGCATAGGCGATGACCCGAGCGTGGGCCGTGTCGCGCTGGCCCGGATCACCCAGGAGCACGGGCGGCCGGATCGCCACGTCGAGACGGACACCGAGCACATCGAGGAGTCGGGCGGCGTCGTCGACATGCCCGTGGCGGGCCTCGCCGCGCTCGATCCGGGAGACCTGGGCCGGCGCGACCCCGGCGCGGTGCCCCAGCTCGTGGATCGACCAGCCGAGCGACCTGCGAGTCGTGCGGATCACGCTCGCAAGCCGCGGCCCCAGGTCCCGCTCCGTCGGGCCGAGCTCTCGAACGGCGCCCGATGCCGCGCCGCTTCGTCTGGTCCCCGACATCGGTCGAGTGTGCGCGCCAGCGATCATCGCGCGCTTATCAGCGACTTGACCCCGTCACTCGGTGAGGCGCGTCGGTGCGCCCGGCCGCACGGCGGGTCGGGCGGGATCGGACGCCATGTCGGATCGGACGCCATGTCGGCTCGGTCGGCTGCTCGGCTCGGTCGGCTGCTGCCGGCTCGGTCGGCTGCTGCCGGCGGGCTGCCGCTCCGGGCTGCCCCCGCGGATTGGATACGGACGCGGACCACTGAAGCACAGAAGTGGCCCGGACTCGGAGATTCTGGTCGGATACCGCGCACTTTCGTGCGCCGAGGCCACGGTCCTGTATCGAAATCGCGCCGGCGGGCGCCGAGGAGCTGGCGGGCACCCAGGAGCCGGCAGGTGCTGAGGAGCCGGCGGGCGCGCTGCGCCCTCGAGGCGCCTCCTATGCGGCCGCGACCTCGGCGAGCGCCGCCTCGAAGCCGTCGACCAGGAGCCGGATCTCGGCCTCGCTGACGACGAACGGCGGCGAGACCTGGAGGGCGACTCCGCGAAGGACGCGCGTCAGGATTCCGTGGCGGCGCAGCGCGGCGGCGACCACCTCCGGCGCGTTTGGGCTCGCGGCGAGCACGGCCTCGTCGAGCTCGACCGCCGCCAGGAGCCCGGCGACCCTCGTCTCCCCAACGAGCGGCGCGGCGTCGAGGCGGGCGATCTCCCGCTCCAGCACCGGCTCGAGCGCCTGGACGCGGACCAGGAGGTCCTCCTGCTCGAGGATGTCGAGGTTCGCGAGGGCCGCCGCGCAGGCCGTGGCGTGGCCGCTGTACGTGTACCCGTGACGGAACACCGCGCCGCCGGGACCGTCCCAGAACGGCTCCTGGACGCGGCGCCCGACGAGGACGCCGCCGAGCGGGAGGTACCCGGACGTCACGCCCTTGGCGAACGTGATCATGTCCGGCACGATCTCGTAGCGCTCACTGGCGAACATCGTGCCGAGCCGCCCGAACCCGGTGATGACCTCGTCGGCGACGAGGAGGACGCCATGGGCGTCGCACAGGCGCGTGACCGCCTCCCAGTACCCCTCCTCCGGCGGGATCACGCCGCCGGCGCCGATCACGGGCTCCCCGATGAAGGCGGCGATCTCCCGGCCGCGCTCGTGGAAGAGGCGCTCAAGCTCCTCGACGTCGTGGGCCGCCACCTGGATCGTGTCGCCGACGAGCGGCCCGCCGTAGCCCGCCTGCATCGCCGGGATCCCGGACAGCCCCGTGCCGAACGCGTGCATCCCGTGGTACGCGTGCTCGCGGCTCACGATGAGCCGCTTCTCCGGGCGCCCGATCGCGTCCCAGTAGCGCCGGGCCAGCTTCGCCGCGGTGTCGACGCCGTCGGAGCCGCCCGACCCGAAGAACGCGACCGCGTCCTCCATCGGCGCCAGGCCGCTCAGCCGGTCGGCGAGCTCGAGCGTCGGCGCGGTGGCGAACGGCCCGAAGTTGGAGTAGGCGGCGAGGGCGCCGAGCTGGGCCGCGGCGGCCTCGGCGATCTCGCTCCGCCCGTGGCCCACGTTGCAGTACCAGAGCCCCGCCGTGGCGTCGAGGTAGCGGCGCCCGTCCGCATCCTCGATCCACGCCCCATCGCCGCGGACGAGGACCAGCTCGTGGTCCCGGACGCGATGCATGTCGGCGAACGGGTGCCAGTAGCGCGTGGGCATGGGGACGGCAATCTCCTGCTGGCGGCGTCGCGGGCGGTCGGCCGCCGGGTCAGGTGCCCGGGGAACGCCGTCGTCGAGGACGATACTGCCCCAGCGCCGCGGATCGTGCGTCGATCGCCCGGGGGTCGAGCGTCGTCAGCACCGCGTCCCGTCCGCCGGCGAGTGCGTCCGCCGCCTCGCCGAGGAGCGAGAGGACGGCCCCGGCCCGGTCAGGCGGCAGGTCGGCGAGGCTCCCGGACGGGGCGACACCGATCCGCTCCATGCCCCGCCCCGCCGTCGAGGCCGCGTACGAGGCCGCCCAGATCACGTCGTCGAGGCGTGTCCGGCGCCGTCCGGACGCGTCGCCGACGCCCACGACGATGCCGCGCGTGCCGGGCGCGACCGCGACGAGGCGCCAGCTCTCCGGGCCGTCGAGGAGGTCCAAGAGGTAGGAGCGGTACGGGGCGGCGAAGAGCGCCTCGGCGCCGAGGCCGACCGCGTCGCCGCCGGTGATCGCGAGCGAGGCGTGGAGCCCCTCCCCGGCGTCCGCGAGCAGCGCCGCGTGGGCGGCCGCGAAGGCCTCCCGACCGGCAGGTCCCACCGGCAGCGAGGCCGCCGGCTCGTGGACCTCGATGACGGGGCAGCCGATCGCCGCGAGCGCGACGAGCGAGGCGTGAAGAACCCGGGCGATCTCGAGCGCCCCGCCCGGCCCGCCGGCCGACCACGGCCCCGTGACCGCGAGCTTGACGGGCAGCCCGGGCGCGAGCCGGGCGGCGGCATCGCGCGCGGCGCGCCACGCGGCGACGAGCTCGTCGGTCGGGGTGTCGGCACCGTGGACGCGACCGTCCGCCAGCAGCCCGAGGCCGGCCTCCACCTGGGCGCCGAGGACGGCCGCCAGCCCCTCGTCGGCCGGCGGGGCACCCACGGGCGAGCCGGCCGGCGGCCGCTCGTCGGCAGCCGGCCCCTCGTCGGCCGGCGGCCCGGCCGTCCACGGGTACCCGCCGGCGAGCGTTGCGAACACGGGGCGATGCTAGTCGATCGCGATGACCCGCTCTCCGCGCGCGCCGCTACACTCGACGCGTGACCACCACCCGTCCCGATCCCCCGCCCGAGGTCCGGGCCGCCGCCCATGCTCGCGCCGCCGCTCGCGCGGCCCACGATTGGGCTCGAGCCGACACTCTCAAGGCCGAGATCGAGTCCGCCGGCTGGAGGATCGTCGATCGCGGCACCGACTTCCGACTCGATCCGGCCGCCCCGCCGACCGTCGAGGACGGCGGCACCGTCCGCTACGGGTCGTCGGACGCCGTGCCCTCGGTGCTCGACGAAGCCCCGGCCGCCACGTTCACCGTGGAGCTCGTCGCCGAGGACTGGCCGACCGATCTTGCCCGCGCGCTCGCCGGCCTCCGGGCCCACGCGCCCGCCCGGACGCAGGTGGTCGTCGTCGCCAACGCACCGTCGGCTGCGCAGGTGGAGCGCCTGGCCCCAGGGCACCCGGACCTCGCCGAGATCGCCGGCGCGACGCCGGAGGTCGTCTGGACGAGCGCGCGCCTCGGCGATGCAGCCGCTCGCAACTGCGGCCTCCGCCGCGCCCGCGGCGCCATCGTGGTCCTCGCCGAAGCCTCCACCGAGCCGATCGGCGACGCCCTCACGCCGCTCGCGGCGGCGTTTGCCGATCCGAGCGTTGCGGTCGCCGGCGGCTTCGGCTTCGTGACCGCCGACCTGCGCCGGTTCGAGGACGCCCCGGGGCCCGACGCCGACGCGATCGAGCTGTCCTGGCTCGCCTTCCGACGCGACGACTACGCCGCCCTCGGCCCCCTCGACGAGAAGTTCGGCTTCTATCGCCACCTCGACACCTGGTGGAGCCTCGTGCTGCGCGCCGGCGCCGACCCGGATGCCCCCGCCCGCCGCGCCGTCCGCCTCGACCTGCCGCTCGTCCGCCACGAGCACCGCGGCTGGACGAGCCTATCGGACGCGGATCGCGACCGGCTGGGCAAGCGGAACTTCTACCGCCTCCTCGAGCGCTTCCGCGACCACCCGGATCTCCGCTCCCGGCAACGATGACGCCCTCGCGCGACGCCATCCGCCGGCCGCCGACGCGCGAAGAGGGGGCGTGGAAGCACTTCTCCCCTCTCCGACCGCTGGCGGGCTGCGCCTCGCGCTCCGTCCTCCTGGAACGCGTTGGTATACTCGCGCGGGTCGCCCGAGCACGCCTGCCACCGGGCACATGCGCGGCGGCGGCCATGCCGCGGCATCTGCCACGACGGAGTCGCCCTTGACTGGAGAGTCCTCCCGGCCCGAGATCGACGTCCGGCGCGCCGAAGAGGTCGCGCTGCTCGTGCGGATCCGCGAGAAGGACGAGCGGGCGATCGAGGCGCTCTATGCCCGCTACTCCGGGCCGCTGTACTCCCTCGCCTACCAGGTCACCGGAGCCGACCGCTTCGCCCAGGACGTGGTCCAGGAGGTGTTCGTCGCCGTCTGGAAGGACGCGGCGCGCTTCGACCCGAGCCGCGGCGCGGTCTCGTCGTGGCTCTTCGCCCTCGCCCGGCACAAGGCGATCGACCTCGTCCGCAGGGAGCAGAACGTCCGCAAGCACACGGCGGACGTCGACCTCGAGTTCCACGAGGCCGACGACGACGTCGACCAGGAAGCCTGGCTCCGCCTCCGCCGCGACACCGTTCGGGCCGCCATCCAGCAGCTCCCGGACGCCCAGCGAACCGCCCTCGAGCTGGCCTTCTTCGCCGGCCTGACCCACGTCGAGGTCGCCGAGAAGCTCGACATCCCCCTCGGGACCGCCAAGACCCGGATCCGCACGGCCCTCCTCAAGCTGCGCGACATCCTGGGCCCGAGCGTGTCCGAGATCGACCCCCGAGAGACCCCATGGATCACCGAACCTACCGCGAGCTAGCCGCCGGCGCGGCCCTCGACGACCTCGACGACGCCGAGCGCGAAGCCCTCCAGGTCCATCTGTCCGCCTGCCCTCCGTGCAGGGACGAGGCCCGCGAGCTCGTCGATACCGCGGGGCTCCTCTCCTTCGCCGTTCCGGCACGCCGCGCGCCCGACGCGCTGCGGGGCGGAGTCCTCGCCGCGATCGCGGCGTCCGAGGGGCGGCTCGTGGGCGTGCCCGCGGCAACGCTCGCCTATGCCGGCGCCACGCCGACGGCAGCCGCCGCCCCGGCGCAAGCCCGGTCGTCGGTCGACGCGCCCGCTCGTCCAGCCACGGCGCCGTCCGCAGTCGTCGAGATCGAGACGCTTCGCCGCGAGCGGACCCGCTATCGGCGCCTGTCGTTCGCCGGGCTGGCGGTCGCTGCCGCTCTCGCGATCGCCGTCGGCGCGCTCGGCACGACGGCAGCGGGCCTGGACAGCAGGCTCGACCAGGCGACCACCGAACGCGACGCCGCGGTCGCCCGGCTAGCCCAAACCGACCAGGCGATGGCCGTCGTCCTGGCCCCCGACCACGCGACGGCGCAGCTGACCACGGAGCCGATCGCGGCCGGCGCGTCGGTCTACGTCGTCTACCGACCCGGGACCACCGAGGCGTGGTTGATGGCCGGCAATCTCCCGGCGCCGCCGGCCGGGCAGGTCTACCAGCTCTGGTCCGCCGACGCCGCCGGCGTCCATGCCCTGGCGACGTTCGAGTGCGGCGGCTCGGGATCGTGCCTGGCGCCGTTCGGCGTCGACCTCGCCGACGCGACGGCGACGATGATCACGCTCGAGCCGACCGGCGGGACGCAGGGCACGCCGGGCCCGCAGGTTGCCTTCGGCGAGCTCGAGGGCTGAATCACGCGGCGCCGCCCGCGCTGCCCAGACTCGCCGCGCGGCCGCCATCGGCTCCTGCGCCGTCGCGGCCCGCATGCTCCAGGGCGAGGAGGCGCCGCTTCGCCTCGACCCCACCCGCGTAGCCGGTGAGCGAGCCGTCCGCGCCCACGACGCGGTGGCACGGCACGACGATCGAGATCGGGTTGCGGGCCACCGCAGAGCCCACGGCCCGACCCGCACCGGGCCGCCCGAGGCGGGCCGCGAGCTCACCGTAGGAAACGGTCGTGCCGGCGGGGATCGCTCGGAGGGCCTCCCAGGCGCGCCGCTGGAACGGGGTGCCCATCCGGAAGCCGACGGGCACCGTCCGCGTCGCCGCCGGGTCGCCCCCGAGATGGGCGTCGATCGCGGCGCCGATCGCGGCGAACGCGGCTGGGTCCTCGCGCCACGCCGGATCGGCGCCCGGGCCGCGCCGATGATCCGGGAAGTAGCAGCCGGTCAGCACCGTCGCGCCGTCGGGGCCGATCTCCCCGACGAGCAGCAGCTCGCCGAGGTCGCTGGGGTGACGCGTGAAGACCGTCGTCGTCATCGGGAGCCTCCCTGCTCGATTGCGCCTGGCGCCGGGCGTCGGCGGGCCGGCAGATCGGCCAGCGACGCCCAGAGGTGGTGGACGGCGTACGAGCGCCACGGCCGCCACCGCTCGGCCCGGGCCGCGAGCGCCCGCGGCGTCGCCGTCACCCCGGGTTCGAGGAACGCCGCGCGTGCGGTGAACGCCCGGCGCAGCGCGACGTCGCCCGGGAGGAGCACGTCGGGATCGCCGAGCGCGCGCATCGCGACGTAGGAGGCCGTCCAGGGCCCCACGCCCCGGAGAGCGCGCAGCCGCCGCACCGCCTCGTCGCGTTCCGCCCCCGGATCGAGCCGCAGGCCGTCGTCGGCGAGGGCGCGGGCGACGCCTCGGAGCGCCTCGCGGCGGACGGGCGGACCCGGCAGCGCCGCCGGATCGGCGGCCGCGATGGCCGCGACGCAGGGAAAGAGGTGGGTCACGCCGCCGGCCGGCGCCGGGAGCGGCAGGCCGTGCGCCGCGACGAGACGGCCGGCCAGGCTGCGGGCCGCGGCCACCGTGATCCCCTGCCCGAGCACCGCCCGGAGGGCGAGCTCGGCGCCGTCGGCGGCCCCCGGGGAGCGCCTGCCGGGCACGACCCGCACGAGATCGGCGAGGAGCGGATCCTCCCCGAGCGCCGCGTCCACGGCCACCGGATCGGCGTCGAGGTCGAGGAGGTGCCGGGCGCGGGCGACCGCCGGCCCCAGGTCGCGGGGGTCGGCGAGGGCGAGCGTGCAGCGGACCGCCCCGCCGGCGTCGGTGAGCTCGACGATCGCGGGGCCGTGCGGCAGGGCCAGGCTCCGCCGGAACGTCCCGTCGACGACCTCCTCCACGCCGGGCACGGCGCGCACCGCGAGGAACGCCAGCAGCGCGTCCCAGGCGAACGGAGACCGGCGGGCCAGCCGGAGCTCGATCCGGCCGGCCGGCGCCGGACCCCCCGGGCGGCGGGCGGCCCGCAGGTCGGTCGGGGCCGCGGCGAACACCTCGCGGATCGTCGCGTTGAACTGGCGGAGGGAGCCGAACCCGGCCGCGAACGCCACCTCGGTGACCGGCAGGTCGGTGGTCTCGAGGAGCAGGCGGGCCACGTGCGCGCGCTGCGCCCGGGCGAGCGCGAGCGGCCCCGCTCCCAGGTCGGCGGTGAGATGGCGGCGCACCTGGCGCTCGCTGTAGCCCAGTCGCGCGGCGAGCCCCGGGACGCCGTCGCGCTCGACGACGCCGTCCGCGATGAGGTGCATCGCGCGGCCCGCGAGATCCGCCCGGAGGTCCCACGCCGGCGACCCGGGGACCGCGCCCGGGACGCAACGCTTGCAGGCCCGGAAGCCGGCCGCCTGCGCGGCCGCCGCCGTCGGGTAGAAGCGCACGTGCTCGGAGCGCGGCGTCGCGGCGGGGCAGCTCGGCCGGCAGTAGATGCCGGTCGAGGTGACGGCGGTGAAGAACCAGCCGTCGAATCGGGCGTCGCGGCTGCGGACGGCCCGGTAGCGCTGCTCGAAGTCGAGGTCGAAGGCCATGGCCCGCAGGATGACAGCGCCGGCAGCCGGATGCTGGCGGGTTTCGGCCATCGCGAGCGCGGCAAGCAGGCTGCCAGCGGTCCCGGGGCGGCGGCGGTCGCGGCGGGATCGCCGCGTCCGGGCTAGAGCGTGGCTCCCCCGACGGCGAGCAGCACGGCCGTCGCGACGGGCACCACCGCCACGGCGAGCCACTGCACCGCGACCGGGAGCCGGCCCTCGGCCACGGTCCGGGCCATCGACCCGGGCGCGCCGAGCGATCCGGCCTGCGGCGTCCCGGGCCCGGTCGCAGGCGTGGGCCGCTGCCAGTACGACGCGAGCGTCGAGCGGATCGGCGGAACGACGAGGCCGATCCACAGCCCGGCGACCAGGCCGCCGACGTGGGCGGCGTTGTCGATTCGAACGCCGAGCAGCGCTCCGAACCCGAAGCCGATGACGAGGTTGAGGACGACCAGGAAGCCGATCTGGCTCATGATCGCCCGCCCCCGCCGGTCGAGCACCGGCCGGTGGACGAGGCTGACGACAAGGAGGATCCCGCAGAGGCCGAAGATCGCCCCCGAGGCCCCGACGCTGGGTGCCGGACCGCCGAACGTGAAGCTCGCGGCCGAGCCGGCCGCGGCCGTCAGCACGTAGAACAGGACGAAGCGGGCGGAGCCGTAGAGCTGCTCGACGAGGGGCCCGACGAGGTACAGGAAGTACATGTTGAAGAGCAGGTGCATCCAGCTGCCGTGGACGAGCACGGGCGAGACGAGGCGCCACCACTCGCCGTCGGCGAGACCCTGCTTGTCGAGCCAGAGGGTCGTGAGCAGCTCCTGGGCCGCGGGCTGGAAGGCCAGGAACGAGACGAGGACCGTGAGCGCGATGATCGCGTACGTCGCCCGCGGCGGCGGGTCGTCGGCACGGCTCCGCGAGAACCAGCGCCCGGCGGCGCGGGTGTCGCCGAGCTCCTTGTTGAGCCAGCCGAGCCGCGATGCGATCTCGGGACGGTCGGCGGTCGGAGCCCGTCGCTCGGCCTCGCGGTAGGCGTCCCGGGCGCCCCGCAGGTCGCCGTCGCGGACGCGTGCCGCCGCGACCTGGCGGAAGGCGCGATACGTGATCGGGTTCTCGGGCAGCTGGGTCGCCTGCTCCCAGCACTGTCGCGCGCCTTCCTCGTCGTCGAGCCGGTAGAGCGCCTCCCCGGCCCCGACGAGCGCGGCGGCGGTCAGGCCGGGATCGGGCATCCCCACGAGCCGGCCATAGGCTGCCCGGGCGGCCGCGTACTCGCCGGCGGCAAGGAGCTCGTCGGCCCTCGCGAGCAGCGCGGCCGCGGTGGCCCGGTCGAGCGGGCCCGGCGCGCGCGGGTCGGAAACGGTGGAGCCGGTCATCGTCGCGACCGTAGCAGATGGACGATCGCGGCGCCGTGGCCCGTCCGAGAGCCCTCGGGCCGCGTCGGCCGGGCGGCCGCCGCGGGTAGACTCCACGTCATGTGCGGGCGTTTCACCCAGCAGCGGCCGAGCGCCGAGCTCGCCGCCCTCTTCGCCGCCGAGGACCTCGCCGAGAGCCCCGGCGAGCGGTACAACCTCGCCCCCCAGCAGCTCGGGCTCGTCGTCGTGGAACGCGAGGATCTGCGGCGGGCGATCGTCCCCTACCGCTGGGGCCTGGTCCCCTCGTGGGCCAAGGACGCGAAGATCGGGAACCGGCTGATCAACGCCCGGGCCGAGACGGTGGCCAGCACGCCCGCCTTCCGGGCCTCGTTCGCGAAGCGGCGCTGCATCGTCCCCGCCGACGGGTTCTACGAGTGGGAGCGGAAGACGCCGGAGATCCGGCAGCCGAACCTCATCCGCCGGGTCGACGGCGACCCGATGGCCTTCGCCGGCCTCTGGTCGATCTGGCGCGACCCGACGCAGCCCGACGCCGAGCCCGTGCGCACGTTCTCGATCATCACGACCGGGGCGAACGGGACGCTCGAGCCGATCCACGACCGGATGCCGGCGATCCTCGCGCCGGCGGACTGGGCTCGCTGGCTCGAGCCGGCGCCGGTCGACCCCGGCGAGCTCCTCGCCCTGCTCCGGCCCGCGCCGGACGACCTCCTCGAGCGCTTCCCGGTGTCACGGCGTGTCAACAACGCGCGGAACGAGGGTCCCGACCTCGTCGTGCCGCTGGGGCCGTCGGCTCCGGGCCCGGGAGAGCTCCCGCCGGCCTGAGCCGGGTCCGCCGAACCTCCGCCCGCGAAGGGCGGCGCGGGGCGCCCACCGCCGCCGACGTCAGCTGTCCGCCGCCTCCCAGCCGCCGGCCGCGACGGCGGCCTGCAGCGCGTCGGCCGGCGGCTCCCCGCGATCCAGCGCCGCTGCGAACCGTCCGACGAGGGCGGCGAAGTCGCCGTCGGGATCCTCCGGAGGCGCCTCGATGACGGTCGCTCCGGCATACGCGTCCGGGAGGACGACGCCCGGGACGGCCACGACGACGAGCGCGGCGTCGGCGAACGAGGCCGCGTCGGCGACGACGGCAGCAACGTCCTCGGCGAGGGGCTCCACGGCAACCACGACCCGGTACTCGCGGAGATACCGGAGGCCGAGCGACACGTCGGCCGCCTCCAGGACGAGGCCCGGCGGGACCGGGACGCGCCCGTCCGGAGCCGGCTCGACCGCGGCGACGGCCGCGATGAGCTCGCCGATCGCGGCCTCCACGCCGTCCGGATCGCCCTCGTCCCACGCCGGGGCGATGGCGGTCGGCCGGGCGGCGTCGCGAAGGATGGCGAGATGGCCCACACCGCCGCGCGCCAGCGCCAGGAGGAGCTCCTCCCCGGCCCCGTCCTCGCCGACCTTGGCGAGGAGCTCGACGGACGCCCCGGCGGCCGCGGCGGCGATGGCCGCCCCGCCGGACGCGCCGACCACGTCGCCTCCCGCCGGGGAGGCGGGCCGGAATGCCACGGGACCGATGATCACGATCACGGATCCAGCCTAGCACCCGGCACGGAGGGAGCGCGGCTCGGACGCGCGGGCCGGGGCTCGGAGCGCGGGCCGGTCCGGCTCGGCCGGCTCGGCCGGCTCGGCCGCGCCTGCCCTCACCGGCGACCTCAGTCGTCGTGGGGCGTCTCGCTCGGCTTCGGGGTGTCGTCGTCGTCGTGGGGCGTCTCGCTCGGCTCGGGCGTCTCCGTCGGGCGGGGCGTCCGTGTCGGGCGCGGCGTGTCGGTCGGGCGGGGCCGGGCCGTCGGGCCGGCCTGGCTGGTCGCGTCCGGGCTCTCGCCCGGCTCCGGACTCTCCTCCGGTTCGGCGGACGGCGACGGGCTCGGGCTCGCGTCGGGCGACGGCGACGGGCTCGCGCTCGGGAGAGGGCTCACCGACGGCGAGGCCGGGGGCGGGCTCGGGCTGGCGACCTGCGTCGGGCTCGGGCTCTCGGCGGGCCGGTCGAGGAGCTGCCCCAGGGCGCCGACGCCCACGGCCCCGACCCCCACGGTTCCGACGACGAGGAGGAGGACGAGGGCGATCGCCGGTGCCCGGGCGGCCAGCGGGCGGCCTCCGGTCCAGGCGACCCGCCACAGGTCGCCGAGCGCGCCGAGGACGCCGAGGACGGCACCCTGCCGGGCCGCGGTCGCCGCCGCCGTGACGGGCCGCGGCGTGGGCTCGGCGGCGACGGCCGCCATCACCCGGTCGGCGAACCCGGCGCTCGGCGCGACGTCGTCCGCCGCGGCGAGCCACTCGAGCTCGCGGGCGGTTCCCATCGCCTCGGCCTGCTCGCCGGCCGTGGCCGCGTCGCCGACCTCGTCGGGGCGGAAGCGGTCGGGGCGCGTCCAGCGCTCGCCCATCAGGCCACCCCCTCGGCCTCGAGGGCCCGCCGGAGCCGCTGGAGCCCGCGGTGGAGGTGCGTCTTCACCGTGCCGAGCGGGCGCTCGCTCTGGGCGGCGATCTCGGCGAGGGACAGCTCTCCGAAGAAGCGCAGGACGAGGACCTCGCGATACGGCTCGTCGAGCCCGGCGACCGCGGCCCGGATCGCCGCCGCCCGCTCGGCCCGGACGGCCTGCTGGGCGGGATCGGGCATGCTGCCGAACGCCGAGGTGAGCGCAGCCTCCCCGACCCGGTCGCGGGACGGCGACTCGCCGTCTGCCAGCGGCCGGGGATCGATCCACGCGACGGGGCGCCGGCGGCCGGCGCGCCGGACCGCGATCCGGGTCGCGATCCGCGCCAGCCAGGCCGCGAACGGACCGTCGCCGCGCCAGGTCCCGAGGGCGCGATATGCGGTCACGAACGCCTCCTGGGCAGCATCCTCGGCCTCGTGCAGGTCGCCGAGAACCCGGTAGCACGTGCGCACGACGGACCGCGACTCGCGCTCGACCAGCGCCCGAAAGGCATCGGGGTCGCCGCCGAGGACGGCGGCGACGACGCGGCGCGCCTCCGGATCGTCGGGCGGAGGTGGCTGCGGCGAACCGGGATCGCGCGCGGGGTCGATCGCGAGGCCTCCATGGTGATGGCAGCCCGCCGGGCGGGACACGACGGCTGACGATACGCCCCGACGGGAGTCTCGTGCGGATTGACCGTCATGTCCATTGGTCCTCGCCCGGCGGACGCCGGGATCAGCGACGCGCGGCGTCAGTCGTCGGAGTCGCCCCCGTGGTCGTCGCCCCCGTCGTCGTCGTGGTCGTCGTCCTGGTCGTCGTGGTCGTCGCCCCCGTCGTCGTCGTGGTCGTCGTCGTCCGGGGACGCGGACGGATGGGCGCTGTCGTCGTGGTCGTCGTCACCGGCCTCCGGCGAGGAGGTCGGCTCGGCGCGTTCACCCGGCTCGGCGGTCTCCGCCGGCTCGGCGGTCTCGCGGGGCTCGGCAGTCGCGTCGTCGTCGGGCGAACCCGTCGGCTCCGCCGTCTCGTCGGGCTCGGCCGTCTCGTCGGGCTCGGCGGTCGCGTCGTCCGACGCGTTCGGCGACGAGGCCTCGAGCGTCGGCTCCTCAGACGGGTCGTCGGTCTCGAAGGTGGCGGCCGGCGCCGTGTCGGGCGTCACGGGCGCCATGACGGCGCTCGCGGCGAACGCGACGCCGGTGACCAGGAAGACGGAGACGGCCGCGGCGGCGATGCCGCGAACGATCCCCGGGCGCATGCGATCCATCAGGCGAGGTTCCTCCACGTGCAGAAGCGGGCCGATCGGTCCGGTCTCCGCGCCGCCGGTCGGCGACCGGCCCGCTGCACCCCCTGAGGCACGTCCCTCGTCGAAGGTTTCAGCCCGCCGGCTGGCCGCCCGCCTCCTCGTCGCGCACGACCTCGATCTCCCCGATGCCGAGGGCCTCGACGTCGGCCGCGATCCGGTCCGCGTCGCCCACGATGACGACGCCGAGCCGCTCGAGGTCGAGGTGGGCGCGCGCCGCGGCGAGCACGTCCGCGGCGGTCACGGCCTCGACCGCGGGCCGGTAGCGGTCCAGCTCGTCGTCGGGGAGCCCGTAGGTGACGAGCCCGCCGACCGCGGAGACCACCGGCCCAGGCGTCTCGAAGCGCAGCGGGAAGACGCCGACGAGGTAGTCGCGGGCCGCCCGCAGCTCGTCGTCCGTCGGCGGTGTCTCGCGCATTCGATGCAGCTCGGCGAGGAGGTCGGCGAGCGCCGGAGCCGTCGCCTCGGTGTTCACGGCGGCGCGGGCGGTGAAGGGGCCCGCGAAGCGCCGCATGTCGAACCCGGCCCCGGCGCCGTACGTGTAGCCCTTCTCCTCGCGGAGCTTCATGTTCAGGCGGCTGTTGAACAGGCCGCCGAGGATCGCCGACATGACCGCGACGGCGTGGTAGTCGGGGATCCGGCGCGGCAGACCGGGATGGCCGACGCGCAGCTCGGACTGGACGGATCCCGGGCGGTGCACGAGCCGCACCGCCGGCCGGTCGAGGCGCCCGGCCACGACGGGCGTGGACGGGGCGGCCGCCCCGGGCGCCGGGGCGAGGTCGCCGAGGAGCGGCTCGAGGACGGCGGGAAGGTCGATTCCCGACAGGTCCCCGCCCACGACGAGCGCGGCCCGGTCGAAGCCGGCCCACGTCCGATAGGCCGCGGCCGCGGCCGCATCGTCGAGGCCCGCGACCGTCGCACGGGCGCCGCCGGCCGGGCGGGCGTACGGCGTCGCCGGGTCATAGATCGTCGCGAGGTACTCCTCCTCGGCCCGTCGCCCGGGGTCGGCCCTGGCCTGGAGCAGGTCGTTGAGGCGCTGGTCGCGGAGGCGCTCGACCTCTCGTGGCGGGAAGGCCGGCTCGCGCGCCACCTCGGCGAGCAGCGCCAGGGCGGCGGGAAGGCGCTCGACCGGGACGTCGACGCCGACGACGGTCGCGTCCCAGCCGGCCTCGGACCGGAGGGAAGCGCCGAGCCGCTCGGCCTCCTCGACGAGCGCGATCGCATCGCGCCGCAGCGTCCCCTCCGTGAGGGAGCGCGCGGCGAGGACGGTCACCCCGCCGCGGTCCGCCGGCTCGTCGACGGCACCCATCGGCAGGGACAGGCTGGCCGTGACGAGGAACCGGCCGGGCAGGTGGACGGCGTGGACCGGCAGGCCGCCGGAGAGCCGGCCCCGCTCGACGGCCGGGAAGGCGAACGGGCGGGGCATGCCGGGCACCGGCCGCCGGCCGAGCGCCGCCTCGAGGGGATCGGTCGTGCTCATGCCGGGACCTCCGTGGATTCGTCCTGGACCGGCCCGCCGCCCTCGCCGTCGCCGGAGTCGCCCGCGCCCGGCTCGACGCCGTTCGCGGCGGCATCGCCGGCGGGCGCCGGGAGATACGTCATCACGACCCGGTTGTGGTCGACGAGGAGCTCTTCGCAGACGGCCCGGACGTCGGCCGCGGTCACGGCGAGGTACCGCCCGAGCTGGCGGTTGATCTCGCCCGGGTCGTCGAGGAGCGTGGCGAGCATGCTGAGACGGTCGGCCCGCTCGGCGACGCGCTGGAGCGCCCCGAGCTCGTCCGTCTCGATCAGGGCCTTCGCCCGGGCCAGCTCGTCGTCCGTGATCTCCTCGGTCGCAAGGCGGGCGATCTCCGCGAGGAACCCGGCCTCGACCGCCTCGCGGTCGGCGTCGGGCCGCACCGTCGCCCAGCCCATGAACACGGACGGCCCCGACGAGAAGGGCAGGAGGAAGAGGGCGACGTCCTGGGCGATCCGGCCCTCCCGCACGAGGCGCCGGTGGAGGCGGCTCCCCTTGCCGCCGGCGAGGACCTGGCTGGCGATCTCGAGGGGGTAGAGCCGGTCGTCGCCCAGGACCGGCGCCCTCCACGCGGCGTAGACCCGCGGCAGGGGGACGCGGTCCTCCACGGTCTCGCGGCGCTCGCCGCCCAGCGTCATCGGGAGCGGGTCGACCGCGAACGGGGGGATGGCCGGGTTCGCGGGGATCGGGCCGAAGTACTGCTCCACCCAGGCCCGGGCCCGGTCGGGATCGACGTCGCCGACGATCGAGAGGACCGCGTTGTTCGGCGCGTAGTACGTGCGGAAGAAGGCCGACACGTCCTCGAGCGACGCCGCGTCGAGGTCTTCCATCGAGCCGATCGTCGGGTGATGGTAGGGATGGTCCGGCGGGTAGAGGTGGCCGAGGACCTTCTCCTGCCACGTGCCGTACGGCTGGTTGTCGTACGAGAGGCGCTTCTCGTTCTTGACGACCGCCCGCTGGTTGTCGAGGTTCTCCTGGCTGAGCGCGTCGAGGAGCGTCGCGAGCCGGTCGGCCTCGAGCCAGATCGCGAGCTCGAGCTGGTGGGCCGGCACCGTCTCGAAGTAGTTCGTCCGATCGAGCCAGGTCGTGCCGTTCATCGTGCCGCCGGCGGCCTGGACCAGGGCGATGTGCTCGGCCTTGGCGACGTGGCGGCTCCCCTGGAACATGACGTGCTCGAAGAGGTGGGCGAACCCCGTCCGGCCCGGCTGCTCGTGCTTGCTGCCCACGTCGTACCAGACGTTGACGGCGACGACGGGAACGAGGTGATCCTCGCTGATGATCAGGCGGAGCCCGTTCGCGAGTCGCTCGTCGGTGAAGGGCACGGCGGGAACCGGCATGCGGGCCTCGTCAGCTGCGGGGGTGAGCCGGGCGATTGTAGGGCCGGCGGCCCCACCGCGCGACGACGAGCCACCCGACGCCGACGGCCGGTCGCCGACAGTCGCCCGAGGCCGCCCGCACGACCCTCTTGACATCGCCGCGCCACGTGTTAGATTTCCATCTAACAAGTAATCGACACACGAGGAACACTCGATGGCTCGTCCCGCCCGCACCACCACGATGGCCCGCCCGGCCCGAGCGCTCGTGCGCGACATGACCGGCGGAGCCGGCGCTGCGGCCGCCCCCGAGGTCGTCCTCGAGGCCCGGCCCGCGGTCGACTTCCTCGTCAGCCTGATGCTCGACACGGAGTCCGAGCTGCTCCCCGCCGACCGCGCCTGGCTCGACGAGGCGCGCTCGTCGCTCTCCGACGCCCTCCGTCGCGACCATGCCCGGCTCTTCGGGAGCTCGCCGGATGGCAAGGGCCTCGGGGGCGCGATCGTGCCGCTCGCGATGGTGGACCTCGGCGTCCGGTCGGCCGGCGACGTCGTCGCCCTTGCGGGGCGCATCGAGGCCGGCGATCTGCTCGCCACCGCCTGCGAGGACGACGAGCTGGCGGCTCCGCTCGAGATCGCCGCGCGGGTCCTCGCCGGTGAGGCCGAGCTGCGCGACGAGGCCGTCGCGGCCTGCCCGGACGTGCTCCGCCGGTCTGTCGGCCGGCTCCTCGACGACCCGGCCGGGGAGATGCGAGCCCTCCGGCGCGTCCTGCGTGCCTGGTCCGAGCGGTTCGCGACCGTCGAGGCGCGGGTCGCCGCAATGGAGCAGCGCGACGTCGACGGGCGACGGGCGGACCTCGAGCGGCTCCCCCTGGCGGAGTTCGTCGAGCGGGCGACCGGCGGCGTGCGCTGGGTCCCCGACGCCGGGACGCGGCGCCTCTTCCTGAGCCCGAGCTACTTCACCCGGCCGTACAACTACGTCTTCGGCGGCCGGGACTGGCACATGTTCGCCTACCCGCTCGCCGAGAGCGCCCTCGGGGCCGAGTCCGATGCCGTCCCCGCGGCGAGCATCCGCCTGTTCCGGGCCCTGGGCGACGAGAGCCGCCTGCGGATCCTGCGGCTGCTCGCGTCGGGCGACCTCTACCTGACCGAGATCGCCGAGCGGATGAGCCTCTCGAAGCCGACCGTCAGCCACCACCTCGCCCTCCTGCGGGCGGCCGGCCTCGTGACGATCACCGAGGCGGGCGCCCTCACCTACTACAGCCTCCGCCGTGACCGCGTCCTCGACGCGGGCGTCGAGCTCGCCCAGTACCTCGGCGGGACGGAGTCCTAGGCCGCGCAACGCGGCTGCCACGCCACCCGACGAACGACCACCGACACCCAGGCGTTAGATAGGCATCGAACGAGGGGATGACGAGATGCAGACGACGAACCGGCTCGGCGCTCCGCCGACCAGGCTCACCTCCACCTTCACGCTGTACGCGGGTGACGGCATGCACACGACAGGCGCCGAGATCGACTTCCGGGCGGGGCGGCTGGCCGCCGAGGCCGAGCGCGAGCGGGTCGGCGGCCCGCGGCACGGCCTGCGCGCCCGCGTCGGTCATGCCCTGATCGCCATCGGCGAGGCCATCCACGGCCTCGAGCCCGAGCCCACCGCTCGGCCCGCGCTCCGCGCCCGCTGATCACCCGGCGCGGGCAACCTCGTGCTGCGGAGCGTCGGCCGCGGTGGCGCGGCGAACGATCAGACCGGCAGGAGGACCAGTGCCGCGGCGCCGGCCACCCCGATCGCCGCGCCGGCGAGGGCGATCGCCGCCGCCTTCGTCCGGTCGGCGCGCCGAGCTTCGGCCTCCTCGACGTGCTCCACGGTCCCGAGCGAGCCGAAGTTGCGCACGCCCGAGAACCCGTACGCCGCGCAGAAGCGGAAGCGCGCCTGCAGGAAGCCGACGGCGCCGACGGCAAGCGGCAGGGCGACGAGCCAGCGGGCGGCGGTCGGGGCATCGACGGCCACGAGGGCCACGGCGAGGAGTCCCGCGGCGGCGAGCCCGCCGTAGCCGGCCCGGCGGCGGCGAGCGATCTCGGCCGGGCCGATGTTGCAGGCGCCGGGAACGTAGCCGTCCGGCTGGGAGTCGAATGCGATCGGCGGTGTCGTCATGCCCTCTCTTCGCGGGGGAGCTTGCCGCGGTTTGCGGGAACCCAGTCGTCGAGCGGCCGGACCTCGGCCAGCCTGAGGGTGAGGCCGGGTCGATCGCCTCGGCCGCGGCCACCGCCGTCTCCATCGCCGTCAGGCAGAGGACGCCCTCGGCGATCGCGGCGAGCCGGATGCTCGGCGGCGTCGCGGACCGGACCGGAACGCGGCGTCGGCGTGTTGACCACGAGCCGGACCCGACCCGAGGCGATCAGGTCGAGGATCGCCTCTTCGCCCGGGCCCGGCGCCTCGCCGAGCTTCGCGACCGGCTCGGCGTCGTGGCCGAGGGCCGCGAGGGCCACCCGCGTCCCCGGCGTGGCGGCGAACCGGTAGCCCGCCTTCGCGAGCGCGCCGGCCAGCCGCCCGAGCAGCGGCTTGTCGCGGTCGGCCACGGTCAGGAGGGCCAGCGCGCCGCGGACGCCCGGCCGCGGCGGCACGAGGCCGGCGCCGACGAGCGCCTTCGCCGTCGCGACCCGCGGGTCGGCGTGGATCCCGATGACCTCGCCGGTCGACTGCATGAACGGCCCGAGCGACGGGTCGACGCCGCGCAGCTTGGCGGTCGAGAAGGCCGGCGCCTTCACCGCCACGAAGTCCGGGGGCGGCAGCAGGCCGTTCGCCCAGCCGAGGTCGGCCAGCCGCTCCCCCAGCGCGATCCGCACGGCGAGGTCGACCATCGGGACGCCCGTCACCTTGCTCATGAACGGGACCGTTCGCGACGCCCGCGGGTTGACCTCGATGAGGTAGACGCCGTCGTCGCGGACGATGAACTGGGCGTTCACGAGGCCGCGGACGCCCAGGGCGCGGACGATCCGCTCCATCGACGTCGACGATCAGGGCCTGGTCGGCCTCCGACACGTCCTGCGGCGGGAAGACGCCGACGGAGTCGCCGGAGTGGACGCCCGCTCGCTCGACGTGCTCCAGGAGACCCGGGATCAGCACCGTCTCGCCGTCGGCGACGGCGTCGACGTCGACCTCGACGCCCTCGAGGTAGCGGTCGATGCGGACCGGGCGATCGGGGTCGACGACGGTCGCCGCGGCCAGCTGCGCCACGAGGTCGTCGCGCGAGTAGGCGAAGTCGATCGCCAGGCCGCCGATGACGAAGGACGGTCGGACGATGACCGGGTAGCCGATCCGCTCGGCGAGCGTCTCGGCCTCCTCGATGGAGCGCGCCATGCCGCCCTCGGGCTGGGGGATGCCGAGGCGGTCGAGGAGCGCGCAGAAGCGGACGCGGTCCTCGGCCTGGTCGATCGTCTCGAGCGACGCGCCGAGGAGCGGCACCCCGGCCGCCTCGAGGCGCCCGGCGAGGTTGAGCGGCGTCTGGCCGCCGAACTGGACGAAGGCCGGGAGCGGTCCGACGCCCGGCGGGGTCTCCGCCGCGACGATCCCGAGGACGCTCTCCGCGTCGAGCGGCTCGAAGTAGAGGCGGCTGCTGGCGTCGAAGTCGGTCGAGACGGTCTCCGGGTTGGAGTTGACCATCACCGCCTCCCAGCCCAGCTCGCGGAGACTCTCGGCCGCCCGGACGGCGCAGTAGTCGAACTCGATCCCCTGCCCGATCCGGACCGGGCCGGAGCCGATGACGAGCGCCGCCGGCCGAGCGACCGGGGGCGCCTCGGGCGGGGAGCCGGCGGCGGCGTACGTCGCGTAGAAGTACGGCGTCTCGGCCGCGAACTCCGCGGCGCACGTGTCGACCATCGCGTACCCCGGCAGGAGGCCGAGGGCGGCCCGGGCGGCCGCCACGTCGCCCTCCCCCACCCCGGCGAGGGTCGCGATCTCGCGATCGCCGAGCGCGGCCCGCTTCGCGCCGGCAAGGAGGGTCGCGGCCGCGGCATCGGCCGGGTCGGCGATCGCGGGACCGGCCGCCCGGATCCGCGCCTCGAGCGCGACGGACCGCCCCAGCTCGGCGACGAACCACGGGCTGATCCCGGTCGCCTCGACGATCGCCGCCTCGGGGACGCCCCGGCGCAGCAGGGCGAGGATCCGCCACAGCCGGTTGTCCGACGGCGCGAGGAAGCGGCGGAGCACGATCGGGGCGGCGCTCCGCTGGGCAAAGCGGGTGCTCTCGCAGGCCTCGCCGCGCTCGTCGATCCAGCGGATCACCGCGTCCGCCTCGTCCTCCGCGTCGGCCGCCTCCGGATCGCCGCCGAGGGCCGCCTCGAGGTAGGCGAGCGTCGGGTTCCAGGCGGCGTCCTCGGCCAGCGGGCCGGCCCCCGCCTGCTCGAGGCCGCGCAGCGCCTTGTTGAGCGCCGCCCCGAACGTCCGGTCGATCGCCATCACCTCGCCGGTCGCCTTCATCTGGCTGCCGAGCGTTCGGTCGGCGCGGCGGGAACTTGTCGAACGGGAAGCGCGGCAGCTTCACGACGACGTAGTCGAGCGCCGGCTCGAAGGCGGCGACCGTCGTCCCGGTCACGACGTTCGGGATCTCGGCCAGGCGGCGGCCGACGGCGATCTGGGCGGCGACCCGCGCGATCGGGTAGCCGGTCGCCTTGCTCGCCAGCGCGGAGCGCCGCTCACCCGCGGGTTGACCTCGATGACCGCGTAGTCGCGTGGAGTCGGGCGAGAGCGCGAACTGGACGTTGCAGCCGCCCTCGACGCCGAGCGCCGCGGATGATCGCCAGGGCCGCGCTCCGGAGGCGCTGGTGGACCGCGTCCGGCAGCGTCTGGACCGGGGCCACGACGATCGAGTCGCCCGTGTGGACGCCGAGCGGGTCGACGTTCTCCATCGAGCAGACCGCGATGCACGTGTCGTCCGCGTCGCGCATCACCTCGTACTCGATCTCCTGCCAGCCGACGAGGCAGCTGCTCGACCATCACCTGGCCGATCGGGCTGGCCCGGAGGCCGGCCCGGACGCGCTCCCGGTACTCCTCCTCCGTCTCGACGATCCCGCCGCCGGTCCCGCCGAGCGTGAACGCCGGCCGGACGATCGCCGGCAGGCCGATCGCCGCCAGGGCCGCGTCGGCGCTGGCGGACCGGGCCTGCTCCGTCGCGCCCTCGACGATCGCGGACGGCGCGTACGGCTGGCCGAGCCGGTCGAGGAGGTCGCGGAACGTCTCGCGGTCCTCGGCCATCTCGATCGCCTCGAGCGGCGTCCCGAGCAGCCTGACGTCGTAGCGCTGCCAACACGCCAGCCTGCGACAACGCCATCGCGAGGTTGAGCGCCGTCTGGCCGCCGAGCCCGGCGAGGAGGCCCTCGGGACGCTCGCGGGCGATGACCGCCTCGATCGCCTCGACGGTCAGCGGCTCGAGGTAGACGACGTCGGCGACGGTCGGGTCGGTCATGATCGTCGCCGGGTTGGAGTTGACGAGGATCGTCCGGACGCCCTCGGCGCGGAGCGCGCGGCAGGCCTGCGTCCCGGCGTAGTCGAACTCGGCCGCCTGGCCGATGACGACCGGCCCCGAGCCGATGATGAGGACGGAGGCGGGCTTCGCCTGCGTGGCCGTGGCCGCGGGGTTGCTCGCCGACGCGGCGCTCGTGGCCGCGGCTCGCGCGGCGCTCACACCCGACCCTCGGCGCGCTGCCCGGCTCGCTCGCGGGTCGCGGCCACGAACCGGTCGAAGACGGCGAGGGCGTCGAGCGGGCCGGGCGCGCCCTCGGGGTGGTACTGGACCGTCTCGATCGGCAGGTCGCGGTGGCGCAGCCCCTCGACCGAGCCGTCGTTGAGGTTGACCTGGCTCACCGCGAACCCGCTCTCCGGCGGGAGCGTCGCCGCGACGACCTGTGACCTCGTGGTTCTGGGCCGTCACCTGGACGTAGCCGGTCGCCGTGTCCCGGACCGGGTGGTTCGCCCCGTGGTGGCCGAACCGAAGCCGGCGCGTCTCCGCGCCGGCGGCCCGCGCCGACGATCTGGTGGCCGAGGCAGATCCCGAGGAGCGGGCGGCCGTCGTCGACGATCGCCCGGGCCAGCGCGACGGGGCCGTCGAGACGGGCCGGGTCGCCCGGCCCCGGCGAGAGGACGACGCCGGCGACGTCCGGGGCGAAGGACCTCGGCCGCGGTCGACGTGTGCGGGAGCACGCGGACCCGGACGCCGCGCCGCCGGAGGCCGGCGCACGATGTTCGCCTTGAGCCCGAAGTCGACGATCGCGACGAGCGGAGCATCTGGCCCGGTCGCCGGGTCCGCCGACCTCGAACGCGATCGCCGGCGAGACCTGCCCGACGAAGTCCTGGTCCTCCCAGCGCGGCACGGCCCGGGCGCGGGCGCGCGCGTCGTCGAGGTCCAACTCGCCGGGTGCGGTGACGATCCCGCGCAGGCAGCCGTGCGTTCGGAGGTGGCGGGCGAGGGCGCGCGTGTCGACGCCGGCGATCGCCGGGATCCCCTCGGTCCGGAGCAGCGCTGCCAGCTGGCGCCGCCTGCTCGACGACGGCCGCCGTGGCCGTCGCGACGACGAGGGCCCGCAGCCACGGCCGTTCCGACTGGTCGTCGTCGCGGATGCGGCCGTAGTTGCCGATGAGCGGGTAGGTCATCACGACGACCTGGCCGGCGTACGAGGGGTCGGTGCAGACCTCCTGGTAGCCGGTCTGGCTCGTGTTGACGACGAGGTCGCCCCCGGCCGCGGCATCGGCGCGCCGAACGCGATCCCCGGGAAGACGCGTGCCGTCCTCGAGCGCCAGGAGGGCCGGGCCGCGGCGCCGACCCGCGGGTCGACGATGAGGTCGGCGTCGGGGAACGGCGGCAGCCCGGGACGGCCGGCCCGCCCGGCCATGCGTGGCACGAGCTCGCTCATCCGGGTCCGGACATGAAAACGCCACCGACCCACGGGGCGCGGTGGACGATGACGGACAGGCGCACGACCAGCCTCCCTTCCGGCCTCACGGGACCGGTACGCCGGCCTCACGGGACCGGCCTCAAAGGACGGGCGAAGGGTAGCACGCGCTCGCGCGACGGCGCGGGGCGAGCTGCGGCTGCGGCCCCGTCGGCTGGCGCCGGTCGCCTACTTGAGGATGCTGTTGCTCCAGACCTGGTCGAGCACGAACTTGCCGTCCGTCGCGGGGTTCGTCAGGTTCGCCTGCGCCTGGTTCAGCATGATGAAGGGGTGGAGGCGCGCCTGGGCGAGCTGCGTGCCCACGAACGTCAGCTCGACGACCACCGCCTCCTGCGTCTGGCGGCTCCAGTCCTGGCCGAACAGGAAGTTGCCGTGGCTGCCCACGGCAACGCGGTAGCCGCCGCCGCCGCTCGTGAGCGAGATGGGCCCGGCCCAGTGGGTCCCGTGGCCGACGACGTGGTCCGCGCCGGCGTCCCAGAACAGCCGCATCTGCTCCTTCTGGCGCTTCGTGAAGTCGGCGTGGTACTCCGGCCAGCCCCACTGCGGCACCACGATGACGACGTCGGCGACCTTGCGCGCCGCGGCGACGCCGGCACGGACGTTCTCCTCGTTGAGGTAGGCGACGCCGGGCTTCGACGCCGACGCCTCGGCCGAGCCCGGGATCTCGTTGAAGCCGACAAACGCGAACCGGACGCCGCGGACGTCGATCACGGCCGGCTTGAGGGCCTTCGCCAGGTTCATGCCGGCCCCGAACCGGGCGATTCCGTTCTCGTCGAAGAGGCGGAGTGTCTCGCGCAGCGCCTTCGTCCCCTGGTCGGTCATGTGGTTCGAGGCCAGCGTGACGACGTCGACGCCGGCGCCGGCCAGCAGCTGCGCGACCTGCGGGTCGATCGAGAAGATCGTTCCGTTGTCGTGCTGGACGAAGCTCTTCGTCATCGGGCACTCGAAGTCGTTCAGGGTGATCTCCGCGTCGGAGATCAGGGTGCGGACCGCGCCCTGGTTGCCGCTCCGCTTCGCGACGACGACCGGCCAGCCGTTGCCGTCGAGGCCGTCGAAGCGGCGGTCGACATTGATCCCGACGTACTCGGCCGTGCCTCCGTCGAGGACCCAGTCCCAGCCCTTGCCCAGCGTGTTGGCCTGGTGGCTGACGCCGCGGTCCGGGCAGGTGTCACCGGTCGAGATAAGCGTCCGCACCTCGGCCGGGTCGAACGCGGTCCACGCCGCCGGCGCCGCGCCCGCGACGCCCGTCAGCGGGTAGGCCTTCTCGCGGATCGACGGCGCGCCGAACAGGTCGGCCCCGCCGACGCGGAGGACCTTCACCCGGGGCGTGACGAGGCCGGCCGGCAGCAGGCCGTAGCGCGGCTCCTTCGCGCGCACCGCGTCGGGGATCGCGGCCGCGTCCACGCACGTCTCCCCGTCAAGGTCGAGCGGGTCGTCGCCGAGCATCGCCTCGTCAAGACCGCAGGGGATCGCCACGCGTCCCGCGGCGACGGCCTTGGCCAGCGCGTCGAGGGTGAGACCGACGCGCGGCTCGCGGACGTCCGCGACGAGCGCCAGGCGCAGCTCCGCCGGCGCGGCCGGCGCCGACGGGGATGCGGAGGCGGGCGGCGACTCCCCAGGAGCGGCCGTGCCGCCCGGAGCCGGCGACGTCGAGGCCCCGGCAACCGGCCCACCCGAGGCGCCGGGGGAGGCCGCCGGATCGGGTGACGCGCCGGGCGACCCGGAAGCGAAGACCGCCGCGCCCACGAGCAGGGCGACGCCGGCGACCGCGAACAGCCCGACGAGGACGGTCGACCCGGGGATCGGCGTGCGCGGAGGGCCCGGCGGCCGGCCCGACGGCGGTCGCGAGGAGGACCCCCGTCCAGCCTTCTCGGCGCCGGCGCCGGCGCCGCGGGTCGACGGGGAGCCCGCGAGCGGGCGGGCCATCGGGGGGCGGCGGGGCGGCTGGCGTGGCGGCATCGCGGGCATTGTGCCGCAGGCGGTGCCGACGCGCCCCGCGCTTCCGGGCGACGAGGCCGTGGGGCGGGCTCGGGCGACCGGGCCGTCCCGGCCGCGTCGGTCAGTCGCCGACCTTGTACGGGTAGGTCACCCAGCCGTGCGCCAGCGCCGCGTGGAAGTCCGGCTCGAGCGCGACGCGCGATCTGCCGGGCTTGTAGTGGATCACCGCGGTCTTCGGCCGGCCCCCGGCGGCGTGAACGCGCTCCACGACCGCGGCCATCGTCTCGCCGGTCTCCCAGACCTCGTCGACCACGAGGACGCGCTTGTCGCGGAGCAGCTCCGCGTCCGGGAAGTGCCCGAAGATCGGCGCGTCGTGCGTCCCGCCACCGCTCGTGTAGAACTCCACCCCGGCGACGAGGATCTCCCGCAGGTCGAGGCGGTAGGCGAGGATCCCGGCCGGGACGAGGCCGCCGCGGGTGATGGCGAGGACGAGGTCGTAGTCGTCGCCGACCTGCTCGGCCAGCTCCCCGACGAGCCGGTGGAGCTCGTCCCACGACACGGTGAGCGGTTCGGTCGTCAGCATCGGGCTCCTCGGCGGGACCTGCTCGCGGCGGGGCGTCGCGGGGCCGTCATTGTGGCCGATCCGGTCGGCGCCGCGTCAGCCCGGGAGCAGCGTCACCGGGTCGCCGACGGCCGCAGCCCCGGGCTCCACGACGTCGCCGTAGACGCCGAAGTCGAGCGTGCGCGCCGCGCTCCGACCGCGGTAGCCGTCGATGATCTTCAGCGTCTCGACATCGCGGCCGCCCGTGTCCGGGTCGCGCTGGGTGACGTCGCAGCGCGGGATGGGACCGCCCACGCGCACGACCGACCCGCCGACTTGAAGGAGCCGGCCATCCCAGCCGTCCTCCTCGTGCGCCTCCACGCCGTCGATCTCGAGGAGGATCCGGAAGCGCCGGGCATCGACATCCTCGAGCCCCGCGCGGCTCGCGAGCTCGCGGACCGAGGCGCTCGACACGAGGGTGACCGGCCGGTCGTCGACCCCGCCCCCGTCGTGGGTGGCGCGAACCAGCCGCACCGGCTCCCCGATGCGGGCCGACAGCGCTGCGTTCCAGTCGCCTTCCATGAGGCGACCCTGCGTCGGCCGACCCCAGAAGTCGACGGTGACCTGGTCGCCGGCGGCGTCGGCGGGCCCGTCGATCGCCGGCCCGTCCGGGAAGCGGATCGCGAGGCGCTCGCGTTCGGCGTCGTACGTCGCCGCGATGCGGAACAGCACCGGGTGCCGCGGGGCTCCGAGCAGGCGGCCGCGTGCGTCGACCAGGAAGAAGCGCCGGTTCTCGGCGACGCCGTTCGGGCCCAGGTGAACGCGATCGGGGTGCTGCAGGGCCGTCGACTTCAGCGCCGTGGTCGAGATGCGGACGAGCGTCGGCATCGGCGCACTGTAGCGCCCGGACCCGGCCGGTGCCGGCCCGGCGGCCGAGCGCCGTCAGGGGTTCGGCGAGGGGGCTGCGAGGGGTTCGACGGCCTCGAACGTCATCGTGCTCGGCGCGGCGAGCGTGATGGTCAGCTGCGACCCCGTGATCCAGTAGCGGGTCGCCGAACCGAGCTGCGTGAGGAACTCCTCGGACAGCGACCCGGCGCCGCACGCCGCCAGCGTCGCAGGACCCGGCTCCAGGACCAGGCTGTTCGTGGAGCCGCCCGCCCGCCCGGCCGCAACCACGGCGTACGTGCCGGACACCTGGTTGCAGTCGGCGGTCGCCTCGAAGGTGAGGTCGCGGGTGAACCGGATCGTGTAGGCGCCGGGATCCGGCACCTCGAGCGGCGTCGCGTCGCGGCCGATCGTCGAGCCGGTCCACTGCCACGTCGTGCTCGTGAGGCCGAGTCGCGGCGGCAGGCCGCCCGAGATCGCCACGGCGGCCACGGCGATGGCGGTCATGAGCACGGCCGCGACGAACATGCCGATGAGCTGCTGGACCACCGGCGACGGTGATCTGCGCCGGGTGCCGGGAGCCTCTTGGAGTGCCATCACCTTGTCCTTCGCCGTTCAGCGGTCACCGGATCTCGACCGGCCAGCGGGACATGACGCCAGCAGCCCCCTGCGCCCGACCGTCCCGGACGCGAAGCGACCCCCGGATGGGACCGGGGGTCGTCGTGCCTGCAGAGCTGGTGAGCCGGGGGAGATTCGAACTCCCAACCTAGTGATTAAGAGTCACTTGCTCTGCCGTTGAGCTACCGGCCCGCCGGAAGTCTAGCGCGAGAGGATCGGGCGCGTCAGGCAGGGCTCGGAGAGCGGGCCGCGGCCGGCCGGGCGCCGGCACAGCCGGGCGCCGGCACAGCCGGGCGCGGGCGACAGGCCTACGGCGCGAGGTCGATGCCCGCGACCATCTCCTCGACGGCCGCCTCGCGTGCCGGGTCGTTCGCCGGCAGCGTGAAGGAGAGGATGAGGAGGCCGTCGGCCGTCGGGATCGCGTACTGGATCCCCTGCGCCCGGGCGTCGGCGCCCTCGCCGAGACCGAGGTAGGCGGCCCGGATGGCCGGCCCGACCGCGAGCTCGACCACCTCGACATCGATTCCGTTCACGCCCGGAACGGCAGCGAGCTCGCTCTCGATCGTGCTCACGAGCTCGTCGAAGCCGGGGATCTCGGTCCCGTCGCGGACGATGAGGTTGACGTTCGGGGTGACGGCGCCGGGCTCGCTCGATCCGTCGATCGCCCAGCCGGCAAGGCCGGCCGCGAGGAGCGGCTCGAGCCCGCCCTCGACGACGCCCCGCAGCTGCGAGTCGGCGGGCAGCAGCGCGAGGACGTCGTCCGCCGTGCCGTCGAGCGGGAGGGAGAGCCAGCCCGCGGCGAGGGGCATCGCGAAGCCCGCGGCGCCGGCGGTCATCACGGCGTCCCCTGCGCCCGGCTTGGAAGTCGGCGCCTCGGTGGCCGTCGGCGACGCTGTCGCCGGGGCCTCGGTCGGCGCCGGCGAGTCCGTGGCCGCGGCCGGCGTGGACGTCTGGGCGGGCGCGTTCGTGGCCGCTCCGCCGCAGGCGACGACGAGGACGGCCGCGGCGAACAACGGCAGGGGACGCAAGGCGCGATGCATGGGCAGGAAGCCTCCAGGGGTGTGATGTCGCGGACATCATCGGCGATCGGCCGCCGGCGGCCATCGGCCGATGGTCCCACCAGGGCGGAGTGCCTGCTCGCCGCCGTCGGCTCGCTGCCGCGACGGCCGTGTTGCCGGCCACGGGCGCCGGCATCGTCTCCGGGCTCGGAATCCGTCAGACGCGCTCGAGGGCCATCGCGACGGACCCGCCGCCGCCGAGGCAGAGCGTGGCCAGGCCGTAGCGCCCTTCGCGGCGACGAAGCTCGTGGAGGAGCGTCGCCACGATCCGCGCGCCGGACGCCCCGATCGGGTGGCCCAGGGCGATCGCGCCGCCGTTGACGTTGACCCGCGACCAGTCGAGCCCGAGGGCCCGGCCGTCGGCGAGGACCTGGGCCGCGAACGCCTCGTTGAGCTCGACGAGGTCGAACGCCTCGGCGGCCAGGCCGGTCCGGGCCTCGAGCCGTCGCACGCCCTCGACGGGGGCGAGGAACAGCCACTTCGGGGCGACCTCGGCCTGGGCATAGCCGACGATCCGGGCGAGCGGCGCCAGGCCGAGCCGCTCCACGGCGCGCTCGGAGGCGACCAGCGTGGCGGCTGCCCCATCGGTGATGCCGGGGGCGTTGCCGGCCGTCACGGTCCCCTCCTCCGCGTCGCGACGGTCGCCGGCCGGCGGGAGCGGGAATACCGGCCGCAGCCGGGCCAGCGCGTCGAGGTTCGTGTCGCGCCGGGGACCCTCGTCGGCGTCGACGACCGTCTCGCGGCCCTTCGCGTCGCGGACGGAGACGGGGGCCATCTCGGCGGCGAACCGCCCGGCGTCCTGCGCCGCGACGGCCCGGCGATGGCTCTCCAGGGCGAAGGCGTCCTGGTCGGCCCGGCTCACCTGCTCGCGGATCGCGACGCGCTCCGCGTGGGTGCCCATGTGACAGCCCTCGAGGGAACACCAGAGGCCGTCCGCGACGGTCGAGTCCACGAGCTCGCCGTTCCCGAGCCGGTAGCCGAAACGGGCGCCCGGGAGGAGGTACGGGGCCCGGTTCATGCTCTCCATGCCGCCCGCCACCACGAGCTCGGCGTCCCCGGCCCGGATCTGCGCGGCCGCGAGCATGATCGCCTTGAGCCCGGAGCCGCAGACCCGGTTGATCGTCGTCGCCGGGGTTGCGTCGCGAAGCCCCGCGCCGAGCGCCGCCTGGCGCGCGGGAGCCTGCCCCGCGCCGGCCTGCAGCACCTGGCCCATGAGGACGTCGTCGATCTCCGCGGTCGCGGGATCGAGCCCCGCCCGCTCCACGGCCGCGCGGATGGCGACCGCTCCGAGCTCCGTCGCCGGGACGCCGGCCAACGCACCGCCGAACCTCCCGATCGGCGTCCGCGCGGCGGAGACGACGTAGACGTTGCCGCTGGGGCCCGGGTCAGTCATCGGCGGAGCCTCCGTCCGTCAGCCGCGGGGGTAGTCGAAGAAGCCGGCGCCCGACTTCTGGCCGAGCTTGCCGGCCTTCACGAGATCCTCGAGGACGCCCGGCGGACGGAATCGCTCGTCACCGAGGTCGGCGTGGAGGACGCCCATGATCCCGAGGACCACGTCAAGGCCGATGAAGTCGGCCAGCGCGAGCGGGCCCATCGGGTGGTTGAGGCCGACCCGCGCGCCCGTGTCGATGTCCTCCGCCGTCCCGATCCCCTCCTCGAGCGCCCGCATCGCCTCGGCGAGGAGCGGCATGAGGATCCGGTTGACGATGAAGCCCGGCCGGTCGGCCGAGACGATGACCTGCTTGCCGAGGTCGGCGGCGAGCGCCCGGACGGCGTCGACCGTCGCCTCGTCCGTCGCGCTGCCCCGGATCAGCTCGACGAGCGGCATGACCGGCACGGGGCTGAAGAAGTGCACCCCGCAGAAGGACGGCCGGCGCGATGCGGCCAGCGCCTCCGCGAGGCGGTCGATCGAGATGGAGCTCGTGTTCGTGGCGAAGACCGCCCGGCCCGGGGCGACCGCGTCGAGACCCGCCCACAGCTCGCGCTTCACGGCCTCGTCCTCGAAGACGGCCTCGACGACGAGGTCGGCCTCGGCGGCCGCCGCGAGGTTGTCGGTGGCGGCGACCCGGTCGAGGATCTCGACGCGGGCGGTCGGATCCAGGCGCCCCTTCGCCACGGCCCGGTCGAGGTTGGCGGCGATCCGCTCGCGGCCGGCGGTCGCCCGGGCGAGGTCGGGCTCGTAGAGATCGACCGTCCGGCCGGCGGCGGCGAGGACCTGGGCGATGCCGTGCCCCATGAGCCCGGCACCGGCGACGAAGGCGCGCTCGATCGGCATGCCCGGCAGGGTACCGCGGCCTCGCCGCGGCGTCAGCCCCCCGGCGGCCGCGCGGTGTCCCGCCCGCGCGGCCTGCCGGCGCGTTCGATCGTCAGCCGCCCGCGGGCGGCGGCTCCACGGCGTTGGCGGGGTCGTTGATGTCCGTGACGTCGAGGGTCATCTCGAACGACCCGTTGGCGCTCTCGCCGACGATGGCGTAGCTCACGGCATAGCCGCCGTCCTTCGCGACCCAGAAGTCGACCGTCCATGTCGCGTCCGGGAGCCCGAGCGCGCTGCCCATCGACGCACCGAGCTCTTCGCCCGACGCGGTGTAGTGGACCGTCTCCACGCCGTTCTTCGTCTCCTCGCCGACGGGCGTCAGGCCGGTCAGCCCGCTGAACGACCCGAGCATCTTGTCCGGGGCCAGGCTGTCGATCGTCTTCTGGGCGTCCTCGGCCGGCGTCTCGATCCAGCCGCTGCCGAGCGAGACCCAGGCCTTGTCGCCGATGACCCGGTAGCCCACGTCCAGCGTCTGCTCGGCCGTGCCCATCGACATCGTCATGTCGGCGGCCCTGACCGGCTCGAAGATGACGACGCCTTCCATCGTGAGGCCGTCGCCGAACGCGGCGAACATGCTGTCCTCCATGCCCTCCATCGACATCGTGATGGCGAGGTGGTAGGAGTCGAGGTCGGCGAGCGCCGCGGCGGCACCCCCGATGTCGGGGCCACCGGCGCCCGCCGTGGGGGCGACCGTGGCGGGAGCGTCGGTCGGGGCGACCGTGGCCGGGGCGACCGTGGCCGGCGCATCGGTGATGCGTCGGCGCTGCGCTGCCCCCTCCCGGGACCGCCGATGCGGCCCCGCCTCCGCAGGCGGCGACGACGAGCACGAGCGTGCCGAGCCCGACGAGCGGGCGAGCCCACCTGGACATGCGACCTCCTCGGTCGTCCAGGGACGCACGGGACGGCATGGGCCCCGCTCCGGACGATGGCGACGAGGATGGCCACCGGTCGCCCTGCGGTCAACCACCATTCGGCACCCACCCGGGGCGCCGATCGTCCCACCACGCGGAGTGCGCCCGGCCCCGGGTCGAGCGTCAGCCCGGCGGATCGCCGGGGTCGGGTTCGCGAACGAGCAGCGCCAGCAGCCGGTCGGCCGCCGCGTACGGGTCGAGCTCGTGACCGACGACGGCGTCGAGCGTCGCCGCGGTGGTGGCGGCGAGCTCCGGTGCCAGGAGGCGGCCGCGCACGCGGTCGGCGAGGAGCGCCCAGACGAGGGCCGCGGCACGGGCCCGGCGGACGGGAATGCCCTCGGCTGCCTCGCCCAGCCCGGCCCGGTGGCGAGCGATCGCCGCCACCAGCTCCGCGACGCCCTCGCCGGTCGTCGCCGTGGTGAGGAGCACCTCGGGGCGCTTCGGCTCCGGGCGCGGTTCCGCCGGCGTGTCGCCCTGTCCCCGCCCCGCGCCGGCGCGTCCCGCCGGTATCACCCCCGTCAGCCGCGGGCTCGCCGCGGCGCTCAGCATCGCCCGCAGCTCCGCCGCCGTCCGCTGGGCGCCGGGCCGATCGCCCTTGTTGACGACCACGATGTCGGCCACCTCGAGGAGGCCGGCCTTGATCGCCTGGACCTCGTCGCCCATCTCGGGCGCCTCGAGGACGACCGTCGTGTCGGCCGCGGCCGCCACCTCGACCTCGCTCTGGCCGGTGCCGACCGTCTCGAGCAGGATGACCTCGAAGCCGGCCGCGTCGAGCACCGTCGCGGCCGCCACGGACGAGGCCGCCAGCCCGCCGGCGTGGCCGCGCGAGGCCATGCTCCGGATGAAGACGCCGTCGTCGGCCGCGTACGACTGCATCCGGACGCGGTCGCCGAGGAGCGCTCCGCCGGTGATCGGCGACGACGGGTCCACGGCGATGACGGCCACCGACCGGCCGCCGGCCCGCAGCTCCCCGATGAGCGCGGCGACGAGCGTGCTCTTGCCGGCGCCCGGCGCGCCGGTGATCCCCACGAGGTGCGCCCGGCCGGCCCGCGGATGCAGCCGCCGGAGGGCCGACTCCGCGACCGGGGTGCGGTTCTCGACGGCGGTCAGCAACCGCGCCAGGGCCCGGCGGTCGCCCGTGACCGCGGCGTCCGCCAGCGCGATCCCCCGCTCGGCCGCCGCCTCCGCGGGCGCCTCCACCGGCGTCGTCAGTCCAGCGCCCGGACGTTGGCCCGGAGGAAGTCGGCCACCTGGCCGATCGTCGTCCCCGGGCCGAAGACGGCCGCGACGCCCGCTTCGCGGAGGGCCGGGACGTCGTCGTCGGGGATGATCCCGCCGGCCGTCACGAGGACGTCGTCGAGGCCCTTCTCTCGCAGGAGCGCGCAGATCCGCGGCACGAGCGTCATGTGGGCGCCCGAGAGGATCGACAGGCCGACGACGTCGACGTCCTCCTGGAGCGCCGCCGTGACGACCATCTCCGGCGTCTGGCGGAGGCCGGTGTAGACGACCTCGAAGCCCTCGTCGCGAAGGCCGCGGGCGAGCACCTTCGCGCCGCGGTCGTGGCCGTCGAGCCCGGGCTTCGCGATCAGGACCTTGATCGGTCGTTCGCTCATGCCGGGATGATAGCCGCCGCCGGTCCGCGGCAGTCAGTGCCTCTTGCGGGTCCCGAAGTCGTACGGCTGCATCCCGCGGAGCCCGGCTACCGGCGCGTCGGCCGCGTCGTCGTGCTCCTTGCGGAGCGCGATCTCGTGCTCGGCCCAGTGCAGCTCGCGGTCCGTGTCGTGGGGCCGGTGCAGGACCCCGTCGAGCCCGTGCCGCAGGCGCTCCACGAGCGACGGCGTCGTCCTCGTGCGTACCTCCGCGGCCAACCTCGCCCACGGCCGGCCCCGCCGTCATGGGCCGAACGACGCGAAGGAGTCACTCGTCTCGCAGGACCCAGGTGACGAGGGCGGGGTCCTCGTCCGGCCGGTACTCGAGGGTGATGCGGCCGTCGGCCGGCACCTCGGCGACGACGAACGCGGGAAGTCCGGCGAACTCGGGCGGGATCTCGCCTGCCACCGACCAGGACAGGACGTTGGGCCATCCGGCCGGGAGCTGGTCGTCCTCGGGCAGCCGCAGCTGCGCAAGCGCCTCGCCGTCCGGTCCGACGACCACCCACTCGGCGGGATCGAACGTGAACGTGCCGCTCCCCCGGCCGAAGGCCAGGCGCGCCTCGAGGAACGCGGCCGCCGGGGGCGAGGGTGCGGCACCGGGATACGCAGGCACCTCGTCCACTCCGTCCACGACGAGTGGCATCGTCCCGCCTTGCGCTCCCAGGACGACCGGCTCGCCGAGGCGGGCCTCGCCGCTCGTCGGAGTCGCCGCGGGGTCGCTCGACGGACCGGGCGTCGACGGCGCCCAGTCAGTCCCGCCGCGGGCGAGATAGGAGAACCGAACGAGCCGGTCCCCGCTCGCGTCGCTCTCTGCGCCCTGGACGTCGAGCGTGACGCGCACGGCGTCGTCGGGGACCTCCCAGGCGATCGTCCCGCTGTAGGCGAAGCCCGGTCCCGTGTCGAGCGAGGTCGTCCAGTTTGCGCCCGGCATGTCGAAGACCAGCGCACTCGAAACGTCGTACCGACCGCCGTAGTTGGCAACGACGATCTCCTTGCCCGGGATGAACCCTCCCGCCAGCGCGTCCTGCCGCAGGCTCTTGATCTCCACGTCGGCGAGGAGCAGCTTCGCAAGTCCGTTCACCGGCCCGCCCGACCAGTCCGGGCGGTAGTTCGGCAGCCGGTCGCAGAAGCGGACGTTCGAGACGCGGACGAGCGCCCCCGGCGAGCCGTCCGGGGCCGGGAGAACGCCGGTCTCGCCGAGCGCCAGGATCCCGGTCGACGCCGTCGCCTCGGGCGCCACCGGATCGAAGCTCGGAGGAGCCGGCTCCGCCGATGGCTGGAGGCTCGCAAGCGAGTAGTCCTCGAGCGTCGGGCAACGGCCCTCGAGCGATGGCACGGGCGGCGGGCGGTGGACCGGGTAGCGGAACGTCACGGAGCTGCCCGAGCCCGCGTACCCGAGGTCGACGGTCTCGTCCGGGTCGAAGAAGACGGCCGTCCTGGCGGAGGCCTGCGTGCCCTCCGGGGCACCGGACGGGATCGGGAAGCCCACGGGATCCGCGACCCAGATGGCATCCGGATCTGGACGGCCCGCGCGCAGGATGACGAAGCGGTCGACCCCGACCTCGCGATCGAGCGGGCCGACGACGTGGACCTCGACCAGCAGGCTCACGCCTTCCTTGCCGGTCTCGAGGTCGCGCGCCGGCACCGCGTCGCTGACGCGGACGAGGAGCGCCGGCTCGCCGAACGCCGTTGCCACGGCGACCCGGCCGAGCGGGATCTCGCCGGTGGTCGGTGTCGCCGTGGGCGGGAGCGGCGACGGCCACGGCTCCACGGTCGCGGGCGGCGCCGTCGCGACCGGCACGTCGGAGGACGTCGTGGCGAGAACAGCGATTGCGACGACGCCGACGGCGGCTGCCACGACGAGGGCGGCCGTCCGCCATCGCGACGCCACACGGCCGGAGGCGCCGATCCGCCCGGCGACGGGCGCGTCGGCCCAGAGGGGGTGCGGCCCGTGGACCGGATCCAGCTCGGCGGCGAGCCCAGCTCGGAGGTCGCGCTCGAGGCGCTGCTCAGCCATGCCGCACCTCCTGGATCGGGAACGTCGCCGCGTCGGCACTGCCGAGCTCGCCCTGGAGCCGCTCGATCGCGCGGTGCAGGATCACGCCCACGTTGTTCGCGTTCGTCCCGAGGATCGTGGCGATCGTCGCGTAGTCGAAGTCGTGGTAGTAGCGGAGGACGAGGGCCGCCCTCGCCCGGGGCTCGAGGGTCGCGAGCGCTCCGGCGAGAGCCAGGTGGTCTGTCGCACGCCGGACGTCGTCGGCCGGGGCCGCAGTCGGGCCTGCGACGTCGATTGCGACGAGCCGGGGCCGCGGCCGGCGCGCCTCGCTGATCGCCCGGTTGACGACGATCCGGAGGAGCCACGCCTGGGCCGGGGCGTCGCCGCGGAAGCGGGCGCGCTCGCGGTAGGCGGCGAGGTACGCGTCCTGCACGGCGTCGGCCGCCGCGCCGTGGTCGCGCAGGATCGCCCAGGCGGTCCGGTACGCCGCCGGGTAGGTGCGCTCGTAGAAGGAGCCGAAGTCGTCCAGCTCCGCCCGGAACGCCATCCGAACCTCCGCGAGGGCCAGTGCCGTGCCCATGTCACAGGTAAGGACGCTGGCCGCTGCCGTCTCCTTACACGGAAGCGACCCGAGCCGGAAGTGCCGAGCGGATCAGGCGCCGGGGGACGGCCGCTGGAGATGGGCCAGGAACTCGGCGCGGGTCTTGTCGTTCGCCCGGAAGATCCCGAGGACGTGGCTCGTCGTCATGACGGTGCCCGGCTTGCGGACCCCGCGCATGACGGCGCAGAGGTGCGTCGCCTCGATGACGACGCCGACGCCCTGGGGTTGCAGCTGCTCCATGAGGAAGTCGGCGATCTGCGACGTCATCCGCTCCTGGACCTGGAGGCGGCGGGCGTACGTCTCGACGATCCGCGGGATCTTCGAGAGGCCCACGACCCGGCCGTCGGGGATGTAGGCGACCGCCGCGGTCCCGAAGAACGGCAGGAGATGGTGCTCGCAGAGGCTGTAGAAGGGGATCTCCTTGACGACCACCATCTCGGAGTAGTCGACGTCGAAGATCGCCCCGTTCATGAGGCGCGCGGGGTCGACGTGGTAGCCCGCGGTAAGCTCGGCATACATGCGGTGGACGCGGCCGGGCGTCGCGACGAGCCCCTGCCGGTCCGGGTCCTCGCCGATCTCGCGGAGGATCTCGCGGACGGCCGCCTCGACGCGCCCATTGGGCTCGGAGACGTGGCTCCTCGCGCCGCCTTCGATCGCGGCCGCCGAGACGAGGGCGTCGGGACTGGGGCGAGGCTCCTCCCCGATCTCCGTCTCGATCTCGTCGACGATGGAGCGGACGTGCTCTGGCAGCGGCTGGCCGGTCATTCCGGCATCGTAGCCCGCGGCGGGCCGACCGGCATCGCCCATCGGCCCAACCGGCCCTTGCCGGTCGTTCGGGGGCGATCGACGCTCACCCTGCTCCGGTGTGCCCCGCACCGGGAGGGAGGACTCCCATGCGTCTCCACCAGCGCCGGCCATGGCTTGCCGGCCTCCTCGTCGGCCTCCCCATCGCCGCTGTCGCCTTCATCGTCGTCGCCCTGCTGCCGTCACTCCAGGACCTGGGGCCTGGGGTCGGCCCCGCGGCGGCGATCGGCATCGTCGTGTCCTCGTCGCTCATGGCCGAGCTCGCCGCCCACCGCCACGTCCGGCCGTGGCTGGCGGTGGTCGCCTGGATCGGCGTCGCGCACGCGATCGCGACGCTCATCGTGGCCGGCCTGGCGCTCGCCGAAGCCGAGGCATCGACGCTCGCCGCGACCTTCGGCGTGCTCTTCGGGCTCGTCCTCCTGCTCCTGACGATGGCCGTGCCGTGGGTCATCGGCGGGATCGTCTGGCTGCAGCTGGTCCGACGCATCTCGCCCTGGGACGATCCGGCCGGTCCCGCTCCCGCCGGCCCCGCTCAGGACAGCGGCACCACCCCCGCCGCGGCGAGCACCGCCGAGGCCACCACGCCCGGCTCGTAGCGCGCGAGGTTGTGGCCCCGCGCCGGGAAGGATCCGGCGCGGATCGCCGATCGCCCGCTCTCGGCCCGCCGGCCGGCCACCGCGCGGAGGGCCGCCAGGCGCGACCCGTCGTCCTCGTCGCGGGCCGCGAGCGCCACGATCCGGGCGTCGACGAGCGGCAGCACGGCGTCGGGCAGGTACGACCAGATCGCCCGGACCGACGCTCGCAGGGCGTGGGCGTGGACCGCGAGCTTGACGCGCCCGGCGGCCGTCTCGACCACCTGCGCCCGGGCCGAGCGCTCCTGGTCGGCATCCCAGGTGGCGGGGTCGAACGACTCGCGGTCGGCGAGCCAGGCCGCCATCGAGGCGAGCACCTCGGGCGGCTCCTCGATCGACGAAAGCCACTCGTCCGGAGACGCGCCGGTCGCCGCGGCGACATCCTCCCAGCCGCCGTCGACGAGCACGAGCCCCGCGCAGCGGTCGCCGAGGGCGTTCGCGGTCCACGCGGCGACGATCGCGCCGTAGCCCATGCCGGCGACGACGAACGGCCCGGCCGGGACCTCGTCCGGGGGCGCGAGGAGACCGGCCCCCTCGGCGACGGCGATCGCGTCGTCCGCCAGCTGGTCCGGCTCGTAGCCGGCGGTCGGCGCGTCGGAGAGGCCGTGGCCGCGGACGTCCATCGCCGCGACGCGGCAGTCCCGGACGAGCCGTCGGGCAACCGGCGCCCAGGTCCACGCCGTCTGGGCAAGGCCGTGGATCAGCAGCACGCCGGGGGCGCCCGCGGGCCGTGCCGGGGACGGCTCGACCCCGGCACGGCCCGCGTCCCAGTCGAGGAAGTGGAGCCGGACCGCGTCGTCCACGCCGACGAGATACCCCGCCGGTTCGGCGGCGCCATCCGGCGGCGGGTCGGGGGAAGGGCCAGGGGCGCGAGGCCCGGCCCGCTGACGGGGTCCATCGCGCCGTACGATACCGCCGCCATGTCGAAGCGCCGTCGCGGGATCCCGGCCGCCGAGCTCGCCGCCCTCCGGCGGCGTCGGGCGGCCCGTCACGTCCACTTCGAGGACCTCGTCGACCGCGCGGTCGCCGGCATCCCGATGCCGTTCGCGGCCGCCCTGGACGAGGTGGCGATCGTCATCGCCGACGAGCCATCCTCGTTCCAGCGCCGCGAGAACGAGCTCGACCCCGACGACACGCTGTACGGGCTCTACGAGGGCACGCCCCGGACCGCGTGGGGCGCCGACGACGTCCCCCTCCCGAACACGATCACCATCTTCCGTCTGCCGCTCGAGGAGGACTTCGCCGACCCGCTCGACCTCGAGGACGAGGTCCGGATCACGGTGATCCACGAGCTGGCGCACCATCTCGGCATCGACGACGACCGTCTCGAGGAGCTCGGCATCGACTGACGCGCCGACCGGCCGCACCCGCGGGTCCGCGCGGGAGGAGCGTCAGGCGCCCGGCAGCGGGCCCGCGGCCGCAAGGAGCTCGCCGAGGCGCGCGGTCTCGACGTTGCCGCCCGAGAAGACGACGCTCACGCGCTCCCCGGCGCCGATCGGCACGCGGCCGTGGAGGACGGCCGCGAGCGCCGCGGCCCCGGCCGGCTCGAGGACCTGCTTCATCCGCTCGGCGGCGAAGCGGAGGCCGGCCAGGATCTCGGCGTCGTCGAGGAGGACGACGTCGTCGAGCAGGCGGCGGCCGAGCGCGATCGTCGTATCGCTCGCGAACGGGGCGTTGAGGCCGTCGGCCACGCTCACCGGCCGGATCGGGACGGGTGTCCCGGCGGCGATCCCGAGCGCGAGGGCGTTCGACGTCCGCGGCTCGACGCCGTAGACCCGGGCAGTGGGCCGACGGCCCTTCACCGCCGCCGCGACACCGCAGGCGAGGCCGCCACCGCCGACGCCGACCACGACGACGTCGACGTCGGGCAGGTCCTCGACGATCTCGAGCCCGACCGTCCCCTGCCCCGCGATCGTGGCCGGGTGGGCGAACGGGTGCACGAAGGTGAGCCTCCGCGCGTCGCGGATCCGCTCCATCGCCGCCCACGCCTCCGCCGTGTCCTCGCCCTCGAGGACCACCTCGGCGCCGTAGCCGCGACAGGCCTCGATCTTCGAGCGGACGGCGGTCGTCGGCATCACCACCACCGCGTGCACGCCGAGGAGGCCGGCGGCCACGGCCACGGCCGCGCCGTGGTTCCCGGCCGAGATCGCGATGACGCCGGCCGCCCGCTCGGCGGGGGTGAGGCCGGCGATCCGGACCGTCGCTCCCCGAACCTTGTACGAGCCGGTCCGCTGGAGATGCTCTGCCTTCGCGTACAGCCGGCCGTCGCCGAGCCGGGCACCGGTCGCGGCGGCCACGACCCGGGCGGCCGTCGTCGAGCCGAGCAGCGGCGTCCGTTCCACCTTGCCGGCGAGGAACGCGGCCGCCTCCTCGATCTGCTCGAGCGTGAGATCGAGCGGCGGGTCGGGGGGCGGGTTCGCCGGCGAGCGCATCGAGTCCATCGCCGCAGTATCGCAGCGGCCGTGGCGCGTGGCGGGGCGCGCGGCGCGCTATCCTCGCGCTGCGTCCTCGCCCTTGCTCGTCCGCATGACCGGAGGCTCGCGATGCCCGGCTTCACGCCGTTCACCCGGAACTACACCGATCTCTCCGACGAGAACGGCTACCAGTTCGAGTTCCGTTGCGACGTCTGCGGCTCGGGCTACAAGAGCGAGTTCGTACGCTCCGGCATCGGGACCGCGAGCAGCCTGCTCTCGGGAGCGAGCAACATCCTCGGCGGCCTCTGGGGCGCGTCGAACGCGGCGAACAGCGCGAAGGGCTTCCTCGACCGCGATGCCCGCGACGACGCCCTCGAGAAGGCGGCCAACGAGATCATGCCGCTCTTCACGCGCTGCACCGGCTGCAACAGCTGGGCCGACGAGACCTGCTTCAACCGCGACCGCAACCTCTGCACCCGCTGCGCGCCGAACCTCGCGACCGAGCTGGAGCGCGAGCGGGCCCAGGTCGAGCTGGGGCAGATGCGCGAGGCGATGCGCCAGGAGACCGTCTTCTCCGGCGACACCTCCGCCCGGCGGACCGTCTGTCCGACCTGCGACAAGCCGGTCGGCTCGGAGAAGTTCTGCGCAAACTGCGGAACCCGGCTCGGCACGGCTCACTGCACGGAGTGCGGCGCGGAGCTGCCCACCGCGGCGAAGTTCTGCGGCAACTGCGGGTCGAAGGCCGGCTGAGCCGGCCGGTCCGATGGCCGCTGCCGGTTCCGAGCTCCCGACCTACGCCGGCCGGATCCGGGCGCCCGGCACCGACGCCCGCGCCGGCAGCATCGCCCTCGACGAGGGGGTTGCGATCCTGGCGCAGGACGGCGCCCCGCCGCGGACGCTCGCCTACCGGGACATGGCGGTGCTCGCGATCGCCGACGGCGTCGGCCTCGTCGCGACCGGCAGCGAGCCCGACGACGAGCGCTGGCTCCTCGAGAAGATGGGGGCGGCCGCCGGCCCGGTGATCGCGGCCCTCCGCGACCGCCGTCTCCGCCAGCGCCTCGCCGACGCGTTCGTCGAGCTGTCGCCGGCCGAGCCCGTGGAGCTCGTCGAGTACGCGGCGGACGGGGCGCCCGCCGGCGGCGAGGAGCGCGGGATCGCCCAGCTCGCCGTCGACGGCTGGGGCGCGACCGTCGCGCCGCTCGACGAGCGGCTTCCCGTGCGGCGGATGCGGCGCGCCGAGATCCGGACGGTGGACCTCGAGGCCCAGGTGGGCGGCGTCCGGATCGCCACGCCCGGCGGCGACGTTCGCCTGCTGCGCCTCGGAGCGGCGGCGGCGCGCCACCGGGCGCGGCTGCTGGACCTTCCGGCCGCCGCGCACCGCGACGCGGGGGCGATCGTCGCCTCCCTGGCGCCCGACCTCGCGCCGGCGGCCGCTGCGCGGGCGGCGGCGGCGCTCGTCGACGGCCGGCCGGCAACTCCGGCCGACCTCGGGGACGCGTGGGACACGCTCGAGCGCGCGGTCCTCCGCGAGCCCGGGTTCGCGGCCTCGTACCTCGCGCTCCGCGAACGGGCCGGCGGGGTCGCGGCCCTCCGCTGGCTCGCGCTGGCGCCCGAGCGGCCGGGCTCCCCGGAGAGCCTCCGGGCATGGTTCCTCGTGGCCCTCCCCGGCAACCTCGTCGCGCTCGAGCTCGTGAGCGCGGGCGCCCACGCGACGTACTGCTTCCGGACCGTGCCGCGAGCAGACCTCGCCGGTCGCGGGGATCCTGCCGCAGTCGACGGCTCGGCGGCCGGGGCAGCGGTGGCGCGGATCTCCGCCGCCCTCGTCGACGCGCGCTTCCTCCGCGAGCCGATCGCCCTTCCCGAGGATCAGCTGGCGACACCCGAGGGCACGCGCTACCGCCTCGCGCTGCGGGCCATCCCGTCGCTGGCCGCCGCTCGAAGCGACTTCGTGGCCCGCCTCGTCCATCGCACCGAGGAGAGCTGGGCGGCGGCGCTCGACGACCTCGTCGTCTGGCACGGGTCGTGCCGCGACGATGCCGCGGCCTGGCCGGGCCGGTCGGCCCAGGAGGCCGAGGTTGCCGACGCGGGCGGGGCCGGCACCGGATGACCTGCCGTCCCGACCGCCCGACCCGCGCGACCTGAGGAGTCCCCGATGCCGACCTTCAAGCACCCCTGCCCGTCGTGCGGCAAGTACATCGCCCGCGACGTCGCGCGCTGCCCGTTCTGCGGCGCGATCGACCCGTTCGTGCCCGGCCGCTGCAAGGCGTGCCGCGCGCCGATCGAGGACCTCGCCTGGGTCGCCTGCCCGTCGTGCGGGGCGCCGCTCAAGGAAGGCGTTGCGCCGATGCCGACCGCGGCCCCGCCGCCCCGTCACTGCCGCTCCCGCGCCGCCGCCGCTGCCCTGCCCCCCGTGACGGCTCCTGCGCCCGTCGCTCCGGCGCCCGTGCCGGCTACCGCGCCCTCGGTCGCATCCGCGCCGCCCTGCGCCGCGTGCGGCGCGGCCCTCGCGCCCGGGGCTCGGTTCTGCACGGTCTGCGGCACGCTGGCCGGCTGAGCACCTTCGCCCCGTCCCGGCGAGACTCGCCCCCCGTCCGCTGGGGCCTCGGACGCTCTCGTGATCACCAGGTGTTGGACACTTGCGTTGTTGCGCAAGTGATGAGATACTCCGCGTCGTGGAGACCACAGCAGCACCCAACGACCTCGACCGACAGCGGGCCGCCCTCATCGGGCGGGCGCTCGCCGACCCCAAGCGGCTCTGCGTCCTCGAGACGCTCGCCGAGGGCGAGGCGTCCGTCTCTGAGCTGTCGGCGTGCGTGGGGTGCCAGGTCCCGAACATGTCGCAGCACCTCGCCGTCCTGCGATCGGCCGGGCTCGTCACGACCCGGCGCGAGGGCAGCACCGTCTTCTACCGCCTCGCCGACCCGAAGGTCCTCGAGGCCTACCGCCTCATCCAGGTCCTCGCCCGCTAGGGCGACCCACGCACCCCCCGACACGGGAGAAAGGAACCGCGCCACCAATGGCCGAGATCAAGCACGCGACGGACGCCACCTTCGAGGAAGTCGTCCTCCACGCCGAGCGCCCCGTCATCGTCGACTTCTGGGCGGCCTGGTGCGGACCCTGCCGGCTCGTCGCTCCGGAGCTCGAGAAGCTCGCCGAGAAGTACGACGGCGTCGTCGACGTCGTGAAGGTCGACGTGGACGCCAACCCGGGCCTCTCCCGCGCGTTCAACATCATGAGCATCCCCACGATCGCCTTCTTCCCCGGCGGCGAGAAGCAGCCGATGGGCGTCATGGGCTTCCAGCCCGCCGACCAGCTCGAGGCACGCTTCGGCCTCGCCGAGTACGCCAAGCCCGTCAGCTGACCGGCGGGGCGGCCGGCTCCCGTCGCCGCGCCGCCACTCGCTGCTTCCACCGCCCCGCCGGGTTTGCCCGCGGGGCGGTGCCGATTCCGGCGACAATGCCCCCGTGACCGAACCCGAGGCCTGGCAGCCGATCCTGCGGAAGAACGCCGCCGCATACGCGGAGATCGCGCTCGTCAACATCGAGCGCGAGTTCCCGGCAGACGCCTGGCACACGTGGCGCACGCCGGCCGACGCTCCGCCGCGACCGCGCGAGCGGACCCCCGTCTTCTGGGGAAGCTACGACTGGCACTCCTCGGTCGAGATGTTCTGGCTCCTCGTGAGGCTCGCCCGGCTCGTCCCCGGCGACGTTCGCGTCCCGGCCATCCGTGACGCGCTCGACCGGCGACTCACGGCGGAGGCGCTCGCGGGGGAGGCCGCGTTCATCGCCCATCCCGACAACCGCAACCGCGAGCGCCCGTACGGCTGGGGCTGGGCGCTCGCGCTCCTCGACGAGCTGGCGCGCTGGGACGACGCCGACGCGCGGCGGTGGGCCGGCCACGCGGAGCCGCTGCGCGACGCCCTGGTCGCCAACTTCCTGGACTGGCTTCCGAGGGCCACGTACCCGGTCCGGCACGGCGTGCACGCCAACAGCGCCTTCGGACTGGGCCTCGCGTTGCCCCACGCGGAGATGCTCGCCGCCGCCGGGGACCGGCGCCTGCTCGACGCCGTCGTCGGCGCCGTCGACCGCTGGTTCGCCGCCGACGCGGACGCGCCGGCCGCCTGGGAGCCGTCCGGGTTCGACTTCCTCTCCCCCACGCTCGTCGAAGCCGAGCTGATGAGCCGAACGCACGGCGGGTCGGATTTCGGGGCGTGGCTCGCACGGTTCCTGCCGGGCCTCGCAGCCGGTCGCCCAACGACGATCTTCACGCCGGCGATCGTCTCGGATTCGACCGACGGCCACATCGCCCACCTCCACGGCCTGAATCTGAGCCGGGCCTGGGCGTGGCGACGGATCGCCGAGTCGCTCCCCCCCGACGACCCGCGCGCCGCCGTCGCGGCCGGCGCGGCGAGCCTCCACGCCGCGGCGGGTCTCCCGCACGTCGTGGGCGGGGACTACATGGTCGAGCACTGGCTCGCCGCGTACGCCGTGCTCCTCCTGGCATGACGCGGCACGGGCCGCGAGCCCAGGCCCGGCGTCAGCCGAGCTCGGCGCCTTCGGCGGCGAGGCGAACCGCGCTGTCGAGCCAGGCGATCGCCCGGTCGCGGGCGAAGTCGTCGAGATCGGTCGGCGCGTAGCGGACCCATCCGCGGCCCCGCGCTGACGCCGTCGCGTCCGCGGTCCGGAGGGCGGCGTCGGCCACGGCCGCCCGCAGCCGCACCTCGACCGCGTCCGGCTCCACGACCGCGGCCAGGCTCCCCGCGACCTCGACCCGGTAGCCGTCGCCGTCGACGATGAACTCGGCGACGTCGTCGAGGGCGTCGGCGTGGTCGAGGACGAACGCCCGGAGCGACCCTCCCGTCACTGCAGCGCCGCCAGGATCGCCGCCAGGTCGGCCTCGTGGTCGGCGTAGTGGTCGAGGAGCTCCTCCTCGAAGTGCCGTCCGTGGACCGGGTGCTTGACCCAGCGCGTCTCGGGGACGACCGTGAGGTAGCCGCGCAGCTCGCCGGGGATCTCGCGGGCACGCCGCAGCACTTCGTCGGCGGGGAGAGCCCGCCACTCGGCCGCAAGGTCGTCGTTCACGGCGTCGCCGCGCGCCTCCCAGGCCGCGTTCATCGCCTCCAGCGACGGGCTGCGCTCGCCGACGGCAAGCTCCCGGGCGACGTCGAGGCAATGCGCCTGGTACGCGGCGAGGTGGCTCAACAGGTCCCGGGGCGACCAGCCGTGCGCCGCCGCGACGGGCTCGTCGAACCGCGCCGCGGGCACGTCGAGGAGGGCCTCGAACGGTCGCCAGGCGTCGCGCTCGTCCTCGAGGAAGGAGAGGGCATCGAAGTACATGGCGCGATGGTAGACCGTTGCGGTTCGGCGTCGCGATGCCCCGCAGGCAATCCCGGCTCCCGGGCCGGCGCGAACGAGTGCTACAGTCCGCCCAATGACCGATCGCCTGCCCTTCCTGCCGCCCGTCGACCCCGCCCGCGGGGCCGATGCCCCGCCGCCCACGACCGTCACGCCGGAGATGCTGGCAAGCCTGCTCGCCGACGGCGACGACGAGCTGGCGGCGTGGACGTTGCGGGGGCTCTCGCCGAGCGCCGCCGCGCCGAGGTCTTCGACGGGCTTCTCCGCGACGCGATGAAGCTGATCGGCGACCGCTGGGCCGAGGGACGCTGGACGGTCGCCGAGGAGCACCTCGCCAGCCAGACGGTCGTCCGGGCCCTCGATCGCATCCGCCAGGAGGCGGGCCCTGCCGGGCGCGTCGGCCCGCTCGCCGTCCTGGCCGGCGTCGCCGGGGAGCACCACGGCATCGGACTCGCCTGCCTCGACCAGGTGCTGCGCGACGAAGGCTGGACGGTCGCCAATCTCGGACCGGACGTCCCCAGCGCGGACCTCGCGAGGTTCCTCGCCCGCAACCGCGCCGAGATGGTGGCACTGACCGCGTCGCTCCCGGAGCGGCTCGACACGCTCCGCGAGGCGATCGCCGCGGCCCGGGCGGTGCGGCCCGAGGATCCGATCCCGGTGATCCTCGGCGGCGGGATCGCGGCGAACGCGGAGATCGCGGCGATCCTCGACGTGGACTGGGCCGGGACCTCGCTCGTGGCGGCTTCGGCCTACGCCGCCGCGGCCCTCCAGCGGCTCGGGGATCGGCCGGCGGCGGAGGTTCCCGAGCTCCCCTGATGCGCCGGGCCGCGCCTCCGGCGCGCGGCCGGCCCTTCGCGGCACCTCCGCGGCGCGCGGCCCTCGCAGCGCCTCCGCGGCGCGCGGCCGGCCCTTCGCGGCACGCGCGGACAGCGTCCAGGGTGCTAGCGGAACGCCGCGATGGCTTCCTGGAGCTTGCTCTCGTCGACGTCCGCGGCCACCACCGTCTGCACGACCTGGTCGTCGGCCGACGACCAGACGACGATCGCCTGGCGCGAGTTGCCGTTCACGACGTCGATCCGCCATGCCGGCCGGCCGTCGATCTCGAGCGTCGTCGGCCGGACGGCCTCGGTTCCGCGGTCCTTGGCGGCGGCGCGGCGATACTCCTCGGCCATCAGCTCCGCCGTGAGTCCGTCTCCCTCGAACGCCCCCACCTGGATGCCGCCGCGGCCTACCTGCCAGATCGCCCCGCCGAACCGAACCTCGTCGACGCCGGCCTCGAAGACCGAGCCGAGCGTGTCGGCCGAGCAGAAGCGGCCGGAATCCCGGCTGGCAGCCTCCTCGCCGCCGAGATCCATCGGGATTCGCGCCTCCAGGGCCGGATAGGCGCCCGGCATCTGCTCGCGGACGGCCGGGTTGCACGACGCGGACGGGTCGAACGCGGCGGTGGCCTGCGGCGCGCATGCGGCCAGGACGAGAGCCGCGGCCGCGATCGCAGCCAGGGCCGCGCGTTCGGGCATGCGCCGGGCAAGGAGTCTCCGGAGTCCTGGCGTTCGCATCGCCCCTGAGCCTACTCGCAACCGTCGGCGGCCGCCGCGCACCGCAACCGACGTGCCGCCGTGCACCGGACGAGAGTCCCGGGTCGGTGCGTCCGCGCCGCCGACCTTCCACCCCGCCGCACCCGGACGAGCCTCCCATTGCCGTTGCCGCCGAGGTGAGCGTACGGTGCCGCCATCACCGTCGTGGCGCAGCTGGGAGCAACCTGGGGCGTCGGCCACGGGCCGGGACGGGGGCCGCACGTAGATCGAGGGCGTCGGGCGCGGCGCCGGGAGGTGCGGCTCGCCGCCGTCGGTCACGAGTCGAGTAACCACGGTCCACCGGCCAGCAGGCCCGGAGCGCGACGGCGGCGATGGACTCATCGGACGGCGGAGCTCATCCCGTCGGTCCCAGACCGCGTTCACCAGCGGGGCGCCCGGCGCGGGGGCGCCCCGCGGCGCGTCCGGAGCCGGCGGGCGCCGTCCACGCGGCGCGTCCGACGCCAGGGGCCGGCCCCCGCCGTCGCGCCTCGGTCAGCGGGCCGTCTCCTCGCCGAGGGCACCGGCGACCACCCTGGCGGCGTCCAGCAGGTCCGGCTCGCGGGTGATCGAGCGGGCCAGCCAGCGGATGTACGACGGCTCGCGGGCCGCGATCTCCCCGAGCGTCGAACCGTGGAACTTCCCGAAGGTGATCGTCGTCGCGAGGGCGTCGTCGAGGGTCGGCAGCGGCCGCCGGCGGCTTCGGCGCGCCCGCAGGCGCTCGAGGGGGCCGGTCGGATCGGACGCGCGCGGCGGCTCCGACGCACCAGTTCGCGGTCGCGGCGGGCGCACCCCCCGTGGATGGTGGCGGTACCCGTCGCCGCGCGGCGTCGTCGTCGCATTGCGGGGCCGCATGAGGTCGCTCGTGTCGAGACGCGCCGTCACCGGCCGCGTCGGCGCGGGCGGCGGCGGCCCGCTCGGCCGCGGCGGATCGGCCCCGGGAGTCGCGCCGGCGGGATCCGCGCCCGATGACCCGGCCCCGCCGCGCCCCGCGGTTCCCCGGCCGTCGCGACCGCCCGACCCGCCGGGACGCTTGCGCAGCTCGTTGTACGCGGCGTTGATCGCGGCCATGCGGCGGGTCGCGGCGCGGCGCTCCGCGGCATCGGCGGCCAGGTCGGGATGGTGCTGCCGCGCGAGCCGGCGCCAGGCGGCCTTGATCGTGGCCTGGGTCGCCCCCGGGGCGACGCCGAGAACCGCGTGCGGGTCAGGATGCGCCATCCCATCATCCTACGGGCTACGCTGCCACCGCGGGCGGCCTCGGCCCGGACGCCCCGACGACTGCGGAGGAACGATCGTGCCCGAACCCACACCGCCCCAGCCTGCGCTCGGCACCTGGGAGGCGATCGACTCCCTCCGGGTCGTCCGCGACTTCGCCGACCGGCCGCTCGAGCCCTGGGCGCTCGAACGGATCCTCCACGCGGGACGGCGAGCGGGCAGCGCCAAGAACCTCCAGCGCTGGGCCTTCGTCGTCTGCCGGGACCGTGCGCGGCTCGCCGAGCTGGCGGAGCTGGGACCGTGGGCCGGCCACCTCGCGGGAGCCGCCGTCGCGATCGCCCTCGTGACCCCGAACCCGCGGGCGCCGGGGGCACCTCTCTCGATCGCCTGGGACCTCGGGCGGGCGGCCCAGAACATGGTCCTTGCCGCCTGGGAGCTCGGGGTCGGCAGCGTGCCGGCGACGATCTACGAGCACGACCGGGCGCGCGAGATCCTCGGCTACCCAGCCGACTGGCACTGCGAATACGTCCTCTCGCTCGGGTATCCGGCTGATCCCGAGGTCCTCGCGGCACCGAAGCGGCCCGGCGGCAGGCTCCCGCTGGCCGACCTCGTCCACGAGGAGCGCTGGTAGCCCGGCCGACGCCCCGCCGCACCGGGATGCGCGGCGCGCCGGCGGCGCGGCGCGCCGCGCGCGCCGCGCTCAGCCCGACCGTCGGTCAGTCCGGCGACACCGGGCTCGACGCGGGCTCGGGCTCGGGCTCGGCATCGAGCGTCGCCTCGACACCCTTCGCCTCGGGGGCCGGGGCGCCGGCCTCAACGTAAGCGGCGAACGCCGTCTCCAGGCCGACGTCGCTGCGCTGGCGCTCCGACAGGAGCCACTTATGCTCCAGGAGGTCGCAGTATGCCTGGAGCGGATCCCGCGACGGCCCGATCACGGGCTCGAGGCGCCCCAGCGTCGGCCGGAGCACGTCGCGCTGCCAGCGCTCGGCCGCCTCCGCCGACGCGATGCGCCGACCCTCGTGGTACTCGAGCCAGGAGCGGTAGCCGGCGAGGTCGCTGAGAAGCAGGCGGGCCTGGCCCTCGAGCGCGACGAGCCCGGTCCGTCGCTGGAGCTCGCGGGCGTGGAAGTCGCGGCGCGTCACCGCCGCCCGGAGACGCACGCGGCCGCCCGGCCCCGGCTCGAGCTCGATCTCGCCGACGGCGAAGCCGAGGTCGTTGAGGCGCCGAACGCGGGCCTGGACGGCGAACCGGTCGCCGGCCTCGATCTCCACGTCGCCGAAGAGCTCGTCCCAGAGCTGCGCGTAGCGGTCGCGGACCGCCTCCGCGGCGTCGATCTGCTCGTCCATCGTCTCGGGCCGGCCCTGGAACGCCGCCAGGTCGGCGAGACCGAAGGCGACGTTCTCCACGAGGACGTCGAGGTCGTACGCTCGCTGGCCGTCCGACAGCGTGGGGTGGACCTCGCTCGTCTCGGCGTCGACGAGGTAGGCCGCGTAGGTGTCGCCGTCGCGGCGGAACAGCGTGTTGGCGAGCGAGCAGTCGCCCCAGTAGACGCCGGCCCGGTGGAGGTCGACGAGGAGCCCCGCCATCGCGTCGAGCAGGCGGTCGCGGTAGCCGCCCGGCTCCAGCGGAACCCGCATGAGCAGGCGGCGGTACTGGAGGGAGTGCCCGAGGAACTCGGTGACGAGGATCGCCTGGTCCTCGACCGTCCGCTCCGCGATGCCGATCGGGCGGACCGCGGGGAGTCCGACGTGCTCCATGTGGAGGAGCGCCGCGTACTCCCGGCGCGCGATCTCGGCGGGCTCCTCCTTGAGCGCGTACAGCGATGTCCCGCCAATGACGAACCGGACCAGGTGCCGGGACGGCCCCACCGGGATTTCCTTGAGGACCACCCGATCGGGGCGCCACGCGCTCAGCGGCTGCTCCCAGGGGAGGGCCAGGAGCGCCTCCGTCGGCTCGCGGAGGCGGAGGCGGGGGAACGCCGGCTCGCTCAGCGATGCTTCCGCAGGTACGTGGTGAGCGAGGCATCGAAGCCGGCCGCCTCGAAGAGCCGCCGGGCGTCCTGGCGATGGTGGCCTGCGGTGACCTCCACGAACGCGCAGCCCGCCTCGGCGGCGAGGCGGTCGACGTCGGCGAGGAGCGCTCGCCCGATCCCGCGAGAGCGGACGCTGGGATCGACCGCCATCGCGATGACCCGCGCCAGCCGGTCGTCGTGCTCGAAGCGCGGGAAGAGGTGGACGGCCACGAAGCCGAGGGGCGTGCCGTCCTGCTCCGCCACGCGCACGCGCGATCCGAGCTCGGCGAACCGCTCGAGGCGCCGCACGATGTCGCTGCCGCCGGCGGGATAGCCCTCCTCCGAGAGGAGGCTCCCGATCCAGTCGGCGTCGGTCGGGTCGGCGTCCCGGAAGGTGAGTGCGGCCTCGATCGTCATGGTCGGATGGTAGCCGACGAACGTCGGCGCGGCCCGCTCGTCACGACCCGTGGCGCACGACGAGCAGCAGGTGCGGACCCCATGGCGGTCCGCCGCGGACGAGGTGCTGCGGTCCGTGCGGGCCGCTGCCGGCCGTGGTCGTCCCGCCGCACTCCCGGAGCCGCTCCTCGACCTCCGCGAGGCGCGGCGCAGCGATCTCGAGGTAGAGCGCCGCCGGACCCTCGCCGGCGCGGGCCAAAGTGGCCGCGAGACGCCCCTCGGTGGCGGGCTCGAGCAGGACGATCCGCGGCGCGGTGGTCAGGCCCGCCGCGGCGCCGAGGAGCTCGTCGTCCGGCAGTCGCGCCGCGAGCCCGCCGAGCGCGCCGGCCGCCCGCTCCAGGTCGACCGTGGCGACGCCGACGGCGACGAGGCGCGGCACGACGGGAGGCGCGCCTCCGGCGATTGGCGCCGTCGCGCCGCCGGGCGGCGCGACCGTGGATCCCGGCTCGGTGGGGACGAGGCGCTCGGCGCCGGCGGCAGCAGGCTTCAGCTGCAGGATGAGCCCATCGCCCTCCAGCAGGTCGTCGGCCAGCCGGACGAGGCCGATCGCGGCGAGCCGGCCAGCGACGCCCGATGGGTCGGCGCTGCGCCATGTCAGCGCGAGCAGAGCGCTCAGGCCGGCCGCTCGACGACGAGCAGGGTGGCGTCCGAGGGCAACGTGATGGCGATCGGCTGCGGCAGCCCGGCCGCCGCGAACAGCGCCGCGTGCTCCTCCACCGTGCGGAGGCGCCCGCCGTGGATCGACTCGTCGAGGGCGATGCCGGTGATGAGCTGCCCGTGCAGCGTCGCGAGGCTGTCGAGGCTCGAGGGCAGGCACCAGCCGAGGACGAGCAGCCGGCCGCCGGGCCGGAGGGCGCGCCACGCCGCCGCGAGCGCCGGCGCGGGGTCGCGCAGCTCGTGCAGGGCGTGCTGGAAGTAGGCGAGGTCGAACGCTTCCACGTGCGAGATCCGGGCGACCTCCTCGGCCTCGATGCGAATGCGATCCCGCAGCCCGGCCTCGTCGACGGCGCGGCGCGCCCTGGCGACGGAGTCCGGCTCCGACTCGACGCCCGCGAGCCGGCAGGCGGGGAAGCGACGGGCGACGGCGACCAGCCAGCGACCGCCGCCACAGTGCAGGTCGATCACGTCGATGCCGCGCACGAGGTCCGTGACCAGGTTGGGAATCGCCGCGAGCGCCTCCTCGAAGAAGACCGCGATGTCCTGGCGCGTCAGCATCTCGATCGAGCGGTGGTACCGCGGCGGGCGGGCCGCCACCGTGGCCTCGGTGCGGAGATGCTCGACGAGGTCCTCGGTGTCGAGGCTCGCCGTGACGCTGTGGACGAACTGGCCGCCCAGGTACTCCGGGCGATCGACGTCGAGGAGGATCGACGCGGTCGCGTCGTCCAGGCGGGCGCGCTCGCCGTCCCAGCCCACGAGATCGCCGGCGAAGGCGGCAAGGCACCAGCGGGCTGCCGGATCGGCCGCGGTCCCGGTGGCGGCCGCCAGCTCGCCGGGCGTCAGGCCGGCCGCGCCGGCATCGCGGAGCGTCGCGAAGTAGCCGATCTGCAGGCCGAGGTGGATCACCCACGCCCGGTAGAAGCCGCCGAGGCTCGCGGCGAGGTCGTCGAACCGCTCGTCGAGGTTCATGGCCGCTCGATTGTCGCACGCCGGTTCGGCACCCGACGTCAGAATCCGGCGAGCGGCGGGCGCCGCGAGGTGCGATCCTGCGCCGCGTGTCCCGCGTCGCCCATCCCCTCACTGCCGCATCCCCGACCCGGATCGCCGTCGCGCTCGTCACCCTGTACCTCGTCTGGGGCTCGACGTACCTCGCGATCCGCGTCGCGGTCGAGACGATCCCGCCGTTCACCCACTCCGCCGTCCGGTTCCTCATCGCGGGCGCGATCCTCTACGCGCTGACGATCCGCCGCGGCGACGCCGCCAACGACCGACCGACGCGGATCCAGTGGCGCGACGCAACCATCGTCGGCGGCCTCCTGCTGGCCGGCGGCAACGGGCTGGTCGCCGTCGGCGAGCAGACGATCGCGTCGGGGATCGCCGCCCTCATCATCGCGACGCTGCCGATCTGGATGGCGATCCTCGGCCGGGCGTTCTTCGGGGTCGTCCTCACCCGAACGATCGTCGCCGGCACCGTCATCGGCTTCGTCGGCGTGGCCGTCCTCGTCGGGCCGTCGGGTGGCGGCGGCTCCCTCGATCTCTTCGGCGTGCTGGCGGTCCTCCTCTCCCCCGTCTTCTGGGCGACCGGCTCCCTCTACAGCCGGACGGCCCACGCCCCGCGGCGGCCCCTCGTGAGCACGGCGATGCAGATGCTCGGCGGCAGCGCCGTGCTCTTCCTGCTCGCGCTCGTGAGCGGCGACATCTTCGCGGTCCGCCTCGCCGACATTACGCCCGTCTCGCTGGCGGCCGTCGGCTACCTGATCGTGGTCGGCTCGCTCGTCGGCTACACCGCCTACATCTGGCTGCTGCGGGTCGCCCCGATCTCGCTGGTGGCGACGTACGCGTACGTCAACCCGGTCGTTGCCGTCTTCCTCGGCTGGCTCATCCTCGGCGAGCCGCTCGAGCCGCGGACGATCGTCGCTGGCGCGATCATCGTCCTGGCCGTGGCGGTGATCGTCCGGGCTCGCGGCGGCGAGGCCGGGCGCGCGCGCGCCGGAGACGCTGCGCCTCCCGACAGCGCGGCGCCCCCGACCTGACGGGCCGTGCCGCCCGCCCGACGGCGGGTGTCTCCCCGGGAAGCCGCGGACGGCCGGCCCGGCACTGCGCCCGCGGCGTATCGTTCCGTCGGGGACCGCGTTCCGGCGGGCCGCTCGCCGACCAGCCTCGCCGCCCAGATCGCTCGGAGGAGTCGCACCCGATGGCGCACGAACCGCTCCACACGATGGGCCAGCAGCACGGCCGCCGCAGCTGGGCGGAGCCCTGGAAGATCAAGATGGTCGAGCCGCTGACGGTGACGACCCGCGAGCAGCGCGTCGAGGCCCTCGTCGACGCCGGCTACAACACGTTCCTGCTCCGCAGCGACGCCGTCTACATCGACCTCCTCACCGACTCGGGGACGTCGGCCATGAGCGACCGCCAGTGGGCGGGGATGATGCTCGGCGACGAGGCCTACGCGGGGAGCCGCAACTACTACCACCTCGAGACGGCCGTGCGGCGCTTCTACGGCTACCGGCACCTCGTGCCGACGCACCAGGGCCGGGGCGCCGAGCACCTCATCAGCCAGGCCCTCATCAAGCCCGGCGACCACATCCCCGGCAACATGTACTTCACCACGACCCGCCTCCACCAGGAGCTCGCCGGGGCGACGTTCCACGACGTCATCGTGGACGAGGCCCACGACCCGCAGTCGCTCGACCCGTTCAAGGGCAACATCGACCTCGCGAAGCTCGAGCGTCTCGTCGACGAGGTCGGAGCGGCCAAGGTCCCGTACGTCTCGCTCGCGGGCACCGTGAACATGGCGGGTGGCCAGCCGGTGAGCATGGCCAACGTGCGCGATCTGCGGGCGTGGTGCGAGCCACGCGGGATCAAGGTCCTCCTCGACGCCACGCGGATGGTCGAGAACTCCCTGTTCATCCAGGAGCGCGAGGCCGGCTACGCCGACCGGTCGATCGCCGAGATCCTCCTCGAGTTCTGCTCGTACACCGATGGCGCCTGGATGAGCAGCAAGAAGGATCACCTCGTGAACATCGGCGGCTGGCTCGCCGTCAACGACTGGGACACCTTCGAGGAGCTGCGCAACCTCGTCGTCGTCTACGAGGGGCTCCACACCTACGGCGGGATGGCCGGCCGTGACATGGAGGCCCTCGCGATCGGCATCGAGGAGGCGGTCCAGGACGACCACGTCCGCAGCCGGGTCGGCCAGGTCCGCTACCTCGGCGAGCTGCTCGAGCAGTGGGACATCCCGATCGTCCGGCCGATCGGCGGGCACGCGATCTTCCTCGACGCGCGGGCCTTCTACCCGCACCTGCCGCAGGACCTCTTCCCGGCCCAGACCCTCGCCGCGGAGCTCTACCTCGACTCGGGGATCCGCTCGATGGAGCGCGGCATCGTCTCGGCCGGCCGCGACCCCGTGACGGGCGACCACAAGCGCCCGAAGCTCGAGCTGACGCGCCTGACGATCCCCCGCCGGGTCTACACGCAGGCCCACATGGACGTTGTCGCCGAGTCGGTGAAGGCGTGCTTCGACGCCCGCGACGCCGCCAAGGGCCTCCGCATGGTCTACGAGCCGAAGTACCTGCGCTTCTTCCAGGCACGCTTCGAGCCGCTCACGTAGGGTCGAGCGCGGGACGCGCCGCCCGCCGTCACCCCGCGGCGGTCCATCCTGTCGTGGTTTGCGTTCAACTCAACACCGAGAGCCGCGCGCCCGCCCAGCGGCAAGGAACCGCGGCTCGGACGCAACGACTCTGCCACCCGTCCCCCCTCGAGCAGGAAATCGAGGGTCAGACGCAACAGTCGAGCCGGCCGGCGCCTCCAGGACGCCCGGTGTTGCGTTCAACGCAAACGCCGTCGAGGTGCGGAGCCAGGGCGGCCCGATCTACCGGTCCGCGGACGACGGCAGCAGCCGACGGGCAAGCGAGGCCTCCAGCCACAGCAGGACTCCGGTCACGCCGGCAAGCGCAAACCCGAATCCGGCGGCGTTCCAGTTGCCGTTCACGAAGCCGCCGACAACCACGTGCCAGAGCCCAAACAGGAACGCCCCGAGAAGGGCGGCCGCAATCGCGACGCCGACGGCAACTGCGATCCGCGTCCCCGGACCGCCGCGGACCCAGGCCAGGACGACCCGTCGGCGGGCCTCGCGCCAGGGCGGCTCGTAGTCACCGGGCGCTCCGGCCGGCCCGGGACGCCCTCCGACCGCCGGCCCACCCGGGCGCCGCATCGTCGGTCGGCCCGGGCGCGCCGGGGCCCGGCTCGTCAGTCATGCCGGCCCAGCGCCGGCCAGCGCTCGAAGCCCTGGGCGGGAACCGGCTCGCAGCGGATCGGCCGGTCCTCGCGGTAGCCGAGGGCGTAGTCGGCCTGGATGAGCGTGTGGAGCTGGCTCGTCCCCTCGTAGATGACGGCCGCCTTCGAGTTGCGCAGGTAGCGCTCCACCGGGAACTCGTTCGAGTAGCCGTTGGCGCCGTGGACCTGGACCGCGTCGAGCGCGGCCTGGACGCTGTGCTCGGTTGCGTGCCACTTCGCCAGCGACGTCTCGCGCGTGGTCCGGACGCCGTGGTTCTTCAGCCAGCCGGCGCGCCAGACGAGGAGCCGCCCCATCTCCGTCCCGGCGGCCATCTTCGCGATCATCTGCTTCACGAGCTGGTGGCGCCCGATCTCCTCGCCGAACGCCTCCCGCTCCCGGGCGTACTTGACGCTCGCGTCGAGGCAGGCCTGCGCGAGCCCGACCGCACCCGCCGCGACCGTGAAGCGGCCCTGGTCGATCGCGCTCATGGCGACCAGGAACCCCTCGCCCTCCTCGCCGATCCGATGCTCGACCGGCACCTCGACGTTGTCGAGCGTGATCAGCCCGGTGTTCCCGGCCCGGATCCCGAGCTTCCCGTGGAGCGTGCCGGTTGTCAGGCCCTGCATCCCCCGCTCGAGCATGAAGGCGGTGACGCCGCGGTGCTTCTTCGAGCGGTCGACCGAGGCGAAGACCAGGAAGTGGTCGGCCAGGTCGGCCAGGCTGATCCAGATCTTCGACCCGTTCAGGACGTAGACGTCGCGCTCGCGGCGGGCTGTCGACCGGAGGGCGCCGGCATCGGTCCCGGCGCCCGGCTCGGTCAGGCCGAACGTCGCCAGCTTCCGGCCCTGCGCCTGCGGCACGAGCCAGCGGCGCTTCTGCTCGTCGGTTGCCCACTGCAGGAGCGCGAGCGAGTTGAGGCCGACGTGGACGCTCATGACCACCCGGTAGGCCGTGTCGGCCCGTTCCAGCTCCTCGCAGAGGATCGCGAAGCTGACGTAGTCGAGGCCGGCGCCGCCCCACGCCTCGGGGATCGGGCCGCCGAGGTAGCCGAGCTCTCCCATCTTGGCGAACACCTCGGGGTGGGCCTCGCCGCGCTCGTCCCACTCGCGGATGTTCGGCAGGATCTCCGCCTCCACGAACTCGCGGACGGACTGGCGGACGAGGCGGTTCTCCTCGGAGAGGCTGAAGTCGATCACGGGCGAGCTCCTGGCTGGTCGGCGCCGGGGCCGGGGCGCGGCGGTCCGGCAATTCTAGGCCGGGCGCCGCCTATACTCGGCCTCCGTCCCGCGGTCCGCCGTCGCCGGCCGGCCCGACGACGCAGCGGAGAGCGCCATGGACCCCACCCGCGCGCCCGACGTCTCCGGGCTCGACCTCGCCGCACTCGCAGCCGCGAACCTGACGCCGGTCCTCGGCCGGTACTTCGAGCGGTCGTGGAGCCACGGCGAGGGCCACCGCCTCTTCGACACGGACGGCCGCGCCTACCTCGACTTCGCGAACGGGATCGCCGTCAGCGTGCTCGGGCACGGCAACCCGCGGGTCACGGCCGCGGTCCACGCCCAGGTCGACCGCCTGATGGGCCCGATGGGGGCGATGGGCTATGCCGAACCGACCGTCCGCCTGGCCCGCGAGCTCGCCGCCGAGCTCCCCGACCCGCTCGACTCGGTCTTCTTTCTCAACTCCGGCAGCGAGGCGATCGAAGCGGCTCTCAAGCTCGCCCGCCGGGTGACCGGCCGGCCCGGGATCGTGGCGTTCCGCGGCGGCTTCCACGGGCGGACGTTCGGGGCCGCGAGCATCACGAGCTCCAACCCCAACTACCGCCGCGGCTACGAGCCGCTCCTGCCGGGCGTCTACCTGAGCCAGTTCCCGGCCGTCTACCGCGACTTCGGCGGCGACGAGGAGCGGGCGGTCGAGGTGGCCTTCCGCCATTTGCGCGACCTCTTCCACTCGACGATCGACCCGGACGAGGTCGCGGCGATCGTCGTCGAGCCGGTCCAGGGCGAGGGCGGCTACGTTCCCGCACCGCCGCGCTTCCTGCAGATCCTGCGGCGCGTGTGCGACCGGCACGGGATCCTGCTCGTCGCCGACGAGGTGCAGAGCGGCTATGGCCGCACCGGGCGGATGTGGGGCTTCGAGCACGCCGGGATCGTTCCCGACGTCGTCTGCGTGGCGAAGGCGATCGCGAACGGCCTGCCACTCTCGGCGATCGTCAGCTCGCGGGAGCTCCAGGCGCGCTGGGGGAAGAGCGCCCACGGTTCCACGTTCGGCGGGAACCCGGTCGCCTGTGCCGCCGGCCTCGCGGTGCTCGCGGAGATCCGCGAGCGCGATCTGGTAACGAACGCGGCCGTCCGTGGCGCGGAGCTGACGGCCGGGCTGCGGGAGATCGCGGCCGGCGACGAGCGGATCGGCGACGTTCGCGGGCCCGGACTCATGATCGGCGTGGAGCTCGTGAAGGACCGCGCGACGCGGGAGCCGGACGGCGAGACCTGCGATGCGGTGATCCGGCGCTGCGCCGACGACGGCCTGCTCCTCCTCTCCTGCGGCGTGGAGCACAACGTCATCCGCTGGATCGCCCCACTCGACGTGTCGGGCGAGGAGGTCGCCGAGGCGCTCGCGATCTTCCGGGGGGCCCTGGCGGCCGCCTAGCCTCGCCGTCAGGCCGGCGGTCCAGCCGCGGCCTCCCGGCCGGTCAGCTCGCCAGGCGGGAGTTGCGGGCGAGGAACGCCATGACGTCCTCGAGGCGGAAGCGTCGGTCGCCACGCGAGCAGACGCGGAAGAACGGCAGCTCGCCGCGATCGCCGAGGCGCTTCACGGTGTTGACGTGGAGGTGGAGCATCTCGGCCACCTCGCTCGCGGTGAGCAACGGTCCGAGCTCGCTGACGGCCATGCGGGTCCTCGCCTGACTGGACCCCGGGGCGCCGGGGACGTTCGGGTGACACGGGTGCGGTTCGCTTGGTTGACGGGTGGAGGCTAGGGGTCCGAGGCAGCCCGGGCCAAGCCGTACCTTCGTGGTGGGGAGCGGGGTACCCGAGGTCCGGTGCGCGAAGGCACCGAGCGGCGACGCCAACGGAGTACGATCGGCGCCCGCACATCGTTGGAGGACCGCGTGGCGACGACATCGACGGGCAGATCGATCGCGGCGAGGGTGGTGCCGCCCCTCGCCCTGGTCGCCGTCGCCGGCGCGTGCGCGCTGTTCGGCATCTCGACCACACCGGCCGATGACCCGACCGGGATCGCCGCCGGCCAGGCATCGAGCCTCGCGCTCCCGGCATGGATCACCGCGGGAATGGCGATCCTCGGGGCCGTCGTCCTGGCGATCGGCGGCGCCGACGTGATCTGGCACCGCGCAGGCGGGCTCCTCGGGCTCATCGCCTCCACCGGCGCTGCGGCCGGCGGCTTCCTGAACCTCGTCGGCTACGCGAACAGCGACATCTGGTGGGCCGCCGATCCCGACGCCATCCGACGGTCGGCGGCGATCCTCCTCGTCACCGCGATCGTCGCCCTGCTGATCGTCGGGTCGGAGCAGCTCTGGCCGGGCTGGCGGCGCACGCCGGCCTGATCACCCGCGTCGCTGGCCGCGGGACCGCCTCACGCTCACGGCGCCACGCTGCGGCCGAAGAAGTCCCACCTGCCGGCGGCGCCCATGACGCCCGGCGTGGCCCTCGACCAGGCCTGGGCGTTGACCCCGCTCAAGCCCGAAGCGCGCCCGTAGAGGACGTCGACGATGCCGCCGGGCACGCCGCCGAACCGCTCGCGGGGAACGCCGATGGCCAGATCGGCGCGGCCGGAGCGGCCGTAGTTCGCGCTGGCGACGCTCCAGCCGAAGAAGTCGCCCTCCTCGGGCGTGCCGGGCACGCCGGCGCTGTTCTGCGTCCAGCGCTGGCTGCCGACCGCCGTGAGGCCGCCGCTGGAACCGCGGAGGACGGTGACCGTGCCCGCGCGCGAGACCCTGCCGACGTTCGCCGCGGGAGCGCCGATCGCCAGATCGTCGGCGCCGTCGCCGTCGAAGTCGCCACTGGCGAGAGCGAACGCGAACCCCCCGACGGGGCCAGTGCCGGGAACGGCAGGGCTGTCGGGCGTCCACACCTGGCGCCTGTCTGCCACGAGCCCTGACGCCGAGCCGTAGACGACCTCGACAGCCTCGCTCGGAACTCCCATCGCGAGGTCGTCGTGGCCATCGGCATCGAAGTCGCCGATCTCGAGCGGCAGGCCAATGTGACCGCTCCCCGGGGTTTGCTGGTGCCAGCGCTCGCTGTCGGCGACCCCAGGACCATCCGGCGTGCCGTACATCACGACGGCCCCTTCCCGGATGCTGGCCGCGAGGTCGGCGTGCCCGTCGCCGTCGAGGTCACCGGCTGCGAGCGACCAGCCGAGCTCGCTCCCGGCATAGACCACGCCGACCATGTCCTGGGTGATGGCTGCAGCCGTCGTCGACAGCAGTCCGTCCGGGCCGCCGAAGAGGACTGCGATGGCCCCGGCATTCTCGGCTGATTCGACCTCCGCGCCCGGCACCCCGATCGCCAGGTCCCAGAACCCGTCGCCGTCGAAGTCGGCGCTGGCGAGTGCGGCCCCCAGCCGCCAGGAATTGACGGGGACGCCGGGCAGATTGGCCTCCGAGAAGAGCTGGTCGTCCGCGGCAGAGAGCCCGTGCGGCGTCCCGTAGAGCACGTTCACGGCGCCGTGCGGGTGCCCCGCGACCAGGTCGTTCGGCACGCCGATCGCGAGGTCCGCGTACCCGTCCCGGTCGAAGTCGCCCGACGCGAGCGCGTAGCCGAAGCGATCCTCGTTGCCGGGTGCCCCCCTGACGCCGCGTGTGGCCTGGGACCAGAGCTGGTCGCCGGCAGCCGTCAACCCGGTCGGCGAGCCGTACAGGACGTTCACCGCGCCCGTGTACCCCGGGTCATCCCCTTCCGCGCCGACCGCGAGATCCGCAAAGCCGTCACCGTTGAAGTCGGACGGCAGAGCGGCACGGACGGCCGCACCGGCCAGCGGCGGCGCCGCCACGAACAGCAGGGCCAGCGTGGCAGTAGCGGCCAGAAGAGCCTTCGGCATCTCGCGCATCCTGATCACCCGCTCTCTCCATCGTCGAGTTCGTTCCGGCGCCCGAGCCTCCTCCTCGCCGGTGGATCAGACGCTACGGCCGGGCACGATGTTGCGACAGGGGCGAACGGCAGGCGCTTCCAGACGAGCACCGCCCCCACGCCGGCCAGGGTCCGGCCGTCGCGGGTAGCGGCTGGCTGGCGCCCCCGGCAGGATTCGAACCTGCGACCTCGGGATTAGAAGTCCCTCGCTCTATCCCCTGAGCTACGGGGGCGCCCCACGATGGTACCCGGCCGCGGGCAGGGGACCCCGTCGGTCGCGGCGGGACGCCTCAGGGCATCAGGAGGACGGGCGTGATGCGCTCCATCGCCCAGTCGATCTCCTCGCGCGTGATGACGAGCGGGGGCGCGAAGCGGATCGTGTCGACGTGCGTCTCCTTCGCCAGGATGCCGGCGGCCTGGAGCGCCTCGCAGAAGCGACGCGCGCCACCCGCCTCGGGATGGAGCTCAACGCCGATCAGCAGCCCCCGGCCGCGGATCTCGCGGACGTGGGGGCTCGCGACGGCCCTCAGGCGGGCCCGGAACAGCTCGCCCATCGTCGCCGCGTTGCCCACGAGGTCCTCGTCGACGAGCACACGGAGCGCGGCGCGGGCCACGGCGCACGCCAGCGGACTTCCCCCGAACGTGCTGCCGTGCGTGCCCGGTGTGAACACGTCCATGATCTCGTCGCTCGCGAGCACCGCAGACACCGGGTAGAAGCCGCCCGACAGCGCCTTGCCGATCGTCACGATGTCGGGGCGAACGTCCTCGTGGTCGGTGGCGAACAGGCGGCCGGTGCGACCGAGCCCGGTCTGGATCTCGTCGGCGATGAGGAGCACGTTGTTCCGGGTGCAGATCTCGCGGACCCGCCGCAGGTACCCCTCGGGCGGGACGATCACGCCGCCCTCGCCCTGGATCGGCTCGACGATGAACGCGGCCGTGTTCGGCGTGATCGCAGTCTCGAGCGCGTCCGCGTCGCCGTACGGCACGAGCGCAAAGCCGGGCGTCAGCGGGCCGAAGCCCGCCCGGTAGAGCGGCTCCGAGCTGAAGCTGATGATCGAGATCGTGCGCCCGGCGAAGTTGCCGTCGCAGGCGATGATCTCGGCCTGGCCGTCGGGAACGCCCTTCACGTCGTGGGCCCACTTGCGGGCGGCCTTGAGCGCGGTCTCGACCGCCTCGGCGCCCGTGTTCATCGGGAGCACGCGGGCGTAGCCGGTCAGCTCGCACAGCTCGCGGTAGTACGGGCCGAGCTGGTCGTTCCGGAAGGCGCGCGATGTCAGGGGCAGGCGGCCTGCCTGCTCGATGAGGGCGGCGAGGATCCGGGGGTGGGCGTGGCCCTGGTTGACGGCGCTGTAGGCGGACAGGCAGTCGAGATACCGGTTGCCCTCGACATCCCAGACCCACACGCCCTCGCCCCGGGCCAGGACGACGTCGAGGGGGTGGTAGTTGTGGGCGCCGTGATGATCTTCGAGGGCGACCAGCTCGCGCGACGACGAACGCTCCATGGTGGTCATGAGGGAGGTCCCGTGTGCAGCGTGGCTGCTCGTTTGGTCCTCGGGAACAGCCCGTACCGAAGGCGTTGCCATGATACCGCCGGCGCCACTCCGACCGCCCTCGCGGCAGACCGCCCTCGCGAGCAGCCGGACCTGGCCCGACGGCGCCCGACACGCATCCGCCCGGTGCTATGCTCCGCGCCCGCGCGGCCCGGGAGCCGCGCCCGAGAGACGGAGGCAGGCCGCGTGGCGGATCGGGCAGTGACGCTCGAGCGCAGGGACGAGAGCCCGCCGGAGCCGCCGGCCGCCGGGCCCGTCGCATCGGCGCCCGAACGCGAGCTCGTCCGGCTTCCCGTCCACGTCGTCGACGCGCGGTCCGCAACCGCGTCGCCCGACCGAGGTCGCGCCCGGCGCCCTGTTCCGGGCCAGCTCCCCCTGCCGCTCGGCGCTCCCCTCCCCGCACTTCCGCTCGAGGCCGACTGGCGGGATCGGCCGCGTCTCTGGGGCCACGCCTACCACCCGATGTGCTCGTACCTGGCCAGCTTCCCGGCGGCGCTCGCCCACGCCTTCGTCGCTCGCTACACGCGGCCGGGCGACGTCGTCTTCGACCCGTTCGCCGGGCGCGGCACGGTCCCCCTCCAGGCCTGCGCCGAGGGCCGGATCGGCGTCGGCAACGACCTCAATCCGCTGGCCCACGTCCTGACGGCCGCCAAGGTCGACCCCCCGACGGACCGCGAGCTCGAGGCCCGCCTCTCCGGCCTCCGGCTCGACTGGTCGCTCGAGGCGGCGGCGTGGATCGAGCTCGCCGGTCGCGTCACCGGCGGCGCCGTGACCCCGGTCCTCGTCCCGGCGACCGGATCGCGGTCCGCGCCCGACCGCGGCTGCGAGCCCGTCCCGCCCGAGGTCGCCATCGCCTTCCATCCCGGGACGCTCGGCCAGCTCCTGTTCGTCCGCTCGCGGCTCGACCTCGCCGACCGCCCCGACCGGTTCGTCGCGGCAGCGCTCGCCGGCATCCTCCACGGCAAGCGGCCCGGCTACCTCTCGGAGCTCATGCCGAACACGTTCAGCATGGCCCCGCGCTACGTGCGCGACTTCGCCGCCCGCACGGAGTTCGCCGCCCCGGAGCGCGACCTCTTCGCCCTCCTCGGGGCGAAGCTTCGCCGGCTCGCCCGCGACGGGCGGCCCTCCGGCCCCGGGATCGCCCTCCTCGGGGACGCCCGCGACGCGGGAGCGCGGGCGCACGCGACCCTGAGCGAGCGGGCCCTCCCCGGCCGAGCTCGGCTCGTCCTGACGTCGCCGCCGTACCTGCGCGTCCTCAAGTACGGCTACTACAACTGGCTGCGGACGTGGTTCCTCGGCTTCTCGGCGGCGGCGATCGACGCGACCCTCGACGACGCCCATCGGCGCGAGCCGTACGCGGTCTTCCTGCGCGAGGTGCTCGCGGGTCTGCGGCCGGCGCTGGCCGACGACGCCGTGGTAGCCCTCGTCCTCGGTGACGTGGAGGCCGAGCGCGGCCGGGCCGCGCCCGATGGGCTGGCGATCGGCCTTGCCGACGAGGCCTGGGAGGGCGCCGCCCGCCCCGAGGGCTACCTGCTGGCGGGCATCGCGCGCGACGAGATCGCCGCGCCCCGGAAGATGACGAAGCTGTGGGGCGCCGAGGCCGGCCGCGCCACGACGATCGACCGGATCCTCGTCCTCGCGACGTCCGAGGCCGGCCGTCGCCGGGCCGTCACGGGGGCGGGGCTGCCGATCGACTGGAGCTGGCCGCCGCGCCGCTGAGCCGGCCGGCGCGATCGCCTGCGGCGGCGCACCCGCGGGCACGCTCCGCGCTCCGCTACACTCGCGTCATGAAGTCGATGTACCACCCGGACGACCTCGCCGCGATGGATCCACTGGTCCTCATGAAGAACCTGGACCACGTCCGGATGACGAGCCGCCGGCTCAGCTACATCCTCCAGCAGCAGGTCCACCTGTACACGCCGCAGGCGAACCAGCTCCGCGAGCAGATCGACACCTACGTCGATGCCGAGCGCCAGATCGAAGGCGAGATGGCCCGCCGCCAGATCCGGGCGTAGTCAGGCGACCGCTGCGGCGGCCCTGCTCCGAGTCCGTCGGTCCGCGTCGACGCCGGCCGCCGCCCGCTCGTCCTCGATGACCGCGGCGGCGAGCGACGCCAGCGCGCGCGTGCCGTACAGGCTGAACCCGATCCCCCGCTCCTCGAGGTCCGTGAAGTCGTAGCCGCGGAAGAGGCCGCGACTCGCGACCGCCCACATCTCGTCGTAGAGCTCGGGCCACCCGACCCGGCGGCGCGCCCGGCAGAACCGGACGAACTCAACCGCGTCGGGGTCCGCTCCGTCGAGCGCGCGGGCACACGGATCCATCGATGACCTCTCCTCCCGCGCACGGCGCGGCTCGCCCGCGTGCGTGCGGGCACATGGACGATCTGGGGATCTGCGATCACCGCGAGTTCGGGCGGATCCGATCGCAGGGCCGGGGCTCGTCGCGGATCCCCGGCTCGCCGCCGCTCGCTCTCCCTGGCGCCCGGCGACCCCGCAATGCTACCCGCCCGGCCGGAAGACGCGAAGGCCGTTGTCCACCAACCCCCCCACCGACTTATCCACAGGAACAGGCGTTCGGTGGACCGGCCGACCGTTGCCTCGGAAGTCCGTGGACAGGATGCCTCGCGGGGCTCTTGACAGGCCCGCCGGCCGACCCGGACCCGTCGCGCGCGGCCCCGGGTCCGCCGAGCGCTGCCGCTACGCCCGGTCCGCCACTCCGAGGCCCGGCGCACCCGTCAACGCCCAGCGGCAGTCCGCCCCCAGCTCGAGCCCGACGAACGGGTCGTCGGCGAGGAGCAGGCAGCCGTCGAGGTCGACCCACTCGGCGAGCGAGGCGACGGCTGCCGACGCGGCGATGCCGACACTCGTCTCCTCCATGCACCCGAGGAACGTGCGAAAGCCCAGCTCTCGGGCCCGCGTCAGCATCCGGGCGGCCGCGCCGACGCCGCCGCACTTCGCCAGCTTCACGTTCACCCCATCGACGACCCCGACGAGCGCCTCGAGGTCCTCGATGATGACGGCGCTCTCGTCGGCGACGATCGGCAGCGGCGACGCCGACTGGAGGTCGAGGAGCCAGTCGTACCGGCGCGGCGGGAACGGCTGCTCGATCAGCTCCACGCCCAGGTCGACGAGACCGGGCAGGAGCGACGCCGCGGTCTCCGGCGTCCAGCCGGTGTTGGCGTCCACGCGCAGCGGTCCCGTGTAGACCGCCCGTACCGCCTCGAGGGTGGCCAGGTCGGCGGGCCCGCCGACCTTGATCTTGAGGGCCGGGAAGCGTGCCGCCCGCAGCGCGCGCTCGGCGACGACCGACGGCTCGTCGAGGCCGAGCGTGAAATCCGTCGGCGGGATGTCGGCCGACAGCCCGAGAAGGCGATGCACCGGTGTCCCCGTCGCCTTGCCGGCAAGGTCGTGGAGGGCGATGTCGAGGGCGCACTTCGCCGCCCCATGCCCGCGGATCGCGACGTCGAACGCCGCGCCGATCGCCGTGAGGGACGCGGCGGCGGCCTCCGGCGACGACACGTCGAGGTCGGCCGGCCCGACCCCCTCGAGGAGGTGATCCATGACGACCGGGAGCGTCGCCAGCGTCTCGCCGTAGTACGCATCCGGGTACGCCTCGCCGAGGCCGACGAGTCCCGGGAGAAGCTCGGAACGGAGCTCCACGATCAGAGTCGACATCGCGGCGCCCGCCCCGTGGGAGTCACGGGCGATCCGGAAGGGTTCGCGATACGGGATTCGGAGAACGCGAGGGCGCAGGTCCCAGCCGGGCTTCATCGCACCGCTCCCGCGGGCGCCGCGACCCAGGGCAGGGCGTTCACCGCCCGCTTCGTCTCCGCCCAGAGGCGCGCTCCCCCGAACCTGACCGGGTCGTCGGCGGGGAGGCCCGTCTCGGCGGCGATCGCGTCGATGGCCCGCCGCGCCGCGCCGTCGTCCGCGAGGAGCGAGGTGTTGACGGCGACCGCGACGACCTTCGACGGCGCCACGGACCCTGCGACTCGCTCGTGAAGGTCGATGAACGGACGCAGGTCGGCGATCGGGAACGACCGGTCCTCCGCGTCGCCGAAGTCCTTCTCGACCTGGCCGGCCCGGTGGACGAGGATCATCGCGTGGGGCGTCGCGCCGTGGATGAGGCCGAGGGTGACGGCGCTGTAGGCCGGATGGTCGAGGGAGCCCTGCCCCTCGACGACGACCCAGTCGCCGAGTCGCTCTCCCTCCTCCACGAGCCACTCGACGGTGCCGTTGAGGAAGTCGCTGATGACCCGGTCGACGGCGACGCCCCAGCCGTCGATCATCATCCCGGTCTGGCCGGTCGGGACGAACGCGACGTCGTCGCCGCCGGCCCGGGCGGCGTTCCGCAGCTCGAGGGCGACCGACATCTTCCCGATCGCGCAGTCGGTCCCGACGGTGAGGAGGACCCGCTTGCCCGGCCCGTGGACCCGCCCCACCGCGGTCTCGAACCGCTCCGGCGGCCGGCGGTAGTCGACGATCCGAACCCCGGCGATGGCCGCCGCGGAGGAGAGCTCCGGGTCGTCGCCGAGGAACGTGTGGAGGCCCGAGTGGAGCTCAAGTCCGGCGTCGATGGCGGCGTGGAGGACGGCGTGCCAGCTCTCGGGCAGGCGTCCGCCCGCGGGGGCGATCCCGATCAGGAGCGCGTCCGGCCGCGGCCGACCGGGCAGGTCCAGGGCCTCCTCGAGGCCGGCGACGATCGGGATCTCGTGGCCCGGGATCCACTCGGCGACGTTGCGCCCGGCCAGCGTCGAGTCGAGGACGGCCACGACCTCGTCGTGGCCGTAGCGGATCACGCCGAACGCGGTCTTGCCGGAGTGGGGGCCGAACTGCCCGTCGGTGAGGATCACGAGCCGCCGTGGCGCCTGGGGTCGCATCTCGCCTCCGTTCGCGAACGCCGGGTCGCGCCGGCGGGCGGCGAGGCCGCGCCCGGCGTGCCGGGAAAAGGTAACGCCCCCGGGGCGCGGACCGGGGGCGTTGGAGCGTTCGCTGGTACCGCATACCGGATTCGAACCGGTGATCTCCGCCTTGAGAGGGCGGCGTCCTAGGCCTCTAGACGAATGCGGCGCCGACCACGGGAGATCCCGCGACCGGCGAGGAGGATACCAGAGCCCCTGCCGACCGGACAAGCACGCGTGGCCCGGCTAGAGGCGGTGCGCCTCCAGGAAGGCCCGCACGTGGTCGGCGACCTGGCGGTGCCCCTCCTCCGCGAGGACGAGCCCGTAGTGGGAGGCGGCCCCGAACTGCTCGTGCTCGGCGCCCAGCCACGCCGCGAGGCGCTCGGCCGCGAGCGCGGCAGCCGCCCCGTCGACCCCCGATCCGATCACGAGGGTTGGCACGCCCTCGAGGTGCTCCCCACGAACCGGGACACCACCGAGAATCGCGGCCCGCGCGCGGCCGGCCTCGTGCGGCTTCTCCCCGAGGAGGTGCCGGATCCGGAGGACGTCGTCGAGCGTCAGGTCCCGGTTCTCGCGCTGGAGCTTCTCCGGCAGCCGGTCCCAGCCGATCACGGAACGACCGTAGACGGCCGGAACGTCGCGCATCTCGTGGGGACGGGCGGGAGGCCGGAGACCGGCGGGCGTCTCGGCGTCCAGGAGGACGAGCCCGGCCACGGGCACCCGCTCCGCGGCCGCCTTGAGGACGAGGAGCCCGCCCATGCCGTGGCCGATCGCCACGGCGTTGGGCCCGATCCGCTCCAGGCCGGCGCAGACATCGTCGAGGTACGTCTCGAAGGACAGGCCCTGGGGGTCCGCCGTCCGACTCCAGTAGTGGTTCTGGAGGTTGAGGGCGTGGCCCTCCCAGCCGCGGCTGGCGAAGTAGCGCAGCCAGCGCTCCCAGAGCCAGGAGCCGGCCAGCTCGCCGTGGACGTAGAAGAGCGGACGTCGTCGCGAGCGACGCTCGGGAAGCCAGCTCTCGATGTACAGCCCGCGCTCATCGAGCTCGACCTCGTCCTTGCGCACGGGGCGCCCACCGGATGGCGACACGGGGTGCGGGGCCGGCGGGCGCGGCCAGTCGCGGTCGACGGGATCGTCGTTCATCTCACCACTCGAGCGGGTTGAGGACGAGGCCGCTCAGCGGCTTCGGGTAGAAGTAGGTGCTCTTCTGCGGCATCACGTCTCCCTCGCGGGCGACAGCCTCGATGTCGGCCACGGGCGTGCCGTCGAGAAGGAACGCGGCGTCCGCGGCGTCGACCCGCGCGTCGACCCACGCGATCGCCTCCGCGGCGTCCTTCGTGTAGGTGATGCGGCCTCCGCTCGTGGTCGCCCCGCGGTCGATGCCGCACAGTCGCTCGAGGGCGACGGCGAGCAGCGTCACGTCGAGCCGGCGCAGCGCCTCCCCGCCGAGCGGCAGGAGGGAGCCGAACGCCTCGCGCCGGGCGACGAGGACCGCCCCGCCGGCGCGCGTCCAGAGGCCGATCCGGCCGGCCCCGCCGCTCCCGGGAGCGCCCGGTCCGAACGCCGCGACGAGGGCGGCGGCATCCGCCGGCACCACGTCGAAGAGGCCCGACGACGAGGCGGATGCCACGAGCTCGCTTGCCGCCGGAACCGACCGGGCGACCCGGTGGGTCGGGAGCACGAGGAGGCTGTCGGTCGACGTCTCCATGAACAGGGAGAGGACGAAGTCGAATGCCGGGTCCGTCTCGTCGGGCGACGTGCGGTGACGCTCGTCGCGATACCGGAGCGCGGTCTCGTAGCGGTGGTGGCCGTCGGCGATCGTGACGGGGTTTCTGCCGGCCGCGTCGCGGAGCCCGGCGACGAGCGTCTCGGTGGGGCCGGACTCCGGCACCATCCAGAGGCGGTGGCGGACCCCGTCGTCGTCGGTGACGTCGGCCACGGGCGGCGCCTCGGTCGCCTCCCCGAAGATCCGGCTGGAGGCGCCCGACGGATCCGCGTAGAGGACCATGACCCCCGAGAAGTTCGCGCCGGTCGCGCGCATGAGCTTGTATCGGTCCTCTTTCGGTCCGCTCAGCGTCCGCTCGTGGGGCAGGACGCCGGCCCCGGGCCCGAACTCCTCGAGGCGCAGCCGCCCGTAGAAGCCCCGCTGAGCTCGGCGGGTCGACGTGCCGGGAAGCGTGTACTCCTGCTCGTAGACGTAGAGCGCGGGTTGGCGGTCCTTGAGGAGCACACCCTCGGTTCGCCACTCGCGGAAGAGCCGGGCGGCCTGGCGATACATCTCGTCCGGATCGGTCGCTCCCGCGGCCACCGGGAGCTCGATCGCCACGACGTTGCGCGGGTCGCGGGTCGCGAGGTCGGCCCGCAGCGCGGGCGGGATCACGTCGTACGGCGGAGCAACGACCCTGGCCAGGTCGGGCACGACGTCCGGGTTGTAACGCAGCGCACGGAACGCGCGGATCTCGGGCACGCAACCTCCGGGTCACCGGGACTGGGGTCCGGGGGGCCTGGCCGCGCGACGCGCGGCGGGATGGGCGAGAGTGTACCGCGCCGGACGGCGATCCCGGTCGGCGCCCGACGCAACTTTCAGGCCGCCCTGGGCGTCTTCAGCGCAGGCCGCCCACGGGGCGGGTGCAGTGAGGCTGTCGTGCACGATCGCGCCCCCGGATCCGGCGCCGCCCGCATCGGGCAGTTCGCCCTGCTGCTGGCCGTCGTCCTGGCCGCCCTGGTGGCCGGCCCGTCGACCGCGCTGGCAGCGAGCCCCTCGCCCACGCCGGCACTCCCGGCCGGGATGGCGATGGACGCCTGGGCGATGGTCCAGGGCCACGTCCGGACCGGGTCGTGGATGGCAATCCGGGTCGAGCTCACCAACGACGGGCCGCCGTTCGCCGGCGAGCTCCGGATGGTCGGCGGCACCCAGGGCCGGACCCGCTTCGCCGTGCCGGTCGACCTCCCGACGACGTCGCGCAAGGCGTACACCCTGCACGCCCAGTCGCCGGCCTTCGGCAGCTCGCTCGAGATCGCCCTGGTGGCCGACGAACGGGTCGTCGCCAGGCGCAGCGTCGCCTTCGCGATCCACGACCCGGGCCAGCTCGTCGTCGGCGTGGTCGCCGAACGGCCGGGGGCACTCGCGGCCGCCCTGTCCCGCCTGCGCGACCCGTCTGGGCCCGTGCCGGCGGTGGTCCAGCTGAGCATCGCCGACCTCCCCGACCGCCCCGAGGCCTGGTCGGCCCTCGACCGGCTCGTGTGGCAGGACGTCGACGCGGGCCAGCTCAGCGTCGAGCAGCTCGCCGCGCTGCGGACCTGGCTGGCCGGCGGCGGCCGCCTCACGATCCTCGGCGGCAGTGGCGGGCTCGGCCTCCTGGCGGGGTTCCCTGACGAGCTCCTCCCCTACCGCCCGACCGCAACGATCGACGTCGAACCGGAGGCGATCCGCGGCTTCCTCGGCGGGACCCTCCCTCGCGGCGCGGAGGCGCTGCCCGCCCTGGCCGGGTCGGCCGGCGAGGGCGCCCGGACCCTCGCGACCCAGGGCGACCGGGTGATCGCCGCCGACCGGTCGGCCGGCTCCGGGGCCGTGACGCTCGTGGGCTTCGACCCGACCATCTCGTGGCTCGCCGACAGCACCGCCGTGGACGTCCTGTGGGCCGCGATCGTTCCCGCCCGCGGGGCCTCGCGTGCACCGCTCGTGGTCGGCGACGATGGGGTCGTCATCTCGCTCCTCGGCACGCTCCCGGCCCTGGCCCTCCCCCCGATCGAGGGCCTCCTCCTGCTCCTCCTCGCCTACATCCTGCTCATCGGGCCGGTGAACTACCTCGTCCTCCGGCGCCTCGACCGGCGGGAGTGGGCGTGGGTGACGATGCCGCTGCTCGTCGTCGGATTCGCGGTTGCCGCCTTCGCGATCGGGGCGGCGCTCCGCGGCACGGACGTGATCGTGAACCAGCTCGCCGTCGTGCGAGCCGCGCCGGGCACCGACGCCGCGCAGGCGCAGGTCTACCTCGGCGTCTTCTCGCCGACTCGCGGCACGTACGACGTCAGCATCCCCGGAGGGGCGCTCATCTCCGCGCCGTACATCGGCGAAGGGTTCGGCGAGGGTGGCACGCAGGGACTGGACGTTCTCCAGGGCGATCCGGCCCGCGTGCGCGCCCTGGAGGTCGGCTACGGCACCATGCGGTCGATTCGCGCCGAGGCCCCGGTCAGCGCGCCCCGCGTGGAGGCTCGTCTCAGCCTCGCCGACGACCGGATCGTCGGGACGATCCGGAACGCCTCCGACCGCCCCCTCGACAACGTCGCCGTCGTCCTCGGCACGGGCGTCGTCGTGCTCGGCGACCTGGCCGCCGGGAGCACCGCCGAGGTGAACCTGCGCATGGAGCCGGACACGTTCGGACGGGCCCTCTCGGAGCGGATCTTCGGCCAGCAGGTGTGGCGCGAGGACGGCAGCGTCGGCCCGGAGCTCCTCCGCGACAACGTCCGGCGCCAGCTCGTCGACGCACTCACGTACGACCCCTTCTTCGGGAACATGGGAATGCTGCCGGCCGACGGGCCGGTCCTCCTTGCCTGGGGAGCGCCCGGGCTGATCCCGGTCGAGGTGGCCGGGACCGACCCGCGCGTGACCGGCGAGACGCTCTATTACCTTCCCCTCGGCCTGGCGGCCCGGGGACGGGTCGTGTTCACGCCGGACCTGGTGCGGAGCTCGCTCGTGGAGGCCCGTGCGCAGTACTTCAACAAGGATCCGTACAACATCTCGATCGGCGGCGGCTCCGCCACGCTGGCCTACCGGCCGATCCCGGTCACCGGCGACTTCCGCCCGACGCGGCTCGCCCTCGGCATCAACATGGGGATGGTCGTCCCGCTCGTCGGCAACGGCGCGAACGGCGGGATCGAGCCGGCTCCGCCCGAGGACGAGGATCCGGCCGGCACGCCGATGCCGGGCGATGCGCCCGGCGCCGGCTCATCCGGCTCGTCCGGCTCGGGGGCGGCTCCCGCCCCGGACGAGCCGATCGCCCCGCCGGGCGGCGAGGCAGGCCTCCCGACGATCGAGCTGTTCGACATCGAGGCGGGGGCCTGGCGCCTCGTCCCCGACCTCGCCTCCGGCAAGGTTGTCGAGATCCGCGATCCCGCGCGGTTCGTCGACGCCGGCTCCGGAACGGTCCTGCTCCGCCTCACGAACGAGCGCGAGGAGGTCATCGGCCTCCAGCTGGCCGTCCAGCTCGAGGGGGAGATGCGATGACCTCGATCGTCGCCGTGCGCGGGCTCACGAAGCGCTACGACGGGACGCTCGCCCTCGGCGGTCTCGACCTCGACGTCGGCGCCGGCGAGATCTTCGGCCTCGTCGGGCCGAACGGCGCGGGCAAGACGACGACGCTGCGCATCCTCGCGACGCTCCTGCCGCCGTCGGGCGGCGATGCCGAGATCGCGGGGGCGTCGGTCCGGCGGAACCCCGAGCAGGTTCGACGCGTCGTCGGCTACATGCCGGACAGCTTCGGCGTGTACGACGACATGAAGGTCTGGGAGTACCTGGACTTCTTCGGCCGCTGCCATGGGCTCGCCGCCGACCGCCGGCGGCGGATGATCGGCGACCTCCTCGAGCTCGTCGACCTCGCGGCCAAGCGCGACGCGTACGTCGCGACGCTGTCGCGGGGCATGCAGCAGCGGCTCTGCCTCGCCCACGCGCTCGTCCACGATCCTGCCGTCCTGGTCCTCGACGAGCCCGCGTCGGGGCTCGACCCGCGCGCCCGGATGGAGCTTCGCGAGCTGCTCCGGGAGCTTCGCTCGCTCGGCAAGACGGTGCTCATCAGCAGCCACATCCTCCCCGAGCTCGAGGAGCTGTGCACGAGCCTCGCGATCATCGACGGGGGCAGGGTCCTCGCCCAGGGCACGATGGCGGAGATCGAGGCCCGCCTCCGCGTCGGTGCCGTCCTGCGCGTCCGCGTGGTCGGCGACGACGCGGCCGTGGCCGAGGCACGCACGCATTTCGCGGCCGCGCCCGGAGTCGCCTCAGCCGAGGTGGTCGGCGACGGTCTCGTCGAGATCGGCTTCGCCGGCGACGACGAGGCCGCTGCGACGCTGCTGGCAGGCGCCGTGGGCGCCGGCGTGCGGGTCGCCTCGTTCGCCCACGCCGCGAGCGACCTCGAGGAGCTGTTCCTCCAGGTCACGGGCGACCGACCTGCGGAGGTGGCGTGATGCGCGCCCGAGCGGCCGGCCTGCTGACGAGCATCGGGGCGGTAGCGACCAAGGAGCTGCGTGGTCGTGTCCGCGGCCCGCGGGCCTTCGTCGCGATCACGATCTACCTCGCCCTGCTCGCGGTGGTCGCGCTGATCGTGTACACCGCGCAACGCGACGTCCTGACGCCGCAGTCCGCGTTCGGCGGCGGCAACCCGTACGTGTCGGCGCAGGTCGGGCAGGCCATCTTCGCGACGCTGCTCTTCCTGCAGGTGCTCCTCGTCGTCTTCCTCGCGCCCGCGGTGACGTCCGGCGCGATCAGCCTCGAGCGGGAGAAGCAGACGCTCGACATGCTCAACGCGACGCCGGTCAGCACGCTCGGCATCGTCCTCGGCAAGCTGCTGGCCGCAGCCGCCTTCGTCGCCATCCTCATCGTCGCGAGCATCCCGCTCACGGCCCTCGTCTTCCTGTTCGGTGGCGTGGCCCCCGAGGACGTCCTGCGCGGCTACCTCGTCGTCTTCGTCACGGCAATGGGGTTCGGCTGCGTCGGCCTCTTCATCTCGAGCCTGACGAAGCGCACCCAGAACGCGACCGTCCTGACGTTCGTCGCGGTCCTCCTGCTGACGGCAGGCACCGGGTTCGGCCTCGTGCTCGAGTTCGCCCTGTACGGGAGCCCCCAGGTCGCCACCAACGTCGTCCGGGATGTCGCCCCGCCCGATGTGGAGGAGAGCTCCGACACCGTCGCCGCCGGTCACCCGGTTCCGTGGCCTCCCGACGTGCTCGTCCTCTTCAACCCGTTCGTGGCCGCGGCCGACGTCATCTGCGGCTCGGACGTCAACCCCTACTCCCAGAGCTGCCTGGCGATCGCCTCGGTCACCGGCAGGTCGCCCGGCGTGACGAGCGGCAAGCCCGGAGAGGTTCCTCCGCCGATGGTCGACGACGTGAAGGATGGGCTGGCCGAGAACGAGGCCGTCGTGGACGGCGCGCTGGTGTTCGTCAGGCCGGCGGCCGTCGCCGCGGCCGAGCCATTCGTCTCGACCTCCACTCGGGACGCCTACTGGCCCCGATCGGCCGCGGCCTGGCTCGTGACGTCCCTCGTCCTCGTCCTGGCCTCCGTCCAGTTCGTCGGCCCGACGCGTCGCTGGCGGATCTTCCGTCGCTGGTCCCGCAGGGAGTCACGGCCATGAGCATCCCGCTCGCCCGCGGCGCCGGACCGCGGTCCGGCCGCGCCGCGCCGCCCCCCGATCCCGTCCCCGCCGACGGGGAGCTGCAGACCCTGCGGGCCGGGCTCCAGCGGCAGCGCGCGCGACTCTGGCTGCGACGGGCCGCACGGCGGGGCTGGTGGGCGCTCGCGATCGCCGCCGTTGCGTGGGCGGCGCTGCTTGCCGTCGCCCGGGTCGTCCCGATCGAGACGCTGGCGGCCTTCCTCGCCGCGGTCCCCGTCGTGGTTGGCGCGGGCCTCATCGTGGCCGTGCTGCACGCCCGGCCGTCGCTCGGGGAAGCGGCCCTCGCCGTCGACGCCGAGGCCGGCCTCGCGGACCGGGTCGGGAGCGCGCTCGCCTTCGCCGCAGAGCCGCCCCACGGGGCCGACCCCGACGCCGCCGCGCACGACGCCTTCGTCGCGCGTCAGCGTCGCGATGCGCTCGCGGCGCTGGCACACGTCCCGTCGGGCACGTTCCGGCCGCGGCTGGCGCGCCGGCCGGCGCTCGTCGCCCTCGTCGCGCTCGCGCTCCTGGCGCCCCTCGCGCTCATCCCCAACGGCATGGACCAGCAGATCGCCCGCGACCGTGCCGTGCGGGACGAGGCCGCCGCGACCGCCGAGCGGATCGACCAGGTCGCAGAGGACCTCGAACGCGCCGGACGGACGCCGACGGACCCGCGATCGCGGCTGGCGCAGGACCTGCGCGAGCTCGCCCGGAACCTCCGCGACGACCCGGGCGCCCTCGACCGCAACCTGGCCAGACTTGGGGCAGTGGAGGCCTCCGTCCGGGAGCAGCTCGACCCCTCCAACGAGGAGCGGGCGGCGGCGCTCGCGTCGCTCAGCCGGGGGCTCTCGCGTGCTGCCACCGGCGAGGCGCGGGCGAACGCTGGCGGCGACCCCGAGGAAGCCGAACAGGACCTCGAACGCCTCGCCGACGAGCTCGACACCAGGACGAGCGACGAGCTCGCGCGGCTCGGCCAGACGCTCGCAGCGCTCCAGGGCGCCGCCGGGCAGGCGGGATCAGGCGCCGACGCCGCCCTCCGCGACGCAACGAACGCCCTGGCGCGCGGCGACGCCGCGGCCGCCGCGGATGCGCTCCGGAGGCTCGGCGACGCCCTTCGCGGGGCCGAGGACCGCGTGGCCACGAACCGCGACCTGGGCGGGGCCGCGTCGCAGCTCCAGGACGCGCGGCGACGTCTCGCCGATGCCGGCCGCCAGGGCGATCCGACCGCCGGCCAGCAGGGCCAGCCGGGCCAGGGGCAGGGCCAGCCGGGCCAGGGGCAGGGCCAGCCGGGCGCCTCCGGCGATCCGGGCCAGGGTCAAGGTCAAGGGCAGGGCCAGGGATCCGGCCAGGGGCAGGGCCAGGGGCAAGGTCGCAGGGCCAGGGTCAAGGTCAAGGGCAGGGCCAGGGATCCGGCCAGGGGCAGGGCCAGGGGCAAGGCTCCGGGCAGGGCCAGGGTCAAGGCTCCGGGCAGGGACAGGGGTCCGGCCAGGGGCAAGGGCAAGGCCAGGGCCAGGGGTCGATCGGTGGCGGGGGGTCGAACGCCCGCTATCTCGGCAGCGGCACGGGCTCCGGCACGGCCCGGGGTCCCGTCAATCCCAATCGGCCGGCCGGCGAGCCCGCCGACCAGGGTTCCGTCTATGCGCCGTTCGACCGCGTCGGCCGGCCGGGCGACCCCACCTACGTCGCCGGCAGCGGCGGCGACGGCGGCCAGGTCCAGCCCGGCACCGGCACCGGCGGCGGCACCACGAACCCGGCGCTCGTGCCGTACGCGGACGTCTTCGGCGACTTCTACCGCTATGCGCAGACGAGCCTCGACCGGAGCTACGTCCCGATCGCGGTCAAGGACTTCGTCCGCGACTACTTCAGCGCCCTCGATCCCACCGGCCAGGAGGCACAGTGATGGACCAGTCCCCCACCCTGTCGGCCGCGGCCGTCGCCGACGGCGCGAGCCCGCCGACACCCGACGCCGCGCTCGACGCCGATCGCTTCGTCGAGCTCGCCCGGACGATCGAGGCCGAGGTGGGCCGCGTCATCGTCGGCCAGGCCGACCTCGTCCGCCAGACGCTCATCACGCTCCTCGCCGGCGGCCACGCGCTCCTCGAGGGTGTACCGGGGCTCGGCAAGACGCTGCTCGTCCGCACGATCGCCGACGTCGTCGACTGCTCGTTCAACCGGATCCAGTTCACCCCCGACCTCATGCCCGCCGACATCACCGGCACGAACATCCTCGTCGAGGAGGGCGGCAGCCGCGTCTTCCGCTTCCAGCAGGGTCCCGTGTTCGCCAACCTCGTCCTCGCCGACGAGATCAACCGGGCGACCCCCAAGACGCAGTCCGCGCTGCTCGAGGCGATGCAGGAGCACCAGGTCTCGGTGGCGCGGGCGCGGTATCGGCTCGAGGAGCCGTTCTTCGTGCTGGCCACGCAGAACCCGCTCGAGATGGAGGGGACGTACCCGCTCCCCGAGGCACAGCTCGACCGCTTCATGTTCAAGGTGCACGTCCCGTTCCCGAACGAGCAGGACATGGCGCTGATCCTGCAGCGAACGACCGGCTCGGACCGTCCGGAGGCGTCCGTGGCAGCCGGCGCGTCCGAGGTCCTCGCGATGCAGCAGCTGGCGCGGGCCGTGCCGATCGCCCCGCACGTGACCGCCTACGCGGTCGCCCTGCTGGCAGCGACGCATCCCGACCAGCCACGCGCGCCGGAGATCGTCCGCGAGTACGTCCGCTACGGCGGATCGCCGCGGGGCGCCCAGGCGCTCGTGGCCGGGGCGAAGGTTCGGGCGCTGCTCGACGGGCGCTTCAACGTCGCGGTGGACGACCTGCGCGCCGTCGCCATGCCGGCCCTGCGCCACCGGGTGATCCTCAACTTCGAGGGCGAGGCCGAAGGGATCACCGCCGACGCGATCGTCCGGACGATCCTCGACAGCGTCTCCCCGCCGGCCGTCGAGTAGCGGCCCGGCCCGCGCACCCGTGGAGCAGAACCTGGGCATGTCGCCGCCCCCCGGGGGCGCGAACTCGGATGCTCCGATCTCGCGCCCCGCGGCCGGTGGAGGTCAGGCGGGACGGGCGGCGTTCCTGCCGTCGGACGTCGACCCCACGGTCTTCGACGAGGAGTTCCTGCGGCGGCTCGAGCGCCTCGCCGTCCTCGTCAAGCGACCGGTCCGCGGCGGGCTCAAGGGCGGCCGGCGCAGCGTCAAGCGGGGCCAGTCGGTCGAGTTCGCCGACTACCGCGACTACTCGCTCGGCGACGACCTCCGCCAGCTCGACTGGAACGTCTACGCGCGCCTCGAGAAGCTGCTCGTGAAGCTGTTCATCGAGGAGGAGGACCTCACCGTCACGCTGCTCGTCGACGGGTCAGCCTCGATGGCGCACGGGGCGCCGGACAAGCTCGTGTTCGCCAAGCGCGCCGCGGCCGCGCTCGGGTACATCGCCCTGGCGGCCGAGGACCGGGTCGTCCTGGCCTCGCTGGCCGGGCGGACGGGCCGCCGTCGGGCCGCGCTGCGGGGCTCCGGCCGCGCGTTCCGCCTCCTCGCCGAGCTTTCGGCGATCCAGCCGGCGGACGGCGTGACCGACCTCGTCGCGGCCTGTCGCCACGCCCTCGCCCAGGTGTCGGGGCGCGGCGTCCTCGTGCTCCTCTCCGACCTTCTCGATCCGGGGGCCGAGCGCGCCCTCCGCGACCTCGCCGGGACCGGCTCCGAGGTCATCGTCCTCCACGTGCTCGCCCCCGACGAGCTGGCCCCGACCCTCGAGGGCGACCTTCGCCTCGTCGACGCGGAGTCCGGCGCAACCGTCGACGTGACCCTCGACCTCGCCGCCCGGGAGCGCTACGCCGCGCGGGTGGAAGCCTGGCGGGCCGACCTGGCCACGCTCGCCGCGAAGCGGCGGATCGCCTACGTGCCGCTCACCTCCGACGTCCCGCTCGCCGACCTCGTGTTCGCGGAGCTGCGTCGCCGGCGCGTGGTCGGGTAGGAGCGCGCCCATGCCGTTCGCCGCGCCGCTGGCACTCCTGGGGCTCGCCTTCCTCCCCCTCGTCGTCGCCTTCTGGATGCTCAAGCTCCGCCGCACCGAGCGGACCGTCGGCTCCACCCTCCTCTGGCAACGCTTCGGCGAGGATCTGCAGGCGAACGCACCATGGCAGCGGCTGCGCCGGTCGTTCCTGCTCCTCCTGCAGCTGCTCCTCGTCCTCCTCCTCGCGCTCCTGGCGGCGCAGCCGTTCCTGGAGCGCCCGGCAACCCTCGCCCGCGACCTCGTGATCGTCGTGGACGCCTCGGCCAGCATGGCGGCGACCGACGTGTCGCCCTCGCGCCTCGAGGCGGCGAAGGCGCTGGCGCTCGACGCCCTTGCGCGACCTGCCGGCCGGCGGCCGGGTCAGCGTCGTGGCGGCCGGGGCGACGCCGCGCGTCGTCGCCAACGCGACCGCCGACCTGGGCCGGGTCCGGGCGGCGCTCGCCGGGATCGAGGCGACTCCCGCCGGCGCCGACCTTGCCGAGGCGCTCGCACTCGCCTCGGCACTGGCCGCCCGGGCTGGCGACGCGCAGGTGCTCATCGCCACCGATGCCGCGTTCACGCCGCCGGACGACCTGCGCGTCGCGGCCCCGGTGACCGTCCTCCAGGTGGGTCGCGAGCGGGCGAACCAGGCGATCGTGGCGTTCGGCGTTCGGAGCGCCCCGACGGCGGTGACCCGGTCCGTCCTCATCTCCGTCGCCAACCTCGACCTCGAGCCCGCGAACGAGCGCGTCGAGCTGCTCGGCGACGGCCGGCTCCTCGAGGCCCGCGACCTCTTCATCGACCCGGTCACGCAGGCCGACATCGCGATCGACGACATCCCGCTCGACGTCCGCGTCCTCGAGGTGCGCCTGGCCGGCGACGACCAGCTGGCGCTCGACGACCGCGCGTGGGCGATCGTGCCGCCCGATCGGCTCCTGCGGATCCTCCTCGTCGGCGAGGGCGACCCCTACCTCGAGACGGCGCTCAGCTTCCTGCCCAACGCCGAGCTGTACGGGGTGAAGCCGGGCGACTACGGCCCGGGAACGAAGCCCGAGCTCTTCGACCTCGTCATCTTCGACGCCACCCTCCCGGCCGAGCTCCCGCGTGTGCCCACCCTCGCGATCGCGCCGCCGCGGACGAGCCCGCTCGGGACCGTGACCGGAACCGTGACCGACCCCGCACTGGGGCGCGCCGCGCCCGACGAGCCGCTCCTCCGCTACGTGGACCTCACGACCCTCCACGTCGCCGAGGCACGACGCCTCACGCTGCCCGACTGGGGCCGGACGGTCATCCCGACGGCGGCCGGCGACCCGCTCCTCTACACCGGCTCCCGCGAGGGCGTGCCCACCGGCGTCCTCGCCTTCGAGCCGCGTCGCTCCGACCTCCCGCTCCAGGTCGCGTTCCCGATCCTCGTCAGCAACCTCGTCGGCGAGCTCGTCGGCGCGTCGCGGGCACCGTCGACCGCCGTCGCCCCGGGCGCGCTCGTGAGCCTCGCGATCCCGGCCGGCGCGACCGGCCTGCAGGTCACGCGACCGGACGGGACGACCCTCGACCTCGCGCCGGCCGTCGTCGGGGGCGCAACCGCGACCCTCGCGGCCACGGATCAACTCGGCGTGTACACGGTGGTCCCGGTCGGCATGCCCGAGTCGAGCCCGGGGCCGGGGAGCTCGCCGGGCGCATCACCGGGGACGTCGCCCGGGGCGTCGCCGTCGACGCCACCCCCGACGGCCGAGCCCGGCGCTTCGGCGACGCCCGTCCTCGTCGACCCGAACGCGCCCGTCCAGTTCGCCGTCGACCTGTTCGACGTCGGCGAGTCGACGATCGCCCCCGGCTCCGCCGCGGCCCTCGAACGGCTCGGCGCCGACCCGGGCAACGGGAGCGCCGGCGGGGCCGGCGACGACCGGCCGCCGGCCCGCGAGGACCTGTGGGTGCCGCTCGCCGCCATCGCCCTCGCGTTCCTGCTGCTCGAGGCCCTGGTCTTCCAGCGTGACGCCGTCGTCCGCGGGCGGCGCTGGCTGCGCGGTCCGCCTCGGGCGGGAGCCGGCGGGGACGGGGCCAACGACCGGGCCGGGGGGCCGACCGGGGGGGCCGACGGCCGGCCGCCCATCCTCGGCAGCGGCGCCACCGGGCAGGGCCGGCTGATGGGCGTGACCGCGACCGCGCCGCTCCTGCTCCTGCTCGTCCCGCTCCTCGTCGCCGCGGTCGCGGGTCTCCAGTGGCTCGCCCACGGCGGGCTGGGCGACAGCCGGGCACGCCTGGCGCTCCTCGTCCGGTCGGTGATGATCGCCGCGCTCGTCGCCGCCCTGGCCGGCGTCGCGGTCGTGCTGCCGGCCGACCGCCTGGCCACCGTCTTCGTCGTCGACCTCTCCGATTCGGTGGGCAACGGCGGGCGCGCCGAGGCCCTCGCCTTCGTCCGGGAGGCGCTCGAGGAGCGGCCCGACGGCGACGTGGCCGGCGTGGTCGCATTCGGGAGGGACGCGCTTGTCGAGCGCCTGCCGGCGGAGCTGTCGGAGCTCGACCGGATCGCGTCCACGCCGGTCCGCGGCGCGACCGACATCGGGGCCGCGCTCCGCCTGGCCGCCGCCCTCTTCCCCGACGCGACGCAGCAACGGATCGTCCTCCTGTCGGACGGCAACGACACGACGGGCAGCGGCCAGGTCGAGGCGGCTCGCGCCGGGGCCCGCGGCATCCAGGTGACCACCCGCACGATCGGGCTCGGCGGCGCCGACGAGGTGCTCGTCGACCGGATCTCGGTCCCCACGACCTCCCGGCTCGGCGAGGAGCTCGAGATCGCGGTCGAGGTCCGTTCGACGGCGGCCCAGCCGGCCACGATCCGGCTCTACGCCGACGGGACGCTCGCGGCCACCGAGCGGACGACGCTCGACGCAGGCGTGACCCGGGTGGTCTTCCGCGCCTCCCCGAAGGGCGCCGGGTTCCACGTCTTCCGGGCCGTCGTCGAGGCCGGCAAGGACACGTTCCCCCAGAACAACAGGGCCGACGCGGCGACGCTCGTCTCCGGCCCGCCGCGGGTTCTCGTCGTCCCCGGCGACGAGGCAGTGGCCGCGGACCTCGTCGCCGCCCTCGAGACCCGCGAAGGCGAGGTCGTGACCCTCGTCCCCGAGCTCGTCCCGGACGACACCGCCACGCTGTCCGGCTTCGACAGCATCGTCCTCGTCGACGTGCCGCGCATCCGCTTCACCGACCGCCAGCTCGAGGCGCTCCAGTCCGTCACCCGCGACTTCGGGAAGGGGCTCGTCATGGTCGGCGGGCCCCGCAGCTACGGCGCCGGCGGATACCGCGACACCCCGCTGGAGGCCGCGCTCCCCGTCGAGATGCGCGTCCGTGACCGCGAGAAGCAGCCCGACGTCGCGCTCGTCGTCGTGATCGACCAGTCCGGCTCGATGGCCGCCTGCCACTGCAACACGTTCAACCGCGACCAGGCCGTCCAGCTCACCGGCGTCCGCAAGGTCGACATCGGCAAGGAGGCCATCCTGCGGGCCGCGGCCGCTCTCCAGGAGACCGACGAGCTCGGCGTGGTCGCCTTCAACGAGCGGGCGAGCTGGGTCGTCCGGCGTTCGCCGCTCGGCTCCGTCACCGACCTGCAGGACCGCCTCGGCGGGATCCAGGCCGACGGCCAGACGAACATCTACGCCGGCGTCGAGGCGGGGGTGGAGGCGCTCGAGGAGGCGAAGGCGACCCGACGCCACCTCATCCTCCTGACCGACGGCTGGTCGACCTCCGGCCAGTACGACGCGATCCTGGCGCGCATGAAGGCCGCGGGGATCACCCTGTCCACGGTTGGCGCGGGCGGCGGCTCGAACCCGTTCCTCCAGGACCTCGCCACCCGGGGCGGGGGCCGCTTCTACGACGCCGTCAACCCCGCGGCGATCCCCGACATCTTCCTGAAGGAGACGCAGGAGGTCTCCGGCCAGCAGATCGTGGAGGAGCGCTTCTTCCCGGCGATCACCGCGTCCTCGCCGATCATCCGCGGCCTCGACGCCGGGTTCCCCGCGCTCCTCGGCTACAACGGCACCACGGTCAAGGCGGCGGCAACGCCGGTCCTGGTGTCGGGCCGCTCGGACCCGGTGCTCGCCCAGTGGCAGTACGGCCTCGGGCGAGCGGCGGCGTGGACCTCGGACGCGACCGGCCGCTGGGCCCGCAACTGGGTCGCGCTGGGACGGCTTCAGCCGCTTCTTCGGCCAGCTCGTGGCCTGGACGTTCCCCGGCGAGGAGTCGGGCGGCATCGAGGCCCGCTTCGTGACGACGCCGGGCGGGACGACGCTGCGCGTCGAAAGCGTCGGGCCCGACGGCTCGCCGCGCGACTTCTACGCGACGAGCGTGGTCATGGTCGACCCCGCGCTCGAGCAGACATTGGTCGACCTCGCGCAGGTGGCTCCCGGCGTGTACGAGGCGCGGATCGGGGAGCTGACCGCCGGCGCCTACACGCTCCGCGTCACGCAGACGCTGGCCGGCGCGGCGGCGGTCGGCCGGACGCTCGGGCTCGTGGCGCCGACGCCGGCGGAGTACCGGCTCCTCGGGACGAACGAGCCGCTCCTGGCGGCAATCCGCGACGCCACCGGGGGACGGCCCGTCGAGACGGCCGCCGACGCCTGGCTGCACGACCTCGGCACGACGGCCGGGGAGACGCCGCTCTGGCCCTGGCTGCTGGTCCTCGCGCTGCTGCTGTGGCCGCTCGACGTCTTCCTGCGGCGCGTGCAGGTCACCCGCCACGACCTGGCGATGGCCGGCGCCTGGGTCCGCGCGATCCCGGCCCGACGCGGGCGGGTGGCCGCCCGGCCGGTCCCGGTGGCGGGCATGCTCGCGGCCCGTGACCGGGCCGGCGGCGAGACGGCGCGGGCGGCGCTTCGGCGGGAAGCCGCGAGCGAGCCGCAGGCCGCGGGCCTGGAGCCTGCGAGCGCCTCGGCGCCTGCCGCCCCCGCGGGGCCCGCCACCCACGCGGCCGCTGACGCCCCTGCGCCGGCCGCTGCCCGGGCCAAGGAGCCGCCCGGCGGGGCCGCGAACGAGCCGGCGGACACGCTGGCCCGCCTCCGCGACGCAAAGCGGCGGGCCCGGCGGTAGCGGATCCCACGCCGGGGCCGCGGCGATAGCCGGTCCCGGGCAAGTCCGCGGCTGATCCCGGGCAAGGGCCGCGGCGGCGGATTGGCGACGCGGTGGCGCGGCGCGACTCCCCGGCCGCGCGGCCGACAGCACGTCCGCCCGACCGGTGCTAGCCTCGCGGCGTGCCTGCCCGTGCGCGACGACGGCCCGTCGGTCTCGTCGCCGTCACCCTTGCCCTCGCCGTGGTCGTCGGCGGCTGCGCCGCGTTCACGCCCCAGACGCCCAAGCCGACCGCCACGGATTTCGCCGGGATCGTCGAGGAGCTGGCCCGCGTCGGGGTGAAGGTGTCGAACGTGGTGGCCGGTGATCCCGGCTGCGACGACCAGCGGCTCGCCCGGACGGCGCTGTCGTTCGACGCCTCCGGCCTCGACCAGGCGGACCCGACCCGCGTTCACCTGTACGCCTTCAAGAACGTGGACGTCTTCCAGGAGCTGCGGCCGTTCGTCGACCTGTGCGCCCGCTCCTACGTCGTGGATCCGGCCGACTACGCCGCGATCGATGCGCCCCCGTACGTCTTCGCGGGTCCCGGGCCGTGGGCCGGCGACTTCGAGCGAGCCCTGCGGGACGCGCTCGAGCGGGCCGCCGTCGGCGGCTGAACGCGACCGATGCTAGCCTTCGGCCCGTGAGCGACCCCGGCATCACCTCGCAACCCGTCGGCGGCGCGGCAGCGGCCGAGCCGGGCACCAGCCCGGCCGGCCCGGGCAGCCGCCCGGCCGACGCGTCCGAGGCGCCCGGCGCCCGGCCGAACGGCCACCACAACGGCCATCGCAACGGCCACGCGCCCGACGACGCCCACGGGCGGGCGATCCTCCTCGCCCTTCGCGAGGGCGGGGCTGCGGGGCCCGACGCGATCGCCGGGCGGATCGGGATGAGCCGGACGAGCACGCTGCAGCGCCTCCGGGAGCTCGAGGCCGCCGGGTTCGTCGCCCGCCAGGCGCTCCGCCACGGCGTCGGCCGGCCGCGCCACGTCTACGACATCACGGCCGCGGCCCAGCGCAGCCTGCCGGCGAACTGGGACGGCCTGGCGACGACCCTCCTCGAGTCGATCGTGGAGGTGGGCGGCGACGCCCTGGTCGAGGAGGTCTTCCAGGCCCGGCGGCGGCTCCTCCGCGACCGCATCGCGGTCCGCTTCGCTGAGCGCCTCGGCCCCGAGCCGACGCTCGCCGACAAGGTCCGCGAGCTTGCCGTCGTCCAGGACGAGGCCGGCTACCTCTGTCGGGCCGAGACCGCGCCGGCCAACGGCGGCTCGCTCGAGCTGCGCGAGCACAACTGCGCGATCCTCGGCGCTGCCGCCGGCCACCCGGCCGCCTGCCGGGCGGAGCTCGAGCTCTTCGAGGAGGTCCTCGACGCACGGGTCGTCCGCACGTCGCACATCGCGACGGGCGACCGCTGCTGCTCGTACCTGATCGAGCCGCGCGAGGCCTGAGGCCCTACGCCTCCTCGCGCTCGACCACCTGCCGGGCGGCCGGCACGAGGCGCGGCAGGGGGACGTCGCTGACGTTCGGGATGAAGGAGGCCTGCAGCGCCGTGCGGGCAACCTCCAGCTGCTCGTCGAGGGTGAGGATCCCGAGCCGCCCGAGCGTCGCCAGCTCGTCGCGGATGTAGGTCTTGAGCATCTCCGGGCCGTCGGTGTTGATCGTGAAGCGGATCTCGTTGCGGCGGAACGTGTCGAAGATCCAGCGGAACTCGTCCCAGCCCGGAGACGACGCGCGTGTTGAGGTTCGAGGTCGGGCAGACCTCGAGGACGATCCCCCGCTCGCGGATCATCGCCGATCGTCCGCGGGTCGTAGGCCGCCTTCACGCCGTGGCCGATCCGGTCGGGCTCCAGCTGCTCGATGACCTCGGCGATCTCCTCGACCGGTCCCGACTCGCCGGTGTGGACGGTGATGCCCAAGGCGATGCCGGCGTGCCTCGGCGGAAGAGGCGGCGGTAGTCCTTGACGCGAAAGCCGTTCGACTCGGGGCCGGCGATGTCGATGCCGACGACGCCCCGGTCGCGCCAGGCGATCGCCTTCTCGGCGATGATCTCGTTGAGGTCGGTACGGGAAGGCGCGGTCGAGGCAGAAGATGAGGCCCGGCTTGACCGGGTACTCGAGGACGGCCCGGTCCATCCCCCGCAGCGCCGCCGCGATGATGTGGTCGAGGTCCTGCTCGCCGCCGCGGTTCCGCTTCATCGGGTTGAAGCGGAGCTCCATCGTCGTGACGTTGTTCTTGCGGTACGCGCCGCCGACGACCTCGTAGATCGCGCGCTCGACGGCCAGCGGGCTCGACTGGATGAGCTCGGTCCAGTGGAAGAGCTCGAGGTAGCCGTCGAACGAGCGGCCCCGCGTCGGCGAGACCGTGATCATGTCGCGGAACTCCCAGTAGTCCTTCGTCGGGAGCCGGATCCCCTGCTGGTGGGCAATGCCCCACATGATCGCCGGCGTGACCGCCCCGCCGAGGTGGCAGTGGAGCTCGGCGAGGGGGACCTTGCGGGGCAGCTGGCGGGTCATCGGCGTGCTACGCGGTCGCGCCGGGGACGATGCGCCCGTCGGGGCCGACGGTCGCCCGCCGGCGGAGGGCGCGCAGCTCGGCGCCCGGGACCTGGTCGCGGGCGTGGTAGCTGGAGCGGACGAGCGGCCCGGACTCGACGTGGCGAAAGCCCATCGCGAGGGCCTCTTCGCGGAGGTCGGCGAACTCGTCGGGGTGGTAGTAGCGGACGAGCGGGAGATGGTCCATCGTCGGCCGGAGGTACTGCCCGACCGTCAGGATGTCGCAGTCGACCGACCGCAGGTCGCGGAACGTCGTGAGCAGCTCGTCGCGCTCCTCGCCGAGGCCGACCATGATCGAGCTCTTCGTGTGGACCGCGAGGCCGAGGTCGCGGGCGTCGGACTTCGCCTGGGCAAGCACGCCGAGGCTGCGGTCGTAGCGGGCGCGCTTCCGGACCGGCTTCTGGAGTCGCTCGACCGTTTCCACGTTGTGGTTGAGGATGTCCGGCCCCGCCTCCATGACCACCCGGAGCGCGGCGGCGTCGCCGTCGAAGTCGGGGATGAGGACCTCGACGCCCATGTCGGGGCAGCGCTCGCGCAGCTGGCGGATCGTGGCGGCGAAGACCGATGCCCCTCCGTCGGGAAGGTCGTCGCGGGCGACCGAGGTGACGACGACGTGCTCCAGGCCCATCGCGGCGACCGCCTCCGCGACGCGCCGCGGCTCGTCGGGATCGAACCACGTCGGGCGGCCGGTCTTGATCGCGCAGAAGCCGCAGGCGCGGGTACAGACGTCGCCGAGGATCATCACCGTGGCGGTGCGCTGGTCCCAGCACTCCCCGAGGTTCGGGCAGCGGGCCTCCTCGCAGACCGTGTTGAGGTCGAGGCCGCGAAGGAGCACGCGCAGGTCGCGGACGGCCTCGCCGGCCGGCATCGTCGCCTTCAGCCAGTCGGGGTGGCGGCGCGCGGGCGGGGCGCCGCCGGCGACGAGGACGGGAAGCTCGCGTGCCATGACGCCAGTCTACGGCCGGGCGGCCTGCGGGACCGGGCAGTCGGTCCGGGCGTACTCGATCCCGGCCAGGGCGCCGTCGAGCCAGATCATGATCGCGTCGCGCGCGCGGCCTGCCGGCGTGTTCTCCATCAGCACGAGGCGCATCGCCCCGTTCTCGTACTCCGTCGGGGTGTAGCCGGGCGTCTCGGGGCCGACGTAGGGCCGCTTCAGGCCGGTGTAGCGGTAGACGCTGCCGTCGAACGTCACCCAGGAGGGGAACTCGTCGACCCGGATTGCGTCGACGACCGCGCAGCCGGCGAGGCGGACGCCCGACTGGACGGTGGCCGTGGGCCCGCTCCACGTGTCGACACGGCTCTCGCGCCACCACTGGGTCCCCGCCCGGACGGCGAGATACGCGAAGGCGACGACGATCGCGACCTTCACGAGGGTCCACAGGATCGGGTGCCAGTCGAGCGTGATCCGGCCGGCCCGCCGGTAGATCGGCAGCTCGTGGCCGGCCTGGAGGCTGCGCAGGAGGGCGCCGTAGCGATCGCGCCCACCGGCGTACAGCTGGTCGCGCTTGGCGGCCCGGTCGGCGATCGACGGTCGGCCGTGGTGGTTCGGCGGGACGCTCTCGCCGGTGGGGTCCGTCGCGTCCGTCACCCGACCTCCTAGTAGATCGCCGTGTCGGGGCCGACGCCCTCGAGCCAGGCCTTGACGTCCCGCAGGAAGTAGCCGGCCTGGGCCCCGTCGTTCGCCCGGTGGTCGATCCCGATGACCATGTTCATGACCGGCCGGATCGCGATGACGTCGCCCTGCGGGGTCTCGACGACCACCGCGCGCTTCGTGATCGCCTCCATCGTCAGGATCGCGACCTCGGGCACGTTGATGATCGGCATCGTGAGATTGCTGCCGAACCAGCCGGTGTTGTCGACGGTGAACGTGCCGCCGCCGAAGTCGTCGATGCGCAGCTTCTTCGCCCGGGCCCGGGCTGCGACGTCGGCGATGGCCCGGTTGATGCCGCTGATCGAGAGCTGGTCGACGTCGCGGACGACCGGGACGATCAGGCCGTCGTCGACGGCGACGGCGACGCCCATGTTGATCCGCCGCTTCGCCACGAGGCCCTGCTCGGTCCAGGTGGCGTTGAAGGTCGGGTTCTTCCTGAGGGCCTCGACGGCCGCCTTCATGACGAAGGGCACGAAGCTCAGCGAGATGCCCTCGCGCGCCTGGTAGTCGCGCTTGGCCGACTCGCGGAGGCGGACGAGGTTCGTCGCGTCGATCTCGACGTGGACGTAGGCGTGGGGCACCTGGAGGGCCCGCGTCATCTGGGCCGCGATCCCCTTCCGCATCTGGGTCATCGGCACGACGACCTCGTCGACGCCGGCCGGGAAGACGACCTGCGCGCCGGCCGCGGGAGCGGAGGTGGCGGGGGCTGGCGCAGCGGGCGCGGCCGCCGCCGGGGCGGCGGGAGCTGATGCCGGGGTGGTCGATCGGCGAGCCCGTCCGCATCGCCTCGACCAGCGCGAGCACGTCGTCGCGGGTCACGCGGCCGCCGGCGCCGGTCCCGCGCACCTGCTCGGGGGCCAGGTCGTGCTCGCGCAGGAGGCGGCGCACGGCCGGCGTCATGCGGGCGTCGGCGTCGCCGACGGCGGGTGCTGGCGGGGCGGGCGGGGCCGGTGGGGCGGGCGGAGGAGCGGCCGGCGCGGCGCCTCCCGGGGCCCGCGGGGCAGCGGCCTCGACCTCGGCCGGCGGCGCGGCCACGACGGACGCCGCGGGCGCGGGTGCGGCGTCCGCCGCCTGCGCGGGGGCGGGCGTGGGCGCCCCGACGGCGGCATCCTCGGCGCCCTCGGTCGGCTCGATCTCGGCGATCGGCGCCTCGTTCGGCACCGTGGCCCCCTCCTCGGCAAGGATGGCGGTCAGCGTGCCGGCGAAGGGAGACGGCACCTCGGCGTTCACCTTGTCGGTGATCACCTCGACGAGCGGCTCGTACTTCTCGACGGGGTCGCCGACCTTTTTCAGCCAACGCCCGATCGTCCCCTCGGCGACGCTCTCGCCGAGCTGCGGCATCGTGACCTTCGCCACCGGTTCCTCCTGCGCGGGAGTGGGGCTCCCGCGTCCGACACTCGTACGCAGGTGGGGACTGCACGGTTCAGCAGGATCCCCCGTCTGGCCTAGTTTGGCCCATCCGGGCGGCGCCAGCACGGGGGACGGTCCCGCGCTGCGACCGTGCCGTGAAGCCCGGTCGCCGGATCGGCGGCCGCCCGCCGCCGCGGCCTGCCCGCGTCAGGCAAACAGGGCCCTGGTGACGAACGCGATGTCGTCTCCCGGCGCCACCCAGGCCAGAGCCCCGGCGACCGTCTCGACGGCGGGGAGCGATGAAGCCGCGCGTTGCGCTCCGGCGGGATCCACTCCGAACTCGCTGATCGTCGCGTGAGGGACGAACGCCTCGCCGGCCCACGGGTACAAGGCGAAGAGGCCCGTCGCCAGGAGCTCGACGTGCAACCTCACAAGGGAATCGGGCGGCTCCACGCGGAGGTAGACCACGTCCGAGCCGGGAAACCGAGCTGCGCCACCGATGGTGAGCGTCACCGGGAGGTGGGCCGCCGCGATCGTCCCGAGACGCTCGAACGTCGTCGAGGTCGGGGCCTCGGCGAACGGTGGAGTCAGCGTGACGTGGGGGCCGATCAGGGCCGCGGAGCCGGGGTCGAACGTCGCCCGGGCGAGTGCGACCGGCGCGAATTCGGGGCCGTCCAGGAGGAGGACGAGGGCGCCGTGGCGGTACGTGCGCCGTCGCTCGATCACCCGACTGTCGCCTCCCACGACCTCGCGCCCCTCAGTACGCTGCCAGCGTCCGGATCGCGGCGGCGATCTTCGCCGGCGAGAGCATGAACGCCTCCTCGAGCGGGAGGGCGTTCGGCGAGGCCGGCGAGTCGGGGCCGGCCAGGCGGGTGACCGGGCCGTCGAGGTAGTCGAAGGCCTGCTCGGCGACGAGCGCCGCGACCTCCGCCCCGAAGCCGCCGAAGCGGTTGTCCTCGTGGACGACGAGGCACTTGCCGGTCCGCCGCACCGAGGCCAGGATCGTCTCCTCGTCGAGCGGCCGGATCGTGCGCAGGTCGATCACCTCGGCCTCGATCCCCTCCTCCGCGACGCGGGCCGCGGCCTCCAGGGCGTAGTGGAGCATCAGCCCGTAGGCGACGACGGTGAGGCTCGTCCCCGTGCGCGGGATCGCCGCCCGGCCGAACGGGACCGAGTACTCCCCGTCGGGCACCTCGCCGCGGACGCTCCGGTACATCTTCTTGTGCTCCAGGAAGACGACCGGGTCGGGGTCGCGGATCGCCGTCCGCAGGAGCCCCTTCGCGTCGTACGGTGTCGAGGGGATCACGACCTTGAGGCCGGGCACGTGGGCGAAGAAGGCCTCGACCGACTGGCTGTGGTAGAGCGCGCCGTGGACGCCGGCGCCGAACGGCGCCCGGACGACGATCGGGCAGCCGAACGTCCCGTTGCTGCGATAGCGGATCCGGGCGGCCTCCTGGATGAGCTGGTTCATCGCCGGGAAGATGAAGTCGGCGAACTGGATCTCGGCCACCGGGATGATCCCGTTGGCGGCCGCGCCGACCGACACCCCGACGATCATCGACTCGGTCAGCGGCGTGTCGATCACCCGGTCGTCGCCGAACTCGCCCCACAGCCCGTCGGTGGCGTAGAAGACGCCGCCCTTGCGGCCGACGTCCTCGCCGAGGACGATGACGCGCGGATCGCGGCGCATCTCGTCGCGCAGGCCCTCGCGGATCGCCTCGATGAAGGTCCGGACGGGCATCAGGCCACCCCTCCGGGGGCGCCGGGGCCCGTGGAGCCCGCCGGGGCCGGGCCGGACGTCGGATCGCCCGGCTCCGCGTACACGTGGAGGCCCAGCGTGGTCGGGTCCGGGTCGGCGGCGCGCTCGGCGAAGTCGGTCGCATCGTCGACGGCGGCGGCGACCTCGGTCGCGAGGGCCGCGGCCGCCGCATCGTCGAGCAGCCCGGCAGCTCGCAGCTCGTCACGGAACCGAGGCAGCGGGTCGCGGGCGCGCTCGTCGGCCAGCTCCGCCTCCGACCGGTACTTCGTCTGCTGGTCGTCCGAGCTGTGGCCGGTGAGCCGGGTCACCTTCGCCTCGATGAGCGTCGGGCCCTCGCCGGCCAGCGCCCGGTCCACGGCGTCGCGCGCCGCCAGGTAGCAGCCGATCACGTCGGCGCCGTCCACGATCACGCCGGGCATCGCGTAGCCGGCCGCCCGCAGGGCGACGTCCCGGACTGCCGTCTGGCGCTCGGCCGGCACCGAGATCGCGTAGCCGTTGTTCTCGATGAGCAGGATCATCGGCAGGCGGTGGACGCCGGCGAAGTTGAGGGCCTCGTGGACGTCGCCCTGGTTCGCGCTCCCCTCGCCCATCGCGACGAGGGCGACCTGGCGCTCGCCGCGGAGCTTCGCCGCCAGGGTGATCCCGGCCGCGTGGAGCGCCTGCGTCCCGACCGGCGACGACGAGGTGAAGATCCGGTGCCCGGCGTGCCCGTAGTGGCTGGGCATCTGGCGCCCGCCGGATCCCGGATCGTCGGCCTTGCCGAACTGGTGGAGGAAGACTTCGCGCGGGGTCATGCCCATCGCCATGACCCCGGTCATCGAGCGGTAGTAGGGCAGGAGCCAGTCGCGGCCGGGCGTGAGCGCCGCGGTGACGCCGGCCTCCGCGCCCTCGTGGCCCTGGCCGGAGATCACGAAGTGGACGCGCCCGGAGCGGTTCAGGATCCACGCTCGTTCGTCGAGGGCGCGCGCGAGGGCCATGAGGCGGTAGAGGGCGATGAGCCGCTCGGGCGGCAGCCCGGAGCGGGCGACGGGATCCTGGGCGCTCGCGGATCCGGCGGTGGTCACGCCGGGATGGTACAGGTCGGGCCGGGCGTCGAGCGGCGGCCCCGCCTAGAAGTTGATCGAGCGGCCGTCGACGGCCATCGCGGCCTCGCCGAGGACCTCCGACAGCGTCGGGTGCGGGTGCGTGGCCGCCCCGATCTCCCAGGCAGCGACCTCGAGCGTGAACCCGAGCGAGGCCTCCGCGATGAGGTCGGTGGCGTGCGGCCCGACGAGGTGGACACCGAGCGCCTCGCCGGTCTCGGCGTGGGCGATGACCTTGGCGAAGCCCTCGTACTCGCCGCCGATGAGCGCCTTGGCGATCGCCTGGAAGGGCACCTTGCCCACCTTGACGGGAAGGCCGCGCTTCTCGCACTCCTGCTCGGTCAGGCCGACCGACGCGATCTCCGGCCGGCAGTAGGTCGCCCGCGGCTGGGCGTCGTAGTCCATGGCGTGGACGTCGGGGTCGCCGGCGATCGTGTGGACGGCCGTCAGCCCCTCGTGGGCCGCCGTGTGCGCCAGCCACAGCCCGCCGACGATGTCGCCGATCGCGTACACGTGCGGCTCGACCGTCCGCATGTGGCCGTCGACCGGGATGATCCCCCGCTCCACCGTGATCCGGGTCGTCTCGAGGCCGATCTCCTCGACGTTGGCCGCACGGCCCGGTCGCGACGAGGATGCAGTCGGCCGCGATCTCCTTCGCCTCGCCGCCCTCGGGGCCGACCGTGAGCCGGATGCCGTCGTCACCGACCTTGAGCGAGGCGGCGTCGAACCGGGCGTTCGTCATGACTTCGATGCCGCGTCGCCGGAAGCTCTTCTCGACCTCCTTCGAGACGTCGCGATCCTCGAGCGGCACGATCGCCGGAAGGTACTCGAGGAGCGTCACCTTCACCCCGTAGTCGTGGAACATCGAGGCGAACTCGGAGCCGACGGCGCCGGCGCCGACGATGACGATGCTCGCCGGCAGGTCGGTCATCTTCAGGACGTCGTCGGAGGTGAGGATGCGGGCGCCGTCCGGCGTGATGCCGGGGAGGCTCTTCACGCGGCTCCCGGTGGCCAGGACGACGTCGGTCGTCTCGAGGACCCGCTCGCCGCCGGCGCCCGGCGTGCCGTCCTCGCCGTGCAGCGTCACCCGGACCTTGCCCGGCCCGTCGAGCCGTCCCCGCCCGGCCACCCACTCGACCTTGTTCTTGCCGATCAGCGACTTGAGGCCGGTCCACATCCGGCGGACGACCTGGTCCTTGCGGGCCGCGATCACCGTGTAGTCGAGCGCGACGTCGCCGGCGACGAGGACGCCGAGCTCGCGGCCCTTGCCCGTCACGCGATGGTAGAAGTCGGCCGACTCGAGGAGCGCCTTCGTCGGGATGCAGCCCCGGTGGAGACAGGTGCCGCCGATCTTGTCCTCGTCGACGAGGGCAACCCGCAGGCCGAGCTGGGCAGCCCGGAACGCGGCGGTGTAGCCGCCGGTGCCCGCGCCGAGGACGACGAGGTCGAACGAGTTGGACGAGCCGACGGCCATGGCGTGTGGGTCTCCCGCGGTGATGCGTTGGATTCGGGACGGTGCGCCGGTCGAGCACCCCGGCGCGGGGGCGACGACCGCCATGGTACCGCTCGCCGGCTGCACGGCCCGGGGGCGTTCGCGCGACAATGGGCGGCGTGCCCGCCGCCCATTCCAGCGCGGGCCAGGGGAGTCCGATGTTCGCCGCATCCCGCCGCCTTCCAGCCCGCCCCACCGTCCCGGCGCGAGTGGCCGCCGCGATCCTGCTGGCCGCGCTGCTCGCCATCCCGGCCCTCCTCGCCGTGGCTTCGCCGGCGGCCGCGGCCGAGCCGCAGAACCTCCGCGATCAGCTCACCGACGACGTCGGCGCCCTCTCCGCGGACGGCCGCGTCGAGGTGCAGGCCGCGCTCGACGGCCTGCTCTCCGCGACCGGCACGCAGCTGTGGACCTGGTACACGGACACGACCGGCGACCTGAGCGCTCCCGACTTCGCTGCGGAGACGGCGGACCTCAGCTCGCTGGGCGGAACCGACCTCCTCCTCGTCATCGCCCTCGACGACCGGGCCTACGGCTACTCGCGGCCGACCTCCTACCCGCTCTCCGACGGCGAGCTCGAGCAGCTCCTCTCGCAGGAGCTGGAGCCCGGGCTGCGGGACGAGGACTACGCCGGGGCCGTCGTCCAGTTCGCCGGCGCGCTCGGCGTCGAGCTGGGGGCACCGCCCGTCACGGCCGCGCCGGCCACGCCCGCTCCCACGGCCCCGCCCGCTGACGGCGGGAGCGGGGGCGGCGGACTCGGGACGATCATCATGGTCGTCCTCGTCGTGGCGCTCGTCGGCGGCGTCGCCTGGTTCCTGCTCGTACGGCGGCGCCACGGCGCCGCGCTCGGCGTCGACGGCAGCGGCAAGGCCCCGGCGCCCGGCGGCGGCGACCCGCTTGCGAACCTCTCCGACGCCGACCTCAACGCGGAGGCCAACCGGCTGCTGCTCGCGACGGACGACGCCATCCGCGACTCGGAGCAGGAGCTCGGATTCGCCGAGGCCCAGTTCGGCGAGGCGGCGGCCGTTCCGTTCCGCGACGCGATCGCCGCGGCGAAGGTCGACCTCAAGGCGGCATTCGCGATCCGCCAGCAGCTCGACGATTCCACGCCGGAGGACCGGCCGGTGCGCCGCCACATGCTCGGCGAGCTGATCGGCCGCTGCCGGCAGGCGCAGGGGCGGCTCGACGCCGAGACCGACCGGTTCGAGGAGCTGCGGGCCTTCGAGCGCGAGGCACCGGCGATCCTGGCCGGGCTGCCGGCCGTCGCCGACGCGGCGGAGGCCCGCTTCCCCGCCGCCGAGGCCGCGATGTCCCGGGTCCGCGCCTACGCCGACGCCTCCTGGGAGGCCGTCGCGCCGAACATCGAGGAGGCCCGATCGCGCGTGGCGGCCGCCCGTGCCGCCGTGGCCGAGGGCGAGAAGGCTTCCGCAGCGGGCGACGGCCCGCGCGTGGCGGCCTCGACCCGGGCGGGGCAGGACGCGCTCGGCCAGGCGAACGGCTTCCTCGACGCTGTCGAGCGCCTCGCCACCGAGCTCGACCACGCCCGCGACGCGGTCGCGACCGAGATCGCGGAGGCCGAGGCGGACCTCGCACGGGCGAAGGGCGCGGCCGGCGCCGCACCGGCGGACCCCGGCGTGGCCGACCAGCTCGCGGAGATCGGGTCGCTGCTCGAGACGGCCCGCCGCGACCTTGGCTACCCGAAGCCGGACGTCGCCGCGGCGTATGCCAACGCTCGAACGGCGAACGAGATCGGCGACGACGTCCTGGCCGGCATCCGCACCGCCGCGGAGCGCCGCGCGGCGCTGGCGAGCCGGCTCGACACCTCCGTGCGGGCCGCGCAGGCGACCGTGACCCGGGCCTCCGACTACGTCACGACCCACCGGGGCGGCGTCGGCGAGAAGGCGCGGACGCGGCTCGCCGAAGCGGAGCGCCGGCTCGACGCGGCGGTCGCCGCCGGTGCGACGGATCCCGCGGCCGGGATCCGCGAGGCCGAGCAGGCGGCGCGCCTGGCCAACGAGGCGCTCTCGCTCGCCCAGCGCGACTACGGCGGCTCGGACGACCCCTGGCGCGGCGGCACCCCGCGGGGCGGGGGCGGGGGCGGTGGCGGCGACGTGGCGGCGGCGATCATCGGCGGGATCATCGGCGGGATGCTGTCCGGCGGCGGCAGAGGGGGCGGCGGCTTCCCGGGCGGCTTCCCCAGCGGTGGGAGCAGCAGGGGCGGCGGCTGGGGCGGCGGAGGGGGCCGTTCGTCCGGCGGCGGTCGTTCGTCGGGCGGCGGTCGTTCGTCGGGCGGCGGTCGATGGTGAGCACGGAGTAGGATGATCGGCGGTGGATTGGGCCGTGCAGCCCGCCGCCGCCACGACCACGTGACCGTACGCGGACCCGAGGTGCGGGGCCGCAAGCAAGTCAGAGGGGAACGCTTCATGGCACAGACTTCGATCCTCGGGCGCATGGGTCAGCTGGTCCGGGCGAACATCAACGCGATCCTCGACGGCGCCGAGGATCCCGAGAAGATGCTCAACCAGATGGTGCTCGACTACACGAACAACATCCGCGAGGCGGAGGAGGCCGTCGCCCAGACGATCGGCAACCTGCGGCTCCTCGAGGACGACGCCAAGGAAGCCCGCGAGGCCGCGGACGAGTGGGGCCGCAAGGCGCTCGCCGCATCGCGCAAGGCCGACGACTACCGGGCTGCCGGCAACACCGCCGAGGCCGACAAGTTCGATGGCCTCGCCAAGATCGCCCTCAAGCGCCAGATCACGTTCGAGGAGCAGACGAAGACGTTCGACGAGCAGATCGCGACCCAGACGGTCCTGGTCGACAAGCTCAAGGAAGGGCTCAACGGCATGCGCCTCAAGCGGGAGGAGCTGGTCCAGAAGAAGGACGAGCTGATCGCCCGCTCGAAGATGGCCCAGGCCCAGGCCCAGGTCACCGACACGCTGAAGAGCGTCAACGTGATGGATCCGACCTCGGAGATCAGCCGCTTCGAGGAGAAGGTCCGCCACGAGGAGGCCAAGGCGCGCGGCATGGCCGAGGTCGCCTCGAGCTCGCTCGAGGACCAGTTCGCCAGCCTCGACGACGTGGCCGATGACCTCGAGGTCGACGCCCGGCTCGCCGAGCTCAAGTCCGGCGGCGCGTAGCACCGAGGATCCTGGCGCCGGCGGGCGCCCCCACCGCGACAGACCCGGCCCGGGCGGCAACGCCCGGGCCGTTCCATGCGCGCCCCACGGTGCCGACGACCCGCATCCCCCCTCGTCGGTCAGGCTCGAACGAGTTCCTCGAGCGCGTCGAGCCGGGCGAGGAACGGAACGGCGCCCAGCCGGTCGAAGGTCCGCCGCGCCTCCGCGGCCGCTTCGCGACCCTCGCGGGTCGCGGGGCCCAGCACGCGCGTCGCCTCGAGCTGGAGCATGGCGACGGTGAAGTCGCAGTCGAGCTCGCGCCAGGCGGTCGCCGCCGCCCGGAACACCGCGGTGCGGGCCTCGGGCTCGGCGGACGGATCAGCGCCGGTGCACAGGGCCGCGATGAACGCCCCCGTGGCGGCCATCGTCCGGCCCTGCCGGCCGAGAGCCTGGAACTCGGTCACGATGACGTCCAGCGCCGCGAGATCGCCGAGGCGACTCGCCCCGATGGCTGCCCGCTCGTACAGCGCGGGGGCGTTGAGCGGGTCGCTCCGCGCCATCTCCATGGCCAGGTCGCGTGCCCGCTTGTCGTCGCCCGTCGCGATCGCGTGCCACAGCCGCAAGTCGGCGGCCGCCCAGGAAGTGGGCTCGGGACGCCGGGCGAACGCCTCCTCCAGCTCCGTCCGCTCGATCTCGCTGGCCCGGCCGGTCATGATCGCGAAGGTCATCCTCTGGGCCAGCGTGACCACGCGGTCGTACGGCTCGAGGTCCGCTTCGAGAAGCTCGTCGATCGCGGCGACCGCCCAGGCCCATTCGCCGAGGCGGAGGCCGAACTCGGCCGAGTTTCCGACGAGGTTGACCGCCGAGGACAGGAACCCGTAGCGCCGCGCGGTCGCGAGGGCCTGGACGCCCCCGTCGAAGGCGGCCCGCGGGTCGTCGTCCATCGTGATGAGCGACCGCATCGACGCCGCTCGTACCGCCTGCGGGACGAGCCCATGGCGCTCGGCGAGCCGCGCTGCGCCCTCGACCAGGGCCATCGCCTCGTGGTAGCGCGCCACCGTCCCCATCGACGTTCCCTTCGTCACGAGGAGGTCGACGATCACCGGCACGAGCTCCAGGCGCTCCGCAGCCACGAGGGCGCCATCCGCCTCGGCGATCGCCGCCTCGTCCTCGTTCCGCTTGGAGTAGAGCGCGGCGAGCGCCGCGCCCAGGCGAACCCCGCCGGCCGTCGCGGCCACCTCGCCGTACGCCTCGCGGGCCGGCGCAAGCAGCTCGAACGCCTCGTCCCAGCGCCCGGTGCCGACGAGCGCCCGGCCGAGCCCGGCGACCGCGCCGGCCGCCGCAGCCCGGTCCCCCAGCGCCTCCCAGGCCTCCCGAGCGGCGCGAAAGTGCACGATCGCCGCCTCGTGCCGCCCACTGTCGTCCGCGATCGCCCCGGCGCGCTCCCGCAGGGCCGCCGCCTCGCGCTCGTCCGGCTCGAGCTCGAGCAGCTCGTCGAGGTGCGCCAGCGCCTGCCCCGGGGCCCCCAGCGCGTACGCTCGGTCGGCCGCCGCCCGGAGTGAGACTCGAGCCTGCGCGGCCAGCGCCTGGCCCTCCGGGCCGTCGGGCACGGCGCGATAGGCCGCCAGGTAGTGCGTCGCGAGGGCGCCCGCGAGCTCGTCGTCACCGAGGCCCTCGAAGAAGCGCGCCGCCGCGAGGTGCCGCTCGCGGCGATCGCGGCGGGCAAGGCGGGCGTAGGCGACCTCACGGATGAGCGCCTGCACGAAGCCGTACTGGCCCCGTTCCGGGGAGCGCGGGTCCGTGTCCAGCTCGAAGATCTCGCGCCGGACCAGGTCGCGAAGGCGAGGCCCCAGCTCGTCGACCGGGGCGCCGGCGACGGCCGCCAGCGCCGGTACGGCGAAGGTCTGGCCGAGGACCGCCGCGTCGGCGACGAGAGAGCGGGCGGCAGGATCCAGCGCATCGATCCGCGCGGCGATCAGGGCCTGCAGGGTCGCCGGGACTTCCAGGTCGCCGAGGTCCCCCGCCGCGACGTAGACGCCGTCGCGCTCGACGAGCCGGCCGTCCGCGACGAGTGTGCGGATCGTCTCCACCGCGTAGAGGGGTATGCCGTCGGCGCGCTCGAGAATCGTCCGGACGGCGCCTTCCGGCAGTCCCGGGGCCATCCCGGCGAGAAGCGCCTGCATCTCGTCGGCGGCCAGAGGGCCGAGGGCCAGCGCGTTCGCGTTGCGGGACGCGCCCCAGGTGGGGCGCCGATCGAGGAGCTCCGGGCGGGCGAGGGTGAGGACGAAGATCGGGAAGCTCCGGCTCCACTCCAGGAGGTGCTCGAGGAAGTCGAGGAGGCCGTCATCGGCCCAGTGGAGGTCCTCGAGGACGAGGGCCACGGTGCCGCGGTCCGCGATCCGCTCGAAGAACGTCCGCCAGCCGGCGAAAAGGCGCTCGCGGCCGCCGGACGGGGGCTCGGCGACGCCGAGGAGCGCCAGGAGGCACGGCTCCACGAACGCGCGCTCGGCCGGATCGGGCACCCACTCGTCGAGCGTCGCGGCGATCCGGTCGCGGGTCGTGGCCTCGTCGTCGCCCTCGGCCAGGCCCGCGCGTCGCCTGACCATCTCGCCGAGGGCCCAGAACGTCACGCCCTCGCCGTACGCTGGGCAGCGGCCCTGGTGCCACCAGACCGTCTCGATGACGCCGTCGGCGTACTTGCTGAACTCCCAGGCCAGGCGGCTCTTGCCGATGCCCGCCTGCCCCGTCAACGACGCGAGACGCGCCTTCCGGTCGCGGCCCGTCGCGTGGAACAGCTGGCGGAGCAGGCGGTACTCGGTCTCGCGGCCGACGAACGGCGGCTCGAGGATGTCGGAGCGCTCGCGCCCCCCGACCCCGGCGACGACGCGCACCGCGCGGAAGGCCGCCACGGGGGCGACCTTGCCCTTGAGGACCTGCGGGCCCGCCTCCTCGAAGACGATCGCCCCGGATGCCGCGGTCCGCGTCGCCTCGCCGACGAGCACCGTGCCTTCCGGCGCGACGGACTGCAGCCGGGCCGCGGTGTTGACGAGGTCGCCGGCGACCATCCCCTGGTTGCGGGCGCCGAGGTTCACGGCGGCCTCGCCCGTGAGGACGCCCGCCCGGGCGGCCAGGGCGAGCTCCTGCTCCGCGCCGAGGGTCCGCACGGCGTCGACGAGCTCGAGCGCGGCTCGCACCGCCCGCTCGGCGTCGTCCTCGCGGGCCACCGGCGTCCCCCAGACCGCCATCACCGCGTCGCCGATGAACTTCTCGACGCTGCCGCCGTAGCGCCCCACGACCTCGGTCGCGACGTCGAAGTAGCGAGAGAGGAGGTCGCGGACCGCCTCCGCGTCGCGGCCCTCGGCGAGCGACGTGAAGCCCACCAGGTCGGCAAAGAGGACCGAGACGAGGCGGCGCTCGGTCGATGGCTCATGAGGCGACGCGTGGGGCGCGGCCAGCGGCTCACCGGTCGTGGCCGTCCCGCCGGTCCGGGCGCCGCACTCGCCGCAGAACTTCGCGCCGGCCTCCACCGGCGCGCCGCACGACGAGCAGGCGGCGTCGAGCGCCGACCCGCACTCGAGGCAGAACTTGCGGCCGGGCCGATTCGTCGTGCCGCAGGATGGGCAGGTCACGTAGGGGCACCACCGAGCACGGGCGCCGGCTGCGGCGCGTCGACGAGCCCGTCGAGGATCGGCCGGAGGCCCGCCGCTCCGAGGCGCTCGACGAGCGCATCCAGCTCCTCCGCCGCGGCTCGCCCGACCTCGGACGTCGGTCGCAGGAGCCGCACCGCGTCGAGGAGCGAGAAGGCGAGGTCGCCGTCGATGCCGAGCTCGCGCTGGGCCGCGAGAGCGTCGCGGAACTCCGTCTCGGCATGGCCGCCCCGGCCCTCCAGCGCCGCAAGGCCCGCCTGGAGCACCGCGAGGCCCGCCGCGTTCGCCCGCCCGCGGAAGCCGAGGCCCGCCACCGCGTCGATCGCCTCGCGGCCGCGCCACGGGTCCCCGAGCCACAACGCGGCGCGGGCCGCCCGCTCCCACAGGTACGGCGCGTTGAGCTCGTCGAGCTCGGCAAGCCGGCGGGAGACGGCCCACGTCGCCTCGTGATCGCCCTGGAGGCCGGCCAGCCAGGCCGGCATCGCCTCCGTGTAGAACGACATCTGGATCTCGCCCTCGTGGTCCATCCCGGCGAGCAGCGTGACGTCCGCCGCGGTGTCGCCGCCGAGGAGCGCGCGGTAGACGGCGCGGTGGGCGTGAAGCAGGATGCGGTCCCGTCCCTCGGGCTCCACGGCGAGCGCATCCTCCGCCACCGACGCGGCCTCGCGCCAGTCGCCGGTGCGCAGGGCCACCTCGGCCAGGACGTTGCCCAGGAACAGCGCCATCGAGGTCATGCCGAGGCGGCGCGCGAGGGCGAGCCCGTCGCGCGCGACGACGAGCGCTGCCTTCGGGTCGTCGTCGATGAGCACGAACGCCAGCTGCGACCTGGCGTGGAGGACCGTCTCCACGTCGCCGGTGCGCTCGGCGCGGTCCACGACGCCGGCGAGGAGGAGCCCCGCCTCGACGTTGCGCCCGAGGGCCGTGTAGAGCGTCGCCTTGCCGGACAGGGCGGACAGGAGGATGTCGGTGAACCCGTGCTTTTCGGCGAGCGAGAGCGCTCGCTCGTACAGGGGGAGGGCGTCGGCGTCCTCGCCGGCCCGCACGCGCATGGCGGCTCCGCTGAGGGCGCCGCGAGCGACGACCCACGGGTCGGCGCTCGACTCCAGCCGGGGCGCGATGGCACGAAGCAGCGCGGACCCCTCCGCGAACGACGCGTACGACAGGATCCCCGCCTGCAGGACCAGGGACCGGAGCTCGCCCGGCTCGTCTCCGGCGGCCACGTACGCCGCCGCGGCGCGCGCCGCGTGGTCGGTCGCCTCCGCGTAGCGCCCTGCCCGGTCGGCGATCCGGGCGGCGCGCTCCTCGAGCGGCGCGACCTCGGCCGGCGAGCCGGCGATCTCGATGGCGTCCCGGAGGTACGCCGTCGCCTGGAGCGGCGAGCCGAGCGCCGCCGCCCGCTCGGCGGCGGCCTGCAGGGCGTGCCGGGCGCGCGTCGCGACCGCGGCGGCATCCGGCCCGTCGGTGCCCGCGCGATAGGCAGCCACGTAGTGCGTCGCCAGCGCTCCCGCGAGCTCCTCGTCGCCCTGCGCCGCGAAGTACTCCGCGGCAGCGAGGTGGCGGGCACGCCGGTCCCGCCGGGCCAGCGTCTCGTAGGCGACCTCGCGCAGCAACGCCTGCACGAAGCCGTACTGGCCGCGCTCGGGAGAGCGCGGATCGGTGTCGAGGTCGAGGACCTCGAGGCGGACGAGGTCCCTCAGGCGCGGCTCCAGGACCGGGCGGTCGAGGCCGGTGACGGCCTCGAGAGCATCGACCGAGAACGTCTGGCCGAGAATCGACGCGTCCTGGACGACCGGACGCAGGTCGGCGGGCAGGCCGTCGAGCCGCGCGGCCACGAGGGCACGCAGCGAGCCCGGGACCTCGACGTCGCCGAGCTCGCCGACCGGGACGTAGACGCCCTCGCGCTCCTCGAGGCGGCCGTCGGCGACGAGCATGCGCACCGTCTCCACCGCGTACAGCGGGATCCCGTCGGCGCGAGCGAGGATCGAGCGGACCGTGGCGTCCGGGAGTCCCGGGACGAGGCCGGCGAGGAGCGCCCGCATCTCCTCGTCGGCGAGCGGCGACAGGGCCAGCGACGTCGAGGACCGGGCGCCGCCCCAGGTCGGCCGCCGGTCGAGCAGCTCGGGGCGGGCCAGCGTCAGGATGAAGATCGGGAAGTTGCGGCTCCACTCGAGCAGGTGCTCGACGAAGTCGAGCAGGCCGTCGTCGGCCCACTGGAGGTCCTCGAAGACGAGGGCGACGGTCCCGCTCTCCGCGATCCGCTCGAAGAAGGTGCGCCAACCCGCGAACAGCCGCTCGCGGCCGCCGGGCGGGGCCTCGGCCAAGCCGAGGAGCGCGAGGAGCGATGCCTCGACGAACGTTCGCTCGGCGGGGTCGGCGACGTGCTCCGCGAGCGCGGCCGCGAGGCCGGCGCGGAGTGTGGCCTCGTCGTCGGTCTCGGCGACGCCGGCCCGCTTGCGGATCATCTCGCCCAGCGCCCAGAACGTGATCCCCTCGCCGTACGACGGCGAGCGGCCCTGGTGCCACCAGACCTCCTCCACGACGCCGTCGATGTACTTGTTGAACTCCCAGGCGAGGCGGCTCTTGCCGATGCCGCCCTGCCCGGTGAGGGAGACGAGCCGGGCCTTGCGGTCGCGCCCGGTGGCATGGAACTGCTCGCGCAGGAGGCGGAACTCCGTCTCGCGGCCGACGAACGGGGGCTCGAGGCCTTCCGAACGCCCCACGCCCCGGACCTTGCCGACCACGCGCAGGGCGCGGAACGCCGCCACCGGCGCGCTCTTGCCCTTGAGCACGGCGTCGCCGGCGGCCTCGTAGGCGATCGCCTCAGCGGTCGCCCGGCGCGTCTCCTCGCCGACGAGCACGGTCTCCGGGGAGGCCACGGACTGGAGCCGGGCGGCGGTGTTGACGAGATCGCCCGCAACGAGGCCCTGGTTGGTCGCCCCCACCGTGACGGCGGCCTCGCCGGTCAGGACCCCCGCCCGCAGGCGGAGGTCGGCCTCGACTTCGCCGCCCAGCGTCCGGATCGACCCCACGAGGTCGATGGCTGCGCGGACGGCCCGCTCGGCATCGTCCTCGTGCGCGACCGGAGCGCCCCAGACGGCCATCACCGCGTCGCCGATGAACTTCTCGATCGTCCCGCCGTAGCGGCCGACGACCTCTCGCGCCGTGTCGAAGTAGCGCGAGAGGATCTCGCGCACCGCCTCCGGATCGCGCCCCTCGGCGAGGCGAGTGAAGTCGACCAGGTCCGCGAACAGAACGGAGACGACGCGCCGCTCGGTGACCGCCTCGGCCTCGCGGGCCGGCAGCGAAGCCACGGCCGCCTGCACGGGCCCGGCCGATCCCACGCGCGTGCCGCACTCGGCGCAGAACTTGGCGGCCACCTCGACGGGGGCCCCGCAGCCCGGGCAGGCGGCGGCGAGCCCCCCGCCGCACTCGGCGCAGAACTTCGCCCCCGGCCGGTTGGCCGACCCACAGGCCGTGCAGGTCACTCGGTCGCGTGCCTCCCTGGTGATGGTGTGAGCGAACGGGAGCGTAGCCGATCCTGTCCCGGCCGCGTGCGAGCGATCCGGATCGCGAGCCACTCCTCGGCGGCGGCGCCGGCGATCCGGAACCCCGGCACCGACCGCGGAGCGGGCGCCCGGGCCGGCCGCCATCAGCGCCGGGGTCGCCGGACGATGCCGACCAGGAGTACGCCGATCGTCCCGACGACGAGGACGGCGATCGTCATCGGGAACCCCTGGAACGCCTCGCGCACGGGCGGCAGCGCCGCGCTGGCGATCTCGAGGACGAGGACGGCGGCGAGGATCACGCCCGCCAGCAGGATGACCTCGCGCCAGCCCGGCGACCGCCCGCGGCCGCTGGACGCGTCAGGCACGATCGGCTTCGGGCGGGATCCCGATCGGCGCCACGATCACGCGGCCCGCCACCGCGGCGCCCCGACGCGTGAGGAGCCCGGTCTTGGGGCGGTGGAACGTGATCGTGACGTCGGCCCGCACGACCGGGTCGGAGAGCTCGCCCGAGGTCAGGTCGACGGCCGTCGGGCAGTCGACGGCGAGGACGGGGACGCCTGCCGCCCGGGCTCGATTGGCCAGCTCGACGGCCGAGCGGACGGGTTCGCGGAGGACGCCGCGCACCCCGGTCCCGAGCAGCGCGTCGATCACGATCGCCGCTCGCTCCACGCCGTGGCCGAGCATCGCGACGTCGCGGGCCACCGGGACGTGCACGCGCTCGACGCCGACGAGCCGGTCGAGGCGATCCCAGTTCCGCGCCGCGTCGGGGGTCCGCGGCCTCGCCTCCGAGGCGACGAGCGCGACCGCGACCCGCGCCCCGTGCGCGGCCAGCCGCCGGGCCGCCACGAAGCCGTCGCCCCCGTTGTTGCCGGGGCCGCCGAGGACGAGGATCGGCCCCGAGCCCCAGCGCCCCGTCTCGACGGCCAGGGCCCGGGCGGCGACGGCCACGGCGGCCCCGGCCTGCTCCATGAGCCGGACCCCGGGAACGCCCAGCCGCTGGGCCTTCGCGTCGGCCCCGGTCATCTCGGCGGCGGTCATCGGGGCCCGCGACATGGTCGCCGCCCAGCGTGCGACGAGCCCGTCGAGGTCGAGCTCGAACAGGGCGGCGTCGTCGGCGGGCAGCGGCGGGCCGGGGGCGTGGCGGGAGCGGTCGGAGGTCGTCATCGGCGCGGCCGAGCGTAGCGCCTCGCCCACGATCGCGTCGAACTCGGGGCGCGGGTCCCCTACCCGGTCCCCTGGACCCCGGCGGCGATCCCGCTGATCGTGAGCGACACGAGACGCTCCAACGCGGCCCGTTCCTCCCCCGCCGCGCCGGCCCGCAGCCTCGCCAGCGCCTGGAGCTGCAGCTCGCTCAACGGGTCGAGATACGGATCGCGCCGCTCGATCGAGCGCTGGAGCGCCGGCACGCCGTCGAGGAGCGCGGCCTGGCCGCTCACGGCGAGCACGGCCTCGACGGACCGCTCGTGCTCCATGCGCACCAGGGCGGCGATCCGCTCGCCGGCCGGGCCCGCCAGCGCGAGGTGGCGAGCCCCCATGGCCGCGTCGGTCCGGGCGAGCGCCACCTCCGCGTTCTGCAGCAGGACCCGGAAGAAGGGCCAGTCGGCGTGGAGCCGGCGGAGGCGCGACCGGCCGGCGGGGCCGTGAGTCCGCTGGTACGCCTCGATCGCGGAGCCCAGCCCGAACCAGGCCGGCAGGTTGAGCCGGGCCTGGGTCCAGGCAAAGACCCAGGGGATCGCGCGGAGGTCCGCGAGGGCCGGCGGGCCCGGCGGGCGCCCCGCGGCCCCGCGGGCCGACGGGCGCGAGCCGAGGTGGAGGCCCGCGATCTGCTCGATCGCCGTCGCCGCGTGGAAGACCCGCTCGAACTCCGGGGTCTCCCAGACGAGCGCCCGGTAGGCCGACCGCGCCGAGGCCGCGAGCTCGTCCATCGCGTCGGCGCCCTCGCGCGCAGCCTCCGCGACGGACCGGTCGTGCTCCGGCGTCGAGGCGAGCAGCGTCGCCGACGCCGTCTGCTCGAGCGCCCGGAGGGCCAGCGGGAGGTTCGCGTAGCGCGACGCGACGACCTCTCCCTGCTCCGTCAGCTTGAGCCGCCCGTCCACCGACCCCGCCGGCGCCGCCAGCACCGCCCGATGCGTGGGCCCGCCGCCGCGACCGAGGGCGCCGCCCCGGCCGTGGAAGATCGTGAGCCGGATGCCGGCGTCCCTGGCTGCCGCCACCAGCTGCTCCTGGGCCCGGTAGAGCAGCCAGTGCGCGGCGAGATAGCCCGATTCCTTGTTCGAGTCCGAGTAGCCGAGCATGACCTCCTGGTGGTCGCCGCGCCCCCACAGGTGCGCCCGGTAGGCGCGATCGGCCAGCAGCGCCTCCACGATCTCCCGGGCGCTCTCGAGCGCCGCGGCGGTCTCGAACAGGGGCACGACGTCGAGCGCCGGAACCCCCGGCGCGAACCCGCTCGTCGCCGCGGCGGCGATCGCCGGGTCGCCGGCAAGCTCGGCCAGCGCCAGGACGGCCGCCACGTCCGCCGGCCCCTCGGTGAAGCTGACGACGTAGCGCCGGCAGGCCGGCTCCCCGAATCGAGCCTGGGCCGCCGCCATCGAGCGGAACGTCGCGAGGACCTCGGCCGCCGTGACGTCCGGGGCCACGGCACGCCCGGGATCGGGCGTCGGCCCCGCGAGCGCCGCCAGGGCCGCACGGTGGACGGCGCTGTGCTGGCGGACCTCGAGCGACGCGAGGTGGAAGCCGAACGTCTCGACCTGCCAGCGCAGGTCCTGCAGCCCCCCGTAGGCGATCCGCGACAGGCCGTCCGCGACGAGCGCGTCGCGCAGCTCGGCCAGCTCGACGAGGAGGTCGTCCGGGGCCGCATACCGACCGGCCCGGGGCCCTGGGGCGCCGACGAGGTGGTTCCGCGTCCGGCGGAGACGCTCGGCGACCGCACCGAGGCGTCGCCGGTACGGCTCGCGCGGGAAGCGCTCCTCGAGCTCCCGCATCGTCTCCGGCAGGTCGTCCGCGTCGGCGAGCAGCCGGCGCGAGATCGGGGGCGGCGTCGTCCCGCCGCGGGGCCGGGCCGCCACCTCGATCATCAGCCGATCCGCCGCGGCGGCGTAGGCGTGGAGGGCGTGATCGGCCTGGATCCGCAGCGCGTCGAGCGTCGTCTCGGCGGTGACGAACGGGTGCCCGTCGCGGTCGCCGCCGATCCAGGAGCCCCAGCGCAGGAAGGCCGGCACGAGCGAGGGCCGCGTGCCGGTCCGCCCCGCATCGGGGGCATCCGCGCCGACCGGGCGCTCGCCGGGGAGACGGTCCAGCGCCGCGTCGAGGGCGCGGTAGAGGCGCGGCGTGGCCACGAACAGCGTCGCGTCGAAGAAGACCATCGCCGAGCGGACCTCGTCGAGCGGGGTCGGCCGCCCGACGCGGAGGTCGGCGGTGCGCCAGAGGATCGTGATCTCCTCGCGCAGCCGGCGCCGGATCTCGGCGTCGCCGGCCGGCGTGAGGCGGGCGTCGTCGAGCTCGTCGAGCAGCTCGTAGACGCGGCGGAGGGCGAGGATGACCGTCCGCCGGCGGGCCTCGGTGGGGTGGGCCGTCAGGACCGGCGAGATCTCGAGACCGGCCAGGCGCGCGGCCACGGCGGGCCCGTCGAGGCCCGCCGCCGCGAGGCGACCGACCGCCTCCGCCATCGATCCGCCGAGGGGCGCCCTGCCCGCGGCCCGCTCGCGGCGCCGCAGGGCGCGGACGCGCTCCTTCTCCTCGGCGAGGTTCGCCAGCTGGAAGAACGTGCTGAAGGCGTGGGCGAGGAGCTCGAGGGCCGCCGGGTCGAGCGCGCCGAGCTCGTCGTCGAGGGCGCGCCGGGCCGCCGGGTCGCCGCGACGCCGCAGCGCGATCGCCCCGCCGCGGACTCGCTCGACGAGGTCGAGGGCCGCCGGTCCATCCTGCTCCGCGATCACCTGGCCGAGCAGCGCGCCGAGCAGCCGGACCTCACGGGCGAGCGGGTCGCGCGCCCGGGCGGAGCCGACGGAACGTGGCTCGGCGCGGATCGCCGGGCGCGCGGGGCGGGGACGAGGCATCTCCCGGGTCACTCGTCCCGGATCGCCGCGTACACCGTGGCGAGGACGGCGTCGATCGGCCTCCGCGAGGTCCCCATCACGCCGCTCAGGTAGACGAACACGAGGTCGTGGCCGGGGTCCACCCAGAGGCGGGTGCACGTGGCCCCGCCGTGCCCGAAGGCCGCCGGCGAGGCGGGCGACGTCAGCGGATTCGGCTTGCCCCAGCCGAGCCCGTAGCGGTCGGACCGCAACGGATCGGCCGCGGCCCCGGGGACGCCGGCGGTGTGCTCCCGGGTCATGAGCTCGACAAAGCGCGGCGGCAGCACCCGCTCGCCATCCAGCTCGCCGCCGCGCAGCAGGGCCCGGCCGAAGCGGACGAGGTCGGCGGCCGTGGCGAACAGCCCGCCGCCCGCGAGAGCGAGGCCGGCGAAGTACCGGGCCTCGTCGAATGACGTGGCGCGAGGCGCCCAGTCGGCGGCCGGCTCCGAACCCGCCGTGGGCGCCGACCCCGGGCCGGGCACGGCGGCAAGGGGCGCGACCCGTGAGAACCGGCTCCCGGTCGGAGCGAACGTCGTGTCCGGCATCCCGAGCGGGCCCAGGAGCGTGTCGCGCAGCGCCGCCTCCACGTGCTCGCCGCGGACCCGCTCGATCACCGCGGCGAGGAGCTCGAACGACGAGCTCACGTACTCGTAGCGGCTGCCGGGCTCGAAGCGCAGGTCGGCGCTCGCGGCACGTCGCAGGAGCTCGCGACGGTCGGGCCGCGTGGCCAGCAGGTCGGCGGGGTCGTAGTCGGGGATCCCGGCCGTGTGGGTGAGGAGGTGCCAGAGCGTGACCCGGGGCCGCCCCGGGGCGACCATGTCGGGCACGAAGCGGTCGATCCCGTCCTCGAGAGCCACACGGCCTTCCGCCACGAGCTGGACGATCGCCGTCGCGACGACGGGCTTCGTGATCGACGCCAGGAGGCAGATCGAATCGAGATCGACGGCCGGAGCCCGCGGCCCGGCAAACGCCTCCACGCGCACGACGGCGTCGGCGGTCGCGACGGCGACGATGGCGAACGGCACCGTCCCGTCGGCGACCTGCTCCCGGGCCAGGTCGAAGGCCCGCCCCAGCGCCACGGCGTCGATCCGGCGACCGCGCGTCACGCGGGGGCCTCGCCGGCGAACCCGTCGGCCGGCAGTGGGCCGGGCAGCCTCGCCCGGCCAGCCCGGTCGAGCTCGACGACGCCGTCGCGGGCCAACGCCCGCAGCGCGGCGGCGACTGCCTCGGCGGCGTGCGAGCCGAGCGGGCCGTCGACCCGCACGGCGACGCCGGGCGGCGCGTCGCGGAGACGGTCGACGATCCTCCCCCGGAGCCAGCGCGTCGTCCCCTCGAAGGCGACCGGGGCGGGCCGAGCCGACGGCGCGGGCGAGGCTCGGCGCGCGGCGGGCGTGGGCCGGCGCTGCCCGTGCTCGCGCTCCCCTTCCGGCGTGCCCGGCGCGGCGGCCGCGACACACCAGGCACGGGCCGGACAGGCGTGACAGGCCGGTCGGAGCGGGCGGCAGACAGTCGCCCCCAGGTCCATCAGCGCATGGGTCCAGGCTCCCGGGCGCGCCGGGTCGACCAGCGCGTCGGCGGTCGCCTGGATCGAGCGGGCGGGCACCCGTGCGGGATCGCCCCAGGCGAGCCGGCCGACGACCCGCCGGACGTTGACGTCGACGGCTCCGACGGCGCGCCCGAACGCGATCGCCGCGACCGCTCGGGCGGTGTACGGCCCCACGCCCGGCAGGGCCTCCAGCGCGGCGACGTCGTCGGGCACCCGGCCGCCGGCGGCGACGATGGCGACGGCCGCCCGGTGGAGCGCGATCGCGCGGCGGTTGTAGCCCAGGCCGCGCCACGCCCGGACGACGTCCGCCGGTGCGGCCGCGGCCGTCGCGGCCGGGGTCGGGAAGGTCGCCAGGAACGCGGGCAGGTGCTCCTCGACGCGGGAGATCTGCGTCTGCTGGGCCATCACCTCGCTGACGAGGATGGCCCACGGGTCCCCGGCGAGACCGCGCAGGTCCAGCTGCCGGCCGTGCGCGTCGAACCAGGCGAGGACGGCGGCGCGGATGGCGACCGGGTCGGCGGGCGGGGTCACGGGCCGAAGGATACGCGGCCGGCCCGTGCGCGAGGGTTGCCGATGGGTTGCGCCCGGCGCGCGATCGGGAAGGGCTACTGCTCCGGGATGACGAGGACCGTGCCCACCCGCATCGTCTTCGGGTCGACGTCGGGGTTGGCCGCCCTGAGCGCCTTGAGCGTGACCCCGAACTTCTCGGCGATCGCCCACATGGTGTCGCCCTTCTTGACCCTGTACTTCGTCCCGGCCGCCGCCGTCTCCCCCGGTGCCGGCGCCGCGGTGGCCTCGGCGGAGGGTTCGGGCGACGGGACGAAGATGTCGGTCGGGGCCGGGGTCGGCACGGCCGTCGGGGCAGGGGTCGGCGTCGCACCCCCGCCGCAGGCGGCCACGAGACCGAGCGTCGCGAGGCTGATGGCGAGGCGCCGACGCATCTGCTCCACCTCCGTGGCCTCCTGCCGTTCGGCGGTCCCGCCCCGGACCCTCCGCCCGGGCCGGTCGCCGTCTCCAGCCTACGACGAATCGGTCTACCCGGGTGTGACAGTTCGACAGCGGCCGCAGCGAGGCGGCGGCGACGCCACGCTCAATCCTCGACCCCGAGCAGGCGCGGCAGCGTGGCGGTCGCCGGGCCCGCGATGAAGTGGTCGAAGGCGCCGACGTTCTCGGCCGGATCGAGGTTCGCCAGCCACGTTGCCGCCCCGTGGGAGCGCGCCGCGACGACGTAGCCCGCGGCGGGATAGACGTTGCCCGACGTGCCGACGGCAAGGAAGACGAACGGGTCGCCCGAGCGCCGCGCATCCCGCATGAACGCGTCGACCCGGCCGGTCTCGGCCACTCCGAGCATCTCGCCGAACCAGACGATGTCGGGCCGAAGGAGGGCGCCGCAGGGGCAGCGAGGCAGGGGCGGCTCCACCGGGTGGGTGTCGTCGGCGAATGGCGGCCGAAGGCACGACGAGCAGCGGGTTCGCCACAGCGTCCCGTGGACCTCCACGAGCCGGCGGCTGCCGGCCCGGGCGTGGAGCCCGTCGACGTTCTGGGTGACGAGGAGGAACCGGTCGCCGAGTCGCTCCTCGAGGCGCACCAGCGCGTGATGGGCCGCGTTGGGCTGTGCCGCGGCGGCGTCCGCTCGGCGCATCGAGTAGAAGCGCCAGACGAGCTCGGGATCGGCGGCGAACCCACCCGGCGAGGCCACCTGCTCGACGGGGTGCCCGTCCCAGAGCCCGTCGGCGCCGCGGAAGGTGGCCAGGCCGCTCTCCGCCGAGATGCCGGCCCCGCTCAGAACCAGCACGCGGGTGCGATCGTCGATCGAGATGCGGGGGTCGTCGCGGCCGCGGCCCGCAGCGCCCATCGACCTACACGCCGGAGTTGATCATCACGTTCCCGACCTTGACGTCGTTCACCAGCGGACGACCTCCTCCTCGTCGGAGATGCGCTGCACCGTGACGACCGGGCCGAACACCTCGTCCTGGATGATCTCGCTCTTCTGACCGGGACCGGCGATGAGGGTCGGCTCGACGAGCTCGCCGCCGATGAACTGCGGGTACGTCTCGATCACTGCGGGCGTCCTCCCGTGTGCTGGACCGGTGCGTGCATTGTGCGCTGAGCCACGCGGCCGGGGTCGGCCCGGTGCGCGTCGCGCGACCGCGGCGGCGAGCGTCGGTGCAACGCCACGGCGGTCTCGACCGTCACAGGTCCTGCAACCGTGCGTACAATCGCCCCAGTCCCGGCCGCGGGCGCGAGCCGGTGGCGGGCAGTGGAGGGCAGCCGCCCGTGGCGAACCAGTTCGTGGTCCAGCTCCCGAACGTGCCGGGTGCGCTCGCCGACCTCGCGGAGCAGCTTGCCGACGCCGGGGTCGACCTCCGGGCGATCGGCGGCGGCGGGATCGGCGACAGCGGCCACCTCATCTTCAAGGCCGCCGACGACGACGCGACGCGGGCGATCCTCGAGCGCGGCAACTACCACTTCATCGAGGGCGAGTCCCTCCTCGTCGAGGTCGACGACCAGCCCGGCGGGATGGCCCGGGTTGCGCGCCGGCTCGCCGACGCGGGGGTCAACATCTACGGGCACCTGTTCATCGGGCGCTGGGGGGACCAGGCCCAGTTCAGCTTCGTCGTCAGCGACGTCGCGGCGGCCCGGAAGGCGCTCGAGGGACTGAGCTCGATCCACGCCGGCTAGCGACGAGGGGAGCATGCACTCCTGGCGCGAAGTCGGCGACGGCGTCTTCATCCGCCGTTATCCCTTCCTCGACCAGACGATCTCCGCGGTCCTCGGGCGCGACCGCGCGCTCGTCGTGGACACGCGGGCCAGCCTCGCGCAGGCGCGGGAGCTCATCGACGACCTGCGCCGGCTCACGCGCCTGCCGTGGGTCGTCGTCAACACGCACGTCCACTTCGACCACGCCTTCGGGAACGCCGCCTTTCGCCCCTGCGAGATCTGGTCGCACGCGGGCTGCGCCGAGTCCCTCCGGCTCAACGGGCCGGCCCAGCGCGAGAACGTCGTCCGCTGGGTCCCCGACCTCGCGAAGGAGCTGAACGGCACCCCGCTCGACCCGCCCGACCGAACGTTCGAGGACTGGGCCGAGCTCGACCTGGGAGGTCGGGTGGCGGTGCTCCGCCACCTCGGCCGCGGCCACACCGACCACGACGTCGTCGTGCACGTCCCCGACACCGGGGTCGTCATCGCCGGCGACCTCGTGGAGCAGGGAGCCCCGCCCGGCTTCGAGGACTCGTACCCGCTCGACTGGCCGGCCACGCTCGGCTTCCTGCTCGACCTCGCGGACGGCGTCGTGATTCCCGGCCACGGCGAGCCGGTCGGGAGCGACTTCATCGCGGGACAGCTCGCCGAGATCGCCTTCCTCGCGGAGACGGCGCGCCGTTCATGGCCGGAGCTCCGTGGCGCCGGCCACGACCCGCACGGTCATGCCCCCCACCCGCTCGTGGAGGAGACGGCCGCGCACCTCGGCTGGCCGACCGAGCCGGTCCACGCGGCCCTCGGGCGCGGTCTCGCCCAGGCGGCCGGCCGGATCTAGGGTCGTCGCCCCGCGAGCGCGGCCAGGGCCTCGAGCAGGCGGTCGACCTCCGCGGCCGTCGTGTAGTGGACCAGCCCGAGCCGGACGACGCCGCCGGTCGGGGCAAGGCCCAGGTCCTCGATGAGCGTCGTCGCGTAGAAGTCGCCGTCCCAGGCGAAGATGCCCTGCGCGCCGAGTGCCTCGGCAGCCGCGCGCGGCGTCCAGCCGTCGAGCGTCACCGCGAAGGTCGGGGTCCGCTCGGCGATCCGCCCGGGGTCGGCCAGGCCATGGACCCGCAGCCCGGGGATCGGCGCGAGGCCGGCGAGGAGCCGGATCGACAGCTCGCGCTCATGGCGCTCGATCGCCCGCATCCCGGCGAGCAGCCGCTCGCGGCGCGGGGCACCGGGGGCCACGTCTCCGAAGCGGTCTCCCACCCCGGTGAGGTACTCGACCGCGGCCAACGTCCCCGCCTGGCCCTCGAAGTTGCCGGTCCCCGTCTCCCACCGATCGTCGGCCGGGCGGACCTTGTAGGCGGGCAGCTCCGCCAGCAGCTCGGCGCGACCCCACAGGATCCCGAGGTGCGGTCCGAAGAACTTGTAGGCCGAGCAGGCGAGGAAGTCGGCGCCCAGGGCCGCGACGTCGAGCGGCCCGTGCGGTGCGTAGTGAACCGCGTCGACGAACGTCCAGGCGCCCACGGCTCGAGCGCGGCGCACGATCTCGGCGACCGGGTTGATCGTGCCGGCCGCATTCGACGCGTAGCCGACCGCGACGAGCCTCGTCCGCTCGGAGAGGGCGGCGTCGAGCGTGGCCAGGTCGAGCGTGCACGTCGCCGGATCCACGGCGATCTCGCGGATCGTCGCCCCGGCGTCGTCCGCGGCCGCGATCCAGGGGCCGCGGTTGGCCTCGTGGTCGAGCCGGCTGATGACGACCTCGTCGCCCGGCCGCAGGACGCGGGCGATCGAGCGCGAGAGGGCGAACGTCAGCGAGGTCATGTTCTGGCCGAACTTCACCTCGGCCGGGGAGGCGGCTCCCAGGAGGTCGGCCGCCGCCCGGTGCGCCTCCTCGACGATCGCGTCGCTGCGGACGCTCGTGGCGAAGGCGCCGCCGTGGTTCGCATTCGACTCGCGGTAGTAGCCGGCGACCGCCTCGATGACGCGCTGCGGGACCTGCGTGCCCCCGGGTCCGTCGAGGAAGACGACCGGGCGGCCGTCCTGCTCGATCGCGAGGGCGGGGAACTCGGCGCGGAGGACGGCGGGGTCGAAGGCGGGCATCGGGACTCCTCGCGTGGCGTTGGCGGCGGCGCGACCATGGTGCCGCATCGCGACGGCGGCCGGGCGGCCCGCGACGCGCGGCGCCGGCCTGAGGGACGTGCGAGCCCCGGGCCGTGGGACCTTCGACCCCCTGACGCCCGGGCCATTGCCCCGATCTCCCGCCGGCGCGAGGATCGCGCGGTGATCCACCGCTCGCGGCGCCATCTCGCCACGCTCCCGGCCCGGCGCGGGATGCGCGCGCACTGGCTTCGGCGCCGCGACGTCGAGGAATCCGACGTCGCCTCGCCCCTGCTCGATCGCGACGACACGGGACCGCCGACCGCCGACGCTGCGGATGGCGACCCGCCGCCCGGGGCCCAGGCCGCCCCAGGGCCCGTCCGCCCGGCCTTCGGCCACCCGACGTTCTGACGACGTGGCGGTCGCGCAGCTCCCCGTCTGCCTCCAGTGCGGAACGGCTGCACGCCGGCCCGGCGTCGCCGTGTGCGGTCGATGCGGGCTCCGGTTCGGCGCTCCGCCGCGAGAGGACGCGGCTCTCCCCGCATGCGTCGTGTGCTACCGCGTCGCCGATCCCGACGGCCTCATCGCGTCGCCGCTCCAGCCGGCCCGCCGCGTCCCGCTCGTGACCCACCTCCACGAGCACGACCGGGCGCCGGTCGGCGACGACGACTGGCTCGAGACGCTCCGAGAGGGCGACCGCATCCGCATCGGCCGCTGGCGTGCGCCCTACGACCTGGTCCGCCGCTATCTCGTGACCGGCGTCGTGGATGCAGGGCGGACGCGGGCCGCTCGCCACGACGCGATCGTCACGGCCATGACGCAGGTCGCCCGCTGGGGTCCCGACGCCGCCATCTTCGGCGACCAGCCCGAGTGGGCCGAGGCGCGTGCGGCCGTGGCCGAGCTCCTGGAGCGCTACCACCGCCGGCGCCCGTAGAGCTCCCCCGCCGGGCGGACGCGGTCTTGTTCGGCGGCCGGCGACCACCCCATCGGCTACAATCGCCGGCGTCGCTGGCGAGTGGCCAAACGGTAAGGCACCTGACTCTGGATCAGGGGATTCTAGGTTCGAATCCTAGCTCGCCAGCCAGCTCCCTCCCTCGCCCCGCACCCGGTTCGCCCTGCCGTGACCGCCGACACACCCGCCCCCGAGCGCAGCGACTTCATCCGCGAGATCGTCGCCGCCGACGTCCGCGAGGGCCGGCACGCCACGATCGTGACGCGCTTCCCGCCCGAGCCGAACGGCTACCTCCACATCGGCCACGCCAAGTCGATCTGCCTCAACTTCGGGATCGCGGAGGAGTTCGGCGGCCGCTGCCACCTCCGCTTCGACGACACGAACCCGGAGAAGGAGGAGCAGGAGTACATCGACGCGATCGAGGCCGACGTCCGCTGGCTCGGCTTCGACTGGGGCGAGCACCTCCACCACGCGTCGGACTACTTCGAGCAGCTCTACGACTGGGCGGTCCACCTGGTCCGGGCCGGCAGGGCCTACGTCGACGACCTCTCGGCCGACGAGATCCGCGAGCACCGCGGCACGCTGACCGAGCCCGGCCGGAACAGCCCCTGGCGCGACCGGCCGATCGCCGAGAGCCTCGACCTCTTCGAGCGGATGCGGGCCGGCGAGTTCGCCAACGGCGCCCGCGTCCTGCGGGCGAAGATCGACATGGCCTCGCCGAACGTCAACCTCCGTGACCCCGTGCTCTACCGGATCGTGCACGCCGCGCATCCCCGCACCGGCGACGCCTGGTGCGTCTACCCCACGTACGACTTCGCCCACGGGCAGTCCGACGCGATCGAGGGGATCACCCACTCGATCTGCACCCTCGAGTTCGAGGTCCACCGGCCGCTCTACGACTGGCTGATCGAGAACCTGCCCGTGCCGTCGCGGCCACGGCAGTACGAATTCGCCCGGCTGAACCTGACACACACCGTCCTGTCCAAGCGGGTGCTGCTGCGGCTCGTCAACGAGGGGCACGTGCGCGGCTGGGACGACCCGCGGATGCCGACGATCTCCGGCCTGCGTCGCCGCGGGTTCCCGGCCGAGGGGATTCGCGACTTCGCGGCGATGATCGGGGTGGCCAAGACGGACTCGGTCATCGAGGTCGGCCAGCTCGAGCATGCCGTCCGGGGAGTCCTCAACCGGACCGCTCCGCGCCGGTTCGCCGTCCTCGACCCCCTCAAGGTCGTGATCGAGAACTACCCCGCCGGCCTCGTCGAGGAGATGGAGGTCCCCAACAACCCGGAGGATCCAGGCGCCGGCACGCGACGCGTGCCCTTCTCCCGCGAGCTCTGGATCGAACGCGAGGACTTCATGGAGGAGCCCGCCCCGAAGTTCTTCCGCCTGGCGCCCGGACGCGAGGTGCGGCTGCGCGCGGCGTACTTCGTCACGTGCCACGAGGTGGTGAAGGACGACGCCGGGGCCGTCGTGGAGCTGCGCTGCACGTACGACCCGGCCACGCGCGGCGGCGACGCGCCGGACGGCCGCCGACCGAAGGCAACCCTCCACTGGGTGTCGGCCGCCCACGCCGTGCCGGCCGAGGTTCGCCTCTACGACCACCTCTTCTCGTCGCCCTACCCCGGCGCGGACGGCGGCGACCTCTTCGCCGGGCTCAACCCGGCGTCGGAGACGGTGCTGCGGGGCTGCCTGCTGGAGCCGTCCCTGGCCGACGTCCCGGCCGGCGAGACCGTCCAGTTCGAGCGCCTGGGCTACTTCTGCCCCGACCCCGACTCGGCGCCCGGCGGGCTCGTCTTCAACCGGACGCTCACGCTCAAGGACACCTGGGCGAAGGTGCAGGCGCGGGGGTAGCCGCTTACGACCGAGGTGCGGCCGTCGCCTGGCGCGGCGCGGCTAGTAGTGGAGGTACGGCCAGAGGTTCGGGTCGGCCCGCTCGACGGGCTCGGCCGACGGCCGGTGCACCCCGAGGTATGCGGCGCCGACAAGGGCGACGAGGGCGATGAGTCCGAGCATGGGTCACCAGGAAGGTCGATTGCGAGGAGGTGATCGGCCGACATCGGCCGACGGGCGTTCGCCCGGCGCGATCATCTGGCGACGGCGGTTCGGGTGGCTACCGGCCGACACTACCGTTTCTTAGGGCAATAGTCACATTCTGCTCCTGCATCGTTAGGCAGCACGACCACCGTACCAACGAACCGTCCGACGCCGCCGCCTCGCCCTCGGCTCTCTGGCGTGGATCCGGGGCGGCCGACCGGGCGCTGAGCCCCGATCGCGACGCCGGGCCACACGGCGCGGCTCCAACCGCGGTTGAGGGCCCTCGCGCTGACGCTGTAGACTCAGCGTGCCCACGGGCATCGCTGGCGAGTGGCTCAACGGTAGAGCACCTGACTCTGGATCAGGGGGTTGAAGGTTCGAATCCTTCCTCGCCAGCCAACCTCCCCTGACAGAGCCTTCCGAAGCACGGCGCCCGCCGAGCCCCACCAGGCATCGGGCACGGCGTCGATGGCGCCGGCCGCGGCAACCGCGCCCGACGAGCCGGCGTCAGGGGCAGCGCTCGTCGACGACTCCCAGCACGTCGGCCGTCGGGATCGACCCGAACGTCCGCGAGTCGGCCGACATCTGGCGATGGTCGCCCAGGACGAACAGCTCGTCGTCGGGGATCACCCATCGGGCGGGATCACCCGGGCCCGTCGTCGGCTCGTCCTCGTAGACGTATGGCTCCGCAAGCCGCACGCCGTCGACGTGGACCGCGCCGTCCTTGACTTCGACCGTCTCGCCGGGCAGGCCGATCACGCGCTTGACGGCGGGCTCCTGCGGCCCTGCGAACCCTTCCGGGTAGTAGAAGACGATGACGTCCAGGCGCTGTGGCTCCTTGCCGGGCACGACGAGGATCCTGTCGCCCGCCGCCAGCGCCGGCTCCATGCCGCGTCCTGCGACCTCGAAGATGCGCGCCCCGCCCGCGATCACGTCGAGGCAGGTCGGTGTCGAGGCGGTGCCGTCGGGCCCGGATGCCGGCGGCGCGTCCGCAGCGCAGCCCGCCACCGAGGCCGCGACAAGGGCAGTGACGAGGCACCGCCGCAGTCCGGCGGCCGGAATCGCTGGTCGGGGGAACAACGGCGGGCTCCTCGGACGGGTACCGTGACAGCCGCCAACGATATCGTCCGCGCCGGCGGACCATGCGTCGGCGGCGTCGAGGACGGCACAGGCCGGAGCAGGAGGTTCGCGTGAAGATCGGCGTCATCGTGCCGCAGGGCTGGGTTGGCGAATACGACGGCTGGGAGACCCGGGCCGCCTGGAGGCGGACGACGGAGGTGGCCCGCCAGGCCGAGAGGCTCGGCTTCGAGTCGATCTGGCTGTTCGACCACTTCCACACGATTCCCCGGCCGACCGACGAGATCACGTTCGAGTCGTTCACCTCGCTGGCGGCGCTCGCGGCGCATCACCGACCGCGTCCGCCTCGGCCACATCGTCATCTGCACGGCGTTCCGGAACCCGGCCCTCACGGCCAAGATGATCAGCACGATGGACGCCATCAGCGGCGGCCGGATGGAGCTCGGCATCGGGGCCGGCTGGAAGCGGGACGAGTGGCTGGCCTACGGCTACGGCTTCCCTGAGACCAAGGAGCGCCTCGCCCGGCTCGGCGACGACCTCGAGGTGATCGTCCGGATGCTCGAGGGCGACCGGACCTCCCACGCGACGTACGAGGGCACGTACGCCCGGGTCCGCGACGCGGTCAACGTGCCGAAGCCGCTCCAGCAGCCGCGCGTCCCGATCATGGTCGGCGGCAACGGACCCAACGTCACCTGGCGACTGGCGGCCCGCCACGCGGACGAGCTCAACGTCGACGGGATGCTGCCGGCCGAGGTCCTCGCGGCGCTGCCGACGATCCGGGCCCGCTGCGAGGAGATCGGGCGCGACCCGGCGACCCTCCCCGTCTCGGTCCACATGTGGAGCGAGAACCTCCCCGCCGCCGGGGCGGAGCGCGTCGCGATGCTCGCCGCCTATCGCGAGGCGGGCGTGAGCCGGGTCATGACGCTCCTGCGGGCGTCGGCCACGTCCGACGAGGCGCTCGAGTCGTTCGCGGCCGATGCCCGGGCTTCGGGGGCGACGCTGGCGTAACGCGTCGTCGATCGGGGCCCGTTCGCGGGCTGGTCAGGAAGGGCCCTTCGGCGAGAAGTAGTCCGGGGCTGGAGCGTCGATGTCGCGGTCGTCGACCGCCCAGGCGATGTCGGCGATGACGCCGACGACGCCCGGCACCATCTCGACCATGTGCACGACCATCGCGGCGGTCGAGCGGCGGTCGACGCTCCCGCTGATCGTGACGACGCCGTCGGCGACCTCGACGCTGAACCGCTCCGGGTCGATCCAGAGCGCCTTGAGGAGGACGTCCTCGCGGATCGACTGCGCCAGCTGGTCGTCGGAGCGGACGAACGACCGGACGAGATCGGCGCGGGTCACGATGCCGACGAGGCGGCCGCCCTCGACGACCGGCAGGCGGTTCACACGGCGCTCGATCATGACGGACGCCGCGTGGTGCACCGAGAGGGATGCGTCGATCGTGATTGCCGGCGCTGTCATGGCCTCGCCTGCCGTGCGTGCCTCGGCCTTCGCCCGGAGCTGCCGGGCCTGCCCGGACTCGCCGAGGAACCGGTCGAGCGTCCCCCGCGGCACCGCGTCCGGGCCCCGCTCCTTGACGAGCAGGTCCGCCTCGGAGACGACACCGACGATCTGACCCTCGTCGTCGACGACGGGCAGGCCGCTGATCCGGCGCTCCACGAGGAGGCGTGCGACCTCCTTCAGCGGCGTCTCGGGCCGCACCGCCAGGACTGCGGTGGTCATGACATCGCGCACCGTCGTCATCGACGTCCTCCCGTGCTCGACGGCGACTGGACTCGTGCGCCCCTCCCGTCGCGTGGCGCCTGCGCGCCGGCCGCGGGCCGGGGCGACAGAGCGATGGAGTCCCTATCCTCGCCGCTGCCGACCGCGGCGGCAAGTGCGGCTCGAGGCGCGGGTCAGGCGCCGGGCGGCGGCACGAGCGGGCCCGGGTCGACCGGCGTCGGCACGAGCGGGGTGGGGACGAGCGGAGCGGGGTCGACGGGCGTCACGAGCGGCGTCGGCACGAGCGGCGCGACCGTCACGTCGACCGTGATCGCAACGGGCCTCCCGAGGACGCTGGCGGCTCCGTCGCCGGTCATCCGCTCGATCGTCGCGACGAGGAGGTACGTGCCCGGCTCTGCCGGCACGGGGCCAGCAAGCCACGTGGCGGCGACGCTCGCCGCCGGGATGTCGAGCTCGCGGACGATCGAGGCGGCCGTGCCGTCCCCGTCGAGCGACAGCCAGCGGCCGACGAGCTGGACGGTCGGGCAGCTCGTCTCCCGGTCGATGCCGAGCGACCTCGACAGCGGGACGCAGCTGCCCCAGGCATCGGCCTCGCCGTTCGTCACGAGGAGCTGGACGGAGGCGCGCGTGCCGGCGGTCACCTTCACGGAAGCCGGCGCGTCGATCCACGCAGCTCCGGGGCCGCCGACGTGGACGATGACGGCAGGGATCGAGGCCTGGACGTCGTAGGGGAGGGCGACCCCGTCGGCGTCGTGAACGGTCACCTCGAGGCGGTACCGGCCGCTCGTGGCCGGGAGTGGCACCTTGGCCGTGATCTGCGCGCCGGTCGTCGTCGCGTCGGCGACGTCGACCCGGGAGGCGGCGGCCTCGGCGGCGACGATCGCCACCGTTCCCTCCGACCCGACGGCCGGCACGTCGCCACCACCCTCGGTCGCGTCGCCGGCGGCGGCGGGGCCGTCGAGCGGCGTCCAGCGCGTCCCGATGCGGTAGGCGGCGCCGAGCTTCACGTCGGCTGGGACCTCGACGGGCAGGCCGAGGTCGACGGTCGTTCCCGCCACGGCCAGCCCGGCCAGGGTCGGCTGGCCCGGACGCGCGCCGAGCGCGAAGGCATCCTGGGTGGCGGTCGGGCCGGGCGGGGCGACGACCTCCCAGCCGCCCGGTGGCGTCTCGGAGCCGCGGACGGGACCGGCGGGGACGAGGCCCGACGCGCCGGTCGCGAGGACGAGCGAGCGCGTGAACCCGCTTGACGCCCGCTCCGGGTCCATGAGCGCGAGGGCGCCGGGCGTCCGCGCGCTGGCGAAGGCCCGGACGTTGTCGTGGGCCGTCGACGACCGGTTCCAGGCCGCGCGCGCAGAGACCTTGGAGCCCAGCAGCGAGCGGACGTACGAGGCCGGCGAGGCGAACGCGTCGGCGACGACGGCGGACGCTCCGGCCGCCAGGAACCCGGCAGCGAAGTTGTCGACCCGCTGCCGAGCAACGGTCTCGGAGCCTTCGGGGACGCCCGGCTCGGAGTTGCCCGACGCATAGCAGAGGCGGAAGAGAAGGACGACGGCGCCCGGAGCGAGGCGGACCTGCTCGGCGATCGGGGCCTCGCCGAAATACTGGTGCGCCGCGTCACCGCGACCCGCCACCGGGTTGAGTCCGAAGCCGTCCTGGACCGCTCTCCGCAGCTCGTTGCCGTACGGGCTCGGGAACCCGTTGCCGTGGCCGAGATAGACGACGACCGAGGCGCCCTGGATCGCGGCGCGGACCTTCGGCCATGTCGCGTTCGGGGAATAGACCTCGACGACGTCGCCCGTCCAGCGGCGGGCCTCGACCGCGCCGGCCCTGGCGAGGCTCCGGTACGACTCCGTGAGACCGCCGACCGGCCCGACCACGAACACGACGCGCGGATCCGGAGCGGCAGCGAGGACCGCACCGGGCAGGAGCCCGGCGAGGAGAACCCCCACCAGCGCGGAGACGGCGGCGAGCCTGGGCACCCGGCTTCCGGCCATATGCGATACCGCACCCTCCGGCCGCGCTGCCGTCGTGCCGGGGCGGTCCCGGCCGACCGATTCGCAGCGCACGTCCGACACGGACAGTCTACGCGGTCACGCTCAACGCGCGATCACCTCCGCGTCACTGCCGGTCGGCGGCAGTCTCCACCACGAGCCCTCCGGCTGGCAAGGGCCGTTCGGTCCCCGGGGCGGATGGACGGCTCCGGAGCAGCGCCGCCTGCCGGTCCGACGGCACGCGTCGGGCCCGGGCCGCCCGGGGTCAGCCGGCGGCGAGATGAGCCTCCAGCTCGGCAGCCGTCGGCATCCCCACGCGGGCGCCCTGCCTCGTCGTCGAGAGCCCGGCGGCGGCGACCGCGCGGACGCAGGCGTCCTCCAGCGAGAGGCCCGCGGCAAGCCCGGCGGCGAGGGCGCCGTTGAACGTGTCGCCGGCGCCGGTGGTGTCGACCGGGACGACGCGGGCGGCCGGCAGCGCCACGGTCGGCCGCCCGTCAGGCACCACGAGCGCGCCCGCGGCACCGAGCGTGACGACGACCGCCCGTCCCGCCGCACCATCGGCGAGCAGCGAGCGCGCCGCGGCCTCCGGGTCGCCGGGTCCGGCGACGGTGGCCAGCTCCGTCTCGTTCGGCGTGAGCACCGTGGCGAGGGCGGCGCTCGACCGGTCGAGGCCGTCGGCGGGCGCCGGGTTGAGGATGCCCGTGGCCCCGGCCGTTCGCGCGGCGTCGAGGGCGGCCAGGACCGCCTCCGGGGGAACCTCCCGGCAGACGAGGACGACGTCGCCCGGGGCGAGCCGGAGCGCGGCCAGGGCGGCCGCCACGGCCCCGGACGTGACCGCGGCGTTCGCGCCTGGCGCCACGGCGATGAGGTTCTCCGCCCGCTCGTCCACGACGATGAGGGCGACGCCGGTCGGCCGCGGCACCACGGCAAGGTGGCGGACGTCGATCCCCTCGGCGTCCAGCGCCGCCCGGGCCGCGACCCCGAGGTCGTCGTCCCCGACGGCTCCGAGGAACGCGACACTCGCTCCCAGCCGGGCGGCGGCCACGGCCTGGTTTCCGCCCTTGCCGCCGTGGTGGCGCGCGACGTCGCCGCCGGTGACGGTCTCACCCGGCCCCGGCAGGCGCGGCGCCACGACCACCATGTCGACGTTGACCGACCCGACGACCACCACGCGCCCGCTCATGGCACCTCCCTGCGCCGGGCCCAGCCCCGGACGAACTCCTCCTGGCCCGGACGCTCCACCGTCCCCCGCCGCGCGGCCCGCACGGCGGCGATCGCCTCGTCGGGGCCTGTTCCTCCGTCGACGAGGAGGCAGGCGACGGCGGTCCCGGTTCTGCCCAGGCCGCCGCGGCAGGCGACGACGACGCGCTCCCCGGCCGCGAGGCGGCCGGCGACGGCCGAGAGGGTGACCCGGAAGGCGTCCGCGTCGCGCGGCACGTCCATGTCGGCGACGGGATGCCGGACGACCTCGATCCCGGCCGCGGTGAGCGCGGGCAGCGTCGTCCAGGCCCGGCTCGCCTCGAGGTCGGCATCCTCGACGAGCAGGAGCAACGTCGTGCAGCCGTGGACCTCGCGAAGGCGCCGTGCGTCGGCGATGGGATCGCGCCACTGCGGCCCGCTGTAGCCGAGGCGCCGCTTCCCGGGGAGGACGGTCATCCCGAGCGCCCCGGCGCCCGGACCGTCACCGGCGACGAGGCCACCGAGCGCCTTCTGAGGCGCCCAGTCGACGCGCAGCGGGCTCGACGTCGAGGTCCGCCAGCCGGCCGTGCCGAGGAGCGCGTCCACGAGGGGCCCCGCGACGTCGCTCCCGCGCATCGCGAGGCGCCAGGCGGTCGGGATGCCGTCGATGCCCCAGCGGATCCCCGCCAGGCCCCCGGCGATCGCCGCGGTCGTGTCGGTGTCGTTCCCGAGGCGGATCGCACGGCCGACGGTTTCCTCGTACGACGCGGCGCCGGCAAAGGAGTCCCAGGCGGACCAGAACGCGTCCGCGACGTGGCCGCGGCCCGACCGGCCCTCCCAGGCCAGCAGGGTCTCGACGGCGGCGGCGAGCGGCCCGCCCGCGACGACCTCCCGGAGCGAGCCGACGGCATCGTCGAGAGCCGCCTGCACGTTGTCCGGGTCGCGCAGCAGCCGGCGGGCCGCGAGCGTGTACAGCGCGCAGGCGGCGCGGGCGAGCGGCGCCCCATGGGTCACCGCCGACGCCGCCTCGGCCCACGCGACGAGCGTCGCGTCGTCGGTGTCGCGCCCGGCGAGGGCCAGGGGGAGGATCCGCATCAGCGACCCGTTGCCGAGCGCGTCCTCCAGCGTGCTCCCGGATGCCTCGGGCGGCACGCCGCGCTGCAGGGCGTCGATCGCGGCCAGCGTCGCGCCCCCGACGTCGAACGGCGGGTCGCCGTCCGGGGTATAGGCGGACCCCTCGTGCCACGCGCGGATCCGGCGAGCCTGGTCGACGAGGTCGAAGCGGGGGACCGGGCGCTCTGCGTCACCGCCGGCAACGACCAGCGAGTCGAGCAGCGCCAGCATGAGGGCGCCGTCGTCACTCCAGGTCCCGGGCGGCTGGCCGTGCGTTCCCTGCGCCCCGAAGACCACGTCGCCGATCGCGCCCGGCGCACGGAACTCGTACGGGACGCCGACGGCGTCGCCGACGAGGTGGCCCCAGACAGCGCCCTCGAGGCGCGCGGCCTCGAGCTCCGACGGGTGCATGGGCCCAGCCTAGCGGGACGCGTTCGACCCGGGGGCGTAGGATCGGAGGCCATCCCGCCCCGGAGGCCCCGATGTCCAGCCGTCTCGTTCGCCTGATCCTCCTCGTCGTGGTCCTCAAGGTCGTGGGGCTTGCGGCGCTCGCCCTCTCGGCCGTCCGCTACAAGCAGACGGCGCCTCCGCCTCCCCAACCCGACGCCGACGAGATCGATCTCGTCGTCGTCATGGACGGGGCGCGGTTTGCGAGCGCCGCGCCCGCCTTCCGCGGCGGACGCGTGACGTGCTGGTACGCGGGCACGGACGTGGACCTGCGCAATGCGACGCTCGACCCGGCCGGTGCCCGGCTCGAGGTCCGCACCGCGTTCGGGGGCACGCGGATTGTCGTCGCCCCCGGCGTCCCGGTCCACGCGCATGCCCCGGCGATCTTCGGCGGCACCTCGAACGTGACCGGCGCCGCGGAGCCCTCGGCGGGGGCGCCTGCGCTCGAGATCCGCGGCTTCACCGTGCTGGGCGGCCTGCAGGTGATCGCCGCCGAGCCGGGAGCGCAGCTCGCCGGCTGGACCGCGGACGACGACGCCACCGGGTACGACGACGACGAGGCCGAGGCGGCGGCCGACCGCGACGTCGCCCCGGACGCCGAGCCCGCCTGAGCCCGGCGCGTGACGACGGTCCTCCTCGTCCGCCACGGCCTCACCGCGCTCACCGGACCGGTCCTGGCCGGCTGGACGCCCGGCGTGCACCTCGACGGGCGGGGTCGCGCCCAGGCCGACGCGCTCGGCGAGCGGCTTCGCGCCGTCCCCCTCGCGGCCGTCGTGACCTCGCCGCTCGAGCGCTGCCGGGAGACCGCGGAGGCGGTGCTGGCGGGGCGCGAGCCGGCTCCGCCGCTTCACGTCGACGAGCGGGTCGGTGAGGTCCGCTACGGCGCCTGGACCGGCCGCGAGCTCAAGGCGCTGCGCCGGGAGCCGCTCTGGGACGTCATCCAGCGACATCCCTCCGCGGCCGTCTTTCCCGACGGCGAGGGCCTGGCGGCGATGAGCGCCCGGGCCGTCGCGGCGATTCGGGACTGGAACGCAGCGCTCGGCGCGGACGCGACGTACGCGCTCGTGAGCCACGCCGACGTCATCAAGGCGGTCCTCGCCGACGCGCTCGGGCTGCACCTCGATGGGTACCAGCGGATCGTCGTCGACCCCTGCTCCCTCTCCGTCGTGCGGTACGGGCCGCACGGTGCGCTCGTCGAGCGGGTGAACGACGCCGGCTCCCTGGCGAGCCTCGAGCGGTCGTCCCGGCGCCCGGGTCGCCGTGGGGCGGGCCGCCGCGAGGCGCGGTAGAGTCAGGGCATGGCACGTCGCATCTACGACTACGGGCTCCCCGACCGGTTCGTCGCCGGCACGGTCGGCCAGCCCGGCAACCGGACGTTCTTCCTCCAGGCGCGGCGCGGGAACGCGATCGTGTCGGTTGCCCTCGAGAAGGTCCAGGTGCAGGTCCTCGCGGAGCGGATGGCGCTCCTCCTCGCCGAGGTCGCCCGACGTGGGGTGCGCGTTCCCGAGGCGCTCGCGCCGGGCGACGACGACACCGCCCCGCTCGACGAGCCGCTCGTCGAGGCGTTCCGCGTCGGGACGATGACGATCGCCTGGGACGGCGAGAGCGACGAGATCATCGTCGAGGCCCGCTCCCGTCCCGACGACGAGGACGACGACGAGGACGACGAGGACGAGGAGGACGACGACGAGGAGGACGAGCCGGTCGAGATCGCGGACGACGACCCGGACGGGCCCGACCTCGTGCGCGTCCGCCTGACGCCGACCCGGGCGCGGGCCTTCGCCGAGCGCGCCCTCCGCACCGTCGCCGCGGGCCGGCCGCCTTGCCCCGTCTGCGGCCAGCCGCTCGACCCGACCGGCCATCTCTGCCCGCGCCGCAACGGGTACGTCCACTGAGCCGCCCCACCCGGGCCCCCCGCGCAGCCCGCCGCCCCGACGGGCCGCCCCGATGACCGACGAGGCGCGGCGCCCCGACCACGACGGCGAGGCGTGGCCGTCCGAGCCGTCGGTCGCCGACGAGCCCGCCGAGCCGGCCCTGCCGCCGGCGGTCGCCCTTCCCCCCGAGGTGGCCATCCCATTCCTCGAGTCGGGCGAGGTCGAGATCGTCGGCCGCCTCGTCCAGGCCTCCAACGTCACCCTCATGGTGGCCGTCCACGGCGACGTCGCCGGACGCGGTCCGACGGTCGCGGCAGCCGTGTACAAGCCGATCCGGGGTGAGCGACCGCTGTGGGACTTCCCGGACGGCACCCTCGCCCACCGCGAGGTCGCCGCGTTCCTCGTGTCGCAGGCCAGCGGCTGGAACGTCGTCCCGCCGACGGTCTTCCGCGACGAGGCGCCGGCCGGACCGGGCATGCTCCAGCTGTGGGTGGAGGTCCGCGACGACGTGGACGTCGTGGAGCGCATCCGGGCCGCCGACCCGCGACTTCGCCGGATCGCCCTCTTCGACGCCGTCGTCAACAACGCGGACCGCAAGGCGGGGCATCTCCTGCCCCGCCTCGACGGCACCATCCAGGGCGTGGACCACGGGGTGACCTTCAGCCCCGACCCGAAGCTGCGGACGGTGCTGTGGGGCTGGCGCGGCACCCATTTCGCGCCTCGCGAGGAGAAGGACCTCGCGCTTCTCCGGCGGGCGTTGCCGCGCCTCCGCGGGACGCTGGAGCCGCACCTCGCCACCGACGAGCTCGACGCGACCCGCGAGCGTGTCGACAACCTCATCCGGGCGCAACGGTTCCCCCAGCCGCACCCGGACTGGCCGGCGGTGCCCTGGCCCTGGTACTGAGCCGAGCCTGAGGCCTTCGCGCTCGGGAGCGCGGAGCTGCCCCAGTACCTCACCGACCGGACTGACGCTCCTCGAGGGGCACGTCGACGATGCTGGGCCCTCCCGTCGGTCGGGGTCCCGGCGTCCGGATGAGGTCGACCGGCGGCGCACCGCGGCCGGCGACGAGTGACTGACGCTCCTCGAGGGGCACCTCGACGATGCTGGGCCCTCCCGTCGGTCGGGGTCCCGGCGTCCGGATGAGGTCGACCGGCGGCGCACCGCGGCCGGCGACGAGTCCGCCGCCCCGCCCGTTCCAGGCGCTGGAGCGGGGGCACCGTTCCGACGTGGATCGTGACGATTCCGCCCGACATCCCGACCCAGCGGATCCCGACGAGGCCCGCCTCGCGCATGATCTCGGCGATCCGCTCCGGCGGGGGGTAGGCCTGGACGCTGCGGACGAGGTAGGCGTAGGCGTCGCCCTGGCCCGCGACCCGCCCGATGACGGGCACGATCCGGTCGAACCACCAGCGCAGGAGCCGGGCCAGGCGGCTGCGCGGGCGGGCGATCTCCAGGCAGACGACCTTGCCGCCGGGACGCACGACGCGCGCCATCTCCGCGAACCCCCTCCGGTAGTCGGGGAGGTTGCGCATGCCGAAGGCGATCGTGGCTGCGTCGAAGCGCTCGTCCTCGGCCGGCAAGGCCATCGCGTCGCCCACGACGAACGTAAGCCCGGCCCGACCTTCATATCGATCCCTGGCGACGCCGATCATCCCCGGGCTGAGGTCCACGCCGAGGACCTCGCCGCGGGGCTGAGCCGCCGCGTGGAGATCGGCCGCGACCTTGCCGGTGCCGGTCGCGACGTCGATCGCCCGGCCGCCGGGCTTCAGGGCGGCGAACGCCACGGCGCGCCTCCGCCAGCGCGGCTCCTGGAAGGCGCTGATGGCGAGGTTCATGGGGTCGTAGACGCGGCTGATCCGGTCGAACATCGCGCCGACCTCGGCCGGGGCCGCGGCGTTGCCGCGCTCCGTCGCGAGGCCGGAGGGCGTCGGGGTGGCGGCGGGATCCGGGACGGGAGGGCGGTCGCCGGGCAGGGTCGTCATGCGGTGGCCTCCACGGGCTGGGTGGTGATGCCGGCGTCGGCGAGGGCGTCGCGAACGGCGGCGGCGATCGCGGCCGGCTCGGTGATCGGTGCGGTGTGGCGCAGGCCCGGCAGCTCGACGGAGCGCGCGCCGGGGATGTGGGCGGCGAGGACCCGGGCGAGGGGCGCATAGAACGGCGCGGAAGCGCCCCCGGTGAGGATCGTCACGGGGCAGGCGACGCGGGCCAGTCCGGCCGGGTCGAGGCCGGACATGCCGACGTCGGCGACCGCCCCGCCGCCCTCCGCCTCGAGGAACGCTCGGGCTCGTTCAGGCAGGGCGTCCCACGCGCCCGGTCCCGCCACCCCGTCCATGAAGGCGCGCGCGGCGGCCGGAGGCCCGCCGGCGGCGTGGGCATCCGCCGTTGCGCCCCCGATCCGCTCGAAGGCCCGGCGCGTCGCCTCGTCGCCGACCGCCCCGTAGGGCGGCTCGTAGGCGACGACCGCCGCCACGCGGTCCGGCAGGCGGGCGGCGGCCTCGAGCGCGACCACGCCCCCGAAGCTGTGGCCGACGAGCACGGCCCGCTCGACGCCGGCCTCGTCGAGGAGAGCGGCCAGGTCGACGAGGTGCTCCTCGATCGTGACGGGGCGCGACGGGTCGAGGCGGCGCGTCCCGCTCCCCCGCCGGTCGGGTGCGACCACGCGGACGTCGCCCGGCGCCGCGAGCGCGCGGACGAGCGGCGCGAGCTGGCGGCCGGTGGAGAGCGTGGCGTGGAGGACGACGACGAACGGCGTCAGGCGGTCGCGCAGGGCACGCCGCCGGAGCTTCCCGGATGGCGTGCGTGGCACGGATCCGATCCGGATGAACGCGGCCGGGACCTTGTGCGGCGCCAGCCGTTCGCGGCACCACGCCCGGAGCGCCTCGTCGCCCGGGGCGGCCGCTCCCTGCCGCAGGACGATCCCGGCGACGGGGACCGCTCCCCAGGTCGGATCTGGGCGGGCCGCGACGCCGGCGTCGGCGATCGCGGGGTGGGCGACGAGCACGGCCTCGACCTCGGCCGGGACGACGTTCTCGCCGCCCGAGACGATCAGGTCGTCCCGCCGGTCGACGACGAACAGCCGGGCGGCGGCGTCGAGCCGCCCGAGGTCGCCGGTGCGGAGCCAGCCGTCGGCCGTGAAGGCGGCTGCGGAGTCGGCCGCACGGCCAAGGTAGCCGGAGAACGCTGCCGGCGTGCTCACCTCGATCTCGCCGATGCCGTCGGCGCCGGGCTCGGCGATCCGGACGGCGACCCGCCCGAGTGGCCGCCCGGCGCAGCCGGGGAAGGCCGACGCCTCGTCGGTGGGAAGCGCCGTCACCCCGGAGCCCGCCTCGGTGAGACCGTACGTGGGAATGACGGGCCAGCCGGCGGCCGTCGCGCGAAGCACGAGGTCGGGCGCGATCGGCGCTCCGCCGAGCAGGACGGCCCGCAGGCCGGGCGGCGGGGCGCCGCCTGCGGTCGCGTCGAGCAGGCGAGCGAGCTGGGTCGGCACGACCGAGACGTGGCTGGCGGGAGCGTCGCCCCCGCCGCCGAGCGCCCCGAGGATGGCGGCCGGGTCGTCGGCCGGGGCGATCGTGACCGTGAGCCCCGCCCCCAGCGCGCGCCACACGACACCGAGCCCCGCGACATGGGCGAGCCCGAGGCAGAGGAGCCAGCCGGTCGCCGGCGGGAGAGCCTGCGTCCAGGCGGCCGCGCTGGCGGCCAGCGCGCGATGCGAGAGGAGCGCGGCCTTCGGCAGGCCCGTCGTCCCGGAGGTGAGCACGGCGACCGCGGCTGCGTCGACGTCGAGCTTCACCCCTCGTCGCGCCGTGTCGCCGGCCCGCGCGAGGAGCTCGGCAGGTCCGATGTCGGGCACCGCGTGCGCGCCGCCGAGATCCGCGAGCGCCGGGTCCCGGACGAGGAGCGCCGGCTCGACCTCGGCGACGGCGGCCCCGATCTCGCGGCGCGTCAGCCGCGTCCCGAGCGGGACCGCGATGGCCCCGGCGCGGACGATCCCGACGAGGATCGCGAGCACCTCGGCCGACGGTCCGGCGAGGACGACGACTCGGTCGCCGGGCAGGACGCCGCGGGCATGGAGTGCTGCGGCGGTCGCGTCGACGGCCCCGTCGAGCTCCGCGTACGTGCACTCCCCGCCTGCATCCCGGACCGCGACCGCCAGCGGGCGGGCGGCCGCGTGGCGGCGAACCGAGAGCGGGAGGATCGGCTCGGTCACTCGTCGCCCCCGGGCGCGTCGTCGGCCCCGGCGGCGTCGACGACCTCGACGGCGAACCGCCGCATGGCGCGGTCGTCGAGCATGATCCCGAGGCCGCCGGTCCCCTCCCCGCCCGGCGCGGCCATCGCTCCCTCGTCGACGAGGAGCGGCTCGACGAGCAGGTCGTGCTCCAGCAGGCCGGCGGTCGCGAGCCCGTGCGGCAGGGGCGTGGTGACGCCGCGCCACGCGACGGCGGGCAGGGCGGCGGCGCAGGACCGCGCGGCGGCGATCCCGACACCGGTCTCGAACAGCGTCGACACGACGACGGGCACGCCCCGGGCTGGCAGCGGCGGCGGCGATCTCGGCGACGGCCACGGGGCCCCCGACGCGGGCCGGCTTCACGACGAGGACGTCGGCAGCCTCCTCGGCGAGCAGCCGACGGGCGGCGGACGGGGCGTAGACGGCCTCGTCGGCGGCGATCGGGACGGGCACGAGGCGGCGCAGCTCCGCGGCGCCGGCGGTGTCGTCCGGCGGCAAGGGGCTGCTCGACGTACTCGACGTCGAAACGGGCGATCGCCTCGAGCCGGTCCTCTGCCGTCGGCAGGTCCCAGGCGCCGTTGACGTCGAGCCGCAGGCGCACGTCGGGGCCGACCGCGCGGCGGATCGCCCGCACCCGGTCGACGAGGTCCTCGGTCTCGCGCTCCGCGCCGGCCTTGAGCTTGAGCGTCGTGAAGCCGGCCTCGATCGCCTGGAGCGCCGCCTCGGCGCCCTCGCGGGGAGCGGCGAAGCCGATCGTGCCGTTGACGGGCACCGCGAGGCGGTCCGGCGCGAGCGCAAGGTCGAGGCGAGCCCCGTCGACGGCGGCCCGGAACGCGCGACCCGGCCCACCGAGCAGGTCGAGCTCGCCCTCGTCGGGGAGATCGCCGTCGCGCGCGCGGCCGGCCGTCTCCCTGATCACTCGCGCCAGGATCGTCTCCTCGACCTCGGTCGCGTCGGGCTCGAGGACGGCCTCGCCGAGGCCGATCCGGCCGTCGTTCGCCTCGAGCAGGACGATCCACGCCTCGCGATGGAGCCACATCCCGGTGGCGGTGGCGAACGGCCGCCGGAAGGGGACCCGCACGCGGAGGGCCGAGAGGCCGCGGACCTGGACGGCGTCGAGGAGCGACCGGAGCGCGTCGGCGTCGCCGGGATGGACGGGGCGGGCGGGCGGGTTCACGCGGCCGGGCGGGCTCACGCGGCCGGCTCCACGAGCCGCGCGCCGGCGAGCGCCAGCCCGGCGGCGAAGGCGAGGGAGTGCCACAGCGAGAGCCGCGCGGTCCCCTTGAGGGCCGCGTTGAGCTCGCGCGGCTCGCCGAAGTCGCGAACGGCCCGCAGCAGGGGCACGGCGAGCGGGATCGTGACGAGCGGAAGGAGGACGAGGGCCGCGAGCGGCGCGCCGATCGCGGCGAGCCACGGGAGCAGGATCGGCGGCACGGCGTACGAGAGGGCGAGCAGCAGGGCGTACTCGATCGCGGTCCGGCGGCGGCCGAGGATCACCGCCAGCGTCCGCTTGCCGGCGGCGGCGTCGGTCGGGATGTCGCGCAGGTTGTTGACGACGAGGATCGCCGTGATCAGCGCGCCAGGCGGGATCGCGGCGACGACGAACAGGGGCTCGAGCGGTCAAGGCCTGGAGGTACGCCGTCCCGACGACGGCGACGAGGCCGAAGAAGACGAAGACGAAGACCTCGCCGAGGCCGCGGTAGCCGTACGGGAACGGCCCGCCGGTGTAGGCCAGCGCGGCGACGATCGCGAGCGCCCCGAGGACGAGGAGCACCGGGCCGCCGACGACCACGAGCCAGAGCCCGATGAGCCCGGCGAGGCCGATGACGAGGGCGATGGCGACCTCCAGCTGCCGCTCCGTGACGAGGCCCGACGCGGCCACCCGCAGCGGCCCGGCCCGGTCGGGCGTGTCCGCTCCCCGCCGGTGGTCGGACAGGTCGTTCGCGAGGTTGGCGAGGACCTGCAGCAGGAGCGCGACGGCGAGGCAGCCGAGCGCAGTGTCGAGCCGGAACGGCGTCCCGACGGCCAGGGCCGCGCCGAGACCCACGACGACGGCCGCGGCCGCGGCCGGGAGCGTGTTCGGGCGGATGGCAAGGATCCAGGTGCGGAGCGCGCTCGGGCGTGCCGGGGGCGGGGCCGGCGGGCTCGCGGTGGTCGTCGGGCCGGGCTCGCTCACGGGCGACGGGGGAACTTCGCGAAGTCGGGCCGGCGCTTCTCGAGGAACGCCGTCGAGCCCTCGTGGGCCTCGTCGGTCGTGTAGTAGAGGCCGGTCGCGTTGCCGGCGAACTCCTGGAGCCCGGCAAGGCCGTCGGTCGCGACGAGGAACGCGGACTTGAGGAAGCGGATCGCGGTCGGGCTCATGGCCAGGATCTCGTCGGCCCAGGCGACGCCCTCGGCCTCGAGGTCGGCCAGCGGCACGACCTTGTTGACGAGCCCCATCGCCAGCGCCTCGTCCGCCGAGTACTGGCGGCAGAGGAACCAGATCTCCTTCGCCTTCTTGTCGCCGACGAGGCGGGCGAGGAGGCCGATCCCGAAGCCGGCGTCGAACGAGCCGACCTTCGGTCCCGACCTGGCCGAAGATCGCGTTCTCGCTCGCGATCGAGAGGTCGCAGACGACGTGGAGGACGTGCCCACCGCCGATCGCGTAGCCGTTGACGAGCGCGATGACCGGGACCGGCAGCGAGCGGATCTGCCGCTGCAGGTCGAGGACGTTGAGGCGGGCGATCCCGTCGTCGCCGACGTAGCCGCCGGCGTGGCTCTTGTAGCGCTGGTCGCCGCCCGAGCAGAACGCCTTGTCGCCCTCGCCGGTGAGGAGGACGCAGCCGATCGATGCGTCGTCGCGGATCCTGGCGAAGGCGTCGATCAGCTCGGCCGACGGTCTGCGGGCGGAAGGCGTTGCGCACCTCGGGCCGGTCGATCGTGACCTTGGCGATCCCGGTCCCGCAGTGCTCGTAGCGGATGTCGTCGTACTCCCGGACGGGCGTCCAGGTGGCGGGCCCGGTGGCCCGATCGCCGTCGGACGAGGATGGGGTGGCTGGCGTGGTCATGCGGCTGGCTCCGTGAGGAAGTCGAGGACGAGGGCGTGGAAGCGATCGGGGCGCTCGAGATGCGGGGCGTGCCCGGCGCCGGCCACGAGGACCAGCCGGGCGCCGGGGATGCCGGCCGCGACCTCTTCCGCGCGATCGCGGGCGGGGTCGTCGGCGCCGGCCACGACGAGGGTCGGGGCGCGGACCTCCGCCGAGGCGGTCGTGGAGCGGCTCCATCGCACCCTGGCCGGCGTAGACGAGCGACGCCGCCAGTCCCAGCGGCGTGTTGGCGCGGCGAATGGCGGCCTGGCGGGCTCGAGCGGGCGTCGGCAGCGCCGCCTCCCCGGCGAGGACCGGCTCCGCCTCCCAGCGGGCGGCGAAGGCATCGATCCCCTCGGCGACGGCGAGTGCGCGCCCGGTCGGCGTCCGCGGCGCGCCCGGGCGGCCCGGGCGACCGGGTCGGCGATCCCGGCCGACGGCGCCTCGAGGACGAGCCGTCCGACGACGTCCGGGTGCGCGATCGCGAGACGAAGCGCGATCCGGGCGCCCAGCGAGTAGGCGACGACGCCCGGCCGGTCGGCGCCGAGGCGCGGGAGGATCGCCGCCAGGTCGTCCGCCGTCCGCTCGACCGAGGCCCGGGGCCGGAGGTCCGGAGCCACGGTCGGCGACGCGTCGGCCGGCGGGGCATCCTCGTGCTGCGTCGGCTCGAGCGCGTCCCACGCCGTGGCCCCGTGGCCCGGCAGGTCGGGGACGATCGCCCGGAAGCGGCCGCCGAGGCCGGCGAGGCCGGCCCACGACACGCCGCTGCCGCTGAACCCGTGGAGCAGGAGAACCGGCGGGCCGTCGCCGGCGACGCGGACCGTCCACGGCATGCCATCGACGAGGAGCCGGAGGCGCTCGGTCACGGCCGTCCCTCGTCGGGGTCGTCGAGCAGCCGGCGAGGGCCGCCTGCGCGTCCGCGGCCACCTCGCGGTGGAGCTCGACGTTGCGGGCCCGGTCGGTCCGCAGCTCGAGGACCCGGACGCCCGGACCGCCGGCGGCCGCCTCGATCGCCCGGCGCAGGTCGGCGGCACCGACCACGCCGGTGCTCCGCACCGAGCGCCGCGACGAGCGGACCGAGGTCGATGCCGTGCGGCGTGCCGAACAGCTCCTCGAAGTGGGCCGGGAGCCCGGCGTCCGGACGGTCGGCGTCGCCTGCGGCAGGAACGAGAAGATCCCGCCCCCGTCGTTGTTCGACCACCACGATCGTCAGCGCCAGCCCGTGCAGGCGGGCGGCGACGAGCCCCGAGAGGTCGTGCAGGAGCGCGAGGTCGCCGATCACGAGCGCCACCGGAGCGCCGCTCGCCGCCGCGCCGACGGCCGACGAGACGACCCCGTCGATCCCGTTGGCGCCGCGGTTGGCGAGGGGGCGGATCGATCGGCGGTCCCGTCGGGAGCCAGGCGTCCATGTCGCGGACCGGCATGGAGCTGCTGGCCCAGAGGATCGCGCCGTCGGGCAGGACCTCGCCGAGGTCGGCGAACGGCGCTCCCTCGAACGCCTCGCCGGCGGCGATCGTCGCGGCGAGCCGCTCGCGAACGGCGGCCTCGACCGACCGGTCGGCGCTGAGCCACGCGTCGAGCCAGGTTCCGCGGCCGGTAGCACCGGCCCGGCCGGTAGCACCGGCCCGGCCGGTGGTCGCGCCGAGGCCCGCGACCGAGTCGGCCAGCGCGCGCGCCACGGCCGTCGCGTCGGCGTGGACCATCGTGACCGGCAGCACGGCCGGCTCCCGCCAGCCGCCGTCGCCGTCGACGACGACGAGCTCCGGGCGCCGCTCCTCGAGCAGCGTCAGCAGCGGCTTCGAGGTCGGGATCGCACCGACGCGCAGGACGAGGTCGGGGACGTGCGCGTCGCGCCACGGCCCCGGCCGCAGGAGCAGGTCGCCGCGGGCGACGACGCGCGACCGGTCGTGCGGGCCGCAGCGGACGAGCGAGAGCGGGTCGGCGAGGATCGGCCAGCCAAGTGCCCCGGCGAGGGCGGCCAGGGCGGCCGGCAGGTCCGGGTCGTCCTGCGGGCCGGCGACGATGAGGCCGCGCTCCGCGGCCGCGAGGCGGCCTGCCAGCCGAGCCGCGTCGGCGGGCGCCAGCACCCGGGGCCCGGTCACGACGCGCGTCGTGACCGCGTCGTCTTCCCCGAGCGGGCCCAGGGCGCCCTCCGGCACGAGCGGCTCCCGGAACGGGACGTTGAGGTGGACCGGTCCCGCGGGTCCCGCGCTCGCGACGGCGACCGCGCGCGCTGCGACGGACCGCACGTGACGGCGCGTGACCTCCTCGCCGTCGAGCAGCGGCAGCTCGACGAACCACCTGGCGTGGGCGCCGAACAGGCGGTCCTGGTCGATCGTCTGGGCCGCACCGCGGTCGCGCAGCTCGGGCGGCCGGTCGGCCGTGACGACGAGCAGCGGCACGCGCCCGAGCGACGCCTCGACGACGGCCGGCAGGAGGTTGGCCGCGGCCGTGCCCGACGTCGTGAGGACGACGACGGGACGCCGGATCGCCTTGGCCAGCCCGAGGGCGAAGAAGCCGGCGCTCCGCTCGTCGAGGAGCACCCGGACCCGCAGGCCGGGGTGGGCGCGCAGGGCGAGCGCGAGCGGCGTGGAGCGCGACCCGGGGCAGACGACGGCGTCGGTGACGCCCGCCGCGACGAGCTCGTCGACGAAGCCCCGCAGGGCGACGGTGTCGGTCATGCGCCGCGCTCCTCGAGCCGACCGAGCGCCGAGGCGACCGGGCGGAGCTTCATCCTCGACTCCTCCCACTCGCGGGCCGGATCCGAGTCGGCCACGATCCCGCAGCCGGCGAACAGCGTTGCCGCCCGCCCGTCGACGAGGCCGCAGCGGAGGGCCACCATCATCTCGCCGTCGCCGTCGGCGCCGAGCCAGCCGACCGGGCCCGCATACCAGCCCCGCTCGAACCCCTCGTGCTCGCCGATGAGGTCGAGCGCCTGCTCGCGGGGCTCCCCGCCGACCGCGGGCGTCGGGTGGAGCCGGCCGGCGAGGGCCAGCAGCCCGGCCTCGCGGCGCAGCGTCCCGCTGACGGGCGTCACGAGGTGCTGGACGTGGCGGAGCCGCAGCACGCCGGGGGTCGGGGCGATCTCGAGCTCCTCGGCCAGCGAGGAGAGGCTGGCCCGCAGCATGTCGACGACGACGGCATGCTCCTCGCGCTCCTTGTCGTCGGCGACGAGCGCGGCCGCGATCCGCTCGTCCTCGGCCGGGTCGGCACCGCGGGGCGCGGAGCCCGCGATCGCGACCGTCCCGAAGGCGCGGCCCTCGGTCCGGACCAGGCGTTCCGGCGTCGCCCCGAGGAACGACGCCGCGCCGCGGGAGAAGGCGAACGTCGTGCTCTCGGGCCCGCCGGCGGCGAGACGGCGGAGCGCGTTCGGCACGTCGAGCTCGAGCTGCGAGAGGGCGTCGACCCGTCGGGCGAGGACGACCTTGTCGAGGCGCCCCCGCCCGACGGCCCCCGCGAAGAGGCCGACGAGGCGGTCCCAGGCTGCCCGGTCCGGCTGCTCGCCGACGACGGCGAGGGGGGCGCCGGCCGGGCGCGCGACGAGCGCGCCGGGCGCCGGGGCGAGCTCGCGGGCGCGAGCGACGAGGCGGTCCCAGGTGCCGAGGAGCGCGCGGGGCGCGGGGGCGGCGGGCCCGTTGACGACGGCCGCCGTGAGGAACGAGCCGTCCGGGGTGTGGGCCAGCATGAGCGAGGGAAGCACGAGCGATGCGGCGCCGAACGGTCCCCACGGGTCGCCGGCGTCGGGCGAGGTCCCGGTGAACCCGAGGCCCCCGAGCAGCAGCGGGCCGGCACCGCGCGGGAGCGGCGCCGAGCCTCCGACCGTCCCCGGCAGGGTGGCGCCGCGCAGCAGCGCCGTCCAGGCCTCCGCGGCCATGGCGAACCGGTCCCGACCGGCGGGCTCGACCGCCCAGGCGCGCCCGATCCCGACGAGTGCGAACCCGTCGGCCGGCTGCAGCCAGAGGGCCGCTTCCAGGCCGACCTCGCGGGCGGCCTCGACGAGCGCCACCGGGTCGACGTCGGCCACCGCGACGGTTGCCGACCGCAGCAGCCCGGGAGCCGTGGCGGTCGCCTCGAGCGCCGCGAGCATGTCCGCGCCCGGGTCGATCCCCGGCCGATCGGCGATCGTCATCGCGGGGATCCCGGGCCGGGCGGCGCGCCGGCGGCGATCCGCGCCTCGGGCACGCCCACGCTCCGCAGGAGGAGCGCGTGGAGCGTCGGATAGGCGTCCTCGAGGCGCCCGGGATCCTCGGCCAGGAGCCAGCGGGCGACGACCTCGTTGAGGGCGCCGAACCACGCCACGCCGGTGACCACGGTGTCGATCGGCGGGATCGAGCCGTCGGCGACGGCCTCGTCGAGGTACCCCGCGATCATCCGGGCGAAGCGGTCGTGGAGCTCGCTCGTCTCGGCGTTGAACACCCGCCCGGCGCCGAGCGCGTCGACGAAGAGGAGCCGGGCCATCGTGCGGTGCCCGGCGAACGTCGTGAGAACCGTGTGGAGGGCGGCCTCCGCCCGCGAGATCGGGTCGGTCTCCGCCGCGACGGCGCGCTCGACCTTGGCCGCGAGCCGATCGGCGGTCGTCCGCATCAGCTCGCGGAAGATCGCCTCCTTCGTCCCGAAGTGGAAGTAGACGCCGCCCTTGGACGTGTCGGCGGCAGCGGCGATGTCGTCCATCGCCGTGTCCCGGTAGCCGCGCTTGGCGAACGTGTTGAAGGCGGCGTCGAGGATCTGCTCGCGCCGCGTCCGGCTCTTCTCGGCCTGGGCCGTGGGTCGCTTCTCGGTGCTCATCGTCCGCCGCTCGTCTCCCGGTGGCACGGGCAGTGCCCTGGTCTCGGCCCCTCGCCGGCACGCGCCTCGAAAACCGACCGACCAGTCGGTTTGCTGATCATACGAGGTTCGGGCCGGGCAGGGCCCCGGATGGGGCCCGGTGGTGCTCTCAGCGGGCGGGGAGCTCGAGGACGAAGCACGCCCCGCCGGCCGGTCCGTCCGCGACCACCAGCGTCCCGCCGTGGATCTCCGCCAGGCGCCGGGCGATCGCGAGGCCCAGGCCGCTCCCTGCGTCGGCGCGTGAGCGTGAAGCCGGCATCCGGGCAAAGGGCTCGAAGATCTTCTCGCGCATCTCCGGGGGGACCCCCGGGCCCTCGTCTGCGACCTCCACGTGGGCCGCGCGGCCAACGCGGGCCGCCGCCACCGTCACCGCTCCGGCGGGCGGGGAGTGCCGGAAGGCGTTGTCGAGCAGGACGAGCAGGACCTGCAGCAAGCGGTCCTCGTCACCGTCCACCATCGCGGGCGCCGCATCCTCGGCGGGGCCGGCGAGGCGGACGCCCCGTTCGTCGGCGAGGGGCCCGGCCCGGCGAACGGCCGTCCGGGCGAGCTCGACCACGTCGAGGGGCCGGGTCTCGACCGCCAGCGTCGCGTGCTCCGACGCCGCCAGCGCCAGCAGGTCCTCGACGAGCCGGCCCAGCCGATCCGCCTCGCCCACGATATCGGCGACCAGCGGCCGGCCCTCGGGGGTCACGAGGTCCTCGCGCTGGAGCACCTCCGCGGACGAGCGGATCAACGCGGTCGGAGTCCGAATCTCGTGAGAGGCGTCGGCAATGAAGCGGCGCTCCGTCTCGAAGGCGGCCCTGATCGGCACGAGCGCCCGACCCGTGATCCAGACGGTCGCCACCGCCGCCCCAAGCAGTCCGATCAGGCCGACGAGCAGCGTCGCCAGGACGATGGCCTGCGCCTGGCGATCGTGGAGCGTCAGGACGGTCCCAGCCTGCAGCCAGCCGGCGACGGCGTCGTCGTGCAGGATCGGGGTCGTGAGGAGACGGACGCGGGTCCCGCCGGCGTCGACGGTCCGCAGGTCGCTTCCCTGCGCCCCCGCCGCAGCGACGGCGGCGAGATCGGGCAGGTCCCCGAGCGGCACCGCCGACGGGTTCGCCACGACGGCGCCGGACGGGTCGAGGACGAGGAAGAACGTGTCCGAGGCCTGGGGCTCGCGGTCGTCCGAGGCCTCCCCGTCCTCCGACGTCTCGCCACCCTCCGCGCCGATCTCGCCGCCGAGTCGGTCGAGATACGCCGTCGACGCCGCCTCGAGCGCCCGGTCCACCTCCTGCGCGAGGATCGACGTGCCGACGACGGCCGTCGCGGCGCCGAGCGCAACGACGAGCGCTCCGATGATGGCGAGCGTCGCGAGCGCGAGGCGCCGCCGGGTGGTGGCCAGGAGGACCTCGTTGGGGCCGGGCCCGGGGGTCCGCGTCATGGACGGTCAACTCGGAGGGCGTACCCCACGCCGCGGACCGTGTGCAGGAGCCCGTCTCGACCGAGCTCGGCGAGCTTCCGGCGGACGTAGCCGACGTAGAGGTCGACGACGTTCGAGTAGACGTCCGGCTCGGCGCCCCAGACCGCGTCCAGGATCTGCTGCCGGGTGACGACACGCCCCTCGTTCCGGATGAGGTACGAGAGCAGGGCGAACTCGCGCGCCGACAGGTCGACCGAGCGGCTCCCGACGCGGGCGACGTGACGCTCCTGGTCGAGCTCGAGGTCGCCCGCGGCCGGCGGGCCGGTCGCACCCGCGGCGGGCCGCCGGCCGAGGGCCCGGACGCGCGCGAGCAGCTCCGAGAAGGAGAACGGCTTGCCGAGATAGTCGTCGGCGCCCGCATCGAGGCCGGCGACGCGCTCATCGATGCCTCCCAGCGCCGTCAGCATCAGGGCCGGTGCCGTGATCCCGCGAGACCGCAGGAGCCGGAGGAGCTCGAGGCCCTCGAGATCCGGGAGCATGCGGTCGAGCACGAGCACGTCGTACGGCTCGCCGGACGCGAAGGCGAGCGCGCTGACGCCGTCCGGGGCGAGGTCCACGGCGTGGTGCTCCGCCACCAGGACCCGCCGAATCAGCTCGCCCATTCGGGGCTCGTCCTCGACGACCAGGATCCGCATCACGGCCATCCTCGTCGGCCGCACCGCGCCCGTCAACGGCCGTCCGGCGTTCCTGTGAGAACACACATCTCCGTCACATCACCGGCTCAGGTGCCGGCGCGACGCTCTGGCCATCGCGAACCACTGCGGGCCCCGCCCGCCGAACCCGGAGCAACCCGATGCGCTACTCCCCTCCCCCCCGCCGAACGACGACGCCGAGCCGCCCGGCCCTGGCCGTCGCCTCGCTGGCCGCTGCCGCGACGTTCGCCGTCGCGGCAGCGATCGCCGGTCCCTGGTCGGCGCCGGTCGCCGACGCCGCGGTTGCCTTCGACCCCGCCCAGGCCACCGTCGACTCCGCGGCCGGCGAGCGGGTGATCGTCGACACGGTCTACGTCGTGACCCCGGAACCCGCGCTCGCCGCCGCGCCCGCTCCCCGTGAAGGCGGCGAGCGCGAGGACGACGAGCACGAGGGCGGGGAGCGCGAGGGCGGGGACGACTGACATGACCCCTTCCTCCGACTCCCGACCGCGGACCACCGTTCCTCCGGTCCGCTCCTCCTCCCCGGCCGCCTCCGCGGGCGGCCGGGGAGCCAACTCGGTTCAGCGCCGACCCGATCCGCGCCCGATGCGCCTGGCGATCGCCGCGGCCGGCGCCGCCACGCTCTCGGGCCTGCTGGCGCTGGTCGGGGGGAGCGCGCTCGCGACCGCGGCGCCCCCGGTCGTCGCCGGCGCCGCGACGGGCGGTGCGGTCGACGTCGCACCGGTGCGTCATGTCGTCCGGGTCGTCACGCTCGCCCCAGGCCAGCTGCCACCGACGGGCGCAGCCACGACGCCGGGCTCGCTGGCCGTGCCGGTGAGCCCACCCAATGTCGTCCGGCAACCGAAGGTCCGGACGAGCCAGTCCGGCGGCGGCTGATGCCCGCCGCGATCGCGGCCGAGCCGCTGCCGGCGGTGGCCGCGCCTCCCGATCCGCAGACCACGACGCTGGTCGCCCGGGCAATGGGGGGCCGGCTTGTGATCCACCTCGCCGGCCCCGCCAGCGGCGGGGAGGTCGCCGTCGGCGACGCGCGGCGCACCGCCGCGCGTGTCGCCGCGTGGGCCCGGCTCCTGACCCGTCATGAGGAAGGGTCTCCGCTCGCCCGCCTGAACGACGACCCGCGGCCGCGCGTCCCGGTGCCCCCGACGCTCGGCGCTGCACTTGCCTGGGCGGCAGATGCCGAGCGGCTCACCGGCGGCCTCGTCGACGCGACGCGCCTCGACGAGCGGTTGCGGGCCGAGGGACGGATGACGTCGGAGGCGCCCACCGATCGAGCCTGGCGGCTCGTCGCCGATGGTGCGGGCCGCTGCGCCGTGGAGCGCGCCCCGGGCCTCCGGTTCGACCTCGACGGCGTGGGCAAGGGCTGGCTGGCGGATCGCGCGCTGGGGCTGCTCCGGGCCTACCCGGGCGCCCTCGTCGACGCCGACGGTGACATCGCCGTCCGCGTCGCGCCGGTCGATCGGTGGGAGATCGGCGTCGCCGACCCGCGTGACGACGGGCGGCTTCTCGCGATCGTCGTCCTGCCCGGGGCAGTGCGCTCGCCGGGCCTCGGCGACGGCCGCTGGGGGGTGGCCACGTCCGGGACCAGCGTCCACCGGTTCGGACCGCGGGCGCACCACCTCATCGATCCCCGGACGGGCGAACCGGCAGCGACCGACGTCGTCCAGGCGACGGTCATCGCCTCCGGCGCCGCGGTCGCCGAGGCGCTTGCGAAGAGCGCGGTCATCCTCGGCTCGGCGGCCGGGCTCGCATCCCTCGAGCAGTCGACCGCGGCCGGCGCGATCCTCCTCCTCGATGACGGCCGGGTCCTCGCCCTTCCCCGAACCACGGCGTTCCTCGGATGAGCGCCGTCGGCCCGGACCCTCGCGCGCGCGCGCTCCGCTGGGGCCTGTTCGCCCTGGTCGTCGCCGCCGTGCTGGCCGTCACCCTCCCCGTCGCGGTGGGCACGCTCGCCGAGCTCGCCCGGGTCGCCCCCGACCGCCTGCCGTGGGTCGCCACGCGGATCGTGGGTTTCCTCGGGTACTTCGCCATCGCCGGCTCGGTGATCTACGGCCTGCTCCTCTCGACCAAGGTCCTCGACGCGATCGCCCACCGCCCCGTCAGCTACGCGCTTCACAAGGACCTCGCGGCGATCGGGCTCGGCCTCTCCGCCGTTCACGCCGCCCTTCTCACGCTCGACTCCACGGTGCCGTTCTCGCTCGGCGAGGTCGTCGTGCCGTTTGCGGCCCCGTATCGACCACTCTGGGTCGGCGTCGGCCAGGTCGGGCTCTACCTGCTCGGGATCGTGTACGCGTCGTTCTCCGTGCGCCGCCGCATCGGACAGCGGACGTGGCGGGCACTTCACTACCTCACGTTCCTGGCCTTTGCCGGGGCCACGGCCCACGGGATCCTGGCTGGCACCGACACCGCGACACCATGGGCGTGGTGGAGCTACGTCGCGGCGAGCATGGTCGTCATCTTCCTCACCGCGTACCGGGTCGCGCTCGCCATCGAGGGTCGACGGGCGGTGGCCAGCGGCACGCCGCGCCCGGGCTGGCCGTCGCCGCTGGATCTCCGCGCCCCCGGCGGGTGATCGGTCGGGGCCGGCGGCGTCGCCGGGAGGCTACGTCCCCCGGGCCTCGCCGGGCGCGCGCACCCGGAGCGTCGCCGACCAGGCGACGCGCTCCGCCGGCTCGAGGACGAGCGCCCGGCCGTTGGCGATGGCCGCGGCCAGGTCGTCGTCCGGGGAGGTCGTGGGCTCGAGCGCGTGCTGGACCCGTGGGGCCGCCGGTGCCGGCGGCCAGCCGCCGTCGTCGAGCCAGATCCCGAGATTGGGCGCGATCGGCGCGTACCAGCTGAGCTCGAGGCGCGATCCATCCGGCTGGACCACCCCGGCGACGCCGGGAAGCCCCTCCCCGACCGAGGAGTCCCAGGCACCGTACAGGCCCCACCCGCCGTACAGCTTCACCGCGGTGCCGGCGCCCCGCTCCCCAACCAGGTCGAGGGAGATCGGCCGGCCATCGACGCCGGGCGTCTCGGGCCAGTCGGCTCGACCCGGCACCGGGGCCAGGGGGAGCCCGGTCGCCTGGGTCGCCAGCACCGTCACGAGGCCCTCGACCTCGACCCGGGCCCCGGGCTCGAGCGCGAGGAGGGGGTGCATCGACCACAGCACGGGGAGCGGCACCGCGCCGTGGTTGGTGAGCTCGTACTCGGCCACGACGCGCGGCCCGTCGAGTCGGATCCGGCGCTGGAACGTGTACGGGCGACCCGGGCCGCGCCACGTTGCGGTCACCTCTGCCCCGGCACCTTCCACCTCGGCCGGGCGGCCCCACAGGTCGCCGTGGTCGCGCAGCGCCGGCGCCGCAGGGTCGCCTGGGTCCGGGCATGGAGCGACGGTCGGGAGGCACTCGTCCCAGCCGTAGGCGACGTCGCCGTCGTACGTCGCATCGGTGGCGCCCCAGGCGAGCGGCGCGCCGTCCGGCCCGGCGGCGGGCGGATCGCCGGGCACGAGCCAGTCGCGCCCCGTCCAGAGATCCACGAGGCGCAGAACCCTGGCCCCGAGCGCGGGGCAGACGACGAGCTGGACGCGGCCGTCGTCGATCTCGAGCGTGGGGAACGCCCCGAAGGCGGGGCCGGGGCGGATCACGGCCGGGCGACCGGGACGGGCGGACGTGGCGCGGTGCTGGCGGCGGGCTCGATCATCGGCGAGCCCACGGTACTCACCGCGGGCCGTTCGCGGGAGAGCGCAATGGCCCGCCCCCGGCGGGCTGTCCGGCGCCGGTTCGGCGGCGGCGGCCGGGGGCCGGAGGCGGCGGCTGCGGCTGCGGCCGGGGGCCGGAGGCGGCGGCTGCGGCTGCGGCCGGGGGCACGAAGCGCTGGCGCGGGTGAGGGACGTGCCGGTCGGCCCGTGCCGCCCGCCACGTCGTGAGCGACGATGCGCCCGTGCGGGCAAACGGCGAGGTCCCGGCGTCGATGCGGCTCTCGACCGGGTGGATCCCGGTCGGGCTGCTCATGCTGGCGGCGATCGTCGGTCCGCTCCGCCTCCCGGTCCTCGGCGTCATCGCCGCGGCAGCCACGATCGTCCTCGTCCGGTCGGGCCGCGAGCGCCCGACCGGACCGGGCGTCGCGTGGATCGCGGCCCTGCCGCTCGCCGTCTCGCTCGCCGTCGGCCTCCTGCCCGACCCGGCGGTCGCGGACCCGGGGTCGTGCGACGACCTCTTCCCGCCCCCGGTCGCCCGGCGTCTCGCCCAGGCCGGCGCCGCCCTCGCCGTGGTCGCTCTGCTCGCGCCGCGGCTGGGCGGGCGGCGATCACTCGGGATCGTCATGCCGTCCGACCGCCGCGTCGTCGCGCTCGCGGTGGCGAGCGTGGTGCTCGTGCCGATCGGGATCGTCGTCGGTCCTGTCCTTGCGGGGCCCTTCTTCGGCGAGGTGCGTCTCGGCGCCGTCACGGTCGCGGCCCTCGTCCCCGCCGTGCTCCTCGCCATCGCAAACGCGTCGCTCGAGGAGGCGACGTACCGCGGGGCGTTGCAGCGCTGGAGCGCACCGGCGCTCGGGGTCGCCGGTGGGATCGTCGCCCAGGCGCTCGTCTTCGGGTCGGCCCACCTCGGCAGCGACGTGCTCGCCGGCGGCCCGCTCCTCTGGTTGGGGATGGCCGCGGCCGGGCTCGTCGCGGGGGTCGTGGCCCACTGGACTCGCTCGCTGCTGCTCGTCTTCGCCGTCCACGTGGCGGTCGACGTGCCGCTCGCGCTCGCCCTCACCTGCCGGGTGGCCTGAGCGCGGCTCGGGCCGGTCGTCCCGGGTGCGAGGGCCGGATCACCCCTTCCACGCGCACGCGGCACCTGTCACGATCGGCCTGCGAGCCCTCACCGCGTCCGGCCGGGAGGCGGTCGCGCCACAACGGGAGACATCCGATGAAGGTCGGCGACGTGATGACGCGAACGGTCGTCGGGGTTCGCCCGGAGACGCCCCTCAAGGACGTGGCCGCCCTGATGGTGGAACGCGGGATCAGCGGCGTCCCGGTCGTCGACGCGGCCGGGGCCGTCGTCGGCGTCGTCTCAGAGGCCGACTTCGTCATCAAGGAGCGGGGCGTGGAGCGCGGCCGTCCGCGCCTGCTCGCGAGGGTCTTCGGCGAGTCTCGCCAGACGAAGCGGGAGCTGGCCAAGATCGAGGCGACCACTGCCGGCGAGGCGATGACCGCCCCCGCCGTGACCGTCCGGGCGGCCGACAGCCTCAAGTCCGCGGCGGAGCTCATGGCCGGTCGCAAGATCAACCGCCTGCCGGTCGTCGACGAGGGGAAGCTCGTCGGCATCGTCACCCGGGCCGACGTCGTCCGGGCCTTCGTCCGCCCCGATGCCGAGCTCGAGCGCCTCGTCCGCGACGAGGTCCTCAGCAAGACGGCGTTCTGGCTCGAGCCGGACGCCTTCGAGGTCACCGTCGATGCCGGCGTCGTCCGCCTGGCCGGGCGCGTCGACCGCCGCTCGCTGGCCGACACGATCGTCGAGGTCACGCACGCCCTCGGAGGCGTCGTGGGCGTCGAGTCGCAGCTCACCTGGGAGATCGACGACGTCGAGGGGCCGGGTCCAGCCACCGATCCCGACGTCCTCATGACGCTGCGGCCGCACTGACCGAGCCGGGCGCAGCGCGGCGCCGCGAGATCGGACGACGCCTCGCCCGGCGTCAGGGTGCCGGCGTCAGGGTGCCGGCGTCGGCGTCGGCTCGGGGGTCGGCTCGGGGGTCGGCTCCGGAGTGGGAGCGGCCGTCGGCTTCGGCGTCGGCTTGGGCGTCGCCTTGGGAGGCTTGGGCGTCGGCTTCGGCGTGGCCCGCGGCCGCGGCGTCGCAGCCGGCGCGCAGCCCGAGACCCCGCTTCCGGACGGCCGGCCGGCAACCGCCTCCGGCGCCAGGAAGCGGGCGGGAGGGATCGCTCCCGGGTCGGTGAACAGGGCGTTCGCGCGCTTGCGGATGGCCTTGAAATCGCCGTAGATGACGTAGCCGCGGCTGTCGTACCCGGACTGGATGAGCGAGCGGCCCGAGATCACGTCCCGATAGGTCGCCGAGCGACCGACGCTCCGGGCCGCCTCCACGAGCGTCGGCACGAGCTTGCGCGGGATGTTCGTCTCCACGGTCCGGCTGGTCGACCGGAGGAAGGCGATGGGATCGTCGAGGAAGCCGCCCTTCACGACCCGGTCGCGAATCCCCGAGAGGACCTCCTGCTGGCGAGTCTGGCGGGTGAAGTCCGACTCCCCGCTCGCCTTGCGCACGCGGGCGTAGGCGAGCGCCTGGGTGCCGTTGAGCTTGTGCTTTCCCGCCGTGATGGAAAAGCCGTTGGGGAAGCCGTAGCCGTGGTACGTCGGGTCGCAGAACCCGCGAGCGACGTTCACCTGGATCCCCGAGAGCGCGTTCACCACCGAGACGAAGCCGCCGAGGTTGACCTGCGCGTAGTAGTCGATCTCCAGGCCGGTCATCTCGCCGATGGCGGCCATGAGCACGTCGTGGCCGTCGCCGCTCGAGCCTGCGAACGCGCGCGGATGGCTGCGCGCATACGCGAGGAGGGAGTTGAGCTTGCCGCTGTAGCGGCCGCCGCCCGGCAGGGGCACGTCGACGAGGTCGCGCGGGAACGAGAGCAGGGAGACCGTCTTGCCCGTCGGGTCGAACGAGGCCACGATCATCGTGTCGGTGAGGAACGTCGTCCGGCCGACCCCGGCGTCCACCCCGATGAGGAGGACGTTGAGCCGCGGCGCCATCGGCGTCGGGCTCGGCGACGGCGAGGCGGCCGGGGACGGCGACGCCGTGGCCCCGGGTGGGACGGTCGGCGGGGGCGTCGGGACCGCGGTCTCGGTCGGCTTCCAGGCGCCGGACGTCGCCGGTCCGTCGACGAAGACCTCGTCGACGCTCTCGCGGGCGACCTGCGTCACGTACCCCGCGTAGGCCTGTGGCGCGGCCACGAGGGCGACGAGGATGAGGATCGGCAGGGCGTCGCGCACGCCCGGGCGCGGCAGCCGGGGATCCCCCAGCGACGACCCCAGGGCGAGGAGCCGCCAGGCGAGGAGACCGACCTGGAGGGCGATCAGGGCGAGCAGGACGCGGTCGTCGAGGACGATCCCCACGAGCTCGTCGGTGCTCGTCGCCGCGAGCAGTCCGACCGCGAGGCCGGCGAGCAGCACCAGCGGCAGCCCGAAGATGGCGGCCAGCCGCGTCCGCCCGGCGACCAGGTGGCCGAGGCCGGGAACGAGGACGGTCAGCAGCGCCGGCACGTAGCGGCGCCGGGCGACTCGTCCGCCGCCGTCGCCCGCGGCCGGTGTCGCGTCCTGGCTGGTGCTCACGGCGAGGAAGACTAGCAGACTGGGGCCGAATGGCCGTTCGCCGCCGCCGGCCGTTTGACAGACGTGGCCGCTGCACCCATGCTTGCGTGGTCAGCAGGACACCGCTGCAGGGTCCGAGCACCCAACGCCTGCTCCCCGCAGCGAGTCCCACCCCGATCGCCCGGCCTCAGATCACGCCGGCCGCGATCCCAGCCACGATGGCCGCGGCCCGCGTCGATTCGCGGGGCGGCCGAGAAAGGTCAACCGGACGTCATGTCCCGACTAGCCACCGCGCGGCGACCTGCCGCGCCCCTCCGTCTTGCCGCTCAGGGCGCCGACGCCCGCCGGCGCCAGCGCCGCCTCCTCGGCGACGCGCGACTCTACTGCGGCACCAACGGCTGCCCCACCACCCTCCGCCTCGATCCACGAAGCGGCATCGCATCGTGCCCGATCTGCGGCTTCCGGCGGCGCCTGGCCTGATCGGCGGGTCGTCCGGCGCGGCGCGCGATCCCGACACGCCCGGGGAGATCGGCGTGGACGGATCGTGGACAACTTCCCGCCGCGGGCCGAATCTCGTGGACAGAACCCCTTGCGGTCATGACGGCCGGCAGGGGATCATCCGTCCAGCCCGAAGGGGCCGTGATGAACGGACCGCGGTGCCGCCGCAAGGCGGCCGGGCTCCTCGCAAGGGGAGCCGGGCTCTCCGTCAGGAGGGTCGGCCCTTCCGCAAGGGAGGCGAAGCGGTTCGACGGTTGCACCGACGCCGCAAGGTGTCGGACCCGCTCGCAAGAGCGGGACGCGTTCCGCAAGGAGCGCACAGCCGCCCGCAAGGGTGGCGAGTTCCCCGCAAGGGGGGCGCAGCAACCGGGTCGGCGGTCTCTTCGGGCGCTTCTCTGCCCGCTCCCGTCTGCCGGGCGCGCCCGGCGCGGTTGTAGACTCCGGTGCCGAGGTCCCCGCGCCGCTGGGCGCGCCCCGACCCGTCGTCGAGGAGCCCGTGTCCGCCGCGCCGCTGGAAGCCCCCGCGATCCGCCTCGCCGGCCTGCGCTTCGCCTTTGCCGTCGGCGGGCAGTCCGTCCCGGTGCTCGCCGGCGTCGACCTCGAGATCGCTTCCCGGTCCGTCGTCGCGCTCGTCGGCCCGAACGGCTGCGGGAAGAGCACGCTCCTGCGGGTCGTCGCCGGCCTCCTCCCGGCCGCCGGCGGCACGGTCGAGGTCGAAGGGGCGGCTGTCGAGGGGCCGGACCCGCGCGTCGGGCTCGTCTTCCAGGAGCCGCGGCTCCTGCCGTGGCGGACGGCGCTGGCCAATGTCGCCTTCCCCCTCGAGGTCGCCGGGCATCGGCCGGCCGACCGAAACGCCCGCGCCCGCGATCTCCTCCGCCTCGTCGGCCTCGACGGCTGGGCCGACGCGCGACCGGGCGAGCTCTCCGGTGGGATGCGCCAGCGGGTCGCGATCGCGCGTGCCCTGGCGCTGGAGCCATCCGTGCTCCTCCTCGACGAGCCGTTCAGCGCCCTCGACTCGCTCACCCGGGAGCGCTTCAACATCGAGCTGCTGCGCCTGTGGGAGCGGATCGGGGCGACGATCGTCCTCGTGACCCACAGCATCCCCGAGGCGGTCTTCCTGGCGGACCGGGTCGTCGTCCTGTCGCCCCGACCGGCCGCGGTCGTCGCCGACATCACGGTCGACCTGCCCCGGCCGCGCCGCCTGGCCGACCTCGACGCCGCCGTCGTCACCCGGACCGCGGCCGACATCCGGGCCCTGCTCGGCGGGGCCACCGACGACGCCTACGCCGTTGCCAGCGGCGAGGCCGGCCGCCACGTCGAGCTCGACGAGGAGGACCCGACGTGAGCGGCCGGCGGCGGCGCCTCGTTCGCGAGCGCGTCCTGCCGCCGCTCGCCGCGTTCGTCGTCTTCATCGTCGCCTGGCAGGCCGTCGTCGTGATCGCCGACTACCCGCCGTTCATCCTGCCCGGCCCCTTCGTCGTTGCCGAGCGCTTCGTCGAGGCGGTCGTGGATGGCACGTTCCGTCCGCACCTCGTCACGACGCTCGGCGAGATCCTCGTCGGGTTCGCCGTCGGCGTCGCCGCGGCCCTGCCCACCGGCTACGTCCTCGCCCGCTCGCGCCTCGCCAACCGGGTCCTTTCCCCCTACCTCGTGGGCGCCCAGGCGGTCCCGATCCTCGCCCTGGCCCCACTCATCGCCCTCTGGTTCGGAAACGGCCTCCTCTCCCGCTCGGTCATCGTGGCGCTCGTCGTGTTCTTCCCCGTCGCGATCAGCACGATGATCGCCGTGCGGGGCGTCGACCGACGGCTCCTCGAGATGGCGCGGACGTATCGGGTCACGCGCCGCCAGCGGATCCGGCTCGTGGAGATCCCGGCGGCGCTCCCGGGGATCGTCGGCGGGCTGCGGATCGGCATCACCCTTGCCGTGGTCGGGGCGATCGTGGCGGAGTGGACCGGGGGCGAGGTCGGCCTCGGCGTCCTCATCAACCTCGCCCGGGGGAGCCTCTTCGACATCCCCCTGCTGTTCGCGACGCTCGTGCTGATCGCGATCGTCGGGATCGTCCTCTACACGATCGTCCTGCTCGTCGAGCGGCGGGTGGTCATCCGCGCCTGACGTGGTCCACGCCCGACCGGCGCCGGCGGTGCTACGATCGCCACGCCTTCGGGGCAGGGTGCGATTCCCGACCGGTGGTAGCGCCTCGCGCAGCGGGGCGAGCCCACGAGCGCCGATGCCGGCCCGCCGGCCGACGCGCAGACCCGACCGCGACCTCCCGGTCGCGCCAGCGGGGCCGACGGTGACAGTCCGGATGGAAGAAGGCAACGGACCGTGTCCGCCTGGGCACGCGTGCATGCCGTCCCGCCCCGGGGCCTGGACCGGACCTGGGGAGACGCACATGAGCCAGACCGCCTCGATCCCCGAGCCGCCGCGCGGCCGCCAGCGGAGGGTGCGCGGCCCGCAGTCCCTCGCCGCCGCGCTGGCCGCCATCGCCCTGCTCGCCGCCGCGTGCGGAGGCGGTGCCTCGCCGTCCACGCCCGGCTCCACGGGACCGACCCCGGGCGCCGAGCCGGTGGCCCTGACGGTCGGGCTGGGCTACATCCCCAGCGTCCAGTTCGCCCAGTTCTACCTCGCCGACCAGGCCGGCTACTACCGCGACGCCGGCCTCGAGGTGACGTTCGAGAACAAGATCGACTCCGACCTCGTCACCCTCGTCGGCCAGGGCGGCATCGACGTCGGCATCGCCGACGGGACGAGCGTCATCCCGGCCGTCAGCCAGGACATCCCGATCCGCTACGTCTTCACCGTGTACGCGGACTTCCCGAGCATCGTCTTCGCCAGGGAGTCCTCGGGCATCGCCGGGCCGGCCGACCTGGCCGGGCGGAAGATCGGCATCCCCGGCCGCTTCGGGTCGTCGTGGATCCAGCTCCAGGCGCTTCTCGCCGGCGTCGGGCTCACGCCCGAGGACGTCGACGTCGTTCCGTTCCCCGACTTCGGCCAGCTCGCGGCGCTGGAGCAGGGCGTGGTCGACGCCGCGACCGGCTTCGTCAACAACGAGCCGGTTCGCCTGGAGCTCGCCGGCACGCCGACGGTCGTCCTCGCCCTCCCCGACGATGCCCAGCTGCCGGGGAACGGGCTGATCGTCGGGCAGGCGACGCTGGAGGGCCCAAAGGGCGACGCGGTGGCGGCGTTCGCCGCGGCCACCCGCCGGGCGATGGAGGAGATCGCCGCCGACCCGGAGGTGGGCCTCGAGGCGGCAATCACCCGGGTGCCCGAGCTCGCGACCGATCGGGATGCGCAGCTCGCGGTCCTCCGGGCCACGATCGACACCTGGCAGAACGCCTACACCGATGCCAACGGCCTTGGGGCCGTCGATCCGGCGGCGTGGGAGCGCTCGATCGAGTTCATGAGCGGGCTGCCCGACTCGCCGGTCGCCCGGCCGGTCACCGTGGACGAGGTGATCGACGCGGGGTTCGCCACCGACTGAGGGAGCGGGGCCGGAGACGGCCGCTCCGCGCGGGACGAAACGCCGGACATGCGAACGGCCGGCGCTCGCCGGGAGGCGGGCGCCGACCGTTGAAACAGGGAGCTAGGAGGCGGCGCCGACCAGCTCGCGCTCGGCCACCGCGGCGACCTCGTCGGCCGCGACCTCGAGCTCGATCGTGATGTCGTCCGAGACGAGCCAGCCGCCGGTCTCGAGGCCGACGTTCCACGTCAGGCCCCAGTCGGAGCGCTTGATCTTGGTCCGGGCCTCGAAGCCCGCGTGGCGGCGGCCGTCCATGCCCTTGACGACGCCGAGCGACTCGGTGTCGAGGACGACGGGGCGGGTGACGCCGCGGATCGTCAGGTCGCCGGTGATCGCCCAGCGGTCGCCGCGGGGCGCGATCGACGTGCTGCGGAAGGTCAGCGTCGGATGGTTCTCGGCGTTGAGGAAGTCGGCCGAGCGGAGGTGGTTGTCGCGCGGCTCCATGCCGGTCTCAACGGTCGCGGCCGGGATGGCGACCTCGACGGACGAGCGCGTGGGGTCGGCCTCGTCGAACACGAGCGAGCCGGTCACGCCCTTGAACATGCCGCGGACCTTGGTGATCATCATGTGCTTCGCGGTGAAGCCGACGACGGTGTGGGCGGTGTCGATCTGCCAGGTGCTCATCTGTTCTTCCTGTTCCTGTTCCTGCTGACGGCCGGCCGGGTGGTCCGCCGGTCCACATGTAGTTGACTGCGCAACTATATACCAGTATCGTTGCGCTTGCAACTACCAAATCGAAAGGCGCGTATCATCCGCATCGCCGGACTCCTCCACGGACCAGGAGACCCATGACCGAGACCGTCACCCGCCCCCCGGGCGGCCCCCGAGCCGAGGCGCCGAGCCCGGACGACCCGCGCCTGCGCGCGTGGATTGCCTTCCTGCAGGCCCACGCCGCGGTGACGAGGCGCCTGGAGGCCGAGCTCCACGCCGAGCGCGGGCTCTCGCTCGCCGACTACGACGCCATCGTCCAGCTGGCGATTGCCGACGACCGGCGGCTCCGAATGAGCGAGCTTGCCGACCGCGTCGTCCTCTCGCGGAGCGGCGTCTCCCGGCTCGTCGACCGGCTCGTGGCCCAGGGTCTCGTCGTGCGGCGGGCCTGCCCGACCGACGCCCGCGGCTCGTGGGCGGAGCTGACCCCGGAGGGTCTCGACACGCTCCGCGAGGCGGCGCCCGTCCACCTCCGCGGGGTCGACGCGCACTTCCTCGCGCCGCTCTCCGACGCCGATCGTGCGGCGCTCGTGCGGGGGCTCGAGGCGATCGTCCGGCAGCTCGGCGCGCCTCCTGACCAGCTCCCGCCGGCGTGCACGACGATCGGCGAGGCCCTGGAGCCCTGAGCGAGCCGGTCGCGCGGCCGGTGGCGGCTCTCCCGGCACCCGCCGGGGAACGGGCCGCGGGTGTCCTCCGGACCGGCACGAGCGGCTTCGCGTACCCGGCCTGGGCGCCGGCGTTCTACCCGGCGGGCACCCGCGGCGAGGCGCTGCTGCCCGCCTACGCGGCCCGCCTGGCCGCGGTCGAGCTCAGCGCGACGTACTACCGCCACCCGTCGGCCGAGCAGGCAGCCGCCTGGGCCGCGCGCGTGCCGGCGGCATTCCGGTTCGCGGTGAAGCTCCTGCGCAGCGGCACGCTGCGCGCGTACGCGACGGACCCGGTGGGGACGCTGTCGTGGCTGACGCCGCCGCTGGCCGGGTTCGGCGATCGCCTCGGGGCGGCGCTGCTGCGGGTCCCGGCCGGCCATGCTCGCGACGACGACCGCCTCGCCCGCCTGCTCTCCGCCTGGCCCACCGGCCTGCCGCTCGCGCTCGAGCTGCAGGACCCCTCATGGCATGTCGACGAGACGCACGCCCTCCTCCGCGCCACCGGGACGACACTCGTGGTCACGGACACGGATGACGCGCCCAACCCCCCGCTCACCGTCACGGGACCGCTCGTCTACGTCCGCCTCCGCCGCACGGCCTACGGGACCGCCGACCTCGACGACTGGGCCGCGCGGCTCCAGCCGTTCCTCGCCGACGGCCGGGACGCCTATGCGTTCTTCCGGCACGATGAGCGCGGCGCGACGCCGGCCTACGCGGAGACGCTGGCGCGGCTGCTGGAGCCGTACCGGCCGCCGGCCTGATCGCGGCCGGACATCCGCCCGCCGGCCCGGCGAGAATGGAGGGCATGAGGTCTCGCAGCTTCACCCGGGTCCCGCTGATCGGGGCCGCCATCGTCGTCGTGGCCCTGCTCGCCGCCGCCTGCGGCGAGGCTCCACCCGCCCCCACCGGGCCGCCGCCGGTGGTGACGCCGGACCCGGCGACCCCCACCGCCACGGCCCCGACGTCGCCGTCCCCGACTCCAACGGCCCCAACGCCCGTCCCCGCGCCCGTCGAGGCGATCGAGCTCGAGACGCTCGTCGACGGGCTCGAGAGTCCGCTCTTCGTCGGCCATGCCGGCGACGGCAGCGGGCGCCTCTTCGTCGTCGAGCAGGCCGGCCGCATCCGCGTGGTGCGGGAGGGTCGCCTCGTCGCCGAGCCGTACCTCGACCTCACGGATCGGATCGACGCGGGCGGCGAGCGCGGGCTCCTCGGCCTTGCCTTCTCGCCCACGTTCGAGGTCGACGGCCTCCTGTACGTGGACTACACCGACCGCGACGGCGACACGGTCGTGAGCGAGCTGACCGCGCCCGACCCGGCTGCCGATACGGCCGACCCGGCGAGCGAGCGCGTCCTCCTGAGGATCGACCAGCCCCACAGCAATCACAACGGCGGCGCCCTTGCCGTCGGCCCGGACGGGCTCCTCTGGATCGCCACGGGCGACGGCGGGTCCAGCGGCGACCCGCAGGGGAACGGCCAGCGGCTCGACACCCTCCTCGGCAAGCTGCTCCGGATCGACCCGCGCCCGGCGGGCGGGGCCCCGTACGGGATACCCGCCGACAACCCGTTCGTCGGCCGGGCGAGCGCGCGGGCCGAGATCTGGGCCTTCGGACTGCGCAACCCGTGGCGCTTCTCGTTCGACCGGGCGACCGACGACCTGTGGGTCGCCGACGTGGGCCAGGGCACGTGGGAGGAGGTCAACCGGTGGCCGGCAGGCTCGCCCGCCGGGCCGAACTTCGGCTGGAACACGATGGAGGCGAGCGCCTGCTTCGAACCCGCCGAGGGCTGCTCGACCGACGGCCTCGTCCTGCCGGTCGCCGAGTACGGCCATGATCTCGGCTGCTCGGTGAGCGGCGGCTACGTGTACCGCGGCGCCCGGCTTCCGGCCCTCGACGGGACGTACCTCTTCTCGGACTACTGCAGCGGCACGATCTGGGGCCTCGACGCCGCCGCCGCCGACCCGGAGCCGCGGGTGCTGGCGGAGGGCGCGGGCGGAGTCGCGTCGTTCGGCGAGGACGAGGCCGGCGAGCTCTACGTGGTCGACCTCGCCGGCGGGCGCATCCTGGCGGTGGCCGCCGCTTCCTGAACAGCAGGCAGCTCGCGGCCGGCGCGGCGGGTGGCGGTCAGACGAGCGCGATGACCACCTGGACGGCCACGACGACCTCGCGCTCACCGGCCTCGACCGGGGTCGGGGCCGCGTCCATCGCCATGAGCTTCGCACCCCGGGCCACCGGGAAGGGCATCGGCGGCGCCTCGCTGCCCTCGACGACGGACAGGACGGGCCCGAGCCTGGCCCCGGCCGCGGCCGCGAGGGCGGCCGCCTTGGCGAGGGCATCGGCGACCGCGGCGGTCCGGGCGGCCGCCTCGGCCGCGGCACGGTTCTCCACGTCGTAGCGGACGCCGTCGAGGGTCGTGGCGCCGGCGGCGATCGCGCCGTCGATTGCGGCCGGGAGGCGGGTGAGGTCGCGCAGCCGCGCCACGACGCCGTTCCGGACCTCGTAGCCGCGGAGCTCCGGCGGCCCGTCGTTGCGATAGTCCATGACCGGCTGGAGGCTCAGGCCGTCGGTGCGAAGGTCGCGGTCGGCGACGCCAGCTTCGCGGAGAGAGCCCAGCACCGCCGTCATCGCGGCCGCTGCCTCGGCCTGCGCGGCCGCGGCAGTGGGACGTGTCACGGCAACGCCGAGGCGCAGCTCCACGACGTCGGGGGCGGTGGTGACGCGGCCGGTGCCGCCGACGGCGACGGTGCGGGGCGGTTCGGACATGTCGGAGGTCGTCATGGGCCAAGTCTAGGCCCGCAGCTCGCCTGCAACCACCGTCACCGCCGCGCCGGCGACGGCCACCCGCTCGCCGCGGAGGGTCACGTCCAGGATGCCGCCCCGCGCCGACGCCTGGACGGCTCGGAACGACGGGCCGACGCGCGGCGCCCAGTACGGCGCGAGCGCACAGTGAGCCGAGCCGGTCACCGGGTCCTCGGGGATCCCGGCGATCGGGCAGAAGTAGCGCGAGACGATCGCCGCTCCCGGATCGTCCGAGCGGGCGGTGGCGATCAGGCCGTCCGGGATCGCCGTCGCGAGCCAGCCCTGGTCGGGCCGCAGGGCGCGCACGGCGGCCGCCGATTCGAGCTCGACGAGGAGGTTCGCGGCACCGCTGCCGACGAAGGACGGACGAGCACCGAGGGCGACGTCCAGGCCGGCCGGCGGGTCGATCGCCCGAACCGGGTCGACCGGCAGGTCGAGCTCGATCCAGCCGTCCGGCCGGCGGACGGCCGCGAGCGGGCCGCTGCGGGTCATGAACCGGATCGTCTCGCCTTCCGGCGCTCGGCCGGTCTCCCAGAGGACGTGCGCCGTGGCGAGCGTCGCGTGCCCGCACAGGTCGACCTCGACGGCCGGCGTGAACCAGCGCAGGTCCCACGCGCCGTCCGGCCGGGCCGTCGCGAACGCGGTCTCCGACAGGTTCATCTCGGCGGCGACCGCCGCCAGCAGGGCGTCCGGCGCTGCGTCGACCGGCAGGACGACCGCTGCCGGGTTGCCGCCGAACCGTGCGGCCGCGAACGCGTCGACGACGAAGAGGGGGATGGCCATCGCCGGACGAGGATAGCCCCCGGCGGGCCGGGCGGCCCGCCGGGGGCGAAGGGGCGAGGAGCTCCGGGGGGCGAGGCGCCGGTGCGGCGCCCCTCCCCTACCCGATCAGGTAGACGACGCTCACCGAGACGGTGACGTCCGAGGTGCCGGCGAGGATCGGCGTGGCGGCGGCCTCGTCTGCCCGCGCACCGGCGTACGGGACCGGCCACGGGGTCGGCGACGACTGCTCGCTGATCGAGGCGACGCCGATGATCGAGACGCCGGCGGCTGCGGCGAGCGCATCGGCCTTGGCCCGCGCCGCCTGCATCGCCTGCGTCCGCGCCTGGGCCTCGGGCCCGGTCGGGTCGTCCACCCGGAAGGCCACGCCGTCGAGCGTCGTTCCGCCGCCGGCGAGGGCGCCGTCGACCGCGTCGGCGATCTTCTCGAGGTCGCGGATCGTGGCGACCACGCCGTTGCGCAGCTCGTAGCCGACGATTTTCGGGGCGCTCCCGTTCGTGTTGTAGTCGTACACCGGCTGGAGGGAGAGCGTCGTCGTGCGGATGTCGCGCTCGGCGACGCCGGCGTCTCGCAGCGCCTTGACGACGCCCTGCATCGCGGTGGCCGCGGCGGCGCGGGCGTCCTTCACCTTCGGGCGCTGGACGACGACGCCGACGTGGAGGTCGGCGACGTCCGGGACGATCGTGACGGTCCCGGTGCCGCTGACGCTGATCGTGCGGTCCGGCTCCGCGTCGTCAACGGCACGGGCCGGCCGCGGCGCGAGCGCGGGACCGAGCGCGACGGCGAGGACGAGGCCGGCGACCATGCCGAACGCGACCCAGGCAGGTCGCGAGCCGATGGGGGGATGGAGGCGAGAGGCGGTCATGGCGGTGGCTCCCTGGTGGCGAGCGGGGCGATGGCCGGTGCTCCGGCCCGGGCCGCGGCGGATGTCGATCCGATCTGGCCCCGTGACGCCGGCTCCCGCGGGCGGGTTCCGCCTCACGGGCAGTCCCGGCGCGACAATCGCCGGGACGCGGTGCCCGCACGCCCCGGACGACGGCTCGCGGTGCTCGGCTTCAGGTCCCGACGGACCGCAGGACGACCGTCGCGACGACCGAGCCGGCGACCACGACGAGCGGCGGAACGCGGCCCGTCATGAGCGCCCCGAAGCCGGCCGCTGCCACGGCCAGGTCAACCGGCCCTGAGACGCCGCTCCGACCGACCGGGTCGATCAGCGCGGCCGCGAGGATCCCCACGACGGCGGCGTTCACGCCGGCCAGCGCCCGGCGGGCCTCGGGCCGTGCCCGCAGCGCGTCCCAGGACGGCAGCACGGCGACCACCAGGAGGCCCGCCGGCAGGAAGATCGCGATCAGCGCGAGCAACGCGCCCGCGATCCCACCCGGCACGGGGCCGGCCGCGGCCGCGCCGAGGAACGCGGCGAACGACGACAGCGGACCCGGCATTGCCTGGGCCGCCCCGTAGCCTGCGAGGAACGCGTCGGGGCCGACCCATCCGGGAGCCACGACGCTCGCCTCGAGGAGGGGGAGGATCACGTGGCCCCCACCGAACACGAGGGCTCCGGCCCGGTAGAAGGCATCGACGAACGCGACCGTGGAGCTGCCGGAGATCTCGGCGACGAGCGGGAGGCCCACGAGCAGTGCCAGGAAGAGGCCGAATGCCGCCCCGGCCGCGCGATGCGAGACGACGGACGGCACCGCCGCCCCGGGACGGGTTGCCGGCGGGATGGGGTCGACGCCGAGGCGAGGCAGGAGGAGGAGCCCGGCGAGCGCCCCGGCGACGATGAGCGCGACCTGCGTGAACGGCGATGGGACGGCCAGGGCGAGCCCCGCGGCCGCCAGGGCGAAGATGGCCCGCGGCAGATCGGGGGTCAGCGTCCGGGCCATCGACCAGACGGCGTACGCGACGACGGCGACGGCAGCAAGCTTGAGCCCGTCCACCCAGGCGCCTTCGGGGAGAACTCCGCCGGCGACGCCGAGCCCGAGCAGGGTCATGAGGACGGCCGAGGGCACGGTGAACCCGACCCACGCCGCGAGCCCACCGCGGAGGCCGGCCCGCTCGATGCCGATCGCGATGCCGACCTGGCTCGAGGCCGGCCCGGGCAGGAACTGGCCGAGGGCGACGAGGTCGGCAAAGGCGTCGTCGCCCAGCCACCGCCGCCGCTCGACGTACTCGCGCCGGAAGTAGCCGAGGTGGGCCACCGGCCCGCCGAACGAGGTCAGGCCGAGGCGCAGGGCGGCGCCGAGGACCTCGCGGGCGCTGCCCGCGAAAGCCGGGGATTCCGTCAGTGAATCGGCGGCGACGGTGCGCCCGGGACGCGGCTCGTCGGCCACGACGCGCTCCCCGGGCCGGATCGTCGCCCGCTACAGGTCGAGCGGGTCGAGCTTGTCGGGGTCGATCCCGAGCGCTTCGATCGCCTCGGCGACCGCCTCGGCCGGGATCTCGCCGGCCGCCCGGAGTGCCGAGAGCGCGGCGATGGCGACGTGCGGGGCGTCGATCTCGAAGAGCGCCCGCAGCGCCTCGCGCGTGTCGCTGCGGCCGAAGCCGTCGGTCCCGAGGGCGACGTAGCCGGCCGGCAGCCAGCGGCCGAGGAGGTCGGGCAGCGCCTTCACCCAGTCCGACACCAGCGATGACGGGGCCGCCGTCGGCGCCGAGCACCTCGGCGACGTACGGCACGCGCGGCGCCTCGGTCGGGTGGAGCCGGTTCCAGCGCTCGACCTCGAGCGCGTCGCGGCGGAGCAGCTGCCAGGAGGTGGCGCTGTAGACCTCGGCGGCGACGCCGAACTGCTCGGCGAGGAGGTCGCGGGCCGCGATCACCTGCTGGAGGATCGTGCCGGACCCGACGAGGCGGACGCGGCGCCTTCGCGCCGCCCGCGACCTCCGGGGCGTCGAGGAAGCGGTAGATCCCGCGGACGATCGCCTCGTCGACGCCGTCGGGCTTCGCCGGCTGCGGGTAGTTCTCGTTGTAGAGGGTGATGTAGTAGAAGACGTCCTCGCCGCTGCCCGTACATCCGCTCGATCCCGTCGCGGACGATCGTCGCCAGCTCGTAGGCGAAGGCCGGGTCGTAGGCCCGCAGCGGTGGGATCACGGACGCGAGGAGATGGCTGTGCCCGTCCTCGTGCTGGAGGCCCTCGCCGTTCAGCGTCGTGCGGCCGGCGGTGGCGCCCATCAGGAAGCCCCGGCCGCGGGCGTCGGCGAACGCCCACGCCTGGTCGCCGGTCCGCTGGAAGCCGAACATCGAGTAGAAGATGTAGAACGGGATCATCGGCTCGCCGTGCGTCGCGTACGACGTCGCCGCCGCCTGGAAGGAGGCCATCGAGCCGGCCTCGGTGATGCCCTCCTCCAGGACCTGGCCGTCCTTCGCCTCGCGGTAGGAGAGGACGAGGTCGGAGTCGACCGGCTCGTAGCGCTGGCCGCCGCTCGCGTAGATCCCGACCTCCTTGAAGAGCGGGTCCATGCCGAACGTGCGCGCCTCGTCGGGGATGATCGGCACGATCCGCGACCCGAAGCCCGGGTCGCGCATGAGGTTGCGCAGCAGCTGGGCGAAGACCATCGTCGTGCTGACGGCGGCCGCCGAGCCCTTGGCGAACTCGGCGTCCGTCTCCGCCGCGGGGGCCGGCAGGGGCCGGGACCGGACGACGCGCCGCGGCAGCGGGCCGCCGAGCGCGCGGCGGCGCTCCAGGAGGTACTGGACCTCCTCGGAGTCGGGGCCCGGGTGGAAGTAGGGCGCCTCCTCGATCTTCTCGTCCGGGATCGGGAGCTCGAGGCGGTCGCGGAAGATCCGCAGCTCGGCCTCGGAGAGCTTCTTCGCCTGGTGCGTGATGTTGCGGCCCTCGACGCCCGGGCCGAGCGTCCAGCCCTTGATCGTCTTGGCGAGGATGACGGTCGGCGCGCCCTGGAGCTCCGTGGCGGCCTTGTACGCCGCGTAGAGCTTGCGGTAGTCGTGACCGCCGCGGCGGAGGCGGGTCAGGTCGTCGTCGGACAGGTGCTCGACGAGCTTGCGGAGGCGCGGATCGGGCCCGAAGAAGTGCTCGCGGATGTAGGCGCCGCCGGCGACCGAGTACTTCTGGAACTCGCCGTCGACCGTCTCGTTCATCTGGTTGACGAGGACGCCGTCGACGTCGCGGGCCAGGAGGTCGTCCCACTCGCGGCCCCAGATCACCTTGATGACGTTCCAGCCGGCGCCGCGGAAGAGCCCCTCGAGCTCCTGGATGATCTTGCCGTTGCCGCGGACCGGGCCGTCGAGCCGCTGCAGGTTGCAGTTGACGACGAACGTCAGGTTGTCGAGCCGTTCGCGGCCGGCCAGCCAGAGGGCGCCGGTCGACTCCGGCTCGTCCATCTCGCCGTCGCCGAGGAACGCCCAGACCCGCGAGCCGGACGTGTCGGCGATGCCGCGGTGCTCCAGGTAGCGGTTGAAGCGGGCCTGGTAGATCGCCGAGATCGGGCCGAGGCCCATGCTGACCGTCGGGAACTCCCAGAAGTCGGGCATGAGCCGCGGGTGCGGGTAGGAGCTGAGGCCGCGCCCCGGCACGACCTCGCGGCGGAAGTGGTCGAGCTGGTCGTCGCTCAGCCGGCCCTCGAGGAACGCCCGGGCGTACATGCCCGGTGCCGCGTGGCCCTGGTAGAAGACCTGGTCCCCGGGACCCTCGTCCTTGCCCCGGAAGAACCAGTTGAAGCCCACCTCGTACAGGCTGGCCGAGCTCGCGTACGTCGAGAGGTGGCCACCGATCCCGGGGAAGGCGTTGTTGGCCCGCAGGACCATCGCCACCGCGTTCCAGCGGACGAGTCGCCGGATCCGGCGCTCGATCTGCTCGTCGCCGGGGAAGTACGGCTCCTGCTCCGGGCTGATCGTGTTGATGTAGCGGGTGTGGGTCAGGGGCGGCAGGCCGACCTGGCGCTGCCGCGCGCGCTTGAGGAGCTTGTACGCCACGAACCGGGCGCGCTCCATCCCCTCCTGGTCGATGACCTGGTCGAAGGAGTCGATCCAGTCCTGGGTCTCGACCGGGTCGACGTCGGGGAGCTGATGCTTGAACTCGTCGCTGTACATCGGGGCTCCTGGGCCGGGCTGGCACGGATCGGCGAGCCGCATCGGGGCGCGCCGGGCATGGTCGATGGGTCGCCGTGAGCGTAGCCGATCCACCGCCCGGACGCGCTTCGGGCCACCGTCGGCACCACCGGCTCGAGCCCAGCGGCGGCAGCGGGCCTGCGGTAGAGTCGCCGCATGCACGAGGCGTACGATCCGGCCACGGCGCTCCTCGCCGTCGATGTCCAGAACGACTTCGCCGACCCGGCCGGCGGCCTCGCCGTCGCCGGCGCCGAGGAGATCCTGCCGGTGCTCAACGCCGAGATCGCCGCCGCCCGGGCGGCCGGCGCCTTCGTCGCCTACACCCAGGACTGGCACCCGCCGGCGACGCCGCACTTCGCCAAGGACGGCGGCACGTGGCCGGTCCACTGCGTCGGGGGGACCTGGGGCGCCGAGCTCCATCCCGCCCTCATCGCCGACGCAGGCCCGTCGGTCCGCAAGGGGACGAACGGCGAGGACGGCTACTCAGGGTTCACGATGCGCGACCCGCTCTCCGGGGCGACCGTCCCCACCGAGCTCGATGGGCTCCTCCGCGGCAGGGGGATCCGACGGGTCGTGATCGGCGGGCTCGCCACCGACTACTGCGTCCGGGCCACCGTCCTCGACGCGATCGCCCTCGGCTACGAGGCGCACGTCCTCGTCGACTGCGTGCGCCCCGTCGAGGTGAAGCCGGGCGACGGGGAGCGCGCCCTCGCCGAGGTGGCACGGGCCGGCGCGATCCTCGACGGCGCCGGCATGGGCGCGGCGGCCGCGGTCGCCGAGCGGGCATCGTGATGCGCCTGCGAACGATCGTCGGCCTCGGGCTCGCCGGCCTCGGCGGCGCCTTCCTGGTCGACCGCTGGATCGGCAGCCTCATCGCCCACGGCGAGGCGATCGACCCGCTGATGAAGATGGCGATCACGATCCGGGCCCCGATCGACGACGTCTGGGACGTCGTGTCCGACATCGAGCGCCAGCCGCTGTGGATGGAGGAGATGAAGTCCGTCCGGATGACGTCGCCCGGACCCGTCGGGGTCGGCAGCCGGGGCGAGGCGGACGTCCGCATCTTCATGATCGGCGTCGTCGACCCCGTCGAGATCGACGTCTACGATCCGCCGACGCGCTTCGGAATCCGCCACGTCGGCACGTTCACCGGTGAGGGCCGGATCACGCTAGAACCGATCGACGCCGGTCGGACCCTCGTCCGCTGGGACGAGCGGCTCGTCCCGCCCCTGTTCCCCAACCTCGGCCAGATCCTCCAGAAGCCGATCCTCGGCGGGATCTTCCAGGGGGACCTCGAGCGGCTGCGCGAGATCGTGGAGTCGCGGCACGCCGAGTCGGTCGCCGGCGCCGGCACCGACGCCGGCTGATCGCGGGAGGGCACGGGCCCTGCGCGTCCACCTCGTCGACGCGACCTACGAGCTGTTCCGCGCGTACCACGCCCCGCGACCGGCGGTCCTCGGCCGCGACGGGATGCCGCTCACGGCCGTGGCCGGCGTCGTCGGGACGCTCCTCGCGCTGCTCCGCGACGAGGGCGCGACGCACGTGGGGTGCGCCCACGACCGGGTGATCCGCTCGTTCCGCAACGACCTCTGGCCCGGCTACAAGACCGAGGCCGGCGTGCCGGCCGACCTCCTCGCCCAGTTCCCCGTCATGGAGGAGGCGATCGTCGCCCTCGGGATCCCGCTCTGGGCGATGACGGACCTCGAGGCCGACGACGCCCTGGCCACTGCGGCGGACCGCTTCGGGCGGCAACCGGAGGTCGAGCAGGTGCTGGTCTGCACGCCCGACAAGGACCTTGCCCAGTGCGTCCGCGATGGCCGGGTCGTCCTCCGCGACCGCCGCCGCGACCTCGCCTACGACGACGCCGGCGTCCGGGCGAAGTGGGGCGTCGGGCCGGCCTCGATCCCGGACTGGCTGGCGCTGGTCGGCGACGCGGCCGACGGCTTCCCGGGGATCCCGGGATTCGGCGCCGTCACCGCGGCGGCGGTCCTGGCCGCGTTCACGACGCTCGAGGGCGTGCGCAACGCCCCGGCGGCCGCCTGGCCGAGCCGCGTCCGCGGCGCCGACCGGCTCGCCGCGACGCTCCGCGAGCGCTGGGCCGACGCGCTGCTCTTCCGCGACCTCGCCACGCTCCGCCTCGACGCGCCGATCCCGCAGCGCTCCGCCGACGAGCTGCGCTGGGACGGCGTGGACCGCGCCGCATGGGAGGCGTTCTGCGACCGCTGGGGCCTCGCCGGCCTGCGGCGCCGCCCGCACCGCTGGCGAAACGGCTGAGCGACGTGCGGGCGACGGTCGCCCCGACGCCCTACCCGGCCACCGTCATCGCCCGGTCCGGACGCAACAGGAACGGCGGCAGGAACGCGGGGATGTTCGAGAACGGCAGCACGTCGGGGTGGAGGTCGATGCCGAGCGCCTCGCGCATGAACCGGCGCCGGGCCTCGATGCGGGCCCACGCGGCGGGGAAGCGGGCGGCCAGCTCCGCCCGCAGCGACGCGTCGGCGAGGGCGATCCCGTCCTCGATGTTCGAGGTGAAGTAGTCGGTCCCCGTGGCCGGGATGACGTCGACCTGCATCGCCATCCCCGAGCGGAGCTCGACGGTCGAGCCGGGGCCGACCGGCGAGGCCACCCACTCGTCGAGGTGGATCTGGTGACCGGGGTTGAGGAAGATCCCGAAGAAGGGGTCGCCGAGGCGCCGGTCGACGATCTCCTGGAGCGCGCCGCCGACCTGGCCCACGCGAAGGGCCCCGTACCACTCGACGATCGCCTCGAAGTAGGGGCCGACGAGGCGCTCGACGTAGTCGCGGATCCCGTCGGGCAGCTCTCCCGCGTCCTCGACGACGAAGCCGGCCCGGCAGCTGAGCGCTCCCCAGATCCCGAACGCCGTCGTGAACCGGTCGCCCCGCCCGATCGGCCGGTCGCCGGGCGAGAGGAGCCCGAGCGAGGCCCGCTCGCCGGCCGTGAGCATGAGGTGGCAGGACAACGGCGTGCCGTCCCAGCGGAGGAGCCGGACGGCCTCGCGCTCGGTCGTGCCGTCGGCGACGACCCGGCCGAGGCCGGCGAGGAGACGGCGCACCCCGTCGGACGTCTGGCAGGCCGCCCACTCGAAGTACGCCAGCTGCTCGACCTCGTTGACGACCCGCAGGCCGTCGCCGGGGTCGATGAACAGCTCGCCGGCGTTCTCGACGAGGCCGGATGCGCCGACGGCGGCCCGCAGCTCGTCGACGAGGAACGACGGCACTTCGATGGTCGCCCGCGAGGCATACGTCTTCCAGCCGGCCACGCCGACGCGGACGCCACGGCCGATCCCCTCCCCCGCCAGGACGTCCGCGAGCGGCGCCGAGCGGCCGCGGGGCTGGCCCGGCAGGCTGAGGTCCTGGTGGAGGTGGCGGCGCATCGGCAGCGGCGCAGCCCCCGCCATGCCCCAGCACTCGTTGCCGACCAGGATCGCCGGGTCGCCGGTCGGGCCGACCACGACGATCGCCTCCTCGAAGCGGGGGTCGAACCCGGTGAGCCAGGCGACGTTCGCGCTGTGCTCGCGGTCGGCGTACAGGACGAGGCGGTCGTAGCCGCGGGCGTCCATCCGCTCGCGCAGCCGTTCGAGGCGCCGAGCGTAGAGGGCCGGCGGCAGCTCCGGCGTCGCGTCGGGCATCCCGAAGTCGGGCAGGTCGATCGTCGCCAGCTGCGCCGTGGTCACCATTGCGTGGCCTTCCTCCTCCGTGTCGTCAGGGCGCCGGCGACCACGGGATGGGCGCCGGGGCATCGCGCTCGACGATGGCGAACGTGCCCGCCTGCAGCGGCAGCCACGGGCCGACGGTGCCGTCCGGCCACTGGACCCGCAGCTCTGCCTTCCCGGCGGACCCGAGCCCGAGGTGGATCCAGCCGAGCTGACCCCCGGCGTGCCCTCCGCCCACCGTCAGCTCGCGGGCGACGACGCGGTCCCCGACGCGGAGCTCGACCCACGCGCCGATCGCGTCGCGGTTCGCACCTGCCTGGCGGAGCCGGACCGCCGCCCACTTGCCGAGCGGCGCCGGCGACTCGGGCGTGCCGGCGCCGACGTTGCGCCAGAGCTTCACGTTCTCGCGCCGCTCCACCTCGACCAGGTCGAGCAGGCCGTCAAGGTTGAGGTCCACGAGCGCCGCCCCGCGACTCTTCGCGAAGTCGACGATCCCGGCGTCCTCGGCGCCCTCGACGAACGTGCCGTCGGGCTGCCCGAGCAGGAGGTTGTTGGGGTCCTTCGACGCGTACTCGTTCATCGCCTCGACGTTGCCCTTGGCGATGTAGAGGTCGACGAACCCGTCGTTGTTGACGTCGGCGAACTCCGGGTGCCACGCGGTCGAGGGCAGGATGTCGTCGCCGGTGAAGGGGCGGTGGGCCGTCAGTCCCACCTCGAGCGCCATGTCGTGGTAGGAGGGGCCCGTCGCCCCCTCGTCGAGGGTCTGGAGCTTGTTGTCGGCCTGGCTGGTGAGGAAGACCTCGGGCAGGCCGTCGCCGGTGAGGTCGTGGCTGGCGATCCCCATCCCCCAGATCTGCATCGTCCGCCAGCCTTCGGCCTCGGTGTACGGCCGCGGCATGACGCCCGGCTCCATCCGCCACAGCTGCTCCTCGCCGTCGCGGTAGTAGTGGCGGTCGTTCGCCATCCGCAGGTCGGCCTGGCCGGTGCGGCCCCAGTCGGAGAACAGGATCGAGAGCGTGCAGTAGCCGGGCGCGAGGGTGAGCGCCGGCCCGTAGCCGCCGGACCCGTCCGGCCGGACGAGCTGATGCGGATCGCACGCGTCGCGGGCGCCGTCGATGGCGTCCTTCGCGACATAGCTGCCGAAGGCCAGGGTCGGCAGCCCCGCCTCGTCCTCCCAGGTGGCACTGAACGCGGCCGTCCAGGCGTCGCCGCCGTCGATCCCCCAGGCTTCGTTCGCCCGCTCGAAGCGGCAGTCGCCGAGCCCGCGGAGGAGCACGTTCTCGCCGAACCGCAGGACGGCGAGGTCGACGTTGCCGTCGCCGTCGACGTCGAGCGGGTAGGCGCCGGTGACGCCGGCCAGGTCGGTCGCCTCGTCGGCGAGGGCACTGAACCGGAGCGCGCCCCCGATCGGGCTGTCATTGTGGAAGAGCCCCGCCGGGTTCTCACCGCCTGCGATGTACAGCTCGGAGCGCCCGTCCTCGTCGCAGTCGAAGGCGGCGACCCCGCCCCCGACGAAGTACTCGAACTCGCCGTCGTATGCGTGGCGCAGCCCGGCGGCCGCCGCCTCCTCGACGAAGTGCGGTGCCGGCAGGGCTTCCGCGGGGGTGGGCGGCCGGCTCGTCGCGACGAGGGCCGCCGCAACGACGACGACGGCGACGGCGACCGCCGCCGCGGCGAGGACAAGCCGTCCGGTCCGGCGCGGTCGGCGAAGCGGCAGGTCGGTGTCGGGCACGCCGGCATTGAAGCACATCCGGGGCGACCCAACGGCCGCGTCCGTGGCATGCTGCGGGCGAGCAGCCCACCGCCAGACCGGCGGAGAGCCGCAGCGGGCGGACGGAGGCGTCGTGAGCGTGGAACGGGCGAGGGGGCGGGCCGGCTCGCGCGCGAGCGGCAGCGCGGTTCGCCGGCTCGTGACCCTGGCGCTCGTGCTCGCGGTTGGAGCCGGCGCCGTGGCGGCCTGCCAGGGGACGCCGCCGTACGTCGCCGCGGCATGCGTCCCGGCCGATCGCGACGGGAAGTCCGTGGCCCGGGTCTGGGACGAGACGGTCCTCGCGCTCATCCGCCAGGTCGTGCCGGCGCCCGGCGTCCATGCCCGCAACCTGTTCCACGTCTCGGCCGCGATGTGGGACGCCTGGGCCGCGTACGACTCGACGGCCTCCGGCTACGTCGTCACGGAGAAGCACCGGGCCGGCGACGCCACCGCCGCCCGCGAGGCGGCGATCAGCTACGCCGCGTACCGCATCCTCCTCTGGCGGTACGCGACCGTGGCCGACCTCGCGCCCGCCCGCGAGCAGCTCGATGCCGTCATGGCCTCGCTCTGCTACCGGACCGACTACACGAGCACCGAGGGCGACGATCCGGCGGCCCTCGGCAACCGGATCGCCGAGGCCGTGCTCACCCTCGGGAAGAGCGACGGAGCCCTCGAGGAGCAGCGCTACGCCGACCTCACCTTCCAGCCGGTGAACCAGCCGCTCGAGGTCGCCGAGCCCGGCACGACGATGGTCGACCCCGACCGCTGGCAGCCGCTGTCGCTGGCGAAGCAGATCGCCCAGAACGGGCTTCCCATCCCGGGCAAGGTCCAGACGTTCATCGGCCACCAGTGGGGCCACGTCACGCCGTTCGCCCTTCCTGAGACGGCGGACGGCGTCCCCATCGACCCCGGGCCGCCGCCCACGCTCGCCGACCCCGCGACCGCGGACGAGCTGAGACGCCAGGTCGTCGACGTCATCCGGAAGTCGTCCTACCTCGACGCGACCGACGACGTGACGATCGACGTCGGCCCGGGCGCCGCCGGCAACAGCACGCTCGGCACGAACGACGGCGAGGGCCGCGAGGTCAACCCGGCCACCGGGGAGCCGTACGCGCCAAATGTCGTCCTGCGGGGGGACTACACGCGCGCGCTCGCCGAGTTCTGGGCCGACGGGCCGCACTCCGAGACGCCGCCCGGCCACTGGAACGTGCTGGCCAACGAGGTCGGCGATGCGCCGGGCTTCGAGCACCGGATCGCCGGGACAGGGCCCGTGCTCGACCGGCTCGAATGGGACGTGAAGGTCTACTTCGCCCTCAACGGCGCCGTCCACGACGCGGCGATCGCGGCCTGGGGCCTCAAGGCCTACTACGACTCGGCTCGCCCCATCTCGTACATCCGCTACCTCGCGGGCCTCGGCCAGTCCGGCGACCCGGCGCAGGCCGACTACGACGTCCACGGGCTCCCGCTCGAGCCGGGGCTCATCGAGGTGATCACGGCCGAGTCGAGCGCTCCCGGCCAACGCCATGCGGCGCTTGCCGGCCACGTCGGCGAGATCGCGGTGCTGTCGTGGCTCGGGGCCCCGGAGGATCCCGAGACGCAGACGAGCGGCGTCGGATGGGTGCTCGCTGTCGAGTGGGTCCCCTACCAGCGCGCGACCTTCGTGACGCCGGCCTTCGCCGGCTACGTCTCCGGGCACAGCACGTTCAGCCGCGCGGCGGCCGAGGTGCTCACGGCGGTCACCGGCAGCGAGTTCTTCCCGGGCGGCCTCAGCTCCTGGACCGTGAAGGCCGGCTCGTTCATCCACGAGGAGGGGCCGACGGAGGACGTCACCCTCGAGTGGGCGACGTACGACGACGCCGCCGACGAGGCCGGCATCTCCCGCCTCTACGGCGGCATCCACCTCGAGTCGGACGACCTCGAGGGCCGGAAGATCGGCTCCGAGTGCGGGGTCGGGGCCTGGGCGCTTGCGCAGCAGTACTTCGCGGGCACCGTCCCCGACTGACGTCGTCGTCGTCCGCCCGCCGGTGCCGGCGGTCGGCGCCGAGCGGCCCTAGCCTCGCTCGCCGGCCGCGAAGAGGCGCTCGATGACCCGGAGGTTCGCCACCGCGTCCTGCGGCGGCGTCGGCAGCGGCGTGCCGTCGAGGACGGCCGCGGCGAAGGCCGCGGCCTCCACCGCGTACGGGTCGGCCGGGGCGAACGTCAGCGTCTCGAACGCCGGGGCGACCGGCGGGTCGCCGCCGGCGATCACGCGCACCTCGGTCGGCAGGTGGGGCGGGATGTTGAAGGGGATCGGGATCGAGATGCGTCCGGTGGTCCCGTAGATGTCGACGCGCTGGTCGTCCTCGGCCCGGATCGTCGAGGTGAACGCGGCGACCCCGGCCGGGAACTCGAGGATCCCGCTCGTGAGCACGTCGACCCCGCTCGCGGGATCCCGGATCACGGTCGCCGCGACGTGCTCCGGCTCGCCGCCGAAGAGCATCCGCGAGAGGTTCACCGGGTAGCAGCCGATGTCGAAGAGGGCGCCGCCGCCGTACTCCCGGATGTTGCGGATGTTGGCGGGGTCGTCGTTGAAGTACGAGAACCAGGTGTCCACGGCGGTCAGCCGGCCGATCCGTCCGCCGGCGACGAGCTCACGCACGGCCACCCACGACGGGTGGAGCCGGTACATGAACGCTTCCATGAGCACGACGCCGGCCTTCTCGCAGCCTTCGATCATCCGCTCCGCGTCGGACGCGGTCATCGCCAGCGGCTTCTCGCAGAGGACGTGCTTGCCGGCCCAGGCCGCCGCCAGCGTCCACTCCGCGTGGAGGTGGTTCGGCAGCGGGATGTAGACGGCGTCCACGTCCGGGTCGGCCAGCAGGTCCGCGTACGAGCCGTGAACCCGGGCGATCCCGTGGCGCTCGGCGGCGGCACGGCCGCGGACCTGGTCCCGCGAGCCGATCGCGACGATCTCGCAGCGATCGGCGGCGAGGATGCCAGGGATGACCTTCTCGGTAGCGATGTTCGCGGTCGACAGGATCCCCCAGCGAAGCGTCCTCACGGCATCAGCCCCACGACGTCTCGGTGACCGGCCGGAGGGCGACCTCGAGGATCCGGTGGTGACGCGGCCGCGTGAGGACGAACATGACCACGTCGGCGACGTCGTCGGCCGCCATCATCCCGGCGAGCGCCGGCATGTCGGGCGTCCGGCCGCGACCCATCGCGAAGTCGGTGTGGACGCCGCCCGGGCAGACGTTCGTGCAGCGGACTCCCTTCTCCCGCAGCTCGTGGTCGAGCGCCCGGGTGAGGCCGACCTGGGCGAACTTGCTGGCGCAGTACGTCGCCTCGTAGGGCAGGCCCCGCCGGCCGGCCTCGCTCGCGATCGTGACCAGGTCTGCGGCGTCGCTCCGGAGCAGGTGCGGCAGGGCGGCGCGAATCGAGTAGAGGGCGCCCTTCACGTTGACGTCGATCATCTCCTCGAGGACGTCGGGGTCCAGGTCGAGGAACGAGCCGTAGCCGCCGACGCCGGCATTGACGACGAGGATGTCGAGCCGGCCGAACGCCTCCACCGTGGCAGCCACGATCGCCTCGAGCGCCGCCGGGTCGCGGACGTCCGTCGGCATCGCGACGGCGCCGGGAATCCCGAGGTCGTCGCCGCTGCGCGACGCCAGGCCGAGCCGAACGCCGCCGTCCGCCAGCTGCCGGGCCACGGCCGCACCGATCCCGCGGCTCGCCCCCGTCACGAGTGCCACCCTGCCGTCGAGTCGTTCCACGTGATCCTCCTCCGCCGCTGCGCCGGCGATCGCACGCGCTCGCGCGAGTGCGGTATTGACACGGACCCCACAAGTGTACGAGCCTTGTCGCGATTTGGAAGAGAGGAACACAAACCCGTGAGATCCGGCCGCGACGAGATCGGGCAGCGCAGCGAGACCGTTCGCCGCTCGAACCTGAGCGCGATCGTCCGCGCCCTCCACGCCGCAGGGCCCCTGTCGCGCTCGGAGCTGGTGGCCCGAACGGGCCTCACGCGGAGCGCGATCCGCGACCTCGTCGGCGAGCTCGCAGCCGCGGGCCTCGTCGTCGAAGAGGGCGCCGCGCACCTCGGAACCCCGGGGCGTCCCTCGCCGCTCGTCCGGATCGAGCCGACCGGAGGCGTCGTCCTCGCGCTCGAGATCGCCGTCGACTCGCTGGCCGCCGCGTTCGTGGGGCTGGGCGGGACCGTGCTCGCACTCGAGCGCGTGGACCGGCCCCGCGGCCATTCGTCGGTCGACGACATCGTGACCGACCTCGTGCGGCTCGTCGCCCGGATCCGCCGTCGGCACCCGGCTTCGGCCCCGATCGCGGGCATCGGCGTCGCGGTGGTCGGCGTGGTCCGTCGGACCGACGGGCTCGTGTCGATGGCCCCGAACCTGGGCTGGACGGACGTCCCGCTCGGCGCACGGCTCGCTGCGGCGCTCCGGACGGATGCGCCGATCACGGTCGCCAACGAGGCCGATCTCGGCGTGCTCGCGGAGCACCGCCGGGGCGAGGCCGTCGGCGTGGACGACGTCGTCTACCTGTCCGGCGAGGTCGGCGTCGGCGGCGGCCTGATCGTCGCGGGGCAGGCGCTGACGGGCGCCGCCGGCTTCGGCGGGGAGGTCGGGCACGTGGCCTTCGACCCCGCCGGGCTGCCCTGTCGGTGCGGCTCGGTCGGGTGCTGGGAGACGCTCGTCGGCGAGGAGGCCCTCCTGCGCCTGGCGGGCCACCCCGCGGACGGCGGACGCGCCGGGGTCGACGCGGTCCTGGCCGAGGCCGCCGCAGGCTCCCCCACGGCCCGAGCCGCCCTGGACGAGGTGGGCCGCTGGCTCGGCGTCGGGCTGGCCGGCCTCGTGAACATCCTGAACCCGCAGCTCGTCGTCCTCGGCAGCCTCTTCGGACGGATTCATCCGTTCGTCCGCGCCGCGCTCGAGGCCGAGCTGGATCGTCGGACGCTGCCCGGGCCGCGGGCCCTGGTCCGGGTGGTGCCGGCGCGCCTCGGCGCCGATGCGCCCGTGCTCGGCGCGGCCGAGCTGGCGCTCGAGCCGTTGCTCGCCGACCCGGCGTCGCTGGCGGGCTCGCAGCATGCGTTCCCCGAGCGGGCGAGCGCATGAACCACCCGATGTCGAGCGACCGGCGGAAGGCTCCGCCCGGGCTTGTCGCAAACGGAACGATGGGGCGCAGAGAGGATGGTGTAGCCTAGCGCGGTGCTTCTACCCGGGCGAGAGCTCCAGGGGGATCACAAGGAGGAGAGAACAAGCATGGACAAGCGAAGAATTGCGGCCCTCTTCGGGGCGGTTGCGGTCGTCGTTGCCGCCTGTGGCGGCGCAGCGACCGAGGCCCCGGCGACGGCGGCCCCGGCGACGGCGGCCCCGGCCACCGAGGCCCCGGCCACCACGGCGCCGAGCGCCGACTGCGTCGTCGGCGTCTCCTGGAACAACTACCAGGAAGAGCGCTGGGCGAAGTGGGACGAGCCGGCCCTCAAGGCGGCCATCGAGGCCGGCGGCGGCAGCTACATCTCGAACGACGCGAAGTCGTCGGCCGAGACGCAGGCGTCGAACATCGAGAACCTGATCTCGCAGGGCGCCAAGGTCGTCGTCGTCCTCGCGCAGGACGGCACGGCGGTCAAGCCGGCAGTCGCCTCGGCGATCGCCAACGGCGTGCCCGTCATCGCGTATGACCGCCTGATCGAGGACCCGCAGGCCCTCTACATCACCTTCGACAACAAGCTCGTCGGCAAGATGCAGGCCGAGGCCCTCCTCAAGGTCAAGAACGCCGGCAACTTCGTCGTCATCAAGGGCAACTCGGCCGATGCCAACGCCGACTTCCTCCGCGCGGGGATGGTCGAGGCCGGCCTCCCGCCGGTCGGCGAGAGCACCGACACCCTCATCAACGTCGGCGAGGCCTACACCGACAACTGGGATCCGGCCATCGCACAGTCGACGATGGAGCAGTTCCTGACGGCCAACGACAACAAGATCGACATCGCCTTCGTCCAGAACGACGGCATGGCCGGCGGCGTCATCGCGGCGCTCGAGGCCCAGGGCCTCGCCGGCAAGGTGCCGGTTTCGGGCCAGGACGGCGACCTCGCCGCCCTCAACCGGGTCGCCCTCGGCACCCAGACGGTCGACGTCTGGAAGGACGCGCGCGCGCTCGGCACGGCTGCCGGCGAGGCTGCCACCCAGCTCTGCGCTAACCCCGACCTCGCCAAGGTGAAGAACGTCGTCGAGTTCCAGAGCCCGGGTGCGAACACCCTGACCTCGATCTTCCTGACCCCGATCCCGATCACGAGGGACAACCTCAACGTCGTGATCGACGCCGGGTGGATCACCAAGGAAGCGCTCTGCCAGGGCGTGACGGACACTGCGTCCGTCCCCGCCTGCCAGTAGCAGGTCCCGCCTCTCGAGGCACCAGCGCCCTGCGCCGCGACGAGCGGCGCAGGGCGCTTCTCATATCCGCCGCCGCATCCGGAGAGGGAGTGCGATGACCGAGGCAACCACGCCGCCCGCCACCGGCGAGCAACCGAGGAGATCCGCGCGGTCGCTTCTCTCCGCGATCGAGGTCGACACGCGGCTGCTCGGCATGATCGGCGCGCTCGCGGTCATCTGGCTCTTCTTCAACATCCTCTCGGGCGGGAACTTCATCACCCCCCGCAACCTCTGGAACCTGTCGGTCCAGAGCGCGTCGATCGCGATCATGGCGACCGGCATGGTCCTCATCATCGTGTCGCGCAACATCGACCTGTCGGTCGGGTCGATGCTCGGCTTCCTCGGCTACACGATGGCGATGCTGCAGGCGGTCTGGATCCCCACGACGCTCGGCATGGGCTTCGACCAGCCCTCACCTGGGTCGTCACGATCCTGTTCGGGATCGCTCATCGGGGCCGCGGTCGGCGGCCTCCAGGGGTTCCTGGTGGCGTACGGCGGGATCCCGTCGTTCATCGTCACCCTCGGCGGCCTGCTGGTCTGGCGCGGCCTCATCTTCCGCTTCCAGCAGGGCCAGACCATCGCCCCCCTCGACTCGACCTTCCGCCTCCTGGGCGGCGGCCCGGAGGGCGCCCTCGGCGACACGCTGAGCTGGGTGCTCGGGGTTCTCATCTGCCTGGGCATCGTGTACACGCTCTGGGCGGGGCGCCGTCGGCGGCGGCGCTACGACTTCCCGACCCGGCCGATGTGGGCCGAAGTGCTGATCGGTGCGGTCGGCTGCGCCGCGGTCCTCGTCGCCGTCTGGGTCGCCAACAGCTACCTGTGGCCCCCCGCGCTCGCCGAGCAGGCCGGCTTCGACACCCCGCCCGCGGTCGGCGTCGCCTACCCGGTCCTCATCCTCCTCGGCGTCGGCCTGGTGATCACGTACCTGGCCACGCGGCGCCGGTTCGGCCGCTACGTCTACGCGATCGGCGGCAACCCGGATGCGGCCGAGCTCGGCGGCATCAACGTCCGCCGGACGATCCTCGGGACGTTCGCCCTCATGGGCGTCCTGGCGGCGATCAGCGCGGCCGTCCAGACGGCGCGCCTCAACGCCGCGGTGACGAACCTCGGCGTGTCCAACGAGCTGGACGTCATCTCGGCGGCCGTCATCGGCGGCACGTCGTTCGCAGGCGGCATCGGGACGATCCCGGGGGCGATCCTCGGCGCGGTCGTCATGCAGTCGCTGCGCTCCGGCATGCTCCTGCTCAACGTCGACTCGCCGACCCAGGACATCGTGGTCGGCATCGTGCTGGTCGCCGCGGTCGGCTTCGACTCCTACCTGCGGCGTCGGGCGAGCTGAGAGGGATCGAGATGATGGAGCAGCAGAACGACCCCACCACCACCCCGGCCCCCCTCCCCGGCCTCCCGCCGGCGATGCCCGAGCCCGGTCCTGCGGCCGCTCCGGCTCCGGCCCCGGCCCCGGTGAGGTCCGGTGTGCCGCTCGTCGAGATGCGGAACATCCGCGTCGCCTTCGGCGGCGTCCACGCGGTCGAGGACGTGTCCGTCGACCTCCACGCCGGCGAGGTCGTCGGGCTCGTCGGCGGCAACGGCGCCGGCAAGTCCACGCTCATCCGCACGCTCTCCGGCGCCCATCCCGCCGACTCCGGCGAGATCCTCATCAACGGCGAGCCGGTCGACATCAAGAACCCGCGCGATGCCAAGGCCTACGGCATCGAGACGATCTACCAGACGCTCGCCCTCGCCGACAACGTCGACGCGGCCGCGAACGTGTTCCTCGGGCGCGAGCTGCGGTCGCGCCTCGGCTCGCTCGACGACGCGGCGATGGAGTCGGCGACCCGCAAGGTCATGGGCCGCCTCAACCCGCGGTTCAGGAACTTCAAGGTCGCGGTGAAGTCGCTCTCGGGCGGCCAGCGGCAGTCCGTCGCGATCGCCCGGGCGGTCCACTTCAACGCGAAGATCCTCATCATGGACGAGCCGACCGCGGCCCTCGGACCGGCCGAGACGGCCCAGGTTCGCGACCTCGTGACACAGCTGAAGGCCGAGGGGATCGGAATCTTCCTCATCAGCCACGACATCCACGACGTGTACGACCTCTCGGATCGGATCACCGTCATGCTCCAGGGCAAGCTCGTCGGCACGGTCGACAAGGATGCCGTTACGAAGGACGAGGTCCTGGCGATGATCATCATGGGCAAGAAGCCCGAGGAGATCAGCGAGAAGGAGCTCGCCAAGCTCCACGAATAGGCGCCCGCCGGCCCGCTGCCGGCGCCTGCGTCCGCCGGCCCGCTGCCGGCACCGCGCGACCCTGACGGCGGCCCTCGACGGGCCGCCGTCGCGCTACCCGGAGAGCGCCCGGAACGTCGGGGCGAGCGCCGGGTAGAGAGCCCGGTAGGCGGCGTGGACCGGGGCATAGGCCGCCGAATCCGGGCCCGGCGCCGCGATCGCGGTCGCCGTCACGAGCGCGGCCGCGGCCGCCTCCACGGTCGGGAACCAGCCGGCCCCGACGGCCGCGAGCAGCGCGGCGCCGAAGGCGGCGCCCTCCGCCGTGTCCACCGTGGCGATCTCGGCCCCCAGGACATCGGCCAGGATCTGCCGCCACACGGGGCTCGTCGTGCCGCCGCCGGAGGCCCGGATGACGGCCGGGGACGGCATCCCCGCCTCGACCATGAGGTCGAGGCCGTCCCGCAGCCCGAAGGCCACGCCCTCGAGCACGGCCCGCGCGAGGTGCCGGCGGTCGTGGGCGAGGGTCAGGCCGACGAAGGCGCCACGGGCGAGCGGGTCGGGGTGTGGCGAGCGCTCCCCGGTCAGGTACGGCAGGAAGAGCAGCCCGCCGCTGCCCGGGGGCACCTCCCCGGCCGGCAGGACGACGTCGTCGTACGACGCGCCCGGCGCCAGCGCGTCGCGGAACCAGCGCAGGCTGCCGGCGGCCGACAGCATCACCGACATCATGTGCCACCGACCGGGCACGGCGTGACAGAACGCGTGGACCCGGCCGCGCGCCTCGAAGAGCGGCCGGTCCGTCGTCGCGAAGACGACGCCGGAGGTCCCGAGCGACAGGGCGACGACGCCCGGCTCGACCGCGCCGACGCCGACGGCGTTCGCCGCCTGGTCGCCGCCGCCGGCGACCACCGGCGTGCCCGCCCGCAGCCCGGTCGCGGCGGCCGCCCCGGCGGTGACGACGCCGGTCACGGCCGGCCCCTCGTGCGTCGGCGGCAGCCAGGCCGGGTCGATCCCCAGCGCCGCCACGACCTCCGGGGACCAGTCGCGGGCGGCCAGGTCGAAGAGCATCGTCCCGGAGCCGTCGGCCTTGTCCATCGCGTGGTCGCCGGTGAGGCGCAGCCGGACGTAGTCCTTCGGGAGCAGGACGTGGGCGACCCGCGACCACGCCTCGGGCTCGTGGTCGCGGACCCAGACGAGCTTGGGGGCGGTGAAGCCCGTGAGGGCGTCGTTGCCGGTGATCGCGACGAGCCGCTCCGGGCCGACGACCTCGCGGATGAGATCGCACTCGGCACCGGTCCGCTGGTCGTTCCACAGGATCGCCGGCCGGATGACCTCGTCCGCGGCGTCGAGGAGAACGGCGCCGTGCATCTGGCCGGTGAGGCCGACCGCGACGACGTCATCCGCGGAGACGCCCGTCTCGGCGAGGACGGCCCGGATCGCGGCGATCGTCGCCGTCCCACCACAGGCGCGGGTCCTGCTCGCTCCAGAGCGGCCGCGGGACGGAGAAGTCGTAGGCCGCGGTGCCGACGCCGCGGACGGCGCCCGCCTCGTCGACGAGGATCGCCTTGACCGCCGTGGTCGAGGCGTCGATGCCCAGGACGTGGCCCATCGTGGCCTCCTCGGGTGGGGCGGGGCCGGCCGGGCGGACCGCCCCGCCGGCCCGGGATGTCAGCGGCGGTCGACCGCCCAGATGTGGCGGTTGACGACGTTCTCGTAGAGCTCCTGCTGGCCCGAGGCGGGCGCGGGGTCGATCTCGCCGGCCTCCACCTTTGCCGCCAGGTCGGCGAGGCTGAGGGAGCCGTCGAGGATCCCCCGGCCGAGCTCACCGCTCCAGCCGGCGTAGCGCGCCTCGACCATGCCGGACAGCGTTCCCGCCTCCACCATGTCGGCGGCGGCGAGCAGCGAGCGGGCCAGCGTGTCGATCCCGCCGATGTGGGCGTGGAACAGGTCGGTCCGGTCGGAGCTCTGGCGGCGCAGCTTGGCGTCGAAGTTGAAGCCGCCGGTCGTGAAGCCGCCGCCCTTCAGGATCTCGTACAGGGCGAGCGAGAGCTCGTCCACCGAGTTCGGGAACTGGTCGGTGTCCCAGCCGTTCTGGTAGTCGCCGCGGTTGGCGTCGATGCTGCCGAACATCCCGTTCGCGACGGCGTAGGCGACCTCGTGGTGGAAGGAGTGGCCGGCGAGCGTGGCGTGGTTCGCCTCGATGTTGACCCGATACTCGCCCTCGAGCCCGTGGCGGGCGAGGAAGCCGTGGACGGTCGCCGTGTCGTAGTCGTACTGGTGCTTCGTCGGCTCCGCCGGCTTCGGCTCGATGAGGAGCAGGCCCTCGAAGCCGATCTTGTGCTTGTGCTCGGCGACGAGGTGCAGGAAGCGCGCGAACTGCTGGCCCTCGCGCCGGAGGTCGGTGTTGAGGAGGGTGTCGTAGCCCTCGCGGCCGCCCCACAGGACGTAGTTGGCCCCACCGAGGCGCTGCGTGACCTCGAGCATGTGCCGGACCTGCGCCGCGGCGTAGGCGAAGACCTCCGGGTCGGGGTTCGTCGAGGCGCCGGCCTGGTAGCGCGGGTGGGTGAAGAGGTTCGCCGTCCCCCACAGCAGGCGGGCCCCGGTCGTTTCCTGGTAGCCGGCGGCCTCATCGGCAAGGGCGTCGAGGTTGTCGCGGAACTCGGCGAAGCTCGCCCCCTCCGGGGCCACGTCGCGGTCGTGGAAGCAGTACCACGGGAGGCCGAGCTTGGCGAAGAACTCGAAGGCCGCCGCCAGCTTCATCCGGGCGGCGTCCATCGGGTCCGCGGCGGCGTCGAGCCACGGCCGGTCGAGGGTGCCGAGGCCGAACATGTCCCGGCCGTCCCAGGCGAACGAGTGCCAGAAGCAGACGCCGGCCCGGAGGTGGTCCTCCATCCGCTTGCCGAGGACGATCCGGTCCGGCTCGTAGACCTTGAACGTGAGGGGGTCGCTGGAGTCGAGCCCGCCGAAGCGGATCGGCTCCTTGACGCCGGTGAAGAACTCCTGGCTCACGAACGAACCTCCCGACAGCGCTGGCCGGGCGCCCGGCGCGGGTCGCTGCGCCCGATCTCCCTCAAGTGTACTCAGCGGGTGCCCGTTCGTCCATTTGTTTCGGACGCGCACAAATCACCGGCGAGCTGCGGCGGCCCGGGCCTGACGCGGCCATCAGGGCTCGCGGAGGAGGTCGAGGAGCCGGCCGTGGTGGACCGGCGGCGCGGCCAGGACGCCCATGCCGCGCGTCGAGGCGCCGAGGTCGAACCACGGCCCACCGCTCATGTCCGTGACGGTGGCGCCCGCGCGCTCCGCGATGAGCCCGGCGGCCGCGACGTCCCACGGGGAGAGGCCGGTCGTCTGGCTGAAGGCATCGAAGCGGCCGTTCGCCACGTAGGCCAGGGCGAGGGCGGCGGAGCCCATCTGGCGCGGGACGCGGATCGCCCGGCGGACACGCCGCGTGCGGGTCCCGGGGGCCCGGCCGCCGACCGCGAGCGCCATGACGACGTCGAGGAGCCGCTCCTTGGTCGACATGGCGATGGCGTGCCCGTCGAGCGTGGCGGGGCCGTCGGCGGTCGCCGCGAACGTCTCGCCGCGCAGCGGGTCGCGGACGACGCCGACGACGGGCTCGCCGTTCACGACGAGGGCGAGCGAAACGCAGAAGAACGGGATCGCGTTGGCGAAGTTGATCGTGCCGTCGAGCGGATCGCAGACCCACGTGCGGTGGGCGGCGGCCGCGGGCCGCCCCGACTCCTCGCCGAAGAACGCGTCGGCGGGGAAGCGCGCGGCGAGGTCGGCCCGGATCATGCGTTCGGCCGCGTCGTCGACCTCGGTGACGATGTCGCGGACGCCCTTGAAGGCGATCTCGCCGGCGTCGTCGAGCCGCTGGGCCAGGAGGATCCCGGCCCGCTCGGCGATCTCGATCGCGGCCGCGAGCTCGGCGACCCAGGCACCCGGTGCTGTCACCGCGTGCAGCTCACGGCCAGCGGCCGCTCCGTCGGCCCGAGGGCCGTCACCCGCTGCTCGAAGGCGAGCGACTCGCCGGCGGCGATCTCCGGCGAGCGGACGAAGGTCTCAACCGGCGGGTTGCCCAGGTACGTCGGGTCCCAGACGCGGCAGGTGGCGTTGCCGGCACGCGAGCCGTCGTTCGCCACGTCGAGGCGGAGGACGAGGCCGCCACCGTCCGGCACGACGTCGCGGATCGACGCCGTGAACGGGCCGACGCCGCCGACGAGGAACGACGCGACGACGGCCATCCCCACGACCGCCAGGACGATGCCGAGGAAGACCGTGCCGTGGGCCTGGGACGCGGCCGGCTGCTTGAGCCCGGCCGGGTTGCACGCCCGGCAGAGTGCGTCGGCGACCGAGATCTCGGCGCCGCAGCGGACGCAGCGGTGGGTGGGCGCGGGGGCGGGGGGCGCGGGGCGGGAGGTCGTCGTCACGCTCGGGCTTCGCAGCGAGTGATGGCGGCGGGCGGCCGCCGGGGACCGCGGCATCTTCGCACGATGGGCGGCCGGGCGCCGGGAGGGCTCAGCGGCGGCCGGCCGCCTCGACGAGCCGGTCGACGTCGGCCGTGGTGCGTGCTTCAACGACGGCGCCGTCGGCGCCTGCCGCGCGCCAGCGCTCGGCCTCGGCGACCGGGTCCTCGACCCAGGGGCTGCCGGCGAGCGAGGCGCGCTTCGGCAGGTCGAAGGCGACGACGATGTGCTGCCCTGCCCGGTCCCGCCCGGCACTCGCCAGCGCATCGAGGTAGGCCGGCAGGAGGGAGGCGAGGTCCGGGGCCGGCGTCGTCCAGCCGTCGCCGACCCGGGCCGCGAGGTTCGCGCCCGGCCGTGTCTCCGCCCCGACGATGATCGGCGGCGGCGGGACGGGCACCGGGAACGCATGCGCCTCGACGAGCGGGTAGTACGCGCCGGGCCGCGTGACGGGGCCGCCGCCCCACAGGGCGCGCAGGACCGCGACCGCCTCCTCGAGCCGGGCGACCCGCTCGACCACGTCGGGGAAGTCGATCCCGTACGCGCGGTGCTCGGCCGGATGACCCCCGATGCCGATGCCGAGGGTGAGGCGGCCACCGGTCGCTTCCTGGAACGTCGCCGCCATGCGCGCGAGCACGGCCGGGTGGCGGTTCATGACGTTGGCCACGAACGTCATGAGGCCCAGGCGGGTCGTCGCGCCGCCGACGACGGCCAGTGTCGTCCACGCCTCGAGGACCGGGTCGCTGCGCACGCCCCGACTGACGAAGTGGTCCCAGACCGCCACGCCCGCGTAGCCGGCCTCCTCCAGCCGGAGCGCCTGCTCCCGCCACCAGGCGAACGGGACGCCGATGCTGCGCAGGTTGACGACGACGGGGAACCCGGTCGCCGGCGCCCCCACGATCAGCGGACCTCGCGCCCGGCCCGGTACTCGGCGAGGGCGGCGACGAGCTCCCGGCAGAACGGGGGGATGTCCTCGACGACGCGGCCCCAGACGAGGTTCCCGTCGCGGAAGGCCGGCTCGTCGGTCCACGTGGCGCCCGCGTTCACGAGGTCGTCCTTGATCCCGAGCGAGCCGGTCGCCCGGCTGCCGGCGACGATGCCGGCGGAGATCGCGACCAGGCCGCCGTGGCAGATGATCCCGATCGGCTTGCGCGAGCCGTGGACCGCGGCCACGAAGTCGGTCACGGCGCGGTAGCGGCGCAGCTTGTCGGGCATCCAACCGCCGGGGATGACGAGCCCGTCGTACTCGTCGGGGTCGAGCCCGCCGACCTCGACCTCGACCGGCACCGCGAGACCGTTCTTCCCGTGCACCAGCTCCGAGCGCAGGCCCGCCGAGACGACGTGGGCCCCCTCCTCGCGGAGCCGCATCACGGTCACCCAGTACTCGAGATCCTCGACGCCCTCGCCGGCGAGGACGACGACGCGCAGCCCGTCGAGATCCATCGTTGCCTCCGTGCGGCTCGCCGTCCGGGCGCGCCGGTCTCCCCGAGGATACGCCGCCACCCGGCGCCCGGCCCGCCGTCCCGCGCGCCTCCCGGGGCCCGGCCCGGCGCCCGGTCGCGCCGCTCGTGCCGTACGATCCGACCATGCCCGATCCGACTCCCCTCCCCGACCACGTCCGCGCCTTCCTGGCGGCCCCGGGCCGGTTCGCGACGCTCGCGACCGTCGACCCCGACGGGACGCCCCGCCAGGCCGTCATCTGGTACCGGCTCGACCCCGACGACCGGATCGTGATCAACAGCGCGGACGGGCGGCGCTGGCCCGCCAACCTCCGGCGCGATCCGCGCTGCTCCGTGGTCATGGCCGACCCGGCCGACGCCTACTCGTTCGTCGCCATGACCGGGCACGTCGCGGAGGTGATCGACGAGCAGGCGATCGCCCAGGCCGACATCGCCGGCCTCGCCCACCGCTACCACGCCGACGACCCGGCCCAGGCCGAGGGCGTCATCGCCCGCTTCAGGACGCAGCACCGGGTGACGTTCCGGGTCGCCGTCGACGCCGTCCACGACCACATCGACGCCTGACCCGTGCCGCCCGTTCGCTTCGGCGCCCAGCTCTGGAGCCAGGCCGGCGACGTGGCCCGAGTTCCTCGCCGCGGCGGTCGCGGCCGAGGATGCCGGCTGGGACTCCATCTGGACCTGGGACCACCTCCACGCGATCTTCGGGCCGTGGGAGCAGCCGGTCTTCGAGGGCTGGCTGGCGATCGGCGCCGTCGCCGCCCGGACGTCGCGCGCTCGCGTCGGGCTCATGGTCGGCGCCAACACGATCCGCAACCCCGGCCACACGGCGAAGCTCGCGGCCACGCTCGACCACGTGAGCGGCGGGCGCGCCGTCCTCGGGATCGGCGGCGCCTGGTTCGCCCGCGAGCACGAGGCGTTCGGCATCGACTTCGGGGCGACCGTCGGCGAGCGGCTCGACCGCCTCGACGAGGCCGTCGAGCTCATGCGCCGGCTCCTCGACGGCGAGCGCTTCGACCACGCGGGCCGCTTCTACCGGTTCGACGACGCCCTCCTCGCGCCCCTGCCCGTGCAGGCCCACCTGCCGATCCTCGTCGGGGGCGGCGGGCCGAGGAAGACACTGCGGACGGTCGCCCGGCTGGCCGACGCCTGGAACACGAACGGGACGGTCGAGGAGGTGGCGGCTCGCGACGCGATCCTCCGCGAGCACTGCGCGGCCGTCGGGCGCGACCCCGCGACGATCGAGCGGACGGTGAGCTTCCCGATCGTGATCCGCGACGACCCGGCCGAGGCGGAGCGGGCGTTCGCGGCGCTGCTGCGCCACAACGGCATGGTCGACGCCGGGAACGTGCCCACGCTGCTCGGGCCGCCGGAGCACGTCGCGGCGGCGATCCGGCCGTACGTCGAGCTCGGCTTCGCCACGATCATCGTCCGCCTGCCTGCCCCCTACGATGCCGAGACGATCGCGCGGATCGGCGAGGTCCGGGCTGCCCTGGCCGACACGCTCCCCGGCGGCCCGGCGGCGGGCGCAGCCCCGGCCGCGCGCGGCACGGCGGCGGCGGGCTGAGGAGGGGCCGTGCCGCGCGTCGTCGCGCTCGCGGGCGGGGTCGGCGGGGCGAAGCTCGCCCACGGCCTGGCGGCGATCCTCGCCCCCGGCGAGCTGACGATCGTCGTCAACAGCGCCGACGACGAGGAGTTCCACGGCCTCCTCGTCTGCCCCGACCACGACACCGTCCTCTACACGCTCGCCGGGCTCGCCGACCGCGAGCGCGGCTGGGGCCTGGCCGGCGAGACCTGGTCGGCGGCGGAGATGCTCGGCCGGCTCGGCGAGCCGACCTGGTTCGCCCTCGGCGACCGCGACCTCGGCCTCCACGTCCACCGGACGCGGCGGCTCCGCGAGGGCATGCGCCTGACGGAGGTCAACCGCGGCATCCAGCAGTCCCTCGGCGTCGCGACCCCGATCCTGCCGATGACCGACGACCCGGTCCGGACGATGGTCCGGACGCCGGCCGGCTGGCTCCCCTTCCAGGACTACTTCGTCCGCCTCCACCAGGAGCCGGACGTGCTCGAGGTGGCGTTCGCCGGCATCGACCTCGCCCGTCCGACCCCGGAGGTGGCCGCGGCGCTGGCGGGCGCCGAGGCGATCGTCGTCTGCCCCTCGAACCCGTTCGTGTCGGTCGGGCCGATCCTCGCGGTGCCCGGGATGCGCGAGCTGCTCGCGGCGGCCCGCGGCCGGGGCGTGCGCGTCGCCGCCGTCTCCCCGCTCGTCGGCGGCCGGGCGCTCAAGGGACCCGCCGACCGGATGGCGACCTCGCTCGGCGGCGAGGCGAGCGCGACCGGGATCGCCCGGCTCTACGCCGCGTTCGTGGACGCCCTGCTGATCGACGACGCGGACGCCGCCGAGGCGCCGGCCATCGCCGCGCTCGGGATCGAGCCCGTCGTGGGGCCGACCGTCATGACCGACGATGCGTCCCGGGCAGCCCTGGCAGCCGCGGCGGTCGCGGCGGCTTCGCGCGCGGCGTCCTGACGATCGCTGCATCCGGCCCGACCGGGTCGAACGAGACGGGCTCGCCGGGCGGCGTCAGCAGCACCCGGACCCCCGGCGCGTAGCGGCGGGCGAACCGGGCGAACTCGCGGGGCGGGTCGGTGAGACGTCCCGGGACCACCCGCCCGAAGCCGTACGGCCAGAGCGTTCCCCAGTGGATCGGCACGGCGTAGCGCGGGCGCAGGAGGCGCAGCGCGAGCGCCGCGGTCCGCGGGTTCATGTGGCCGTGGCCCAGCCGAGGGCCCCAGCCCCACACGGGGAGCATCGCCACGTCGAGGTTGGGCGCCAGGTCGGCCATCTCCGGAAAGACGTCGGTGTCGCCGGCGAAGTAGACCTTCGTCGGGCCTTCCTCGAGGACGAACCCGAGCGCCGGCGCCTTCGGCCCGAGCGGCGGCCGACTCCCGTCGTGGTCGGCGAACGTCGCCGTCACCCGGACCGGACCGACCTGCACGGTGTCGCCGGGACTCACGCCCTCGACCCGCGTGAAGCCGTGCCCGGCGAGGAGGCGCTCGCCCCCGGCCGGCATGATCACCCGCGTCTCCCGGCCGATCTGCAGGAGCGAGCGGATGTGCAGGTGGTCGACGTGGAGGTGCGAGATGAGGACCGCGTCGAGGTCCCGGTGATGCTCCGGGTCGAGGGTGCTGGCCATCCGGCGCAGGATGAGGAGGCGCTCGAAGACGAGCGGGTCGGTGAGGATCCGCGACCCGGCGATCTCCATCAGCATCGTGGAGTGGCCGAGGAACGTGAGGGACGGGAGCGACCGGGGCGGCGCCGGCGGCCGGGCGGGATCCTGGGTGGTCATGCGGCCCTACTCTACTCGCGCGCCTCGTCTACGATCCGGCCGTGCCCGACTCCATGCCCGCCGCGCCCGCTCTCGAACGCGTGATCGTCCTCGTCCCCGTCCGGGGCCTGGAAGTGGCGAAGTCCCGCCTCGGCGAGGCCCTCGATGCGGAGGAGCGCCGGGCGCTCGTCGAGCGTCTCCTTGGCCGGACCCTCGCCGCGGCGGCCGCGACGGCCGGCGTGATCCGCGTGGCCGTCGTCTCGCCCGACCCGGAGGCGCTCGCCCTCGCCGCAGGTCTCGGCGCCGCCGCGGTCCGCCAGGCCGGTGAGGGTCTCAACGAGGGGCTCGCGGTCGGGCGCGCCTGGGCCGAGGCGTCGGGCGCCGACACGCTGCTCGTCGTCCCCGCCGACCTGCCGGCCGTCGATGGCGCCCGACTCGCCGCGGTCGTCGGGGCCGGGCGGGTCGCTGCCGTCGCGCACCCCGCCGGCCCGGTCGTCGTCCTCGTCTCCGACCGGGCCGGCGAAGGCACGAACGTCCTGCTGCTGGCGCCTCCGGACGCCATCGACTTCCGCTTCGGGCCGGGCTCGCGCGCCGCCCACGCCGCGGCCGCGGCGGCCGCCGGTGCCGCGTACGTGGAGCTCGACGGACCGCTCGTGCTCGACCTCGACACGCCCGACGACCTCCTCGCGGCCGAGGCGCTCGGCCTCACCGGCATTCGTGCCGACGTGCCGTGACCGAGCCCACCACGCCCGCCGGCACGCTCATCGTCCTGCCGCTCGCGGGTCTTCCCGAGGTCCGCCCCGGCGACGACATCGGTGCCCTCGTGGCGACGCGCTGGCCGCGACCCCCGGCGCCCTTCCGCTCCGCCCCGACGACGTGATCGTGGTCACCCAGAAGGTCGTGTCGAAGGCCGAGGGGGCCGTCGTCGACCTGCGGACGATCGAGCCGCGCCCGGAGGCGGTCGCGTTCGCGGCCCGCTGGAAGCGCGACCCGCGCCAGGTCGAGGTGGTCCTCCGCGAGGCGGTGCGGATCGTCCGCATGGCGAACGGCGTGATCATCGCCGAGACGCGCCACGGCTTCGTCCTGGCGAACGCCGGCGTGGACGCCAGCAACGTCGGCCCCGGCAGCGGCGACGTGGTTCTCCTCCTGCCCGACGACCCCGACGCCTCCGCCCGCCTGATCCGCGCCGCGATCGAGGCCCGCCACGGGGTGGCCCCCGGCGTGGTCGTCTCCGACAGCCTCGGCCGGCCGTGGCGCTTCGGCATCACCGATCTCGCGATCGGGGTGGCCGGCTTTCGTCCGCTCGAGGACCTTCGCGGCACGCCGGACGCCGACGGGCGGGTCATGGCCGCCACCGTCCGCGCCGTTGCCGACGAGATCGCCTCGGCCGCCGAGCTCGTCCTGGGCAAGGCCGCGCGACGGCCGGTCGCGCTCGTCCGGGGCGCGTCCCCGCCGCCCGGCGAGGGCTCGGTCCGTGCGGACGTCCTCATGCCGCCGGAGACCGACCTCTTCCGCTGACGCCCGGTCGCGGCCGGGGCGGGTGCTCGCCGCCCGCGGCGCGCACCCGCGAGGGTCACCGGCTCGCGCCGTGGTGTCGTGGCCCGCGGGCCCATCCCGTTCGCGGGCCGTCCCCTTGATGCAAGCCCTGTTGTCAGTACCTCGTCGTTTGTGCGCGAGGAATCCCGCGAACCATGGATTCGGCACTGACTTCGTGCTCAGACGTCGCCGTAACGACAGCCCGCCTTGCACGAGGGCGCCCGGGAGCGTGGGGCGTCGCGCCGACCGGCACACCCTCGCGCCGACGATCCTCGGGCCCGGGCACGCCGGCCCGGGCACGCCCTCCCGGTGTACGCTCGCCCCGTGAAGATCGGCCTCCAGCTCAACCGCTTCGACTACGCCGGCGGCACGCCGGCCATCGGCCCCACGCTCGCCCGCGTCGCCCGCGAGGCCGACGAGGCCGGCTTCGATTCGATCTGGGTCATGGACCACTTCTTCCAGATCCGGGGGATCGGGCCGGCCGAGGACCCGATGCTCGAGGGCTGGACCACCCTCGGCTACCTCGCCGCCCACACCCGGCGGGCGCGCCTCGGGCTCATGGTCGGCGGCGTCCACTACCGCCTGCCGGGGCTGTGGGTGAAGGCCGCCACCACCCTCGACGTCCTCTCCGGCGGGCCGGGCCTGGCTCGGGATCGGCGCCGCCTGGAACCAGGAGGAGAGCGACGCGCTCGGCTTCCCGATGCCGCCGCTCGGCGTCCGCTTCGAGATGCTCGAGGAGACGCTCCGGATCGCCCACGCGATGTGGACCGGCGAGCGGGGCACGGAGGAGCGCTTCGAGGGCGCCCACTACGCGGCGACCCGGCTCCTCAACTCCCCGCAGTCGCTGACGCGGCCGCGCGTCCCGATCATGATCGGCGGCGGCGGCGAGCAGAAGACGCTCCGCCTCGTGGCGCAGTACGCCGACGGGACGAACGTCTTCGGCGGCCCCGACACGCTGCGCCGCAAGTACGCCATCCTGCGCGAGCACTGCGAGGCGGTCGGCCGGCCATTCGACGAGATCGAGCGCTCGACGCTCCAGAGCACCCGCCTCTCGGCCGACGGCGCCGCCGGGACGGAGACACCGGAGGCTGCTGCCGAGCGCTTCGCGGCCCTCGCCGAGGCCGGCGCCCAGCACGTCGTCGTCGGCATCCAGAACGTCGAGCAGCCGGGCGTCGCCGATCTCGCGGCGCGCCTCTCGGAGCTCGCCCACGCCATCCCCGCCACGGCCAGGTAGCAATACTCCCAGGGGGTATCCCACCCGTGCTACGATTGGCTCCCGCGCCGCGCGTGCCCGCGGCCATCCCAGCACGAGACCAGCCCGTCCCATGACCGAACCCACCTCCCCCTTCGGCGGCTTCCACGATCGACTTCGGCACCGGAGGCGACGCCGCGCCGGCCGAGACGGCCGCCCCCGTCGCGGTCGCCGCGGTCGGACCCCGCGAGACGAACGTCCTCATCCTCGGCTCCGGCCCGGCCGGCCTGACCGCCGCGATCTACGCCGCGCGGGCGAACCTGGCCCCGGTCGTCATCGCCGGCCACCAGCCGGGCGGCCAGCTGACGATCACGACCGACGTCGAGAACTACCCGGGCTTCCCCGACGGGATCCAGGGTCCCGAGCTGATGGAGCGCTTCCGCGCCCAGGCCGAGCGCTTCGGGACGACGATCGTCGACGTCGAGGCCGACCGGGTCGACTTCTCGAGCCGCCCGTTCCGCGTCTGGGCCGGCGGCGTCGAGTACCGGGCCCAGGCCGTCATCGTGGCCACCGGCGCCTCCGCGCTGTGGCTCGGCCTCGAGTCCGAGAAGCGTCTCCGGGGCCGCGGCGTGTCCGCCTGCGCGACGTGCGACGGGTTCTTCTTCCGCGACCAGGAGGTCGCCGTCGTCGGCGGCGGCGACACCGCCTTCGAGGAGGCGCTCTACCTGACCCGGTTCGCCACGAAGGTCCACCTCCTCCACCGCCGCGACGAGTTCCGGGGCAGCAAGATCATGCAGGCGCGGGTCGAGAGCCACCCCCAGGTCGAGATCCACCGGAACGTCGTCGTCGACGAGGTCCTCGGCGACGAGAAGGTCACGGGGGTCCGCCTGCCGGAGCACGACGACGGGCGAGACGAGCGACCTGCCGGTCGACGGCTTCTTCCTCGCCATCGGCCACCGCCCCAACACGGCCCCGTTCGAGGGCTGGCTCGAGAAGGACGAGAAGGGCTACCTCGTCGTCGACGACCAGACCCATTCGCAGGTCGAGGGCGTCTTCATCGCCGGCGACGTCCACGACCACCGCTACCGCCAGGCGATCACCGCGGCCGGCGACGGCTGCCGGGCGGCGATCGACGCCGAGCGCTGGCTCGAGGAGCACGGGGTCGTCGAGGCGGTGACCGCCACGGCGTGGTGACCGACCGGCGTCGGCGTCGGCCGGTCCGGGCTCACGTGCGGGCGGTGCCGCTGTGATGGGCCGCGGCGGCGGCAGCGGCGCCGGCCGCCTCGCCCGCGGGTATCGCGACGGCGAGCCCGAGCCCGCCCTCCCGCCCGAGCGCCGCCAGCGGACGATCCGCCGGATCGTCGCGTTCTTCCGCCCGTACCGCGTCCAGGTCGCGGTCGTCGTCGTCGCGATCGTCGTGACGAGCCTGCTCGGGCTCGTCAACCCGATCCTCCTCAAGCTCCTGATCGACGAGGTGATCATCGGCCAGAACTACGAGAACCTGCTCCTCTACGTCGGGCTGATGATCGTCGTCCCGATCGTCTCCGGCCTCATCGGGGTCGGCCAGAGCTACCTCAACAACGTCATCGGCCAGAGCGTGATGCAGGACCTCCGCAACGCGCTCTACGCCCACCTGCAGCGGCTGCCGCTGCGCTTCTTCACCGAGACCCGCACCGGCGAGATCCAGAGCCGCCTCTCCAACGACGTCGGCGGCGTCCAGCGGGTCGTCACCGACACCGCGACGAGCATCGCGGCCAACATCGCCGTCGTCGCCTCGACGATCGTCGCCATGATCATCATCGACTGGCGCCTGACGGTCCTGTCACTCGCGATGGTGCCCTTCTTCCTCGTCCTGACGCAGCGCGTCGGCCGGGTCCGGCGCGAGGTCTCGACCGAGACCCAGAAGGCGCTCGCCGACATGACGGCGGTGACCGAGGAGACGCTGAGCGTTTCCGGCGTCCTCCTGACGAAGACGTTCGGCCAGCAGGAGGCCGCGACGGCTCGGTTCCGCGACCTCAACCGCGGCCTCGCCGGCCTCCAGGTCCGCCAGGCGATGGTCGGGCGCTGGTTCTTCATGATCATCGGGACGATCTTCAGCATCATCCCGGCCTTCGTGTACTGGCTCGCCGCGACCCTCGCGATGAACGGCGACCCGTCGGCGCCGACGACCGGCGACATCGTGGCCTTCACGACGCTCCAGAGCCGCCTCTTCTTCCCGCTCGGCCAGCTGCTCAACGTGCAGGTCGAGATCAACGGCTCGCTCGCCCTCTTCGACCGGATCTTCGAGTACCTCGACCTCGACCCGGAGATCGTCGATGCGCCCGATGCGGTCGCCCTCGACCCGACCACGATGGCCGGCCGGGTCCGCCTCCACGAGGTCTCGTTCCGCTACCCGAAGGCCGCGGTTCCGGCCGCCCGGGCCCTCGAGGCGGTGGCGAACGGCGGCCACGTCCACGCGCCGTCCGCCATCGACGAGGCAACCGCCGACGCGGTCGTCGAGCCGATCGCCGAGGAAGCCCTCGAGGCCGGGCTCCCCGAGGTCCGCGACGAGGGCGCCCCGAACGCAGCGGGCGACGTGGGCCCGGACGACGGCTCGGTCGAAGCCGGGCCGCTCCCGGTCGGCCGGCCCCCGGCCGTCCCCCCGGTGCCCTTCGCCCTCGAGGGGATCGACTTCGTCGCCGAGCCCGGCCAGCTCGTCGCCCTCGTCGGCCCGTCGGGCTCGGGCAAGACGACGACGACGTACCTGGTGCCCCGCCTCTACGACGTCGACAGCGGCGCCGTCGAGATCGACGGTCGCGATGTCCGGCGGATCACGCTGGCGTCGCTCGGGCGGGCGATCGGCGTCGTCACCCAGGAGACGTACCTCTTCCACGCCACGATCCGCGACAACCTGCTGTACGCGCGGCCGGACGCGACCGAGGCCGACCTCGAGACGGCCGCCCGAGCCGCCGCGATCCACGACCGGATCATGGAGCTCCCGGACGGGTACGACGACGGTCGTCGGCGAGCGCGGCTACAAGCTCTCCGGCGGCGAGAAGCAGCGGATCGCGATCGCCCGCGTGCTGCTCAAGGATCCGCGCATCCTCATCCTCGACGAGGCGACGTCGGCGCTCGACACGGTCTCGGAGCGGCTCATCCAGTCGGCCCTCGAGCGGCTCATGGAGGGCCGCACGACGATCGCGATCGCCCACCGCCTCTCGACGATCCTGCGGGCCGACCAGATCCTCGTCTACGAGCGCGGCCGGATCGTGGAGCGCGGCCGCCACGACGAGCTGCTGGCCGGCGGCGGGCTCTATGCGCGGCTCTACCGGGAGCAGTTCGAGTCGCCTGCCGACGCGGCCGCCGGCGCCGCCGCCGGCGGGGGATAGCGCGCGGCTGGGGGCGTAGCGCGCGGCTGGCGAGGCGCTGCGCGCGGCTGGCGGGGCGTTGCGCCCGGCTGGCGGGGGGTAGCGCGCGGCTGGCGGGGCGTAGCGCGCGGCTGCCCGGCTTCCTCTCACATGCTCGCCCCGTGATCCGTACGACCACTCGGGGCGGTCCGATCCTGTCACCGGATCCCATGGCGATCATCTGATCGAGTCCCCGAGCGGGTGGCACGCTCAGCCGCCCTCCGAGCCCTCCGGCCCGCCCCATCACAGCCGCCATACGGCTCGTCCCGCGAGCATCTGATCGAATGCGGCGGGGCGGCGCGCGACGGGGGCGGCGCGCGACGGGGGCGGCCCGCGAGGGGGCGGCCCGCGGCAGGCGCCGTGATGGCGGGCGGGGCAGGTGGCGGCCCGGGGCGGCGGGGCCGGTTGGCAGGCCCCACGGCGGCGGCGGGGCCGGTTGGCAGGCCCCGCGGCGGCAGCCGGCGAGGGTCGTTGTCAATGACTTGCGCAAGCGCGCAAGCAGCCGCGTATGATGCACGGGCGTCCCCGCCTCGCCCGCCCGGTGCCCAGAACGCCGGATCCATCACCCCCAGGAGCAGACACCGATGGCCGTCAAGACCGCCCAACTTCGCCACGAGGGTGGCCTCCGCTTCGTCGCCCGGACCGGTTCCGGGTTCGAGATCGCGATGGACAACGAGATCGGCGGAACGGCCCCGCGCCCGACCGAGGTGCTCGCGGCCTCCATCGGCGGCTGCACGGCGATGGACGTGATCAGCATCCTCGAGAAGAAGCGGCAGCAGGTCACGCGGTACGCGATCCGCGTCGAGGGGACGCAGCGCGACGACCACCCGCACGCCTTCCGACGCGTCGACATCGTCCACGAGGTCGAGGGGGCGGCGGTCGACGTGGAGGCGGTTCGGCGCGCCATCGAGCTCTCGGCGACGCGGTACTGCTCCGTCTCGACGGGCATCGCCAGCGGCGCCGCCGAGCTCCACCACCGCTTCGTGGTGATCTCGCCCGATGGCGCCGTGCCGGTCGAGGGCGAGGCGATCGTCACCGGCCCTCTCATGGAGCTGCCGCCCGACGAGGCGTAGGCAGACGCGTCGTCGGGCCTCGTCGGCCGGCGTCGCGTGCGATGCCATCATTCCTGCTTCGCGGCGGTCGGTGGGGCCTCGCCAGGCGTCCAGCGGCACAACCGTCGCGCGGCACGCGCAGTCGGTGCCGGACGAGGCGCCCTGCCAGCGTCCGACGCAGAAATGATTGCGTGCGGAGCGATGGCACCCCCGGGGGGGGCGCCACGCCCCGCGCGCCGGCGCCGCACTCGAGCGCGGCGTCCCTGCATGACTATGCGCGCATTGTGTATAGTCATGCGCGATATGAGCACCCCAACGATCCGGCTCGGCCGGGAAACTCGTCTGTGAGCGGGCGCGAGGCCTCCGCCGTCCACGTGGCCACGGAGCGCCGGGCCGTGCCGCTCCCCCGCGGCCCCCTCGACTCGGGTGCGCGCTCCGCCGGGAGCGCGCCGGATGCCCGGATCCGCGTCGCCATCGTCGGTGCCACGGGCTACGTCGGCGCCGAGCTGGTCCGCCTGCTGACGCGGCACCCGAACGTCGAGATCGTCGGGCTGGTCGGGCGCGGTCGCAGCCATGAGCCGATCGGGGGCACGCACATCCACCTCGACCGGACCGGCCTGTCACGTGGACGCGACCGTCCCCGACGCCGACGCCGTCTTCCTCGCCCTCCCGCACGGCGCGGCCGCCGAGATCGTCCCCGACCTCGCGGCCACCGGCGCCGCGATCGTCGACCTCGGGCCCGACTTTCGGCTCCGCGACGCGGCCGACTATCCCCGCTGGTACGGCTTCGAGCACCCGCGCCCCGACCTCCTCGACCGTGCCGTCTACGGGCTCCCGGAGCTGCACCGCGACGCGCTCGGCGGCCTGCGCGACGTGGCGACCGCGATCGTCGGCGCGCCCGGCTGCTATCCCACCGCCACGCTCCTCGCCCTCGCCCCGCTCGCCCGGGCCGGGCTCATCGGCGACCTCGTCGTCGATGCGAAGTCGCGGCGTCTCGGGAGCAGGCCGCGAGCCGAAGCAGGACCTCATGTTCGGCGAGGTCAACGAGAGCGTGAAGGCGTACGGCCTCGGCGGCCACCGCCACGTCGCGGAGATGGAGCAGGAGCTCGCGACCCTCGGCACGGCCCGCGGGCCCGGGGCAGAGGCCAACCCGGGCGCCCGCGGCGTCGACTTCCTCCCCCACCTCGTGCCGATGACGCGCGGGATCCTGTCCGCCGTGCCACGTGCGGCCGACCCGGTCCGTCACGCAGCGCGAGCTCGACGAGCTGTACGCCGACGCGTACGCGGGCGAGCCGTTCGTGCACGTCGTCACCCAGCCGCCGGCCACGAAGCACGTCCTCGGCAGCAACAGCTGCCGGGTCCACGTGCGCGTGGACGAGCGGACGGGCCGCGTCCTCGCGATCGGGGTCATCGACAACCTCGTGAAGGGCGCCGCCGGGCAGGCGATCCAGGCCTTCAACGCCGTCCACGGGCTGCCCGAGACGACCGGCCTCGACCAGCTGCCCCTCGCGCCGTAGCCGCCGACGCCGAGCCGACCGACGATGACCCCCGAGCCGAGCGCCGAGCCGACGATCCGCGACACTCCCCGACGACGGCCTCCTCGCGCCGATGCCGTCCAGCCTCCCACCGGTCGAGCGGCGCGCCGTCCTGCCGGCGGGCTTTGCGGCCGGGGCCACGACGGCCGGCATCAAGGCCAGCGGCCGCCCCGACCTGGCCCTCGTCCACGCCACCTCCGGCCCCGCGTCGGCGGCGGCCGTCTTCACGACGAACCGGGTCGTCGCGGCGCCGGTCGAGGCGTCCCGGGCCAATCTCGCGATCACCCGGCCCGAGGGCCGAAGCGACGGCGGCGACCACTACGGGCGAGCGCTCGCTGTCGTCGCGACGAGCGGCTGCGCCAACGCCGCGACCGGCCTCGCCGGGCTGGCCGACCAGGTCGCGGTCGCCCACGCGGTGGCGGCGAACCTGCACGCCGACCCGTCGAGCGTCCTGAGCCTGTCCACCGGTGTCATCGGCACCCGCCTGCCGGTCGCGAAGGTCGTCGCCGGGATCGCGACGCTGGCCGGCAACGGCCTCGGCACCGACGACGCGGCCTTCGCCGCAGTGGCGGAGGCGCTGCGGACGACCGACTCGGTGGCCAAGGCGGCGACCGCCCGCATCGACCTGCCCGCGCCCGACGGAACCCCCGCCACCGTCGCCGTGTCCGGCGTCGCGAAGGGCGTGGGGATGATCCACCCTCGCATGGCCACGATGCTCGCGATCGTCCTCACGGACGCGGCCGTCAGCCCGGCCACCCTGCACGGCCTCCTGCGGGCCGCGAACGTTCGGACCTGGAACCAGCTGTCGGTCGACGGGGACACCAGCACGAACGACACCGTCTTCCTCCTCGCGTCGGGGGCGTCGGCGGCCGCGCCGGTCGTCCCCGGAACGGCGGAGGCGGCGACGCTCGGTGCCGCGATCGAGGCGGTCGCCCGCGACCTCGCCCGCCAGCAGGCCGCCGACGGCGAGGGCGCGACCACGCTCCTCACCTGCCAGGTGACGGGAGCCGTCGACGACGTCGACGCGCGCGCGGTCGCCCGGGCCGTGATCTCGAGCAGCCTCGTCAAGGCCGCCGCCCACGGCCGCGACCCCAACTGGGGCCGGATCGCCGGGGCCGCCGGCAACGCCCGCCTCGGCGAGGCGCGCCTCCTCGAGACGGCCGGCCTGCCCCGCGACGAGGCGCGGCGGCGGTCGGGATCACCGGCCTTCGTCGATCCCGGCGCGCTGCGGATCGCGATCGCCGGCCACCTCGTCTTCGACGGACCCGCCGGCGGCCCGGCTCCCTTCGACCGCGCCGCCGTCCGGGCCGCGATGGACGCTCCCGAGGTCCTCGTGCGCCTCGACCTCGGGCTCGGGGCGGGAAGCGGCGAGGCGTTCGGCTGCGACCTGACGGAGCAGTACGTCGTCGAGAACGCCGAGTACACGACGTGAGCGAGATCCTCGTCCTCAAGCTCGGCGGCACGACCCTCGCCGAGCAGCAGCAGGTCCTGGCCGAGGTGGCCGACGGTCGCCCGGCGCCGCCCCGTCGTCGTCGTCCACGGCGGCGGCAAGCGGATGACCGAGTGGCTCGACCGGCTCGGCGTCCCGACGCGCTTCGAGGGCGGCCTGCGCGTGACCGACGCCCAGGCGCTCGAGGTCGCCGCGGCCGTCCTCCGCGGCGTCGTCAACAGCGAGCTCGTGGCCGCGCTGCGCGACCTCCGCGTCGACGCGGTCGGCCTCTCCGGCGTCGACGGCGGCCTCCTCGTCGGGGAGCGCGTGCCGGGCATGGGCTTCGTCGCCCACGTCGTCGGGATCGAGCGCGAGCTCCTCGACGCGATCCTCGTCGGCGGCCAGGTCCCCGTCGTGGCGCCGCTCGCCCGCGACGAGGCCGGGATCGTCTGCAACGTCAATGCCGACGACGCGGCCGCCGGCCTCGCCGCCGGCCTGGGTGCCCGCCAGCTCGTCCTCATGACCGACGTCGACGGCATCCGCGCGGCCGACGGGACGAAGCTCGCGACGCTCACGGCCGCCGAGGCGGAGGGGCTGATCGCCGCCGGGACGATCGCCGGCGGGATGGTCCCCAAGATCCGGGCCGCGCTCGCCGGCATCGGCGGCCCGGGCGCCGAGGCCGTCATCTGCGACGCCGCCGCGCCCGCGGCGCTCGCCCGCGCGCTCGGCGACCCGACGTTCGGGACGCGCATCACCGCCGGCCGCGGCAGCGCGGCCGGGGCGGCCTGAGGTCCGCCGTGCCCACGACGCCGACCGCCCGCCACGACGGCCCCGCCCGGACCGCGGCCTCGGCTCGCCATGCCCGCCGCCGCACGATCCTCGACCTCGTCGCCGCCCGCGACGATCGGCAGCCAGGAGGAGCTGGCCGGCCTCCTGCGCGAGCGCGGCTTCACGGTGACGCAGGCCACGGTGAGCCGCGACGTCGCCGACCTCGGCCTCGTGAAGGCGCCCCGGGGCGACCACCACGCGTACGTGACGCCGGGTGCCCTCGCCGGGGGCACGGCGCCGCGCGGCCCGGGCGTCGCCCGCCTGCGGCGGATCCTGGCCGACTACCCCGTCACGATCGCCCGCAGCGGGCTCAGCCTCGTCCTCGTCAGCCGGCCCGGCGCCGCCGCGGCGATTGCCCAGGCCATCGACGAGTCGGACCTCGACGACCAGGTCGGGACGCTGGCCGGCGACAACACGCTCCTCGTCCTCTTCGGCGACGCGCCCGCCCTCGAGCGCTGGCGCTCACGTTTCGAGGCCCTCGCCGCCGGTGCGGCCGAGGGTCTTCCCGACGACGACCTCACGACCACCTACCCCTGAGCAACGGAGGCACTCCCCATGAAGCAGAAGGTCGTTCTCGCCTACTCCGGCGGCCTCGACACCTCGGTCGCCGTCGCCTGGCTCCGCGAGCAGTTCGACGCCGAGGTCGTCACCCTCACCGTGGACGTGGGCGGGACGTCCCTCCGCGAGGGCGTGCAGCGGCGCGCGATGGCCGCGGGCGCGAGCCGGGCCTACGTCGTCGACGCGAGGGAGACGTTCGTCCGCGACTTCTGCTGGCCCGCGCTCCAGGCGAACGCCCTCTACCAGGGCGCCTACCCGCTCGCCACGGCCCTCGCCCGGCCCCTGATCGCGCAGCTCCTCGCCGAGGTCGCCCAGAAGGAGGGCGCCGACGCGGTGGCCCACGGCTGCACGGGCAAGGGCAACGACCAGGTCCGCTTCGACGTCGCCGTCCACGCCCTCGACCCCGGCCTCAAGGTCATCGCCCCGATGCGGGTCGGGATGGGCCTGACCCGCGACCAGGAGATCGACTACGCGATCGCCCGGGGCATCGAGATCCCGATCACGAAGGCGTCCCCGTACTCGATCGACGTGAACATCTGGGGCCGGTCCTGCGAGACCGGCGTCCTCGAGGATCCCTGGGTCGCGCCGCCGGACGACGCGTTCGAGTGGACCGTCGACCCGTCGGCGGCGCCGCAGGCCGTCGAGATCGTCATCGCCTTCGAAGGCGGGGTCCCCGTCGCGATCGACGGCGAGCGGCTCGGACCGGTCGCGCTCGTGGAGCGGCTGAACGCCCTCGGCGGCGCCCACGGCGTCGGCCGGGTCGACCACGTCGAGGACCGCCTCGTCGGGATCAAGAGCCGCGAGATCTACGAGGCGCCGGCCGCGACGATCCTCCACGCCGCCCACGCCGCGCTCCAGGGGCTCGTCCTCTCGAAGGACACGCTCCGCTTCAACCGGCAGGTTGCCCACGAGATCGCCCAGCTCACCTACGACGGGCTCTGGTTCAGCGCCCTTCATCGCGACCTGCGGGGCTACGTCGCGAGCTCCGACCGGACGGTCTCCGGCGACGTCCGGGTCCGCCTCGACCACGGCTCGGCGACGGCGAACGGGCGCCGCTCCCCGCTCTCGCTCTACGACCGGAACCTCGCGACGTACGACGAGGGCGACGCCTTCGACCACGCGAGCGCGGTCGGCTTCATCGAGATCTTCGGGCTCCCGCTCCGCGTGGAGGCGGCGCGCCACGGCGCGGTCGGCGCCCATCACGGCGCCGCCTGGGCGTGGACGCTGCCGCTCCTGCCCGACCTCCCCGCCACGGTGACCGACCCGGAGCCCGCGGCGGCAGCCGGCTAAGGGCCTGTGGCCGAAAGATCCCGTTCGGATCGGCGGGATCGTGCCGCATGAGGTGACATAGCCGGCCGGCAGACTGGCGGCATGAGCTTCGCGATCACGCTCTCGGATGTGCAACGGGAGCTCGTCGCCGACCTGTTTGACCCGCCCGGTCAGCGCGGCGCGCCGGCGGTGATCCCGAGGCGCCAGATGGTCGACGCCATGCTGTTCATCGGGCGGACCGGCTGCCAGTGGCGCTACCTGCCCGAGCGATACGGTGCGTGGACCGCCGTCTGGTCGACGCCCAGACCCTGAAGGGTGGCCGCTGCGGCCCGACGTTCCACGCGGCCGGTGGCCGCGGCGGCCGGACGATCGGCACGAAGCGGACGCTCCTCGTCGAGATCCTTGGCCTGCCGGTCGCTGCGGCGGCCTGCTCGGCCCGGCCGCACGATGTCGTCGCTGGCCGCGACCTCCTGCGCGATCGGATCGACGAGCTGCCGCGCCTCCGGGCGATCGTCGGCGACCGCGCGTACCGCGGCCTCCAGAGTCTCGCTAGCCGCAGGCACGTCGCGCTTGACATCAAGGCGCCGCCTCCAGGCGTCAGCGGCTTCGTCCCAATCCGGCCGCTCTACCGGATCGAGCACGCACTCGCCCAGCTCGGACGCTGGCGGCGCCTCAGCCGCGGCTACGAGGGCAGCGAAGCGTCCGACCGGGCCTGGCTCGAGGTGGCCTCGGTCGGCTACCTCGCCTGGCGCGCGGCCGCCTGAATGGTTCGGCGCCACCGTTCGCGCCTTCATCCGGCCGCAAGCCCGACCCCGCGGACGCCCTTTGATACGCGCGGGTCGGTCTCGCCCTCGAACCGCCCGCTCACATCCGCACCTCCGGTCAGTAAGCGCGCGCGAACACCGCCGTCTCTGTGGCCGGCGTGCCACAGCGGGCACAGGCGCTCGGACGTTCAAGCCCCTCGAGCTGATCCTCGAACGGGAGGACGCGGAGCGTGGCGCCGGTTGCGGCCTGGACCTCGCGTTCGCAGGCGGCCGAACCGCACCAGCCGGTGACGAGGAAGCCGCCCTGCGCGGCGTTCACGGCGACCAGGTCGTCCCAGCCGGAGACCCGGTGCGTGTTGGCGCGCTGGAACGTGATCGCCCGCTCCAGCAGGCGCGCCTGAATTCGTTCGAGCCTCACCGCGACGTCGGCCGGAAGGTGATCGACGGGGACCGACTCCTTCGCGCTCGTGCCGTCCGTCGCCGGCAATCGCTCGGCCACCACGACCGTGCCCGCCGCGACATCCCGTGGCCCGACCTCGAGCCGGATCGGGACGCCGCGCAGCTCCCAATCGTTGAACTTGTAGCCGGGCGTCACGTCGTCGCGCCGATCGACCCGCACGCTGATGCGTTGGTCGCCGAAGACGGCCTGTGCCCGCAGCGCGGCCTCGACCGGGGCGATTGCCGCTTCCACGGCCGCCCGCTCTTCCACCGTTCGCCAGATCGGCACAACCACGACGTGGATCGGCGCAATCCGTGGCGGCAGGACGAGGCCCCGGTCGTCGCCGTGGACCATGATGACTGCGCCGATCGTCCGCCACGAGAAACCCCACGACGTCCCGAACGGGTGCCGCCGCTCGTTGTCGCGATCGAGGAAGCGGATGTCGAACGCCCGGGCGAAGTTCGAGCCAAGGTCGTGGCTGGTGCCCATCTGCAGCGCGCGCCGGTCGCCCATCAGCGCCTCGCCGGTCAGCGTCACCTCGGCGCCTGGAAACTTCTCGGCTTCGCTCTTGCGGCCCCTGATCGTCGGGATCGCGAGCCAGTCGTGCCAGATCTCGCGGTACACGCCGAGCATCCGCTCCGCTTCCTCGCGGGCCTCGGCCGCGCTGGCATGGAACGTGTGGCCTTCCTGCCACAGGAATTCGGCCGTGCGCAGGAACGGCCGCGTGCGGAGCTCCCAGCGGACCACGTTCGCCCACTGGTTCACAAGCACGGGCAGGTCACGGTAGCTCTGGATCAGATCGCGGTAGACGGCGCCGACCATGGCCTCCGAGGTGGGCCGGATCGCGAGGCGCTCGGCGAGTTCGTCGGCGCCGCCGTGGGTGACCCAGGCGACCTGCGGGCTGAACCCTTGGACGTGCTCCGCCTCGGTCTCCAGGAGGCTCTCGGGCACGAGCAGCGGCAGGTAGATGTTCTCGTGACCCGTCTCCTTGATCCGCCTGTCGAGCGCGTCGCGCACGTGCTCCCACAGCGCGAAGCCGTACGGGCGGACGACGATGCAGCCCCGGACGGGCGCATAGGACGCGAGCTCGGCGTCGCGGACGACGTCGAGGTACCACTGGCCGAAGTCGGCCGATCGGGATGCGCGGGAAGGGTTCGACGCATGCGCGGGCATCGGGAGAGCTCCTCGAGTCTGGGCGATCGTGGCCAGCGGCTCTAGCCGTGTCGGCGGTGCCGACCTGGTTCGGCTAGAGCCCGATCGGGAGTCGGAGGAGTCTCGGACGGCGCATCGTCGCAGGATCGTAGCGCATCCGAATGGGCCTGCCCGTCGCCCATGCTCACGGGCACTGGCCCCCTGTTGTCATTGAGAGCTGGAATTCAGCTACAGGCCCTGAGCCACCCCCGCGCACGGGGGCCCGGCCGCCGGCCCCCGTGCGGCGCGAGGGACGCCGACGCGCGTCCGGCCGGTTCGCGCGACAATCGGCCTCGATGACGGATCCCGAGCGCCACCCGCCTCCGAGCTCCGACGCGTCGACACGCCCGCCGGCCGCCGCCGCGGGCCCCGCAGCGCTCGCTCCGCCGGAGGCCGGCCGCGCCGCGTTGGCCCCGCCCGAGGCGGACACGCTGCGGACGCTGCGCGAGCTCTCGTTCCTCCACGAGTTCGCCCAGCTCGCCACCCAGGCCCGCGACTGGGACGAGCTGATGCAGACGGTCGTCGACCGGACCCGCGAGGCGCTCCACGTCGAGGTCTGCTCCTTCTACCTGCTCGACCACGGCACGGATCGGCTCACGCTTGCGGCCACGAACGGCCTCGACCAGGAGCACATCGGGCGCGTCAGCCTCGCCCGCGGGGAAGGGATCACCGGCGCAGCGGCTGCAGCCCGCATGCCGATCGAGGTGCCGGACGTGCGCCTCGACGCCCGGTTCAAGTACCTCCGGGGGTTCGACCTGGCCGGGCTGACCTCGATGCTCTCGGTGCCGCTCACGTGGAACGACCTCGTGGTCGGCGTCCTCAACGTGCAGACGGTGGCGACGCGCCGGTTCACGCCGCGCGAGGTCAACTTCCTCGTCACGATCGCCGCGCTCCTCGCGGGGATCGTCGAGAAGGGCCGGCTCGGGCGCGAGCAGGAGCACCAGCTCACGCAGCTCCAGCAGCTCGACGAGGCGCGCGCCGAGATCCTGTCGCTCGTCACCCACGAGCTCCGCACGCCCCTCTCCGTCGTCCGCGCCTACGTGGACCTGCTGGCGGACGCGGCCGCGGGGATCGGCGAGACGCCCGCCCGGGCCAGCACCGACGACTGGCGCAACGCAGCGATCGACCAGATCAACCGCCTCGACCGCCTCGTCGACTCCATCCTCGTCTCGGTCCACGGCGAGGGCCTCACGGCGCTCGCCCGCCAGCCGTTCGACGTGGGCGGCGCCGTGGGCGAGACGGTCGACCTGCTGCGGCCGCTCCTCCGCAATCACCGCCTCCGGTACGAGCACGCCGCCGAGGCGCTGGTCGGGCTGGGCGACGAGGCCCGATTCCGGCAGGTTCTCGAGCTCCTCCTGGAGAACGAGGCGAAGTACGCGCCGCGGGGCTGGGGCGTCTCGGTCGGCCTCTGGCGGCAGGTCGGCGAGATCCGCGTCTACATCACCGACGACGGGCCGGGCGTCCCGCTCGAGGAGTGGGAGACCGTGTTCGAGGTCTTCGTCCGCAAGGCGCGGCAGCGGGGCCGCGGCTCCGGGATCGGGCTCTACGCGGCCCGGCGGCTCATGAACGCCATGGGCGGCCGCGTCTGGATCGAGGGAAACGGGTACGGCGGGAGCCGGTTCGTCGTGGCGCTGCCCGCGGCCGGCGACAGCTGAGGCGAGGAGTGGAGGTACGAGCGCGATGACGACCCCCCAGGCCGCGGGGCTGCGGATCCTCGTCGTGGACGACGAGCCGGCGATGGTGGGCGCGGTGACCGCCCTGGTCGGTACGGCCGGCCACCAGGTCGTCACGGCCTACGACGGCGACACTGCCCTGCGCCGCTTCGAGGAGGAGGCGCCCGACCTCGTCCTGCTCGACCTCGCGATGCCCGGCCGGGACGGCGTCGACGTCTGCCGCGAGATCCGGAAGACGAGCCGCACCCCGATCATCGTCCTGACCGGCGAGGCCGACGAGCTGGCGAAGGTCGAGGCGCTCGACGCGGGCGCCGACGACTACGTGACCAAGCCGTTCGGGAAGCAGGAGCTCCTCGCCCGGATCCGCGCCGTGATGCGCCGCCTCGAGGGCGCGGACGCGCCCGCTGGGGGGCTGCGGGTGGGCTCGCTCCTCCTCGACACCGGGCGCCACGAGGCCTCGGTGGACGGCGTCGTCCTCGCGCTGACGCGCACCGAGTTCGCCCTCCTCGCCGCCCTCGCGGCGGCCCGCGGCCGCGTCGTCCCCCACGATCGCCTCCTCGCTGCGGGCTGGCCGGGCGACCCGGATCCCGACCCGCAGTGGCTCAAGCCGCACCTGGCCCGGCTCCGGGCGAAGCTGGAAGAAGCGAACGCCCCGCTGCCGACGTCGGTCCGCGGCGTGGGCTACCGCCTCGAGGCGGCGGCGGAGTAGGTCGCCGGGGGACGCACCGGGGACCCCGGCAGGACGGCGCGGGTTGCCCGCGCCCGGATGTGCCTCGGCGCCTCAGCGGTCGGCCAGTGCCCGCGCGATCGCGGCGACGTGCTCGGCCGTCGTCCCGCAGCAGCCGCCGACCAGCGCCGCGCCCAGGTCGACAGCGCGCCGCGCCCAGGCCGCTGCGTCCACCGGCGTCGCCGGGTAGCTGACCGACCCGTCGGGGCCCGGAACGGGGCGCCCGGCGTTCGCCTTGGCCACCAGGGGGACTCCCGGCGCTCCGGCGGCGAGGGCGGGCAGCACCTCGAGGACCGCCTCGAAGCCCGTCCCGCAGTTCGCCCCGACCGCGGCGACGCCGAGCTCGGCCAGGACCGCGGCCGCCTGTTCCGGGCGATCGCCGAACAGCGTCCGTCCCCGCTCGAACGTCAACGTCGCGACGACCGGGAGGTCGGGGGCTGCATCCCGGGCCCCCTCGACGGCCGCCCGGGCCTCCGCGAGGTCGGCCATCGTCTCGACCCACAGGAGGTCGACGCCGGCCGCGGCGAGCGCGGACGCCTGCTCGGCGAAGGCCGCCCGGGCCGCGGCTGGCTCGAGGTCGCCGTACGGGGCGAGGAGCGCGCCGGTCGGCCCGATGTCGCCGGCGACGAGAACGCCGGACGGGACGGCCGCCCGGGCGATCGCGGCGGCGGCGCGGCAGACGTCGACGACGCGGCCGGCGGCCGGCCCGTCGCCGAGGCGGACGGGACTCGCTCCGAACGTCGCCGTGAGCACGATCCGCGCTCCCGCCGCGACGTGCGACGCGTGGACGGCCCCGACGGCCGCGGCGCCCTCCGGCCCCAGGAGCCAGGCCTCCGGCGCCAGGCCGGCCGGCAGGCCGCGCGCGATCAGGGCGCTGCCCATCGCCCCGTCGAGGGGGATCGGCGCGGTCGCCAGGAGCTCACCGAGGGAAGGGGTGGTTCGCATGGGCGGACCCTGCCGCGCGATCGCGCCGGCGTCAAGGGCCGCCCGGCCGCGTGCGAACGCCCGGCCGCGTGCGAACGCCCGGCCGCGTGCGAACGCCCGGCCGCGTGCGAACGCCCGGCCGCGTACGGCCGCCCGGCCGCGTGCGAACGCCCGGCCGCGTACGGCCGCCCGGCCGCGTACGATCGCAGCCGCCGATGGTCACGCCCGCCCCGCCGCGCCTTCGCGTCCTCGTCGCCGCGCCGCATCCCGCGGACGTGGGCGCGGTCGCCAGCGCCCTCGGCACGGCCGGCCACGAGGTGGTCACGGCGTACCGCCTCGACAGCGCTCTCGCCCGCCTCGTGGAGGAGCGCCCCGACGTGGTCATCGTCGACCCCGCGCTCGCCGACGCGACCCCGGGCGAGACGATCGGCCGGTTCCGGGGCTACGGCGACGCGCCGCTGCTCGTCCTCGCCGACGTCGGCGACGAGGAGGTGGTCGGCGCAGCCCTCGACGCAGGTGCGGTCGACGTCGTCGGCCGGCCGATCCGGCCGCTCGAGCTTCTCGCGCGGGTCGCGAGGATCGCTCGGCGGGGCGCGCCGGTCCGGCGTCCCGACAACCTTCCCGACGACGGCCCCGCGAGGCTTCCCGACGGGCTCCGCCTCGACCTGGGTGGCCGCCGGGCGGACGTCGCCGGCCGGGCGCTCGCCCTGACGCCGATCGAGCTCGACCTCCTCGCGGCCCTGGCGGCCAGGCGCGGTGGCATCGTCGACCAGCGGCTCCTCCTGCGGGCGGCCTGGGCGGATCCGACGACCGTCGACCCCGAGACGCTCCGGGCCCATCTCGGGCGCCTCAACGCCAAGCTCATCGAGGCCGGCCACCCGGGCCTGCGGAACGCCCGCGCGCGAGGCTACGGCCTCCGCGTCGAGGGTTCGAGCGCCGCCGAGTCCTGAAGGCCCAGCGGGCGCCTGCCGCCCGGCGCCGACCGGGATCGGGCCGCGGCAGAGCCCCGGACGCAGCCGGGACGCCCGCCTCCGCGGGGGGCGGGCGGCCCACGACGGCCGCGGCGAGACAGGTCGCTCAGGCCTGCGTGTAGGCGGCTTCTCCGTGCAGCGCGCGGTCGAGGCCGGCGATCTCGACGTCCTCCCGGACGCGGACGCCGAAGGCGAGGTCGATGACCTTCAGGATCGCGAACGTCATCGTGCCGCTGAAGACCCACGTCGCGGCGACGGCGATCAGCTGGTTGACGAGGAGCTGTGGGTTGCCGCTCTCGAGGAGCCCGCCACCGTTGACCGCGGCGTTGACCGCCGTCGAGGCGAACACGCCGGTGAGGATCGCGCCGAGCGTCCCGCCGACGCCGTGGACCGCCCACACGTCGAGCGCGTCGTCGACCTCGAGCCGCTCGCGCAGAAGGATCGCCCCGTAGCAGACCGCGCCGGCCGACATGCCGATCGCGAGTGCGCCGCTGACGTCGACGTAGCCCGCGGCCGGCGTGATGGCCACGAGGCCCGCGACGGCGCCGGAGACCGCGCCGACGACCGACGGGGAGCCCTTGTGGAGCCAGCCGATGAAGAGCCAGGTCAGCGAGGCGGCCGCGGCGGCCGTGTTCGTCACGACGAGCGCGTTCACGGCGAGCCCGTTGGCGGCCCACGACGAGCCCGCGTTGAAGCCGAACCACCCGAACCAGAGGAGCGCCCCGCCGAGGACGACGTACGTCACGTTGTGGGGCTCGAAGCGCTCCGACTCGGCCCGGATGCGCTTGCCGAGGTAGAGGGCCGCCACGAGCGCCGCGACGCCCGAGCTGATGTGGACGACGAGCCCGCCCGCGAAGTCGAGCGCGCCGAGCTGGAAGATCCAGCCGTCCGCGTTCCAGACCCAGTGGCAGAGCGGCAGGTAGACGAGCGTCGACCAGAGGAAGGCAAAGGCGACGAACGCGTGGAAGCTCTTGCGCTCGGCGAAGGCCCCGGTGATCAGGGCCGGCGTGATGACGGCGAACATCATCTGGAAGACGACGAAGAGGAGCGACGGGATCGTCGTCGCGTACGGCCCGGGCTCCGTCCCGATCCCCCGCAGGAACAGGTGGTCGAGCCCGCCGATGATGCCGCCCTGGCTCGGCCCGAAGGCGAGCGTGTAGCCGAAGACGACCCAGGTCACGCTGACGAGGGCGAGGATGAACCAGCTCTGCATGATCGTCGAGAGGACGTTCTTGGTGCGGACGAGGCCGCCGTAGAAGAATGCCAGGCCGGGCGTCATCAGCATGACGAGGCCCGTCGACATGAGGATCCAGGCGGTGTCGCCGGTGTCGATCACGCTCCCACTCCCTCCAGCGTGCGGCGGGCGCCGGGCCCGCCCCGTCGACCGGACGGTAGGGCCGCCGGCGGCCCCCGGGACCGACGGCGGTCGGGCGAGTCGGTGTCGCCGCGGTTGCGGATTCGGAACGGGGGCCGGGTGCGCCACAATGGCGGCATGAGCGACATCCGGCCGGAACCTTCCCAGGGCGCCCCGGCGGTCGGCGCCGAAGCGCATCCCACCCGCGTCGCGGTCGTCGGCACGGGCGCCGTCGGCTCGACCTTCGCCTTCAGCCTGCTGCTCTCCGGCCTCGCCGCCGAGATCGTCCTCGTCGACGCGAACGCCAGGAAGGCGGAGGGCGAGGCGATGGACCTCATGCACGCGGTCCCCTTCGCCCGGAACACGCGGATCTGGGCCGGCACGGTGGCCGACTGCGCGGGCGCCGCGATCACCGTGATCGCGGCCGGCGCCTCCCAGAAACCGGGCGAGTCACGGCTCGACCTCCTGCGCAAGAACGCGGCGATCTTCCGGGAGATCGTGCCGGCGGTCGCGGCGGCCAACCCCGACGGGATCGTGCTCGTCGCCACGAACCCGGTCGACGTCCTCGCCTACCTCACGTACCGGATCTCGGGCCTCCCGGCCGCCCGCGTCATCGGGTCCGGGACGATCCTCGACACGGCCCGATTCCGGGCGATGCTGGCCGACTACTACGGCGTCGACCCGCGGTCGGTCCACGCGCACATTGCCGGGGAGCACGGCGACACCGAGGTGCCGGTCTGGTCGCTTGCGAACATCGCCGGGATGTCGCTCGCCGACTTCGCGACCGCCAACGGGATGGAGCACGACCCGGCGCGCCTGCGCGAGATCTTCGAGGCGACGCGCGACGCCGCGTACCGCATCATCGATCTCAAGGGCGCCACGTACTTCGCGGTCGCCGCCGGGATCCTGCGGATCGTGGAGGCGATCCTGCGCGACCAGTCGACGGTGCTGTCGGTCAGCTCGCTGATCTGCGACTACTACGGCATCGACGACGTCTACCTGTCGGTGCCCACGGTCGTGGGCCGCGCCGGCGTGGAGCGGACGCTGCGGCTCGCCCTCTCGGCCGAGGAGGCGTCGGGGCTGCGGCGCTCGGGTGAGCTGCTCCGCGAGACGATCGCGAGCCTGGAGCTGGACGCGGGGTAGCCGACGGGCAGCCCGGGAGGCCGCGGGGAACCGTCAGGGCTTCTCCGTCCCGGAGCGGGACTGGAGAGCCTTCGCCACGACGGCGATTCCGAGCACGATGAGCGCGATCGGCCAGATCTGGTCCCAGTCGAGCTCTGGCAGCTCGAACCCGAACGTGTTGACGAGGAGGTAGTACCCGCCGACGAGCAGCAGGATCGCGCCGAAGATCAGCGCGCCGACGTCCACGCGATGGCCGGCGATGTGCATGAGCCCTTCTCCCGCGCGCCGGTCGCCGGCCCGCTGGGGGAACCGGATGGCTCGGCCGGGCGCCCGCGGCGAGACTTACAGGACCGAGCGGCGACCGACCAGTGCCGTTGGACCCGATGTCCCGTCAGGGCGAGCCGAGCCGCTCCCGCGCCGCGGCCAGCGCGGCCGCCACTCGACCGGGCGCCGTCCCGCCGACGACGTCGCACGAGGCCAGGGCGGCCTCCACCGACGCGGCCTCCCGCAGCTCGCCCGCGATCCCAGGGTCGCCCGCGAGCGCACTGGCCGTCGCGTCGCGGGCGCCGTCCAGCGCCGCCTCGATCGCGGCGTCCTCCAGGTCCGCGAGTGCCACCCCGCGTCGCTCCGCCTCCGCCACGAGCCGCCCGACGACGTGATGCGCCGCCCGGAACGGGACGCCGCGCCGGACGAGCGCGTCGGCGACGGCGGTGGCGGTCGTGAAGCCCTCGTCGGCCGCCCGGCGCATCGCCTGCCGGTCGACTGAGAGCGTCGCCACCATCCCTGCCATGACGTCGAGCGACGCCTCCAGGGTCGCGCAGGCCTCGAACAGCGGTGGCTTGTCCTCCTGGAGATCGCGCTGGTAGGCGAGCGGCAGCCCCTTGAGGAGGGCGAGGAACCCGGCCAGCGACCCGACGACACGCCCGGCGCGCCCGCGCACGAGCTCGGCCGGGTCGGGGTTCTTCTTGTTCGGCATCATCGACGAGCCGGTCGAGAACGCGTCGGCCGCCCGCACGAACCCGAAGCGCGGATTCGACCACCAGGTGATCTCCTCCGCCAGCCGCGAGAGGTGGACCATCGCCAGCGCGCAGGTGAACAGGAGCTCGGCTGCGAAGTCGCGGTCGGAGACGGCATCGAGCGAGTTTGCGGTCACGCCGTCGAAGCCGAGGTCCCGGGCCGTCGCCTCCCGGTCGAGCGGGTAGCCCGCCCCGGCGAGCGCGCCCGACCCGAGCGGGCTCACGTTCGCCCGGCGCCGGCAGTCGGCGAGACGCCCCCGGTCCCGCTCGAGCATCTCGACGTAGGCGAGGAGGTGGTGGGCGAGGAGGACGGGCTGAGCCGGCTGGATGTGGGTCGACCCGGGGAGAACCGCCTCCCCCTCCCGGTCGGCCAGGTCGACGAGCGCGCGTTCCATGCGGACGGCGGCCGCGTCGAGGGCGTCGATCGTTCGGCGAGCCCAGAGGCGCAGGTCGGTCGCGACCTGGTCGTTGCGCGAGCGACCCGTGTGGAGCTTGCCGGCGACGGTGCCGATCCGCAGGGCGAGGGCCTCCTCGAGGTTCATGTGGACGTCCTCGAGGGCCGGATCCCAGGCGAGCGTGTCCGCCTCGACCTCCGCCCGGAGGCCGTCGAGGCCCCGGAGGAGCGCCTCCACCTCGTCGGGCGCCAGCAGCCCGGCTCGCCCGAGCCCCCGCACGTGTGCGGCCGATCCGACGAGGTCGTCGAGCGCGAGCGCACGGTCGACCTCGATCGAGCGCGTGAAGGCGGCCGTCCGTGCATCGGTCTCGCCGTCGAACCGCCCGCCCCAGAGCCGCATCCGTTCCTCCGTCGCTTCGCGGGTCGGCACGTCGTTAGAGCTACCCTGTCGCCCGCATCGTACAGGCCGACCCGCCGATCTCCCGAACCGTACGTCAGCAGCTCCCCGTCGTCGGGTGCGCCGCCAGCCATTCGGCCAGGAGCGCAGCCGCCCGATCGCAGCCTTCAGCTTCTCGACGATCGGATCGACGCCCTCGATCTCGATGGTTGGGACCGGGCGCTCGAAGTCCTCCTCGCGGCCGGTCCCAAGCCACCTCGCGGCGTCGAGGGTTAGCGGCTCGAGCGTCCGGGGGCCGCCGAGAGGTATGTCGGGGATGACAGCGCACGTGCCGGGCGCGCGCTCGACGTGGGACCCATCGCGTGCCATGGTGGCGGCACACGGGAGGCTCCGACGCGCGGCCCAAACGCTGGCCGCCGGGACCGCGCCGAGCCACTGGCGAGACCGACCCGCGAGACACATCGCTGGAGGTTGTCATGCCTGGGCGTCCGCTCGGAATCCTTCTTGTGGCTCCCGTGCTCCTGGCCGGCTGCGGCGCAGTCACGCCGTCGATGTCACCAGCGCCGGTCGCTTCTCCCGCGACAGTCACCGTTCATGTCACGTTCGACGGCCAGGCGTGCGCCTACGTCGGTCCCGCGGCCGTCGCGCCCGGGACGAATCTCGTGTTCGTCTTCGCGAACACCCCTGCAGCGATCTCGAGTTCGACGGAGAAGGGCGTCGTTTCGATCGGGTCGGAGCTCGTGGTGGCCTCCGTGCCGGCGGGAGCGGCGGTGCCCACCCCCGCAGGCACGAAGGGCACGTGGAGCGACCCGATGTGGGCCGTCAGCAACTTCGCTGCATACGGACACGGGCCGAGCGCCACTGTGCCCGTCGTGGCTGCCGACGCCGCCTATTACGTCGGCTGCCACCAGTACTGGGAGAAGGACTGGGACAAGGTGGACGGGGTGACCTTCGCCTTCTACCCCGCGACCGTGATCCAGGTCGAGTCCTGAGGGGCGACCGGCTCGTCCCGGCGCATCATGTCCGCTGTCCTAGGAGAATGTGGCGGCGCTCGTTGCGGTGTTGGGGCGCACCGGGCGTCCAGGGAGTCGATGTCGATGCCGGAGCGCGCTCGCCCGGCCGCAGCCGTCTGCGGTACGGACGGCGAGCGCGGAGCGAACGACCTCGTCCCGGGACGTCATGCGTCCCATCGTTCCCGACCTGTCGCCCCGCGTCATGCGACCGTCGGCATCTCGACGTACGGATCGACGCCGTCGATCTGGCTGGTTGGCAGCGGCCGCTCGAAGTCGCCTTCGCGGGCAACGCGCTCACCGGTCCGGGGGAAGACCGCATAGGCAAGGACGGCCGCGACGAGCGCGAGGATCGTCGCCAGGATGAACACGATCTCGGAGCCGTACGTGCCGTACAGGATCCCGCCGACCACGTTCGCGAGCACCGCGGCCAGGCCGAACCCGGTCAGCTGGTAGAGGCCCTGGCCGGTGGCCTGGAGGCGCGGCGGCAGGAGGACGGCCATCGTCAGGACGCTGCCCACCCAGAGGCCGGCGAAGGCGAACCCGGTCGCCACTCGCGTGGCGACGATGAGGAGCGGGCTGTCGAGGACGGCCCACGAGGCGAAGCAGGCGCCATAGACCAGGATGCTGCCGGCCATGAGGCCGCGGATGCCGATCCGCGCGGCGATCCCCCCAACGACGAGCATCGCCGGGATCTCCGCGAAGGCCGACACGCCGGCCAACAGGGCCACGTCCGACGGACCGCCGCCGAGCTCGAGGAGGCGCAGGGGCAGGTACGTGAAGCCGGCGATGATCCCGATGTGGACGAGGAGGATCGCCAGCAGGACGAGCCACAGCCGGGGCTGGATCCGCAGGGCCACCCCGAATGATCCGCCCCGCACGTGACCGCCGGTCACGCGCTTCAGGTCGGCCCGGTCGACGTCGGGGGCCCGGAGCGCCGCGAGGGCGAGGAGCACGGCGAGGCCCGCGCAGAGCGCGAACGCCGGGCCGTAGCCGGTCACGTTGTACAGGAAGCCGGCCGCGGTGGTCACGATCGCGAACCCGACCGACGAGAGAAGCCGGACGCGCCCGTAGTCCCGCCCGTGGTCCTTGATCGCGTTGACCGCCAGCGCGTCGCCGAGCGGCCCCCAGGCGCTCTCGAAGAGGCTGAAGCCGACGAACCCCAGGGCCATGAAGACGAGCGGCAGGGGCGCGCCGGCGAGGAGGACGAACACGGCCGCGCCGACGGCCGACACGGCGAGGGCACGCCGGCGTCCGAGGATGACGTCGGCGACGTGGCCCCACAGCGGCACCGCCAACGAGAAGGCGGCCGACGAGGCGGCGGTGATGAGGCCGATCCCCTGGGGCGGGACCCCACGGCCGTCGAGGATCACGGCGATGAAGGGGTAGAAGACGCCGAGAGCCGCCCCGTTCAGGAGGAAGACGGCGCGAAGGGCACGCATGCAACTCCATGGTACGGGCTGGCGCTCGGGGCGCGTCGGGGCGCTGGGGTCGCGGGGTCGCGGAGCGGTGCACCGCCGCCCGCCGAGCGTGGCAGACTCCGGCGGTGACCCCCGAGCCCGGCCGGCCGCAGCCGGTTCCCGATCCCGCCGCGCCCCCCGCCGAGGCCGCGCCGGCCGCCGGCACTGCTGTGCCCGCCGCCGAGGCACCCCGTCCATCGGCTTCGTACGCCGTGCTGTTCGGCTCGCTCGCCCTCATGTGGGGCAGCAGCTATCTCTTCATCAAGATCGGCGTCGAGACGCTCCCTCCGCTGAGCCTCGTCTTCCTCCGCGTCCTCGTCGGTGTCGCGATCCTCGCGGTCGTCGTGGCCGCGACGCGGACTCCCCTCCCCCGCGATGCTCGAACCGTCGCCCACCTCGCCGTCCTCGGCGCGGTGAACATCGCCATCCCCTTCTGGCTCATCAGCTGGGCCGAGCAGCACATCGACTCCGGCCTGGCCGGGGTCCTCCAGTCGACGGCGCCGTTCTTCACGCTGGTTCTCGCAGCGGCGTTCGTCCACGACGAGCACATCAACCGCGGTCGGGTTGCGGGCATCGCCCTGGGCTTCGCCGGGATCCTCGTCCTCTCGGTCGAGAACCTCGCCGACCTGGGGAGCGCGCTGGGGCCCGAGCGGCTGCTCGGGGAGCTGGCGGTCGTCGCCGCCTCGCTCAGCTACGCGGTCGGCAACACGTACGCGCGGCGGACGCTGCGGCACACCCGGGCGCTCGTTCTCTCCTTCGGCCAGGTCGGCTGGTCGGTGATCATGGTCGGCATCCTCGCGATCGTGGTCGACGGCGGCGTGACCCTGCCGGCGGTGCCGGAGGCGGCGTTCTCCGTCCTCTGGCTCGGTGCGGTCGGCACCGGCTTCGCCTATCTCCTCTTCTTCCGGCTGCTCACCGGCTGGGGGCCCACCCGGGCGAGCCTCGTCGCCTACCTGCTCCCGGTCGTCGCCGTGATCCTCGGCGTCGTCGTCCTCGGCGAGACGGTCGACGCGCTCTTCCTCGGCGGCGCCGCCCTCATCGTGGCCGGCGTCTGGGTGGTCAACCGCAACTAGCGCGGCCGCGGCGGCGTCGCCGGCCGCGTCGGGCGCGGGCGGAGAACACGGGGCCGAACGAGGTTCAGCCGCCCCGGATCTCCTCGCCGGCGGCGCAGCCGACGACGTGATCGTTGACGAGCCCGGCCGCCTGCATGAATGCATAGCAGACGGTGGGGCCGACGAACCGGAAGCCGCGACGCTTCAGCTCGCGGCTCATCGCCCGCGACTCGGGCGTCTCGGCGGGCAGCTCGCCGAGGTTCGCCCGGCGCGCGTCGAGGGGGGCGCCGCCGACGAACCCCCACAGGAGCTCGACGAGCCCGGCGCCCTCCTCGCCGAGGGCCAGCGTCGCCCGGGCGCTGGCGATCGCGCTCTCGACCTTGAGCCGGTTGCGGACGATCCCGGCGTCGCCGAGGAGCCGGGCGACGTCGGCCTCGCCGAAGGCCGCCACGGCCGCCGGGTCGAAGCCGGCGAAGGCGCGCCGGTAGCCCTCGCGCTTGCGGAGGATGGTCGACCACGACAGGCCTGCCTGCGCTCCCTCGAGGACGAGCATCTCGAAGAGGTGCCGCTCGTCGCGCGACGGGCGGCCCCACTCCCCGTCGTGGTAGGCCCGGTAGAGCGGATCGCCCTCCACGCCCCAGGCGCAGCGGACGATCCCGTCGGGGCCGACCGTGACGGTCCGACCGGCCCAGGGGTCCTCCCCCATCAGTCGACGTCGCGGCGGGTCATGCCCCACGCGCCGAGGAGGATCCCGCCGACGGCGACGACGAGGCAGGCGACGACGCCGACCAGGTCCCACTCCCCCACCATGGGCCGGCCGAAGTGGGCGGTCAGGGCGAGCTGGTGGAGCCAGTCGGGCAGGTTGAGCGGCGGCGCGACGAGGTCGAGCAGGTACGTGACCACGACGACGAGAGCTGCGATCTCGGCCGCGATCGACGTCCGCCACAGGCCGCCGACGGCCACGCCGATCCCGACGATCGCGGCCGCGTACAGGCCCATGGAGACGCTGCCGAGGAGGGCGTCGCCCGAGCTGAGGCCGCCGATCGCCGAACCGATCGCGATCCCGACCGCGAACAGGACGGTGGCAACCACCACCGCCATGAGCGCGGCAGCGCCGCCGGCGAGGACCCAGCGCGCCCGCGCCAGCGGCGTGGTGAGCGCCATCTCGAGGCGCCCGTCGGCTTCGTCCGACGCCCACCGTGCCACGAAGGTCGCCCCCGCGAAGCCGGCCGCGATGAACAGCAGCTCCACGTAGAACTGCATCCATCCGCCGACCGACGCGAAGTCGGCGTTGGGGAAGAGCACCGCGAAGCTGTCGAGGAGGCCGCCGGAGCTGGAGATGGTGTCGGCCAGCGACCCGGCGAGCGACGTGTAGAGGATTCCGACCAGGCCGAGGCCGACGCCCCATGCCAGGGCCCGGGGGAGCTGGTCGCCGAACGCCCGCGACGTCGGCCCGTGGACGCCGAGGACCGCCGCGGGGGGCTGCGGGAGCGAGACGCCGGCGGTGACCCCGAGATCGCGGCGGGCGAACAGCTCGACCCCTGCGACCAGGAGGATGACACCGAGGATCCCCAGGAGCGCCAGCGATGGCCAGTCGTAGACGCCGACGAGCGGAACGTGGTCGAACGTCCAGGCGAACGGGCTCAGGAGGAGCAGCGGGCCGCCCACGTTCATGCCGTTTGCCAGCCAGAGGGCGGCCATCGCCACGCCGGCGACGCCGGCCGAGCCGGCCCGCCCGAGAAGCGGCGCCAGGGCGAAGGCAAGGCCCCCGAAGAACATCGCGGTCAGGCCGATCCAGGCGGCAAAGCCGGCCGCGGAGAGCAGCGGGATCGCGTCGCCGAGCGCAGCGTCGCCGAAGAGGTTCGAGCTGAGCGTGGTCATGAGCGCCAGGACCACCATCGCCAGCCAGAGCAGGGTCAGGTGGGCTGCCAGCTTCTCCAGGGCGATGCGCCGCTTCCCGAACGGGGCCGCGGCCACGAAGTCGAGGCTGCCGCGGCGGGCCTCGCCGGCCAGCGTCCCGGACAGGGCCATGATCGACCAGATGGCCGTGCCGAGCACGAAGATCGCGCTGTACTTGAACGTGACGTACCCGCCCAGGGTGCCGACGTCGGCGCCGATCTTCTCGACGTTGCCGAACAGCCGCATCATCGACGCAGGGATGCTCCCGAAGAGCGCGTCGACCTCGAGCCGGGCGGCCGGTGTCGGGAAGATGTTCGACACCGCAACGCCCATGACGAGCGCCATGCCGCCGAGCAGGCCGGCCGCGATGATGAAGGCGAGGCGCGAGTCGCGGATCGTCTTGCCGTAGATGGAGCCGAAGCCGTAGAGCTTGCGGTGGAGCGGGATCGGGGGGAATGCGGTCGCGGCGGGCTGTCGCGGTGCCCCGGCGCCGACGGCCATGGCTACTTCACCTCCGCGGCCTCGCGGCCGTACTGGGCGAGGAACGTCTCCTCGAGCGAGGGCTCGCGGGACACGAAGTCGAGGAGCTCGTGGCGGGCTGCGGCCTGGACGACCGGCGTGATCGCGCCGGTCACCCGCAGGCGGAGGACGTGGTCGTCGACCAGCACCTCGCTGACCCCGGGCAGGCCCTCGAAGTCGGCCGCCGGGACCGTCCCCGCGAAGCGCAGCTCCACCTGGTGGTGGGCCAGGTCGCGCAGGTCGTCGACCGTGCCGACCTTCACCAGTCGCCCTTCACGGATGATCCCGACCCGATCGGCCGTCTTCTCCACCTCGGAGAGGATGTGCGAGGAGAGGAAGACCGTCGCGCCGGCGGCGACCGCCTCGCGGAGCGTCGTGAAGAAGGTCTGCTGGACCAGCGGGTCGAGGCCGGAGGTCGGCTCGTCGAGGAGCAGCAGCTCGGGCCGGTGCTGGAGGGCAACCACGAGGGCGACCTTCTGCTTGTTGCCCTTGCTGTACTCCTTGAACTTCCGCGACACGTCGAGGTCGAAGCGCTCCACGAGCGAGGCCTGGTAGGCCCGATCCACGCCGCCGCGGAGGTTCGCGAAGTACTCCAGGTGCTGGGCCCCGGTGAGGCGGTCGTACAGGGCGAACTCGCCGGGCAGGTAGCCGATCCGCCGGTGGATGGCGACCGGGTCGGCGGACGACTCGATGCCGAACAGCAGCGCCCGGCCGCTCGTCGGCCGGATGAGGTCCAGCATCGTCCGGATCGTCGTGGTCTTGCCGGCGCCGTTGGGCCCGAGGAAGCCGAAGATCTCGCCCTGCTCGACGGTGAGGTCGACGTCGACGATCCCTCGATGCGAGCCGTAGCTCTTCGTGAGCTTCTCGAGCGTGATGACGGCGGTCATGGGGCGTACCTCTCTCAGGAGAACCAGACGTGCATGGACGGGGCGTCGACGAGGACGAACGAGCCGGCGGCGAGCCCGAGGATCCGCTCGATCGCCTCGCCGTAGGCGGCCACGCCCCGCTCGGCCTCGTCGAAGGTGATGAGGCCGTCCTGGCGGTCGAGGACCAGGCGGCCGATCTCGTCGCCGGATCCGGCGAACAGGGCCAGCAGGACGGCGGCGGTGTGGTCGGGCGACGCCGGGTCGAAGGCGCCCTCGGCCGCGCCCTGGCGGATGATCTCGGCGAACAGCGGCTTCAGCCGGGCCGCACCCATGCGGGCCACGCGCAGCCGCACGAGGTCGTTCTGCGGCGCATACCACGAGCGCAGGACGGCGAGGAGCAGATCGCTGCGCTCGGTCTTCCAGCGCCCGGCCGTGTCGAAGACGTCCTGGAGCTTCTGCCGGGCCGGCAGGCCCGGGTCGGCGACGATCGGCCCGACGACCGCCAGGGCGAGGTCGGTCATGCGCTCGATGACGGCCTCCAGGAGGGCCTCCTTCGAGTCGAAGTAGTGGTAGAAGGCGCCCTTCGAGGCGCCGACCTCGTGCAGGACGTCCTGGACGCTCATCTGGTCATACCCGCGCGTCCGGATGAGGCGCTCGGCGGCGTCCAGGAAGGCATCGCGGCGAATCGCGTGGGTCGTCGGGTTGAGGGTGCGCGGCATCGTTGCTCGATTAGCAGACCGACCGTCGGTCGGATTATACGCCGTTGTGGCCACGGGCGTCTCGTGCCATCCGGCCCTTCCCGGACCTCGCGCCGCGGATAGAATTCACCGAGCGATGAATTCCGGAGCCGCGCCGCACGCGGCAGCCACGCCACCGAGGAGGCACCCATGACGACCGCGGGGGCCGCGACGGATCCGCCGATGGCCCCGGCACCGGCCGGCGCGATCCGCGCGGAAGGGCTGGTCAAGGTCTTCGGCTCGATCCGGGCGGTCGACGACGTGAGCTTCGACCTCGCCCCCGGTCGCATCTTCGGCCTGCTGGGTCCGAACGGCTCCGGCAAGACGACGCTCATTCGCCTCCTGACCGGGATGGCCCGGCCGACGGCGGGTCGGGCCGTGGTCCTCGGCACGCCGATGCCCGCGCGCGAGATCCTGGCCCGGGTCGGATACATGACCCAGGCCGACGGGATCTACCCCACGCTCACCGTCGGCGAGAACGCGCGGTTCTTCGCCGCCGCGTACGGCGTCCGCGACCGCGAGGCCGTGCTCGAGGCGCTCCGCCTCGTCAACCTCGACGACCGCCTCGACGCGGTGGCGTCGACGCTCTCCGGCGGGCAGCGACGACGCCTGTCGCTGGCGTGCGCCCTCGTCCACCGCCCCCCGGTCATCTTCCTCGACGAGCCGACGGTGGGGATCGACCCGCTGCTCCGGGCCGAGTTCTGGGCCCACTTCCGCTCGCTCGCGGCCGGCGGCGCGACGATCGTCGTCTCGAGCCACGTCATGGACGAGGCCGACCGCTGCGACGAGCTCCTGTTCATCCGCAGCGGCCGGGTGACCGCCCGCGGCAGCGGGGCGGAGGTACGGGCCCGCGCGGGCTCCGACAGCCTGGAGGAGGCCTTCCTCCGGCTCGGCGGCGCCGTGGAGGCCACGCGATGAGCGGCCACCGGCTCTTCGCCTTCTTCCGGCGCGTCGCGCAGGAGATCCGGCGTGATCACCGCTCGGTGGCGCTCCTGTTCGTCGTCCCCATCGTCATGACCGGGCTCATCGCGTTCATCGTCCGCGAGGGCCAGACACCCGTGGTGAACGCTGCCGTCGTCAACGACGCCGGCCCGGCCGGGGTCGGCGCGACCGCGGCGCTCGACGAAGCGCTCACGGCGGACGGCGGGTCGGCCGAGGTCTGGCCGGACGAGGCCAGCGCGCGCGAGGCCCTCGAGTACGAGACCGTCTCGATCGTCATCTTCCTCCCGGCCGGGCTCGGCACCGCCCAGCCAGGGACCGTGACGCTCCTCACCGACGGCCTCGACCCGTCGGGCGAGGCCACCCAGGTGGCCGCCGTCCAGCGGGCGATGCTGCAGGCGGTCGGCACGTTCACCGGGCGGCCGCTGCCGACGGTCGAGCACACGACCCTCTACGGGGTCCCGAGCGACGACCCGATGGCCCCGTTCGCCCCGGCGATCCTCGCCTTCCTCGCCTACTTCTTCGTCTACATCCTCACCGGCATCAGCTTCCTCCGGGAGCGCATCGGTGGGACCCTCGAGCGGCTCATGGCCACGCCGATCACCCGCGGCGAGGTCGTCCTTGGCTACATCCTCGGCTTCGGGCTGTTCGCGACCCTCCAGGTCGGCCTGCTCCTGCTCTGGTCGTTCGCGTCCGTCGAGGTCCCCGCCGTCGGCCCGCTGCCCTCGTTCTGGATCGGGCTGGGTCTCCCGATCGCCGGCAGCCCGCTCCTCGCCTACCTCGTGACGGTGCTGGCCGCGCTCGGCTCGGTGAGCCTCGGGATCTTCATCTCCACGTTTGCCCGGACGGAGCTCCAGGTCGTGCAGTTCATCCCGATCGTGATCGTCCCCCAGTTCCTCCTGTCGGGCGTCCTGTTCCCCATCAGCGGGCTGCCCGAGATCCTCCAGCCCCTCGTGTGGCTCATGCCGATGACGTACGCGGCGGACGGGCTGCGCCAGGTGCTGATCGCGAGTGCCGACCTCGGGACGCCGGCGCTCCAGGTCGACCTCCTCGTGCTGACCGGCATCGCGATCTTCTTCGCCGGGATCGCCGCGCTCACGATCCGCCGGGAGGTCGCGTGACCCGCCCCGCCCTGGCGGGCCGCACGGGTCGCCGGCCCGGGGCCAGCGACACGCGCTCGCGCATCCTCGATGCAGCCCGGGTCGGGTTCGGGGAGACCGGCTTCGACGGGACCACGATCCGCGGAGTCGCGGCGACGGCCGGGGTCGACCCGGCGCTGGTCCACCACTACTTCGGCTCGAAGCAGCGGCTGTTCGTGGCGGCGATGGAGCTCCCCGTCGACCTCGACGCGGTCGTCCCGGGTCTCCTCGCCGGACCGCCGGACGAGCTCGGCTACCGGGTCGCCCGGTTCGTCCTCGAGCTGTGGGGGGCGCCGCACACTCGGCCGCTCATGCTCGGCGTCGTGCGCTCCGCCGCGTCGGATGCCGTGGCAGCCGACCTCCTGCGGAGGATCCTCGCCGAGGGCCCCTTCGCCGCCCTCGCCCGGGCCATCGACCGCCCGGACGCCGACCTGCGGGCGAACCTCGTCGGCACCCAGCTCGTCGGCCTCGCCATGGCCCGCTACATCGTCCGCGTTGAGCCCCTCGCTTCGACGCCCGACGAGGCGGTCGCCCGGGCGGTTGGGCCGGCGATCCAGCGCTACCTGTTCGGGGACCTCGGCCAGGATCCCATCTCGAGCCACCCGGGGGAGTCGACGACGGGCCGGGCGTGATCACGAGGCGGCGCGCGATGTCGCCTCGGCGACGCTCTTGAGGGCCGCCAGCTCGGCCTCCAGGCGCGGGCCCAGCGCACGACGCTCGAGACGGAGGAGGGCACGTCCGTAGCGAGACCGGCCCTCGAGGTGGACCGCGCAGGCGACACGCGTGCCGCCGGCGGCCGGCGCGAGCTCCCAGCGCCGCTCACCGGCGATCGCCGACCCGACGATCCCGACCCGGAAGCGGCGCTGCGGCCTCGCCTCGAGGCTCTCGAGCTCCGCTCCGAGGGGAACCGGCCCCAGCCGGAGACGGGCGTGGCGGCGAGCGCCGGCCGCGGGCCAGTCCGGCCCGGCCGGGCCCGGCGCCAGGAGGAGGTCGTGGGCGGAGATCCTGGCGGGGTCGTGGATCGCGAGCCAGACCGCCGCCGGCGGCGCGTCGACGAAGAGCCGGCGCTCCACGGCGTCGGCGGGGAGCCGCGGGACGGCCGGCCCGGCTGCCATACTGCCGATTATCGCACCGGCGAGCCGCGGCTCCCGGCGGATCACCCGAAGGCGTGGCACTCCGGCTCGTGGCCGGCGCAGGGGTTCCCGCGGCCGTACCGGACCTCCCCGGCGGTCACGTCGGCGACCGCCCAGAAGACCGTCTTCACGCGCGACGCCTCGTCGCTGCCATCGCCGCCGCCCGGCCCGCCGGCGTCGCCGCCCCCGGCCCGGCTCCGGCCCGGGTGCCGGCAGAGCGAGTCCGGGGCCGCGGCGTGGTCGGAGAGCCACGCCCGTAGGACCTCCGGCGTGACGCTGCCGGGAGGCGCCGCCGTCGCCGCCGCGAGGAGGGCGCAGGCGCGCTCGTGGCGGACCGCCGAGCGACGGGCATAGGCCGGGTCGCCCTCGTAGCGGAGCATCGCCGGCTCGACGTAGTGGTTCGTGTGGGCCAGCGTCTCGCCCCGTCCCACGTGGCGCACGACGGCGTCGCCGCCGCTCCCCTCCACGTTCGCCGCCCGCCCGTCGCGATGCGCGAGGACCGTGTTGTAGCTGCTGGCGCGGTCGGGCCGGAGGGCCATCGCCACGGCCTCGTCGAGGGTCACGGCCGTGAGCTGCTCGCGCACCATGAGGAGCCGCGGGACGCCGACCCGCTCGTCGTTCGGCGAGAGCTCGTTGCCGGTCAGCGAGAGCCCGGCGTCGTTCCAGCCGACGCTGATCCAGGGGCCGATCCCGAGGGAGAAGACGACGGGCTCGCCCGGGACCCGCCACTCCACGGCCACGACCTGCGGCTCGGACTCCTCGCCGAGGTCGTTGTTGTGGCCGACCAAGAGGTGGCCGTCGGCGGTGAAGGGCGGCCCGACGACGAGGTCCGAGCAGCGGCCCGGGACCGCCTCGGCCGTGCCGGCCTGGGACGGGCGGACCGTCCAGATCTCCTCGACCGACGCGGCGAACAGGGCGATCGGGTCCACGCCGGCGCCCTCGGCGGCACCGTCGATCTCCTCGACGAGCCACGGCGTCGCCGCGAGGGTCAGGGCCCGGTAGCCGTCGGCGAGGGCGAGCTGCTCGTCGCGCGACCGCCCGACCGGCAGCGCGGCGTCGAACGCGACCGCGTCGCGGAGGACCGGGGCGGTCGCCGCGCCGACGGCCCGGCCGACCTCCCGGTGGCTGCCGGCCACGCGGAGGAGCGGGATCCGCGCGCCCATGGTCGATTCCGTCGGTCTCGTCAGATCCCCGCCCGGTTCGCCGGCAGGGGCGGGAGCCGCTTCTTGCCCTGCACCAGGAAGTGGCCGAACCAGCCGCGGACCTGGACGAGGTTCTCGACCCGCCGGAAGGGGGTGCCGGAACGGGTCAGCTCGTGGGACTCGTTGGGGACCCGCATGAAGCGGACCGGGCGCTTCATCGTCCGCAGGATCGCGAACAGCGCCTCGGCCTGGCCGATCGGGCAGCGCAGGTCGTTCTCGGCGTGCTGGATGAGGAGCGGGGTTCGGATCCGATCCGCGTACGTGATCGGCGAGAGCTCGCGATAGAGCTCCGGCTGCTCCCACGGCTGGGCCCCGAACTCCATGATCCCGAAGATGCCCCCGGCGAGGTCGCCGGTGAGCATGAGGCTCGTGAGGTCGGAGACGCTGCGGCAGGTGAGCGCCGCCGCGAACCGGTCGGTGTGGCCGACGATCCAGTTCGTGAGGTACCCGCCGTACGAGCCGCCGGTCACGCCGAGCCGGGCCGGGTCGGCAACGCCGGCCTCGACGAGCGACTCGACGTGGGCCATGACGTCGGCCATCGGTCCGGTGCCCCAGTCCGGCAGGTTGGCGCTGTTGAAGTCCTCCCCGTAGCCCTCGGAGCCGCGGGGGTTCGTGAAGAGGACGCTCATCCCCGCTCCCGCGAGGACCTGGAACTCCCAGTACGGCGACCAGCCGTAGAGGGTGTGCGGGCCGCCGTGGATCTGCAGGACGAGCGGGCCGGCGGCGCCCGGCTCGGCGGCTTCGGGGCGGATCAGCCAGCCCTGGATGTCCCGCCCGTCGACGGTCTCCCAGCGCTCCTCGGGCGGGCGGACGTCGAGCTCGGCGAGGACCTCGTCGTTGAAGGCCGTGACGCGGCGCAGCGTCGAGCCCGCCGCCACCGACCCGTCGGCGGCGAGGTCGAGGACGTGGAGGTCGGAGAGCGTGGTCGCGGTCGAGCGGATCGCCGCGATCCGCAGGCCGCCGTCGGGCGCCCGGCCCGCCTCCCAGCCGGAGACGTAGTGGCGATCGTCGGTGAGGCGCTCGAGCGTGCCGTCGGCGACGGCGATCCGCCACAGCTCGTATGAGCCGCCGACCGGGGCCGTCACGAGGAGGTGGCCGCCGTCCGGCGTGACGCGGATGCGCGTCGCCTCGGACGGGACGACGTCACTCCCCATGCCGCTGCCGACCATGAGGTCGTGGCGGCCCGAGAGGTTGCGGCCGCCGCCCGGGCGCGCCTCGCTGCCGTCGGCCGGGAAGAGCCAGACGTCGTTCCGGCTGCCGCCGCCGCGCGGGAAGCGGTGCCCGAGCACGGCGAGCGTCCGCCCGTCGGGAAGCCATTCCGGGGTCGTGAAGACGCAGCGGCGGCCGTCGGTGACCCGGGTGAGGGCGCCGGTCGCGACCTCGACAACGAAGACGTCGAACTGCCAGTCGAGATCGTGGTCGCGGCCCCGCGAGGCCGCGAAGGCGATCCGGGTCCCGTCGGGCGACCACGCCGCGTCCTCGTCCGAGGTCGGTCCGTCGGTGAGGCGGCGAGCGGCGCCGGTCTCGACGTCGACGAGCCAGAGGTGGGCGACCTTGTCGTCGATGAAGCCCGGCCCGTTGAGCATGTTCTGGAGTCGGTCGAAGTAGCGGTAGTCGGAGTGCGGCGTCTCGCCCGGCTTCGGCGCCTCCGGCTTGCGCCGGGCCTTCCGGTCCTCGTCGCGGGTCGCCCCGAACGAGGTCGTGCGGACGACGAGGGACCGCCCGTCGGGCGACCACTCGAAGGCGTCGACGCCGCGCGGCAGGTCGGTGAGACGGCGCGCCTCACCGCCGGCGAGCGGGAGCAGGTGGACCTGCGTGCCGTCCTCCCGGTCCTTCGGGGCGGCCGGCTCCTCCTCCACGAGCGGCCGACGGTCCGACAGGAACGCGAGGGCCGTTCCGTCCGGGGAGAAGCGGGGCCGCGTGTCGTGGCGGGCGCCGAGCGTGACCTGCCGGGCGGGGGCGCTCCCGTTCGTCGGCACGAGCCACACGGCGTGGCGGTAGCCGTCGCGGGCGGGCGCCGTGACCTGCACGGTCATCGCGGCCAGCGTGCCGTCGGGCGAGAGATGAGGGTCGGTGGGGATCCGGAACCGGTAGAGGTCCTCGGGAGTCGGTGGTCGCAACATGCCGCCGAGTGTACGACCGTCCGCCCGGCCCGATGGGCCGTTCCGCCGTGTCCGCCGGGCCGCCGGGCGCTCATGATGTTCGCGGGCGCCGAGGAGGCGTCCGGACCGCCAGCCCCGGAGGTGCCTCGCATGCGCATCCTGCTCGCTCTCGACGGGTCCCCGTCCGCGGATCGCGCCCGGGCGCTGGTCGCGTCCCTCCCGTGGCCCGAGGGATCGCTGATCCGGGTCGTGTCCGCCCTCGACGTTGCCCCCGCGCTGTGGGGTGGGCCCTGGATCCCGGCGATCCCCGCCGACGCCGACGCGCTCGAGGACGAGGCCGTCGCCGAGCTCACGCGCGTCCTGCGGGAAGCCCTGTCGACCCTCCAGGCGACGGGGCTCGCGGTCGAGGCGGAGCTGCTCCGCGGGCGTCCGGCGGCCGCGATCGTGGACGAGGCCCGGCTGTGGGGCCCGGACCTGATCGTCGTGGGGAGCCGCGGCCACGGCCCGGTCGAGACAGCCCTGCTCGGGTCGGTCTCCGCGGCGATCGTCGACCACGCCACCTGCCCGGTCCTCGTCGCCCGCGGCGATCACGTCGCCCGGATCGTCCTCGCCGAGGACGGCTCGCCGGCAGGGATGGCCGCCCGCGACGTCGTGGCGGCCTGGCCCCCGTTCGCGGCCATCCCCGTCCTCGTCGTCGGCGTCGTCGACGTCGCGGCCCCGTGGCGCTCCGGGATCGCCCCGACGATGTTCGCGGCCGCGCTCGACGTCTACTCCGAGATGCTGGTGAACGCCCGGACGACCCACCGCGAGATCGTCGCCGCGACGGCTGCCCACCTGCGCACGCCCGCCCGGGCAGTCGAGGGCGAGCTGCGCGAGGGCGACCCGGCCGAACAGCTGTGCCACGCCGCGTCGGACCCGGGCGGGGACCTGCTCGTCGTCGGCTCGCGCGGCCACGTCGGCATCACCCGGCTCGTCATGGGCAGCGTCGCCCACGCGGTCCTGACTCATGCCCACGCGTCCGTGCTCGTCGTGCGCCGACCGCACGAGCCCGCCTGACGTCGTGCCGGCGGCCGGTTCGCCGGTGGCGGCCGGCTTCGCCCGTCGCAGCGGGCCCGGCCGGTCGCGGCAGCCCCGCGCTCAGCGGCCGCGCGCCACCCTGACCACGCCACCGACGGAGGGGCGCTGGCCGTAGAGGAGCACGCCCGCCGCGTAGATCCGGGCGGCGATGACGAGAGCGACGAGGATGGCCGCGACCATGAGCCCGATCGCGAGGGCGATCTCCCATGGCGCCACGGTCCCGACGACGAGCCGCGTGACCATGAGGTAGGGGCTGAAGAACGGCAGCCAGGAGATCGGGGCGACCCACGCCGCCGTCGGGTTCGTCGAGGCGAAGAAGGCCCCGAAGTACGCCCCGAACGACAGCAGCAGCATCGGGAGGGCGACCTGCTGCACGTCCTCCTGGCGGCTGACGAGCGAGCCGGCGGCCGCGTAGACGAGGGCCGTCAGGATGAACCCGAGGAGGAAGAAGACGACGAACACGGCAAGGATCGACGGTGTCAGGCCCCCGAGCGGGGCGTCGCCGGCGCCGGGCCCAAGGACGAGGTCGGCGAGCGGCGCCTGGAAGGCGACGACGGCCGCTGCCGGCAGGACGATCGCGACCAGCTGGGTCAGGCCGGCACCGCCGACGCCGACGACCTTGCCGGCCAGCATCTCCCCCGGCGTTGCGGCGTTGAGCATGACCTCCATGACGCGGCTCGACTTCTCCTCGGCCACGCTCGTGGCGACCCACATCCCGTACGTGACCGAGGTCATGAACACGAGGATGACGAGGACGGTGGCCAGGATCTGGCGGCCGGCCACGTCGACCTCGCTGCCCCTCGGACCGTCGCCGGGGATGGCGTCGGTCACGACGAAGTCGCCCACCAGGCCCTTTGCCTCGTCGGCCCGGATGCTGGCGGCGACGGCCACGGCAACGAGCTGGAAGAGCGCGGCCTGGCGGCCGGTCGGGTTCGCCGTCACGAACTCGAAGTCGAGGCGCTCGTCGGGTCCGTAGGAGAGGAGCAGCAGGCCGTCGATCGACCCCGCCGCCACGCCGTCCCGCGCCGCCTCGACGTCGGCCGGGTCGACCGTGCGGATCTCGTACTGCGGCGATCCGCTCAGGTCGAGGCTGACGCCGGCGTTGAGCACGATGTCGAGGGAGCGCCGGGCCAGCTCGGCGGTCCGTTCGTCGGGGGCGCTCGCGGCGACCCGGACCACGGCCTGGCGCTCCATCGCCCGCATGCCGAGGGGCGCGAGCGCGGCCAGTCCGGCGACGACCGCGAGGATGACCGTGGAGATGAGGAACGCCCGGCTCCGCACCCGGATGCCGTACTCGCGCCGGGCCACGAGGCCCGCGTTGCGGACGAAGACGGAGGCGGGGTCGTTGCGGCGCACGGCGGCAGTGTGCCGGAACCGGCTCGCGGGCGCCGCCCTACAATCCGGCCATGACCTCCAGCTACCTGCGCGGCGACGACCTGGTGGCGCCGGTGCGGATCCACGCCGACCGCGAGACCCGGCTGCTCCGCATCGAGTGGGCCGACGGTCACCTCACGACGTACGACTTCGAGACCCTGCGCTGGCTGTGCCCCTGCGCGTACTGCCGCGGTGAGGCGGGCCTCCCGGGCTGGCTCGACTCCGGCCCGACGCTGACGTCGGAGCAGACGCGCCTCGCCTCGATCGACCCGGTCGGCGGCTATGCGATTGCGCCGACGTGGGGCGACGGCCACCACACGGGCTACTACACGTACACCGCCCTGCGGGCCCACTGCCCCTGCACCGCCTGCGCGATGGCCCGCGTCGCAGCCGGGCATCCGGACGCTCCCTCCGCTCGCGGCTGACGTCGCGATCGGCGGCCGCCGGGCGCGCGGGGGCGGTCACATCCGCGTGATACGATCGCTGCCCGAGCCGTGCCCGGAGCGGCTGGTGTGCCGCGCGTCCCGACCGCGCACCGTCGATTCGTCGCTGCCATCACGCCCGTCCACCAGGTGACCTGAGTCCCGCCACGATGACCACGCTGCGCGCCCGCCCCCACCGCGCCGGCAGCCGACGCCGCCCGGCGAGCATCCCGTACCTGAACCGCGAGCTCTCCTGGCTCGACTTCAATGCCCGCGTCCTCCACGAGGCGCGCGACGAGCGCAACCCGCTCCTCGAGCGGGCCAAGTTCCTGGCGATCTTCGCCTCGAATCTCGACGAGTTCTTCCAGGTCCGGGTCTCGGGGCTCATGGAGCAGGTGGCCGCCGGCAGCCTGAAGCCCTCCGCCGACGGTCGGACGGCGGCCGAGCAGCTGGCCGTCATCCGCGAGCGGGTCCAGGGCCTCGTCGTCGAGCACAGCCGTCTCCTCGCCGACGTCCGGGCCGGTCTCGCCCGGGAGGGCGTGGCGATCGTCGACCACGCCGCGATCCCGGAGCACCATGCGCGGCTGCGCGAGCGCTACCTCGAGGAGATCTTCCCCGTCCTGACGCCGCTGGCGGTCGCCCCCGGCCACCCGTTCCCCTACATCAGCACGCTGAGCCTCTCCCTCGGGATCACCGTCGCCGACCCGGTGAACGGCGAGGAGCGGTTCGCCCGGGTCAAGGTCCCGCCGATCCTGCCTCGCCTCGTCGAGGTCGAGCGGCGCGTCTACGTCCCGCTCGAGCAGGTCATCGCGGCCAATCTCGACGCCCTGTTCCCGGGGATGCGGATCGTCCAGGCGCATCTCTTCCGCGTCACCCGCGACGCCGACTTCGACGTCGAGGAGGACGAGGCCGGCGACCTTCTCTCGGCGATCGAGCAGGAGCTCCGGCGCCGCCGCTTCGGCTCCGCCGTCCGCCTCGAGGTCGACGAGGGGATGCCGGACGAGATGCGCGAGTTCCTGCTGGCGGGCGTCGGCCTCGATCCCGAGGACCTCTTCGAGGTGCCCGGGATGCTCGACCTGACGTGCCTCTGGCAGGTCGCCACGCTCGACGCCCCGGAGCTCCGCGACCCGCCCTGGACCCCGGTCGTGCCGCCGCGCCTCGTCCCCGTCGACGAAGGTGACCCGGTCGACGTCTTCGCCGCGATCCGGGCAGGCGACCTTCTCGTCCACCACCCGTACGAGTCGTTCACGGCGTCGGTCGAGCGGTTCATCACGCAGGCGGCCGACGACCCCGATGTCCTCTCGATCAAGCAGACCCTGTACCGGACCTCCGGCGACTCCCCGGTCGTGCGCGACCTCATCCGCGCGGCGGAGCAGGGCAAGCAGGTCGTCGTCCTCGTGGAGATCAAGGCGCGGTTCGACGAGGAGGCCAACATCGTCTGGGCCCGCAAGCTGGAGCAGGCCGGGGCCCACGTCGTCTACGGGCTCGTCGGCCTCAAGACCCACAGCAAGGTGGCCCTCGTCGTTCGCCGCGAGGGGACGGGCCTGCGGCGCTACCTCCACCTCGGGACCGGCAACTACAACCCGAAGACCGCCCGCCTCTACACCGATCTCGGCCTGCTGACCTGCCGGCCCGAGCTCGGGGCCGACGCGACGGACCTCTTCAACTACCTCACCGGCCTGTCGCGCCAGCAGGGCTTCCGGCGCCTGCTCGTGGCGCCGGACACGCTCCGTCCGCGGATCCGCGAGCTCATCGCGCGGGAAGCCGAGCACGCCCGCGCCGGCCGACCCGCCCGCATCGTCGCCAAGGTCAACGCCCTCGTCGACCCGGAGATGATCGAGCACCTCTACGACGCCAGCGACGCCGGCGTCGAGATCGACTGCATCGTCCGGGGCGCCTGCGGGCTCCACCCCGGGCTGCCGGGCCGGTCCGAGCGGATCCGGGTCCGCTCGATCATCGGCGAGTTCCTCGAGCACAGCCGGATCTTCGGCTTCGCGAACGGCGGCCGCCAGGAGTGGTACACGGGCTCCGCCGACCTCATGGAACGCAACCTGGACCGGCGGATCGAGGTCGTCTTCCCGATCGAGGACCTTGCGGCACAGGCGCGGATCGAGGAGATCATCGAGGTGATGCTCGTCGACGACCGCCGGTCGTGGCAGCTGGGCGCCGACGCGACGTGGCGGCGGACCGAGGAGATCGCGGCCGCTCCGGGCACGCGCGACACGTTCGCCACGCTCAAGGAACGGGCGCTCGCCGCTGCCGCGGCCGCGGTCGAGCCGGTGGAGCACACCCCGCCGCTCCGGTCGATGGATCCGCGGGCCTGAGGACGCCGATGACCGTCGAGCACGTCGAGATCGAGCTGAAGTACCGGGTCGCCGACGCCGCCGCGGCGGCGAGGCTTGGCGCGGCGCGCGCGCTCGGGCCCTTCCGAGCCGCCGGCCCCGTCCGCCAGGTCCAGGTCGAGGACCGCTATCTCGACACGGCCGACGGCGCGCTGGCGCGGGCGGGCTATGCGGTCCGTCTCCGCCGCGGCCCGACGATGACCGTCGTCTCCGTAAAGTCGACCGCCTCCGCGTCGACCGCCCTTCACCGTCGCGAGGAGCTGGAAGGGCCGGCCGGCCTCTCGCTCGACCCGCACGCCTGGGCGCCGTCGGCGGCGCGGTCGCTCGTCCTCGAGCACGCGGGCGATGCGCCCCTCGTCGAGCTCGTCACGGTCCGCCAGCTGCGCCGCACGCGGGCGATGGCCGACGCGGTCGCCGAGGTCGAGGTCTCGGTCGACGAGGTCGAGGTCGTCGCCGGCGGCCGCGTCGTCGACCGCTTCGTCGAGCTCGAGGCGGAGCTCCGGCGCGGCCCGGCGGAGGCGCTCGAGGCGCTCGAGGCAGCGCTCGCGGCCGACCCGGACCTCGTTCCCGAGACGCGGTCGAAGCTGGAGCGGGCGATGGGCGCCGCATCGCGCCCACGGCGGATTGCGGCCCGCGGCGGCCGCCGCGCTGGCGAGGGCCCCGCGGCTCCGACCGCGGCGGCAGAGCCCGGCCCCGACGAGAGGGTCGGCGAGGCCGAGGCGGCGCCCGCGGCCGAGGCGGCGCCCGCGGCCGAGCGAGGCCCCGCCGCCGAGCCGGCGCCTGAGCCGGTCCCGGCGACCGCGACCGAACCGGCGCCTGCCGCCGAGCCGCCGGCCGGGGACCAGGAGGCCGCCACGGTCGCCGCCGAGAGCGCCGCGCCGCCTTCCGTCGAGGCTTCGCCAGCCACGGCGAGCAAGCTCGTCGTGGGCAAGTCGCCCGGCGTCACGGCCGACGACGTCCTCGCGGAGGCCGGCCGCAAGGTCCTCCGCTTCCACTTCGCCCGGATGCTGGCGAAGGAGGCCGGGACACGGTCCGGCAAGGACATCGAGGACCTCCACGGGATGCGCGTCGCGACGCGCCGGATGCGCGCCGCCTGGCGCGTCTACGGGGACGCCTTCCGCCCCTCCCGGACCCGCCGGATCCGCACGCGGCTGCGCGTGCTGGCCGGCAGGCTGGGGGCCGTCCGCGACCTCGACGTCCTCATCGAGGCCGCCGAGAGGCACCAGGCCGCGCTCGGCACCCGGGAGGCCGCGGCCTTCGAGCCGCTTGTTGCCAGCTGGCGGGCGGAGCGCGACGTTGCCCGGACCGTTCTCCTCCGCGAGCTCGACGGCGTCGGCTACGTGCGCCTGGTCGAGGAGTACCGCGTCTTCGTCGCCACCGAGGGCGCCGGCGCCGTCGTGCCGGCCAGTCCGGTGACGCCTCACCGCGTGCGGGATACCGCCGGGTCGCGGATCTGGCTCGCCTACGAGCAGGTGCGGGCGTACGAGACGGTCCTGCGCTGGGCCGACGTCGAGACGATCCACCAGCTCCGGATCGCGGCGAAGTGGCTGCGCTACACGATGGAGTTCTTCCGGGAGGCCCTCGGGCCCGAGGCCGACACCTTGATCGCCCGCGTCGTCGCCCTCCAGGACCACCTCGGCCTGCTCCACGACGCCGACGTCACGATCGCCCTCACGCGCCAGTTCCTCGTCTCCCACGGGACGACGATGACGCGCGATCAGGCCCGGGCAATCGGCAACTACCTCGCGCTCGAGGAGCGCGAGCTGGCCCGCCTGCGGCGGACGATGACCGGGCCGTGGCGCGCCGTCAGCGGGCCGACGTTCCGGCGCCTCCTGGGGCGGGCCGTCGCCGCGCTCTGACCGGCGCTCGTCGGGACCCGACGGCAATCCCAGTTCGGGGCGGCCCGTGCGGGCCCCGGAGGCCGGTCAGCCGGTCCAGCCGTGGGCGAGGGCGTCCAGGCGGTCACGCCAGTCGCGCCCGGCCCGCGCCAGCGCCAGCACGACACCTTCGCGCAGCCCCTCCTCGACGGCCGTCGCGCGGGGGACGCCGTAGCGCTCCAGGAGGGCCGCGAGAATCGCCACGCCGGCCGGCAGCAGCCGGGCCCGCTTCGCCGTGATCCCGAACCGGGCGGCCACGTCGGCCGCGGGGGCGGAGCGCAGCGTGCCGCAGGCCGCGGCCAGGCGGCGGGGCGTCAGCACCCGGTCGCGCCCGGCCGCCGGGACGATCTTGACCAGGTTCGACGCGGTTCCCCCGAGCGCGAGAATCACCTCTGGCGCGCCGGGGAGGGCGGCCGTCGCGAGGAGCCGCGCCTCGGCCCGCAGGGCATCGATCTCGGCCGGCTGCGCCGGATCGTGGGCGACAAGGCGGCGGACGAGCGTCGCGCAGCCGACCGGCACCGCACCGGACCGGGCGCGCGACCCCGGCTCGACGATGACGATCTCGGTGCTCCCGCCACCGATGTCGACGACGGCCAGCGGCCGCTCGACCGGCCGGCCGCCGGTGGCGCCGAGGAGGTTGAGGAGGCCCTCCTCCTCGTGATCCAGGACGTGGAGCGGCACGCCGGTCGCTCGCTCCACCGCGGCCACGACCGCGCGGCCGTCGGCGGCACCGCGGAGCGGCTGTGTGCCCACGAAGGCGACCTCGCGGGCGCCGAGGTCCCGGGCCCGCGCGGCATAGCGAGCGAGCTCGGCCACCAGCTCGGCGCGGAAGGGCTCAGGGATCGCCCCATGCGCCTCGACGGTGTCGCCGAGCCCGATGAGCACCGACTCGTCGGCGAGCGGGTCGAGGCGATGGCCGGCCACGCCGGCGACGAGCAGGTGGACCGAGTTCGATCCGACGTCGACGGCCGCGAAGACCGGCCGCGCCGGCGGCACGCTCAGCGGCCCGCGTTGCCGGTCGTCGTGCGGCGCGTGGTGCGGCGCGCTCGGGGCGCGGGCGTCGTCGCCGGTGCCGGCGGAGGGGACGCCTCGGGCGCCACGGCGGCGTCGACGGCCTTCGCCGCAGCCGGCCGGCGCGGTCGCGGGGCCGGGGACGTCCGGCGTGCCGCGGTAGCGCGGGGAGTCGGGGTCCCGCCAGGAGCCTGGGCGCTCGCCTTGGCCCGGGCAGGAGCCTTCGCCGGGGGTGCAGGCGGAGTCCGGGCCCGGCCCGAAGCCTTCGCCGGGACTGCAGCCTTCGCCGGGGTCGGTGCGACCACGCCCGGCCCCGGGGACGGTTCGGACGCGGGCTCGTCCGCCGGCGGCGCCATCACCCGCGCGAGCGCTGCCTTGAGGGCGACGACCTCCGCCTGGGCGGCCTCGAGACGAGAGGCGGCCTTCGACTCCTGTCGCAGCGCGGCGTCCAGTGCCTTCTGCAGCTTCGGGACACGGCGATCCACGCCCATCGTCGCGTCCGAGCGGCTCGCCTTCTTCTTCGGCGTGGCCTTGCCCCTGCCGTTCGCCTTCGTGGAGGTCTTCCCGGAGCTCTTCGTGCCCGCACCCTTGCCCATGACTCCCCTTCCCTGGCCCGAAGCGCCGATCTCGCGGGCCGCGCCTGCCTGCGTCGGCCGGCGCCGACGCCAGGTCCCAGCGTGCCGGCACAGTCTGCCACCACCGGCTCCCCGACGGCAGCCTTCACGTCGCAGGTGCCGTCGGGCCTGCCGATCCGGCCTCGGACCGAAGGACGGAACGGGCCGCCCCGCGGGTCGCCGTTAACAAAGTGCTAACCCGCGGCAAACCCACGGTTCACGGCCTGTCCCGACGCTGCGCTCGAACATCGGAATCAATCGCCGCCGGAGGCACGTCGAGCCGTGCCCCGCGGCACGCCAGGAGGAAGCACCTCGTGACCATCGCATCCCCGAAGCGCATCGGCGCCCTCGCCCTCGTCGCGGCCTTCGCGGTCGCCGCCTGCGGCGGCGCCGCCACCGACGCGCCCGCCACCCAGGTCCCGGGCGGCAACGGTTCCGGCGGCATCTCCGGCTCCATCGAAGTCTCCGGCAGCTCCACCGTCGAGCCGATCTCGGCGCGGGTCGCCGAGCTCCTCAAGGCCGACAACCCCGACTTCTTCTTCCAGGTCGAGGGACCCGGCACCGGTGACGGCTTCGCCCGCTTCTGCGCAGGCGAGACCGACATCTCCGACGCCTCGCGCGCCATCAAGGACGAGGAAGCCGCGACGTGCGCCGAGAACGGCATCGAGTACGTCGAGCTGAAGATCGCCTACGACGGCCTCACGGTCCTCACGAACGTCGACAACACGGCGGTGGCCTGCCTGAGCTTCGCCGACATCTACGCCCTCGTCGGTCCGGAGTCGACCGGCTTCGCGAAGTGGTCCGACGGCACGGCGATCGCGGCGGAGCTCGGCTCGAGCACGGTCCTGCCGGACGCCGCCCTCGTGATCACCGGTCCCGGCGAGGAGTCCGGCACGTTCGACTCCTTCAACGAGCTCGTGATCGCGGGCATCGCCAAGGAGCGCGGGCAGGTCGACAGCGAAGGCGACCCGCTGCCGGTCCGGCCCGACTACCAGAGCTCCGGGAACGACAACGTGATCATCGAGGGCATCCAGGGCAGCGAGACGTCGCTCGGCTGGGTCGGCCTCGCGTTCGCCGAAGAGAACGCCGACACCGTCCGCGAGATCCCGGTCAGCAAGGATGCCAACGGGACCTGCGTCGAGCCGAATGCCGAGACCGTCTCGGACGGCAGCTACCCGATCTCCCGGCCCCTGTTCATCTACGTGAACAAGGCCAAGGCCGCCGAGAACGCCGCAGTTGCCGCCTACGTCGACTTCTACCTGGCCGAGGGCACGATCGAGACCGTCCTCCAGACCGTGCCGTACGTGAATCTCCCCGCCGAGGAGCTCGACGCGACGCGGGCCGCCTGGGACGCCCGCTAGCTTCTCCTCCGCGAGCGACACCGGCCGGGCCAGCTCGGAGGCCCGGCCGGTGTCGCCGCATCTCGCTAGACTCCGCTCTCGGGAGGGTTCACGTCGATGACCGCATCCGCGCCGGGCGCCTCCAGCCCGCTGGTCGGCAGCCGCGCCCGTCGGGCCCGCGAGGCCTGGATCGGCAGGCTGTTCTTCGCCGCCGCGCTCGTCTCGGTCGTGATCACGGTGTTCATCATCTTCACCGTCTTCGAGCAGGCCGTGGAGTTCCTGGCGAAGATCGATCTCTCCCAGCTGGTCGCGCCGGGCTGGTTCCCGCGCCGCGGGATGTTCGACATCGCGACGATCTTCGTCGGCACGCTGCTCGTGACCGGCATCGCGATGCTCATCGCCGGGCCGATCGGGATCCTGTCGGCGATCTACCTCTCCGAGTACGCCAGCCCGCGGACCCGCGGTACGGTCAAGCCGATCCTGGAGATCCTCGCCGGCATCCCGAGCGTCGTCCTCGGATTCTTCGCCCTCACCTTCATCAACCCCACGATCGTCCAGACGCTCGTTCCCAGCGCCAAGGGATTCAACCTGGCCGCCGCCGCGATCGCCGTCGGGGTCCTCACGATCCCCCTCGTCGCGACGATCTCCGAGGACTCGATGAAAGCCGTCCCGCAGTCGCTCCGCGAGGCCTCGTACGGCCTGGGGGCGCGGCGGGTGACGACGGCAACCCGCGTCGTGCTGCCCGCGGCCGTCTCCGGCATCGTGGCCGCCCTCATCCTCGGCATCTCGCGCGCGGTCGGCGAGACGATGGTCGTGGCCATCGCCGCCGGCGCGTCGGGCGGCTCGCTGTTCTCGGTGAACCCCTTCGAGCCGGGCCAGACGATGACCGCGGCGATGGCCGCGCTCGCCACCGGCTCGGACCAGGTGGCCGGCGACAACGCCGCCTTCCAGAGCCTCTTCTTCGTGGGGCTCCTGCTCTTCGTGATCACCCTGGTCCTCAACGTGGCCGGCGACGCGTTCGTGCGGCGCGTCCGGCAGACCTACTGAGGCGCCCGATGGCCGCGTCGTCGAACCCCTCCGTCACGACCGTCGCCGTCCAGCGCGCCCTCGCCGGGCACGGCCGCGACTGGCGCGGGCTGATCTTCGCTCTCCTCCTGCTCGGCTCGATCATCGCCACCCTGGCGATCCTCGTCTTCCTCCTCATCGACCAGCTCTCCCGCGGCCTGCCCGTCTACCAGGAGCGCGGCCTCGACTTCCTCACGTCCGGCCTGTCGTCGAACCCGGCCGAGGCCGGCATCGGCCAGGGGATCCTCGGCTCGATCCTCATCGGGATCCTCGTCAGCCTGTTCTGCTTCCCGCTCGGGATCCTCACGGCCGTCTACATCGAGGAATACGCGCCGGACAACAAGCTCACGCGGTTCATCAACATCAACATCCGCAACCTCGCCGGCGTCCCATCGATCGTCTACGGGCTGCTCGGCCTGACGGTCTTCGTTGCCTTCTTCGCCTTCCTCGGCTTCCCGAACAGCGGGCGCAACATCATCGCGGGGGCGATGACGCTCACCGCGCTGATCCTGCCGATCGTCATCATCACCTCGGCCGAGGCGCTGCGGGCCGTGCCGCGGACGCTGCGCGAGGGCGGCTACGGCGTCGGCGCGAGCCGCTGGCAGGTGACGAGCCGGCTCGTCCTCCCGGCCGCCCGGTCGGGCATCCTGACCGGCACGATCCTCGCCCTCGCCCGCGCCCTCGGCGAGACCGCTCCGCTCCTCCTGGCCGGGGCGATCCTCGGCACCTACGCGAGCCCGGGCGGGCTCGAGAGCCTCCTCACCGGCCCCTACACCGTCCTGCCGATGACGGTGTACGACTGGGCCCGCAAGCCGCAGGAGGAGTTCCGGGCGCTGACGTCGGCGGCGATCATCGCCCTCCTCGTCATCACCCTCTTCTTCAATACCCTCGCCATCCTCCTCCGAAACCGGTACCAGAAGTCGTGGTAGAGAACGAGCGCACCCCCCAGGGAGATCCCGTGACCGTCGAGACCCAGACCCAGCCGAGCCTCGACGTCCGGATCGGGCGCGAGGCGATCGACGCCGGCGCCAACATGGCGCTCGACGAGGACATGGCGTCGCTGCCGACCGCGGTGTCGCTCCGCAACGTCCACCTCTACTACGGTGCGTTCCGGGCCGTGAAGGACGTGTCCCTCGACATCCCGAAGAACCGCATCACCGCGCTCATCGGGCCGTCCGGCTGCGGCAAGTCCACGCTCCTCCGTTCCATCAACCGGATGAACGACCTCATCCCGTCCGCGCGCGTCGAGGGAGAGATTCTCTTCCACGGCGAGAACCTGTACGCGGACTACGTCGACCCGGTGGAAGTCCGGCGGCGGATCGGGATGGTCTTCCAGAAGGCCAACCCGTTCCCCAAGTCGATCTACGACAACATCGCCTTCGGCCCCCGCATCACCGGGATGAAGGGCGACATGGACCAGCTGGTCGAGTCGTGCCTGCGCCGCGCGGCCCTCTGGAACGAGGTGCAGGACAAGCTCGACGCCTCGGGGCTCGCCCTGTCCGGCGGTCAGCAGCAGCGGCTGTGCATCGCCCGGGCCATCGCGACCGAGCCGGACATGATCCTCATGGACGAGCCGTGCTCCGCCCTCGACCCGAGGTCCACGCTCCAGATCGAGGAGCTGATGGCGGAGCTGAAGGAGAAGTACACGATCATCATCGTGACCCACAACATGCAGCAGGCCGCGCGGGCGTCGGACTTCACCGTCTTCCTCAACATGGACGATGATCGAGCCGGCTACATCGTGGAGCAGGGTCCGACGGCCCAGATCTTCACGAACCCGAAGAACCAGATGACCGAGGACTACGTGTCCGGTCGGTTCGGCTGAGCCGAAGGAGGAGCACGTGACCGAGCGAGACCCGCGGCTCGAGCCGACCATCGACCGCGTGGTCGAGGAGATCCTGCGGGAGGTCGAGGGCGACATCCCCGAACCCGTCGGCCACCTGGCCCGCCGTCCGCTCGACAAGGAGGAGCGGATCATCAAGGACGTCCTCCTCCGAATGGGCAGCATCATCGAGGAGCGGATCCGCCTGACCGTCGACGCTCTCGAGACGCACGACGACGCGAAGGCGCTCGCCGTCATCGAAGGCGACGAGGAGATCAACGCCCTCCAGCTCGTGGCGATGGACCACATCGTTCTCACGATCGCCACCCAGCAGCCGGTCGCCCGCGACCTCCGCTTCCTGCTCGCGCTCGACCGGATCGCCGCCGAGCTGGAGCGGATCGGCGACTCGATCGCCAACGTCGCCAAACGCGCCCGGGAGCTGACGCCGCAGCCGTCGCTCGAGGGTAACCTCGCGATCCCCGAGATGGGCCGAATCGCCGCCCAGTTTCTCGCGGACACGATCCGGGCCCTCGTCGACGGCGACGCCGCGGCCGCCCGGGAGGTGGCGACGCACGACGACGAGATCGACGCGCTCTACCACCGGACCTTTGATCGTCTCCTCGAGCTCGCGCAGGCGAGCCCCGACAACGCCGAGCGGGCGATGCGGCTGCTGATCGCCGCCCGCTACATGGAGCGGATCGGCGACCACATCACGAACATCGCCGAGGACGTCGTGTTCGTCTCCTCGGGCCAACGGGAGGACCTCAACCCGTGACGAGCCCGGTGCGAATCCTTGTGGTCTGCACCGGCAATGCCGCCCGGAGCCAGATGGCCGAGGCGTTCCTCGCGCGAATTCCCGGGGTGACGGCGGCGTCCGCCGGGACGCAACCGGCCGGGGTTCACCGGCTCACCGTGGCTGCTCTCGCGGAGGTCGGGATCGACTGGTCGGGGGCGCGCTCGAAGGGGATCGCCGAGATGGTCGACCAGCCGTGGGACCTCGTCCTCACGGTCTGCGACAACGCCCGCGAGGCGTGCCCGGTCGTGCCGGGGGCGCGGCGCACGGCCCACGAGGGCTTCCCTGACCCGGCCGCCGCGCCGGGGACGGAGGCGGAGCGGCTCGCCGCGTTCCGGGCCGTCCGCGACGCGATCGGTGCCCGGATGTCGTCGCTGGCGGCGGACCTCCTCGCCGAACAGGCGACGGCGTCGTGATCCTCCGGGCGGCGGGCGTCGTGGAGCTGTGCCTCCTGCGGCACGCCCACGCCGGCGACGCGGCCGGGTGGACCGGCGACGACGACCTGCGGCCGCTCACCGAGAAGGGCAGGCGCCAGGCGGAGCGCCTCGGCCGGCTGCTCGCCGCGGCCGGGTTCGCTCCCGATGCCGTGCTGACGTCGCCCCTCGTGCGCGCCCGGGAGACGGCCGAGATCGTCGCCGACGTCCTCGGCGGCGACGTGCGACGCGATGCCCGCCTCGGAGAGCCGCTCGACCTCGCGATCGTCGAGCGGATCCTGGGCGACGCGGGCGACCCACGCCGGCCCCTCCTCGTCGGCCACGACCCCGACTTCTCCGAGCTGGTGTCGGAGCTCGTCGGGGCGCCGATCCCGATGCGGAAGGGGACGTTGGCCCGGGTCGACGTGGAGCTCCCCCTCGAGCCCGGTGCCGGCGAGCTGCGCTGGCTCCTGCCGCCGGAGCTCCTGCGCGGCTGAGCCGCCGCGGGGGCGCGCTGCGGCGGAGCGCTGCCTACTCGCCCAACCAGGCCGCGATGTCGCCGGCAGACGGGATCCTGCCCGCGCTGACCAGCCTGCCGTCGATGACGAGGCCGGGAGTCGAGAGCACGCCACGAGCGGCGATCTCCGCGGGGTCGGTGACTTTGACGACCTCGGCCTCGACGCCGGCCATCGTCACCGCCTCGCGGGCGTTCGCCTCCAGCCGCTTGCAGTTGGGGCAGCCGGAGCCGAGGACTTCGATCTTCGTCATGCGTGTTCGACCTCCATGCGCGGTGTGTGTGAGCGCCTTCGTCGCGGGTCTCGGCAGATGCCCGACGGCGGCTCCTGTCATCCGAGCAGCTGCCCAATCGCGGCCAGCGCCCGCTGCGAAGCGGCGTCGTCCCGCTCGTAATAGACACGGCGCGTGTCGGCCTCGTAGCGGCTCGCCCGCACGAGGCCCGCGTCGCGGAGCTTCGAGAGGTGGTTGCTGACGTTGTTCTCCCGGGAGCCCAGGGCGGACGCCATCTCGCAGACGCAGACCGGCCCGTCGTGGAGCATCCGGAGAATGCTCGCTCGTGTCGGATCGGCGAGGATCGCGGCGACCGCCACGGCGTCGCGGACGTCCGGCGCCGAGAGGTTCATGCGAAGGTCGAGGACCGGCAGCTCAGTCGGCATGAGGGGACTCCATGTGGCGGGGGGAGGGCCGGCCGCCGGCCCGCGCGCGTCGGGGTGCGTCGGCGATCCGCGAGAGGCAGGCAGCGCGTCCCGCCGGCGCGGCTATGGACACTGGATGAACCCCTGGGCCCAGAGGCAGCCGCCACAGGCAGGAGACGTGCTGCCGAAGCAGTCCTCGACGTTCTCGTCGGCCATGTCGCAGCTGTTGCAGACGGTGCACGGGGCGAAGTCGAAGGCCTGGAGCCGCTCCCGGAGCGCCACGTACGACGGGTCGTCCCACAGCTCGATCAGGCCGCGATCGCTCACGTTTCCCACCGAGTAGGCGTGGCTGGTCCGGGGTCGGAAGTCCAGGTACCCGAGGTGGGTGTGGAGCAGCGGAAGGCAGGGACTCACCTCGCCGTCCCAGCGGACCGAGACGCTCCCCCGCTCGATGAACGGGCAGACGCCTGTCGGGTCGTCCCAGCCCTCGACGCTGCCGAGGGGAGCGCTGCGCTCGCGAAGCCCGGCGAGGCCGGCGACCGCGGGGTCCTTCCAGTTCATCCGCGGGAGCAGAACCTCGGGCGCCCACGGCGATGCCGGAACGGCGCCGACCGAGATCGTCTCGCCGTAGAGGATCTGCTCGCTCATCTCGGGCGTGTGGGGCAGGACGTTGCTGACCGAGATCGTGTCGGCCCCGACCCGCGCGGCGAGGCGGACGACCTCCGGCAGGTCGGCGACATTGCGCTTCATCGCCACGAAGGCGATCCCGATCCGGGGCAGGAGGTGGCGGTTCGTCTCCCGCAGGTGCGCGAGGCGGCCGAGGCTCTCGAGGACCTCGGGCAGCGCGTCGCGAAGGCGGACGTCCGCGTAGCTCTCCGGGGAGGCCCCGTCGATCGACACCCACAGACGATCCAGCCCAAGGCGAACGAGCTCCCGGGATGTCTCCTCGTCGAGGGCCGTGCCGTTCGTGATCAGCTCGACCGCGGCGCCGGTCGCCTTGGCCGCCGCGATCATCCCGAGGATGTCCGGGTGGGCGAAGGGCTCGCCGAAGCCGCCGAAGAAGACCGTGGGACGGGGCGACACGGCCGAGACGCCGCCCATGACGCGGGCGAACGTCTCGCCCGACATCCGGCCCGGTGGTTCGTCCCAGACGTTGCGGATGCACGTCACGCACTGCAGGTTGCAGAGGTTCGTCGGCTCGACATAGACACGGGCCAGGCTCGCCGTCGAGCGGCCCACTTTGATCCCGTTGCCGGCGAGATCGACCCGGATCGTGGCGCCCGCCACGAGGCCGATGCGCTGCGCAACCTCGGGCGGGAGCGACAGCCGCCCGTCCTCGGCGACGCGGACGATGGTCGCCCGGGCGCCGGAACCCACGTGCGTGCTCACGAGACGAGGATCCAGGCGCGCTGGATCGCCAGCGCGACGAGGGCGACCGCGAAGATGCGGGAGAGCGTGGCGCTCTTCACCCGGCCGGCCGTGAACCGGGCGCCGAGCCAGGCCCCGATCACCGCGGCGATCGAGGTCACGATGACCGTCGGCCAGTCGAAAGTCGCGGTCGGGAGGTGGGTGGCGAACGCCGAGAAGGAGGGCAGCGTCACTGCGACGGAGTTCGTGGCGGCGGCGAGGCGGGCCGAGTAGCCGACGAGCGTGAGGGTCGGCATGAGGAGGAAGCCGGGGCCGACGCCGAGGAAGCCGGCGAAGACGGAGATCGGGACGGCAGCCCCGGCCGCCTTCGCCCGGTTGCGGTCGGTGATCTCGGCGACGATCTCCGTCGAGGCGCCCTTCGGCATCACCATGCCGGGCCGCGAGGAAGAGGAGGACGCCGACGTAGAGCCACCAGATGAGGTCGACGGTGGCGAACTGGACGAGCCACACGCCGAGCGGGGCCCCGATCGTCGTGATCGTCACGAGGATGAGCGCGCCCCGCTTGTCGACCATCCCCTTGCGCCAGAAGGCGATCGCCGCGCTGATCGCGGTCAGGCCGTTGAGCAGCAGGGCCCACGGCTGGATCTCGTTGATGAGGTCGTAGCCGAACAGGCCGAGGACCGGGATCGCGATGAAGGCGACGCCGAGGCCGAGCATCCCCGAAAGGAACGACAGGCCGAAGAGGAGCGGCGTCAGGAGGAGGAGCATCTCCACGCGATCAGGCCAGGATCTCGATCGTCGGCTCGACGACGATCTCGGACTTCACCGAGTTGGCCACCAGGCTGTACTTCCGGGCCGACTGGAGGGCGCGCCGGGCGCGGGCCTCGACGACGGCCGGCGCCTCCGCCCCCGCGCGGATGACGATCCGCGGCCACAGGCGCAGGTGCGTGAACGTCTCGGTCCGGTCGAGCTCGATGAGCTTCGTGCCCTCGGCCCGGCAGTCGTACGACTGCAGGTCCAGCCGGAACCGCTCGGTCGCCCAGATGAACATCATCATCACGCACGTGTTCGCCGCGGCCACGAACGCGTCCTCGGGCGTCAGCACGCCCGGATGTCCCTCGCGCGTCGGGCGGGGCGGAGAACGGCATCTCCGGGCCGTTGCCCAGCGTGATCTGCCCCCGGTGCTCGCCGGTCCAGCTCACGTCCGTGTGGTACGTGGCCGTGCGGCTCATGGCGCGCTCGCCGCCCGGGCACAGAAGGCGGCGTACTCGCGCCCCAGCGCGGCCGCAAGCTCGTCGTCCGTGCCGGCCGCAATGTCGTTGTAGATCTTCACGGTCGCGAGCAGCTCCCTCGTCACGTCGGCCCCGGGCGCCTTCCCGGCGCCGCGGAACTGCTCGAAGATGAGCGGCAGGGCAGCGAGCGACACCGCCCGGCCGTCCACGTCCACCGTCTGCACCGGAATCCCGGACCCGCAGGCGCAGCCGGCCGGGGACGCGGCCTCGGGCTGGGCCGAGGGCGCCGCCGTCCCTGCCTCCACGAAGGTTCCGCTCCGCCGGTTCCACTGCCCGCCGAGGAGCTCGTCGACGAGGCCGGCGACCCGGTCGGCGGTGACCTCGACGGCCTGCCGGCCGGCCGCGTCCAGGCGCCGCGCGCCCTGCGGGCGGCCGAGCCCATGCTCGGCCAGCAGGTCGCTCACGACGACGCTCGCGGCGGGCTTGCCCGAGAGCTGCTCGGTGGCGCGAGCCGCGCAGCGCTTCTCGCAGCCGTCGAGCGCGATGGTCGGGTAGAAGCGGGCGAACGCCCGGTCCCCTTCTCCGCCGGCAAGGAAGAGCGGCAGGCAGATCGTCACCGTCTCGCGCGGGCGCAGCTGCTCCAGCACGCGAAGCGCGGCCAGGCGCGTGACCGTGCCCTCGGCCAGCTCCTCGCCCGAGCAGGCGACGATCCCGACCTTGCGGCCCGGCAGGTCAGGCATGGGTCGAGCCCTCCTCGTCGGCGCGGATGTCGTCGACGACGGCGGCGATCTCCTCCGCGACGGCGTGGGCGAGCAGCAGGCCGCCCTCGTTCAGCTCGGCGATGCCCTCGGGCTTGAGCTCGCGGTTTCGCCGGTACACGTCGAGCACCGCGATGCCCCGGGCGACCTGCCCCCCGCTCTCCTGCACCATCTTCGCGGCGCAGGCGAGCTTGCAGCCGTCGATCGTCACCGCCGGATGCGCCCTGACGGCGGCCCGGGCCTCCTCGTCGCCGAGGACCAGGAGCGAGAGGGCCACGAGGTCGGTCGTCTCGGGTCGCGAGTCCTCGCGTGACCTCGTAGGCGGCCTCGCGGCTGACCGTGCCGTACGTCTTGCCGATGCCGCTGCACGGCACGACCACGACGTTGCGATCCTGCGGGCTCACGGCTTCTTCGCCTCCTGCTTCCGCCTGGCGGCGCATGAGCGTCGAAGTAGGCCTGCGGGTCGAGCAGCGCGGCGCGATCCTTCGGCCAGTCGGAGGCCTCGACGACGGCGAGCCATCCGTCGCCGTACGGATCCTGGTTGACGAGCTCGGGCGACAGCTCCATCGCCGGGTTCACCTCGACCACGGTGCCTCCGACCGGAGAGGGCACCTCGACGTTCGCCTTGATCGTCTCGATCACCGCCACCTCGTCGCCCGTCGCGACGGTCGTTCCCGCCGACCGCACCTCCGCGAAGGCGACGTCGCCGCTGCGCTGCTGGACGAAGTCGGTCACGCCGACGCGGACCCGGTCACCGTCCGCACGGGCCCAGACGCCCGCGGGGCTGTAGAGACGGTCGGTCGCGACCTTGAAGATGAACTTGTCGACGGTCGTCTCGAGGTCGTCAGGCACGGATCGTCCTCTCGGTCATCTCGGCATCCTCACGCCGCTCGGCGCCGCCGGGGACGCCGGGCCGACACGGGACGACCTCGGCGAGTGGAGCCTCTCCATGCGCTGAATATCTCACCATGCGATGTGGTGTCGCGGGTGCCGAGCGTCACGAACCCGCGGGCACGAGGTCCCTAGAACGCCCTCCGAGGTCCCGGCCGCCGCCGTGGCGGGGACCCACCCGAGAGGATCAGGCGATCTCGACGGTCGCCACGATCCCGTAGTGGTCGGACGGGTAGAGACCGGGATCGTGGGCCGCCGGGCGATCGGCCCACAGGCGCGCGTCGAGGACGCGGGCGTCGCCCCGGACGAAGACGTAGTCGAGGCACGACGGGTCGCCGTCGGTGTCGATCGCCGGCCCCTGGAGGCCCGACGGCCACGTGACGGCGGGCTCGGCGCCGGTCGCCTCGGCGAACGCGGAGCGGAACCCGCCGGCTCGGATCCGGGCATAGGCCGGCTCCGTCGGGTCGGCGTTGAAGTCCCCCATCAGGACCTGCGCCGTCGCCGGCGGGGCTGCGTCGAGCCAGCCGACCACGGCGGCGGCCTGCTCGTCCCGGAGCGCGGCGTCGGGCACGAGGTGGTGGAGGTGGGTGACGGCGACGACGACGGTGTGCCCCACCGGGAACGCCGACGACGACGCGGTGGGCCGACCGGGCGTGGCCCAGGTCGAGGCGCTCCGCGGGTCCCGTCGCGGCGAGGGGCTCCCGAACGAGCAGGCTGTTGCCGTACTCCGGTCGCCCGGCCCAGCCGCGGTGGATCGCGTGCTCGTCGGGCGTCGCCGCGGCGAGCAGGCGGTCCTGCTGCATCGGGTAGACGACCTCCTGGAGGCCGAGCAGGTCCGGTCGCAGCGCGGCGGTGTCGGCGAGGAGGAGCGGCAGGCGCTCCTCCCAGCGGTCCGCGAGGTTGCGGAGGTTGAGCGTGGCGACGCGAAGGCGGGTCACCGCGTCGATCCCGCGGGCGCCGGCATCCCGGGCTGCACGACGGGCAACCGGCGGCGGGTGGCCTCCGCGGGGCCGCCGAGAGCGGTCGCCGGGCGCGGGGCGCCGGGGGCGAGCTCGCCGGCGATCGCCGCGAGCCGGTCGGCAACGCTGGGGTCGAGGCGGTACCAGATCCACGTCCCCCGCCGCTCGCCGTGGATCAGGCCCGCCTCGCGGAGGACGCGGAGGTGGTGCGAGACGGTCGGCTGCGAGAGGTCGTTGCAGGCGCTGAAGTCGCACGCGCAGACGGTCTCGTCCGAGGCGAGCTGCCGGACGATCGCCAGCCGGGCCGGGTCGGCAAGCGCCGCGAGGAGACGGACGTCGGGGTCGGACGACTTGGCCATGATCGGCATGGTATCGACAACGTTCTATATTGACAACGCTCGATATATGTGCCACATTGCCGACGTCGAGCCCACCACACCCGAGGCACCCGCCATGACCTTCCAGACCGTGATCCTCGCCGAGGTTGCGCGCCGCGAGCGCGCTCTCGAAGCGTCGCCCGCCCGCATGGAGCGCAGGCGCGCGGCACGCCTGCTCGAGGCGATCGCCCGCTGCTGCCGGACGACCCTACGTGTCGCGCCTGCGCGGCGCACGCCCCGGCGCGGCCGACCGCGCCACCGCCTAGCATCTGCATGGCACTCAACCCTGCACCACCCCCGGAGCAACCGATGAACGACACCGTCCGCGACGAGGTTCGCGACCACTACGCCCGGGCCGCGCTGGCCGTGCTCGACGGCGGCGGCTGCTGCGGGCCCGTCGGCCGTCGCCGATCCCGTCTTCGGTCCCGGGCTGTACGACGCCGTCGAGCTCGCGCCCCTGCCCGAGGACGCGGTCGCCGCGAGCCTCGGCTGCGGCAACCCGACCGCCCTCGCCGACCTGCGCCCGGGCGAGGTCGTGCTCGACCTGGGGTCCGGCGGCGGCATCGACGTCTTCCTGGCGGCGGCCCGCGTCGGTCCCACCGGGTTTGCCTACGGCGTCGACATGACCACGGAGATGCTGGCGCTCGCCCGGCGCAACGCCGCGGCCGCCGGCGTCGAGAACGTCCGGTTCCTCGAGGGCGAGATCGAGGCGATCCCGCTTCCCGACGCGTCGGTCGACGTCGTGATCAGCAACTGCGTCGTCAACCTGTCCACGGCGAAGGCGCGGGTCTTCGCCGAGATCGCACGGGTCCTGCGACCCGGCGGCCGCGTCAGCATCAGCGACGTCGTCGCCGACGACGCGCTCACGCCCGACGACCGGGCCGCCCGCGGCGACCACGCGGGCTGCATCGCCGGTGCGCTCTCGTTCGGGGAGTACGCCGCCGGGATGGCCGGTGCCGGGCTTGCCAAGATCGAGATCGTCCCGACGCACGCGGTTGGCGACGGGATGTACGGCGCGATCGTGCGCGGCGTGCGGCCCGGCTCCGGCTCGGCCGCGGACGCCGACGGTTCCGCGGCGGCCTCCCGGGCCGCGAGCGCCGCCCTGGCGACGGCTCGCGCGCTGCCGGCCGACGGGCTGGTTCCGCTCGGCGATGCCGGCACGTGCGCTCCCGGCGGATCCTGCTGCGGGTAGGCAGCGCCGCCTCCCGGTCCCCTACTCCGGCAGCGCCGACCCTTCGACGCAGGCCGCCGCGGCGCCGAGCGCCGTCAGGCGGTCGCGCACGGCCGGATCGCGCACCGTCCAGGCCGCCAGCTCGAGGCCGGCGCCGCGGACCCGCTCGGCCCGGCGCCCGTCGATCCGGTGCCACTCGGCGGCGATGCCCGCACAGCCGAGCTCGACGGCCAGCCGGATCGCCCGGTCGCTCAGCCAGGCCGTGTTGAGCCACGTCGGCCAACCCGGCTCGAGCCGTCGGACCGTCGCGAGCGCGCGCCTGTCGAACGACGAGACGACGATGCGGTCAACCTCGCCGCCCGGGATCCCGCGTGCCGCCCGGATCGGCGCCAGCGCGACCTCGCCGAGGTCCTCCTTGAGCTCGACGTCGAGGAACGCGCCCGGCGGGCAGGCACCCAGCACGGCGGCCAGCGTCGGGACGCCGTGCACCGCCAGCTCATCGACGGTCAGCCGCGACGCACGGCTGCGGCGCCCCTGGACGCGGGTCAGCGTCGCGTCGTGCAGGACGACCGCCACCCCGTCCGCGGACGCCCGGACGTCGAGCTCCAGGCCGTCGACCCCGGGGATCGCGAGCGCGGCTGCAAAGGCGGCGAGCGTGTTCTCCGGCGCCCGGCGATGATCGCCCCGGTGGGCCAGCAGGAGCATCGTCAGCCCCCCGGCGTCGCCCGCAGGTCCGGCCCGGTGACCGGGATGGCGAACGAGAACGTCGACCCGGACCCCTCCTCGGACTCGGCCCAGATGCGGCCCCCGTGGGCCTCGACGATGTGCCGGGCGATCGAGAGCCCGAGGCCGGTGCCGCCGGCGATCCGCGTGCGGGCCCGGTCGACCTTGTAGAAGCGCTCGAAGATCCGCGGCAGGTCGTTCCGGGGGATCCCCTGGCCGTGGTCCTCCACGGCGACCACGACCCGCGACTCGGTCGGCGTGACCCGCACGGTCACGACCGAGCCGACGGGGCTGAACTTCACCGCGTTGTGGAGCAGGTTGAGGAGGGCCTGGCCGAGGCGCTCGGCGTCGCCCCGCACCGCGGGGACGGCGGGCGGCGCCTCCACGACGAGGGCGACGCCCTGTCGGTCGGCGAACAGGCGGAGCCGCTCGGTCGTCGCCTCGGCGAGGCGGGAGAGGTCGAGGTCCTCGACGACGAGGCCCGCCGTCCCGGACTCGATTCGGGCCAGGTCGAGCAGCTCGTTGACCATCTGGACCAGGTGCCCGGTCTCGACCTCGATCTTCGCCACGCGCTCGGCGGCCTTCGGCGGCAGCGACGCCGCGTCGGCGGCCAGCGTCTCGGCGAGGATGCTCACCGTGGTGAGCGGCGTCCGCAGCTCGTGCCCGAGGTTGTCGATGAACTCGACCCGGATGCGCTGCAGGCGGCGCAGCTCCGATACGTCCTCGAGGACCAGCCAGGCGTCGCCCGACAGCGTCCGTCGGGCGCGGACGAGGATGGTCGGCGCCTCCGCCGTGCGGACCGTGAGCTCACCCACGGCCGACCCCGTCTCGAGGGCGGTCAGCACGATCTCCTCGACGCGATGATCGGTGAACGCTTCCAGCGCACTCTTGCCGGGCATCGCCCCCGGCCGCCGGTCGAGGAGCCGGTGGGCGGCCTCGTTGGCCGCCGTCACGGTGAGATCCGGGGTGATCCGCGCCACTCCGACGCCCACGAGCTCGGCGAGGAGTGCCGCGTCGCGCAGCGCGGCCCGGGCGCGGTCGTCGGCCGCCCGCGCCTCCGCCTCCGCCTCTGCCGCGCGGGCCGCAGCGGTGCCGGTGGCGTGACCCGTAGCGGACCGCGCACCGCCCCGCCGCTGGAGCACGGCGGCGAGGAGCAGCAGCGCGGCAGCGACGAGGGCCGCCAGGGCGCCGATCTCGAGGGCCGCGCCCACGCCTGCCCGTCCGCTTCGGCCCGGCCCCGGCCTAGGCCAGGAGCCGCGCCTCCACGGCCTCGAGCGACTCGACCGTCCGCTCTCCGGTCGCCCGGACCGTCACCTCGGCACCGCCGGCGGCCAGGGAGCGCGGGCTGATCGTGACGAGGAGCGGCATGCCCATCAGCTCGGCGTCGGTGAACTTCACGCCGGGCGACTCGTCGCGGTCGTCCCAGATGACCTCGCGGCCGGCCTCGAGCGCCCGGTCGTGGAGGCCCTGGGCAATCTCCGTCACCCGGGGGTCCTTCGCCGCGGCCAGGGTGACGAGGTGGGCCGCGTACGGCGCGACCTCGGCCGGCCAGACGATCCCCTTCTCGTCGTGATGGGCCTCGACGACGCAGGCGAGGGCCCGCCCGACGCCGATCCCGTACGAGCCCATGACGATCGGGTGCTCCATCCCGTCCTCGCCGAGGTACGTCGCGCCGAGGGCGGTCGTGTACTTCGTGCCGAGCTTGAAGATGTTGCCGACCTCGATCCCGTTGCGCAGGATGACCGCGGCGCCGCAGGTCGGGCAGCCGTCGCCCTCACGGGCGCTCGAGAGGTCGGCGACGAGGTCCGGCTCGTAGTCGCGGCCGACGTTGACATTGCGGTAGTGGAAGCCCTCGCGGTTGGCGCCGGCGACGAGGTTCGAGGATCGGGCGACGAGGTCGTCGACGACGACGAACGCGCCCCGCGCGCCGATCGGGCTGCCGTAGCCGGGCTCCATCCCGGTCGCCCGGATCTCCTCGACCTGGGCCGGCCGGAGCGCCCGCGCCGACGTGGCGTTGGCCAGCTTCGTCTCGTTCACCTCCATGTCGCCGCGCACGATCGCGGTGATCAGGCGGCCATCGCCGTCGACGAAGAACGCGGCCTTCGCGGTCTCCTCGGGGCTGACCCCGAGGAAGTCGGCCAGGCTGGCGATCGTCGTGGTCCCGGGCGTCGCGACCTCCTCGAGGGGCAGCCGGGGCGCCGTCGGCGGCTCCGAGACGCGGACCCTGGCCACCTGGCGGTTGGCGGCGAAGCCGCACGTCTCGCAGATCACGAGCACGTCCTCGCCGTACTGGTTGAGGACCATGAACTCGTGGGCCTGGCTGCCGCCCATCATCCCGACGTCGGAGGCGACCGGGATGGCCTGAAGGCCGAGGCGCTCGAAGATCCGGGTGTACGCCTCGTAGTGCTTCTCGTAGGCCTCGTCGAGGCCGGCCTCGTCGAGATCGCAGGTGTAGGAGTCCTTCATGACGAACTCGCGGACCCGGATGAGGCCGCCGCGCGAGCGGGGCTCATCGCGGAACTTCGTCTGGAAGTGGTAGACCATCATCGGGAGCTGGCGGTAGCTCTTCACCAGGTCGGCAAGCAGGCTCGCGACGACCTCCTCGTGCGTCATCGCGAGGACCATGTCGCGCCCGCCGCGGTCCTTGAAGCGAGCCATCTCCGGGCCGATCTGGTACCAGCGCCCGGTCTCCTTCCACAGGTCGGCCGGGTGGACGACCGGCATCTCCATCTCCTGGCAGCCGATCCGGTCCATCTCCTCGCGGATGACCTGCTCGACGCGGCGGCTGACGCGGAACCCGAGCGGCAGGAGCGAGTAGATCCCGGCGCCGAGCTGGCGGACGTAGCCGGCCCGCACGAGGAGGCGGTGGCTGGGCATCTCCGCGTCGGCGGGATCGTCGCGGAGGGTCGTGAAGAAGAGGTGGCTCAATCGCATGGCGCAAGGATACCGGCGCGCGGCCGCAGGGGGCGTGGCGGGACCGGCGGTGGGTCGGCGGGCGTGGCGGGCCGGCGGTGGGTGGCCACGTCGGCCGCAGCCGTGCGTGCGGCCGCAGCCACCGCACGGCCGCCGCATCCACGTGTGAGGCCCCAGCAACGGCACGGCCGCAGCCAGCGCGTGCGTTCGCAGCCGGCCCACGGCCGCGGGCGGCCCGGGGCCCGATTCCAGCCGGATTGGTGTTAGGTCCGCGGAAGGGCGCCGGCGACGCTGCCGATGGCGGCGAAGGGCAGCTCGACGGCCTTCCTGCCAGCCCTGCTGGAGCTCCGGCCGCAAGGGGGCCCCACGAGCGCCGATGACGGCTCTAACACCAGCCGGCCTGGAATGGCGGGCCGGCGCGCCACCGCGTCCGCGTGCCGACGCGGCCGGCCCGCACCGCGGGCCCACACGCGGCGACGGAGGCCGCATCATAGGAAGCCCGCGCCGCCGGCCTCTGACCGCCGGGGCCGCGGTCACTCGCCGCCGTCAATCGCCGCGGTCACTCGCCGCCGTCAATCGCCCCGGTCACTCGCCGCCGTCAATCCCCGCCGTTCCCCGCCGTGGAGGTCCCGATGAAGAGCAGGCCCGTCATCGTCGTCGCCGGCATGTGCAACACGAAGGGCGCCGAGATGCGCTTCCTCGCCGAGCAGGTGGCGGAGCACGGCGGTGAGCCGCTCGTCATGGACCTCAGCCTTGGCGCGGCTGTCGACTGGGCCGACGTCCCCCTGGCCGAGGTGCTGGCGACGACCGGGACGCCGATCGAGGACGTGTTCGCCGCGCCGCGCGCTGCGGCGATCGACCTGGTCGGCCGCGCGGGCGCCGCAAAGATCCTCGAGCTCCATGCCGCCGGCCGCTGCGACGGCATCATCTCGTGGGCAGGGGCGGTCGGGACGACCACCGCCACGCAGGTCATGCGCGCGCTCCCGTTCGGCGTCCCGAAGGTGATGCTCAGCGACATGGCCGCCAGCGACATCAGCCGCTGGATCGGCACCAAGGACGTCTACATGGTCAACCCGACGGCCGAGCAGGGGGTCAACGTCGTCACCCGGCGGGCAGTCGGGAACGCCGCGGCCGCCGTCGTGGCGATGGCGAGGCTGCCCGAGGTGCCGGCCGGCTCGCGGCCGCTCTGCGCGATCACCGCGTACGGCTCCACCACCCCGACCGTCGCCCGCTGCTCGGCGTTCATGGAGGCGCGCGGCTGGGACACGGCGGTCTTCCACGCGGTGGGCGTTCCGGGGGCGACGATGGAGGACCTCATCAGGTCCGGCCTCATCACCTCGCTGATCGACGTCACGACCGCCGAGCTCATGGGCGGGCACCTCGGCAGCGTCTACCGGACCCCGGACAGTTGGGAGGGCGAGCGGCTCACCGCCGCCGGCGACGTCGGCATCCCCCAGGTCGTCGTCCCAGGCGGGCTCGACCAAGCCGCGCTCGGCGCCCTGGAGCACGTTCCGCAGCGCTACCTCGACGAGATCGCCGCGGGGCGGCGAACGGGCCACCGTGACACGGGTCGGCCGTACCTCCACAACGCGAGCGTCACGATCATCGTGCCGACGCCGGAGGAGACCGTGGCCGTCGCCCGCCTCATCGCCGCTCGCCTGGGCCGGACCACCGGCCCCACGGCGTTCATCGTGCCCCTCCGCGGCCTCTCCGCGTACGACCAGCCCGAGGCGACCGCGACCCGCGAGCGCGGCTGGGCGGAGGGCAACGGCGACGGTCCCACGTGGCTGCCCGACGCGGAGCACCCGGCGTGGTCGCGCCACGCGGCGCTCATGTGGCGCACGGTGGCCGCCGGCGTCGACGCGGCGCACCCGAACCTCGACGTGCTCGCGGCCGACATGCACATCCTCGATCCGGCGTTCGCCGACCTCCTGACGCGGGCGATGGGCGACATGCTCGACGGTACCTGGCGCAAGGGCGGCTACCGCGATCTGCCCGGCGTCGTTGCCTGACGGGCTCGCCGGGCCCGGCTGCTGCCGTGGCCACCGGCCGGCGGCGCCGGCACAACGTCAGGCTGCGGCCATCAGCGCCAGGAGCACCCCGCCGGCGACGACGCTGGCGACCTGGCCGGCCGCGTTCGCGCCCATCGCGTGCATGAGCGGGTAGCTCTCGAAGTCCTCCTCCTGGGCCACCCGCTGGACGACCCGGGCCGCCATCGGGAAGGCGCTGATGCCGGCCGCCCCGATGAGCGGGTTGAACGTCCCCCCGGCGAGCCGGTTGAGGCCCTTGGCGAAGACCAGCCCGGCCGCGGTGTCGAGGGCGAAGGCAAGGATGCCGAGGCCGAGGATCGCCAGGGTGCTCCCCGTCAGGAACTGCTCGCCGACCATCGTCGACCCGATGGCCAGGCCGAGGAACAGCGTCACGATGTTGGCCAGCTCGTTCTGCGACATCTTCGTCAGGCGCTCGACGACGCCCGACTCGCGCATGAGGTTGCCGAGCATGAGCGAGCCCACCAGCGGCGTGGCGAACGGCACCAGCGTCCCGACCAGCAGCGTCACCCCGATCGGGAAGAGGATCCGCGTCCGCCGGCTCACGGCCTGTCCGCCGTACGGCATCCGGATCCGCCGCTCCGCGGGGCTCGTGAGCGCCCGCATGATCGGCGGCATGATGACCGGCACCAGCGCCATGTAGCTGTACGCGGCCACGGTGATCGGCCCCAGGAGGTGCGGAGCGAGGATCCCACTGACGTAGATCGAGGTGGGCCCGTCGATCGCGCCGATGATGCCGATCGACGCCGCCTCCTCGCGGCTGAAGCCGAGGACGAGGGCGAGCAGCAGCACCCCGAAGATCCCGAACTGGCCCGCGGCGCCGAGCAGGATCATCCGCGGGTTCTCGAGGAGCGGTCCGAAGTCGGTCATCGCGCCGATCCCGATGAAGATGAGGAGCGGGAAGAGCTCGTTCTCGATCCCCGCGTCGTAGAGGATCGTGAGGAGGCCCTCCTCGCCGATCACGGGCGAGAGCGGGAGGTTGGCGAGCAGGCAGCCCGCGGCGATCGGCAGCAGGAGCAGGGGTTCGTACTCGCGGACGATCGCCAGGTAGAGGAGCACCCCGGCGACCGCGAACATGACGAGGGACTGCCAGGAGAGGTTCGAGACCCCCGCCAGGAGCTGGTCGATGGTGGCCGGGCTCATGAGGCCCGCGTCAGGTCGCGGTCCCGAGACGGACGAGCGGATCTCCCGGCCCGACCGGCTGCCCGGCCTCGACGACGACCTCGGCGACGACCGCGTCGCGCGGGGCGCGGATCGTGTTGCGCATCTTCATCGCCTCGATGACGAGGAGCGGATCGCCGCGCCCGACGACGGCGCCCGGGGCGACGTGGACCTCGAGGACGACCCCCGGCAGCGGCGCGGCGAGCACGTCGGCCCCGCGTACGGCGGGCGCGGCGCCGGACGCCGGCGCGACCGGCTGCGGCGGCTGCGCGTGGCTCCGGGGCAGCGGCGCGGGCCGGGCCTCGACGGCCACCGGGATCTCCGGCGAGATCGCCGCCCCGGGCAGGTCCCCCTCCTCGTCGATGACCGCCTCGAACGTGCTGTCGCCGACGCTGACCTGGAAGCGGTCGGCGGCAACCTGGTGGACGTCGATCGTCCACGTCCGCTCGTCGATCGTGACCGTGTAGCGGCGCATCGGCTACCTCGCCCTCCGGGTCCAGCTCCGCGACTGGCGGGTCCGCCCGGACGCGACCCAGCGGCTGGCGAACAGCAGGCTGCCCGGCCAGTAGCTGCGCATCGCCGGCGCGGCCTGGCGGCGCCGCATCTCGGTGTGGCGGAGGATGACGACGCCGATCGCCGCCACGAGGGCCGGGTCGAGGTCGGCGGGCGCCCCCACGAGGCGCACCGAGCCGGGCGCGACCGCACCCTGCGAGGCCGAAGCATCCAGCGGCGTCTCGCGTTCGCCGGCGGCGACCGGCGGCACCGCAGCCCCCGGCAGGTCGCCGATTGCGGCGCGAGCCGCCGCGCGAGCCTCGGCGCGGTGCTCGAACCGGAGGACGAGGGTGAGGAGCGCCCACATCAGCGCCAGCAGGCCGAAGACGATCCCCATCCCGAGGATCGTCACCTGCAGCCCGAAGACGAGGTCGTCCATCGCCCTAGGCCGGGAACAGGCCGTGCTTGCGGGGCGGGTTCTGCTGGACCTTCGTCCGCAACAGCTCGAGCGACCGGATGAGCCGGGGTCGCGTCTCGCGCGGCTCGATGACCTCGTCGACCTGGCCGACGTCGGCGGCGCGGTAGGGATTGAAGAACGCCTCCCGGTACCGGCCGACGTACTCGGCCTCGGTGGCGGCCGGATCGGCGCTGTCGCGAACCTCGCGGCGATAGAGGATCCGCACCGCGGCCTCCGCGCCCATGACGGCGATCTGGGCGCCGGGCCAGGCGAATGCGACGTCGGTCCGCATCTGGCGCGACGACATCGCGACGTAGGCGCCGCCCATCGCCTTCCGGGTCACGATCGAGATCTTGGGGACCGTCGCCTCGCAGTAGGCATAGATGATCTTCGCCCCGTGGCGGATGACGCCGCGGTACTCCTGGTCGATGCCCGGCAGGAAGCCGGGGCAGTCCACGAAGGTGACGACCGGGATGTTGTAGACGTCGCAGATCCGGATGAAGCGGGCGATCTTGTCGCTGGCGTCGATGTCGAGAACCCCCGCCATGACCGCCGGCTGGTTGGCGACGATCCCCACCGAGTAGCCGTCGAGGCGCGCGAACCCGACGACCGCATTCGGGGCGTACGCCGGGTGCACCTCGAGGAACGAGTCGCGGTCGAAGACGCGGGCGAGGATGTCGCGGACGTCGTACGCCTCGGCCTCGTCGGCCGGGATGAGGTCGTTGAGCTCGTCGTCCATCCGGTCGGGCGGGTCGAAGGGGGCGACCTGGGGCGGGTCCTCGTTGTTGTTCTGGGGGAGGTACCCGAGGAGCACCTTCACCAGCTCGAGGGTCTCCGGCTCGTCGTCGCCGACGAGGTGGGCGACCCCGCTGCGGGCGTCGTGGACCGCCGAGCCGCCGAGCTCCTCGATCGAGACCCGCTCACCGGTGACCGCCTCGATGACGTCCGGGCCGGTCAGGAACATCGAGCTCGTGCCGCGGGCCATGACGACGAAGTCGGTCAGTGCCGGCGAATAGACGGCCCCGCCGGCGCAGGGCCCGAGGATCACCGAGATCTGGGGCACGACGCCCGACGAGAGGACGTTGCGGACGAACACCTCGCCGTAGGCCGCCAGGCTGGCGACGCCCTCCTGGATCCGCGCCCCGCCCGAGTCGTTCAGCCCGATGAGCGGGACGCCGCTCTCGAGGGCGAGGTCCTGGAGGCGGCTGATCTTGTTGGACTGGACCTTCGAGAAGCTGCCGCCGAGGACGGTGAAGTCCTGGGCGAAGACGGCGACCCGCCGGCCGTTGATCTTGCCGAAGCCGGCGACGATCCCGTCCCCCGGGAAGCGCTGGTCGGCGAGGCCGAAGGCCGTCTCCTGGTGGGTGGCGAGGGCCCCCATCTCCTGGAACGAGCCGTCGTCGAGGAGGAGGGCGAGCCGCTCGCGGGCGGTGAGCTTGCCGCGGGCGTGCTGCTGGGCGATGCGGTCGGCGCCGCCGCCCTCCAGCGCCCGCGCGCGCATGGCGCGCAGGGTCTCCAGATGATCCGTCACGCTCCCGATCGTGCGGCGCCCGACGGCGCCCACGCCACGGCCAGATGGCCCGCGATCGGGTCGACCGGCGGGCACGCGCCCCGGCCGGATGGCCCCTCGTGGCGGCCGGCGGCCGGCTGCCCGGGTCGCGAGGGTCGGCGACTACCCGGCGGCGCTCCCCTGCGCACGCGCGAGCTCGGCCAACGGCGGCAACGACGCGCCGTCGGCGGCAAGCTCGAGCCAGCGGATCGCATAGGCCGCCTCGGTCGAGTCGATCGCGGGCGGCGGAGCGGCCGGGTCCGTGGCCAGCCGGCGCAGCGCGACCAGCCGGCTGCTCTCCCGCTCGAACGAGGCGACGAGCATCCGCCGGTCGTGCAGCGGCCCGAGCTGGCGCCGTACGAGGTCGACGTCCCGGGCGAACCCGCTGGCTGCCCAGCTGGCCGGCAACACCGGTCCGGCGAGGAGGTACGCGATTTCCGCGGCGCGCGCCGCGAGAGCGTGCTCGGCAGTGGGGATTGGTGCCGTGAGGGGACGCCGGCGCAGGTCCCCGCGGCCGGGGTGGGGCTGGTGCAGGTCCGCCATGCGGCAAGGCTGGAGCGCCGCCGTCAACGGAACGTCAGCGGCGAGTTAACCATCCCACATGTGCCCGACGACCGGGGGCCCCGTCCGCGCTCGCCGCCCGGGCCGGCAAATCGGGCGAGCGGGCCGTTAACAAGATCAACATACTTGGCGCCATGCGTCAGCGTCGCCATCGTCCCCGGGTCTCGCCGTGGAGGGCGTGACCCCCTTTCTCATCGCCGTCATCGTCCTCGCCGTCGCCTTCGACTACATCAACGGCTTCCACGACACGGCCAACGCGATCGCCACCTCGGTGGCCACGCGGGCCCTCCGCCCCGCCCACGCAGTCGCGATGGCCGCGGCCTTCAACTTCATCGGGGCGTTCGCCGGGACGGCCGTCGCGAAGACCATCGGCGCCGGCCTGGTCGACGAGACGACCACCACCCAGGTGGTCGTCGCCGCTGCGCTGATTGGCGCGATTGCGTGGAACCTCATCACGTGGCGCCTCGGCATCCCCAGCTCCAGCAGCCATGCTCTGATCGGCGGGCTCATCGGCGCCACCATCGTGGCCGCAGGCGTCGGCGCCCTCAACATCGAGGGGATCGTCAACAAGGTGCTGGTTCCGCTCGTGTCGTCGCCGGTCATCGGGTTCGTCGGTGCGCTGGTCCTGATGGTCGCCCTCTTCTGGATCTTCCGGCGCGCCGACCGGCGACCCCTGGCCCGACGCTTCCGGCGCCTCCAGGTCGTGTCCGCCGGGTTCATGGCGTTCGCCCACGGATCCAACGATGCCCAGAAGACGATGGGCATCATCACCCTGGCTCTGTTCTCCGCCGGCGTCATCGACAGCGTCGAGGTTCCGTGGCAGGTCATCGTGATCTCCGCGACCGCGATCTCGCTGGGGACGGCCGCGGGCGGCTGGCGGATCATGGCCACGATGGGCCACCGCGTCGTCGAGCTCGAGCCGATCCACGGCTTCGCCGCCGAGACGACGGCGGCCACCGTCATCTACACGGCCGCCCACTTCGGCATGCCGGTGTCCACCACCCACGTCATCTCGAGCGCGATCATGGGCGTCGGCACGAGCAAGGGCGCCCACGGCGTCCGCTGGGGCGTCGCCCGCAGCATCCTCGTCGCCTGGGTCGTGACGATCCCGGCCTCCATGGCCATCGGTGCGGGGTCCTGGCTGGTCCTCGACCTGCTCGGCCTCGGCACCTGACCAGCACACAGCCCAGGAGGTTCACCGTGGTTCGCCTGATTCCGAAGGACGAGGCTTTCCAGGAGATCTTCATCAGGGACGGCGAGAACCTGCTCGAGGCCGCCCGGTCCATCAACGCTCTCTTCGCCGAGTTTGACCGGCTCGACGAGCGCGTCGGCTCGATCCAGGCCCTCGAGCACGAGGGCGACGAGATCGACATCGAGATCGCCGCCCGCCTGGAGCGCTCGTTCATCACCCCGTTCGACCGGGAGGACATCCACGAGCTGTACGTGCGTCTCGACGACGTCGTCGACGGCATCCAGGAGGCCGCCGAGACGGTGGTCATCTACGGGATCGACGCACCGACCGACGAGGCGCGGCGGCTCGCGGGGATCATCGCCGCCCAAGGGGAGCAGCTGCTCGAGGCGCTTCGCAAGCTCGATCGGCTCGAGTCGGCCGGGATGCACCTGAAGGCGATCCACGACCTGGAGAACGAGGCGGACGGTCTGTCACGGTCGGCGATCGGACGCCTCTTCCGCGACGGGAGCGACGCCCTCACGGTCATCAAGTTCGTCGGCCTCTACAAGGTCCTCGAGGACACGATCGACGCCGCCGAGGATGCGGCCGAGGTGATCGAGAGGATCGCCGCCAAGCACCAGTAGCTGGCGCGACGGCCGGGCGGGCCCCGTGACTCGCGAGCCGACTCAGGTCGGGCGGCGGAAGACGTAGCCGACGCCGCGGACCGTCTGGATGTACGACGGGCTGGCGGGCTCCGGCTCGATCGCGGTGCGCAGCCAGTGGACGTGGACGTCGACCGTCCGCGTCTCGCCGGCGTAGTCGTAGCCCCACACCTGCTCGAGGAGCTGGTCGCGGCTGAAGACCTGGCCCGGGTGCCGGAGAAGGAAGGCGAGGAGCTCGAAGACCTTCGGCTTCATCGGCACCGGGTCGCCGTCGCGCAGCAGCCGGTGCCCGGCGAGGTCGACCGTCAGGTCGCCGAGGGAGACCGTGGTCGGCCCTTCGCTGCTCGGCTGCTCGATGCGCCGGAGCAGCGCCCGGATCCGCGCAGACAGCTCGCGCAGGCTGAAGGGCTTCGTCACGTAGTCGTCGGCGCCGAGCTCGAGGCCCAACACCTTGTCGATCTCGGAGCTCTTCGCCGTCAGCATCAGGATGGGAACGGGGGACTCCCGCCGGATGATCCGGCAGACCTCGATGCCGGACAGCTCGGGAAGCATCAGGTCGAGAACGACCAGGTCGGGGCGCTCCGCGCGGAAGCGGAGGAGGGCCTCGGAACCGTCGGCTGCCGTGACGACGCGGAAGCCGTCCTCCTCGAGCGCCTCGGCGAGCGTCTCGCGCAGGGTCGGCTCGTCGTCCACGACGAGGATCGTGCGGGCCATCACGGCACAGCATAGGCACCCGCGTTAGCGCGGCGTTGGCGGATTGTTAACGCTCGCGCGCCGTCGAGCCGGGCCGGTCGCCGGCAAATCCACCGCTGTTCGGCCGGCCCCGTCCGTTCAGGCGGGCGACTCCGCCTCGAGCGCCCGCGCGGCCCGGTCAAGGCGCTCGAGCGTCCGATCCCGGCCGAGCGCGACCATCGACTCGAAGAGCGGCGGGGTGGCCGTCCTCCCGGTCAGGGCCACGCGGATCGCCATGAACAGGTCGCCGGCCTTCCAGCCGTTCGCCTCGGCAACGCCGCGCAGGGTGGCCTCGAGGCCCTCCGTCGTGAAGCCCCGTCGGGCCGGCAGCGTCGATCGCCCGGCTGCGGCCGCGAGGCCCGCCCGGGCGGTCGCCGCGTCCCAGCGCTTCGGCACGAGGAGCGCCGGGTCGAGGTCGATCGCGTCGGTGAAGAGGAAGCCGACGAGCTCGCCGATCGCGCCCAGGACCGGGAGGCGCTCGCGGACGAGGGGCAGGAGCGCCGCGATCTCCGAGCGCTCGGGGTCGCGGTCGATCCGGCCGGCCGCCCACTCGGCCTCGAGGAACGGGCGCGAGCCGCTCGACGAGGTCGTCGTCGGCGAGCCGCCGGATCCACTGGCCGTTGAGCCACTCGAGCCGCGCCCGGTCGAAGATGGCGCCGCCCTTCTGGACGGCCCCGAGGTCGAACCGCTCGACGATCTCGTCGAGCGAGAGGATCTCCTCCTCGGTCCCCGGCGACCAGCCGAGGAAGGCGAGGTAGTTGACGAAGCGCCTCGCGGACGAAGCCCTCGGCGACGTAGTCCTTGACCGCCGTCTGGCTCTTGCGCTTGCTCATCTTCGTCCGGTCGGGGTTGAGGATGAGCGGCAGGTGGGCGAAGACCGGCTCCGGGTGGCCGAGCGCCCGGAAGAGGAGGATGTGCTTCGGCGTGTTCGAGAGGTGGTCCTCGCCGCGGATGACGTGGGTGATCCCCATCGCCGCGTCGTCGACGACCACGGTGAAGTGGTAGAGCGGCGTCCCGTCGGCGCGGACGATGACGAGGTCGCCGCCGAGGGCGCTCGCGTCGATCTCGACGTGGCCGCGGACGATGTCGTCGAAGGCGACGACGCCGGGCTCGACCCGGAAGCGGATCGCGGCGCGCCGGCCCTCGGCCTCGCGGGCGGCCCGCTCGCCGGAGGTCAGGCTGGCGCACCGGCCGACGTAGCGGGGTGGCTGCCTGGCCGCCTCCTGCGCCCTCCGGTCGGCGTCGAGCTCCTCCGGCGTGCAGTAGCAGGGGTAGGCGCGGTCCGCTGCGAGGAGCCGGGCCGCCGCCTCGGCGTAGAGGGGCAGTCGCTCCATCTGGCGATACGGGCCGAACGGGACCGCGCTCATCGCGCCCGCCCGCCGCGGGGCCCTCGTCCCACTCGAGGCCCAGCCAGTGGAGATCGCTCGAGGATGTCGCGCTCGAAGCCCGCCGTCGAGCGGGCCTGGTCGGTGTCCTCGAGGCGCAGGATGAACGTCCCCCCGACGTGGCGGGCGAACAGGTAGTTGAAGAGCGCCGTGCGGGCGGTCCCGATGTGGAGCGGGCCGGTGGGGCTGGGCGCGATGCGGACGCGTGGCTCGGACATGCGGCGAGAGTAGCGCGCTTCGCGGCCCGCGGCTCGGGTCCCGGGTCGGTGCGGCCGCTGCGTCAGCCCCGGCGAACGCTCCCGGGCACCCGGTGGAAGAGCGCCGGGTCCGCTTCGCCGCGCAGGACGTGGACGAGGCCCGCGGGGCGCAGGCCGAGCGTCGCCCGGCCGATCGGTCCCTCGAGGGTCACGGCGTCGAGCGACGCGGAACGGGCGAGGATCGTGACGTGGGCGCCCGGCGTGAGGCCGCGCGCCTCGAGGTACGACAGCAGCGCCGGGTCCTCCTCGGCCTCCTCGGTGATCCGGTAGATCGTCGCCCGCTCGCCGGCCTCGAGGCTGCCGAGCGGGATCCCCGGCGGCCGCCGCTCGATGGCCGCGAGGTCGATCGGGTTGCCGTGCGGGCACGTCTCGGGGTGGCCGAGGAGCTCGTCGAGGCGCGGCTTCGACGCGCGGCGAGATCGCGCCCTGGAGGCGCGCCGCCTCGTCGTCCGATTCGGCCCAGCCGAGGCCGACGACCGAGGTGAGCAGCCACTCGAGGAGGGCGTGCCGGCGGAAGATTGCGTCGGCGGCGGCCCGACCGGCCGGCGTGAGCAGCAGCTCGCGGCCCTCTCCCTGGGCGACGAGGCCGTCGGCGGCGAGGCGCCGGAACATCTCGCTCGCGGCCTGCGTCGTGACGCCGAGGTGCCGCGCGACGTGGGCCGTCGTGACGCGGCTGCCGTCGCCGGCCGCGACGCGCAGCGCGAGGAGGTACTCCTGGGCGGCGCTCGAGAGGTCGGAGGGGGCGCGGCGGGTCACCCCGGCATCGTACCGTGCCGCGCGATCAGCCGATCCCGCCCCACGGATAGGGCGCGACGCGGCCGGACCCGACGACGATCAGTCCGCCGAGCCAGGCGAGGATCGCGAGGACGACCGCGGCCTCGGGCGCCGGCCCGGCCGGGACGAACGGGCCGCCGAGCGCGGCGACGAGAGCGACGATCGGGATCGCCGCGAACACGAGCGCCATCCCGGCCCCGGTGGCCGCCCACGCGAAGCGCGGCCACACGGCGAGGAGCGCCACGCCGACGACCTGCAGCGGCAGCGTCGCCGTGAGACCGCCGGGGAGCCCCGCGATCGCCGCGATCGCGAGTCCGGGCGCGGCCCAGCCGAGCAGCGCGAGCGCGACCCGGGTGGGGATGCCGGGCCCGGTCGTGCGACGGGCCGCGACGGCGGCTCGCGACGCGGGGCGCCGGCTTGCTGAGGGCGCAGCGGGCGGAGGCGGGTGCGGCGCGGCGGGCGGGTGCGGCGCCGGCGGCGGGGGCGCTGCCGCACGCGGCGCAGCCCGCGGCGGAGCACTCCGTGGCGGGGCGGCCGCACGCGGCGCGTCGGTGGGCGCGTCGGCGGATGAGGCCTCGGCGCTCGGCGTCGGCGGGGTGCCCGGAGCGGGCTCGGTCCGGCCCCCGGGCGCCGGGCGGCGACCCCGGGCCTGGTACTCGGGACCGTGCTTGCGAGGGTCGGCGTACTCCTTCGGGTTGATCGTCCAGTACGTCCCGGACGACGGCCCGTACCAGCTCGCACCGTGCCAGTCGGGCTCGAAGACGTCGTCGGCCCCGTCGTACGAGGTCGAGCCGAGGGTGGCCCGGCGCCGTCCCACCGACCGGCCCCCGTCGGTCCCGGGCGGCCGATCGCGGCCGGCTGCCGTCCCCGCGCCTCCGCTGCTCGCACCGGCGCGGCCGGACCGTCCGGACGCGCCCCCCGTCGGGCCCGGCTGGGCCGCCCGCCGCCCGCGCCGCGGAGCGCCCGACGTGCGCGCGGCACCACTCGAGGCCGGGCCACCGGCGGCGCCGGTCCGGCCCGGTGCGCCGGCCGTGCCCGGGGCCGCGGTCCCGATCAGGGCTTCGTAGGCAGCCTGGATCTCGAGGAAGCGGATCACCGATCCCCGCTCGGCGTCCGGATGGTGACGCTTCGCGAGCGCCCGGTAGGCGCGCTTCACCTCCGCGGCCGTCGCGGACGGCGCGATGCCGAGGGTGCGGTGCGGATCCGGGCCGTTCGTCCTCACGTGGCGATGCGTCCTCGTCGGGAGGGCGTCGCGGGAACGCCCCCTTCCCTTCGCGCGTCGGCCGTCGGCGGCTTGCCGCCTGTGCTACTGCCGTCCGGTCGTCAGCGGACGAGCTCCCCCACCGGCACCAGGTCGAACCCCGCGATCGTCTCGGCGGCGATCCGCCCGTGGGGGTCGAGCTCGACCGGGCGATGGTATCGGGCCAGGACGCGGAGCGCCTGGCCCTCGACGACCCCGGCGAGGCGCAGGGCCTCGACCGTCGCGGCCCAGGTGGCGCGGTCGTGGCCCGAGCCGTCCTCGATGGTGATCGCGAGCCCGGACGCCGCGGCGGCAGGCGTCGAGCCCGGAAGGACGGCGATCCCGCGCAGCCCCTCGGCGCCGCCCTTCGCCACGAGGCCCCGGGGGACGGCCTTCATGAGCGACGTGTCGAGCCGATCGCGCGTCCCGCCCACGAGCTCGGGGTTCGCGACCATCGCGTCGCGGATCGTCCGCATCGCCGGCGCCAGGGCGTGCCGGGGGTCGCCCGTCGGCACCGACGCCGGGTCGGCGAGGAAGGCGAACGCCCGGGCCACGGCCGCCAGGGGGACGCCGAACGTCTCGACACCGCAGTCGTCGATGGCGACGCGGAGGTTTCCGGGCTCGATGCCAACGATGCGCCCGATGACGGCGCGCGCGGCGACCTGCACCGGGTGCGCCGGCGTCCAGTAGTCCTCGAGGCTCCAGTCGCCGAGCCGGGCCAGCAGCAGCATCGCGGCGTGGTAGCCCGAGCACATGTGCCGGATCGCGCCCGCCCGCTCGCCGTCGCGGGCCAGGCGGGCGGCCGTGATCGCGTCGAGCGGCACGCCCTCGCTGCCGCAGGCGAGGAGGTTCTGGGTCAGCCCCGAGCGACGGAAGACGGCCTGGAGCGTCCGGACGTGGAGGTCCTCGCCCGAGTGCGAGCTGGCCATGAGCGCGATCTCGGGCGGCGTCAGGCCGAAGGCGCGGAACCCGTCCGCCTCGACGAGGGCGAGGAGCGCGAACGGCTTGGCCGCCGATCGCAGCGTCACCTCGACCTCGGCATCGCCGGCGACGTGCGTCACGACGCCGGTCGCGTCGACGTGGACGACGTGCCCGCGGTGGACGCTCTCCACGATGTCGCCGCGGACCTGGCGGACGAGGACCGGCGCGGCCCGGCGCGGCCCGCGAGCGGGGGCCGCGGCCGGACGGGCGGGACGGGCGGTGCGCGGGGCGCGGGCGGTCGGCATCGTGGGCCGAGGATAGCGCGGCCGCAACCGTCGAGCGCGGCCGGGGGCGTCGGCCGGCGTCGCGGGGTGCCCGGCATGGCGGCTCTCCCGGCACCCCGCGCCGGTGCTAGGATCGGCCCGGTCGGGCCTCGTCCCGGGTGCCGGCCGCGCCGACCGCCCGCTCCATTCCCGAGGTGCGCGCCCGTGTCCGACAGCCCGATGCCCCCGAACTTCCACGTGTCGCGGCACCCGGCCGTGCTCCACAAGCTCGCGATCCTGCGCGACCACGAGACGGAGCCGAAGAAGTTCCGCGAGATCGTCCGCGAGCTCTCGTGGCTGCTCGGCTACGAGGCGCTCGCCGACGCCCGCCTGCGTCCCCTCCGCGTGCGGACGCCGCTCGAGGACGATCGACGCCCACGAGCTCGGCGACCGGATCGGCCTGGTGCCGATCCTGCGGGCCGGCCTCGGCATGGTCGACGCGATGCTCGAGCTCATGCCGACCGCCCAGGTCTGGCACCTCGGACTCTTCCGCGACGAGCGCACGCTCCGCCCGGTCGAGTACTACAACAAGCTTCCCGACTCGGCGACCGTCGAGCTCTGCCTCATCCTCGACCCGATGCTCGCGACCGGCGGCTCGGCGACGGCGGCGATCGACGTGCTCAAGCGCTGGGGCGCGCAGCCGGATCAAGCTCATCAACCTCATCGCGGCCCCGGAGGGCGTCGCCGCGGTCAGCGCGGCCCACCCGGACGTCACGATCCACTGCGCGGCGCTCGACCGGCAGCTCAACGACAAGGGCTACATCCTGCCCGGCCTCGGCGACGCCGGCGACCGCCAGTTCGGGACCGGCCAGGGCGGCTGAGGAGCGCGCGCCTCGCGAACCATTGGGCGACCCTCAGGAGTGGGCGCCCGGCCGGAGATGGCGCCTCAGACGTGGGGCGCGACGCCCTCGGCGAGCTGCTGCATCAGGTCGACCTGCTCGTCGTACTCGAGGAGCGGGAAGTGACTCCGGGCGACGAAGTCGAGAGGCACCCCCACCTGCTTCCGGATGCGCAGGAGAGCCTCAACGAGCTGGTCCGGGGTCCCGGCGAACGTCGCCCGGCCCTTCGCGAGGTCGTCATCCGCGCCGGCGAACGGCGGCGGTGACGGCGGCGGGAGCGGCCGGATCGCCGAGGCCTCCATGTCGGAGTACTTCCACTGCATCGCCCACAGCGCATCGCGATACCGGGCGAGTGCCTCCCCGCGCGAGGGGCCGGGCAGGAGCACCGAGTAGTGGACGAACCGGAAGGTCGAGGGGTCGCGGCCGATGCGCTCACACTCGTCGAGCACCCAGCGCACCTGCTCGGCCAGCCGCTCGGCCGTGGCGTTGGCGAAGATCCCGTCGGCGAGGCGCGCGGCGCGGCGGATCGCGGGCTCGGCACTCCCGCCGACGAGCACCGGGATCCGCGTCGAGGGCGCCGGCCGGACGGCCAGGGTCGGGAGGTCGAAGACGGTGCCCCGGTGGGTGAACGGCTCGCCGCTCCACGCCTGCGGGAGGATCCGCAGGATCTCGTCCATCGCCGCGCCGCGGCGGCGCGGGTCGGCGCCGAGCCCGGCGTACTCGACCTCCGACCACCCGAGCCCGAGGCCGAGGACCAGCCGGCCGTGGCTGAGCAGCTGGACCGTCGCCGCGTCCTCCGCCAGGCGGAGCGGGTGGTGCATCGGGGCGAGGATGACACCGGTGCCGAGCTCGAGCTTCGACGTGGCCTGGGCGAGCGCCGCGCCGACGACGAGGAGCGACGGCATGTACCCGTCGTCGACGAAGTGGTGCTCGGTCGTCCAGGCAGACGTGAAGCCGAGCCGCTCCGCCTCGACCGCCAGGCGGATCGTCTCGTCGTAGGCCCGTGTCCAGTCGGTCTCGCCCGGCCGAAGCTGCGCGCTGAGAAGTCCGAAGCCGAGTCCCATGACCGCGACGATAGCAGCCGACGCGCTCGCGGCGGCGGTCCGGCTCGCAGGGCCGGCGCCTGGCGGAAACGGGCGCCGTCCCGCGATGGACACGTCCGCGGTCGCCGCGGTCAGCGCGGCCCACCCCGACGTCACGATCCACTGCGCGGGGCTCGACCGGCAGCTCAACGACAAGGGCTACATCCTGCCCGGCCTCGGCGACGCCGGCGACCGCCAATTCGGGACCGGCCAGGGCGGCTGAGCGGTCGCGTCCGTCTCACCGCCCTCGCGGCAGCCGCGGCACGATGAAGGGTGTCGCCCGCCTGTATGCAAGGTAGACCTCGCCGAACCGCTCGGCGAGCTCGCCCTCCTCGAGGCGCTTCAGGTAGACGAGCAGCGAGGCCGCCAGGGCGAGGACGAGGACCGTGCCCGCGACCGTCCGCGCGGCGAGCGCGATGCCCAGGTAGGCAAGGATGGCTCCCAGAGTCATCGGGTTGCGGCAATAGCGGAACGGTCCATCCGTCAGCAGCTCGTGCGTCGGCATCACGGGCAGCGGCGTGCCCCGGCCCCGGGTCAGCTGGGTGTCGACCGACCAGAAGCCGAGGGAGAACCCGAGGACCGCGAGCAGCCCGCCGAGGGCCAGATTCACGCGTCGGAACCCGATGGGCGGCAGGCCGAGCCGTCGGTCGAGGCGTGGACCGGCCCCGGCCACGAGGAGCGGGAGCAGGCCCAGAAAGACAGGGCCGACGAGGAGCGTCGTCGCGATCCTCGTGGTCTCACTGCGCTCTCGCCGGGCCCAGGTCGCGTAGCGGGATGCGCTCTCGCCCGGCTCCTGCCGCGATCGTCGCCTGGTTCTCGTGGGCCCCATCACCGCACCCTCCGCTCCTCCGCGTCGCCGAGCATGCGCCGAACGTCAGGGCAACGACCAGAGCCGCAATACCCCACGTCGCTGCGCACCCGGGCGCGCTGCCACGACCGCTTCCACAGCGGGCGCACGGCGCCCGGCGCGCCGCTACCCTTCAACATGGTCGGGCCGGCGGCAACCGCGGTGACGACCCCTCGCGGCGCCCCTCTGGGTGCTGAGCAGGTCCCGCTGTGATGTCGGCCGATCGCGAGCTGGGAGGAGATCGACCATGAGGTTCCGCACGACCGTCGAGCTCGGCGGCAAGACCGCGACCGGCCTTCGCGTTCCGGCGGACGTGGTCGCAGCGCTCGCCAAGGGCAAGCGGCCGCCCGTCCGCGTGACGATCGGCGGGCACACGTACCGCAGCACGGTCGCCGCCTACGGCGACGTGTTCATGCTCCCGCTCAGCGCCGAGAACCGCGCCGCGGCCGGGGTCGCCCCGGGCGACGAGGTCGATGTCGACCTCGCCCTCGACACCGAGCCCCGCTCGGTGGAGGTCCCGCCGGACTTCGCCGATGCCCTCGACGCCAGGCCCGACGCCCGCCGCTTCTTCGACGGGCTCTCGTACAGCCAGCGGCGCTGGTTCGTGCTGGGCATCGAGGACGCGAAGACCGACGAGACACGGCTGCGTCGGATCTCAGCCGCGGTCGACCGGCTGGCGGAGGGCCGCGGCCAGCGCTGAGCGGCGCCTACGGAGCCGGCAGGCCCACGGGCGTCTCGGCCGCCGTCTCGGCCGCCGCCTCCGCCTCGCGCTCGGCCGCGACGATCGCCGCGTCGGTCACGATCCGCATGCCGAGGATGAGCATGCCGCAGGCGATGCCCGCCAGGACGAAGACCGCCGGCAGGCCGAGCAGCTCGCCGGCGATCCCGCCGAGGAGCGCGCCGATCGGCTGGCTTCCCCAGGCGAGGAGGCGGTAGCTGGCGTTCACCCGTCCCAGGAGCCGGTCCGGGACGATCCGCTGGCGCAGCGAGACCGTCACCACGTTCCACATGACGATCGCCATGCCCGACGCGGCGAAGGCCGCGCCGACGAGCCATGCGCTGGTCGTGAGACCGGGCATCGCGATCGTCACGGCGCTGACGACGACGGTGATCGCGAGGAGGCGCGCCCGCCCCAGCCGGAGCTCGGCCCGCTCGACGAGCAGCGAGCCGGCGAGGCTGCCGAACGCCATCGTGGTCATGAGGAGCCCGAACCCGGCCTCGTCGAGGCCCATCGGGCCCGGCTCGACGGCGTAGAGGACGAAGACCGCGAAGGCGGCGGTGGCGGTGAGGTTCATGACCCCGACCATCAGCGCGAGCGTCCGGAGGAGGCGGTGTCGTCCGAGGTAGGCGAGGCCCTCGCGGATGTCCTCGATGATGTTGGTCCTGGTGGCGGGCGGCGCAGGACGGAACGTGCCGCTCAGGAGGACCAGCGCGATCGCCGCGGCGCCGAAGGCGAGGGCCGACCCGGCGAACGCGAGGGCAACCGCGAGCCCGGCGAGGATCCCGCCGAGGGGCGGCCCGACGAACTGGTTCATCGTCAGCTCGACCGCGTAGAGCCTGCCGTTCGCCCGGCTCAGCTGGTCCCGGTCGACCACGCTGGGCATGATCGACTGGGCCGCCGTGTCGAAGAGCGTCTCCCCCACCCCGAGGACGAACGCCGTCACGTAGAGGATCGGGAGGTCGACGGCGCCGGCGCCGATCCCGATCGCCAGCCCGGCGGCGACGCCCGCCCGCAGCACGGTGACGGCGACCATCGTCCGCCGCCGGTCCAGGCGGTCCGCGAGCGCGCCAGCGAACAGCACGAAGACGAGCCACGGCAGCCGGCCGACGACCGAGACGCCGGCGATCAGCACCGGCGAGTCGGTGAGCTGGATCGCGAACAGCGGGAAGGCGATCCAGAAGATCCCGTCGGCGAGGTTCGAGGCGGCCGACGAGGCCCACAGGCGCCAGTAGTTGCTCCCGAGCCCGCCCGATGCCCGGGCGACGAGTCGTCCTGCCGCGGTCACCGGCGGAGCGTGCTCGACCGGCGTGCTGTGCCGCAGGCCGCGCGCGCCGCGCCCGGCCACGCCGCGGCCCGCGACAGCGCCCGCGACAGCGCCCGCGAGACCGCGGCCGCGCCCGCTACCGGAGCCCCTCGTCGGCCAGGTCGAGGGCGCCGTCGATGATCGCGAACGCCTCGTCGAGCTGCGCCTCGGTGATGCAGAGCGGCGGGTTCGTGTGGATCCCGTTGTTCACGACCATCGTGTACAGGCCGTTGTCGCGGAGGTGCTTCCCGACCGCCTTCATCTCGTCGGACGTGCCGTTGAAGCCGGTCATCGGGACGAACGGGTCGCGGCTCCGGGCAAGCTCGATGATCCCGAAGAGGCCGATGTTGCGGTGGGTGCCGACGCTCGGGTGCTTCGCGGCGAGCGCCTCGTGGTGGCGGCGCATGACCGCACCCATCCGGGCCGAGTTGCCGATGAGGTCGTCGTCCTCGTAGACGCCGATCGTGGCGAGGGCCGCGGCCAGGCTCACGGGGTGGCTGCTGTACGTCAGGCCGCCGTAGAACATCTTCGTCTCGAACGCCTCGGCGATCTCGTGGCGCATCGCGACGGCGCCGAGCGGCAGGTAGCTCGAGGTGAGCCCCTTGGCCATCGTCATGAGGTCGGGGACGACGTCCCAGTTCTGGACCGCGAACCACTTCCCGGTCCGCCCGAAGCCGGCCATGACCTCGTCGCAGACCATGAGGATCCCGTAGCGGTCGCAGAGCTCGCGGACGCCCTGGAGGTAGCCGTCGGGCGGGATGAGGATCCCGTTCGTGCCCACCACCGTCTCGAGGAAGACCGCCGCGATCGTGTGCGGCCCCTCGTACAGGATCACGTCCTCGAGGCCCTGCAGGGACTCCGCGACCGGGCGCGGCTCCTTCTCGCCCCAGCGGTGGGTGTCGGGATAGCGCACGACGCCGTAGATGCCCGGCTCGTTCGCCCAGCGCCGGTAGTCGCCGGTGAGGGTCATCGCCCCGAACGTCGCCCCGTGGTAGCTCCGGTAGCGGGCGAGGACCTTCGTCCGGCCGGTGTGGTGGCGGGCGAGCTTGATCGCGTTCTCGACCGCCTCGGCCCCGCCGAGGGTGAAGAACACCTTGTCCATGTCGCCGGGGAGGATCTCGGCCATCTTCGCCCCGAGGCGGGCCCGGATCTCGGTGACGAAGGCCGGCTGGACGTACTGCAGCTTCGTCGCCTGGGCCGTGATCGCGTCGACGACGCGCCGGTCGCCGTGGCCGATGTTGACCGACATCAGCTGGGCGTTGAAGTCGATGATCCGGCGGCCCTCGGGCGTGTAGAGGTAGATCCCCTCGGCGTGGTCGATGGCGATCGGGTCGAGTGCGCCCTGGATCGACCAGCTGAACAGCGTGTGGGCTCGGGAGAGGCGGACGATCTCCGCCGATGTCATCTGCTCGATCGCGGGGCTGGCGCTCATCGGTCACCTCTCGCGTCGGCGCGCCCGCGGGCGGCCGCGGGGCCGGGCCGACATGCTGTCTCGTTCTCGTGTCGGGCGTGATGGCGCTAGTAGACCACAGGCCGCGCCGGTCGCGACGGCCGGCGGCGAGGGTCGTGCCGCCCCAGGAGCGGCTTCCGGCCTGATCGGGGCGGACCTCGTAATCGGGGGCGGACCCGCACGAGTGCACGTGAAGTGAACATGGCTCGATCCCGTCGGCGGTGGGCCGCACGCCGCTGGCCACGCCCGCGCCGGCGGCCGGCGATGATCGGCGAATACCCCGGTGAGCCGTGCGTGCCACCAACACTCAGGCCGGCGGCCGCGCTCGCCTGGTGGTGGGCCGCGGACCGGCATGTTCACTTCACGTGCAATTACGCGCGAACCGACGCGCTTGGCAAGCAGGCGCATGCGGGGCCCGCGCTGGCGCATGCAGGGCCCGCGCTGTCGGGAGGCCCAGCACCACGCCCGGCGATGCGTCCGGCACCGCGTGGAGTCGGGCGCAGGAGGCGGGACCGCTACCCGGCCGGCGCCTCCACCGCGTAGCCCTCGGCCTCCTCTTCGTCGTACCCGCCGTGGTAGTCGGCCGCGTCCGGCCGGCCGATCTGCGAGTGCGGCACGACGAACCCGCGGCGCAGGCCGCGGAAGTCCTCGAGACGCGTCCAGCCGCGGTCGGCCTGCTTCTCGAGGAACGCGGTCATCCCCTCGGTCAGCTCGCGGATCACGTTCGGGCCGATCGCGTGGTCGAGCATCGCCGCCGTCGCGACCTGGACCGTGCCGCAGCCGAGGAGGAAGTAGCCGAGGGCGTCGTGGAACGTGGAGACGCCGCCGATCCCGGAGAACTCGCGGTCGGGAAACGCCTGGGTCATCTGCGCCATCTTGGCCAGCGACTGGGGCAGGATCGCCGGGCCGCCGAGGCCGCCCGACGAGACGTAGCCCTCGACGTTCACCTCGAACTCGAGCGTCTCGGGGTCGAGGAGGGGAACCGACGGAAACGTGTTCGACGAGGAGATCGCGTCGGCGCCGCCGAGGAACGTCGCGGTCGCCTCCTCGACGATGTCGGCCGTCGCGGGGGTCAGCTTGACCCAGACCGGGACGCGGGCGACCTCCTTCACCGCCTGCGTCGACGACGGAGCAGAGGACCTTGTCCTTGCCCACGTTCGATCCCATGTCGACGCGGTCCATGTGCGGGCACGAGAAGTTGAGCTCGATCGCGTCGGCGCCGGCGTCCTGCACGGCCCGGGCCAGGGTCTGCCAGTGCTCGAGCTCCTTGTCGCTGCCCGAGCCGGCCATGATCGAGGCGACGAGGACGCGATTGGGCCAGGCCTTCTTGATCGACTCCAGTCGCGGCACCCACCAGTCGAGCGGCTTGTCGGAGATCAGCTCCCAGTTCCACGAGGCGACGAGCGTGGTATCCGGGCGCTTCGCCATCGAGAGGCGGCTGCCGGCGTTGTCGGCGCGCAGGAACTTCGTCTTCGGGCCGCGCACGTTGACGACCGGGTGGAGGCCGATCGTCTTCGTGACGACGCCGCCCCAGCCGGCCTCGAAGGCCCGCAGGATGTTGCGACTCGGACTCGGTCGGCGGCGCGGACGCCAGCAGGAACGGGTTCTCGAACGGGATGCCGGTGAAGACGGTCGACAGGTCGGCCACGGGACGCTCCTCCATCCATGCTGAGGTGCCCGGCATGATCGGCCGGGACGCCGGACGACAGTAGGGCCGGATGGCCCGTTGCCCGGCCATGTGCCCGGACCACGACGAGAAGGGCCCCTCCGGCGGAGGGGCCCTTTCGACGTGCAGCGCGACCGCGGAGCCTGGACGGCTCCCCACGAGACGGTGATCAGGCGACCGGCTCGGCAGCCTGCGCCGACAGGGTGGACGGCTCCTCGTCGGAGGCCGCTGCGGCCTTCTTCGAGGGGACGATCTTGTCGAGGACGAAGAAGACGACGAAGGCCACGAGGAGCCCCGCAATCCAGCTGTAGTCGTAGACGGGCTTCAGGAGCGGGATGAGCCCGTCCTGCGGGAACGGTCCCTGCGGGGTGCCGTCCGCGTTGAGCCCCGAATACGCCCCGCCGAGTGCGATGAACGCGCCGACCACGAGCGCGACAACGGCCGTCCAGTTCCAGCCGCTCATGTAGCGGTAGATCCCGTTGGGCTTGTAGAGGTCGCGCAGGTTGAGGTTGGTCCGATGGACGAGCCAGTAGTGGGCGATCAGCACGCCCGCGATGGCACCCGTCGCGCCGCCGTAGAAGCCGAGCCACACGAAGATGTAGAGCTCCGGCGTGGCCAGCAGGTTCCATGGCTGGATGAGGATGCCGATGACGCCCGTGATCAGGCCGCCGGTGCGGAAGCTGATCTTCGAGGGCCACACGTTCGAGAAGTCGTACGACGGGCTCACGACGTTCGCCGCGATGTTCGTCGACAGCGTCGCGACCGCCAGCGTGAACGTGGCGAGCAGGATGATGAACGCGTTGTCGAACTTCGACGTGAGCTGGACCGGGTCCCAGATTGCGTCGCCGTAGACGATGACCGTCGCCGACGTCACGAGGACGCCCATCAGCGGGAAGAGGGTCATCGTCGTCGGCAGGCCGAGCGCCTGGCCCAGCGCCTGCTCGCGCTGGCTCCTCCCGAAGCGCGTGAAGTCCGGCATGTTGAGCGACAGGGTCGACCAGAAGGCGATCATGCCCATGAGCGAGAGCGGGAAGATCGCCCAGAAGTCGGCGCCCCAGCCGAGCGAGCCCTGCTCCTCGACGATGGGCCCGAGGCCGCCGGCCTGGGCGATCATCCAGACGAGCAGGCCGACGAAGACGACGATCATGAACGGGGCGGCCCAGTTCTCGAACCGCTTGACCGCCTCCATGCCGAACCAGATGATCACGATGTTGAGGGCCCAGAAGATGGCGAAGCACAGCCACAGCGTCCAGGGCTGGGCAACGGCCGCGAACCCGGCGCCGATCGAGAGCTTGTCGGCCGTGACCCACCATGAGTCGGGGCCGAGCAGGGCAGCGATGCCGGTCCAGATGGCCGCGCCGCCGATCCAGGTCTGGATCCCGAACCAGCCGCAGGCGATGAAGGCGCGGATCAGCGCCGGCAGGTTCGCCCCCCAGATGCCGAACGACGCCCTGGAGAAGACCGGGTACGGGATGCCGTACTTCGTGCCGGCGTGGCTGATGAGGATCATCGGGACCAGCACGATGATGTTCGCCAGCATGATCGTGAAGATCGCCTGGTACCAGGCCATGCCCAGGGCAACGAGGCCCGAGGCGAGGAACCAGGACGGGATGTTGATCGACATCCCGACCCACAGGGCCATGTAGTTGTAGGTGGTCCAGGTCCGCTTCTCGATCGGGACCGGTGCCAGGTCTTCGTTGTGGAGTCGCGAGTGTCCCAGCGCTGCGTCGACCTCGGGCAGCAGCTCCACGCGCCCGTCGGGTCTGACGACCTGTCCTTGTACCGCCACCGAATACGCCTCCCTCCGCGTTAGCCCTCAGCGGTTGTTGCCACGGATCGGTGAACTCGCGCTGTCGTTCGACTCGGTCTCTGGGCGACGTCCTCCTCTCGACCTCCCTCCGCCACGCCTCACGCCGGCCGGTCCTCCTCCGGCCAGTGCGGCGCTGTTGACGCGCATCCTACGCAACCGCGCAAGGGGCTTCGCGGCCGTCGCGCGCTGCGCAGCCGGAGGGCCGTGTGCCCTTGCGGCGGCGCCCGCGCGGGACGATGATCACGGCGGGCGACCCGCAGGGGGCCCCCGCGCCGCCCACAGGAGCATCGCGTGAGCGTCCGTCACCCCGCCCGCTCGGTTGTCGTCCTCGCGACGCTCGCCGCGCTGGCCTGCGGGCTCGTCGACCCGGCGCCCGCCGCCGCCGCGGACACGACGCCGCCCACGGCGGCCGCGCCCACGGCCGTGCCGCGCGTCGGGGCCGCCGTCGCGCGGACGACGCCCTTCACGATCGCGTGGCCCGCCGCGACCGATCACGGCGGGACCGGGATCGCCGCGTACCAGCTCCGCCGGCGCGTCGACGGCGGCTCGTGGGAGCGGGTCGCGCTGCCGCGCCCAACCGCTCGCAGCGTCTCCGTCGGGCTCCTCCCGCCCCACGACTACGAGTTCGCCGTGCGGGCCGTCGACCGGGCCGGAAACCGGGGCGCCTGGGTGAGCGGACCCGCGTTCCGGCAGCGGCGGCTCACGGAGTCGACCTTCGACCTGAAGCGGTCGGCGGGCTGGGCAACCCGCACATCGAGCGCCTTCCTTGGGGGCGCCGCGCTCCGCTCCGGGACCGCGGGGGCCACCGCCACCCTTCGCTTCACGGGGAGCCAGGTGGCGTGGATCGCGTCCCGCGGCGCGAGCCGAGGGACGGCCGAGGTCCGGGTCGACGGCGTGCGGGTCGCTACGGTCGACCTCCACCGGCCCGCGACCGCGCACCGGGTCGTGGTCTTCCGCCACGCGTGGGCGACGGCCCGGCCCGCACGTGCTCACGATCCGCGTCGTCGGGACGGCGGGGCACCCGTACGTCGAGGTCGACGGCTTCGCGGTCGTCGACGAGCCGCCGGCGGACCCGACGCTCGTGGGGGCCGGCGACGTCACGTACTGCGGCGCGAGCGGCGATGAGCGCACCGCGGCCCTCCTCGACCGCATCCCCGGGCGGATCTTCGTGGCCGGCGACGTCGCCTACCCGGACGGGACCGCCCGCCAGCTTGCCGAGTGCTACGGGCCGTCGTGGGGCCGCTGGCGGCTCCGAACGAGCCCGGTCCCCGGGAACCACGACTACCGCTCGGCGGGGGCCCGGCCGTACTTCGCCTTCTTCGGCGCCCGGGCGGGGCCCGCCGGCACGGGCTGGTACGCCTACGACCTGGGGACGTGGCGCGTCTACGGCCTCAACTCGAACTGCGCCGCCGTGGGCGGCTGCGGCGCCGGCTCCGAGCAGGAGCGCTGGCTCCGGGCGGACCTGGCGGCGCACCCGCGCGCCTGCGTGGCGGCCGTCTGGCATCACCCGCTCTTCTCGTCGGGCACGCACGGCGCCAGCCCCGAGGTGCAGTTCGCTGTGGCAGGCCCTCGAGGACGCCGGCGCCGAGCTCGTGCTCAACGGCCACGACCACGACTACGAGCGGTTCGCGCCGCAGACGGCGGCCGGCGCCGCTGCCGCCAGCGGCATCCGGGAGTTCGTCGTCGGCACGGGCGGGGCGCCCCTGCGGCCGTTCGACACGATCGTCGACAACAGCGAGCGGCGGAGCTCGGCCGCCTTCGGCGTCCTCCGGCTCACCCTCCGCGACGGGGGCTACGACTGGGAGTTCGTGCCCGTCGCCGGAGCAACCTTCACGGACCGGGGGTCGGCCGCCTGCCACTGACGCCGGCGGCCCGGCCCCGGGGTCACATCGGGTGGTTCCACGGCTGTAGCATTCCCGATCATCCCGGCGTGACGGCCGTCGCGCCGGGGATCTCACCCGTCCGGAGGTGACCGATGCCGCGAATCGTCCGAGGCGCTCTCCTGCAGGCAACCTGGACCGGCGACAAGGAGTCGATGATCCAGAAGCACGAGGGCTACGCCCACGAGGCGGCGAAGCAGGGCGCCCAGTTCATGCTCTTCCAGGAGCTCTTCTACGGCCCCTACTTCTGCCAGGTCCAGGATCGCAAGTACTACTCGTACACGGAGCGGATCCCGGACGGCCCGACGACGAAGCGGATGCAGGACCTCGCGAAGCAGACCGGCATGGTCCTCGTCGTCCCGATGTACGAGGAGGACAGCCGGACCACGGGGATCTACTACAACACGGCCGCGGTCATCGACTCCGACGGCACGTACCTCGGCATGTACCGCAAAACGCACATCCCGCACGTCGAGGGGTTCTGGGAGAAGTACTACTTCCGCCCGGGCAACCTCGGCTACCCGGTCTTCGAGACGGCCGTCGGGAAGATCGGCGTCTACATCTGCTACGACCGCCACTTCCCGGAGGGCGCCCGCGCCCTCGGGCTCAACGGGGCCGAGATCGTGCTCATCCCGTCGGCCACGAGCCGGGGCCTCTCGGAGTACCTCTGGCGGGTCGAGCAGGTCAGCCACGCCCTCGCCAACGGCTACTTCGTCGGCACGATCAACCGGGTCGGGGTGGAGGCCGAGATCGGTCCCGACGACTTCTACGGCCAGAGCTACTTCTGCGACCCGCGTGGCCAGTTCATCGGCGGAGTGGGCAGCCCGCACGACGAGGAGCTCCTCATCCGCGACCTCGACCTGTCGATCGTCGAGAAGGTCCGCCAGACCTGGCAGTTCTACCGTGACCGGCGCCCCGACATGTACGGCGACCTGACGCGACCGTAGCGCGGGCACGGGAGGGAGGGGTCCCGATGGAGTTCGGCTTCACGCTCAAGCCCGACCATTCGGTCGAGCGGACGATCGCCCTGGCGAAGCAGGCCGAGGCAGCGGGTTTCACGTACGGTTGGCTCTTCGACAGCCACGTGATCTGGCGGGATCCGTACCCGCTTCTCACGCTGATCGCCCGCGAGACCTCGACGCTGCGCCTGGGGACCTGCGTCACGAACCCGGCGACCCGCGAGCCGTCCGTGACGGCCTCGAGCCTGGCGGTCCTCCAGGAGATCTCGGGCGGCCGCTTCGACCTCGGGATCGGCCGGGGCGACTCGGCCATCCGGGTCCTCGGCAAGCCGCCGACGACGATGGCCACCCTCGAGGAGGCCGTCCACGTCATTCGCGCCCTTGCCGAGGGCCGGCCGATCGAGTACGAGGGCGCCACCCTCCAGCTCCCGTGGTCGGGCGGTCACCGGCTGCCGGTCTGGATCGCCGGCTACGGGCCGGTCGCCCTCAAGATGACCGGCCGGATCGCCGACGGGGCGATGCTCCAGATCGCGGACCCCGACCTCGTCCGCTGGTTCGCCTCCCAGGTCCACGACTCCGCCCGCGAGGCCGGCCGCGACCCGCACGCCGTGAAGATCATGGCCGCGGCGCCCGCCCACGTGGGCGACCTCGCCGACGGGCGCGACCGCATCCGCTGGTTCCCGGCCCTGGTCGGGAACCACGTCGTGGACCTCGTCAACAAGTACCAGGGCGAGCTCCCCGAGGCGCTCACCCACTACATCCGCGGTCGCGAGGGCTACGACTACCTCCACCACGCGGAGGTCGGCAGCTCGAACGCCGCCTTCGTCACCGACGACATCGTCGACCGTTTCGGGCTCGTCGGCGATGCCGAGGCGCACGTTGCCAAGCTGCGGGTCCTCGCCGACGCGGGGGTCGACCAGTTCAACCTCTACCTCATGAACGGCAACGAGGAAGAGCAGCTCGAGATCTACGGCCGGGAGATCATCCCGGCGCTCCGCGACGTCCCCGCGGCCAAGCCCTGAGGAGGGTTCGATGCGCACGCTGATCAGGAACGGGCTCGTCGTCACGGCCGACGGATCGTTCGAGGCCGACGTCCTCGTCGTCGACGAGAAGATCGCGGCGGTGGTCGGCCGCGGGGCCGAGTCCGAGGGCGCCCTCGCCGGGCTCGTCCCCGACGAGACGATCGACGCGACCGGCAGGTACGTGGTCCCCGGCGGCATCGACGGGCACACGCACTTCGAGCTGCCCTTCGGCGGGACGTTCGCCAAGGACACGTTCGAGAGCGGGACGAAGGCGGCCGCCCACGGCGGGACGACGATGGTCGTCGACTTCGCGGTTCAGCCGAAGGGCGGGGCCCTCCACGAGGGCATCGACGTCTGGATGAAGAAGGCCGAGGGAAACGCCGTCCTCGACTACGCCTTCCACATGATCATGAGCGACGTCAACGACGCCAGCCTGGCCGAGATGGACCAGGTCGTCGCCGAGGGCATCCCCGACTTCAAGCTCTTCACCGCCTACCCCGGCGTCTTCTTCAGCCCCGACGACCACATCTTCCGGGCGATGAAGCAGACGGAGAAGAACGGCGGCCTCATCCTCATGCACGCCGAGAACGGCCCGGTGATCGACGTCATCGCCGCCGACCTCGTGGCCAGCGGCATGACCGACCCGATCGGGCACGGGCTGGCCCGCTACCCGGGCCTCGAGGGCGAGGCGACGAGCCGCTGCATCCGCCTCGCGGAGGCGGCCGGGGCGCCGGTCTACTTCGTCCACCTCTCGTCGCGCGACGCGCTCGAGGCGGTCGCGGCCGCCCGCGGCCGGGGCTCGCGCGTGTGGGCCGAGACGTGCCCCCAGTACCTGCTCCTGTCGCTCGACGACCTCGGCAACGGGTTCGAGGGGGCCAAGTACGTCTGCAGCCCGCCGCTCCGGCCGAAGGACCACTGGGACGACCTGTGGCGGGGCCTCCTGCGCGACGACCTCCAGCTCGTCGGCACCGACCACTGCCCGTTCGACTTCGAGGGCCAGAAGGAGCTGGGCCGGGGCGACTTCCGGAAGATCCCGAACGGCCTGCCGGCAGTCGAGGACCGCGTCGACCTGCTCCACCACTTCGGCGTCGTCGAGGGCCGGATCAGCCGCGAGCGCTGGGTCGAGATCATGGCCACGAACCCGGCGAAGATCTTCGGCATGTACCCGCAGAAGGGCACGATCGCCGTCGGCTCCGACGCGGACATCCTCGTCTACGACCCGAATCGCAAGCGGACGATCAGCGCCACGTCGCACCACATGGACGTGGACTACTCCCTCTTCGAGGGCTGGGAGATCCAGGGCGCACCCGACCTCGTCATGAGCCGGGGCACGGTCCTCGTCCGCGACAACGCGTGGGTGGGGCCGGCCGGGCACGGTCGGTTCGTCCGCCGCAGCCGCGCGGACTACGTCCGCCAGCAGTAGCCGGCGCGTCTGCCCGCGGGGCCGGGGTCGAGCGCCTCGGCCTCGCGGCGGCGGCTCAGGACGCGCGGGCGCCTGCCGCGGCTGCTCGGCGCGCCCGGACGAGGGTGGCCGCGACCGCCGCCCCCAGCATCACGGCCGCGACCGCGAGACAGATCAGCTGCTCGGCGTTGAGGCCGGCGACCACGGCCGGGTCGCGCCACGTGGACGCCACGAGGCCGCGCCCGAAGGCCCACAGCCCGATCCCGACGGCGTAGAGGCGCCCGTCGGTCCGGCCGAGCGGCGTCAGCCGCGCGAGCAGCGCGACCACGAGGATGACGACGAGCGTCGCGCCCGCCTCGTACAGCTGCGCCGGGTGGGCCGGGATCGCGGCTCCGGGGCTGCCCCATGGGCCGGGCGGCAGGTAGGCCGTCGCCCAGTCTGCCGTGGCGGCGGCGCCCTGGCCCGACCCGCCGAGTGCCTGGGCCGCCTTGCCAAGGCCGAGGGCGAGCAGGACCGGCACGATCGCCGCGTGCAGCCAGCGCGCGACCGGCGCACCGAGGAGCGCCGCGACGTACATCCCGGTCAGGGTGCCGCCGACGACGGCCAGGGTCAGCTCCAGGCTCCCCTGGCCCGGGTCGAGGAGTGCGCGCCAGTCGCCGGTGTAGTAATCCACGTGGAGGAGCCCGTAGCCGATCCGGCCGAGCACGACCGCGCCCGGCACGACCCCGAGGACGATGAACAGCAGGTCGTCCCGGCGCAGGTGCCATGGGCCCTCGCGCTCCTCGGGCGGGATGTCGTCCTCGCCGATGAGCCAGTCGTCGCCCGGCGTCCGGCCGGCGATGAGCGCTGCGAGGACGAGCGCCGCGAGGATCGCCCCCGCGATTCCCAGGGTCTCCCAGCGGATGGCGTAGTCGCCGAGGTGGAGGTACGGGTCGAAGTCGAAGACGATCGCGGCCAGGACCCCGGGTGTCACGCCTCGCCTCCGAGCGTGCCGTGGACGGTGACGCCGGCAACCACGGTCGCCTCGACCCGGATGCCGTCCTCGCCGGCCGCCCACGCGGCCCGCGACACGGCCGTCGGGTCGCCGGACACGACGACGAGGTCACTGCGGCCGCCGACGACGAGCCGGCCGGCGTCGTCGTCGCCGAGGACGGCGGCCGCGGCAGCGGTCCAGGCGTGGAGCGCCTCGGCCGCCGAGAGCCCCGGGTCGTGGCGCAGCGCGGCGCGGACGCCGTCGAGCGGAGCCCCCGGCACGACCGGGCGGTCGCTCGAGAACGCCGTCGGGACCCCGGCCGCGAGGAGCGCGGCGAGCGGAAGGAGGCGCCCGGCCCGCTCGTCGCCGAGACGGGACCGGTACGTCGGCCCCGCCCAGGCCAGGAACTCGGGCTGCACGACGGCCGCGGCGCCCGAACCCGCGAGGCGGCCGACGAGCGCGGGGTCGAGGAGCATCGCGTGCTCGACCCGGTGGACCGCGCCGGGAGGCGGCGGCGTGGCCTCGAGCGCGTCGAGCACGGCTGCCACGGCCGCGTCCCCGATCGCGTGGATTGCCGCCGCCCAGCCGGACTCGGCGGCACGGGCCACCCGCCGCGCGAGCGCCGCCGGCTCGTGAACCGGCCCGCCCGCGTGGCCGGCGTCCGCGTACGGCTCGCGCAGCCAGGCCGTCCGGGTCGTGAGCGCGCCGTCCGCCTTCAGCTTGACGTGGGCCAGGCGGGCCCGCCCGCGCGCGGCCGCCGGCAGGGGCGCGCCGAGGTCCGCGGGCGTCGGGACCGGGTCGTCGGGCCCCGGTGCCAGCCGGGCGAGGCCCGGCATCAGTGACACGACGAGCGGCATCGCGCCCGAGGCGAGGGCCTCGCCCCAGGCCGCGAGCTCGGCCGCGACCCCGGCCGTCGACCCGACGTCCGCGTCGGCGACCGTCGTCACGCCGTCGGCAACGAGCCGCGCCAGCGCCCGGGCCAGGGCGGCCGCGCCGTCGGCGGCCGTGGGAGCGGGCATCGCCGCGGCGAACCGGTCCCAGGCCTCCGGCCCGCGGACGACGCCCGTGGGCTCGCCGTCCGGGTCGTGGTCGGGGACGAGGCGACCCGGCACGTCGACCACCGTGCGGTCGATCCCGGCGAGGGCCAGGGCGAGGCTGTTCGCCGCCACCGCGTGGCCGGAGACGTGGGCCAGCAGCACGGGGCGGTCGGGGACGGCGCGGTCGAGGTCGTCGCGCGTGGGATCGTCGGGGCGGTCCCAGCCCGTGGGGTCGTAGCGGGCGACGAGCCAGGCATCGGGGTCGAGATGCTCCGCGAGCCCCGGCACGGCCCGGAGGGCGGCGCGCCGGTCGCGCCCGGCCACGAGCCCCAGCCCCGCGGCGAACCCTTCCCAGTACGGGTGGGCGTGCGGCTCGACGAACCCGGGAAGCACCGCCCGGCCGCGCAGGTCGACGACGGTGGAGTCGGGTCCCGCGAGCGGCAGGACCTCGTCGTCCGACCCGATCGCGAGGATCCGCTCGTGGGCGATGCAGATCGCCGTCGCCCGGCGACCCGCGGCGTCCGGCGCCCCGGTTCCCGACGCCCGGGTCCCGGCATCGGTGGGCGCGGCCCCGTCGAAGGTGAGCACGGTGCCGCCGTGGAGTACCGTGTAGTGGTGGGTCATCGCGCCGAGTCTAGCGGGGCCCGGCGCCACGGGAGTCACGGGAACCGCGGGGCGGTCGGGCGCGTCCGGAGACACGTCATGGGAAGCACGAGGTCGGCCCAGCTGATCGCCGCCGGAGCGCTCGCCGTCGCGCTCGTCGTGGGCTGCACGGCAGCTCCGGGAGCCTCCCCCACCCCGGCCGTGCCCGAAGGCACGCCCCGGCTCACGCCCGGCCCCCCGGCGGTCGAACCGGTGCCGCCGACCCCCGCCCCGGTCGTCGGCGAGGTGCCGCCGGCGCTCGTCGATGCCGCGCGGGCGGACCTGGCCACCCGGATCGGGGCCGACGCCGCCGCTGCCGCGGAGATCGCCGTGGCCGAAGGAGTGACGTGGCCGGACGGGTCGCTGGGCTGCCCGATGCCCGGCGAGATGTACGTGCAGGTGCTGACGCCGGGCTACCGCCTCGTCTTCGACGCGGACGGCGTCCGGTACGACTACCGCCTCAGCGAGGCCGGCGCGATCCGACCGTGCGAGCGGCCGCTCCCCGTCCCCTGACCGGTCCCGGACATGGAAGCGCCCCCGCGGGCGGACCCGCGGGGGCGCTTCGTCGTGGCCGCCGCCCGAGCGGCGGGCCGCGATCTCGTTACGGTCGAACGGGGAGCTGGATCGCCTCGCTGCCCTCGGCCGCGGGGCCGACGAGCAGGAGGAGACCGGACTCGGAGGGGTTCGTGCCGGCCGCGCCGAAGTCGACGACGGTGAGGGCCTGCGTGCCGAACGGCGCGATGTCGTCGTCCACGAAGCCGAGGTAGCGCTCGCCGAGCGGCGCGACGACGAGGTCCTCGATCGCGTCGGTGGCGTTGCCGGTGAAGTAGTTGTCGAAGGCGACGACGTCCATCGTCATCGGCCGGCCGAAGTCGGCCGCGTTCATCCCGATCTGCTCGCCGCAGACGAGGAGGACGGTGTTCGTGGAGTTGGTCGCGTGGTCGGTGTAGAAGAACGCGTCGCCCGCACCGGTCGCGAGGTCGAATCCCCAGGTGAGGCTCCGGCCGTCGGTGACGCCGGCGGGACCGGAGACGTCGGCATTGAGGACCACGTAGTCGTCGGTGCCGTCCTGGTCGGTGTCGATGAAGACCCAGAACTCGTTGTGGGCGAGGGCGTGGGTCGTCCGCTCCCAGGTGTTGACGGCGATGCCGTAGACGAACGACGGGTCGGCCGAGCAGAAGCCGGCCGGGACCGGGTACGTCTGGACGCCGACCGCCCGGAGGTCGACGACCGGGGCGTTGGCACCGCGGACGCTGGGCGGCAGGTTCGGGCTCGTGCCGACGAGCGAGTAGCCGTCGACGAAGACCGAGGCGGCGCCGTTGTTGTTGAGCCCCGTCGTGCCCGCGGGCAGGCCCTCGAGCACGCTCGTCGTGCGGACGGCGGGCGGGGTCGCCCGAACGTCGCTGGACCGCCGCGGCAGGACGTGCCAGGCGAGGTGGAGCGGGTCGGCGTCGTCGGCCGATGTCGCGGGGTTGTCGAGGAGGATGTAGCCGTCGTACTCGAGCAGGTCGAGCGGCACCGGGTCGGCGCCGCTCGCGCCGCTGTTGAGCGACCACGGGCGGAGCAGCGTGCCGTCGACCTTCATGACGATCGTGAACGTCGTGCTCCCGTTCGCCGGGACGGTGATCGAGCGCGGTGCGTTGAAGCTGACCGCGCCGTTTTCCGCGTCGTTCGTATAGCGGAACGTCGGGTTGATGCGGTACGTCACCGCCGAGGCGCCGTAGTTCCTGACGGTGACCCGGCGGGTCACGGTCGTCATTCGCTGGCTCGCGTCGACGAAGCCGAAGCTGAGGCCGCCGGCCTTCGTCTGTGCGTCCCACGCCGCCGCCGTCGCGGCGATGGCACGGTCGACGCGGACCTCGCCGCCGCCGATCCGGCTGATCGGGGCGAGGACGCCAGGCGCCGCGGCCGGGTTCGTCGTGATTTCGGTCTCGGCCGTGTTCATGAGCACGGACTTGACCTCCCCGACGGAACGGCCGGGGTACGCGTCGAGAACGAGGGCCGCTGCGCCGGTGACCATCGGCGCAGCGCCGGACGTGCCACCGAACGGCTCCGTGCCGGTGCCGGTCCCGACGAGGGCGGAGACGGAGGCGCCGGGGGCGCCGATCTCCGGCTTCAGGAGGTTCGTGTCCATCGCCGGCCCGCGCGAGGACGAGCCGACCATGCTGCCGACGAGCGGCACGCCGTCGGCCGGGTCGAAGCGGGCGACGACGCCCGCGGCGAGGTTGGCCTTGATCTTGTTCGCGTCGACCTGGCTGATCATGTAGCCGGGGATCGTCGGCGGCGTGCCGCCGCCGAAGCCGCCCTCGAAGGGGTCGCCCGGGGCGACGAGGCCGATGATCCCGACGATCGCGCCGCCGGCCTCGGCGTTCGAGATCTTGGCGCTGAAGTTGCACGTGCCGCGGTTGAAGAGGACGATCTTCCCCGTCGCGCTGCCGGCTGCGAGCGGGGCGCAGCCGGTCAGGTTGCCCCCGACGCCGTCGCCGTACTGGACGGTGCCCTGGAGGGCCGTCGTGAGCGGCGCCGACCACGGCTGGAAGACGGCGAGGTACGTGCCGGCGATGTCGGCCGGCGAGAGGATCCGCATCAGGGCCTGGACCGACGACGGGACCGCGGTCTGGGCGACCGAAAGGGCGGTCGTCGTGGCGCTGGGGGTGCCCACGACGTACGGCTTGTTGCTGCTGTTGCCGGCCGAGGTCACGGACAGGACGCCGACCTTGCTGGCCTGGTCGACCGCGAACGAGAGGTCGTCGTCGAAGGCGATGCCGTACGGGCTGCCCAGCGACATGTTGACGATGTCGACGTGGTCGGCGGTGGAGCCGTCGCCGTTGGGGTCGACGACCCAGTCCATCGCCTGGATGAGGGCGACGCCGCTGCACGAGGTCGACTGGGACGCGCAGACCTTGAGCGCGTAGAGGGACGCGCCCGGGGCGACGCCCTTCGCACCGCCGATGATGTCGGCGACGTGAGTGCCGTGCCCGTCGAGCGGGATCGGGTCGGGGTCGGGCGCGAGCGGGGGGCTGCCCGCGGCACCGGTCCAGAACTCGCCGACGAAGTCGTAGCCGCCGATCACCTTGGCCGTCGGGAACAGCCCGTCGAGCGTGGTGTTCCGCGGGTCGGCCGGACCGGTCCCGTAGGCCGCCTCGTAGGCAGCCAGCGTGCCCGGCCCGCCGAAGGCGACGTGGGTGTAGTCGATGCCGCTGTCGAGGACGGCCACGCGGACGCCCGTGCCGTCGAAGCCGGCGCCATGGACGGCGGTGCCCCCGATGTACGGGACGGTCTCGTCGAGGTCCATCTCGTAGTTGCGGACGGGGCTGATCGAGACGACCGCCGGGTTGGCCGCGAGCTTCGGGAGCGCCTTCGCGTCGACCTCGAGCATCACGACGTTGCTCGCCCGACCGGTGCGGCCGAGGACCGTGGCGCCCGTGTCGAGCGACTTGGCCTGCTTGATGACGGAGGCCTGCTGGGCCCGGGCCACCTTGAGCTGGCTCTTCTGGGCCGCGGGGCCTTTGGCCGCGACGTCGACGGCCGCCTTCGCGTCGAGGCGGACGATCACCTGCTGGGGACCGCGGGCCTTGGCGAGCGCGTCCTTGACCTTGCCCGCGGCGTCCGCGTTGAGGGTGGCCGGCGTCTCGAGCTTGAGGTCCGCAAGGCGATCCGGCAGTGGGCCCGCGGGCCGGGCCGTCGGGTCGACGGCGAACGCCGGCGCCGCAAGCGACAACGCCAGGGTGCCGGCGACGATGGTGGCGACGATCCGTCGCCTTCGGGTGGGCACGGTTCCCTCCTCGTGGTCTGTCGCTCGGGCTGCGATGGGTCCGGCGCCGGGCACCGGCCGCGCGGGACGGGCACACGGTAGCGCGATCGGGCGGCCGCGGGGAGGGGTGATTGCAGGGCCGCGCCGGCTGGCGTGGCGGCCTCGTCCACCGGGCCGGAGCCGCCGGCCGGTTGGTGGTGCGTCGGCGCACCGGGCCATGGGCGCGGACGTGTCGAGGCCCCGGCCGGAGCCGGGGCCTCGATCGCGCGTGTTGGGTGGGCGGGACCCGCCCGTGGGGCTACTTCACGAGGGCGTAAACCGCGGCGTGGGCGACCATCGAGCCGCCGTCGGCGAGGACGAGCCAGGCCTGCTTGTTGCCGGTCGCGGCACCCTTGGCGAACCTGGCAGTCACGGTGACCGTGGCCGTCCCGCCGGCCGCGACGGTGACCGACGCCGGGGCGACGGAGAACGTCACGCCGGCCGCGGCGCCGTACGCGACGATGCTCGCGACGCAACGTCTTGGCGGCGGCGGAGTCGTTGTAGACGGTGACGGCGAACGTCCGCGTCACGCCGGAACCCGCGGGCACGGCGCCGAAGCTGGCGCTGACCGGGTCGATGACGCCGTCGGCCGCGACGGCCGACGCCAGGTTGAGCGCGGCCGGCGCCGGAGACGTTGACGTCGGTCTCCTTCGTCGTCCCGTCGTGTAGCGGGTCAGGACGTCGACGTCGGCCGTGTTGACGATCGCCGAGCGGATCGGCCCATGCCGGCCACGTCGGGTGCTGCCTGGCGGACGATCGCCGCGGCGCCGGCGAGGTGCGGCGAGGCCATCGACGTGCCCTGGAAGAAGGCGAAGCAGCGGCGTCGCCGGTCGCAGTAGCTCTGCGGGATCGAGCTCAGCACGTTGACGCCCGGGGCGACGACGTCGGGCTTGACCCGGAAGTCGACGTCGGTCGGGCCCTGGCTGCTGAAGCCGGCCATGATGTCGGCGTTCGTCGGTGAGGAAGTACGCCGATGTCGGCGCCGATGGTCGCCGCCTGGCCGTCGGCGGCCATGAGGGCCGTCCGGTCGTCGAGGCCGACGCATGTACGCCGGGATCGTCGGCTCGGTCGGCGATGCCGCCGAGGCCCATCGCCGTCGGGTCGCCGGCGACGTTGTTGACGACGATCGCCGCGACCGCGCCGGCGTTCTGGGCGTTGCGGATCTTCGCGGAGAAGGTGCAGGCGCCGCGCGAGATCAGCGCGATCTTGCCGGTGAGGCTGCCGGCCGGGAGCGCCGCGCAGGCCGTGTTGAGCAGCCGGTTGCGGCGGTCGCCGTCGAGGACGACGCGCGAGCGGCGCGGTGAGGTCGGCCGCCGACCGTCGCGAAGTCGCCGGACGGCGACGCCGTACGTCGTCGCGCCGACCGTCAGCGGGGCGCCGACGAAGTGCGGCGACGGTGGAGGCGCCGGCGGTGAGGGCGCGCGCGGCGGAGCCGGGCGACTCGACCGTGTAGTGGCCGGGGCCGCTCGTTGCCGGCGGCCGACGGCGACGACCATGTTGGCCCGGTCGAGGTTGTCGACGGCGATCGTCAGGAGGTCCTGGATGCCGTTGGCGCCGCCGCCGAGGCTCATGTTGGCGACGTCCATGCCGTCGGCGTAGGCGGCCTCGAGGGCGTTGAGGATGTCCTCGGACCGGGCGTTCTCGACGGTGCCCGGGAAGACGTTGTAGTTGCCGAGCAGCGCGCGCGGCGCGACGCCCGAGATCGCGTACGGGATCGCGACGCCGCTCACCGTGGCCGGCGTCCCGAAGTTGCAGGCGATCGTGCCCGCGACGTGGGTGCCGTGGCTGTCGACCGCCTCGGCGTCGAAGCCGCGTCTGGTTCAGCTTGTTGTTGAAGACCTTGGCCACGATGACCTTGTCGTTCGTGTACCGCGCTGTCGCCGGAGCTGCGGCCGCGGCCGGGTAGCCGGCGTCGGCGAAGCAGGGTGGGTCACGTCGATGCCGGAGTCGACGACGGCGACCTTGACGCCCTCGCCGGCCGTGGCGGAGCCGCCACGGCCGCCCAGGCCTCGACCGCGGAGATGAGCCCGAGGTCGGGGTCGTCCGCGGTCTTGTAGTAGAGGCCCTGGTAGCTCGCGCGCGGACGACGAGCGACGGAGGCCGCGGATCGTGGCCAGGCGACGTGCCGTTGAGCTTGACCGAGACGGCGTTGAGGGCGAGGTCGTAGCCCTTGACGACCTGCGCCTTCGGCGCGGCCTTCTGGAGCCAGCTCTTGAACTCGTTCCGGCGAGCCGCGAGGAGCGCCTTGTACGACTTCACCGTGGCGCTGCTGAAGTCGATCTTCTTGCCCGCCGCGGGCTTCGTCTTGCTGTACGTGGAGAGGGGCTCGCCCTTGAGCTGGACGAGGGCGTAGGCACGGTCGACGCTCGGCCGGGCCGCGGCTGTCTTGCCGTCGGTGGTCGTGCCGTCATAGGCCTTCGGGCCGGCTGCACCGACCGGGCACGGCGATCACCATCGCCGCGACCAGGGCGCCGACGATGGCGAAACGGGTTCGTCGCACGGTGAAGGACTCCTCCTGCTGCGCGTGGTGGTGCGCGCCCAGCCCCCGCGGCGCGCGTGCTGATCGATGCTAGTACGAATGGGCCGCGCCGTCCCCCGTGGCGGCAGCGCGGCGGTGCGGCGGCGCACCGGGCCGGAGGGCCGGAATCCCGGGGCATGACGACGCCCCGGCCGCCGGGCCGGGGCGTCGTGTCGGTCCTCGGACGGGCCGCGCGCGTCAGGGCAGGAAGTGGAGCCCCGAGTCGAGCGTCTCCGCGCTGTCCATCCGGAAGACGCCGCCCGTGCCGGCGCAGTTGGCCGTTGATGCCGAACGAGGTGACGCCCGCGACGACGTCCGGTCGAGCCGAGGAAGTTCGGGCCGCCGGAGTCGCCGAAGCAGGTCCCGCCGGTGCGGCGTTGTTCGACAGGAGCAGCGAGAAGTTGCCGGTGAACCCCGGGACGTTGATCTGGTTCAGCTTCGGGTGGGCGACCATCCGGATCTTGAGCGCGACGTCCTTCCAGGCCGCCGCATCCGGGAAGCTCTGCTGGAGCCCGTAGCCGACGACCGTGAAGGTCACGGTCCTGCGTCCCGCGGCGCGTCTTGAGCGCGTCGAGCTGGTCCAGGGTGGGGAGCGCGCCGTACGCGGACATCACCATCGGCGTCGTCGAGCACGACGACGCCGACGTCGCGGGTGACGGAAGCGCGTTCGGGTTGTAGTCGGCGGGTGCGCCTTGATCCAGCCGTGTCCGGACGTCGAGACGTCGCCGTGGTACGGATACCCGTTGCCCGGCACGCCCGATCGTGGACGTCCGCGGCGAACCAGATCTCGGCGCGCGCCGCCGGAGCCTCGGTGCAGTGGCCGGCGGTGAGGAAGACGGTCGGCGAGAGCAGCGTGCCGCTGCAGCGCCAGAGCGGCGGTCCCGTCGGCGGCGCTGTCGCCGACCATCAGGCCGACGTACGGGTGGCCGTTCCCGTCGGGACGCTCGCCGTCGTGACGGCCACGGCCGGCGCGAGCCAGCTTCGCGCGGTCGCCAGCAGGCGCGGCGGCGGCCAGCATGGCGTCAGCCGGTTGCTCGCGCGATCGTACCCGTCCCTTCCGCAGCCTTGCCGTCGCGTGGTGACGCGCCGCTCGGCCCCGTGGGCTGCCGGCGCACGCGGTCGTGCGGTGATGCCGCAGCCTAGTACGAACGTACCACCCGCGGCCAGCCCTCCGCGATCAGGCGGTGCCGTGGCCCGGCACCGGCCGGTGGACGCGGCGGATCAGGCCGGCAGCTTGTCCACGAGCTCCCGCACGGAGGCGGCGGACGCGGCCAGCTCGGCCTTCTCGCCGTCGGTCAGCGAGATCTCGATCACCTGCTCCATGCCGCCGTTGCCGAGGACGACCGGGACGCCGACGAACAGGCCGTCGATGCCGTACTCGCCCTGCAGGTAGGCGGCGCAGGGCAGGATCCGGCGCCGGTCGAGGAGGATCGCCTCGACCATCTCGACGACCGAGGCCGCCGGGGCGTAGAAGGCGCTGCCGGTCTTGAGGAGCGCCACCACCTCCGCCCCGCCGTTGCGGGTGCGGTCGATGATCTCGGCGATGCGCTCGGCCGGCAGGAGCTCCGTGACCGGGATGCCGCCGACCGTGGAGTGACGCGGCAGCGGGACCATCGTGTCGCCGTGGCCGCCGAGGACGAAGGCGCGGACGTCGCGGACGGAGATGTTCAGCTCGTCGGCGATGAAGTGGCGGAAGCGGGCCGAGTCGAGGACGCCGGCCATCCCGATCACGCGCTCGCGCGGGAAGCCCGACGCCTGCATCGCGACATGGCACATGGCGTCGAGCGGGTTCGTGACGACGATGATGATCGCGTCCGGGCTCACGGCCACGGCCTGCTTGACGACCGAGGACACGATCCCCGCGTTCTTGGCCACGAGGTCGTCGCGGCTCATCCCCGGCTGGCGCGCCAGGCCCGACGTCACGACGATGATCTTGCTGCCGGCCGTGTCGGCGTAGTCGTTCGTGCCGGTGACGCGGACGTCGTAGCCGACGACCGGGGCCGCCTCGGCCAGGTCGAGCGCCTTGCCCTGGGGCATCCCCTCGACGATGTCGACGAGGACGACGTCGGCGAGGCCGGTCTCGATGATCCGCTGGGCCGTCGTGGCCCCGACGTTGCCGGCCCCGATGACGGTGACGCGGCGGCGGGGAGTGTGGTGCATCTCGTGCTCCTCCGGTTTCGCGGCCTGGGTGGGGCGGCCGGGCGCCGCGCGCCTGACGTTGCGGAGATTGTAGGCAGTGGCGGCGCGCGCCGGTCCCGCGTTCCCGACCGGACGGATCAGTACGTGACGATGCGGACCGGCGTCAAGGCGAAGTCGCGCGTGTTCCGGGTGAGGACCGCGGCGTTGTCCGTGAACGCGGCGCCGGCGATGAGCGCGGCGGCCAGGCCGAGCGTCTCCCCGCCGACCGGGCCGCGGCGCGCCAGCGACCGGCGGGGCGCCTCGTCAATACGGCGCCGCGGCCCGCTCCCCTACTCCGCGCGCGGGCCGGCGGTGCGGATGGCCTCCGAGACGCCGTCCGCGTACTGGGCGAAGTTCGTCTCGAACATGCGGGCCAGCTCGGCGGCCCGGCGGTCGTAGGCGGCGGCGTCGGCCCAGGTGCCGCGCGGGTCGAGGACCTCGGTCGGGACGTCGGGCACGGCGAGCGGAACCTGCACGCGGAAGACCGGGTCGAGCCGCGTGGGGACGTCGTCGAGGAGCCCATGCAGGGCCGCGCGGACCATCTGGCGGGTGTGGTTGATGTTCATCCGGTGCCCCGTGCCGTACGGGCCGCCGGTCCAGCCGGTGTTCACGAGCCAGACGGGGACGTCCCAGCGCTCGAGACGCTCGACGAGCATCGCCGCGTACTCGCCCGGGTGGCGGGGCAGGAACGGCGCCCCGAAGCCGGCCGAGAAGGTCGCCTTCGGCTCGACGACCCCGACCTCGGTGCCGGCGAGCTTCGCGGTGTAGCCGCTGATGAAGTGGTAGGCGGCCTGGTCGTGGGTGAGCCGGCTGATCGGCGGCAGCACACCGAACGCGTCGGCGGTCAGGAAGACGACGTGCTCCGGCGTGCCGGCGATGCCCGTCGGGTCGGCGTTGCCGATGAAGTGGAGCGGGTAGGCGCCGCGCGTGTTCTCGGTGATCCGCTCGGAGTCGAGGTCGAGGGCCCGGGTCGCCGGGTCGAGGTCGACGTTCTCGAGGATCGTCCCGAACTTCTTCGTCGTCTGCGAAGATGTCCGGCTCGTACATCGGGGAGAGGCGGATCGTCTTCGCGTAGCAGCCGCCCTCGAAGTTGAAGACGTAGCCGTCGCCCCAGCCGTGCTCGTCGTCGCCGATCAGGGCCCGCAGCGGATCGGCCGAGAGGGTGGTCTTGCCGGTCCCCGAAAGGCCGAAGAACACGACCGAGTCGCCGCCGGTCGCCGACGTTGACCGACGAGTGCATCGGCAGGACGCCCTCGTCGGGCATCAGGTAGTTCATGACCGTGAACGCCGACTTCTTGATCTCGCCGGCGTACTCGGTGCCGACGATGACGATCTCCATCCGCCCCAGGTGGACGAGGATCGCGGTCTCGGAGCGGGTCCCCTCGGTCGCCGGGTCGGCCTTGAACGACGGCACGTCGAGGATCGTGAAGTTGGGGACGAACGTCGCCAGCTCCTCGGCGGTCGGCCGCCGGAAGAGGTTCTCGGCGAAGATGCTGGCCCAGGCGGTCTCGGTGTAGACGCGGAGGGAACGGCGGTGGGCCGGGTGGGCGCCGATGAAGGCGTCCTGGGCGTACAGGTCCTTGGTGGCGACGTACGCCAGGAGGCGCGCCCGGAGCCGGTCGTAGTGCTCCTCGCTCATCCGCTGGTTGATCTCGCCCCACCAGATCTTGGCCTCGGACGACGGCTCGACGACGACGAACTTGTCCCTCGGCGAGCGGCCGGTGTGCTTGCCGGTCCGGACGACGAGCGGGCCCTCGGCGGCGACGATCCCCTCCCCCGCCCGGATCGCGTGCTCGTAGAGCTCGGCCGTCGAGAGGTTCGCCAGCACGGTGCGGCCGATCGTCAGCTCGGAGAGGGAGGGGGGCCGGATGAGCGCCATGTCGGACTCCTGGTGCGGTCGTGCCGTCTCGGCGGGCACGCTTCGGTGCCCGACAGACCGGCCGCGCGTGGGTCGGCGCGTGGATCCGCGACCGGGTGCCGGCGCACGGGCGCTGGCGGTCGGCGCGGGTTCCCATCCATCCGACGGAGTCGGCTTTCGCAGTCCGTGGTCCGCGGATGATAGCCGGTTCGCGCCTCCCGGGCCGCGTGCCGGGATCCGTCGCAACGTGGTGCGAGGACGCACCGGGCACGGCCCGACACCGGTGGACGCGGGCGGGATCCGGGCGTACCGTCGTGATGCCGCCATCGCGCCCGGCGGCACGCATGGCCACGGGCCGTGCACCGGAGGACACCGACGATGACAGCCTTCACCGGGATGGCGGGCCGCGTGGCCATCGCCCTCCTGCTCGTCCTGCTCGCGGCCGGGTCGGCCCTCGCCGCCGCGGTTACCCTCCCCGGGCCCGCCGCCGGCCGACCCGCCGAGGAGACGGCAGCTCCCACGCCGGCCGATCCGTCGGTGACGCCGGAGGCGACGAGGGCGCCGAAGCCGACGAAGGCTCCCGAGCCAGCGCGTGCGCCCGAGGCCGACGACGACGATGACGGCGACGGCACGCCGTCGACCGCCAACCTCGAGCGCGTCGTCGCCAGGCTCGGCGAGAGCGGCATCACGACGACGACCGCCGACCTCGGCGCCCTGGCAGCGAAGGTCGGCGTGGGGGGCGCGGTGCGCGTGCTCCTGTTCGCCGATGCCGCCGGGAAGACGCCGGCGGAGATCGTCGCGGCGTTCGAGACCGGCACGGGCTGGGGCGTGATCGCGAAGGAGCTCGGCCTGCACCCCGGGATCGGCTCGATCATGGGCAATGGCCACGGCCTCGACAAGGCCGCTGGCAAGGCCGAACGGGCCGCCGCCCGAGCGGCCGCGAAGGCGCAGCGGGCCCAGGAACGCGCCGACCGGAGTACCGCGCCCTAGGGAGGCGACCCGCCGGCCGCGCCCACCGGCTATGCGTCGTCGAGGGCGCGGGCCAGGTCGGCGACCAGGTCGCCGACGTCCTCGATCCCGACCGAGAGCCGGACGAGCGCCTCCGGCACCTCCAACGGCGAGGCCGCGACGGACGCATGGGTCATCACGGCGGGGACCTCGACCAGCGACTCCACGCCGCCGAGCGACTCCGCCAGCGTCCAGAGCCGCGTCCCCTCCGCAACCGCGACCGCGCGGTCGCGGGCCGAGCGGCCGTGGCGCCCGCCGGCGGCCGGGACGAAGCTCACCATGCCGCCGAAGGCGGGCGGGCCGCCCTCCCCGCCGAGCCGCATCTGTCGAGCCGCCGCCGCCGCGCCCGGGTGGGCATGCGGACCGTCCGCGAGTCCCGGGTAGCGCAGCCAGGCGACGTCGTCGCGCGCCGCCAGCGCCTCCGCCACCGCGAGCGCGTTGGCGCTGTGGCGCTCCATCCGCAGGGCCAGCGTCCGCAGCCCGCGCAGGACGAGGAAGCAGTCCTGGGGACCGGGCACGGCGCCGATCGCGTTCTGCAGGAACCGCAGCCGGTCGGCCACGGCGACGTCGGACGTGACGGCGACGCCCAGGACGGCGTCGCTGTGGCCACCGAGGTACTTCGTGGCGGAGTGGAAGACGACGTCTGCGCCGTCGGCCAGCGGCCGCTGCAGCGCCGGCGAGGCGAACGTGTTGTCGACGACGACGAGCGGCCGCTCGCCGCCCGCGCCTGCATGCCCCCGCAGCGCGGCGGCCACCGCCGCGACGTCCGTGACCTTGAGGAGCGGGTTGGACGGCGTCTCGAACCAGACGAGCCGCGTGCGCGGCGCCAGGGCGGCCGCCAGCGCGCCCGCCGCGTCGCCGGCGAGGTCGACGTACCGGGGGTCCACGCCGCGCGGCCGCGCCACCTGCTCGAAGAAGCGGAACGTCCCGCCGTAGACGTCGTCGCCGACGACGATCTCCTCGCCGGGCGCGACGAGCTCGGCCAGGGTCGCCGTGGCGGCCGACCCCGAGGCGAAGGCAATCCCGAACGCACCGCCCTCCAGCTCCGCGACGGCTCGTTCCAGCCGCTCCCGCGTCGGGTTCTGGGTCCGCGCGTACTCGTAGCCCGCCCGCGGGCGCCCGACGCCGTCCTGGGCATACGTCGAGGTCTGGTAGATCGGGGGGCTGACGGCGCCGGCGACGTCGTCGGGCTCGGCGCCGGCGTGGACGGCGCGCGTGGCGAAGGCGTCCGGACGGTCGGTGGTCGACATGGCTCGGTGTGACTCCTTCAGTCGCGGCGAACGTAGCGTCGGCAGGGGCGTCCGTCGCTCTCGGCGAACGTTCGGTCGAGCTCGAAGCCGAGCTTCTCGACGAGCCGGATGGAGGCGGCGTTCGGTTCGTCGATGATCGCGACGAAGGTCGTGATCCCGAGGCGGGCGACCGCGTCGTCCATCACCGCGCCGAGCGCCTCCGTGGCGATGCCCCGGCCGTGGTGCCGCGACGCGAGCAGGATGCCCACCTCGGGCTCGGGGCCCCACGGGTTCTGCGGCGGGTACACGCTTGCAGCCCCCACGAACTCGCCCGGCGTGCCCAGCGCCGGGTCGCGGACCTCGACGATCCACGTCGGGTAGCCGGCGGCAAGCCCCTCGTCGATCCAGGTCGCCAGGTCGTTCTCGGCCATCGCCCGCTTCTCCTCGACCGTCAGCGCGGGCGCCGCGTAGTCGTACCAGTAGCGGGTGACCACCGGATCGAGCACGAGGTCCTCGAAGAGCCGCTCGAAATCGCCCGGCTCGTACGGGCGGAGGCGCAGCCGCGGCGTCCGCAGGTCCACGGCCGCGTCCTCGTTGCGGATCACCCGGCCGAGCGCCGGACGTAGCGCCGATAGGGGTGGCCGTCGCCGCCGGTGTACGGCCGCTCGAACCCGAAGCCGCACTTCTCGAGGACGCGGATCGAGGCGACATTCGGCTCGTCGACGATCCCGACGAGGGTCGGGATGCCGCGGCGATCCGTCGCCTCCGCGACCACCGCTGCGAGCGCCTCGGTCGCCAGGCCGCGCCCGTGGTGGCGCGACGCCAGCAGGTAGCCCACCTCCGGCTCGGGACCCCATTCGTTCTCCGGCGGGAAGACGCCGATGACGCCGACGAAGTCGCCGCTGAGCCCGGCCGCTGCGTCGGCGGCCTCCATCACCCAGGTCGGGTAGCCGAGCGCGATGCCGCGCTCGATCCAGGCGCCGAGGTCGCGCTCGGCCATCGTGCGCTTCATGGCATCGGTGAGTCCCGGCGCACCGTACGCGTGCCAGAAGCGGATGACGACCGGATCGAGGACCAGCTCCCGAACGAGGATCTCGAAGTCGTCCGGCCGATACGGTCGCAGGCGCAGGCGGGCGGTCCGGAGCTCGGTGGTCGCGGGGTCCGTGGTCATCCGCGCCCCTACGTGCCGAGCCGCGGGTGGTGGCTGAGGTACTCGAGGAGATCGAGGCGAGTGACGATGCCGGCCGGCCGCTCACCCCGGGTCGCGAGGACCGCCGACGCGCCGCCGTCGAGGAGCGCGAACGCCTCGTCGAGCGACGTCTGCTCCCGCACCTGGGGCAGCGGGCCGTCCATCACCTCGCCGACCGTCCTCTCGACGACCCGGGGGTCGCGATAGGCGCGGGCCAGCAGCCCCGTCTCCGTGATCGAGCCGACGAGGCTGGCCAGGCGGGCACCCTCGCGGTCCTCGGACACCGGCATCTGGCTGATCCCGAACTCCTGGAGGCGCCCGATCGCCGTGCCGACGGTCTCGGTCGTCCGGGCAACGACGACGTCGGGCAGCTGGCGGCCGTGGTGATGGTCGTCGAGGATGTCGCGGAGGGTCACGATCCCGCCGGCGGTCGGCAGCAGGCCGTTCGCCCGCATCCACTCGTCGCTGTAGAGCTTCGACAGGTAGTTCCGCCCCGAGTCCGGCAGGATCACGACGACGACCGCGTCGGCGCCCCGGCCCGCCTCCGTCAGCTCGGTGGCGATCCGGAGGGCCGCGACCATCGCCGTCCCGCACGATTCGCCGGCGAGGATCCCCTCCTCGCGCGTGATCCGGCGGGCCATCGAGAAGGCGTCGCGGTCCGAGACGCGGACCCAGCGGTCGATCAGCTCCGGGTCGAACGTGCCCGGCAGGAAGTCCTCGCCCACGCCCTCGGTCAGGTAGGGGCGCGCCGTGTCGCCCGAGAGGACGCTCCCTTCCGGGTCGGCGCCGACGACGACGAGGCCCGGCCGCTTCCCGCGGAGGAAGCGCGCGGCGCCGGTGATCGTGCCGCCGGTGCCGACGCTCGCCACGAGGTGCGTGACCCGCCCGTCGGTCTGCTCCCAGATCTCCGGCCCGGTCGACGCCTCGTGGGCCGCGGGGTTCTCCTGGTTCCAGTACTGGTCTGGCTGGAAGGCTCCGGGGATGTCGCGGGCGAGGCGGGCCGCGACGGAGTAGTAGCTCTCCGACGACTCCGGCGGCACGTTCGTCGGGCAGAGCACCACCTCGGCACCGTACGCGCGCAGGACGGCCTGCTTCTCCGCCGACTGCTTGTCGGCCATGACGAAGATGCAGCGGTAGCCCTTGAGCGCGGCGGCGATGGCGAGGCCGTGGCCGGTGTTGCCCGACGTCGGCTCGATGATCGTCCCGCCCGGCAGGAGGAGGCCGGCCCGCTCGGCGGCCTCGATCATCGGCAGGCCGATTCGGTCCTTGACCGATCCCCCGGGGTTGAACGTCTCGAGCTTGGCGAGGACGAGCGGCTGCTCCTCGAGCGGCCCGATCCCGCGCGTCACCCGGCTGATCCGGACGAGCGGCGTCCCGCCGACCAGGTCGAGGATGGACTCGGCGTACTGCATGGCCCGCGAGTATAGGGCGGCGGCCGGGCCAGGAGCCGCCGGGTCGCCGAGAGGTGCCGCGAGACGCGTCAAGTGCCGCGGGGCGCCCCATTGCAGTCTCGATACGGACGAGCGATCCGGAAGCACAGAAGTCGTCACGAAGAGCCACGAATCGGCCGGAATGGGCGACTTCTGTGCTCGTCAGGGGGAGCCTCGTATCGGATTCGGGGAGCCGACACTCCCCGGCCCGGCGACCATCGTCGTCGCGGGCGTCATGGCGGTCCGGTCAGGCGCGCGGGCGCCCGAGCAGCAGGCCCGTCAGCCACGGCCAGCGCCGGCGGCGGGATGGCGGGTCGACGGTGCCGGGGTGGATCGCGGCAATCACCGGCGCGAACCGTGCCTCGAGCGCCTCGGCCGCGAGGCGGGCGACCCGCAGCTCCTCGCGCGTGCCGTCTTCCGGGGGCCCGGCCCACGCATCGCCGACGAGCTCGGGCATCGACACGGGCGGGAGGACCCGGGTCGCGAACCGCTTGCCGCGGTACAGGACCTCGGTGCCGGCCACGGCGACCGGGACGATCGGCGCGCCCGTCCGGAGGGCGATGACGAACGCCCCGTTGCGAAACGGCGTCGGTCGGTCGGGTGGACCGCCGATCGTGCCCTCGACGAAGGTCGAGAAGACGCCGCCGCGTTCGAGCACGGCCCGCGCCGCGGCCACGTGACTCTCGATCCCGACCCCGCCTCGCCAGACAGGCAACACGCCGCCGACGCGCCGCAGCAGCCACTCCTTCCAGGGCCGGTCGAATGCCGAAGGACCGCTGCCCAGGGTCCAGACGCGCGGCGCGGCCGGCACCGCATCGAGCACGAGGAACGGATCCACCCAGCCTCGGTGGACGGCGCAGAGCAGGATGTATCCGCCGTCGGCCGGGACGTGCTCGCGGCCTCCGGCATCGACGCGAAACCCGAAGATCCCGAGCAGGACCACCCTCGCCACGAAACGGGCCATCCGGAAGGTGAGCCCGGCCTCGACGTCGGGGGGCTTGCCCAGCCAGTCGAGGCCCTCCTTGACCTCGCCGCGAGCCCGACGGATCTCGTCCGGGCGAATGTTCGCGGCCGCCCGGCGCCGCCGCCCGCTCATCAGGCCGGCGGACCGTCCGCGTCGTCGGCAGGCGCCTCGGGGGCCGGGGCATCGGCGGCGACGAGGCCTTCCGGCGCGCGTGCCGGCGCGTCGATCGGCTCCGGATCGTGCTCCGCGAGGGCTGCATCCACCTCGGCTTGGGCGGTCGCCGCGGCCTCGCCCGCCCGGGCTCCCGGGCGGTGCCGCCAGGCGAAGACCGCCGCGGCGCCCAGGACGAACGTGGCGCTGACGATCGAGGCGACGGGGATGTCGAAGAACGTCCAGTTGTTCGTTCGGAGCGTCTCGAGGACGAAGCGGGTCGTCCCGTACCACATGAAGAAGAGGAGGACGATGTCGCCCGGCCTGAACCAGCGGACGCGCCTGGCGAGATAGAGCAGGACGACCGCCCCGATCGCCCCCGAGATCGACTCGTAGAGGAACAGCGGGTGGAAGTGGGCATCGATCGCCGTGTCCCCGAGGGGCGGACAGGCGAGCGCGGGCGTCCGATGCTCGCAGTCGATCGCGATCCCCCAGGGCAGATCGGTCGGCGGCCCGTAGAGCTCCTGGTTGAAGAAGTTGCCCCAGCGGGCGATCGCCTGCATGACGAGAAGGCCCGGCGCGACGCAGTCCGCCCACGTGAGGAAGGGCTGGCGCTTCCAGCGTGCATAGAGGTAGGCAGCGATGAAGCCGGTGATGATCCCGCCGTACACGCCGAGCCCGCTGTAGGGCGGGAGGACGATCGAGAGGAGGTCGTCCTGGTAGCGGTCCCACTGGTCGATGACGTGGTAGAGGCGTCCGCCGACGAGCGCGGCGACGGCCACGATGATCATCCCGTTGACGAGGATCCCGGTGTCGAGCCCGCGCCGGCGCGCCTCGCGCTCCACGACGATGTACGTCACGGCCAGCCCGATGGCGTACATCACCCCGTACCAGGCGATGTTGACCGGGCCGATCGAGATCGCGATCGGGTCGGGTGTCCAATTGATCATGGCCCGGGGAGTGTAGCGGGGAGGGCGGGCGTCGGCCGCCTGTCGCGGCGTGCTGCGTGCCGACCCGCGCCCCGGCCGGTCGCGGCGTGCTGCGTGCCGACCCGCGCCCCGGCCGGTCGCGGCGTGCTGCGTGCCGACCCGCGCCCCGGCCGGTCGCGGCGTGCTGCGTGCCGACCCGCGCCCCGGCCGGTCGCGGCTCCGCCCACCCGCATCGCGTGCCACGCCATCCTTCCTGCTCGGCGGAGCCCGATCGGCTCCCTGGGCCCCTGGCTGGCGCGTGGCACGCAACCCCATCGCCGAAGCAGGGCAACGCAGGGCTTCGGCGCACAAAGGATCGCGTCGCGCGCAACCTCGGCCGTTGGTGGCGCGGCAGGCCCGCCCAGCGGCCCAGCGGCGTCGCGGATCCGGTCTCCTTCTCCCGGAGCCGCCCGGGCGGTCGCCGCCCGGTGGCGAAGGGGCCGCGCCCGCGGTACGCTCGGACCGATGAACGCCGAATACGTCTGGTGGCTCGTCCTCCTCGTCGCCGTCGGGATCGGTGTCGTGACGTACCTGGCGCTCGGTCCCGTGCCGGAGATCCCCGAGCCGACGGCCCACGACGCCGCGGGGGCCGCCGACGCGGCAGACGGCGGGCCGGTGCGCGCCGCCGGCGCGACCGCGGACCGGCACGCCCCCGGCGAGATCGCCCCGGACGGCGAGATCGCCGCCGGCCCCGGTCCCCCGGGCGATGGTCAGAGCTCGCCCGTGAGCACGACCGAGCCGGGTCCCGCGGCACCCTCCTCGACGAGCGATACGCCGTAGACGACGCCGGGCGGGAGCATCGTCGGCAGCGCCACGTCGCCCGCCCACCAGGCGACGTCGCCCGCGACCCACATCGACCCGATTGCGCGGCGCGCCCCCTCGACCTCCACCCAGCAGCGGTACTCGGAGCCGTCCGGAGGAGCGCCGAGCCCGGCGGCCGACACGACCATCCGGCCCTCCGACGACGAGAGGACGAGCGAGCCGAGCGGCACGCCGGACGCGTCGGCCAGCGCGACCGAGCGGGCGTCGCCGGCAGCGACAAGGACGGCCGTCTCGCGTGCGATCGCGTCGAGGGCGACCGCGGGATCCGCGTTGCCGCCGGCGCGGTCGCCGCCGCCCAGGAGAGCGCCCGCGACGAGCCCGACGATGAGCACGGCCGCGAGCGACGCCGCCCAGGACGGAACGGAGACTGCGCGGCCGCGGGTGCCTTGTGCGGGGAGAGCGGCGGGCGCGGGCGCGGGCAGCTCGGCCACGGGCGGCTCGGCCACGGGCGGCGCGGCCGGCTCGGCCAGGGGCGGCGCGGCCGGCGCGGCCACGGGCGGCGCGGCCGGCGCGGCCACTGCCGGCCCCGCGTCGCGCGGGACGCCCATGGCCCGGACGTACGCCAGCGTCCGCGCGCGGAGGCCGGGATCCGGTGCGGCGGCGAGGATCGGCCGGAGGAGCGCCTCGGCGCGGCGGAGCCTGGCCAGCTCCTCCAGGCACGACGGGCAGCCGGCGAGATGTCCGACGACCGCGGCCGCCTCGGGCGTGTCGCCCGCCTCCAGGCGGTCGAGGCCATCCGGCTCGGCGGCGGCGAGCTCGAGCATCTCCCGGGTATCGCGGTGCTCGGTCATCGCTCGCCTCCCCGCTCCGCCCGGTCGCCGATCGCGACGCGGTCCGCGTCCGGCTCGGGCATCGGGGCAAGCCCGGGGCCGTAGAGGTCGGCGAGGACGCCGCGGAGGCGCCCGAGGGCGCGCCGGGTGCGGGTCTTGACGGTGCCGAGGGGCCATCCGAGCCGCTCGGCGATCTCACGCTGGCTCAGGTCGTCGCGGTAGGCCATGAGGATCACGTCGCGCTCCTGCTCGGGCATGGTGGCGAGCGCGGCGCCGATCGCGGCCCGCGCCTCGCCCGCCTCGGCCGCGGCCGCCGGGTCGTCCGCGGCCGGCATGCCCGCCGCCGAGGCGGCGCCGAGCACCCGGTCCAGCGCGGCCCCGGCCGGCTCGTCGGGCGCGCCGGACAGGGAGATGAGCCGCGGCCGGCGGCCGGCGGCCCGCAGCCGGTCGACCGCCCGGTGACGGGCGATCGTGCCCAGCCATGCGGCCAGCGACCCGAGCTGCGGGTCGAAGCGCTCGGCGCGGTTCCAGAGCGCCAGGAAGACCTCCTGCACGACGTCCTCGGCGACACCCCGGTCGCCGGTCATCCGAAACGCCGTCGCGTGGATCGCGCCGGCATGCCGGTCGTAGAGAGCGGCGAGGGCATCCTCGGAGCCGGCGGCCACGGCCGACACGAGGTCGGCATCGGCCGGGAGCGGCGCGGATCGCCCTTCGGCCATCGTTACGCTCCCGGGCGGCCGCCGGATCTCGCCCGGTCGTCGTCCTCGAGAGCGATGGGCAGCGGCCGCCGCTCGAAGGGCGTCGAGAAGACGACGTCGGTCTCGGTCCGGTAGACGTGGCGCGTGGTCTGGACGCGGCGCACCACGCGCTCGAGGTCGGCCGTGTGGCGGGCGCGGAGCTTGAGGAGGTAGTCGGCCTCCCCCGCCAGCCGATGGCACGCCTCGACCTCCGGGATCTCGGCGAAGTCGTCGGTGATGTCGTCGGCGATGCTGCCGGGCGCCTGGGTCACCCACATGAACGCGAGCACGCCGAGGCCGACGGCGGCGGGGTCGACCCGAGCCATCGTGCCCTGCAGGATTCCCCGGGCCTCGAGCTTCTTCACCCGCTCGTGGGCGGACGGGCCGCTCATCCCGACCTCGGTCCCGAGCTCGGCGTACGACCGCCGGCCGTCGCGCTGCAGGATGTCGAGGATCTTCGCGTCGATCGGATCCACCGTGGGTCCTCCGGCCGTCTAGTACCAGTACATTAGGCATATGGTCGTTGACGCTTGTTGATCGTTAGGCTAGTATGGATGTCAACCCGCTGAACCGTGGGTCCATGGTCAAACCACCAGCGGAGGTGCTCACGATGATCATCGCGACCGTGATCGGCCTCCTCGCGCTCCTCTCCTTCGTCAGCATCCTGCTGAGCGGTGACGACGAGCTCCCCGAGGTCGACCCGCGCGACCGCCTGCCCGATTGGGCCCGGTACGGCCTGCGCTGACGCGAGCCTGGGCCCTCGCAATCCGCCGGCGCACGGCGCCCGACCCGGCCCGTCGGCCGTCATAGCCTAGCCCGCGAGGCCCCCGGACGCCGGGGGCTTCTCGACGTTCGTGGCCCTACCAGTCGCCCGCCGCGCGCCGGACGGCCCGCTGCCCGAGCTGGCCCGCGGACAGGTGCGCCTCGAGGCAGGTCACCCCGGACGGCCCGACGACCGCGTCGTGCTCCGTGCCGGCCGGCAGGTCGAGCCGGTCGCCCGGAGCGAGCGGGACGCGCTCGCCCGTGCCCGGGAGCCCGAACACGATGTCGCCCGCGGCACACACGAGGACCTTGTCGTAGCCGTGGGCGTGGGTGCCGTAGACGTCGCCGGGGCCGTTGCCCCAGGTCCCTGGATCCAGTCCCTCGGCCCGCAGCCGGGCCGCCAGCTCCGCCTGCTCCGTCGACGTCACCTCAGCCGACCATCGCGACGCCGATGAGGCTGCCGACGAGGAACGTGATGATCGCGGCGGCGGCGCCGATGACGACCTGGCGCATGCCGGAGAACAGGAGGCTGCGGCCGGTCAGCAGGCTGACCAGCGCGCCGAGCACGAACAGGCCGGCCAGGCCCATGCCGAAGCTGACGAAGATGACGAGGCTGCCGCCGCCGAAGAGCCAGGGGATGACCGGGATGATCGCGCCGATCGTGAAGGCAATGAACGACCCGATCGCGGCCGCGATCGGCGAGCTCATGCCGTTCTCGTCGAGCCCCAGCTCCTCCCGCACGAGCGTCTGCAGGGCCAGCTCCTTGTCCTGGAAGATGTGCTCGGCGAACCGGCGGGCGTCCTCCTCGGGGAGACCCTTCGACCGATAGATCGACACGAGCTCCTCGAACTCCTCCTCGGGGATGGCCTCGAGCTCGGCCCGCTCGAGGGCGATCTGGCGCTCGAGCACCTCCACCTGCGACTTCACGGAGATGTACTCCCCGGCCGCCATCGAGAACGCGCCGGCGAGGAGGCCGGCGATCCCCGAGAGGAGGACGAAGGACGGGTCCGGCGTCGCGCCGGCGACGCCCATGACGAGCGACAGGTTGCTCACGAGGCCGTCGGACGCGCCGAAGACGATCGCCCGCAGGGTCCCCGCCCCGCCCTTGTGCCAGTCCTCGGACTTCGTGATCTCGGCGAGGCTCGCCGCGGCGCGCCCCTCACGCTCGGCGGTGACCGCCGTCGCGTCCGCCATGTCCCCGGTCGGCTTCGCCAGCCGCTGCCAGGTCTCGGCGTGGCGGCGCTCGTCCGCCGCCATCGCCGCCATCGTGGTGCCGAGCGCCCGGCTGTCCGCCGTCGGCGCACCCTTCGCGTACCGGCGCTCGTCTTCGCCCTCGAGCGTGCGGACGAGATCGGCCACGGCCTTCGTGCCGAGAACGCGGGCCACCCCGAGGATGAACCGCATCCGGAGCGGGGGCCGCGTGGGCAGCGGGATCTCGCAGCCGGCGTCGCGGAGGCGTCCCTCCCACACCCCGGCGTGGCGTCGCTCGTCGGCCGCGATCGTGCGGAACGCCTCGGCGCGGACGGGGTCCTTGTCGATCGCCGCCAGGCCGTCGTACAGGTAGATGGCGTGGCGCTCCATCTGGAGCGCGGCGGCAGTCTCCCGGAGCATCTCCGGCTCGAGCGACGAAGCGTGTGTCATGGGGCCGATCCTACGACGATCGGGGTGATGCGGAGCGGCGCCCGCGTGCTATCGTGCCGCCGCTCCCCCGACATCGGGAGGAGGCAAGGGAGGTCGCACCCATGGCCGCGCCGCAGCAGCCGAGCAGGCTCCTCGTCCTCGTCTACCCCGATCATGCGACCGCGGAGACGGTCTACGAGAAGGTCCGGGCGATGGACAAGGAGGGCAAGATCGCTGTGAAGGACGCTGCCCTCGTCACCGCCGACGAGCACGGCGACCTCACCGTCATCAGCACCCACCGCCACACCACGAGGAGCTTCGCCAAGGCGGCCGCCGGCGGCCTCGTCATCGGCGCGATGCTCTCGCTCCCGGTCGTCGGCCTCGTCATGGCCGGCGGCGCGGTCGGCCTCGGCGCCCACAAGTCGGACCGGGGCAAGGAGCAGGAGTTCGCCGATCGCGTACGGGCGATCCTGAAGCCGAGCCACTCCGCCGTCTTCGTCACGGGCGACCCCGGCACGGCATCGCCGGACGAGATCGTCGCCGAGCTGGCACCGTATGGCGGCGAGCTGGCCCAGAGCTCGATCCTCCAGGCCACCGAGGACATGGCCCGCAAGGCCATCCGCGAGGCGAACCGGGCCAAGGCTGACGCTGCTGCGGCCGAGGGCGCGGCGAGCGCAGTGGAACCGGCGCCCGACGCCTGAGCCGACCGGCGGCCTTCACCCGGCGCCCGCGCCGTGACCGCCGACGTCCCGCCCCTCGTCTACCTCACGGCGGCCGACGTCGTCGCCTGCATGCCGTCGCTTCCCGAGCGGCTGCGGCTGGCCGAGACAGCGCTCGTCGGCCTCGCCGAGGGCGCCGAGCTGCCGGCGAAGATCGGCGTGCACCCCCGCCCGGCCGGCTCGTTCGCCCACGCCATGCCGGCCTTCCTGCGCGGGACGGCCCCGGACGGCTCCGCCGACCTCGTGGGGATGAAGTGGGTGGCCGCGTTCCCCGACAACCCGACGACCGGCCTCCCCGCCATCCACGCCCTCGTCGTCGCGAACGACCCACGCACGGGCGTCCCCGTCGCCGTCCTCGACGGCGGCCCGATCACCGCCGAGCGGACGGCGGCCGTCTCGGGAGCGGCGATCGCCCGCTGGGCGCCGCCGGTCGCGGGCCGGGCGCCGCGGGCTGCGATCGTCGGGGCCGGCGTGCAGGGACGCTCTCACGTGGCGGTGCTCGCGCACCTGCTGCCGGGCGTCGAGCTGGCGATCCACGACCGCGACGCCGGCCGGGCGGGTTCGCTCGCAGCCGACGCCGCCCGCGTTCCCGGCATCGGGGCCGCGGTCGCGGCCAGCGGCGCGCGCGAGGCCGTGGCCGGCGCCGACGTCGTCGTGACCTGCGTCTCGTTCGGTCCGGTCCGCCAGGTCATGACCGCCGACTGGTTCGCCCCGGGCGCGCTCGTCGTGGCGGTCGACTACGCGACCTCCGTCGCGGCCGACGTCGCCCGCGGGGCGGCGCTGTTCCTCGTGGACGAGGCCGGGCAGTTCCTCGCCACCCGGACGGCCGGGCAGTTCGACGGATACCCGGATCCGGGCGACCTGCTCGGGGCGGCGATCCGCGACGGGACCGGCCGCCCAGCCGCCGGCCGCGTCCTCGTCACCCACCTCGGCGTCGGCCTCGCGGACCTCGTCTTCGCCGAGGCGATCCTCGCGACGGCGACGGCACGCGGGCTCGGCCTGCGCCTGCCCCGATGAGCGGCGGCGGGTTCGTCGCTCCCATCCCGACGCCGGCCGCCGAGGCACCGGCAACCGCGGATCTCCTCGTCGTCGGGGCCGGGGTCATGGGCGCCTGGACGGCGTACTGGGCCCGGGCGGGCGGGGCCGGCACGGACGGCACGCGCGGCGGGGGCCGGGCCGTCAGCCTGCTCGACGCGTGGGGGGCCGGCCACCTCCGGGCCACCTCGTCCGACGAGCACCGCATCATCCGCAGCGCCCACGGCGACGACCCGTTCTACGCGCGCTGGTCGCGCCGGGCGCTCGCGCACTGGCGGCGCTTCGAGGACGAGTGGGGCGTCCGGCTGTTCGAGCGGTCGGGCGTCCTCTGGTTCGCCGCGGCGGAGGACGGCTGGGAAGCAGACTCGGAGCGGACGCTGGCCGGGCTCGGGATCCCGATCGAACGGCTCGCCCCCGGCGACATCGCCCGTCGCTGGCCGGCGATCGACCCGACCGGCCTCGCCTTCGGCCTCCACGAGCCGGACGCCGGCTTCCTGTGGGCCCGGCGCGGCGTCCAGGCGACCGTCGGCGCGTTCCAGCGGGCGGGCGGAACGTACGCGCTCGCCGGCGTCCGGCCCGGGCGCGAGGCGGGCGGGCGTCTCCTCGACGTCGTCGACCACGTCGGTCGCCGCTGGAGCGCGGCCACGTTCGTCTTCGCCGCTGGCCCTTGGCTCCCGAAGCTCTTCCCCGACGTCTGCGGGCCGCTCGTGCGGGTGACCCGCCAGCCGGTGTTCTACGTCGGACCGGCGCCCGGCGACGCCCGCTTCCGGGCGGACGCGATGCCGGGCTGGTCGGACGACGCGGGCGGCTGCTACGGCATCCCGGCAGCGGACGACCGCGGCTTCAAGATCGGGATCGACCGGGTCGGACCGCGCTTCGACCCGACCGCCGGCGAACGAATCCCCGACGCCGACGACGTCCGGCTCGCCCGCGCGTTCCTCGCCCGCCGCTTCCCCGACCTCGCCGCGGCCCCGTTGCTGGAGAGCCGCGTCTGCCAGTACGAGTCGACGCCGGACAGCCACTTCGTCATCGACCGCCACCCCGCCTGGGAGAACGCCTGGATCGTCGGCGGCGGGTCGGGCCACGGCTTCAAGCACGGGCCGCGGATCGGCGAGCACGTGGTCGGCCGACTCGACGGCCTGGCCGAGGGCGACGACGACGGCCCGCCGGACGGACGGTTCAGGCTCGGCCCGCGCCGGGCGCAGCGGGGCCCCCATCTCGCATCGGACGCGATGGCGGACGCCTGGCCGCTGTTCTGAGGCGTGCCGGGGATCGGGGGCGGGAGGCGCCGCCGGGCGGCGGCCGTCGTCAGAACGGGGCGCGCGCGTCCATGCTGGCCCTGAGGTCCTGCTCCACTCTCGCGGTCATCTGGAGCTGGGCGATGATCCCGGCCGCGGCGGCCACGGCCCAGATCACGATCCACAGCCAGCCCTCGCTGTAGACGGCTCCAAGGGCGCCCCCGTCCAGGGTTTCCGGCTTGATCACACCGACGATGAGGGCGATTCCGACGGTGAGCCAGGCCGCCCCGGAGAACGCCGTGAGGATGATGGCGACGTACTTCGGCGCGTTGACGAAGAACGCCGCGCCCGCCACGACGACCCCGATGGCGATCGAGATGAGGGTGATGAGGAACCCGTCGGTCGAGAAGCCGATGACGCCGAGGAGCCACTGGGTCACCCAGTAGCCCAGGGTGCCGGCGAGGACGAGGACCGCGCCCCACCAGTAGAAGTAGCTGAGGAGGGCGAAGAGGATCGCGCAGACGATCCCGACGACCAGCCCGATCGTGCTTGCGAACAGGCTCTCGTTGAGCAGGGTGGCCGTCGCCTGCCAGCCGAACATGAACCCGGCGAACAGGCCCCAGATCGGCAGCAGGAGCAGAAAGAGCCGGAACCCGCCGAAGCAGAATGCGGCGCCGAGCAGCACGCCCAACGCCCCGATGACGATGCCCTCGAGCGACATGCGTTGTCTCCCTCCGTGGCCGCCGCGACCCTCCGCGGCGCTTCGTAACGACAGGACCGGCGGCAGCATACTGCGCTGCAGCAACGCCGATCTCGCCCGATTGGGGGGAGGCACGACCCGCCGTGCTCCTGTGCAATGATCGGGCGGGCCGCTGCGACGGACGCCATGGCCAGCCGGCCCAAACCCGAGGTGGAGTGGCAGATGCGCCGCTTGATCGACTTCTACCGCACGCAGATCCAGGTGATGCGGACCTGGAAGCCCAGCGGGGGGTCGCGCGTTCGCCGCCTCGTCGCCACGCTGATCGTCAGCATCCTCTCGTTCGCGGGTGCGGTCGCGATCACCCCCGGCTACGACCTCGCCCCGGGAGCGCCGATCCTCGGGAACGCCCTGCTCGCGGCGATCATCCTCGGCATCCTCAACATCCTGGTCCGGCCGCTCTTCCTCGGCCTCTTCGCCGGCATCTCCGTCATCGCCGTGGCGATCGCGACCCTCGTCTTCCAGATCGTCTCCTTCCTCATCCTGCCGAGCTTCGCGGTCGACCTCGTCATCAGTGGCCCGATCGCAGCCCTCGTCGCCTCGCTCATCTACGCCGTCGTCAACACGCTCCTCACGGCGATCTTCTCGATCAGCAGCGACGACTCGTACTGGGCCATCCTCATGCAGCAGCTGGCCGGGAAGCGCGAGGGCGTCATCCGGTCGGACAAGCCCGGCCTCGTCGTCGTTCAGATCGACGGGCTCGCCCATCCGATCCTCGCCCGCCAGGTGCGGGCCGGCCGCGTGCCGCATCTCTCCTCCTGGATGCGCTCCGGCACGTACGTCCTCGCCCAGTGGGAGGCGCTCCTGCCGTCGCAGACGTCGGCGAGCCAGGCCGGCATCCTGCACGGCAACAACGACGGGATCCCGGCCTTCCGCTGGTACGAGAAGGAGACCGGCCAGACGATGGTCTCCGCCAACCCCGTCAACGCGACCGAGATCGTGCGGCGGGTCTCGAACGGCGAGGGGCTGCTCTCGAACGACGGGGCGAGCGTCGGCAACCTCGTGACCGGCGACGCGGTCCGCTCGTACATCACGATGGCCTCGATCAAGGACAAGTCGCAGGGCCTCGGCAAGAGCCAGACGTTCATGTCGTTCTTCGCCAGCCCCTACAACTACCTCGGCACGATCGTCCGATCCGTCGGCGAGATCGGCAAGGAGCTCATCCAGGCGCGCCGCCAGACACGCGCCGGGATCGTCCCCCGGATGCATCGCGGGATGCCGTATCCCGTTGCCCGCGCCGCCACGAACATCGCCCTGCGCGACCTCTCGACCTCGCTCGTCATCGAGGAGATGTACCGCGGCACCCCCGTCGTCTACGTCGACTACACCGACTACGACGAGATCGCCCACCACAGCGGGCCAGAGCGAGGCGAGACGTTCGACGCCCTCGACGGCGTCGACCGCGCGATCGCGACCCTGGAAAAGGCCTCGGCGGCGGCTCCCCGACCCTATCGCTTCGTCGTCGTCTCCGACCACGGCCAGACCCTGGGGGCGACCTTCCTCCAGCGCTACGGCAAGACGCTCGGCGACGTCGTGCGCGGGCTCATGGGTGGCGGCTCGACGGTCGCGGAGGCGGCGGAGCGAGTCGAGGAGTGGGGCCAGACGAACGCGTTCCTCTCGGAGCTGACCCAGGTCAAGGGCGTCTCGGGGCGGCTGGCCCGGACGGCCCTTCGGGGCCAGACGAGCGACGGCGTCGTGGAGCTGGGCGCCGGCGACGAGAAGGCCCCGGCCGCCGGTGGCGCGCCCGACCCGGGCGAGCGCCCGGACCTCGTCGCGATGGCGTCCGGCAACCTCGGGCTCATCTATTTCCCGCGGCTGCCCGGCCGGGTCACGCTCGAGCAGCTGGCGGAGACGTACCCGGGGCTCATCGACGGCCTCGCCGCGCACCCCGGCGTCGGCGCGATCCTGGTCCGCTCGGCGGAGCACGGCGGGCTCGTGGTCGGCCACGACGGGATCAACTTCCTCGACGAGGACCGCGTCGAGGGCACGGACCCGGTCGCGCAGTACGGCGGCCGCGCCCACCAGGCCTTCGTCCGGCTCGACGCGATGGAGCACACGCCCGACCTCGCCGTCATCAGCCTCTACGACCCCGTGTTCGACGAGGTCGCGGCGTTCGAGGAGCTCATCGGGAGCCACGGCGGCCTCGGCGGGCCGCAGACCAAGCCGCTCATCCTCCACCCGGCCGAGTGGGAGATCGACGAGGATCTCGTCGGCGCCGACGCGGTCTACCGCCAGATCCGCCGCTGGGCGGAGCGGCACAACGGCCATCGCTTCGGGAAGGACGGCACGGCCGAGCCGCTGCCGACCCCCGCCAAGCCCGCGGCCGAGGCGACGCCGGTCGCCTGACCCGCGTCTCCGCCTGGGGCGCCGCGCCCCCGCCGGGCGTCGCCGCGACCCCCGGCGCCGATGCGCGTCAGTCAGGGTCGTCGGTGCGCCCGAAGAGCATCCGAAGCAGCACGACGAAGCTCACCAGGAGGGCGCTGACGAAGGCGAGCATCGCCAGGGTGGCGAACCCCGCGTAGGCCGCCGCTGCCGGCTGCAGGAAGATGACCATGACGATGGCCGTCCCGATCAGCTGCCCGACGACGATGATCCCGATCGTCGCCTGGCGGCCGAGCCCGCCGACCTTGTCGAGCGAACGGGTGAGGTCGGACGTGTCGAGCTCGACCGTGAGCTTGCCCTTGTTGAACATGTCGAGCCACTTGAGCGCCGCGTCCTCCATCGACGGCGCCCGCCGGGCGAGCTCCTTGCTCACCCGCGCCGCTGACGACCGGACGCGCTTGAGGACCGCTTCCGGCTCGAGGCTCTCGAGGAGCGCGGCCTGGGCCTCGACGATGGCCGCCTCGCCGAGGTTCACGTCCGGCGAGAGCGCCGTGGCGGTCTCCTCGGCCTGGACGATCGCCTTGATCGCGAGCGTGAGGCTGCTGTCGAGGCGAAGGCCGTTGTTGAAGACGGCGCCGGTGAAGCCGCCGAGGGCGGCGCCGAACGAGGTCGCGTGGCCGTAGACCAGGTACTGCCGGGCGAGCCGGTCGATGTCGGCGCGGAAGCCGGCCTCGTCGTAGCCCTTCGTCGGCGTCCCGAGCGCGATGAGGCCGTCGGCGATCGCCGGGATGTCCACTTCCTTGACCGCGTAGATGAGGCCGAGCAGGTCGACCCGCTGGGTCGCGCTCAGCTGGCCGACGAGCCCGAGGTCGAGGAAGACGAGGCGCTTCGTCGCGGGGTCGGCGAGCAGGTTGCCGGGATGCGGGTCGCCGTGGAAGAAGCCGTCGACGAGGACCTGCTTGATGACGGCCCGGATGAAGGCGTTCCCGAGGACGGCCGTGTCGAAGCCGGCAGCGCGGAGCGCGTCCACGTGCGAGACCTTCTCGCCGCGCACGAACTCCATCGTCAGGACCCGCTCGCCGGAGAGGTCATCGTAGATGACGGGGACCTGGATCTCCGGGAAGCGGGCCATGTTGTCGGCGAGGCGCTTCGCGTGGTAGGCCTCGTTCCGGTAGTCGAGCTCCTTGAGGACGCCGGCGGCGAACTCGTCGACCATCGCCCGGACGCCGACCTTGCGGGCGAGGGCAAGCCGCCGCTCGGAGATCCCCGCGAGCTCGGACATGACGCCGAGGTCGGCCTTCGTCTTGGCGACGATCCGGGGCCGCTGAACCTTGACGGCGACGAGCCGTCCCGTCGGCCAGGGTGGCCCGGTGGACCTGGGCGGTCGAGGCGGCCGCGAACGGCTCCGTCTCGATCGAGGCGAACAGCTCCTCGGGGGGCTTCCCGAGCTCGCCCTCGATGACCACCCTGGCTTCGTCCCAGGGGAACGGGCTGGCTTCGCTCTGGAGCTTCGAGAGCTCGGCGACGATGTCGGGCGGCAGCACGTCGGCGCGGCTCGCCATCATCTGGCCGATCTTCACGTACGTGGGGCCGAGCCGCTGGAAGAGCAGGCGGAGCTGCTCTGCGCCCGTCGCGCTCTCCGGCTCCTCCTCCTTCAGGACGACCCGGGTGAACCATTGCCGCACCGGGCCGAGCGGGGTGTTGGCGAGCCAGGAGTCGAGCGCGGTCGCGTAGATCATGTCGTAGACCTGCTTGAGCCGCAGGTTCTCGATGATCACGTTGCGCCGCGGCGTCGGCAGCGACTCGAGCATCCGCCACAGGTCGCGGTTCCCCTCGGCGGCCTGCAGGTGCGGCCGGTTCAGCCCGAGCACGGCGCTGGCGAGCGCGGAGAGGGCCGTGTACAGGGCGGCCACGACGACGAACCACAGGATGAACGGGTTGGCGAGCGTCCCGAGGTCAGGGGCGAAGAGGGAGCCGACCCACAGCATGATCGCGTTGATGACGACGACGAAGAGGCCGAGGGTCGAGAGGAGAAAGCGACCGGTGAGGGCCACGATGAGCGGCCGGACGAACCGGTTCACGACCGCGAGGACGACGCCGGCCGCGAGGTAGCCGGCGACCCCGACGGCGCCGGGCACGAGGATCGGCGCCCACCTGGTCCCGAAGGGGAACGGCTGGGGAACGCTGATCAGGCTCAGAACGAGGGCGACCGTGAGCAGGACGACCGCGCCGAGCACGCTCTCGACCAGGAACCGACGCATCCGGCGCCTCCCAGGGGTGGTTGAGGTTGACGCTCCCACGGTACCGACCGCCCGAGCCGCGCGTCGTCACCCCGCGCGGAGGATTGCCGCGCGGTTGCGGACCGCACTGCCCGCGCTCGGCGTCACGCCGCGCCCGGGCGCGGGCCTGTACGATCAGCGCGATGCCCATCCCCCGTGTTCCCGACCCGCTCCCCACCCAGCCGCTCCGGCGCCAGGTGGCGGAGCGACGGCTTCGCGAGGCGATCGTGCGCGGCGAGCTCGCGCCCGGCGAGCGGCTGACCGAGGAGGAGCTCGCCGCCTGGCTCGGGATCAGCCGCACGCCCGTCCGCGAGGCCTTGAGCCAGCTGGCGGCGATCGGCCTGGTCGAGCTGGACGGAAGCCGGGGCGTCCGGGTGGCTCCCTTCGAACCCGGCCGGACCCTCGACCTCGTCCAGGTCTCCCGCGCCCTCGTCCTGCTGGCCCAGCGCCTGGCGGCCGAGCGGGCGACCGACGACGAGATCCGGGCCATGCGCGGCCTCCACCAGGCGAGGGTCGAGGCGCTCCGGGCCGGCGATCTTGGCGGCGTGGAGCGGGCCGCGCAGGACTTCCACGCGACGATCCTCGGGGCGTCGGGCAACCAGGAGCTCCAGCGCGTCTACCCCGCCGTCTTCCACCGCCTCGAGCGGGTCTTCCGGCTGGCCTACCCGGAGTGGCTCCGCGACGCCGGCGTCGAGGTCGACGGTGCGCTGCTGGCCGCGATCGAGGCGCACGACCCGGCGACCGCGGTGGCCGTGTCGGGGCGCGGCTGGGACGCGCTCGAGGCGAGCATCCGGGCCCAGTTCCGCGCCGAGGACGGCCGGGCCGCGGCCGCCTCAGGGTCCGGTCAGGCGGGCCAGTCCACGAGGATCCGGCCGTCCTCGATCGTCACCGGGTAGACCGCCAGCGGCTCGTCGGCCGGCGGGTCGAGCGCCTCCCCGGTCGCCAGGTCGAAGCGCGACAGGTGGAGCGCACAGGTCACGGCCGGGCCGGTGAGGAACCCCTTGTCGAGCTCGAAGTACTCGTGGCTGCAGACGCCCTGGAGGGCCCGGATCGTCCCGTCGCCGTTCACGAGCAGGACCGGCTCCGTGCCGTCCACCCAGGCCATCTGCATCGTCCCGGGCGCGATCTCGGCCGCCGCGCCCACGTCGATCCGGCGAGTCATGACCCGGGTGCTCGGGCGGCCGTCAGGCGGCCGGGCGCGGCCGGGGCGGCCGGGGCGGCCGGCGCGGCCGGCGGCCGACTCGGCCCACTTCGCCTCGAGCAGCGCCCAGAGCCGCTCCTGCTCGGACTCGAGCGGGACCCGCGCCACGACCGGCTCGAGGAAGCCAAGCGTGATGAACTTGCGCGCCTCGTCGGGCGTGATGCCGCGGCTCTCGAGGTAGAAGAGCTGGGCCGGGTCGATCGGGCCGACCGACGAGGCGTGGGCCGCCCGCCGGCAGTCGGGCTGGTCGATCTCGAGGCTCGGGATCGTGACCGAGCGGCTCTGCTTGTCGAGGAGCATCCCGAACTCGCCGAGGAAGCTGTCGGTGCCGCGGGCGGTCTTCTCGATCGAGATGAGGCCCTTGATGTAGGCCCGCGACCCGTGCTGCAGGACCGCCTTCGAGAGCAGGTTCCCGGTGGTGTCCCGGCCGACGTGGCGCGTGTACGCGGTGAGGTCGAAGAGCTGGTCCCGACCGCCGAAGACGATCTCGACCTGCTCGACCTCGCTCCCGTCGCCCTCGAGCCGGTTGTCGATCCGGGAGCGGACGACGCGCCCGCCGAGATGGGCGATGGCGAAGCGGAGCGTCGCGCCGGCGCCGATCCGCGCGGTGCGCTGCTGGAGGGCGGTCGTCGTCGTCGGCAGGTCCTGGATCGAGGCGAACCGGAGGACGGCGCCGGGGCCCAGGTCGATCTCGCTCGTGCCGCCGAAGAGCGCCTGCGGCGCCGGCTCGCCGGCGGCACGCCCGATCGGCGGCCCGGCCTCCACGAGCTCCTCGACGAGCGACACCTCGGCCCCTTCGTCGAGCCGGATGAGGGTCCGCGTCAGGAGCGCCCGCTCGGGCGTCCCGACCGCCCAGCGCAGGACGATCGGGCGCTCGAGGCGCACGCCGGCGGGCACGTGGAGGTGGATCCCCTGGCTCCAGAAGCCGCGCGAGAGCCAGGCCAGCTTCTCGTCGGCGGGGAGGGCCGTGGCCGTGAGCGCCTCGCGGACGCCGGCCGCGTCGCGGGCCAGCGCCGCCCCGAGCGTCTCGAGCGCGACGCCGCGCTCGGCGACGCCGGGGGCGAGGGCGAGGCGGGCAACCCCATCCTCCCGGAGCTCGACGATCCCGTCGGCCCCGTCGGGGATGTCGCCGGGCTCCCCGGGCGCGACGGCGGTCGTCACGTACGGGCGGGCCTCGAAGAGGTCGGCGGCGCGGAAGTCCACGTAGGTCGTGTAGAGCTCGTTCGACTCGACCGGGAGGCGGGCGTAGGCGGCGGCCGCCGCGGCGCGGTCGTCGCGCAGCCAGGCGGGCTCATCGCGCTCGGCGCCGAGCGTCGTCGCCAGGGCGGCGTCGGCGAAGTCGAACGGCAGCGCGGCCGGGGCGCGGCGGGCGCGTGGGCCGGTGGCCGGGGCGGCCCCGGCCGGAGCCGGCGAGCCGGCCGGCGTCTCCGCGGGTGCCGTCATCCGAGCGACCCCTCCATCTCGAGCTTCACGAGCCGGTTGAACTCGATGGCGTACTCCATCGGGAGCTCCTTCGTGAAGACCTCGAGGAACCCCTGGACGACGAGATTGGTGGCCTCGTTCTCGGTGAGGCCGCGGCTCATCAGGTAGAAGATCTGGTCGGCCGACACCTTTCCGACGGTGGCCTCGTGGGTCATCGTCGTGTCGTCCTCCTGGACGTCGATGTAGGGGTACGTGTCGGAGCGGCTCTCCTCGTCGAGGAGAAGCGCGTCGCAGCGGACGCTGGCCACGACGCCGGTGGCGCCGGGCGCGACCTTGAGCGTGCCGCGGTACGTGCCCCTGCCGCCGTCCTTGGACACGGACTTGCTGACGATCCGGCTCCGGGTGTTCGGGGCAAGGTGGACGGCCTTGGCGCCCGTGTCCTGGTGCTGCCCGTGGCCGGCGAAGGCGACGCTGATCACCTCGGCCGTCGCTCCCTCGCCACGCAGGTAGATCGCCGGGTACTTGACCGTCGCCCGCGAGCCGGTGTTGGCGTCGACCCACTCGACGGTGGAGCGGGCGTGGGCGTGGGCCCGCTTCGTCACGAGGTTGAAGACGTCGCGGCTCCAGTTCTGGATCGTCGTGTAGCGGATCTGCGCACCGGGGAGGGCGATGACCTCGACGACGGCGGCGTGGAGCGCGTCGGTCGTGTAGATCGGGGCGGTGCAGCCCTCGATGTAGTGCACCTTCGAGCCCTCGTCGGCGATGATCAGCGTCCGCTCGAACTGGCCGGTGTTCTCGCCGTTGATGCGGAAGTAGGCCTGCAGCGGGAGCGGGACCTCGACGCCTTTCGGGACGTAGACGAACGAGCCGCCGGACCAGACGGCGCTGTTGAGCGCGGCGAACTTGTTGTCCTCCGGCGGGACGACCGTCGCGAAGTACTTCTTCACGAGGTCGGGGTACTCGCGGAGCCCCTGGTCCATGCCCATGAAGACGACGCCGATCTTGGAGAGCTCCTCGCGGACGGAGTGGTAGACCACCTCGGAGTCGTACTGGGCGCCGACGCCGGCGAGGAACTTGCGCTCGGCCTCCGGGATGCCCAGCTTCTCGAATGTCTGCTTGATCTGCTCCGGGACGTCGTCCCAGGACTTCTCCTCGCGCTCGGACGCCTTGCGGTAGTACACGATCTTCGAGAAGTCGATGTTCTGGACGCTCTCCGGGAACCCACGTGGGCATCGAGCGCTTGAGGAAGTGGTCGTAGGCGCGGAGGCGGAACTGGAGCATCCACTCCGGCTCTTCCTTGATCGCGCTGATCTCCTCGACGGTCGCCCGCGTCAGGCCGACCTTCGTCTCGGCGAGGTAGGTGAAGTCGTCGTGGAAGCCGTACTTGTAGTCCTGGGAGACGATCTCGTCGCGGGCGACGGTCATGGGGATCTCCTCCGGAGCGCGAGTTCGACACCGGGCCGGCGCGTCGCCGGACCCCCGGAGCCGCGGGGCGGTTCGATCAGGTGGAGTTCGGCCGGTGGGACGCTGCCGGATGGGAACGCCCGGGACGAGGTCCCGGTCGAGGACGCCCGGACCCGGCCGAATTCCGAGTTGGATTGTCGGATATCCGGGGCGGCGCGTCAACCGCGGCCTCGCGCCTGACCCCATCCGGATGATGCGCCCCCGTGCCACCGCGCTACGATCACCCTGGACCCGTGTGGTCGGCAGGAGGCACCAGGTGAGTCGAGCTCGGACCCTCGTCATCGGAAGCGCAGCGGCAGCGGCAGCGGCAGCCCTCGCGTCGTCCCGCAGGAACGCCGCGAAACGCGTCCCGTCGTTCCCATCGGGCGCCGTCGCCCTCGCCGCGGGCGACGCCGCGGCCTTCGCGGCCCGGCTGGCGGACGCGCCGATCGTCCGCAAGCGCGACCTCGCCGTCGAGTTCGCGCCGGCCACGGCCCGGGGCGTGGTGCCGCTGCTCCACGGGACGCGCTACTTCCCCCGGATGTTCGACGACCTCCGGGCGGCGACGTCCTCGATCCACGTGCTCATCTACGGCATCAAGCCGGGCGACGTCGGATCCGAGCTCCGCGACATCCTCGTGGCAAAGGTCGCCGAGGGGATCCCGGTCCGAGTCTCGGTCGACGCCGTCGGGAGCGAGGTCCGGGCGGGCTCGAAGGCGCTGTTCCGGGAGCTCGTCGAGGGCGGCGTCCAGGTCGTCCAGAACCGCGGCATGTTCCCCGACGTGCGCGGGCCGCTGGGACCGGGGGCCAGGATCGGCTGGCGCCGGGAGAACGTCCTCCACTTCGACCACCGCAAGTTCATGGTCGTCGACGGGCGGGTCGGCTGGCTCGGCGGGACCGGGATCGAGGACCACTTCAACGACGAGCGCTTCACCGACGTCATGGTCCGCCTCGAGGGCTCCGTCGTCCGCCAGCTCCAGGCGCTCTTCGTGGCGAGCTGGCGCCACCAGGAGGGGCCGCTCGACGGGGACGACGCGACGATGGCGGCGCTCTTCCCGGCCGACGACGGGCCGGCCGACGGCGACGGGGCCGTGCCCGCGACGCTCCTCGTCAACGTCCCCGGGACCGGCCACGTGCCGATCAGCGAGGCGTATGAGCAGGTCATCGACGCCGCCGAGCGGCGCGTCGACCTCGTGAACCCGTACATCTCGGAGCGGCCGATCCTCGACCGGCTCGTCGGCGCCGCCGAGCGCGGGGTCACGGTCCGGATCGTCGTCCCGGGCAAGCCGACGCCGCCGATGCCGGCGGCCGCGTTCCGCCACAACGTCCCGCGGCTCCAGGCGGCGGGCGCGACCGTCCTCTTCCACCCGACGATGGCCCACGCCAAGGTCATGGTGGCCGACGACCGCGTGCTCGTCGGCGGCTGCAACCTCGACGCCCTGAGCCTGTACCGGAACTGGGAGCTCAACGTCCTCCTCGAGGGGGAGGCGGTCGCGGCCGAGTTCGAGCGGGCGATCTTCGACCCGCTCGTCGAGGTCTCGACGCCGGCCGATGTCACGCGCACGGCCGGGCGCAAGACGTTCGACGCGCTCATGGACAAGGCGTCGCCGCTGCTGTAGTCCCGGCGAGGCCCGCAGCGGCGGGTGGGGGCGGGGCAGCCGCCGACCTGGCGGTCGGGCGGGGCGGCCGCAGGACCCGCCGGTCGTGCCGGCGCGGCCGCGCACACGGCGGAGGTCCGCAGCCGTGCGGCGCGGCGAGCCTGCTCGGCCGCAGGCACCTGCAAGCCCCGCTGTCATTACCGCCGCGTTCGTGCGAGGCGTGTCGCGCCAACCGCGACTCTGCCAAATCTTCGTGCTCCGACCGCGCCGCAATGACAGCCTGGCTGGCGCCGGGTCCCTCCCTCGTGACGACGGCGGTAGCGGCGCCCCTCCGCCCACGCTGTGCGGCAGGAGGTGCTGATGTCGGTGGCTTCAGGCGCACGCGGCACGCGACCGTAGCTCCGGGCGGAGACGGCGCCGTGCTGGCGGTTGTACGACGGCGCACACTTGCGGAGGTCACGTTCGCCGCTCGAGGGTCGCAGCCATGCGTCGGGTCGCAGCCATGCGTCGGGTTGCCGTCATGCTCGCGCTCCCGCTGGTCGTCGCGGGCTGTGGGTCGCGCCCGCAGCCGATCCACGACTCCTCCCCAGCAGGGGCAATGGCGCACATGGCGTCCGACCTCGGCTGGGAGAACTGCCCCGTAGAGCTGTGGGTCACCGGTGTCATCACACCGGACGACTCGGGTGGCGCGGCGATCAGGGATGATCAGGGCGTCGTCTACGCCCTCGTGTGGGGGACCAACAACACGGCGGTGGTGGACTGGGGTCGGCGCTACCGGATCGGGGGACGCTGGTTCAGCGGCGAGTCGACGTTCTGGGCGTGCGGTGGTGCGGACGCCGTCATCCCCGAGTGACTTGCGGGGAGCCGCCAGAACCCAGCGACCGGGCCCTCGTCGCGCCGCGTCCGCAACGAGGTAGCAAAGCGGCGGGCATGTGACCGACGCGGCAGCCCCGGCGCCGCCAGGCACCGCATCTGCCCGAACGGCCACTTCCCCCGCTCGCTCGTTGGGGCTAGACTCGCCCCGGTCGCGGCCGGAGGGGCCGTCGTCCACGCGTGGAGGGGAGATGGCTGGTCTTGGGGCGGTCGGCGGGGGCGGCCTGTTCGCAGGTCCCGGCCTTGCCGCGCTCGGGGCCGGCCTGCTCGCCGGCGTTGTGGGCGGCACCGCGCTCGTGGCCACGGGGACCGTCGAGTTCGGCGGCGCAGCTGCGGGGAGCGCCGGCGGAGCCGGGGCCGTCCTCGAGCTCGTCCCGTGCCCCGACCAGGGCCCCGTCATCGGCACGATCCCCCAGGGCCAGGAGGTGCTCGTCACGGCACGCTCCGCCGACGGGGGCTGGCTGCAGCTCTACTGGCCCGCACCCGGCATCGAGCGCGCATGGACGCAGGCCGGCCCGCTCGAGCTGGAAGGCGAGGCCGGCTCGCTGCCGGTCGCCTCGTGCGAAGCGCCGCCGACGCCCACGCCGCGACCCACCGTCGAGCCGACGCCGACACCCGAGGTGACGCCGACGCCGACACCCACGCCCGAGGTGACACCGACCCCGACGCCGGTCCCGACCGCGAAGGTCACGAAGCCGAAGCTCTCGCGACTCGCCGCCTCGACCGCCTCGATCAGCTTCGACCAGGGTGAGTACTGCCCCAACGCGCCGACCTCCGTGACGATCTCGGTCGCGGCGACCGATCCCGAGGGGATCGCGAGCGTGACGCTCCGCTACCGGCCGCCGGGCACGTCGGGCTTCCTCGAGAAGCAGATGCGGCTCTCCGACGGCCGTTACGTGGCCACGCTCGACACGACGACCGACAACCTGCGGCGCGCAGGTGACCTCGCCTACTACGTCGTGGCCCGCGACCGGGCGGCCGACCAGCAGACGTCCCGCCTCCCCGCCAAGGCGACCTCGCTGGCGGTCAAGGTCTGCAAGAACACCGGCCCGAAGGTGACCGTCAAGTCGGACGTCTACAACCTCGAAACGAACCCGCTCGGGACTGGGACCTGCTCGCGTGGCTTCGCGCTCGGGACGGGCATCGAGGCCACGGCAACGGATCCCGACGGCGTCGAGTCGATCCGGCTCTTCTTCCGGGGTCCGGGCATGAGGGAAACGGCCTCGCGCCTGATGAGCAGGGATGGCGACACGTGGTACTCATTCATCAATCCGAAGGATGACGGCATCACCAAGACCGGGACGATCACCTGGTACGTTGTCGCCAAGGACTCGAAGGGCGCTTCAACCAAGAAGGTCGGCAAGGACATCAAGGTCTTCCGCTGCGACAGCGAGGCCAACTTCGACTTCGGTGGCGTGACGAACGCCGTCTACAACCAGTCGGGCTGTGCGCCGAACCGCCTCACGATCCCGGTGTACGCCCAGGACCCCGATGCGGGCGACCCATCGGACAAGCTGAAGGTCGTCGTCAGCTGGACGGCCCAGAACAACCGGGGGGGACGTCCGGCCGGTACACGGGCAAGACGACCGCCAAGTTCATGAAGGGCAACTACTTCGAGACCTACGTCTCCGTTGTCGGCTGGCAGAACCCCGGGTCGTGGACGATCACGTACACGGCAAGCAGCACCGACCCGTTCGGCGGGAAGTCGACGTCGAGCTTCACCGGCCAGGACTGGTTCTACCTCTACGGCTCGTGCGTGATCCCCTGACATGCCCATCCTCGGACTGATCCTTCGATTCGTGCTCGCAGGGGCCATCGGCCTCGGCGGGGCGCTGGCCGTCGCGGCCGTCACCGCGCCGCCCGCTTCGAACCTCCTCCCGGGTCCCGAGACCGCATTCGAGCTGACGAAGGACTCCGGTGACCAGGTCGTCCCGTTCGGCCTGACGAGCATCCCCGACGAGGAGCCGGTCGCGCTCCAGGCGCTGCCCGACGCGTCGACCCTGCAGCTCGTCGCGTTCGCCGAGCCGGGCACCGGTCCCGACACCAGCGGCGCGACGCGACCCGAATGGCTCCTGCCCACCGGATTCCCGCGCGTCGTGCCGATCACCCAGTTCGACGGCGGCCCGCTCGGCAACGTCAACTGCACGATGGCGTCCGGCGCCATGCTCGCCCGCCTCGGCTACGGGATCGTCACGACCGGCTCCCAGCTCCGCGCGCTCCAGCCCGACCAGGAGGGCGGCACGTCGCTCGCCGAGCTCCAGGTCGCGATCAAGAAGTGGGGCGTCGCCTTCAACCAGGGAGCCATCTCGCCGCTCCAGCTGCGGGCGCTCCTGTACGCCGGCGCCGGGGCGGTCATCCAGGTCAACTACGGCATGCTCCCGGTCGGGCTGCGGCTCCAGAAGAACTTCACCGGCGGCCACGCGATCTACGTCGACGGCTTCCGCCCGGCCGGCACCGACGGCCCGGCAGCCTACTTCGTCATCGACCCGCTCGGCCCGACGTGGTCCGGCTACAAGGGGGCGTGGTGGCCGGCCGACGTCGTCGAGGCGGCCGGCACCGACTTTGGCGGCGGCAGGATCTACACGTCGTGGGCGTTCCCCGGCGGCAAGACGCCGGCCAACCCGCCCAAGCTGCCGCCCAGCGCCTTCCCGGTCGCCTCCGCGGCGCCCGGCGCGACGCCGACGCCGACACCGAGCGGCGACGTGACGCCGCCGCCGCTTCCCGACCCGGAGGCGATCGACCCGCCGTCGTCGGACGACGATCCGGGCGTGTCGCCCGATCCGGGCTGGTGGGTCCCCGACTGGGGCGGCATCGTCCAGGGCGGCATCTCCCTTGAACCGGTCTTCAAGGTCTGCCTCGCGTCGCCGAAGCCGGCCTGGTGTCCGGGCGGGATCATCGGGGTCTACCCCGCCGGCGCGAAGCCGCTGCCGACGCTGCGGCCGCTCACCCCGATCGCCGTCGACCTCCTCTACGCCAGCGTCGTGAGCCCGGGTGTCATGCAGGTCATCTTCGACGCCCCCGACGGCTCGACGCCGGCCCTCCAGTTCTGGGACGCGGCCAACCCGTCCGGGCCGCTCCTGACCGCCCCCTCGGTCCAGGCGGCGATCCTCGACGGCGAGAAGGTCCAGGTGGCGACGTTCCCGATCGCCCAGGGCACGTCGTACAACTTCGTCGCCTCGGCCCAGGCGCTCGGCGTCAGCGCGGTCAGCGCGGTGGGGTCGGCCGGGCAGTAGCCCCGACCGCCGACGCGGAGCAAGCCGGAAGGCCCGGCCGGGACCGTCGCGTGGCGCGCCATTGTTCCTGCTTCGCGGACCCCCAGGCGGTCGCTTGCAGATCCTTCCGTCACCCCTGGCGCGTGGCACGCACAGACTTGATCGGAGGCGGGCAGACGGGCAGGGGCCGAGCAGAAAGGATTGCGCGCGACGCAGTCGTCCCCGGCGGGCGGCACGGCGGACTCGTTCCCGCGGCGTAGCACGCGGCACCGCACCGGCGAGCACCCGCCGATGCTGCGGCCCGTCCCGGCGCCGCACCGGCGGCGCGGGGTAGCCGCCGGGTCAGGCGGGCGTGGGCTCGGCTGCCGGAGCCCTGGTGGCGTCCATGACCGGGACGCCCACCCCCTCCGGCTCGGGCGCCGTCGCCTCGGGCATCTCGTCGACGGGGGCTGCCCGGCGGCGCCCGACGAACCCGACGAGGGCGGTCGCGAGCAGCGACATGAGGATCGAGATCGCGATCGAGGCGATGATCAGGCCGATCACGCGGCCGCGCTCGTCCGTGGTGAGCCAGTCCCGCGCCTCACGACCCCGCCGGGGGATGTCACGCTCCTCGAGGAAGGACAGCAGCAGCATCGGGCACCTCCATGTGATTCGCGGGTGAGCGTCTCGCGCGCGGTCGCGCCGGCCAAGTGCCGGAGTGCCCAAACCCACCGGCCACCGGGACGGTGCACGCCCGCGGCGCCGGTGGCCGCGAGCGGCTGCCCGGGGACGCGGAACGGCCGGGCGGGACGGGTCCCGCCCGGCCGTCGTTCGACGAAGGGGCGATGAACGGAGCTCGCGACGACGCCCGCGGGCTCCCCTGGCTCAGCCGGCGGGGGCGGGCTCAGCGGGCGCCGGCGGCGGGGCCCCGGCGGTGTCGACGTCGGCGGCCTCGGCCCGGCGGAAGCGCCGGGCGAGACCCGACTTCCCGCCGTCGACGAGCGAGTACAGGACGGGGATCACGATCAGGGTGAGGAACGTCGAGCTGAAGAGGCCGCCGATGACGACGGTGCCCAGCTCGGCCGCGATGATCGACCCCTCCGAGAGGCCCGCGGCGAGCGGGATCAGGGCCAGGATCGTCGCGATCGCCGTCATGAGGATCGGCCGGACTCGCGTCCGCCCGCCCTCGATGAGCGCCTCCTTCGTCGAGTGCCCCTGCTCGCGCAGCCGCTCGACCAGGTCGAGCAGGACGATCGCGTTCGTCACGACGATCCCGATGAGCATCAGGAGCCCGATGAGGGCGCTGACGCCGATGGGACGGCCGGTGAGGTAGAGCGCGGCGAAGGCGCCGATCGTGGCCAGCGGGAGGCTGAACAGGATGATGAACGGCGTGATGAGCGAGTTGAACGTCAGGACCATCATCACGTAGACGAGGAGGATGGCCACGCCCATCGAGACGAAGAGGTTGCCGAACGCCTCGTTCTGCTGCTGCGTGACGCCGGCCAGCGTGACCGTGACGCCGGCCGGGATCTCGCCGGCAGCCTGCAGGTCGTCGATCTCCTGCTGGACGTCCGTCGAGACGGCGCCGGTGTTGTCGCTCGCGATCTCGGCGGAGATCGTCGCCGCGGGCGCCTGGTCGACGCGGGTGATGCTGCCCTGGGCAGCGACCTCGTCGACCGCGGCGATCGTGCCGAGGGGCACCGTGACGGTCGTGCCGACCGGCAGCTGGCTCAGCGTCTCGACGCTCGTGACGAGCTCGGGGTCGACCTGGACGAACACGGGCACGGCAGCCGGCTCGCCTTCGAGCTGGATCGACGTCGGGGCCGTCCCGACCAGCGTCGTCCGGACCTCACCGGCGACCTGCGCGGCCGTCAGGCCGGCGCCGATGGCCTTGTTCGGGTCGACGACGACCTGCACCTCGGGCGTGCCCTTCGACAGGTCGGACTTGAGGTTCAGGAGGTCGGTGTTGTCGGCGAGCGCGGCCATGACCGCATCGGTCGCGACCGCGACGTCGTCGGAGTTCTCCGCGCTGACGACGATGCTCAGGCTGTTCGAGGTGAACCCGGCCGTCTGCGCGACGGCCACGTCGTAGCCGTCGGTCTTGACCTCGGCCAGGTCGGCCGAGAGCTGCTGCGCGTAGGCCGTCAGGTCGGTGACGGCGTCGCTCAGGCGAACCGTGAGCGTGGCGCTGTTGGCGGGCCGGCCGCTGAGCGCGGCCGTGACCGTGCCGAAGCTCGTGTCGCCCTCGCCGGGGACGCTCGTCTGGACGGTCTCGACCTCGGGGTCCGCCAGGAGGATCGTCTCGGCCTCGATCGCGCGCTCGAGGACGGCCTCGGAGCTCGTGCCGGCGGGCGGCGCGACGGTGATCTGGAGGATCTTCTCCGAGCCGGCGTTGATGAACTGCGTCGGCAGGAGCGGGACGATCGCCATCGAGACGGCGAAGAGGGCCGTCGCGCCGGCCATGATGCCCCACTTCGTTGTCCGGCTGCGCAGGGCGAGCTGAATCGTGGGGGTGTAGGCGCGGATCCAGAACGAGTTCTTCGGCTCGCCGTCCTCGTCGACGTTGAGCTTCACCTTGCCGATGAAGAGATAGGCCAGGACCGGGACGACCGTCAGGGCGACGACGAGCGACGCCAGCAGGGCGAACGTGACGGTCAGGGCGAAGGGCAGGAAGAGCTGGCTGACGATGCCGCCGACGAGGCCGAGCGGCAGGAAGACGGCGACGGTCGTCAGCGTCGCGGCGGTGATGGCGCTCGCCACCTCCCGCGGGCCCTTGAGGGACGCCGTCAGGCGGTCGTCGCCGAGCGCTCGATGGCGGTAGATGTTCTCGAGCACGACGATCGCGTCGTCGACCACGCGCCCGACGGCGACGGCGAGGCCGCCGAGGGTCATGACGTTGATGGTGATCCCGGTGATCTGCATGATCACGAGCGCCGTCAGGACCGACAGCGGGATGCTGACGGCCGCGACGAGCGTGGAGCGGACGCTGAACAGGAAGAGGAAGATCGTCAGGATCGCGAAGATCGCCCCGAGGCCACCCTCCTTGAGCAGGCCATCGCGCGAGTCCTTGATGAAGGTCGACAGGTCGGAGATGACGGCGACCTCGACGGCGTCGGCGTTCGCCTCGCCGACCTTCTCGAGCTCGGCGGTGACCGCGTCGGCGACTTCGACGGTGTTGGCGGTCGAGGACTTCGTGACGGTGAGGGTCAGCGACGGCACGCCGTCCGTGCGGGCGTAGCCGGTCGTCGCGACGCCTGTCTCCGCGACGGTGGCGATGTCCTTGAGGAAGACCGGCGTGGGCGCGACGGGGAGGGTCGGGGCGGTGCCGGGGGTCGTCCGGGGCCGGGGCGGGGTCGCGCCGGGGATGCGTGGGCGCGGTCGCCGGCGTCTTCACGCCGACGACGAGGTTCTCGATCTGGTCGAGCGACGTGATCGACCCGATCGTCGAGACCGGGATGTTCGTCCCGTCGGTCGAGATCTGGCCCGTCGGGACCGTCAGGTTGTTGGCCGCGAGGATGCCCGTGACCTGCGCGACGCGAGATGCCCGTCTCGGTGAGCTTCGCGGGGTCGAGGGTGACCACCGCCTGCGTCTCGAGGCCGCCGGTCAGGTCGACCGTCGCCACGCCGTCGATGCCGAGCAGCGCCGGGACGATCTCGTCGCGGGCCACCTGCGCGGCGGCGTCGAGCTGCTCGTCCGCGGAGACGCCCTCCTGGGGGACGCCGGCCACCGAGGCGATGATGACCGGCGACGCGTTGATGTTGAGCGCCGCGACCTGCGGCGAGACGCTCGGCGGCAGGCCGGCGGTCTGGAGGTTCTGCTCGATCGTCGCGCGGACCTCCTTGACGTCGGTCCCGAACTCGAACTGGGCGACGACGATCGCGATCGAGTTGGCCGACGAGGAGGAGAGGCCCTCGAGGCGCGGGACGCCGGCCACGGCCTGCTCGATCGGCTTGGTCACCTGCTCGGCCACGTCGGCAGCGCCAACGCCCGGGATACGGGCGCGATGACGGTGATGACCGGGAAGTCGATGTCGGGGAGCAGCTCCTGCTTGAGGCTGCCCCAGGCCGAGATGCCGGCGATGAAGAGCCCCACCGCGAGCAGGAGCGTGACACTCCGCTTGGCGACGGACAGCTCGGTGAGTCGGTTCACGAGGGGGATCCTCCGGTGGTGGCGAGGGACGCGGTGGCGGCGATGGACGAGCGATCGCTGGTGTGCGGGGCGGCCGCGGCGAGGATGTCGAGGGCCCGCTCGACGATCGCCAGGTCGGCGGCGCCGATCCGCGACAGGAGCGCCCGGACCTCGCCGGAGCTCAGCTCGCGGAAGAGGTCGAGCTGTGTCGAGCCGGCGTCGGTGATCCTGAGGACCACGTGGCGGCGGTCGGCGGGGTCGTCGCGACGCGTGAGCAGTGCCTGGTCGACCAGCCGGTCGACGACGCCGCTGACGGTCGAGAGCGAGACGCCCAGCCGGGCCGAGAGGTCCGACATCCTGAGGTCGGGCTCGGCCTGGACGAGGTAGAGCACCTTCGCCTGCGACATCGTGACGCCCACTTCCAGCAGGGCCGGCGCATGCCCCGACGAGACGCGGTGCATCAGCGTCTCGTAGCTCGCCACGATCCGATCGACGAGGGCGTCGCGCTCGGGATCGGCGCGCCCGTCGTACGACTCGACAGTCTCCGGCAAATCATTCGCTCCATACGAAGTGTTTGAGTGGAAGGAATGATATCGGATAAGCGAAGAGTTCGGATTGGCCGAGCCATCGGCCCGGGGGGGATGCAGGTCTCGCGCCCGACGACCGGCTAGGATCGCCGGGTGGATGCTCCGCGCCCGGTCTCCCCCGCCGTCGCCCGTCGGTTCCTCGTGATCCGGCACCTGCTCGCCCCGCCGCGGTCGCTGCCGCCCACCGAGGAGAGCGTGCTCGCGGTCGTCGACCGCGTCGGGTCGCTCCAGTTCGACCCGCTCGAGGTCGCCGGACGGAACCACGACCTCGTGCTGCACGCCCGCGTCGCCGGCTACCGGCGCCCCTGGACGGATCGTCTCCTCTACGAGCGGCGCCTCCTGTTCGAGGCCTACAACAAGGGCCTCAGCATCCTGCCGACGCGGGAGCTCCCATGGCACCGGCTGACCTGGGACCGGGCGCGCCGTCGCCACGACGACGAGGCGTTCCGCGCCCACGCCGACCACGTTGCCGAGCTCCTCGATCGGATCCGGCGCGACGGTCCGATCTCGACGGCCGACCTCGATCGCAGCGAGGCGATCGACTGGTACTGGGGCCCGACCCTCAAGTCGCGCGCCGTCCTCGAGGCCCTCGCCGAGGCCGGGATCCTCGGGATCGCCCGCCGCGACGGCAATCGCCGCTACTACGACCTCGCCGAGCGGCTGTTCCCGGCCGGCCTCCTCGCCGAGCGCGTCCCCGAGCGGGAGCAGCTCCTCCACCGCCTGCTGAGCCGCTACCGCGCCAACGGGCTCCTCGGCGCGACCGGGCAGGCGGAGGTCTTCCTCGGGTTCGGCGCCGGCGAGATGCTCGCCGACGGGTCGCCGCGGCCGCGCCGGGCCGAGCTCCTCGCCGAGCTCGTGGCCCGCGGCGAGCTCGTCCCCGTCGCCGTCGACGGCGTGCGCGGCACTCGCCACGTGATCACCGCCGAGATCCCGCTCCTCGCGCAGGCCGAGCGCGAGGTGGCCGAGGGCCGCCCGCCGGGAGGAGAACCGCCGGCCGTGGCGTTCCTGGCGCCGCTCGACCCCCTCGCCTGGGACCGCCCCCTGCTGCGCACGCTCTTCGACTTCGACTACCTGTGGGAGGTGTACGTCCCGGCGGCGAAACGGCGCTGGGGCTACTACGTCCTGCCGCTCCTCTTCGGCGACCGGCTCGTCGGGCGCATCGAGCCCCGGGTCGATCGCGCGGCCGGCGCCGTCCGGATCCTGGGGCTCTGGTGGGAGGAGGGCTTCGACCCGCTCGAGGCTGAAGGGTTCGTGCCGGCGCTCGCCGCCGCCCTCGACGCGTACCGCGCGTTCCACCGCACGGACCGGGTGACGTTCGCCCGCGACCGCGACTCGCGCGCCCTCGCGGGGGCCGTCGCCCGCGCCCGCTGAGCGGTCGGCCGAGTCCGCGTACCATCGCTCCCGGGATCTGCCGTCGCGCCGACGCGGACGGGGCCCACGACACCGCCACGCAGGAGGAACCCAATGGCCGCCATCCGCTCCGCCGAGGTCACCTGGAACGGCGCGCTCCTCGACGGCGCCGGCACGATCGACTACGTCACGAGCGGGGCCTTCACCCGCCTGCCGGTGACCTGGGCGTCGCGCACGGAGGCCGCCGACGGCCGCACGAGCCCCGAGGAGCTGCTGGCGTCCGCCCATGCCGCCTGCTACTCAATGGCGTTCTCGGCCGGCCTGGGCCGCAACGGGACCCCGCCGACACAGCTCAACGTCACGGCGACCGTCACGTTCGACAAGGGCGAGGCCGGCTGGAAGGTGGTCTCCTCGGCGCTCAAGGTTCGGGGCACGGTCCCCGGCATCGACGCCGCGCGGTTCACGGAGCTGGCCGAGGCGGCCAAGGACGGCTGCCCGATCTCGGGGGCCCTCAAGGGCAACGTGGAGCTCTCCGTCGAGGCGACGCTCGAGGGGTAGCGCCCCGGCCGGCCGCGCCCGACCCGGGCGCTCCGGGCCTCACATGGCGCCCCGCGACCGGTCGGGCCTCCGGGCCCGACCGCTCACCCCGCGATCGCCAGGATCCGCCGCGGGTTGTCCACCGTGATCCGGGTGATCTCGGCCTCGGAGACACCACGCTGCCGCAGTCGGGGCAGGAACGTCCCCTGGAGGTACGTGTAGCCGTTCCCGCCGTAGAACGTCAGCTGGCTGTTGTCGCAGACGTCCTGCGACAGGAGGATCCGGTCGCCGAAGCCCCGCTCCAGCATCCGGAGCAGCAGCTCGACGACGCGCGGCTCGCCGCGGCGCTCCATCGGCGTGAACGACATGCCGAGGAAGTCGAGCTCGATCGACGCGCCGCGCTCGACGATCTCGAGCCAGTGCTCCAGGACCGGGTACGAATCCGAGTGGCCGACGACCACGCGGGCCGGGTCGGCGCCGGCCTCCTCGAGGATCGCCAGCTGGTGGAGGCCGACCGGCGACATCACGGCGTGGGTCGTGACGGCCATCCCGGTGGCTCGCGCGGCCCGGCCGCAGGCCCGGAAGACGCGCTCCTCCTGGGCGCTCACCCACGGCTTGTGGGTCCCGATCTCGCCGATGATCCCGGGCCGGACGCGGACCCCCGCCTCGTCCTCGCTGCCCGGGACGCCGTCGGCGAGCTCGCGGATCATGACGTCGGCCAGCTCGGCGACGCTTCGCCGGTCGATCATCGCGTCGGGCGGGTAGTAGGGCTGGCGGTACCAGCCGGTCCCCATCACGACGTGGATGCCGGTCCGCATCGCGATGCGGCGCAGCCATCGGGGGTCCCGCCCGATCCCCGGCAGCGTGAGGTCGACCAGGCACGTCCCGCCGGCGTCCCGGTAGCGGCCGAGCTCGTCGGCCAGCAGGTCCTCGTCGGCCGTCAGCTCCCAGTAGTCGAATTGCTCCGGGATGGTCCACAGCTGGCACTGGGTGTGCTCGTGGGGGAGGGTGAACCCGAGATCGGCGGGATCGATCCGCTCGAGCACGGTCTGGACGAAGGGAGCCATGGGCGGATTATCCGCCGCCCGCGACCCCCGGTGCGACCGCCGTGCGCGGGGGCGCTGTGGCACTTGCGGTGCCGTGCAATGATCCGATGGAACCGCCGCGGCCCGTCCCGCCGCCGGCGATCGTCGGTGCACCTGCGGGTGGTTTCGGCGCCCGCACCAGGAGGAGGACGCGCTCCATGTCCACCACCCGGAGGATCGTCGCACTCGCGGCAACGGCAGCCATCGCGCTTGCCGCGTGCTCGGGCGGCGACACGGACACGCTTCTCGGCAAGGTCGAGGCCGCGGGCAAGATCGTCATGTCGACCGACCCGCAGTACCCGCCCCAGTCCTCGCTGAAGGACGACGGCACGTACGAGGGCTTCGACATCGACGTCGGGACCGAGATCGCCAAGCGCCTCGGCGTCGACATCGAGTTCGCGACCCCGAGCTGGGACACGATCACCGCCGGATCGTGGAGCGGCCGCTGGGACTTCAGCGTCGGCTCGATGACGATCACCGCGCCGCGCGAGCTCGTCCTCGACTTCAGCAAGCCGTACTACTACACGCCGGCCCAGATGGCCGCCAGCACCGCGTCGGGGATCACCACCCTCGACGGCCTCGCCGGGAAGACGGTCTGCGTCGGCGCGGCGACCACCTATTTCGACTGGATGAGCGGCACGCTCGACCTCGGCTCGTACACGCCGGAGGAGGGCCCGCCCGAAGGTGCCGAGGTCACCACGCTCGACACCGACCGCCTCTGCGCCGAGACGTGGAAGGCCGGCCGAACCGACTTCGAGGGCTGGCTCAGCTCCTCGACGACGGTTGACGCCGCGATCGCCGAGGGACTCCCCCTCGTCAAGGTCGGCGACCCGGTCTACTACGAGCCGCTCGCGGTCGCCTTCGACAAGAGCGGCCCCGACCCGAAGAGCATGGTCGAGAAGGTCAACACGATCCTCGACGAGATGCGCTCCGACGGCACGCTCAAGGCACTGTCCGAGAAGTGGTTCGACGGGTACGACCTGACCGTCGAGCCGTGACGCACCGCAGCACGAACGGCTGACCCGACGGGGGCGTCGCGACGCGACGCCCCCGTCGCGCTTCCCGCGGCACGAGGAGGGCGAGGATGAGCGGTTCGGCACGCACCATGGGGGCGCCCGTCGGCGGAGCCGCGCCGGCGGAGCCCCCGAGCCCGATCGTCGAGGCGATCGCCGCCCAGCGCCGCCGCCAGACGCTGCGCTTCCGCCTGATCTTCGTTCTGACCTGGATCGTTCTCGTCGGCGCCCTCGTCGGCTGGCTCTTCGCCAGCGGCAAGATCGACACGGAGTTCCTGTCGAAGTGGGGCCCCTACATCCTCGGCGGGGTCCCGATCACCCTCTTCGTCGCGGTCTGCTCGATCTCCGTGGCGATTCTCTTTGCCGTCACCGGCGCCCTGGGCAGACTCAGCACGAACCCGGTGCTGTTCGCGATCGCGACCCTCTACGTGTCGCTTGTCCGCGGTACGCCGCTCATCGTCCAGATCCTGTTCATCTTCCTCGCCCTGCCCCAGATCTGGGAGGGGTTCGCCGGCGTCCCGACGATCGCCCTCGGCATCTTCGCCCTGTCCTTCAACTACGGGGCGTACATGACCGAGACGTTCCGGGCCGGGATCCAGGCCGTCCCCCGCGGCCAGACCGAGGCCGCCCAGGCGCTCGGCATGCCGAGCCGGACGCGGATGCGCCGGATCATCCTCCCCCAGGCGATCCGGATCATCACCCCGGCCATCGGCAACGAGTTCATCTCGATGATCAAGGACTCCTCGCTCGTGGCGTTCATGGGCGTGCAGGAGACCCTGTGGCGGGCCCAACGCGTCGGGCAGTCCAACTTCCGGGCGCTCGAGACGCTCCTCCTCGCCGCTCTCGTCTACTGGCTCATGACGATCGTCCTCTCGATCCTCCAGGACCGCCTGGAGAAGCGCATGGCCGAGAGCGACCGGCGGATCTGAGGAGGACCCGACGATGACGATGACGACCAGCGCCGCCCGCCACGACGAGCTGTCGAAACTGCGCGACCCGTTCGCCCGGCCGGGCGCCCTGACCCCGGCCGGCGCCGACCCGATCGTGCGCGCCCTCGCGATCGAGAAGTACTTCGGAGGCAACCACGTCCTTCGCGGCTGCACCCTCGAGGTCTACCCCCGCGAGACGATCTGCATCATCGGCCGTTCCGGCTCGGGCAAGAGCACGCTCCTGCGCTGCCTCAACTTCCTCGAGGAGCCGACCGCCGGCGCGGTCGAGATCGACGGCTTCCGGATCGACGCCGACCCCCTCCACGCCCGCAGCCGCGACCATCGCGAGAAGATCCGCCAGATCCGGATGAGTGCCCAGATGGTCTTCCAGGAGTTCAACCTCTTCCCCCACATGAAGGTGATCGACAACCTCATCGAGGCGCCGGTCCGGGTGAAGGGGATCGATCGGGGCCAGGCGATCAAGACCGCCGAGAAGTACCTCGACAAGGTCGGCCTGGCGGAGAAGCGCGACGAGTACCCGGCCCGGCTCTCGGGCGGCCAGAAGCAGCGGGTGGCGATCGCGCGGGCGCTGACGATGGAGCCGAAGGTCCTCCTCTTCGACGAGCCCACGTCGGCGCTCGACCCCGAGCTCGTCGGCGAGGTGCTCAAGGTCATGGAGGAGCTGGCCCACGAGGGCGCGACGATGATCGTGGTCACCCACGAGATGCAGTTCGCCCGCGAAGCGGCCGACCGCGTCTACTACGTCGACTTCGGGGAGTTCGTGGAGGCCGGCCCGCCGGAGCAGGTCATCGACGCGCCGCAGGACCCGCGAACAGCCAAGTTCCTGTCGCGGCTCCTCGGTCCGGGCACCGGCCGCGGCGGCCCGCACCGCGAGGCCCCGCCGCCGCCCGAGATCCCCGGGCACGGAACGTACGGCCACATCGATCGACGCGAGCACGGCGCCGGGGGAATGTAGGCCGACGTGTCCGCCGCCCCGCCTCCGCCGCCTCCCGACGACGAGATCGAGCGCCGCCTCGCCGCCCTCAAGGCCGGCGCGGACCCGTCGTCGCTGGGTCCGGTGCCGAGCCCTGTGCGCTCCCCGACGACGCCGCCGGTGCCGGCACGGCTTCCGGGCCCCGACGACGATGCCCGGGCCGACACGGACGAGCCGGCCCTCGTCGGCGACGTCATCGAGGGCGCCGGCGCAACGGGCACCGCGGGCGCGCGCCCGGGCCCCGGCACGCCCCCGGGACCCGGCGTCCGGGCCGTCTCGTGGGGGATCTCCCAGGCCGAGGCCGGCCGGCTCGGCCTGTGGATCGGGATCGGGCTCGTGGCGTTCGGCGCGTACCTCGTCCTGGCCGAGTTCGTGCCGGCGGTCGCCCTGCTCGGCTCGCTGGCCCTCACGGTCCTCGGCGGCGCGCTCGTCGCGTGGCACTTCATGGGTCGGGCCGGCGCGTGGGCCCTCAACGGCGGGGCCGTCCTCGCCGGGTTCGGGGCGGCGCGGGTCCTCGCGGAGCTGGCGAGCCTGCCGGCCGCGGGCTGGGGCACGCTCGGTGCCGGCCTCGGCCTGCTCGCACTCGCCGCCCGGCGCGCGTGGCGCGGGGGCGGGGTCGGCTGGCAGGCGTGGCTCGGTGGCGCGCTCACGGTCTTCGGGGGCTGGGGCGCGCTCGGCGCCACGATCCCGGGGTTCCCAACGCTCGGCGACCTGATCGTGCCGATCGCCCTCGTCCTCGTCGGCGTCGTCGTCCTCCGGCGCGGGTTCCGGTCCGGCCCCCCGGCGCGCTGACGCGGCGCCGTTGCGTCGCGCAGGCCCCGACCGGGCGGTGTCAGCGGCGGTTCGGGCCAGGGCCCGGCGAGCTGATCCGCGGCTGGCGTTGCGTCGCACGCCATGGTTCCTGCCCGCGAGCACGCAGCGCGTCTCCACCGCACCGAGTCGTGCGCGCCACGCGCAGGTTCGTGCTCGACGAGGTTCGCAGGGCGTCGCCAGACAGGAAGGATGGCGTGGGCCGCAACGGCGGCCATGGAGGTGTGCCGCGCGCCGCGGCGGGGGCTCGGCGGCCGGGGCCGGGCGACCGCGCCGCGGCGGGGCCAGCGCGCGAGCCCGGGTCAGCGCGCGGCGCCTACCGGGGAGACGTCGCCGACTCGATCGCCGCCGCGACGCCGTCCGCGATCGCGATGAGCTCGTCGTCCGTGGTCACGAAGGGCGGCCCCAGCAGCACCGTGTCGCCGTCGACGCCGTTCGCCGCCCCCGTGCCCGAGTAGACGAGGACGCCCCGCTCGCGGGCGGCCGCGACGACCGCTTCGAGCCGCCGCTCCCCTCGAGGGAACGGCGCCGTGGTGGGCCGGTCGAGGACGAGCTCGAGCCCGACCATGAGGCCGAGACCGCGGATCTCGCCGACGTGCTGGTGCTCGCCCAGGCGATCGCGCAGGAGCGAACGCAGCCGCTCGCCCTTCGCCGCCGACGCGGCCACGAGGTCCTCGTCGCGAAGGATCCGCAGGACCTGCCGGGCGACGGCCGCCCCGACGGCGGAGTGGCTGAACGTGAACCCGTGGACGAACCCGGCGCCCGCGATCGTCTCGAAGACGGCGCCGCTGGCGGCCGTGAAGCCGAAGGGCCAGTAGCCGGACGTCGCCCCCTTCGCCGCGACGAGCAGGTCCGGCCGGAGGCCCCAGTGATCGCTCGCGAACCAGCGGCCCGTGCGGCCGAACCCGGTCATCACCTCGTCCGCGACGAGGAGGATCCCGTGCCTGCGGCACACGTCGGCGATCGCCGGCCAGTAGTCGTCCGGCGGGACGACGGCGCCGAGCGTGGCGCCCACGACGGGCTCGGCCACGAAGGCGGCGACGCGACCCGGCCCGATCTCGTGGACGACGCCCTCGAGCTCGGCCGCGAGGGCGGCGGCGTCGGGGAGCGCGTGGGCCGGCCGCTGGCCGGCCCGGTACGGATACGGCGTCGACACGTGCCGGAAGCGGCCGAGCCACGGCGCGTAGGGACGCCGCAGCGGCTCCCTCCCCGAGAGGTCGAGGGCGCCGAGGCTGTTGCCGTGGTAGCTCCCCCACCGGGCGACGACCACGTCGCGGCCGGCCTCGCCGCGGGCCAGGTGGTAGGCCCGCGCCATCTTCAGCGCGGTCTCGACCGCCTCCGACCCCCCCGAGACCGGGTAGATCGCCGGCGCGTCGAGCGGCAGCACCGCCCCGACCTCGACCGCGTATGCCTCGAGTGCCTCGGTCGTGAACGCCGTCCCGTGCGCGTACGCGACGCTGCCGGCCTGGGCCGCCATCGCCGCGGCGACCTCTCCTCGACCATGCCCGATCCCGACGACGACGGCGCCGCCGGCGGCGTCGAGATAGGCCCGGCCCTCCGCGTCCCAGATCGTGGCGCCGGACGCCCGCACGGCGACCGGCAGGCGGCGGCCGAAGACGCGGGGGAAGACGCGGCCGGGAATCGTGGGGGCGGGCTGGTCAGTCATACGTCGATTGTACGGAGGCGCCGGGGTGCGAGGCGCCGGGGTGCGGGGCGCCGGGATGCGGGGACTCCGCTCCGGCGTTCTTCGTTGCCTCGGCCCCGGGGTGCGCGGTCTCCGCGCCCGCCACGGCGCCGGCGGCCCCGCCCTCCGCGCCGCCCTCCGCGCCGGCCGCGGCCTCGCCGCCGCGTCCGCGCCGGCCGCGGACGCGCTCGCCGTGCCGGCCGCCGCGCGGGCACGGACGAGGAACGTCGGGACTGGGCCCTTCCCCTTCAGCTCCACCTCTCCGCGCGGCTCCACCACGTACGCGTCGCCGAGGAGGGCCACCGTCGCCGCGCTCGCCTGGATCACGCCCGGCACGCCGGTCGTCTCGAGGCGGCTCGCGACGTTCACCGTGTCCCCCCACAGGTCGTAGCTGAACTTGGTCCGGCCGATGACCCCCGCGACGACCGGGCCGGAGTGGACGCCGACGCGGATCGCGAGCGGCTCGCCCGTCGTCCGTGCCAGCTCCGCCGTGGCCCGGATCATCGCGAGCGCGAGGTCGACGATCCGGGTCGCGTGGTCCGCCTGGGCCTCGGGGACGCCGGCGGCGGCGAAGTAGGCGTCGCCGATCGTCTTGATCTTTTCGACTCCGGCCTCCGCGGCGAGGACGTCCCAGCGGCTCACGAGGCCGTTGAGGAGCGCCGCCGTTCGCTGCGGCCCGAGCCGCTCGGAGAGCTTCGTGAACCCGACGAGATCCGCGAAGACGAGGGTCGTCGCCTCGTGCGCGTCCGCGACGGCCTCCCGGCGCTCGCGCAGGCGGTCGACGATCCCGATCGGGAGGATCGTGCGCAGGAGCGCATCCGACTTGGCCTGCTCGCGGGCCACCTGCTCCCGCTGGGCCTCGATCGTCCGGCGCTGGCGGAAGCTCTCCCGGCTCGCCCGCTCGAGGACGATGACGCCGAGGATGCCGACCACGAGCACGGCGACGAGGAGGAGCACGTCGAAGTTGAGCCGGCCCGTCGTCGTCCGCGGCCCGACGGCCAGGACGTACGCCCCGACGATCACGGCCGCCGGCACGAGCGCGAGGGGCATCCGGATCCGGAAGACGGCGACGGCGTAGAGGGCCGTCAGCATGAGCGCCGGCAGCGTGTACTGGTCGCTGATCGGCGCCGTGAGCGTCAGGGTGACCACCGCCGCCGCGTTGGCGATCGTCCCGCCCACGCCGAGCACCTCGAGGCGGACGAGCGACGGCGTCCCCCGCACGAGCCAGAGCGAGACGGCGTCGACGACGACCATCGCGGTCGCCACCACCATGAGGACGGAGCGGTCGACGAAGGCGGCGCCCGGCAGGATCACGGCGATGACGATCCAGAGCAGGATCCCCACGATGAAGCCGGCCCGCACCACGGGAACCATCTCCCGCGCGAGCTCGGCCCGATACGCCGACTCGACGTCGGGGTCCTCGAAGCGAGGCGCCACGGCCCGCAGGGCGTTGATCGGGCCGCGAACGAAGCGCCGCCACAGGGCGATGGCCCCGGCCGGCTGGGTTGCGCGCATGACCGGGATCGTACCCGTGCCGTCGCCGCGATGGAACAGGAAGCGGCCGGGCCGACGGGGGGATCGGCCCGGCCGCGGAGTGCCGGCGCGCCGGAAGGGACGAGCGGCGCTCGGTGTTGGTGCCCGGCGGACCGCGACCGGCGCGGCCCGGACGCCGGTGCCTAGACCCGGCCCTTCGGGACGGTCTGCCAGTACGTCTTGTTGAAGGCGATCTTGCCGAGGTGCCAGAGCTGGTTCGGCTTCGGCGGCTTCGGCGGATTGTCGTAGTCGAACGACAGGAGGGTTCCCTTGCCGTCGCCGACCTCGAAGAAGCACATCACCTTGCCGGTGTACGTCGCGTGCTTGCCGGACGGCGGCCGGCCGAGCACCGCGGCCGCCACCCGCTCGGCGACGATCGGGGCCTCGAAGTGGGCGGTCGAGCCGGCCTTCGAGAGCGGCAGGTCGGTCGCGTCGCCGAGAGCGAAGATGTTCGGGTACCGCTCGACCTCCTCGTCGGGCGTGCCCGGCGCGGCCATCTTCTTGACCTGAAGCGTGTAGCGGTCTGTCGGCAGCCAGCCGGACTTCGGGGCCAGCCCGGAGTCGGTGACGACCTGCGCACCCTTGTGGGGCGGCACGCAGATCAGGAGGTCGTAGCCGTACTCCTCCATCGCGTCGGTGACGACGACCTTCTTCTCGGCGTCGATCGAGTCGATCCCGGCGAGGAGCTGGAGGTCGATCCCCTTCTCCTCGAAGATCGGGGTCGCCATCTCGCTGACGCTCTCGATCGTGAAGGCGCGGTTGATCGGCGAGAGGAACTGGATCTCCGTCTTGTCGCGGAGACCGCGGTCGCGCATCTCGGACTCGACGAGGAAGGCGACCTCGAGGGGCGCCGGCGGGCACTTGTAGGGGATCCCCGCGATCCCGATGAGGATCTTGCCGCCGGTGAACGCGTCGAGCGCCTTGCGCAGCTTCGCCGACGCCTCGGCCGTGTAGAAGTGGTGGGCCTCCTCGTCGAAGTGCTCGATCGTCTCGGGGACGATCCGCGAGCCCGTCGCGATCACGAGCTGGTCATAGACGAGGACGCCGCCCGACGCGAGCTCGACCTTCGAGGCCTCGACGTCGATCATGACGATCTCGTCCACGACGAGGTCGACGTTGTCGTCGAGGAGCTTCTTCTCGGGCCGGACGAGCTTCTCCGGCCGCTCGTTGCCCATCGCGATGTACATGTAGCCGGGCTGGTAGGCGTGCTGGCCGGTCGCGTCGACGACGGTGACCTTCGCCTCGCCCTTCGCGATCCGCTGCTTGAGCTTGCGGGCGACGAGGTTGGCGGTCAGGGTGCCGCCGACGCCGCCGCCGAGGATGACGACGCGCTGCATCGGTCCTCCTACCGGGCCTTCGTGACGACGATCTCGTCGTAGCCGTCCTTGGTCTCGATGCTCACGAGCGTGTGGCCGGCCTTCTCGACCCACTTCGGGATGTCGATCTTGCTGCCCTTGTCGGCCGACCAGACGGCGATCGTGTCGCCGACCTCGGACTCCTTGATGGCCCGGATGAGCTCCATGAGGGGGCCGGGGCAGAAGCTGCCGCGGGCGTCGACGGTGCGGGAGATGGTGGCGGCCATGGGTGGCGTTCCTTTCGTGGCGGGACGCGTCCGAGCTGGGCCGGGACGCGTGTCGGGGTTCGCGGGGGCGTCCGGCGGGCCGCCCGGGGGGAGGCGGCCCGCCGTGGCGGCCGGCGTCCCGATGGTCGCCGGCCGGCCGTGCCCGGGTGAGATCAGATGAAGAGCGGGGCGTCGCCGCCCTGCATGAGCCCGATGACCGTGGCGGCGCCGACCGGATCGCCGAGGCCGTCGATCATGTGCTCCCGCTTGAGGCCGAACATCTCCATCGTCATCTGGCAGGGCATGAACTCGACGCCCATCGCCTGGGCGATCTCGAGGAGCTCCTTGGGCTTGGTCGACTTGTACTGGTCCGCGAGCTTGTACATCATCCACGGGCCCATGCCCAGGAAGTTCATCTTCGACAGCTTGCGGTGGGAGATCCCCGGCCGCTGCATGAACGACATCATCTTCTGCATCGTGCCGTCGCCGGTGATCCGCACGTCGTCCTTGACGAAGGCCTGGAGGCCCCAGAACGTCAGGAAGACGCGGACCGTGGCGCCCATCGCGGCGCCGGTCGTGGCCAGGATCATGGCCGCCCAGATCTTCTCCAGCTCACCGCTGTAGCAGATGATCAGGATGTCCCGGGGCTTCGCCTCGGCGGCTGGCTCCGGAGCGGGCTCCGGCGCGGTGTCGGCGACGGGAGTCATGTCGGGTTCGGTCGCGACGGTCATCGGTTCGGTGCTCACTTCTTGCGGAGGACGAAGCGGTACACGCCGCCCTCGACGGTCTGCTCGACCAGCTCGTTGCCCGTGGCCTTCGCCCAGGCGGTGAAGTCCTTCGTCGAGCCCGGATCGGTCGCGAGGACCTCGAGGAGCTGGCCGGAGGCGAGGCTCTTCGCGGCCTGCGCCGTCTTCACGATCGGCATCGGGCAGGAGAGCCCCTTCGCGTCGACGATCTGGGCGATCTGCTCCGTCATCGTTCCCTTCCTTTCGACGGCCGGCTCGTGCCGGCCGTGTTCGTGCGCTGTCTCAGATGAACAGGATGTGGCCGTCGCCGGCGTTCAGGTAGAAGGCCGTCACGCCCTCGACGCCGTCGACGAGCGGATCCAGGTCTTCCTCTTCGATCTTGAGGACGTCCATCGAGAGCGAGCACGCCTGGACGTCGATCTCGCCGAGCTCCTTGGCCACGCGAAGCGTCGCGTGCCAGGGCTGCTGGCCGGCCTTCGCGGCCTCGGCGACCAGTGCCGCGCCGCGCTCGCCGGCCTCGGGGGCGAGGCCCAGGCCTGCCGTGATCCGGTCCTTGCGGAACGCCTCGAGAGCCCAGTACTGCAGGAAGATGTTCACCCGCTTGCCGAGCGCCGCCGCGCCGCTCGCCATGACGGCGGCGGCCTGCAGGCGGTCCTCGGTCCCCGAGAACAGCACGATGTTGAGGGGCTCGTCTTCCACGTCGTCTCCTAGCCGGCCTGGGCGGGCGATCCGGTGCCGGGCCGCGCGCCGTTGGTGATGGGGTGATCGGTGAGCTCGCCAAGGCGGGCGAGACGGCGCATGAGGACCCCGCGCATGAGGTTGCAGGCGTCGATGACCTCGGGGTCGGTCAGGTGGTACCTGACCTCCCGGCCGTCGCGCTCCGCCTCGACGATCCCGGCCGCCCGCATGACGGCGAGGTGCTGGGACACGTTCGGCTGGGTGATCCCCATCTCCTCGGCAAGACGGCCGACTTCCTTCGGCTCCTCGGCGAGGAGGTGGAGGATCTCGAGCCTGCGCGGGCTCGCGAGGATCTTCATCACCTCCGATTGGAGGCTCCAGATCGGGTCCATGCGCACATGATGGATACATGCGCAGATGCGCATCATTGCCGGATGGACCGTTGGCCGTCCCAGACGGCCCGGCCCGAGGGGGCCGAATGGCAGGGGGTGACCGCGGGCGGGGGGCCGGGGGCCGCTGAGGTCGGCCCAGCTGCGACCGCGGCGGCGCGCCTCGGGCGAGGCGGGTGTGGCCGGCGCCGACGGGGACTATGCTCCCGCCGTGACCGTTGATCGTCCCGAACCGCGCCGAGACGAGCCGGCCCGGCCGGCAGGGCCGCTCGGTGTCGCCTTCGCGGGCGGCCGTCGCCAGCGCCTTCGCCTGGGAATGGTCCTGTTCAGCGAAGGGGACGCGTCCAACCGGGTGATCCTCCTTGTCGCGGGCCGCGTGAAGGTTTCGGCCCTGTCGGTGGACGGCCACGAAACCGTCCTGGGATATCGCGGCCCCGGCGACGTCCTGGGAGAGCTCGCGGCGATCGACGGCGAGGAGCATCTGGCCACCGTCACGGTCGTCGAGGCGGGCGAGGCGCTGGTCCTCCCGGCCGACCGCTTCCTCGCTGCGCTGGAAGGACAGCCCGGTCTCGCGCTCCTGTTGTTGCGATCGATCGTGGGCCGGTTGCGCGACGCCGATCGGAAGCGCGGGGAGTTCACCGCACTCGACGTCGTCGGCCGGGTCGCCCACCGGTTGGTCGAGCTCGCAGAGCGCTACGGCGAGCCCGTCGAGGGCGGCATCCGGATCGACCTTTCGATCTCACAGCGGGAGCTCGCCGGCTGGGTGGGCTCGTCGCGCGAGGCGGTCAACAAGGCACTCCAGCAGCTGCAGCACCGGGGCCTCATCGCGACGGAGCGGCGCCACCTGGTGGTTCTCGACCTGGAGGGACTCCGCGGGCAGGCTGGCTAACCATGCATGGTGGCCGCTAGACCGGCCGCGGGCGACTCCATCCCGAGCGGGCCGACGCGACGTTCCGGTTCGCGGCCCCGGGCTTCGGCCCGGCGGACGATCCGCTGCGCTACACCAGGCGACCCGCGATCATCATCGGCGCCGGCGCCGGCGCCGGCGGGCAGGACCCGGTCGTGCAGGGCTCGTGGCCCGGAGTCCGCGTCCGGAGCAGCGTCTCCGCCATCAGGGCCGCCCAGCGGGGAAGGCCGACGCAGTCGCGGAGGCTGACGACCGGGAAGCGGGGCATGACGAGCTCGTCCGAGGTGGCCATCGCCACCTGCCCAGCAATGATCGGGGCCGGTGTGGGTGAGCAGGAGCGCATCGGGCAGTGCTGGCGGGCCGGCATGCTCAAGGCGACGGCCAGGGTCGCCGCGATGAGGGCCGCGAGGATCGTGCGCTTCATCTCGGACCTCCCTCGTCAACCCTGCCACCCGGATGGGGGCGCCTTGCTGACGGGGTCAGCGTGCCGCCGGAGGGTGCTGCCACCCAATGGGGCAGGTCACTCGCGGAGCGGTAATCCGTCACACGGTTGCCGTCCCCCCGGCCCGGGAATGGCGGCCACGACCGGCCAGCATCCGCAACCGCAGCCCGCAGCTGCGGGGAGACGGCCATGCTGAGCTCAAGACCGTGCGGCGACCGCCCGGTTCATCGCCGACGAGGCCCTTGCCCGGAGCGGCCGTTCGGCCTACGCTCGCGGACGATGGCGGCCTGCGCGTCGTGCGGCACCCAGAACCCGGATGGCTTCCGGTTCTGTGGCGCCTGTGCCGCACCCCTCGCGGCGACCACTCCCATGCGCGAGGAGCGCAAGTTCGTCACCGTCCTCTTCGCCGACCTCGCGGGGTTCACCTCCCGCAGTGAGGCGCTCGATCCGGAGGACGTGCGGGCCTTCCTCGTCCCCTACTACGACGTTCTCACAGCGGAGATCGAGCGGCACGGCGGTCTCGTCGACCGCTTCCTGGGCGACGGCGTGATGGCCCTCTTCGGTGCACCGCTCGCCCACGAGGACGACCCGGAACGGGCGGTCCGGACAGCCCTCCGGATCCTCGAGCGGATCCCGTCGCTCGGGCTCGACCTCCACGTGCGCTTGGGGATCAACACCGGGGAGGTCCTCTACGCGGCGGCGACCGGCGAACGCGACGACTCGGTGACCGGTGATGCCGTGAACACCGCCGCCCGGCTCCAGGCCGCGGCGCCCGTGGACGCCGTCGTCGTGGGCGAGGCGACCTACCGGGCGACCGCGCACCTCTTCCGCTACGAGGCGCTGCCGCCAATCACCGCCAAGGGCAAGGCCGAACCCGTCCCGCTCTGGCGGCCGCTCGGGCCGATCGCCGGCCCCGCCCCCGTGCTCGGCGAGGAGCGCACTCCATTCGTCGGCCGCACATTCGAGCTCGAGACCCTCGTCCGGCTCTACGAGCGGGCGCGCGCGACCTCTTCGCTCGAGATCGTGACGATCGTTGCCGGCCCCGGCATGGGGAAGAGCCGCCTGGTCCGCGAGCTCGCCCGCCACGTGGACGCCCTCCCGGAGCTCGTCACGTGGCGCGTGGGCCGGTGTCTCCCGTACGGCGACGCCGGTGGCTTCTCGGCCCTGAGCGACATCGTGAAGGCGCACGCCGGCATCCGCGACACGGACAACCAGGTGACGCTGTCCGCCAAGCTCGAAGCGGTGCTCACCGAAGCGGACCCGTCACTCCGGACGTGGATCAAGGATCGGATCGGGCCCCTGGCCGGCCTCGCGGTCACCGCTGCACCACCGTTGCAGGAGGAGGCCTTCACCGCATGGCGCCGGTTCCTCGAGGGGATCGCCGAGCGAGGGCCGACGGTCCTCGTCGTCGAGGATCTCCACTGGGCAGGTGAGGCGATGATCGCCTTCCTCGAGCACCTCGCTGGGCGGACCGCCGACCTCCCGCTCCTCCTGGTGGCAACCGCCCGACCGGAGGCAGGGGATCCTCACCAGGGTTGGCTGGGACGCACCGGCTCATCGCGCACGACGCTCCGCATGGACGCGCTCGATCACGAGGCCATGGCACAGCTGCTCGGCGCCGCCCTTCCCGGCGCAGACGCGGCTCTCACCGAGACCGTCCTCGCCCGGGCCGGCGGCTCACCCCTCTTTGCCGAGCAGCTCGCGGCGATGCTGCGCGAGGCGTCCGGTCAGGCGCTCGAAGCGAGCGCGATCCCTCTCTCCATCCAGGCCCTTCTTGCCGCCCGCATCGACGCTCTGCCGGCCGAAGCCAAGGCGCTCCTGCTCGACGCGTCCGTCATCGGACGCCGTTTCTCCTCCGATGCCCTCATCGCCGTCTCGGGACGGGATGGGACGGCAGTCGGCGGCCTCCTCATGGACCTCGCTCGCCGCGAGATGGTCCGGTCGGTCATCCCCGCCGGGAGCGACGAGGATCCGTACGCGTTCGTCCACGCCCTCGTGCGCGACGTTGCGTACGCTGCCCTCCCCCGATCGGCTCGACTTACCCGCCATCGCGCCGTCGCCGCATGGATCACCGAGCGGAAAGCCGGCCATCTCGGCCCCGACGCTGAGCAGGTTGTCGCTCACCTGGCGGACGCCCTGGAGCTCGCCGCGGCGACGCACACCCCGGCGGTCGAGTCCGCCGCCATCGAGGCCGCCCTCGTGACCTCCCTGCTCGCGGCCGCCGACCACGGCATGCGGACCCAGCCGGCGCGGACCCTCCGGCACCTCCGCCGAGCGCTCGAGCTCGTCGTCGCCGACGACCCGCGCCGCCCCGATATCCTCGCCCGCCTCGGACGGGCGCATCTCGCGGTCCTCGACCATGCGGCGGCGTTGCCCGTTCTCGAAGAGGCCGCCGAGGCGTACCGGGAGCGAGGCGACTCGATCGCCGCCGCCGAGCTCGCCGTGTCCCTCGGTGCAGCGGTCTTCAATGTCGGCGACGCGCAACGAGAGGCGGCCATCGTCGACGAGGCTCGCCGTGTGCTGGAGGAGCACCCAGGCCCAGGACTCGTCGCCGTTCTCGCCGAGCAGGCACACATCGCCATCCAGCGCCAGCACGATAGCGACGCGATCGCCAGGGCGGACGGCGCGATCGACCTCGCTCGCGAGCTCGGCCTCCCGCCGCCCCATGCCGCGCTCCATGCCCGCGGGGTATCCCGACTCCACTTCGACCTCGATGGCGGCGAGGCAGACCTGCGACTCGCGATCGAGCGCGCCGAGGCCGAAGGCGACCTGCGGGCCGCCGCCGGAGCCTTCATCAACCTCGCGGGCGCGCTCAGCGACGTTTCTGGCACCGCGGCCGGCATTCGGGCCGCCAACGAGGCGATTGCCTTCTGCGCGGCCCACGGCATGCCGACCGGCGCCGCCAAGGTGCGTCGGGCCCAAGTGCTCTTTGCCGCCGGCGCCTGGGACGAGGCCTTCACCGAGGCGGAGGCCGGTCGCGCCTGGGGTACGGAACACCGGGACGCGTGGGTCGTCACGATGGCAGAGCAGGTGATCAATCGGGTTCACGTCGACAGGGACGAACGTACCGGTCCGCTGATCGGGTTCTATTCGAGGTTCCTGGCGATGGGTTTCCCGTCGACCGGGGCCGCTTGGGTTGTTGCGGACGCCGCCCTCGCGGAGAGCGAACGCGAGACGGCCCTGAGCGTGCTCCAGGACGCGATCGACAGATCGTCTCCTGGGGAGCTCGTCGAACCCGCCGGGTTCGTCCGCGCCTGCCTGCGCGCGGGCTCGGCTCGCCTGGCACAGCAGGCACTGTCGCTTGGAATCGGGCAGCGTCCCTCCTTGGCGAATGAGGTCATCTCCGCCGAGGCGCTGATCGCCGAGGCGGACGGCGATCTACCCGCGGCTCGCGACGGCTTCGCCAGCGCCGCGGTGGCGTTCGCGCGGTTCGGCAACGTCCCGGAGCACGCCCACGCCGTCGCCGGCCTCGGGCGGTGCCTGCTCGCCCTCGGCGAGACCGAGGAAGGCATCGCCCGCCTCCGCGAGTCCCGGGCCATCTGGGAGCGCCTCCGCGCCGCGCCGCGGATCGCCGAGATCGACGCGCTGCTGGCGGTGGCCGCGGGCTAGGGCGCCGCGAAGCCCGCGCGCCCGCGTCATCCGAGAGAGAGCAGTCGCCGCTACCGGAACCGTGCTGGCCTTCGCCCGTCTGCCGAACGGCCCTTCCTCCCCAGTGGCCATGCCATATGCTCGCCACCATGGCGGCCTGTGCGGCCTGCGGCACCGAGAACCCGGATGGCTTCCGGTTCTGTGGCGCCTGTGCCGCACCCCTCGCGGCGACCACTCCCATGCGCGAGGAGCGCAAGTTCGTCACCGTCCTCTTCGCCGACCTCGCGGGGTTCACCTCCCGCAGTGAGGCGCTCGATCCGGAGGACGTGCGGGCCTTCCTCGTCCCCTACTACGACGTTCTCACAGCGGAGATCGAGCGGCACGGCGGTCTCGTCGACCGCTTCCTGGGCGACGGCGTGATGGCCCTCTTCGGTGCACCGCTCGCCCACGAGGACGACCCGGAACGGGCGGTCCGGACAGCCCTCCGGATCCTCGAGCGGATCCCGTCGCTCGGGCTCGATCTCCACGTGCGCTTGGGGATCAACACCGGGGAGGTCCTCTACGCGGCGGCGACCGGCGAACGCGACGACTCGGTGACCGGTGATGCCGTGAACACCGCCGCCCGGCTCCAGGCCGCGTCGCCCGTGGACGCCGTCGTCGTGGGCGAGGCGACCTACCGGGCGACCGCGCACCTCTTCCGCTACGAGGCGCTCCAGCCGATCCGGGCCAAGGGAAAGGCCGAACCCGTCCCGCTCTGGCGGCCGCTCGGGCCGATCGCCCGCCGGGCGGGTGAGCTCCACCCGGAGGCGACCCCGTTCGTGGGCCGCGACCTCGAGCTCTCGCTCCTGGTCGGTCTCTTCGAACGGGCCCGGTCCACCCCCTCGGTCGAGCTAGTCACGATCGTCGCTGAGCCGGGCCTCGGCAAGTCCCGCCTGGTCCGGGAGCTCGCCCGCCACGTCGATGCCCTCCCGGAATTCGTCACGTGGCGGATCGGCCGCTGCCTCCCGTACGGGGACGGGATCAGCCTGTGGGCCCTGGGCGAGATCGTGAAGAGCCATGCCGGCATCCTCGACACCGACGACCAGGCGACGCTGGCCGCCAAGCTCGAGGCCGTCCTGCTGGAACCGGACCCCTCGCTGCGCACCTGGATGAAGGACCGACTCGCGCCGCTCGTCGGCCTCGAGAGCACGACCCAGCCGCCCGTGCAGGAGGAGGCCTTCACCGCCTGGCGGCGCTTCGTCGAGCGGTAGCGCAGGGCGGTCCGACGGTCCTCGTCGTCGAGGACCTCCACTGGGCCGACGACACCCTGGTCGCCTTCCTGGCCCACCTTGCCGACCGCGCCGCCGGCCTCCCGCTCCTCCTCGTGACCACCGCCCGCCCCGAGCTCGAGGAGCGCCACCCCGCCTGGCTGTCGCGGACGAGGCGCTCGACCGTCCTCTCGCTCGGCGCCCTCCCCGACGGGGCGATGACGACCCTCGTGGCGGCGTCGATCCCGACGCCTCGCCCGAGCTGACTTCAACGTCAGTCCTCGAGCGCGCGGCCGGCAGCCCGCTCTTCGCCGAGCAGCTCGCCGCGATGCTTCGCGACCGGGTCCGCCGATGCGTCCGGCGGAGCGACTCGATGAGATGCCATCCCGCCCTCGATCGCGGCCCTCCTCGCCGCCCGGATCGACGCCCTGCCGCACGGGACGAAGGCCATCCTCCTCGACGCCTCGGTCGTCGGCAGGACGTTCTGGTCGGGCGCGGTGGCCGCGCTCGCGGGACTCGCGGCCCCCGACGTCGAGGCCCACCTCGCGGAGCTCGCTCGGCGGGAGCTCGTCCGCCCCGTCCTCCCGTCCTCGATGGACGACGACGCCGAGTACACGTTCTGGCACGCGCTCTTCCGCGACGTCGCCTACGGGGAGTCTGACGCGGCAGGGCCCGCCTGGCGAAGCACCAGGCAGCGGCGGCGTGGATCGCGGAGGCCGCGCAGCCGCCGCGGCGAGGCCGCCGAGATCGTCGTCGCCCATCTCGACCGGGCGCTCGAGCTGGCGAATGCGATCGGGGCCACTGCCGAGCTCGGAGCGGATCCGGGCCGCCCTCGTCGACGCCCTCCTCGACGCTGCCGACCAGCGCGATCAGGACCGAGCTCTGCAGCGGGCGCCCACGCACGTCCGCAGGCCGTGGAGCTGATGGAGCCCGACGATGCTCGGCGACCCGGGGTGTCATGGCGAAGCCTCGGCCATCCCTGCTGGCGACGTCGGAGTACAGCGGAGGCAGTCGACGACGCTCGAGTCGGCGTCTGCGATCCTCCGCGCCGCCGGTGACGCCGTCGCGGCCGCCGAGCTCGGGGTCGCCGACCTGCAGTTGCTCTGGGGCACGCGGGCGCTGACCGGCGAGAGCGGCTGAGGTCATCAGGAGCTCACGCGCCTTGCTCGAGCGACACCCAGGCCCCGGACTCGCGGCGATCCTCGCCGAGCAGGCAGCGCTCCGCATCTTCGGGGAGCATGCCGAAGCACTCGATCTGGCCGACGAAGGCGATCGAGCTCGCCTCGTCACTCGGGGCGCCCACGCCATACCGTGCACTGTGGTCCGTGGGCATCGGGCGCTACCCTAGGGTCACGTCGGGGCGGAAGGATCTGCGGGCGCCATCGACGGCGCGATCGCGGCCGGAGACCTGCGCGCCGCCTCGGTCACGTTCGTACAACCTCGCGACCATCAGCGGCGACATCGCGGGTCCGCGCCGGGCTCCGGGCGTTCGACGAGGCGATCGCCTTCGCGGCGCCCACGGCGTCCCGACCGGGAGCTCGCAGGAGCGGCCGTGTTGAAGCGACCTCTGGAATGCGGGCCGTGGGATGAGTTACTCCGGGAAGCGGATCTGTCGCGGCGTGGGCCAGTCACCACGGCGACGTCAGTCAGAGGTCGGCGGTACGCCTTGCAGCGCCCACGTCCGGCTAGAGCGTGGCGAAGTCGATCGGCGCCCAGGACGCCCTCGTGCGATGACTCGCGACGTCGGGTTAGGCCTGCCAACATCGGCTGCCCCGATCATCGCCGAGGCCGCCCTGGCGGAAAACGACGTAGCGGCCGCTCGAGCTGTGCTGGCCGAGGCGCGTCGAGGCAACGGCAGACGGCGAATTCCGCAATGACGCGGGCTTCGTTCGGGCGTGCCTCCGTGCCGGTGCTGTGCACTTGGCCCGGCAGGCGCTCGGCGATTGCCGCGTTCCGTCGGCGCACGCGACCTCGACCGGCCTATCGCCAGGGCGATGGTCGCGGAGGGCACCGGCGAGACCTGCGGCGGCCTGGCCCGGATACGACGAATGATGCCCTGAGGCTGTCCTCGACCGGGTACGTGCCGGAGCACGCCCACGCCGTCGCCGGCCTCGGGCGGTGCCTGCTCGCGCTCGGGGAGACGGAGGAGGGCATCGCCCGGCTCATGGAGGCCCGGGCGACCTGGGAGCGCCTCCGCGCCACGCCCCGGATCGCCGAGATCGACGCGCTGCTGGCGGCTGCGCCAACGGCCTGACCGCGCTCCAGGCCCAGGCGTGGGCTCCCCGGCGCGTGGAGTGTGACCAAGTACCGTCCCGGGCGGTCATCCGCCGCTGCCGGGTGGCGCCCTGCCGCCTACCGTCGCTGGTGTCGGTCGCTGATGGAGGGCCAAGCCGTGAGAAGCCTGCGATGGATCACCGCTGTCGGATGCCTGCTCGTCGCCGGCTGCGCCGGCACAACCTCGCCGCCGGCAATCCCCGCGGCCCGGATCCAGGCAACCCAGGACCCGGGGGCGACTTCCCGACCAGTGGTGGCAACGCCGAGTGACGCGGTCGCGGTCGTGGACACCCCCGGCGACGCGAGGACGGTGGCGGGGCGACCGGGTCCCGGCCATCTCGACGTCGTGGCTGCCATGGTCGAGAGGAGGGCCAACGGGTCCTTCGCGTTCGACCTCACGCTCGCCTCCGCGCCTCCGCCGGCACCCCAGGCTCCCGAAGCCGGGACATCCGCGGATTGGGCCGTCTGCATCGACCTGTACCCCTTCGTGGTGTCCCCCCTGTACGGCCAGCTGCCCAGCGGGATGCCGTGCCAGCTCATCGTCCAGACCCTGTGGGACGGGACCCGGTTCTCGGGCCAGCTGATCGATCGTCGGGCCGTGGGAGCCGGCGTCCCGGCCAGTGCCGAGCCCTTCGTGCCGAGCGTCGAGGGAGCCTCGATCCGCATGTTCGTGCCGGCGGAGTCGCTGGGCAGTCCCGGCTGGTTCCTCTGGTCGGTGTTCACCGAGGAGCTCGGCTCCACGGACGCCGTCGAGCAGCTCACGGCCCTTGGTCCGAACGCCGCGTTCCACGTGGACGCGGCTCCCGACGGCGGCGTCGGCGCGCCGCTGCAGTGGCGGGGCGAGTGACGGTCAGCAGATGCGGGGCAGCTGCTCCCCCACCAGCATGTCGACGATGCGCTCGCTGCCGACGATCGTGCGGATCGTGACCATGCCGGGGTGATCGGCAGTGACCGCGCCGATGCGGGCCGCTCCCAGGCCCTCCGGGAGCGCCCGCATCGCCGCGAGGACGGCCTCCGTTGTCTCGGCCGGGACGATCGCCACGAGCTTGCCCTCGTTGGCGACGTGGTAGGGGTCGAGGCCGAGCATCTCGCAGGCGGCCCGCACGGGGCCGGGGATCGGGATCGCCGCCTCGTCGAGCACCATGCCGACGGCCGACGTCGCCGCGATCTCGTTGAGCGCCGACGAGAGGCCGCCGCGGGTCGGGTCGCGGAGCACCCGCACGCCCGGCTCGACGGCGAGGATCGCCGCCACGAGGCCGTTGAGCGCCTGCGTGTCCGAGGCGATCTCGACCTCGAACTCGAGACCCTCGCGGACGGACATGATGGCGACGCCATGCAGGCCGATCGGGCCGGAGAGGATCACCGCGTCACCCGGCCGGGCTCGCTCCGCCGATGGGGCGACGCCGTCCGGCACGAGGCCGATCCCGGCCGTGTTGACGAAGAGCCGGTCGGCTGCGCCGCGACCCACGACCTTCGTGTCGCCGGTGACGATGCGTGCCCCAGCCGCGGCCGCCGCGCGGGCCGCCGAGGCGGTGATCGCGGCGAGCTCCTCGAGCGGGAGCCCCTCCTCGACGATGTAGGCGAGCGAGATGGCGAGGGGCTGGGCCCCCATCATCGCGAGGTCGTTGATCGTGCCGTTGACGGCCAGCTCCCCGATGTCGCCGCCGGGGAACCGGATCGGGCTGACGACGAACGAGTCGGTCGTGAAGGCGACCCGGGCGCCGGCCACGTCGACGACGGCCGCGTCGTTGAGCGGGCCGCCCGGCGCCGCCGGGGCCAGCGCCGGGCCAAGGACGTCGCGAAGGAGCGCGTTCGACAGCTGCCCGCCCGACCCGTGGCCGAGGATGACCCTGGCACCCTCGGGGATCGGGGCCGGGCAGGAAGCGGCCTCCGCATCGATGGTCGGCGTCGACGAACCGTCGCTCTCCGCCGACGGAATGAGACGCTCGCTCATCGGGCGCCGCCAGCGTCGCCGATCGGGGCGACCTGCACGAGCGGCGTGACCGGCAGCGGAGAGCGGGCCGCCCCGAGTCCCCGCCCCGCGGAGAAGAACGCGGCGCACGTCCCCTCCGAGCTCACCATCGGGGCGCCGAGCGGCTTCTGCGGGGTGCAGAGCGTGCCGTAGGCGGTGCAGTCGGTCGGCAGCTTCTCGCCGGTCAGGATCGCTCCCGCGATGCAGGCGGGGTGCTCGTTCGTGCGGATCTCGCCGACGTCGAACTTCGCCTCCGCGTCGAAGCGCGCATACGCGTTGCGCAGGCGATAGCCCGACTGCGGGATCTCCCCCACCCCGCGCCACTTCCGCTCGCCGACCTCGAACACCTCGAAGATCTGCTCCTGGGCCAGCGGAACGCCCTCGCGGCGGACCGCCCGCACGTACTGGTTCTCGACCTCCGCGCGACCCTCCTCGAGCTGGCGGATCGCCATGAGGATCCCCTCGAGCAGGTCGAGCGGCTCGAAGCCGGTGACGACGATCGGGACGCGGTACTTCTCGGCGATCGGCTCGTACTCGGTCCAGCCCATGACGGCGCAGACGTGGCCGGCGGCGAGGAACGCCTGGACCTGGTTCTTCGGCGAGTCGAGGAGCGCCGTCATCGCCGGCGGCACGAGCACGTGCGAGACGAGGACGCTGAAGTTGTCGACGCCGCGGCGGGCCGCCTCGGCGACGGCCATCGCGTTTGCCGGCGCCGTCGTCTCGAAGCCGACCGCGAAGAAGACGACCTGCTTCGCGGGGTTCGCGACCGCGATTCTTGAGCGCGTCGAGCGGGCTGTAGACGATCCGCACGTCGGCGCCGCGGGCCTTGAGGGCGAGGAGGTCGGTCGTCGAGCCGGGGACGCGGAGCATGTCCCCGTAGCTCGTGAAGATGACGTCCGGCCGGGCCGCGATCGCGAGCGCCTTGTCGACCTGCTCGAGCGGCGTGACGCAGACCGGGCAGCCCGGGCCGTGGATCATCCGCACGCCGACCGGCAACGCCTCGTCGATCCCCTGCTTGACGATCGTGTGCGTCTGCCCGCCGCAGACCTCCATCAGGGTCCACGGTCGCGTCGTCACGCGGTGGATCTCGGCGACGAGCTTCCTGGCGAGGACCGGGTCGCGGTACTCGTCGAGGTACTTCACGCGGGGGCCCCGGGGCGGGCTCCGGCGCGGGCCCGCTCGCCACCGGTCCCCCGAACGCGCCCTCGACCGGCGTCCCGTCGTCGGAGACGACGGCCGGCTCGTCCATCCCGGGTCCCATCGTCGCCAGCTCCTGGCGGACCATGTCGCCCATCGTCGCCAGGATCTCGAGCGTCTTGAGCGCCTCCTCCTCGTCGACCCGGCTGATCGCGAACCCGACGTGGATGATCACGTAGTCGCCGAGCTGGACCTCCGGGATGTAGGCGAGGCAGGCGTCCTTGCGCACGCCGCCGAAGTCGACCTTGCCCATCGGCAGGCCGGCGTCGTCGCGGATCTCGATGACCTTGCCCGGGATGCCGAGGCACATGGGACGGTTCCTCCTCAGGCGCGGGGGGCGGCGCCGGGGCCTGAGGCCCCTGCGGCGGCCAGCCGCGCGGCGGCGATCGCCGCCTGACCATAGCTGATTCCGCCGTCGTTGACGGGAACCCGGCGGTTGACGAGCACCCGGAAGCCGTCGCCGGCGAGCCGCCGGAGCAGCGTCGAGGCGAGGCGGCGGTTCTGGAAGACACCCCCGGACAGGCAGACGGTGCGGAGGCCCGTCTCGCCGGCCGCGGCCGCGACGAGCTCGCGGGTCACCTCGGCGATCGTCTCGTGGAAGGCGGCGGCGAGCGGCCCGGCCCGGCGACCCGCGGCCCGGCCGGCGAGGAGCGCCGGCGAGGGTCGTCGTCGGGTCGTAGACGAGGAGCCCGTCGACGCGGTCGAGGCGCCACGGCAGCGGGTCGGCGCGACGGTCCCCGGCGGCGATCTCGAGGTCGATCGCGGCCTGGGCCTCGTACTCGGCGACGTCGCGGAGCCCGAGCAGCGCGGCCGCCGCATCGAAGAGTCGGCCGGCCGACGACGCGACCGGGGCGTTCAGGCGGCGGGCGACCTGCGTCCGCACGACGGCGACCTCGCGGGGGTCGAGGCGGGCGACGAACGGGGCGACGAGCTCGGGGTCGGTGGCCGCGAGGTCGGCCCCGGGCACCTCCCCGCCGAGGAGGTAGCCGAGCGCCATCCGCCACGGCCGGCGGACCGCGAGCGCGCCGCCGGGCATCGGGGCCCGCCCGAAGCGGGCCACGCGCCGATAGCCGAGCAGGTCGGCGACGAGGATCTCGCCGCCCCAGAACGTCCCGTCGTCGCCCATCCCGAGCCCGTCGTAGGCGACGCCGATGTACGGCTCCGTGAGGCCATGCTCGGCGGCGCACGAGGCGACGTGGGCGTGGTGGTGCTGGACCGCGATCCGGCGCTCGGACGGGTATCTCCCGACGGCGTACTTCGTCGAGAGGTACTCCGGATGGAGGTCGTGCACCACGATCTCCGGCTCGACGGCGAGGAGTCGCGAGAGGTGGGCGAGGCCGTCCGTGAAGGCCCGGTGGGTCGGCAGGTCCTCGAGGTCGCCGTTGTGCGGTGCGACGTGGGCCAGCCCGCCGCGGGCGAGGGTGAACGTGTGCTTGAGCTCCGCGCCGACGGCGAGCAGCGGACGAGGCGTCGCGACCGGGAGCCGCAGGGCCTCCGGGGCGTACCCGCGGCCGCGCCGGACGATCGACGGCCGACCGGCCACGACGCGCGTCACCGAGTCGTCGTAGCGGGCCCGGATCTCGCGGTCGTGGAGCAGGAAGGCGTCGGCGAGGCCGGCCAGCCGCTCGGCCGCGTCGGCGTCGTCCGTGGCGAGCGGCTCGTCGGAGAGGTTGCCGGACGTGAGGACGAGCGGCCGTCCGACCGCCTCGAGCAGGAGATGGTGGAGCGGCGTGTACGGCAGGAAGATCCCCAGGCGCGCGTTGCCGGCCGCGACGCTCCGGGCGAGCGCGGGCTCGCCCCGGCGGCGGGCGACGAGGAGGACGATCGGCCGTTCCGGGCCGTTCAGCAGGCTTCGCTCGACCGCGCCGACCCGGGCCAGGGCGGCGGCCGCGGCCACGTCGGCGACCATCACCGCGAACGGCTTGGCCCAGCGGCGCTTGCGGTCGCGCAGCGACCGGACGGCGGCCTCGTCGGTGGCGTCGCAGGCGAGGTGGTAGCCGCCGAGGCCCTTGACGGCAAGCACCTTCCCTGCGCGCAGGTCCGCGGCGGCCGCGGCAAGCGCGTCGTCGGCCAGGGCCGTGGGCGCGCCCGCGGCCGTGGGCCGGTAGGCGAGCCGGGGCCCGCAGTCGGGGCAGGCGACGGGCTCGGCATGGAAGCGTCGGTTCGCCGGGTCGGCGTACTCGGCGGCGCAGGCCGGGCACAGGGGAAACGGCCGCATCGTCGTCTGGGCCCGGTCGTATGGGAGCTGGTCGATGATCGTCGCCCGGGGGCCGCAGTTCGTGCAGTTCGTGAACGGGTAGCGGTAGCGGCGATCGGCGGGGTCGCGGACCTCGCGGAGGCAGTCGTCGCAGGTGGCGATGTCCGGCGGGAAGAGGCGCTCCGTCGCGGCGGCCGACACGCTCTCGTCGATGGCGAACGGCCGGGCCAGCAGCGCGGCGGCCGAGCCGTCGAGCGTCACCGCGACCACGCGATCGACCCGGGCACGCGGCGGCGCGTCGGTGCGGAGACGCCGGACGAACGCGTCGAGCGCCGCCGGCGAACCGGCGGCCTCCACCTCGACCCGACCGGCGGCGTTGCGCACGCGCCCGGCAAGCCCGAGCTCGGTGGCCAGCCGCCACACGAACGGGCGGAATCCGACCCCCTGGACGACGCCCTCGACGACGATGCGGCGACCCCCGGGCACGCCGTCGCCGGCGGCGGGGACGCGCGCGCCGGTGCCGACCGATGCACTCATGCGAATAGGTTGCCTTCTGGGTCGAGCGCCGCGGATGGGCCGAACGGCCCGTCGATGTCGGTCGCCGGTCGGGTTCGTGACCCACGACTCTGGCCGGACGCCGCCACCGGGGCCACGATCGACAGGAGCACGCGGACCGATCGGTCCGCGGTGGATGCCGGAGGCGACCCGATGAGGCTCCCGCGCGAGCACGAGCATCGGCCCGTCACGCTCGTCTGGCTCGACGCCGACGAGGCGATCGTCCTTCGCAGCGCCGTTCCCGGCGCCGCGGCGGCGGACGCGACCCCGCACCGGATCCGGTCGGAGGTCCCGCCGCACCGGCGGGCGACCGGCCACGACCACCACGACCCGAGGGTGAGGTCGGGCGGCGGGGCGGATCCCGACGACCTGGCCGCGAGGCGCCGCGAGCACCTCCTCGGAGCGTTCCTGCGCCGGGTGATCGCGCTCGTGCCGCCGGGCGACGACGTCGTCGTGCTCGGCCCCGGGATCATCCACGGCCGGTTCGCCGCCCAGCTCCGCGCCGACGACCTGCGCCACCGGCGCGACCGCGAGGTCGACGACGAGGCGGCGGCGGCGATGACGGATCGCCAGCTCAGGGCCCGGCTGCTCGCCGCCGCCGGGGAGGCTCCCGAGCGGCGACATCCGGCCAATGCGGCGGCGCGCTGACGCACGCGCAGCGGCCTCCGGCGATACGCCCCGAACGGGCCGTTTCGCCACCGAATCGCAATCCTTCGGCCCTCCCCGGGCTCCGGGCCCGGGAGGACGCTCGGCCCAACCAGCGCGCCCAGGAGGAACCGCTCCGCATGATCGCCGTGACCGACGCCGCGTCCGACACCCTGGCGTTAGCAGGCGCGGCGGACCCGGCCGGGGCAGGCCGGGCCGCATCGGCGCCCTTCCAGCCCGTCCTCATCGACATCGATCGCTGCAAGGGCTGCGGCCTGTGCGTGGCGGCCTGCCCCAAGGACATCCTCGCGCTCGACGAGACGCGGGTGAACGTGCAGGGCTACCACCCGGTCCACATCACGAACCCCGAGCTGTGCACGTCCGACGCGCACTGCGCCCGGGTCTGCCCCGACTGCGTGATCGTGGTCCTCGCCCGGCCGCGGCCGGCCCGCGAGGCGACCGCATGAGCGCTCCGCAGGTCCCGGCCGGCGCGAGCGGGGCCGTCGCGAGTCCCCTCCCCCGCCGCCGCCGACGCGTCCTCATGAAGGGCAACGAGGCGATCGCCGAGGCCGCGATCCGCGCCGGCTGTGACGCCTACTTCGGCTACCCGATCACGCCGCAGGCCGAGCTCCTCGAGTGGATGGCCCGCCGGATGCCCGAGGAGGGGCGGGCCTTCGTCCAGGCCGAGTCGGAGCTCGGGGCGATCAACATGGCCCTCGGTGCCGCCGCGGCCGGCGCCCGCGTCCTCGTCTCGTCGTCGTCGCCGGGGATGAGCCTCATGGCCGAGACGATGAGCTACATGGCCGCCTCCGAGGTCCCCTGCGTCGTGGTCAACGTCATGCGCGGCGGGCCGGGCCTGGGTTCGATCGGGCCGAGCCAGTCCGACTACTTCCAGGCGGTGAAGGGCCACGGTCACGGCGACTACCGGACGCCCGTCCTGGCCCCGTCCTCGATCGCCGAGGCGATGGCCCTCACGGCCGACGCCTTCGAGCTCGCCGAGCGGTACCGGACGCCCGTCATCATCCTCGCCGACGGCATCCTGGGCCAGGCGATGGAGCCGGTCGAGCTGACGTTCCGGGAGCCGCCGCGGATCCCCGCCGAGTGGGCCCTCACCGGGGCTGCCGGCCGGCCGCCGCGCGTCGTGCGCTCGCTCCATCTCCTGCCCGAGGACCTCGAGGTCCACAACCGGCACCTCCAGGCGAAGTACGCCACGATCGAGGAGCGCGAGGTGCGCCACGCCGGCGAGCGCCTCGAGGACGCCGACGTCGCGATCGTCGCCTACGGGACCGCCGCCCGCGTCGCCCGGAGCGCGGTCGCCCGGGCCCGGGCCGACGGCCTGCGCGCCGGGCTCTTCCGGCCGATCTCGTTGTGGCCGTTCCCGGGGGCCGCGCTCGTCGAGCTCGCCGCGCGGGTGACCGGTCTGCTCGTCGTCGAGCTGTCGGCAGGCCAGATGGTCGAGGACGTCCGGCTCGCCATCGAGGGCCGGGTCCCGGTGCACTTCACGGGGCGGACCGGCGGCATCGTCCCCACGCCGGACGAGGTCGTCGCCGCGCTCCACCGCCTCGTCGACGCGCCGTCGCACCCCGGGGAGGTCACCCGATGAGCGTCGCGATTCCGGAGGGTGCCCGCGTCGTCTTCGGCCGCCCGGACCTGCTCGCCGACCGAACCACGCACTACTGCCCCGGCTGCGGCCACGGGGTCGTCCACCGCCTCATCGCCGAGGTGCTCGGCGAGCTCGGCCTGGGCGCGCGGACGATCGCCGTGGCGCCGGTCGGCTGCGCGGTGTTCGCCTACGACTACCTCGAGGTCGACTTCGTCGAGGCCCCGCACGGCAGGGCGCCCGCGGTCGCGACGGGGATCCGCCGCGTCCGGCCGGAGGCGTTCGTCCTGACGTACCAGGGAGACGGCGACCTCGCCGCGATCGGGACCGCCGAGATCGTCCACGCCGCCGCCCGCGGCGAGCTCATCACCGCCGTCTTCGTCAACAACGGCATCTACGGGATGACGGGCGGCCAGATGGCGCCGACGACGCTGCTCGGCCAGCGCTCCACGTCCAGCCCGACGGGCCGCGAGGCCTCGCTCCATGGCTACCCCGTCCCGATGACCGAGATGCTCGCCGTGCTCCCGGGGGTCGCCTATGCGGCCCGTGGGTCGATCGCGGACGCGGTGTCGATCGGACGGACGAAGCGATACCTCCAGAAGGCCTGCCAGGTCCAGGTCGAGGGACGCGGCTTCGCGATCGTGGAGATCCTCAGCAACTGCCCGGTCGGCTGGGGCATGACGCCCGAGCAGTCGATCGAGCGGCTCAAGGAGGTCGTCGCGCTCGAGTACCGGCCCGGGGTCATCGTGGACCGGACGGCCGAGGCGACTCCCGGCGGCGCGGCCGTCCCCGCGGCGGGCACCACGGCGCTCGGCGGCCCGGGCGCCCCGGCGCTCGGCGGCGCCGGCGCCCCGGCGCGGCGCCCGGGAGCTGACGATGGAGCGCTCGATCATCATCGGCGGCTTCGGCGGCCAGGGGATCCTCTTCGCCGGCAAGGTCCTCGCCCGGGCGGCGATGGCCGAGGGGCGCGAGGTGTTCTGGATCCCCTCGTACGGCCCGGAGATGCGCGGCGGGACGGCGACCTGCACGGTCATCGTCGGCGACGAGCCGATCGGGTCGCCGATCGTCGATCGGGCCGACGCGGCCGTGGTCCTCAACCCGCCCTCGCAGGCGAAGTACGCGTCGCGGGTGGCGCGCGGCGGGGTCCTGGTCGTGAACGAGACGCTGGTCGACGAGCCCTCCGGGCGCGACGACATCACCGAGCTGCGGATCCCGTGCACGCGCCTCGCGAAGGACGCCGGCGACGACTCGCTCGTCAGCGTCGTCGCCCTCGGGGCCCTCGTCGGCTATCTCCAGCTCGCCCGCCCGAGCTCCGTCCGGGCCGCGATCCGCGAGAGCGTGGGGTCGCGGCGCCTCGACGTGCTCGAAGCCGATCTCGCGGCGTTCGACGTGGGCTACCGGGTGGGCACGCGCCGCCGGCCCCGGCACGCGGAGGTCCCGGTTCCGGTCTGACCCTCGGCTGCGGGGCGCCGCTACGGGAGGCGGCGGGAGGCGGTCCCGGCACGCGCCCTGCTGAGCCGGCTGCGGGCGCCGCGCCGACTGACGGATCTGATACGACAGGCGGACCTCGGAGCACGAATGTCGCTCCTCGGCGGCGAGATTGCCGCCGTGGCGGCCGATTTCACGCTCCGGGCACCTGTGTCCCTATCGAGATCGGCGCCGCCGGTCCCCTCCTCCCTGCGCGGAGCATTGCCGCGCTCACGCCGGATCAGCTCCCGTCGGTGCCACGCTCGCGGCGGCGCTGCTCGCGCTTGGAGAGGGCGGGTGGGGCCTCGTCCGGCATGATCCTGAGGCGGGTCGCGGCGACGAGGCTCACCGCCCCGATGGCGACCAGCGCGGCGACCGGGGCCAGCGGCTCCGAGCCGAAGCCGAACACCGGCGCCGACGACGTCACGATGCCCACCGCGATCGTGGCCCAGGCGATGACGCGCAGGCCGGCGTCGGGGACGTGGCGGGCGAGCGCGATGCTTGAGATCGCGAGGAACGCGGCGCCGGCCACGACGGCCCAGATGCCGATCATCACGAGGGCGACCGCGGTGCCCTCCCGCGGCAGGACGATGCCGGCGATGCCGAGCAGGAGGCTGACGAGGGCGAGGCCGGCGAACGGGATGCCCTCGCGGATGCCGCCGGGGGAGCGCCGCAGCGCCACCAGCAGCACGGCCGCGGAGGCGAGCTGCCACACGCCGGCCGCGAACGGCGCCCCGACGACTCCCGAGAGGGCGATGGCAGCGGCCGCGATCGCAGCAGCGCCGGCGAACGTGAACGCCCACCAGACGGCGCGGGACGAGCGGGCCAGCGACTCCATCGACGGCTCTCCTTGAGGTGCGGCGGGTGCCCGGCGAGTTGCCCGGGCGAGCAGGGCGGGCGGCCCGCGTGCGCCGGGCAGCGAGCCGGCGAGAACGCGGGCTGGCGTGGAGTATGCGGGACGCGGCCGGCCGGGCGCTGGGCGCCCGGCCGGCGGAGCGGCAGTGGAGGTCGCGCGACCGCGCGACCCGGCGGGTCAGCGGCCGCCGGTCCGCGAGAGCGTGCGCGAGGTCGACCACGAGCGGAGCGTCCGCAGGTAGTTGGCCCGCTCGAACGCCGACGGATCCTCGACGGCCGCCTGGCTCGCGCTGCCGCGGAGCTGGGCGACCGACTCGTACTCGTGCTCGGTCATCCAGGCGAGCAGCTCGTCCTCGATCGTGCGGAGATGGGCCGGGCCGTGGCGGAGGAGGGCCGAGGTCGTCATCACCACGTCGGCGCCGACCATGAGCGCCTTGATCGCATCGGTGCCGCCGTGGACGCCCGAGGTCGCCGCGAGGCCGACGGCCGGCGCCGAGCTGCGGTCGGAGGATCGCGATCCAGCGCATCGGCAGCCGCAGCTCGGAGGGGCGGCTCAGCTCGAGCCGGGGGACGACGTCGAGCGACTCGAGGTCGAGGTCCGGCTGGTAGAAGCGGTTGAACAGGACGAGGCCGTCGGCGCCGGCGCCGACGACGCTCCGGGCGAAGCTCGCGAGCGCCGAGTAGAACGGGCTGAGCTTCACCGCGAGCGGGATCGTCACCGGCCCCGCGGACCGCGGCGATGAGGGCGAGGTCGCGGGCCTCCATGTCGCTCGCGGAGCGGTCGGGGTTCGCGGCCAGGTGGTAGAGGTTGAGCTCGAGCGCGTCGGCGCCGGCGTCCTGCATGAGGCGCGCGTAGCGGACCCAGCCGCCCGGCGTCGTCGCGTTGAGGCTGGCGATCACCGGCACGCCGGCGGCCGCCTTGAGACGACGCGAGGTGCTCGAGGTAGCGGTCGCCGGCGAAGGCGACCTCCTCGATGGCCGGGAAGTAGTCGAGCGCCTCGGCGAACGCCTCGGACCCGGCCTCGAGCGACCGGTTGAGCTCGATCTCCTCGTGGAGGATCTCCTCCTCGAAGAGCGAGGGGAGGACGATCGCCCCGGCGCCCGCCTCGACGAGGGCGAGCGCCGAGTCGAGCTCGCCGGTCAGGGGCGAGGCCGAGGCGACGAGCGGCGAGCGCAGCTCGAGGCCGAGGTAGGTGGTGCGGAGATCGACGGTCACGCCTCGTCCCCCGTCTCGGCCGGCTCGCCGGACCCGTCGCCGGGCGGCAGCGCCCCCGGTCCGTGCTGGACGTGGGGCACGCTGCGGCGCATCGCCGGCAGCTGCTCGTAGTAGCGCCAGCGCTCGTCGACGTCCTCCTGGGCGAGCTCGCGCGAGCTCCGTCGCCCGCTCCGGATGGGTGCGGGCGAGGACCGCGAAGCGGGTCTCGCCCGCGACGAAGTCGCTCGACCGGGATCGACGGCTTCCCCGAGTCGAGCTTGAACGGCTGGCCGTCCTCGACCTCGCTCGGATGGAACCGGTAGAGCGGCCAGTAGCCGCTCTTGACGGCGTCCTTCTGGTGGGACATCGACTTCTCCATGTCGATGCCGTGGGCGATGCAGGTGCTGTAGGCGATGACGAGCGACGTCCCGGGCCAGGCGTCGGCCTCGAGGAGCGCCTTCGCCGTCTGGGCGTCGTTGCCGCCCATCGAGACCTGGGCGACGTACACGTTGCCGTAGGCCCGGGCGACCGCGCCGAGGTCCTTCTTGGCGCGCGGCTTGCCGGCGGCCGCGAACTTCGCGACGGCGCCGCGCGGCGTCGCCTTGGAGGCCTGGCCGCCGGTGTTCGAGTAGACCTCGGTGTCGAGGACGAGGATGTTCACGTTGCGGCCGGAGCCGAGGACGTGGTCGAGGCCGCCGTAGCCGATGTCGTAGGCCCAGCCGTCGCCGCCGACGATCCAGATCCCCTTGCGGACGAGGTCGCCGGCGAGCGAGAGGAGGTGGCTCGCGTCGGACTCGGGCGACCCGTCGAGACCGCGCAGGATCCCCGTCAGCCGGTCGACCCGGTCGCGCTGGGCCGCGATGCCCGCCTCGCCGGCCTGGTCGGCATCGAGGATCTCGCGAACGAGGTCCTCGCCGACCTGCGGCGCAAGCAGCTCGAGGAGGCGTCGCGCCTGGTCGGTCTGCGCGTCGAGGGCGAGGCGCATCCCGAGCCCGAACTCGGCGTTGTCCTCGAAGAGGGAGTTGTTCCAGGCCGGGCCGCGGCCCTCGGCGTTGACCGTCCAGGGGGTGGTCGGCAGGTTGGCGCCGTAGATCGAGGAGCAGCCGGTCGCGTTGGCGACGATCATCCGGTCGCCGAAGAGCTGGCTGACGAGCTTGAGGTACGGCGTCTCGCCGCAGCCGGCGCAGGCCAGCGAGAACTCGAAGAGCGGCTCGAGCGCCTGGGCGCCCTTGACGGTGTCGTGGGCGATGAGGTTCCGGTCGAGCGGGGCGATCGACTGGAAGAACTCCCAGTTCGGCCGCTCGGCGTCGCGATGCTCGGCCGCCGGCTCCATGTTGATCGCCTTGTGGCGGACCTCGGTCTTGCTCTTGGCCGGGCAGACGTCCACGCAGACGCCGCAGCCGGTGCAGTCGTCGGGGGCCACCTGGATCGTGATCCGATGGTCGACGAGGTCGCGGGACTTGAACTCCTTGTGCTGGAACGCCGCCGGGGCCCCGTCGACCGCGTCGGCCGGGTAGACCTTCATGCGGATCGCCGCGTGCGGGCAGACCATGGCGCACTTGCCGCAGTCGATGCAGATCGCCGGGTCCCAGATCGGGATCTCGTGGGCGATGGCCCGCTTCTCGTACTGCGTCGTCCCGGTCGGGAAGGTGCCGTCGACCGGGAAGGCCGCTGACCGGGAGGAGGTCGCCGTCGCCGGCCATCAGGACGGCCGTGACCTTCTTCACGAAGTCGGGGGCGTCGTCGGGCACGACGGGCGGCAGCTCGTAGCCGGTGATCGCACTCGGCAGGGTCACCCGGCCGAGGCGCTCGAGCGAGCGGTCGATGGCGGCGAAGTTGCGGTCGACGACGGCCTGGCCGCGCTTCACGTAGGTCTTCTCGACGAACTTCTTGATGCGGAGCGATCGCCTCGTCGGCCGGGAGGACGCCGGAGAGCTTGAAGAAGCAGGGCTGCATCACCGTGTTGATGCGGTTGCCCATGCCGACCTCGGAGGCGACGGCGAACGCGTCGATGACCCAGAAGTCGATCTGCTTCTCGACGAGCAGCTGCTGGACGACACGCGGCAGGTGGTCCCAGATCTCGTCCGGGCCGTACGGCGCGTTGAGGAGGAACGTGGCCCCTGGCTTGGCGTACTCGAGGATCTTCGCCTTCTCGAGGAGCCCGAACTGGTGGCAGGCGATGAAGTCGGCGCGGTCGATCAGGTAGGAGGACGGGATCGGCTGCGGCCCGAAGCGGAGGTGGGAGACGGTCTGGCCGCCGGACTTCTTCGAGTCGTAGACGAAGTAGCCCTGGGCGTAGAGGTCGGTCCCCTCGCCGATGATCTTCACCGACGCCTTGTTGGCGCCGACCGTTCCGTCGGAGCCGAGGCCGAAGAAGAGGGCCTGGACCTCGCCGGCCGGGCGCGGCGCCCGGAACTCGGCGTCGATCGGCAGGCTGAGGTTCGTGACGTCGTCGTAGATCCCGACGGTGAAGTGCCGCTTCGGGCGCTCGCGCGTGAGCTCGTCGAAGACCGGCTTCACCATCGACGGCGTGAACTCCTTCGAGGACAGGCCGTAGCGGCCGCCGATGACGCGCGGCTTGGCCGCGAACTTCGGGGCGTCGCTCTCCATGTGCTCGACGAGGAGCGTGACCAGCGCCTGGTAGAGCGGCTCGCCGACCGCGCCGGGCTCCTTCGTCCGGTCGAGGACCGCGATCGAGCGCACCGTCGCCGGGAGGGCGGCGATGACCTGCGCCGAGGGGAACGGCTGGAAGAGGCGGACCTGGAGCATGCCGACCTTCTCGCCGGCGGCCACGAGCGTGTCGACGGTCTCGTCGACCGCCCCGGCGCCGGAGCCCATGACGACGACGACGCGCTCGGCGTCGGGGGCGCCCGTGTAGTCGACGAGGTTGTACCGGCGCCCGGTCTGGGCGGCCAGCTCGTCCATGACCTGCTGCACGATGCCGGGCACCGCCAGGTAGAACGGGTTGGCGGCCTCGCGGGCCTGGAAGAACGCGTCGGGGTTCTGGGCCGTGCCGCGCACGACGGGGGCGTCCGGGTTCAGGGCGCGGGCGCGGAGGGCGAGCACGTCCTCGTCGCGGACGAGGGCCCGCAGGACGTCGCGGTCGAGGATCGCGATCTTGTTGACCTCGTGCGACGTCCGGAAGCCGTCGAAGAAGTGGAGGAACGGCAGGCGGGCCCGGAGCGTGGCGGCGTGGCTGACCAGGGCGAGGTCGTGGGCCTCCTGGACCGAGCCGGAGGCGAGCATCGCCCAGCCGGTGGCCCGGGCGTGCATGACGTCGCTGTGGTCGCCGAAGATCGACAGGGCGTGGGTCGCGAGCGTCCGGGCGGCCACGTGGATGACCGCGGGCGTCAGCTCGCCGGCGATCTTGAACATGTTCGGGATCATGAGGAGGAGGCCCTGCGACGCGGTGAACGTCGATCCCGAGGGCGCCCTTCTGGAGCGCGCCGTGCATCGCGCCGGCGGCGCCGCCCTCGGACTGCATCTCGACGACGTCGGGGACGCCGCCCCACAGGTTCGGCCGTCGGGCCGCCGACCAGTCGTCGGCGTGCTCCGCCATCGGCGAGGCGGGGGTGATCGGGTAGATCGAGATGACCTCGCTCAGGGCGTAGGCCACCCGCGCGGCGGCCTCGTTGCCGTCCAGGCACTCGAACTGCTGGGGTCGTCTCCCGGACTCGGCCGGGTCGGGAGCGCCGGGATCGGTGGCAGGCCGCTCCGGCGGCGTGAGCAGGGTCATGCAGGACCTCCGATGGCCCGAAGGCGGCTGGCCAGGGTGCCGCCTTCGACGTGCTTGAGGATCGTCGCGCCGATGCCCGCGTCGCGGGCCTGGCGCGCCTCGTCGGCTCCAAGATACGCCTCGAGGACGACGATGCGGTTGCGGGGAATGACGCCGTCGAGCGCCTCGGCGACCGCCCGCCAGCCGCCGCGAAGGGCCCCGTCGACGAGGACGAGGTCGGGATCGCAGGTCCGTGCGGCGAGTGCCGCGGACCGCGCCGAGCGGACCTCGCCCACGACGACGAAGCCGTGACGGCCGAGGTGCGTGGCGAGCGCATCGCTCGCGGCCAGGTGGTCGCTGACGATGAGCAGGCGGCGAACCGAGTCGGGACGCTGGCGGAACATGGGTGAAGCGTCCTCCCGGGGTCCCGTCATCGGACCCCCCGCACCGGCCCGAAACCTAGGGCCATTCGGCCCTGCCACCGGTCGTGATCCCGTCGGACACTTCGGCACGTGGTGGACGTCGCAGGGGACGCGCGGCGTCCACCACAAGCCGTCTCCGACGCCCACGACCCGGGCCGTTTGGCGGCGTGATCGGGGGATCTCCCGGCCGTTCGGCGGCCTGATGGGGCGGTTCGGCCCGCCGCGAGCGCGGCGGCGAGACGGGCGGCGGCGGCCGGCGGCGAGACGGGCGGCGGCGGCGAGACGGGGACGGCCGGCGGCGAGACGGGCGGCGGCGGCGAGACGGGCAGGCGGCGGCGAGACGGGGCACCGGCCGGCGCCGCATCACTCCCACGACTACCGGACCCGCACTCCCCGGTCCTCGGCGGCGATCGACGCGGCGTCGGGGCGTCGACGGCTCCCTGGACGATGGGGCCGTGCTCGCGCGAACCTCCCCGGGAGGCCCGCTGCGACTACCCGGTCGGCGGCGAGCCGACGGAGCAGGGACGGGACCATGTCCGCCCACCAAGCAGCGACTCGCTAGTCACCCGGTTGATATTCGGGCGGCCGCGACCACCATCACGGGGCCGTCGTCCTCGCGGCCGTGCCCGGACGGGCCGGGCACGGGCAGGTGGGCCGATGCCCCGACGGACCGGACACGGGCAGGCGGGCCGTGCCCGGACGGACCGGGCACGGGCAGGTGGGCCGATGCCCCGACGGAGCGAACACGGGCCGGGGCCGGGCGGGGCCACGCCCGACCGGCGCCCCTAGAGGTAGTGCGTCTTTCGGGCCTGGGTCGTGAGCTCGTCGCGGAAGTCCGGGTGGGCGATCGCGATGAGCTCCCGGGCTCGTTCGCGGATCGACTTCCCGTACAGCTCCGCGACGCCCCACTCCGTCACCACCGTCCGGACGTGCGCCCGCGTCGTCACCACCCCGGACCCTTCGGCGAGGAACGGCACGATGCGCGAGACCCGGCCCCCGGCGGCCGTCGACGGCATGGCGATGATCGCCCGGCCCTCCGGCGCCAGGGCCGCGCCGCGGATGAAGTCCATCTGGCCGCCGACGCCGCTGTACATGTGCCAGCCGATCGAGTCGGCGCAGACCTGGCCCGTGAGGTCGATCGAGATCGCGGAGTTGATGGCCGTCATCCGGCGGAACCCGCGGATCACGTGGGTGTCGTTCGTGTGGTCGCAGGCCCGCATCTCGACCATCGGGTTGTCGTTGACGAAGCGGTACAGCTTCTCCGTCCCCATCATGAACGTGCAGACGATCTTGCCCCGGTTGCGCTCCTTCGCCATCCCGGTGACGACGCCCGCCTCGACCAGGTCGACGACGCAGTCGGTCATCATCTCCGTGTGGATCCCGAGGTCGCGCTTGTCGCGGAGCGAGGCCGCGATCGCCACCGGGATCGCGCCGATTCCCATCTGGAGCGTGGCTTCGTCCGGAACGAGGTCGGCGGCGAACTCGCCGATCCGGCGCTCGACCTCGCCGATCTCCGGCGGCGGGTACATGTAGGGCGGGATGTCGACCTCGACGCCGTAGTCGATGTCGTCGACGTGGACGAAGCTCTCGCCGAGCGTCCGCGGCATGGCCGCGTTGACCTGCGCGATGACGAGGCTGGCGGACCGGATCGCCGCCTGCATCGCCTCGACCGACGTCCCCAGCGAGCAGTACCCGTGCGCATCAGGCGGCGACACGTTGCAGAGGACCGCGTCGAGCGGCATGAGCCCGCCCGAGAAGAGGTGCGGCACGTCCGAGAGGAAGACCGGCACGAACTCGGCACGGCCCTCGTTCACGGCCTGGCGGGCGTTCGGGCCGATGAACAGCGCCCGGTGCCGGAAGTGGGGCGCCATCTCCGGCGCAAGGTGCGGTCCCGGGCCCTCGGTGTGCAGGTGAACCATGCTCACGTTGTGGAGCTCGCGCGACCGGGCGACCAGCGCGTCGAGCAGCGCCGACGGCGCGGCCGCGGCGCACTGGACGTAGACCTGGTCGCCGGACCGGATGTCGGCGACCGCTTCCTCGGCGCTGACGATCTTCATGGCGGCAGTCTGGGGCGCCGGGCGACTCCACCGGACCGGCCGACCGGACCCCTCGCGACCGCCGTTCGGCACCGAAGGGGCACGGCAAGGGAACGGGCCGGGGCGGTGGCGGGCCGGGGACATTGACGGGGAACGGCTGCAGCGCCGACCATTGCCGCGATGCCGACCATCGATCCCTACCGGGTCCTCCAGGTCCACCCCGAGGCCGACGCGGAGATCATCGGGGTCGCGTACCGGAAGCTTGCCCAGCGGTACCACCCGGACGTGACCGTGGATCCCGCCGCGGCCGGTCGGATGGCGGAGCTGAACGCCGCCCGGGACCTGCTCCTGGATCCCGCGGCCCGGGCTGCCTACGACCGTCGGCGACGTGCCGCGGGCGACGGACCGGTCGCGGTCGAGGACCACCCCGGCTCGACCGCGGCGTCGCCCCGGGCCCCTGCCGACGGCGTCGCCGGTCCACCGCCCGGGAACCCGTCGGGAAGCGTCCTGACCTTCGGCCGGTACGCCGGCTGGTCACTCGGCGAGATCGCGCGCCGCGACGTCGAGTACGTGGAGTGGCTCGACCGGATGCCGATCGGCCGGCCGTATCGGGCCGAGATCGACGCCCTGCTGCGGGCGGCGAAGCGGCGCGGGGGCAACGCGAGGCCGGAGGAGCCGCACGGCCTCTACCGGCGCCGCTGACCCCGCGGGGCCCCGGGCCGATGTGACGGCCCGTCTCGCTTGCCCGCCGCCCACCCGGCGGCGAGCGTCCCGGCCTAGGTTCCGGAGCCCGGCAGCCGGTGCTTGGCGACGAAGGCCGCCGCCTGCGCCCGCCGCTGGAGGTTCAGCTTCGAGAGGATCGAGCTGACGTAGTTCTTCACCGTCTTGTCGGACAGGAAGACCTCCTGGGCGATCTCCTTGTTCGTCTTGCCCTCGGCGACGAGCTGCAGGATCTTCTGCTCCTGCGCCGTCAGCTGGGCGAGCTCGTCGGTGTAGGTGCCGGAGGCGATCCGGCGGACCCGCTCGAGGACCTTCTCGGTGACGGCCGGGTCGAGCAGCGACTCGCCGCGGCCGACGGCCTCGAGGGCCGAGACGAGGTCGCGGGACCGGATCTGCTTGAGGAGGTAGCCGGAGGCCCCCGCGATGATGGCCGAGAGGACGGCCTCCTCGTCGGGGTAGCTCGTCAGCATGACGACCCGGGTGCCCGGGAGCTCGGATCGGATCTCGCGGCAGGCCTCGATGCCCGAGCCGTCGGGCAGGCGAACGTCCATGACGACGAGATCCGGCTGATGGCGCCGGGCGCCGTCGAGAGCCTCCTCGACGGTGCCGGCTTCGGCGACGACCTGGAAGCGCTCGCGTCGCTCGAGGAGCGAGACGAGGCCCTGGCGGACGACTTCGTGGTCGTCGACGACGAGCAGGCGGAGGGGACGCGGCTCGGACTGCTCCGTCATATGCCTTCGGTTCCTCCCTTCGAGCGGCGGCCCGACTCGGGCGGCGCTCAGTTGTCCGGGGATTCCTCGGACAGCTCGTCGACGCCCTCGGAGCGGGCCCCCGGGACGCGGACGATGATACGCGTCCCCGAGCCGGCCCCGCTCTCGACCTGGACCGTTGCCCCGATCGAGATGGCGCGGGTCCGGATGTTCCGCAGGCCCTGGTGGCCAAGCGCGCGGGGCGCCGCGGGGTCGAAGCCGGCCCCGTTGTCGGCGATGACGATGCGCAGGCCGGCGATCTCGGGCTCCGGCTCGACGCTGATCTCGGCCCGCGTGGCGCGGGCGTGGCGGGCGATGTTGCTGAGCGCCTCGCGGGCGATGGCGAGGAGCTCGGCGATCCGGTCGGGGCCGATGAGCGGCGTCGTGACGGTCGGCCCGGCGCGCAGCTCGACGTCGATCATCGTGTTGACGCGGAACTCGTCGGCGAGCGCGGCGAGGCCCTCCACGACGTCGACGCCGTCGAGGAGCGCCGGGCGCAGCCCGAAGATGAAGTTGCGGATGTCACGGATCGTCTGGTCGAGGCCGTCGATCGCCCGCTCGACGCGGCGGCGAGCCTCGTCGGGCTCCTCCTCCATCATGTCGGGGACGTCGTCGAGCGAGAGGCCGACCGCGTAGATCGCCTGGATGACGCTGTCGTGGAGGTCCTTGCCGATCCGCTCGCGCTCCTCGACGATCGCCAGCCGCTGGACCTGGTCGTGGAGGCGGGCGTTCTCCATGGCGACCCCGGCGTGGCGGGCGAACGTCTCGACGATGCGGGCGTCCTCGGCGGTGAAGCCGCCGGCACGCTCGGTCAGGTAGAGGTTGCCGATCGTCCGGCCCCGGACGACGACCGGGACGCCGAGGAACGGATGCATCTCGGGGTGGTTCGGCGGGAAGCCGACGCCCCGCGGGTCGGCCATGAGGTCCTCGAGCCGGATCGTCCGGTTCTCGCGAATGATGAGGCCGAGGATCCCGTGGCCCTGGGGCGGGGCACCGATCCGCGCCCGGTCCGGGCGGCTGATCCCGCTCGTCACGAACTGCTCGATCGCTCCGCTCGCGTCCTGGATGCCGAGGGCCGCGTAGCGGGCACCGGTCAGGGTCCGCACGCGGTCGACGATGACCTGCAGCACGCGGTCGACGGCGAGCACCCCGGTCATCGCCCGGATCGCCTCGTCGAGGGCCTCCAGCCGGGCCACCGAGCGGGCGACCTCCTCGCGGCCGCGGGCCGCCTCGAGTGCATGCTCGACGACGCGCACGACGGCGTCGACGGGCCCCGTCGGGTCGTCGAGCCAGACCGTCCCGGCCGTTTCGCCGTCGACCTCGACTCCGGGCACGAACGGGCCGCGCCGGAGAGGCGCCATCACGACCCCGGACCGGGGACCGCGACCGGGTCGCCGGGCCAGCGACCCCCAGCCGCCGCCGATCACCGTGTCGGGCGCGAGGGTCGCCTCGACGTGGATCCCCAGCGCCCCGCACGACCCGGCGAGCGCCTCGAGGGCGTGGGCGAGGAGACGGCGCGGCCGGGCGGGCGCGATCGCCCACGCCTCGAGGCTCGCGAGCCCATCGAGGAGGGCCGCGGGGGCGGGCGACGGAGGGGACGCCGGGATCATCGCCACCGAGCGTAGCAGGGCCGGGATCGCGCCGCACCCGGCCTGGCCATATGCGCATGTGCGTACATCCGGCCGGACGGCCCGCGGCCGACGGGCCGAATGTCACACCGGGGAGCGGCCGGACCTCGTACCATCCGGCACCATGGACACGTCGACGCCGCAGGGCACCCCTTCGACTCCTTCGCCCGTCGAGACGACCGAGCCCGGCGGGCTCGACGCCTCGCTCACCCGCCGCGGGTTCCTCCGCGGGGCCGCCCTGGCCGGCAGCGGCCTCGTCGCGGTCACCGTGGCGGCGTGCGCGCCCGCTGCGACCCCCGCCTGGACGTATGCCACCTCGAAGCCCGCGGCGCCCACGACGCCGCCGGCGGCGACCCCCGGCGCGACCGCCGCCCCGACCGAGATGCCGGGGATGACGACGGCCCCGACGCCGACGCCGGCGCCCTCCGAGCCGGTCGGGGAGATCCCGCCGGGCTGGAGCGAGCACGACGTCAAGGCCCGCGACGTCGTCCGCCGCTACCTGGGCAACCTCGCGCCGGCGCTCGCGACGATCTACCCGGAAGAGGTGTTCAACCAGCTCGCCGACATCCTCGGCGTCGCAGACGACTACCCCGAGCTCTCGAAGCCGCCGTCGTTCGCCCAGATGTCGCAGCTCCTGCTCAACGACCTCGTCACCCCGCTCACGCCGACCCTCGACGGCGACGTCAAGGTCTTCGAGCTGACCGTCGACGAGATGGAGTGGCGGATCGACGAGATGATGGCGCCCGTCCAGGCCCTCGGCTACAACGCCCAGTGGCCGGGGCCGACGATCCGGGTCACCGAGGGCGACACGATCCGGGTTTCCTTCAAGAACAACCTGAAGGAGACGACCGGGATCCACTTCCACGGCATCGACTTCGACAACTTCTTCATGGACGGCGTGCCGTTCGTGACCCAGAAGCCGATCCCGCCCGGGGAGACGTTCACCTACGAGTTCGTGGCCAAGCCGGCGGGCTCGATGATGTACCACTCGCACCACAACGCCACCGACCAGGTCGGGCGCGGGCTCCTCGGGGCCTTCATCATCGATCCCAAGGACGACCCGGATCCGGTGAAGGCGTACGAGAAGAAGTACGGCTACGCCTACGACCGGGAGTACACCTGGATCTCGAACGACACCCTCGGCGGCTTCACGATCAACGGCCACGGGTTCCCGGCGGTCGTCCCGGTCGTGGCGGCGGTCGGCGAGACGGTCCTCGTCCGATACATGAACGAGGGGATCATGATGCACCCGTGGCACAGCCACGGGTACACCCAGCGGATCGTCGCCCGCGACGGGCGGCCGCTCGGGGCCGGCTCGTTCGACTGCGACACGTTCGCCGTGAACCCCGGGGAGAGGATCGACTCGATCATCCAGTGCGACCGGGCAGGGGTCTGGGCGTACCACTGCCACATCCTCCCCCACGTCGAGGGCCTGAACGGGATGTTCGGCATGGTCACCACGCTCATCGTCGTGCCGACGCCTGCTGACGTGGACACGATCCTCAAGGCCGTCGCCGACCAGTACACGCCCTCCTGAGGAGGCCATCGCCGGGGCGCGTCCCCCACCCCGGCGGCAACCGACCGATGTCGCGCATCGAGACGATCCTCCTGGCCACCGACGCGTCCCCCGCGTCGGTGGCTGCCGCGGACCAGGCGATCGAGCTGGCCGCGCGCCTCGTCGCGCGGCTCGTCGTGCTGTCGGTCGTGAGCGGGTCGCCGACGGCGCGGGAGGCCCGCCAGCTCGCGGTCGAGGCGATCGTCCAGCGGGCGCGGGCGGGCGGCGCGGAGGCCACCGGCCTCACCTGGGACGGCGACGCGGGCGAGGCGATCGTCGAGGCCGCCGCCGCCGAGGCGGCCGACCTCATCGTCGTCGGCACGCACGAGCGTGGCGCCGTTGGCCGGCTCTTCCTCGGCAGCGTGTCGGACCACGTCGTCCGCCACGCCCGATGCCCGGTCATGGTCGTCCGCCCGTCGCGGGTCGCGGCGCCGGCAGGTGCGGGGTCGGAATCTACGGGGTGAGGCTCGAACCGAACACGTCCGAGTCGCGTGGCGTCCCCAGCACGCCCGGCGTGCCCTGCGACCAGCCCTGAACGTTCACGGTGCTCAGGCCACCCGATCGCCCGTAGAGCACGATCACGCGGCCCCGCCTTCCGTTCTCCCCAGGCACGCCGATTGCCAGGTCGTGGCCTCGCGATCGGCCGTAGTTGGCGACGGCCAGGGCCTTTCCGAAGCCGTCCCACGCCTCCGCAGCTCCGGGCACGCCGCGACTCGCCTGGGACCAGAGCTCCGCACGCGAGGACTCGACCCCGCCCGGCGAACCGTACAGAGCGACAACGATCCCCGTGCAATCCTGGGGCGTGATCTCGGCGCACGATGCGCCGATCGCAAGGTCAGCGGCCCCGTTGCCGTCGAAGTCGCCCGCGGCGATCGTTCCGCCGAACGCCGTTGTTCCTTCGTCGCCGCTGGGCCTCGCGAATCCCCGTGGCAGGAACCACAGCAGGTTGCCCGTCGTCGTCAGGCCTTCAGCCGATCCCCACAGGACGGCGACAGCGCCGTCGTTGCCGTCGCAACCGCTCGCCGGGCATTCCTGGGGGACGCCGACGGCCAGGTCGCCGTAGCCGTCGGCATTGACATCCGCGATCGCGAGGCTCGCCCCGAACCACCCCCCGTCGCCACCGTCCTGCATGCCGGCGCTCTCCTGCGTGAACACCTCGCGTCGCTCGCCGGTGAGCCCATCGTCGGAGCCGTAGACGACGTTCACGGGAGAGGGACCACTTGGCGGGTCGTTCCAGGTGAACCACGGGAATCCGACGGCGAGATCGGCATGCCCGTCGGCGTCGAGATCGCCGGCTGCCAGGGGGGTCCCGAAAGCGGCGCGCGAGGCGTCTGAGGCATCGGGGGCCGCCGTCAACGGTGTCGCGCCGGATGGGGTGAGGCCGTCGGGGCCGCCGAGCAGCACGACGACCGAACCTCCGCTGCTACCGTGCGTCCCGATCGCGAGGTCCCAGTACCCGTCGCCGTCGAAGTCGGCCGTGGCGAGCGCCTCGCCGAAGCGGTCGGCGGGCTCCGGAGCGCCGAAGAGATTGCCGTGCGACCAGCGCTGGTCACCCGCGGCGGTCAGGCCGCTGCTCGACCCGTAGAGGACGTTGACGGCGCCGCTCCGGATTCCCGCGGATCCCACCCGATCGAAGGTGGCTCCGACGGCGAGGTCGGCGTAGCCGTCCCGGTCGAAGTCGCCGGACGCCACCGCCACCCCGAAGGCGTCGCGGCCGTGGCTGACGCCCTTGACGCCGGGGCTGTCCTGCGTCCAGTACTGGTCGCCGACGGCGGTGAGCCCGTAATGCGACCCGTAGAGGACGTTGACGGCACCGGCGCCCGCACGGCCGCCGACCGCCTCGCCCGGGGCCCCGATCGCGAGGTCGGCGTACCCGTCGCCGTCGAAGTCGGAGGGCATCGCCGCCGTCCGTGCGGCGGCTGCCGCCGGCGGGAGCCCGAGGGCGACGAGCCCGAGGGTCGCCACCGCGACAACAAGGACCGTCCGCATCCGGTGCATCGCGATCACCATCCGTGTCCAACGCCGCCAGAGGCGTCAAGCCGGCGCCCGGGAGGAAGACGCCGCGGGCGCCGCGAACGTTACGCGCCCGATCCCCTACTTCGTGTACATGCCCTCGGGGTCGAGCTCCTCGCGGATGAGGCGGAGCTCGTCGGCGGTGGGGGCCGGCGTGGTCGGGAGCGGCTCCGCGATCTTCGGGTCCCAGCCGATCGTCGCCCGGACCTCCTCGAGCGTCGCGCCCGGGTGGAGGAAGTCGAGGCGCATCTCGCCCTCCTCGTCGAAGTGCCAGATGCCGAGGTCGGTGACGACGACCGACGGACCGCGCCCGAGCCAGCCCTGCTCGCGCCGGATCCGCTCGGCCTTCTCGGCGCCGCCGAGGTTGCCGGGCGAGGTCCGGAAGTCGATCGTCTCGACGAACGAGCGGGCGCTCTGGCGCATGATCACGAAGATCTGGCGCGCGTTGATCGCGATCTCGCAGGCCCCGCCGGAGCCCGGCAGCCGCGTCTTCGGCGCGGCGTAGTCGCCGATGACGGTCGTGTTGATGTTGCCGAACCGGTCGATCTGGGCCGCCCCGAGGAAGCCGACGTCGACGAGCCCGCCCTGGAGGTAGAAGGCGAACAGCTCCCACATGCTCACGACCGCGGTCGAGCCGGTGACGATCGTCGGGTCGCCGATCGAGAGCGGGAGTCGGGCCGGCTGGGCGCCGAAGACGCCGGCCTCGTAGACGAGCTCCAGGTCGGGGGCGATCGTCCGCTTGGCCAGGTTGACGGCGATGTTCGGGAGGCCGACGCCGACGAAGCAGACGCGCTGGCCGGCCAGCTCGCGCGCGGCGGCCACGATCATCATCTCGGACTTCGTGAACGCGGGCGCCTCAACGCCGGGGGCGCCGCCCTGCGGCTCGGCCATCAGCGGTACTCCCCGTAGTCGACGACGCCGGACGGAGCCGCGCCGGACGGCCGGAGCGACGCGAGGCGCTCGGTCCCGAGCTTCTCCGCGTAGGCCGCCCGACCGTCGAGGTCGTAGATCCACTCCCGCAGCCAGGCCTCCGTCGCGGCCTCGTCGCGGCTGATCGGATCCCAGTCGCGGTAGAAGCGGTTGTCACGGTCGTAGCGACCCTGGACGTAGCTGGGGTGGGCGCCCCACGGCTCGACGACCACCGCGTCCACGACGATCCCCGGGATGATCGTCCGGTTCGGGTCGGCCCGGATCACGGCCTCCTCGACGAGCTCCTCGACGACCACGATCACCCGCTCGGCGGCGAAGGCCGCCTCCTTCTGGCAGCCGAGCGAGGCCCCAGACCTGGGTGTTGCCGGCGGCGTCGGCCCGCTGGGCGTGGACGATCGTGACGTCGGGCCGCAGCGGCGGGCACCGCGTAGACCGTCCCGTCGCCGTACGGGCTCTCGATCGGCCGGATCAGCGGGTTCGCCTTCGGGAGGTCGGTCTCGAAGTAGCTCCGGAGCGGCATGAAGGGGAGCTTCGCGGCGCCCGCCGCGTAGCGGGCGACCATCCCGAAGTGGCTGTACTCCTCGAGCTCGAGGGTCGCGTTCGCGCCCTCGGTGACGCGCCGGATCGCGTTGAGCCCGCCGACGCCGGGGTTCCCGAGCCAGCTGAAGACCAGCTTGCGGGCGACGCCGGCGGCGATCATCTGGTCGTAGATCAGGTCCGGCGTCATGCGCGCCAGCACGAGGTCGCGCCGGCGCTGGCGGATGATCTCGTGGCCGGCGGCGAACGAGATGAGGTGCGTGAAGCCCTCGATCGCCACCGTGTCGCCGTCGTGGACCAGCTCCGCGACGGCGTCGCGCATCGTCGCGACCTTGGAGCTCACGCCTGGCATCCTCCCTGGTTGCGCCGCCGCCGGGGGCGGGCGCCGAGCCCGCGCTCGGCGGCGCGTCGACCTAGACCGTCTCGCCGAAGTCGCCCCGGGTGAGGCCCGCCTGTGCGGCGACGTCGACCTCGTGGATGTCCTCCGTCCGGTGCCCGGCGACGTGGGCGATCGACTCGGTGAAGATCCGGACGGCCGTGGCCATCTCGTCGGCGGTCACCACCAGCGGCGGCGACATGCGGACACAGTCGTCGCCGGCCTCGAGGACGAGGAGCCCCCGGTCGAAGGCCTGCATCTGGACCGCCTCGGCCGTGTCCCCGGAGTCGAACTGGACGCCGATCATCAGGCCCTTGCCGCGGACGTCGCGGACGAGGTCCGGGTAGTGCTCGACGAGCGGCCGAAGCGCCCGGAGGCCCTGGTCGCCGCGCTCGGCGGCGTTGGCGATCAGGCCGTCCTCGAGGAGGTCGATGGTGGCCATCATGGCGGCGAGGGCGACCGGGTTGCCGCCGTACGTCGAGCCGTGCGACCCAGCTCCCCAGTCCATGACCTCGGCCCGGGCGATCATCGCCCCGATCGGCATCCCCGAGGCGATCCCCTTGGCGGTGAGCAGGATGTCGGGCTCGACGCCCCAGTGCTCGATCGCCCACATCTTGCCGGTGCGACCGGCACCGGACTGGACCTCGTCGGCGATGAGGAGGATCCCGTAGCGATCGCAGATCTCGCGCAGGCGCGGGAGGAACTCGGCGTCGGGGACGACGTAGCCGCCCTCGCCCTGGATCGGCTCCACGATCATGGCGGCGAACTCGTCGGCCGGCATCAGGCGCTTGAAGACGCGCTGCTCGAGCTCGTCGAGGCCGGCGCTCCCGAACGGGACGTGGTAGACGCCGGGCAGCAACGGCCCGAAGTGGGCGTGGTACTTGGCCTTGCTGCCGGTGAGGCTGAGGGCGCCCATCGTGCGGCCGTGGAAGGCCCCGAGGAACGCCACCACGTTCTGCCGGCCGGTGTGGTAGCGGGCGAGCTTGAGCGCGGCCTCGACCGCCTCGGCCCCGGAGTTGCCGATGAACGCGCGATTCGGGCCTTTCATCGGGGCGATGCGGGCGAGGCGCTCGGCGGCGTGGGCGTAGATCGGGAGGTAGAAGTCCGAGGCGCTGAAGTGGATGAGCTCGGCAGCCTGGGCGGCGATCGCGGCGGACACCCGCGGGTGGGCGTGGCCCGTCGAGTTGACGGCGATCCCGGCCGCGAAGTCGAGGAAGACGTTGCCGTCGATGTCCTCGACCGCGCAGCCTTCCCCCTCACGGGAACGATCGGGTAGGCGCGGGGCAGGCTGGGGCTCGTCCAGGCGTGGTCGAACTCGATGTGGGCGCGCGCCCTGGGGCCGGGCAGCTCGGTCACGATGTTCGGCACGGGCGGCGCCTGGATCGAGCTCACGCGAGACCTCCTGCTCTGTGCCCGCGAGGGGGGCGGGCATGCGCTGACGCATACAGTTTATGCAGACTGGATACTCCACCGAGTATAGCCGAAGAGTCCGGGGTCCCGGGCCGTTCGGCGGCGCGACGGGGACGTGCCAGCCACGAGGCAGGAGCGCCGAGCCGGCCACGAGGCAGCGCCGCGGAGGGGCACCGCCTCGGCAGCGCCGCCGATCCCCGCCCCGCCCGCGGGCCCGGGATCAGTCGACGATGGTGTGGCTCTGCTCGCGCATGAACAGCGACGGATAGTAGAGGCTGAGGCCGGCCTTGCCGGTCGAGCCCGAACCCTTCCAGCCGCCGAACGGCTGGACGCCCGGCCACGCGCCGGTGGTCGCGCCGGCGCGGCGGTTCACGTAGAGGACGCCCGACTCGATCTCGTCGAGGAAGCGGTCCACCTCGGACGGATCCCCCGCGTACACCCCGGCCGTGAGGCCGTAGTCGCTCGCGTTGGCGAGCCGGATCGACTCGTCGAGGCTGTCGACGGCCTGGACGGCCGTGAACGGCACGAACAGCTCGTCCCGGAAGAGGCGGTGGTCCGGGGGCAGGTGCCCGACCACCGTCGGCTCCACGAACGTACCCCGGGCGAGGTCGCCGTCGGCCAGGCGCTCCCCACCGGCCAGGACGCGACCGTCCCGCCGGGCCTCGGCGACGGCGGCAAGGTAGCGGGCGACGGCGCGCTCGTCGATGATCGGACCGAGCCAGCTCGTGCGCTGGAGGGGGTCCCCGATCGTGATCGCCTCAGCCTCCCTGACCAGCAGCCGCACGAGATCGTCGTGGACGCGGCGATCGACGTAGACCCGGCTGTTTGCCGAGCACTTCTGCCCACCGAAGCCGAAGGCGCTCCGGGCAATCCCCGAGGCCGCCTCCTCGAGGTCGGCCGTGGCGGTGACGATCGCCGGGTTCTTGCCGCCCATCTCCACGATGCACGGCTTCGGCCACGTCTTCGAGAACGTCCGGAAGATCGTCATCCCGACCTCGTAGGAGCCCGTGAAGACGATCCCGTCGATGCCGGGGTTCTCCTGGATCTCCTGGCCCACCGTATCCCCGGGGCCCATGACGAAGTCGAAGACGCCGTCGGGGAGGCCCGCGTCGCGGTACGTTTCGGCAAGCACGACGCCGCTCAGCGCGCTGGCGGAGGCCGGCTTGAAGATGACCGCGTTGCCGGCCATCAGCGCGCCGGCGGTGGGTCCCGCGGCCAGCGCCATCGGGAAGTTGAACGGGCTGATGACGGCGAAGACGCCGTACGGGCGCAGGATCGAGCGCGTCCGCACCGACGGGTCGCCGAGGTTGTCCATCGGGTGGTCGAAGCCGTTGTTGCGCTCGAAGACGTCGGCGTAGTAGCGGATCAGGTCGGCCGACTCCTCGACCTCGCCGAGCGCCTCGAGGCGGCTCTTGCCGACCTCGATCGCCATCATGGCGGCGTACTCCATCTGGCGCTCGGAGATCAGGTCGGCGGCGCGCCGGAGGACCGCGAGGCGGTCCCGCCAGCCGGTGGCCCGCCACGCCGGCTGGGCCGCGCGGGCCGCGGCGACGGCATCGCGAACGTCCCGGCGCGTGCCGCGGGCGAACGTGCCCACGAGGATGTCGTGGTCGATCGGCGAACGCAGCTCGAAGACGCCGTCGCCGTCACGACCGCTCCCGCCGACCCAGTTCTGGTGGTACCCGCCGAGGCGCGCCCGGGCGCGCTCGATGCCCGCCTCGTACAGGGCGTGGAGCTCCTCGTTGTCGTTGCGGAGGGTCGCGTAGGTGATCTTCTGACGGGGGGCGGCCTTGGTCATCGGGGAACTCCAGCACGGGACGCGGCGCAGACGAGCGCAGCCCGAGCGTACCCGTCCGGTGGGTTTCGGTCCAGCGCGCGGGCGCGGCGTTGCGAGCGACGACCCGCTCGGCCGCCGGAGATGACCCGCTTAGCCGCCGAGATGACCCGCTCAGCCGCCGGAGAAGACCGGCGAGACGAGGATCCGGTCGCCGGGATGCACCTCGTCCTCCGGGGCGGCGCCGTGGCCGTTCCGGGCGATGAGCATCGGCCGGCCGCGGTCGACGGGGAGCTCCGCGAGGAGGTCGGCGATCGTCGTCCCCGGCGCGACGTCCAGCTCCCTGTGGCTGAACCCCGCCGCGTGGACGAACGCGCCGGCCAGCTTGAGGGTGACGTTCATCTCACCGCAGCGTCGCGTACGCCTCTGCGGCCGCAATCTCCGCGTCGAGGCCCAGGGACTCCAGGGTGGCGCGGGTCGGCACGCCGCGCGTGTCGTATCCCCGGATGTCGTAGTAGTGCTGGAGGAGCGCGTCGTACTTGTCGAGCTCCAGGATCCGGCCGGCGATGGGGCCGTCCGTGTCCGCGTTCGAGGGATCGAACCAGGCAGCCGGCGGGTAGTCCGCGGTGCGGTCCGTGTCGGGGAACTCGCGCAGCCAGAAGAGCTTGATGAGCGCGTAGATCCGGTCGCTGATCGGCCAGAAGTCCTCGAGCTTCCAGTCCTTGCCGGTGATCGTGTTGAAGTACGTCGGGTAGTGCTCGACGCCCCAGCCGACCTCCACCCACGGGAAGCGGCAGGTGATGATCGACTCGAACAGCCCGCCCCGGATGCGCTGCAGGTCGACGATCTTCTGGGCCTTGTCGCGCCCGTACGACTCGCGCGGCGTCTGGTTCACCTCGTAGGTGATGATCCACGACTCCTTGTGGTGGGCCCCGATCGGGCTGACGCCGAAGGCCAGGGCCATGCCCGGGATGAACTTGCAGTTGTAGGCCGAGATCTCCAGGCCCTTCACCTGCATGGCGTAGTCCTCGGACCCGTGGCCGAAGGCGCGGGCGGCGGGCAGCGTCCCGTCGGCGAGGATGTTGCCGATCTCGCCCTCGCGATGGGCGATCTGGCCGAGGACCTTCTTGAAGGCAACGATGTCGCCGAACAGCGGCTCACCGGGCGCGGCCCCGCGCTCGACGGCGTCGGCGTAGAAGCCCAGCACGCCGCCGGCCGAGATCGTGTCGAGCCCGTAGTCGTCGCAGAGGTAGTTGAGCGCGCCGACCTCCGCGAGGTTGTACAGGTCGAGGTTCGGGCCCAGCAGGCCGATGTTCTCGTAGTCGACCTCGGCCTCGCGGCCCTCGTCGTCGAGGACGGCGATGCCGCAGCGCATCGTGCAGTTCGGGCAGCCGTAGGTGGCGACCCGCGCTGCATGCACCCGCTCCCCGTCGACCTGCCAGGCGTCCGGGTGGTGCGTGCCCCGGAAGTTGTGGACCGGGAGCGCCGCGACCTCGTTGCACCAGGGCAGGACGCCGGTCGTGCCCTGGAGGGACCAGCCGGCCTCCTTGTCGATGCGGTGGACCTCGCGCAGGTCGTCGCGCCCGAGCTCCTTCATCTTCGCCGGGAATGCCTGCGGGATCGGCTTGGAGCCCGTGACGACGATCGCCTTGAGGAGCTTCGAGCCCATGACGGCGCCCATGCCCGGCCGGCCGCCGGAACGACCCTCCAGGCTGCGGACGACGGCGAAGTGGACCATGTTCTCGCCGCCCGGGCCGATGTTGAGGACCCCGGCGCCCTTGCTGTAGCGGGCGTAGATCCACTCGTTCGTCTCGATCGTGCCCTTGCCCCAGACCTCGTCGGCGGGCAGGAACTCGACGCGGTCGTCGTCGATGGCGAGCATCGTCGGGCTGGCGGCGCGGCCCTCGATGATCAGGGCGTCGTAGCCGGCCTTGCGGAGCTGGTCGGTCATGCGCGTGCCGAGGTTCCCGTCGCCGTAGCCGCCGGTCGCCGGCGACTTCGCGGCGACGATCGTCTTGCCGGTGTTGGGGGCCGGGACGCCCGAGATCGGGCCGACGGCCACGACCAGCTTGTTCTCGGGGCCGAGGGGGTCGATCCCGGGAGCGAGCTCGTCGTAGAGAATCTTGACGGCGAAGCCGCGGCCGCCGATCCAGGTGTTGGCGAACTCCTCGGAGAACGACTCCACGCGGTGTGTCCGGTCGGTCAGGTTGACCCGGAGGAACTGCCCGGTCCAGCCATCCATCGTCAGCTCATCCTCGCAGGGGGTTGTCTCGCCTGACCGTAGGCGGAGGAGCCCCGTCCGTCTAGAGGGCAATGGAGGCCCACTTTGCGGGATGAACGGCCCTGCCGCGGCGGATCTACGGGAGGGCGACGACGACGTCGCCGATCGCCGGCGCGACCGCGTCGGGGACGGCCGGCCCGCGGAGCGCCGGGACCTCGTGCGCGGCAGTCCGGCCGGTCAGGACGAGCACGCCGCGCAACCCGGCCCGGTGGGCGCCGGCGATGTCCTGCGGCCCGTGGTCGCCGACCATCGCGACCTCGTGGCGCCGGAGCGGCGGGCCCCCCGCGGCCGCCACGTCCGCCGCCAGGGCCCGGGCGGCAGCGCGGAACATCAGCGGCCCCGGCTTCCCGGTGGTGCGGGCGCGGACGCCGGTGGCGTACTCGACGGCGGCCACGAACGAGCCGGTGTCGATCGTCTCGCCCTTCGCCGTGTACCACCAGCCGTTGCGGTGCATGGCGATGAGCTCCGCTCCCCGGCGCACCAGGCGGAAGGCCCGGTCGAGGTTCTCGAAGCTCAGGTCGTGGGCGGCGTCGCCGAAGATGACCGCGGCCGCGGTGGCCCCGTCCGCGTCGACGTCCTCGGGCGCGAGGAGCGGCAGGTCGCCGAACTCGCGCAGCCCGTCGGGGTGGGTCAGCACGAAGACCGGCCGGCCGGCGTACCGACGGCGGACGTCGTCGACGGTCGCCGACAGCGAGGTCACGATCCGCTCCGGCGGGATCGGGAGCCCGTCTGCCGAGAAGCGTCGGGCGAGCGTCTCGCGGTGCAGTGCCGAGATGTTGGTGGCGACGCGCCACGGGATCCGCCGCTCGTTCAGACTCGCCAGCGCCTCCGCGGCACCCGGGAGGGCGGCCCCGCGCATGACGAGGACGCCGTCGGCGTCGAGCACGACGGCCCGGACGCCACGCAGCGCGGCGTCGAGGTCGCGGGGCAGGTCGGCCGGCCTGGTCACTCGGTGATCGGGCGAGCGATCGGCACGCCCTCCGGCGGCGCAGGCCGGCGCACGAGCCAGACGACGAGGACGATGCCGAGGGCGGCCAGGCCGGCCCGCATCCATGGCGGCTCGACCGCGAACAGGATGGAGAAGCCGAACGTGAGGACGATGAGGGTCACCGCGATCGCCTTGGCCCGGGTCGGGATGGCGCCGTGCTCCTGCCAGGCCACGATCGTCGGGCCGAACGTTCTGCTCGACACGAGCCGTTGGTGGAGCCGCTCCGAAGCCCGCAGGTAGCAGGCGGCCGCCAGGAGGACGAACGGCGTCGTCGGCAGGACCGGCAGCACGAGGCCGATCGCCCCCAGCGCAAGGAAGGTCGTGCCCAGCACGATGAACACCGCGCGGACGGGACGGGCGTGGCGTCTCACCTGCGGCAGAGCGGGGCTCGGCGATCGGGTCACGGACATCATCGTACGATGGCACCGACGAACGGGAGTGGGAGGAGGGACCGATGGGGCTGCTCGACGGCAGGAATGCGCTGATCTTCGGGGTGGCGAACGGCCATTCGATCGCCTGGGGGATCGCGAAGGCGCTCCACGAGCATGGGGCGACGGTGGGTTTCAGCTCCATCGAGAGCCTCCTCGAGCGACGCGTGCGCCCGCTCGCCGACAGCATCGGCAGCACGTTCGTCGAGCCCTGCGACGTCCGGGACGACGCGGAGATCGCTCGCGTCTTCGACCGCTGGGGCGCCGAGGTCGGCAGCCTCGACATCCTCGTCCACGCCCTCGCCTTCGCCAACAAGGAGGAGCTCGTCGGCCAGTTCGTCGACACCTCGCGCGACGGGTTCGCGCTGGCCATGGACGTGTCGGCCTACTCGCTCGTCGCCCTCGCCCGCGAGGCGCGCCCGCACCTGCGACCCGGCGCCAGCATCCTGACGCTCACCTACTACGGCGCCGAGAAGGTCGTCGCCCACTACAACGTCATGGGCGTCGCCAAGGCGGCCCTCGAGGCGTGCGTCCGCTACCTCGCCGCCGACCTCGGGCCCGAGGGGGTGCGGGTGAACGCGATCTCGGCCGGGCCCGTGCGGACGGTCGCGGCCCATGGGATCGCCGGCTTCATGCACCTGTACGGATCGTTCCGGGACACGGCGCCGCTGCGCTCGAACATCACGCCGGAGGACGTCGCGGGGACCGCGGTCTGGCTGGCCAGCGACCTCTCGCGCCAGGTCACCGGCGAGGTGATCTACGTGGACGGCGGCTTCCACATCGTCGGGGTGCCGACGCCGGAGGGCTGACGGCGTCGGTCACCAGGGTGGCCGGGGCCGGCTCGAGCGCGCGCGTCGTGGCCGGGGCCGGCTCGACGCGTCGTCACCGGCTCCGCGCGTCGTGGCAGGGGCCGGCTCGACGCGTCGTCACCGGCTCGGCGCGCCAGCCTGGCTTGCGTTACGCGGCAGTCCACGCACGATTTGTCCCCGAAACCGCGGTTGGGGCCACGGCTCCCGCACGGATTGCCGCATAACGACAGCCGGCCTTGCGCGGCTGGGGGTCGGCCGCGCTGCGCGCACCTCTCGGCGCTCGGGTGGCAGGTACGCAGTCACCAGCCCCACGAGCCTGGCCCGCCCTTGAACGGACCGACGACCCGCGACGTGACCCAGCCGCCGTAGAAGTCGCCGGCCTGAGCGACCACCTGTTCGTCGCCGACCCAGGCCTCGTCGACCTTCGACGCGTAGAAGGCCAGGTGCCCGGCGATCGCCTCGAAACCGGGCGCCGGCGACGGGTAGAGCCAGGCCACGTCGGCGATCCGCCGGCCCGACGGCAGCACGAGCGACCGGTACGCCGCCCGGCCCTTGAACTCACAGACCGATGACCGGGAAGACGGCTCGAGGAGGTCGAGCCGGACGTCCTCCGGCGGCAGGTAGTACGTGGGCGGGTGGCTCGTCTCGAGGACGCGGAGCGCCGCGACCGTGTCGGCGACGACGACGCCGTCGACGACGACGCGGATCCTCTCCGTCGTCGGCTCGACGCGCGGTGGGCGCGGGTAGTCCCAGGCCGACTCCTGGCCGAGGGCGGGAGCGACGGGAACGGGGCGTGGCATCGCGTGAACCTCCATGACAGGATCGTTGCCGGGCCGCGTGCGGATGGGTGGGGCCGCCACCGAGGGGCGGCGCAGCGCCGGTCAGGCGCCCCGCCCACCGCGGCCGGCGCCGGAGCCGGAGGCTCCCGCTGCAACCCGCGTGCAGGCCGAGTGCAGGGCTGGTGAAGCGGCGGCCGTCATGCTGGGCCCGATGACCGAGGACCTCCGAAGCCGGATCGCCGGCGCCCTGGCTCGGGCAAGGCGCTCCGCCGGGATGACGCAGCGCGAGCTCGCGGAGGCGACCGGTGTCTCGCAGTCGACCGTGGCGCGGGCGGAGCGAAGTACGGGTGGCTCGGTCGAGGTGCTCGAGCGCCTGCTGCAGGGCGTTGGCGGGCGGGCGATCGTCCGCGACGCGCAGTCCGTCGAGTCCGCCCGGTCCGACCTGCTTCATCGAACCGGCGTCGGTGCACTCCGCCGCCTGTTGACGCGGTCGAGCATCGAGGTCGCCACGGAGCAGCCGTTCGTCGACGGGGCCGTGCGCGGCTGGATCGACCTGCTGGGGTTCGACCACACGATCGCGCGCCTCGTGCTCGTCGAGTTCAAGTCCGAGCTCACCGACCTCGGCGGAACGCAGCGCCAGGTGGAGCGCTACGCGAGATCGGTGATGCAGCCCGCGCGGGCCCTGGGCTGGCACCCGCGCGAGATCGTCGTGGCGCTCGTCGTGCTCGCCACCGACGCAGCCGACGGGTTCGTTGCCGCCAACCGGGCGGAGCTCGCTGCCGCGTTCCCGTCACGCGGTCGAGTCGCCGTCCGGGCGATGCTCGACGGCGGTCCGATCCGCGGGCGGGGACTCGTCGCGCTCGATCCGTCGCGCATCGGCCGCACGGCCCTCACCTCGTTTCGCGTCGACGGTCGCCGCCACGCGTTCCGGTTCGCCGACGCTGGCGAGGCGCGGCGCTTCTTCGAGGAGCGCGACCGCCTTCGACGCCAGCGCGCTCGTCGATCCTGAGCCCGCAAGGCCGGCTTCGGGGTCGCGCTCAGGGAGCGGTCGGGGCCGCCCTCGGCGGCGTCCTGGAACCGTGGCGGACGCCGCAGACGGCCGAGCGGCTGGCGCCGGACCGAGGGCAGGGCCGAGCGGCTGAGCCGACGGTCAGGGCCGAGCGGCCGGCGCCGGACCGAGAGCAGGGCCGAGCGGCCGGCGCCGGACCGAGGTCAGGGCCGAGCGGCCGGCGCCGGACCGAGGGCAGGGCCGAGCGGCTGAGCCGACGGTCAGCCGCGGGGGGTGCCGGCTGAACTGGGGCCGAGTCGGAATCCGACTCAGCAGAGCGGGTCGCACGCTCGCGGTATTCGCGAACACGCAGGGTTCGCGGACTCTCTGAGCGTGGCAGGGCCCCAGGTGAGTCGGATGCCGACTCAGGCGAGGGCTGGGGGGCCACCTGAGTCGGAAGCCGACTCAGAAGCGGGGGCCGGCGAGGGCGGGCCGACTCAAGAGCGGGGGCCGACTCAAGAGCGGGGGCCGGCGAGGGGCGGGCCGGCGAGGGACGGGCGACGGCGTCGCCGGCCGACCCTCAGCGGCAGGAGCGGCAGCGCCCGACGATCGTGACGTGGCTGAGGTCCACGGCAAAGCCGCGCTCGGCCTCGAGCGAGGCAGTGATCGAGGTCGCCTCCTCGACACTGATCTCCCAGCGCCCGCCGCAGGCCTGGCAGTGCAGGTGGCCGTGCTCCTCGCCGGGGAGCACGTGGTACTCCTCGCGCCCGTCCGGTCCGTGCCCGTGGCGGACGATCCCGAGCTCCTCGAGGACGTCGAGCGTCCGGTAGACGGTGGAGGGTGTCGTCGCCGGGTCACGCTCGCGGCAGCGCTCGACGAGCTCGGCGCCGGTGACGTGGCCCTCGGTCTCGGCGAGCACGGCGACGAGGGCCCGCCGCTGTGGCGTCCAGCGGAGGCCACGGTCGTGCAGGCGCTCGCGAACCGCCTGCCAGGCAAGCGCGTCGTCGCGGGAGGCGTGGCGCAATCCGGACGCGGTCATCGCACGGAGTATAGGCGGGAACGAGCCCGACCGATCGTTGTTGCAATCCATTGCAGATACGACGGCTCGCGCCTACAATCGGATCGGGCGACGCCGCGGGGGTCGCAGTGGAGGGAGACGGCAAGCGTGTACGCGTCGATCGTCGGCATCGCCGACCAGGCCGCGCGCCTCGGCCCAGCCGAGCTGCACGCGCCCGACGGCTTCCTCAGCGTGCCGATCGCCGCGCTGATGTGGCTGGTCACCCTCGTGGTGACAGCCTACGCCGTGAAGCGGACCAATGAGACCTTCGATGAGCGGGCCATCCCGCTCATGGGCGTCACCGCCGCCTTCATCTTCGCCGCCCAGATGTTCAACTTCCAGGTCATCGGCGGGACCTCCGGCCATCTCCTCGGCGGCGTGCTCGCGGCCATCCTGCTGGGCCCCTGGGCGGGCACGCTCGTCATGGTCGCCGTCGTCGCCGTCCAGAGCCTCGTCTTCCAGGACGGCGGCCTCGTCGTCATGGGCGCGAACATCTTCAACATGGGCATCGTCGGGACGCTCGGCGGGTACGCCGTCTACCGCGCGCTGTGCGGCGTCCTCGGTGGCGAGCAGCGCGCTCGGATCCCGGCGGCCGGAATCGCGGCCTGGCTGTCGGTGTTCGTCGCGGCCGGCGCCATGGCCGTCGAGCTCGGTCTCTCGGGAACCACCGACCTCGCGATTGCCCTCGCGGCGATGCTCTCCGTCCACGCGCTGATCGGCATCGGCGAGGCGCTCATCACGATGGCCGCGATCGCCTTCGTCCAGGTCACCCGGCCGGACCTGCTCGCCCTCCGCGACGCGCGGCCGGCAGCGGCCGCGTGAGGGGCAGGCAATGAGCGACATCTCGCCCACCCCGGTCGAGCCGATGGCCGGCGCGCCGGCGGACCCGCAGCCGGCGAACCCTCCCGGCAGGCCCCCGGCGCCGCCCGAGCCGAAGGGCCTCATCGCCCGCCACTGGTGGGTCGTCGGCCTCGCGATTGCCGGGGTCGTTGCAGTCCTGGCGTCGGCGTTCGCGTCGGGCGATCCCGACGGACTGGACTCCGTCGCGATCGAGCAGGGCTTCGAGGGGGCCGGGCGGGAGCCGGGCTTCCAGGTCCTCCCCGACTACACGATCCCGGGGCTCGACGGGACGACCTCGACGATCCTGGCCGGTGTCGTCGGGATCGTGATCGTCTTCGGGTTGATGCTGCTCCTGGGCAAGCTCCTGGCGAGGCGGCGGAAGGGCTCGGCGGCCTGACCTGAACCTCGACCGGTACCTCGCCCGCGACAGCGTCGTCCACCGCCTCGACGCCCGGCTGAAGTTCGTCCTGACGGTCGCCTTCATCGTCTCGGTGAGCCTGCTCCCCGTCGGCTCGTTCGCCGCGCTCGGCATCGCCTGGCTGGCCCTGGCCGGCCTCTCGACGCTCGCGCGGCTGGGCCCGCTGCGCCTGACACGCTCGGCGTTCTTCGCCCTGCCGTTCATGCTCGCCGCCCTGCCGCTCATCTTCACCCGGCCGGGCGACCCGCTGGTAACCATCGAGATCGGGCCACTCGCGCTCACGATCAGCGGCCAGGGCCTCCGCGAGTTCGCGACCATCGCCCTCAAGAGCTGGATCAGCGTCCAGGCGGCGCTCCTCCTCTCGTTCACCACGCCCTTCCCCGACCTCGTCGAGGCGCTGCGACGGCTCCGCGTGCCGCGCCTCCTCGTCGCGATCATCGGCTTCATGTACCGCTACCTGGCCGTGCTGACGGCCGAAGCCGGCCGCCTCAACAGGGCCCGCCTCAGCCGGTCGGCGGTGGTCGAGGGCCGAGGCGGTGGGAGCGTGCGCTGGCGCGCCGGGGTCGTCGGCGGGATGGTCGGATCGCTGTTCCTCCGCTCGTACGAACGGAGCGAGCGCGTCTACGCGGCGATGCAGGCACGAGGCTTCGACGGCGAGTTCCGGACGATGGGCGGCCGGCCCCTGGCGACGGCGGACTGGCTCGCCTTTGCAGTCGTGGCGGCGGCAATCGTCGCCTTTGTCGTCCTCGGCCAGCTCGTGCTCCCGCGGCCATGACGTCGACCGTGCCGCCCGAGCCGACGGTGCCGCCCGAGCCGACGGTGCCGCCCGTGCCCTCCGCGGCTGCGGACGGGGACGCCCCGGTCGCGGTCCACGCGCACGTCCACGCGCACGAGGACGCGCCCCCGCACACGCACGCCCACGCCCACGAGCCCGGGGCCGAGCCGGCGGCGGGGACCGCGGATGCCGCCGCGGCCGAGATCGCGGCGGCCGAGATCGCGGCGGCCGAGACCGCCGCGCGTTGGATCGACCTCGAGCACGTCCACTACTCGTATCCCGACGGATTCGAGGCACTCCACGGGGTGTCGCTGCGGGTCGCCCGGGGCGAGAAGGCCGCCCTCGTCGGCCCCAACGGGGCGGGCAAGAGCACGCTGATGCTCCACCTCAACGGGATCCACCTGCCGGCCCACGGCACGGTGCGGATCGGCGGGACGGTCGTCGACCGCGGCAGCGTCCGGCGGATCCGGGCCGAGGTGGGGCTCGTCTTCCAGGATCCCGACGACCAGCTCTTCAGCCCGACGGTCTTCGAGGACGTCGCCTTCGGGCCGCTCCACATGGGCGTGCCGGAGGCCGAGATCCACGATCGCGTCGAGCGCGCCCTCGCCGCCGTGGGGATGTCCGGGTTCGAGCGTCGCCTCCCCCACCGGCTGTCGCTCGGTCAGCGCAAGCGGGTCGCCCTCGCGACGGTCCTCTCGATGGACCCCAGCGTCCTCGTCTTCGACGAGCCGTCGGCCGGGCTCGACCCGCGGGGGCGCCGCGAGTTGATCGCCCTCCTCCGGTCGCTCGACCAGACGCTCATCGTGTCGAGCCACGACATGCGCCTGGTGGCGGAGGTGTTCCCCCGTGTCGTCGTGATGGACGACGGGCTGATCGTCGGTGACGGGCCGACGGCGGAGCTCCTCGCGGACGACGCGTTCCTCGAGTCGCACGGCCTCGAGCGGCCCTGAACAGAGGCGGAGCTCCCCGCCTCCCGACGCGTGCGGACCTGCCGCCGGCCGCCGGCCGCCGTTACGGCGCGGGCGTCGCGGTCGGGGGCGGGATCGTGAGGCGCTGGCCGACCCGGATGAGGTTCGGGTCGTCGATGTTGTTCGCCCTGCGGAGCGCGGCGACGGTGACGCCGAACCGCTCGGCGATGGTCGTCAGGGTCTCGTTGGCCTTCACGACGTAGGTGATCGGCGTCGGGGCCGGGGTGGGTGTCGGCGTTGGCTCCGGCGTCGGGGCGAGGGTCGGCGATGGCGTGGGCTCGACCGTCGGGGACGGGGTGGTCGCCGGCGTCTCGCTCGCCCCGGCGCTCGGCTCGGGCGACGCGGAGTCGATGCCGGGCCCCGGCAGGAGCGTCGGCAGCATGAGGCCCGCGACGAACCCGACGGCCGCGACGGCCGCGATCGTCACGATGCCGATGAGGATCCCGCGCAACCTCCCGCGGCGGCGCGGCGGCGACCCGGCGGGCACGGCGGTGACGACCGGGCGATCGCGGTCGCGGACCGCGACCTCGGCCTCCTCGACGGGAACCGCCACGAGGGTCGCGGCGGCAAGGCCGTCCGCCGCAGCCTCCTCCTCCGCCTGGAGCGCCTCCTCGGCGGACAGCGCGGACACGTCGACGCCGGCCTCGGCGTCGGCTTCGGCGTCGGCGTCGAGTGGCTCGTCCGGGCCATCGTCGAGCGGCTCCTCGCGGAACCATCCGCCGGCGTCGGCCTCGGGTTCGGGTTCGGCCTCGGGCTCCGGTTCGGCCTCGGGCTCCGGCTCGGGCTCCGGCTCCGGTTCCGGCTCCGGTTCCGGCACCGGCTCGGCCTCGGGCTCCGGCTCGGGTTCAGGCTCCGGCTCGGGGCCGGCCTCGGCTTCGGGTTCGGCCTCGGATTCGCCTGCAGCTTCCGGTTCGTCGCGCGCCACGGCAACCGCCGCGGCGGCCACGGCTCCGGCGGCCAGGTCGGCCGCCTCGCGCTCGGCGGGGGCCTCGTCGATCGCCTCCGCCGCCGTCGGCTCGGCCTCGTTGGCCTCGCTCACGGCCGCGTAGGCGGCTATGTCCGCGGCTGCGACCTCGGGAGGGGCCGCGTCCACCGGGACGATCTCCTCGGGCGCGGGCGCCTCCGGAGAGCCGGGCGCGTCGCCGCGCGGCGGCCGGCCGTGGCGAGCGCCGGGGGCGCGGGTGCGTCGGATCCTCGGATCGGGCATCGGGGCGGATTGTAGGCGGTCGGGGGGTGCCCGTGCGACCGCCCGTGGCGATTCAGCCGCCGTCCGCGACCTCGAAGCGACCGAGTCGCCAGGTGGCCACGGCGAACGACCCGACGAGCACGACCGCCGACAGGATCACCGCCGTGACGGGGTCCACCCCGCCGCCCTCCTCGACCCTCGCCGCGTCGCCGCCGAGCGCCCCCACGATCGCGAGCGCGTACTCGCGGATCGAGAGGAGTCGCGTCCCCTCGAGGAGGGTCGTCACGAACCCTTCCCAGACGAGCACGTAGGCGAGGCCGGCCACGAGCGCCCGACCGGTGACCACCGAGAGGGCGACGAAGACGCCCGAATAGAGGACCGACGCCAGGATTGCGCCGACGACGGTCGCCGCGACGAGGGTCGTCGAGCCGGACCCGGCGATGAGCAGCCCGGCGCCGGCAACACCGATCGAGGTCAGCACGGCCGTGGCAGTGGCGGCGACGATCATCGCGGCAGCGCCGACCGTCCGGCGCCGGACCGGCTTCACGAGCACGTAGACGATCGTCCCGTCGTCGATCGCCGTCCCCAGCGCGGCCGTTCCCAGGACGAGGGCGACGAGGGGGATGACGAGCCCGAGGGCAATGGTTCCGAACACCTCGAGGGCGAGCTGCTCCGGGCGCCCCAGGCCGCCGGCGAACGCGAGGATGAGCCCCACGAGGATCGGCGAGACTGCCAGGAGCGCCACCGCCGCCGTGCGCCGACGCCCGAGGAGTCCCCGCGCCACGAGGCGAACGAGGGGGCCGATCGCCGCGGGCCTGCTCATCCTCGCACCAGGTACGCGAAGACCGATTCGAGCGACTCGTCGGCGGGGATCAGCTCGAGGATCGAGACGCCGGCGTCGCGGGCGAGCGGCGCCAGCTCGCCGGTGAACGTCGCGTAGTCGGCCGCCCGCACGTGGAGGTGGCCGTCCTCGAGCGAGACTCCGGTCACGGTCGGCCGGCCGACGAGCGCCGCGGCGAGGGCCCGGTCGTCGGACGTGCGGAGGGTGAAGGTGTGGGGCCGATCGGTCATGAGGCGGCGGATCTCGCGGAAGTCGCCCGAGGCCGCCAGCCGGCCGGCGACGATGACGAGCACCTCCTCGGCGACGCGCTCGACCTCCTCGAGGATGTGCGAGGAGAAGAGGATCGTGCGGCCCGCGGCGCCGAGGGCCCGGAGCAGGTCCATCATGTGCAGCCGCTGCCGGGGGTCCATGCCGTTGAACGGCTCGTCGAGGACGAGGACCGCGGGGTCGTGGACGAGGGCCGCGGCAACCTTCGCCCGCTGGCGCATCCCCTTCGAGTACGTGGCGAGGGACCGGTCCGCGGCCGCCGTCGAGCTCGACCGTGGCCAGGGCCCGGTCGGCGGCCTCCGCCGCGTCCGGCACGCCCTGCAGGTCGCGCGTTGAGGCGGACGAACTCGCGCCCGGTGAGGAACGCGAAGACCGCCTCGCGCTCGGGCACGAGCCCGACGCGCCGGTACACCTCGGGGTCGCCGTAGGTCGGGCGGCCGCCGACCGTGACCCGGCCGTCCGACGGGGCGAGCAGCCCGGCGATCATGTGGAGAAGCGTCGACTTGCCGGCCCCGTTCGGCCCGAGCAGCCCGGTGACGCCCGGCCCGATCGCGAACGCTGATCTCGTTGACGGCGACGACGTTGCCGTACCAGCGCGACACGCCGGCCAGCTCGACGGCGACCGGGGGAGACCGCGCTCACGCCGCGATCCGCCGGTAGCGCAACAGGACGATCGCGAGGGCGCCCAGCGCGGCGACGACGGCGCCGGCGGCGAACGCCTCGAGCGGCAGGTCCGAGCGCAGGACCGTCGCCGTCCGTGGCTCGACCCCGAAGAGCAGCGCCGAGGCGCCGTCGAGGAGGGCGAACGGGTCGAGGAGCGCGACGAGGGCGAGCGGCCCGCCGAGGTCGACGCGACCGACGAGCAGGGAGACGATCCCGCTCGGGACCAGGAAGATGGCGATGATCGTGCCGGCCGCGAACGCCCGGCGCGTGGTGAACGAGCTCGCGGCGAGCCCGACGCCGCCGAGGAGCGCCGCCACGACCACGGTCCGGCCGGCCACCGGCACGAGCAGCGGGAGGACCGTCGGCGACGCCCTCGCCGACGTCCGGCGTCGCGAACAGCTCGCCGACGAGGAGGATGACCTGGGGCAGGAGCACCACGAGGCCGACGGCGGTCACGAGGGCGACCCACTTGGAAAGGACGTAGTCGTGGCGCTCCAGGGCCCGGCTGAAGTACAGCGTCAGGACGCCGTGGCGGCGATCGCGGACCAGGAGCTCGGGTGCCTGCGCGGCGACGAAGAAGACGAGGAGCGTCTGGACGAACGTGAGGTAGCCGTCGATCCTGATCGGGTTCAGCTCCCCGCCGACACCGCCGGTCAGCGATTCGAAGCCGACGCTGACGACCGCCGGCAGGGCCACGAGGGCGCCGAGGGCGAGCGGGGCGATCTTGGCCCGGCCGCTGCGGCCGAGCCCGAACACCGCCCGCAGCCCGTGCCCGATGAGCGCCGTCACCGCGTGGCGGCGCCCGAGGCGCGGACCCTCGTAGCGGCGATAGCCGAGGTCGTAGATGCTCCCGGTCGCGGAACCGGCGAGGAGGTCAGGCGGCGTCGTCATCGGCCCCCTCCCCTGCCGCGTCCCGGAACAGGTCCTCCACCCGGTGCCGCGCAGCCTCGAGGCGCGTGAGGGCCAGACCGCGGGCCGCGACCGCGTCCCGCACGAGGTCGAAGCGACGCGGGTCGGCGGAGACGACGAGGACGCGGCGCGGCCCGTCGGCCTGGGCGGCGAGGCCGGCCGCAACGAGGTCGGCGGCGATCTCGTCGGCCCCCTCGTCGACCTCCACGACGAGCGTCCCGGTGCGGCCCGTGAAGCTCGCGAGCGGGGCGTCGCGGAGGAGCCGTCCGGCGTCGATCGCCACCACGTGATCGCAGACGCGCTCGATCTCGCCGAGGAGGTGCGAGCTCGACGATGACGGCCATGCCGAACTCGGTGCCGGTCCGCCGGACGAGGTCGAGCATCTCGTCGCGGCCGGCCGGGTCGAGGCCGTTCGTCGGTTCGTCGAGGAGGAGGAGGCGCGGGTCGTGGACGAGCGCCTGGGCCAGCTTGACGCGCTGCCGCATGCCGGTGGAGTAGCCGCCGATCGGGCGGTAGCGCTCCTCGAACAGCCCCACGTGCCGGAGGACCTCGGCGGTCCGCTCGCGTGCCGCCGCGCGCGGGAGGCCGGACATCTCCGCCAGGTGGGTCACGAGCTCCGTGGCCGAGACGTCGGGCGGCAGGACGTCGTGCTCGGGCATGTAGCCGACCTGCTCGCGGATCCGCGGCCCTTCCCGCACGACGTCGAGACCGAAGACCGCCGCCGAGCCGTCCGTGGGCCGAAGGAGCCCGAGCAGGATCCGCAGGAGCGTGCTCTTGCCGGCCCCGTTCGCCCCGACGAGCCCGACCACGCCCGATTCGATGGCGACCGTGAGGGCGTCGAGCGCGAGGACCCCGCCCCCGGCGCCCGGGTAGCGGAACGTGAGCGCCTGCGTCTCGACGAGGGTCATTCCCGGGGAGTCTAGCCCTCCGCCGGTCGCTGCGCCGCGCCGGCGGGCGGCCGTGGGCACCCTCGGCTGGTCGCTCGGCGGCCGCGGTCGTCAGGTCGGCGGCTCGACCACGAGGGCCTGGCCGAGCGACCAGAGGGTCGCGATCGTCAGCCCGACCATCAGCACCGCGAGCGGAACCTGGCGCAGGCGCACGGCCCGCAGCTCGGCCGCCGGGATCTCGGCCGCGCTTCGACCGTCGACCGCGGCCAGGTGGCCGGCGACCGCTCCGAGCATGTGGCCGCCGACCACGGCCCCGAGCTGGACCGCCCAGACGACGCCCGGCACGAGGAACGACGAGACCGGCTCGAAGAACGCGGTCCCGAACAGGTCCCAGCCCTGCTGGAACGGGTCCGAGACGGCGACGGCGATCCGCTGGCCGTCGACGAGGAGCGCGGTGAGGTAGTGACCGGCCAGGTACCCGGCCGCGATCGGGACGAGGCCTGCCCCGACCGCGGCGAGCCCGGCCGGTGCCCGCAGGGGCGGCCGCCCGACGAGGTGTGCAACTGCGAGCGCCGCGGCCGCCGCTCCGCCGAGGAACAGCGCCAGGATGAGCGTGCTGCCGGCGAGCCCGGGGAGGCCGACGAGGTCGAACCACGGCTGGGTCTGCGACAGCCCGTCGTAGAGGACCGAGATCACCGCGATCGCGGCGAGGGCGGCGTCCGCGGCCGACCAGCCCGCATCCAGGAGGCCGGCCCCGAACGGCCGGCGGCGCACGACCCCCGCCTCGGGCGGTCCGACGAGCGCGAACGGGGCGATCCGGCCGAGCAGCCCGAACCAGACCGTGAAGACCTCCCCGTTGGCCCGCCAGGCGTCGCGGCCGTACTGGGCCATCCCGATGAGCGTGATCGCGGCGTAGGCGGCGAACCCGGCGACGAGCGTCCGCCCCCCGGCGCCTCCCGTCACGACGAGCTCGAGCCAGACGATCGCGGCGAAGCCGGCGACGGCCGGCCAGCGACCCAGGCGCGCCGGGTACGGCGCCGGCGCCCAGCCGCCGAACCCCAACCGACGCAGGAGCGCGGCACCGGCGTCGTGCAGGGCGCTGAACGGGTCGAGCCACGACCAGGCGGGTCCGACGAGCGCCGACACGAGGGCGAGGCCGATCCACCCGTACGTCCACAGGAACAGGCCCGAGACGTCGGCCTCGCTCGTCCCGCCCACGAGGCCCTGGGCGAGGAGCCAGGCGACCGCCACCAGGCCGAGGACCCGGAGGGCCGTACGCAGGAGGCGCGGAACGGCGCGCACGCGGTCCTCGGCCGGTCCGAAGGTCGGGACGTCGCGCAGGAAGACGACGGCGAACGAGAGGGCGACGGCCGCGGCCGCCCCGGCGAGGTAGACGGGCAGCGGGATCGGCGACTCGAACGCGCCCGTCAGCTCGTGGCCAAGGGCGGCTCCGGGGAAGGCGAGCAGGACGGCAGCTGTCGCCCCGGCCGCACCGAGCAGGCGCGGGACCGTGATGGGGACGGGCGCGGTCACGGGGACGGCCCCGCCCACGGGGCGTCGACCATGCGGTGCACGACGTTTCGGCCGTCGACGACACGGTAGGCGACGGCGATCGGCTGGAGCGTGACGGCATGCTCGGTGAGGTGCGAGGCGGCGAACGCGGTGCCGTCCACCTCGAGCTCGCCGACCTCGAAGGGGATCATCTCGCCCTCCGGCGTCCGCAACGTGAACCCGGACACCCGGCCGTCGCTGGCATCGAGGGCGATCACGATCCCCGCGGCCGCCTCGCCGGGATCGCCGCAGGCCCCGGCGACGAGCACCGTGGCGAGCACGCAGGCCACGAGCCGGGCGCCGCGGCGGCGAGGGCGCATGCCGAGCGCCACGCTCACCGGCGGCGCCGGACGGCCCACGCCACGCCGCCGCCGAGCACGACGGCGAGGACGACGAGGGGGATGAGCACGTCCGCAGCCCCGGGGGCCGTCGGCATCTGGTCGGGGGCACCGGTCGGGGCGGGCGCCTCCGTCGGCGTGGCCGCGGGGATGGCGCCCGGGGTCGGCGCGGACCCGGGCGTGGCACCCAGCGTCGCCGCGGGCGTCGGCGTCGGTGCGGCCGTCGGTGGCGCCGGCGTCGCGGCCGCCACCGTGAAGCGGAACGTGCCGCGCTCGACGCCGTCGTCGTCGGGCGTCACGGTCGTCCAGCGGACCGTGTAGCGGCCGGGCGCCAGCGGCGGGACGCCGGCGATCGTCATGCGGGTCGGGGGCCCGCCCTCGGGCACGCCGCCGCGCGCGATCGTCGCGCCGTCCGGCCCGCGGAGCTCCATCGAGCTGCGGGCGGCGTCGACCGGAGCGGTGAACTCGCCGGTGATGACGGCCGGGGCGGCGGCCAGGATCTCACCGCGGGCCGGCGACGACGAGGCGAGCTCGGAGTGGGCCGCGGCGGCGGCCGGCAGGGCGGCGAGTACGGCGGCGGCGAGGAGCGCCGCGAGGACGCCACGCGGGAGGGTCATCGTGGCGGGAGGGTAGCAGGCACGCCGCCACGGCCGGGGCCGGGGCCGGGGCCGGGGCCGGGGAGGGTCAGCGGATGCCGGTGTCGTAGCCGAGGTCGGCGACCGCCCAGGCTCCGCCACCGTCCGGGACGGCGATCTCGATCGGCCCGGGCGTCCCCATGACGCCGTCGACGGGCTGGGCCTCGACGACATAGGTTCCACCTGCCGGGACGGCGGCGAGGTAGGCTCCGTCCGCGTCGGTGGTCGCCTCGCCGACCTGCGTCCCGTCCATGTCGCGGATCACCACGAGCGCGCCCTCCACCGGCCGGTCGGCGCAGGCCGGGTCGGGCGGCACCTGGGCTACCGGGCATATCGGGCCGGCAGTCGCACGCCCGACGATCCACGGCCCGCCGTCGGCAGGCACGACGACGGGTGGGACTTCGCCGCCCCCCGTGCCGCCGTCGGTTCCACTCTCGAGGGGATCGCCCCGCTCCTCGAGGAGCGTGACCGCGCCGGAGCCGTCGACCTCGAAGACCCACGTGTGGCGGCTGATGCAGCCGGCCTGGCAGTCGCCCCAGCCCTTCGTGACCGTGACCCGCCAGCCGACCGTGCCCGGCGACACCTCGTACCACGCCGCCTGGCCGATCAGGTTCGGGTCGAGGGGGCCGATCCCGGCGAACCGGGGATCGCCGGCGAGGACGAGGGCAACGGCTTCGTCGCGCGTCACCGGGCCGGATCCGGGCGTCGGCGAGGGCGCCGACGGGGAGGGCGACACCGCGCCCCCCGCGCAGGCGGCGACGAGGAGGACGATCGCCGCGAGGACGGCGACGAGGGAGCGGCGCGTGGCGCGCCGGGTCGGCAGGTTGGTCATGGCCACGAGACGGTACCCCCTCCCGGCCGGTTCCGGTGACCTTCGGCGCGAGGAACCGATCCGAACGGCCGTCGAGCCGGCCCCGCCGGTCGGCCACGATCGCGGCTGGAGGTGTCCCGATGCACGGCCGAACGACCAGACCGCCGGCGCCGCCGGTCGCCGGCGTCGAGCACGCGCCCAGCCCCGGCGAACGGACGACGAGCCCGGGTGCCATGGGTGCGACGCCGGCCACCCTGCCGCACGGGCAGCTCGGCGGGGCAGTCGTCCTGCTGGCCGCCACCGAGGCCGTGATCGCCCGGACGCGGGCCGACGGCCTGGACGAGGTCACGAGGGTCCGCCGGCGGACGCGGACGGCCGGGGCCCCGCCGTTCTTCGTCCGGATCCTCCACGAGGTGGCCGAACGCGCGCCGGTCGTCATCCTCGGCCAGGCCGCCGAGCGGACCGCGTTCGAGCGCGAGTTCGTCGCCGTCTCGCATCGTCCCGATCGTCTCCTCGACGACGCGAGCGTCCACGACGCCCACCCGGAGGCCCTGCTCGAGCGCCTGCGGGGCCTCCGCTCGCACCCGGGGTGACCTGCCGCCGGCCGCACGGCGGCCTCCGCGCACCGGTCGCAAGGAGGCGTCCCGGCACCGGCCGCCCCTGACGAACGTCCCCCGGACGAACTGCGACGCGCGTCGGGGTAGACCGCGGGTGCCCGGAAGGGCGACAATGGTGGCCCACCGGGGCAGCATGGCTCCCCGGCGCGGAAGGGGGGGTCGTAGCGCCAGATGGGGATGGGGCCGGCAGGCGTGCGCCGGACGGACGAGCGAGCCGGGAGCGACGGGACGGCCGAGGTCGTCCCGGCGAAGGTCCGCGCCCCACGCGTCCGGTGGCTGTCGCGGGAGCGCCTCGACCAGCTCGTCCCCCAGCTCTGGCCCCAGCGGCTCGCCCTCGTCGTCGCCCCGGCCGGCTCGGGGAAGACGACCCTGCTCACGGCCTGGGCCGGGCTCGCCGACTGCCCTGCAGCGTGGTACCGGGCGGAGAGCGTCGACGGGTCGGAGCGCGCGCTGGTGGCGCACCTCGAGGCCGCCTTTGCGGCCGTGCTCCCCGGCCTCGGCGGCGGCTGGCGGAGCGTGGACCAGGCCGTCGCCGAGCTCGATGCCCGCCCCGAGCCGCGCCTGCTTCTCGTCGTCGACGACCTGCACGCCCTGACCGGCTCCGCCTCCGAGGCCGCGCTCGAGCGCTTCGTGGACCTCGCCCCGCCGACCCTCGCCGTCGTGGCCGGGACGCGCGTCCTGCCGTCGTTCAACCTCTCGCGGCGCCGCGTCTCGGGCGAGCTCCTGGAGCTCTCCGGGGACGACCTCCGCTTCCGCTCCTGGGAGGTCGAGCGGCTGTTCCGCGACTTCTACGGGGAGGCGCTCCGCCCGGACGAGCTGGCGCGACTGGCGCGCCGCACCGAGGGCTGGGCCGCGGGCCTGCAGCTCTTCCACCTCGCGACCCGGGGCAAGCCCGCCGACGAGCGGCGCCGGCTTCTCGTCGAGCTCGGGCCGAGCTCCCGGATCATGCGCGAGTACCTGGCCCGGAACGTGGTCGCCGAGCTTCCCGACGACCTTCGCGAGTTCCTGGTTGGCACCTGCGTCCTCCGGCGCCTCACCGGGTCGCTCTGCGACCGGCTGCTCGAGCGCGACGGGAGCGCGGCCATGCTGGAGGAGCTCGAGCGGCGCTGCGTGTTCACGGTGGCCCTCGACGACGAGGGGACATACCGCTACCACGAGGTGCTCCGCAGCCACCTCGAGGCGATGCTCGTCGAGTCGCTCGGTCCGGCGGGCGCCCGCGACCACGCGCGGCGCGGCGGCCAGCTCCTCGAGATGGAGGGGGCGATCGCGGAGGCCCTTGCCGCCTACAGCCGGGCCGAGGACTGGGCGTCGGTCGACCGCCTCCTCGACCGGCACGGCGAGCGACTTGCCGCCGGCACGGGGGCCTGGATGGACATGCTCCCGCCCGCGCTCCTCGTGCAGGACCCCTGGCTCATCCTCGCCTCGGCACGGCGTCATCGCGCCGAGGGCCGCTGGCGCCTCGCGGTCGACGCGTATGGACGTGCCGAGCGCCTCTTCGGCGCGAGCGAGGCGGGCCTGGCGTGCGGGCGCGAACGGCTGGCAACCGCGACCTGGCTCGACGCTCGCCCGGCGCCCGGGACCGACTGGATCGGCGCGCTGCGCGCGGCCGTGGCACGCGATCCCCTCGCCCGCCGGGGCGGCCTCGCCGACGAGCCGGGCGAGCACCTTGCCGCCGGCCTCGGCGCGCTCATCGGCGGCCGGGTCGCCGACGCCCGCCGGATCCTGCGGCAGGCCGCCGACGAGGGGGGCGACGGCCCCGTCCTCGGCGTGGCCGCCGCGCTGGGGGCGGGCGTCGCCGGCATCCTCGCGGGCGAATCGCGCGCAGTCGTCGAGACCGAGCAGGCCGTCGCGACCGCCGAGCATCTCGGCCTCGGCTGGCTCGCCCGGGTCGGCCGCGCCGCCCTGTCGGTGGCGGGAGCGCCGGCGGGAGCGGAGTACGCTCGTTCCGACGCCGCCGCCGTGCGCGAGAGCGCGACACGCGACGAGGACCGCTGGGGGGAGGGGCTCGCCGCCCTCGCCGAGGGCCTCGCGGCGCTCGACGATCCCGACGGCGCGCTGGAGCCGTTCGACGCAGCGGCGACGCGCTTCCGGGGGCTGGGCGCGGCGAGCCTCGAGTCGTGGGCCCGAGCGTTCTCGGCGCTGGCCGCCGTCCGGGCCGGGGCGCTCGACTCGCGAGAAGCGGCGCTGGCCGCGGAGTCGGTCGCCCGCGCGTCCGGGGTCGCGGTGTCGCAGGCGATCGCCCATCGCGCGCTCGCCGAGCTCGACCCGGGATCCGGCGAGCTCGGCGCCGCCGCGGACGCACTCCTCGCCGATGCCGGCCTGGCCCTCCCGGTGATCGCCGACGCCTCCCGCCGCGCGGCACCGGGCCTCGGCGACGCGGGGGCAGGGGTCGCCGACGGCCTGGCGCGCACCGGCGACTCACAGCCGGGCGAAGCGGCGTCGCCGCCCGTCGAGATCGTCCTCTTCGGCGCCTTCCGGATGACCGTCCAGGGCCGGGCCGTCGACCTGGGATCGCTGAAGCCCCGTCCGCGGGCGGTGCTGCGGTTCCTCGCCCTCCAGGCCGACCGGCCCGTGCACCGCGAGGTCCTGCAGGAGACGTTCTGGCCCGATGCCGATGCCGCGACCGGGGCGCGAAGCCTCCACGTCGCGCTGTCGGCAGTCCGGCGCGAGCTCGCCAACGGCGAGGGCCGCGGCACCTGCGAGCTGCTCGTCCGCGACGGCGACGCGTACCGGCTGGCCCTGCCCGACGGAGCGCGGGTCGACCTCGCCGAGTTCGACGCGGCGGTGGCGCGGGCACGTGGAGCGCGGGGCGCCGGCCACGCGGAGGCCGCCGAGGCGGCAGATCGCGCGGTCATTGCCGCGTACGGCGGCGACCTCCTTCCCGAGGACGGGCCGGCCGACTGGGTGGTGGCCCGCCGGGAGCGGGCGCGCGCCGAGATGGTCGAGTCGGCGCGGTCGCTTGCGGAGGCGATCCTCGAGCACGATCCGGCCGCCGCAGCCGATGCATGCGGCGCCGGCCTGGCGGTCGACCCGTACCACGATCCCCTGTGGCGGCTCCTCGTCGCCGCGCGCGAGCGAGCGGGCGACCGCGCCGCCGCGACGAGCGCGCGCTCGAGCTACTCGCGGATGCTCGCCGACCTCGGCGTGGGGCCCGGCGACCGCGCCTGAAGGCGGGTCAGGGCGCCGGCGTCGGCGTCGCGGCTCCCACCTGCGAGCCGAAGAACTCGATCTCGGCGAGGGCCGGCGGCGCGCTCGAGTCGGTGGCGGGGTAGACCGACCTGATCGTCAGGCGGACGCCGACGACGCCCTTCGCCCCGACGTCGAAGGCCTGCGGCGCGCCGTCGTCCTTCAGCTCGTAGGCCTTGGACGCGACGACGGTGCCCGCCGAGTCGACGAACTCCATCGTGATGTCGCGCGGCCGGGCGAAGGCCTTGAAGCTGTCGCCCGTCGCTCCCGACGTGACAAGGATCTTCGTGATGTCGGCCTTCGGCTCGAACGACGAGGCAATCGTGGGTTGATCGCCGGCCGCGAACGGCACCACCCAGTACGCGAGGGTGCGGTCCCAAGCCTTGTCGGCGGGATGGTCGCGGGTTCCGGGACCGGTGGTTCCGCCCGACGTGTTGACACGATCGGCGGCGGGCATGACCACCTGCGCGATCCCCGAGATGGCGCCGTTCAGCATGTCCCGCCAACTGGGCACGATCGCGTAGCCGGCGATCGCGCCGACGATGGCCGCGATGAGGAGGATCTGGAACCCGGCCTTCACGACGCCGCCGGCGCGGATTCCGCCGCCGGTCTTGCCGTCCTTGCGCATGCTCTTCGGGCGCTCGCCGGCCGCGGCCGCCTTCTTCGGCTCCCCGCCTCCGAAGAGGCGTCGGTACCACGGGATCTTCGGCGTGGGCGCGACCGTCGCCGTGGCCAGGCTCTGGCCGCAGCGGCGGCAGAACTTCCGGGCCGGGTCGTTGCCCATCCCGCAGTTCGCGCAGACGAGGTCGCCCGGGTTCGGCGCGGGCGTCTCCTGGGTGGCCGGGCGCGTCGACGACCGCGGACGCTCCGGCCCGGGCTTGACGGCCTCCGGCCGCCGCGCGGCGGGCTGGCCAGGTGGTGGCGGGGGCGGCGGGGCCGCTGCGCCGGCCGCGGCGACGGCTGCCACGGTCGCCGCCGGCGGGACGGCGGAGGGCGGGCGGGCCGCCGGCTGGGCCGGGCCTGGACGCTGGGCCGGTGGCTGGGCGGCCGTCGGCCTGGCGGCGGGCGGCTGGGCCGCCGGGGTCGGCGGCGGCGGGGCCGAGCTCGCGGGTGCAGCGGCCGGGCTCGCGACCGACGGCTGCACGACTGGCGGGCTCACGACCGGCGGCGGCACGACGGCGTGCGCCGGTTGGACGAGCGGTCGTGGCCTCCCAGAGGTTGCCGCGCCGGGGACGGCCGGTCGAATGCGCGGAACCTCGCGCGCGGGTGCCGCCGAGGCGGGCAGCGACGTCGTCGATCCGACCGTGGGCGACGCCGGCAGACGCTCGCCACAGGAGATGCAGAACACGCGACCGACCGGGTTGCTCCGTCCGCAGGCGGGGCACGTGGGTCCGACCGCGACGGGTCCCGGCGCGGCTCCAGGCGTCGGCTCAGGCGTCGGCTCCGGCTCGGGCTCAGGCGCAGGCTCTGGCTCGGTCGCGGGCGTCGGCTCCGGCTCGGGTGCGGGCGATGGCTCCGGCTCGGGCTCGGGTTCGGGTGCAGGCGTCGGCTCCGGTGCGGGCGCAGGCTCAGGCGTCAGGCTCGGGCTCGGGTTCGGGCGTCGGCTCCGGCTCGGGCTCGGGCTCGGGCGTCGGCTCCGGTGCGGGCTCGGGTGCGGGCGTCGGTCGCGGGCTCGGGCTCGGCGTCGGCGCGGGCTCGGGCGCAGGCTCGGGCTCGGTCGCGGGCGTCGGCTCCGGTTCGGGCGCGGGCTCGGTCGCGGGCGTCGGCTCCGGTTCGGGCTCGGGCTCGGGCTCGGTCGCGGGCGTCGGCTCCGGTTCGGGCTCGGGCGCGGGTTCGGTCGCGGGCGTCGGCTCCGGTTCGGGCCGGTCGGGCGCGGGCTCGGTCGCGGGGTCGTCGGCTCCGGTGCGGGCTCCGGCACTGGTTCGGTCGCGGGCGTCGGCTCCGGTTCGGGCGCGGCTCGGTCGCGGGCGTCGGCTCCGGTTCGGGCGCGGGTTCGGGCGTCGGCTCCGGTTCGGGCTCGGGCTCGGGCGCGGTCGCGGGCGTCGGCTCCGGCTCGGGCTCGGTCGCGGGCGTCGGCTCCGGTTCGGGCTCGGGCTCGGGCTCGGGCTCGGGCTCGGACACACGGTAGACGCGGGGACCGCTGACGACGACCGTCGCGGGCAGGGGGACAGGCGCGGGTTCGCGAAGCGGGGTCGCGGGCTCGGTCTGCTCCGGCGAGGGTCCCGCGAGAGCTTCGCCCGGGGCGTCGGCGGACGCCTGGCCGGCCGCATCGTGCGCGCCGAGGCCCACCGCCTCGCGGACGCGACCGATCAGCCCCGTCTCCTCGGGCGCGGGCGGCGGTTCCGGAGCCGCGAGCTCCGGCTCGGGCGCCGCGGGCTCGTCGACCTTCGAGCCGGTCCACTCGAGGAAGCTGCCGCACGAGCCGCAGAAGCTGTCCGACGGTTCGTTCTGAAAGCCGCACTTCGTGCAGACGATCACCTGGCCGCTCCTCGTGGGACCTTGGCGACGACGCCGTCCCGGGCGTCGCGTGCGCGCATCGTAGCGCCTGCCGCCGGCGCGCCGGATCGCCCGTCGCGACGCTCGGACCTCACGCGGCGACGACCTCGAGGCGGTGCGGCAGGTGGGCCGGCTTGGAGGCGGTGATGAGCGCCTCCAGGCGGGCCAGGGACACCGACTTCGGGTTCTTCATGCGAACCCTGATGAAGAGGTCGGGCGACGAACCGGCCGGGACCGCCGCACCCGGCTCGTGCGACCAGCCCGCGGCCCCGGGCTCGGCGATCTCGACCTCGCCGCCCGTGAAGATCGCGACGTGGGCCGCGAGGCCGGCCGCGGTGCCCCGGCTCCGGAACAGCTCGCTCGCGGACGCGACGAAGGCCCGCCGCCGCTCGATCGGCCACGTCTCGTCGGGCGGCGCCCCGAGCCAGCTCCCGACCCACTCCAGGAAGTCGGGCGGTGCCAGCCCCGGGTCGAGGTAGGCGGGGAAGCAGTCGAGGACCTGGATCACGCCGGCGAGCAGGTCGTCGAACGCGGACGTGAACCGCTGCGTGAACGGGTCGTCGCGGTAGAGGCCCGGCAGCTGCTCGACGATCGGGTGCGACGTCGGCACGCCGGTCAGCGTTCCCCGCATGGCCTAGCCCTCCTCCACGAGCAGCTGGTGCTCGTAGCTGAAGACGAGGGCGTTCGGCTCGAGGTCGAGGCGCTGGGTCGCCTGGCCCCGCTGGCCGGTGATCGGGTCGGCCCCGAAGAGGCGGACGTCCTCGACGAGCTCGGTGCCGCGGATCCGCTGGAGCACCGCATACACCTCGCCGACCTGCACCGGGCGGCCGAACGGCCAGCCGCCTCCCTCCGGTCCGCCGGTGATCGGGTTGAAGTAGTCGTAGATCGCCTCGAGCGCCGCCTCCTGCAGGCGCGACGGCGTGACGCGCGGCCGCGGTCGGAGGCGGGCGACGATCGTGATCCCCCGGTAGACGGGCGGCTCCACGATGACCCGCGTGCCGACGACCCGCGTCTCGTCGAGGCGGGCGGCGACACGGGCGAGCGTCTCCTCGGACGGGACGAGCTGCTCGAACCGCAGCCGGCCGGCCTCGGCCTCGGCCGCCGGGACCACCAGGACGCGCACGGACCCGACCTCGGATGGGTCCGCGGCGGGGACCGCCCGGACGCGGGCCAGCTCGGGCGCCACCTCGCGGGCGAGGTACTCGAAGTCCTCGGCCGTGACTGCGCGGCCACGCGAGCGCATCGTGATCGGGCCCCGGATCTTGGCGTTCTCGATGTCCTCGCCGTCGACGCCGCCGTTCATCGGTCGCCGGTTCTCGACCCGGGTGACGTACGGGATCGACGACTTCAGGACGCTGATCCCTCGGGGCGCCAGGTTGCCGAGGCGGCCGCCGCCGGTCAGGTAGACGTCGAGCTTGATCCGGCGGCCCTTCGGCGGCACGGCGCCATACGAGCGGACCGCGCCGTCGGGCTCGCGAACCGCGGGCCCGAAGGTGATCTCGCCTGCGACGGCGTCGAGGACGAAATGCTGGTCGGACGGGCCCGAGTCCGAGAAGTCGCCCACCTGGGTCCACTCCTGCCAGCCGTCCTCGTCGTCGGCGACCCGGACGGCCGTGGGCCGGTCGCCCGGCACGACCGGCCGCCGCTTGAGCAGGAACCGCTGGCCGGCGACGCCCTCCGACGTGCCGACGATCTCGTCGACGACGACGTCCGCGTGGACCGCGTCGGTGGTGCCGCCGACGGTCGACGCGGCGACCCCGAGGATCGACGGCGACTGGGAGTAGAACGGCTGCCCCTCCTCGGGGTCCGTGACGCGAGCCCGGAGCCAGGCGGCCCTGAGCTTCTCGACGACCGAGACCGCGTGGCCGACCGGGACGTGGACGACGACGTTGCCGTCGCGGTTCAGGCCGCCGGTGGTGTCGTGCTCGAGCTCGCACGCGGTCCAGTCGTCGCCCGTCCAGGCCTCCCAGGCGAGGGGCGGCCAGGTCGGGTCGACGCCGACGCCCTCGATGCGGCAGCGGAGGTCCAGGCGGACCGCGTTCGCCGGCGCCGCCTCGGACAGGCCGATGAGCAGGAGGTCGCCGGGCTTCGGCGGGGCGTCGAATGCCGGGAAGTCGCGGCCGTTCTCGGCCTCGACGCTCCGGTCGACGTGCTTCTTGCCGTCGGTGGAGGTGAGGACGTGGGCGAGCTTGACCGGCACGATCGGCAGGTCGTCGAGGGTCGTGAAGACGACCGCCTCGTCCGTCTCGGTGCGGACGGTCGCCACCTGGGTCCCGCCCGCGATCCGCACGGTGTCGGGCTGGGGGGCCGAGAGCCAGAACGTCACCCCGCCGCGCGCCGCCGACGGGGGGAAGAGATGGATGCCGATCAGCTCGAGGAACTTGACGTAGTTGCGGTCGGGAACCCGATTGAGGCGGTAGAGGAGCTGGTCCGTCATCCAGGCGAACGTCTCGATGAGGGTCACGCCGGGGTCGGAGACGTTGTGGTCCGTCCACTCGGGGCAGCGCTGCTGGACGAGCCGCTTCGCGTCGTCGACCAGGTCCTGGAAGCGGCGGTCGTCCAGGTTCGGGACCGGCAGGGCCATCGGTCACTCCTCCGAGGGGATCACGTAGAAGGGGAAGACGAGGTTGCGCGGGTCGTTCGACGACCCGATCGTGTAGCGGATGTCGATGTAGAGGGTGGCGGGGTCCTCGGGGTCGGGCGCGACCTCGACGTCCTCGACGGCGATCCGGGGCTCCCAGCGACGCAGCGAGGCCCGGACGTCGGCGGCGATGCGGCCGAACGTGGCCGCGTCGGCGCGGGCAAAGATCTCGTCGTGGATGCCGCAGCCGAACTCCGGGCGCATCGGGCGCTCGCCATAGGCCGTGCCGAGGATGAGGCGGATGCTCTCCTCGATCTCGCGCTCGCGGGTCACCAGGGCGATCCGCCCGGTCGCGTCCGTGCGCAGCGGGAAGGCCCAGCCGGCGCCGATGAACTCGTCGTTGACCATCGGTTCTTCCCTTCTCGCCCTAGCCCAGGGTGACCTGGCTGCCGCTGACCTTGGCCACGCCGCTCGTGCTGACCTCGACGCCGCCCGAGCCCGAGAGCTTCGCCTGGGCGCTCGAGCTGATCTCGACGCCTCCGTCGCCCGTGATCGTGACCCTGCCGCTGGCCTTGATCTCGATGTCGCTGTCCGCGGAGAGCACGATCTTCCCCTGCGAGGTGCCCTTCATCTCGCGGTCGCTGGCGCTGAGGTGGAAGGTGACCTCGTCCTCGCCCGTCCTGAGCCCGAGTGACGAGTCGCCGCTCTTGTCCCGCAGGTAGAGCTCGTTCTTGAGGCGGCTGACGAGCCGACGGACCTGGAGCGCGCCGCCGTCCAGCTCGACGGGGGGCGGCGCATCGACGCCGTTCCAGAGGCCGCCGAGGATGAAGGGGTGCTGCGAATCGCCGCCCTCGAAGGCGACCAGCACCTCGTCGTTCACCTCGGGGATCCAGACCATGCCCCGCCCGGACCCGTTGCCGGGCGCCGCGACCCGCGCCCAGTGGCTCTCGTAGTCCGAGGACAGCCACGGGAACTTGATCTTCACGCGTCCCAGCTTCTCGGGATCGTCGATGCTCGTCACGATCGCGAGGGCCACGCCCTTGGCGGCGGAGCCGCTGCCGCCGCCCCCACCGCCGCCGCCACGGCCCCCGCTGCCCCCCGACGCGCCCGCGGCCGCGGCCCCCGCGATGAGGCCCATGAGCGAGCGGTCCTGCCGGCCGCTGACGACGAAGTGCGTCCGGTAGCCGTCCCGCGGGTCGTAGGTGTGCCGCGTGTGCGTGAGGGTGTAGCGGCCGCGGAAGGACGCCGCGACCTGGCTGATGCTGACGGCCGCGCCGGCCTTGAGGCGGGGGTTCCCGCGAGCGATCCCGGAGGCTTCGGCGAAGGCGCTCCCGACCTTCTCGGCGAGGGCCGCCGCGGCCCGGTCGGCCGAGGCCTGGTCCTGGTGGGCGCTCTCCATCGTCAGCACCGGGCCGCCGAAGATGCCGGCGAGGCTCCCCGGACCGTCCTCCAGCTGGACGGCGGTCGTGCCGGCCTGGGCGGTCGCGATGATCGGCTGCTTGGCGACGGGATCCCAGCCGCGGACCTCCACGCTGGAGACCTGGCCGCTCGACGTGACCCGTGGGCGGAACTCGAGGAGGTCCTGGCCGAAGACGAGCTGGAGCGGATCGGTGGAGGCCAGGTCGCCTTCGGCGGGCCCCCCGGACGCCTCGGCCGGGCGACGGAAGTCCAGCTTGCCCTCCACGACGGCCACCTCGAACCCGACCTCGCGCGCGAGAGCGTTCAGGAACTCCCCGTCGGTCTGGCCGGCCTGGCCGAGATGAGGGTGGACCGATCCCGAGTCGTCGATCGTGCCGGCCTCGAGGCCGACCTGTCCCGCGATCGTTCGGGCGACGTCCGAGTACTTGACGTTCTGGAAGGTGGCCGACGTGCGGCCCCGCGTCAGGCGGTGGGCGTGGTCGTACCCGCGGGCCACGAGCAGCGGCGCCTTCCCCTCGCGGTAGACGCCCTCGAGGGCCGTCACCTCGCCGTGGAGCAGCAGGCTGGGCGAGGATTCGCCGAGCGCGGACGCGGAGACCCGCACGACGCAGCCCACCCGGAGGCCGGCCGCATCGGCGATCGCCATGTCGGGCGTCTCCTGGAGGGTCAGCTCGAACGTGTCGGGCAGGTGGAGGTTGTCGTCCACGACGACGCGCACGAGCGCGGTCTCGACCTCGGGGGCGAGCGGTTGCCCGTCGACCTCGACCCGGATGCCGCTGGCGAACGCGGCGTCGGGCACGGGTCAGCCCTCCCGCGACGCGAGGCGGCGCGCCTCGTCGATCGTGGGCACGAGGATGCGCGTGCCGGCGGCGACGCGGAGCGGGTCGTCGATGTCGTTGAAGGCCGCGAGCCCGCGCCACAGGCCGGCGTCGCCGTACTCGTGCCAGGCCACCGAGTGCAGGCTGTCGCCCTCGCCGAGCAGGCGCGTCCGGCGGCTCTCGCGCGAGCCCGAGGTGGGGTTCTGGCGCGGCTGCTCCTCGGGGACCTCCTCGAGCGTGATCGTGGCGCTCGCCCGGATCGGCGTGCCGTCGGGCTTGAACAGCACGTACTTCGCGTTCACCGTCTTGAGGAAGACCTGGAGGTCGGTGAGGACCCGGTTGCTTCCCCATTCGAAGCCGAGGACGGGCGGGCGCGGCAGGCGGCGTTGGATCGACTGGGGCGTCGGCTTCGTCCACTCGAACAGGGTCATGACGCAGCGGGTCACGTCCGCGTCGTCCGCGTCCCAGGCGTCGAACCAGATCTCCATCTGGACGGTCTGGGGGCCGGCCCCGGTGAACTGCGGCCGGCCGGCCGACCGGGCCCCCTGCTGCTGGGGCCGGTTCCAGTTCGCCGACTTCGAGGTCGTCAGCTCGGCCGGGTTGTACATGAACCGGAGCTCGCGGGTCTCCGGGTCGCCGTCGACGACCCGCAGGATGGCCTTCTCGAGCTGTCCGCCGCTGAGCATCACCGTGCGAACCCGTTGTGGGCCAGCTCGAGCACCTCGAGAGCCACCGCGTTCTGGCCGGTGTCGAGCGTGGGACCCGCCCACTTCACCGGGTAGATCCCCTCGAAGCGCCAGCTGGCGACGGTCTCGCCGGCGCTGTCGAGGAGCTCGATCTCGGCGGTCGATCGCCGGGGGTCGGTCGCCACCGACGCCAGCCAGTCGGTGACCTTCGTGGTGTCCTTGTCGATCGGGCGGGTGAGCTTGAGGTTCTGGAGCTTCAGCCGGCCGGGGAAGCGGTGGACGTAGTCGTTGTTGCCGCCCTCCTTCACCTCCTGGACGTCGTACTCCACCGAGAGCCCCTCGCACTTCGTCCAGGAGCCCAGGTCGGTGTGGTCGTCCAGGGTGACCTTGAAGTAGAGGCTCAGGCCGTAGGTCACGCGTTCGGTCATCGGTTCACCCGTCGATCAGGAGGCCCATCCGCTCGCGGTCGAGCAGGAGCTCGAGGGCGATGCGGCTGCGGATGCGGTCGTAGACGTGCTCGGCGATCTCCTCGTAGTCGGGCGTCCCCGCTCCCCCGCCGGCGCCCGGGCCGCCGTCGCTCGCCGGCGAACCCTGGCCGACCTCGGCGGAGACCTCGCCGATCTCGACCACGCGCTGGATCACGGGCCCGACGTCGGCAGCTGCCGGGGCGAACCCGCCGGCCGGCGTCCAGCCCAGGGCCGTCCCCGGCGCGGGGGCCGTGGAGGCAGCGTCGGCTGCGAGGCGGGAGACGACGGGCAGCGGGAGGTCGATCCCGCCGCCGGGCGATGGCGGCCCGCCCCGGGCGGCCGCTGCGGAGCCAGGCGGCGTCCCTCCCGGCGCGGAGAGGCTGCCGCTCGAGCGCGACACGACGAGCGGGGGGCCGGCGGCAGGCACGGCGCGTCCATCGCCTCGTCCGGCCGTCCACGCGGGGCCGGACGCCCGATCGGCTGCCGACCGCTGCAGGCTCGCCCCCGGAACCGTCGCACCGAGAAGCCTGCCCTCCGGCGCGGTTGCTCGACCGAGCGGCACCCCGGGGGGACGCCCCTCGCCGGACCGCACGGACGGCTCCGGGCCGGAGACCGCCGGGCCCGCCGCCCTGCGGGCCACGACGACGGGTGCGGCGGGCGGCGGCGAGGCGACCGTCGACCGGAGCGGGGTCCGGGCGTCCGCTGCGGCCCGCGTCGCGACGAGGGGCGCCGTGGCCGACGGTCGAGCGGTCGCCGCGAGCGACGGCGCGCCCTCCCCGCCCGGCCCGCCGATCTCGCCGCCGGGTGCCCGCGTGGCCGGGGTGGAGGGTCCAGAGTCCGTTGCGAGGCGAGCGACCGGCAACGGACCCGCGTCCGTCGCCGGGCCGCCCGCTCCGTCGTCGTGGTCCCCCGGGCCCTCGCCCGACGGGGTGCCGGCGCGGCGAGCGGGGTCGCCGAGCAGCGGACGTGTCGAAGGCGCGGCGGGGGCCGTCGGCGCCTCCGCGTCGCGGTCGCTCGCGACGCCGGGGCCGGCCCCGTCGGCCGGTGGCGAGCCGGCCGCATCGGCACCGGGGACGGACGCGGGGCTGCCGGGGGCGGCCGGCGGGGCGGCGAGGCGGAGGATGGGCAGCGACGCCGGGGCCGCGCTCGCCACGCGGGTCGGCGGCATCGCGGGGGCCGGCGGGCGGGCGAGGGGCAGGGTTGCCGCCTGGGGCGCCTGGCGCGACTCGGGGCGCCGGGCGAGCGGCGCCCCGAGTCCGAGGCGCCGCGATTCGCCGAGCGTTCGCCGCTGGACGGCCGGCGCGTCGCCCTCCGCCTGGACCGCCGCGTCCGCCACGGGCGCTGTCCCGGTCGCGCCGGGCGGAGGGCCGGCCGAGCCCTGCACCGAGAGCGCGCCGGCCGGGTCGGCCATCGGCGCGGCCACTGTCCCGGAGGACGCTCCCGGCGCGTCGGCCGGGCCGTCCGCTGCCTCGGCACGACGCTGGGCCGTGACGCCGGCCGGGCGCGCCCGTGGGCGCGACGGCTCGGGGGCCGTCGTCACGGCGACGCGCGTCGCAGCAAGGGCGTTCCCGGCCGTCCCGGCCACGGGCAGCTTCCGGACCAGCGGGCCGGGAAGCGCGGACGCTGCGCCGCCGCCGCCGCTGTCGTCCCCCACGGCGTTCGCGCCGCCGAGCGACAGCTGCGCCACCGAGACCGTCCGGGATCGCCGCTGGACGGCGTCGGCAGCGACCGGCAGCGTCGCCGCCTCCGCGTGCGCGGCGGCGGCGGAAACGGGCGTCACGAGCGGTGCCGCGATGCCGCTCACGAGGCCGGCGGGGCCGTCCGCGGCCACGTCGTGAGCGAGCGGTCGCAGGATCGGGTCGGGACGCCGACGGGACGCAAGGGCGCGGGCGAACGGGCCTGCGGGCGCGGTCAACGGAGCGCTGCCGACGGTTCGCTGGACGGGCGCCATGCCTCTCCAGGCCGCCGGCCGCGGGGGAGCCGCCGGGACGTTCGCCTCGCCCCCGGCGGGCGCGCCGGAGCCGCCCGCCCGGCCGTCGGCCGCAGCGGGGGCGTCCCGGTCCCCCGGGAAGAGCAGCGAGAACGGCCAGCGCACGACGAGATCACTCCCCTTCGGTCAGGCGCCGGTTGATCCGGGCGATCTCCTCGACGAACCGGACGCGGTCCGGGTGCTCGAGGTCGAGGATCGCGTCCATGGACCAGTGCAGGTGGTAGGCGACGTACGCAACCTCCTCGAAGAGACGGTCGGTCGCGTACGTCAGGACCCCCCCGGCGACGCCCCTCCGATCTCGACGGTGAACTCGTGGTTGCACGACGGGCAGGTCACCGCGGCCTGCGACGTGCCTTCCTGGTTGACCCGGCGGTAGAGGTCCTGCAGGAACGCGAGGTCCGAGGCGAACATCCCCTCGACGACCTGCGGCGTCACCTGCCCCAGGCTGCCGAGCCGAACGACGACCCGGGAGAGGAGGATGACCGTGAGGTACGCCTCGTTCTCGCGGACCCGCGGGTCGCGAAGCGGCAGGATCTCGTCCCGCGCGGTCGCCAGCCGCATGGCCCCCTCGCGGTGGACCGTGCCGGCCTCGTCGACGTAGCCGCGCGGGAGCACGAACGGGAACTCGGTCCGCAGCCCCCCCGAAGCGGGACCCGACGCGCCGCTTGCGGCTGCCGGGCCCGCGATCAGGTCGAGCGCCATCTCAGACGGTGATCCGCTCGAGGCGCTCGCAGACGATCGTCACCGACTCGACGGCGGGCGAGTTGTCGCCGGCCTTCATCCCCGTCGCCTCGAACTTGGAGATCCAGGCGTCGTAGAAGTTGTAGCGGGCAACCTCGCCGAAGACGAAGTCGAACTGGACGATCGAGCCGTCCTTGCGGGCCCCGATGATGTCGCCGTCGAGAGCGGCCTTGTGCCAGTTCCACAGGTCCATCGACGAGTCGGCCGCCCGCTTGAGGGTGATCGTCGGCGGCTTCTTCGCCCCGATCATCTTCTTGAGGATCGGCTTGCCGTCCATTCCGTTGGCCTTGAGCTCGACCACCTCGACCTCGGAGGTGATCCCGCTCACCTCCTGGAACGAGGCGATGATGACGCCCTCCACCTGGACCTTGAAGTACTGGGCGACGAGGGAGTCGAGGGGCGTTGCCGAGGGGATGCCGGCCGGCATGGTGATTCCTCCAGTCGTTCGTCAGGCAGGGTCGGTCGCGACCGTCACTCGCTGAGCGACGTGCCGCCGGAGAACTGGGCGAGGCGGAAGACCACGAACTCCGCGGGCTTCACGGGAGCGATCCCGATGTCCACGATGAGCTGGCCGGCGTCGATCGTCTCGGCCGTGTTGTTCTCGCCGTCGCACTTGACGAAGAAGGCCTCGGCCGGCGTCGAGCCGAAGAGCGCCCCGTCCCGCCACGTGCGCACGAGGAAGGCGCCGATCGTGCGCTTGACGCGCTGCCAGAGGTCCATGTCGTTCGGCTCGAAGACGACCCACTGGGTGCCCAGGAGGATCGACTCCTCGACGTAGTTGAAGAGCCGCCGGACGTTGAGGTACCGCCACGCCGGGTCGGACGAGAGCGTCCGGGCCCCCCAGACGCGGATGCCGCGGCCCGGGAACGAGCGGATGCAGTTGATCCCCACCGGGTTGAGCTGATCGTGCTCGGCGCGGGTGATGTTGAGCTCGAGGGCGATCGCGCCGCGGACGATCTCGTTGGCCGGAGCCTTGTGGACGCCGCGCTCCCCGTCGCTGCGGGCCCAGATCCCGGCCAGGTGGCCGGACGGCGGCACGAAGACCGGCTGGCCGGCGATCGGGTCGAACACCTTGACCCAGGGCCAGTAGAGGGTGGCGTACTTGCTGTCGTAGCCCGCCTTGTCCTGGCGCCACTCCTTGACCTGCTGGGCGTTGTAGTCGGGCGGCGCGTCGAGGATGGCCACCCGGTCGCCCATGAGCTCGCAGTGGGCGATGATCGCGAGCTGGACGGCCTTGAGCCCGTCCATGTCGATGACGCCGGACTGGTACAGCGCCATCAGGTCCGGCGCCGCGACCATCGTGATCTCCTCGACGGCCTCGAGGCCGCCGAAGCCCGTCCGGTCGGCCACGTTGCCGACGTACTCGTCCGGGGAGACCCGGACCGGGCCGGTCGACGTGCCGCCGGTGAGAGCGCCCTTCGCCCCGACCGCCGGAGCGACCTCGCCCTTGGCGACCTCCTCGAGGCGGACGAGCTTCGACGTCTTCACCGCGGTGAAGACGTTCTGCTTGCCGCGCTTGAGGCTGACGTTGTCGAACGTCTCCTGCTCGGACCCGCGCGTGACGACGAGCTTGAAGACGCCCTCGCCGGGCTCGGAGGGCTCGCCGACCTCGACGTTGATGTCGTTGCCCGCTCCGCCGGCCTCGAGGGCGACGACGCGGAAGGCCGGCTGCGAGGCGTCCGTCGAGCTCGGCAGCTCCAGGCGGGCGCTCGGGGCACCGGCGCCGTCGGCGCCGATGCGGACGATGTAGGCGGTCGTGCCGCCGTTCAGGAAGAAGCCGTAGACGGAGTGGGCGAGGTACGAGCCCTCCATGAAGTCGCCGAACGTGGCAACGAACTGGCTCCAGTTGGTCACCATCACCGGCGTGTTCGCGGGTCCCCGCTGCGCAAGGCCCACGAAGGCCGCCACGGCCGTGCCGACGCCCTCGATCGGGCGGGACGCGGCCTGCACCTCCTCGATGTAGACGCCGGGCGAAAGGTAGTTCGGCATGCGGATCGGCCCTCCAGGGCTACGCGGCTTGGAAGCAGGCCGAGCGTGGACCCCGGCCGCCGGGCGGGCAACGGACGACCGGACAGCCGAACGGGCGGGTCGAGCTGCCCGATCGGGCACGGGCGGGCGCCCGATCGGCTGCCCTCCGGCGGCTTGCCGCGCGCGGCGCCCCGGCGGACGCTGGGCCGGCGATGATCCACGACGTCGACGAGACGCTGCGCGCGCTCATCAAGCGCGAGGCCCTCAACGGGAGCCAGGTAGAGATCGCCTTCGACGCCCCGACCAAGGACTGGGCGGCGCGGCGCAACGCGCCGACCGTCAACATGTTCCTCTACGACATCCGCGAGGACATGTCCCGGCGCGACTCGGCGATGACGCCCGTCCGCTCGGACGAGGGCTACGTCACCGCCCACGCCCCCCGGCCGCGCCGCTTCAAGCTCTCGTACCTCATCACCGCCTGGACGCAGCGGCCCGAGGACGAGCATCGGCTCCTCGCGGCCTGCCTGGCCGCGCTCATCCGTCACGACGCCCTCCCGCCGTCCGCGATGGAGGGGGCGCTCGCAGAGCAGCCGCTGCCGGCGCTCGTGACGGTGGCCCAGCCGCTCGGCCCGGACCGCTCGATCGCCGACATCTGGTCGGCGCTCGGCGGCGAGATGAAGCCGTCGCTCGACGTCATCATCACGGCCCCGTTCGTCGTCGCCCGCGAGGTCGCCGCCGGCGCCCCGATCCTCGAGCTGCCGCGCATCACCGTCGGCCGGCCCGACACGGACGACGTGGAACGCGTCGCGGCCCTGCGACGGGCGCGGGCGACCACGTCCCGCCGGCCAACGGGCGGCCGGACCGGGCCGCTCCGCCCGGAGGAGCCGATCGTCCAGGACGAGACGGTCGTCGGCGGCACGCCGGAGAAGCCGGGCCGCGTCATCCGGGTTCGCGGCCACTCCCGGCCGTAGGCCGCGATGGTCCTCGCGGCCCCCGCCGACGCCTCGGCCCGTCACCTCGCCGGCCGGCTCGGCCTCGTCGCCGACCGGGTCCGGGTCGCGGTGGATCGCCGCCGCGCCGGCGACCCCGATCCCGACGACCGCTTCCGTGGGCTGTACGTCTCCGACGCGCAGGTCGACCACCTGCTCGCCGGGGGCCACGCGCCGCTCGTCGTTTCCGCCGACGCCGCGGACGCGGCCGACCGCCTGGCCGCTGTGGAGCGCGAGGCCGACGCCGCGGAGGCGGACGGCGCCGAGCTGCGGCTCCGCCGGCTCGCCCGGACGTTCGAGCTCGAGGCGCTCGACGTCGAGCTCCTCCTCGTCGCCCTGGCCCCGGACCTGGATCCTCGCTTCGAGCGGCTCTATGGCTACCTCCACGATGACGTCTCGCGGCGCCGGGCGAGCGTCGGCCTGGCCCTCGAGCTGTCCGGGGCCGGGGAGGGCTCCGGGCCGGGCCGGGCCCGGTTCGGCCAGCTCGCCCCGCTCGTCGCCGGCGGGCTGCTCGTGGTCGAGGAGCCGGACCGGCCGTTCCTCACCCGGTCGGTCCGGGTGCCGGACCGGGTCGCGGCCCACCTCCTCGGCGACGCGTCGCCGGACCCCGCCGTCGAGGCCCTGGCGCTCCTCCCCGTCGCCCACGACGCGGCCGGGACGGACGCGCTCGAGGGAGGGCTCCGGGCCGGCGCCCGGCTGGCCTACGTCCGCGAGCGAATCGGGACTGCGGCCGTGACGGTCGCGGCGCGGGCCCTCGGGCGGGTGGGGCCGCCGCCGGTCGTCGTCGACCTCGGGCGCCTGGCGCCCGGCGACGACTCGCGGGAGATCGCGGCCGCTGCGATTCGGGAGGCGCGGCTGCGCGGCACCGGCCTCGTGGCCGGCCCGCTCGACCTCCTCGCGGAGCGCGGCGCGGGTGCGATCCGCGCCTGGGGCGAGGCGAGCTGCCCGGTCGTCCTCCACGGGTCGCGCGGATGGGACCCGGCGTGGTCGCGGACCGTGCCGTTCCTCCTCGACGCGGACCTGCCGCCGGCGGCCGAGCGGCGGGCGGTCTGGCTCGCGGCGCTGCCGGTCACGGCTTCGCCCGAGGTCGGGGCGTCGGTCGCGGCGCTTCCGTTCCGCCTCGCCCCGGAGGCTGTCGCCCGGGCGGCCGAGGCGGGCCGGCTCGCCGCCGCGGCAGCCGGGCGCAGCCTCGACGTCGCCGACGTGGCCGCCGGTGCGCGGGCCCAGAACGCCGCGGGCCTCGAGCGGCTGGCCCGGCGCGTCGAGCCGCGCGTCGCCTGGGACGACCTCGTCCTGCCCGCGGGCACGGTCCAGCAGCTGCGCGAGCTCACCGGCCGCGCCCGCCACCGCGACCTGGTGCTCGACGAGTGGGGTCTGTCGCGGACCTCCCTGAAGGGCCGAGGGGTGACGGCGCTCTTCGCCGGCGACTCCGGAACCGGCAAGACGATGTCGGCGGAGGTCATCGCCGGGGCGCTGGGCCTCGACCTCTACGTCATCGACCTGTCGACCGTCGTCGACAAGTACATCGGCGAGACCGAGAAGAACCTCGACCGCGTCTTCACCGAGGCCGACCGGGTGAACGGCGTGCTCCTCTTCGACGAGGCGGACGCGATCTTCGGCAAGCGCTCCGAGGTCAAGGACGCCCACGACCGCTACGCCAACGTCGAGGTCGCCTACCTGCTCCAGCGGATGGAGCAGTTCGACGGGATGGCGGTCCTGACGACGAACCTCCGGGCGAACGTCGACGAGGCGTTCCTGCGGCGGCTCGACGCGATCGTCGACTTCCCGCTCCCCGAGATCGAGGACCGGCGCCGGCTCTGGGTCCGCAACCTCTCGGCCGGCGTCCCGAAGGCCGACGACATCGACGTCGACTTCCTGGCCCGCCGCTTCACGCTGTCCGGCGGCAACATCCGCAACGTGGCCGTGGGGGCGGCGTTCCTCGCGGCCGACGCGGGCCGGGCGATGACGATGGAGGACCTCGTCCGCGAGACGGCCCGCGAGTACCGCAAGCTGGGCCGCCTGTGCGTGGAGGCGGAGTTCGGGCCCTGGTTCGCGATCGTGGGCTGAGACCCCGATGCCGCCGCGATCCCGCATGCGCCCGGCCCGACGTGACGAGCTCGACGTCGGCTCCGAGATGCCGGGCGTGGCGCCGAGGGCGCACGCCGCCCCGTCCGATGCCGTGGACGCAAGGGCCCTCGAGATGATCTCGCTCCCGTCGCCGGCGACCCGGGAGATGCCCGCGGTGATGACGCCGGCTGCCGTCGTGCGCGCCCAGCACCTCGCCGGCAACCGCGCCGTCGCGAGCCGCCTGGCGACGGGCGCTCCGCCCGTCCAGCGCGCACTCATGCTCGGCGACGAGCTCGCCGAGGCGCTCGCCGGCACCTCGGCTGCCGGCGGCGGCGCGGCCCCGGCTCGTGACGAGCGCCCCGGGCCGGAGGCAACCACGGCACCGGAGGGCGGCGAGGCGGCCGGGCCGGCCGAAGCCAACGGCGGCGGGATCGGCCGGCTGCTCGAGGGCATCACGGGCGGCGGGGCCGGACCCGAGGCCGGACCCGAGGGAGCGAAGGCGCCGCAGGGCGCCGAGGCGGGGGCGGGCCCCGCGGGCGGGGTGCTGGGCGAGGTCCTGGGCGGCATCGCGGGTCCGGTCGTCGGCGCGGTCGGGTCCGTCGTCGGCGACGTCGTCGGGAGCGTCGGCGGCGGGGCCGGACCCGATGGCGCAAAGGCGCCGGAGAGCGGCGAAGCGAGCAGTGGCGGGCTCGGCCGGCTGCTCGAGGGCATCACGGGCGGCGGGGCCGGACCCGGGGCCGGACCCGGGGCCGGACCCGAGGGAGCGAAGGCGCCGCAGGGCGCCGAGGCAGGGGCGGGCCCCGCGGGCGGGGTCGTCGGCGAGGTCCTGGGCGGCATCGCGGGGCCGGTCGTCGGCGCGGTCGGGTCCGTCGTCGGCGACGTCGTCGGGAGCGTCGGCGGCGGGGCCGGACCCGAGGCCGGACCCGAGGGCGCGAAGGCGCCCGAAGGCGGGGAGACGGGCGAGACGGGCGCCGCGCCCGCCGGCGGGGTCGTCGGCGAGGTCCTGGGCGGCATCGCGGGTCCGGTCGTCGGCGCGGTCGGGTCCGTCGTCGGCGACGTCGTCGGGAGCGTCGGCGGCGGGGCCGGACCCGAGGGCGGCGGGCTCGGCCGGCTGCTCGAGGGCATCACGGGCGGCGGGGCCGGACCCGGGGCCGGACCCGAGGGGGCGAAGGCACCGGAGGGCGGGGACGCCGGCGGCGGGATCGGCCGGCTGCTCGAGGGCATCACGGGCGGCGGGGCCGCGCCCGAGGTCGTCGGGGAAGCTCCGATCGGCGCGGGCCCGGCGGGCGAGCTCGTGCCCGGCACCGAGCCCCAGGCTCAGCCGGGCGACCCGGCGGGCGACGCGACCCAGGTCGCGATCCTGGACGCGGCGGGCCGCGCCGCGGCCGGGATGAGCGCCCAGGCATCCAGCGACTTCTCCGTCTCCGCCGCGGCCGCGCTCGCCGTCGCCACGACGGCCCAGACCCAGGCGATGCAGAGCGCGCAGGACCACCGGGTGACGTGGAGGGTTGCCCTCATGGGCATCGCCCCCCGGATCCTCGACGCGATGTCGCGCGTCCTGGGGCGCCTCTCGGGGGCCGGCTCGCGGATCATCTCGATGATCGGCACTGCGATCCAGGGCGTCGCCGGCGCCGTCGGGACGGCGCTGCGGTGGGCGCGGACCGCGCTGGGCGGTGCCATCGGGCTGGCGAGGTCCTTCGGCAGTCGCCTGCGGTCGGCGCTCGGCGGAGTCGGCGAGGCCGTCCTGCGCTTCCTGTCGAGCCTGCTGGCGCCGGCCCGAAACGCGCTCGACCGCCTCCGGCAGACGGCCGCCCGGGTGCTCGCGAACGGGATCGCGCGCGTCCGAGAAGCCGTTGCCCGGGCGATCGCGTTCGTGGCCGGCACCATCGGCCCGGCGCTCGAGGGGATCCTCGCGGCGATCCTGGCCGGGGTCAACGCCCTGGTCACATCGCTGCGCGAACGTCTCGCGAGCGCCCGAGCGGAGGTCCGCCGCCGCGTCGGCGCCGCCCGATCCCGGCTTACGGCAATGGTCTCCCTCGCGATCGCGATCCTCCGGAATGCCCGGTCGATGGCGATGGGCCGCCTGGCCGGCGCGTCGGCGATGGTCGGCCAGGCCGTGGCCAACGGGCTACCCCACCTGACCACGGCCAAGGGCAGGCGTCGGTTCCGCACCAGCGCGCGCACGTGGCTGAAGACGATCGCGAAGCGGCGAACCAAGGTCCGGAAGCGCCACGCCTCGACGAACGAGATCGTCCGACTCGAGCGGGACGTCGCGAAGCTCGCGATCGAGTCCGTCCTTGCCGAGTCCCGGGCCAATGCGGCCCAGGCCGCGGCCTCGATCGCGGCGCTGGAGGCCACCGCGACCACCGGCGCGGCCGGGATCCGGGTCGCCGCGCAGCAGTCGGCAAGCGCCGCCGTCGGGTCGATCAACGAGGCCCTTGCCGAGGGCGAACGGCTCGTCCGAGAGGTCGCCGGCGAGGGCGATCGCGACGCGGCGGACCTGCAGGGCGCGGTCGACCGAGCGTCGCGCTGAGCGGCACCGTCGAGCGGACTCGCCGTACATCTCCGTGGCCGTCGGCCGTCGCCATCGCCGATCGCCCGCGAGCCCTGCCGGTTCTGCCCGATCGGACCTTGATGCAGCCGCCCGGGCGCGCGATGCTGCCGCTGCGCGGTCGTGCGCCTGCACGGGACGCGCGGCAACCGCGCCGGCACGCCGGCCGACCAGGGGAGGACGCCCGGATGCGTTCGTACGAGATCGAGGCCCTCGAGGCGGGCAAGGCGCACGCCGCGACGCGCGAGCAGGCCGACGGGGCGTCCGCCGACCTCGCCGCCAGGGCGGCGGCCACCGGCCGCACCGACGCGCTCGCCCCGGCCTCCGTCCTCCGCCTCCAGCGCGCGGCGGGCAACGCCGGCGTCGCCTCCGTCCTCGACGGCGAGCAGGAATCGCCGGTCAAGGACGTGATCGGACGAGGCGCGGGCCAGCCGCTCGACGGTGCCGTCCGGCAGCGGATGGAGGCGTCCTTCGGCACCGACTTCTCCGACGTCCGTGTCCACACGGGCGCCTCCGCGGCCGCCTCGGCGCAGGCCGTCGATGCCCATGCGTACACGGTCGGCAACGAGATCGTCCTCGGCGAGGGCCACACCCCCGGAGCGGGGTCGCACGAGCGCACGCTGGCCCACGAGCTGACGCACGTCGTCCAGCAGCGCCGGGGCCCGGTCGACGGAACGCCGTCGCCCGGCGGCATCAGCGTCTCCGACCCATCCGATCGCTTCGAGCGGGCGGCCGAGAGCACGGCCAACGCCGTGATGTCGTCCGGTCGCGCCCCGGACGCCGGCACGACCTCGGTGGGCGGCGGCTCCTCGGTCCAGCGGCAGGAGGAAGAGCCGGAGGAGGAGCTCCAGATGCTGGCGGTCCAGCGCCAGGAGGAGGACGAGGAAGAGGAGCTGCAGGAGCTCGCAGTCCAGCGGGTTCGCCGCGAGGAGGAGGAAGAGCACCTCCTCCTGTGAGACCGGATCGCCGCGGGGCGGTGCCGCAGGGCCCGGGAGCGACCGGGTGAGCAGCCAGCCCGACCACGACGTCGAAGCCGTTGTCGCCGCTCGCCGCCGCGAGCGGTCCGCACCAGTCGCCGGCGCGACCGCCGACGCCCCCGCCGGGCGCCACCTCCTCGGCCCCGGCCTGCCTGCTTGGGCGGCCACAACGGCCCACGGCGCGAGGGGCGGCCAGGCCATCGTTCGGCGCTCCGCCGGACAGCTCCAGGGATCCGCGGGCAACCGTGCCGTGTCGAGCCTGCTGACGGGCGGGCCTCTGGCGCCGGGCGCATCGCAGCGGACCGGGCCGAGCTACCGCCATGCCGGGGAGTCCGACGTCCTCGGCGCCGAACCCACCGCCGAACCCGCCGCCGAGGCAACGGCAGCCGGCGAGGGCGCGACGCCGCTCGGCGAGGGCGACAGCGCCCCGGCTCCCCCGCCCGTCCCGACGTCCTCGTTCACGAAGGTCGGGCCCCCGTCGCCGTCGACCTACACCGTCTCGGGCACGCTCCGCAACGCGGCCGAGACGGTGGGCGCCCGCAAGGAGGCGGGCGCGACGATCACGACGCCCGACCTCGTGTCGGCCGACAACGGGAAGCGGATGGTGCACGCGCAGGTCACGGTCACCCAGGTCGTCGAGCTGCCGGAGTGGAGCGACCGACCCTCCGCGACCACGAACCAGAAGGCCGAGTGGGACCGGTTCAAGGTCGCCATCACCGCCCACGAGGCCGGCCACGTCGCGACGGACGTCAAGTCGTTCGCCGGGGCCCACGGGAAGATCCTGGCGAAGAAGACGCTCCAGGAGTCGAACACCGAGTTCGGTGACATCGTGGACCAGGCAAAGGCCGACAACGACACCTTCGACACGACGACGGACCACGGCCGCAACACGGGGACGAACATCAACCCCAATATCGACGAGGTGACCAAGGTCCCCTGAGGCGGACGCGCGGCGCCGGCCGAGCCGAACGCCCCCTCAACTCGCCGAACCCGTCAGCTGGCTCAGGACGTGGCGGCTTCGAGCGACGCCCCGGCGACTTCCAGGGCCAGCCGGTGAGCGGCCCTCATGCCCGACGTGACCGGCAGGCCCTCCATGTCGAGGATCGCCACGCGCATTGCCACGTCGAGTGCGTCGAGCGCCGCAGCCCACGTCGGGTCATCGACCTCCCAGCCCCAGAGTGCCCCCGGCGGAACGCAGTTGTCGAGCAGATGAGCTGCGCCCGCGCGCTCGGCGGCGAGCAATCCGCTCCATCGCACTGGGTACATGGCGCTGTTGAGGTCGCTGTCGTGGAAGTTGCCCGCGCTGCCCGCGTAGACCCGTTCCTCGGCTGGCAGGAGGATCGAGGCCAAGCGCGCGACCACGACCGGATCCGAGAGCCGACCGACAACCGGCTCGATCGGCCCGAGCGCCGCACGGAAGGCGAGCTGCCGGACAGAGGGGTGCTTGGACAACAGGTCACCTCCGCTGACGAGTGACGACCCATCGTGGAACGGCGCGCTCGATGGCGCAATGGGCCAGAAGGTCAACGGAGACCCGATGGTCCTGACCGGTGAAGCGGTCAGATCAGGCCCTGGCGGATCGCGTAGGCGACGGCGTGCGTCCGGTTGCGCAGGTCGAGGCGCGACGTCACGTCGTGGATGACGTTCTTCACCGTTCGCTCCGAGAAGTAGAGCCGGCGTCCCACCTCGGCCGTGTCGTGGCCGTCGGCGAGGAGGCGGAGGACGGCGACCTCGCGCTCGGTCAGGCCGGCGAACGTGAGCCCGCGCGGGTGGAGCACCTGCCGCTGGAGCCTGCCGACCTGCGAGAGGAGCCGCCCGAGGAGGTCCGGCGGCAACGTCCCCTCGCCGGCTGCCGCCGACCCGATCGCCGCCGCGAGGTGGCCGGGCGTCGCCTGGCTCCGCCGGACGACGCCGCTCACCCCGGCCTCGACGGCCGCCAGCAGACCCGTGTCGTCGACCTTCGCCACGAGCAGCACGATCCGCTCCTGGCCCGCGCCGCGATGCGCCCGGATCTCGCGGGTCGTCTCCTCGTCGACCTCGTCGGCGACCACGACCACGACACCCGGCTCCCCGGCATCGATCGCGTCGACGACCTCCATTCCCAGCTGGCCATGGAGCTGCGCGGCGAGGCCGGCGCGCGAGACGGGGTCCGCGGTCGCGATCGCGACGGGGATCCGGTCGTCCGGAACGGGGTGGAGGGCGTGAACGGTGGCGCTCGGCGACATGCGATCGATCCCCCTGCGATGGCCGACCTCCCTGCCGGCATGCCGGCATCGTGGCGCCGGGGCCTTAACGGGCACCTAACGCCCACCTAACGGGCGTCCGATCGGGCAGTCGATCTGCCCCGGTTCGCTCGCCACGATGGCCCGCCAGGACCACCGACGACCCCTGTTTGCCTATGGCGTCGCCGCCCGACGGCTCGTACACTCGGTCGCCATGGGAGCACTCGTCACGCTGTCCGCGAAGACCGTCGAGGTTCAGCCGGGAGCCGTCGCCACGTGCACGGTGACCGTGAAGAACACCGGCACCGTCGTCGACCAGTTCACGATCGACATCCTCGGCGACCCGGGGGCCTGGACCGCCGCCGAACCGGCGACGCTGTCGCTCTTCCCCGGGGCTGAGGGAACCGCCACCGTCTTCTTCCGGCCGCCGCGCGCCGCCGAGACGCAGACCGGCGAGCTGCCGTTCGGGGTTCGCGCCCGCTCGCAGGAGGATCCGGCCGGGTCGGCGGTCGAGGAGGGTGTCCTCACCGTCGGCGCGTTCCAGGACACGTTCGCCGAGCTCGTCCCGCGGACATCACGCGGGAGCCGCGGCGCGACCCACGAGATCGCCGTCGACAACCGCGGCAACAGCCGCCTCAACGCGACGGTGACGGCCGGCGACCAGGACCAGCTCCTCCGCTTCGACGTGGAGCCGCCTGGTCTCGTCGTCGACCCCGGGACGGCGGGCTTCGCCAAGGTGCGGGTCAAGCCCCGCCAGCGATTCTGGCGCGGCCAGCCCAAGACACGGCCGTTCAAGGTGGCCGTCGAGGGCGAGGGCACGACGCCGATCGTCCTCGACGGCTCGCTGCTCCAGGAGGCGGTCCTGCCGCGCTGGCTCATCCCCGCGCTGGTGGCCCTCCTCCTCGGGATCGTCGCCCTCGTGATCATCTGGCTCACCCTCCTCCAGCCGGCGATCAAGAGCGCCGCCACGGCGGCCCTCGAGGACGCGGGCATCACGCCGCTGCCGACGCTGCCCGACGGCTCGAAGCCCACCCCGGTCGCCCCGGCGACCCCGGCGCCCCCCGCCACGCCCGGCCCGACGCCGCCGCCCGGCGAGACGCCGACGCCGGTGCCGACGCCGACCCCGCCGCCCGTCGGCGAGGGGGTCCCGGGCGACGGACGCCTCGCCGTCGACGGGTCGTACCCGTCGAGCCGGACCTTCGACCAGGTCTTCTACCTGACCGACCTCGTGTTCGCCAATGCCAACGGGCGGGCCGGGACGCTCGAGCTGCGCCGCGGGCCGCTGGCGGTCGCGAAGCTCCGCCTGGAGAACTTCCGCGACCTCGACTTCCACTACGTGACGCCGGTCGTGTTCCAGGCCGGGGAGACGATGACGCTCGTCGTCGACTGCGACGCCGGGCCCTGCGACCCGTCGGTCTTCTACTCCGGGTTCTCGAAGCCCTGACGGCCATGTCCGCCGTTCCGGGCCGCCGGACCCGGGTCCTCGCCACGGCGACGGCCGCGGCGCTCGTCGCCGTCCTGGCCGGGAGCGCGCTGGCCGGCCCGCTGCCGCCCCGGCCGGCGGTGCCGGCGGCGCCGGCCGCGCTGCCGCCGGGATCGGTCGAGACACCGGGCTCGAACGAGCTGATCTCGACGCCGCAGCGCGACCTCGGCGCCCTGTCGGCGACGCCCGGCAGCGGCGTCGCCGACCTGTTCGGGCCGCCGACGATCTCCGCGAACGGCCGCTTCGTCGTCTTCCTCCAGAACGTCGGCGCCGACCGCGGCAACCAGGTGGCGGTCCGCGACCGCCGCGAGCGGACCACGACGGTGCTCGACGGGCCCGACTCGAACGGCCCGCTGCAGCACCCGACGATCTCCGGGGACGGACGGTGGGTCGCCTACACGCGGTCGATCGACGGGGAGAACCCGACCGAGGTCGTCCTCGTCGAGCGGACGAGCGGCCGCGAGGTCGAGCTGCCGCGCCTCCCGCGCGAGTACTACTTCCCCGACCAGCCGGCGCTCAGCGACGACGGGCAGGTCCTCGCCGTCCGGGCGCAGGGCTCGGAGACGACGGAGGTCCTCGTCCTCGACCGGGCGGCCGGTGCCTGGGAGGTCATCTCGGTCGACGTCGACAACCGCCCGATCGGGGCCCGGACCGGCGACGCGGGCCAGCCGGCGGTCTCGGGCGACGGCCGGCTCGTCGCCTTCACGGCCGGCTCCGCGCGCATCCAGTTCGTGGAGGGCGTGAAGGGGACCGACGTCCGCCAGGTCTACCTCCGCAACCGCACCGCCGGGCGGACAGTCCTCGTCAGCCACGGGCAGGGCGGGCAGGCGTCGAACGGGCCGGGGCTCACCCCGGCGATCAGCGCCGACGGCCGGGTGGTCGCCTTCGCAAGCGGCGCCAGCGACCTCGTCGACGGCGTCGCGGCGGAGTCGATCCACGTCTACGCCTGGTCGGCGGGGAGCGACGACGTGGAGCTCGTCTCCCGCTCGTCGGATGGGACGCCGGGCGGCGACGCCAGCGCCTTCCCGGCGGTCACGGCAGACGGCGGCTCCGTCGCGTTCGCGTCGCTGGCGACGAACCTCGTGCCGGGCGACACGACCGGGGGTCTGGTGACGGGCGGCCGCACGTCGGTCGCCTTCATCGCCCGGGGCCAGATCTACGTTGCCGGCGACATCTTCGTCCGCGACCGCGCCGCCGGACGGACGACCCGCGTCTCGGTCGCCCGCGGCAACGACGCCGAGGCCAACGGCTACAGCATGTTCCCCTCGATCTCCTCCACCGGCCAGTACGTCGCCTTCACGTCGCTCGCGACGAACCTCGTCGGGCGGGACCGCAACGGCGACGTGCCCGACGTCTTCGTCCGGATCCGCCCCCCGCGGATCGCGGCCGAGCCGAACCCGGTCGACTTCGGGTCGGTCGTCCTCGGCTCGCTCGGCGTGGCCCGGCCGGCCACGATCCGCAGCACCGGCATCACGGCGGCCCGCATCGGGGACATCACGATCGGCGGCCGGGACGATGGCGACTTCTTCGTCAGCGACAACCCCTGCAGCGGCGCCACGCTCGCGCCGGGCAGCGCCTGCCAGGTCCAGGTCACGTTCATCGGGACGGCGAACGGCGACCGGGTCGCGAACCTGGCGATCCGGAGCGACGCCGGCGACCCGGTCGTCGTGCGCCTCGTGGGCTCGGTCGGCAAGGCCCGCCTCGAGGTGAGCCCGGAGCGGGGCCCGCCCGGGATCGTCGCGATCGCCACGGGAACGGGCTTCCCGCCGAACGCGCCGATCACGCTCGAGTGGTCGGTGGGGATCACGGCGCAGCCGCTCGTGCCGGTCGTCTCGGACGGCGCCGGCGGGTTCACGACGCAGGTGCTCGTGCTCCCCCGCGACATCGAGGGCCGGCGCAACCTGCGGGCGACGGCGACGGTCCCCGGGCTCACGGTCGCCCCGGCATCCGCCCGCTTCCTCGTCGTGACGCCGACGGCGGAGCCGCCCACGAGCGGCCTGATCCAGACGTTCGCGGCCACGCCGGGCGACCCGATCATCCTCCGCCGCTGACGCGGTCGCGGCCGCCGGCCCGCGGGCGTCGTCGGGGCATGGTCGGCTGCGGGCCCGTGGGCTACGATCGGCGCGACACGGGGGTAGATGAGGAGCAGCGGCCACGATGACGACGTGCGGCAAGTGCGGCGCCGAGAACATCGCCGGGGATGCCTTCTGCGGGGCCTGCGGCGCGTTCCTCGAGTTCGCCGCCGAGGAGGCTGCCGACGATGCCGCGGCCCAGCCCGGCACGCCCCAGGACGTCGCCGACGACGAGCCGACGATCGCCGAGGCTCCGGCAGCGCCGCCGCCCGAACTCCCCGCCCCCCCGACCGCCGGTGCCGGCGCCGCGGCCGTCACCGCCGCGGCCGCGCCGACGTGCGCCGTCTGCGGCCGCGTCAACCCCGCCGGTCGCACGTTCTGCATCTCGTGCGGGGAGCGCCTTGGCGCCGGGACCGCCGCGACGACCGCTGCCCCGGCGGCAGTGTCCGCGGGCCCGACGGCAGGAGGGGACCCATCGGCAGCGGCCGTGCCGCCGGCACCGCCGCGGGGTCCGGCCAAGCCGGCCTGGGACTTCCCCACCGCCCCGGTCCCCGTGGCGACGGCGCCGACGCCACCCGCGAAGGCGCCCGGGGGGGCGCCCGACGACCGCGGGGGGCGCTCGCGCCTGCCCCTCGTGGCCGGCCTCGCGGCCCTCCTCCTCGTCGGGGGCGGCGTCGCGTTCGTCGTCGCCGGCGGGCTCGGGGGCGGGGGCACGGCGACGCCGTCCGCGACCCCGGCCTCGACCGGCCCCGCGGCGGCCACGCCGACCAGCCCGGCCGCGACCCCGGCGCCGGGGGAGACACCCGCCCCGACGACGACGCCGACCGCCGCTCCCGCGACCGTTCCGCCCGGCGCGTCGGTCGGGCTCGCGATCGCGACCTCGGGCGCGTCGAGCCGGCTCGCCGGCAACCGCGCAGCGAAGAACCTCCACGACGGCTCGCCCGCATCGGCGTGGATCGGCAAGGCCCGGGACCGGGAGGGGGCCTGGGTCGAGCTGACGTTCGCGCCCGCCGCCGTCACCCGAATCCAGATCTGGGGCGGCTGGCAGCGCGACGAGCCGCGGTACTTCGGGAACCATCGGCCCCGCAACGTGACCGTCTCCTTCGACGGCGGCGAGCCCGTCCCGCTCGCGCTCCAGGACGTCCTCGGCGCCCAGCGGGTGGACATCCCGCCCGAGCTCGGGATCGTCGGCGCGACGCGCCTGCGGATCACCATCGTCGACACGTACGCGTCACGGCGGACCACGGCCAAGGGCAGCCCGTCGAAGTCGGTCGCCATCAGCGAGATACGCCTGTTCGGCATCCCGGTGACACCATGACCCGATCGCGGGTCGCCAACCGCCCCAGCCAGGAGGCAGCGTGATCCACCAGGTCCGCGAGCTGCACGTCCGCCGCGAGGCGCGGGCCGCGTACGGCGTCGACGAGGGGCTCTTCACGCTGTCCGGCAACGCGATCCTGCCGAACCTGCAGGCGGTCCGACGGCTGGCCGCCGCGATGACCGCCGCCGCGCGCGAAGCCGGAAGCGAGGCGGCGCCGGTGGCGCCGGCCGCCCTCAACGCGATGGGCCTCATCGACGAGGTCCTCCACGCCGTCGTCGCGATCTACCGCGAGCACGAGGACCCCGAGGCGATCGACGACGCCCTCGACCACCTCGACGAGACGCTGGGTGCACCCGCGGTCGACGCCGCGCTCGTGCGCTTCACGACCGACTTCCCCCCGCTCGCGGTGCACCGCGGCGAGCTCACGCCGGAGGCCTACCTCGCCCGCGAGACCGCGGGCACGCCCAACCGCGAGATCGCGCTCGAGGAGCTGGCCGCCTGCTGGCTCGAGAACGCCAACCCCGCGTTCGCCCCGTATCGCGAGCTCTTCGCCGACGACGACCTCGCCCGCTCGACCGCGTACCGGGCCGTGGTCGAGGAGCTCGGTCGCTTCTTCGGGACCCGTCCGCCGTTCGGGCCCGAGCGCCAGGACCTCGTCACGATGCTGCGCGCCCCGGCGCTCGCCGAGCCGGCGTCACTGGTCGGGCAGCTGCGCTGGATCCGCGCCCACTGGGGCGCTTTCCTCGCCGCCTACCTCGGCGACCGGTTCGGGGCCCTCCTGGATCGGATCGTGACCGGGCTCGACGTGGCCGCCGAGGAGGAGCGCGCCCTCTGGATGCGCTTCCACCCGGGGACCGGCGGCGGCGCCGGCAGCGGAGCGCCGGGGATCGGCGGCCCGGGCGAGGCGGAGCGCTTCTCCGAGGACAAGGACTGGATGCCCCGGGTCGTCCTCATGGCGAAGAGCTCGTACGTCTGGCTCGACCAGCTCAGCCGGACGTACGGGCGCGAGATCCGGCGCCTCGACCAGGTGCCCGACGAGGAGCTCGACCGCCTCGCTCGCTGGGGCATCACCGGGCTCTGGCTCATCGGGCTCTGGGAGCGCAGCCGGGCAAGCGCGCGGATCAAGCAGATGCGCGGCAACCCCGACGCGGTCGCCTCCGCCTACTCCCTCCTCGACTACGCGATCGCCGAGGACCTCGGGGGCGAGGCGGCCTGGGAGAACCTCCGCGAACGGACCTGGGCCCGCGGCATCCGGCTCGCCTCGGACATGGTGCCGAACCACATGGGGATCGACTCCCGCTGGGTCGTCGAGCACCCCGACTGGTTCCTCGCCCGATCCGACAGCCCGTATCCGGGTTACACCTACGGCGGGGCCGACCTGTCGGACGACACGCGCGTCGCGATCCAGATCGAGGACCACTACTGGGATTCGAGCGACGCGGCCGTCGTCTTCCGGCGGGAGGACCGCTGGACCGGCGACGTCCGCTTCATCTACCACGGCAACGACGGCACGAGCATGCCGTGGAACGACACCGCCCAGCTCGACTACCTGAAGCCGGAGGTCCGCGAGGCCGTCATCCAGACGATCCTCGCCGTCGCCCGCCGCTTCCCGATCATCCGCTTCGACGCCGCGATGACGCTGGCGAAGAAGCACGTCGCCCGCCTCTGGTACCCGGAGCCGGGCCAGGGCGGCGCGATCCCGTCGCGGGCCGAGAGCGCCATGACGACGGCCGCCTTCGACGCGGCGATGCCGGAGGAGTTCTGGCGCGAGGTCGTCGACCGGGTGGCCGCCGAGGTCCCCGACACGCTGCTCCTGGCGGAGGCCTTCTGGATGATGGAGGGCTACTTCGTCCGAACGCTCGGCATGCACCGCGTCTACAACAGCGCCTTCATGCACATGCTCCGCGACGAGAAGAACGCCGACTACCGGCTCCTCGTGAAGAACACCCTCGAGTTCGACCCGGAGATCCTCAAGCGCTACGTCAACTTCATGAACAACCCGGACGAGAAGACGGCGATCGAGCAGTTCGGGACCGGCGACAAGTACTTCGGCGTCGCCACGGTGATGGCGACGATGCCGGGGCTCCCGATGGTCGGCCACGGCCAGGTCGAGGGCTACGCCGAGAAGTACGGGATGGAGTTCCGCCGGGCCTACTGGGACGAGCGGCCGAACGACGGGCTCGTCGCCCGCCACGAGTGGCAGCTCTTCCCGCTCTTCCACCGGCGCCGCCTCTTCGCGGAGGTCCGCGACTTCCGCTTCTACGACGTCGTCGACGACGCCGGCCACGTCAACGAGGACGTCCTCGCCTACTCCAACCTGAGCGGCGGCCAGCGGTCGCTCGTCGTCTACCACAACCGGTTCGGGTCCATGCACGGGCGGATCAAGGACTCGGTCGCGTTCGCCGTCAAGCAGCCGGACGGCTCGAAGCACCTCGTCCGCAGCACCCTGGCCGAGGGCCTTGGCCTGTCGGCCGATCCCGGCGCCGTCGTCGTCTTCCGTGACCATGTCGACGGCCTGGAGTACATCCGCGAGGTCGGCGACCTGCGCGACCGCGGCCTGCGCGTCGAGCTCGACGCCTACGCGACGCGGGTGCTCCTCGACTGGCGCGAGGTGCCCGGCGAGGCGGCCGGCCACCACCGGGCGCTCGCCGGCGACCTCGGCGGCGCCGGCGTGCCGAGCGTCGAGGGCGCCCTCGCCGAGCGCCGCCTGCGGCCGCTCCACGACGCCGCGGCCATCCTCGTCAACGACGGCCTCCTGCGCGACGTCACGGAGGCCCTGGTCGCCCACCTGGCGGCCGCCGCCGGGGCCGGTGGAGCCGCGCCTGCCGGCGCGGCGACCGCCGCCGAGCCCGAACCCCCGGCGCCCGAGCCGACGGCTCGGACGGCCGAGCCGGGGGTGCGGGCGGCCCAGCCGGCACCGCCCGACCTCGACGGGCTGGTCGCCGCGTGGCGGGCCCGGGCCGGCGACGCGCTGCGCGCGGTCCGGGCGGCAGCCGGACCGGCCGTCCCCGACGACGAGATCGACGCCCTCGCCGACCGGTTCGCCGCTCGCCTGCGGGCGGCCCTCGGCGCGGCCCTCGCACCATCCGCCGCCGACTCCGGGCCCGACGTGGCGCGCGCGTTCGTCGCCGCCGCGCTGCCGCCGGACACGGGGACCTGGGGCGCCCTCCTCGGGCTGCTCGCGGCCGACGCCTTCGCCGGCGTCCTCGAGCCGGATCCGGCTGCTCGGCGCGCCCGGGGCTGGTTCGACGCCGCCCGGCTCGGGCGGGTCTACGCCGACGCCTACCGCTGGCGCGGTCTCGACGAGGGGGCGGCCTGGTGGACCGTCGACACCGTCCGCCATCTGCTCGCGCGCCCCGGTGACGACGCGCTCGCGGCGCCTGTCGGTCAGCAGGCCGGCCGGCTCGTGCGGGCGTGGTTCGCGGACGACGACCTCGCCCGCTGGCTGGGCGTGAACCGCCACGACGGGGTCGCCTACGTGAACCGGGAATCGTTCGATGCCGCCCTCCGCTGGCTCGTCGTGCTCGTGGCCGTCGGCGACGCCGTCCCGGCCTCGGGAGCTTCACCGGCGGGCCTGTCTGCGGCGTACGCCCTCGCCGTCCGCCTGGCGGCCGACGCGGCCGCGGCGGGCTACGAGGTCGGAAAGATCGTCGAGCGGGCCACGGCCTGACCCCGGGCGACCAGAGCGGGCGCTATCCTGCTGTCCATGCCCGCCGAGCCGACAGCGCCGTACGCCGGACCGGCACCCGACGCCGTCCCGTTCGCTGCCTACGGCGCCCGCTCGATGACGGCGCCCCTGCGCGACGTCCTCGTCCAGCGGCCGGGTCGCGCGTTCGGCGCCGCCTTCGACGACCCGGCGCACGGCTTCCTCCACCCGGTCGACCTGGACCTCGCCCGCCGCGAGCACGACGCGTTCTGCGACCTGCTCGCCCGCCTGGGCGTCCGCGTCCACGAGCTCGGGGCGGAGGAGACGGCGCACCCCGACCTCGTGTACGCCTACGACCCGCTCCTCGTTACCGAAGCCGGGGCCGTCGCCCTGCGGTCCGGGAAGCCGACCCGTCTCGGGGAGGAGGCGGAGCTGGAGCGCTGGCTGGCGGCCCGCGGCGTTCCGACCACCGGTCGGATCGAGGCGCCCGGGACCGTCGACGGCGGCGACACGTTCTGGCTTCGCCCCGACCTCTTCTGCGTCGGGCGGACGCTGCGCACGAACGGGGACGGCGTCCGCCAGCTGGCCTCGCTCGTGGGCGGCGACGTGCGCGTGTTCGACGTCCCCTACTGGCGCGGCGACGCGGAGCTCATCCACCTGCTGTCGGTCATCTCGCCCGTCGCCGACGACCTCGCCGTCGTCTACCTGCCGCTTCTGCCCGTCGGCCTGTGGGAGCTGCTCGGGGAGCTCGGGATCCGGACGGTCCCGGTCCCCGACGCGGAGTTCGCCACGCTCGGCTGCAACGTCCTCGCGGTGCGGCCGGGTGTGTGCGTCGTCGCCGACGGCAATCCCGTCACGCGGCGGGCCCTGGAGGCGGCCGGCTGCGAGGTCCACCCGTACGCGGCGCTCGAGATCGGCATCAACGGCTCGGGCGGCCCGACGTGCCTGACCCGCCCGATCCTGCGCCGGGCATGACCCGCGGCCCGGCCGTCCGCGCCGCGCGGGCGGCCGACGCGGTCGATCCGGCGGCGGTCCTCGCCGACCTCCTCGCGCTCGTGGCCGTTCCCTCGGTGACCGGCGACGAGTCCGCCGCGCGCGATGTCGCGGCTGCCGCCATGGCCGCTGCCGGCCTCGAGGTCCGGGCCTGGGACGACGATCCGGTCGCACTCGCCGCCGACCCCGACTTCCCGGGGTCCGAGCGGCCGCGGACGACGCTGCCGCTCGCGGCCGGCCACCTCCGCGGGTCACGGCCGGGGCCCCGGCTCCTCCTCGTCGGGCACACCGACGTCGTGCCGCCCGGCAACCGGGAGGCGTGGTCCCTCGACCCGTTCGTCCCCGAGGTCCGCGACGGCCGCGTCTTCGGCCGCGGCGCCTGCGACATGAAGGGCGGTCTCGCGGCCGCGATCGCGGCCGTCGCCGCGGTGCGCGCCACGGTGGAGCCGGGCGACCTGGCGGGCGAGGCCGCGGTCGTCGCGGTCCCGTCCGAGGAGGACGGCGGGGCCGGGATGCTGGCCGCGATCCGGGCCGGCTACGTTGGCGACGCCGCCGTCATCGCCGAGCCGACCCGGCTCGAGATCGTCACCGTGCAGGCGGGCGCGATCACGTTTCGCCTCGAGGTCCCCGGCCGGGCCGCCCACGCCTCGATGCGCCGCGAGGGCGTCTCCGCCATCGAGAAGCTCGAGGTGCTGCACGCGGCGCTGCGCGCGGACGAGGCGGCCCGCAACGCGGCCGCGACGCGCCCCGAGATGCGGGCCCTCGGCCTCCCCTACCCGACCATCCTGGGCACGGTGCGGGGCGGCGACTGGGCCAGCACCGTCCCCGACCTCGTGGTCGCCGAGGGGCGGTACGGCGTGCGAGCCGGCCAGGTCGCAAGCGAGGCCGCCGCGGAGCTGGAGGCCGTGGTCGCGCGCGCCTGCGCCGCCGATCCCTGGCTGCGCGACCACCCCGCGACGGTGAGCATCTCCGGCGGCCGGTTCTCGTCGGCGGAGGTCCCGGCCGACCACCCGCTGCCGGTCGGGCTCGCGGCCGCCGCCGAGTCCGTCCTCGGACACCGACCACCCTTCGTCGGCGTGCCGTACGGCGCGGACATGCGGCTCCTGGTCCGGGAAGGCGCCACGCCGACCGTGATGTTCGGCCCCGGCGACGTCCGCGTCGCCCACGCGGCCGACGAGCACGTCGACCTCGCCGAGGTCGTCGCCTGCGCCCGCGTCCTCGCCGCCTGGGTCGTGCGCGCTCTCTCCCCGGCCTGACGGAAGGGAGCCTCCGCACGTCTCCGGGGCGACCCGGCCCGTTCGGGGTGCCATCCGGCACTCGCCGAGCGGCGAGACAATGAGTGTTCACGCCTCGTCCCATGGCATGCGTCGATCGCACCAGGAGGCACACACGATGAAGATCGAGGATCTCGAGGGCGTCGGTCCCGTCCTCGGCGCGAAGCTCCGCGATGCCGGCGTCCAGACGACGGACGACCTCCTCGAGAAGGCCGGGCCTGCCGCCGGACGGCGCGCCCTCGCCGACGCGACCGGGATCGGCCCCGGCCAGCTCCTGAAGTGGACGAACCAGGTCGACCTCTACCGGATCTCGGGCGTCGGCTCCGAGTACGCCGATCTCCTCGAGGCCAGCGGGGTCGACTCCTGCGCCGAGCTGGCGCAGCGGAACCCGGCGAACCTGGCCACGACGATGGCCGAGGCAAACGCGGCCCGGAGCATCGTCCGGCGCCTCCCGACGGAGGACGTCGTCGCCGGCTGGATCGAGCAGGCCAAGGCGCTGCCGAAGGTCGTCACGCACTGACGCCGGGGGGCGCCGACCGCCACTGCCGGGGGCGGCGCGGCGGGGCGCCCGACAAGCTCAGGCCGGGGACGTCGCCAGCAGGCGCTCGCTCAGCGCCCATGCGCGCGAGGCCGCGGCCGGGTCGGCGGCCGCCGGCGGGTAGGGCATGCGACGCCGGGCGGAGTACCAGGCGCCGGCCGCGTCCGGCGGCAGGTCCGGCGCCGACGCGAGCCAGACCAGCGTCTCGCTCCCTCGCGCCGGGCTGACGGCGAAGAGCTTCATGAAGCCATGGAGGACGGGGCCGGCTTCGTGGAGCAGCTTCGTGCGGACGCCACCGGGCGCGACCGCGACCGCGAGCGGGCCGTCGCCACCGGCCTCGGCCACACGCCGCGCGAGCTCCCGCGCGAACAGGACGTTGAGCGCCTTCGTCTGCGCGTACGCGCCGTACGGGCCGTAGCGGCCGCGCTCCCAGCCCGGGTCGTGCCAGCGGACGCGACCGCCGTACGCCGCGTGGGATCCGACGACGATGACCCGCGATCCCGGCGTCGCCCGCAGGAGCGGCAGCAGCCGTCGCGTCAGCGCGAACGGCGCGAGGTGGTTCACCGCGAGCGTCTCCTCCAGCCCGTCCACGGTGACCCGGCGACCCAGGTGCCAGACGCCGGCGCAGTGGACGAGGACGTCGAGGCGGGGCAGCCGGGCCAGCTCGTCGCCGAGGGCCCGGACCTGCCGGAGCGAGGCGAGGTCCGCGACGAGCGGTCGGACCGCGGGGTTGCCGGTGGCGCGGCCGACCCGGACCGCGGCACCATGGGCCAGCGCCGCGTCGCGGCCCACGAGGACCAGCGAGGCGCCGAGACGGGCCAGCGCCTCGGCAGCGGCGAGCCCGATGCCCGAGGTGGCGCCGGTCAGGACGATCACCCGGCCCGCGAGGGGCGCCGCATCGGCTCCCTTCCTCGCGCCGTCCATGGCCCCCTGCAGGGCACCCGGCCCCGCGGTCTCGGGATCGAGGACCCAGATCGGGATCGGACGGTCCGTGATCGCCTGGTAGCGCGAGAACATGCCGCTGTTGACGTCGTCGAGCGCGGTCCACAGGCGGGCCCACTCGTTCGGGTCGGCCGGCCTGGCCCGGACCGCCCGACGCGCCCCGTCGACGACGACGTGGGCCCGCGGATCGGCCCGAAGGTTGCCGACCCACGCCGGGTCCGTGTCTCGGCCGCTCGCCGAGCCGGCCACGACGAGGGCGTCGCCGTCGCGCACGTAGATCACGGGCGCCGTCCGGGGACGACCGGTGCGCCGTCCGGTCGTCTCCAGCAGGAGGACCGGGCGTCCCGCGAGCGAGCGACCGAGGCGACCGCCGCTGGCGCGGAGCAGGGCTCGATGCGCCGTGAAGAACGCGACCTGGAAGGGCCAGCCGAGCCGGGCGAGTCGGGTGAGGACGAGGGCGGGGCGAAATCGGCCGGGTCCCACGGCCCGGCGCCTCGGGCGGTCGGCTACTTGCGGCCGCCCTTCTTCTTGCGCTTCTTGCGGCCCTTGGTCGGAGCCTCTTCGTCCGGCTCGGGCTCGACCGTCTTCGGGGCAGCGCTCGCGGGGCGCGTCGGTCGTTCGACGGCCACGTCGGTGGGCGTCGGCGGGGCCGGCGCCACGGCAGCGGCCGCCGCCTCGATCCCCCACATCTGGTCGAGCCGTGCCTGCAGCCGCACGAGGCCGATCGGGTCGAGGCGATACCACCGTCGGGTTCCCTGGGGCCGCTCGAGGACGAGGCCGGCCGCGCGGAGGACGCCGAGGTGCTGGGAGACGGCCGGCCGGCTCACCGGCAGCGAGGCTGCCAGGTCACCGACGGTTCGCTCGCCGCCGCGCAGGCCCTCGACGATGGACCGGCGCGTGGCGTCCCCGAGGGCTTCCAATGGATCGACGGGATTTCGGTAAGCGTTCACGAACGGTAATCTGCCGGTTCTCGCGGCCGATGTCAAGTCCCGGCGGGCCAGGGCCGTTCGGCCCGTCGGCTCGTGGCGATGCGCCCCGGTCCGGAGCGACCGCCCGCACTATCCTGCTGTCGTGGCCCACGATCTCGTCCACGCCGGTCGCCGCGTGCCGCTCGTGCCCGGCGGGACGCTGTTCGACGCGGCCGACGAGCTCGCGATGGTCGTCCCGGCGTCGTGCCGTCGCTCCGGGCGCTGCCACGAATGCGTCGTCGAGATCCTCCGCGGCGGAGATGCCCTGTCGCCGCCCGACGAGCAGGAAGCGTTCCTCGGCCCCGGCTACCGGCTTGCCTGCCGCGCGATCGTGGAGCGTGTGCCCGAGCGGGGCGACCTCGAGTTCGTCGTCCTGCGCCGCCGCCTGCGGATCCTCATGCCGCCCGACGGCCCCCCGCTCGAGGTCGACCCGGTCGTGACCGTCGCCGGGGGCCGCGTGCGCTGGCACGGCGAGGACGTCGACGCGGACCGGGAGCGTCTCCTGGGCGTGGCCCTCGACGTCGGCACGACGACCGTCGTCCTCCAGGTCCTCGACCTCCGGACGGGACGACCCGTCGCCGTCGGCGCCTTCGAGAACCCGCAGCGCTTCGGCGGGAGCGACGTCATCGGGCGGATCTCGTACGAAGGCGAGCGCCCGGGCGAGCTGCGGCGGGCCCTGCGGAGGGCGCTCAACCACGAGCTCGGCCGGATCTATCGCGAGCAGGGCCTCGACCGCCACGACGTCCTCGAGGTCGTGGTCGTCGGGAACTCCACGATGCGCGACCTCTTCTTCGGCCTCGACGTGGCGCCGATCGGCCGGCTGCCCTTCCGCAGCGTCACGGAATCGGCCTGGCGGAGCGGGACGGCGCCGAGCACCAGCGTCGTACGGCTCGCCCACGAGCTCGGGATCCTCGTCCACCCGCGCGCCCGGGTCTGGGGCGCGCCGCTCGTCGCCTGCCACGTGGGCGCGGACGCCGCGGCCGACCTCCTGCCGACGGGCCTCGTCGGGGGCGGCCCCGGCCCGGTGACGACCGCGGGGCCGGCGATGCTCGTCGACGTCGGCACGAACACCGAGGTGATCGTCACCGACGGGCGGCGCGTCCTCGCGGCGTCGAGCCCGGCCGGGCCGGCCTTCGAGGGCGGCGGCTTCGTCCGCCACGGGATGGCCGCAACCGAGGGGGCGATCGAGGCCGCCCGCTTCGACGGAGGTCGCTGGTCGGTGCGAACGATCGGCGACGCCGAGCCCGAGGGGATCTGCGGCTCCGGCCTCGTCGACGTCCTGGCCGAGCTGCGCCGGTCGGGCGCGATGACGCCGACCGGGGGATTCGTCGACGGATCCCGCAGGGTCGCGATCGTGCCCGAGCGCGGCATCACCTTCTCGCGCGCCGACGCCGCCCACCTTGCCCAGGCGAAGGCCGCGAACGCGGTGGGGATGCGCGTCCTCCTGCGCACGCTCGGCCTGCGAGCGGACGACCTCGTCGCGCTCCACCTGGCCGGCGGCTTCGCGACGCACCTCGACGTCGCCAACGCGCAGGCGATCGGGCTGCTGCCGCCGGTCGCGCCCGAGCGCGTCGTCCTCCACGGCAACGCGTCGGTCCGCGGGGCCGCGATCCTCCTCCTCTCCCGCCGCGCCCGCGAACGCCTCGAGGTGTTCGTCGGCCGGATCGAGCACGTCGAGCTCGAGTCCCAGCCGGACTTCTTCGACCTGTACGTCGACGGCCTGCGGTTCGAGCCGCTGGCGCCCCCCGTGGAGGCTCAACCGTGACGACCAAGCAGCCCCTCCGCACGCGCCTCGTCGAGTCCGACGAGTTCGTGACCGTCACCGAGATCGTGCCCGCCAGGGGGCTCGCCCTCGACGCGCCCGCCAAGCGGAGCCTCGCCGCCGCGCGCGCGCTCGCCGACGATCCCCGGATCGCCGCGATCTCGATCACCGACAGCGCCGGCGGCCACGCGATGGCGAGCCCCGTGCCCCTTGCCGAGGAGCTGCTCGCCCGCGGGCAGGACGTCATCGTCCACGTCGCCTGCCGCGACCGGAGCCGCAACGCGCTCCGCTCGCTCGCCTGGGAGCTCGAGGCGCGCGGGGTCCGCAACGTCCTCGCCGTCTCCGGGGACCATCCGGTGGAGGGGGCCGGCGGCCTGTCGGAGGCCGTGTTCGACGTCGACTCGGTGGGCCTCCTCGCGCTCTACCACGACCTCGTCAACGAGCCGGGGCCGGATGGCGAGGCCCACGCCCCGGGGTTCTACCTGGGGACGGCGGTCTCGCCGTTCAAGCGCCTCGAGGCCGAGGTCATCCTCCAGTACCTCAAGCTCGACCTCAAGGCCCGGGTCGGGGCCAACTTCGTGATCCCGCAGCTCGGCTACGACAGCCGGAAGTGGGACGAGCTGCTGCGCTGGATGCGGCTCCACGGGATCGAGCTGCCGGTCCTCGCCAACGTGTACGTCCTGACGCGGACGGTGGCTCGCCTCTTCAACGAGAACGCGATCCCCGGCTGCGTCGTCTCCGACGAGCTCCTCGCGGTGATCGAGCAGGCGGCAGGCGGGGCGGACAAGGGCAAGGCGTTCTTCCTCGAGCTCGCCGCGAAGCAGGTGGCGATCGCCCGGGGCATGGGCTTCCGGGGCGCCTACCTGGCGGGCCACTCGCTGCCGGCCGCCGACGTCGACCGGATCCTGGCGCTCGCCGACGCCTTCGCGCCCGACTGGCCGGCGCTGGCCAGGGAGCTCCAGTACAGCCCGAAGGGGACGTTCTTCGCCTACCGTCGCGACCCGGCGAGCGGGCTCAACACGGACGAGCTCGACCCGCGCTACGCGCGCTCGATCACGCGGGCATCGCGGGCGCGCGCGAGACGGCGCGGCTCGCTGGTGTACAAGGCGAACCGGTTGACCCACGACCTCGTCTTCGCCGAGGGTACGCCTGGGTTCAGGGCCGCCGCCCGGTTCTACGAGACGGTCGAGAAGTACCACCTCTCGCGCCCGGCCCACATCCTCGAGCATGCCGTGAAGGTGCCGCTGTTCGACTGCCGCGACTGCGGCGACTGCTCGCTCCCCGACGTCGCCTACCTCTGCCCGGAGAGCCAGTGCCCGAAGGGCGAACGCAACGGGCCGTGCGGCGGCAGCCACGACGGGATCTGCGAGGTCCAGCCCCGGCGCTGCGTCTGGGTGCGGGCGTACGAGCGGCTCAAGCCGTACGGCGAGGAGCTGGCGATGCTCGACCGCGACCCGGTTCTCGTCGACAATGCGCTCCGCCGGACGAGCGCCTGGGCCAACACCTTCCTCGGACGCGACCACTACGGCCGCGCCGCGACCGCCGCGGAGACCGCCGCGGAGGCGAGCGCCGCCGGGGCCGTGCCCGCTGCCGCTGCCTCCCCCACCCCCGCCGATCCGCCCAAGGAGAGCCACCCGTGACCGAGCCCGCCCCGCGCCCTTTCATCGTCATCGGCGAGAACATCCACGCCACGCGCGTCCTCCTGCGTTCGGGGGCGCGCGTCGGCGCCCTCGCCGACGGCAGCCCGGCCCTGCCCTTCACGGACGACGAGGGTGCGGCCCGGCTCCTGCCGGTGCCCGCGACCGCGCTCGAGGGGGCCGGCGAGCGGCAGAAAGTCAAGCACGTCAAGGCCGCCGTCGTCGCCGGTCTCGGCAGCGGGCCGGACGCGGAGCTCGGCCGCGGGTACGTGCGCCATCTCGCCCGCCGCCAGGCCGAGGCCGGGGCCCACTACCTCGACCTCAACGTCGACGAGGTCGCGAACGACCTCGACACGCGCGTCGCGGCCATGCGCTGGCTCGTCGCCGCGGTCGAGGACGCCACGCCCGTCGCCCTCTCGTTCGACTCGTCGGCGCCCGAGGTCATGCGGGCCGGCCTCGAGACGGCGACGCGCGCTGCCGGGGCGCCCCTCCTCAACTCGGCCTCGCTGGAACGGCTCGACGTCCTCGACCTTGCGGCTGCGGAGGGCTGCAGCGCGGTCCTCGGCGCCGTCGGCGCGTCGGGAATGCCGGCGTCCGCCGCGGAGCGGGTCGCCAACGGCGAGCGGATCGTGGCGGAGGCGACCCGGCGCGGGCTCGCACTCGGTGCGCTCCACGTCGACCCCCTCGTCCTGCCGGTGGCCGTCGAGCCGGAGGTCGGGGCGTGGTTCCTCGACGCGGTGCGGACCCTTCGGGCGACGTTCGGCCCGGAGATCCACCTCACCGGCGGCCTCTCCAACGTCAGCTTCGGGATGCCGCTGCGCAAGCTCCTCAACGACGTGTTCATCGACCTCGCCGCCGAGGCCGGCGCGGACTCCGGGATCATCGACCCCGTCGCCAGCGACCCCCGGCGCATCTTCGCCCAGGACCGCACGACGCGCGCCTACTCGCTCGCGTCCGACCTCCTCGCCGGGCGCGACGCGTTCGGCATGACGTTCCTCGCGGCATACCGGGCCGGCGAGCTGGCCTGACCGCGCCGCGTACCACGGGGCAGCGGCCCCGCACCCCCGCTCGACGCGCAGGAAGGAGCAGGACCCGTGGCGGATCTCGAGGGCCTCAAGGCCGCGATCGAGGCGGGCGACCGGGCGACGGCGGTCGCGATCACGACGGCGGCGGTCGAGGAGGGCGCCGACCCCCAGGCCGTCCTCGACGCGATGACCGGCGCGATGGAGGTCATCGGCGCGAAGTTCGCGGCGGGTGAGATCTACGTCCCGGAGATGCTGATCAGCGCCCGGGCGATGAAGGAGGCGACGGCGGTGCTGGAGCCGGTCCTCGTCGCCGCCGACATCCGGCCGGAGCACACGGCGGTCATCGGGACGATCAAGGGCGACCTCCACGACATCGGCAAGAACCTCGTGGCGATGATGTGGAAGGGCGCCAACATCGCCGTCGTCGACCTCGGCACGAACGTGAGCGCCGAGGCGTTCGTCGCCGCGGCCCGGGAGCACGGCGCGAGCCTCGTGGGGGTGTCGGCGCTCCTCACGACCACGATGGTCGGGATGACGGACGTCGTGGCCGCCCTCCGGGCCGAGCTCCCCGACGTCAAGGTCATCGTCGGCGGGGCGCCGGTGACGGCCGACTACGCCGCGTCGATCGGCGCCGACGGCTACGCGCCCGATGCCGCGACGGCCGTTCCGGGGCCAAGGCCGCCGTCGGGACGGCGTAGGGTTCAGACCCGGGGACCATCCCGCGGCGGCCGGCTGCTGCCCTCGCCGCGACGGGCGCTCGCGCGAACGCCGCGGCGCGGGTGGCGCGGCCGGCTGCGCCGGGGTCGGACGCACCCGGGGCCGACGTCAGCCCGCCGGCTCGGCGCGGATGACGGCATCGTCGTAGGACATGGCGAGGCGCTCGCCCGGCTGCACGACGAGGAAGTCCTCGGCACCCCAGTCGGCGTCGACGAGGCGCCGGACGAGGACGAGCTCGCCGGCGAGCTTCTCGAAGGCCCAGCCCCGCCGCTCGGCGTCCTCGCGGGCGCGCGCCTCGGCCGCGTCGGCGCCCCGGCGGTCGGCGATCCCGACGTCCACGTAGGCCGCTCGGTCGTAGTGGGAACGCCAGGCGCCGAGCACCTCCATCAGGTACGCCGCGTTGTCCTCGCCGTACTTCGCGACATATGCCGCGTGCGTCGCGCGCGCCTCCGCATCGGAGACGGCGCCCACGCCGCCGAAGGCGCTGCCGTCGTCGGTGCGCTCGAGGTAGTCCTGGACGTACCAGTACGTGCCGGGATGCCCGCTGAACTCGGCCGCGTACCGGTCCCGCGAGCCGAGGAACAGGGTGATGCAGTCGTGGGCGCGGGGCACCACGAGCGGGACGGCGCCCGCCCGGAGGCCGGCCGTCGCGCCGCCGCAGAGCCCGTAGGCGAGGACGACCGCGTCGAACGGCGGGCCGACCCCGTCGATCTCCGCCTGGAGCACCTCCCGGAGGTTCGGGGGATCGTCGTGGAGGCCCCGGCGATTGAGGCGGACGTCGACGACGTGCGGCGAGCGCGCCGCGCCGAGGTAGACGGCCCGGGCGAGGACTTCGCAGGTGAGGGCGAGGAGTCGCATGGCCGGCCCAGCCTACCGCGACGGACGACGCCGGCGCGGCTCGCGACAGCGAACGGCGGCGCGGCTCGCGCCGCGCCGCCGTTCGGAGGTGCGCCCGGCCCCCACCGGGCTGATATCTACGGACGAACGCGCAGGAGCTGGCCGCCGCCCGGGAAGATCGAGCCCGCGGTCACGTAGACCGAGCCGTCGGCCGCGACCGCCACCCCGCCGGGAGCGAGGAAGTCCGGGCCGTCCAGCAGGACGGTCTGCGTTCCGTTCGGGGCGACCTTCACGAGGCGGCCGAACGGCGGCTGCCCGCCGGCGAAGACGGACAGGAGCCCGTCCTTCGCGATCTCGACGACGTACAGGTTGCCCATCCGGTCGGCCGCGATGTCCACGACGTTCGTGAACCCCGAGGCGAAGACCGTCGGCGCGTGGCCGGGGTGGACGCGCCAGATGCTCGACCCGCCGACCGGGAACGGGAAGCCGGTCAGCTGGCTGACGTAGAGGGCCCCGTCGGCGCCGCGGGCGACGCCGGTCGGGACGGCCTGCATGGGGATCTGGGTGCCCGCCGGCAGCCCGAGGAAGGGCGGTGCATCGACCATCGTGTCCGGGAACACGGCGACCGTCCGGGTCGTGCCGCGGCGGTTCGTGAAGAGCAGGTCGTTGCCGCCGGCGTCGGTCGAGTACGCGCCACCGGGCGCCGCGAGCACGCCGTACGGATTCGAGTCGGCTTCGCCGCCGTCCGGGTTGTTCGCCTCCTCGTACCCGACGAGGTCGGCCAGCTGGCGAACCTTGCCGTTCGCGAGGCTCACCCGGACGAGCGTGCCGAGACGTGCCCCGGCCGGGCCGAACTCGGCTCGCGTGGCCAGGTTGCCGCCGAGGCCGATCGTCACGTACAGGTTGCCCTGGCCGTTGAACGAGACCTTGTGGGGCCCGGTGGCTCCGCTGCCGTCTGGACCGGCGAGCGACGGAAGCCCGGTCACGACCCGCGTGACCGTGCCCGGCTGCACCCGGGCGATCGCGCCCGTCGTGCCGAAGCAGGCTTCTCCCTCCGGGCCCGCGATGCACGGGCCCGCCCCGCCCGTCCCGGCCTCGGCGACGTAGATCTGCCCGTTCGGGGCGATCGCGATGCCCCGCGGGTTGTTGAGCCCGCCCGCGACCACGGTGACGTGGGAATCGGCGGCTGCGATCCCCGGCACGAGTGCGGCCGCGAGCATGGCGGCCAGGGTCGCCGCGACGAACGCGCGCGACCGACGACGATGATCCATCTGCATGGACCCCCTCCTGCGCGACGCCGGCCCGTTGGCCCCCCGGCCCCACACCTGCGGGCGGCAGCGTCGGAAGCCAGATGTGTACTCCTGATCGGCGGCGCTGTCCAGCGCTTCCGGCGACAATTCCTTCACCGGTGCGTCCGGGCACCAATTCGTGCGGCGCCCGCCGGCCGGACCGGCGGGGTATCGTGATGCGGCCGTCCCACTGGACGCACCACCCTGGAGACCATGCCGTGGCCCTGCCCTCGCTCGCCCGCATCCCCGCCCCGCCCGACCCGATCCTCGGCCTCGCCGAGGCGTACCGAAACGACCCGCGGCCGGCCAAGATCAACCTCTCGTCCGGCGTCTTCGTCGACGAGACCGGGACGACGCCGGTCCTCCCCTCCGTGATCGAGGCCGAGCGGCGGATCCTCGCGAAGGGCGCGACCAAGCTGTACCGCCCGATCGACGGCGACGCCGCCTACCGCGCTGCGGTTCAGGCATACGTCTTCGGGGAGGGCCACGCGCTCGCGACCAGCGGGCGGGTCGCGGTGAGCCAGACGCCGGGCGGGACGGGGGGCCTGCGCGTCGCCGCCGACTTCCTGCGCCAGGCCGGGGCCTCGGCGACGATCTGGATGAGCGAGCCGACGTGGCCGAACCACCCGCAGCTCTTCCAGCTGGCCGGCTTCCGGATCCGGACCTACCCGTACACCGAGCCCACGGGGCGGCGGATCGACGCCGACGCCCTCCTCGGCACGCTCGACGACGCGTCGCCCGGCGACGTCGTGCTCCTCCACGGCTCGTGCCACAACCCGACCGGCGTGGACCCCTCGCCCGACCTCTGGCGGGCCATCGGCGACGTGATCGAGGAGCGGCGGCTCCTGCCGTTCGTCGACTTCGCCTACCAGGGCTTCGGCGACGGCATCCGCGAGGACGCCGACTGGATGGAGGGCCTGATCCGCCCGGGCGCCGAGCTCCTGATCTCGACCTCGTTCTCCAAGAACTTCGCCCTCTACAACGAGCGTGTTGGCGCCCTCCTGGTCGTCGCCCGGTCCGAGAAGGATGCGGCGGCGGCCCAGAGCAACGTGAAGATCGCGATCCGCTCGAACTACTCGAACCCGCCCAGCCACGGGGCCGACATCGTCACGACGATCCTCGGCGACGCGGCGCTGCGGGCGCAGTGGGAGGTCGAGCTGGCCGGGATGCGCTCCCGGATCAAGGACAATCGGGCGCGGCTCGTGGAGGCGCTGACCTCCCGCGCGATCCCCGGGGAGTGGGGGCCGATCACCGCGCAGCGCGGGATGTTCGCGCTCATGGGGCTGTCCCTCGAGCAGGTCGCCCGCCTGCGCGAGGAGCACGCCGTGTACGTCGTCGGGAAGGGCCGCATCAATGTCGCCGGCTTCACCTCGGCGACGTTCGGGCCGTTCGCCGACGCCCTCGGGGCGGTCCTCGCCGGCTGACCGGGCCCGGCGGGGCCCCGGCCGCTCGGGGTCGCCGGCGGGCGGCGACGGGCAGACGAAGGCCCCGGGCAATCGCGATCGCCCGGGGCCGAAAGTGGCGGGCCTAGCCGAGCAGCTTGGCCTTGGCGGCGGCGAACTCCTCGTCGGTGAGGATGCCGGCGGTGTGCAGGTCGCCGAGCTGCTTGAGCTTCTCCATGTCGATGCCGCCTGCCGGTGCAGCCGCAGCCGGGGCGGGAGCGGCCTCCTGCGCAGCCATCGCGTCGAGCTGCGCCTGCTGGGCGGCGAGCTGCGCCTCCATCTGCTGCTGCTCGGCCCCGGCCTGCTGCTGGGCCGCCTGGTTCGCGTACTTCTGCTGCTGCCGGTGCTGGACCGCCCCGGCCGTGCCCGCGACCACCGCCGTGGTGGCTGCCATCCGCACGAGACCGCCTCGTCGTCGCATCATCGTTCGATTCTCCTTCGTTCCATGAGTTCGGGGAAGCTCAGGCCTCGGCGGCCACCTCGGCGAGCGCGGCCTCCACGACCGCGGCCGGGATGCGCTCCATGTAGAGGAGCTCGCCGTCCGCGTCGCGCATCGCCTGCGTGAGCTCGGCGGCCCAGGCGTGCTCGAAGAGGAGGAGGAGCGCGCTCGAGTTGGGCTCGAGCAGCTCGGCCGCGTCCTCGACGTCGTCGGGCCCGATCGCACCGTCGACCTCGACGATCGTCGCGACGTCGGCGACACCGTCGCCGTCGAGGTCCTTGATCTCGAGGACCGCGACGTCGCCCTTCTCGTCCTTGATGGCGAAGAGGACGTCGATGATCTTGATCGTCTTGGTGTCGATCAGCCGGCCGAGCGCCGGGGCGATCTCGCCCCTGAACTTGTTGCCGGGGAACTTGACGACGAGCAGCTCGCAGGGTCCGACTGCCACGGTGGCGACCTCCAGGGTGGGTCCGATCGAGCCGGCCGATGGTCCGGCCGTGCCAGCGTAGGGTAGCCCGCCGCCGCGCCGGCGTCATCGTCGGTGGCATCGCCCCGTGTCACGGCCCGATCCGCGGGATGGCCGGTCAGGACCCGGCCACCTCGACGAGGCGGCAGAGGGCGTTCGCGAGGCGCATCTGGCCGGGCGTCCGGCAGGCCACGCGGACGAGCGTCGGCGACGCGACGACCGCGGCCACGCAGCGCGCCCGGGACGTCGCGACGTTGAGGCGGTTGAGGGAGTACAGGAACTCCATCCCCCGCGGCGCGTCCTCGGGCGAGGACGAGCCCATCGCGTAGATGGAGATCGGCGCTTCCTGGCCCTGGAACTTGTCGACCGTGCCGACCCGCACCGCCCCGAGGCCGGCGGCGCGCAGGGCCGCGGCGATCCGGTCCACGTGGGCGTTGTACGGCGCCACGATGACGACGTCCTTCTGCCCGAGCGGCGCCGTGACCCCGTTCCGGTCGGTCCAGGCGGCGCCGGCGGCCGCGTCGAGAAGGTCGCCGAGCATCGCGGCGATCGCGGCCGCCTCCTCCGGGCTGTCGACGTCGTTGCCGGCGTGCTCCACCGGCAGCCAGCGCACGCCCGCCCCGTCGAGCGGCGCGGCGGCGCGGACCGCCTGGCGCTCGAGCCCCTCGATCGGCTCGAGCGCGGACGCGTAGAAGACCTCGCTCGTGAACGCGCAGACGGCCGGGTGGAGACGCCACGTGCGCTCGATGAAGAGCCCGAGGTCCGGCGGCATCGTGGCCTGGACTCCGCCGGGCGCCCCGGCGAGCAGGTGGGCGAGCGCGCTCCGCTCGGCGCCGGGCGGGTGGCTGCCCTTCAGCGGCTGGTCCAGCTGCTGGGGGTCGCCCAGCAGCACGAGCGTGCGGCCGGCGGGCGACACGGCGACGGTGTTCGCCAGGCTGAACTGGCCCGCCTCGTCGACGAGGAGGACGTCGACGCTGCCCTCCATCGCCGCCGCGGCCCACAGCCACGCGGTCCCCCCGACGACCTGGAAACGGCTCGCGGCCAGGCCGGCGGCGATGTCCGCCGGCTCCTTGATCGCCTCGGCGTGCTCGGAGGCCGGCTCGCCGTCGGGGCCGGGCTTCTGGCCGATCGCGACCCGCTCCCCGGCCGCGGCCGCCCCCGCGTGGACCTGGTCGAGCACGTGCCCGATGACCTTGTGGCTGTTCGCCGTGACGCCGACGGTCCTCCCGGCCCGGACGAGGGCCAGGATCATCTGCGCCCCGGTGTACGTCTTGCCCGTCCCCGGCGGCCCCTGGATCGCGAGCGTCCCTCCGTCGAGGGCGAGGATCAGCCGCGTGGCCGCCTCGAGCGCGGTCTCCCCGGGGATCCGGAGCGGCCCGCCGGTCATCGCGCCGGGAACGGCCGGGGCCTGCCGCAGGAGGAGCTCGCGAGCGGCTCGGTCCGGACCGCCGCGTGTCGCGATACCGGCGGCGCCACCCCGCTCGAGCACACGACGGGCGATCCGCAGGAGGGACTCCTCGATGACGTCGGTCCGGACGAGCTCGAGCGGGACGAGGGAGCGGGGCAGCCCCCGCGCGAGCTCCGTCGCGGTGCGGTGGAGGGTGACGGTGGCGTTGAGCTCGTCGACCTCGGTCACCGTGCCGGCCGACCGCTGGGTCCGCGGGTCGTCGACCTGCCGCCCGACCTTCGCGCGATGGTCCTGGGGCGGGAAGCGGAAGCGCTGGCGGCGGGCACCGCCCTTCGTCACCTGGCCGAGGTCGGCGTCGAGGTCGACCATGCCGATCGGCTCGCGCTCGTCGACGAGGTCGTCGTCGGTGCGGCCGCAGAGATCGAAGTAGCGCCACCAGAACGCCTTGTTCTCGCGGCGGTGCCAGCCCAGCAGCTGGGCGAGGAGCCAGGTCGCGGCCTGGTCCGGCGTCCGCAGGTCGGGGTCGACGCCATCGATGTCGCGGACGAGCTCCTCGACGACCGCGGCGACCTCGGCCGCCCGGCCCACCGGCTCCGGCGGCTCGACCGACACCGCGTCGACCGGTCGCGGGACCGCCGTCCCGAGCTGCTCGCCGAGGTCGAGCCGGCGCGCCTCCAGCCAGTCACGGAGGAGCCACGTGGAGAGGACGTCGTCGCGGTTGTAGCCCTCGATCTCGCGCAGGATCTCCTCGCCGACGAGCCCCTCGGCGGTCGCGCCGCGCCCGAGCCAGGCCTCGAACTCCACGATGCTGCCGCCCGCGTCGCGGAGCTCGACGCCGCGCTCGAAGCCGTAGAGCGGCTCGAGCCGCTTGATCGAGTAGCTCTCGACGCTGGCGCGGATGCCCTGGCGGACGACGCGGTAGAGGTCGACGAGGACGCGGTCGCGGAGGAGCCGGTCGACCTCCTCCTCGCGGGTGGCGTGGCGCTGGGCGAGCCGGGCGAGCGCCGTCTTCTCGTAGGCCGCGTAGTGGTAGACGTGGAGGGTCGGGTCCGCGTCGAGGCGGGCGATGATGAAGTCGACCGTGCGCTCGAAGGCGGCCTTCTCGGCCGCGAGCGTGACGACGCCGGCCTCGTCGCGGCTCCAGGCGGCGTGGAAGCGTGGCTCGAGCCCGTCGCCGGCCCAGCGACGGCCCGCCGCGTCCCCGGCCCATCGCTCGTCGACCTCCGGTGCGCCGGGCTCGAGGATCCCGAACAGGTAGTCGATGCCGTCGTCGAAGGCGAACGGATCCCCCTCGAGGTCGAGGAAGAGGTCGCTCGGAGAGGGCGGCGGCAGGACGAGGAAGCCGCGGTCCGCGACGAGCTGTCGTTCGCCCGTCGCCGGGTCGTCCGCCCGCTCGGGCTCGAGCAGCTCCCACAGCATTTCGCCGCGATCCTCGCCCTCGACCTGGATCCGCGCCTGCTCGCGCACGCGCTCGAGGGCCGGCCCGCTCGTCCAGTCGAGCCGCGGGAGCCCGTCGAGGTCGAGCGCGGCCAGGCCCCGCCGGGTGGCGATCCGGCCGGGCTGCTCCCCCGGGATGCCGCCCTTGAGCCCGCGCCGCTGGCGGGCGGAGATCCCGGCCACGAGGCTGAGGTCGTCGTCGGCGCGGCGCCGGTCGCTGCAGTCGGTCCACCAGCGGCAGACGTCGCAGTGCTGGACCGGCTCGGGGTACGTCGCCGCGGGCGGGTAGGCCGGCGGGCCGACGCGCGACTCGTCGGCAGCGGCGAGGAAGTCGGCCTTGACCCGGCGGTAGTAGGCCATGAAGTCGTCGACCCTGAGAGCGACCGTCTCGCGGGCGCTGCCGCCGAGGGCGACGTGGAGGTGCTCGGGGCGGACGCCCTGGATCCGCGTCAGCTGATCCACGTACGCGCAGACCTGGAGGACCGCCCCGGCCGTGACGTGGCGGGCGAGCTTCGTGTCGGCGACCTCGTAGTGCCAGGCCCCGAAGGCGCTCGATGCCTCCCCGGCGGCGTGGTCGACGCGCAGCAGGAAGTCGGCGTGGCCTCGCCACGTCTCGTCGAAGAACGTGGCCTGGTAGACGACATCGGCGCCGCCGCGCATCGCCGCGACGGTGAGCTCGGCCGCCTCGCGGAGGCCGGCCCGCGTGTTCGCGCTGGAGCCGTCGCGCGGGATCTCGACGATCGACCGGCCGGCCGCCCGGAGGTCGTCGAGGTAGCGGCGCTCGTGCTCGTAGCCGCGCTCCTGGATGAGCTCGATCGTCGGGTCGCTCCGCATCGGCTTCCGGACGAGGCCGGCCAGCGCAGCGCGCTCCAGCTCGAAGCGGTGGCCGCAGGCGAGGAACCCGACGAGGTCGGTGGCCGAGAAGACGGGGGCGCCGTCGAGGAGCTGCATGCGCCGCCATCCTACGGGGCGGCCGTGTCACCTCGCGCGGCGCGGCCTGCTGGTGGCGGAGACGGCCCCGGCGGCGGCGGCCGCCGCCGACCCTCCCCGGCCGCGCGACGTCAGTCCACGCGCTCGGCGCGGACGATGAGCCGGTACTCCGATCGCGCGCCGTAGCAGGTCTGGAACGTCAGCGACGGCACCGCGGTGGCGTTCCAGGCCCAGAGCTCGCCGGTCCGGCCCCAGTACCCCACGGTCGCGACCCGGGCCCACGTGACGCGGAACTCGATGGTTCGGCCGGTGGCCGTGCGCAGCCACACGGTCTTACCGACGAGCGCCTTCGTGCCGGCCGCGACGCCCCGCGACGCGACGAAGTCGTGGAGCTCCTCGAAGGAGGCGTAGGCGTGGCCCATGAGGTAGCGGTTCCGCTCGCCGGCGCAGCCCCAGCGGTAGATCCGGGTCCCGATCTCGCCGCCGCGACAGCCCCAGTTGTAGACCGTGCCGCCCAGCGTCTCGGTCCCGGACCGGCCGAGGCCGGGGAAGCGGATCGTGCCCCCCGTGGAGAGGGCGTCGGCCGGCTGGACGAGCCCACCGCCGAGCGCGAAGGCGAGGGCGAGGGCGAGGAGGGCGGGGCGCAGGCGGGTCATGCCGCCAGCCTGCCCGTCGCCCCGTGGCCGCGGCCATGGCTCGATGATCCGGCGACGAATGGGACCCTCGGACCGATCGCGGTGCGGTTCGCCGCGGTCCGGATCGGTGCGGGTCAGTGTCGGACGGGCGCCGCCTCCGGGAGCCGGGCCAGGAGCGTGACGGCGCCCAGGTCGGCGAAGATCGCCCGCGCCTCTTCCGCGGCCGGCCCGGCCGAGGGGTCGTCGGGCAGGAAGGTCGCGTGCTCGAGGCTGGCGAGGCCCAGCTCGAAGCGCACGCCGAGGTCGCGCAACCCGGCCTCGGCAGCCAGGTAGCCGGCCCGGGCGTCGTCCGGCCGACCTTCGAGGGCGGCAATCCCCGCCCGGAGCGCGGCAATCCGGTGGTCGGTCGCGCGCCCCTCGGACACGGTCGCCTGGCCGAGCGCACCATCGCTGAGCGCGTCGCGGAGACCGGAGGGATCGCGGAGCCAGAGTGACGCCCGCGCCGCCGGAAGGGCGTCGTACGCGTACATCGCGCCAGCCGCGACCAGCTCCGTCGCCTGCCGGCGCATGCCCTCGTAGTCGCCCGCGATGAACCGCAGGTGGGCGAAGGTGTCGTGGTAGCCGCGAGCGGCCTGGAAGTCGTCGAGCAGCGGGCCGAAGACCCGCTCCAACGCCGCGGTCGCCTCGTCGGCGCCGCCCCGGTAGGCCCGCACGAGGTAGACCGCCACGAAGATGTTGGCGCTCTCGTCGGCCGGCAGCAGGCCCTCGGCGTCGAGGTCGTCCGCGAGCGCCAGGATCGCATCCCACTCTCCCACCTCGAAGGCGCCCTCGGCCCAGTTGCCGGCGAGCGCTCCGGACCAGCCCGCGAGGCGGCGGCGCCGGGCGATCGCCAGGCCCGCGGCAGCGTCCGCCATTCCTCGGCGCGGGTCGTCCACGGACTCCCAGGCGGATAGGTTCATCCCGCTTCGCATCCGGGCATTCAGGAACCCGTGCTCGTCGCAGAACGGGACCACGCCGCGGAGCAGCACCAGGGCCTCCCGGGGTCGGCCGGCGCGGGTGATCGCCCAGGCACGGCTCACGAGCAGCTCGGCGATCGACTCGAGCTGGGCGGTCGCCTCCGCGCGCACGAGTGCCTGCTCCACCACCGGCAGCGCCAGCTCCGGCTGGCCCGACATCAGGTACGCCCGCCCGAGCTCGGCCTCGAGCCGCACCATGTCGGCGCCCGGCGCCAGGCCGGCGAGCTCGTCGACGGCCTGCCGCAGGATGTCCCGGGCCTCCTTGCCGTGGTTGTTGCTGGCGAGGATGCCCGCCAGCGTCGTGTAGGCGCGGGCGACCGCGCCAAGATCTTCGCCCGTGCGCGTCGCCTCGAGCGCCCGGCGCCCGTAGTCCTCGGCCCGGTCGAACTCGGCGAGCTCTTTCGCCGCGGCGTACGTGGCTTCGGCGAGCAGCGCAAGGATCTCCCGTTCGTCGGCCGGGTCGGGAGCGAATGCGAGCGCCTGCTCCAGGAACCGCTGCTCCCCGGCGTAGGCGTGCAGCTCCCGCGAGCGGGCCGCCGCGTCGAGCAGCGTCGTCCGTGCCTTCGTCGCGATCCCGTCACGCTCCGTCCCCCCCGGGGAGAGCTGGTACGCCTCGAGGTAGTGCGTCGTGACGATCCCGGCCAGCTCCGGGTCGTCGAGCTCCTCGAAGTAGCGGGCAGCGGCGAGGTGCCGGGCCAGCCGGTCGCGCTTCGCCAGGCGCTCGTACGCAACCTCGCGGATGAGGCCCTGGACGAAGCGGTACTGGCCGCGCTCGGGCGAGCGCGGATCCTCGTCGAGGACCAGGATCTCCTTCCGAGCTAGCGCGTCGAGCGTGGGCCCGAGGTGCTCGGCGGTGTGGCTCGTGGCGGCGGCCAGCGCGCGGACGGTGAAGGCGTGGCCGAGGACCGCCGCGTGGCCGATCAGCATTCGCTCGGGCTCCGTCAGTCCATCGAGCCGCGAGCCGAGGAGCCCGGCCATCGTCTCCGGGATGGCGAGCGGGCCGAGGTCGCCGTCGAGGTGATAGCGGCCGTCGCGCTCGCGGAGGGCGCCCTGGTCCAGGAGCATCCGGACCATCTCGACCGCGTACAGGGGGATCCCCTCCGAGCGCGCCACGATGGCCGCGATGGCGGAGGCCGGCAGGCCCGGGGCGAGGCCGACCAGGAGCATCTCGACCTCGTCCGGCGCCAGCGGGTCGAGGGGGAGGTTCGAGAAGCTGCGCAGGCCGGCGCCCCAGGTCGGCCGCCGCTCGAGGAGGTCGGGGCGCGACAGGGTCACGACCAGGATGGGCCGGGCGCGCGAGCGGTCGGTGATCGTCTCGATGAAGTCGAGGAGCGCTGGATCGGCCCATTGGAGCTCCTCGAAGACGAGGACGACGGTCCCGCGCTCCGAGACTCGCTCGAAGAAGGTCCGGCACGCGGCCTCGAACTCTTCCCGCTCGCCCGGCGGCGCCGCCTCGAGGCCGAGCAGGGCCGCCAGGCGCGGCTCCATCCAGGCTCGCTCCGTCGCGTCGGGGACGTACTCGCGGAGCGTCGCCGCCAGCTTCTCCCGCGACGTCGCCGCGTCGTCGCTCTCGGCGATGCGGGCGCGCTCGCGGACCATCTCGCCGAGAGCCCAGAACGCGAGGCCCTCGCCGTACGCCGGCGAGCGACCGCGATGCCAGTAGATGTCGGCCGCGACGCCGTCGACGTACTTCTCGAGCTCCCAGGCAAGCCGGGTCTTGCCGATCCCGGCGATCCCCATGACGGACGCCAGGCGCGCCCGCCCGTCGCGGGACGTGGCATGGAGCAGGTCCTTGAGCAGCTGGAGCTCCTCGTCCCGGCCCACGAACGGGGGCTCGACCCGGCTGCTGCGGCCGGCACCGCGACGCCCCGCGACGACGCGGATCGCCCGCCACGCGGGCACCGGTGCCGCCTTCCCGCGGAGCAGCTGCTCGCCGGCCGGCTCGAAGACGACCGCGTCGCCCGCCGCGCGATGGGTCGCCTCCCCGACGAGCACGATGCCGGGTGGGGCGGCGGCCTGGAGACGAGACGCGGTGTTGACGAGGTCACCCGCGACCATCCCCTGCCCCGTGGCGCCGATGACCGCGGCGGCTTCCCCGGTCAGGACGGCGGCGCGCGCCTGGGGGCGGTCCGCGCCGAGGCCGGGCACCGCCGCAACGAGGTCGAGCGCCGCGCGGACGGCGCGCTCGGCGTCGTCCTCGCGGACGGTCGGCGTCCCCCAGACCGCCATGACCGCGTCGCCGATGAACTTCTCGATCGAACCCCCGTAGCGCTCGACGACGTCGCGGGCAAGCTCGAAGTAGCGGCCCAGGAACTCGCGGACGGCCTCCGGGTCGCTGTCGTCGGCGAGGCTCGTGAAGCCGACGAGATCGGCGAACAGGATGCTGACGAGGCGCCGCTCCGTGGCCGGAGCCGTCCGGGGCTCGGCCGCAGCGGCCGGTGCCGTGCCGGCGACCGGGTGAGCGGTACCGGGCTCGCCGGAGGCGATCTCCGCACCGCAGTCGCCGCAGAAGCGATCCTCGGGATCGTTGGCGGCCCCGCAGGCCGGACACGTCGCGGCCATGGCGGCCCCGCAGGCCCGGCAGAACTTCCGCCCCGCCCTGTTCTCCCCCCCGCACGTTCCGCAGTTCACCGTGGGAGTGTGGCGCCTCGGGCGCCCGGCGTCGAGGGGCGGCACCCAGCAGACGCGCCCGACGGGACGGATCGGCGTCAGGTGCCCGCGACGATCGCGATGACGAGGACGATCGCGCCCAGCACGACGGCGATCACGAACGCGACGTCGACGACCCGCCGGAACCACATGTCGCAGAGTCTAGGCCGGTCCCCGCCCATCGCGTCGCTGACCGCGGGCGGCGGACTCGTGGTGATCCGGAGCGCGGGCGCCGTGGTCCCCGACCCCGGCATCCGTCGTCGCCGAGCGGCTTCATCTCAGATGTGCGCCGCACGATCCGTATCCTCGGTGTGGGCGATGGATCGGCCTGCGACCCTGCAAGGGCGGGTTGCCGATCCTCTCACGAGTGAGGTACGCAGAGCGGGTGAGAGGATCGCGCACCGCGATGCCGCCGTCGCCGCCCGGTGTCGCGCCACATCGCCCGGCCCCGCGCACCCGGAGCTCCGATACGGCTCGCCGGCTGCGCCTCTGCGAGGATCGGCCGGGCGCGTCGGCCCGATGGCACGCCGTCGATCGCATATCGGCCGCGCCGTCGGCGCAGTACCCTGCCGCCATGATCCGCATCGAGGACTCCGTCGAGGTCGCGACGACGGCCGAGGACGCGTTCGCCTTCGTCACCCGAATCGAGGACTACCCGGCCTGGCTCCCCGGGCTCCTGCGCGCCGAGCCGGCCGACCCGCAGCCGGCCGACGGGAGCGCTCCGGCGATCGGGGCCGGCTTTCGGCTTGTCTCGGCCGGTCCGGGCGGGATCGAGATCGTGTCGAACGGGAAGGTCGAATCGGTCGACCCGCCGCGGTCGATCGGCATCTCCGCCGCCTCTGGCTTCTTCGGGCTGACGGCCACCTGCGAGGTGACGCCGCTGGGGCCGGGGCGGTCGAAGATCGCGGTGCGTGCCGCCATCGAGCCCCGCGGCCTGGCGAAGTTTGCCGCCGGACGCATCGAGGAGGAGCTGCGGGCGTCGGTGCCGGACACGCTGCGCCGGCTCCGCGAGGCCGTGGAGGGCGTGACGCAGGGCTGACGGCGCCGGATGCGGCGGCGGGCTCGCGCGCCGCGCGCCGTCGCCGCCGGGCTCGCACGCGGCGCCGCGCGCCGTCGCCGCCGGCCGCCGGATGCCGCGCGGCGCCCTCTTGCGTTCCTCGCTATGCTCTCGCCCATGACGACCCGCGCCCGCCGCCTCCCGGGCGGCGCCTGTTGCTCCTGTCCCCGGCGAGTGCCGGCGTGGGGCACGGTCGCGGTCGCTCGCTGACCTCCGGCCCCCTCGCGCGGGCCTCGCGAACCCTTCCTCGATCGCCGCGCCCGCGCGCGTCGTCACTCCCGCGCCCCCGGAGGCCCACGTGTCCATCACTCGCTCCCTCACCCCGCCCGCCCGGCTCATCGACCCCCGCGGCCAGCGCTTCGGCGCCGGCGTGTCGGCCGCGATCCTCGGGGCCGCGTTCGTCCTCGGACTTCCCTGGCTCGCCGTCCTCGTCGGCGTCAACCTCGGGGTGTCGGCCGCCTTCGGCACGCGCCTCTTCGTGCCGGGGCGCGCCTGGCCCACGGTCCGGCGGGCGCTGCGCCTCGGCCCCCCGGCCGCGCCCGAGCACGAGTACCCGCCGCGCTTCGCCCAGGCGCTCGGCGCCACGTTCCTGGGGCTGGCCGGCGTCGGCTTCCTCGCCGGTCTCGCACCGCTCGCCTGGCTCCTGGTCGCCGCCGTGGCCGGGCTCCAGGTCCTCCTCGCCGCCACCGGCATCTGCGTCGGCTGCCGGCTCTACGTGCTGCGCTGGTTCGTGCCCGCGCTCCTCGCCCGCCTCTTCCGGCGCGGCGACCGCCTCGTCGGCGTCCCCGTCCCCGCGCCCATCCGGTACACCGATCGCTAGCCACGGAGCTCCCATGACCGAACCCGTCGACCACGACCGCGACCACGCCTTCGCCGAGGCGCTCGCGGCCGGCCGTGCCGAGCACGGCCGGATCTTCCCCCTCAAGCGCGAGGTCGCCGCCTTCGCCGACGAGCTGCTGGGTCTCCTCTTCCCGCAGCTCTCCGACGATGCGGCGGCCGCGGCAGGCGACCTGTCGGCTCGCCTCGTCCTCTCCCGGCGGGACCTCCGTCGGCTCGTCGAGCCGCTCGCCGGCCCGGAGACCGCCGACGCGGTCGTCGCCGGGTTCGCGGCCGCCCTGCCGGGCGTCCACGCGGCGCTCGTGCTGGACGCCGAGGCGATCTGCGCCGGCGACCCGGCGGCGGAGTCCGTCGACGAGGTGATCGCGGCCTACCCCGGCTTCCTCGCGATCGCGATGCACCGGATCGCCCATGCCATCCACCACCTGGGGGTCCCGATCCTCCCGCGCCTCCTGGCCGAGGTCGCCCACACCCGGACCGGCGTCGACATCCACCCCGGGGCGTCGATCGGCGCCCGCTTCTGCATCGACCACGGCACGGGCGTCGTCGTCGGCGAGACGGCCGTCATCGGCGACGACGTGAAGCTCTACCAGGGCGTCACGCTCGGGGCGCTGTCGGTCGCCAAGAGCGCCGCCGGCTCGAAGCGCCATCCGACCATCGGCAACCGCGTCGTCATCTACGCCAACGCCACGGTCCTCGGCGGCGACACGCTCGTCGGCGACGACAGCGTCGTCGGCGGGAACGTCTTCCTGACCGGCAGCGTGCCGCCCGACTCGCTCGTGTATCAGACCAGCCAGTCCCGGATCCGTCGCACGCGCGACGGGTTCGAGGACGCCGACTTCGTCATCTGACCGAAAGGACCGACCCATGAAGGCCGACTCCATCCTCGCCACCATCGGCGACACCCCGCACGTCCGCGCCAACCGGCTCTACGACCCACGGGTCGAGGTCTGGATGAAGCTCGAGCGGGCCAACCCCGGCGGCAGCATCAAGGACCGTATCGCGCTCTCGATGATCGAGGACGCCGAGGCGCGCGGGACCCTCGGCCCCGGCTCGGTCGTCATCGAGCCGACATCGGGCAACACCGGGATCGGCCTGGCGCTCGTCTGCGCGGTCAAGGGCTACCGGCTCATCCTGACGATGCCGGAGTCGATGTCGATCGAGCGCCGCAAGCTCATGACGGGCTACGGCGCCGAGCTCGAGCTGACGCCGCGCGAGCTGGGCATGAAGGGTGCCATCGCCCGGGCGAACGAGCTGGCCGCGGAGATCCCCGGCGCCTGGATCCCGATGCAGTTCGAGAACGCCGCCAATCCCAAGGTCCACCGCGACACGACCGCGGCGGAGATCCTGCGGGACTTCCCCGAGGGGCTCGACTACCTCGTCACCGGCGTCGGCACGGGCGGCCACATCACCGGCTGTGCCGAGGTTCTGAAGGTCGCCTGGCCCGGCCTGAAGGTCTACGCCGTGGAGCCGACGCTCTCGCCGGTGCTGTCCGGCGGGACGCACTCGCCCCACCCGATCCAGGGGATCGGCGCCGGCTTCATCCCGGGCGTGATGCGCACCGACCTCCTCGACGGCGTGCTCCAGGTCGCCCCGGAGGACGCGATGGCCTGGGCCCGCCGCTCGGCCCGCGAGGAGGGCATCCTGGTCGGGGTCTCGTCCGGTGCGTCGCTCGCGGCGGTGGCGCAGCTGCTGCCCGAGGTCGCGGACGGCGCGCGGATCCTCACGTTCGCCTACGACACCGGCGAGCGGTACCTCTCGATCGACGCCCTCTGGGGCTGACCGGGTCGATCGCGGCAGGTCTGGCCCGCGGCGGGACGGCACCTCCCACCGCGGGCCGCTCGATCGCGGCGGGGTCGGCGCCGGCCCCGCCGCCTCTCGTCACTTCGGCCGGGCGTCGATCGTGATCGTGGAGGCCATCAGGTCGACGGTCGCCCGGTTCGCGTCGACGTCGGTCGCACCCTCCCGCGCCGCGGTCTGGATGATCACGACGCCGTTCGGGCCGCCCCGGTCCACGACGTAGGAGTACTGGGTGACGCCGGCGGGGATCGAGCCCTCGCCGGTCGACGTCCCGAGGATCTTCGTCGCGGGAAGCGTGGAGACCGTGAGCTGCTGCGTCGTCACCTCGGTCCAGGTGGAGCGGTTGGTGAGACCTGCCACGACATCCGCGTACAGGAGCGAGGAGCTCGCGATGACCGCGACCTTCGCGTTCGTCTGCCGGGTGACCGGGTCGACGGTGACCGGGTCCGGGCCGTAGAGCACGCAGGTGTACTCGGGGACGTCCTCGACCGTGAACCACGTCGCCGGGTACGAGACGACCACCCCGGCGGCCTCGAGCGCGCACGTGGTCAGGGGGACCGGCGTCGGGGTCGGCGTGGCTGTGGGCGCGGCCGTCGGCCTGGGGGTCGCGGTCGGCTTCGGCGTGGCGGTCGGCTTGGGCGTGGCGGTCGGCTTGGGCGTGGCGGTCGGCTTGGCCGTGGGCTCGACGGTCGGCTCCGCGGTGACCGTCGGCTCGGCCGTGGGCAACGGCGTCGCCGAGGCGTCGGGCTCCGGCGTCGGGACGAGCAGCCGGAAGGTCGCCACGGTCGCCCCGTCGCGATCACGCAGGTCGAGGACGGCGCCCGAGATCTCGAAGCCCGTCGTCGCGTCGAGCGCGGCAAGGTACGCCGCCTCCAGCTGGTCGCCCTCGACCGCCGGGCAGGCCATCCGCGTCGTGGCGACGGGGCCGATCCGGATCGACGCGCCGGTCTCCTTGAACGGGCCGGCATAGCGGTTGCAGCCGGTGAAGCCGGCCATCCGGCCGTCCTCGCCGAAGGCAGCGGAGATCGGGACGTCGGGCGACACCGTCAGGATCCCGCCCGTGCCGTCGGCGACCGAGGTCGCCTCCCACGGCGTGCCGACGAGGGGCAGCGGGGGCGAGGCGGCGAACACGAGGATCGGCTCGCCGACGGCGTCTTCGAGCGTCAGGGACTCGCCGTCGACGGCGTACGAGGCGACGTCGCCGAGCGCGGCGAAGTACGCCTGCTCCTGGTCGCCGACGGGGCCGTCGCAGGCCATCGCCGTGGCGGCCACGGGGCCGATCGCGAGGCCCCCGCGGTCGACCTGGTACTCCGCCGTGTAGCTGTTGCAGCCGCCGCTGCCGCTGAGCGTCCCCTCGTCGAATGACGCGGTGACCCGGGGCGCCAGGGTGGCCAGCGCCGACGTGCCGTCGGCGGCCCGGTACACCTTGAGCGCCCACGGCTGCTTCTCGAGCGCGGGAGCCGCGCTCGCGTCGGCGCAGGCGACGGCTGCAAGCGCGACGAGCGCCAGCAGCAGGGCGGGAAGTCTTCGCATCGTTGCCCTCGTGGTCCACGGGTGGCGCCCGACGGGTCGGCCGAGACGTGCTCCCGGGGTCGGACGATCTCGTCGTCGATGCGCCGATCGTGCCCCGTCGGACCAACGGCGGGCATCATCCCCATCGGATGACCGGGCCGCCGGTGCATGCGCGCAGCGGGATGTCGCCCGGTCCGGGGGCACCAGGACGTCCCCCGTGGCGCCGCGCCCTACAATCAGGCTGTCGTCGAGTCGCGTCCGCACCCCGGGGGAGCCCCAGACCATGACCTTGCGCGAGCGCGCTGCCCAGGCGCAGAAGGAAGCCACCGCGCAGGCGCCCACACCCACCCCCACGGGCGACGGCGCGCCAGCCGCAGCGTCGGACGCCCAATCGACGGCCGACCCGCCGCCGACCGCCCCGCCGATCAACGTGACGCCGGCCGCTCCCGATGCATCGCCGGCCGGCCAGCCTCCCGTCGCCCCGCCCCCGGTGGCCCCTGCGACCTTCGGCGCGGCCCTCCCCGCGACGCCGGCCCAGGTCACGCGCGAGGCGTTCCTGCGCGACATCCGGGTGCGGCTGCAGAGCGAGGTCGGCAACGCCTCGACCTCGCTCCTCGACGCTCCGGCCGACGAGGTCGGCAGCAGGGTCGCGGGGATCGTCGACCGGATCGTCCGCTCGAACGGGTTCGCGATCACCAGGGTCGAGCACCAGCGCCTGGTCGACGAGCTCGTCGGCGAGGTGAGCGGCTTCGGGCCGATCGAGCCGTACCTCCAGGACGACACGATCACCGAGGTCATGGTCAACGGCCCGCGCCAGATCTACATCGAGCGGCGGGGGAAGATCGAGCGCGTCGACCGGACGTTCCTCAGCGACGAGCACGTGATGCGGATCATCGACCGCATCATCACGCCCCTCGGGCGACGCATCGACCAGACGAGCCCGCGGGTCGACGCCCGCCTGCCGGACGGCTCGCGCGTCAACGCGATCATCCCGCCCCTGTCGCTCGTCGGACCGGTCATCACGATCCGCAAGTTCTCCGCAACGCCGTTCACCGTCGAGGACCTCGTCGGCTTCGGCACGGCCAGTGCCGAGATGTTCGAGTTCCTGCGGGTCTGCATCGAGGCCCGCCTCAACGTGTTCGTCTCCGGCGGCACCGGCTCGGGCAAGACGACGACCCTGAACGTCCTCTCGTCCTTCATCCCGAACGACGAGCGGATCATCACGATCGAGGACGCGGCCGAGCTCCAGCTCAACCAGCAGCACGTCATCACCCTGGAGGCCCGGCCGCCGAACCTCGAGGGGCGCGGCGAGGTGACGATCCGCGATCTGCTGCGCAACTGCCTCCACATGCGGCCCGACCGGATCATCGTCGGCGAGTGCCGCTCGGGCGAGGCCCTCGACATGGTCCAGGCGATGACCGTGGGCCACGAGGGATCGCTGTCCACCGGCCACGCGAACAGCCCCCGGGACATGCTGAGCCGCCTCGAGACGATGATCCTCATGGCCGGCGTCGACCTGCCGCTGCGCGCCATCCGCGAGCAGATCGCCTCGGCCGTCGACATCATCGTCCACACGGCGCGCCTCAAGGACGGCTCGCGCAAGGTCGTCAACATCACCGAGGTCTACGGGATCGAGGAGGACGACATCCTCACCCAGGACATCTTCGTCTTCGAGCAGTCGGACTTCCGCGACGGGAAGATCGAGGGGACGCTCAAGCCGACGGGGATCCGCCCGACCTTCATGCCGAGGTTCGCGACGAGCGGGGTCGAGCTGCCCCCGGGCGAGTTCGGCATCCCGCCCGAGGACCCCGAGCAGCCCGACGCGACGCGCCAGCGCAAGGGCCGCTGGCTCATCGGCGAGCAGCTCGAAGGGCACGAGGCGGGACGACCGACGGTCGGCCACGGCCGCACGGTGAAGGCCGGGGGCATGGTCTACGTGTCGTCGCTGGGGCCGATCGAGCCCGCCACGGGCCAGGTGATCCGCGGCGGGATCAAGGAGCAGACCGCCCAGTGCCTCCGCAACCTCAAGGAGCGGCTCGAGGCGGAGGGCAGCTCGCTCGAGAAGATCGTGTGGGCCACATGGTCGCTGAAGGACCCGGCCGACTTCGACCAGTTCAACGAGGAGTGGGTGCGCTGGTTCCCCGGCGACCAGCCGGTCGGCCAGGGCACCCTCCTGCCACCGCAGCAGCGCCGCGCCGGGTTCCGCGTCTCGCTCGGCGTGATCGCCGAGGCGTAGCGGGCGGACCAGCGACCGGGGACCGCGCGGCTACGACAGCGAGGCGCGCGACGCCAGGCGATCCCAGCGGTGGGCCCGCAGGGCCGCCAGCAGGTCCGTCGGCAGCGGCCCCACCTCTGCCGCGGCCAGGTTCTCGGCGAGGTGCCCGAGGGTCCGCATGCCGGGGATCACCGTCGCGACGTCCGTGCTCGAGAGGATGAACCGCAGGGCGAGCTGGGCCATCGTCTGGCCTTCCGGCACGAGCGGCCGGATCGCCTCGACCCGCGCCACCGTCTCGCGGAGGCTCGCGGGCGCGAAGTAGGCGTTTCGGAAGTCCCCGTCCGGCCAGCGGCTGTCCACGTTCAGCATCCCGGCGAGGCTGCCCTCGTCGAGCGGGACCCGCGCGATGACCGCGACGCCGAGCTCGCGGCACGCCGGGAAGAGCTCCTCCTCCGGCGCCTGGTCGAAGACGTTGTAGACCACCTGGACAGCGTCGATGAGCCCCGTCTCGAGGGTTCGCAGCACGTTGGCCGGCTCGCGCCGGTTGACGCTGATCCCGACGTGACGGGCGAGGCCGTCGCGCCGGAGCGCCTCGACCGCCTCCTGCCAGCCGGGGTCGTCGGCCCAGGCGTCCTGCCAGACGTGGAACTGGACGAGGTCCGGCGTGCGGCCGCCGTGACGGCGCACGATCGCCTCCGCGGACGCGCGGATGTAGTCGGGCGGGAAGACGTCGCGGATCCGGGACCCGGGGCGAGCCGGCCACTCGCGGTCTTTCGGCGGGATCTTGGAGGCGAGGAAGAGGGGAGCTGCCGGGTTCGCCCGCGCCAGCGCGCCGAGGAGCTCGTCGCTGCGGCCGGCGCCGTAGACGAGCGCCCCGTCGAAGAAGGTGATCCCGGCGTCGACGGCCCCCTGGAGGACCGACGACGACGCGCGATCGTCGGCACCGGCCCAGCCGCCGACGCCGCCGCCCATCCCCCACGTGCCGACGCCCAGCGCGCTCACCGTCCGCCCCGTCCGCCCGAAGGCGCGCTGTTCGATCACGGGCGCAGCGTAGGCCATCCGGCGAAGCGCCGATCCGCCAGCGGCCCGTCCGTCCGCCAGCGGCCCGTCCGGGGGTTCGTGCGCGGAGACTGTGGTGCCGGATCGCGCCGTCAGAAGCTGACCGACACGGCGCGCTCCCGGATCAGGCGTGGTCGAGCCCTGCCCTGAGCGCCGGGATGACGCTGGACCCGTAGGCCTCCAGCTGCGCTTCCTCGTCCCCGCTCATGAGGTAGAGGTTGAACTGGTCGACACCGGCGTCGCTGAGCTCCCTGAGCCGCCGCACGTGTTCCTCGGGCGTCCCGACGATGGCGAAGCGATCCACGACATCGTCCGTGACGAACGCCGCGCTGGCGGCGCCGAACTCGTCGCGGCCGCGATCCTCGTCGCCCGCCCGGTCCCGGACGTAGCCGGTCAACGATCCCGGCAGCTGGTCGCTCGGGTACCGGTTCACCAGCTCCACGACGTGGCCACTGACGGCCGCCGGGAACCAGCGCACGTGTTCCCGGCACTCCTCGATGGGGCCGACGTGTGCCGGTGCCGCGGCCTGGACCCTGATCGAGGCGGGATCCCGACCGGCTGCCACAGCCGCATCATGCATGAGGCCGACCATCCACCGGATGAGGTCCGGATCCGCCACCTGGAGGATCAAGCCGTCGGCGATGCGGCCGGTGAGGGCGAGCGCCTTCGGACCGTACCCGGCGATCCATGTGGGCAGGCGCCACCCCTTTGCCCACGGCAGGCTCAGGTCGGCACCCTCGTATGCGGTCGTGCGGCCCTCCACCAGGTCGCGGATGAGCGTCACCGCATGCTCCAGCGTCTTCATGGTGGTGGGAGGCTTGCCGAGCGAGCGGACCGAGCTGTCGCCCCGGCCGATGCCGAGGTCCATGCGGCCGCCCGAGATCTCGTCGAGCGTCGCGAGCGCGCTCGCGGTCACGCTCGGGTCTCGCGTGGCCGGGTTCGTCACGCAGGTGCCCAGGCGCATGTGCGTGGTGTTGAGGGCCATCAGCGTGAGGAGCGGGTAGACCTCCCTGAACGGCAGGTGGTTGTCGAACACCCAGCCGTGGGTGAACCCGGCAGCCTCCGCCTGCCTCGTGAGCGCGATGAAGCGGTCGATGTCGTGGTCAGGCTTGAGCGTGAATCCGAAGTCCATGACTCGCAGCCTACACCGCAGATTCCTGCGCTCGACCCGACGTCATCCGGCTCGCCCGCATTCGCTCGTGCGCCGATGCGACGCAGGCCACATGTCGCGCTGAACACGAACCGGGGGATTGGAGCGGGAGACGGGGATCGAACCCGCGACATGCAGCTTGGAAGGCTGCCGCTCTGCCAGCTGAGCTACTCCCGCCCGGGCGCACGGCGCGCGGGCCGCGGCACGGGAACGGTACCACGACGTCGGCGGCGGGCGGCTGCACGGCGGGCGATCGGCGACGGCGGTCGGCCGGCCGGGCGGCAGTCGGAGACGCGGCCGGCGCGGATCGTGACGGGTCCTCCACGGAACCTCCACGCAGCGCGCATCGGGGCGCCACGCGGCCGATCGAGGCTGACGGCAGTCGCGGGGACGCCGGCTGAGAAGGCGCGAGCGGCCGGGCCCACGACCACGCACATGCCAGGAGGCACGAACCATGCGACGACTCCTCATCGCCACGGGGGCTGCGGCCCTCCTCGCCATCGCCCTGGTCGCCACGGTGGCTGCCGCCGGTCCGCAGGGCCGCCACGGCGTCGCGGCCCAGGCAGCCGGTTCCCAGTCCGACGTCGTGGCCGACATCCTCGGGCTGTCGCGGGACGCGATCGACGACCTCCGCCACGACGGGCTCTCGCTCGCCCAGGTCGCGGAGCAGCAGAAGGTCGACCCGCAGAAGCTCGTCGACGCGCTCGTCGTCGAGTGGGCCGCCCGAATCGACGCCCGCGTCACAGCCGGTGCGCTGAGCCCCGAGCAGGCCGCCGCGCTCAAGGAGCAGCTCGAGACGCGCGCCCGCGACATGGTCTACCGCACGACCCTCGGCGGGATGCGGGGCGCGGCCGTCGGCGCCGGCCCGGAGAATGCTCCGGGTGCCGGCAACGGGGCAGGCCCGGCCGACGGGACCGGCACCCGCGCAGGTCGCGGCGCCGGCAACGGCGCCGGCCCGGCCGACGGCACGGGCAACCGCGGCGCCAACCGCGGTGCCGGCAACGGGACGTGCGACGGCACCGGGGCCGGGGCGGCCCAGCCGTAGCAGCCCATCGCGGTCCGCGGCGACACCGCCGCGCGACCCCCCTGTCAACGCGCGGACGGCTCGCCCTGCACGGGGCGGGCCTTCCGCGCATCCTTGCCCCATGAGCCGCATCCTCGTGGTCGACGACGAGCCCCGCATCGTGGACGTCGTACGGGCGTACCTCGAGCGCGAGGGCCACGAGATCTCGATCGCCCACGACGGCGACACCGCGCTGGCCATCGCGCGGGAGACCCCGCCCGACCTCGTCGTCCTCGACGTGATGCTCCCGGGCCGCACCGGCTTCGACGTCCTGCGCACGATGCGGGCCGAGGGCGGCCCCGGGCCGGCCGTGATCCTCCTGACCGCCCGCGACGACGTCATCGACCGCGTCGCCGGCCTCGAGCTCGGCGCCGACGACTACGTGACGAAGCCGTTCGAGCCGCGCGAGCTCGTGGCCCGGGTCGGGGCCGTCCTGCGGCGGGTCCGGACGACCGATGTGCCGAGCGCCGCCCGCGACGCCGACGAGCCGGTCCGCCTCCTCGACCTCGCGATCGATCCCCTGGCTCGCGAGGTCGTCCGCGACGGCACGCCGGTCGACCTGACACGGTCCGAGTTCGACCTCCTCCTCGCGTTCGCCGAGCAGCCCGATCGGGCCTGGACCCGCGAGCAGCTTGGCACCCGGGTCCACGGCGAGGCGTTCGACGCGTTCGACCGTTCGATCGACAGCCACGTGAAGAACCTCCGGGCCAAGATCGACCCGGCGCCGGGGGGCGGCTCGTACGTCGAGACCGTCCGCGGGATCGGCTACCGCGCGGCCCGGCGATGACGCTCCGGAGACGACTGGCGCTCGCGTTCGCGGCCATCGCGATCGGGACGGCGGCGGCGATCGCGATCGCGACGCCGCTCGTCATCACCCGGGGCTTCGCCCAGCTCGGCGCCGACGCGGGGCTCGGTGCCGGCGGGGGGCCCGGCCAGGGCGCGGGCCAGGGAGGTGGCCCGGGGCCAGGCGCAGGGGGGCAGCGGATCGTCGAGATCCGCGAGTCGATGATCCTGGCGATCGTCCTCGTCGCGGCCGGCGCCGGCGTCGCAGCGTCCGCGATCGGCGCGTGGGCCGCGGGCCGGCTCACCCGCCCCATCCGCGGCCTCGAGGACGCGGCGGCAGCCGTCGCGGCCGGCGACCTGGGCCGTCGCTCGGGGCTGGCGACGCGGCGGGACGAGCTCGGCGACCTCGGGCGCTCGTTCGACGAGATGGCGAGCGCCCTGGAGCGCGGGTCGGCGGAGCGGCGCCGGTTCGTGCAGGACGCCGTCCACGAGCTGCGAACGCCGCTGACCGTCATCGAGGCGACGACGAGCGCCGTCCTCGACGGCGTCTACGACCACGACGATGCGCACCTCCGGACGGTCCGCGACCAGGCCCGGCTCCTCGCCCGGCTCGTGGACGACCTGCGGACCATCAGCCTGGCCGAGGAGGGACGCCTCGAGCTGCGCCGCGAGGCGGTCGACCTCGGCACGCTCGTTCGCGAGGCGGCCCGCGGCTTCGAGGCCCGGGCCGCGGCGGCCGGCCAGGTGCTCCGCGTGGAGGCGGCTCCGACGAGTCCGCCGGTCTCGGCCGATCCGGATCGCGTCCGGCAGGTGCTCGCGGCGCTCCTCGACAACGCGCTCCGCCACGCGCCGCCCGGCGGGCTCGTCGTGGCGGCGGTCGTCGACCGGGGGACGGGCCGGCGAGTCGAGGTGCGCGACAGCGGGGCCGGGATCGCCGACGAGGACCTTGCCCGCGTCTTCGACCGGCTCTACCAGGGCGATCCCGCCCGCGACCGGCGAACGGGCTCGTCGGGTCTCGGCCTGTCGATCGTTCGCGCGCTCGTCGAGGCCCATGGGGGCCGGGTCGGTGCCGGTCGGGCGCCGGAGGGCGGGGCAACCGTCTGGTTCGAGCTGCCGGCGGCCGCCTGACGAGGCTCGAGCCGAGCCGCGTCGGGTCGACGCGGTCGCGCGAGGTCAGGGGCTCGACCGCTCCACGAGCCACGCCCGGAGCAGGGAGACCGAGAACGACGCCGACTCGAGGTCGCGCAGCTGCGTGCCCGGGTCCGTGTCCGGCGGCAGGTCGAAGGCGGCGACGATCTCCTCGAGGGGGATCGCGTTGGCCTCGGCGACCTCGGCCAGGGTCATCCACCCGCGGGCGTCGCCGGGCGCGATCGACCCGCCCCCGCCGTTGCCGCCGCCCTGGCCCTCGCCGCCTCCGCCCTGACTGCCGCCGCCCCTGCCCTCTCCGCCGCCTTCGCCCCCGGCGTCACCGCCGTTCGACTCGGCGCCGGCGGTCGGGCGCCCGGTCGTGGCCCACGTCCCCGTCGCCTGGGCGACGACGATCGGGGCGAGGAAGACCGCCACGACGAGCAGCCCGAAGGCGACCGGGCGGATGCGCATCTCAGGCCTCCTGGGCGGGAACCGGCGCCGGCCGGAGCGGGATGATCGGGATGCCGACCCGCAGGTCGAGGGAGCCCGGGCGAGGGCAGGCGCCGATGCACTCCAGGCAGGCGTTGCAGTCGGGCGACGAGATCCTGGTGGCCGTGGCGACGGGCAGACCCATCGGGCAGGCGCGGGTGCAGATCCCGCAGGCGATGCAGGCGTCGGCGGAGCGCTCGATCCGCACCGGCGAGAGCGCGCCGACGAGCCCGGCGGCGGCCCCGAGCGGGCAGGCGTAGCGACACCACGGCCGGTCGACGAAGAACGCGGCGACGATGACGAGAGCGAGGATCGCGAACGCGGGCACGATCGAGAGCCGGAACAGCTCCAGGAGCGCGAACCATGGGTCGACGTCGCGGAACACCATCACGCCCCAGACCGCCGCGCCCCCGACGGCCCACGCGAGCACGACGTACTTGAGGAACCGGAGCGGTCGATCCAGCACCGCGAGCGGGCGCCCGTGCTCCTGCAGCCAGCGCACGCCCATCCGTACCGGACGCACGCGACGCTGGAGCAGTCGCGACGTCGCGGCCACGACGTCCTGGAGGAATCCGAGGGGGCAGAGCCAGCCGCAGAACGCGTTCCGGGCGAGGATCGCGACGAGGAGGACGCCGACCGCCAGCACGACGTTCGAGGCGTGCACGTGGGGGACGTAGCCGGTGCCGGTCACGAGGCGGATCGCCGTCTCCAGCCCGCCGAACGGGCAGAGCGCCTCGGGGGTGGCGACCCCGCGCCCGGCCGTCGCCCGCTCGAGCGCGACGACGGCCACGATCGCGGCCACGCCGAGCTGAACGGCGCGACGCAGGAGCTGGTGGCCGGGTCGGCGACGGCGCCGTGCCGCGGGGGACGTCGTGGACATCGGGGAGCCTCCGGCGGGTGGATCGGGCATGCCGACGATCGCGGCCCGCGGCGGAGGGCCGGTGGAGCCATCGTGGAGATGCGATGGAGAAATTGGCGCCGACCGGCACTACCGCGGCGGTTCGCTCGTCTCCATGCTTGACGCGCGTCCCGGCACGAGGGAACCCATGCGCACGCTCCGTCGACTTGCCGCCGCCGCGGCCCTGGCCACGCTTCTTGCCGGCACGTCGTTCGCGGGCCCGGCTGCCGCCCGCACGCCGACGACGGCGGCGCCCCTGCCCATGCGGCTCGAGGCCGGCGTCCATGCGGGCTACCGGATCACCGCCGCCGGCGGGCTCGCACACGTCCGCACGATCACCCTCCGGGGGCCGGCGACGGTGACGTCCACGGGGCGCCGCGCCGTGACCGGCCACGGCGTCTACCTGCGGGTCGGGTCCGGCAGCCTGGCCGGGACATGGGTCCGCGAGTCGAGCGTCCGCCACGTGATCGGCCGCGTCGGGGGGCGCAGCTTCGAGCCCCCGCACGCCGTGCGCTTCACCGTCGACCCGGCCACCGGGCAGCGGTCCTTCCTCGCCTACCAGTTCGCCGCCGACGGGTCGCTCGCCGCGACGACGACGCGGTCGCTGACGGCGTCCACGACGATGCTGGCCGACCGCGCGGCGGTCATCAACGGCCGCCGCTACGTGCGCATCGCCACCGGGGCGTGGGCGCGCTGGTGGGTGCCGGCGGCGAGCTGGGGCGCGCTCGGCGTCGGGTGCACGGCCGGCAGCCGGCCAACCTCGTCGGGCCTCTCGGTCCTCCGGGCGGTCGCCGCGTCCGCCCCACGGCTCGCGCTCACGTTCGACATGGGCGGACGTCTCACCCCGGCCGTCGCGATCCTCGAGCGACTGCTCGTGGAGCGGGCCTGCACGACCGTCTTCCCGACCGGCGCGGCGGTTCTCACGGCGGACGGTGCCGCCGCGATGGCGATCGTGCGCGCCCACCCCGAGCTGTTCGAGGTCGGCAACCACACGGTGCACCACTGCAACCTCCGCGACGGCGGGGGCGGAGCGGCCTGCCCGGCGTCCCGACCGACGGCCGCCTTCGTGGCCAAGGAGCTCGCCGACGCCGCGGCGGCCATCCGTGCCGCGACGGGGCAGTCACCCGCCCCCTACTGGCGGCCGCCGTACGGGGCGGTCGACAAGGCGCTCCGCGTCGCGGCAGCCGCCGCCGGCTATCCGACGACGGTGATGTGGGCTGCCGACACGATCGACTGGCGCAAGGTCCGCGACGGCGGTCCGACGGCGCTCGACATCGCGCGAACGATCCAGGCGACGCCGGCGGGCGGCGTCGTCCTCATGCACCTCGGCGGCTGGCACACGCTCGACGCGCTGCCGTACGCGTTCGACCAGCTCCGCGAGGACGGGCGCGTGCCGACGTCGGTGTCGGACCTCCTCGACTAGGCGGGCGGGTCGCCCTCGGGCGTCGTCGGGGTCGGCTCGGCCGGCGCCGTCTCGGCCGGCGTCGCCGGGGTCGGCGTCGTCGGGGTCGGGTCGGCCGACGCGGGCGCCTCGGCGGCTGCCGGCGCGGGCTCGCTCGCCGTCAGGGCGGGACGCTGGGCGAACTCGGCCGAGATGCCGGCGGCGATGAGGGCCGCCTCCGCGCGGTCGCGGATCCCGAGCATCTGCTTGCGGACCATCGTGAAGACGCCGAACCCGAACGCCTCGCCCATGACGACGGACGCCGGCCCGGCCGGGGCCTCCATCCGAACGCGGAGCCGCTCGACGAGGCGCGTCCGCGTGCCGCCGTCGAGCGGCTCCAGGACGAACGCCCAGCTGAAGGCGAACCCGCGCATCGACGGCATCATCTTCCCGGCAGCCTGGAGGTTCGCCGGCGTCGCCTCGACGGCGTCGCCCCCCTCGCGCTTCTCCCGCGCGGCCGCGACCTGGCGCTCGACGAGCTGCTCGTCGGCGTAGAGGACGAGGGCTCGCCCGGGCTCGACCGCCTTGACCTCGAAGGCCGTGTCCGGTGCGTTCGGGACGAAGTCGCCGACGGCGAGGTTCTGCAGCTCCGGGACGATGGCGTCGACGCTGGCGCCCTTCATGTCGACGACGTCGTAGCTGTACCAGCCGGCCCGGTTGTAGCCCATCTGGACGAGCCAGGGCCAGACGGCGTCAGGCGGCGCGCCGATCTCGAGGCTCCGGGTCTCGGTGACGAGCGGGTCGGCGACGAGGTCGTCGCCGGGCAGGGCGAGGTCGGTCGCGGCCGGGTCGACGCCCCACGAGCGCCACCACGGTCGGACGGCGAACGCGTAGGCAGCGGCGCCGGCGGCGCCGGCCGCGCCCACGACGGCGATGGTGCGAAATCGCATGGTTCATACCTCCGGTCGGCCATCCTGCGCCCCGCGCCCCCTGGACGGGGAGTGCCGGAGCGCCCGATGCGGGCGAGCCCGGGGGCCCGCCGCGGGCGTCCCGGCTATCCTGCCACGCATGTGCCGAAGCATTCGCCCCCTCCGCGGACGGGCCGCCCCGCCAGCCACCGACGGCGACGTCCGCGACGCCGCCCGCCAGTACCTGCGGAAGGTCGCCGCCACGCGGGGCCCCGCCGCTCGCGACGCGGCCGCGTTCGACGCCGCGCTCGAGGAGGTGGCCGCGGCGACGTCCCGCCTGCTCGCCACGCTGGGCGCACCGCCCGTCCCGGGCCCGCCCACGCCGCCGTCGGCCTGGCCCGCCCGCCCTCGCCGCGAAGGCGACCGCCGCGCGCAGGCCGCGTCCCGGCCGGCCCCGGAGCCCGCGGCGTCGTGACCGACGAGCTGCGCGCCCAGTGGGCCGCCGTCGCCGAGCACTACGGGCGCGGCTGGTCGCACGCGGACGGCCCCGACCTCGCCTGGCTCGTCGAGGCGCTGCGACCGGGTCCCGAAGACCGGGCCGTCGACATCGGCGCCGGGGCCGGCCACGCGACGCTGGCGCTCGCCCCTCACGTCGCCCACGTGACGGCGGTCGACCCGACGCCCGAGATGCTGGCGGTCGCCGAGCGGCTGGCCGCCGAGCGCGACCTCGCCAACGTCTCCTTCGTCCGGGCGACGGCCGACGCCCTCCCGTTCCCCGACGCCTCGCTCGACGCGGCGATCAGCCGCTTCTCGATCCACCACTGGCCGGACCCCCCGGCGGCCCTTCGCGAGGTGGCACGCGTCCTGCGGCCGGGCGGCCGGGTGGTCCTCGTCGACCTCGTCGCGCCCGAGGACGCGCACCTCGAGTCGTTCCTCACGGCCGTCGAGGTGCTTCGCGATCCCACGCACGGTCGCGTCCTCCGACCCTCCGACTGGCGGGCCGCGCTTGCGGGCGCCGGGCTCGTCGGCGACATCGTCCGCGAGTGGCGCTTCCGCCACGACACGGAGGACTGGCTCGGCCGCACCGCACCCGCGGCGTGGCGCGCGGACGCCGTCCGGCGCCTCCTGCGCGAGGCTCCCGCGGACGCGAGGGCCGCCCTCGAGATCGCCGCCGACGGGTCGGCCTTCACGGTGGCCGCCGTCGTGGTCGCGGCGACGGTCGGCCGGGCGTCGGCCTGAAGCGTCAGGCGGGCCGGGCGGCTCGCCGGGCATCGATCGCCCGCCGGTACAGCGCCGCGTAGGCGGGCGCCGCGGCGCCCTCCCACGACCAGTCGATCGCCATCCCCCGCCGGACGACCCCGTCCCAGCGGACCGGGTCCGCGCGAACGGCGGCCGCCCGCTCGCAGGCGACGAGGAGCGCGGCCGGCGTCGGGTCGTCGAACAGGAAGCCGGTGCCGTTCGCCGGGTCCTCGACGGCGTCGACGATCGTGTCGCCGAGCCCGCCGGTCCGCCGGGCGATCGGCGGCGTCCCGTAGCGCATCGCGATCATCTGGCCCTGGCCGCACGGCTCGAAGCGCGACGGCATGGCGAAGAGGTCGGCGCCGGCGTAGATGCGGCGGGCCAGGTCGCGGTCGAACCGCTCGATCATCGCGATCCTGTCCGGCGCGTCGCCCGCCGCCTCGCGCACGCCGCGCACGAGGTCCGGGTCCCCGCTCCCGAGGGCGACGATCCGAGCCCCGCGGGCGACGAGGTCGGCGGCCGCCCCCGCCACCAGGTCGAAGCCCTTCTGGGGGTCGAGCCGCCCGACGACCCCGAGGATCGGCCGGGGATCGGCGGCGTCGAAGCCGACGCGCTCGCAGAGGTCGGCCCGGCAGACGTCCTTGCCCGACCGGTCCGACGCGTCGTAGCGGGCCGCGATCGCCCCGTCCGACGCGGGATCCCAGAGCGCCTGGTCGAGCCCGTTGAGGATCCCGCCGAAGGACGCGCCGCGCGCCCGCAGGTCGCCCTCGAGCCCGCGCCCGAGCTCGGGCCCGAGCACCTCGCGGGCGTACCCGGGGCTCACCGTGTTCACGGCCTCCGCCCGTCGGATCCCCTCGCCGAGGAGGTTGAGCCCCCACGCGTCGCCGGCCGCCGGGTCGGGGCCAAGGCCGAGATCGGCGACCCGGTCGCGGGGCATCCAGCCCTGGTAGGCCAGGTTGTGGATCGTGAGCGTGACCGCGGCGCGGCCGACGACCGGGTCGGCCGCGTAGGCCAGGTCGCGCTGGACGACGGCCGCGCAGGCGTGCCACTCGTGGAGCGCCACGACGTCTGCCGGGCGCCCTTCGGCGCGCCGCGTCTCCAGCGCCGTCCGCGCCAGCAGCGAGAACCGCCACGCGTTGTCCGGGTAGTCGCTCGCGCCGGGCCCGTACACCCCGTCGCGATCGAACGCCGGCGGATGGTCGACGAGGCGCAGCCGGTAGCCGGCGACGTCCCACGTCCGGACCGCGACCTCGCTCGTGCCCCCGGCGGCCCGCGGGTCGGGCACCGCCACGGTCCGGGTGGTCCCCGTGCCCTCGGGCAGCGGCACCGTGCGGTAGCGGGGCAGGAAGACCTCGACCGGCTCGTCGAGCGCGCCGGGGACCCGGCCGAGCGCCCGCGCGAGGGCGTCGACGACGTCACCGAGGCCCCCGACCTTGGCCCACGGCTCGCACTCGGCGGCGATGAACACGACGCGCACAGCCGGCTACCCCGGCGTGGCCGCGGCGCCCGGCCCGGGCGAGTCGGCGGAGCCCGCAACCGACGCGCCGCCGTCGGCCGGCGCAGCCGGGCCCTCGGTGCCGTCGTCGACCGCGGCGCCGAGGGCGTCGACGAACCCCGGCCGCGCGAACGCGGGATCGGGATAGGCGTAGAAGCCCATCCCGGTCTTCGCCCCGAGCTCGCCCCGGTCGACCCACCGGCGGAGGAACCGGGCGTTCCGGGACAGCTGGCGGTCCCACGGCAGCCGCTTCGCCCAGTACGCGGTGATGTGCCAGGCCGTGTCGATCCCCACCTGGTCGAGGATGCCGAACGGCCCGATCGGCATCTTCATGATCTCCATCCACGACCGGTCGACGTCCTCGATGCTGGCCACGCCCTTGGCGGCGAGCGTGATCGCCTCGCGGTTGAGGGCGTTGAACATGGCGTTGAAGACGTAGCCATGGTGCTCCACGCGAACGTGGATGGGGACCAGGCCGATCGCCCGCACAAACGCGACGAGCCCGTCCAGGACGGCGGGGTCGGTGCCCGGGTGGCCCATGACGTCCACGACGCGCGCCGACCAGACCGGCTGGTGGAAGTGGAGCGCAGCGAAGCGCGCTGGTCGCCCGACGCGGCCGGCCATCTGCGACGGCACGAGCGACGACGTGTTCGTGGTGAAGACGGTGTCGGCCGGGGCCAGGTCGTGGAGTCGACGGAAGAGCGCAGCCTTGAGCCGGGGGTCCTCCGGGATCGACTCGGACACGATGTCGATGCCGGCGGCCGCCCGGGCGAGGTCCGCCTCGAAGACGACACCGGCCGCGATCGCCGCGGCGGCGTCCGCAGGGCGCCCCGTGGCCGCGATCAGCGCCGAAGCGATCGGCGCGAGGCGGGCGGGGCCGCTCACGAGGGCATCGGCGATGCTGTCGTACACGACGACCTCGACGTCGTGAGCGGCAGCCTGGGCCGCGACCTGAAGCCCCATGGTCCCGGCTCCGACGACGAGGAGCCGGCGCGGCAGCGGAGCGGGCATGGTGGACCTCCTGGCGGCCGACGTGGCGGACGCGTCGCCATGCTACCGCCGGCGCCGGTCGTCGGACCGGGCGCGCGGCCCCGGGGCACCGACCGGGCAGGGCCGCGACCGCGTCGTCCGCGGGTGGCCGCGCGGCGGCCCGGGACCCCTAAACCGGTTCATGCCCGGCGCTCGCGCGGTATGATCCGCGGCCATGGAGCCCCTTGTCCGCATTCCGACCCTGCCCGGCGCGCCGTTCCGGCTGCCGCCGCGATTCGAGGGGCTGCGGCGCCTCTCCTACAACCTCTGGTGGATGTGGCATCCGCGGGCCGCGCTGCTCTTCCAGCGGATCGACGCCACGACGTGGTCGCGGTACCGCAACCCGATCGCCCTGTTCGAGAGCCCGATCACGTGGCAGCCACTGCTCGACGACCCGGCCTTCATCGCCGAGTACGAGGAGGTCCTTGCCGACTTCGACCGCTACATGGCGAACGGCGCGGACCACTGGTTCCACCGCGTGCACGCCGGCTCTCTCGACGGCCCGATCGCCTACTTCTGCGCCGAGTACGGGTTCCACGAGTCGCTCGGGATCTACTCGGGCGGCCTCGGGGTGCTCGCCGGCGACCACATGAAGAGCGCCAGCGACATGGCCCTGCCCCTCGTCGGCGTCGGGCTCCTCTACCGCAAGGGCTACTTCCGCCAGTCGATCGACGCCGACGGCCACCAGGAGCACGCCTACCCGGACTTCGACCTGACGTCGCTCCCGGCACTGCGCGTGCTCGACGCGCTCGGCGACCCGCTCTACGTCCCGGTGGAGTTCCCGGGCCGGACGGTCCACGTCGCCGTCTGGGTGGTCCAGGTCGGGCGCGTCCCGGTCCTCTTCCTCGACACGGACAACCCGCGCAACGACGAGGCGGACCGCCACACGACGCACATCCTCTACGTCCGCGGCCGCGAGACGCGGCTCCACCAGGAGCTCGTCCTCGGCGTGGGCGGCGTGCGCGCTCTCCGCGCCCTGGCGATCGACCCGGCGGCATGGCACCTCAACGAGGGCCACTCGGCGTTCCTCCTCGTCGAACGGGTCCGCGAGCTCGTCGCCGCCGGCACGCCGCTGGCCGATGCCTGGGACGCGGTCCGGAGCTCGTCCGTCTTCACGATCCACACGCCCGTCTCCGCCGGCAACGAGCGCTTCGACGCCGACCTCGTGCGGCGCATCGCGGGGCCGCTGTTCGACGGCGACGATCGGCCGGACACGGGCGGGGTGCCCGTCGAGGAGATCCTCGTCAGGGGGCGGGGAACGGACGGCGATCCGGGGCAGTTCGACATGACCGCCTTCAGCCTGGGGCTGACGCGGACCGCGAACGCCGTCTCGCAGCTCCACGCGGAGACCGCCAACGACACCTGGGAGGCCGTGCTCGGCGGGCGGCACATCCTCGGCATCACGAACGGCGTCCACACGCCGACATGGGTCGGGCGCCCGCTCCGCGAGCTCTTCGAGCGCTTCCTCGACGCCGACCTCGACGACCTGGACGGGATCTCCGACGCCGAGCGCTTCTGGGAGCGCGTCGGTCGGATCCCGGACCGCGATCTCTGGGACGCCCATCTCCACCAGAAGCGCGAGCTGGCCGCCTTCGCCAGCGGGCGCCTCATCGCCCAGCTGGCCCGCCACGGCGAGCCGCCGGCCGTCCTCGGAGAGCTGGCCACCGCCCTCGACCCCGGGGCCCTGACGATCGGATTCGCCCGCCGCTTCGCGACCTACAAGCGGGCCGCCCTCCTGTTCACCGACATGGATCGCCTGGCCCGGCTCGTGCACGCCACCGACCGGCCCGTCCAGTTCATCTTCGCCGGCAAGGCCCACCCGGCCGACCGGCCCGGCCAGCAGGTGATCCAGTCGATCTTCGCCCGCAGCCGCTCGCCCGAGCTGCGCGGCCGCGTGTTCGTCCTCGAGGACTACGACATGCGGATCGCCAAGCTCATGGTCCGCGGCGTCGACGTCTGGCTCAACAACCCGCGCCGCCCGCTCGAGGCCTCGGGGACGTCGGGGATGAAGGCGTCGGCGAACGGCATCGTCAACATGTCCGTCCTCGACGGCTGGTGGGACGAGGGCTGGACTGGCGACAACGGCTGGGCGATCGGCGGCCGCGTGACCTCGCATGACGAGGGGGCCCAGGACTGGGCCGACGCGCTCGATCTCTACCGCATCCTCGAGGACGAGGTCGTCCCCCGCTACTACGAGCGGGACGCCGACGGCCTGCCGCGCGGGTGGCTCGAGCTGATGAAGCGGGCCATCACCACGACGATCTGGCGCTTCTCGACGACCCGCATGCTCCGTGAGTACACGGAGCTGGAGTACCTGCCGGCCGCCGGCGTCACGGTCGTCAGCCCCGCCCGGCGACCGATCGTGACCGAGGCCGGCTGACCCGGCGTCCCGCCGCCAACGCACCCAGGGAGGATCCGTGGCGCCGCGCATCTCGCTCGCCCTCGTGCTCCACAACCACCAGCCGGTCGGCAACTTCGGCTGGGTGTTCGCCGACGTCTACGAGCAGGCCTACCGACCGATGCTCGACGCGCTCGACCGCCACCCGAGCGTGCGCGTGGGGCTCCACTACACCGGGCCGCTGCTCGACTGGATCCGCGCCGAGCGGCCGGAGTTCCTCGAGCGCCTCGCGGCGCTCGTCGCGCGCGGCCAGGTCGAGCTCCTCGGCGGCGGCTACTACGAGCCGGTCCTCGCCTCGCTCCCCGAGCACGACCGGGTGGGCCAGCTGGCGCGGATGGCCGACGAGGTGGAGCGGATCGCCGGCCGCCGGCCGCGCGGGGCCTGGCTCGCGGAGCGCGTCTGGGAGCCGGACCTCCCGACGTCGCTCGTCGTCGGCCGGCTACGGCTGGACGATCGTCGACGACAACCACTTCCGCGCCGCGGCGATCCCCGAGGACCGCCACTGGGGCCCCTACACCACCGACGACCAGGGCAAGCTGCTGACGGTCTTCGGAACGGAGAAGGGGCTGCGCTACTACATCCCGTTCGGCACGGTGGAGGACGTCATCGCCCACCTCCGCGACCACGCCACGGAGGACGGCGAGCGGCTCGGCATGATGGGCGACGACGGCGAGAAGTTCGGCGCCTGGCCCACGACGTGGGAGCACTGCTGGGGCGCCACCCGCTGGATCGACCGCTTCTTCGAGGCGCTCGAGGCGAACGCGGACTGGCTCACCACCACGACCCCGTCCGACTGGCTCGACCGCCACCCGCCGATCGGCCGGGTCTACCTCCCGACCGCGTCGTACGCGGAGATGGGCGAGTGGGCCCTGCCCGCCGCGACGAGTCGCGCACGTTCGCCGACCTCCTCCACCGGGCGCGAGGCGGCTGCCGCGCCCGAGTACCGCTACCTCCGCGGCGGCTTCTGGCGCAACTTCCAGGTCAAGTACCGGGAGGTCAACGACCTCCACAAGCAGATGCTCCGGACCTCGGCGAAGGTCGCCGCGATGCCCGAGGGTCCGGCGGCGGACCGAGCCCGCGATCATCTCTACCAGGGCCAGTCGAACGACTGCTACTGGCACGGGCTCTTCGGCGGCATCTACATCAGCCACATGCGCCTGGCCACGTACGAGCACCTCATCGCCGCCGAGGACGCGGCCGATGCCGCCGCCCGGACGGCCGGCCGGACCGTCGACGGCGTGCGGGTCGAGGACGTCGACCTCGACGGCGTCCCCGAGATCGTCATGGCGACGCCCGGCCAGGTGGTCGTCGTGAAGCCCTCCGAGGGCGCCGGGATCGGGAGCTGGGACATCCGTGCCGTGCGGCACGCCCTCGCGGCGGTCATGCGCCGCCGGCCCGAGGCGTCCCACGAGACGCTCGTCGAGCACGAAAGCAAGCTCGCCGCGCACGGCGGCGCCGGAGACCAGGCAGGCGGTGTCGGCTCGATCCACGAGATGGTGACGACGAAGGAGACCGGCCTCGCGGAGCGCCTCCACTACGACGCGTACGAGCGGCGCTCGGGCCTCGTCCGCCTGTTCGCCCCGGGCGCGACCCCCGGCGCGTACGCCCGCGCCGACATCGCGGAGCTCGGCGACTTCGTCGCGGGGGCGTTCCGGCTCGAGGAGTCCGAGGGCGAGGAGGGCGGCGCCGGCTGGATCCGGCTCGTCCGCGACGGGACCGTCGCGACGCCCGCAGGCGTCGTCCCCGTCCGGGTCGAGAAGGCGATGGCGACCGGCGGCGATCGCCGCACGTCGACGCTGACGCTCGAGGTGCGGGTCCAGAACCGCGGCGAGACACCATTCCAGGCCACGCTCGCGGTCGAGTGGGCCCTCACGATGCTCGGCGGCGGCGGGAACCCGGCCGCGTACTACCTCCTCGACGGCGAGCGCCTGCCGCACGACGCCGCCGGCAGCCGAGCGTCGCTCGTCGAGCTGCGCTCGGGCAACGACTGGATCGGCGTTGACGTCGCCACCCGCGTGGCACCGCCCGCCGAGACCTGGATCTCCCCGATCGACACGGTGTCGAACTCCGAGGCGGGCTTCGAGCGCGTCTACCAGGGCTCGGCCCTCGTGTTCTCGTGGCCGATCGACCTCGCTCCCGGCGCGACCGCGACCGTGCGCGTGGAGCACGTCGTGACCACGTCGAAGGACCGCGCCGCCGAGGAGGGCGGGGCCACGCGCTGACCGGACGACCGCCACGCCGGCGTTCGCGGAATCCTCGAGCGGCGGCGGCCCCCGCGGGCGGTCGCGGCGTTCCCCGGAAACGAACGAACCGCCGGCAAGAGCCGGCGGTTCGTCACTGCTCGGGTCGGCTGGAGGGAGGAGGAGGGAGAGAGGGTAGCCTCGCCGAGCGTGTATGGTGGGCCCGCGCGGGCCGAAGGTCAGTGCGAGCCGAAGAGTGGCGCGTGCGGGTCGTCGGAGCCGCTGCGGGAGTCGACGCCGTACTCGACGGCGAGGAAGTCGAACAGTCCGAGACCGACGAGCGCAGCCAGGATGAGGAGCAGGAGTTCCAACGGACGGAGCCTCGATCGGTGGTTGGCCAGGTCGTTGATATAGTCGAGTAATACAAGCGCAATCCTAGTTGGACTATCGAACTATGTCAATGGGCGGGAAGTCCCGAGATGAGGGGGCCGCGTCGCAGGGGTCCGGCGGCGCGCAGGCCGCCCGGGCGCCCAAGACGGGGGCCGCCGCATCGCAGCAGGCGTCCGCCGAGGGCACGGCCGCCGCCACCACGCCCGGCGGTGCCGCCGCCGCGGGCAGCCTCGACATCACCCGCGACTCCGACGTTCCGATCTCCACGCAGCTCTACTGGCAGCTCGCCTACCAGGTCGACAGCGGCCGGCTTCACGCCGGCGCGCGCCTCCCGACGGTCCGCGAGCTCGGCGCCGTCCTGCACGTCAACCCGAACACGGTCCGATCGGTCTACCGCCGCCTCGCCGAGGCGGGCTACGTCGTGAGCCGCCAGGGCGCCGGGACCCGGGTGGCCGCGAGGCCGCCGATCCGCCGCACGACCGGCGCCCTCGACGCCCTGGTGGCCGACGTCCTCCGCAAGGCGGCCCGGGCCGGCTACACCGCCGACGAGGTCGCGGCCGCGGTGTACGCCGTCGCCACCGAGCGCCGCCGACCCGGGCCCCGCGTCAACGTCCTCTTCGTGGAGTGCACGGCGGCGGACGCGCGGCGGGCCGCGGAGCAGATCAGCGAGGCGTTCTCCGCGCTCGCCGAGGCGGACGGGGCGCTCATCGACAACGTCGTCGAGCGTCTCGAGCGCCATCACTACGACCTGGTGGCGACGTCGACGTTCCACGCCGACGAGACGGTGGAGCTCGTCGCCGGGCGGGCGCCGGTCATCGCCCTGATGGCGGCGCCCTCGTACGCCGAGCTCCTCGACGAGATCGGGGCGATGCCGGCCGGCAGCACGATCGGGATGGTCTGCTCGTCGACGCGCAGCACGGCGAACATGGTCGACTGGCTGGCCCGGTCGGGCGGCGGGATCCGCCTCGTCGAGGCCGTGGCCGGCGACGACGAGGCGCTCGCCGAGGTCGAACGTGAGGCCGACCTGCTCCTCCTCACCCGCGAGGCGCTCGAGATCGGGCTGGCCCCGCGCTTCGGGCGACCGGAGCGGATCCGCGAGTGGACGTACGACCTGGACCCGGCCGGGATGGAGCTCCTGCGCCTCGCGATCGAGCGCGTCCGCGCCACCCGCGCCGCCGAGGCGTAGGGCGGGCTAGTCGCCCAGCAGCACCCGGCGGAGCGCCGGGATCGGCGGCGTCCCGTGGGCGAGGACCGCCTCCAGGTGCTCCCGGTAGGCGAAGCCGGGCGTCTCGCCGAAGCCCCCGACGACGCGCGGCGGGGGAACCGCGGCGGCGCCGCGCGGATCGCCCGAGGCGATCGCCAGCCGCCTCCGGCGCTCCTCCTCCAGGTCCCACATCGCCACCGAGCCGACGAAGTACGTGCTGAGCTGCGTGGACGTGAGGCGCGCCCGCTCGTACTTCTTGACCGCCTCGCTCCGCTCCTGGAAGCCGCCCTCGACCATGAGGTCGATCGCCTCCTCCTCGGTCATCCCGCGCGCATGGATCCCGACGTCGATGAGGGCGTTCGTCACCGCGCGCAGGTAGAGCTTCCAGTGGACGAGGAGGAGCGCCGGGTCGTCGGCCCCGTACCCGAGGTCCATCATCACCTGGGTGACGTACACGGCCCAGCCCTCGGCGAAGACACCGGAGCTGAACGCCGCCCGGACGAACGACGGGGAGCGGTTGGCGTACGCCAGCTGGAGGTAGTGGCCGGGGACCGCCTCGTGGATGACGAGGGTCACGAGCATCCGGTCGTTGTCCTCGCGGAGATACGACAGGACCTGCTCGGGCGTCCAGTCGGCGGGGGGCGGCGTGACGTAGAAGTAGCTCCGCAGGCCACGGTCGAGGGGGCCGGGCGAGGAGAGCATCGCCCCGCCGAACGCCCGCAGGAAGACCGGCGTCCACTCGATCGCCAGCGGCTCGTCGGGCAGGCCGACGAGGTCCCGCTCCCGGCAGAACGCCTCGACCCGGCCAAGCTCGGCCCGGCAGAAGTCGAGGAGGCCGTCGGCCGCCTGGTGGCGCTCCGCGATCGCGTCGAGTGCGCCGCGCACGAGCGCGCCCTCATCGGCGGGCGGGTCGTCACCCGGGCGCAGCGACGGCCAGAGGTCGCGGGCGAGGCGCACCATCTCGCCGCGCACGGCGTCGAACTCGCGGCGGGCGCGGGCCTCGAGCGCATCGGGCGTCATCTCCACCTGGAGGGTGTGGCGGAGCTTCGCCGCGAACAGCGGCTCGCCGATCCGACCTTCGCCCGCCGCCACCGGGAGGACGGCGTCGCGGAGGTGCGCCGCGAACGCGTCGAGCGCGGCCTCCGCGGCGGCGACGGCCGGCTCGAGGCGGACGCGGACGGGGGCCAGCTCGCCCTCCTCGTCGGCGTCGGCTGCGGCGACGAGCGCGTCGCGGCAGAGTTCGGCGATCCCCGGCAGCTGGTCGAGGGCGACCTCGACGTGGAGCCGGCTGACGGGCCGCTCCGGGGTGCCGACGAGGCGGGCGCGGGCCGCAGCGAGGACGGCCGGCACCCCCTCGATCCGCTCGGCGGCGGAGGCGAGGCGGACCCCGAGGGGGGCGAACTCGCGCGCCAGGAGGAGGTGGATCCCGTCGCCCAGGAGGTAGACCCAGGCCAGCGGGTCCCAGTCCTCCTCCCGGAGCTCGGTCTCCGCGAAGCGCATCGCGGCGAGCTCGGCGAGGACGATGTCGCGGTCGACCGCCTGGTCCGGCGTCAGCGACTCCTCCGGCAGGGCCTCGAAGGCCTCCGTCCAGCGGTCGAGGAGCGAGACGAGGACGTGCGACCCGGCCTCGGTCCGGTCGGGCCAGCGGCCGTCGTGGTCGTGGTCGCCGATCCACGTGGCGAGGACCGGGCTGGCTCGGAACAGGTCGGCGAAGAGGCCGCGGACGAGCTCGTCGAACGTGGTCACGGGTGACTCCGAGAACCCGGCCCGAGGGGGCCGGAGGGTCCAGGTGGCGTGGCGATGGTCCGAGGAGGATATCGCCGCGCAGCGCGGCAGTCTCGCCGCCCGTGGCACGGTCGCCCGCGGCGCGGGTACGATTCGGCCATGCGCGGTCGCCGGCCTGCTGCCACTCCCTGGGTGCGCCCCGTCACGCTCGCCGGGCGTCGCGTCCGCCTCGAGCCGCTCGACCTCGGCCACCTCCCCGGGCTCGTCGCCGCCGCCGCAGATCCGACCACGTGGGCATGGATGCACGCTCCCCTCCTCGACGAGGACTCGATCCGCGCGTGGGTCGGCGATGCGCTCCGGGCCCGCGAGGCGGGGACCGAGATGCCGTTCGCCGTCGTCGACGCGGCGACCGGGCAGCCCCTCGGCAGCACGCGCTACATGGCGATCGCGCCGGCCCACCGGCGGCTGGAGATCGGCTGGACGTGGCTGGGGCCCGAAGCCCGGGGAACGGGCGCCAACGCGGAGGCGAAGCTGCTGCTTCTCGAGCACGCCTTCGAGCGGCTCGGGGCGATGCGCGTCGAGTTCAAGACCGACGCGCTCAACGCCCGCTCGCGCGCTGCGCTCGAGGGGATCGGCGCCCGGTTCGAGGGCATCGCGCGCCGCCACATGCTCATGGCCGACGGGCGGGTGCGTGACTCGGCCTGGTACGCGATCGTCGAGGACGACTGGCCTGCCGTCCGCGACCGCCTCCGGGCCACGGCGGGCGCCCGCAGGCCCGACGGGGAGGGATCCTGACGATGGCCGATCCGGCGCTCGAGGTCGACACCGTCGACTACCACACCGGCGGCGAGCCGTTCCGGATCGTCGTCGGCGGCGTGCCGACCCTCGAGGGCTCGACGATCCTCGAGCGGCGGCGGTTCGCCCGCGAGCACCTCGACCACGTCAGGCGCTTCCTCGTCTTCGAGCCGCGCGGTCATGCCGACATGTACGGCTGTCACGTCGTGCCGCCGAACGACGCCGGCGCCGACCTCGGCGTCGTCTTCTTCCACAACGAGGGCTACTCGACGGCGTGCGGGCACGGGACGATCGCCCTCGTGACCTGGGCGCTCGAGAGCGGCCGGCTGCCGATGATCGCGGCCGAGACGGCGGTCACGGTGGACGTCCCGTCGGGCCGGCTCGCGTGCATCGCCTCCTGCGACGTGGAGGCCCGCCGCGTGACGGCCGTCCGCTTCACGAACGTCCCCTCGTTCGTGCTGGCGACCGACGTCACGCTCCCGACGTCGCGCGGCCCGGTGACGCTCGACGTGGGCTACGGCGGCGCGTACTACGGGACCGCCGACGTGCGGCCGCTCGGCCTCGCGGTGGACACGGCGAGCCTGCCGGCGCTCATCGCCCTCCAGCGCGAGCTCCGCCCGGCGCTCGACGCGGCGCTCGACGTCGTCCACCCCGACGAGCCGGAGCTGCGCGGCATCTACGGGATCATCTGGTGGCAGGACGAGGCCATCGTCCCCGGCGACGACGCGGCCCTCACCCAGCGCAACGTCACGGTCTTCGCCGACGGCGAGGTCGACCGATCGCCGTGCGGGAGCGGGACGTCCGCCCGCCTCGCCCTGCTGCATGCCGCCGGGCGCCTTCGGGTCGGGGCGACACTCCGCCACCGGAGCATCGTGGACTCGGTGTTCGCCGGCCGGGTCACCGGGGAGGTGCTCGTCGCCGGCCGCCCCGCCGTGATCACCGAGGTCGAGGGCAGCGCCCATCTCGCCGGCCGGAGCCGGTTCACCCTGGACCCGGCCGATCCCCTCGGGACGGGGTTCCTCCTGCGCTGACGCTATGATCGGCGGCGGCGGCCGCACAGGCCGCCGCTCGGATCACCCGTGGGGAGCACCTGCCTTGGCCTCGCCGCGTCCGCGCTTCTCGATCGTGAGCGCGGTCTACAACGTCGAGCCGTACCTGCCCGACTTCATCGCCTCGATCGAAGCGCAGCGGTTCGACCTCGGGCGGGTCGAGGTGATCGCGGTCGACGACGGCTCGACGGACGGCTCCCGGGGCATCCTCGAGGACTGGGCGCGGCGCCGGCCGGGCCTCGTGACGGTCCTCTCCCAGCCGAACGGCGGCCAGGCCTCGGCCCGAAACCTCGGCCTCGAGCACGCGACCGGCGAGTGGGTGACGTTCAGCGACCCCGACGACATGCTCGACCGGGAGTTCCTCGCCGTCGCCGACCGGTTCGCGGCGGCCCATCCCGACGTCGAGGTCCTGGGGGCGAAGCCGGTCGTGCTCGACGAGGCCACCGGGCGCCTCGTCAACCACGCGCGCCACCGACAGTACCGGGGCGGAAGCCGCCGCGCGGACCTCGGGGCCGAGCCGAACACGTTCCCCGGCGGGACGAACGTCTGTCTCTTCCGGCTCGATCGCGTCCGGGCCGCCGAGCTGAGGTTCGACACCCGATTGCGGCCGGTGTTCGAGGACGTCCACTTCACGGCTCGCTACCTGCTCCTGGCGCCTGACCCGGTGGTCGGCATCCTCCCGGATGCCAGGTACGTCTACCGCCGGCGGGCGACCAACGACTCGACGTTGCAGCGGGGCTGGAGCCATCCCGGCCGCTTCACCGACGTCCTCGAGCTCGGGCACCTTGACCTGCTCCGGCGCGCACGGAATCAGCACGGCTCGGTCCCCGGGTGGGTCCAGCACCTGGTCATCTACGACCTGTCGTGGTACCTCTCCGAGGACGAGAAGGTCGCCTCGGCCATCCGCATCGCCGACGACGTGGCCCCGCGGTTCCACGAGCTCTTCGCGGAGATCGTCGGGCATCTCGACCCGGCGACGGTGCGCGCCCACACGGCGCGTCCCCTCAGGCCCCACTGGTCCGACGTCCTGGCCCACGCTTCGCGGCCCGAGCCGTGGCACTCCTCGGTCGCGGCGCGCACCAAGGTCGATGAGGTCATGGAGCTGCAGCGGATCGCTCACCGCTTCGTGGGCCCGGCGCCCGTGGTCGAGTACGTGCAGGGCGGCCGGCCCGTCGAGCCGGCCTATGCGAAAGTCATGGCGTACCACTACTTCGGGCGGCCCCTCCTCTTCGAGCACATCGCGTGGCTGCCGCTTCGCGGCCGGCTCGAGGTCCGGCTCGACGGGAGACCGGCCGAGATCGTCGGCGGGTGGCCTCGCCCCGGAGCCGTCGACCGGCCCCACGCGTTCCGTGGCGGCACTCCGACCGCTCGAGTCCCAGGTGTCGCCGCCGCGCGGTCTGCGCTGCGCCGGGCTCGCCGAGCGGCGTCACGCGTTGCCGCCGCCGCTCCGCGAATGCTGGCTCGCTCGCCGCTCTTCTCCAGGTACCACGGCGCCTGGGTGCTCATCGACAGGATCCACGACGCGGGCGACAACGCCGAACGCCTCTTCGAACACATCCTCGCCGAGCGGCCGGACATCAACGCGTGGTTCGTCGTGGAAGGCGGCACGCCGGCCTGGTACCGGCTGCACGCCGCCGGCGCTCGACGACTCGTCGCCCACGGGTCGCTGCGCTGGCGGATGCTCATGCTGAGCTGCTCATGGCTCATCTCGTCGCACGCGGACGTCCTTCTCGCCGAGCCGCCTGAGATCCTGCGGATCACCGGTCGCCCGACATGGCGCTTCGCGTTCCTGCAGCACGGCGTGACGCAGATGGACTTGTCGGCCTGGCTGAACCGGCGCGAGCTCGACCTGCTCGTCGTGAGCACCGAGGCAGGAGCTCCGCTCCGTGATCGGAGACGGGACGGGCTATACGTACACCGCGAAGGAGACGCGCCGGAACACCGGGCTGCCGCGGTTCGACCGCCTGCTGCGGACGACGGGATCAGTCGAGTCGAGGCGGGCGCGAACCTCGTCGTCCTCGCCCCAACGTGGCGCAAGTGGCTCGCCGATGACGCAGGATGACCCGACCGCGCAGCGTCGGGTCGTCGATCCGGCGATCTGGGACTCCGACTCCTGCGCAGCTGGAACGACGATCCTCGGTCGCCGGAGGTCGCCACGGCGGCGGCGGCGCGGTCGGCGGGTCGCGTTCATGCCCCACCCGAACTTCCAGCCGATGCTCGCCGGATCTGACCTGCCGCCGCACGTCCGGCCGCTTCACGTACGCAGGGGACCGACGTCCAGTCCGTCTACGCTCGTGCGCGCTGCTCGTCACGGACTACTCCTCGGTCGCCTTCAACGTCGCCTACCTCGACGGCCCCGTCGTCTACTACCAGTTCGACCGCGCACGCGATGCTCGGCGGAGCACATCTCGGACGGCGGGCTACTTCGACTACGAGCGGGACGGGTTCGGTCCGGTCGTGATCGAGAGGGCAGACGCCGAGTCGGCCATCGTCGCGGCGATCGACCGCGGACCACATCCGTCACCCGAGTACCAGGCTCGGATCGACCGGACGTTCCCGAACCGCGACGGCGACTCCTGCGCCCGGGTCGTGGCCGCCATCGAGGAGATGAGTCGGCCGTACGTCGAGGGCCGGCGCGGGTCGACCGCGGCAGTGAGCCACGGCGCGACCGGACGTCCGGGCCCGATCGTCAGCGTCGTGTCCCCGCCTACAACGCCGGGCCGCACCTGCGGGCCCTGCATCCGCCTCGATCGTCGCGCAGCGATGCCCCGTCGGGAGGGTCGAGGCGATCTTCGTCGACGACGGCTCGACGGACGGCACCCGGGGAGCTGCTGGACCGGCTCGCGGAGCGCGAGCCGAACGTGCGGGTCATCCACCGTGCCCGGGCTCCGGCGCGCAGGCCGCGCCCGGAACGTGGGGATCGCAGCAGCGCGCGGCGAGTTCGTCGTCCTGCTCGACGCCGACGACGAGCTGGAGCGCACGTCCCTCGAGCGGATGACGGCGATGGCGATCGCGGAACACGTCGGACAGTCGTCGTCGGTCGCTTCGTCAGCACCGTCCACCACGTTCCAGCAGCGGCTGTTCGAGCGGTCCATCGAGCGCTGCACCCTCGCGATCCGAGCCCAGGCTCGTAGGGGCCCCGCTGCACGTCGGCCGGCTGTACCGCCGCGCGTTCCTCGTCGAGAACCAGCTGGCCTTCAAGGAGGACTGGCGGAAGAGCGAGGACCAGGCGTTCACGCTTGAGCGCGATGCTCCGCGCGCGCTGTCATCTCCGTGCTCGGCGGCGGCTTGCCTGCTACCACTACCACGTCCGACCGGACGCGGAGAACATCAGCGCCGAGGCGATCGACCCGGTGCGCGACTTCGGGTACCTGCGCGCCGTTCTCGACATGGCCATCGCCGAGACGGCGCCGGGGCCCCTTCGCTCGCGCATCATCCAGCGGCTCTACCGAACGGACATGCTCGCGCGACTCAGGGGTCGAGGATTCATCGACGGCAGACGACGCCAGTCCGCGCCGAGATCATCGCCTGCGTCCGGCGGCCGCCGTCGACTACGTCGACGGGGAGGCGGAGCGGGGCTTGAACCCGATCACGCGGGCGCGATCGAGGCTGGCCCGTGCCGGGAAGGCGAACGCGCTCCTCGACCTGGCTCGCCTGGAGTCCAGCGTGGATGGCGCGGCTCACGCGGACTCACTGGGCTGGGACCGCGGGCGCCTCAGGATCGACGCGACCGCGCGGCTGTCGTGGTCCGACACCGGGAGCCCGCTCGTCGTGGTCAGGTCCGCCGGCCGGGTGATGCTCGATCCACCGCGTGACGGACGCGATCGCCGAGTCGATCGACGTGACTCGCGAGGTCGGACAATCCCAACTCGGAGATGTACCTGCGCGCGACGCGCAACGGGGCTCGAGTGGCGGCTGCCTGCACGCTCGAACCGCCATCTCGAACAGGTCCACGACGGCCCGGGCGGAGTTCGCGCGTTCGCCCCGCGCACGCGCGTGGCGGCGACGGCTCGATCCGCGCGCGGTCACCCTCATGGACGGCGGGATCGCCGCCGGCGCGTGGGAGGTCTGGCTGACGCAGTCCATGGGCGGCATCGGTGGCCGGACCCGCGTCACGGCGCTCGGACGAGGTACTGCCGGAGCCCGCCCTCGTCGGCATGCCGGCCAGGGTCGTCGTTCCCAGCCGCGACGCCGAGGGCCTGGTCCTCGACGTCGGCTGCACGACGACGAGCCTCGGGGCAGCGCTCGCGGGCCGGCCGATCCTGCTGCTCGCCGACGGCCCGACGCTTGCGTTCCTACTGCCGATGACCTCCGGGCCCGGGGCGGGAACGCTGGCCGCGGAGCTCGTCATCGGGACACCCGGCGGCGACACCCACGTGCCGGCCGAGATGGCGCCGCACCAGGGCCGCGTCCGTCTGTCCGCGCGCGAGCTCCCCGCGGATGCCCCGATGGGGACGTACCCGCTCGTTGCCCGCTTGGACGGGTCCGGCGGGCGCGATCTTCCGCTCGGGACGGCCACGCTCGGCCGTGGTGGAAGGATCGCCGTGAGCGGTGTGGCGCGTTTGTCGTCGTCGGAGCGGTGGCGGGGCGCTGCCGCATGGCGGGCACGAGTCGTCCGGGCGGCGATCCGCCGTGGCGTGACCCGGTCGCGGGCCGCGATCCGGCGGCGTAGCCCGACATTCGTCGCTCGCGAGACGGTCCGGCGTGGGATCATCGATCCGGCCGCGGCGACGTCGGCGGGCGGATCACGTACGGGGAGGGCACAACGTGAAGGGCTTCATCGCCACGTTCCTCGCGACGGGGGTCGCCCTCTGGGTCGCCGCCCGGTTCGTGCCGGGGATCGAGATCCCGTCCTCGGCCTTCGACACGATCCCGGAGGACCTCATCGCGTTCGGGACCGTCGCCGTCGTGTTCGGCGTCGCCAACGGCCTCATCGGCTCGATCGTGAAGACGATGGCGATCCCGTTCAACTTCGTGACGATGGGCCTCGCGGGCTTCGTCGTGAACGTCGCCCTCTTCATCGTGGCCGCCTACGTCTCGAACGAGCTCGGCGGGTCGATCACGGTCGGCGACTTCCCGCCCGACCTCCTCACCCAGCCAACGATCGTCGCCGCGGCGCTGGGCTCCCTCGTCGTGAGCGTCGTCGGCGCGCTCGTTCGCATCGTCCTCCCCGACTGACCGGTGGGCCCGGCCACCGAGCTCTCGGAGGCGCTCCGCGCGGCGGCCCGGCGCCACGGGACGCCACTCTACGCAACGGACGTGACGGCCCTGGACGCCGCCGCGGCCGCCGTCCTGGCCGCGTTCCCCGATCCCTGGCTGCGGGCCTACTCGCTGAAGGCGAACGACCTGCCGGCGATCGTGGCGCGGATCGCCGGCCACGGCTTCGGGGCGAACGTCGTCTCGCGCGGCGAATGGTCGCTGGCGCGCCGGGCCGGCCTGCCGAACGCGGCGATCACCCTCGAGGGGATCGGCAAGACCGATGCCGACCTGCGGGCTGCCGCCCGGGCGGCCGCGGCGGGCGAGCCGCTCCGCTGGATCGCCGTCGAGTCGGCCGACGAGGCCGCCACCCTGGCCCGGGCCGTCGCGGCCGCGGGTCCGCCCGACCTCCGGGTCGACGTCCTGGTGCGCCTCAACCCGGGCGTCCAGCCCGAGACCCAGGCCGGGCTCGCGACCGGCGCCCGGGCGGCGAAGTTCGGCGTGACCGCCGGCGAGATCGGTGCCGTCCTCGAGGCCGGCGGGGGGCCCGCGGGACCGCTCCGCTGGCGGGGCCTCCATCTCCACGTCGGTTCGCAGCTGGCTGCCGTCGATGCCTGGCGTGACGCGGCTCGCAGGGCCCTCGCCCTGCTCGCCCTCCTGCGCGGCGGCCTCCCGGACTTCGACACCCTCGACGTCGGCGGCGGGATGCCGGTCGTGCCGTGGCGCCCCGCGTCGGTGGCCGGCGGGTCCGCGTCGGCAGCCGGCGGGCTCGAGAATGACACCCGGGCGGCTACCCGGCGATCGCGCCCCGTCCGAGTCGAGCACCCATGGGACCACGCACCCGTCCCATCGGCGGCGCCGGAGCCCCGCCACTTCGCCGCCGAGCTCGCCGCGCTGCTGGACGCCGTGCCGGCCGACCGACGACCCGGGCGGCTCGCCGTCGAGCCGGGACGCGTCCTCGTCGGCTCGGCCGGCTGGCTCGTCGCCCGCGTCCTCCACGTCCGAGAGCGGACGCTGCCGCCGGAGTCGCCTCCGCCGGACCGATCGGGCAGTCACGCCCTGGCCGTGCTGCCGCCCGACGCCACCACCGACGACCGGACCCGCCGCCTCGTCGTCGTCGACGCCGGCATGACCGAGCTCGTGCGGCCTGCGCTGTACGGGGCCGACCACGCAATCGTCGCCCTCACGTCGCTCGGCCGGACCGTGCGGCCCGGCGCCACGCAGCGCCCGACCCGCGTCGACGGGCCCATCTGCGAGTCGACCGACACGCTCGGCGAGCACCTGCTCCCACCCCTCCGCCGCGGCGACCTCGTGGCGATTGCCGACGCCGGCGCCTACGCCGCGTCGATGCGCTCGACCTACAACGGGCGGCCGCGGCCCCCCGAGGTGCTCGTCGAGGGCGACGGGCGGATCACGCTCGCGCGGCGCCGCGGGTCGCTCGCCTCGCTCCGGTGACGTTCGGACCGGCGCCCGGGGACACGGGGCTGGCGCCCGGGGACACGGGGCTGGCGCCCGGCGGCTCGGCAGGGCATCCTCCCCGCATGCGCACCGCCGTCCGCCGCCGCGTCCCGCTGCTCGCCGTGTTCGTCCTCGCCCTGGCCTGGGCCGCCCCGGCCGTCGTCGGCGCCGAGACGCCGCCGGGCCCGCCGTACCCGGAGCCGGTGACCGACCGGGCCGTCTACGACACCGCCGGCCTCTTCAGCCCGGGCGCGATCGCGGAGGCGGAGGCGATCATCGACCGGGTCGAGGACCGGACCGGCGCCGAGATCGTCGTCTACAGCCAGGTGAAGCCGGGCGCCACGACGGAGTCGACGGAGGCCGACGCTGCCGCCCTCATCGACCAGTGGGGCGTCGGCCGGCAGGGGTTCGACGACGGGCTGGCCATCCTCCTGAACGTGTACACCGAGCCGGGCGGGCGGGTCCGCGGCCAGGTCCAGCTCTACGCGGCACCCGGCTTCGAGGCGCTCTACCTGACGAACGAGGAGCGTCAGCGGATCTTCGACGAGGAGATGCTGCCGCTCCTGCAGAACCAGCAGTTCGACGCCGCCGTCCTGGCGGCGCTGGGTCGCGTGGACGAGGTTGCCACGGCCGAGAACGCGGCCCAGCTGACCTTCTTCCGCCAGCTCGACGCCGTGATCGGGATCGTCGGCGGGCTCGGCAGCTTCTTCATCCTCGCCGGCTGGGCGCTCTTCAACTGGCGGCGCTTCGGGCGCGACCCGTACGTGGTCGACAGCCCGTCGATCTACCTCCCCGCCCCGCCCGCGGAGCTGACGGCCGCCGGCGGCGCGCTCCTCTACGACGGCCGCTCGTCGCGCCGGACGCTGACGACGGCCCTCCTCGACCTCGCCTCCCGCGACGAGCTCGCCTTCCTCGCGAAGGACCAGCTCATCGGACCGGACCAGGTGGAGGTGGCGGTCCACTCGCCCGACCTCGACGCCGCGCGCGTCCGCCTGAACCGCCGCCACCCGATCTCGTCGGCCGAGCGCTACGCCCTCGACAAGCTCGAGGCCAAGGGAAGCCCGGTCGGCGAAGGCGTGGCCCTCCTCGACCGGGCCGCGCTCCTCGAGTTCGGGCAGGCGGTCACGGGCTTCGACGAGCGCCTCGAGGGCGAGCTGGTCAAGCGCGGCTGGTTCGGCGAGGCGCCCGGCAAGGTCACGAGCCGCTGGATGATCATCGGCGGCGCCGAGATCGTGGCGGCGATCGTCGCCTTCATCGTGGGGCAGATGATCCCGTCGAGCGGCTTCGTCCTCCTCGCCGTCGGGCTGGGCGCGGCCGGCGTCGTCACGCTGGTCGTCGCCTGGGCGATGCCGGCCAGAACGCTCGCCGGGGCGACGGTGCGGGCCATGCTCGCCGCCTACCGCCGCACGCTGCAGGCCGCCCTGTTCGGAGCCCGGTCGATGGACCAGGTCGTGGCCGAGCCCCGCCTCGCCTGGCTCGAGACGCCCGACCGGGCCGTCGTGTGGGCCGTCGCCCTCGGCCTCCAGCAGGAGGCGGAGGAGGTGCTCAAGCGGAGCATGGAGGACCTCCGGGCCGGCCGGGCCGGCACCGCCTACATGCCCGCGTGGTACGGCAGCTCCAGCGGCGGGAGCGGGTCCGGCGGCTGGAGCGGCTTCGCCCCGGGCGTGATGTCGGGCTCGGCGATCCCGAACCTCGGCGGGATGTTCGCGGCGCTCGGCTCGATCGGCAACACGCCATCGTCCTCGGGAGGCGGCGGCGGCGGGTTCAGCGGCGGATCGTCGGGCGGGGGCGGCGGGGGCGCCGGCGGCGGCTTCTGACGATCAGGCCGCCGGGGCGCGACCGGCCCGCAGACGGGCGGCCCGGGGACCGGGCACCTCGGCGCTGCCCGGTCCCCGGTTCCGCTAGACTCGGGCCATGGGTGCCGTCGACACGATGGAAGTCTTCTTCGAGGAGCTCAACGCCGGGGCGCGTGACCGTGCCGTGGCCCTGATGGACGAGCGCGTGGAGATGCGTGTCCACGTCGGCGACAGCGCCCGGACGATGCGCGGCATCGAGCAGGTCGGCGGCTGGTTCCTCCGCGCCGACGCCGGGCTCAAGATGGTCCCCGGCGAGATCCAGGACATGGGCAACACCTGGCAGGCCGACCTCCTCGTCCTCCGCCCGGGCGCGCAGTCCCAGTACCTCGACGCCAGCTTTCGGGTCGAGGCCGGCAAGATCACCTCGATCAACCTCGCCCCGCGTCGGTAGCGCGCCGGGCGACGACCGTGCGCCCTGGCCGGAGCTGACCCGCCGCGACGGGCCGGGCGAGCTTCCGCCCTACGGCGCCGGCGTGATCGCGCCGTCGTCGACCACCTCGTCGGGCGCCGGCGGAGGGATGGTGATCTCGTCACCGACCGCGATCTGGTTCGCGTTCTTGATCTGCGGATTCGCCGCCAGGATCTCGTCGACGGTCACGCCGAAGCGGGCGGCGATCTTCGAGAGCGTGTCATTCGGCTTCACGATGTAGACGACCGTCTCCGGCGTCGGCTCGGCGGTCGGCACGGGCGTCGGCGTCGGATCGACCGAGGCGGCCACGGTCGGGGACGGGCTGGCCTCCTCTCCCCCACCGCCGAGACCACGGAGGATGAACGGCACGGTGAACAACGCGACGCCGGCGAACAGGACGACGAGCGCGTAGACGAGGGGGCGCGGGATCCCGCCCGACCCACGCGACTTCAGCGTCGGGTAGGCCTCCTGGCGGCGCGGTTCCTCCCAGCTCGGCGCCGACGCGTCGCGGTGCTCCTTCCCGGAGTGCGTGCCGGCCACCGGGCGGTGGTCCGTGCGTCCCGCCGCCACCGGGGCATAGCCGACCGGCATGCGGCGCGGCTCCGCCACCGGCACGGACGGCTCCTGGTACCGGTCGACGGGCACGACCGCGGCGACCTCGTCGTCGGGCGGGCGCGCCCAGGGATCGATGTCGGCCGGGACCGAGGCTGGCGCGGGCGGGGCCGGGACGTCGGGGGCCGGCACCGGCGCCGGCGGCCGGCTCGACCGTCCGGCCAGGAACGCTGGCGTCTCGCCCTCGGCCGAGGGCGAGGTCGGCTCGGCCGGCGGGACTCCGCCCGGCGGCGCGTCCGACGGCGTGTTCGGCGGCAGCGAAGCCGCGCCCGCCTCTGCCGCGCCGGCCGCCATCGCACCGGCGGCACCCGCCACCCCGGGCGACCAGGGCGGTGGCGCGGTCCAGTCGTCGTCGCCACGCCGGGGCGCAGGAGCCGGCTCCGGGGCCGCCGCGGTCGCCGGCGGGGCCGCGGCCGCGCGCGGCGTCGCGGCGGCGTCGCGAAGCGACCGCACGGGCGGATCGAGGCGGACCGGCGCGGCCTCGCGGCGCGCCCAGTCGGCGAAGGTCGGACAGGCCGGGAAGCTGGACGACAGGCAGTAGGCCGCCTGGTGGGCGAGCGCCCTCGGCGCTGCCGGCGTCTCGGCGAAGCAGCGGTGGCGATGGTCCGGCACGGAGGCCCGGAAGTCGCGATCGTCGTCGAAGGCGACGAACGGACAGACGACCTGCGGATCCGTGGTGCGATCGGTCACGGCCGGATGATACCCGCGCCGGCCGCCTGCCAGTGCCCGCCGGAGCGGGGCCGGCGCCGCGATCGCGGGCTCCGCCACGCGCCGGATGGCTCTTGACGCGCCGACGCAACCGGCGCTTGCTGGCGCCATGCCATCTCGACGAGCACCCGCCGCCATCGTCGCGCTGGGCGTCGTCCTCGCGGTCGTGATCGGCTGCGGCGGAGGGGCGACGCCCTCGGCCGTCGTGACGGCCGAGCCCACGCCCACGCTCCCGGCGCCCACCGCCGTCCCGACCGCCACGCCGCCGACGCCCACGCCCCCGACGCCCACGGCCGTCCCCACCAGCGAGGCCTCGCTCCCGCCGTTCGTCTGCGGCGAAACGCTCCGCATGCCCGGCAGCGTGCCGCGGGCGCAGATCACCGACCTCCAGGTGCTCAACGCCGGCGGCGTCGGGCGGATCACCTTCACCTTCGCGCCCGAGGGCAACGTGGCCGCCGTTCCCGAGGTCGAGCTGCGCCCGGCGGACCCGCCGTTCACCCTCGATCCGAGCGGGATGCTGCTGGACGTCCCCGGCACCGACCACGTCGCGCTCACGCTCTTCGGCGGGACGGCGCTCGACGAGGACTTCAACCCCACGTTCGAGGGCCCGTTCGACGCCGATCCGGCCGGCGAGCCGATCGTCGCCCTCCGCCGGGCCGGCGACTTCGAAGCCATCTCCAGCTACGTCGTGGGGCTCACCGGCAGCCCCTGCGTGCGCGTGCTGCCCCCGGACGGCACGAGCCGCCTCGTGATCGAGCTTTCGACCGAGTAGCCCGATGACCACGGATACGAGACGCCGGCCGTCGTCCGGGCCGCGATCGAGAGCCGGCTGGCCGACACGGCCGACGACTCGGTCGAGGGCGTTTGACACTCCGGCGCCACGACTCCGACACTTGCGGTGATGACGGTGCGACCGCTGTCGACCGACCGTCCCCGGGTTCGCCCGCCCAGCCAGCCGAAGGAGTCCCAGATGCGCCTCCACAGCCTGCTTCGCCCGACCACCGTCGTGCGGGCCCATTGCGACATCCCGTGCGGCATCTACGACCCGGCCGAGGCGCTCCTCGCCGCGAAGACCGTCGCCCGCATGGTCGAGATCATCAACGGCCTCGAGGGCCAGGACACGGCCACCCGCAACAAGTTCGTCCGCTGCGTCGCCGTGAAGGAGCAGCACGCCGAGAAGGTGAAGAAGGAGGTCCAGGTCATCTGGTCCGACTACTTCAAGCCGGAGCACCTCGAGGCGGTTCCCGACCTGCACAGCAAGGTCTGGAACCTGCTCAAGCTCGCCGGCAAGAACAAGCAGAGCGTCGACGCCGATGCCGCGGCCCAGCTCGTCGCCGCCGTCCAGGAGTTCAGCGACGACTTCTGGTCGACGAAGAAGTAGCGGTGGCGGTCGTCCCTGTGCGGCCGCTCCGCAGCGCCACGTGAACGCCGGGCCGGCCGCCCGGCGTTCGGCGTCTCCGGGGCCCGGCGCCGTGCCGCCAGCCGGCGCGGTACCGTCACCCGGCGCGGTGCCGCCACCGGCGCGGTGCCGCCACTCGGCGCGGTGCCGCCAGCCGGCGCGGTGCCGCCACTCGGCGCCGTGCCGCCACTCGGCGCCGTGCCGCCAGCCGGCGCGGTACCGTCACTCGGCGCCGTGCCGCTTCCGCGGCGCCGACGACGTCTTCGGCCGAGCTCCACCTCCGTCTTCCTGGCAGTCTCGGCGGTCCTCGCCGCGGTCTTCGACGTGGGCGGCATGGTGCGTCGTGCCCGGCGCGGCCCGTGGCGCGCGGAGGTCGCTGAGGCCAGCATGGTCCCGGCGCTGCTCCCCGGCGACTGGCTCCTCCTCGATCCGACCGGCCGGCGCTGGCCGCGACCGGGGACGATCGTCGTGATCCGCGAGCCCGGCACCGGCGTCCTCGCCATCAAGCGCGTGGCGGCGCGCGGCAGGCGGGGCGGGGGCGGGGGCGGCGCGGCGGGCGAGACTCCGACAGCACCGTCCGTCGCCGGGCAGCCGCGTCGGCTCGCATCGCGCGAGGCCTGGCTGCTCGGTGACGCCGCCGACGGCTCGGTCAATTCGCGCGCCTACGGCCCGCTGGACGCCAATTCGCTCGTCGCCCGGGCCTGGTTCCGCTACGGCCCCCGACGGAGGATCGGTCGCCTGCACTGACTCGGATGCGTTGGCAGGCCAGAGATCCGCCGCCGCCAGGCCGTGCCAGGCCCCTCCGCCGCACGGATCCTGTCACATGCTCGCCCGGCGAGCCGTATGGCGGGTCGCCTCCCGGGGCGACGGTCGCAAGGGGCGCGCGGGGGCCGCGGATCAGCTCATATGTGCGCCGGGGTGAGCAGCAGCGTGGATCCACGGGCCGGCAGACCGGCCGGGAGAAGCCCTCCCGCGGTGGCAGTGACCATACGGTTCGCCAGGCGCCCTTCTGCGAGGATGGACGCGATGCGAGGGCGCAGCGAGGCGCAGCGAGGCGAGGCGCAGCGAGGCGCAGCGAGCGAGGCGCAGCGAGCGAGGCGGGGCGCGGGCGTGCGGAGGCGCAGCGAGGCGGGGTGCTGCGAGGCGCAGCGAGGCGGGGCGCTGCGAGAGGCGGCTCGAGGCGGGCCACCGGCGAAGGCGCTACTCCGCAGCGAGCGGGAGACCGGCGGCCCGGCAGTCCTCGGCGAAGCGGGCGAGCCCGTCCTCCGACGTGTCCCAGCGCGACGGGAACCCCACGAACCGGTCGAGCCCGAGCGCCGCGAACGCGCCGAGCCGGTCGACCCGCTCCTGGCCGACCGGTCGAACGTCGCTGTCCCGGCTGTACAGCGAGATGCGGAGCGTGGCCGGGTCCCGCCCGATCTCCTCGCACCGCTGCCTGGCGACCGCCATGTGCTCGCCGACCGCGTCCGGGTCGAGGAAGACGAGGTTGAGCTCGTCCGCGTGGCGCGCCGCCAGCCGGAACGTCACGTTCTGGCCGTTGCCGCCCACGATGATCGGGATCCGCGGCTGCTGGACGCCCTTCGGGACGTTGATCGCGCCGCTCACCCGCGCGTGCCGGCCCTCCCAGCTCGCATGGCCGGGCTCGAGCATCCGCTTGACGATCTCGAGGTGGTCGGCGAGGACCTCGAGGCGTTCGCCGAGCGAGGGGAAGCCGTAGCCGTAGGCGACCCACTCGTCCTTCTTCCAGCCGGCGCCGATGCCGAGCTCGAAGCGGCCGCCCGAGATGACGTCGAGCGTTGACGACATCTTGGCGGTGAGGGCGGGGTTCCGGAAGCCGGTGCAGATGACCATGTGGCCGATCCGCGCCCGGGTCGTGGCGTGGGCGATCGCGCCCAGCATCGTGAACGACTCGAAGGTGATCTCGTCGGTCGGCTCGGGGACGGTCGTGAAGTGATCGAAGACCCACAGCGACTCGAAGCCGAGCGCCTCGGCCTGGCGAGTGCGCTCCATCGCGTTCGCCCAGGCGTCGATCGCGCTCCAGCCGTCGAACTCGCCCTTCCAGCCCTGGGGGACCATCACCCCGACATCCATGCCCGTCCGTCCCTCGCGCTCGCTGCGATACGCGGCACTGCATCCGCGCCTGTCGATCCGGCTGCCGAGCCTATCATCGGCGGCATGGAGACGCCGCCGCCGTTCGACCCCTCCGTGACCAGCCATCCGGACCCCGAGGCGATCCTCTCGGGCCCGCCCGAGCCGTGGGCCTCCCTGCCGGCCCCGGTGACCCGCGACGGACCACCGTGGTGGATGACCGAGATGATCGCCGCCGAACCGGCGCTCGCGGGCCGGATCCTGCGCCGGCTCGGCGTCCTCCGCCGAAGCTCCGGGGCGCCGGGCGTGCCGCCGCGGCTGGAGGCGCCCGGGCGCGACTCGCCTGCCGGGCGACTCGCGGCGGCGATCCGGACGGCCCTCGAGAAGGGTGAGCCGGTCGTCGTGACGGGGTGCGGCACGAGCGAGCACGGGGCCCAGGCGTTCGCGGCGATCGTCGCCGACGCGGCGATCCGGGGCGGGATCCGCGGGGCGGACCGGCCGGGAGCCGTCGTCGCGGCGCAGGCGTTCGAGGCGTCGCTCGCGCCGCAGCGGGGCGGGCTCGTCGTCGGGATCAGCCACGAGGGCGGGACGGCAGCCACGCTCGCCGCGGTCGACGCGGCGGCGGCGAACGGCGCCCGAACCGCCGCGGTGACGGTGAGTGCCGCCTCGCCGATCGGTCAGGCCGCGACCGTGCTGGCGACCGGGGAGATCGACAGGAGCTGGTGCCACACGGTCGGCTACCTCTCGCCCGTGCTCGCCGCCGTGGCCGTGGGGGCGGCCCTCACGGGCGAGCCGGGCGACGCCGACCCGGCGCTGCTGCGGGAGCTCCTCGTGGCCGGGCTCGCGCAGGGCGCAGCGGCGGAAGCGATTGCGGGTGCGCTCGGCAGCCTGCGCGAGATCGTCGTCGTCGCGTCCGGGTCGGACCGGCCGGCCGGCCGCGAGCTCGCCCTCAAGATCGAGGAAGCCGCCTGGCTCCCAACGGTCATGCGCGACCTGGAGACGTTCCTCCACGGCCACCTTCCGGCAATGGACGCGGGGACCGGCCTCGTCCTCGTCCTCGCGGACCGCGACGGCCGGGCGGCGCGGTCCGCGCGCGCCCAGCAGGCGATGGCCGCGGCCTCGCGGGTGGGCGTGCAGGCCGCCGGCATCCTCGCCCAGGAGCTCGACGCCGAGTGGCCGGCGTTCCTGCTCCCGGCCGGGCGGCTGCTCGTGCCGGAGGCCGCCGCGCTGCCGGCTCCCGTCGCCGCGCTGGCCGGGACCGCGACGCCGCTCCAGGTGCTCACCGAGCGGCTGGCCCGGGCGCGCGGCACCGACCCCGACCCGATCCGGCGGGACCAGCTGGCCTACCGCGAAGCGGCCGCGCTCGCCGAGTAGGGCGGCGCGCCGCGCGCCCAGGGCGGCGCGCCGCGCGGCCAGGGCCGCGGCGCGGCCCGGGGCCGCGTCATCGGCCGCGGACGAGCACCTCGCCGAGCAGGTCGACCATCTCGAGGTCCCAGGGCAGGAAGTCCTGGAGCACGAGCCGCTCGACTCCCGCCGCGGCGAAGCGGTCGACCATCGCCCGTGCCTCGTCCGGCGTCCCGTAGATCCAGCGCGGCCGACGCGCCTCGAACCAGCCTGCGCCCTCGTCGACCAGCCCGAACTGCTCGAGCACGGCGGCCGACCGCCGCTCCACCTCGGCCCGATCGCGCCCGACGAGGACCCCCGCCATCGCCGATCGGGCGATCGTCGCCGGGTCGCGGCCGGCGGCCCGGGCGACCTCGTCGAGCTTCGCGTAGCGGTCGGCCACCCGCTCGGGCGTCGAGCTCGTCACGTTGTACTCGTCCGCGTGAGCGACGGCGATCCGCATCGACCGTGGGCTCCCCTCGCCGCCCACGATGATCGGCGGCGAGGGCTGCTGCACCGGGCGGGGCCGGAACAGCGACCCGGGCACCTGGTAGTGGCGGCCGTCGAACGACCAGCCGTCGGGTTCCTGCCAGAGGCCTCGCAGGATCGCGAGCTGCTCGTCGAGCATGTCCGCCCGGACCTCGATCGGCGGGAACGGGAGGCCGTGGTGCGCGTGCTCCTCCTCGTTCCACCCCGCCCCGACGCCGACCTCGACCCGGCCCCCCGACATCTCGTCGACCGTGGCGACGATCTTGGCCAGCGTCCCGGGGTGTCGGAACGTGACCGGCGAGACGAGGACCCCGAGGCGGATCCGGGCCGTCTCGCGGGCGAGGCCGGCGACGACGGTCCAGGCGTCGGTCGTGGGGCGGCCGCCCTCCCCCGGGAAGGAGTCGTAGTGATCCGAGCGGAAGAACGCCTCGAAGCCGGCCGCCTCGGCGCGGCGTGCGATCGCCAGCTGGTCGTCGTATGAGCAGCCCTGCTGGGGCTCGGTCATGAGGACGTAGCGCATCGATGCCTCCGCGTTCGGGCGGCGTTCGCCGCGAGGTCGGTCGGGTTGACCGACTGGTTGAGCAGATCTATATTATTCAGGTGAGCGTAACGAACATGCGGCAGGACGGCCCAGCCGCCCCGACCGCCGACCGGGCTGCGCCCGCCGCTGCCGTCCCCGACCGCTCCGAGCTCGTGCGCTCGATCGTCGACGGTGTGGCGACGCTGTCCAGCCGGCATCGCTGCGCCGTCGCCCAGCGCGTCCATCACAGCGGCATCAGCCTCGGGCACCTCCAGATCCTCTGGATTCTGCAGGAACACGGCCCGCTGCCGGTGAGCCGGCTCGCGGGGTGGCTCGGGATCGGCGTGCCCAACGCCACCGGCCTGCTCGACCGGATGGAGCAGCGCGGCCTCGTCGAGCGCGTCCGCGACGCCGACGACCGGCGGGTCGTCCTGGTCCGGCAGACGGACCTCGGCCGCGCCACGGTCGCCGACGTCGACGGCTGGCGCGCCGGCCTGGTCGAGCGGCTCCTTGCTCCCCTCCCGACCGACCAGCTCGCGGCGCTGCTCGAGGCGGTCCGCGACGCGGCGACCGCGATCCCCGACCACCCGGCCGCTGCGCCGGCCGACGACGGTGCGGCGGGAGGCGATCGGCCGTGACCGAGCCGCTCGCCGCGGCCGTCCCCGACGACGCGGCCGCTCCCGACGTGACGGCGGCCGCCCCGGACGCGGTGGCCGCCCTCCACGCCGGGCACCCGGCGATCGAGCTGAGCCGGCGCGCCCGGTTCGAGGTCCTCGGCGCCATCCTCCTCGCCCTCCTCCTGGGCGCCCTCGACCAGACGATCGTGGGCACGGCGCTCCCGAGCATCGTCACCGACCTGCGCGGCAACGAGCTCTACACGTGGGCCGTCACGATCTACCTCCTGACCTCGACGATCAGCGTCCCCTTCTACGGCAAGCTCTCCGACTACTACGGGCGCAAGCCGCTCCTGCTCTTCGGGATCACGATGTTCCTCATCGGGTCGGCCCTCTCCGGGCTCAGCCAGACGATGGAGCAGCTGATCCTCTTCCGGGGCATCCAGGGGATCGGCGCGGGGTCGCTCTTCCCGATCTCGCTGGCAGTGATCGGCGACCTGTTCACCCCGGCGGAGCGGGGCAAGTACCAGGGGCTTTTCGGAGCCGTCTTCGGCTTCTCGGCCCTCGTCGGGCCCGCCCTCGGCGGGTTCATCACGGACAACATCAGCTGGCACTGGATCTTCTACATCAACGTCCCGCTCGGCCTGCTCTCGCTCGCCGTGGTCGGCCGGGTCCTGCCGTCGATCCGGCGGCCGCACGGCAAGCTGAACCTCGACTGGATCGGCGGCGCCGTCTTCATCGCCGGGATGATCCCGTTCCTCATCGGCCTCACGAACGCCCAGTCGGCCTCGTGGGACACGCCCGAGGTCGGCGGCCTCATCGCCCTCGGGCTCGCCCTGCTGGCGGTCTTCCTCGTCATCGAGAGCCGGGTCCGCGAGCCGATCGTCCCGCTCGACCTGTGGCGGGACCGGACGTACGCCGGCTCGCTCGTCGCCAGCTTCTTCGCCTCGTTCGGCTTCTTCGCCGCGATCATCTTCCTCCCGCGCTACTACCAGGTGGTCCTCGGCGAGAGCGCCACCGCGAGCGGCTACGCGCTCGTCCCGCTGCTCATCGGCGTCATCGCCTCGAGCATCGTCAGCGGGCAGGTCGTGGCCCGGACCGGGCGCTACAAGGCGCTGCTCCTCGTCGCCATCAGCCTGCTTGGCGTCGGGTCGTTCCTGTTCACGAACCTCGCGGCGACGACGCCGACGACCACGATCTGGGTCTGGCAGGTCCTGCTCGGCGTCGGCATCGGGCCGACGCTGGCCGTCTTCACGATCGTCGTCCAGAACGCGGTCTCGTTCACGCGGCTCGGCGTGGCCACGTCGAACCTGACGTTCTTCCGCCAGATCGGCGGCACCGTGGGCCTCTCGATCGCCGGAGCGCTCTTCGGGTCGCAGCTCGCCGATCTCGTGCCCGCTCGGCTGGCCGCGAACGGCATCCCGCAGCAGCTCCTCGACCAGGTCCGGGGCGGCGACAGCGGTGCCTTCGACCTGAACAACCTCGTCGGCGTCGGGACCGACCTCGGCTCCGCGATCGTCGCCGCGGTTCCCGAGGAGTTCCGGTCGTTCGTCGAGCCGTACGTGTCGACAATCGTGGCCTCGATCTACGAGGCGATCTCGTTCGCGATCGCCTCGGTCTTCTGGCTCGGCGTGGTCGCGGCGGCGATCGCGCTCGTCGCGGTCGCGGCGATCCGCGAGCTCCCGCTGCGCACGACGTTCGGGCCGGTTGCCGCGCCGGGCGGTGCCGGGGGCTCCCCGAGGACTGGCGAGGGGTCCTCGACGGCCCCCGTCCCGGTCGCGCCGGAGGCGCTGCCGTGAGCGAGCCGCTCGCCGGGGTCCGAGTCGCCCCGACGCCCCCGGGGCTCGCCGCTCCGGGGACCGCGACGTCCCCGTTCGAGCCCGTCCTGCCGGTCGCCGACCTGCCCCCCGGGGCACTCGCCCGCGTGTCGCGCGGGGACCTGGACCTCCTCCTCGCCCACGTCCCCGAGGGCATCCTCGCGACCGACGACCGCTGTCCGCACATGGCTGCTCCACTCTCGGTCGGCCGGCTCGACGGCTGCGTCGTCGACTGCCCGCTCCACAACGGCCGCTTCGATCTCAGCACGGGGGAGGCCGTCCAGCTGCCCACCACCGGCGGGCTCGACGCCGACGGCACGTACCACCCGACGTGGTCGCCGCCGGGCTCCGCCCCCAAGCCGGAGCCCCCGGGGCAGAAGGCCGAGGCCCGCCGCCTGACGCGGGTCCGGCGGCTGCGCTACTACCCCGTCCGGATCGCCGGCGGCATGATCGAGGTCGCCTGGCCGCGTCCCTGACCCGCGTCCCTGACCCGCGTCCCGACCGCGGGACGCACCACCCCCGGCGGCGTGCGTCAACCGAACGTCCGGTGCGCTGGCGCACCACCCGTTCGTACTACGGCAGACCGGGACGTTTGACAGGTCCGCGGACGGCCGGGTAGGGTGCCCAGCCTATGAGAACCCGCCTCGTGGGGGCGGTCGCAGTGCTCGCGATCACCCTCGGGGCTCTCGCGTTCCCCAGCGCGGAGCCCGTCAAGGCAGGGTCGTCGTGCACCGGGTGGTCGAGCAGGCTCGTCCCTCCAACGTCGATCCGCGTCTATCGAACCAAGCTGAAGCGCACCGTCACGGTGCCCTTCCGCACATACGTCGAGACCGTGATGGCCGCCGAGTGGGGTCCCACCCACCCGATGGCCGCGCTGCGGATCGGCGCCGTCGCCGCCAAGCAATACGCGTGGTACCACGCGATGACCTGGCGCGGCGGGCGCGATCCACAGGGACGCTGCTACGACGTCGTCGACTCGTCGCGCGACCAGGTCTACGACCCCTCGGAGACGATCTCCGCGCGCCACCGGGAGGCCGTTGCCTCGACCTGGGACGTGAGCCTCCGCAAGGGATCGCGCTTCTTCATGACCGGCTACCGGGCCGGCACGGGATCCTGCCTCGCCAACCGCGACGGCTGGAGGCTCTACCAGCGCGACGCGTCGGACTGCGTGCGACGCTACGGGTGGACCGACGAGAAGCTCAGCCGGGTCTTCTACAGCTCCGTGTCCTGGATCACGCCGGGTCTCGGCGACTGGTCCGGTGACGGGCGCGGCGACGTCGCAATCCTCAGCACGGATCCGCAGAGCGGCGCGACGACCGGCGAGGTCCTCACGAGCGACGCCCAGTACCGGACGACCGTCGCGACCGGCACGCGGGACGGCGACACGCTCACCACCGCCTCGACCGACAGCCTGCTCGGGCGCGTCGCCGGCGACGTGACGGGCGACGGTCGCCGCGACGTCGTCCAGCTCCTGCGGACGGGCGACGGCGCCCTGCTCCAGGTCATCCGCGGGACGCCGTCGGGCTTCGCCCCCGCGGCGACATGGTGGAGCCAGGGGGGCGATCCCACCGCGGTGGGTGACGGCGAGCTGGAGCTCCTCGTCGCCGACTTCACCGGCGAGGGACGCGACGACGCGGCCATCGTTCGGGTCGGCGCCGGGGACGGCTCGATCACGACGGTCCTCCTCGCCCGCTCGACCGGCACGAGGTTCGCCGACGTGCGCCGGATCTGGGCGACCGGCGCCCACCTCTCGACCTCCGAGCTGCTGGCCGGCGACGTGAGCGGGGACGGCCTCGCCGATCTCGTCGCCGTCTCGCCCACGAGTGCCGGTGGGAGCGCCGTGCGCGTCGCGCGCACCGGGAAGGACCGGGCGATCGGCTCGCTCGCCACGTGGGGCAACGACCCGCGGCCGCCGGCCGAGATCCAGCCGATGATGGGCGACGTCAACCGGGACGGCCGGAGCGACGTGATCCTCGCCGGCCGGTCCGGCGACGGCGTCCGGGTCACCGCCCTGCGGAGCCCCCGCACGGGAACCGGGTTCAGCCGCGTCGACCTGACCGGCACGCTCTCGATCCCGTTCGCGGCCAGCCGCTTCAGCTCGGCCGACGCCGACGCCGACGGGCGCGCCGACGTCTACGCGCTCGTGGATCGCGGCAGCGACGCGGACGGGAACCCGCTCGGAACGGACGTCTGGCGCCTGCTCTCGAACGCCTCGGGGACGCTCGACGCGAGCCGCTGGCTGCGTGACGAGACGCTCGACTGGGAGACGTCGGTCCCGTACTGAGCGGGCCGTGGGGCCGAGGCCCGAGGCGGCCCGATCCTGCCGGCACCGGCCGGGCCGGCGGCGTCGCCGCTCAGGCCTCCGCGATGGACGAGCCGCGGTCGCGCCGGCCGCCGTTCGCGTCGACGAACGCCCGCATCTCCCGGGCAACCTCGGCCACGTCGTCCGAGACGCGCACGAGCGCGAGCTCCTCGGCGGTCATCATCCCGGCCGTCACGGCGACGGAGGCGAGCCAGTCCAGCAGCCCCTGCCAGTAGTCGCTGCCGACGAGGAACACCGGGAAGTGGCGGATCTTGCCGACCTGGATGAGGGTCAACGCCTCGAAGAACTCGTCGAGGGTGCCGAAGCCGCCCGGCAGGATCACGAACCCGTCGGCGTACTTCACGAACATCGTCTTGCGGGCGAAGAAGTAGCGGAACTCGACGCCGAGGTCCACCCACGGGTTGAGCCACTGCTCGTGGGGCAGCTCGATGTTGCAGCCGATCGAGAAGCCGCCGGCCTCGTGGCAGCCGCGGTTCGCCGCGGCCATGATCCCGGGGCCGCCGCCGGTGATGACCGCGAAGCCGGCGTCGGCGAGGTGCCGTCCGAGCTGGCGGGCGGTCTCGTAGAGTGGCGTTCCCTCCTCGACGCGCGCGGACCCGAAGACCGAGACGGCCGATCCCACCTCCGCGAGGGCGTCGAAGCCCTCGACGAACTCGGCGGTGATGCGCAGGACCCGCCACGGATCGGTGTCGGTGAAGTGGGCTGCCTCGCGGCGCAGGAGCCGCTCGTCGGCCTGGCCGATCGACGCGGGCGCCTGGCGCTCGACGGCGTCGCGGCGGACGACGAGGCGGCCGGCCCGGAGGCGGTCCCGGCCCGGGCTGATCGGCTCGCCCGCGTTGCCCGGGGCGCCGCCCGGCGAGTCGTCCGGGCGGGACGGCGGCCCGCCCGGGGGCGGAGCGGTGGTGTCGGGCATCGCTGGGACCTCGGGTTCGGCCGGACGCTGCGAGGATGATCGGTTGATCGTAGCGCGGGACGGCGGCAGGGAAACGGCGGGCCGGCTCGTCGCCGCGATCGGTCCCCGCCGCAATCGATCCCCGCCGCAATCGGTCCCCGCCGCCGCGGCACGCTACGATGGCGCCCGCCGCAGTTGGAGGCCCCATGTCCGCCTGGTTCACCGTTCGCCTCGACGACCGCCCCGGCTCGCTCGCCCGCGCCGCCCGGGCGCTCGCCGACCGCGGCGTCAACATCACCGGGATCGTCGGCGTCGCCGAGGACACGGACGGCGAGCTGATGCTCACGACGAGCGACGCGGCGGCCACCCGCGAAGCGCTGACCGCCCTCGGGGTCGCCTTCGACGAGCACGACCCGACCGACCCGCGCGGCCTGGCCGAGCCCGGATCCCTCGCCGACATGGCGCGCACGCTGGCCGACCGCTGAGCCCCCGCCGCGGCGCCCACCAGCCGCCCACCGTCGCGATCCGCGTCGTCCACGACGACCGCCCGGAGGCGCTTCCCGCGATCCTCGCGGTCGTCGCCGCCGCGGGCGGGACGGTGCGGACGATGAGCACCGTCCGCCGCCTCGACGCGGACGGCGAGGCCGGGCTGGCCGCGGTCGAGACGGAGATCGAGATCGAGGGCCTCGACGAGCCGGCCGTCGACGGGGCGATCGCCGCCGCGCCGGGGGTCCGCGAGCGCCACGCCACCCGCGCCCTCGACCGGATCTTCGGCAAACGCGTCATCGTCGTCGGCGGCGGGGCGCAGATCGCCCAGGTCGCCCTCGGCGCGGTCAGCGAGGCCGACCGCCACAACCTCCGCGGCGAGCGGATCTCGGTCGACACGATCCCCCTCGTCGGCGAGGCGAACATCGCCGGCGCCGTCCGGGCCGTCGCCGACCTGCCCCGGGCCCGCCTCCTCGTCCTTGCCGGGTCGATCATGGGCGGCGAGATCAGCGCCGCGGCCGAGGAGCTGCGCGCGGTCGGCATCCCCGTCGTCGCCCTCAACATGGTCGGCTCGATCACCGATCACGTCGACCTCGTGGTCAGCGACCCCGTCCAGGCGGGCACGATGGCCGTCATGGCCGTCGCCGACACCGCCGCCTTCGACCTCGCCCGCCAGCGCGGCCGCCGCTACTGACGCTCAGCCGCGAGCGGCGCGGCTCCCCTCGTCGGCGCGGCCCTCGTCGGCTGCCGCCCGTTGCGCCTCGAGCGCGGCGAGGACCTTCGCCGGCGCCAGGGGCAGGTCGGTGATGCGGACCCCGACCGCGTCGAACAGCGCGTTGGCGATCGCCGGCGGCGTCGCCGCGGCCGCCGGCTCGCCGATCCCCTTCGCCCCGAACGGGGCCTCGGCGTGGTCGGACTCGACGATGATCGGGACGATCTCGGGCACGTCGTGGATCGTCGCCACCTTGTAGTCGGCGAGCGACCCGTTGGCGATCCGGCCGCGATCGTCGAGGACGAGGTCCTCGAACAGCGCGTTCGAGATCCCCATGACGACGCCGCCCTCGATCTGCTGCTCGCACCCGACCGGGTTGATCGCCCGCCCGATGTCGGCCGCCGCGGCCACCCGCACGACCCGGATGACACCCGTCTCGACGTCGACCTCGACCTCGGCCGCCTGCGTGCTGATCATCCAGAAGATCGTGCTGACCGGCTCGAGGCCGCGGTCGGCGGCGAGGAGCGACGAGCCCGCGCTGCTGTAGCGGGCCTCGGCGACGAGCGAGTACCCCTCGAACCCGAACCGCCCGAGCAGCTCGGCGAGCGTCGTCCGGGGCCCGACCCCGCGGGCGACGATGACGCCGTCCCGCAGGTCGAGGTCCGCGGGATCGATCTCCAGGACGTCGCCGGCGAGGGCCAGCGCCTTGCGCCGGATCTCGGCCCCGGCCGTCCGGATCGCGTTGCCGACGTGGAACGTGGTCCGGCTCGAGGCCACCGGCCCGTTGAACGGCGAGGTCGCCGTGTCGGCCGGCGGCAGCGTGACGGCGGCGAGCGGGACGCCGACCGCATCGGCGGCCATCTGGCACAGGACGGTCGCCTGGCCCGCCCCGATCTCGGGGGCGGCGCACAGGACCACGAGCCGGCCGTCCTGCTCGACCTTGAGGAGGACGTTCGAGCTCGTCGGCGTCGCCGTCTCCTTGATCATCGTGGCGATGCCCTTGCCGCGCCGCAGGTGGGGCGCCGGCGCCCGGTCGACCGTTCCCCAGCCGATCTCGCGGGCGACCCGCTCGAGCGGCTCCCGCGCGTTGACGCCGTGCATGACCTGCCCGTTGATCCAGGCGTCGCCGTCCTCGTACCCGTTCCGGCGGCGGATCTCGAGCGGGTCGATCCCCAGGCGGTGGGCGATCATGTCCATCTGCGACTCGCAGGCCCAGGCCGCCTGGGTCGTGCCGTAGCCGCGGTAGGAGCCGGTCGGCTGGCGGTTCGTGTAGACCATCCGCGACTCGTACGCGACGGCGGGGATGCGGTACGGGCCGAAGACGGCCTTCGGGCCGCGGATCGCGATCCCGACCGCGTTCGAGGCGTAGGCGCCGCCGTCCCACAGCAGATCCGCCCGGCGGGCGGTCAGCGTGCCGTCGCGCAGGACGCCGGTCCGCAGCCGGATCACGACCGGCATCCGGACCTGCGACGCGACGAGGTCATCCTCCCGGCTGAGCTCGACGCGGACGGCCCGCCCGGGGACCTGCCGCGCCAGCGCCACCGCGACGGCCTCCGCCACGAGCGTGTTCTTGCCCCCGAACGACCCGCCGACGTAGCCGACGACGATCCGGACCTGGCTGCTCGCCAGGCCGAGCGCGGCGGCCAGCTCGCCCCGCATCTGGAACGGCCGGTCGGTCGGCGTCCAGAGCGTGTACCCCCGGGTCGCCGCGTGGTACTCCGCGACGGCGACGTGCGTCTCGAGCGCGACGTGGCTCAGCGCCTGCGCGGTGAGCTCGTCCTCGAAGACGGCGTCGGCCCGGCGGAAGCCCTCGTCGAGGTCGCCGCGGCTGAAGCGGGCCACGGTGTTGACGTTGCTGTGCTCGACGATCTCGTGGCCGCCGCGCGGGTAGGCGTGGAGGTCGGGATGGACAAGCGGGGCGTCGGCGGCGAGCGCCGCCCGCGCGTCGAGGACCGCCGGCAGCTCCTCGTATTCCACGGTGACGAGGTCGAGCGCCGCCTGCGCCTGGAGCTCGGTCTCCGCGGCGACAGCGACGACCGGCTCGCCGACGAAGCGGACGCGGTCGACGGCCAGGAACGGCTGGTCGCGGATCGACGCCCCGAACGTGAACGGGAAGTCACGGCCGGTGACGACGGCCCGCACGCCGGGCGCCGTCGCCGCCCGCGCCGTCTCCACGGCCACGATCCGGGCATGGGCGTGCGGGCTCCGCAGGACCGCACCGTGGAGCATCCCGGGCATCGCCACGTCGCTGCCGTAGCGGGCGCTGCCGGTGACCTTCTCCACCGCGTCGACGCGTGCGACGGGCCGGCCGACGGAGGTCATCGGGCCGCCTCGGGCTCGGCGGCGGCGACGGCGCCCGTCCCGGCGGCGGCGCGGATCGCCTCGAGCACCTTCGGGTACGTCCCGCAGCGGCACAGCACGCCGGCGAGTGCCTCCGCGGTCTCGGCGGCGTCGGGCCGGGGGTCGTGACGGAGCAGCGCCGTCGCGGCCAGCACCATGGCGGGCGTGCAGTAGCCGCACTGGATGGCGCCGTGCTCGACGAACGCGGCCTGCAGCGGGTCGAGCTCGCCGTCCCGCGCCAGCCCCTCGATCGTCTCGACGGCGCGGCCGTCCGCGTCGGCGGCCAGCACGAGGCAGGAGCTGACGGGGTCGCCGTCGACGAGGACGAGGCAGGTCCCGCACTCGCCCACGCCGCAGCCCTCCTTGGCGCCCGTCAGGTGCAGCGAGTCGCGGAGGAGCTCGACGAGCGTGGTGTTGGGCGCCACGTCGAGGTCGTGGCGCGTGCCGTTCACGGTGAGCGTCACGGCGATCACGGGAGCGGCGCTCCCCGCCGGGCGAGCTCGACGGCGTCGAGCAGCGTCCTCGCGGCCAGGACCCGGACGAGCGAGCGCCGGTAGGCGGCGTCGGCCCGGACGTCCGAGATCGGCCGGGCCTCCGCGGCGGCCTCCGCGGCGGCAGCGGCAACCCGCTCCGCGGTCGGCGCGGCGCCGCGCAGCACGGCCTCCGCCCCCCGGGCGCGCAGGGTCGTCGGGGCCACCGACGCGAGGGCGATCCGGGCGTCGACGACGTCGCCGGCCGCGTCCAGCACGATGCCGGCGGCGACTCCGACGAGGGCGATGTCCCAGCCGCCGCCGCGCTTCCCCAGCTTCCGGTAGCCGGACCCGGCGCCCGGACCGGGCTCGGGCAGGACGATCGCGGTGATGATCTCGTCGGCCGCCAGGCAGGTGACGCCGGGCCCGACGTGGAGGTCCTCGATCGGCAGGGAGCGGGACCCGGCCGGGCCCGTGACCTCGACGACGGCCCCGTGGACGATGAGCGGCGGCGTCATGTCCCCGGCCGGGGAGCCCCGCCCCAGGTTCCCGCCGATCGTGGCGAGGTTCCGGACCGGCAGCGAGGCGAGGTGGCAGGACGCCTGCCAGAGCGCGGGGAAGCGCTCCTTGACGAGCGTCGACGACGCGATCGCGCTCACCCGTGTCAGGGCGCCGATCCGCGCGCCTCCGGCGACCGGCTCGATCGTGTCGAGGCCCCGGATGCGCTTGAGGTCCACGAGCTCGGGCGGCCGCGCCCGGCCCATCTTCATGTCGATCAGGAGGTCGGTGCCGCCGGCGAGCAGCCGGGCCGAGCCTCCGGCGGCGGCCAGCAGCCGCACCGCCTCCTCGACGGAGGTCGGGTGGTGGAGCGTGAAGGGGCGGAGCCGGTTCATGCCCGGCCCTGCGCCCGCCCGGGACGCATCGGCGATCTGCTCCAGTCCTTGGGGGTGGCGCGACCGACCGCACCGGTCCTCCCGATCATCCGTCGTCGCCGGTCGCCACGATGCAGTGCCGGACAGCCCCTTCTGCAGGCCCGGACGCCCGACCTGCGCGCTACCCTGTGCCCATGCGGATCGCGACCTGGAACGTCAACTCCCTCAAGGCGCGCCTCGAGAAGGTCGAGTGGTGGCTGGAGCGGGCCGCCCCCGACGTCCTCCTCATGCAGGAGACGAAGCTCGGCGACGACGACGCGCCCGTCCTCCCGTTCCGCATGCTCGGCTACGAGCTGCTCCACCACGGCGAGGGGCGCTGGAACGGCGTCGCGGTTGCGAGCCGCGTCGGCATCGAGGACGTCGTCACGAACTTCGGCGACGGGCCGGTGCGGAACAGCGGCCCGGGGGCGGCAGCCCAGGGCGAGGAGGACTTCGACCCGCTCGACGAGGCCCGCATGGTGTCGGCCGTGTGCGGCGGCGTCCGCGTCGTCAGCGTGTACGCCCCGAACGGGCGGATCGTCGACTCCCCGTGGTACGCGGGCAAGCTCCGCTGGTTCGAGCGGCTCGGGAGATGGCTGGCCGAGACGCAGGACCCGGCCGCGCCGCTGCTCATCGGCGGCGACTTCAACGTCGCGCCCGCGGACGCCGACGTGTGGGACGCGGCGAGGGCCCACGGCGGGACGCACGTCTCGGACCCCGAGCGGGCTGCCTTCCGGGAGCTCCTCGCCTGGGGCCTCGTCGACACGTGGCGGGCCGCCAACCCGGGCGTCCGGCGCTTCACCTGGTGGGACTACCGGGCCGGCAACTTCCAGCGCAACGAGGGGATGCGCATCGACCACCTCCTCGCGAGCGCCCCGGTCGCCGCCCGCGTCGTCGCCGTCGAGGTCGACCGCGAGGCCCGGAAGGGGACGCCGACGCCGTCCGACCACGCGCCGCTCGTCCTCGACCTCGACGAGCCCGGGAAGCCGTTCGACCCCGGCTGGGCGGGCTCGGAGGAGCGCTTCGCCGCCCGCAGAGCGGCGAAGAGCCAATGAGCCGAGTCCTCGCCTCCCTCCTCGCGGTCGCCGTCCTCCTCGCTGCGTGCGGGGGCGGCGCCTCGACGCCCGGTGCGACGTCGGGTGCGACGCCCGGCGCGACGTCGGGTGCGACGCCCGGCGCGACGTCGGGCGCGACGCCCGGCGCGTCGGTCGACGTCGACGCGCTCGCCGCCGCCCTGGTCGCGATCCTGGCCGACCCCGAGCTGCAGACGGGGATCGCCCAGCAGGCGACGGCCACGTCGTCGAGCGGCGCCGACGTGATCGAGCTGCGGGTGACGATGATCGGTGAGCTCGCCCTCCCCGACGTCGCGCTCGAGGTGGCGATCGAGACCGAGGGCGAGTCCACGCGGTTCGCCCTCGTCGTCGTCGGCGATCGCAACTTCGTCGACATCGGCGAGGGCTGGGTCGAGGCGCCACCGGGGTCGGTCGACACGACCGAGCTCACCGACGCGCTCCTCGTCGTCGACGATCCCGACGACCTCGCGTACGCGGGCACCCAGGTGGTCGACGGGGAGACGCTCTACCACCTCGTCGCCGTGCGTCCGCTCCCCTACTCCCCCGGCGGCGTGCCGGGGACGGGCGACGAGGTGGGCACGATCGACGACCTCGACGCGTACGTGGAGGCCGACGGGACGCCGGTCCGGATCGAGCTGTCGTTCACCGCGAGCGGCTCGGACGCCACCGGCGCGACGACCGTGCAGGGGACGACCGAGATCCGCTTCAGCAATGTGGGCGGCGGCCAGGTCATCGTGCCGCCGTCGCTCGCCCCGACCTCGTCGCCGACGGTCGCGCCCTGACGACGCCGACGGTCCACCGGACCGTCTAGATCCGGATCATCTCCGCGAGCTCGACCACCAGGATCGTCGCCCCGGCGTAGTGGACGACCCGGTCCTGCCAATCCTTGAGGCGCTCGGTGAGGACGAGCGGGACCTCGACCTCGCGGCCGCTGCACGTCTCGCGGAAGATCTCGACGACGTCCGATACCGCGCCGTCCTCGACGGCGAGGATGAGCGTGACGTTCGGCGTCTCGAGGAAGCCGCCGACCGAGCCCAGTCGGGTGAAGCGGTGGCCGGCGGTGCGCAGCCGGTCCCCGGCGCGCTCCGCGTCGGACGACTGGACGATCGCGAACAGGAGCTTCATGGCGTCATTCTGCCTCGTCGCCGGGTTCGCCTGCCGGGATGGCGACCGAGGCGGGCCGGCCGGCCGCTCGAGCCCGGGCCCGGAGGCGCTTCTCCTCGGCCCCCTCGACCTCCGTCCGCCAGCCGCGCACGGTGCGCTCGCCATCCATCGCGTAGCGGTCGGCGACCATCAGGTCGAAGGCGTGCACCGAGGCCTCCTGGTTCGAGTAGCGGCCCGCCGTCCAGCTGCGCGAGCGCGTGCCCTGCTGCTGCATCTCGACGACGTGGTAGTCCTCCCGGTTCGTGATGTCCCAGAACTCGACCGCGCCCGCGACGTCCACCGTCCCCAGGTCGGCCGCCTCGACGTAGAGGTCGCAGTGGACCGTGCTCCGGTTCGGGCCGTCGGGCCAGGCCTGGTGGGTGAGCACGTAGTCGGGGTGGACCGAGACGATGAGGTTCGGCCAGAGGATGTAGTAGTAGATCCGCCGGGCCTCGGTCTCGTCGCGGGCGTAGAGGAGCGGCCGGCCGCCGCGCTTCCCGTCCATCGACATCGTCTCGCAGCCCTCGGCGAAGATCATCCAGCCGCCCTTCCACGGCCCGTCGGCGAGGAAGTCCTCGCCGAGGTCGTACGGGGTCAGCTTGTTGAGCAGCGGGTGGACCGGCGGGCAGTGGTAGCACTCGCTGTAGTTCTCGGCAACGATCTTCCAGTTGGCGGCGACCTCGTACGTCAGGCGCGCGGCCCGGCGGAGCGTGCTCATGTCGCGGCCAAAGTCCTCGTGGTGCGCGAACCAGTCGCCGAGGTACGTCTGCAGGTCGGGCGTCGTCGCCTCGTCGGCGAAGCAGAGGAAGACGAAGCCCTGCCACGTCTCGGCCCGGATCGGCGTGAGGCCGGAGGTCTCGAGCGAGAAGTCCTCGAGGTCCTCGGTGTGCTTGGCCCGGATGAGCCGGCCGTCGAGATCGTAGATCCAGGCGTGGTACGGGCACTGGAAGCGCACCGCCCTGCCGCACTCGCGCTCCTCGACCGCCGTCCCCCGGTGGCGGCAGACGTTGTAGAAGGCGCGGATGACGTCGTCGCGGCCGCGGACGATGATCACGCTCTCGCCGAAGAAGTCGCGCAGGACGAAGCTCCCCGGCTCCGGCAGCTCGTCGGCGCGTGCCGCGGCGATCCAGTCGCGGAAGAAGACGTGCTCGACCTCCCAGTCGTGGATCGCCGCGTCGTGGTAGGCCCGGGCCGGCAGGAGCGTCGCGCGGCGAAACGGGGCGCGGATGGCGGCGATCTCCTCGGGCGTGAGCGGCGAGCGGGCGGGCAGGCGGGTGACGGCCAAGGGTTTCTCCTCCGGTGAGGGCGCGATCGTAGCCGACGATGGACGCAGCGGCCGCGTACCGCGCCCGCGTCAGTCCAGCGTGACCGTCTCGTGCCAGCGCGGGATGTGGACCTCGAAGCCGAGCGCCTCGACCTTCGGGGCCAGCTCCGCCTGCGGGCCGGGATCGCCGTGGACGAGGAAGACGCGGCGCGGGACGCCGGGGTCGCCGGGGCGCCGGCCCTCGACGAAGCCGCGGATCCAGTCGAGCAGCTCGGGCTCGTCGGCATGGGCGGAGAACCCGCTCACCGAGCGGACCTGGCAGCGGACCTCGCGGTCGGCGCCGTCGATCTTCACCCTGCGGGCCCCGTCCTGGAGCCGTCGGCCGAGCGTTCCCTCGCCCTGGTAGCCGACGAAGAGGAGCACCGCCCGAGGGTCGTCGATGAGGTTCCGGAGGTGCCCCAGGACGCGCCCCCCGGTGAGCATCCCGTTGGAGGCCACGATCATGTACGGCCGCGGTGCCCGGGCGATCGCCTCCGACTCCTCGGCCGACCTGACGATCCGCTGCTTCGGGTAGTCGAGCGGCGTGTCGCCGGCCTCGAGGAGCCCCCGGGTCTGCTCGTCGTAGTACTCGGTGTGGCGGCGGTAGGCCGACGTCGCCTCGCGAGCCATCGGCGAGTCGAGGTAGAGCGGCAGGGCCGGGATCTCGCCGGCGGCGACCAGGCGGTCGAGCGACCAGATGAGCTCCTGCGTCCGCCCGATCGCGAACGAGGGAACCAGGAGGACGCCCTTGCTCTCGGCCACGAGGCGGACGACCTCGGCCAGGACGCGCCGGGCCTCCGACTCGGGCTCGTGCTCGCGGCCGCCGTACGTCGACTCGACGAGGACGAAGTCGGCCTCGTGGACGACCGTCGGGTCGCGGATGATCGAGGTGTTGCGCTTGCCGAGGTCGCCGGAGAAGACGATCACCCGCTCGGGGCCGCCCGGCTCGTCGGCCACGCGGAGCCGGATGATCGCCGAGCCGAGGATGTGACCTGCATCGAGGTACGTCGCGTGGATTCCGGGCGCGACCTCTTCCTCGGCGTCGTACGGGATCGGGCGGAAGCGGCGGAGGGCCTCGACGGCGTCGGCCTCCGTGTAGAGCGGGGCGTCGAGGTCGATCCGGAGCGCGTCGGGGACGTCCTCGGGCGCGAGGCTGCGTTCGCGGGGAAGGGCAGCCCGGTCCCACGTCCCGTCGGCCGCCTCGGCGCGTCGCGCTTCGGTCACCTCGCTCGGACCGGCCGGCGTCCGCGGACCGCACGGCCTCGGTGGTCGCGGCCGCCGTTCGCGCCTCGGGTTCGACGGCCTCGCCGCCTCGGCGCTCTCCTCGATCCGGTCGCCGGCCCGGGCCTCGTCGATCGCCGCCTCGAGCTGGCGGAGCTCGCGCTCGTCGTCGGCGACGGCCTTGTCCGGGTTGCGGCGCTCCCAGCGGGCTTCGCGGCGGGCGAAGTCCTCCTGCAGCCGTCCGGAGTCCTCGAGGACGAGGCGGGCGAGCTCGATCGTCCCGGCGGTCGCGCGAATCGAGCCGCGGAAGCCCTCGCGGACGACGAGCGGGATGAGACCGCAGTGGTCGAGGTGGGCGTGCGTCAGGAGGATGGCGTCGAGCTCCCGCGGGTCGTAGCCGAGCGGGACGCGGTTGCGGATCGCGTTTCGCGCCCCGCCCTGGAACATCCCGCAGTCGACGAGGATCCGGGCCTGGCGCGTCTCGAGGAGGAACTGGCTGCCGGTCACGGTCATGGCGGCGCCGAGGAAGGTGAGCTCCATGCCCGCATGGTGCCACGCGCAGCCGGCACCGACCTGCCGTGCACGACCGCGCCGCGCAGGCCGGGCGGTTGGGGCCGCCCGAGCGGAGCCCAGCCCATCCCCGCCGGGCGCTTGACCTCGCCGCACGACCCGTCGCGGCCGTCAGGCGCGGCCGGCCCGGCCGAGCGCTTCCAGCAGCGCCACGTAGTCGGCGTGCCGCGGCCGGATGGTGCGCGCGTCCTCCAGGCCGACCCACGCGGATGCCCGCGGTCGATCGACCGGATCGAGCAGGATGACGGTCGACGTGGTGCCGGGCGCGCGCGGCCGTCCGCCCTCCCACCACGCCGCGAACGCCTCGGTCGTGTCCGGGCCAAGAGCGCGGATCGTCGCTTCGCGCAACCGAACGACGCGGAGGCACTCGGCGGTCCAGGCGATCGTCAGGACGTGCGTGATCGACCGGAAGCCACCGCGGGACGCATGGCGCTCGGCCAGAACGCGGGCCAGGTACTGGCGCTTGACGTTCCACGCTCCGGCGAGCTCGCCCACGTTCGGGATGGCCGTCTTGACCTCGTGGTGGAGCAGGTCCGGACCGGCGGGATCCACGACCGCGAGATCCGCGCGCCCGGCGAACTGGTAGTGCTGAAACGGCTCGTCCACCGCGACGATCCTGCTCTGGCCAGCGTAGCGGGCAGCCAGCAGTTCGACGACGGCGGCATGGACCGGGTCCTGCGAGCGCGGCACCCGGCTCTTGGCCCGCGGGTCCTCGAACGTCAGCTCGACCCGCAGACCGAGCGCCGCCGCCGAGGCGCGCGTACGTCTCGAGGGTCGTCGGCCCGCCTCGCTCGACGAGGTAGACGAGGGTCCGCGACAACCCCGCCTCGTCGGCGAGCCGATCGCAGGTCCAGCGCCGCCGCCTGCGCGCCGCGCGCACCTCTTCTCCGGCCGCTGCGTGGATGGCGGTCATCCTGGCAAGGGCGGCTGTCGAGGCCGGACGGACGGTTCGAAACGGCGACATTGCGCGTGAAGTGAACATCCGACCGCTCATCTCGCGCCTTATCGATCGTGGCGACCGGCCGGATCACGCCGTCGGCACCGTCCGGGCTCGTCTGGGAACGCCCGCCGAGCGTGCGCCGTGCTCACCGTCAAGCCAGCGGGCGTTTCAACGACGGGCATGGTCGCCGGCGGAGGCAGTCGAAACGGCCACGACGACGGTCGATGTTCACTTCACGTGCACTTCTGCACCTGGAGCGGCTGGTGGCGGGTGGGGGGGCAGCGCCGCAGCGGCCCAGGCGCGGCACGGCGCCCGCGCGCCGCCCGCGCCGCGCGAACCGGACCTACACCAGCGTCAGCAGCGCCCCGATCCCGAAGCCGAGCACGGTCACGAGGCCGACCCACGCCCCGGCCTCGTCGAAGGCTTCCGGCATCATCGTGTCGGCCAGCATCGTGAGCACGGCGCCGGCCGCGAATGCCTGGATCGTCCCGACGACGCCCGCCGAGGCAGTATCGAGCGCGCCGTAGCCCACCGCCGCCGCGGCCGCGCTCAGGGCGACGACAGCTGTCCAGAGCCGGAGGACCCGTCCCGTCGTCCACCCCGTGGTCCGCAGGCCGGTGGTCGCCGAGATCGCCTCGGGCAGGTTGGAGATGGCCACGGCCGCCACGAACGCGAACCCGACCGCCTGTCCGGAGATGAGCGAGATCCCGATGACGACCGACTCCGGGACGCCGTCGAGGATCGTGCCGAGGAGGATGCCGAGCGGGTCGGCTCCCTCCTGCTGGCCCCGGGACCGCTTCCGATGGCGCACGGCGCCGCCGCGGTGCAGTGCCCAGTTGCCCCCGGAGAACGTGAGCGCGCCGAGGCTCAGGCCCAGGACGACGGCGGGCACGCCGGCCGCCTCGAAGGCGGCCTCGGTCAGGTCGAGCGAGACGGCAGCGATGAGCGCCCCGGCACCGAACCCGGCGACGAGCCCGATCGCGCGCCGATCCCACGGCAGGGCGATGGCGAGCAACGCGCCGAGCAGCAGCGTCGACGCGGCGACCAGGCCCCAGAATGCCGCTTCGAGCACGGTCAGCCTCCCGCCCTGCCGCGCGCCTCCGACGGGTCCCGGGCCGCGCGACCCCGCCATCGTGCCACGCCCGCCGCTACCATCGCGCGATGCGCGAGCGCTTCATCGGCCGGTCCGTCCTCCGGCGTCTCCCCGGCCTGATCCTCGGTCTCGTCGTGTTCGGTGCCGGGATCGCGGCCATGGCGGCGTCCGGGCTCGGCCTCGGGCCGTGGGAGGTGCTCCACCAGGGGATTGCCAATCGGACCGGCCTCGCGCTCGGCACCGTCAGCATCCTCGTGGGCATCCCCGTCCTCGCCCTCTGGTGGCCCCTCGACGAGCGGCCCGGCATCGGGACGATCCTCAACATCGCCCTGATCGGGACGGCCACGAACCTCGTCCTGCCGCTCCTCCCCGTGCCGACCGACCCGTTGCCGCAGCTCGCGATGAGCGTGGGCGGCGTGCTCACGATCGGCCTGGGCTCCGGGCTCTACCTCGCGGCCGACCTCGGGGCCGGGCCGCGGGACGGCCTGATGACCGGCCTCCATCACCGCTTCGGCTGGTCGATCCGCCGCGCCCGGACCGGGATCGAGCTGCTCGTCCTCGTCGCGGGCTTCCTGCTCGGCGGGACCGTGGGCCTCGGGACGCTCCTCTTCGCCTTCGGGATCGGGCCGGTCGTCCAGGCGTTCCTGCGCGTCTTCGACCGCGAGGGCCGCGTGTCGCGGCGGCGGCGTCCCGAGCTGGTGGAGGAGCTCGAGGCGCCCGGGACCGTCGGCGAGTAGCCGCCGGAGGGACCCGTGCTAGCGTCGCGGCCGGTTCCGCCAGAGGACCGCCGTCGCGAGGAGGCCTGCCACGCAGACGGCCACCAGGACGACGCTCACGACCAGGCCGACGATGTTGCCGCTCTCCATGCCCGACCTACGCCGGGTCGCCGGGCCCCGCGTCGGGCCCGGCCGCCGGCCCGCCGAGCGCCCGCTCGAAGGCCGCCAGCGCGGCCGCTCGATCGACGCGGGGACGCTGCTGCGCCGGGGTCGGCGCCTCCACCTCGAGGCGCAGGAGGACGGCGTCGAGCTGGTCGAGCAGGGCGATGAAGCGGGTCCGCAGCGACGTGGCTCCCGCCGCCGAGGTCCGGCCCGCCGCCGCCAGCAGTCGGTCCCGCTCGGTGAGCAGCCGCCGGGCCTCCTTGTCGGTCTCGACCCAGGCGGGCCCGACGCCGGCGTTGCGCAGGACCGCGTTCCCGGCCGCCAGCTCGCTCTCGTAGGCGCCGTCCTGCGCCGGGAGCCGCTTCCCGGCCCAGTCGCCGGTCTCCCACTCGCCGCGCTCCTGCGCCTCGCGGATGAGCCGATCCGTGAGCGACTCCCACGTCGGGGCGGCCGTCTTCTCCCCGGCTCCGTCGCGGTGGATCGGGCTCACGGCGGCGCCCTCCGCTACATGATCCGGATGAGGACGAGGGCGTCGACGGCGACGGCGGCGAAGAGGATCGTCAGGTAGCTGATCGAGAACTTGTAGAGGCGGATCGCGCCCGCGGTCGTCCCCTCGACCGTCACCGTCCGGTTCAGCTTCGCCGCCTGCCACAGGAAGATGGCCCCCATCACGATCGCCGCGGCGAGGTAGATGAGGCCCATCCGCGCAACGGCGAAGAAGATGATGCTGATCGCCACGAGCAGGATCGTGTAGAGGAGGATCTGGCGGGTCGTCTCGGCCGTGCCCCGCACCACGGGGAGCATCGGCACGCCGGCCGCGGCGTAGTCCTTCGCGATCCGCATCGAGAGCGCCCAGAAGTGCGGCGGCGTCCAGTAGAAGACGATGGCGAAGAGGAGGAGCGCCGGGACCTCGACGCCGCCCGGTGACCGCGGCCCAGCCGATCACCGGCGGGAGGGCGCCCGCGGCGCCGCCGATGACGATGTTCTGGGTGGACGTCCGCTTGAGGACGATCGTGTAGACGAAGACGTAGAAGGCGATCGCGAGCAGGGTCAGGAACGCGGCCACGAGGTTGACGAAGTAGGCCAGGAACGCGATCGAGATCACCCCCAGCACGATCCCGAAGACGAGTGCCTGCTCGGGCTCGACGGCCGCCGCCGGTAGCGGCCGGCGTCGCGTCCGGGTCATGAGGAGGTCGATGTCGCGGTCGAGGTACTGGTTGATCGCGTTGGCGCTCCCCGCGGCGAGGGTGCCCCCCAGCAGCGTCCAGACGACGAGCCAGCCCCAGTCGACCCAGTCCACGCCGGGGAGGTCGCGGGTGGCGAGGACCATGGCCGGCACCGTGGTGATGAGCAGCAGCTCGATGATCCGGGGCTTGGTGAGGGCCACGTAGGCTCGGACGGTGTCGGCGCGGCCCCGCGGGGCGGCCGCCGGCACTCCAGCGTCCGGCACCACGGTGCTCGGCTCCGGCTCCCGGTCGCGTTCGCTCATCGGCGCGCCGCTTCCCGGGCCGGCGGCCGCGGTCACGGCGGCCCGCGCCCCGTAGTAGCTCACGAAGGCCGCCCCGACCGCGGCCGTCCAGATGAACGCGGCCAGCGCGACGTGGACCGACTGCGTCCACGGCGCCAGCTGTGTCCAGACCTGGGCGGCGCCGACCAGCGCCTGGAGCGGGTACAGCACGGCGGCGATCGTCAGCAGCAGGAACAGGCGACCGCTCACTCGTCCTGCCCGTCGGCCCCGCCACGCGGCGACCCACGTGCCCGCCAGGACGAGGCCCACCACCACGCCGACGTAGCGATGGAGCGCGTGCGTGAAGGCCAGCGTGGCCGCCTCGCCACCCATCTCGCCGAACGGCGGAACGATGGCGCCGCCCATCAGCGGCCAGTCCGGGAAGACGAGGGCCGCGTCGAGCGCGGTCACGTTCGCCCCGAAGATGAGGAGGGCGAAGGTCGACGCCGCGGTGAAGGCGGCAAGGAGGGTGAAACCCTGGCTGCGACCCCGGCCCGGCAGGTGGGCGGGGTAGCCGGCCCGGACCAGCAGGTACGTGAGCAGGCCGGCCAGCGCCATCGCGGCGGCGAGGTGGGCGGTGACCGACTCCCCGGAGTTGCCGAGGCGGACGGTCTCCCGGCCCAGCCAGGCCTGGAAGAGGACGAGGCCCACGGCACCGAACGACGGCAGGACCAGGCTCCGCCGATCGCGGTGATCGACGACCGCGAGAACCGCGACCCCCAGGATCATGACCCCGATGACCGCAGCGATGAGGCGATGGAGCCACTCCGCCCATGCCTTGAAGTCGAGGGGCGGGACGACCTGCCCGTAGCAGAGCGGCCAGTCGGGGCAGCCGAGCCCTGAATCCGTGGCCCGGACCACGACGCCCACGATGACGAGGGCGAGGGTCATCGCGAGCGTGGCCGCGACGAGCTTCTGGAAGCGGGTCACCGGTCCTCCGGGTGGGCAGCGCCGTCGAACGATCCGGCCGGGCCGACCGGGGTCGGCCGAGCGTGCTCGGGATGGGCGGCCGGATTGTACCGTGCCGGCCCCCCGGCGCTCCCGGTCGGCCCCCCCGCGGGCGCTTCGGCCGGTGCCTCGGCGGCGCTCCGCCCCGGTTCCCGCTAGCATCTCGCCGTGCCCGTTCGACCCGTCCCACGCGGCGCCCGGCCCAGGCCACCGGCGCTCGCCCTGCTCGCCTTCTCCGTCACGCTCGCCGCGCTCGTCATGGCCGGCTGCGCGGCGGGGTCGTCCGGCGGCCCGCCCGGTTTGCCGACGGCACCCGCCGCGACCGGGGCCGTCTCCGGCGAGTGCGACACCACGAGCCTTCCCGGCTGGCCGCGCCCCGGCCAGGTGACGACGAGCGGGATCATCCCGGTGCTCGCGAGCTCGGAGCGCCTCGTCGGCGAGAGCCGGCTCCTGTTCGCCCTCGTCGACGACCAGAACCGGCCGATCGCGAACGAGGACCTCGAGGTCGAGATCGGCTTCTTCGATCTCTGCGCCGACCCCGCGACCCCGACCCAGGTCCTGGCCCCCGCGTTCTCGTGGGGGATCACCGGGCTGACCGGCTTCTACGCCGTCACGCCGACGTTCCCCCGGCCGGGAACCTGGGGTGCGGCGGTTGCCGTCGTGGACCCCGCGACCGGCGAGGCCACCGGGGCGAAGCTCCAGTTCACGGTCGCGGAGGACGGCACGACCCCGCGGGTCGGCGAGCCCGCCCCGACGGTGAAGACGCCGACGCTGGCCGACGTCGGCGGCGAGGTTCGCCGCATCTCCACCGATCCGCAGCCCGAGCCGTCGTTCTACGAGACGTCGCTCGACGAGGCCCTCGCGGCCGGCGAGCCGTTCCTCCTCGGCTTCGTCACCCCGGCCTTCTGCACGAGCGCCCAGTGCGGCCCGACGATCGACGTCGTCAAGGATGCCGTCGCAGAGGCCCCGATCCGGGTCGTGGTCGTCGAGCCGTACGAGCTGGCCTGGGACGGCACCCGCCTCGAGCCCGTGCTCGAGAACGACGGCCCTCGTGCCGGTCGCGGCGGCCGACGCCTACGGGATCCCGACCGAGCCGTGGCTCTTCCTCGTCGACGGCGACGGGAACATCGCGGCCTCGTACGAGGCGGTCGTCGGCAAGCAGGAGCTGGTCGACGCCATCCGCTCGCTGACCGACTGAACGGACCGAGCGGCCGCGGCGACTCGGCGGCGACCGGCGCGGCTCGCATGGGCGGACGCTGCGCCGCCGTCCGGGCTGGCGCACGGCCGGCGTGGGCGGCATACTCGCGGGCAGGAGGTGCACCACATGGGCGACAAGACCCCGAAGCGACCCCCGAAGCCGAAGAAGCCGAAGCCGAAGACGCCGTAACTACAGCTCCCGGGCTCTGATCTGCGCCGTTCGGCGGAACGGTCGGCGGGCCGCCGCGAGCGAGGCCGCCCGCCGTCGGGTCAGGCGCTCGAGCCGCCTCGGTGCTTGCCGCGATCTCGCCCCAGGAGGGCGCGCATGCCTGGCTTCCGGGCTCGCCTGCTCGACCGGTCGATCCGGCGTCTCCATGTCTTCGGCGCGGATGGCACGGACGCGACGGTCACGCGCCGACGGTTCGAACGGTTCTCGCCGCCCATGATGCCGCGGTCGGGCATCGCGGCCCGGCCGGTCGAGGGCGGAGGGCCTGGCGGGGAGTGGGTCATCCCGAAGACGACCGACGACGGGGTCCTCCTCTACCTCCACGGTGGCGGCTGGTTCATGGGCTCGCCCCGGACGCATCGGGGGCTCGTCGGGGCCCTCGCGATGGAGGCGCGCGTGCGGGCGCTCTCGCTCGACTACCGACTGGCGCCCGAGCACCCGTACCCGGCCGCCGTCGACGACGCCGTGGCCGCCTACGAGTGGCTCCTGGCGAACCGCGTCGATCCCGCCCGACTCGTCATCGGCGGCGACTCGGCCGGCGGCAACCTCGCCCTCGCGCTGCTGATCCGGCTCCGCGACGCCGGGAGGCCGCTCCCTGCCGGAGCCGTGCTCCTCTCGCCGGCCACCGACCTGACCCTCGCCGGGGAGTCGCACCGGACGCGCAGGTCGGTCGACCCGTACTTCGCGGACGCCGACATCGAGCCGATGATCGCGCGGTACGTCGCCGGCGCCGACCGCCTCGACCCCTGCGTGTCGCCCCTCCACGCGGACCTGCGCGACCTGCCGCCGCTGCTCGTCCACGTCGGCGACCACGAGATCCTCCGCGACGACTCAACCAGACTCTGCGAGCGCGCCAGGGCTGCCGGCGTCGACGCGCGGCTGGTCGTGTGGCCCGGGATGATGCACGTCTTCCACGTCTTCGCGCCGTTCCTGCCCGAGGCGCGACGGGCCAACCGAGAGCTCGGCGAGTTCATCCGGGCGCGGGTGGACACGCTGCCGCGTCGGACAGCGTCTGCGGACGTCGCTGCGAGACGACCAGGTCGAGCAGGGTGAAGGCTCCCGCGAACAGGACGAGCCCGACCGCCGACATGTAGAGCGCCTGTTCCTGGTCCGGGAAGGCGCCGAGCACCACGAGCGAGAAGGCGAGGACGGCGGCCATCGTGGGCAGCCAGAAGAGGGTCAACGCCTGCACCACCATCACCACCCGTGGCGTGGCGCCAAAGACGTCCGCAAGCTCGGCTCGATTCTCGGGCGTCCGCCCGTACACGACGAAATTCGCCGTGAGGTAGGCGAGGGCCAGCAGGCTGCTCACGAGCCACAGATCGTGGCCGGAGACGTCGTAGCCGCCGATGATGATCGGCGCCAGGGCGACGACCACCACCCAGATCCCGGTCTGCACCACCCAGCGGATGCTGTTGATCTCGCCGACCTCCATCGTGGCGCCGCTCCGAACGCTGATGAGCGCTCCGAACCCGACGAACACGCCGGCGATCTCCGCCAGCGAGAGGAACACCTCGGTGTCCTGCATGTCCCGGCACCTCTCCACGCGTGTCGCGGCCCGTGCGCGCACGAAGGGAGTGTCGACGGCTCGTGCACCGCTGCCCAGAGGCGTCGGTCGTGAAGGCGCTCTGGTCGCCTTCCCCGGCTCGGCCGGTCGCTCGCGTCGTCAGCCGCTCAGGCCCGCCATGGCCGCCCTCGCCGGCGGCCTCACGCGTCGGCGGGGCGTCGCTGCGCGTAGACGAGACCCAGGAGGCTCCACCCGGCGCCCAGCATGATCAGCACGACGACCGTGAAGTAGAGCGCCGCCTCGTGGTCGGGGGCCACGCCCAGCACGATGACGATCGGAGCAAGCAACGAGACGATCACGTAGAGCACGTAGACCGCGCCTTCGACTGCTTCGACTGCCCGAAACCCGCCCGTGCGCGCCGGGGCCGTCGATGTCGCCCAGCTCTCCCTGAACTCGGGCGTCCGGGCGCTGACGGCGAGGAGGACGAGCCAGCTGAGCAGGACCACGGCGCTGCTGAGCGCCCAGACCTGGTGCGCGGTCGGGCCATAGCGCGCCAGCGCAACCGGGGCGATGGCAGCGATGACGGCAATCATCCCCATCGTCACCACAACGCGCATCGGCGCCACCTCGAGCGCATCGCTCGGGCCGCCGCTTCGCACGGCGATGAGCGCACCGAACCCGACGAACACGCCGGCGATCCCCGCCAGCCCGATGAACAGATCGGCGTCCTGCATCTCTGGGCTCCTCGCACGCTGTCTTGGGACTGGCCCGTCTCGCTCGACGCGCCTCGAACGTCGGTCCGCACCGGTGCCGACGGCGCGGCGTCACTCCTTCGCCACGGATGCATCCACCCCATCCCCGGGTCGCGCCACTCCGAACGCGGACAGCTCGACGCCGAAGACGGCCATGAGCAGGAGCAGCGCGGCGAGGAGCAGGAGCAGCGCGGCCGCGAGGAAGTAGAGCGCCCCCTCCTGCTCCGGGAGCACGCCCAGGATCACGAGCACCAGCGCCACGGTCGCGGGGATCCAGGTGACGACACCGCCGGCCAGCTCCGCCTTCCAGCGCCTTCGTATCGGCGCCTCGGCCAGGAACGCTCGCCGCGCCCCCGACGCGCGCACGACCACCTCGTCACCGGCGAAGAACACCAGCAGGGCGATAACGCTGCAGGCAAGCCAGAGCGCGTGGCCGGTGACGCCGAAGCCGCCGACAGCGACGGGCGCGAGGGCGATGATCACCACCGCGATCGCGACCCACACGACCATGCCGATCATCATCACGTCGAACGTGTCGCCGGGACCTTTGCTCCGCAGGGCGATGAGGGCCCCGAACCCGACGAAGACGCCGGCGATCTCCGCCAGCGAGAGGAACAGCTCCGTGTCCGGCATGTCCCGCCACCTCCGCACCTCGTGATCGGGTCCACGATGGGCGCGACGCGACGGGCCGTCGAGAGGCGGATGACCCGTGGATCCTGTCGGAAGGCGACGGTGGTGGAGGCGTCCGGGTCGCGCCGGCCCGGGCGAACCGCGCCGGTCGGCGTCGCATCAGCTGCTCGAGCCTCCTGTCGACGTCAGCGGCGCCGGGTCGGACGCCGCCGATGGGCGTCGCTGGCCGAAGACCATGACGAACAGGCCCATCGCGCCCATGTACAGGCCGAGCCCGACCGCCGTCAGGTAGAGCGCCTGCTCCTGGTCCGGAAAGAGACCGAGCATCACGAGGGCGAGGGCGAGGACCAGGAGCACCACGGGCAGCCAGATCGTGGGCCCGAACAGCACGACCCTCATCGCCCGCGGCACGGAAGCACGAGCGGCAGCAACCTCGGCGAGGTTCTCGGGTGCCACCGTGTTCACGCTCACGATGACGGCGAAGAGGGCCAACGCGACGAGGCTGCTCACGAGCCACAGCCCGTGGCCGGTGAGTCCATAGCTGGTGATGAAGATCGGCGCCAGGGCTGCGATCACCACCCAGATCGCGTTCGACATCACCCACCGGATGCCCGTGATGTCGCCCGCCTCCGTCGGCCCGCCGCCTCGCACGGCGATGAGCGCCCCGAACCCGACGAAGACGCCGGCGATCTCCGCCAGCGCCAGGAACAGCTCGGTGTCCTGCACGTCACGCCACCTCCACAGGCCACCACTGGCTCGGCGCGGTCCCGGCAGCCCAAGGATGGGCCGCGCGTCGAAGCCTCCCGCCACTGCGTGACCGTACGCAGGCGCGCCCGGTGCCGTCGAGAGCCGGACGGCAGGCAGGCCCACGGGCGCGAGCGTGTCCGGACCGCTATGCGGCGGGCCCGGGCGCGAGCCCCGCCTCCTCGAGGTGAGGCTGGGGTCCCGTCGGAAGCCCGACGCGGAACACGATCATGAGCAGGAGGAGGGCGTCCATCATGAGGAAGAGCACCACCGCGGCGAAGTAGAGCGCCGCCTCCTGGTCCGGGAGCACGCCGAGCACGACGAGCACGAGCGCGACGGTCGCCGGCAGCCAGACCGCCACCCCGACCAGCTCCACCCCCGCCCGCGCCCTCAGCGGCGCTCTCGCCTCGGCGAAGGCCCGCTGCTCGGCGCCCAGCCGCTCCGACACCGCGAACCCACCCCAGAAGAGCACCAGGGCGACGACGCTGCACGCCAGCCACAGCCCATGACCGGCCGCGCCGAACCGGCCGAGGACCACCGGGGCGAGCGCCGAGGCCACGACGACGGTCGCGGCCATCACGACCCAGCTGATGGCCGCCACCTCAATGACGTTGGCCGGGCCGGCGCTCCGGATCGCGATGAGCGCCCCGAACCCGACGAAGATGCCGGCGATCTCCGCCAGCGACATGAACAGCTCCGTGTCCTGCATGGCCCGCCACCTCCGCACATGGTGATCGGTTCACGGTGGGCGGGACATGGCGGGCCGTCGAGAGGCGGATGACCCTCCCGTCGCCCCGAGGCGACGGTCGTGAAGGGGTCGTGGGCCCTCCCGGACCGGCCGGGCCGCTCTGGGTGGGTCAGGCGTTCGAGCCTCCGGTCCCGGGCAGCGCCGCCGGGTCGGACGCCGTGTGGGGCGGTCCCTGCGAGAAGACCAGGAAGAGCAGGGTGAGCCCGCCCATGAACAGGCCGAGCCCGACCGCCGTCAGGTACAGCGCCTGCTCCTGGTCCGGGAACAGGCCGAGCACGACGAGGACCAGCGCGGCGATCGTGGGGATCATGAGACCCAAGTAGGAGGCCATTACCCCGACGGTCCGCGCCAGCGAGTAAGCCGCCCCAAGCTCCCGCGACTCGGTCGTCCGCTCGTTCACGATCCATATGACGAGGAGAAGGACGAGAGCCAAGAGACTGCACGCCAGCCAGAGCCCGTGACCGACCAGGTCGTAGCGGCTGAGGATGACCGGCGCGAGGGCGGCGATCACCACCCAGATCGCGGTCGTCACCACTGAGCGGATGTAGGCGACCTCGTGCACGTCGCTCGCCCCGCCGCTCCGGACGCTGATGAGCGCCCCGAACCCGACGAAGACGCCGGCGATCTCCGCCAGCGAAAGGAAGAGCTCGGTGTCCTGCATGTCCCGCCACCTCCCACGCGTGTCGCGGCCCGTGCGCGCAACGAAGGGAGTGTCGGCGGCTCGTGCGCTGCTGGCCAGAGGCGTCGGTCGTGAAGGCGGTCCAGTCGCAGAGGCGGCCGAGGGGGCCGGCGCGTCGAGTCGCGGTCAAGGCTCCGGGTCGGCCGCGGTGCTCGGCGTCGCGTCAGGTGCTCGAGCGCTCTGGCGCGGACAGCGTCGCCAAGTCGGACGCCGTCTGCCGGGACGGCTGCGAGAAGACGAGCGCCAGGAGGAGCCACGCGGCCCCGAGCAGGATCACCACGACGACCGTGAAGTAGAGCGCCGCGTCGAGCTCCGGCAGCAAGCCCAGAACGATGACGATCGGAGCGACAACGGCCGCGAGCATGTAGAGCCCCGTGGCCGCCCAGTCGCCGGCGACCGCCCATCGCGAGCGGGTCGCGTCATGCGCCTCCGCCATGTTCGCCCGGTACTCGGGCGTACGGGTCTGGAGAACGAAGAAGACGAGCCAGCCGGCCAGGACCACCACGCTGCTCAGCGCCCAGACCCCGTGCTCGGAAAGGCCGTACCGGTCGAGGGTCACCGGAGCGAGCGCGGCGACGACCGCCAGCACCCCGAACACCACCATGCCGCGCGTGTACCCGACCTCCACCCTCCCGCTCGCGCCGCCGGTCCGGACGGCGATGAGCGCCCCGAACCCGACGAAGACGCCGGCGATCCCCGCCAGCCCGATGAACAGATCGGCGTCCTGCATGGCGCGCCACCTCCCACGGGCCGCCCATGGCTCAGCGCGGTCCCGGCGGCCGAAGCATGGGCCGCGCGTCGGAGTCTCCCCCTCGCGGCCACGGTGCGCGCCATGTGGCAGCCGCGTCCAGAGGCGATCGGCCCGAGGCGGCCGAGGGGGCCGGCGCGTCGAGTCGCGGCCAGGGTCCGGCCTGCTCCGTAGGCACCCGACCCGTACCTCGCGGACGCGTCCTGCTCCCGGGGGCCGACGTCCGAGTGGGCCGTTCGCCTCTCGACCGCCGCCCGGATCGCACGCAGCCTATCGCGTGGCTGCACGGCGTCGCGACGCCGGCCGGGGAGGATCGAGATGGAGCACATCCGCACCGTCTGCCACTACGACGCGCCGATGGAGGCCGTCTTCGACGTCGCCGTCGACATCACCCTCATGCCGCAGTTCATGTCGCCGGTGAAGGACGTGTCGCCACCCTCGGGCGCGCCCGAGAGCCCGGGAACGACGTACCGCTTCCGCTCGACGTTCCTCGGGCGGTCGGTGGTCGGCACGGTCGAGGTCCTCGAGGCGCAACGCCCGACCTACCTGCGGACGCGGACGACGTACGACAGCGGGCCCCGCGTTACCTGGACGCAGACGATGAGGCCGGCGGACGGCGGCACGGACGAGGTCAACGAGGTCGATCTCGAGCTGCCACCGGGGATCACGTGGGCCCTCGGAGCGCCGCTCGTGCGGCGCCAGCTCGAGGGGGTGATGCGCGACTCCGTGCCCGCGTGCGCGGAGCTGATCCGGGCGCGGGCGGCGGGTCGCTAGCGGGGACGCCCGGGCGACCCGGCATCGTCCGCCGGTGCGCGGGCGTCAGCCCGCGGCGGTCCCCGTGCTGCCCGGAGCGTGCAGGGGCGTTCCGTCGGCGCAGCGGGGACAGGTCGCCGGCCCCGGCTCGAACGTCGGGATCTCGAGCTGCCAGAGCCCCTGCACCGAATAGCGGCGTCCCGTCGTCGGCGAGACGAGCACCGCCGTCCCGCCGGATCGGTCGGCCATGACGAAGCAGGCGACGATCTCGCCGCCGGCTGCCTCGACGGCCGGCACCATCGCCAGGAGCGAGCCGCCGGTCGTGAGGATGTCGTCCACGAGCAGCACGCGCTCGCCGGGCTCGATGCGGAAGCCGCGCCGGAACTCGCGGTGGGTCGCGCCGTCGGCGTCGCGGACCTCCTCGGCGAAGATGCCGCGGACGCCGAGCTGGCGGGCCGCCTCGAAGGCGAGGACGATTCCGCCGGTCGTCGGGCCGGCCACGACGTCGACGAGCGGCTCGCCGTCCGTACCGCGCGACGCGGCAGCCCAGAACCCGCACAGCTCGCTCGTCACGGCCGGGTCCTGGAGCAGGAGGAACTTCTCCAGGTAGCGCTCGCTGTGGCGCCCCGACTTCAGCAGGAAGTGGCCGTCCTTCAGCGCGCCGGCCCGCCGGAAGAGCGTCTCGGTGCGCTCGGCCATGGCGGCGCGGGCCGCGGCCTGGAGCGCGGGGCGGATCGTCGTCATGCCGCGATTGTAGGGCCGCCGCCCGGTCCGGGCCGCCAGGCCGCGAGCGAACGCGGCGGGGCCGGGCTCGGCTGCCGGAAGAAGCCGTGCAGCCGCTCGCCGGTCGACTGGGAGAGGCTGATCCGCTCGCGCCACGGGAGAGCCTCGTCCGGGTCGACGTCGATCCGCAGCTCCACGTCGTCGCGGCCCGGGTGGTTCGGGTCGTAGACGCGAATGCGCACGGCCGCGTCATCCTCCTCGTACGCATAGGCGAGGACCTGGTGGTTCGTCGTGAGCAGGCGCGGCGACCAGCCCGCGACGCGGACCAGGCCGACGACCGGGAGGGTTCCCGCGTCGATGTCGGCGCGGACCCGCGGCCACTCGTCGCGGTGGGCCGCGACGCGCGCGGGCTCGCGGCGCAGGAACGCCGCGAGGCCACGCGGCCGGTCCGGACGGCACGCCTGGAGGTCGTAGTACCGGAGCGGCACGCGCCCCCAGGCGAGCGACTCGACCTGGCGGCGGACGACGGAGCGGAAGCGCGGGCTTCCGTTCGGCGGCGGGGCAGCGTCGGGCGGGGGCGCAACTCCGGCCTCGAAGAGGTCGCGGACGGTCGCCACCATGCCGCCGCACAGGCCCGCCGACGCGTCGCCGATCCCGATCCGGCGCGGGTCCAGGGGCCCGAACCGGATCGTCGGCCCGCTCGGCCAACGGTTCGCGAAGCGGAACCCGTGCACGCTGGGGCGGAAGCCGGGAACGGCGCCTGATCTCACGACGCCAGCGTACCGTGCCGGCCGCGCGCCGCTCAGCCGAGCAGCGCCGCCAGGAGGATCGCGACCCAGAGGACGGTCGCGACGGTCTGCACGACCCAGAAGCTCCGGTGCTGCGTCTTGTGGCGCATCCCGAAGAAGACGAGCCACGCGCCGCCGACACCACCGGCGAGGCAGAGGATCCACAGCGTGCGCTCGCGAATGCGGCGGCCGCCCCGCGGCGCGGCCAGCTTGTCGTAGGCATAGGCCCCCGCGGTCGCCACGTTGATGGCGATGAGCCAGACGAGGAGAAGGTTGAGCGCAGTCACGGCCGGTACTCCGCTCCCTTCGCCGACGCCGGCCCGGGCCGCCGCGGCAGCGCCGTGCCGACGAGCGGCTCGTACGAGGCGAGACCGCGCCGGGCGCACTCCCCGCTCAGCTCGTCGACGAGGCGGACCGGCAGCGTGGGATCGGCGAAGATCGCCGTCCCGACCTGGACGGCGACGGCGCCGGCCGCCAGGAAGTCGAGGACGTCGTCGAGGCTCGTGATCCCGCCGATCGCGACGATCGGGATGTCGACGACCTGGGCGACCTCGTAGACGATCCGCAGCGCGACCGGCTTGATCGCCGGGCCCGACAGGCCGCCGTACGTGTTGCCGAGGAACGGCCCGCTGCGGTCGGCCCGCAGGGCCATCCCGGAGAGCGTGTTGATGGCCGAGAGCGCGTCGGCGCCGGCCGCCGCGATCGCGCTGGCGATCGGCCGCACGTCGGCCACGTTCGGGGAGAGCTTCACGATGAGCGGCAGGTCGGTCGCCCGGCGCACGGCCCGCGTGACGGCGGCGGCCGCGTCCTGGTCGATCGCGAACTGGAGCCCGCCCTTGCCGACGTTCGGGCAGCTGATGTTGAGCTCGACACCCGCGACGCCGGGGACGAGGTCGAGCCTGCGGACCACCGCCACGTAGTCCTCGATCGACTCGCCCGCGACGTTGACGATGACCGGCACCTTCCACGTTGCCCAGAGCGGGGCGTAGCGCTCGAGGACCGCGTCGATGCCGGGGTTCTGGAGGCCGATCGAGTTGAGCATCCCGCCCGGCGTCTCGGTGACGCGCGGAGGCCGGTTGCCGGCCCGGGGCTTGAGGGTCGTGCCCTTGCAGCAGATGGCGCCGAGCCGCTCGACGTCGACGACGTCCGCGTACTCCACCCCGTAGCCGAACGTCCCCGAGGCGACCAGCACGGGATTGGCGAGGACCAGGCCCCGGCCCAGGTCGACGGACAGGTCGACCGACGGGTCCGCGGCCCGCGCGCTCGCCGCCCCGGCCACCGGCGCCGACCGGCGCGATCGCCGGGCTGCCGAGCGCGACGATCGGCGAGGTCGAGCCGGGACCGGCCGCCGCCCCGCCGCGGACGTCCCGGCCGCCGGCGCCGCCCGCGGGACCGCCCGGACCCGCCGGCCGGGCCGGCTTCGGCTCGACGATCGCGCTGCGGATCGTGCGGACCGTGGGCGTGCGCTTCGGCCGGCTCGCCGGGCTTTGCGCCGCCGGGCCCGGGCGCCTTCCCGTGGGTGACGACGCGCCGCTTCGCCTTCATCGCTTGTGGGTTCCCGCTCCGGCCGTCCCGTCCCAGTCGATCTCCTCGGCCGCGAAGACGGGGCCCTCGCGGCAGACGCGCTGCGGGCCGTCGACGCCCCAGATGACGCAGCCCAGGCAGGCACCCACGGCGCAGCCCATGTTCTGCTCCATCGCGACCTGGAGGTAGGCCTTCCGGCGTGCTTCCGGCGTGCCGGGCCGGACCGGCTTGCCGGCGCCCCGCTTCCGACCGAGCTTCGCCACGCCGAGGCGGTTCTGCCGGCCCGCCGCCTGGCCGGCCAGGATCCGCAGCATCGGGAGCGGCCCGCAGGCGAAGGCCTGGTCGGCCCAGCGCCTCGTACTCGGGGACGAGGTCGGTCACGAAGCCCCGGTGGCCGACGCTCCCGTCGTCGGTTGCCACGACGTACTCGACCTCGTCCGGAAGGAGCGAGCTCGGGTAGACCTCGGACGCGTCGCGGCAGCCGTAGAGGAGCACGACCTGGCGCCCGTCCCGGAGCGCTTCGTCGGCGAGGAGCCGGAGATCCGCGATCCCGAGGCCCCCCGCCACGAGCAGGAGGTGGCGGCTCCGACTGTCGACCTGGAACCCCTGGCCGAGCGGTCCGAGCATGTCGAGACGGTCGCCCGGCCGGGTCCGGGTCAGCCAGGTGGTCCCCCGGCCGACCTCCCGGAAGTGGATCGAGATCGTGCCGGTCGCAGCGTCGGCGGTGTTGACGGTGAACGGCCGGCGGAGGACGAGGCCGGACCAGTCGCCGGTGCGGACGTGGACGAACTGGCCCGCCCGGATTCCCGAGGCGAGCGGCGGCGCGTGGTAGTGCTGCAGCCACTGGCCGGGCAGGATCTGCCGGCTCTCGAGGAGCTCAGCGGCGACGAGCTGCATGGGCGGGGTGCGGGCGCGGGTTACGCCGGCTCAGCCCTTCTTTTCGCTCTTGTCGTCGTCGTCGTCATCATCGTCGTCGTCGTCGTCATCGTCGTCGTCGTCGTTCGCCTCGTCGTCGAGCTCGGGGGCGACCGACGGGTAGGCCTCGGCCACGGCGTCGGCGACATCGCCGAAGACGTCGGTCGGGTCGTAGTACTCCACCAGCTCCTCGGGCGTTGCGAGGGCCCGCCACGTTCCCTCCTCGCCCTCGGGCACGACCTCGGCCGTCAACCGGCCGGCGCCCGTGAGCGTGAGCCGCTCGTCGTCGTCGTCGATGATGATGAGGTCGCCGAGGTACCCGGCGAGCTGGGCCACGGCCTGCTCGAACTGGTCGATGAGCGCCGCCTCCGAGACCTGGCTCCGCTCCTGGTACGTGAGGGACAGGTCATAGAGCCGGTGCGCGGCCGACTCGGCGTCGTCGACCTCGCCCGGCTGGGCCGCCGCCCACTCGTCGGCAGCCTTCGCGTAGGCGTCGTCGGTCGCGATGGTCTCGTCCGGGGAGATCCCCGCGACGTTCATCAGGTCGTCGGCGGCGGTCGGCTCGGGCTCGAGGCCGGCGGCCTCGCGGGCCGCCTCGGCGAATGCCACGTAGACGTCGGACGGGTTGTAGAGCTCGACCAGCTCCGACGCCGACTCGACCACCTCGGTCTCGCTGATCCACTCGCCGGTCGTCTCGTCCTGGTAGCGGGTCCGGCTGCGGAAGGTGAGGTCGGGCGCGATCGAGAGATAGTCGGGATCGTCGTCGATGAGGGTGAGCCCCCCGATCTCGGCGATCCGCGCAGCATTCGCCTTGAGGAACCCTTCGAGCTGCTCCGCCGCCCGCGCCAGGAAGTCGGAGCGCTCGAGCGCAGCGTCGCGAGCGATCTCGCCGAGGAGGTCGGCCTGGTTCACGTCCATGTCGGGCGTCTCCTTCGCGTCCTGGTGGGGGTGGTCGGCTCCCGGCGTCCGGCGCGTCGCCACGCGACCGCCGTCGACCGGTTCAGCTGCCGTCCTTGCCGAGGGTCTCGATGCCGAAGTACTTCAGGTCCTGTCCCATGCGCTCGCGCAGGAACATCGCGTGGTGCCGCTCGAACATCCACTCGCCGGCGCGGTGGCCGAGGGCCGCGGTGGCCTCGTCACGCTCCAGCTTGTCGATCGTGGCGTAGTCGGGAAGCTCGAGGAGGATGACGTTGTCGTAGTCCCAGCCGTACGCCACGTTGTACCAGCCGAGGAACTTGATCCCGAACTTCTCCTCGTAGTCGCGGACCTGGCGCGGGAAGATCGTGCGCATGAAGAACTTGAAGAACGAGTCGCGGCCGCGGCGGACGTTGAAGAAGGTCGCGAGGACCGGCACCGGCTGAGTCCCTCCTCCTGGGCGTGGCTGGCTCGAGTCGTGCGGCGCGACCCCCCGGGCCGAGCGCCGGGGTCTATTGTCGCACGCCCGGATCGGGCTCCTCAGGACGGTCCGGATCGAGCTCCGCTCGCCCGGCCGCGTCGTCGCGCTTCTCCGAGGGTGGCGGCGGGAGCTCCTCCGGGGTCTGTTCCGTGTGGTGGAGTGATTTCGCCGCCCCTGGGCCGGTGAAGAAGCCATCCCTGGGCCCGGTGCCACGCTCCGTCGCGCCACCGTCGGCGTCGGCGTCGGTGACCTGCGCCTCCGCCACGGCTCCCCCCCGCGGGGATCGGGATCCTCGGCCGCGGGTGGCCCTCCCGCCGCATCCTCCGGCGGCGCAACGCCATCGGCCGAGGCCCCGACTTCGGCTGGCCCGGCGTCCGCGGGCGGCGCAGCGACCTCGGCCGGCGCAACGTCCGCGGCCGGCGCAGCGTCCGCCGGCCCCAGCTCGTCCTCGAGCTCGCCCACGGTCTTCGTCTGGCTCGCGAGGGGCCGGCGGCGGCCCTGCGACCGCCGGTCGGCGGCCACGAGCCGAAGCAGGAAGATCACCGTCTGGCCCGTCACCAGGAGCAGGCCGATGACGACGAACAGCAGGAGCGCCAGCAGCTCGAACGGCCAGTTCAGGTTCAGGCCGACCGGGATGATGACGATGAAGAACCCCAGGACGATCATCTGGAACCAGAAGCAGCCGAGGCCGGGGCCGCGCTCGGGATCGAGCTCCTCGCCGCGGTAGTCGGGCCGGCGCGCTCGGACGTCGGCCGACGACGGCTCGCGGCGGGTCGGCGGCGGCAGCGGCGGGGTCTGGCGGCGTCCCGGCGCGAGTTCTGCCGGGGACGAGCCGGGCTCGCGGTCCGCAGCAGGACCGGGGTCGGGCTGGGTCGGCAGCTGGCGGTCGTCGGTCACGGGGCTCCTCGGGTGCCCGCATGGGGCGGTGGGTGGTCCGGCCCACGATACGCCGAACGAACCCCCCTTCGCCGAGTCGTGGCTCTGCCCTGCTTGAACGTTTGGGGTTGCATGCACGCCATACCGTGTGACGGACCGGGCAGGGTCCAGCCAGGGGTGGGGTGTGGACGGCATGATCGACCTCGTCGAGCAAGCTGCGCAGGGAGATCGGGAGGCCTTCGGTGCGCTCGCGGCTGCCCGGGTCGACCAGATGTACGCCGTGGCGGTGCGCATCCTGCGCGACCCGCATCGGGCCGAGGACGCCGTCCAGACTGCGCTGCTCCACGCTTGGCGCGACCTCCCCACGCTGCGCGACCGAGGCCGGTTCGATGCGTGGGTCCGGCGCCTCCTCGTCCGAGCGTGCTACGACGAAGCTGGCCGGCACCGGGCATTCCTGACACGGGTCCGCTGGCTCGACGTCGAGCCGACAGCGGCCGATGGCTCTGCAGCGGCTGCCGACCGGGACGAACTTGAACGTGCGCTTCGACGAGTGCCGCTCGACCAGCGGGCGGTCCTCGTCCTCCATTACTTCCTGGACCTCCCCCTGACGGAAGTCGCTCGGACGCTTGACATCCCCGCCGGGACCGCTCGATCGCGGCTCCACTATGCGCACCGCTCCCTCCGTGCGGCCGTCGAGGCCGGCGGGCGTCGAGCGATCGACGAAGGAGGAACGGCATGATCGACGACACGCAGGCAGGCGAGCTTGCCACGGTAGCGGTCCGCCGTGGTCCGTCGGAGGCGCCGGCGCATCTGCTCGACGCCGCGCTCGCGCGCGTGGAGCGGACGCCCCAGCGCAGCCGAAGCAGATGGCAACCACCGCTCATGGCGCCGTCCGCGCGGCGCGTTGTCACAGGAGGCGTCGCTGCCGCGCTGATCATGATCGTCGCGATCACCTGGCTGTCGCCGGGATCGCACCGATCCGGGGCCCCGGTAGCACCATTTCCGACGCCTACTCCGGGCGCTTCGCCGTCCACCTCGCCGAGCGCCGGCTCGACACCTTCAGCGAGCCCCGTCGCGGAGGCGACCCCAGGGATGGCGGAGAGCCCGCGGCTCGCCCCACGGCCGCTGGAGATGGGCCAGACCCCCCCGCTTCAACTCCTCACGAGCACGGAGTTCGGCCTGCCAGTCTCGTTCTGGCTCCGCGAGTGGAGCCTTTACCGCGGAAGCAGCGACTGGTGTGATGCCGCTTCGACGACCGACCGGTCGATCGTCCTCACGTGGGCGCACCAATGCGACGCTGCCGTCCGGATTCTGCGACCCGCGACGGTGAGCTGCGACACGCCGGACTCGAGCCCTTCGGTCGACGAGCTCGCCGCCGCGCTGCTCGGCAACCGCGGGCTCAAGGCCGTCGACCTCGGGCGGATCGAGGACGACGCGCTCCTGGCAGGGCAGGTCTTCGCCGGCCCGATGCGCGGTCGCGTCATCCAGGTGCCAGGAAATGCGCGTCCGTTCGATCCGGAGGTGGCCGACCCGGACGCGTGCTTGCTGGGTTTCGACGCAGCGAGCGGAGACCGCCCCGTCGAGATCCGCGGCGACATGTTCGCGTACCTCGTCCTCTTCGAAGTCGGAGGCGAGCTCATCGTGCTGCGCGTGGACGACGCCGGGTATGACGGACCGTCGGGGCGGGTTGTGCGCCGGGGCGGCTACGACGGCGACAGCGCGGGCGCGCTGGTCCAAGGCATGCTCCAGACGATCCATGACCTCAAGTTCGAGTGACCAAGGAGGAACCGCGCCGGCGCCCACGCGGCGTCAGGCGAGGCCACCGCCGTCGACGACGAGCGTCGTCCCGGTGACCCACGCGGCGTCGTCGGAGACGAGGTAGAGCACCGCCCGCGCGGTGTCCTCCGGCGTCCCGACCCGCGCCAGCGGCCGGTCGGCCGCGGCGGCCATGAAGCTCGACTCGTCCTCGCCGAGCTGGCGCGCCTCTGAGCGCAGGAGCGGGGTGTCCGTGTCGCCGGGGCAGACGCAGCTCACGCGGATCCCCTGGGGCCCGTGGTCGATCGCCATGGCGCGGGTCAGGTTCACGACCGCGCCCTTCGACGCGCAGTAGCTCGCCGCGCGCGGCCCGCCCTTGAGACCCCAGCCCGACCCCACGTTGACGATCGCGCCGCCCCCCGCGGCGGCCATCGGCGGGATCGCGTGGCGACCCAGCAGGTAGACGGACTTCACGTTGACCGCCATGACGAGGTCCCACTCCGCCTCGGGAGTCTCGACGACGGACGTCCGCCGGATGAGCCCGGCGCTGTTGACGACGATGCGCGGCGGCCCGAACGCGTCGCCGCAGGCTTCGACGGCCCGCCGGCAGTCGGCGTCCGACGTCACGTCGGCCACGACCGCGACCGCGCGCCCCCCGGCGGCGGCGATCTCGTCCGCCGCGGCCGTGACGCCGGCCGCGTCGAGGTCGACGAGGACGACCGCGGCGCCCTCCGCCGCGAGGAGGGCGGCGACCGCCCGCCCGATCCCCGACGCGGCGCCCGTGACGATCGCCGGTCGGTCCTGCACGCTGCCCATGGCTCTCCTTCTCCGTCAGGCGGCCGCGATCCTGACGACCGCCGCTTCGTGGTACCCGGTGACGACGCGCGCGTGCCCCACCAGCTCCGCGTCGAGCCCGGGGTCGCCGGTGTCGACGAGCAGGGGACGTCCGCCGAGGGCCGCCAGCTTGTCGGCGGTGGCGACGACGAGGAGCGCCTCCGGCCCCGCGGCCCGAAGCACGGCCGCCGAGATGGGCTGGTTGCCGCGGCCCAGCAGGAAGCCCTGGCCGCCGATCGGCGTCACCACGATCGCCGCCGGGCCCGCCCGGACGAGCGCGAGGAGGTCGCCTTCCGCGGCATCCGCCGCCCGCACGAGGGGTCCGGCCGGCCCGATCTCGACGACGTCGACCCCGACGAGGGTCTTCGGCACGCCCAGCCGGTCCGCGATCGCCCGGACCGTCGAGCCGGGCCCGAGCACCCAGGCGCGGCCGGGGGCCATCCGCTCGACGACGTCGGCGGCGATGGCCGCAGCGGCGGCGCTCGCGCCGGGCGGCGACGGGGACTTGCGGCCCTGCAGCCGGCGGCCGCCCGGCACGCGCAGGTGCCCGAAGAGCCGTGGCACGACGACGCCGCGGCGGTACTCGTCCTCGTCGAGGTCGACGACCTCGCCCTCGACGGTCGCGCGGGACGGTGACGCCAGGTACGCCGCGGCAAGCTCGCCGGCGGCGGCCGGGCTGGTGGCGAAGACGCCCGACAGGATCTTCACGCCGGCCGGGATCCCGAGAACGGCGACGCGCGCACCTACCGCGGCGCAGACGTCGCGGGCGGTCCCGTCGCCGCCGGCGACGAGCAGCAGGTCGACCCCGCCGTCGGCCAGCGCGGCGGCGAGGCGGCGCGTGTCGGCCGCGGTCGTGGGTCCGGGGCCTGCGATCGGCCCCACGATGCGGACGTCGGCGCCCGCCTCCCGGGCGGCGATCTCGCCCATCGCGCCGGGCGGAGCGAGGAGGAGCGGCGGCGGCCGGCCGGCCGGCCACGCCGCCAGGAGGTGCCGCATGGCGGCGGCGGCCCGATTGCCGGCCTCCGGGACCGCTCCGCGGGCGAGCGCCAGGTCGACGGTCGCCTCCCCGTCCGTGCCCTTCAAACCGACGCGTCCACCGAGCCCGGCGATCGGGTTCACGACGAGCCCGATCTGCTGCCGGGCGACGGTCTCAGCCATCGGCGCCCGGCCCGGTGACGGCGGCGCCCGGCCCGGCCCCGGCCGCGCCGCCGGCCGGGTGCTTCCGCCGGTAGGCCCGCCAGCTCGTCGCCCAGCGGTCCGGGTCGTCGAGCCAGGCGTGGTCGATCTGGTGGATCGTGCTTCGGTGCGGCGCCGAGCGGACGACCTGCGGCGTCTCGTGGGCCTCCCGCGCCACCTCGCCCAGGATGGCGGCGTACTCGTCGAGGTCGGCCCGCGAGTACGACTCGGTCGGCTCGAGCGTCATCGGCTCGGGCACGACGAACGGGTGGTGGCTCGTCCAGTAGTGCGTCCCGAAGTCGGCCGCCCGAACCCCGATCTCGTCGGAGTGGATCCCCGTGACGGTCGTCAGCTCCTCCCAGCTGTAGCGCACCTGCTCGATGCGGCGGCGACCCTCGGCGTACGGCGCCGAGACGCCGCGGATCCGGCGGACCCGGTCGAGGAGGTAGTTGTTGTTGATGACGGCCGTCTCCGCCACCTCGCGGAGCCCCTCGGCCCCGAGGCTCATGATCCAGGCATAGGCCCGGACGAGATTGGCGGTCGTCCCGTACCACGGCCGAATCTTGCCGACGCTCAGGGGCCGGTCGTCGTCGAGGACGAAGCGGTCGCCGACCCGCTCGACCGTCGGGCGCGGCAGGAACTGGGCGAGGGCGTCGGTGACGCCGCAGGCGCCGGCCCCTGGCCCCCCGCTGCCGTGCGGCGTGGAGAACGTCTTGTGCAGGTTGAAGTGGCACAGGTCGAAGCCGGCGTCGCGGGCCCGGGTGATGCCGAGGATCCCGTTTGCGTTGGCCTGGTCGTAGGCGGCGAGCCCGCCGGCCTCGTGGACGACCCGAACGAACGCGTCGATGTCGGGGTTGAAGATCCCGGTGTCCTCGGGGTTGGTGATCATGAGCGCCGCCGTGCGCTCCCCCACCGCCGCCTTCAGCGCGTCGAGCGTCGGCCGGCCCGTCACCGGGTCGGGGTGGAGCGTGATCACCCGGTACCCGGCGACCTTCGCCGCGGCAGCGTTCGAGGGGTGGCTGAAGATCGTCGTGACGACCTCGTCGCGCTGCCCGGCGTCGCCGCGGGCCGCGTGATGGGCCCGGATCATCGAGACGTTCGCGTAGATCGCCGCCGAGCCGGCACCGGGCTGGAGCGTGACCCGGTCCATCCCCGAGATCTCGCAGAGCATCCGCTCGAGCCGCCACAGGATCTCGAGGATCCCCTGGACCGTCGTGGTGTCCTGCAGGGGATGGAGCTCGGCGACCTTCGGGCTGCGCACGAGCTGGTCGTTCACCTTCGGCGAGTACTTCATCGTGCAGGTGCCCTGGCCGACGTCAATGTTGAGGTCGACGCCGAGGTTCTCCTGCGAGAGGCGGGCGTAGTGGCGGACGACGTGGAGCTGGGCCAGCTCGGGGAGGGCCGGCGGGGACGCGCGGCGGACGCCGGCCGGCAACCGGGCGGCGGGATCCCCGACGCGCCCGAGGATCGCGGGCTCGACCGGCGGCGGCAGGACGCCCCGGGCCCCAGGCGTCGAGAGCTCGAAGATGATCGGCTCGTCCCAGCTCGCCTGGTGGAAGCGGCGCGGCATCGGCTTGGGCCCGATCGGCCCGTCGTGCGCCGCCGACGCAGCCGCCGCGGGCGCTTCCCGCGCCGGGCCGCGATGCGTCATGCCGGACGGGCCGTCGTGGGCGTCGCGCGGCGCGGTCATCGGAGCACCTCCCGGAGGGCGTCGGCGAAGCCGTCGATCTCGGCCTGCGTGCGGACTTCCGTCACCGCGACAAGGAGTGCCTCGCCCAGCTCGGGGAGCTCGCCGGAGAGGTCCTTGCCTCCGAGGAAGCCGCGCTCGAGGAGGGCAGCGTTGACGTCGGCGACGGTTCGCCCAGACGAACCGACGTCCATGACGAACTCTTTCACGTGGTGACCCGCGGCGAACGGGATCCGGACCCCGGGGATCTCGGCCAGGCGCTCGATCGCATAGCGGGTGCGGGCCATCATCGCCTCGCCCAGCTCGACCATCCCGCGGGGGCCCATGAGGGCGAGGTAGACGCCGGCCGTGATGCCCCACAGGGCGGCCGCCGTGCCAACCCACTCCTTGCCCTCCTCGCGAACGGCGAAGGAGGTGCGCTCGTAGGCGACGTCCCCGAACCCGTACTCGCCCTCGACGGTGGTCGGGACGACCCCGAAGAGGCGCGACGGGTACTCGAGGACGATCCGGGGGTCGTCGGCCGAGGCAATGAAGCCGCCGTGACCGCCGCCGTACTGCTGGTGGATGCCGAGGGGCTGGATGTCGCCGCAGGCGATGTCGGCGCCGTACATCGCCGGCGGCGCCAGCACCCCGAGGGTCGACGGGTCGACGCCGACGACGGCCAGCGCGCCGGCCGCGTGCGCGAGCTCGACGATCGCGGCGGGATCGGTCTCCACGGTGCCGAGGTACGACGGCTGCTCGACGTAGACGGCCGCCACGGATCCGTCGAGGCGAGCGCCGAGCGCGTCGAGGTCGAGGAGCCCGGTCGCCGGGTCGAACGGCGCCAGCTCGACGTCCAGGTCCGGCGAGGTGTAGTCGACGACCTTCGAGAGCTTGTCGCGGCCGATGGAGCCGGTCACGAGGAGCCGCTGCCGGCCGGTGACCCGGGCGGCCATCCGGAGCGCGGTCGCCGTCGCCTGGAAGCCGTCGTACGTGGGGACGTTGACGACGTCCATCTCGAGCAGCTCGGCCATCATCGAGCAGTACTCGAAGAGGGCCTGGAACCGGCCATGGTCCTCGTACGGTTCGCCGGCGTACGCGGTGAGGAACTCGGAGCGGCCGTTGACCTCGTCACAGACCGCCGGGACGTGATGCTCGTAGCAGCCCGCGCCGAGGAAGCTCACGAGCTCGCGGGTGGAGCGGTTCCGGCCGAGCAGCCCTTCGACGTGGCGGACGAGATCGGCCTCGGAGCGATACGGGGGCGGGAGGTCCAGGGGACGACGGAGGCGGAGCCGCTCCGGGATCTCCTCGTACAGCTCCTCGACGTCGGCTGCCCCGATCGCGGCCAGCATGGCGGCCCGCACGTCGGGGACGGCGTTCGGGATATAGGGATGGGCGGGTGCGGTCGGGTCGGTCACGTGGTCGCCTCCGGCGCAACATCGGCGGGTCGGATCCAGTCGCGGCTGGCGAGGCCGCCGGCGAGCTCGCCTCCGTCGATCGGGAGGGCGGCGCCCGTGATGTAGGCGCCCTCGTCCGAGGCGAGGAAGGCGAACAGCCCCGCGATCTCCTCGGGCCGGGCGTGGCGGCCGAGCGGGATCTTCGCGTCGGTCGCCCTGAGCATCGCCGGCGTGTACTCGGCCTGCTGCATCGGCGTCATGACGTAGCCCGGGCAGATCGCATTGACCCGGATGGCCGGGGCCAGCTCAAGGGCCATCGAGCGGGCGAGGAGGATCACTCCCGCCTTCGAAGCGTTGTAGTCGGCGTAGAAGGGATGGCCGACGACGCCGTTCGTCGAGGCGGTCATGAGGATCACCCCACCGCCCGCGGCGGCCATCCGCCGGGCGCCCTCCTGGGCGACGTGGAAGACGCCGTCGAGGTTGACGGCCATGACCTGGCGCCACTCCTCCGGCGTGATGTCGAGGAAGGGGTGCCGGATGCTGATCCCGGCGTTCGCGACGACGACGTCGACCCCGCCGACGAGCCCGTCGACCTCCGCGAATGCGGCATCGACCGACGGTCGGTCGGCAACGTCGGCCGCAACGATCCCGGCCAGGCCGGGCAGCTCCGCGCGGACGGCGTCGAACCGCGCCTCGTCGCGGTCGAGGATCACGACGCGGCTCCCCTCGGCGACGAACCGTGCCGCCGTCGCCAGCCCGATGCCGCTCGCCCCGCCGCTGACGACGACCCGCCGGCCGGCCAGGTCGGGATGCCGGGCGGAACCGGCCGCGGTCATCGGGAGCCTCCCGGCCGGAGCGTGAACTCGTCCCGGGCAGCCGTCGTGCTCATGACGGCATCTCCTGCTGTCGCTTCGCCCTCGCCGGCCGGAGGCTCGGTCGCGCCGGCGGGACGTTGGCGTCCACGCCGCCGGAGGATCAACTCGTCCACCTCGACGCGCCCGAAGAGACCGTCGCGCCGGCGGTACATCACAAGCAGGATCAGCACGCCGAGCGTGATCTCCTGGAGGCCGAAGATGCCGGCGATCTCGATCTCGCCGATCGAAGCTCCCGCCAGCGCCCCTTCGAGGCGGCGGGCGAGCTCCTGCAGGAGGGCGACCACGGCGGCCCCGCCGACGGCGCCGGTCACGGTCGTGGGTCCGCCGACCACGAGCATCGCGACGAGCGCGAACTGGAGCGTGAAGTAGAACTGCTTCGGCGAGAACGCCGTCAGCGTGTGAGCGAGAAGGATCCCCGCGACGCCGACGATGAGCGCACTCAGCATCCAGGCGACGAGCCGAAGGTTCGCGACGTCGACGCCGATCGAGCGCGAGGCAAGCTCGTCCTCACGGCTCGCGCGAACGCGCAGACCTGGCACGGATTCGCGGAAGAAGCGGGCGACGAGGATCGCGCCGATCGCGACGACGAGCGACGATGGCGATGTTGGCGTCGGCCGGGACGCCGTAGAACGTCTGGCTCCCGCGGGTGATATCCGCGGCCCCCACGAGGACGACGTACGTGATCATGAGCATCGCCAGGGTGGCGATCGGCGTGGCCGCGGCCGAGAGGCGGGACAGCGGCACGCCGAAGAGAAGCGCCGCGCCGAGAACGACGACCAGGCGCCGATGATCGCCGCCGGCAGCAGCGGGAGCTCGATGTCGCGCGACGAGCGGGGCCAGGTTCGGCAGCGCCTGGGCCTTGATGATCGCAGGGATCGTCAGGATCCCGGACGCGTAGGCGCGCGATTCCCATGAACGCCACGTGCCCGAACGTGATGATCCCGCTGTTGCCGCTGTAGATCTGGAACCCGACGACCGCGATCAGCGAGACCAGGAACGTCTGGGTCACCTGCTGCTCGGCCGGTCCGAACAGAAGGACGACGATCGCCGTGAACGCCACGAGGGGCAGCCCGAGCGTGGCCGTTCCGGTCGCCGCGCGCACGGCCGGCCGGTCGAGCGAGAACGAGCGTCCAAGGAGCGCGATCCGGGGCTCGTCCGGCTGCGCAGCTCACCTGATCGTCCATCAGGCGCGGTCCGTGGCGCGACCGAGGAGGCCCTGCGGTCGCCACAGGAGGATCGCGATGACGATCGTCAGGGCAACCGCATCCTTGAACGGGAGCGCCGCCTGGGGCAGCCACGCCTGGAGCGTGACCTCGATGAACCCGAGGAGGAAGCCGCCGAGCGACGGCGCCGGGCAGGCTGCCGAGGCCGCCCATCACCGACGCGATGAACGCCTTGATCACCGGGGTGAGGCCCATCGCAGGGTCGACCGATCCCCGCTGAGCGACCCAGAGGAACGCGGCGACCCCCGCAAGGATCCCGGAGATCGCGAACGCAGTCGCGATCACGGCGTCCGCCCGAACGCCCATGAGGCGGGCGACCGAGAAGTCCTGCGCCGCCGCCCGCATGCTGATCCCGAGCGTCGTACGCCGGAGGAAGAGCGTCAGGAGGGCGAGCGAGAGCAGGACCATCACGATCGCGGTCAGCTGGATCAGCCCAATCCCGACCCCGAAGATCGGGATCACCTGGCTCATCTCATCGGGCAGCTGGATCCCCCGCGGCCGCGGCGAGATGAGGTTCTGGAAGAGGACCTGGAGGATGATCGAGACCGCGAAGCTCGTGAGGAGCATCGTCGCCCCGCTCGCGCCTCGGACCGGGCGGAACGCGATGCGCTCCATCAGGAGCGCGGCGACCATCGAGGTCCCGACTGCCGCGACGATCACGATCGGGAGCGGCGCCCCGAACTGGACGGTCACGAACCACATCGCGTAGCCGCCCAGGGTCATGATCTCGCCGTGGGCGAAGTTGACGAGGCCCATGATGCTGAAGACGATCGCGAGGCCGAGGGCAAGGAGGGCGTAGACGCCGCCAAGGCTGATCGCGTTGATGATCTGCTGGACGACGATCTCCATCAGTCGGCCCCGATCCCGAGGTACTCCCGCTCGATACCGCTCGACGCCCGGAGCTCCGCGGCCGAGCCCGTGAGCCGCAGCTCGCCCGACCCGAGCACGTATCCCCGGTCGGCGATCGACAGCGTTTGATCGACGTTCTGCTCGACGAGCAGGATCGTCATCCCTTCCCGTCGGAGATCGAGAATCAGGTCGAAGATGAGATCGACAAACCGCGGCGCGAGGCCGAGCGACGGCTCATCGAGCAGGAGGAGCCGCGGCCCGGACATGAGCGACCGGGCGATCGCGAGCTGCTGCTGCTCCCCGCCGGAGAGCGTCCCGGCTGCCTGACGGCGCCGGGACACGAGAACCGGGAAGCGCGCGTACACCTGCTCGCGGAGCGTCCCGGCGGCCTTGCGGTCGCTCGAGCGGGATGGCTCCGAGCAGGAGGTTCTCCTCGACCGTGAGCCTCGGGAACACACGTCGTCCCTCCGGGGTGAGCGTCAGCCCCAGGCGCACGATCCGTTCGGGGCGCATCCCCCGGATCTCCTGCCCGTCGAAGCGGATGCTGCCGTCGATCCGGGGCACGAGCCCCATGATGGCGCCGAGCGTGCTCGACTTGCCGGCCCCGTTGGCGCCGAGGATCGCGACGATCTCCCCGGCGCCGACGTGGAAGCTGAGACCGCGGACGGCCCTGATCGCGTCGTAGCTGACGGTCAGGTCCTCGACGGACAGGAGGTCCAAGGCCAAGGCCCCGCCTAGGGAGCGGGGATGTCGGCAGCGTCGGGCTGCATCGTCTTGAGCAGCTCGAACGCGCCGTCCTTGACGGTCACGAGGTAGACCGTCTTGAGGGGGATCCGGTTCTGGTCCTTGAACGTGATCATCCCCGTGGCGCCCTGGATGTTCTCGAGGTTGTCGAGGGCGTCGCGGACCTTCTGCGGGTCGGTGGAGTCGGCGGCCGTCACCGCTGCCTCGATCAGCTTGACGAGGTCGTACCCGGTGGCAGCGAAGACGCTCTCCGGGGGCGAGCCGTACTTCTCCTCGTACGCGGCCCAGAAGTCGGCCGTCGACGTGCCCTCGGCGGGGAAGCCGTGCGACGTGAAGACGAGCCCTTCGACGGCATCTCCGCCTGCGGTGAGTGTGTCCTGCGAGTCGACGCCGTCGATCGACACGACGGGGATCTCAACGCCGGCGGCCCGGAGCTGCTTGATGAACGTGGGCGCGTCCGGTGGGTAGGCTGGTGTCATGATCACGTCGGGCTGCGGCGAGAGGCCCTGGATCTTCGTTACCTCGGCGCTGAAATCCGCCGCGCCGAGCGTGAACGAGCCCTTCCCGGCGATGGTTCCGCCCTTGTTCTCGAAGACCTCCGCGAAGTAGTCGCAGGACTTCGACGTGTACGACGAATCGGGCGAGCAGAGCAGGTACGCGCTCTTGTAGCCCTCATCGATCGCGTACTGGGCCAGCGCGGTCGTCTGCGTGTTGTCGCCGAACACGCTCATGAACATGAAGTCACCGACCGAGGCTGGAAGCGTCGGCGACGTCGCGGCGGTCGACATCGTCGGAACCCCGGCCTTCTGGGCGATCTGGCCGGCCGCGGTGCACGGATCCGCGTCGGAGGTGCAGATGAGGAACTGGACCCCCTTGGAGATGAGGTCCTGGGCCACGACCGCGCTCTGCGCAGCCTCGCTCCGGTTGTCCTGGAGGGTGAGCTCGATCTTCCACTTTCCGGCGATCCCGCCATCGGCGTTGATCTCGTCGATCGCCATCTGGACGCCCTTCGATGCCGGCACGTCCGAATAGGCGAGCCCACCGGTCTGCGACGAGTCATACCCGATCTTGTACGTCTCGCTGTCCGACCCACCGCTGCTGCCGCAGGCCGCGACGACGAGTGCCGCCGCGCCAACCCCGACGAGCACCTTTCGAGTATTCATCGATCCTCCTCTTCGTCCGTGGTCTTCCCGCCCGCGTATTCCGGGTGAGCGGCCCGCGGATCGCTCCCGGACCTCCCGCATGCCGACTCCGTCCGTTGTGATCGCGCCTACTCGCCCTCCTCCGGTCCGAGTCCTTCCACTGCGCGCCGCCCCAGGTATGCCTCGCGCACGGCCGGGTCCATGCTCACCTGGCGGGCGCTCCCTTCCGCGATCCGGGCGCCTTCGTTGAGAACGACGATCCGATCGGCGACCCGCATGATCAGCCGCAGGTCGTGCTCGACGACGAGCATCCCGACACCGTGGGCGGTGCGAAGCTCGCCGATCAACGAGCGGAGCTCGTCGGACTCGGCCTCGTTTGCCCCAGCGGCAGGTTCGTCGAGCAGGAGGAACGTTGGGCGCGTCGCGAGCGCTCGAGCGATCTCGACGCGGCGGCGGATCCCATACGGCAGGGTGCTCGCCCGCCGGCCGGCGAACTCCGAGAGCCCCGTCTCGACCAGGACCGCGCGCGCCGCGCGCCGGAGAGCCGCGCCCCCGGGACGCTCCGGGTGGAGTGCGGCTCCGACCTCGACGTTCTCCAGCACGGACAGCTCGCCGAAGAGGCGGATGTTCTGGAACGTGCGGGCGACGCCGAGCGCCGCAACCCGGTGCGCGGGCCACCGCGTCACGTCGCGGCCGGCGACCTCGACCCGCCCTGCCGTCGGGGCGATCACGCCGGACATGACGTTGAGGAGCGTCGTCTTCCCGGACCCATTCGGGCCGATGAGCCCGACGATCTCGCCTCTCGCGAGCGTCACGTCGACGTCGCGGAGGGCCTGAAGCCCCGAGAAGGTGACGCCGATGCCGCGTGCAGCGCAGGATGGGGGGCTCCACGCCGTGAGACCGCCCGTCGACTGCCGTGGGCAAGGGTGGGGCGGCGCCGTCGTAACTGCTCCGGTTGGGAGCGGGACCGACCGTCATTCGGCTCGGGCTCCATCGCGCAAGCGCTGGGTTCGGCGACCCGGAGCCGGCCTCCTGCCGGACGGCGGGCATCAGACACAAGGTTACGAAACCTTGTCAACCCTTGAGAAGCGAGAAGACATATCGCTATCATTCGCGCATGGGATCGAGGGAACCACATCACGCACGCAAGGTTTCGCAAGATTCGATCGAACCCCCTGCCGAGGACGCCCCGGGCGCCCAGCTCCCGACCGGGGTGCGCCGTGCCCGCGTCCTCGATCACGTCCGACGCCGACATTTCGCGTCGGTTGCGGGGCTGAGCGCTGCCTTCGGCGTTTCGGAGGTGACGATCCGAAACGACCTCGATGTCCTCGCGGAGGAAGGGCACCTCCAGCGCGTCCGGGGCGGGGCGGTGCACACCGCGACCGGGGGGCGGGAGACGCCCTTCGAGCAGGCACTGGTCGCGCACGCCCCCGAGATGGCGGCGATCGGCGCGTTGGCGGCCCAGCTCGTCGAGAACGGGCAGACCATCTTCCTCGACGTCGGCGCGACCGCGGTGGCGGTCGCCCGCGCCCTCGTCGCACGGCCCGACCTGGAGGATGTCACGATCTTCACGAACGGTGTCCGGGTCGCCCTCGAGCTCGAGCCGGCGATCCCGCGGTTCACTGTCCTCCTCACCGGCGGCACGCTGCGCCGGCTGCAGCACTCGCTCGTAAACCCCTTCGCGACGATCATCCTCGAGCAGGTCCACGCTCACGTCGCGTTCCTCGAGTGCGACGGTGTCGCTGCGGAGGCCGGCGTGACGAGCGTCAGCGTCGCGGACGCCGCGGTGAAGCAGCTCCTCATGCGCGCCGCGAGGCGCCGGGTCCTCGTCGCCGACGGCTCGAAGGTGGGCCAGGTCAGCCTCGTCCACCTGTACGGAATCGAGGAGGTGGACGACCTCATCACGGACCCCTCGGCCGAGGAGAGCTCCCTCGAGCCGCTGCGCGATCTCGCGGTGCACATCCATGTCGCTCAGGCAGCCGCGGACCACGGACAAGACAGACTGGAGTGAGTGATGGCCCGGATGTCGTTCCACCTGCCCATCGACGCGGTCAGCTTCGGCTGGAGCCGGGACCATCCGCCTCGCCTGCGTGTGCCGTCCGGCGCGGAGATCCATGTCGACTCCGCTGACTGCTCCGGTGGTCAGATCACTCGCGCCTCCACCAGTGCGACGATCGGCGGGCTCGACATGGCCACGATCGACCCCATCGGCGGCCCGATCTTCGTCGAAGGTGCGCGGCCGGGCGACGTCCTGCAGGTCGACCTGCTCGACCTCCAGCCAGGCGCGTACGGCTGGTCCGCCAACTACACGGGCGAAGGGCTCCTCCCAGAGGACTTCCCCGACCCGTGGCTCTTCATCTGGGACCTCACCGGAACGCGCGCCCCGTTCATCGGCGACATCTCGGTCCCGATCGAGCCGATGGTTGGGATCGTCGGCTGCACGCCGGCGGCGCCGGGTGTCCACGCCTCGATCCCGCCGCTGCGGACCGGCGGCAACATGGACGTCAAGCACATCGGGATTGGGACCACGGTGTACCTCCCGACTGAGGTAGAGGGCGCCCTGCTCGGGATCGGAGACCCGCACGCGGCGCAGGGCGACGGCGAGGTCGGCGGATCGGGAATCGAGACCTCGATGGCGATCACGATGCGCCTGACGGTTCGTCGCGACCTGTCGATCACGACCCCTCAGTACGAGGTGCGTCGGCCACTGGAGCGGGCGTCGGCCGCGGCGGCTGGCTACTACGTGACGACAGGGATCGGGCCCGATCTGCTCGAGGCCTCGAAGACCGCCGTCCGGGCGATGATCGACCGGCTGGTCGCCACGCGCGGCCTGGCGCCGGTCGAGGCGTATGAGCTCTGCTCCGTTGCCCTCGATCTGAAGATCAGCGAGATCGTCGACCACCCGAACTTCGTCGTGTCGGCGTTCCTCCCCAACGACCTCTTCGGGTTCCCAGGCTGACGGCGCTCGGCCCGTCCCACCGGGGGCGACGCCCACTCCGTGCGGCCCAGAGCCGGTCGTCGGCCGTCTCCGCGCAGAGGAGTGAGCAGCCCCGGCAGTCGCCGGCGGCCGGCCAGCACCGCGTTTCATGGTGCGCGAGCGGCGGCGGTCGCCGGGACCGGATCCGGCAGCGTCGGCCCGCCTCTCGGCCACGCCGAGATCCGGCCGGGCTCCGGCGGCGAACATCGGGTGACGGCGCGATCTCGGCGAGCGGGGTAGGCTGGCCGCCCGAGCCAAGTCGACGACCCCGCGCCCCCGGTGGAGACTTCCCGTGGACGACGATCGCCTGGCCCGCGCCCGCGAGGGCGACCTCGACGCCTTCCTCGACCTCGTCAACCCGAGGGCCGGTCGCCTCGTCCGTCTCGCCGCGATCGGCGCGGGCGATCCCGCGGCGGCCCACCGCGGCATGTCGACCGCGGTCCGAACCGTCTGGCGGAACGTCCGCCGGCTCTCCGCCGAGGCCGATCTCGAGCGTGCGCTCGAGGAGGCCCTCGTCGCCGCCCTTCCGCGACGACGAGTCGGGGCGCCCACCGGCTCGTCGATCGACCCGCTCGCCTGTGCGCTCCGGGCCCTCCCGCCGGCCGATCGCGTCGCACTCGCGCGGTGCCTGGACCCGGTGCCCGACGCCGGCGCCCTCGCCATCGCGGGACGCCTCGGCGCCGAGGTCGGTCGTGGTGGGGCCGGCATCGGCGGAGGGCCATCAGGCGCGGTTCCCGCAGGTCCTGCCGCGGCCGGCCCCCGCCCGGGCACGCTCGATCCGACCGCGGAGATCGTCGACCTCGACGGCCCGCTCGTCGGATGGGACCTCGCCCACCTGCGCGCGGCTCTCGCGGCTGCCGCTCTCGCCGGCTCGCCGGGCAACCCCGCCACCCTGGTCGACGAGCTCCGGACCGGCCTTGCGGGCACCCGGCCCGACGCGGGCGCGGTCGTCGCGGTGCGGGCCGCGATGCCGGGACCGACTGGCCTGGCACGGGGTGCGGCGCTCGTGCTCGTCGCGATCACCGGCATCGGCATCCTGCTGGCGAGCGCCGGCGGGACCGTGCCGGGCTCCGCGCCCGCCTCGCCGGCAACGGCGTCTTCGAACCCCGTCGCCGGGGCGACGGACGCGCCGGGCGTCGGTCGCGGCGACGCCGCGTGGCAGGACGCCGCCGCTGCGCTGGCCGACTTCCCGGACGTGGTCGAAGGGCTGGCTGTCGTCGGCGTCGCCGAGGCGCGTCGCCTCGCCCGCGATCCGGCCGCGGCCGGCCGGTCGATCGCCATCCGCGGCTGGCTGACGGAGCCGATGCTTCGCGACCCGTGCCTGGCGCCGTCGCCGGCGACCCCTGGCCGCGCCGGCATGCCCGCGCTCGACCCGGTCCCGGTCGCCGTCACCGACCCGATCAGCGCCGCGGCGGCATTCTGCCGCCGGACGTCGGTGCTGAGCGAGGCCCCGGGCGCGGGGTGGGGCGGCGCTCACCTCCATCCGCAGCTGCTGCCCGGGACCGGGCTCGGCCGGGCGCGCCGCCTGTTCGCCACGACGTCCGGCGATCCGCTCCCGGTCGTCGTGCTCGCCCACTTCGGCGACCCGCGAGCAGCGTCGTGCTCGACGGGCGGCCGGCACTGCGGCGAGGAGCCCGTCATCGAGCGGATTGCCTGGATCTACGGGGCATCCGCCCGGCCCGCCGTGGCGGTCCGCCCCGCGGGCCCGACCATGGAGACGGTCCGCACCGGCTGGGAGGCGATGGACCTCGCCGAGGCGGCCTACGGCGGCATCCGGGCCGTCGCCGTGGCGGGTGTCCCTGCCGCGGATCTCGCGACGGTGGAGCCGGCTGCGGCCGCTGTCCCGTCGCCGTCGGGCTTCTCCTGGCTCGTCCGGGCCATCGTCGAGCCGCAACCTCGCGACCCGACGGGGGCACGTCGAACGTGGCTGGTGGTCGACGATCGGACGGGAGAGGTCCTCGCCGAACCCGGGGCCGTCGCCGCCGCGACGCCGCGGCCGGCCACCGGCTACCTGTTCCCGCGCCGGGTTGTCGCGTCCACCGTGCGCTCTGTCGCCGAGCTGCTGGCGCTCGCCGACGCCGGCATGCCGGACGGAACCGCGATCGCCGTCGCCGGCTGGCTCGGCACGCCCGCGCTCGCCGGCTCCTGCCTGGCGGGACCGCTGTCTGCCGACCCGCGTCCCGACGACAGCTCGGCGTTCTGCAGGCGGGAGGTCCTCCTCCGCGGGCCGACGCCAACGGGCCGCTCGCTGGCGCTCCAGCTGGCGCCGGGGACCCCGTCGCTCCCGATCGCCGATGCCGTTCGCGAAGGACGGGTGCCCGTCCCCGTCGTCGCACTCGTGGTGTCGGGATCGCCGCGCTCGGAGCCCTGCTGGCCGACGGACGATGGCTGCGGCCGGCAGCTCCTCCTCGAGCGGCTGCTGTGGGTCGACGGCGCCCCGACGGACCCGCCGGTCGCCGAGCTCGACCTCCCGGGCCTCGCACCGCCGCGTCTCTCCGCGGATCGGGCGGGCGAGGTCGCCGCGCGCGCGACCGGCGGCCGGCAGGTGGTCTCCATCGTTCGCGTCCCGGCGGGCCTTCGCGGCGCGGTGGCGCCGGGCTCGCAGGACGCCGAGATCGATGGCGACCACGCCTGGGTCGTCCACGTCCGCAGCCCGCTTCGCGGTCCGACGAGCGACGAGCAGGCCGGCCTGGAGGTGGTCTGGTGGGTGCTCGTCGACGACGCGACCGGCCGGACCTCCACGGGCGCCCGGCCGCCCGCCGACCAGCCCGACCTTCCCCCGCCTGCCACGCCGCCCGGCTGACGTCGCGCGACCGACGCGGCTCGACCGACAAGGCTGGACCGGCGGGCAGGCCGGACGGCCCTCGACGAAACCGACATCCCCGCCTAGATTCCTCTCGACCGGAAGGAGCGCCGGGAGGGTTCGCGTCCGGGAGGCGCGACGATGGGGGTCGTGTTCGCGTTCGGCGTCGGGATGGGCGGTTCCCGGCGGGCCGCAATTCTTGTGTTCTCCGCGGCGGCGCTCGCGCTCGTCGCCCTCCCGACGGGGGCGGCCGCCAATTCACGCGTCCCACCGCCGTCGTGCCCGCTCGAGATCACCCTCGCGGGTGTCGAGCGGGCGCCCGGCGGCGTCATCTTCACCGGCGCCGTCACCGCCGTGTCCCCGAAGGTGGGGCTGGTCCGACTCCAGGTGCTCGACTGGTACCGCCGGGGGCGCGTGGACGGCCTCGAGCGCGGCGTCCATCCCGCCACGGTGGACCTGCTGCTCGGCAGCCGGCTGGCCCTCGCGGGGGAGATCGTCCCCGCCAGGATGCCGGCGGTCGGATCGCGGTTCCTCGTCGCGGGCACGATGGCCGGCGCCGAGCGCCCCGTCATCGCGAGGTGCGGGGTCGTCGCCAACCTCAACGACGAGGGCGGCGCGGCCTGGCTGGCCGAGGCCGAGGCACGGTACGCCGCGTTCCCGCCGACCACGGTCGGTTCGACGCTGCCGTTCTTGCCGAACGTCCCGCTCGATGCCTCGTGGCTGCTCGTCGGGCTGGCGGTCGTCGGCCTGCTGCTCGCAGCGGCCGTCGTCGAGACGATCGCCGACGCGCGCGACCCGCTGCCGGCCGCCTGACGACGGTCCCTGGCGACGGCAGCCCCGCAGGTTGCAGCGCGCCGGGCGCCGTTCCGCGCCTGTGCGGTCAGGCCTCCGCGTCGCGCCAGGCGAGGCGGCCCTCGGCCACGGTGAGCAGGACGCGCCCAGGCAGCTCCCGGCCGAGGAGCGGCGTGTTCTTCCCGCGCGACGCGAGCGCATCAGGAGCCACGGTCCAGGTCGCGCCCGCGTCGACGACCACGAGGTCGGCGGGCGCCCCCTCGACGAGCCCTCGCGCCGGGCCTCGGCGGCCGGGCCGCGTCGTGAGCACGCGCGCCGGGCCTGTCGTGAGCGCCTCGATCGCCCGGGCGAGGGGAAGCCGGCCGGCACCGACAGCCGCGAGGAGCACCCCGAGCGCCGTCTCGACGCCGCTGATCCCGTTCGCCGCGAGGCCGAACTCGGCCTCCTTGTCGACCTGGGTGTGCGGGGCGTGGTCCGTCGCGACCGCGTCGGCCGTCCCGTCGACGAGCGCCGCCAGCACGGCGGCGGCGTCCTCGGCACAGCGCAGGGGCGGGTTGACCCGACATGCGGTGTCGTACGGATGCGCCACGAGCGCGCCGTCGGCCCACGGGTCGCGGGCGCGCCGTCGTCGCCGACCGCCTCCCAGGCCCACCGCCGCGCCCCCGCGACCCACTCGTCGGTAAATCCGAGGTGGTGCGGCGTGACGTCGCAGGTCACCGGCAGGCCGGCCGCCTTCGCCCGGCGGACCGCGTCGAGCGAGGCTGCCGTCGAGAGGTGGGTCAGGTGGAGCCGCGCGCCAGGTGCGTCCGGGAGCACGGTCGTGAGCACCGCGATCGCCCGCTCCGCCGCGGCGACCTCGGCCGCGGGCGGCCAGCCCTTGAGGCCGAGGATCGACGCGACGTACCCCTCGTTCGCCTCGGCGCCGGCCGTGAGGGCCGCGTCCTCGACGTGCTCGACGAGCGGCAGACCGAGCATCCCGAGGTAGAGCAGCGCGTTGCGCAGGATGACGGCGCTCTTCACCGGCGAGCCGTCGTCGGAGAAGCCGACCGCGCCCGCGTCCGCGAGCTCGCCGAGCGCCGCCAGGCGTTCCCCGGCCCGCCCCACCGTCACCGCCCCGTGGAGGAGGAGCTCCACCGGCGACCCGGACGCGACGGCCGCGGCGCGGACTCGCGCGAACACGCCCGGCTCGTCGGCCGCGGGCGTCGTGTTCGGCATCGCCGCCACCGTCGTGAAGCCGCCGTGGGCGGCCGCCGCGAGCCCGCTGGCCACCGTCTCGGCATCCTCGTTGCCCGGCTCGCGGAGGTGGACGTGGAGGTCGACGAACCCCGGGACGACGATCGTGCCGTCGGGCCCGGCCCCTTCCGCCCGCGCGGCATCCGCCTCGTCGCCCTCGAGCCAGGTGACGGCCTCGAGGATCCCGTCGCGGACGACGATCTCGCCGGGCCCCTCGCGGCCGGCGACCGGGTCGACGAGCCAGGCCCGGCTGATCTCGAGGAGTCCCACCGTCTCGCCGACGGCGAGCTCCCCGGCCATCGCGGCGCGCGAGGCGTCCCGCCGTGCGTCAGCCACCGATCGAGCCCTCCGCGCTGCCGGCCCCGTGGACCCCCGCGAGCAGGTAGAGGAGCGCCATCCGGACGGCCACCCCGTTCGTCACCTGCTCGGTGATGACGCTGCGGTCCATCATCGCCACGTCGGCCGCGATCTCGACGCCCTCGTTCATCGGCCCGGGGTGCATGACGAGGGCCTCCGGCTTCGCCGCGGCCAGTCGCTCGCGCGTCAGCCCGAAGCGGGCGGCGTACTCGCGGAGGCGACGGCAGGAGGCCCGCGTCCATCCGCTCGCGCTGCAGCCGGAGCGCCATGACGACGTCGGCCCCGGCGAGGGCCGCGTCGACGTCGGACGTGACGGTGAAGCCGGCGTGGCCCGCCGGTCCGCGGCCGTTCGCCCACCGCCCCGCCCAGGTGTCGAAGCCGCGCAGGATCGGGGTCGGGCCGCAGATCCACAGGTCGGCGCCCATCGCCGTCAGGCTCCAGACGTTGCTCCGCGCAACCCGGGAGTGGAGGACGTCGCCGAGGATCACGACCTTCTTGCCGGCAAGGTCGCCGAGGTGGTCGCGCATCGTGTACAGGTCGAGGAGCGCCTGCGAGGGGTGGGCGTGCCAGCCGTCCCCGCCGTTGAGGACGCTCCCCGAGAAGACCTCGGCCGCGAGGTACGGCGCTCCGGACGTCCCGTGGCGCATGACGATCATGTCGGCGCCGAGCGCCTCGATCGTGCGGATCGTGTCGACGAGGCTCTCGCCCTTCGTGACCGACGAGGCGCTCGCGGCGATGTTCACGACGTCGGCCGAGAGGTTCTTGGCCGCCACCTCGAAGGAGACGCGGGTCCGGGTCGAGGCCTCGTAGAAGATGATCGTGACGCTCCGCCCGCGCAGCGCCGGCACCTTGCTGATCGGTCGGGCCAGGATCTCCTTCATCGCGTCCGTCGTCTTCATGACGAGGCCGATGTCGGCGGCGGAGAGGACGTCGACGTCAAGGATGTGCTTGTGGTGCCAGGGATGCTCGACGCTCGGCTCGCCGCCGGCGGGCGGCACGTCGACGGCCCCGGTCCCGGCTGCCCGCGCCGCGCTCACGCCGCACCTCCCGGGCGCTCGATCCGCACGGCGTCCTCGCCGTCGGTCTCGTCGACGTGGACCTTGACGAGCTCGTCGCGGGACGTCGGCACGTTCTTGCCGACGTGGTCGGCCCGGATCGGCAGCTCGCGATGCCCGCGGTCGACCAGCACGGCGAGGCGGATCGCCCGCGGCCGCCCGAAGTCGACGAGGGCGTCCATCGCGGCCCGGATCGTGCGCCCCGTGTACAGGACGTCGTCGACGAGGACGACGGTCTTCTCGTTGAGGTCGACCGGGATCGCCGTCCCCTTGACGATCGGCTGCTGGGCGACGAGCGACAGGTCGTCGCGGTAGAAGGTGATGTCGAGGGCGCCGGTGGGGAGCGTCGCCCCCTCGTGCTCCTCGATCGCGGCGGCGATCCGGCCCGCGAGGGGGACGCCGCGTCGCTGGATTCCGACGAGGACGAGGCCGTCGGTGCCGGCCTGTCGCTCGACGATCTCGTGGGAGATGCGGATGATCGCCCGGCGGATCTCGTCCGCGGTCATGATCTGGCGCGCGTCCATCAGGCGACCGACCCGGCGGTCCGCCCGGCGCACCCACCGCTGCGTGGCACGTGCATCCTCCTTCCCGGCCTCACGGGACCGGTCGTTAAAGGGTCGGGCGCAGTCTAGCGTGCCGGAGCGGCGTCGGCTGAGCGGTCGCGCGGGCGCAGGTCCCGCGAGGCTCAGTGGGCGACGACGATCGGCTCGTCGCCCGTGTCGGGCAGGCTGTAGACCTGGCCCGCGAGCTCGCCGCGCCAGGCGTAGACGGTGACGTGGCTGCCCACGCCGTTCCGGCCGGGCGGCGTCGACCAGGCGATGCGATCGGCGTCCAGCGAGAACCCGGGCAGCGCGGCGGCGTCGGCGAACAGCACCTCGCGGAGGGCGCCGCTCGGGCTGACCGCGACGAGGGCGAGGCGGCCGGTCCCGGCCGCATCCGGGTCGGCGACCCAGACGCCGAGCCGGCGACCGGCAGGGTCGAAGCGGACCTCGAACGTCGTCGCGTCCACCCCGGCGGAGGTCCTGGGCAGGGTGTCGGGCTCGAGCTCCGCCGACGGGTCGAGCACGGCCCGCCAGGCGGCGGTGACCAGCCTGCCCGTTGCGGGCAGCCAGGCCCGTGCCTCGCGGTTCCACTCGAACGTGCCCGTCCAGTACACGACGACGCGGTCCGTCGGGTCGACGACCGGGCGCCAGATCCCCTCGCGCGCGATCATCGTCGCGTCCCGCCCGGACGGATGGATCGTGAAGGAGCGTGCCGCCACCGTCGCCGGGTCGGCGTCGCGCGGCGGCACGACGTCGCCCGGGTCGGTCTCGGGCGTGTCCGTGAAGCGGGTCGTGCTGGCGAGGATCACGTCGTCGATCCAGCCGGCGAAGACCGACCCATGGTCGGTCGTGATCGCGCGGGCACGCCGCTCGCCGACACGCCACGTGTAGACGTCGGGGCCGTCGGTGCCGCGGCGAGGCCGGGCGGAGAAGGCGACCCACTTGCCGTCCGGGCTGTAGGCGGGGGGCGCCCCGACGAGCACGACACCCTCGGCAATCGCCAGCACGGCCTCGGCGGTCGGGGCCGGGGTGACCGGGGGAAGCGTCGGCAGCGGGGTGGCGGGCTCCGGCGTGGGCTCGGGCGTGGGCTCGGGCGACGCGAGCGGCGTGGGCTCGGGCGACACGGCCGGCGTGGGCTCGGGCGACGCGGGCGGCTCGGGCGACGGGACCGGCGTCTCCGGCCCGGGCGACGACGAGGGTTCGGGCGCGTCGCTGGCGCCCGGATCGGTGGGCTCCGGGCTCGCGGGCTCGGGCGAGGCGGTCACCGACGGCGCGGGAGTGTCGGCCGGAGGAGTAGCCGACGCTCCCGGCACCGCCGGCGATTGAGCAGGCTCGGTGGTTGGGAGGGAAGACGGGCCGGGGCCGGGCGATGTGACGGGCTCGCCGAGGTCGACGCTCACCGCGTAGACCGCGTCCCCACCGACGACCACCGCCGGGTTGCCGTCGCGGGGCAGCAGGAGCGACGACGGCTTCACGTCGAGCGCCGCCACGGTGCGGGCTCCGCCGTCGAGCGTGCCGCACGACGTCGCGTCGGTCCCTTCGCAGACCTGGTCCACTTCGGCGCTGGAGATGACGTAGCGACCATCGTTCGCCCGCTGCACCCAGGCAACCGGCTCCGTGTCGACCGTGATCGGCGTCGCCGCCGGGAGCGGGACGACGTTTGCCGGCAAGGTCGGTGGCGCGGCACTGGGGGCAAGCCCCAGGGGCAGCACGAGGACGGCCACGAGCGCGGCGACGGCGACGCCGGCGAAGGCGCCGCCCGCCCATGCGGAGCGCCCGGCCGAGCGGCTCCGCCGCTGCCTGCCGCGCGGGCGGGCTCGCGACCCGCCGCGGCGCCGGAGCGCCCGCCGCGTCTCGTCGTCAAGGGCCAGGGAGACGCGCGCGCCGAGGTCGCGGGGGACGGGCGGAGCTGCACCGCGCAGCTCGCGCAGGAGCGCGGCGTCCGCGGCGAAGCCGTCGACCTCCGCGGCGCACGGCCGGCAGGTCGCGACGTGGTCCTCGAGCCACGCTGCGTCGAGGTCGCCGAGCGGCTCGAGGAGCGCATCGGAGGCGAGCCGGAGCGCCTGCTCGTGGGGGTCCTTCAGGCGATCCGGGTGCTGGGTGAAGTGCCGGAGCCCGCTCATCGGCGTCGCTCCCCGGTCGGCTCGCCCGGCCGGGCGGCCCGGGCGGCGGTCGCCTCGCGCTCGGCCGACGCGGCCCGCTCGTCGGCGAGGGCCCGGCGGAGGCTCTCGCGGGCGCGCGTCAGGAGCGCACGAGCGGCGACGTGGGACGTCCCCATCGCGGCCGCCAGCTCGAGGCCGGTCAGCTCGTGGACCTCGGCGAGGAGCAGGGCCGCCCGCTGCCGCTCCGGGATGCGAGCCAGCGCCCGCTCGAGGTCCCCGGAGAGCCGCGTCTCGAGGACGAGGCGCTCGGCCGACGGGGCGGCGCCGCGCGACTCCCCGCTCCACGGGACGAACCGGACGATCTTGCGGCGGCGGATCTCGTCGAGGGCGACGCGGTGGGCGATCTGGTACAGCCACGCGCGCGCCTTCGACACGTCGTCGAGGTCGGCGTACGCGCGGTACGCCCGGATGAACGCATCCTGGGCGAGGTCAGCGGCCAGCTCCGGGTCGCGCAGCATGCGCGACAGGTAGGCGTGGATCTCCGCGTGATGACGGGCGAAGAGCCCCTCGACGAAGGCTCGGGCTGCGACGGGGTCGTCCGGCAGGGCGGAAACGGACACGGTCGCCGAGGCGACGCCGTCGGTGCCGTCGATCCCGGGCGCGTCCGGCGCCGGGGCGGGCATCCGCGCCGGATCCGGCGGCGGGGTGCGGCGACCCGGGATCACCGGGCGCGCTCCCCAGCCGAGCGACAGGTCGACGAGCACTGGACCTCCGGGACGAACGAGCGGCGCGGGCGGATCCCGCGCTCCGGCCGAATGACGACGGGGGCGGGGGGCGTGTGACGCGCGCGCGGTGGTCGACGTCGGGAAACGGGGGCCCGCCGGCCGTGGGGCGCCCCTCCCGGGCGGCTCACGACCGCCCGCCGGGACGTCCCGAGCGCGGGTCGGGGCGGTCGTCGGCCTCGCCGCGTCCGAGACGGCGCACGAGCTGGTCGGCGACCTCCTCCGGGCTCACCGAGTTCACGGGCAGCCCGGTTCCGAGCTCGAGCCCGGCGATCTCGCGGAGGCGCGGGTGGATCTCCCAGTGCCAGTGGTAGGTCGACTCCACCTGGCCCGCGACCGGCGCCGTGTGGAGGACGAGGTTGTAGGGCGGTCCGCCCAGGAGCAGGTCGAGGCGCCCCAGGACCTCGCGCAGGCCGTCGGCGGTCGACGCCAGGTCGGCCTCGGTCGCCCGCCCGAAGTCGGACTCGTGGCGGCGAGGCACGATCCAGACCTCGAAGGGCGAGCGCGACGCGAACGGCGCGAACGCGACCGACGACGCGTCCTCCCAGATGAACCGCGTTCCCCGCTCCCGCTCGACCCGCACCGCCCGGCAGTACGGGCACTCGCTCTCGCGGATGACGAAGCGGGCCGCTCCGCCGACCTCCTCGGCGACCTCGTGGGGGATCTGGGGCAGGTCGTAGAGGTCGAGGCAGAGGTGGTTCGTCCGCGCCCCGGCCTGGCGGCCCCAGTTCTGCAGCACCTGGAGATAGGCTGTCTGGCCGACGCGCTCGGCGTCGACGAGCGCGTCCCGCGCCGCGCGGAGCAGGTCGGTGATCAGCTCGATCCCGACCGAGTGGAGCGGCCGGTGCTCGCCGGGCGGTGCGACGATCGTCCGCCAGCTCCCGGCCGCCCGGGCCTGGGACAGGGCGATCTGGGTGACGCTTCGCTCGAGCTCGCGAGCCTCGGCCTCGGTGCCGACCGTGCGGAACGCGAAGTCCTTGAGGACCCGCGTCCGGACGCCCTCGCCCGGCGGAATCCGGCAGTTGAAGCAGTCGCCGAGATCGTCGACCGGGTCAGCCCGCGTCGTGAACCGCTCCCGCTCGAACTCGCGATCGACGAGCGTCGCCACCCACCAGCCGCTGATGGCATCCCGCCGCAGCTCGAAGAGGCCGCCGGCCATCAGCGGGTCCCGGGGGCAGTGGGCGGTCGGGCGGCAGACGAGTCGGACAGGGCCTCGACGAGGGCGTCCAGCGCCGTCCGCTCGGCCGCGGCCTCTGCCGCGGGCGGAAGGTCGCCGACGAGGTCGAGCCCCAGCCGTCGCGCGAGGGCCGGCGCGAAGACGGCGGCCGCGCGGGCGACGCTGTCCGTCGACGGGCTCACGTCGGGTGCGGCCCACCCGCCGCGCGCCCGCTCGACCGCGACGGACGTGGAGCGCAGGCCCGGCATCCCGCAGGGGTTGATGAGGTCGAAGTCGGCGAGGCTCGTCGTGACGTTGAGGGCGATCCCGTGGAAGCTGACGCCGCGCGCAACGCGGATCCCGATCGCGCCGATCTTCCGGGGAAGCGGTCCGCGCGGGTCCACCCAGCAGCCGGGATGACCATCCCGCTGTCCGGCCGTCACGCCGAGCGCTCCGCAGGTGTCGGCCATGGCACCCTCGAGGGCCTCCACGAAGGGGCGGACGCCGAGCGGCCGCGGCCCCGGCGTGGTCGAGGCGCCGGCGACCGCTCCAGGGCTGGCGAGGGCCACGATCGGATAGGCAACGAGCTGGCCCGGCCCGTGGTACGTCACGTCGCCGCCGCGCTCCACGCGGACGACCTCGAGGCCGCGCCCGGCGAGCAGCTCCGGGAGGGCGAGGACGTTCGCCTCGCTCGCGTTCCGGCCGAGCGTCAGGACGGCGTCGTGCTCGAGCAGCAGGAGCTGGTCCTCGGCGAGCGTGCCGGCGGCGCGCGCGGCGGCCAGCGCCTGCTGGATGGCCCACGCCTCGCGATAGGCGATCCGGCCGAGCCAGCGGGCGCGGAGAGACCGGCGCGTCGCCTGCTCCTCCATCGTCACGCGCTCCACCCGTGCACGATACCAGCGCCGGCTTCACCGGCGGTTCCAAGTGGCGCGCGGGCGGTCACGTTGCGAGCCACGCCACCCACGACCCCCGGAGCCCTCGCCAACGCGACTCGGGGCGCGAGTTCGGATACTCCGAGTTCGCGCCCCCGGGGATGCGGTCGTGCGGCGCTGCGATGGTCGGCCGGCATTCAGGATTGCTTCAGCGGACGGTGGTGAGATCCAGGGCATGGAGCTCGGCTCCCTCCCCGAGCCCCGCCAGCCGAACAGCCGCCTCCTCCCGGCCGCCGGCACCGAACACGGACCCGCGCCGCCTTCTCCCTTTCTGGGGCGGCCGGGTCCGTTTCGCGTCGGGCGGGGCCCACCGGCGGTGACGCGGCGACCGGCCGGCCTCAGCTCGGCTCGGTTCGCCCCGCGCGGTCCGCCAGGATGCGGACGTTGCCCCGGAAGATCAGGCCGTGGATCGGGTACAGGGCGTACCAGTAGGCGAGGCCCGGCAGCCCCTTCGGCTCGAAGAACGCCGTCTGGACGAGCCGGCTGCGAGCGCCGCCGTCCAGGGACGTGACCTCGTACTGGAGCCAGGCGCGGCCCGGCACCTTCATCTCGGCCCGCAGGCGGAGAAGCTCCGGCCGGCGGACCTCCTCGACCCGCCAGAAGTCGACCGCGTCGCCCACGCGAACACGATCCGGGTCGCGCCGGCCCAGGCGCATCCCGACGCCGCCGACCGCCCGATCCATCAGGCCGCGGACCCGCCACAGGACGTTCCCGTACGGCCAGCCGACGTCGCCGCCGAGGCGCTCCACCTCGGCGAAGACGCGCTCCGGCGAGGCGGCCACGTTGCGGGCCCGGCGCTCGACGATCATCCCCTCGCGGCTCGACATCGAGGTGAGGCTCACCTTGGCCGGGTCGGCCAGCGCGTCGAACCAGGTCGACTCGACGTCGTGGCGATCCGTCCGGTCGATCGCCCGCTGGAGCGCCTCCGCATACGGCAGCGGTGCCAGCCCGAAGGCCGCGGCGGGGCCGGGATCCCGGACGACGACCTCGTTCCGAAGCCCCTCGATGAGGGGTCGGGCGATCCCGGAGGGAACCGGCGAGACGAGGCTGACCCAGTACGAGCTCAGGCGGGGCGTGAGCACCGGCACCGGGATCATCAGCCGTCGCAGGCCGCGCAGGCGGGCGTAGGTCCGCATCATGTCGCCGTACGAGAGGACGTCCGGGCCGCCGATCTCCACGACTCCGGTGACGTCGGGGTGGTCGAGGACGCCGACGAGGTAGTCGAGGACGTCGCGAATGCCGATCGGCTGGCAGTGCGTGCCGACCCAGCGCGGCGTGATCATGACCGGCAGGCGCTCGGTGAGGTGGCGCAGGATCTCGAACGACGCGCTGCCGGAGCCGATGATGACGGCGGCCCGGAACTCGGTGACGGGGACGCCGTGGGCCGCCAGCTCCGCGCCGGTCTCGTGCCGGCTGGCGAGGTGGTGCGAGAGGCCGGCCTCGTCGTCGCCGAGGCCGCCGAGGTAGACGATCCGGCCGACGCCCGCCCGCTTCGCCGCCTGCGCGAAGTTGCGCGCGGCCCGGCGGTCCCGCTCGGCGAACCCCTGCTCACCGGCGCCCATCGAGTGGGCAAGGTAGTAGGCGACGTCGACGCCCTCGAGCGCATCGGGCAGCGTTGCCGGGTCCAGCAGGTCGGCCGCGACCACCGGGATGTCCGGGAAGCGAGCGGCCAGGGGCCGCGTGTCGCGGCTCATCAGGACGAGGTCCACGTCCCGGGCCCCGAGGAGCGTGGTGAGGCGACCGCCGATGTAGCCGCTGGCGCCGACGACGAGGATCCGCATGACTCAGTATCGCTCCCCGTCGGACCGTGGATGGCGTGTGGGCGTCGCGGTCGTCGTGCGACGGCCAGGGCGATCCCGGAGGAGGGCTGGCGCGAACAGGAGGTGAGGCCGGCTCCGTGCCGACCCGCTCTCACCGCAGCTCGAGGCCACGCATGCTCCGACCACTGCCGGGCGCAGCACCGATCGGCTCCGCGGCCGGCCGGCGCGCCCGCTTCGACCAGCTCGACCGACGGATCACCGTCGCCCTCGCCGCCGCCGCGATCCCCGTCCTGCGGATGTCGCTCGGGATCGTCTTCCTCTGGTTCGGCGCGCTCAAGCTCGTCCCGGGCCTGAGCCCGGCCGAGGACCTCGCCGCGCGCACGATCGAGGTGCTGACGCTCGGGGTCGTGCCGCCGAGCGTCGCGCTGCCGATCCTCGCCGCGTGGGAGATCCTCATCGGGCTCGGCCTGCTGAGCGGGCGCTTCCTGCGGGCAACGCTCGCGCTCCTCGCCTTCCAGATGCTCGGCACGCTGACGCCGCTGGTCCTGTTCCCAGCCGAGACGTTCAGCGTGTTCCCGATCGCACCGACGCTCGAAGGCCAGTACATCCTCAAGAACGTCGTGCTCGTCGCCGCCGCGATGGTCGTCGGCGCGACCGTACGCGGCGGCCAGCTCCAGGCCGAGCCGGCCCGCCCGCAGGAGCCGATCACCGCGCCGGCCGCGTCTCCCGTCCCTTCCTCGGCCCCCTCCCGACCCACGGAGGTGAGCCCGTGACCGTCCTCGACCATCGGCCTGCTCAACCACGAGGCGATCGCAGCCGCCAAGGGCGGGATCGACGGCCTCGTGACCTCGGCGGCGGCCTCGTACGCCGGCCGGGGGATCCGGGTGAATGCCGTCGCGCCCGGGCTCGTCCGTTCGAACCTGACCCGTCGCCTCGTGGAGAACGAGGCAACGCTCCGCGCGTCCGAGGCGATGCACCCCCTGGGACGAGTCGGCGAGCCCGCCGACGTGGCGGCGCTGGCCGTGTTCCTCGCCTCGCCGGCGGCCGGCTGGATCACCGGCCAGGTGATCGCGGTGGACGGCGGGCTATCCGGGGTGAAGCTGCCGCCCAGGCTGTAGGTGCGGGAGCTCCGAGATCGCGCGCCGGGCCCTCGCCGGCCCGGGCTCGGAACGAAGCGCGGCGCCGAGCTCGGCCGCGCGCCCGGGCGCCGGGCCGGCCAGAACGGCGTCCACCGCGGCACGGATCTCGGCCGGGGTGGCCCGGTTCGGGTCGAGCGCCTGCCCGAGGCCGCTGCGTTCGAGGTCCGCGGCCACCGCGAACTGGTCGGTCGAGAACGGCAGGACGACGAGCGGCACGCCGGCGGCGAGCGCCTCGGTGACCCCGTTGTTGCCGGCATGGGTGATGGCGAGCGACGCGTGCCGGACGAGCGCGACCTGGGGGAGGAACGGCCGGACCAGCCACTCCCCGGGGATGGAGCCGAGGGTCGCCGGGTCGGCGGAGCCGGTGGCGAGCGCCACGCGCAGGCCGGCCCCCGTCCCGCCTGCTCCGGCGCCCCGCAGCGCCGCCGCGACACGAGCCAGCACGTCGTCGCGGGCCGACAGGAAGCTGCCGAACGAGACGACGACGATCGGTCTCCCGCCGCCGGCCGCCACCCACGCCGCGGCGTCGGCGTCGAGCGACTCGGCCCGTACGGATGAGCCGAGGAACGCCCGGGGCGCCGGCAGGAGCGTCGTCCGGTCCGGGTCGTGGAGCGCCTCCGGGTAGCTGAACAGGACCACGTCGCCGTGGACGCGAAACGCGTCGTCCTCGGGCACCGCCGCCGGGTCGAGCACCCTGAGCGCCGCGTTCCAGTCGGCGGTGAAGACCCGTGTCACCTCGTCGGAAAGCCGTCGCAGACCGGCCAGGTCAGCGGGGTCGGGGTCGAACGCCGCCGGCCAGGCCGTGGGCACCCCGTAGCGCTCGTCGCCGACCGGGAGCGCCGTCGGGTGGCCGAGGACCACGTCGGCATACGGGATGCCGGCGGCGCGCAGCCCCAGGACGGCTCCGAACGCGAGGTGGTCGACGAGCACCGCGTCGGGTCGGACCGCCCCGGCGACCTCGATCGTCGCCCGCGCGGACTCCACGGGTCGCCACAGGAGGTCGTTGCGGCGCAGCTCCGCCTGGAGGCGGAGCGTCGCGATCATCCCGTCCCGCGTCGCCGCGAAGAACGCCCGCAGGTTCTCGTCCTCGCCGCTCGGCTGATCGTCGGGCCGCGCGGTCCCGGCGTTCGAGCCCCGGCCGAGGACGAGCGGGATGCGCTCGAACCCGGCCCGTTCGACGTGCTGCGCCACGGCCGGCCCGGTGGCCACGACGACTCGCTCCCCGTCCGTTGCCCAGGCTCCAGCCAGGGCGAGAAGCGGGAAGAGGTGCGAGGCGTAGTCGGGGCTGACGACGAGGAGCGTCACGCGGTCACCGGGGCTGGCGGGGGGACGACGACGTGGACGGCGCAGCTCCCGGGACTGCGCTCGCGACAGCGTAGACCGGGATGAGGGCATCGGCCATCGCGCCGATCGTGAAGCGCTCCGCCACGAGGGCGCGGGCGCGATCCGCCCGGCCCGGCAGCGTCGCAAGGTCGAGGGCGTCGTGAATCCCGGCAACGAGGGCGGCCCGGTCCAGGGTGTCGACGAGGCGTCCGGTCATCCCGTCCTCGACGTAGGACCCCGGTCCGCCCGCCCGCGGCGCGACGACCGGCAGCCCGGCCGCCAGCGCCTCCACGATCGCCAGGCCGAACTCCTCCTTGCGGCTGGCGCAGGCATAGGCGCCGCCTGCCGCGATCGCGTCCCCCAGGCCGTTCTCGGCGACGGCGAGGACGCGAAGGACGTCGTCGTGGGGCCGGTGGCCGAGCATCACGAGCGCCTCGGCCATCTCCGGGTGCGGCACGAAGACGGCCTCGATCCTGTCGATCTCCGCACGCTCTTCGGGGATGGGATCGTCCAGGTCCCCGCCGACGATGACGAGGTTCGCCCGGCGCCGGAGATCCGGGTCGGTCGCGAACGCATCGACGAGCCGGGCCATCCCCTTCACCTCCGCAAGCCGGCCGACGCTCACGACGAGCGGCAGGCCGGCGCGACCGGGGCCCAGGGACTCGACGGCGGCGCGGAGGTCGGCCAGCACCGGGGCCGTCCGGCCGGCCCCGACGACCTCCCGGCGAGCGGCCCGAATCGGCGCCGTGTCGATCCCCTCGGGGACCACGTGGTAGCGATCCGGGTCGGCCGCGACGTCGATGGCGAGGAGGTCGCGCAGGCGCGCCGCCAGCTCGGACCGCGGGAAGAGGACGACCTGGGCCGCGGAATCGGCGAGATAGCGCACGAGGCGGGCCCGGAACCAGAGGGCGCCCGCGGCGTCCGCCGGCCCGAACGACGCCCGGTCGAGCTCGCCTGCCCGCTCCATGTCGGCGATGACCGCGTGGGGGTCGGGGGCCAGCGTGAAGACGGTCGGCAGGCCCCGGCGCCGGGCGATCCGCGATGCGGCGAGGCTGCCCACGTCGGCCATCCGCAGGTGGAGGAGATCGACCCGGCCGTGAGCGAGGATGCGGCGCAGCCCCCGTTCGGCCGCGATCACGGCAGGCCAGGCGCCGACGAACGACGCGTCCTCGTGCCGGCCGAGCGGTGCAGCCACGACGGTGTGCAGGTCGCCCGACGGGGCGATCCGCGGCTCCGGCGTCTCGAGCCCGGCGAGGGCCTCGGCAGCGGTCCCGCGGCCGATCGTCGTCACGGCGGCCACCCGGGAGTCGGCGGCGAGGGCGTCGCCCAGCTGGACGAGGAGGGTGGCGATCCCGCCGGTGGTCCCCTGGCCGGCGTGAGCCAGCGCCCGGTCGAGCTGGCCACCGAGATGCACCTGGCCGATCCGGAGCCGACCCTTCGCGTGGCTCGTCGGGCCCGGTCCACCGGCCACGATCTCGTGGTCGAGCAGGGCCAGGCGTGCGGTGGCAGCCGCGGGATCATCGCCCGCGGCGATCGCTCCCAGCTCCCGGGCACCGACGCCGGGCCGGTCGCCGAGGGCGGCGATCGCGGCCGCACGGACCTCGATCGTCTCGCCGCCCGCGCTCACCGCCAAGCCGACGAGCGCGCGGTCGCTCCCGCCGACGAGCCCGAGGGTTTCCGCGAGTCGAGCCCGGGCGTGGGACGTCGCAGCGGCCGCGAGCCGCTGCTGGACGGCGTCGGCCACGGGGCCGGGGGCCGCCTGGGACCAGCGGGCCAGCGTCCGCTGGGCGAGCATGCCGCCGAACCGACCGTCTTCGACGAGACGGGCGAGCGGGTCGAGCAGCGAACCCAGGGGCGTTCGATCGGCCAGGGCCCACGCCACGTGGGGCGCGAGCCACCCGCGGGCGTCCAGCAGATCGCGGAGCGGCACCTCGCAGGCATCCCCCGGCAGGCCGGCCATCGCGTGTGCGGCCGTGATCGCGGTCGGCGCGTCGGTGGTGTCGCGAGTGGCCTCGACCAGCTCTCGGCGCACGGCCTCGGCTGCGGCGCCACCCTGGGCGGCAGCCGCGGCGGCGGCCGCGGCCAGAGGATCGCTGAGCGGAATGGCGTCGAGGACGGACGATACCCGCCGGGTTCGCTCGAGGATGGTGCGCACGACCCTCGTTCGCGTGGCGACCCGGTGCGGTTTGGCCGAGCGAGGGGGCCGGCACGCGACCGGCGCGAGCGGCGGGCGGGAGGCAGGGCGGCGGGACCGGGCGCCCGGCTGCGGCCGCGCGCCCGGTCCGTGTCAGGTGAGCGTCAGAGCTTGGCGGCGAACCACTTCGCGGTGAGCGTGATGCAGAAGTTGGCGAGCGACTGGTCGTCGGTGAGGACGAGGTAGATGTGATCGGCTCCCGGGATGATCCGGAGCGTTGCGTCGAGGCTGCCGGAGGCCGCGATCGACTGGCGGGACACGTCGGGGTCGACCGTGGTGTCCTCGGCTCCGGCGACCGCCAGCATCGGGCCCGTGTAGGCGCCGAGGTGGTCGAGCGAGCGCGACGCCTCCATCGTGTCGAACCAGGCCTTCGAGAGGTCGACGGTCCGCCAGCCGAGGTCGACGACCACGTGGCCGTTCGCCTCCGCCTCCGCGCGATAGCCGTCGGCGAGGTACTGGAGCGAGCCGAAGCCGTTCTCGTTGGCGCCGGACCAGGTCGCCAGGGCCTTGATCCGCGCGTCGGTGCCGGCGAGGTCGATCGCCAGCTTGCCGCCCAGGGAGAAGCCGAGGACGCCGATGCGGTCGTCGCGGGTGTTCTTGCGCGCGACGAGCCAGTCGAGCGCGGCCCGGCTGTCGGCCATCATCCCGTCGTACGTGTTCTCCGCGAACGGCTGGGGATTGAGCCCGGAGCCGGCGAAGTCGATCCGCAGCGAGGCGTACCCGCGGAGGGCGAGGGCGCGGGCCTCGCGGGCGTACATCATCCCGACCTCGTCGCCGGTGCTGCCGAACCCGTGCAGCATCAGGACGGCCGGGAACTGGTGCTTGCTGCCGCCGTTCTTCGGGTAGGCGAACGTCCCCGGGACCATGTGGTCGCCGGACTCGATCCAGACGGCCTCCTCGACGACGCGGCGGTCCTGCGAGTGCCAGGCCTGGGAGTTCTCGGCGGGCGCGCCGACGGCGACGGTCGAGGTCACCAGCAGCGCGCCGACGGCGAGCGCGAGGGCAAGGGGTCTGCGACGCACGGGGGCACCTCCAAGCGCGGTTGGTCGTCCCCCGGCGGACTCACATCGTACGCCCCTGCACGCGACAGCTGCGTCCTTGCCCGGCAGGGAGTTCGGCTGTGGCGCCCGCCGCCCCGTCAGCAGGTGACGTGGAGGATCGCGTTCGTCGTCGCCAGGTCGGCGTCGGCGAGGAGGGCACAGGCCTCGTCGGTCGGGACCGCGACGAGCTCGACGCCCCGCCGCGCAGCCTCGGCGAGGACCGCGCCGTCGATCGGGAGCGCACCCTCCGCGCCCGTGCCGACGATCAGCCGGCGGCAGTCCCAGGGGATCGGCTCGAGCAGGCTGAGCGGCGTGTGCCCGTAGCGATCGCGGAGCGGCTTCGACGCCTTCTTGTCGCGCCGGCCGACTCGCCCGCGATCGACGACGACATCGCGTTCGTGGCGCTCCCCGTCGATCTCGATCACGCCGAAGGCGATGAGTGCTGCGCGCATGGCCGCCTCCTCTCCACGACTCGGGGCGACGGTACACCTCCGCGTCCGGCCCCGATGGGCGGGCGGCCGTGGGCAGGCGGCCGGCCGCCGAGCCTGGGGTTGGCCGCCGTTCACGCCGTCATCCACGTACGATCTGCCGATGCAGACGCGAAGGATCGAAGTGGCGGCGGGAGTCGAGCTCGCGGTCGACACCTGGGCGCCGGCGGCCGGCTCGGTCACCTTCGTTCTCGTCCACGGGCTGGCGTCCAACGCGCGGCTGTGGGACGGCGTCGCGGAGCGCCTCCTGGCCCACGGGCACCCGGTCGTGACGCTCGACCTTCGGGGCCACGGCCGCTCGTCGAAGCCGGACGGCCCGTACGACGTGCCCACGGTGGCCGACGACCTCGCGGCGCTCATCGGCGCGCTCCGCCTGGACCGGCCGGTCGTCGCCGGCCAGTCGTGGGGAGGCAACGTCGTCCTCGAGCTCGCCGCCCGTCATCCGGGCGCGGCGCGCGGGATCGTCTGCGTGGACGGCGGCTGGCTCGAGCCGAGCCGGGTGTTCGCCGACTGGGAGGCGTGCCTCCGGGCCCTGGCGCCGCCCCGTCTCGTCGGTCGGCCGGCCGCCGAGATCGAGGCGTACCTGCGCTCGGCCCACGCCGACTGGCCCGAGGCGGGCATCCGCGGCGCGCTCGCCAACTTCGAGGTCCGATCCGACGGTACGGTGGCGCCGTGGCTGACCTACGATCGCCACGTGGAGATCCTCCGCGGCCTCTGGGCGCACCATCCCCCCGCCCTGTACCCGCGCGTCGACGTGCCGGTCCTCCTCGTCCCGGCCGACACCGGTGACCGAAGCTCGACTGCGCGGAAGCGGCACGACGTCGACGTCGCGCTCGCTGCTCTCCCGAACGCCCAGGTCCGCTGGATCGTCGGCGACCACGACATCCACGCCCAGCGCCCGGACGAGCTGGCCGACCTGCTGGCGGCGCAGGCGGCCGACGGCGTTCTCGCATGAGCGCGGCACGAATCCTCGCGATCATGGGCTCCGGCGAGACCGCGCCGACGATGGCGAAGGTCCACCGCGCGCTGTTCGAGCGGCTGGCGGCCGCGGAGGCCGGCGGCTCGGCGGGTGGGCTCGCGGCCGGCGGCCACGGCACGGCGGCCCGCGCGGCGCCGATCCCCGCCGCGATCCTCGACACCCCCTACGGCTTCCAGGAGAACGCGGACGAGCTGAGCGGCCGGACGGTCGAGTTCTTCGCCGCGAGCGTGGGGCGGCCGGTGGCCGTCGCCTCGTACCGATCGCAAGACGTCGACGCCGTCACGCGAGCCACCGCGCTCGCGCGCATCCGCGAGGCTCGCTACGTCATGGCCGGCCCGGGGAGCCCCAGCTACGCGCTCCGCCAGTGGGCCGGCGGCCCGATCCCCGACGCCCTCGCCGCGAAGCTCGCGGACGGCGGACCCGGTGGCATCCTCACGATGGCGAGCGCCGCCGCGCTCACGGTCGGCCTCGTCACGATCCCCGTCTACGAGGTGTACAAGGTCGGCGAGGAGCCGCGTTGGCTCGAGGGCCTCGACCTCCTCGGCCCGGCGACCGGACTGCGGGCTGCCGTCGTCCCGCACTACGACAACGCCGAGGGCGGCACCCACGACACCCGCTTCTGCTACATGGGCGAGCGGCGCCTGCGGCTTCTCGAGGCGAGCCTTCCCGGCGGTGCCTTCGTCCTCGGCGTGGACAGCCATACCGCGCTGATCCTCGACCTCGACGCGGGGCTCGCCTCGATCACCGGGCTCGGCGGGGTCACCGTCCGGGTCGACGGGCGGAGCGCCGTCTTCCCGGGCGGCAACGAGGTCGCGATCGCGGCGCTCGGCGAGGCGGCGCGCGAGCTGGCGGCCGGCCAGGAGGTCGACGTCGAGCACGAGTTCCTCGAGGAGGCCCCGGACGGCCCGACCGCGTTGGCGGCCCCGGCGGCGCTCCCCCTGCGCGACGCGATGGCCGAGCTCGAGGGAACGTTCATCGAAGCGCTGGGCCGCGGCGACACCCGGGCCGCCGTGGGGGCGCTGCTCGACCTCGACACGGCGATCTCGGCGCGGGTACGGCACGGAGAGGACAGCCCCGACCTCGACAACGCGGCGGCCACGTTCCGGGCGCTCATCACCCGCCTCGGCGAGCAGGCGGAGACGGGGTCGCGCGATCCGCGCGATGCCGTGGCCCCGTTCGTCGAGGCGCTCCTGGAGCTCCGGGCCCGGGCCCGGGCCGCCCGCGACTGGCAGACGGCCGACGTCGTCCGCGACCGCCTCGCGGCGGCCGGCGTGGAGGTCCGCGACGGCGCCGGCGGGTCGGACTGGGTGCTCGGGGAGCCGCCGGGCCAGCCTTGACCTGATCGCCGGGTCGCGCCGATTCCGCGGGACGCCGGTTCGGGAACTGGCGGCAGTCGCCGCCCGTTCAGGCCGTCGCCTGCTCCCCGACGAACCGGCTGAGGCTGGCGCGCCAGAGCGCCCGCCCGTGGAACGAGACGTCGGGCCCGATCGCCGGCAGGCCGCCGTACCAGATGAGCGTCTTGAGGAGCGGCGTCACCTGCGAGCCGTAGAGCTCCATGCACGCCTCGGGCTGGACGCCCGGCCACGAGTAGCAGGAGACGACCGTCCGCCGGTTCGCGGTCGGGATCCCCGGCGGCAGTCGGTCCCAGGCAGGGTCATCGGGGCCGAACTCCCACTGATCCAGGTTGCCCTGGGGAATGCCCTCGATACCGCGCACGACCGGGGGGTCGTCGTCGAGCAGGTAGGGATCGACCGCGAGGTCACAGACCACGGCGTGGTCGGGCAGCCAGCCGAGCCAGGCGTTGGGGAAGAGCGGCCGCGAGGTGTCGCGGCGCGCGGTGGCGTCGACGAGGACGTCGGTCCGGCCGAGCCGGCGCCGGAAGTAGGCCTCGTCACCGGACAGGTTCTGGTCGGCGACCACGACCTCCACCCCCGGCAGGCCCTCGCGCATGAAGCGCGCGTTGCGCCCCGCGTCGCCCGCCTTCGTGGCCCACTCGATGGCGTTCTTGCCGACGCCGCCGGCGCCGAGGATCGTGACGCTGACCGGCAGGCGATCAGGCGAGAGCAGCGGCGGCCAGCGTCGCTCGAGGGCGTCGAACGCGGCGGCCACCCCGTTCCGGGCCACGTCGCGCAGGTTCTGGACGAGCCGCCGTCCGTCGTCCGCGGTGACCATGTCGAGGGCGATCGCCTCGATTCCGAGGCCGCGCAGCAGCTCGACGCGCTCCGGGCGCGTCGTGAAGTGGAGCATCGAGATCAGGACTGCGCCGCGTCGAAGCAGCTCGTATCGCCCCTCGGGCGCCCGCAGCACGACGACGACGTCCTGGCCGTACGCCGTCGCCTCGTCGACGACGTGCACCCGGGGCGACGCGGCCCGGTAGTCGTCGTCGGAGTAGCCCATGCCCGCCCCGGCTCCGGCCTCGACGAACACCTCGGCGTCCATGCTCGCGAGCAGGCCGATCAGCGGCGGCAGGAAGGCGCGCCGCTCGCCGGGCTCGTTGTACATGCGCGGGAAGCCGAACGTGAGCTTGCGATCGCTGGTCGTGCCGTTCATGGCGAGAGCATCGCACCGCGGCGATCGGGATGCTCGGCCGGTCAGCGCGCCGCGGACAGGTGCTCGGCCCGTCAGTGCGCGACTGCCGCGCCCGGGCCGTCCGGGCCGAGGCCCTCGTGCCGGTACACCTCCTGCGTGAACCCGTCCAGGAGCGCGCGGCCCCGGGCCAGCGCCTCCTCGGCCGCCGCCCGACCCGTCGCATCGAAGAAGTCCCGCTCGATGAGGCGGGCGAACCAGCGCCGCAGCTTCTCCCAGTCGGCCTCGCTCTCCTCGAGCTCCGCGAACCGGAACCGCCGCTTGCGGGTCTCGCGCCGGATCTCGTCCTCGAACCGCTCCACGCTCTCCACGACCTCGTCGTACTCGGCATCGCGGGCGGCGTTGAAGCGCGCCACGAGCTCTGCCTCCCAGGCGGGGCTCGGCGAGAAGGTCTCGAGGAGCGACGCCTCGCCGCCCCCGGCGCGAATCCGCGTGCCGATCTGGTCGAGGCCGGCCCGCAGGTCCGGGCGGTCGGGCAGCACGGCGACAGCCTGCTGGAGGTAGACGGCGCCGAGCTGGCGGAGCTGTCGCCAGACGTACGTCCGCCGACCGGACGACTCCGACTTGATCCGGTAGACCAGGACCATCCAGCGGCGCCCCTCGAACGACCCGGGGGAGGTGTCCATCGCCGACCTATCGTTCCACGTCTCGGCGCCGGAGTCCCCACGCGCCCAGCGCGAGCCCGCCGACCGTGATGGCGATGCAGGCGACAACTCCCCCGAGATCCCACGTGCCGAGCATCGGCTCGCCGACGTGGTTGGAGAGCGCCAGGTCCTGCAGCCAGCCGGGCAGGTTCAGCATCGGCCCGAGGAGGTCCACGAGGAAGGTCGCGATCACGAGCGCCGCCACCGCCCACCCCGCGAGCGACGGCCCGAACAGGCCGCCGACGGCACAGCCCACACCGACGAACGCCGCCCCGTAGAGCGCGAGGACGAGCGTTCCGACCAGCGGCGTGCCCACCTCCCCGCCCGCCGCCGACACGCCGACGGCGAGCGCGGCCGCCACGAAGGCGATGATGACCGCGATCCCGAGCAGGGCACCGATGCCGTTGGCAACGGCCCAGCGAGCCCGCGACACCGGCGTCGCGAGGAGCAGCTCGAACCGGCCTCCCGATTCGTCGCCCGACCGGATCGCGACCAGCGTGGCCGCGGCGAGCCCGGCCAGCACCAGCCCGAAGTCGACGAACAGCAGCTCGAGGAAGCCGACCGGCGTCGTCCAGTCCATCCCGGGGAGCATGCTGTCGATCATCGCCAGGAGGCTGGGGGTCGCCGCCAGCTCGTCGACGAACGCCCGGCTGGCGGCCGCCATGACGAGGCCGTAGAGCCCGAGACCGGCTCCCCAGGCGACGCTGACCGGGAGCACGTCGCCGAACGCGCGGCGAGCCGGCCCGCCGATACCGAGCAGCCTGCGCGGCAGGCCGGGGGTCCGCGCCGCCCCCGTGATCGAGATGTCACGGCGCACGAACGCGACGACGCCGATCCCCAGGAGCAGCGCAGTCGCGACGGCGACGAGCCCGAGAGAGGCCCAGTCCGTCCGGCCGGCGAGCGGCAGGTGATCGGCCGTCCAGCCCAGCCAGCTGAGGCCGGCGATCGCATCGAAGGCGGGGACGACGGCCCGATATCCCGTCACGACGTAGCCCCCGAACAGGAGCGCCCCGGCGATGCCGGCGGCGGCGCCACGGCCGACGAACGCCGCGAGGGCGAACGCCACCGAGCCGGCCATGAGCGCCTTGACAGCGATGCCACCACCGAAGGCCGCGGCAGCCGTCGGCGTGACCTCGTCGCCCGGGAACGTCGCGAAGACGGCGCCGGTCGCCCAGGCCGCGGCCGCGATGGCGACCGCGGCGGCGGCCAGCGCGGTGACGTGCCCGGCGAGCTTCTCGAGCGCGATGCCCGCGCGCGAGAGGGGGGCGACCGCGACGAGGTCGAGGCTGCTCCGGCGGGCCTCCCCGGCGAGCGTCCCGGAGAGGGCGAGGATCGACCACAGGCCGGCCAGGAGCGTCAGGTAGGCCGCGTAGTGCCAGGTGACGAACCCGCCGATCGTGTCCACGTTGACGGGGTTGCCGTACAGCCCGCGCATGACGGGCGGGAGAGACGCCGACAGGGCTTCGAGCTCGCGGCGGGACTCGAGCGTGGCATAGGTGCTGGTCATCTCGCCGCCGCCGGCGAAGACGAGCACGGCCAGCAGGCCGGCGATGACGACGAATGCGAGCCGGGAGTCGCGGAGCGTCTTCCCGTAGATGCTGCCGAGGCCGTAGACGCGGGAGCGCAGCGAGATCGGGCGGAGCGGCGCCGCGAGAGACGGCGCGCCGGCGCTGGCAGTCATGGCTGCTGCGCCCCGACGGCCTGACGGCCGTACTGGGCCAGGAACGTCTCCTCGAGGGAGGGCTCGCGGGAGACGAAATCGAGGAGCTCGTAACCGGTGGCGGCCTGGACGACGGGCGTGATCGCCCCGGTCACCTGGAGGCGGATGACGTGGTCGTCGACCACCACGTCGCTCACGCCCGGCAGGGCGGCGAAGGCGGCGGACGGGACCTCGCCGCCGAAGCGCAGCTCCACCTGGTGATGGGCGAGATCGCGCAGGGCGTCGACGGTGCCGAGGCGGACCAGACGGCCCTCGCGGATGATCGCGACCCGGTCGCAGGCCTTCTCGACCTCGGACAGGATGTGGGACGAGAGGAAGACCGAGGCTCCGGCGCCCACTGCCTCCTTGAGGATCTCGAAGAAGCTCTGCTGGACGAGCGGGTCGAGCCCCCCGGTGGGCTCGTCGAGGACGAGCAGCTCGGGCCGATGCTGGAGGGCGATGACGATCGCGACCTTCTGCTTGTTGCCCTTGCTGTACTCCTTGAAGCGCCGCGACGGGTCGAGGTCGAGCCGCTCCACGAGGCTCGCCCGGTAGGCCGTGTCGACACCGCCCCGCAGGTTCGCGAAGTACTCGAGGTGCTGAGCCCCGGTCAGCCGGTCGTAGAGGGCGAACTCGCCCGGGAGATACCCGATCCGCCGGTGGATGGCGACCGGGTCGGCGGACGACTCGATGCCGAACACGCGAGCCACGCCGGACGTCGGTCGGATCAGGTCGAGGAGCGTCCGGATCGTCGTGGTCTTGCCGGCGCCGTTGGGCCCGAGGAAGCCGAAGATCTCGCCCTGCTCGACGGCGAGGTCGACCTCGACGATCCCGCGGTGGGTGCCGTAGCTCTTCGTGAGCTTCTCGGTCTCGATGACATTGATGGTCATCGCGGGCCCTCCCTCAGGGGGCACGGACCCGGTCGGACGAGCCACCTCGCAGGCGGATCGGGGACGGCCCTGGCGTCGATCTCCGCGGGTCGCGCCAAGTGGACACCCGGCGGCCACCCGCGCGACAGGGCCGCGCGTCGTCGTCACATGTGACACTTGTCACACGATGCGTTCGTCACACGCCGGAGCCGACGGGGGACGGCGCGGTTCCCGGCCGTGGTGCTGCTCGCCGGCTCGGGCTCCGAGGACCGGGACGAGACGATCGGCGTCGACGCGCCCTTGCGCGACCGTGCCTGGGGCCTCGCGTCCGCGGGGTCGCGACGCTCCGCTCGGATGCCTCGATTTGACACGCCCGGCCGGAGGACCATGCTGTCCCGCATGGCAGTGAATTCGAAGCACGTGCGCGCTTGGCGCCTCGTCGACCCGGTGGAAGGGCGCAAGGACGGGGCCTGGCTGATCGAGTACCGCGGGGAGGCCTTCCTCACCGACCCGGGCGGCGGCAACGCCGAGGCCTTCGCCTGGAAGGGCGAGGCGCGGGAGCCGATCGAGAGCCGGGCCAAGGTCAAGGCGCCCACCGTGGGCTTCGACGCGATGAGCCGCGAGGACGTCGCCCGCGAGCTGCGGATCAACCCCGCGCTCCTGGCCTTCGTCGAGCAGGCCGAACCGGGGTTCCCCGGGCCGATCGTCCGGTTCCGCGACGGGCCGGTCTGGAGCGCCGAGGCGGTCGAGCAATGGATCCCGACCCGCCAGCCGCAGGACGGCCGCCGGACGGACGTGCCGCGCACCTGACCTCGTCGCGGGGCGAAGAGCAGCGGATCGGTCCGATTGCCGTCGTCCTCGACCGCGTTCCGCAGCCGGCAGGTGCGCCGGCGTCGTCGCCGGCCGGGCACGGAAGAGCCGGCGCTCGCACAGGTTCCCTTCCAGGAGGCGAGTCAACCGGCTCGTTTCGTTGTGGGTGCGAGCGGTCCGACGGCCTCAGGCCGCCGACCGCCCGGCGACGCCGGCGCGTGTGTCGCTCGAGATGTTCCCGGCGCGAGGGCGGGTCAGGAGGTTCGCAGCACCGCGCGATGCATCCGCCGTGGTCGTGAGCGTCGGACCCATTGGCCGGCGCCGCCACGGGACGGGCCCGGTGGCCCAGGACATCGCCACTGCCGTACCTCCGAAACGTCGGCCCCGGCTGCGCGGGGAGTGGAGGTCGATGCGTCGATTGTCCCACGCGGGTGCAAGGGGGAGACCGGTGGGCGGGACGGTTCCGGGGCGGATCGGCACCGCCTAGAATCGCGCCATGAGCCGACCCGCACCTGCCGCCTCCGGCCCGGCCGCGGCGATCCCCGTCCAGGCACCCGTCGTCATCGTGGGCGCCGGCCTCGCCGGGCTCACGGTGGCCCTCCAGCTCGCCGACCGGCACCCGGTCGTCGTGCTCGCGAAGCGCGGCTTCGACGAGGCGGCCACGACGTGGGCCCAGGGCGGGATCGTCGGGGTCCTCGGCGACGACGACAGCGTCGACCTCCACGTCCGCGACACCCAGGACGCCGGCGCGGGCCTCGTCGACGAGCACGCGGCCCGCTTCATCGCCGAGCACAGCGGCGAGGCGATCGCCTGGCTCGTCGAGCAGGGCGTGCCGTTCACCACCGACCCGGCCGGCCCGCTCGGCCTGCACCTGACCCGGGAGGGCGGCCACGCCGTCCGGCGGATCGCCCACGCCGCCGACGCGACCGGGCGGGCGATCCACGAGGCGCTCCTCGCCAAGGCTCGTCGACACCCGGGCATCACGATGCGCGAGCGCTGGATGGCCGTCGATCTCGTCACCTCCCGGCACCTCCACCGGGACGAGCCGGCGCGCTGCTACGGCGTCTACGCCCTCGACCTCGACAACCAGCGCGTCGAGACACTCCCGGCCGCCGCGGTCGTGCTCGCGACCGGCGGCATGGGCAAGGTCTACCGCTACACGTCGAACCCGGACACCTCGACCGGCGACGGGATCGCGATGGCCTGGCGCGCCGGCTGCCGGATCGGGAACATGGAGTTCGTCCAGTTCCACCCGACCTGCCTCTACCACCCGCAAGGAGCGCACGTTCCTCATCACCGAGGCGCTCCGGGGCGAGGGCGCGCAGCTCAAGCTCCCCGACGGGACGCGCTTCATGGCGGACCACGACGCCCGCCTCGAGCTGGCGCCGCGCGACATCGTCGCCCGGGCGATCGACTTCGAGATGAAGAAGCACGGCCTCGACCACGTCTGGCTCGACGCCACGCACCTCGGCGAGGCATTCCTGAAGGAGCACTTCCCGACCGTCCACGGCCGCTGCCTCGAGCTCGGCATCGACATCGCCCGCCAGCCGATCCCGGTGGTCCCCGCGGCCCACTACACCTGCGGCGGGGTCGTGACCGACCTCGACGGCCGGACCGACCTGCCGGGCCTGTACGGCGTCGGCGAGGCGACGTACACCGGCCTCCACGGCGCCAACCGGCTCGCCAGCAACTCGCTCCTCGAGTGCGTCGTCGTCGGGCGGACCTGCGCGGCGCGGATCGCCGGCGGGCCGCTCGAGGTCGAGGCCGGCATCCCGGCCTGGGACGAGAGCCGGGTCGAGAACGCCGACGAGCAGGTCGTGATCTCCCACAACTGGGACGAGCTGCGCCTGACGATGTGGAACTACGTCGGCATCGTGCGGACGACGAAGCGGCTCGACCGGGCCCTGCGGCGGATCCACCTCCTCCGGGGCGAGATCGACGAGTACTACGCGCAGTTCCGCGTCAGCCGCGACCTGCTCGAGCTGCGCAACCTCGTCGACTGCGCGGAGCTGGTCGTCCGGTCGGCCCTCTCGCGCCATGAGAGCCGCGGCCTCCATTTCAGCCGCGACTACCCGTCCACGTTCCCGGCAACGCTGCCCACGGTGCTCACCCGCGGCCCGCGCGACAGCTGACGGATTGCGGCCCGCTCCGCGCCTGCGGCCGTGGCCACGCGCGATTTCCTCGCACACGCTCGCTCCGCGAACCGTACGGCCGGTGCCGGCGGCACCCCGGCGGCCGCGGTCCCGCTCGGGCGCGAGCGATCATCTCGGCCGCTCGGCGAGCGCGGTCGCTGATCGGGTCCGGGCGGCCGCGGAGCGCCTCGGCACGTCGCGGGTCTCGTGGCCAGTGGCGCCGCGGCAGCCGACCTGCGATACGGTGCCCCACGCGATCTTCTGAGATGAAGGGTCGGCGTCGGCGCGGCACGCTCCGCGCGCCGGCCGTCGCGGCGCGGGGGCGGGACCCTCAGACGATCCGCATCGAGAAGTCGACCGCGCGGACGTCCTTCGTCAGGGCACCGATCGAGATGCGGTCGACGCCCGTCGCGGCGATCTCCCGGAGCCGCTCGAGCGTCACCCCGCCCGACACCTCGAGCAGGGCCCGGCCGGCCGTCAGCGCGACCGCCTCGAGCATCCGCTCGAGCGTGAAGTTGTCGAGGAGGACGCTCGTCGCGCCGGCCTCGAGCGCCTCGCGGAGCTGGCCCAGCGTCTCGACCTCCACCTGGACGTCGACCCCGGCGTCGAGCGCGAACGCCCGCTGGAGGGCGGCGGTGATGCCGCCCGCCGCCGCCACGTGGTTCTCCTTGACGAGGATGCCGTCCCACAGGGCGAGCCGGTGGTTGCGGCCGCCGCCCACGGCCACCGCGTGCTTCTGCGCCAGGCGCAGGCCCGGGATCGTCTTGCGCGTGTCGAGGACGACGCAGCCGCGCGGGTTCGGGGAGGCGCCCTCGATCGCCCGGGCGTGCAGCCGTGCGGTCGTGGCCGTGCCCGACAGCAGCTGCAGGAAGTTGAGCGCCGAGCGCTCGGCCGTCAGCAGCGCGCGGGCATCGCCCCGGATCTCGCAGACCGGCGTGTCGGCGACCATGTCCGCGCCCTCGTCGTAGCGCCAGTCGATCGCCGCGGCGCCGTCGAGGGCGCGGAAGCAGGCCTCGAACCAGTCGCGGCCGCAGAGGACCGCCTCCTCGCGGACTCGGACCCGTGCCGTGGCGGGACCGGTCGGGACGAGCAGCGCCGTCCAGTCGCCCGTGCCCACGTCCTCGCGCAGCGCGTCGCGCACGTTGCGGGCACGGGCCTCCGCGAGCGTCTCGTTCTCCTCGAGCGGCTCGTACTGCGGCAGCTCAACCGCATCCACGTCGGGGCGCCTCACGCCGAGCCGAGGTGCGGCACGAACCCGTGCGCCGGCAGCACGACGCTGTCCGGGTGCGCTGCGACGAAGGCGAGCATTCGCTCGATGCAGCCGAGGGCCAACCCACGTGTCGGCTCGGGCACGAGAACCTCACCGGCGCCCGTCTCGAGCGCGTCGATCACGCCCCGCAGATCGTTCATCGCCATCCACGGGCAGTGGGCACAGCTCTTGCAGGTGGCGCTGTCCCCCGCCGTCGGGGCCTCGATGAGCGTCTTGCCCGGGGCCAGCTGGCCCATCCGGTGGAAGATGCCGTTGTCGGTGGCCACGATGTATTCGGCCGCCTCGCCGTCGACGACCGCCTTCAGGAGCTGGGACGTCGAGCCGACGACGTCGGCCTGGGCGACGACGCTCGCCGGCGACTCGGGGTGGACGAGGACCATGGCCCCGGGATGCTCGGCGCGGAGGAGCTCCAGCTCGATCCCCTTGAACTCCTCGTGGACGACGCAGGCGCCGTTCCAGGCGAGCATGTCGGCGCCGGTCTCGCGGGCGATGTAGTCGCCCAGGTGGCGGTCGGGCGCCCACAGGATCTTCTCGCCCCGCTCGGCGAGGTGGCGGACGATCGCGAGCGCGCAGGAGCTCGTCACCATCCAGTCGGCGCGGGCCTTCACGGCGGCGCTCGTGTTGGCGTAGACGACGACCGTCCGGTCGGGGTTCGCGTCGCAGAAGGCCGCGAACTCGTCGGGCGGGCAGCCCAGGTCGAGGGAGCAGGTCGCGTCGAGGTCGGGGGCGAGGACCCGCTTCTCCGGGCTCAGGATCTTCGCCGTCTCGCCCATGAAGCGGACGCCGGCGACGACGAGCGTGCGGGCGGGATGGTCGCGCCCGAAGCGGGCCATCTCGAGCGAGTCGGCGACGCAGCCGCCGGTCTCGAGGGCCAGGTCCTGGATGTCGCCGTCGACGTAGAAGTGGGCGACGAGCACCGCGTCGTTGGCGGCCAGGAGCGCGGCCGCCCGTGCCTTCAGCTCGATCCGCTCGGCCGGCGTCGGCACCAACGGCACGCGCGCCCAGGCCTGCGCGATCCGCTCGGCCCCGTCGAGGCCGGGCTTCGCGTACAGGACCGGGAGCTGGGCCATGGGTCGGGTCCTCGTGCAGGTTCGGTGCGGCGGTCGGCGCGGCAGGGCGATCGTACCGCTCCCGGGAGCGACGAGCCGGCGCGCCGCCGGGCGCGTCGCCGGGCACCTGGGCGGCCTATCGCCGCCGGAAGGTCCTCTTGAGCCCGGACAACGCGAGCCCGGTCCATGCCACGAGCCCCGCAAGCACCGCCCCCATCACGAGGGGCGATCCGGCGGCGTTCCAGGCCCACAGCCCGACGGCGATCGGGAGGAGCAGGATCCAGGCGACCACCGCCCAGACCGGCTCGAGGGAGCCGAGCCATGTCCAGGCATCGACGAGCAGGTCGCCGCCGGTCGCGAGGCCGATGGCGAGGCCGACCCAGAGGACCGTGAAGATCGCGGCCCCGTAGAGGCTGAGCCCGACGTCGAACGCGCGACCGGCCCGGCCGCGAGGCGGCTTCTCGGGCGGCGGGGACGGCGACGACGCTGGAGCCGCCACTGCCCTACACCCGCTGGTCCGTGCTGGGCTTCTCCCAGAGGTTGACGCCGCCCTCGACGGCGTACCGGTCGATCTCGGCCAGCTCTTCGGCCGAGAAGTCGAGAGTTCGCCCAGGGCGCCGACGTTCTCCCGGATCTGCTCCGGCGAGCTGGCGCCGATGAGCGTCGTCGTGACGCGCGGATCGCGCAGGACCCAGGCGTAGGCCATCTGGGCCAGCGACTGGCCGCGGCGGCGGGCGATCTCGTCGAGCGCCCGAACCCGGGCGAGGTTTTCCTCCGAGAGCATGTCGCGGGACATCGAGTCGCCGCCGGGCCGGTTGATCCGGGCATCGGCCGGGATCCCGCCCAGGTACTTGTCGGTGAGGATCCCCTGGGCCAGCGCCGTGAACGCGATCATCCCGGCGCCGACCTCCTCCAGCGCATTGAGCAGGTCGGGCTCGACCCACCGGTTGAGAAGGTTGTAGCTGGGCTGGTGGATGAGGAGCGGGACACCTTCTGCTCGGAGGAGCGCCGCCGCCTCGCGCGTCTTGCCGGCCGAGTACGAGCTGATGCCAACGTAGAGCGCCTTGCCCTGGCGGACCGCCGTCGCGAGGGCGCCCATCGTCTCCTCGAGCGGCGTGTCCGGGTCGAAGCGGTGCGAGTAGAAGATGTCGAAGTAGTCGACGCCGACCCGCCGGAGGCTCTGGTCCAGGCTCGCCAGCACGTACTTGCGCGAGCCGCCGCCCTGGCCGTACGGACCCGGCCACATGTCCCAGCCGGCCTTGCTGCTGACGATCAGCTCGTCGCGGTGGGCCGCGAGGTCCTCGCGGAGGATCCGCCCGAAGTTGACCTCGGCGCTGCCGTACGGCGGGCCGTAGTTGTTGGCCAGGTCGAAGTGGGTGATCCCGAGGTCGAAGGCCGCGTGGACCATCTCGCGCTGCCTCGAGAGCGGCGTCGTGTCCCCGAAGTTGTGCCAGAGCCCGAGCGAGAGGACCGGGAGCTGGAGGCCGCTGCGCCCGCAATGGCGGTACGTCATGGCGTCGTAGCGATCGGGTGCGGGCACGTAGGTCATCGGGCGGACTCCGGGCGGGCGGCGGACGTTGGGGGCGCGCCAATGATGCCGCCCTCGCGGCGGGGACGTGTCGCGTGCGGGCGCCCGCGGTCTCGCGCGCGGACGCGCGCAGAGATCCAGCCGAAGGTCACGGCCGGGCTCGTGACCGCCGGCCCCGCTCGTTCCGCACCTTCGGCTCTCGCCCGGGCGGGCGGGCGGCGAGCACGCTCGATCGAACCCCACGGATGAGAGGACGCAGCCCTTGGTCGCATCATCGCCGGCCCCGTCGTTCGCATCACGCACCGGGTCGGCGCATCGGTGGGCCACGAGACTCGCGATCCTGGGCGTGGCGTTGCTCCTAGCGGCTTCGTGCACCGGACCCGCTGCTCCCTCGCCGGCCGTGCGCCCGTCGGCCCCGCCGTCGCCGAGGCCGCAGCCAAGCCCGCTCGCCGGGGCCGCGCCGACCGCCGCCGACTGGGCGCGTGTCGCCGAGGCGTTTCACCTCATGGCGGGCGAGGCCGCGGCGGTGTTCCCCGGCTGGGGAGAGCGCCTCCCGCCCGTGCTCCTCGAGAGCGACGATGCCGACTGGCTCGTGGGGCACCCGGCACCGCCGCCGGACTTCGAGCCCATCGCGGACCTCGACGTCGGTGGCCGCGACGTCGTCCGACGGCCCGGCCACCTCGTTCCGGGACTCGGCGTCCAGGTCATCGCCGACGTGTTCGGCGTGGCCGCGCTGCCGCGCCCCGCGCTCCAGCAGCTCGTCGACCGCCAGCTCGGCGCGGGCACGGTCGTCCTCGACGACGTCCAGTACGTCCGCTGGATCGCCCACGAGTCGTTCCACGCATTCGAGCTCGCGTCACTCGCCGGCGAGCTGCCGAGGTTCGGGTTCGAAGGCTCCGAGTCGGAGATCGTCGCCGACCTCGCGGCGCGGCCGGACTTCGCCGACGCGCTCGCCCGCGACGGCGATCTCCTGCACGAGGCGCTCGCCACGACCGGCGACGAAGAGCTCCGGGCGGCGGCCCACCGGTTCCTCGACGCGCGCGAGGCCCGCCGGGCGCCGCTCGGCGCGGAGGTCGCCGCGTTCGAGCGGGCAGTCGAGTGGGCCGAGGGGCTGGCCCGGTACGCCGACGTCCGGCTGCTCCAGGCCGCCGGCTCCGGCTACGCTCCGGTGGCGGAGTTCGCGGATCTCGCCGGCGCCTACCCCGACCCGGCCGTGACGTGGGCCGATTCGACGCGCTGGCTGTCGGACCTCGAGTCGGTCCCGGGCACGCTGCGCGACTGGTACTACGAGCTGGGCGCCGCGCAGGCATACCTGCTCGACCGGCTGATGCCGGGATGGCAGGCGCGAGCGCTTCCCGGCGGCGAGTCGCTCGAGGATCTCCTGGCCGAGGCGGTCGCCGCGGGCGACCGGGGGACGCCCGCGTCGCTTCGGGCACTCGCCGTCCGGACGGTCCGGCTGGGCGACCAGCGGCTGCGGGTCGCGGTCGCCGACACCGCGGACGCGTGGTCGCGCGGCCTCGGTGGCGTACGCGACCTCGGTGACCTCGACGGCCTGCTCTTCGCGTTCCCGGAGCCGGTGCAGGCCCGGCTCTTCATGCGGGGCGCGCTGATGCCGCTCGACGTCGCGTTCGTCGATCCGGACGGCCGTCTCGCCCGCGTCGTCTCGATGCCGCTGTGCGCGAGCGACCCGTGTCCCACGTTCGGTTCGCCCGTCCCGTACCGCTGGGCGCTCGAGACCGCGACCGGCACGCTTCGGCGGGTACGCCCGGGCGACGCCCTCGCGTTCGACTGACGCGGAGCCTCGCGGCCCGGTCCACGGCCGCCGTCGACTCGCGGGCGGGGCATGGGTGGGCCGACCCGCCCGTCGGCCGGCGTGTGGTTCAATCGACCGCGATCGTGAGCTCCTCCCCTCCCCCGACCAGCGACGGCGCCTCGTCCGCGGGCGTCGCCGCCCACGGGCGGACGGCCGCCCTCGGCCTGCTGGTGCTGCTCACGCTGATCTGGGGCTTCCACTGGGTCGTCGTGAAGGTCGGGCTCGACTACCTGCCGCCCTTCACCTTCGCGGTGCTGCGGGTGGCGCTCGGGCTGGGGACGTTCGTCGCCCTGCTCGCGGCCCAGGGCCGGCTGCGCCTCCCCGACCGCGACAACACGCCGATCATCCTGTCGGTCGGGCTGGGACAGATCGGGCTCGGCGTGGCCCTCCAGGTCCTCGCCCTGCAGGTCGTCGACGCCGGCCGGTCGGCGGTCCTCCTCTACACGATGCCGCTCTGGGTGGCCGTGCTGCTCGCAGTCGCCTTCGGGATCCGGCCGCGGCGCAACGAGCTCGTCGGGCTGGTGCTCGGGATCGCCGGGCTGGCGGCCCTGCTCAACCCGGCCGTCGTCGACTGGTCGTCCGGCGCCGAGCTGCTGGGGACCATCGGCCTCCTGTTCAACGCGCTGGCGTGGGCGGCCGTGACGATCCACGTCAGGCGACACCGCTGGACCCAGTCGCCGCTGGAGCTCCAGCCGTGGATGCTCCTCGCTGCCCTCGGGCCGCTCGTCGTGCTCGCCCTGGCGTTCGAGTCGGGCCAGGCGATCCGCTGGGAGCCGATCACCGTCCTGGTGCTGCTCTACAGCGGACCGCTCGCGACGGCCTTCGCGTTCTGGGCCAGCCAGGCGATCACGCGCACCCTTGGCGCCCAGGTGTCGGCGACCGGCTTCCTGGCGACGCCCGTCGTGGGCCTCGTGTCGGGCGCGATCGTCCTGGGCGAGTCGCTCGGCGTCGCCGACCTCGTCGGGTTCACGCTCATCCTGGCAGGGATCGGCGCGGCGTCCCTCGCGACGCCGCGCGGCCCGGTGTCGGCGGCGGTGCCGGGCCGACGGCGGGGCGGCTGACCCGTCAGCCGAGCAGCAGCCGGGCGGAGACGATCAGGCCGACGGCGACGACGGCGGTGCGGAAGACGAGCGGGGACATGCGGCGGCCGATCGACGCCCCGATCTGGCCCCCCACGATGGCCCCGGCCGCGAGGAGCAGGACCACCGCCCAGTCGACCGGCGCGACGGCGATGAAGATGACGGCGGCGACCCCGTTCACGATGAGGGCGAGGACGTTCTTGAGCCCGTTGAGGTTCTGCAGGTCGTCGGGGACGAAGACGGCGAGGAGCGCGATGAGGATCACGCTCTGGGCCGCCCCGAAGTAGCCGCCGTAGATGGCCGTCAGGTAGACGAGGACGGCCAGCCCCGCCGACTGCTCGGCCCCGTGGGGGCGATGGCGGGCCACCAGCGCGGCGAGTCGCGGCTGGAGCGCCATCAACAGGCTGGCGAGAAGGATGAGGAACGGGACCACCTGCTCGAAGATGCTCGGCGGCAGGGCGAGCAGGAGGACCGCCCCGGTGATCCCGCCGAGCAGCGCCGCGGTCCCCAGGCGCCGGATCCGGCGTCCCTGCCCGGCGAGCTCCCGCCGATAGCCGATGGCCCCGCTCGCGGAGCCGGGAACGAGCCCCACGGTGTTGCTGACGTTGGCGACGAGCGGCGGGTAGCCGAGGAGCAGGAGCGTCGGGAACGTGACGAGCGAGCCCGACCCCACGATCGTGTTGATCGTGCCGGCCGCGACGCCCGCCGCCGCGATGACGACGGCCTCGAGCGGGGTCAATGCCGGGCCACGGTTCGCACGGGCACAGAATTGCACAGGCGGCACGGCGCCATCGGGCGGATGACGCGGTCAGGCCCAGTGGGCCGGTCGCTCCCGACCGACGGGCAGCACCGTCCGAAGGTCGCCGCTCGCGGCTTCGAGCTGGGACTGGGAGAGGAAGAGCGCCTCCCGGAGATCGGCGCCGGCGAGGTCCGCGCCGCGCAGGTCGGCGCCCGTGAGGTCGGCCAGCGCGAGGTTCGCGCCGCGCAGGTCGGCGCCGATGAGCCGGGCGCCGCGGAGCTCGGCGCCGCGCAGATCGACGGCACGCAGGTCCGCCCCGACGAGGTCGGCACCCCGGCGATCGATGGCCGGGCCGGCCGACGCGGCGCGCGCGAGGGCACTCGCTCGCCGGAGGGCGTCATTCATGCGGAGCCGATGGGCCCCGACATCCAACGCGGCAAGGGCGTCCGCGGCCCCGCCGGCGAGGCCGTCGGTCTCCTCCCGGGCCGCCCGCAGCTTCGGATGGATCGGCGTCGTCGCCGGGAGCGCGAGGGCCTCCTCCAGGTACCAGAGCAGCTCGTGGAGCTGCCGGACGACGGAGAAGGCCGCGAACATCGCCGGTGAAACATCAGGGTCGGTTCGCCAGTCGGCGCAGGCGAACGTCTCACGACTGACCCGCTGCCCCGCGCCGTAACAGTCGTAGGCGACGCACCCCCGGAAGCCCAGGCCGACCAGGCCGGCGTGGATCCCACACCGGAAGTCGGCCTGCAGGTTGGGACACGGCTCCCCGGCGGCCTTGTCGAACGCGAAGTCCGCCGACGCGGAGAAGGCGGGCGCCACGCAGCACAGTCCGACGCACCGCCCGCAGTCGGGACGAAGATCTCGCGCCCCGCCGTCGAGCGTCACGGCCGCGGGGCCGATGCGGTCACGGCGCGGCTTCGCCGGGGAGCCACCCGCCGGCCAGCACGGCCCACAGCAGGACCGCATCGATGGCGAACCCGAAAACGAGCCACGGATGGAAGAACAGGGCCAGCATCACGATGGAGGCCACCGACCCGACCACGATCCCCGCCACGAACAGCGACCCGGGCAGGATCCCGAGGACTGCCAGGGCCGCCGCGACGTACCCGACCAGGACGGCGACGAGGAGGGTGATCCCGACGGTCCGGGTGACCGATGCGTCGAGGCCGAGCGGGCTGAGGGCCCACGAATGGGCGAGGTCGAACGGCCACTGCGGGGCGCCCGGCTTCGAGGGCGGGGCGGGGCTCACGAAGCTGGCGTGGATGAGCCCGTGGGCGACGAGGACCAGGGCGACGACGATCGAAGGCAAGGATCCCTCCCGTGGGTGCCGCCATCGGATGACGGCTGGGCATCGGCGCTCGTCCACGTCGACGGCGCCTGCGCACGGGGCATGATCGCGCCCTCCGGCCGGGTGTTGACGGGCCGAAGGGCGGTCCCGGCGCATGCCGGGTGGCGGGAACCTGCGGGCCACCCCGCCTCTCCACCGGTCCGAGTATGCGCGGGCCCGCCGCTCGCCACGGGACAATGTAAAAGATAGTTGACAAGATGTCGACTATCTCGTACATTGCCGATGTCAATGATTGTTTACATCCGGAGACGCCGATGGCATTCATGGAGAAGAGCAACTGGGTCGTCCTCGTCGTCGCGGTCCCGACGCTCCTCGTCTACCTGGCCCTGGTCGTGCCGCAGGTGCTCGGCAAGCCCCTGGCCGAGGTCGACTGGGTCCCGCCGATGATCTTCGCGATCGTCGGCTTCATCGTGGCGAACGTCCTCGGCAACGTCGTGGCGGCGGTCTCGAACCCTCGCGAGGCGGACAAGGAGGACCAGCGCGACAAGGAGATCGACCACTTCGGGGAGCGGGTCGGCAGCTGGCCGATGATCGCCGGCTCGATCGTCGCGCTCGTCCTGGCGATGGCCGGGGCGGACCACTTCTGGATCGCCAACGCGATCTTCCTTGGCGGCATGGCGGCATCCGTCGTGAGCTCGATCGCCAAGATCGCGGCCTACCGCGGGTCCTTCCAGGCATGGTGAAGCCGACCCTCGTCACCAACTCGATCAGGGCGCTCAGGTTCGCCAACGGCGAGATGACCCAGGCGGAGCTGGCCGATCGAGTCGGGGTGACCCGCCAGACGATCATCGCCATCGAGCAGGGCAGGTACTCGCCGACGCTCGAGATGGCCTTCCGCATCGCCCGCGTCTTCCGCGTGCCGCTCGACGAGGTCTTCCAGTACGCGGACGAGCAGCGATGACCAGCCAATCGCCGACCCCGGCCGCCGACCGACCTCTCATCCAACCCCACGCCGAACGGGAGCTCACCATGTCGCAGGAACACACCATGTCGGAACCGTCGACCACGTCGGCTTCTCTGCCGCCCCGCTGGTTCATCCGCCTGTTCTGGGTGGTGCAGCGGGCCGTCTACTCGGCCACCCGCGGCCGGCTCGGCCTCCGGACCGCGACGGCCGACCGCTGGGGCATGCTGCGGCTCCACACGGTCGGACGCCGCACCGGCGAGGAGCGCATCGCCATCCTCGGCTACTTCGAGGACGGTCCCGACCTGGTCACGATGGCCATGAACGGCTGGGCCGACCCCGAGCCCGCCTGGTGGCTCAACCTGCAGGCCCAGCCCGACGTCACCGTCGACCTGCCCGGTGGGTCGCGCGCCGTCCACGGCCGTGCCGCGAGCGCGGAGGAGCGGCCGCGCCTCTGGGCCATCCAGGCCAGCTACGACAAGGATCTCGACGCCTATGCCGCCCGGCGCTCACGCGAGACCGCGGTCGTCATCCTCTCGCCCCGACCCGAGGTGGTGGCATGAGCGCGGACCGGAAGGCCGCCGTCTGGATCGGCGTGCTGTACATCATCGGGACGGTCGCCCTGGTCCTCAGCTTCGTCGTCACGGGCGGGGTCCTGACCGGCCCCGACGTCCTGGCCCAGGTTGCCGCGCAGCCGAACCAGGTGGCCGTCGGAGCCCTGCTCGTCCTGCTGGCGGGCTTCTCGCTCGCGATGGTGCCGGTCGTGTTCTGGCCGATCGGCAGGCGGTACAACGAGACGCTGGCCATGGGGTACGTCGTGTTCCGTGGCGCGATCGAGACGGTCATCTACATCGGCGGCGCGCTCGGCTGGCTGCTGCTGATCCCGCTCAGCGCGCAGCCGGATGCGGCACCGCTCGCCGGCCTCGTGCGCACGGCCGACCCCGTGATCTGGGAGCAGGTGGGCGTCATCCCGTTCGCGCTCGGCGCGCTGATGTTCTACGTCCTGCTCTACCAGTCGCGGCTCGTGCCCCGGTGGCTGTCCGCCTGGGGGCTCGTCGGGGCCGTGCTCTACATCGTGCCGGCGCTCGGGAGCATGTTCGGGCTCTCGCTCGACGTCCTCATGGCTCCGCTCGCCCTGCAGGAGATGGTCATGGCGGTCTGGCTCATCGCCAAGGGCTTCAGCCCGTCGGCCATCGCTGCCGAGCCCGGCGTTGAGACGCCGACGGTGCGGGCCACCGCTCCGAGCGCCGTCCCGGCGACGTAGGGCGGCGGGGGGCGCTGGGCAGCGCCGCGCTGGCGGCGTGGGCAACGTGCGGGAGCGACGTGTTCGCGGCGGTTCGCTGGCGGCGCGATGCCGACGCCACGACCACGGTCCCGGATGAGGATCGGCACCGCGTCGAGGACGAGCGGTTCAGGACCTGGTGCCGTCTCCGTGACGCGATCGCGGGAGCCGAGGCGCCGCCGACGGTCTCGCGATAGGAGTCGGCGACCCAGCGCTCAGCCCTTGTCGGGCATGACGAGGCGGAAGACCTGGCGGCGGCCGGACAGGCCCTTGAGCTCGTGGGTTCCGGCCTCCTCGAGCACCACGCCCGAGCCGGCCAGCAGGTCGCTCGTCGTCGAGGTGACGAACACCTCGTCCGGACCTGCCAACGACATCACCCGAGCTGCGGCGTGGACGGCGACACCGCGGACATCGTCGCCGACGAACTCGACCTCGCCGGTGTGGATGCCGACCCGAATGGCGAGTCCGAGGTCATGGGCGGAGCGGGTCATGGCGCCGGCGCAACGGACGGCCTTCGTCGCACCGTCGAAGACGGCCAGGAAGCCGTCGCCCGTCGTCTTCACCTCTCGGCCGCGAAAGGCATTCAGGTCGGCGCGGAGGCGGGCGTTGTGGAGCCGCAGGCGATCCTGCCAGGCGCGATCGCCCATTCGATCCAGCATGGCCGTCGAGTCGACGATGTCGGTGAAGAGCACCGTCGCGAGGACCCGTTCGCCGGGGCCTTCGGGCCCGATCCCCACGATGCGAGCGCTCGTCCACTCGACCGTCACCCACGGCTCTCCACCGACCACCCAGGCGTCGTGGCCCGGTGGGATCTCGTAGATCGAGTCGGGCGGGATGTCGAGCGCTTCTCCGTCGTCCATCACGACGTGCAGGGTGCCGGACACCGCGTGGCCCAGATGGTGAACCTGGCAGGTCCTGGTGCCCATGATCGGTGCGAGGTCGGTCGACCACCGCCAGCCCGGCTCGAATTCCGACCGGCCGACGGTCGCCTCATCGAGGCGGACAACCGCTGCACGTCCCCTGGGAAGTGGACGGACCTCGTCAGGAGAGGCGAAGCTCCGGTACCGGAGTCGGGGCATGATCTCGCCTACTGCGACGCGATCGGGTTCGCCTGCTCGTGTGTCGGCGATCCGATCGCTGCTCCCATCCCGTCGTCGGCAGCCCGGTCGAGCAGCTCCCGATCAAGAGCCTCGTCTTCGACCACGACGTCCATCGCGCGTCGGCGAAGCCACCAGGCGGCGAGCGCGATCACACCGATGATCCCGATGGTGAGCCCGATCATCACCGGGCGACGCCGGGATCGACGTTGGCTCCGGCCCTGCATGCGCGCGACGGCCACGCCCAGCGACTCGGCGGCATCGCCGACCAGCTCCCGACCGATCTCGATCCGCTCGCCGACGTCACTCCGGATGACGTCGAGGGAGTCGGAGAGGTCGATCGTCCGCGCCGTGCGTACCGCGGCCGCGAGGCCGCTGGAGAGATCCGATGTGAGGAGAGCTCGTCCTGCCATGCCTGAGTTCCTTTCGGGTCCGTGGCTTCGTCGTCCGCCCTGGCGCTCGAGAGTACCCGAGTCTGCATGCCCGGGCGATACGACGTCATGAAGGCCCGTCATCACCGTCGGAGTTGTCCGGATCAGAGCCGCGTCCATCGACGGACGTCCCCGCCGACGGGGCCCACGACCGCGCGCAATCCGTGCGGCTATGCTGCAATCCGCTGATGAGGATTGACTCGACCGCCGAGGACCCGCCAGTCGCCGATTCCGCGGCCCACGCGGCCCGGGAGCGACCGCTCTCCCCTGCCCCGCCCACGCCGGGAGATCTCGCCTGGGTCGTGGCCATCGCTGCCGCGAAGTCGGCGGTCATCGCGCTCGCCGTCGACGCGTTCCTGAACTCGAGCGAGCCGCGCTATCACGGGAAGGGCATGCGGTTGCGGGCGGTCGGATACGCGGGCGGGATGCTGCTCGCGCCGCTGGCATGGCGTCTCCGCGGCCGCAGGGATCCGTACCCGCGCGAGCTCGACCTCGCGATCACGTTGCCGCTCCTCGTCGACGCCGGTGGCAACGCCATCGGGATCTACCGACGGGCCCATGTCGACGACCTGATCCACTTCGCGGACGGCGCGGTGGTGTCGGCTGTGGTCGGCGCGCTCGTTACCCCACGGGCGCAGACGGCCTGGGAGGCGGCCGGTGCCGGCGTGGCCGTCGGAGGGCTGTTCGCCGGGCTCTGGGAGATCGGCGAGTGGATCGGGCTCAAGCTCGGCGCCGAAGGCATGAACCTCTCCTACGACGACACGATGGTCGACCTCGCCGAGACCATCGCCGGTGCGACCCTGGGCGGCGTCGTGACCCTGATGCGCCATCCGGCGCGGTTGCGTCGGCTACCGGGCGCGAACGGGCGACCCGTGGTCGCGCTTCACGGTGCCCGACGCCCGCAGTAACGCGATCGGGACGGAGCCGGCGGTCATCGACCTCGGCTTCGTGGGTCACGCGACGGTCCTGCTCGATGTCGCGGGCACTCGCATCCTCACCGACCCGTTCCTGCGCTCCGGGCTCGGGCCGCTCGAGCGCCACGGTCCCCTGCCGGACCCGGGCGCGCTTCGCAACATCGACGTGGTACTGATCTCGCACGGCCATCCGGATCACTTCGATCGCGAGTCGCTCGCGGCCATCGCCGGCGCGCCGATGGTGGTGGTCCCGCGCGGGCTCGGCGCTGTGGCCCGCCGCTGGACTCGCGCCAACGTCGTGGAGATGACCGCCGGCGAGCGCCTGCGCGTCGGTGAGGTGTCGATCGAAGCGGTGCCGGCCCGCCACTGGGTCACCCCGGGGTCGGTGCGGGCCAAGCCGCAGGGCTACGTCGTCGACTCCGGGCTGCGGATCTGGTTCGCCGGCGACACCGGTCCGCTGCCGCCGGACCTGCGTCCGGCAGGGCCCATCGACGTGGCGCTCCTGCCCGTCTGGACGTGGGGGCCCCACCGAGGACCCGGTCACCTCGGGCCACGGTCCGCGGCTGAGCTCCTCCGAGAGATCGACGCTCGGGTAGCCGTCCCGATCCACTGGGGGACGCTCTATCCGCGTCGCCTCCACCGATTGTGGTCGGGGCCGTTGACCGAGCCGGGCGACCGCTTCGCGGCGCACGCGGAGCGCCTGGCATCGCAGGCCGACGTCCGGGTCCTTCGTCCCCGCGAAGCGACGACGATCCGCCTCCCGTCGGCCCCCGCCGCTCGACGTGGGCGACCCGGGCCGCGGTGACCTCGGCCGGTCGCGCCCGCGAGGCGGCGCTGTCGACACGAGCGTTGTCGCAGGCGCCGGTGCCCGCTAGAATGGCCTTCGCGCTCAGGCAGACGCTGCACCTGAGCGTGACTCCCGAGCGGGAGTAACTCAGCTGGCAGAGTGTCTGCTTCCCAAGCAGAATGTCGCGGGTTCGAATCCCGTCTCCCGCTCCACTTCCCCCTTCTCGCTCAGGGCGACACCCTGCTCGAGGTTGCGGCTTCCTGATGACCCGACGAAACGGATCGGATGGCGTGCCACAACGCCAGCGGCGTGCTACTGCGGCCGAACGCTAGCCAGGAGGGCGCCCATCCGGTAGCGTCCTCTCCGAGTGGAGGGACAGATGGGGGTCGCATTCACCGCGAGCGCCGTCGGGCGTGTCCTTGGGGCCGCTGCGCCGAGCACAGAGATCGCTGAATGGGCCGTTATCCCGGACGAGTACCCGGCGATGACCCCCTCGACCGCGTCCCTCGAGCGAGTTGTCGCCACGACCACCGACGGCCGGCGAATCTCGGTCTTCGCGAAGACGCTCCAGTCGATCCGCCACTCGCCGGCGTTCGAGACCATCCCCGATGCGTTCAGGGAGGCGGCGGTCGCGGGATCCCCCTGCATCTTGAAGCTGACGTCTACGCCTCGGGGCTCCTTGCCGACCTGCCCGACGGCCTGCGGTCGCCGCGGCTCCTTCTCATCGAGGAGCTCGGCGACGACCGGACCCGGCTGTGGATCGAGGACGTGGCGGCCCCTCCGGCTGCGTGGGATCTCGCCCGGTACCAGATCGCGGCCCGCGCCCTCGGACGCCTCGCCGGCCGGTTCCCTGCCGCCGGCCTTCCCGCCGAGCTACCGCCCCTCGGCATGGGCCTCCGGGCGTTCTTCCGTCTGCGGATCGAGAGCACCGTCCTCCCACCACTCCGAGGTGACCAGACCTGGGGCCACCCGCTCATGCGGACTGCGCTGGCCGCCGACAGTCTTCGCGCCGACCCCTTGCACTGGCCGACGACGCGCCGCTGCCCTCGATGTCCGCACCGGGTACGTAGGCTCGCTCCTTCTCCGTTCGGGGTTCACCGGCCCGCCGCTGGAGCTCCTCGCGGCGGTCCGACGAGCCGGGCATCGCGGACCTGTTCGGCCAGAGAGCTCGATACACGCGGTTCTTGCTCGACCTGGCGGGAGGTCCGCCTCCAGACCTGACCACGGCCAGCCGGTCGCCGTCACTCCCGGACCAGGCCGGCGAGCCTTGTCGCGACACGGTCTCTTCGTTGGTTGCGCCAATAGCGGCGGTCCGGCTCGATGAGGTGGGTCGAGAGGATCTCGCCGGTGTCGAGGGCCCGGCCAGCCCCTCCGTGACCGGGTACTGGCTCCTGGCGAGGGCGGTGCCTGGCAGCCGCCCAACGAGCTGACGGCGTTCCTCGAGGCCGGCGCGCCGCCGCTGGCGATCGGATTCGGGACATGACGAGCAGCGACGCGGCTGCGTTGACCCGCGTCGTCGTGGACGCGGTGCGGGCGAGCGGGCGCCGCGCGATCCTGCTCAGCGGGTGGGCGCGGATGGAGAGCCGTGCGCTCGGTGGCGCGGTTCCGGGAGGTTGTCGTCACCTGGGACCGGGCACTCGCGGGCCCGCTGCACACACCTCGCCCGTAGCGGCCCCAGTCACCCGGCCGCTGATCTGGCTCCCTCGTCGCAAGGTGCATGAGCCGAGCAATTCGCGGCGCCGTCCTGCTGGGGCTGGCCGGGTCGTTCCTGGTCGCTGCCTGCGAGCCCTCGCCCCCGGTCGGGGATGCGGAGGCATATCTCTTGGAGACCACGGCCTTGTTGAGGGGCCTGGAGTACGTGCAGGCCCTTCGAGCCGACTGCAACGAGATGGTGGCCGGCCTCGAGCAGTACGTCGAGACGCTGAGGTGACGGGCCCGAGGAGGCCCCGATCCCGAGCGGCGCGAACACAACTACGTGCGGAGACCCAGCGACCGGGCCCGGGTCGACGGCGGTCGACCCGACGCAGGGACGGCGTCCCGACGCATCCGATACGCTCGTGCCGATGAGCTCGACGGGTGGTCAGGCCTCCGCGCGGTTCCCGGTCGTGAAGGGCCGCTCGCTCCTCGGTGTCGATGTCACGTTGCCCACCGACTTCCCGGCCGGGCGCACGCTCGCCGTCGTCGCCTTTCAGCAGCGGCACCAGGCGATCGTCGACCGGTGGATTGCCCGGGCGGTCGCCGCGGGCGTCCCGGCGACGATCCGCGGCGCCGCGGACGTGCTTCCCGTCGCGGTCGTGGAGCTCCCGGTCCTCTCGACCCGCTGGCAGCTGGCGCGCCGCTTCATCGACGGCGGCATGGCGGCGGGCATCGGCGACCCGGACGTGCTCGCCCGGACGATCACCCTCTACACCGACCTGGCGGCCTTCCGACGACCGCTCGCCATCGCCGACGGCCGCGACGTCCACGCCCTCGTCGTCACGCGCGACGGAGCCATCCTCGCCCGGGCGCAGGGCGATCCCGACGACGCGTCGTGGGCCGCGATCGCGGCAGCGCTCTCGTGACCGCGGGCCCGTCGGGGCCGCCGGGCCGTCCCTCGGCGGTGGCCTCTGGCGGGGGCTACTGCGGGCGGAGCGTCCCGGACCAGACCTGCCAGGCCAGCAGCGACTTCGCGACCAGGCTCAGCACCATGTACGTCTTCTCGCCCACGAGGTAGTCCTTCCAGCGGCCGACCTTGCCGTACTGGAGGACCATCGTGATCGCGAAGATGTTGAAGGCGACGAACAGGCTGGCGATGATCACGTACACGAAGCCCGGGATCCCGGCCTCCGCCGGCAGGCCCTCCTGGGCCGAGTAGGCCCAGACGATCGAGAAGATCGCGATCCAGGGGACCGCCCCGGCGATGCACCCGAAGATGAAGTGCTTCCAGTCGATGCGCTCGCCCTTCGCCAGCCGGCCCTCGTTACCCGCTTCCATGCTCCAGCCGAAGAGGATCATCGCGACGTTGCAGCCGGCGATCGCGACGAGCGCCGGGAACTCGGTGATGAAGCTGAGGTACGCGATCGCGACGATCATGACCGTCGAGGAGAACGCGTACTCCACCCAGCGCAGGGGGTTCATGCCCCGGGCGAGCCACGCCTCGTAGCGGCCGCGCAGCACGAAGCCGGCGGAGGCGTGGGCGATCGCGCTCATGAGGAAGAAGCTGGCGATCAGGTAGACGAGCGGGAACGAGACGAGCAGCACGCTCGACGGCTCGATCCCGGTGAAGTTGCCGTCTTGGTCGAGGACCGGGCGGGCCGTCGGCACGACGACCTCGAAGAGCACGGCGGTCCCGGAGACCAGGAGCATGAGGACGAACTGGCCCCCGTGGGCGAAGACCAGGAAGCGGTTCCAGCGGCTCAGCGAGCGGGCTCGCTCAGGAGCGATGGGGGGAGGGGCGGTCGAGCCGGTCGCGGTCGCAGTCGGGGCAGAGTTGGTCATCGAGGCACCCTCCGGGTGACGGGGTCCAGGCCTGGGGTTCCTGCTCGGGAACGATCACGGCGGCGGGCATGCGCCGGGGCGAAGAGCGGCGGGACGCCGAGACGGACTGGTGGCGGGATCACGAACCGGTCACCGCCTCGAGCCGGAGTGTAGCACCGGGTCCCGGGGCCTTCGCGAGCCGTGCGGGCGCACGTCACGAGCACGCCGTCGTCCCAGATCACCGGCATCTCGACGCCCCACGGTGCAGGGACCTCCGGCGATCCGTCGCCTCCCGGCCGATTGCCTGGAGGCCAACGGCACGGGGACCTTCGCTTCTGAAGCGGGACGCGGTATCGGCGGGCCGCCGCGCTTGCCCCGCGCGCGTAGAGTCGACCCATGACCGGCGGGCAAGGCTCCGACTCGCCCGGCTTGGACCGCTCCGTCGAGCGGCGGATCGTCACCGTGCTGTTCGCCGACCTCGTCGGCTTCACGCCGCTCTCGGAGCGGCTCGATCCCGAGGATGTCGCGACCATCCAGGATGCGTACTTCGCCTCGGTCCGGGAGACGATCGAGCGATACGGCGGGCTGGTCGAGAAGTTCGTCGGCGACGCCGTGATGGCCGTGTTCGGGGTGCCCCGCGCACGCGACGACGACCCGGAGCGCGCCGTCCGGGCCGGCTTCGCCCTCCTCAACGGCATCGAGCACCTGGGCGCCCGCCTCGCGCTGGCGCCGGGCGAGCTGCGCCTGCGCGTCGGGATCACCACCGGGGAGGTCGTCTACGCCGACGCGGGACCCCACCGGGGACAGGTGACCGGCGACACGGTGAACACGGCGGCCCGCCTCCAGGCGGCCGCGGCGCCGGACACGATCCTCGTCGGCGAGTCGACCGCTCTCGCCGTCGAAGACGCGATCGAGTTCGAGCGGCTGCCGTCGCTCGATCTCAAGGGCAAGAGCGAGCCGGTGCGGGTCGCCCGCGCCGTCGACGTCCGGGCCGAGCGATCGCGCGAGCTCGCGATGGGCGATCTGCGGGCGCCGATGCTCGGGCGCGACGTCGAGCTCGGGCGGCTGCTCGCCGCGCTCGACGAGGTCGCTGCGACCGGGCGGCCCCAGCGCTGGCTCGTCGTTGCCCCACCGGGCGTCGGCAAGACGCGCCTCCTCGACGAGTTCGCGACCGATGCCGCCGCGCGCGGCGCCGTCGTCCGTCGCGTCCGGCTGCGGCCGGAGGCCTCGGTGCCGTTCGCACCCATCGCGGAGCTGCTCCGCGTCTCGCTCGGCCTGGGCGGCGACGGCTCCCCGGAGGACGTGGGCGACGATCCGCGGGCGACGATCCGGGACCGCCTCGAGGCGGCGGGGATCGGGAGACAGCGGGCGAGCGTCGTCGCCGCCGAGGTCGTCGACCTCGTGGCGCCCGCGGCCGCCTCAGGTCCGCCGACAGGGCCCGCCTCCGGTCTGCCAACCCCGGGCTCCGCCGACCGGGACGCCCGGTTCCGCGCCTGGCTCGACGCCCTGGATGCGCTCGACGGCACGGGCGCGGCCGGCATGGGCGCGGCCGTGCCGAGCGCGCCACTCGCTCGCACGTGGATCGTGGAGGACGCCCACTGGGCGGACGACGACCTCCTCGCCTTCCTCGAGGCCGCGCAGGTCGACGACCTCGCCGGCGCGCGCCTCGTCGTCGTCACGGCCAGGCCGTCGCTGCTCGAGCGGTTGCCGGCCGCCGGCAGCGCCGACCCTGAAACCGACCGGTTCCGCCTCGACCTGCCGACGCTGCGCCCGGACACGGCGCGCGCCCTGGTCACCGCGCTCGTCGGCGACGCCGTGCCGAACACGCTGGCGGCCACGATCGCGGAGCACTCCGACGGCAACTGCCTGTTCATCGAGGAGCTGCTGCGGACGTGGGTGAGCGTAGGAACCCTGGTGCACGACGGCGGCACGTGGCGGCTCGCGGTCCCGGCGGCGGACGTCCCGCTGCCGGCCACGGTCCAGGCGATCTACGCGGCCCAGCTCGACGACCTCCCGCCGTCGGCGCGCCAGGCAGCCCGGCGCGGATCCGTGGCGGGCCGGCGCTTCCCGTTCGCGGCCCTCGAGTCGCTGGGCGTGCCCGACGGCCGGGCCGGCGTCGAGACCCTCCGCCGACGCGACCTCGTTGCCGGGCCGCAGCGCGATCCGGTCGAGGGCGACATGTTCGCCTACCGCCACGCCCTCCTTCGCGACGCGGGCTACGCGAGCCTGGCCCGGGTCGAGCGAGCGCTCCTCCACGTTCGGCTCGCGCGCTGGCTGGAGCGAGCGGCCGGCGAACGCGTTGGCGAGGTCGCGGGCATCGTCGGCGGCCACTACGCGGACGCGCTGGACAGCCTGCCCGCCCTCGCCTCCGACGTCGGCGACGGCCTCGACCGGACGACATGCGCCGGCCTCGCCGCCGACTGGCTGGAGCGCGCCGGCGTCCGCGCACTGCGGGACGGCGCGGTGGCGGCGGCCGCGAGCCAGCTCCGGCGGGCGGTGGCCGCCACGCCGGCCGAGTCGCCGGCCGAGCTGAGCCGCCGGCTGACACTCCTCGGGCGGGCCCTCGCACCGAGCGGCGGGGCCCTGGAGGCCGTCGACGTGCTCGAGAGGGCGGTCGGCGCAGCGCGCGCGGCTCGCGCGGTGGGCGACTCCGGGTGGCGCGCCCTCTTCGCCCGAGCCGTCGAGGCGCTGGCAACGCTTCACTTCGAGCGCATCCGCTTCACCGAGGCGTGGCGACTGGGCGACGCGGCACTCGAGGAGATGGGCGATCTCGACGACCTCGACACGGCGCGGGTCCGCCTCGCGAGATCCCGGGGTCGGACCGGGGAGACGAACGAGGCAGAGGGGTGGGTCCGCGACTGCGAGCGGGCCATCGACGCCGCCAGGGCCGCCGGCGACGCCGACGCCGAGTACGAGTTCCGGCGCGACCTGGTGCGCGCGCGGGGCGAGGCCGGCGAAGCGACCGTGGATGACTGGGTCGAGCTCGGGGCGATCGCCCGAGCGCGGAACGACGCGCTGACCGAGGTGAGCGCTCGGATCGCGGTCGCCGGCTACCGCATGGAGTCGCGACCCGCCGACGTGCCCGACATCCTCGAGCCCGCCCGCGAGCTGTCGCTGGCGCGCGGGTTCGTCGAGCGCCTGGGCTGGATCGACCAGGTGGTCGCGGAGGCGGGGCTCGGCAGCGGCGACTGGGACGCGGCCGTCGACGCCGGGCTGCGGGCGGTCGAGCTGGGTGAGCGCCACGGCTACGACCGGATCTCGGTGCGGAGCTGGTCGGCGCTGCTCCCCGCCGCCTCCCTCCGCGGCCGGACCGATGTCCTGGAGCACGCGGCGGCGTGGTTCCACGAGCGCACCGGGAGGCTGCCGGACTCGCCCTACGGACGGGTCCTCCACGCGGGCGCGGCCCTGCACGGAGCCGCGGGCGGCGTCGGCGCGGCCACGACACCGGACCTGGAGCACGTCCGGCCCGCGTTCCGGATCTGGCTCGACATGGGCGGCTACGCGTGGATCGCGGCGACGGACGCGATCGTCGACGCGTGGTTCGAGGCCGGGCGGCTCGACTGGATCGACGAGCTCCTGGCAGGGGCCGGCGCCGCCCCCCTTTCGCCCGACTCGCCGAGTCCCACGACGACCGCGGCCTTCGAGCTCGTCCGCGCCAGGCGCGACCTCGCCGCGGTTGGCGAACCCGAGCGTGTCGCCGATCGGGTCCGCGAGCAGCTCACGATCCTCGAGCAGCTCGACGTGCCGTTCTGGATCGCGCGTGCGATCCGCTTCCTCGAGCAGGCCGGCGTCGCCACCGACGCCGAGATCGCCGAGCGAGCGGCAATCGAGACCCGACTGGGTGTCGTCCGCCCGACCCTGTAGCGCGCCTCTCCGCTTTGCCGGGCTCGTCAGCCCTTCGGCTGGACGACCGAGAGCACGTTACGGCTGGGGTCGATGAACCATGCCGCCCAGGAGTGGCCCATGTCGGCGACTCCATCCACCGTCACCGGATCGGGCGCCTCGTACTCCTCGATGCGGACGCCTCGAGCCCGCAGGTCGGCGAGCGCCGCCCGCACGTCCGGCACGCGCCAGGCCATCTGCGTCTGGGTGTCGGCCGTGCCGATGGTGCTGCGCGTGATCGCCAGCTGGGTTCCGCCACCGCACCGCAGGACGATGCGCTCGTCGTCCTCCGCCAGGATCTCCAGCCCGAGGGTGTCGTGATAGAAGGTCCGGCTTGCCGCCATGTCGGTCGACAGCAGGATCGGGAACACGGGATGATCGCTGAGCATGCGCAGGCCTCCTCTGCCGTGCTTCTCGTCTGGCCTCGAGCACCTGACCCGGCGCTGGGCACCCCCGGGCGCCGCCGTCACCCCGGCTCGGTCGCGGTGAGGCAGTACAGCTGCCGCGCCCCGGAGACCCCCTTGAGCTCGTGGGCCCCGGCGTCGACGAACGCCAGGCCCGAGTCGGCGACGAGCTCCCGCGTCGTGGCCGACACGTAGACCTGGCTCGGCCCGGCCAGCGCCATGACGCGCGCGGCGACGTGGACCGCCAGCCCGCGGACGTCGCCGGCGGTCAGCTCGACCTCGCCCGTGTGGACGCCCGCCCGGATCGTCAGGCCGAGCGACTTCGCCGCGAGGCAGATCGCGGCCGCCGCGCGGACGGCCCGCTCGGAGCCGTCGAAGAGGGCCAGCACGCCGTCGCCCGTCGTCTTCACGAGGCGGCCGCGGAAGCGGTCGAGCTCCGCCTGGACCCGCTCGTTGTGGATCCCGACGAGCTCCCGCCAGCGGGCTGGACCGACCGACGCCGCGAGCGCGGTCGAGTCGACGATGTCGGTGAACAGCATGGTGGCGAGCACGCGCTGCCCGCTCTCGTCGACCCTGGCGAACGAGCGGACGCCCGCGACGTCGTAGGCGACGAACGTTTCGTCGCCGACGACCCAGCCGTCATGGCCGGGCGGGATCTCGAAGACCATCCCCGGGCCGACCTCGCTGACCGTTCCGTCCTCGAGCCGGTTGGCGAGCCGCCCGGAGACGCAGATGCCCACGTGGTGGTACTGGCACAGGCTCGTGCCCGCGATGGGCTGGACGTGCTCCAGCCAGTGCCAGCCCGGCTCGAACACCATCCTGCCGATGACGAGGTCGTCGAGGTTGTAGATGTCGATGCGCCCCAACGGGGTCGGGCGAACCTCGTCCGGATCCTCGAGCGACTTCGCCTGCGAACGAGCCAACGGTCGATCCCCCCACGTGCCGACACCTCCCGGGCTGCCCGCCCGGGGTCGCGTGCGGGCGATCATGCGCCTTCGATCGCCCGGACGGAAGATCCGGATCATGGGCCGCGGCGCGGTGTTGAGCCAGGGGGCGCACGAGGGACGCGAAACGGGCGCCGCCGCTCGTTGGCCCGGCGCGAATTCGTTCGCGCAACTCGACGCGTGGCGTAGAGTTGTGCGCATGAGTTCGCTGCGCGAGTGGATGCTCGCGCTCCCATCCGAGGGCCACTACACGTTCACGACCGCCGAGGCGCGCGTCCACCACAACCTGATCTCGCCCGCGGGGACCGCCGCGGCGCTGGATCGGGCCGAGGCCGACCGCATCATCGCCTCGCCGGTTCGGGGCTTCCACGTCGTGCTGCCCCTCGAGGATCGCGGCGTCGGCACACCGTCGTGGCGCCTGTTCCTCGACCCGCTCATGACCTACCTCGAGCTGCCCTATTACGTCGGGCTCCTGACGGCAGCCTCGATCCATGGCGCGTCGGCCCAGGCGGCCCAGGCCGTCCAGGTGGTCGTGTCTCGCCCGCGGCGGCCGATCCGCGTCGGTCGGCTGGCCGTGGAGTTCGTCGTCCGCCGCACCGCTGGCCGGGCACCGGTCGAGCTCGTCACCACGCCATCCGGGCGAGTCCGCGTGGCAACGCCCGAGGTCATCGGCTTCGACCTCATCCGATACCCGGCCCGCTCAGGCGGCTGGGACAACGTCCTCACCGTGCTCCGGGACCTCGCGCCGTCCATGCGGAGGGCGGGCATGCGGAGCGCGCTGGGGATCGAGCCCGCGACGCCGGACTTGCAGCGACTCGGACACCTCCTCTCGCGTGTCGGCGCCGACGACGTGGCGGCCGAGCTCGAGGCCGCACTCGGTCAGCGTCGCGTTGGATGGGTTCCCTTTGCTCCGGGCGAGCCGGTCACGAAGGGTTCCGACGAGCGAGACGGCCGGTGGCGCGTTGTCGTCAACGTCGAGCCAGAGGCGGATTGACGGGTGCTTCCCCGCGTCGACATCGTTCGATGGCGCACCGTCGCCCCCTGGGCCGACGACGACGACGTCGAGCAGGACCTCGTCATCACGCTGGCCCTCTTCGACATCTTCCGCGACGACGAGCTCAAGGGCGCGCTGGCGTTCCGCGGCGGGACCGCGCTGCACAAGCTGCACCTGTCTCCGGCCGCGCGCTACTCCGAGGACATCGACCTCGTCCAACGGGTGCCGGGTCCGATCGGCCCGACGCTCAGCCGCCTGCGGCGCCTTCTCGGCTGGATCGGCCCGGTCCGGTCCGACACCTCGGAACACCCGAGGGTCACCTTCCGCTTTGAGACCGAGAACGGCGTGAGGCGGCGGGTGAAGGTCGAGATCAACAGCCACGAGCACCACGGCCACGTCGTGCCCCGGCTGTACGCGGTCCCGGACCCACCCGTCGGCAACAGCGCCGCCGTGCCGACCTACGAGCTCGACGAGCTCCTCGCCACCAAGCTGCGCGCGCTCTACCAGCGCAGGAAGGGCCGCGACCTGTTCGATCTCTGGTGGGCCACGCAACGGGCCGACCCCGACCCGGCGCGGATCGTGGCGCTCCTCGGCGTGTACCAGGCCGCCGCCGGTCGACCGATGATCCGGGCCAGCGAGCTGCGTGCGAACCTGGCCGCAAAGCGAACCAGAGCATTCCTCGACGAGGTACGACCGCTCCTGCGGCCCGACATCGACTACGACGCGTCGTCCGCCCTCGACTGGGCGGAGGCGACGTTCATCCCGCTGATGCGCTGAACCGGGAGACGACAGGGATGTGCGGCGTCTTTGGCTACGTGACCGACCGGGAGGAGGCCCTCGGGCCGATCCTCGTCGAGGCCGCGCGGCGGCTCACCTACCGCGGCTACGACTCGGTGGGGGCGGCGACCTTCCGGGACGGCGCGATCGACCTGCGCAAGGACGTCGGCAAGGTCGACGCGGTTGCGGAGCGCCACGACCTCGCCGCGATGCGCGGCAGTCGCGGGATCGCGCAGCTGCGCTGGGCGACGTTCGGCGAGCCGTCGCAGGTCAACGCCCAGCCGCACCTCGACTCCGACGGCGCGATGGTCGGGGCCCACAACGGCAACGTCGTCAACAACGCCGAGCTCCGCGTCCAGTTCGCGGCCGAGGGCATGACGGTCCGCTCGGACAACGACGGCGAGACCTGCGTCCATGCCGTGGAGCGGTACGTCCGGCGGGGCCACGAGCTCGTCGACGCGATCCGCCTCGCGTACGGCGACCTGGAGGGCGACTACGCGTTCGTGATCGGGCACGCGGACGACGATCGGCTGTACGCGTTCAAGAAGGGGTCCGGGCTCGTCGTCGGGATCGGCGACGGCTTCACCTGCGTCTCGTCGGACCTGCCGTCGATCCTGCCGCTGACCCGGACCGTGATCCGACCGGCCGACGGGGAGATCGTGACGCTGTGGGCCGACCGCGTGGAGGTTCGCGCGGTCGAGGACGGCAGCCTCGTCGACCGCCCGGTCGAGACGGTCACCGAGTCGATGGACGCGGTCATGAAGGGCGGCTACGCGCACTTCATGGAGAAGGAGATCCACGAGCAGCCGCAGGTCGCCCGCGAGCTCCTCCACCTGCTGGAGGCGAGCGCCGACGTGGCGCCCCTCGTCGAGCAGATGCGCAGCGCCCGGCATCTCTACCTGATCGGCTGCGGCACGAGCTTCCACGCCGCGTCGGTCGGGTCCGTCTACTTCGCCCAGCTCGCCGGGCGGGCCGCGATCCCCGTGCTGGCCCCGCAGTTCATCGCCCAGTACGCGCCCGCGGTGGGCCCCGAGGACGTCGGGGTCTTCGTCAGCCAGTCGGGCGAGACGAAGGACGTGCTCAACGCCCTCGAGGCGGCCGAGCGGCGCGGCATGACCGTCTTCGGCCTGGCCAACGTGGTCGGCTCGACGCTCACGCGCGCCGCCCGGCTCTGCCTGCCGCTCGGCTGCGGCTACGAGATCAGCGTGCCGGCGACCAAGACGTTCACGAACCAGGTCCTGGCGTTCCTCTTCCTCGCCCACCGCCTGGCGGGCCGGGACACAGGCCCCCTGGCCCGCGTGCCGGACCTCATGGAGGAGACGATCGCGTCCGTGGCCGGCCAGGTCGAGGAGATCGCCGCCGAGATCGACGCCTGGGACAACCTGTACTGCCTCGGCTACGGCGCGACCTACCCGATCGCGCTCGAGGGGGCCCTGAAGCTCAAGGAGATCACGTACGCGCACTGCGAGGGGATGCTCTCGACCGAGTTCAAGCACGGCCCGCTGTCGGCGGTGACCGCCGGCTTCCCGATCATCTTCGTCGCCGGCCCGGCCGACGTCCCGCTCGTCATCAGCGGCATGAACGAGGTCAGGGTGCGGGGCGCGCGGACCATCACGATCGCCGAGGACGATCCGCGCCTGCGCGCCAACGGCGACGTCCTCGTGGCGATCCCGGAGTCGGACCCGCAGGTCAACGCCCTGCTCGGCGTCCTGCCGCTGCAGCTGCTCGCGTACCACGTGAGCGTGCGCCGCGGCTTCGACCCGGACTTCCCGCGCAACCTCTCGAAGACGCTCACGGTGGACTGAGCGGATCGCCGATGGGCTTGCGCCCGCCCGGTCAGCGGTCGCTGCGGGCCCGGTCGACCTCGGGGGCCAGGACGTCCCTGCGCGCGAAGACGCCCAGGAACCGGATGCCGCACAGCAGGAGCGCGAGGCCGAGCCCGCTGTAGAAGAAGGCGATGACCCAGTCCGGCACCACGTGCGACAGGCGGAGTGCCATGCCGCCGCCCATCATCACCGCCATCACCGCCCACGACGAGGGGTTGAAGAAGCTCCAGAAGGGGAGCCGGTCCTCCGGCCGCTCGCGGATCCGACCCGTGTGCTTCCGAACGAGCGGCGAGAAGACGAGGAAGTAGAACGCGGCGAAGATCGCCACGGCGAGGGGAACGAGGATCAGCATCGACGGCGCGAGCCGGAGCGCGAGTGGGAGCCCGACCAGGCAGACCATCGCGCCCGCCGCGCACCAGACCAGGCCGGCGATGAGCATCAGGCTGTTCTTGGGGACGTGGGCGAAGCGCACGAGTCGACGGTTCCTGGATGCGGGACGCCGGCGACATCCCGGTCGATGGCGTGGCGCGATTGTAGCCGTCGGCCCCGCGGACCACGGCAGAACGCGTGCTAGAGCGAGTCGCCGAGCTCCAGGAGGCGTCCCTTGACCCGGCCCGCGTCCGGGTACTCCTCCGCGTGCTCGAGGCCGACCTCCGGCACTCCGAGCCCGGCTGCCGCCGCGTCGGTCAGGAACAGGTAGGGGCGGAAGCCGATCCGCTCGCGGATGGTGTTCTTGAGCAGCCGGTGGGCGACCGTCACGGCCGGGCCGAGCAGGTCGCTGCCGGAGCCGACCAGCTGGCGCACGGCATGCCCCCGATGGAGCACCACCTTGAGGTCGAGGTGGGCGACGGCGGGGCAGGCCGTGCAGAGGTGGTCGCTCGAGGGGATGGCGCGCGTGCGACCGTCGACGAACGCCCGGTACATCCCCCCGAGTCCTTCGAGGACGCGGTCGCCGCGGCCGTCGAGGCTCGCCGCCGGCGCGGCGGCGAAGACGGCATCGCCCTCGAGCTTGACGACGGCGAAGTCGGGCTCCAGGCCCTCGATCACGGCACCGAGGAGGCCGCCGAGGACCGCATAGGCAGCGGGGATGCCCGCGCTGAAGTCGACCCCGTGCATCTCCTCGATGCCGGCCATGAAGCCCGTGTAGCCGGAGATGTCGGCGAGCAGCAGATACCGCTCGCCGGCCGGCGCGTCGGCCGCGGCCGTCATCTCTCCGCGCCCTCTTCGGATCGTCGTTCGCTCTAGGCGGGCGGTCCCGCCGGCACGAGGCCGAGCTGCTGCATCATCGTCAGCTGGTCCATGACGCCCCAGTGCTCGTGCACGAGGCCGTCGTCGCCGAAGCGGAAGATGTCGACGAGCTGCACGTCGACGGTCTTGCCGGTCGCCGGCGTGCCCATGAACTCGCCGCGGTTGGTCCCGACGTACCGCACGCGGGCGACGACCTTCTCGCCGCTCGCCACGATGTCCTGCACGTCCATGCGCATGTCCGGGAACGCCGCCCGCTGCATCCGGAAGAAGGCCAGGACCCCGTCTCTCGTCGGGGCGAGGCCGGGCAGCTCCTCGTGGTCGACGAAGTCGTCGGCCAGAAGCCGTCCGAACCCCTCGAGGTCGCCGGCGCCGATCAGGTCGTACGCGCGTCGCACCGTCGCTGCGTGGTCCAAGGTCACGAGATCCCCCCTGGGCGCAGTCGCGCCCCGCCCGGACGGCTCGGTCTCGCCATTGGCCCTGCGCGACGGTCGAGGCGACCGCATGGGGACGCCGCGCTGGTGGGACCCGATGGGCCCCGCGCCTGCCGGCCGGTCGGCGGAGTATGGACGCGGGAGCCGACGACGCCACCACGTTGCGCGCCTGGCGGGACGGTCGGTCGCACCTTCGCCCGCCCGCCCGGCGGCACGGCCGTGTGTGCGGCGGCACGGCCGTCCGGCGTCGGCGGCACGGCCGTCCCCCGGCGTCGGCCCTCGCCGCGGTCAGCCCGGGTCGCGGCGCATGAACCAGATGCGCGGCCCGCCGTCGGGCGCGTCGGCCTCGAGCGTCACGCGGAACCCGAACCGCTCGTACAGCGGCACGTTGGCGGGCACGCCCGTCTCGAGGATCAGCGGCAGGCCGTCACCCTGCGCCCGGTCGATCGCGAACCGCAGCATCGCGCCGCCGATCCCCCGCCCCTGCGCGGCCGGCTCCACGGCGAGCTGGTCGAGCAGCCAGTGCGGCTCGGGCGGGATCGTCGCGTCGATCCAGGCCCAGAACCGCTCGTAGCGCGCGCCGCCGTCCGGCGTGAGCGCGACGGCCAGGGCGGGGGCGATGGCCTCGCCGATCGCCCGCTCGCGGTCGTCGCTGCCGGGCGGGAGCAGGCTCATGACGCCCAGCCCCCCGGCGGCGACGTGCATCCAGCCCTCCGCGGCAAACGCGGTGTCGACGATCTCGAACATCGCCCGGATACGACCCGGCGGGTCGTCGGCTGTTCCGAGCGGCCAGAGCGTCATCGGGTCGGCGGCGAAGGCGCGGGCCAGGACGCCGGCCAGCTCGGGGATCTCCGCGGGAGCCGCGAGCCGGATCGGCACGGAGTCGGGCGGCCGGGTCATCCGGGCCCGGGTCCGGGTCCGGCCTCGTCGCCGTCCGTCCCGGGCGCGGCGGCATCCGCGCGCCCTGCCGCCCGGAGCGTGTGGCCGTCCGGCGCCCTCCCCCAGGCGGCAGCGAGCTCCGCCACGAGGGCGTCGGCCACCTCGTCGACGGCGCCGTCGCGCTCGACCTCGTCCGACCAGGCGAACGCCGCCAGGTAGGCGTCGGTGCCGGCGAGACCCTCGCGCATCGTGATCCGGCTGATCTCCTGCATGAACCAGCGCGGCATCGCCCGGTCCGCGCGTGCGCCGGTCTCGTCGGTCACGCGGACCTGCGTCGGGATGTCGCGCCAGGCGAGAACGCGGTAGCGGGCCACGCGACCAGACTAGCGTCCCGCGCGCCCACGGATGGGGCTGTTGGCCGGCGCAACCGCCACCACCCGGCCTGGTTCCAGCGCCATTGGTGCTACGTCCGCGGCACGCCCTGCCAGGGGGTTCCCGCGGCCCCGAGGCCCTGGATCGCCGCTTGCGGCCGCTCCTCCAGGCGTGTTGGTGACGCGGCCGCGGATGGACCGCCCGACGTGTCGTCGGCGGACGTAACACCAGCGTGGCTGGAGTCGGGCGCCGGGCCGCGTGCCGGCCGCGTGCAGGCCACCGGCTGCCGCCGGCCGCGCCGAGCGGCGACCCGCCCGCCCCGGGTCGCACCGCCGGGCCGAGCCGGGACCGGACGGCGGCAGGGATCGTGACCCACGGCACGATCGGCGGGTGGCGGGCGCATGGCACAGTCGGCCGACGATGACCCTCGACCCCAGCGACAGCGCGCCCGACGCCGGAGCCCGACCATCGGCCGGCCCGCCCGACGCCGCGGACCGCCCGCGCGGGCCCCTGCTCCTGGCGACGGCCGCCGCGCGGCTCCCCGGACCCGGCGGCGCCGCCGCGTTCATGCGGCGGCAGCAGCGCGACTGGAACGTGACGGTCGTGCGGACGTCGCTCGATCGCCTCGCCTACCAGATCGTCTTCCCGTACCTGTCCGTGTACATCGTCGCCCTTGGGGCGAGCGCCACCCAGCTCGGCCTCGTCAACAGCCTCGGGCTCGTGGCCGCCGGCATCGTCAGCCCGTTCATCGGCTGGCTCATCGACCGCCACGGTCCGCGCTCGTTCTACCTCGCCGGCATCGGGCTCCTCGCCGTCTCGTACCTCGCCTACGCGGTCGCCCAGAGCTGGGTCATGGCGATCGGGGCGATGGTCGCCTACTGGCTCGGCTACTCGATCAGCGGCCACAGCTGCGCCACGATCTGCGGCAACTGCCTGGTGAACCGCGACCGGGCGACCGCGATGATGGTCTGCGAGACCGTCGGGGCCGGGGTCCTGGGGATCATCGGGCCGCTCATCGGCGCGTTCGTGGTCGCCTCGTCCGGGGGCGTCGACCCCGACGCGATCCGCCCACTGTTCGTCATCGGGCTGGGAATCACCGTCGTCACGTTCGTGATCGTGCTCACCCAGCTGTCGCCGCAGCGCTGGTCGAGCGGCCTCGCCCGCGGCGCGTTCCTCGGCGACCTCCGGGTCGTCCTGCGGGGCCGACACCGCGGGCGCTGGCTCGTGATCGCCGGGATCGGGCAGCTGCCGATGGGCATGGTCTTCGCCTTCTCGCAGGTGTACGCCCACGAGGTCAAGGGCGCCGACGCGTTCGTCCTCGGCGCCATGGCGGCCGCGACGGCCCTGGTGTCGATCGTGCTCGCCATCCCGCTGGGCCGGCTCGCCGATCAGGTCGGTCGCAAGAAGGTGCTGTTCCTCACGATCCCCCTGTTCGTCCTGTCGAACCTCGTGCTCATCTGGGCGCCCACGCCGGCTTTCCTCGTGGTCGCCGGCGGCCTCCAGGCGTTCTTCTACCTCGGCGGCCCGGTCCAGGCGGCCATGGAGCGGGAGCTGGTGCCGGCCGACCAGATGGGCCGCTGGATCGGTGTCGCGCGGATCGTCCGCCTGCTCATGAGCGCCGCGATGGCCCTTGTGGCGGGGCTCATCTGGGACGGGATCGGGCCGGCGTTCGTCTTCCTGGCCTACGTCGCGATCGACCTGCTCGTGCGGGTGCCGCTGCTGGCGACGATGAGCGACACGCTCGGCTTCGCGCCGGTGCCGGTTCCGGTGCAGGTGGTCGCCCCGCCGACGCCCGACTGAGGGGTCGACTACCAGCCCTGTATGGTATGGTGTATGGCATGGAGAAGACGACCGTCTACCTCACGGCCGAGCAGAAGGCCGCCCTGGGGAAGGCTGCCGAGCTGGAGGGTCGGAGCGAGGCGCGACTGATCCGCACCGGGATCGACATCGTCACGGCGCGGCATCGGACGGCCGAGGCGCCGGCGCCGGCATACGGATTGGCGTCGGGCGAGGAGCCGGGCCGATCGATGCCACCGTTGCCGGCAACGGCGAGCCGGCCACGCTGGCTGCCCCGCGACGCGTTCGTTCGCGAGATCCTTCGCCGTCCCGCCGACGCGGCGCTGCGGAGCGAGCTCCGCGCCCTTGCCCCCGACACGACCGACGAGGCACGGTTCGAGTGAGCCGGATGGTGCCATTCGACGACGGGGGCCGGGATCGATCGACGATCTGCGGGACACGACCATGAGCGACGGCCTCGCCGACACGAGCGTCTTCGTCGCCCACGAGTCGGGCCGAGCGCTGCGCGTCGAGGCGCTGCCGGACCGGCTCGCGGTGTCGGTCGTCACGATCGGCGAGCTGCGTGCCGGGGTGCTGGCCGCCCGCGACCTCGACACCCGGGACCGACGCCTCGCGACCCTGACCGCGGCGCTCGCGCTCGATCCGGTGCCGATCGACGAGGAGGTTGCCGGCGCGTGGGCACGCCTCCGGGTCACGCTGCGCGACCTCGGCCTCGCGATGCCGGTCAACGACTCGTGGATCGCCGCGACCGCGATCGCCCTCGGCGTCCCCGTCGTGACCCAGGACGACGACTACGTGGAGGTGCCGGGACTGCTGGTGATCCACGTGTGATCGACGCTGGCGACATGTGAGGCCGGCCGACCTGGCGGATCTCAGCCGGGAAAGCGACTCCGGAGGTCGGGTGACGCCCAGCTCCTGGAGGCGCTGCGTCTGCTCCGGCTGGCGGCCGGGTAGGACGCCCGACCCGCCCGCGCCCAGCTGCGAGAGCCTCGTGAGGCGGTGGACCCGGCCCAGGCGTGAGCCCGCGGGTCGCCCCTCGACCGCGGAGGCCACGGTGAGTCTGCAGCGAAGTCCCCGTTGAGCGCGGGATGAGCGTCGCTGAGTACCGTCCCGGAACAGGCCCAACCGTCGCGCCCGGCATCCCTCGGCGACGCGACATCGGGTTCGCTCGCCGCTCGCCCGCCTCCGACGCGGCGGCGAGCCTTGACGTGGCGACGAATATGCACCAATCTGGCGCCATGAGCGCGACGCGACGCACCAATCAGCGCCGCCACCGGCTCTCTGCCGACGTCCCCGAGGCGACGGAGGCGCGCGTCCGCGAGACCGCCCGGGTCTTCTACCGCGGCGTCGTGAGCGAGGCGGTGACGACCGCCCTCGACACGTTCGAGTGGGTCGTCGACGCGCGGCGTCGCGGCAAGCGTGTCATCGCCACCGACGACGACGGCCTCCCCGAGCGGTTCGAGGAGCCGGTGATCGCGGGGCTCGAGGGCCTCGGGCGGGACTGGCAGTGGCTCGTCCGGCGCGACCACCCCTGGCGGCGCCAGCTCTGGATCAAGGGCCGCAACCTGGCGGCCGGCGATCTCGTACGCACCGCCGAAGTCGAAGGCTGGACGCCCGAGCGAGCTGCCGAGGAGTTCGACCTCCCGGTCGACGCGGTCATCGAAGCGATCCGCTACGCGGAAACGGCACGCGATCTGATCGCGGCCGAGGAGGCCGAGAACCGGATTGCCGCCCAACTCCACGAGCAGCCGCGTGCGCCTCTACCTCGATGAGGACGTTGCCAGCCGCGAGCTGACGACGCGCCTCGTCGCGGCCGGCCACGAGGTGCTGGCGCCCCTGCGCGGCGAGCCCGACGAGCGGTGCTGGCGCCACGCGCAGGAGCGTCGGACGGCGGCTCTCACGATGAACGCCGTCGACTTCGCCCGGCTCGCCAAGGCGACACCGGATCATGCCGGGCTGTTGCTCGTGTACCGGGAGAACGACCCCACGCACGACCTCCGCGCCCAGGCGATCGTCGCCGCCATCGAGCGCATCTCCGAGACGTACCCGGACGGCATCGTCGGGATGGTCCTGGTGGTGAACCACTTCCGCTGGTGAGGCCACGCCACCCACGGTCGAGCCCTGTGTGAGCGGCCGCAAGGTGCGTCGCGAGCATCCCGCCTGACTGCGGCCCCCCACGGGATCGACGTCGTCGCCGTGGACGAGCGGGAACGGCGACTCGCCCGGCCGTCAGGCCCTGTCCCTGCCACGGGAGGCTCTCCATCGGAGGATCGCGTCGTCGCCGAGGATCCGGACTTCGACCGTGACGTGGCTCCCGAACCAGGCGCGGAGGTCCGTCCAGGCATGCGGAGCCGGGGCGGCCGGCCCCCGGGCGTCGGCATGCGGAGCCGGGGCGGCCGGCCCCCGGGCGTCGGCATGCGGAGCCGGGGCGGCCGGCTTCCGCGCGGCCGCCCGCGCGCCCGGCCGCTCCGGGGCGGCCGGCGCCGCCTTCGCGGGCTCCCGGCGCCGCTCGGCGTGCGACGCAGCCCTGGCCTCCCCCCGCCGGCGCTCGGCCCGGGCAGCCACGTCGCGGGCGGCCCGCGCCTCGGCCTCCCGCTCCCAGCGGTCCTGTGCCGCCCGCACGCGCGCGCGTCGCTCCTGCTCGGCGCGGACCCGGCGCTCGCGCTCCGCCTGCGCGTCGGCCGTCCCGGCGGCGCCGGCCGTGCCGGTCGGTCCGGGGGCCGTGCCGGAGGCGCCGGCCGCGCCGGACCGCGATGTGCCGGGCCGCGCGGTGCTCGCGGCGGGCCGGCGCGGGGCCGATCTCGCACCGGGAGCCCCCGGCCTCGCTGCCGGGGCGCCGGTCGTCGCCCTGGCGCGGTCGTACTCGGCGCGTCGCGCGGGATCGAGCAGGACGTCGCGGGCCTGGTTGACCCGCTTCATCCGGGCCTCGGCCGCCGGGGGGTCGGTTGCCACGTCCGGGTGGTGCACCTTCGCCTGGCGGCGATACGCGCCCTGCACCTGGTCGGCCGTGGCGTCGCGACCGAGCCCCAGCTCGGCGTAGACGTCGAACGCCGGCAGGGTCCGGCCGCCGGGGGCGCTCATGCCATCAACCGGACGACGGGGCAACGCCGCGCGCCCATCGCGGTCGTCATGCCCTACCCCGCCCGGCTCGGGCAGATCGCCCGGTAGTCGCACCAGCCGCAGACCTTCGACGAAGGTGTCGCCCGGAAGTCGCCCGAGCGGATTCGCGCGGCCCGGGACAGGAGATCGTCGCGGGCGGCGTCGAGCTGCTCGTCGGTGCGCGTCGTGCTCATCCGGATCGCCGCCTCGGTGAAGTAGAGCGTGACCTTCTCGGGCGTCCCGAGACCGAGGGCGTCGCGGCAGGCGAGGGCGTAGATCGACAGCTGCAGGCTCTGGTCGACGCCCTTCTGGCTCGACAGCCGGCCGGTCTTGTAGTCGAGGACCTCGATCCCGCCCGAGGGCAGGCCGTCGATCCGGTCGATCGAGCCGACGATGCCGACGACCGGGCTCCCGTCGGCCGGCTCGAGCCGCAGCTCGAACTTCAGCTCCTCGTGGAGCGCCTCGCCGGCGCCGGCGACCTCGCCGGTCCAGAAGTTGTCGAGCAGCGTGCCGACGCGGCGCCGGTACGTGTCCTCGCTGACCTTGTCGGGGAAGCCGGTCGGCTTCCAGGCGGCGGCGAAGTGCTGCGCGAGGTCGTCGCGGGTCGGCGGAGGCTCACCGCGCGCGGCGCGCTCCCGGCGCTCCTTCGTGAAGGCCTCGAACGCGGCGTGCGCCGTGCTGCCGAACGTGAACGCGGCCACGGTGTCGGCGACCGGGATGCGGTAGACGTGCCGGAACGCGTACAGGGCGGGGCAGCGCTCGTACGCGTCGAACTGGCTGTAGCTGAACGCGGACGGAAGCGGCGCGACGGCGAGCAGGCTGGCCCCGACACCGGCGTCGGCGGCGACGGTCCGCAGGGTGAGCGGGTCGAGGCCGGCGGCGCGGGCGGCGTCGGCCGACACGGTCACCGCCTCCCCCACCCCGGCCAGCTGGGCGACGAGGGCCGCGCGGGCGGCGGCGGCCTCGGGGTCGTCCGCGGCGACGCCCTCGAGGAGCGAGAGCAGCTCGGTCGCGCGCAGGCGGAGCTGCGTGCGCCGCTCACGGGGGCTCGGCAGGGCGACGATGCTGGCAACTGCGTGCGCGCCGGCGTGGCTCCCGGCGTCGCCGGCGCCGTCCTCCCGGGCGTCGGCCTCGGCGGCGTGCTCGCCTTCGGCATCGTGGTCGGCACCGGCCTCTGTGTCCGTCGCGACGGCCGCCGATCGGTCGTGCACCAGGAGCTCGGGGCCGGCTTCCTCGCGGAGCTCGCCGACGAACTGGCTGGGGCCCTTCTGCGCGGTCGGTCCGCCGTGGGTCGTGAGCACGAGCGTCTCGCGCGCCCGCGTGATCGCCACGTACAGGAGCCGCCGCTCCTCCTCGGTGTGGAGGTCGCCGACGGGCACGGCCTCGCGCAGCAGCTCCTTCGGGAAGAGGCTCGCAGTCGCCGGCGCGGACGGGCCACTCCCCGTCGAGCAGGTGCGGGACGAAGACGTGGTCGTACTCGAGGCCCTTCGCCTGGTAGAGGGTCATGAGGCGGACGCCCTGGACGTCCTCGGCCAGCTCGACGCTGGTCGGCAGCTCGCCGCCGGCCGACTGGTAGGCGTCGAGGTAGTCGACGAAGTCGGCCAGGCTGCGAACGGGGTGCTCGCGCTGCCAGTCGGCGGCGAACCGCATGAGGCTGGCGACGTTCGTGACGGAGCGCTTGCTCTCGAGCGTGTCGGCGGCGAGGAGGTCGCGCAGCGTCCCGGTCCGCTCGAGGAACCGCTCGAGGATGGTGAACGGGCCCTCGCGGGGCGCCTCCGGGACCAGCTCGTCGAGGGTGGCGAGGAAGCGGCGGAGCTTGGCCCGCGTGGCCGGCGCCAGCTCGAGCGTGCGACCGGGTCCCGGGGCGTCGGTGCGGACGCCCGCGGGCACGGTCGAGAGCGCGGCTGTGTCGGTGCCGGCCGACGGTTCGTGCACGCTGTCGGACCCGTTGGCCCCATTCCCTCCCGCCTGAACCACGTCGAGCGTCACCTCGCCGCTCCCGACCGCCTCGCGCACGAGCTCCAGGACGTGGCAGCCGGCTCGTTTGGCGGCCCGGGTGATCGCGAGCAGCTCGAGCGCGTCGAGGCGCCAGGGGCCGGCCGTGAGGACGCGGGCGATGGCGACGTCGCTGAACGGGTCGGCCAGCATCCGCAGGGCCTGCTCGAGGTCGCGGATCTCCGGCGCGGCGAACAGCGAGAGCCCGCCCGACACGGTGTAGGGGATGCTCTCCTCGCGCAGGCGGGCGACGATCGCCTCGCGGTGCTTGTGCTTTCGGTAGAGGACGGCGAACGAGCTCCAGGGCACGGCCGGGCGCCCGCCGACGGCCGGGTCCCACCGGGCGAGCCTCCGGATCCGCTCGACGATCGCGGCGGCCTCGTCGTCGGGGCCGTCGCAGGTCCACAGCTCCACGGCCGGGGCGGTCTCGTCGGCCCGGTTCGGCGCGAGGCGCTTGTCGGGCTCGTAGCGGAGGTCGTTGCGGCAGATCAGCCGGTTGGCGACGACGAGGATCGGCGGCAGGCTGCGGAAGTTCTCCTCGATCCGCATCCGGCGAGGCGTCCCGGGGGCGGGGCCGGCCGGGTCGTGGGCCGGCGGGCCCGAGAAGCGTGCGTCGAACTCGACGAACGCGGCGTAGCTCGCGCCGCGGAAGCGGTAGATCGACTGGTCGTCGTCGCCGACGACCATGACGTTGTCCGGCCGGTCGGGCGTCCGTCCGAGCAGCTCGACGAGCTCGATCTGGGCGACGTTCGCGTCCTGGAACTCGTCGACGAGGAGGTACCGGAAGCGGCGCTGCCAGCGCCGCAGGACGTTCGGCCGGCGGCGGAACAGGTGGATGACGGCGGCGATCTGCTCGCCGAAGTCGAGGGCGCCGCGGCGCTCGCGCTCGGCCTCGTAGGCGCGGTAGACGAGCCCCAGCTCCGAGAGTCGGAGGACCTCGAGGGCGGCGCCGTCGGCCACGTACGTGGCGGCCAGGCGATCGACCGCCTCGCGCTGCTCCGGGGTCAGGCGGCTCTTCGCGATCGCGTAGCCGGTGCCCCAGACGGCCCGCCGGGCCTCCCGGTCGGCGATCTTCTCGACGTCGTGGAAGTCGGGGTCGGCGGCCGGGTCGCCGGCGTCGGCCGCGCGGGTGGCCCTGCGGAAGCCGGCGTAGGCGTCGTGCGTGTCCTTCCGCCCCCGGTCGATGGCGCCCAACGCGTCGAGGCGGTCGAGCGCCCGGTCGTACGAGCCGAACCGCGCCTCGAATGCCGCCTGCTCGGCGGCGACGAAGGCGTCGAAGTCGTCCGGGCTCACGAGCTCGTCCTTCGCCCGATTGATGAAGCCGACGAAGCGGTCGAGCCAGTAGTTGGGGTTGCCGCCGCCGTAGTACAGGAGCGCCAGGGCGGGCCGGATGTCGCGCAGCAGGAGCACCTGGCCGACGCCGTCGAGGACGTCGGGGGTCGAGGGGAGGCCGGCGTCGGGCGCGCTCTCGACGAGGATCCGGTGACAGAAGCTGTGGAAGTTGGCGACCGCGAGGCGGGCGCGGACGGCTGGGCCGAGGGCCGCCTCGAGGCGCTCGGCGAGCTCCTTCGCCGCCTTCACGTTGTACGTGAGCACGAGGACCTGCTCGGGCAGGAGCGGGCCGGCGAAGGGGTCGTCGGGGTCGGCCGCGGCGGCCTCGGTGGGGAGTGCCAGCGGGTCGGCGGTGGCCCCCGCGGGGGGGAGCGTCAGCGGGTCGGCCGTGGGCCCCGAGCTCCCCGACGCGCCCTTCGTCTCGAGGAGGCGGCGGACGCGCTCGACGATCACCCGCGTCTTGCCGGTGCCGGCACCGGCGATGACGACGAGCGGCCCGTCCTCCCACTCGACGATCCGTCGCTGCTCGGCGGTGAGGCCGTGGGCCGGGTCGAGGGCGGGAGTGTCGCGGTCGATCGCCGTCACCGGCCGCACTCCGGGAGCTGCTCGGGACTCCCGTCGGCCTGGAACCGCAGGCCGCAGGAGCGGCAGCGGCGCTGGGCCTGGCCGGGCCAGACGAGGCAACCACCGAGCACGGCCCGGCCGGCATCGACCTCGGCCTGCACCTCCGGGCCGAACCCCGGGTACCCGTACAGGATGCGGGCGATCGCGATCGACCCGCAGCCGGGGCAGACCCGGCCCTGCCTGGTCGACCTGCTCGCCGAACCCGTGTTCATGCCATCCGCCACATCGTCGTCGTCCTCGCGACCCGTCTCGCGATCGTCGTCGCCTCCCGGGTCGAGGGGACCGGCCGCCCTGCCCGTCCAGACGGGCCGGAAGTCACGCCGGTCCAGGCGGCTCATGTGGCCGTGCCGGTCGCGCCGTCCGCTCATGCCGTGCCGCTCATGCCGCCCATGCCTCACGCCACGGGTGGTCGCCGCGCGCCGGGCGAAGATGGCGGCGCCGTCGGTCGGTCCACCAGTCGCGGCCCAGCCAGACCGCGACCTCGTCCTCGGGCCGGCGGCGGGCCGCCGGCGTCGCGCCGCACTGGTCCGCGGCGCGTGGATGGCGGCGACGGCGATGCCCCAGGTGCCAGTGGTCACAGAGGCGGCAGTGATACGGTCGGAGCGACCCGTCGCCGTGTCGTCCGCCGTGGGCGTTCGCGCGAGCCTCCACGCGCGATTCGAGCGGCACCTTCGAGCCGCAAGACCGCTCGGCCCATGGGAGGTCCCGATTGATGAGACGCCGGTACACGTCCATGCTGCGAGTGTCGGGCCGAGCCGTGTCAGCATGTCTGGCACGAGCGGTGCCCGCCGACACCGCCATCAGGACGACCGCGGCAACGAGCCGCCCGGGAGGTGCGATGAGGGACGACGACGCGGGCTCGTCGGCGTTCGCCGGCTCGGCGACGTTCACCTGGGACGAGGTCGTCCCCGGCCTGTTCCAGGGCGACTTCCCCGAGGGCGACGTCGACTGGGGGCTGTTCGACGATGTCGTCTCGATGTCGACCGCGGCACCGAGCCCACGGCTGCGGCCCGACGGGCTCTGGATCCACCTCCCGATCTGGGACGGCGAGATGGAGGAGGCCGACGCCGTCCGGGATGCGGCCCGCACCGTCGCCGAGCGGGTGGCTGCGGGCCGCCGGGTCCTCGTCCATTGCTGGGCCGGCCTCAACCGCTCCGGGGTGGTCTCGGCGCGGGCGCTGATGTTCATGGGCGTCCCCGTCTCCGAGGCGATCGCCAGGGTTCGGGCGGCCCGCGGCGAGAACGCGCTGTTCAACGACGCCTTCGTTGCCTGGCTGCACGAGGAGGCCGAGGACTAGGCGGAGCCAGAGTTCGCGGCGGCGGGCGCGGCTGTGCGTGCAGCTTGCCGCGAGGGTCGCCTGCACCGCGAGTGCAGCGAGTGTGGCGAGTGCCTCTCCGCCGGCGGCCGACCGGCCGCCCGGAATACCGCCCATGGCGGCCTCACGGCCCGGATCGGCGGCAGGCCGGCCGGAATACTGCCCGGGGCGATGCTACGGCGCACTTCGGCGGCAGGCCGGCCGGAATACTGCCCGGGGTGATGCTATGGCGCAGTTCGGGTGCCGCGCGGCCGGCGACCGGCCGCAGACCGTCCGCCTCGTGCACGGGCGGCGCCTCCCGGAGCGACCCCGGCCGGCCAGGGCGGTGGATCTCGTGCGTAACGCCACCCGGGGTGATATTCCGCACCGGGTTGCGATCCACGGCAGGGTGACAACGCACAACCGCAGCCCGGCGATCTGCCGCGGCCCGGTGCCCTCAGGGCGCGTACGACGACGTGGGCGTCGGCGTGGGCGTGGGCGTCGGCGTGAGCTCGAGAACGGGCGTCGGCGCAGGCGTCGGCGTGGCGCTCGGGCCCGGGCTCGAGCCCATCGTGTCCCCCGCCACGGGAATGGCGACCGTAACGATCCGGCTCCGTCGCAGCACCCGGCCGTTCTCGCGAAGCGCGACCACCATGAACCGCATCTCGACGACGCCATCCCGCACCCGGAGACGGATGGCGCGATCCGGCGGGGCCGCGAACTCGCCGATGACCCGCGAGCCGGGATAGACGGGATCCGGCGCGGGACCCGACCGCGACGCGGTGGCGACCAGCACGTAGCTCGCCGCGCCGCTGGTCTCCGTCCAGCGGACCGCGATCCGCGGCCCGTCGAGGAGGCGGGCACGGAGCCGTGGGCGGACGATCGCCGGCGTGGGCGTGGGCGTGGGTTGCGCCGTCGCCGGCGGCGCGGTGCGGGCCGGCGGCGCGGTGCCGGCGGGTCGGGGCGTCGGCTCGGCGGTCGGCACCGGCGAGGCGGTCCCCTGCGGGGCCGGCGACGGGGTGGCGATCGACGGCCGGGCCGACGGCGCGCTGGCTGTGGCGGGCGCGCGCGTCCCCTCCGGCCGCGGGCTGCGCGTCGGCGTGGGGTCGGGCACGGACGGCCGCCGGCGACCGGCGCCGCACCTCCAGGCGATCGGCTTCGACGGTGACGACGTCGCCCGGGCCGAGCACGGTGTCCCCGATGCGCGCGGAGCCCCCCTCACCCACCGTGACGACCGCGCCCTCGGGCAGCAGCAGCCCATCGGGGTCCTCGAGCACCGTCCCGTCGGCAAGGGCGACCTCGACGTTGACCGGCCCTGCGAGCGCCAGGCGCAGACCGGGCGTCGGGTCCGGTCGCAGCAGCCCGAGGCTGAGCGCGGCCACGGCCACGACCACGGCCGCGACGCCCGCCGCCGCGACCCACCTGCCAACCGGGCGGCCACGGCGGGGCGAGGGCGGCGGCACGGGCGGCAGGCTGGCCGCAACCGCGCGGAGCCGATCCTCGAGGGCGTCGGCGAAGTCGGGGTCCGGCGATTGGACCGGGCGGCGCCCGGCCTCGTCGAGACGGCGGCGGAGGTCATCGCTCACGAGCGCGACTCCTCCTCGAGGGCCCGTCGCAGCGCGCGCGTCGCCCGGTGGACCACGACCGCCATCGTGGCCTTCGACGTGCCCAGGGCCGCGGCCGCCTCGTCCGGCGTCAGCCCGGCGAGAAACCGCAGCTCGAGGGCCCGCTGGTAGCGGGGAGTCAGGTGATCCATGGCGGCAAGCAGCTCGGTGACGGCATCGCGGGCGTCCAATTCGGCGGCCGGGTCGGGGGGCGTGTCGGCGTGGAGGTCGGCAGCGGCCGCCGCCCCGGTCGCGGCGGCGCGGCCGGCACGGCGGTAGTGGTCCGCCACCTCGTTCGACGCGATCCGGAACAGCCACGGTCCGAAGCCGCCGCCCCGCCAGCGGAACGACCCCAGGTTGCGCAGCGCGCGCTCGAAGGTCGCCGAGGTGATGTCCTCGGCGACCTCCACGATGCCGGTGCGGCGGTGGGCGAAGGCGTGGATGCGCGGCAGGTAGCGCCGGTAGAGCTCGGCGAAAGCCGACGGGTCGGTCCTCGCCCGCTCCACCAGCGCTTGCTCATCGGTCGCCGCATCCGTCCGTCCGTCCACCGGCACCAGTGTGCCGGTATCGGCCACGCCGGTCGCGGCGGCTCGGGGCCGGCGCTACGGCACGAGGACCGCGTCGACGCGACTCATCCCCACCACGCGGCCGTCGACCGCGAGGGCGAGGACCGCGTAGCGGATGCGCTGCCCGCTGGCGACGTCGGTGTCGAGGAACGACCGACGACCGTTGAGCGGCGTCCGGTAGATGGCCTCTCGGGCCGCCCCGTCCACGGACCGGAACAGCACGTAGCGAACGGCGGCGGGACGGGTGGACGCGGCCCACCTGCAGGCGACGCCGGCGACGGCCGCGTCGACCTTGTAGAAGCAGTTGAAGCGCAGGGCCTCGGCCGGCCGGCCGAACCGCACGGCGACGTGCGCGCTCGTGCCGAGGCGGGTCCCGTCGGCGGCGCGGGCCACGACCCGGTAGCTGTACGTGTGCCCGGGCCGGATGGCGAAGTCGGCATGGCGAAGCGGGGCGGCGGGAGCGACCCTCGCGATCAGCTTCGCCGTCCCGCCGTCGACGCGACGCCAGACGCGGTACTCGGCAACGGCGGCGCCTTCGAGGGCGGCCCAGCGACACACGATCCGAGGCGCGGTGCTGATGGGGGCCGGGATGACGAGCGCGCAACCGAGCTTGATCTCGGGCGCGACGACGACCGAAGGTGCGACGGGAACGGTCGACGGCGCGGCGGCGCCGGAGGGCACGGGCCCCGCGATGGCAGCCGACGGCAGCAGGAGCGCGGCCACCAGGGCGCCGCCGAGGATCGTGACCAGGCGTGGTCGACGCATCGAGAACCTCCGCTGTGTGGGATGTGGCACCCCTGACAACGCGAATCCCCGCAGTCAATTACACCTCTGACCGGGTGGCGCTCCGCCGGCGGGCACATCGGGGGCCGGGCGACGCGGTCGGCTCGCGGTCAGTGCCGGCGCTGGCGCCTCGGCCGAGTCGGCGCCCCGCCCGCCTGCCGGATGTGCGCGGAGATGCGGCGGACCACCCGCTCCTCGTACCGCCGCTCCAGGCTCCGACCGTCCGTTCGCTCGGTGTCCACGAGCAGCTCCGCCGGGAGGCACGCGGAGGCCAGCTGGAACTCCAGCCCGACGACGCGACCGTCGACGAGCGAGAAGTCGACCGCGACCACGCCTGCGAACTCGCGGTCGCGCTCGACGAGGAGCGTTGGACCGAGCTGCTCGTGCGGCCCGAGCGGCCGCAGCGAGAGGTAGGCGATGTCGGTGGTTGCGTCGTAGGTGAGGCGCATCGAACCCTCCGTGGCCGTCCCGGCTGCGAGGACGGGATCGAGGCGGACGGTCATGGCGGGCCAGTTCGGACGGCGGTCACGAGGCAAGGATCGCTCGTCACCGTGTCAGCTCGTCCGGCACGGCTCACTCGCGGCTTGGGCTCGCCATCGGGGTCGCCCTAGCTCTCGGCCGACGGGCGGTAGTCGATCGCGCCGAGGCCGAAGGTCCAGGCGACGGCCTCGCGGGCGGTCCTCGTCGCCGGGGGCACCCGCAGGAAGTAGGTCTTCCGGGTGCCGTCCGGCTCCGGGGTCGAGTTGACCACCTCGACGATGACGACCGGCTCGTCGCGCGGTCCCCACCAGCCGGCGCGGTTCAGCTCGCGCCGCCACAGCCGGCCGGTGCCGTCCTCGTGGACGAGACTCGCGCCGCCCTCGCGGACGAGGCGCTCCTCGCCGAACCGCTCGACGAGCACGCGCCGGACCTCGACGTTCCGCTCCCCGTCGATCGCCTCGACCGTGATCCTGCCGGGGTCTGTCACGACCCACGGCTCCACGGCCACGCCGTGCCAGGCGTGGGCCTCCTCGCCGTCGGGCCAGGCGATCGCCGGGCCGTCGGCGCGATGCGGACGGCCGCGGTCGTCGCGGTGGAGGACGAGGGGTCGCTCGGACACGATCGCGAGACCGTCGAGCGCCCACCACGGGCCGGCCGAGCGGGCGAGCTCGAGCCGGGCGTCGACCTGCGCCTCGCGCTCCGCCCGCCCGGCACGATGGCGCCACAGGGAGCCCCCGAGCACGTCCCGGGCGGCCGCAAGCGCGGGAGTTGCGGCGTCCCACTGGCCGGGTTGCATCGCCTGGAGGGCTTCGCGCCGGCCGCGCGCGTCGGTGAGCACCGAGGTCGCAAGGCGCCTGGTCGCCTCGGCGAACAGCGAGCCGGCAAGGTCACGACCGAGCATCGCGACGAGGTGTGGCCACGCGTCGCCGAGGACGCCGGCCGCCACGTCGACGACGGCCGGGTCGACCGCTGCCGGGCCGGGCGTGCGCGCGTCCACGCCGCCGCCGAGGCGCAGGTCGAGCTCCCGGGCGGACGCCACGGCGCGCACGAGCGCGAACGACCGGGTCGTGCTCTCGAGGGCCAGCGCCTCGCCGACCGCATGAACCGGGTCGATGGAGCGCCGGACCACCGGCCAGCGCCGGGCCGGGCCGGGCCGGGTCGCCGCCTCCCGGGCCTCCGGCTCCTCCGGGGCCTGCTGGGTCTCGCGCGCGATCCGGTCGCGGGTCGCGGTGGCGAGCCGGAGCGTCCACGCGGGCTCCATGCCGAACGGCTCGGCGAGCGCGTTGAAGTCCCGGTTCGCGCCGCTGCCGATGTCACCGCGGACGTGGTCGCCGAGGATCCCCTTGTGGCCGAGGGACGCGAACGTGTAGGCGAGGATGCCCGCCGCCGGCGACGGCACCCACGCGAACGCCGGCGCGGGCATGCCGGCGGCCCCGTAGAGCGAGCGGAGCGCGGCCTCGGCCCGCGGGCGGTCGGCGGGCTCGGTCGAGCCGGCGACGGCGCGCCACTCGTCGGCCCAGTCCGCCATGCGGCGCACGAGCTCATCGCCGGTGGCGAGCTTCCGGGCGCCCATCAGTCGACCACCCGCCGGAACGCGACCGGCGAGATCTCGGGCGGGACGTACTCGCGCTGGATGACGACCCGGTAGGTGCCGGGGGCGACGTCGATCTGCGCGTGCTCCTCGTGGTCGAGGGTGACACCGGAACCGACCTGGAGGAAGCGGTCCTCGCCCGCCTCGAGCAGCGTCGCCGCCGTCGAGCGGATCGCGTGGGCGTGGCCGGTGACCTCGCCTTCGGCGAGGACGACGCGGCCCCCGATGCGCCGGAGCGGCCGGGCGGCCTCGGGGATCTCGTCGATCGGGACGAGGAGGACGTCGCCCTGGCGAACCTGGGTCGGCGCCGCGAGTGGGTCGAGACGGGTCATCGCGAGGTCCTTTCGGGGAGGCCGGGCGGGTTCCGGAGGCCATACCTCCCCCTTTCCCCCGCCGGTCTTGAGCGCATCGTCGGTGGCTGCCGTGCCACCTGTATGGCACGCGCGGTGCCGGCGGGCACCGGAGCGCGCGGCGAGCGGATGCGCACGCGTGCGCGCCCTCGCGCGCGCCCGGACGCGCGCCCACGGGCAGCTACGCTGCCGACCCCTTGACAGGGGCGAGTAGACCCGGACGAGCGACCCGGCGAGCCATCCGCCGGGCGGGGCGCACAGCCCCGAATTCGACCTCCCGGAAGGGGAGCCCATGGGACGATCGTCGGGATACATCTGCGAGAAGTGCGACGCGCGCTTCACCGTCCACGAGGGCGGCGGCTTCTTCTTCGACCTCCTCCACTGCGACCGCTGCGGCGCCGGGCACAACGTCGGGCACGAGGAGCTCGGCGACATCCACCTCGGGTTCGTGAAGGGCCTGCCCGGCCCGTATGCCGTCTCCCGCTCGAGGATGGACCGGCAGATCCAACGGGACTACCCGGGCGAACCGCTGACCCGCGACGAGTACCATGCCGCGGCCGAGGCGACCCTCGATCCGTGCGACTGCGGCGGGCGCTTCCGCTACGGCGCGCCGGCCCGCTGCCCGGGCTGCCGATCGACGTACCGGCAGTGGGCGCCCGACCCGGACGCCGGGATCGTTTTCTATGACTGACCGCGCCCACCCGTTCCGGCACCTGTCGGCCGCCGAGGCGCTCCGGGCGCTCTACGTCGACTTCGAGGGCGAGAAGGACAAGCGGCCGGTCCTCCTCGGCGTCCACCGGCGCGGCCGCGGGGCGACGCCGTTCGTCCAGCAGGACGTCCTCGACGAGGGGTTCGCCGGCCTCGCCGGGTCCTGCCTCTCGCTTCACGACGCCGTCGAGAAGGTCGTCCGGCGGGCCGAGCACGGCGACCGCCGGACCGGCCGCCGTCCGGGCCGCGCGACCCAGCCCGGCCTACTGCCCACCCACGAGGCGCCGGACGACGGCATTGCCCTTCCGGTTCGGAGCCGCAACGGCGAGCACCTCGCCAGCGCCCACGTCGCCGAGGAGCACGCCGCCATCGCCAAGGGACACGCCGGGCGGCAGCGCCCCGGGATGCTCGGTCCACGTGAGCCCGTCGCGTGACGTGTACAGCGACGGGTCCTCCGTCCGGCACGAGTCGCGGCACCCCGTCTCGCGGAGCGGCCAGTAACCGATCCCGATCCAGCCGGCCGAGGTGGCGAACACCTCTCGGAACGCGGGCTTGGGCAGCGTCGCCCTGTCCCACGTGACGAGGTCCGAGGACACGAGGGCACGCGCCGTCTCCTGTTCGTGGCGCCACATCGTCACCAGCCATGGGCGATCCGCCGAGGCCGGGGGCGTGACGGTGCCGACCCAGAAGTCGGCCGGCAACGTCCGCACGACCTCCCAGCTCGCTCCGTCGTCGGAGGCGAGGAGCTGGGTCGGTTCCCCGTCGTCCGTCGCGACTGCCAGCCGCGTCCCGTCGTCCGACACGCCGACGACATGGAACACGCCCACGTCCGACACCGCGCGCTGGGCGACCTGCGTCCAGGACTCGAGGTCGGAGGAGCGCCAGGTCGTGACGAGCATGTCGTCCTCGTCCGGCGTCGCGTCGTTCGACTCGCCCTCCACGAGCGTCTCCCACCCGCCGGGGACCGCCCATGTCGCCTCCGACCAGCGGAAGTCGTCGAACGCGGGCCCGAACCACTGCGACCGCTTCCACGTCCGCCCGTCGGTGCTCGCGAGCGAGATCAGCGCTCCTCGCTCGACATCCCGGTCACAGCCGGGTCCGTTCGCGATGAGCTGCGTCGACGTGAACACGAGCGCGCCGTTGCGAGTCGCCGGTGCCGAGACGGTGTCGAGATCCGACCGCGCGACCCAGCCGGGGCACGGCACGATCATCGTGGCATGGACGGTCCGTTCCCAGCGGCGGCCGTCCGTCGAGTACCACGTGGCGAACAGCGGGTCGTCGCCCTTCGGCCAGTAGTCGCCCCAGGCCACATAGCCGTCTCCGAGCCGCGTCATGCCGCGCACGCTTCCCTCCCGGCCGGTCTGAATCGCTCCCAACCGCGTCCACGCGAGTGGGGTCGGAGTGGCGCGCGGCGTTGCACTGGGCTGAGCGGTCGGCGTCGATCTGGGCGCGGGGCTCGAAGTCGGGCTCACCTGGGTGCTGGGGCTCGGCCGGGCGGTCGCGACGTCGCCGCCCGACGGCGCAGGCGTCGGCGATGGCGTGGTTCCGGCGCAGCCGGCCGAGACCACGACGACCACGATCGCCAGGTATGTCGCGATCCTGCGCATGCCATCCTCCGGGGACCACGGCCGCTGCCGCCGATGGAACGCCGCGCGGGCCCCGATTGTTACGGAACCGTCGAAGGCAACGTCCCATGACACGCCGGTGGAGGCCCACGGCTCCGCCGGTCCTTGGCGCGGCCGTCGGCGGTGGCGTCAGCGGAGCTCCCAGGCAACCAGCCCGTCGTCGCTCGACCCGCTGATGCCGATGACGCCGGCCGGCCCGTCCGCGACGAGGCCCGGGCCATGGTCGAACTGGGGCACGTCGCGCTGCTCCAGCCGCGTCCAGGACACGCCGTCGTCGCTCACCCACGTCTCGTGCCTGGCACCGACCCATCGGTCGGCCTCGGCGCCGACCGCGACGTAGCCCCGTTCCGACCGCACGAGGCTCGTGACCGCGGTCACCTGGACCGGGTAGTCCTCCTCGGGGTCCTTCGGTACGGCACCCGGTCCGATCGGGAGCGTCGTGGTCGTCCACTCGACCGCGTCGGCCGAGTACCAGACCGCCGGCGCGCCCCAGCAGTCGGGGTCGTCACAGGACCACCGCAGGCCAACGCGACCGGCGAGGACCCATCCGGTTCCCGGCAGCTGCGGCGCCACTCCGGCGATCGCCTCGGCTCGGCGACCCGGGAAGGTGTCGACGCCGCCCCAGCGACCGACGCGGTCCTTCCGCGCCAGCCGGGTCCTCGATGAGCCACGTTCGCTCGCGGCCAGCAGCGAGGTGCCGGCGGCGTCCGCCACGCCGAACGGCACGCGATCGTAGCCCTCCCACTGGGCCGGCGGCCGCTGGCGCATCCGCTTCCAGGTGGTGCCGTCCGTCGAGCGCCACAGCTCCCGGCCCCCGAGCGCTTCGCCGTACCAGCCCGAGACCGCAGCCATCCAGCCGCGCCCCGCGACCGGCCACACAGCGACGAACTCGCCGTCCGCGCGCGGATAGCTGACGCGCCAGCTGACGCCGTCGTCCGAGACCCAGGCGATCGGGGCCGTGGCGCAGTCCGGCCCGCCACCGGTCGAACCGGGTTCGGTGAGCCCGCACGGCGGAGTGGAGCGACCCCCGACCACGACGACCCGCTCGCCGTTCGTCGCAATGGCCCGACCCAGCCTCACGTTGGCGTCATCGCGATTTGACCGTGATCGGTCGAGCGGCAGCCTGATTCGCTTCCACGACGTGGCGTCGTTCGAGAACCACACCGCACGGCCGCGCTCCTCGAGGACGACGTATCCGCCGTCGAAGCCGACGAGGCCGTTGACGGCCGAGTCGTCGATTGTCCCGACGGAGCAATCGACGCAGCGAACAGGGATCGCCCCGAGACGATGCCAGGCGAGCGTCGCCGCCGAGCTCGACCACGGCGGCAGCGTCGGCGTCGGCGGCTCGGGCGTCGGCGACGCGGCCGGCGGTTGCGTCGGCTCCCCAGAGGGTCCCGCCAGGTTCGTTGGGGCGGCCGACGTCACGACGACGGGCGTCGCCGACGGCGATCCGTCGGGGGCAGCCGACGGCACGGCACCGCCGCATGCCGCCATGAGCAGTGCCGAGAGCACGAGCGCCAAGGTTCGACGCATCACGACCACCTCTGACTGGGCTACGCGTGAGACGCCCCCCGCCGAGCCGTTGTTACCGGATGGTCGATCGTCCGCGGCGGCGGCCGATGGGGCCGCCGCTCCGGACTATCCTGCGCTCGGGCTCGTCGAACCAGCGACGACCCGCCACCGACATGACAAGGCCTTCGATGACCGATCTCACCTTCCCGCCGTCGTTCCTGTGGGGCACCGCGACCGCGGCCCACCAGGTCGAGGGCGGCAACGCGAACAGCGACTGGTGGGACTGGGAGCAGCGCCCGGGCACCCCGTGCAGGGATCGCAGCGGCGTCGCCTGCGACCACTACCGCCGCTACCCCGAGGACGTGGCGCTGCTGGCGTCGCTCGGGCTGAACACGTACCGCTACTCGGTCGAGTGGGCGCGCATCGAGCCCGAGGAGGGCTCGTTCGCCGAGGACGAGCTCGACCACTACCGGCGGATGACCGACACCGTGCGGGAGGCCGGCCTCGAGCCTGTCGTGACGCTCCACCACTTCACGCTCCCCCGCTGGGTGGCGGCCCGGGGCGGCTGGCTGGACCAGGGCGTGCCGGCCCTGTTCGCCCGCTACTGCGAGACGGTCGTCAGGGCGCTCGGCGACCGCGTCGACTGGTACTGCACGATCAACGAGCCGGGGGTCGTCGCGTTCGGCGGGTACCTCGGCGCCCTCGGCTTCCCGCCGGGGACGCGCGACATGGGCTCGTGGGAGCGGGCGACCGATGGGCTCATCGCCGGCCATCGCCTCGCGCTGGCCGCGGTGAAGGCCACCCGGCCGGGGGCGAGGGCGGGCGCGACGCACTCGATGCACGAGTGGGACGCCGACGAGGGCGGCCGCCCGATGATGGAGTACCTGCGGCGTCGCAACGAGGACGTCTTCCTCGAGGCGTGCGACGCCGACGACTTCGTCGGGGTCCAGACGTACACGCGGGTCCCCGTCCGGCTCGGCGCCGCGACGTCGTCGCTCCTCGCCCTGGCGCTGCGCAGCCGGCCGGTCACGGGGCTCATCCTCCCGCCGTTCATCCGGCGCTCGGCGCGGGACCCCGAGGGCAACGCGCTCCCCGGCGCCCGCCTGACGCAGATGGGCTACGAGTTCCGGCCCGAGGCCGTCGCCGCCACGATCCGGCGGGCCGCGGCGCTCCTCCCCGGCAAGGACATCGTCGTCACCGAGCACGGCGTTGCGACCGACGACGACGCCGAGCGGGTCGAATTCATCGACCGCGGCCTGCGCGCGATCCACGCCGAGATCGAGGCGGGGCTGCCGGTGCGCGGCTACCTCCACTGGAGCGCCTTCGACAACTTCGAGTGGGCCCTCGGCTACTCGATGCGGTTCGGCCTGGTCGGCGTGGACCGCTCGACGCTCGAGCGGACGGTGCGCCCCTCGGCGCGCTTCCTGGGCGAGATCGCCCGGACCGGGCGGCTGGGCCCGATGGCCTCAGGCGGAGTGCGCCTGCCCTGAGATCGAGCGGGCCACGATCGCCGCGTCCTCGCCGACGCCGAACAGCGTCGACGACTTGCGGGTCCGCAGGAAGTGCGTGCCGGCAAAGTAGAGGCCATCGACGACCGTGCTGGCCCCGTCCACCTGGATCGGGAACCCGAGGTCGTCGAACGCGTCGGCCCAGGGCAGCCAGGAGCGGAAGTCCGGGCGGAAGCCGCCGGCGAAGACGACGGCGCCGAACCCGTCGAGCGAGACCCGCTCCGCCGACGCGCAGTCGAGGGGTGCCGGATCGGGCACGTCCGGGTGCTCGAGGCTGCGCTCGTCGGCGACCCGGAGCACGTGGCCCATGATCTCGCGGTACCGGTCGTCGCCCCAGGCAACGGTCTCGGCGAGGTCCGGGGCGAACAGCGCCTCGCGGCCGGCGGCCCCGAGGAAGTGACCGACGAGCGTCACCCCGATCGCCCGGAGCGTCCGGAGGTCAAGGTCGTGCCCGCCGCCGTGTCCGGTGGCGATCGGGTTCGCCCCGAGGCGCGCTGCGGGAGACGGCAGGCTCGCGACCGGCTGGCCGAGGAAGCCCGATTGCTCCAGCCACCAGACCATGTCGCGACCGGCGAACCGGCGCGGGGCCCACGGCGCCTTGCCGCACGCGAGCACGACGTCGCGGCCCGCCTCGCGAAGCTCCTCGGCGAGCTGGCAGCCCGACTGGCCGCTGCCGACGACGAGGACCGGGCCCGGGGGCAGCGCGGCCTCGTTGCGGTAGTCCTCCATGTCGATCTGCAGGAGGCCGGCCGGCAGCGAGGCGGAGCCGGCCGGGCGGTGGGCGCGCTGGAACGCGCCGGTCGCCAGGACGACGCGCGCGGCGTCGATGTCGCCGTCCGACGTCCGGGCGACGAAGCCGCCCGGGACCTGCTCGATGGTCCGGACGCTCACGCCCTCCCGGACCGGCGAGCCGAGCGTCGCGGCGTACCGCTCGAGATGGGCGACGATGTCGTCGCGGGGCATGAAGCCGTCGGGGTCGTCGCCTGCATAGGTCCCGCCCGGGAGGCGCACCGACCAGTTGGGGGTGACGAGGCAGAAGCTGTCCCAGCGATCGCGCCACGACTGGCCGACGCGGCCGCGCTCGAGGACGACATGGTCGATCGCCAGGCTCGAGAGCTCGTGGCTGATCGACAGGCCGGCGGACCCGCCCCCCACCACGAGGACGTCGGTGCTCCCCATCGCCGGCGAGTGTACGTCCGACGCTCCGTGCCCGCGTTTCGTCGCCCCGGGCATCGGCGACGCGCGCGCCGGTGACGCCGGCGTGAAGCCGCGGTGAAGCGCGGCGCGGTACCCTCCACGTCGGAGGTGACGCGATGCCGCGAACTGGACCCACGATCGCCGGAACGGTGCTCCAGCTCATCCGGGAGCGGGGCCCGCAGCAGCTCGATGCGCTCGTGCCCGAGATCGTGGCTGCCGGCCGGACGAGCGCCCGGGACCCCCGCGCGGCCGTGCGGGCGGCGATCGACGTCAACCCGGAGTTCATCCAGGCCTGGGACGGGCGGTGGTGCTCGCTCGTCGACCAGCTCGAAGGCGCCATCTTCACGACCTCGCTGACGCGTCTCGAGCGCGAGGACGGCGTCGTCGTCCTCAACGAGCAGCTCGAGCTGCTGCGCCGGCTGGCCCTCCGGCCGCGACCGCTGGCCGCAGGCGGCGAGGTCCACCTCGACTTCTTCGGCGACTTCTTCGAGCTTCCGTGGCACGCGGAGGAGCTCGACGACCGCCAGCTGCGCCGCGCCATCGGGCCTGACCTGGCAGCCGACCTGCTCGGCTTCCTCCACGACCTCGGGCTGCCGCCGCAGGCCGACGAGACCGATGCCCTGCGCGAGCTCGCGGAGGCGATGCGGTTCACGCAGATCCTCGACGGGCCGGAGGGGTGGCTCCCGGCGCTCGGGCCGCGGCAGCTCCTCGGCATCCGGGTCCGGGCGGGGACGATCGAGGCCGTCGCACTCGACCGCCGCGACGTCACCGGCCCCCACGTCGGGATCGCGGCGGCGAAGGTGGCCCGGCTGGCGCGGCTCGTCATCGGCCCGGACGCCAGCTGGTTCGGGCCGCCGGCGGTCTCGCTCGAGGAGCTGCTCGAGCTCGTCGCGACGGAGGCCCCGGACGTCCTTCGGCGGCCGCTGCCCCCGTTCGCCGAGGTCGTGGCGCGCGGCGGGCTCGAGGTCAACGACGGCTGGGTCGGCCATCGCGGCACAGACTGGGAGGCGACCGGGCTCGTGCCCGCGATCGACCTCGAGGAAGCCTGGGGCTTCGAAGCTCCCGACACCGTGCACTGAGGCAGCGCGGCGCCGCCTCAGCCGGGTCTGGCGTCCGGCCGGCCGTCAACCCACGATCAGCCCGGGCCGCTCCCGGGGCCCTGGCCTCTGCCCCGACCCAGCAGCGCTGCACCGATCACGACGACGCCGGCGCCGATGAGCGCCACCGGCCAGAGCCACTCGAGTGCCTGGGCGGCCTCCGGCCCGGCAAGCACGACGAAGCCGATGACGACGAGGATCGCCCCGGGGATGAGCGGCCAGATCGTCGTCTCGGGAATCCGCATGAGCGTGCCGACGAGCCAGACGCCGACGAAGCCGAGCCCGAGCCCGAACAGGACGGCCGCCCCCGCGATGTCGCCGCTCGTGTTGGCCGCGATCACGACCCCCACGCCGAGGCCGGTCACGATCCCCCCGCCGATGAGCGTGCCGGCGTTCCGCGTCACGGCGAAGAGGACGAGGAGCACGATGCCGATCCCGACGAGGATGAACTGGCCGGCGTCCTCCACGACCTGGCCGAGCAGGAGCGCGGCCCCGATCGCGATCAGGACGGCCCCGCCCACCCACTGGTCCCGCTGCTGCATCCTGCTCCCTCTCTCGCCCGAGCTTCGCACGGGTCAGCCTACGCCCGCGCGTGCCCCGGTGTCACGGCACGGCCTGACGCCGGTCAGGTCGGCTCGGGCCGCTCCCACCTCACGAGCTGGCCGGTCACCGCGAGCCCGACCGACTCATAGAGCCCGCCGGCGGACGGCCCGTACGAGCCCGTGTACACGATCTCCGTGCCGTACCAGGCAAGCCGCCGCATCCCCTCGACGAGAAGTGCCCGCCCCAGGCCGAGCCGGCGATGGTCGGGGTGCGTCCCGACGGGCTCGAAGAACCCGGTCCGGGTCACGTCGTCGAGCCACGTCGTCGTGAACGCCGCAAGCGCGCCGTCGGGCGCCTCGGCGACGAGGTCGAGGTCGCGCCGGTAGAGGGGGCAGCGCTGGACGTTCCGGTAGTCGGCGGCGCTCATCGCCACGCTGCCGTCGGGCTCGGGGTGGAAGACGACGAGCGACAGGTCGCCGCGCGCCGGGAAGTCCTCGTCGCCGCCGAGCGGCCGGATCCGGTAGCCGTCGGCCAGTCGGGCGTCCGGCAGATCGCCGTCGATGCGGCGGGCCCGGAGGTCCTCCGGCGTGCCGTGCGGCCGATAGCCACGACCACGGAGCAGCTCCGACCATCGCTCGTCCCCGCCGGGCACCCAGACTTGAAGTCGGGCGGGGACCGGGAGCTCGCCCGGCACGGAGGGCTCGGCCGCGACGGCGCAGGTGGCCTCGGCGACGTCGAGCATCTCCCCGAACAGCCCGGACGACGCCACCGTCGGGCGCACCTGGAAGAACGCCGAGCCGGGCCCGTCCGAGGTCGTGGCCGCCTCGAGCGAGCCGTCGGCCGCCTCCCACAGGTGCACGACTCGGTGGATGTCCTGCCAGGCGCAGTTCTCGATGCCGTGGAAGCGCCAGTACTCCCAGCGCACGAGGTGCCAGGCCTCGAGCCGGCGATCGTTGAGCACGAGGAGCTCGCGGAGGAACGCCCGCATGCGCCAGAAGTCGCGCTCGTCGCGGTAGGGCCGGCTCGTCGGCGGCCCGGCCCTCAAGCCGCGCCTCCACCCGCCGGGGCAGGCACGAGGGCCGACCGGCGAGCCGCCATCAGCTTCCAGGCGCCGATCCCCAGCGGCACGAGGGCAAGCACGAGAAGCGCCAGGCCGAGGTCGGGCAGCGTCCAGAGCAGGAAGCGCCAGCCCCCGACGAGATCGCCGGCACGAGTCGACCCGGTGGCGCCGATCGCGAGCGGGACCCCCACGAGCACGGCCAGGGGCACGATGAGATCGGCGGCGACCGTCCGGGCGATCAGCCAGCGGCGGTGCCGCGTGCGCGCCAGCCGGGCCGGCCAGGTCCGGGCCCGCCAGGCGTGGAGGAGGAGAAGTCCGGCGAGGGCCGCCAGCACGGCGTCGACGACGAGATAGGCGGCCTGGACGGTCGGGGTAGACGGAGGTGGCGCGCCGCCCTCGCTGAGACGGAGGATGCCGAGCGCGATGTCGGCGGCGCCCCGCGGCAGCCCCAGCAGCTGGGTGGGGTTCGCGTTGACGACCACGACGACGCCGAGGCGACGAGCCGGCATGACGAGGATGTGGGCATTGCTCGTCAGGGTCGAGCCACTCTGGCCGACCGAGACGCCCGGATCGCCGGTGCCGAGCGGCAGCCAATCCGTCCCGAGGGCCGGCGCGCGGGACGGAGCCGGGGCACCGGACACCACGTCGGTGCCGGCCCAGGATCCCCCGGAGGCGAGCGCAGCCACGAAGTGGGCCATGTCCTCGGCGGTCGAGACCTGGTAGCCGGCCGGGACGATCCCGCCGGGGAGCGGCTCGTCCCACGGCATCGGCAGGCCGAAGAGGTAGCGGTGGCCGGTCGCCACGTCGCTCCCGGCGGGCGGTTCGGGGCCCGCGGTGCTGGATCGCATCGCGAGCGGGCCGAAGACGTTCTCCGCGACGTAGTCAGCGTACGTGTGCCCCGAAGCGGCCTCGACGACGACACCGAGGAGCACGTAGTTGAGGTTCGAGTACTCGTATGTTCCGCCCGTTCCAGGGCGGACGGATTTGATGCCGCGTGCCACGGCCTCGGGAGTGAGCGACGGCGCGTACCAGCGGGGATCTTGGCCGTCTGCCGTCGAGAGGCCGCTCGTGTGCTCCAGGAGCGATCGAATGGTGAGCGCCTCGAGCGCATCGGGCGAGGCCGCGAGCGAGAACCAGGGCAGGTACCGCCGCAGCGGGGCGTCAAGCGCGACCCGGCCGGCCTCCACGAGCTGACGGACGGCGAGCGCGGTGATCGACTTGCCGACCGACCCGATGACGACGCGCGTGCTCGTCGTCATCGGCCGCCCGTCGGGCCCCGCCACGCCGTACGCCGCGGCGTGGACGACCCGGCCATCCTCGACGATCGCGACGGCGAGGCCCGGGATCGCCGATGCCTCCATGGCGGCACGCACGTAGCCCTCGATCGCGGCGGCGTGCGCGTCCTCCTCGGCCGTGACGAGGCGAGCAGCGGGACCGGCGCCGGCCAAGGCGACCAGGACGAGGCCAGCCGCGAGGGCGAGGGAACGAGCGAGCGCAGGACGAGGCGGCACGCGCAGCACCATGGTCGCGGGGCTTCCGGGGTCGACCCCGGCGCAAGTCGACGCCCACCGTGCGACCCGCCGCACGGAGGAACCAGAGCCGGTCCGCCCGTCGTTGCGGGCCTCACGGGGCCCCGGCGGGGCGCCGCCCGCGACGGGACCGGCCGCGGATGGTCGCGAAGACGCATCGATGCGACACTACGGCCCGGCCCGCCCGTCGCCGCCGCGACGGCGAGGACGCCGGTGGGGGCGTCCGGGCACAGAGGGGGATGACATGGCTGAGCACGCGCTTCCGGTCGTCGGCAGGCCGGTCTGGATCGATCTCGCGAGCTCCGACCCGGCCGCGTCGCGGGCGTTCTACGCGAAGGTCTTCGGCTGGTCCGTCGAGGTCAACCCGGACCCGCAGTACGGCGGCTACGCGATCGCGCGGCTCGACGGCCGGGACGTCGCCGGGATCGGGGGCACGCAGGCGCCTGGACAGCCGACCGCGTGGTCGGTCTACATCGGCACGGACGACGGGGACGGCCTCGCCGGGAAGGTCGCGGCGGCCGGCGGCACCGTGGTCGCGCCGCCGTTCCCGGTCGGCGACCAGGGCCGGATCGCCGTCTTCCAGGACCCGACCGGCGCCTTCGTCTCGGCCTGGGAGGCGGCAGCGATGTCAGGCTTCGCCACCGGCGGGCCGAACACCTTCCGCTGGGCCGAGCTGAACGCGCGCGGCATGGACCGGGCGATCGCCTTCTACGCCGCCGTCTTCGGCTGGGGCGCCCGGGAGTGGCCAATGCCCGAGGGGCCACCGTACGTGCTGTTCGCGCTGGGAGACACGGACGTCGCGGGCGGGATGGAGATGAACCCGATGATCCCGGCCGAGGTCCCCAGCTACTGGATGGTCTACTTCGAGGTCGCCGATCTCGATGCCTCGTACCGGACGGCCCTCGAGGCCGGCGCCCACGAGATGGTGGCGCCGGCGGACTTCCCCGGCGGGCGCTTCGCGATCGTCGGCGACCCGCAGGGGGCGGTCTTCGGCCTCCAGATGCTGTCCGGGGGCTGAGGAGGGCGCCGGGGCGGTCAGGCGGCCTCATTCCCGGGCTTGGTCTTGACCTCGAACATCCGGGTGTCGGCCCTGCGAATGGCCTCGGCCAGGTCGTACGCCGGCGCCAGGAGCGTGTAGCCGATCGAGGCGCCCACGTCGACGAGAACCTCGTCGCCGATGTCGATCGGCTCCTCGATGGCGACGGCGAGCCGGGCACGCACCGCCTCGGCCTGAGCCCTCGTCGAGATCCCGGCGGCAAGGAAGACGAACTCGTCGCCCCCGACGCGCGCGGCAAGGTCGCCAACGCGGAGCGCGGCCGACAGCCGCGCGGCGACCGCGCGCAGCACGAGGTCGCCGCCGGCGTGCTCGTGGACCGTGTTGACCTGCTTGAACCGGTCGAGGTCGATGAAGAAGACGGCCCCGCCACCATCCGGCGGTCGACGCCGCATGTCCCGGGCACGCTCGTCGAGGGCACGCCGGTTCGGCAGCCCCGTGAGCGCGTCGTGGCGGGCGAACCATTCGACCTGCCCCAGGGCGAGGGCCGATTCGGCGGTCGACTCCGCGGCGACGAGCACGAGTGCGATCCACCAGGCGACGGCGACATAGGCCTCGGCAAAGGCCCAGCCGAGGGCAGCCTCGGCGAAGGGCATCGCGACGTAGGCGCCGAGCGGGATCCCGATCGTCTCGAGCGCGCTCCGCCCGGTCCGCTCCCGGACGACGTGGATGGCCATCGCCGTGTTCAGCGTGATGAGGACGATCGCGCCGACGAGGACGGCCGTGAACCCGCCGAGGCCGTTCGTCGGGCCCCCGACAGCCTCGAACACGAACGTGGTGGCGAACGCGCCGAGGATCGCCGGCACCACGAACATCGCGTGGTTGGCCAGGGCGCCGTACCACGGCACGTCGCCGTTCAGCTCCCGGACCTCGGTCGTGCCGAGGAGGGCCACCCACGCGGCCGCGGTCGGGCCACCGAGCCAGCCCGCGGCGACGATCGGAGCGACCGCGTAGACGAGGGCGACCCGGCCCTCCAGCCGGGCGCTGCGGGCGGACGTGAGCAGCCCGACGACGACCCAGACGGCGATCCCGGCGATCCTCGGATCGATGACGCCGAGATCGACGGGCAGCGCGATGCGATCGTCGATGGGGACGACGGCGGTGACGAGGAGGAGGGCGATGGCGGCGCACGCGACCTGGACGGCGACGACGATGCCGAGCCGACGCGGTGGCAGCGGGACGACCTCCCGGACGCGGGCGATCGGCGAGAACCCGGGCACGGCTGGGCCGTCCGGTCGACCGTTCACGTGTCCCTCCATTGCCGCGGTGGGCACCTGCCGGGTGAAGACCACGAGTCGGGTGACGTCGAGTGCGGTACGCGCCCGTACCTTCCCGCGGCCGGTAGGACGACGCACCTACTCGGAAGTACTCCCCGGCCGGGGCGCGGCTCTCGGCCCGATGTCGCGGAGCGGCGAGTACCAGGACCCCGCGTGCACGGCGCGCGCGCTGCCGCGGCCGAGCTGCACGCGCGTGGGACGCAATCCTTCCTGCTTCGCGTCGCCTTGGTGGTCCGGATCTGCCGACGTCGTTGCGTGGGACGCGCCGGCCGTGCCGGAAGGGGACAGCACGGGCTCCTCGCGGCAAGAAAGATGGCGCGGGACGCCATCCTGCGCGCCGCACGTATCTCGCGGCGCGCCCACCGCGCGGCGGGAGCGTCAGTTCAGGAGCGTGGGCCGGGTGGCGAAGATCGTGGCGCCGCCGAACCGGCCGTGGAGGCCGTCGTCGAGGTGGTCGGCGAGGTTGCCGAGCTCGGTGCAGGCGAAGACGACCTGGTCGGCCGTGATCCCCGCGGCGGTGAGCTCCATCGCCACGACCACCTGGCGGCCCGTCCAGAAGACGCGCCCGAAGCGGATCCGGCCGTTGATGTCGTTGAGCGCCTCGAGCAGCACCGCGCTCGCGGCGACGTCGCGGAGGATCGGCGAGAAGATCCGCACGACGGGCGGCACGCCGTCGAGCACCTGGACGAACATGAGCGCGCTGCCGACCCGGATCGGGTAGTCGCCGTCGGCGTCGCGGACGAGCTCGTCGAGGCCCAGCCAGCCCTCGAGCGCGTCCTCGACGAGGGGTCGAAGCGCCTCGGCGGTGCGGATCGCATGCGGCGTCGGCCGGGGCGGGGGCGCCGGCCGCTCGGGCTCGGTCCCGAGGTCCGGGTCGCCGAGCACCCGCTCGAACGACTTGTACGTGTGGCGGAGCCGGTGCGGCGCGTCGACCCCGTAGACCTCCCGGAGCGTTCGCACGGCCAGGCGAGCGATCTCAGTGACGGGTGCCGGCGATTGCCAGCGTCGGGAGAAGTTGGGACCTGCGTCCTCGCCCTGCTCCGGCCGGAGCCAGCCGAGTCCGACGAGCCCGATCTCCTGCTCCTCCGACAGCGGGCGATCGGGGGGCAGGAACCGGCTGCTCACGGCCTCGGCGCGGAGACCCCACGCGCCGGCGGCGAACTGCACGTAGCAGACGCGATCGTCGTCGTCGACAGCGGTCGAGAGGATGAGGAACGTCTCCTCGGGCATGCGGCCGAGCGCCGCCGTCAGCCGGCGCTCGAGATCGTCCCAGGCGAGCTCGACCTCGGCCCTCGGGCTCGGCGATGTCGCGTGAGCGGGCGTCTCCTCGCGGTCGCGAGGCTCCGGGCGCGGCGGCCGGCTCAATTTCCGTCCCAGCGGTCGTAGCGGACGAGCTCCGCGAGCGGCTTCCGCTCCGCGTGGCGCGCCGACGGCACGGCGTCCGCTGCCGGGAAGCCGAGCGGCGTGAAGAGCATCGGCTCGCCCTCCGATGGGATGCCGAGGACCTCGCGCGCGGCGGCCGGGTCGAAGGCCGCGATCCAGCAGGTCCCGAGGCCGAGGTCGGCCGCGGCGAGGACGAGGTGGTCCATCACGATCGTCGCGTCGACGTCGGCGTGGCTCCTCCCGTCGTACATCGTGCGCCGCCACGCTTCTGCCGGGACCGCGCAGACGCAGAGGACGAGGGGCGCCTGGACGAACCAGTCCCGGTCGTAGATGCGCCGGAGCTCCGCCTCGCGACCCGCCGTGCGGACGACGAGGATCCGGACCGGCTGCCGGTTCGCGGCGGTCGGGGCGAGCCGGCCGGCCTCCAGCACGGCCCCCAGCAGATCGTCGGGCACCGGGTCGGTGCGATACGACCGCACGCTGTGGCGACGCCTGGCGAGATCGAGGAATGTCATCACGGCCTCCGGGGTCAAGGGACGATCGCCTGGTCTGTGCGCCGGCGGGCAACGAACCAACCCGGCCGGTCGAGCCATCCGAGGAAGGCGAGGCCCGCGCCGTCGAGAAGGGCGCCGAGCGCGGGCCCGTCGAGCAGGCGGGCGCGGAACGGCTGCTGCCAGGTCCTGCCGTCGACGCCGTACCGGACCTCGGCCTCGAGGCGGTCCCCGTCGACGGTCGCCCGCAGGAGCTCGATCCGGGCATCGCCGAGGTGGTCCACGCGCCCGACCGCGCCGGCCGGGTTCCAGCCCGGCGGGTACGTCTCGCCCACGACGAGGCCGCCTTCCGCGAGGTGGGCGGCGGCCGTCGCCGCGAAGTCGGGGCCGTGGGCCGGGTCATTCACGAGATGGCTGGCCAGGAGGACGGCTCCGAACGTCCTGCCGAGTCGCACCGTGGCCGCGTCGGCGACCACGCCCTCGACGCCCGGCGGGAGCGCCGCGATCATGCCGGCGCCGTCGTCGACGCCCACGACAGCGTGACCCAGGGCAGCGAGCGGGCCGGCGATGCGGCCCGGGCCGCAGCCGAGGTCGAGGACGGACGCCCCGGGCGCGATCGCCGCGTGGATCAGCTCCGGCTCGCCCGTCGCGGGCAGTCGGCGATAGAAGGCGACGGGGCTCCCGTCGGGCGCGACGTCGTCCACCGGCCGATGGTCCGTCACGCTTCCTTCGGCAGCTGCCCGAACGGCCCGAGGAACAGCTTCATGAACCGATGGCCGCCGTCGGAGGTAGGGCCGTACCGCCCGGCTCGCGGGAGACGCCGGCGACGGCGATCCGCTTCTGGGCCAGGAAGTCGTCGATCGCGGTCTCGATCGTGGGCATCTCGCGCCTCCGCACGTGCGAAGCGCCGGCCTGGTCCATGCCCGGCCCCGACGGTCCGCCCCGTCGCGTCAGGGTCGCCGCGGGGGCGGCGCGCGGCCAGTGCCGTTGCGCCCCGGATGCCGCGTCCGTTGGCCCCGCGGCGGACATGAAGAGGCCCGGTCGACCCCCAGGTCGACCGGGCCAGAGTGCGGGGAGTGGGCGGCGGCTAGGGGAGGAGGACCGAGCCGACCGCGTGGATGATCCCGTTGGAGGCGTAGACATCGGTCACGATGATCGGCGCGCCGTCGATCGTGCCGGCCGAGGCGTTCACCTTGGCGAAGTCGCCGTTCAGCATCCGGATCTTCGAGCTGGAGAGGACCTCGCCCGCATCCCGCTCGCCCTTGGCGACGTGGTACAGGACGATGTCGCGCAGGGCGGGCTTGCCGAGGGCCGCGATGGCCTCGTCGACGTTGGCCACGCCGAGGGCGGCGAAGGTGGCCGCGAACGCGGCGTCCGTCGGGGCGAAGACCGTGAGCTTGCCGCGCTCGGAGAGCGGGCCGGCGAGGTCGAGCTTCACGACGAGCTCGATGAGCGTGTCGAACGAGCCCTTGAAAGCCTCGGAGTTGTTGACGGCGATCGCCGTCTTGACGATGTTCATGCCGGGGTCGGGCTGCTTGGCGGCGACCGGGGCGGCGATGACGCCGACGGCGAGGGCACCGGTGGCGAGGGCGAGGGCGAGGCGGCGCATGGTTCGGGAACCTCCTGGGTCGATGCGGCGGGTAGATGGACTGGTGGCCTGCGGACTGGGCCGCGAGCTGGTGGGCCGCCGGGGTCTGGGTCCCGGTCGTCCCGGTTGAGCTGCTCACCACCTGTTTCGGGGCCGCCGCGCGCGCGGATTGGCCGAATCGGTCGGGTGGTGCGTCCGGGCACCGGACGAACAGGCCATAGGCCGGTCCGACTCGGCGCCGTACGCTCGCCCGCACGATGAGCGAGCCCCGCCGCCTCTCCCTGGTCCTCGAGCGCGTCCCCGAGGAGATCCACGAACCGGAGCTGGTGGAGACCCAGCCGCTCCTCTCATTTGACGCATACGCGGTGGGCTACCGGGTCTACGGGTGGCTGCACCTCGAGTCCGACCGCCTCACCGACATGCTGAACGACCACGTCGAGCTCCTGCTGGCGAACGTCCTTGTGGAGGACCTCGACGCGGGCACGACGGTCGCCGCGGACGAGGCCGTCGTCCACCGGGACGAGCTGATCGCGGTCCGGGCGAGCGGCCCCCGCGGCAGCGCCGACCGCTGGCAGGAGACCGCGGCCCACCCGACGCTCGTCGAGGCGGGTCCGTACCTCATCGGGGGCCACCTCCACGCCCGGCCGGACGCCAACCCCCTCGCGCGGGTGCGCGGCCGCGAGCCGATGATCCCCCTGACCGAGGCCTGGATCGCCTACCGGTCCGGCGGGGCGACGACGCGGCGGCGGGTCGGGACGATCATCGTGAACCGGCACCTCGTCACCCGCTTCACGTCGGTGACCGAGGCCGAGCTGGAAGCTGCCGCCCCACCGCTGGCGGTGGCTGCGGCCTGACCCTCGCGGGCGGCCGGACGGCGCCCGGTCGGACGGCGGCCCGCGCTTCGCCGCCGGCGCCGCGGCGACCCGGCGGGCGCCCGCGCGGAGCGGTATCGTCCCCGGCGAGGAGGCTCGCCGTGACACCTGCCGGTACCGCGCCCCCGCCTGCCGGGATGCTGGAGCTGCTCCGCCGTGCCCGGGTCCTGCCCGTCGTGACGATCCGCGACGCGGCCGACGCTGTCCCGCTCGCCGAGACGCTCGTGGCCGGCCGGCTGCCGATCATCGAGATCACGCTCCGGACGGCCGCCGGTCTCGACGCCATCCGGGCGGCGGTGGGCGTCGCCGGCGCGACCGTCGGCGCGGGGACGGTCACGACCGCCGAGCAGGCGGAGGCTGCCCTCGACGCCGGCGCGCGGTTCGTCGTGTCGCCGGGCCTCGTCGAGGGGGTCGTGGAGGCGTGCCGGGCCCGCGGCGTCCTCGCCGTGCCCGGGATCGCGACGCCGACGGAGATGCTCCGCGCGGTCGCGCTCGGCTGCCCGGCCGTCAAGCTGTTCCCGGCGGCACCCCTCGGTGGCCCGCCTCTGGTCCGCGCGCTCGCGGCGCTCGTGCCCGACCTCGGCTTTGTCCCCACGGGCGGCGTCGATCTCGAGAGCGCCCCAGGCTATCTCGCCATCCCCCAGGTCGTCGCCGTCGGGGGGAGCTGGATGGTCCCGGGCAGCGTCCTGGCCGCCCGCGACTGGGCAGCCGTCGGCGAGCTCGCCGGCGAGTGCACGGCGCTCCGCGGGCCTGTCTGAACCAGCCCGATCCCGCCCCAATCTCGCCCCACGGCCGCCCGGCCCGCGGGCCCCATCACCGGTTCACGATCGCCGCACGGAGGACAAGCACATGGAGACCAAGCCGACGCTCGGCCTGATCGGCCTCGGCATCATGGGCCGCCCGATGGCCCGCAACCTGCTCAGGGCCGGCTACGCCCTGACGGTCCACGACGTCAACCGCGCGGCGGTCGAGGAGCTCGTCGCCGAGGGGGCGATCGCCGGGACGTCGCCGCGCGAGGTGGCCGCCGGCGTCGACGTCCTCGTCACGATGCTGCCCGACTCGCCGCAGGTGCGCGAGGTCTACCTCGGCCCCGACGGCGCGCTCGAGGCGCTGCGGCCCGGCTGGCTGGCGATCGACATGAGCTCGATCGCCCCCGGCGTCGCCCGGGAGCTGGCGGCACGGGCGGCGGCCGGCGGGGCGGAGATCCTCGACGCGCCGGTGAGCGGCGGCGACAAGGGCGCGATCGCGGGCACCCTGTCGATCATGGTCGGCGGGAGCGAGGCCGGGCTACGCCCGGGCCCTCCCGATCCTGGAGGCGATGGGGAAGACGATCGTCCACGTCGGGCCGGCCGGTGCAGGCCAGGTCGTCAAGGTCTGCAACCAGGTCGTCGTGGCCGTCGTGATCGAGGCCGTGTCGGAGGCCCTCGTCCTCGGCGCCAAGGCCGGCGTCGACCCCGCGAAGATCGCCGACGTGCTCCAGGGCGGCCTCGCGGCGACGAAGGTCCTCGAGCTGCGCCGCGACAACTTCCTCACCGGCCGCTTCGACCCGGGCTTCCGCGTCCGGCTCCACCTCAAGGACCTCAAGAACGCCCTCGAGCTCGCCCGCGAGATCGACGTCGCGCTCCCCGCCGCCGCCGAGGTCGACCAGCTCATGCGCGCGATGGCGGCCGCCGGCCGCGCCGACTACGACCACTCGGGGCTCATCACGATGATCGAGGACCTCGCGGCCTTCCCGGTGGCGGAGGCGGCCGCGGCCCACGCGAGCTGAGGCTCGGTGCCGGGCGGGCGGCTGCCGCGTGCCGGCGGCCGCGTGCCGGCGGCCGCGTGCCGGCAGCGCCGGCGGCCGCGTGCCGGCGGCCGGGTGCCGGCCCGGTGGCGCCGGTCGCGGCGGCCGGCGGCCGGTGGCCGGATGTGCGTCGCACGCCATCCTTTCTGCTCGGCGAGGTCACCTGGGGCGCCGTCGTCGCGCGGCTGTGCGTGCCACGCGAAGATCACGCCGGAAGCGGGTCTATCCGGGCCGCTCCGGCCGCCTCGAGCAGGAAGGATTGCGTCGCGCGCGACGGGGCCCGGACCCGGGGGCCCACGCACGTTGGCGAAGGGCCAGCAGGCGCGGCAGCGGGAGGCGACCCTACCCGGCCCAGGTGTAGCCGCCGTCCACGTAGAGCGTCTGGCCCGTGATGAACGAGGCCTTGTCGCTCAGCAGGAAGGCGATGGCGCCGGTGACGTCCTCGACGCGGGCGAGCCGGCCGAACGGGACGTGCTCCAGCACGGAGAGGTCGATCGTGCCGGCCGCGACCTGGGCGGCGATGAGCGGCGTGTCGGTCCACGACGGGGCCACGGCGTTCACGCGGATCGGCCGGTCGGCCCACTCGACGGCGAGCACGCGGGTGATCCCGACGACGCCGTGCTTGGCGGCAGCGTAGGCGACCCGGCCCGGCAGCGCCTTCATCGAAAACACCGAGGCGAGGTTCACGATCGCCGCACCGTCGGCGAGGTGCGGATACGCGGCCTGGCAGGCGAAGAACGTCCCCGAGAGGTCGATGTCGATGACCCGCTGCCAGTCCTCGGCCGCCAGCTCGGCCGACGGGCCCGTGCGGTTGATGCCGGCGGAGTTGACGAGGCCGTGGATCGGCCCGAACCGCCCGGCGACGTCGGCGAACGCGGCGCGGAGCTCGTCGGGCCGCGTGACGTCCGCCCGAACGAAGGATGCGCCGCGCTCGTCGGCGACCTGCTCCCCGGCCAAGTCCGCGTCGAGGATGACGCACTGCCACCCCTCGCCCGCCAGCTCGCGCACGGCCCCGAGCCCGATCCCCTTCGCCCCGCCGGTGACCACCGCCAGCTTCATGCGCCCTGCCCTCTCGTCTCGCCTGCCGGCCGAACTCGCGCGGGTTCCGTCGCCGCCGACCCGGCGCGGTCGCGTCGACACTGATCATGCACGTCGCGGAGCGTCAGAATGGGCCGATCGACACGCGGCGGCCGGACGGGCAGGCCGGCCGACCCGAAGCGACCCACAGGAGCGAGCGGACGATGATGGCGACGATGCGGGCGGCGCGCTGGCACGGGCGGGGCGACGTCCGCGTCGAGGACGTCCCGGTCCCCGTCGTCGGCGAGGGCGAGGTCCTCCTCCGCGTCAGCTGGTGCGGCATCTGCGGCACGGACGTCGAGGAGTACCGCGACGGACCGGTGGTCATCCCGGTCGACGCGCCGAACGCGCTCACCGGGCAGATGGCCCCGGTCACGCTCGGCCACGAGTTCGCGGGGACGATCGTCGACGTCGGTCCGGGGGTCGAGGGCTTCGCCGTCGGGGATCGGGTGGTCCCCGACATCTGCCTCTTCTGCGGGGAGTGCCACTTCTGCCGCCGCCACGAGTACGCGCTGTGCGTCTCGTGGGCCGCGATCGGCCTGCATGGTGACGGCGGGCTCGCCGAGTACGTCAAGGTGCCGGCCCGGATGTGCGTCCGGCTGCCGGACGACATCGGCGACGACGAGGCGGCGCTCATCGAGACGACCGAGGTCGCCGTTCGGGCCGTCCGCAAGGCCGGCCTCCGGCTCGGTGACTCGGTGGCCATCGTTGGCGACGGAGCCGTGGGGCTCATCACCCTGCAGGTCGCCCGGGCGGCCGGGGCGACGACGGCGATCCTCCTCGGCCACCGGGCGGCGCGGCTGGCCATCGGCCGGGATCTCGGCGCCGACGCGGCGATCGACACCCGCGACCCGGGCTGGCTCGACGCGGTCCGGGATCTCACGGACGGCCTGGGCGTCGACGTCGCGATCGAGTGCGGCGGCCGTGCCGACGCCATCGCCGATGCCATCGCCTCGACCCGGAAGGGCGGCACGATCGTCCTCCTCGCCGTCATCGGCGTGCCGATCCCGGTCAACACCTGGCCGATCGTCGAGGGCGAGCGCACGGTGATCGGCAGCGTCCAGCACCACTTCGACGAGGACCTTCCCATCGCGGTCGCGCTCATGGCGTCGGGCGCGCGTGAACGTCCGCCCGCTCATCAGCCGGCGAATCTCCCTCGAGCGCGTCGTCGAGGAGGGCTTCGCCGCGCCGCCATCAGCGGGGTCCGACATCAAGGTCCTGGTCTCGACGCGGGTCGCGGCCGAGCACGACTGACGCCGCCCGGCGGCCCCAGTCGGCAGCCCGCCCCACCGCGCGAGGGGGGCTAACCCCACCCCAAATCCGCCTGCTGCCCGGCTGGTCCGGCGCATCACCCGGCCGGAGGATGACGGCATCGAACGCGATCGGACCCGGGCCCCGTGCGGACCGGGACGGACGGCGCAGATCCCGGGGATGGCCCCGGCAACAGCCGCCCGCGCCGACCGATCGCCGGGCCGGGAGGCAGGGCAGCATGACCATCAACCGACGTCTCCTCCACTGGGGCGTCTTCTTCCTGGTGACGGGGGCTGTCGCGCTCGCCGTCGCCGGCGGCCACGTGACCGCCGACGGGATGGCCGCCGCGGTGCGGCTGTGGCCCGTCCTCGTCATCGCGCTCGGCGTCGGGGTGCTCCTCCGCAGGACGCGGTTCGATCCCGCCGGCGGGATCGTCCTCGCCATCGTGCCCGGGCTCGTCTTCGGCGGGATGCTGGGGGCTGCGTCGCTTGCGCGGCTGCCGGACCTTCGCGACCTCGAGCCGCGCTTCCACCACCTCGCCGAGGCCTGCACCGACATCGGGCCCGCGCGCCTCGAGACGCGGCGGGGCACGTTCGCCGGCGACGCGACCGTCCAGCTCGACCTCGCCATGGGCGATCTCACGGTCACGACCCAGCCGGGCGACGGCTGGCAGCTCGTGGCGGCCGACGCTCCCGGCCGGGGACCCGAAGTCGTGGCCGGCGCGGACCGTCTCTCGGTCGAGTCGACCGTCGATCGCGGCTGGCGCTGGTTCGACTGCGCGAGCGACGACTGGCGTCTCGCGCTCCCCGTTGGCCGGCGCCTCGACCTGGCCGCCGAGATCGAGGCTGCGGAAGGCGAGTTCGACCTCGCCGGCGCCACCGTCGGCGAGCTCGGGCTCGTCGTCAATGCCGGCGACGCCCGCATCGACCTGGGCGAGGCGACCGTCGAGGCCCTCTCGCTCCGCGTCAACGGCGGCGCCATCTCGGTCGTCCTGCCGGCCACCGGCCAGCTCGCGGGCGACGTCTCGGTCAACGCCGCTGCCGTCCGGATCTGCGCCCCCGACGGCCTCGGCCTGCGGGTCCGCACCGACGGCACGCTCGCCTCGATCGACACCCGGGGGCTCCTTCGCGTCGACGACGCCTGGGAGAGCCCGGACTACGCAGTCGCACCTCACCACGCGGACGTGACCGTTGCGGTCAACGTTGGTAGCGTGGAGCTCAACCCCGAAGGAGGGTGCAAGTGAACCCGCGTCGTCTCTACCGCTCTCGCCGCGACCGGCAGCTGGCCGGCGTCGCCGGCGGCATCGCCGCGTACCTCGAGGTCGACCCGACGGTGATCCGGCTGCTCTGGATCCTGTCGATCTTCCTCGGCGGGTTCGGGATCCTGCTCTACATCATCATGGCCTTCGTCGTCCCGCTCGAGCCGATCCCCGGGCCGACGCCCGGGTGGGGCCCCGGCGGGCCGGCGTGGGGCAGCACGCCCGCCGGACCGGCGTGGGGCGCGCCGGTGAGCACGCCCCCGGCGGCGGCGACCGGCGGCGAGGCCGGCACCGAGTCGGGCCTGCCGGGTGCCGAGCCCGGCACGGAGTCCACCCCGGGCGCCGAGACCGAAGGCGGCGCATCGTCCGGCGCCGCCCCTGCGTGGGCCGCGAACCCCGCGTGGATCGCCTCCGGCGCCACGTGGGCGGCCCCGGGCGCCGCGTGGCAGCCTCCCGCCGAGCCCCGGCCCGGCCGCGGCGGCCTCGTCGTCGGCGTCATGCTCGTCGTCTTCGGCGGGGTCGCCCTCGCCGGCGCGCTCGTCCCCGGCTGGGTCGCCTGGCCGGCGCTCGGCCCGGTGCTCCTCGTCGCTCTCGGCGTCGCGCTCCTCGTGGGCGCGACCCGCCGCACGGCGGCCGCGTCGTGATCGGCGCCCCGTTCCTCGTCCTCGGCCTGCTCCTGGTCCTGGCCGCCCTGCTCGGCGGCTGGGCCCGGGAGCGGGAGCGCGGCCTGGTCGGGGCGTTCCTCCTCTCGCCGCTCCACCCCGCCACGTGGCGCGCAACGGCCGCGATCGTCCTCGGGTTCTTCGTGGGGCTGGGCGCCTTCATCGCCGTCACCTCGCTGATCTCGGCGGGCACCTCGCTCCTCGTCATCGGCGTCGGCGTCGTCGTCATCGGGATCGCCGTCGAGGTCGCCCGGCTCGTCGCCCGGATCGAGCGCCGCCGCGCGACGTTGGCCGACCCGCGACCCCTCCGGCCCCACGCGTACCGGCCGTACGGCTCCGGGTTCCAGGACCTCCTCCTCGCCGTCTTCGCCGACGGCAGCCGCTGGCGCGACGTCGTCTACGTCTTCGTCGCCTTCCCGCTCACCATCCTCGAGTTCGTCGTCGTGGTCACCCTGTGGAGCGCGGCGATCGCCCTCCTGTCCGTGCCCCTGTTCGTGGCCGGCGGCGGGCTCGACGGCGAGGTCTTCGGGGTCTCGGGCACGGCGCTGCCGAGGGCCGTCCTCGAGGCGCTCCCGGCCGGCGTCTCGACCGTCGCGGGCGCGGTGGGCGCGACGGCGGGCGCGATCGCTGCCGGCCTCGTCGGCCTGGTCCTGCTGCCCATCGCGGCATCGGTGTCGCGCGGCCTCATGGCGCTCCATCGCGCGGTCGTCGCCGGCCTCCTCTGCGTGTCGGAGGAGCAGGCCCTCCAGCGCCGCGTCGTGACCCTCGAGGAGAGTCGGCGGGCCGTCCTCGACGTCGAGGCGACCGAGCTGCGGCGCATCGAACGCGACCTCCATGACGGGGCCCAGCAGCGCCTCGTCGGCCTCGCGATCGACCTGAGCCTCGCCGCCGAGCGGATCGACTCCGACCCGGCGCGCGCCCGGGAGCTGGTCGAGGGAGCCCGCGAGCAGGCCCGCCTGGCCCTCGCCGAGATCCGCGACCTGGTGCGGGGCATCGCCCCGGCGATCCTGCTCGACCGCGGGCTCGTCCCGGCGATCAGCGCGCTGGCCGCCCGGGCGCCCGTGCCGACGTCGGTGACGAGCGCGCTCCCCGACGGCATCCGCCTCCCCGACGCCGTCGAGCGCGCCGCCTACTTCGTCGTCGCGGAATCACTGGCGAACGTGGCCAAGCACGCTTCGGCGACGCGGTGCGAGGTCCGCGTGCTGGCCGAGGAGCAGGGGCTCGCGGTCGAGATCTGGGACGACGGGGGTGGCGGGGCGAGCATCGTGCCCGGCGGCGGGCTGGCGGGCCTTGCCGGCCGGGTCGAGGCGCTCGACGGCACGCTGACGGTCGAGAGCCCGGACGGCGGGCCGACCACGGTCCGGGCGCTCATCCCGGTCGCGGCCTCGGGACGCGACCCCGGCGCCGCAGCCGCCGCTCCTCCTCAGGACTCGAGGTAGGCCAGGACGGCGAGCACGCGCCGGTGGTCGTTCGGCGACTCGGGCAGCTCGAGCTTGGAGAAGATGTTCGTGATGTGCTTCTCCGTGGCGCCCTCGGAGACGTGGAGGAGCTCCGCGATCCCGAGGTTCGTCCGGCCCTCGGCCATCGCCGCGAGCACCTCGCGCTCACGCGGCGTCAGCTCGTGGAGCGGATCCTCGGAGCGGCGCGAGACCATGAGCTGGGCGACGACCTCGGGGTCGAGCGCGGTCCCGCCGCGGGCGACCCGCCGCAGGGCGTCCATGAACTCGCGGATGTCGACGACCCGGTCCTTGAGGAGGTAGCCGACGCCGCCCGCCCGGTCTGCGAGGAGCTCGGTCGCGTACTGCCGCTCGACGTACTGGCTCAGGACGAGGACCGGGGTGCCGGGCACCCGCCGCCGGGCCTCGATGGCCGCCCGCAGGCCCTCGTCGCGCTGGGTCGGCGGCATCCGGACGTCCACGACCGAGACGTCGGGTCGATGCTCGACGACCGCCTCCACGAACGACGGGCCGTCGCCGACCTTGGCCACGACGACCCCGCCGGACTCGGTGATCAGGCGCGCCAGCGCCTCGCGGATGAGACCTGAGTCCTCGGCGATGACGACGCGAAGGTGCTGCTCGTCCACGGGACGATGATGCACCACCGGCCGCGAGGAGGGGGGCAGCGGCGGGGATCGTGCCCCAGGTCAGCCGACGTTCGGCCCGCCCGGTTTGGGCCCGCGTGGCCGGATACGCGACGGTGAAGCGGTCACCGTTACCGTCGCAGTGGCGATCGGCACGAGCCCGACCCGCCTTGACATCATGATGCGATGTAGTGATGCTTCGATGCATGCGGACCACGATCACGATCGATGACGACCTGCTTGCGGAGGCCAAGGCGCGGGCAGCCGCCTCGGGCCGGACGCTCAATGCGGTGGTCGAGGATGCGATGCGGGAAGCGTTCGCGCGCCGCGCCCGCGTCACGCCCGACGCGCCACCGTCGCTGCCGGTCTTCCGCGGCAGCCGGCTTGCACCCGGCGTGGATCTCGATGACAGCGCGGCGCTGCTCGACATGATGGAGAGGGCCGAGCCCTGATCCTTCTCGACGTCAACGTCCTCGTCCACGCATTCCACGAAGGCGCCCCGGAGCATCGCCGCGTACGGGACTGGCTCGACGCCATGGTTGCCTCCGACGAGCCCTTCGGCCTCTCCGAGCTCGTGCTGAGCGGCTTCGTCCGGATTGCGACGCACCCGCGCATCTTCGATCCCCCGGCGCCCACGGCAGTGGCCCTCGACTTCGCGGACGCGCTCCGGTCTCAGCCCAACGCTGTGCTCATCGCGCCGGGGACGCGACACTGGGAGATCTTCGAGCGCCTGTGCCGAGCTGCCGGCGCGAAGGGGAACCTGGTCCCGGACGCCTACCTCGCGGCGATGGCAGTCGAGTCCGGGAGCGAGTGGATCACCACGGACCGGGACTTCAGCCGCTTCCCGGGCCTGCGCTGGCGCCACCCGCTGGCGGAGGCGTGACGGCCCGCGGGATCACCGCCCGCGGCTGCGTCGAGGGCCGCCGGTGAGACCCCCCATCGATCCCGAGGCGCTGCTCGTCGACCTCGACTCGCAGCAGGTCGAGGCCGTCCGGATCACCCGCGGGCCGCTGGTGATCCACGCCGGCGCCGGGTCCGGCAAGACCCGCGTCGTCACCCACCGGATCGCCTACGCGGTCGCGACCGGCGCCGTCGACCCGCGGCGCGTCCTCGTCGTGACGTTCACGGACAAGGCCGCGGGCGAGATGGCGGAGCGGCTCGGAGGCCTCGGCCTGCCCGGAATCGCGGCCCGGACGTTCCACGCGGCGGCCCTCGCCCAGCTCCGGCACTTCTGGCCCCCGCGGCACGGCGGCGAGCCGGCGCCGGCAGTGCTCGACTCGAAGATCCCGATCGTCGGTCGCCTGGCGCGGGCGCTGCCCGGCGGCTACCGCTTCACCCCGGCGAAGGACCTCGCGGACGAGATCGAGTGGGCCAAGAGCCGACGCCTCCGCCCACAGACGTACGCCGACGGGGCCGGCGAGCGGACGCCGCCGATCCCGGTCGAGCTGTTCGTCCGCCTCTGGGCCGGCTACGAGCGCGAGAAGGACCGGGCCGGCCGGCTCGACTTCGACGACATGCTCACCCGGACGGTCGACCTCCTCGAGTCCGACGAGGTGGCGGCCGAAACGGTCCGCGCCCGCTACGCCTGGTTCAGCGTCGACGAGTACCAGGACACGAACCCGCTCCAGCAGCGCCTGCTCGAGCTCTGGCTCGGCGACCGCGACGACCTCTGCGTCGTCGGCGACGAGGACCAGACGATCTACACGTTCGCCGGGGCGACCTCCTCGTTCCTGGTGGACTTCGCGACGCGGTTCCCGGCGGCCCGCGAGGTCACGCTCGACCGGAACTACCGGAGCAGCCCGGAAGTCCTCGCGCTGGCGAATTGCCTCCTCGCGGCCGAGGGGCGGGGCAAGCGGCTGGTGGCCACGCAGCCGGCCGGGCCGCGGCCCACGATCCGGCGCTGCACCGACGGCGACGCCGAGCTCGACCTCCTCGTCGCGACGATCCGGCGGCTGACGAGGGAGGGCGTGGCGCCGGCCGAGATCGCCGTCCTCGTCCGGATGAACGCCCAGGTCCCGCCCCTGGAGGCGGCGCTGACGAAGGCCGGCATCCCGTTCCGCGTGCGCGGGCAGCGCTTCTTCGAACGGCGCGAGGTCCGCGAGGCGGTTCGGCTCCTGCGTCGCGTGCCCCCCACGGCCCGCGGCCACGAGGTCGCCGACGACCTGGACGTGCGGCTGCGGTCCGAGCTCGGCTTCGACCCCGACGGCGAGGCCGTGGGCGCCGAGGCCCGCGAGCGGACAGCCGCGCTGGCCCTCGTCCTCGAGATGGTTCGCGAGGCGGTCGCGGCCGCGGCCGCGGCCGGATCGACCGGCGACCTCGACGCCCGGGCCGTGCTGGCCGGGCTGGAGGCACGCGCAGCCGCCGAGGCCGAGGGCTCCGCAGAGGGCGTCAACCTGCTGACCCTCCACCGGGCCAAGGGGCTCGAGTGGGACGCGGTGCTGCTGCCGGGGCTCGAGGAGGGCACCCTGCCGATCCGCCAGGCGGTCGACGACGAGACGATCGACGAGGAGCGGCGCCTGCTGTACGTCGGCCTGACGCGTCCCCGCCGCCACCTGCTCCTCACATGGACAGAGCGGCGCGCCGGGGCAGGCGCCCGCGAGGGGCGACGCCGTCCGAGCCGGTTCCTGCGCGCGCTCGAGCCCGGCGGCGGCACCGGCGCCAGGGTCGGCGGATCGGCGGCCGGTCCCCGGGGCACCCGTGCCTCGCGCGTCACCGTCCTCCCGGGCGCCCCGATGCCCGGCGCCACCGCGGGGCGCCCCGGCGACGAGCCGCTCCTCGCCGACCTGCGCTCGTGGCGCACCGCGCGGGCCCGCGAGGACGGCATGCCCCCCTACGTGGTTGCCCACGACGCCATGCTGGTCGCGATCGTCGAGGCGCGGCCCGACTCACCGGCCGCGCTGCGGCGGGTGAAGGGGATGGGCCCCGCGAAGCTCGAGCGGTACGGCGCGGCGATCCTCGAGATCGTGGCGCGCCACTGAGGGCTGCCGTGCCGGCATCGATCGGCCCGGGCCGGCGTCGCCGTCCCGGCGTCCGTCCCTGCCTCGTCGTCCTGGCGCCGCTCGCCGTCCCGGCGCCGCTCGCCGTCCTGGCGCCGCTCGCCGTCCTGGCGCCGCTCGTTGCGTCGAACTCAACACTCGGCAATCCGGGCGCGATGCATCGCAGGTCAGCGTCGGTGCAACGCAAGAATCGGACGTCGAAGGGCCTGAACGGCAGACGATCGACGGTCAGACGCAGAGAATCCTGCCGGCCGGGCGGACAAACGGTCCCGGTGTTGAGTTCAACGCAAGAGGGCCGGGGGAACACCCGGGGACACACCCGGGGACACGCCTGGGGACACCGGCCCCCAGGCTCCGTGTTCCGCCCCGCGGCCTACGCCCCCAGCCGCTCCAGGTAGTGCGGCAGCATCTTCCGCCACCAGGGCCAGTCGTGGTTCACGTCGTGGCCCCAGTAGTCGACGATCGCCGGGATCCCCTTCGCCCGCAGGACGTGATCGAGCGCCCGGGTGTCCTCGAGCATCTCGTCCTCCCAGGCGCCCTGGCCGACGACGACCGCGATCTTCGCCGCCCGGATCCGGTCGAGGAACCAGGGGTCCACGAGGTTCGGCAGGTAGAGCAACGGGCTGTTGAGGTAGACCGCCTCGTCGCCGTGGTCGCCGACGAACATCCGGAGCTGGTAGAGCCCCGACATCGCGACGAGCCCGTCGAAGAGGTCCGGGTGGCGGAACAGCGTGTTCGCGGCGTGGTAGGCGCCCATGCTCGCGCCGGTCGCCCAGGCCGTCTCGCGGCCGCTCAGGGCGCGCACGAAGGGGGCCACCTCGGTCGCCACGTAGCGGTCGTAGTCCTCGTGCCGGCGGGCGCGGTCGGCGGGGTGGGCGGCCCAGTTCGCCCAGCTCTGCCAGTCGATGCCGTCGACCGCGACGATCCGGATCCTGCCGGCCTCGACCAACCCTGCGCAGGCCTCGACCATCCCCTGGTCGGCGAAGTCCCAGTAGCGTCCCTCCTGGGAAGGGAAGGCGACGACCGGGCGACCGTCGTGGCCGTACACGTTGAGGGCCATGTCGTGCCCGAGGGCGGGGCTGAACCAGCGGTGCTCCTCGACGTGCATCGCCGCCTGCGTCAGCGGTCGACGACGGCGCCGGGGCGACCGCCCGATGGGCCGCCCCCGGCAGCCGGCACGGGCGCCGCGACCGCCTGGATCTCGGCCGCGGCCTCGAGCAGCGGTCCCAGCTCCGGGCTGCGCAGCACGTAGCCCTCGTTGCCGATCGCGGCGGCGAAGACGTCGTCGACGCGCTCGTGGTGGAGGACGAGCGGCCCGAACCGTCCCAGCACGTCGTCGTGGGAGAGGCGGTACGTCCGCCGGGACTTGCGGCCGGCCCACAGGCAGTAGTACGGCCGCGCCGTCCGGATGTCCGTCGTGCCCCGGACGACGACCTCGGCCCAGGCCCGGTAGAAGTCGATCTCGTTCGCCCAGTTCCACATGTCGACCGTGATCCCGCCGGGCTGGCGCATGTTGACCTCGAGCGCGACGAGGTCGCCGTCGGGCAGCCGGAACAGCTCGAAGTGGAAGGGCCGCTCGCGGACGCCGAACGCGCGAACGAGGCGCTCGCCCACCTCGGCGAGGTCGGGCGCGATCTCCCGGTCGATCCAGTAGGCGAGGTCGGCACCGCGGACGGCGTCGAGCACCGGGATGCCGTAGACGAGCGACGAGGCGAAGGCGACCTCGCCCCGCCGGTCGACGAGCCCGTCGTACGTGAGGAGCGTGCCGACGATCTCCTCCTCGACGATGTAGTCGACGCGCGGCCGGCCGGCGAGGAACGCCGCCGCGTCGTCATCGTCCTCCAGGCGGTAGGTGCGCGCCGCCCCCACGCCGACGTCGGGCTTGGCGATGACCGGGTAGCCGACCTCGGCGACGAGCGCCGCGAGGTCGGCCGGCGTGCGCACGATCCGGCCGCGGGGCGCGGGGATGCCGGCCCGGTCGAAGACGCGCTTCATCGCCGACTTGCGCTTGATCCGGGCCATGTCGGGAACCCGCAGGCCCGGGATGTTGAACTCGGTGCGGAGCCGCGCCTCGGTCTCGAGCCAGTACTCGTTGAGCGAGTCGATCCGGTCGAGCTTGCCGTAGCGGTGCGTGAAGTACCCGAGGGCCCTGACCAGGCCGTCGACGTCGTGGAGGTCGGGGACCCGGTAGTACTCGGTGAGCGCCTCGCGGAGCTCCGGGCGAAGGCTCTCCCACGGCGCGTCGGCGATGCCCAGGACGGTCGCCCCGAGCTCGCGGAGCCGCGCGCAGAAGAGGTAGAGCCCCGGCGGAAAGTGCGGCGAGAGGAAGACGACGTTCATCGGTCGCCCGAGTGTACGCAGGCGGGCCGACCCGTGCGCCGGCGCGGCAGGGTCGGCCCGCGGGTTCCGCGACCGGGGCTTACTGGATGCGGCCGAACGCGTCGAGATCGACCCGCGGCCGTCCCGAGGTCCCGACGACGACCAGCTTGATCGTCCGCGTCGCCGACGTGGAGAACGTCCGCTGCCAGGCCACGACCCGGTACGTCGTGGAGGTCGAGCGGAGGTCGATGGTCGCCGCCAGCGCCCCGTTCACGTACACCTTCACCTTGCCGCGCTTCGGGCTCTTCGTGGTGACGAGGGCGATCGAGCGCCCGGTCACCTTGTACGTCGCCGACGCGCCCGCCTTCGTCGCGTACCGGACGGACCCGCCCGAGTACTTCGACGACGACTGCTTCGACCAGGTGCCCTTGTACGTGATCGCCGAGGAGGTCTGCTGGACGAGGCGCGGCGTCAGGACCGGGCTCGTCGCCCAGCTGCCGGTGTTGTTCGCGACGTCGACGGCGCGCACGCGGAAGCGGACGGTGCCGCCGGTCGGCACGGTCGTCGTGATCGACCCGCCGGCAACGGCCTGCGGTGGCGTCCAGGTTGCGCCGCCGTCGGTGCTCCGCGAGAGCTCGAAGCCGGCGATCCCCGACCCACCGGTGTCGGTGCCGGTCCAGCCGACGATGACCGGCAGGGCCGATCCGGAGAGCGGGACGTTCGTGCGCGGCGTGAGCGTCGGGGCGGTGGCCGTCGGCGGCGTCGTGTCCGTCGACGCCGTGAACGTGCCGGTCACGCTCTCGGCCGCGTTGAGGACGATCACGCAGGTGCCGGTGCCGGAGCAGCCGGCGCCGGTCCACCCGTCGAACGTCGCGCCGCCGGTCGGGAAGGCCGTCAGCGTGACCGTCGTGCCCGCGACGAACGACGCTGCGCAGGTCGCCCCGCAGGTGATGCCGGCCGGGCTCGAGGTGATCGTCCCGGCGCCGGTTCCGGCCCGGCTCACGGTCAGGAGGTGGGTGGCCAGCACGGTGAGCGTCGCGCAGGAGGGGGTCGCGGTCGTCGTGCCCGGCACGTCGGTGGCGCGCACGCAGACCTGGTAACTGCCCGGCGAGGCCGGCGCAGCGATGGACGCCGTCAGGCCCTCGCTCGTCCCGCCGAATGCACCGTCACCGGAGCTCATCGGGACGAACGCACCGCCGTCGACGCTGACCTCGGCGCCAGCGACGCCGGACGGGTCGGTTGCCGTGGCGGTGACCGTCACGGTCCCGGCCGCCGCGACCGTGGACGGAGCGAGCCCGACCGCGGAGACGCCGGGCCCCGTGCGGTCGATGGTCACGGTGGCCGCCGTCGCCGGGGCCGGCGGGCCGGCGGTCGCCAGGGCATCCTGGACGCTGCCGGCCGACAGGGAAAGGACGACGGTCCCCTCCGAGCAGCCCGAGACGGTGACCGTGTAGGCGGTCCCCGACCCGCTCGGCGCGTCGACGGTGCACCCGGTGGCCGTCCCCGTGACGCCGAAGTCGCCTGCGGCGAGGCCGGTGACCGGCTCGTTGAACGTGAGGGTGTACGTGAGCGTGGCCGCCTTCGTCGGGCTGGCGGACGCGGTCAGGGTCGCAATGGGAGGCAGGTCGGCGAAGCTCGCGGTGACGATGCGGGCCTCGGACATCGCCACGACGCAGGTGCCGGTCCCCGAGCACCCGCTGCCGGACCACCCGCTGAAGGACGAGCCGGCGGAGGCCGCGGCCGTGAGGGTCACGGTCGCGGTCGAGGAGAAGGAAGCCTCGCAGGTCGCGCCGCAGGCGATCCCGGCCGGCGACGAGGTGACCGTCCCCGCGCCGGTGCCGGTCTTCGACACCGTCAGCGAGTTGAGCGTCTCGGCCACCGTGAGCGTGGCCGCGTTCGTCGTGGCGTCACCGGCGGCGTTGCTGAAGATGGCCTGGTACTGCTTCTGGTCGTCGGCCAGCTGGGCCGTGAACGAGAGCGTCGTGGAGGTCGCGCCGGCGATGTTCGTCCACGACCCGCCGGGCGCGAGGACCTGCCACTGGACCGGCGCGGCCGGCGTCGAGGCCGCCGTGAAGGTGGCCGTGGCGCCAGCGGCGACCGTCTGGCCCAGGGGGTGGGTGGTGACGACCGGGGCGAGCACGGCGCCGCTGCCGCAGCCGACGACCGGGTCGGCGACGGTCAGGGACCGGATGTTGTCGACGAAGACGGCCGAGTCGAGGATCCGGTCGCCCTGGTCGAAGAGCGAGAGGTAGAGCGAGTGGGCTCCCGGCGTGACCGCGACCGCGGCTCCGAGGATCCCGGTCGCGCCGCCGGAGGGGTCGCCGGCGCCGGCCGTGCCGTCGAACGCCGTGCCCGCGCCGGCGGCCGGCGTCATCTCGCCGAGCCCGGTGAGGTTGATGCTCACGACGTCGCCCGAGCCGTCGAAGGCGATGTTGTTCGGCGCGCTGATCGTCGATCCGGCGGTGGTCCAGGTGCTCCCGTCGATCTCGGCGACGAAGGCGTCGTTGTAGGGCGTGCCGACGAAGTCCGGGTACTCCTCGGAGAGGAAACGGAAGCCGAAGGCGAGGCAGTTCGCAGCCGGAGGGATCGTCAGGTCGATCTTGAGGATCGTCACGTCGAGGTCGGTGTCGCCGCGGACGTTGGCCCCGCCGACATCCGTGCTCGCGAACTCCCCAGGGAGGGCAACGTCGGCGACGTCGCCGGTCGACAGGATGCCGAAGCTGGATCCCGCCAGGGGGAAGCCGCCGAGGCCGGAGCTCCGCGCCTGGGCGGTGGTCACGCCCACCGGGATCGCCACCCACGAGGCGCCCGTGACCGTCACCGTTCCGGCGGCCATCGCCTGGGCGATCGGCAGCGGGTCCGGCGGCGGCGGAGAAACCGTGAGGGTTCCGCAGTCGAAGCCGTCGCTCGCGTTGGCGGCGGCGTCGGTGGCCCGAACGCAGACCTCGTACGAGCCGACGGCGAGCGGCGCCGTCACCGCGGCCGTCGCCTCCTCGAACGTGCTGTCGAAGGCGCCGTCGACCGCCTGCATCGGGAGCCACGGTCCGCCGTCGACCTGCACGTCGGCCGCGGCGAGGGCCGTCTCGTCATAGGCCGTGGCCGACACGGTGACGGATGCGCCCCCAAGCACCGCGGCCGGGCTCAGCTGGTCCAGGTAGATCACCGGGGGATCCACGTCGGCGGCGAGCGCCGGCGCCGCGTAGAGGGACGTGAGCAGCGATCCCGCCACCAACGCACGACCGAACCGACCCGTCCGACCCATCGGGAGCTCCCTCCACCCTGTTCCCCACGCCCGGGGCGCGCAGCGTAGTCCTGTCGTGGCTCCCCGAACAGCCCCCAGTTTCGCGGGGTGGACCCCGGATCTCGCGCTCGACGGACGTCGCGCGGCGGCCACGGGTGGGGCCGCGCAGCGGGCCCCGGGTGGGGCCGCGCAGTGGGCCCCGGGTGGGGCCCGCGGACCGGCGCCGAAGGCTCACCAGTCCTCGGTGATGTCGACCTCCTCGATCGCGTCGAAATTGATCGCGGCGTCGCACTCGAGGCAGATCGGCGGGTCCCAGCCGCCTGCCTCGGGGAGATCCGTGCGGCCGCAGGTCGAGCAGGCGAATGCGTCGCCGTCGTCGAATGCGCCGTCGTCGTCCTGGGTGTCGGTGTCCCGCGCCTCGCCACCGGACCGGGCCGGCGGCGCAGCTCCCAGGCCGAGGAGGCGCCGCAGCCGGCTCACGGCACGCCCCACAGGCCGCGCTCGGCCTGCGCGCGCGACCTGCTGCGCCTTCAGCAGCGCGTCGACGTACCTCACGTCGGGCGGGTACGTCGTGACCCGGGCGTATCCCTCCGCCACGAGAGCGTGGTTGACGAGCGTCCAGTGCTCGCCGTCCTCGACCCAGACGTGGCGGAGCAGCCGCCCGAACCGGTCGACCTCGGAGACGTCCCGCTCCAGGAGGAGCCGCCCACCGCTCCCGAGGAGCCGGGCGTTGGCCGCCGTCGCCTCGTCCGCGAACGGCTCGGGGGTTGCCTCCGACGTCGGGTTCGGCTCGGGCGTGTCGATCCCGATGTAGCGGACGTTCCTCTCGGCCCCGTCGAGGAGGACCCGGATCGTGTCGCCGTCGACGACGTCGACGAGGACCGCCTCCTCGGCGGCCCCGGTCGGGCGCGCCGGCGTCCCGGGGATCGGCGACGGCGTCGCGGTGACGGGACCGGCCGACGGATCGGTGGACGGCAACGCACAGCCGGCCGCGAGGGCGAGAGCCAGCGCCAGCACGATGGCGGCGAGGGCGCGGCGGCGGTGATCGGGCACGCGCCAAGTGTCGCCGCCGGGGCCGGCGCCCGCACGCGGTCAGCGCGTCGGTCGGACGGTCCTGGAGGCACGCCCGGGCCGGGCAGCGACGGTCAGGGCACGGGCAGCGTCGGGTCGACGACGATGCTCCCCTTCATCGACGGGTGGATCCCGCAGCTGTACGCGAGCGTGCCCGCTGCCGCGCCGCTGAAGACGCGCTCCGTGGTGTCTCCCGTTGCGAGCGTCGCGCTCGTCGGCGTGCCGTCGGCCCAGGCGATCGAGTGGGCCGTGCCGTCCTCGTTGACGAACACGACGCGCGCCGAGGTCGGGATCGTGATCGTCGGCGGGTCGAACGCGAAGTCGCGGATCACCACCTCGAAGCAGAGCGTGCCGGTCGGCTCGGGGACCTCGGGGCAGCGGGCGGCCGGCAGGGGCGACTCGGGCCCGGGGGTCGTCGGCACGGCGGTTGGCGGGGGCGTCGGCGTGCCTCCTCCCGCGCACGCGGCGACGACGAACAGCAGCAGGAGCCCTGCCATGTACACCCGAGCACGCATGGATCGCCCCCTCGAGCCGGCGGAGCCGCGGGCGGACAGCCGCGGTGCACCGGGTCAACGGAGGGTACCGACCACCGGTGCGGGGCGCAATGGACGCGTGGCGACCGTTCGCGATCGGTGCACCGGACGGCCGGGCGGGGCAGTCGCGCGCCCCGGGCGACGGCGAGCCGAGTGGTTCGGCTCACCACTCCCGGCTGGAAGCGCTACTGTCCTCCTGCCCGAGCATACGAGGAGGCGAAGCGATGGACTGGCGCGTCGCCCTGGTCGTCGCGGCCGCCGGCTACCTGGTCGGCTCGATCTCGTTCGCCCGGCTCGTCGTCCGGCTCGCACGGCCCGGCTCGTCGGTCGCGCGCATCGAGGTTCCCCTTGCGAGCGGCGACGTCTTCGTCAGCGACATGGTCAGCGCGACCGCCGTCCGCGTCGCGCTCGGGCCGCGCTACGGCCTGCTGACGGCGGCCCTCGACATGGCCAAGGCAGCCGTCCCGACGCTGGCACTCCGCCTGTGGGCCCCCGACGAGCCGTACTTCCTCATCGTCGCCGCGGCGGTCGTCGCCGGCCACAACCTGCCCGTCTTCCATGGCTTCCGGGGCGGCCGCGGGGAGTCTCCGATGTACGGCGGGCTCCTCGTGATCGACCCGCTGGCCGCCGTCGGGACCACCCTGATCGGCGCGCTCGTCGGGTTCCTCGTCGGGAACATCCTCGTCCTGCGCTGGGCCGGCATGGTCCTCCTCGTCCCGTGGCTCTGGGTCGCGACCGGGAGCCCGTGGTATCTCGCGTACGCCGTCTTCGTGGTCGGCGCCTACTTCGTCGCGCTGCGCCCCGAGCTCGCCCAGTACGCCCGATTGCTGCGCGAGGGACGCGACCCGACGAACGAGGAGATCGCGGGGGTCTTCGCGATGGGCCGCCGGCTGGGTCGGGCCATCGACCGCCACGCGCCGCTGCCGGCCCTCGCGCGCCGGATCCGCGGTCCCGCGGGAGCCGAGTGATGGCGAGCGTCCGCTGGCGCAAGGTCGGCCGCGACCTCACCGCGTACCCGGCGCGCTCGGCATCGGTGATCGCCTCGATCGCCGTCGGCGTCTTCGCGATCGGGACGATCGCCGGGGCGAATGCGCTGCTCGACGCGAGCCTGACCGAGGCCTACGCGCTCGGACGGCCGGCTGCGGCCACGTTCTACGCCGCCACCGGGTTCGACCGCAGCCTCGTCGACGCGGTGGAGCGCGTGCCGGGCGTGGAGGAGGCGGAGGGCCGCCGTGGCGTCGTCGCCTGGCTCGAGCCGCCGGCGGGCGAGACCGCGGGCGACGGCGAGGCGGCAGAGGTCGGCGCGTCCCGCCCGGGCGCCGGAGCGGATGCCGGCCCGTCGAGCGGCGCCCGGGAGATCCAGCTCCTCGCCCTGCCCGACTTCGACGACCAGCGGATGGACCGGGTCCTGCCCCGCGAGGGCCGCTTCCCGCCGCGGCGGGGCGAGATCGTCTTCGAGCGCTCCGCCCTCCGGCTCGTCGACCTGGAGGTTGGCGACGAGGTCGTCGTCCGCACGGCGAGCGGCCGCGAGCGGGCGCTGCGCGTCGCCGGCCTGGCCTACGAGCCGGGCGCGTCGCCCGCCTACTACTTCGGCCGCCTGAATGCCTACGTCACGTTCGAGACGCTCGCCGACCTGGGCTGGCCCAATTCGTTCAACGAGCTGCGGATCCGGGCCGACAGCTCGGTCACCGGCCGTGCGGCGATGCAGCAGCTCGCCGACAGCGTCCGCCAGCGGATCGAACGGGCCGGCGCGGCCGTCACGTTCGCCCTCGTGCCCGAGCCCGGCCGCCATCCCGCCCAGGAGCTCGTGGCCGCGGTCTTCATCGTCCTCGGCGCGATCGGCTTCCTCTCGCTCTTCGTGGCCGGCTTCCTCATCGTCAACACGGTCAACGTCCTCATGGCCCAGCAGGTCCGCCAGATCGGGATCCTCAAGGTCGTCGGCGCCCGCGAGCGTCAGATCGCCGGCCTGTACCTGGGCCTCGTGGCCCTCTACGCGGGGGTCGGGCTGGCGATCGCGATCCCCCTGGCTGCCGTTGCCTCGGTCGGGCTCACGGCCGTGGCCACGGGGCTGCTCAACGTCGACCTCGCGACGGTCGTCGTGCCGGCGCAGGTCGTCGCACTCGAGGTCGCCGCCGGCCTCGCGATCCCGCTCCTCGCCGCGCTCGTCCCCGTCCACCGGGGCAGCCGGACCACGGTCCACGAGGCGCTGACGTCGACGGGGATGGACGAGCACTTCGGGCGCGGCGCGTTCGACCGCCTCCTCGTCGGGGTGCGCGGCCTGTCGCGGCCGTTCCTGCTCGCCCTCCGGAGCACGTTCCGCCGCAAGGGGCGGCTCGCGCTCACGCTCGCTGCGCTGACGCTGGGCGGCGCGGTGTTCATGACGATCTTCACGGTCCGCGGGTCGCTCTTCGCGACGCTGGCCGACACGGTCCGCTACTTCGACTACGACGTGCAGGTCCAGCTGGCCGAGCCGGCCCGGGCGGAGACGGTCGCGGCGGAGGTGCTCAGCGTGCCGGGGACGACCGCGGCGGAGACGTGGCGCTTCGCCAGCGCCCAGCGGATCCGGCCGGACGGCACGGAGAGCGGGGCGCTCGTGACGTTCGGCCTCCCGGCCGAGACCGACACGGTCCAGCCCATCGTCATGGAGGGCCGCTGGCTGCTGCCCGGGGAGGGCAACGCCCTCGTGGTCACGGCGAACCTCCGGCGGGACGAACCGGACCTGCAGGTCGGCGACCGGCTGACGATGCGGATCGCCGGCCGGGACTCGGAGTGGACGCTCGTCGGGATCGTCCAGTCGCCCACGTTCGCCCCGTTCCTCTACGTCGACGCCGACACGCTCGGGCGGCACCTCGGCGACGCCGAGCGCGCCGGGATGGTCATGGTCAAGACGGCCGCCCACGATGCGCCGGCCCAGGCCGCGGCGGCCAGGGCGCTCCGCGATCACCTCGAGCGGTCGGGGATCGGCGTCGCCTCGACGACGACGACGCAGGACGTCATGGGCACGCTGTACACGGTCTTCGACACGCTGGTCGTCGTCGTCTCGGTGATGGCGGTCCTGCTCGGCGTCGTCGGCGGGCTCGGCCTGGCCGGGACGATGACGATGAACGTCGTCGAGCGCTCCCGGGAGATCGGCGTCATGCGGGCGATCGGGGCCACCGACGGCACCGTCCGCGGGATCTTCGTCGGGGAGGGCGCCCTCATCGGGCTCCTCGCCTGGCTTTCCGGAGCGCTCCTCTCCCTCCCGCTCAGCAAGGTCCTGTCCGACCTCCTCGGCGACGCGTTCGTCCAGCGCCCGCTCGCCTTCGAGCCGTCGCTCGCGGGTCTCCTCCTGTGGCTCGCGGTGGTGCTCTCGCTGTCCGTCGCGGGGAGCTTCGTGCCCGCCTGGCGGGCCTCGCGGATCGCCGTGCGCGAGGTGCTGGCGTATGAGTGAGCGGCGGGTGCGCGAGGCGGCCCGGGTCGACGCGGCCTGGCGCCACGCGGCCCGGGCGGGCATCGGCCTGCTCGCGATCGCGCTCGCCGCGACCGGGTGCGCCTCCACCCCCCAGACGGCGACCCCCGGGCCGACCCCGACGCCGACCCCGACGGCCGCGCCCACCGCGGCGGCGACGCTCGCGACAGCTCCGCCCGGGACGTCGATGGTCGACGTCCCCGAGGCCGGCATCGCCCTCCCGGTCCCATCGGCCTGGGAGACCATTGGTGCGGCCCCACTGTCCGATCCGGCGGTGCGAGCCGAGCTCGCCGCGACGTACCCGGGGGCGGCCGAGCTGCTGGCCGCGGTCGACGAGCTGAATGGGCGGGCCGAGCCGGCGTTCATCGCCGTCGACCCCGCCGCGGCCGGCTCCGACGGCCCGCTGGCGGCGAACCTCAGCGTCCTGGTCGCCCAGCCGTCGGTCGGCGGTCCGCTGCTCGACCTCGTCGCCGGGTTCATCTGCGACTCGCTCACGGACGCCCTGGGCGCTCCTGGAAGCCCGGAGCGGGAGCGCGAGCGGCTGCCGATCGGCGACGCCGTCCGCTGCACGTACGACCTGCCGACGGACGGCGGCGAGCCGCTCGTCGCCGAGGCATGGGTCATCGGGGCGCCGTCCGCGACGGTCCTCGTCACGCTCCTCGGGCCGGCCGCGGCCACCCACGGGGTGACCGCCCGCGCGATCGTGGAGGCGATCACGCCGCTGTCGCAACCCTGACGCGCGTGGCCACCCGGTGCGTCGGCACACCGCCAGAAGGTACGGGACCCCCGTAGCGGTGCGGGGTGTGGCAGGATCACCCGGATCGGTCTGCCGACCTCGAGCCGCCGGCGCTCCCCAGGGCGCGGGTGTGGCGCCGGTCCGATCGTCGCTCGCCGTGCGCGGATGCCGTGCCGGTGGAGCCGACGCGAACCGGAGGGATCATGAGCAAGACCGGGTCGGGAGCGACCCACTCCCACGACGGCGACGACGCAGCCCACCAGCACGAGGCCGAGCACGGAGAGCGCGTCGCCGTCCTCCTGTGCGGGTACGGCGAGGTGGAGACGAACGACGATCTCGCCGAGTACAACGCGTCCTCGCTCCGCCTCCTCGTGCGCAAATCGGTGCCGATCCCGGAGGTCGCGGTCCCCTTCCTCGCCCGCCGCCTGGCGAAGAAGGCGCGCGCGGAGTACGAGCGGGCAAACCGCTTCGTCTCCCCGCACAACGCGATCTTCGAGCGGCAGCGGGCGGGCATCGCCGCCGCCCTCCACGAGCGATACGGCGACCGTGTCGACGTCTTCACCGCGCTCAACTTCTGCGAGGGCTCCATGCCGGCGGACGTGCTCCCGCGGATCCGCGCGGCCGGCTACGAGCGGCTCGTCGTCTACCCATTCCTCGTCGTCGATTCCGTCTACACGGGAGGGCTCTCCCTCGAGCAGGTGAACCGGGCGCTCGGCGACGACGGCGGCTGGCTCCGGGCGATCCGCTACCTCCCGGCGTTCCACGAGCGACCGGCCTATCACGAGCGCCTCGCCCGGCACATCCGCGATGGCGTGGCCCCCCTCCGCGCCCGCCACGCGTCCTCGCAGATCGGCGTCGTCCTCCTCAACCACGGCTGCCCCTACAAGGCGAAGGGGTTCGAGACCGGGATCCGGGACAGCCGGGCGCTCTACCACGCGGTGAAGGAGCGGCTCTGGCACGAGTTCCCGAACATCAGCGTGGGCTGGATGAACCACCCGACCCCCGGGCGCTGGACCCAGCCGGACATGCTCCAGGCGGCGAAGAACCTCGTGACCACCGGGGCCCGCGCGATCGCCTTCGCGCCGATCGGCTTCGTCACCGACAACCACGAGACGATCCTCGACGTCGGCTACACGATGGAGCGCCTCGGGAAGGTGCACCCGGAGGTCGAGGTGATCCGGCTCCCGAGCCTCAACGACGATCCGGACCTCCTCCACCTCGCGGCGGAGTGGATCGCGCCCCTGGTCGACGATGCTGCGTCCGCGTAGGCGACCGGTCCTCCCCGGCCTCCCGGGGCTCCGGCCACGGATCGTCGTCCTCGCCCACGGCGGCGGCCACGGGTCGCACGGCTCACGAGTACCGGCAGGACACGGCCCGACCAGGGTCGGAGCCGGGGCCGGCCCGACGGCGCCCACTCCGGTCCGTCCCACCGCCGACGGCCAGGCGGCATCCGGGGTTGCCTTCAGCCGCAACCCGCTGACCGGCCTCCACGAGGTGGTCGTCGAGGCTGTGGCGCTGCGCGAGGCCCTGCCCACCGGAGGTGACGGCAGCGCAGCGGCCGGTCCGACCGCCGGCGCGACACCGGAGCGGTGGGTCCACCGCTGGGGCGCCTTCACCCAGGTGCCGGAGCACCCCCGCGTCTCGCAGGCGGCGATCGAGGAGGTCGTCCGCGAGACGGCCCGCCAGGCGCGCGCTCGAGGCCGACCCGTCGAGATCGACTGGTCCCACGAAGAGGGAACGACGACGTGGTCCGGGGTCCGGGCGATGACCGGGCTCGACGGCCTGCGGGTCTACTCCAACCGCATCGCCCGTGACGTGCTGCCGGGCGTGATCGTCCCGCTCGTCTGGTCCGTGAACGTGCCGCTCGTCAACGCGGCCTGGATCGACCTCCTGGAGGAGCTCGTCGGTCCGCTCGACATCCGCCCCGAGGACCTCGCCCGTCCGTTCGGCCACCGGGCGTACTTCGACATGACGACGCTCGGCACCGTCTTCGAGGCGCTCGGGATGCCGCGCGACAGCCTCGAGCTGCTCCTCGGGCTGCCGAAGGGCCCGGAGGCGCCCCGCTTCCGACCCGGGGTGGCGACCTTCCGCCACCTCCCGCGCGTCGTGGGGTACATGCGGCGGACGCTCCGGCGCGGGCGCTGGGCGCGGGCCGAGACCCGCGAGCTCGAGGCGCGCCACGCCGTTCTTGCCTCGATCGATCCCGCGACCCTCGACGAGGCCGCGCTCCTCGCCCGGGTCGACGAGCTCCTCGTCCTCGGCCGGCGCGCGGCCTACGCCAACATCGTGGTGCCGCTGGTCATGCACGGCTACGACCGGGCCCTCGGGCTCCAGCTGGGCGCCGCCGGGATCGACCCGGTCGCCGCCGACCCGACGGTCGGACGGGGAGACCGGGCGGGCTTCAACCCGTTTGGCGTCCTCGACGACCTCCGGTCGCACGTGGAGGCGCTCGCCCCGGACGCTCGCGAGGCGCTCGCGGCCGGTCGCTGGGCCGCGCTCGAGGCCCGGCCCGGTCTCCTCGGCCTGCGCCGGGAGATCGACGACGCGCTCGCCCGGTTCGGCCACATCTCGGAGAGCGCCAACGACTTCTCGCGCCCGACCTGGCGCGAGGACCGGGACGCGGTCGTGGACCTCGTCCTCGCCCACCCCGAGCGCGGCGCACCGGTCGAACGTCTCGACCTCGCGGCCGTCGAGGCCCGCATGCCGCGCGCCCGCCGGCCGCTCGTCCGCCTGCTGTGGCGGCGGAGCGGCGCGTTCCACGTCTACCGCGATGCGATCGGGGGCGCATGGACGCGCTGCTACGGGCTGTTCCGGGGGACGTTCCTCGCCCTCGGGACCCGGCTCGTCGAGCGTGGAGTCGTCGACCTGCCCGATGACGTCTTCTACCTTGCCCTCGACGAGCTCCGGGCGATCGTGGCCGGCGTTCCCCTCGCGGCGGGAGCGCCGCGGTCACTCGTGGCCCGCCGTCGGGCGGAGATCGCCGAGGCAGCCGACCTCGTCGTGCCGGAGGTCGTCTACGGCGACGCGTTCGTGCCGATCCGCCGGGATGAGATCGTCCGAGCGACGCTTGTGGGGATCCCGACGTCCCGCGGCAGCGCTCGCGGGCCGGCCCGCGTCGTGCGGGGCACGGCCGACTTCGGGCGGGTCGGGGCCGGCGACGTGATCGTCATCCCCTACTCCGACGTGGCCTGGACGCCGCTCTTCGCCCGTGCCGCGGGGGTGGTCGCCGAGTCGGGCGGGGTTCTCTCGCACTCGTCGATCGTCGCCCGCGAGTACGGCATCCCGTGCGTCGCCTCGGTGGCTGACGCGTGCAGCCGCATCCCGGACGGTGCGGAGGTGGTCGTCGACGGAGTCGCGGGGACGGTCCTCGTCGAGGACGAGCCCGCGGCCTGAAGGGGACGAGCGCCCCGCGGCGCGGCCCGACGGCTCCTACGCGCGCAGAAGGCCCACGATCCCCTGGAGCGGGATCCCCACCCAGGCGGGGCGATTGTTGAGCTCGTACTCGAGCTCGTAGAGCGCCTTCTGCAGGAGGAACGCCTCCAGGAGCGTCGCCCAGCCCTCGTCGTCGGGCGGGAGCATCGGCGCGGCGCCCACGGTCGACCGGTAGCCGGCCAGGAAGGCCGCCGAGACCCACGCCGTCCAGGCGTGCACCCACGGTTCCAGGCGGGTGATGGTCGCGGCTCCCACCTCGCCCCCGCCGGCCCGCCGGACGAGGGTGCCCGACGCCGCGTACGAGAACGACCGCAGCATCCCCGCCACGTCGACGAGCGGCGACTGCTTCACCCGCCGCTCCGCCAGCGGGCGACCGGGCTCGCCCTCGAAGTCGATGATCGCGAAGTCGCGGACGGTGTCGAGCACCTGGCCCAGGTGGTAGTCGCCGTGGACCCGGATCCGGAGGCCGCCGGAGGGACGCTCGAGGAGCCGGGCCAGCCGGTCGTCGACGCCCGTGCGGAGGGCAAGAGCGGCCTCCGCGTCCGCTCGGGCCGCCTCCGGCAGCGTCGCCAGGCGGCGCCGGAGGAGGTCGAAGCCCCGGCGGGTCGCCATGCGGACGGCGCGGTGGACGGCACGGTGGTAGGCGGCGTCCGCCGGCTCGGGCGCGAAGGCCGGATCGTCGCCGACCGCGGCGAGCACGAGGTGGAGCTCGCCGGTCCGCTCCCCGAGGAGGCGGACGCGATCGAGGAACCCGCCCGCAACGTCGCGGATGGCGGCCGGCGGCCGCTGCCCGGCGAGCGCAAGAAGCCCGGCGGCCGACGTGGCCGCCGGCGGCGGGGCCTCGCCCCGGGTGGCCACAGCCTCGAGAACCTCCGCGAGCGTGTCGAGCGTCGACGACCAGGCGTCGCCTTCGTTGGGCACGAACGCCTGGAGGATCGCGGCCGCGCCCGCCTCCCCGCCGGCCGGCTCGTACTCGAGCGCGCCGGCGACGGCGGGTGCGTGCGCGAAGCCGCGGCGCGTCAGGATGCGGCCAACCTCGAGGTCGGGGCTCAGGCCGGCCTCCAGGCGCCGGTAGACCTTGAGGATGAGCCGCTCGCCGAGGACGATCGAGGTGTTGCTCTGCTCGATGCGCGACGGGATCGCCCGCAGCCGCCGGCGCGCGTCGCCGCGCAGCTCTCGATAGGCTCCCGTTGGCCGTGCCACGAGCTCGCCGCCGACCCCCTGCCAGCGGTCGCCGCGCCCGATCCCGGCCGCGAGCCGCTCGGCGACAGCCGGGATCCAGAGGGCGTCGACGAGGACGTCGCCCGCGGTCCCGGCCGGACCCACGACGGCCGCCGGCCGATCCGCCGCGATCGAGGCCGCGGCCGCGCCGTCGACGCGCGCCAGGGGCACGAGGTAGTCCTCGGCCTCTCCCTCGGCGTACTGGACGCCGAGCACGACGAGCGCCGCGTCCAGCCCGGCGACGTCGAGTGGCACGACGGCCGCGACCGCGGCAGCCGCCACCCGACGGGCCTTGCCGCGGAACCAGCGCCGGTCGCGCGCCCAGGCGACGAGGACGTCGGCGATCCCGTCGCTCTGGAGCACGGCCGCAAGCCCCGGCGTCATACGGTCAGGCCGACCGCAGGTCGCGCCGGACGAACCCTGCGACGCCGATGCCGACGAGGATCGCCGTCGGCACGACCAGGGCGGCGTAGCGCCACGGCTCGCCCCCGTTCACGAGGGGATCGCCGGCGAGCGCCCAGTCCCAGGGAGAGAGGCCGGCCCACGGGCGCAGGTCGGCGCTCAACGGGAGGAGCGCCGCGACGACGAACCCGCCGACGAGCACGCCGAGCCCGATCCCCAGCACCGCCGACGGCCGCGGCAGCCAGCCCGCGACCGCCAGCGCCAGGCCGCCGTGGAAGGCGCCGAGCAGGCCGCAGAGGACGATCGTGGTCGCGAGGCGGTCGGTGGCGATCTCGAGGCCGAACACCGCGTCGGAGGCGACCTGCGCAACCAGGGTCGCCGCCACGAGCACGACGAGCCAGACCAGCACCGCGCCGCCCCGCCCCAGGAAGACGGCCGCGCGGGAGACCGGCTGGGAGACGACGAGCTCGAGGCGACCGGCGTCCTCCTCGCCCGCCGTCATGCCGCCGGCGAACACGACCGCGGCCGCGCCGAAGAGCAGCGGGACGAGCAGGTCGTAGAGGTTGCCACGCAGGTAGCCGGCCGGCGAACTGAAGTCCTGCATCCCGAACGCCTCGATCAGCCCCGGCGGGACCTGCTCGAGCATCTGCTCGAGCATTGCTCCGAGCTCGGTTGCCCCCTTGAACGCCGGCCAGAACGCCACCGTCACCACGACGAGGGAGGCGATCGACGCCGCCCAGGCCATCGCGCTGCGCCAGCTGGCTCGCAGCGGGTCGAGGACGAGGCCTGGCGCGCGGCTCACGACCGGCCCCCGTCGTAGAGGCGGAGGACCGCCTCCTCGAGATCCGGTTCCTCGACGAGCAGGGCCGTGACCTCGTGGTCCGCGAGGGTCCGGACCAGCGGGCCGATCGGGCCCGTCAGCGTGGCAGTGAACCGGCGACCCTCGGCCTCCTGGTCGACGAGCCCCGCCACCGCCGCGAGCGCAGCGACCGGAGCCTCCCCCTCGAACCAGGCCTCCACCCGCTGGCTGACGCGCCCCCGGAGCTCGTCCACGGTGCCGTCGGCGACGACCCGTCCCTCCCGGAGGACGACGACACGGTCCGCGGCCCGCTGGACCTCGCTGAGCACGTGCGAGGAGAGCAGGACCGTGGCTCCGCCGTCCCGGGCCTCGCGCGCGAGGCGCAGGAACTCGCGTTGCATGAGGGGGTCGAGCCCATTCGTCGGCTCGTCGAGCACGAGGAGCTCGACCGGCCACAGGAAGGCCAGCATGAGGGCAACCTTGCGGCGGTTGCCGGACGAGAGCGACCGCATCGGCCGTCCCAGGTCGAGCTCGAGGCGCGCGGCGAGCTCGTCCCGCCGGGCGAGGTCGAACGGGCCCCGCAGGCGACCGAGCGACTCGGCGAGCTGGGCCGCCGTCGGCCGCTCGGGAAGTCGCAGCTCGCCGGGCAGATATGCCAGGCGCGAGCGCACCGCGACCCCGTTGCGCCGCACGTCGAGGCCGAAGACGCGGACGTGCCCCGACGTCGGACGCAGCAGGTCGAGCAGGCAACGGATCGTCGTCGACTTGCCGGCCCCGTTCGGGCCGAGGAATCCGAGGATCTCGCCGCGCCGCACCGTGAACGAGATGCCCCGGACGGCGTGCGTCGAGCCATAGTCCTTGACCAGGTCCTCGACCGCGACGACCTCGGGGGGAGCGACTGCGGGCGCCATGGTGCCTCCGCCGCGGCGGGCCTGGCGGCCCGCGCCCGCCCATTATCCGCGCCGGGAGGACCGCGCCGCCGTCTCGAACCGGCTAGCCTTGTGGCATCGGCCGCGGGTTCGGCGCTCCCGACCCGCGCCGCCCAGGCGGAGGTGGCTGCCCGTGTCGTCCGTCGAGAAGGTCGCGCTCTTCACGAACGAGTACCCGCCGCACGTGTACGGCGGGGCCGGCGTGCACGTCGAGTACCTGAGCCGCGAGCTGGCCCGCCTCGTCCCGGTCGAGGTGCGCTGCTTCGGCGACCAGGACGTCGACCGAGCCGAACCTGCGCGTCCGCGGCTACGGCCCTGGGCCGAGGCGCGCGAGAACACCGACCCGCGGTTCGGCGGCGCGCTCGACGCCCTCCAGCGCAGCCTGGCGATGGCCAAGGACACGCTCGACGCCGACGTCGTCCACTGCCACACCTGGTACACCCACATGGGCGGCTTCCTCGCCAAGCCGGCTGTGGGACGTGCCGCTCGTCATCACGACCCACTCGCTCGAGCCGCTGCGACCCTGGAAGGTCGAGCAGCTCGGCAACGCCTACGGCCTGTCGGCCTGGATCGAGCGGACGGCGATCGAGAGCGCCGACGCCGTCATCGCGGTGTCGCAGGAGACCCGCGCCGACGTCCTCCGCCACTTCGCGGTGCCGGCGGAGCGGGTCCACGTCATCCACAACGGCATCGACCTCGACGAGTACCGGCCGGACCCCGGCGTGGACGCCCTGGTCCGGTACGGCATCGACCCCGACCGCCCGTACGTGCTCTTCGTCGGCCGGATCACCCGCCAGAAGGGGATCATCCACCTCGTCAACGCGATCCCGGCGATCGACCCGTCGCTGCAGGTCGTGCTCTGCGCCGGTGCCCCCGACACCCCGGAGATCGGCGAGGAGATGGCAGACCGGGTGGCCGAGGTCGAGCGCCGACCGTGCGGACGTGATCTGGGTCCGGGAGATGGTCCCCCGGGCGGATGCCGATCCAGCTCTACTCCCACGCCGCGGTCTTCTGCTGCCCGTCGGTCTACGAGCCGTTCGGCATCATCAACCTCGAGGCGATGGCCTGCGAGACGGCCGTCGTCGCGTCCGCGGTCGGCGGCATCCCCGAGGTCGTCGTCCCGGAGGAGACCGGGCTGCTCGTCGATCTCGAGATCCGCGCCGGGGACCTTCGACCCAGTCGACCCGGCGCGCTTCTCCGCCGACCTCGCCGCCGCCGTCAACCGCGTCGGCCTCGACCCGGCGCTCCGCGAGCGGTTCGGGCGGGCCGGCCGGCGGCGCGTCGAGGAGCACTTCAGCTGGGCCGCCATCGCCCGGGAGACGATGGACCTGTACCGATCGGTCGCCGGCGGCTGACCGTTCGGGCCGACCTACAGTCACGCTGCACGATCTCGGAGGAGCACCTGTGAGCACGAGCGACGGGCGCAGCCGCGTCGTCATCGACCGCGTCACCCCCAGCGTCGACTGCGGCGCGTTCCCGATCAAGCGCGTCGTCGGCGACACGGTGGAGGTCGAGGCCGTCGCCTACGCCGACGGGCACGACGTGATCGCCGTCGTCCTCCTCCATCGCCGCGAGATCGACGAGGACTGGACCGAGGCACCGATGGCGGCGCTCGTCAACGACCGCTGGCGGGCGTCGTTCGCGGTCGAGGAGATCGGCCGCTACCGCTACACCGTCGTCGCCTGGGTCGACCACTTCACCACCTGGGCGCGCGACCTGGCGAAGCGCCTCGCCGCCGGCCAGGATGTCGCCACGGACCTCCTCGTCGGCGCCGGCCTCGTCGAGGCTGCGGCCGCGAGGGCGACCGGGCCCGACGCGGCGCGTCTCCTCGCCCTTGCCGCGGCGATCCGCGGTGGCGGGGCAGGGGCCGGGGCGGCGGCCGCGTCGAGCGAGCTCGCCGACCTCGTGCACCGTCACGCGGAGCGCCGCTTCGCAACGCGCTTCGCCGCCGGAGCTCGCCGTCGTCGTCGACCGCGAGCGGGCCCGCTTCGGCGCGTGGTACGAGCTGTTCCCGCGCTCCGCGGCCACCGGAGCCGGGGCGCCACGGCACGTTCGCCGACGTCGAGGCGCGGCTCCCCGACGATCGCGGCGATGGGCTTCGACGTCCTCTACCTGCCGCCGATCCACCCGATCGGCCGGAGCTTCCGCAAGGGCCCCAACAACACGCACGGTCGCCGGCCCGGACGACCCGGGCAGCCCCTGGGCGATCGGCGCGGCCGAGGGCGGCCACACGGCGATCCACCCGGAGCTCGGCACGCTCGAGGACTTCCGGCACCTCGTCGGCGCCGCCGCCGAGCACGGGCTCGAGATCGCGCTCGACATCGCCTTCCAGTGCGCGCCCGGACCACCCGTACGTGACGGAGCACCCGGAGTGGTTCCGGCAGCGCCCGGACGGGACCATCCAGTACGCCGAGAACCCGCCGAAGAAGTACCAGGACATCTACCCGTTCGACTTCGAGACCGACCAGCTGGCGGGCGCTGTGGGACGAGCTCAAGGCGATCGTCGACTTCTGGATCGACGCAGGGCGTCGCGGATCTTCCGGGTCGACAACCCGCACACCAAGCCGTTCGCCGTTCTGGGAGTGGCTGATCGGCGAGGTCAAGGCGGCCCACCCGGAGACGATCTTCCTCGCCGAGGCGTTCACCCGCCCGAACGTCCTGTACCGCCTCGCCAAGGTCGGCTTCACGCAGTCGTACAACTACTTCCCGTGGCGCAACACCAAGGAGGAGCTCGACCGAGTTCCTCACCGAGCTGACGCGACTCGGAGGTCCGGGAGTTCTTCGGCGCGAACCTCTGGCCGAACACGCCCGACATCCTCCCCGAGTACCTGCAGTACGGCGGCCGGCCCGGCTTCGAGGCCCGTCTCATCCTCGCGGCGACGCTCGGGCCGAGCTACGGGATCTACGGCCCGGCGTTCGAGGAGGCGTGCGACGTCGCCGCTCGCGCCCGGGCAGCGAGGAGTACCTCGACTCCGAGAAGTACGAGATCACGGCCCTGGGATCCCGAGCGGGCCGGGACGCTCGCCGGGCTCATCGGCCGGGTGAACGCGATCCGGCGCGAGCACGCCGCGTTCCACACGAACGCCAACCTGCACTTCCACGCGGTCGACAACGACCAGCTCATCGCCTACAGCAAGCACACCGACGACCTCACCAACCAGGTGCTCGTCGTCGTCAACCTCGACCCCCATCACGCGCAGTCGGGGTTCGTGGAGCTGCCGCTCGACGAGCTCAAGGTCGACCCGCACCAGCCCTACCAGGTCCACGACCTGCTGACCGACGCCCGTTACCTCTGGCATGGGCCGCGGAACTACGTGGAGCTCACCCCGGGCCGCTCCCAGGCGAACGTCTTCGCGATCCGGCGGCACGTCCGGACCGAGCACGACTTCGACTACTACCTCTGACGGCGCGGCGGGTCCCGCCGGCCGGCACCCGCGGGCACGGCCGTTCGGCACTCCCCGGTGACGCCGGCCGCGGCGTTCAATCGACGCGGAAGGAGTCAGCCATGGCCGAGACATCCGCCGCCACGGGATCCGACGAGGCCCCGCAGGACTTCGCGGTCGAGGAGGTGATCGAGGACGGCCTCGTCGCCGGCCGCCCGGTGGAGGACCGCAGCTTCGAGATCGTCGAGGTCGCCACCGGCGCGTCCCTGGGGATCGCGATCGGCGCCGTCGTCGGTGGCCCGATCGGGGCCGGGATCGGCGGCGTCGTCGGGGCGGCCGCGGGGTTCATCGCCGGCGAGTCGCTCGAGCACGCGGTCGGACGCGCCGCCGAGACGACCGACGCGACGGAGACCGAGCCGGCGACGAGCGCCTGAACCGGCGCGCCACCGGCGCGCCCTCCCCTCGGCGCGCGAACCGCGGTCGCCCACGAATGCGTTCGTGGTCACGGAGCGTGGCCGGGGCGCCTGCGCCCCCGGACGCGAGAACGCCCGGCGAGTGCCGGGCGTTCCTTCCTTCTGCGGAGCGGCTGGCTAGCGACGCTGCCGCCGGTCGATGTACACGAGGGAGGCGGTCGCCGAGCCGACCACGCTCAGCAGCAGCACCAGCACCATCGGCAGGAGCGGGGCGCTCCCCTGGATCGGGGCTGCGCCCACGGTCGTCGTCGGAGGCATCGTCGCCGCCACGACCGTGATGGGGGCCGAGAGCTCGAGCGTCTCGTCGGCCGGGTCGATGCCGACGGAGACGATCGCGTGCTGGCCCGGAGTCGCATCGGACGGGATCCGGATCGTGGCGCTGAACGTCCCGTCCGCACCTGCCGTGACGCTCCGGAGGTAGACCGGCGTGGAATGGATCCACAGCTCGACGTTCGTGCCGGGCGCGTAGCCCTGGCCGAACGCGACGGTCTCCTGGCTGGCGATCACGACCGGGTCGGCAACCTCCAGGAGCGGGTCCGAGGGGGTCGGGGTCGGCGTCGGCGTCGGCGCGGACTCCGGCGTCGGGGTGGGCGTCGGCGTCGGGGTCGGCGTCGGGGTCGGCGTCGGTGTCGGGGTGGGGGTGGGCGTCGGGGTCGGCGTCGGCGTCGGCGTGTGGCGTCGGGGTCGGGGTCGGCGTGGGCGTCGGCGTCGGCGTCGGCGTCGGCGTCGGCGTGAGATCGGGGTCGGGGTCGGCGTCGGCGTGGGCGTCGGCGTGGGATCGGGGTCGGCGTCGGCGTGGGCGTCGGCGTGGGATCCGGGGTCGGCGTCGGCGTGGGCGTCGGCGTGGGTCCGGGGTCGGCGTCGGCGTGGGCGTCGGCGTCGGGGTCGGCGTCGGCGTCGGCGTGGGCGTCGGCGTCGGCGTCGGGGTCGGGCGTCGGCGTGGGCGTCGGCGTCGGGGTCGGCGTCGGGGTCGGCGTCGGGGTCGGCGTCGGGGTCGGCGTCGGCGTCGGCGTGGGCGTGGGCGTCGGCGTCGGGGTGGGCGTCGGCGTGGGCGTGGGCGTGGGATCCGGGGTCGGCGTCGGCGTCGGCGTGGGCGTCGGCACCGGGGTCGGAGCCGTGTAGTCGACGGTGACCTTGACGTAGTAGAGCTGGCCGGTCAGCTGGCCGGACACACGCGTGTGGAGCACCCGGACCTTGAACGTGCTGTTCAGTAGCTGGGCCCGCGACGTGACGCCGACGCTCGTCGTGGTCCGGATGACGGCAGTCGTGGCGTTCGTGGTGTCGATGATTGGGGTGCCCGAGAGGGCGCCGCCGACCACGGCCTGCGCGGACCATGTTCCCGCGTCGCCCGTGCCGACACTCCCCGACTGCCACTTCACCTCGAGGGTGACCGAGTTGATCGTCGCGCCGGCCGGGATCGTGCTGTCGAAGCCGAAGACTCCGTAGTCGGCGCCCCAGTCGCCATTGCCGCTGCCCGGGTTCAGCTGGCTGCTCGCGTAGGTCGTGTCGTCAGCGTAGGCGTTCGCCGGGTTCGTGAAGAAGTTGCTCACGGAGGCGACCGCTGCACTGCTCGTCGGGAAGTTACCGCTCGTCGCGGCTTTGGTCGGCATGGTGAAGAGCGCCAGCGCGATGAGGAGCGCGGCCATCGCGAGCACGACCGCGCGGCCGGCTGCGCTCCGGTGCGTGCTGTCGGCGGTCTCGAGCGGTGGCATGAGGGCTGTCTCCTCCGGGTCTCGCGGATCGCGGCGCGATCGGCTGTTGACGATGGGACAAGATGCGATGAGTGCGGCGTGAGCGTGGCGGGTCGTGGCTCCCGTCGGCACCACCCATTGGTCCTGCCCGGGTACCGGGCCAGGCCGATGCGGCGGCGGCCGCGGGGGCTGCGGCCGCGAGTCAGGGGATCGGAACGAGGTCGAGCAGTGAGCTGCGCGCCGGGGGATCGCCGGCCGGGCGCTTCGCGTTGAAGACGGAGACGAAGACGTCGCCCGAGACGGTCTTCGACCCGCCGGATCCGACGAGCGTCACGCTGACGAGGCGGCCAGAGACGCCGCGGTTCCGGAGGTCGAGGGCCGACAGCGTCCCGACGTTGGTCCGGCTGTCCGCGCCGAAGATCGCCGAGAGCTGGGCCCGCGTGTACGTCGCCGTCTTCCACGTGGCGTACGGCGCGTCCTTGTCGTACGCGACACCGGACGCCGTGCGGTCGGCGCTGCCGCGGAGGTAGCTCACCGGCCCGGCGACGGTCGCCCCCGTGGCCGAGACGAACACGTTCTCGTTGTGCTCGGTCGCGCCGCCGCCGGTCGAGTGGAACAGGGCGTTGACGATCGCGGAGCCGCTCCGCAGCACCTGGCCCGCGGTCGCGTTGACGACTGCGTCCGCCGCAGCCGTCTCGCGACGGACGCCCTGGTACACCTGGGAGCGCGTGTCGTCGTACACGTCGAACGTGGAGGCGCCCGGGCGGAGCCGGTAGGCCGCGTACGATCGGGCTGCGATCGTCTGCGCCGTCCTCGCGGCCACGGGCCAGGACGACGGCATCTCGGCGGGCACGACGCCGCGGAGGTACGTCTCGAGTGGGAGCTCGTTGACGACGTCGACCTTCGCCCCGCCGACGAGGATCCGCAGGGTGCCGCGGTACAGGTCGTAGGTCGCCGATCGCGCTGGCAGCTGGAAGGTCGTGGCCGCGGTCGTCCCGCGGACCCGCAGATCGAGCGGGGCAGCCGCGTCGCGGATCACCGTTCCCGTCGGCCCGTCGACGACGAGGCGCCAGGTGGTCGCCGTGCCGACCGTCGTCGGGACCAGGCGGAGCCGGGCGTCCTTCGGGAACGTCGCGTCGATGCCGTCGATCGACCAGGTCCCTCCCCGGCCGGTCACGACGAGAGGGCTCGCCGCGGTGGGCCGGTGGTCGTCGAGGAGGAGGACGCGGATCGTCGTGCTCGCGGGGATCGACCCGATCGTCGTGTTGCGGTAGTAGTGGGCGAGGATCGCGGCGGCGTCCTGGCCCGCGAGGGCACGCCCACGCGCTCCGTGCTGCGACAGGCCGACGCCGTGACCCCAGCCGCGGCCATGGAAGGTGACGCTCGCCGGGAGGGTCGTCCCGCCGGCCGAGCCTGTCGGGGCGGCCCTGAGCACGCCCGTGGCGGCATAGAGGTAGGTGACGCCGTAGAGGGAGCCGACGGACCTGCCGTTGACGTGGGTGACCCGGTACCACGACGAGCCCGACTTCGTGCCCGCGCAGACGGTGCTCCACGAGGAGCCGGCGACGGTGGCGGCGACGGTCACCGTGGCGCTCGTGGCGAGCGTGACCTTGATCGGCCTGCTCGTCGACGTCCCCGTCCGGAGGTTCACCCCGCTGCAGGCGGGGACCATCGCGGTGGACGCGGCCGGGGTCGGCGTCGGGCTGGGCGTGGGCGTCGGCGTGGGTGTGGGTGTGGGGGTGGGAGCCGGGGTCGGCGTCGGCGTTGGCGTCGGGGTCGGGGTTGGAGCCGCCGCCGGTGCCGCCTTGAGGACGCCCCTGGCGGCGTACAGGGCCGCGACCCCGTAGAGGGAGCGCACCGTCTTCCCGTTGACGTGGGTGACGCGGTACCACCTCGAGCCCGACGTCGGCCCCGCGCACACGGTGTTCCACGTCGAGCCGACGACCGTCGCGCTCACGATGACGCGGGCGCCGGCGCCGAGGCGGGCTTTGACCGCGTGGCTCGTCGAGGTCCCCGTCCGGAGGTTGACGCCGCTGCAGGCCGTCACCATCGCGGTCGCAGCTGGGGAGGGAGCCGGCGTCGGTGTCGCCGCAGGCGTCGGGGTGGGCGGGGGCTTCGGTGTTGGCGCGGGGGTCGGCTTCGGCGTGGGAGTGCGGGCAGGGCCGGGCCTGAACGTCGTCGAGGCGGCGTCGGCGAAGAGGCAGGCGAAGTACGTCTTCGTCGTGCCGGGTACGGTCGCCGTGCCGCAGCCGAAACGCTTGTACGTCGCCAGCTCCGACGTGCGGTGCGGCGACGAGCTCATGAAGCTGCGCTGGGCCAGCGCGACCGTCCGGGGTGCCGATGTCGTCCCGCCCTTGCAGCTCGCCCCGTCGATGTCGCAGCCGAGGCGGTACGTCGCGGCCGCGGTGTCGCGGTCGTTCCAGTGGAGGATCTCGCTGCGGGCCTGCGTGTACCCGAACACCGTGCGGACGATGTCGAGCGCTCGGTACGGTGTCGTGGTCCCGGCCACGTTGCAGCCCTTGACCGAGTGCGCGAAGTACGAGCGCGCGGCAAGGTCCGCGGCCCGGCCCCGCAACACGAGCGACGGCTTCGTGGGGCAGGCAAAGGGGGCGTCGCGCGCGATCGCGACCAGACCGGCGTCGACGACGAAGGCGGGCTTCCCGAGCGCCTTGCGGTCGAGGTTCACGAGGCGCATGAGCTCCGCGCCGAGCTTGTCCGACGAGGCGGCGGGTGTCGGCGCGGGTGTCGGGAGCGGCGTGGCGGCGGGCGTCGGGGACGGACTCGACGACGCGGCAGGGGCGGCCCTGAGCACGCCCGTGGCGGCATAGAGGTAGGTGACGCCGTAGAGGGAGCCGACGGACGTGCCGTTGACGTGGGTGACCCGGTACCACGACGAGCCCGACTTCGTGCCCGCGCAGACGGTGCTCCACGAGGAGCCGGCGACGGTGGCGGCGACGGTCACCGTGGCGCTCGTGGCGAGCGTGACCTTGATCGGCCTGCTCGTCGACGTCCCCGTCCGGAGGTTCACCCCGCTGCAGGCGGGGACCATCGCGGTCGACGCGGCCCGGACGCCGGCCGGGGCGAGCACGGGCACGGCCAGGAGCACGGCCAGCCCGATCGCCGCCCAGGCTGCGGACAAGCGGCTCCGCGGGGCGCGGGGATGGGGGAATGGCACGAACGTCCTCCTTCGACGCTGCCAAGAGTGGCGAGCGCCGGAGGTCCTGCCTACGACCCAACGGGGCCACACCGGACCCCACCCATAGGTGCTAGTGCCGGTCGCACGTGGGGCGTTGCTTGCGCCGTTGCGCAAACACGCAATCCCGACGTATCATCCGGGCGTCGACCGCACGTCCCGCCACCTGCCGGAGCTCCGATGAACGTCCAGACCCGCTACTCGTTCGGGACCCGCGTCGCCGGGTCCGTCGCCGACCTTCGCCCCGCCGTCGAGGCCGCCCTCCGATCCGAGGGCTTCGGCATCCTCACCGAGATCGACGTCGCGGCGACGCTGAAGGCGAAGCTGGGCGTCGAACGGCCGCCGTACGTGATCCTCGGCGCCTGCAACCCTCCGCTCGCCCATCGCGCCATCGAGGCCGAGGCGTCGATCGGGACGCTCCTCCCGTGCAACGTCGTCCTGCGCGCCGACGGCGACGGGACGATCGTCGAGGCGATGGACCCGGCCGCCGCGATGGCGATGAGCGACGCCCCGGGCCTCGCCGACGTCGCCGCGGACGTCCGGTCGCGGCTGGAGCGGGTCATCGCCGCGGTCGAGGCGGGCGCGTGACCGACGGCACGCCCGGCGTGTCCCGCGCAAACGCCACCGCGCCGGGCGCGGGGGTCCGGGAGCTCCTGGCCGACCCACGGTTCCTCGCTTGGGCGGCAATCGCCACGGTCGGCTCGCTCCTGGCCTTCGGGCTCGTCAGCGCGATCATCCCGAACCCCGTCTTCGGCCGGGAGATCCCGCCGGAGCCGTTCGCCATCGCCGTCTGGCTGATCTCGGCACCGCTCATGGGCGTGATCGTGGCGACGTACCTCGCCCCGCCGCCGGGCGTGCCCGTGGCGCTCGGGGACGGGCGTGCGGCGGTCCCGCCGCCCCGGCAGGTCGACGCCGCCGAGCAGCGCCGCTCGCTCCTCGGCTACGCGGGCGGCTTCGCCGCGTTCCTCGCGATCGGCTGCCCCGTCTGCAACAAGATCGCGCTCGTCGCCCTCGGCACGAGCGGGGCCCTGACGATCTGGGCGCCGCTCCAGCCGATCGTCGGCGCCGCTTCGCTCGTCCTGCTCGCCGGCACCGTCGCCTGGCGGCTGCGCGCGCGTGCTCGCGGAGGCGCCTGCGCGGTCGCCTGACGTCGGGCGCGGACGGCGCGTTCGCGGTCAGGCGCGATCGCGCGCCCAGCCGGTCACCGCGGCCACGGCGCGCCGCCACTCCGCGTCGCCCTCGGCCCGGGCATCGTCGCCGAGCCGCGGCTCGAACACCGTCGTCGTCCCGGGGAGCGGCGGCAGGTCCGCCTCCCCGGCCCACGTGCCGGCGCCGATCCCGGCGAGGAGCGCCGCCGCGCGCGCGGTCGTCTCGCCGAAGGACGAGCGGAGGACGGGGATCCCCAACCGGTCGGCCTGGATCGCGCAGGCCGCGTCGCTCGCGGCAAGGCCGCCGCCGACGCGGAGCGACGTCACCGTCACGCCCGTCCGACCCCGGATCTCGGCGAGGATCGCGGCGACCTGGAAGCCGATGGAGTCGAGGAAGGCCCGCGCGACGTGGGCCCGGGTGTGACCGAGGGTGAGGCCGAGGATCGTCCCCCGGGCGTCGCGGACGTCGTACGGGACGTTCAGGCCGGTGAACGCCGGCACGAAGACGACGCCGCCCGCATCCGGGACCGAGGCTGCCAGCTCGCCGAGCTCCTCGTCGCGGTCGATGATGCGGGCGCCTTCGCGGAGCCAGCGGACGGCCGCCCCGGTGACGGTCGTGTCGGCCTCGAGGCAGTGCGATGCCCGATCGTCGAGCAGCCAGGCGAGGTACACCTTGATCGTCGCCAGGTCCGGCGCCGCCTCGCCCAGGCAGACGTTCACGAAGGATGCTGTCCCGTGGGTCGCCTCCGCGTCGCCGACCTGCCGGCAGTCGTAGCCGAAGAGGGCGCCCTGCTGGTCGGCGATCATCGCCCGGACCGGCACCCGGACGCCGTCGACCTCGAGCCAGCCGAAGTCCGCGACGGTGGGGGCGACCTCGGGCAACGCGGCCCGGGGCACCTCGAGGTAGTCGAGCCAGTCCTGCCACCAGTCCCGGGCCCGGAAGTCCCACAGGCAGATGCTCTGGGCGAGCGAGACGTCGGTGCGCAGGCCGTCCTGGCCGCCGAGCGCGTGGACGACCCACGCGGCCGACGGCCCGATCCGCAGGGTGCCGTCGCGGGCGGCATCGCGAACGACCGGGTCGTTGGCCATCCGCCACTTCAGGTGCAGGGCGCCGCTCCAGGGCCCCGGCCAGTAGCCGAGACGGGTCCGGCACTCGCCCGCGAGCGGCCAGCCGCGGAGCTCCGCCTCGAGCGGGATCGTCCGCAGGTCCTGCCAGGTGATCGCGTTCGCAAGTGGCCGGCCGGTGCGCGCGTCCCAGGCGAAGTCGGTGTCGCGCTGCGAGGCAACGCCCGCGGCCGCCAGGTCGGTGGCCCGGATGCCGGCCCGGGCGAGCGCCTCGGCGATCGCCTCGCGGACGCCGGCGGCGACCGCGTCCGGGTCCTGCTCGACGCGGTCGGGGGCGGGGTGGAGCCGGGCGAGCGGCCGGTAGCCGTAGCCGCGAACGGCGCCGTCCGCGTCGAGGACCAGGGCCCGGCTCCCGCTCGTGCCCTGGTCGATGCCGAGGACGAAGCCGGCCATGAGCTCAGCCCCCGCCCGCGCCCGGGCCGGACGCGCCCGGAGGGCAGGAGGTCGGCGAGCCGCTCGAGGACGTACGTCGGGCGGACCTCGGAGCTCGCCAGCGCGGCCGCGGTCGTGGCACCGGTCAGGGCGAGGGCGGCCGCCATCCCCGCCTCGAGGCCCATCCGCACGTCGGTCTCGAGGCGATCGCCCGTCATCAGGCAGTCCGCCGGCGGCAGGCCGAGGAGGCCCAGGACGGCCTCGCTCGTGTGCCGCGATGGCTTGCCGACGATCGCCTCGCAGGCGACCCCGGTGCAGGCCTCGATCGCCGCGATCACGCTGGCGGCGTCGGGCTGGCCACCGCCGGGGACCGGGCAGAAGCGGTCGCCGTTCGTGGCGAAGAAGCGGGCCCCGGCGCGGATCGCGTCGAACGCGGCCTGCAGCTTCGGGTAGGCGAACGTCCGGTCGAAGCTGGCGATGACGGCGTCGACGCCGGCGGCCGCGTCGGTCACGTCGAAGCCGGCCGCAGCGAGCGCCCGGACGAGTGGCGGCTCGCCGAGCACGAGGAGGCGGGCTCCCGGCATCCGCGCGAGGAGGAACCGGACGAGGACCTGCGTCGAGACGAGGATGTCGTCGATCGCGGTCGGCAGGCCGAGTCGGGTCAGCTTCGCCGCGTAGTCCTCCGGGGCGTGCGTCGGGTTGTTGGAGAGGAAGACCGTCCGCGCCCCGAGGCCACGGAGCCGGGCGATCGTCTCGCCGGCCGTGGGCAGGAGCGCGTCGCCGAGGTAGACGGTCCCGTCGAGGTCGAAGACGTAGCCGGCGAAGAGCCGCTCCGGGCGCGGGCCGCCGCGGGTCGGGGCCGGCTCGACGGGGCCGGCCGTCACCCGCCGAGGTCCTCGAGGACCCACGACCAGCGATACGTGCCGGGGCCGACGAGGTAGGCGGGCAGCGTGTCGGGCCCGCAGCTGGCCGTGCCGAGCCCGCGGTGAGCGGCATCGAGGTGGACGATCGCCCCGGGCCGGGGCACGAGCTCGGGGTGGTGGGTCGCCGCGGCGAGGTCGGCCGCCCGGAACCGTGTCGCGGACACCTGGCGGGGGACGTCCAGCGTGATCCGGACGCCGCGCCCGGCGGCGTCGCGGAGGCTGATCCAGCGCACGTCGGCGCGGCCGCCGCTCTCCTGCGGCCGGACGTACGGCGTGAACAGCTCGTCGAGGTCAGCCTCCCAGCGCCCGACGCGGCCGGCGCGGCGGCGGTCGGGATACGTCTCGTGCGGTCCGCGGCCGTACCACGCCACGCGGTCGAGGCCGGGCACCAGCTCCAGGACCGTGCCGACGCGGGCGAGGTCGGGCAACGACGGCGGGATCGTCGCCGTCTCGTCGACCCGGAGGATGCCGGCGGCGAACGGCGTCAGGATCATCTCGTGGGGCACGTCGATCCCGGCGGCCGTCCGGTAGCGCGACCGGACGACGACCGCCCCGTCGCGCTGCTCCATGCCGGCGAAGACTCGCTCGAGACGGTCGACGCCGAGCCGCTCCCACTCGGCGGCGAGCCCCGGGATCCGGTCGTTGTCGGTCGGCGCCCGCCAGAGCGCGAGGCGCGGTGGGGTCGCGAGGAGCCGGTGGACGAGGGATCCGTCGTCCTCGAGCAGGACCCCGCCCTCCCCGGCTCCCGCAGCGCGGGCGGCGATCGCCGCCAGCCGTTCGGGCGCGTCCCGCAGCGGGAGCTGGGCCCAGGCCAGCTCGTGGCCGGCCTCGGCCCAGGGCTCGGCGGCCGCAGTGACGAACCGGACGGTGAGCCACGCCTCCCCGTCGTCGGCCGGCACGCCGGGCCAGCCGGGGATCGCGACGACCGCCTCCTCGTCGGGGGCCAGCGGAGGCACGGGCAGGTCGACCGCGTGGACGACGTCGCCCTCGACGGCCAGCTCGGCCGTCGCGCGCAGCCACGCCGTGTCGCGGACGTCCTGGTGGTTCCGGACGCGGACGCGGCCGGCGGCGAGCTCGGCCGCGGTCGCCGCCACCCGGACCGGCGCGGCGAGGGCGTGGTGCTCCCACAGCGCCGGCTTCGGCGTCCGGTCGGGGAAGACGACCCCGTCGATGCAGAAGTTGCCGTCGTGGGGGGTCTCGCCGAAGTCGCCGCCGTACGCCCAGCGGGTCGTCCCGTCGGGCAGGTGCTGGACGAGGCCGTGGTCCCACCACTCCCAGATGAAGCCGCCCTGCAGCCCGGGCGTCGACTCGATCGCGTCCCAGTACTCGGCGAGCGTCCCGTTGCTGTTGCCCATCGCGTGCGAGAACTCGCACATGACCAGCGGGTGCCGCTGGGTGCCCGACCGGGCGTGGCCGACGATCGCCTCGATCGGCGGGTACATCGGGCAGGTCAGGTCCGACGCCGTCTGGTCGCTCGCCCAGTCGCACTTCATCGCGCCCTCGTAGTGGAGCGGGCGGGTCGGGTCGTAGCGGCGCAGCCAGCCGGCGGCGGCGTCGTGGTTCGCCCCGTAGCCGGACTCGTTGCCGAGCGACCAGGCGATGATGCGAGGCGTGGTTCTTGTCCCGGCGGGCCATGCGGGCGACCCGCTCGACCCACTGCGACAGGTAGCGCGGGTCGTGGCAGAGGAGGTCGATGAACGCGTGGGCCTCGATGTCGGCCTCGTCGATCACGTAGAGGCCGAGCTCGTCGCACAGGTCGAGGAAGGCCGGGTCGTTGGGGTAGTGCGACGTGCGCACGGCGTTGAAGCCGAACCGCTTCATGAGGACGAGGTCGGCCCGCATGCTCTCGGCCGAGACGACGCGGCCGGTCTCGCGGTCGAAGTCGTGGCGGTTGACGCCGCGGATGAATACCCGCCGGCCGTTGAGGAGGAGGTCGAGGCCGACGATCTCGACCCGCCGGAAGCCGATCCGGAGGTCGACCTGCTCGACGACGGCCCCGGCCGGCGAACGGAGGACGACGGTGAGCGGGTAGAGGTTCGGCACCTCGGCCGACCACGGCCGGACGTCGCGCACGTCGGCCCGCAGGGTCACCTCGCCGACGTTGGCCGGCGCGAGCTCCCGGTAGAGCCGCGGCCAGTCCTCGGCCTGCTCCTCCTCGGTGAGCGGCATCCCGGCGATCGCCCGGTCGGCGAGCTCGCGGCGGTGGCGGCTGGGGCGCGGCCCTCTCGTGGCGCCCGGTGTGAGGCACGGGCGCCGCCAGGTGGCCGGTCAGCCCGCGGACCTCCGCCTCGACGGTCCAACCGGGCTCGGGTGGACGGCCCGCGAACGCGACCTCGACGCGGACCTCCAGCGATCCGCTCGCGAGGTCGCCGCCGAGCGTCGGGATCGCCCGGACGTCGGCGAGGTGGACCGGGTCGGTGGCGTAGAGGAACACCGACCGGGTGATGCCGCCGTGCCACCACTGGTCCTGGTCCTCGACGTACGTCGCGTCCGACCACTTCACGACGGTGAGCGAGACCGTGTTCGACCCCGGCCGGACGAACGCGCCGACGTCGAACTCGGCGGCGAGGTGGGAGTCCTTGGAGACGCCGACCTCGTGCCCGTTCACCCGGGCGACGAGCACGCTCTCGGCGGCGCCGACGTGGAGGACGATGCGCCGCCCGGCCCACCGCGGCGGGACCTCGACCTCGCGCTCGTAGACGCCGGTCGGGTTCGCCGCGGGGATCGCCGGCGGCAGCCCGGGGAACGGCATGACGCACGTTCGTGTAGTGGGGGAGGTCGCCCCAGCCCTGCATCGTCCAGCAGCCCGGGACCTCGGCCTCGCCCCAGGTCGGGGCGGGCTCGGCGTCGGGGCCTGGGAGGAGCTGGAAGCGCCACGCGCCGTCGAGCGCGACCCGGTCCGCGTGCGGGAACGCTGTGCATCGGGACCCGGCCGACGCCGCTGAGCTCGGGGGTCTCCCAGGGCGGCGGGCCGCCGCGCACGGCCGTCACCCCTTCGTGGAGCCCAGGGTGAGGCCGCTGATGAACTGCTTCTGGAGGGCGAAGAAGACGATGAGCGTCGGGATCGCGACCATGATGGCGCCGGCGGCGATCAGGTTGTTGTCGGTGAAGAACTGGCCCTTGAGGTTGGTTCAGGGCGGACGTGATCGGCCGCTTGTCGCCCGTGAACATGAGGACCAGGGCCCAGAAGAAGTCGTTGTAGATCCAGGTGAACTGGAGCGTGGCGAGGGCGGCCAGCGCCGGCCGCGTCAGCGGCATGATGACGCGTCCAGTACGTCCGCCAGACGCTCGCCCCGTCCACGACGGCCGCCTCGTTCAGCTCCTTCGGCAACGTCTTCATGTAGTTGCTGAGGACGAACGTGCAGAAGCCCAGCTGGAAGGCGACGTGGATCAGCCATGATCCCGAGGTACGAGTCGTAGACGCGCCCGTTGTCGTTCAGGAGCTCGGGCAGCGGCAGGAGGTTGTAGAGCCGGAACAGCGGGGTGATGATGACCTGCGGCGGCAGCAGGTTGCCCGCCGTGAAGATCATCAGCAAGACGAGGTTGAAGCGCCAGCTGTAGCGCGACACGGCGAACGCCATCATCGAGGCCAGCAGGAGCACGAGGATGACGGCCGGGACGACGATGATGAGCGTGTTGATGAAGTACTTGACGAGCTCGCCCTTGGTCCAGGCGTTGATGTAGTTGTCGAGGTTGTACACGCCCCCGATCGAGACGTAGCCGAGCCGGTTCGTCTCGTCGTACGGGCGGAACGACGTGTAGACGGCCCACGCGATCGGGAAGAGCCAGACGAGGCTGATCGCGATCAGGAAGGCATGGAGGCCCCACCGCCGGAGCTGCTTCCTGCGCCGCGCCGCGCTGCCGTCGTAGGTGCCGGCCGGCTCGATCGCGATCTCGGTCACTCGTTCTCCTCCCGGAGGGCGCGGACGAGGTAGACGATGATCGGGCCGACCGCGACCACGAGCAGGACGACGGCGATCGCCGACCCGAACCCGATCCGGCTCGTCTCGCCGATGATGTTGTTGGTCATGAGCGTGGAGAGCAGCTCCAGGCCGTTGAGGCCCTTGTTGATGATGAAGGCGATGTCGAACGCGCGGAGCGACTCGATCACCGTGATCACGAGGACCACGATGTTGATCGGCTTCATCACCGGGAAGACGACCCGGAAGAACGTCTGCGCTCGCTCGCGCCGTCGATCGCGGCGGCCTCCCGCAGGGCGGGGTCGACGGCCTTGAGGCCGGCCAGGTAGAGGACCATGATGTAGCCCGACGTGGCGCCAGCTCGCCGCGACGAGGACGGCCCACAGGTTGATGTTCGGGTCGCCGAGCCACGAGATCTGGTTGCCCTGCGCCGTCCTGCCCAGGATGTTGTTGATGAACCCCTGCTCCGGGGCGTAGATGAGGATCCAGATGAAGCCGACGATCGCCAGCGAGAGGACGACCGGCATGTAGAGCACGCTCTGGTAGATCCGGGTGCCGCGGATGTTCTTGTCGAGCAGGACCGCGAGGAACATGCCGAGCGGCGTCGCGATGAGCAGGAAGAAGATCAGCCAGATGATGTTGTGCCTGAGCGCCGGCCAGAACGGCGGGTAGACGTTGACGAGGTTCTCGTAGTTCTTCAGCCCGATGAACTTGATCGCGTCGAGCCCGCCGATGCCGTTCCAGCTGGTGAACGAGAGGACGACCGAGGCGAGGGTCGGCAGCCAGATGAGGACGACGACGAGGAACGTCGGGATGCCCACCATGAGGCCGAGCGTGATCTTGTCGCGCCGGGTGAGCAGGCTGAAGCGCCGCCGACGGCGCGGCGAATGCTCCCGCCCCGCCGGCGGAGGCCGGCGGGGCGGGAGGCACCGAGGTCGTGCCTTGAGCGGTCACGGTCGGTAGGTTACGGCGCCTGTCTACTCCTGCGGAGGCAGGGTGTCGTAGAAGGCCTGGATCTCACCCAGGAACACGTCGAGGTCCTGGTTCGGGTCGGTCAGGAAGTCGATGAGGAAGCCCTGCATGCCCGTTCGGCCCGGCGAAGTCGGCCCGCGTGTCGCGGTCGAGGAACTGGGCGATGTTGCCGGCGTTCTCCGATGACTTCGGCCGACATCTTCTGGACGTCGGTGTAGCCGCTCGTGTCGGCCATCGGCGAGACGGCGACGCTGCCGATGCCGGGGCTGGTCACGTAGACGACCTGGGCCTCGGGGGTGGCGAGGCACTCCAGGAAGGCCTTGGCGGCGTCGGGGTTCTTCGGGTTGGCGCTCAGCATGAAGCCGTCGATCGGGGCGTCGATCGCCTTCTCGCCGTCGAACTCGGTGCCGAGCAGCGGGAACGGGAAGAAGTCGAGTCGTCGGTGCCGAACTCGACCGGCCTGCTCGACCGCGAACGTGCCGAGGAAGTACATGCCGGCGCCTTCTCGACGAGCGCGGCCTGCGCGGCGTCCTGCCACGTGCGGCCGGGAGCGCCCTCCTGGAAGTACGGGAGGAGGTCACGCCAGTACTCGAAGACGGCCTTGGTCTTCGGGTCGTTCCACTTCTCCGTGCCGGCCATCAGGCCGACGTGGAAGTCGTAGCCGTTCAGGCGCATGTTGAGGATGTCGAACGTGCCCATCGCCGGCCAGCCGTCCTGGTCGCCGAAGGCGAGCGGGACGAGGCCGTCGGCCTTCATCTTGTCGCCGAGGGTCTTGAACTCGTCGATCGTCGTCGGGATCGTGTAGCCCTTCTCCTCGAAGAGGCTCTTCCGGTAGAGGACGACCCACGGGTAGTTGTAGAACGGGATGAAGTACTGCTTCCCGTCGTCGCCGGCGACGCCGCCTTGAAGGCTCGGGGTAGTGTACTGCTCGATCTCGGCCCACACGTCGTGATCGGCGACAGCGAGGCCCTGGACGGCGAAGAAGCGCATCGCGGTAGCCGGCGAACCACGTGAACGACGTCGTCCGGCGTGCCCTGGAGATACGAGCTGATCTGGTCCTGGAACGTGCCGTGGTCGACGATGTTGATCTTGACGGTGATGCCCGTCTGCTCCTGGCAGTAGTCGACGATCGCCTGGACGGCGTTCTTCGGGCTCTCGTCGCTCTCGTTCGAGCCGAGGGTGGTCTCGCCGAGGCCCTCCGGCGGGGTGGACGGTGCCTCGGTCGCGGGCGCCGAGGTGTCGGACGGTGCCTCGGTCGCCGGCGCGTTCGTCGCGGCGTTCGAGCACGCGGTCACCAGCAGCGCCATGGTCGCCAGTCCGACCAGCGCGCGATGTCGCATGGTGATAGCTCCTGCCATCGTTGCTCCTCCAAAGGGACCTGCGACAGAATCGAACAGGTTCGCTCGCAGTGTGCGCGCCCGCTTCGGTCCGTGTCAAGGCTGCTGCCCCGCTGAACGGCGGCATTCTGTGCGACTCCGTTGACTTTCGTGCGTTCATGGCGCACTCTTCCGTCCACCATGCAGGAAGGACGCGTCGCCGAGTCGGGCCGAGGCGAGGCTGCGCCGCCGGTGGACGGCAGCCGCGTGCTGCTCGCCCGCCAGCGCCAGACCCGGATCCTCGAGCGGGTCCGCGAGGACGGTGCGGTCCGGGTCGCGGAGCTGGCCCGCGAGCTCGGCGTCTCCGACATGACGGTCCGGCGCGACCTGGAGGTCCTCAGCGATCGCGGGCTCCTGGAGAAGGTGCACGGCGGCGCGACCACCGCTCGACGGACCGCTCGCTCTTCGAGCCGAGGTTCGCGGCCAAGTCGTCTCTCCAGCAGGCCGAGAAGGACGCCATCGCCGCGGCCGCGGCGACCCTCGTCGAGCCGGGAATGGCGATCGCGCTCTCGGCCGGGACGACGACGTACGCGCTTGCCCGGCAGCTCGTCGACACTGCCCGGACTCACCGTGGTCACCAACTCGATCCCCGTCTCGGACGTCCTCCACCACGGACGGCCGGCCGGACCAGACGATCATCCTCACCGGCGGCGTCCGGACGCCGTCGGAGGCGCTCGTCGGGCCGTTCGCGGTGGCCGCCCTGCGCACGGTCCACGTCGACCTCGTGTTCATGGGCGTGCACGGCATGGACCCCCACTCGGGGTTCACCTGTCCCAACCTCCTCGAGGCCGACACGGACCGGGCGCTCATCGAGGCGGGGCGGCGCCTCGTGGTCGTCGCCGACCACACGAAGTGGGGCGTGATCGGGATCAGCTCGATCGCCCGGCTCGACCAGGCCGACGTCCTCATCACCGATCGCGGGATACCGAGGGAGGCGCGCCCGGAGCTCGAGCGCGCCGTCCGCCAGCTCGCCGTCGTCGATCCCGACGCGACCGAGAGGGCCACGATCGATGTCAGCTGACGGGACCACGCAGGACGGCCTCCTCCCGCCGGCGCTGGCCGGCGACCCACATCGCCGCTACAACCCGCTGCTCGACGAGTGGGTCCTCGTCTCCGCGGGGCGCGACGCGCGCCCCTGGCAGGGCGCCCGCGAGCCCGAGGTCGTCCGCGATCGCCCGACCTACCTGCCCGACTGCTATCTCTGCCCCGGCAACGTCCGGGCCAACGGGGAGACGGAACCCCGCCTACGAATCGACGTTCGTGTTCACCAACGACTTCTCGGCCCTTCGACCCGACACGTCGGAGGCGACGGTGGAGATGGGCCTCCTGCGGGCGGAGGGCGAGCGCGGGACCTGCCGCGTCGTGTGCTTCTCGCCCCGCCACGACCTGACGCTCGGCGCGATGCCCACGGCGGACATCACCCGCGTCGTCGACGTCTGGGCGGAGCAGACGGCGGAGCTCGGCGCACGCTACCGGTGGGTGCAGGTCTTCGAGAACCGGGGGGCGGCGATGGGCGCCTCCAACCCGCACCCTCACGGCCAGATCTGGGCCGGCAGCGCGCTTCCGGTGGAGGCTCGCCGCGAGAGCGCCTCGCAGGCCGGGTACCTCGCGGCCACCGGCCGGCGCCTGCTCCTCGACTACGTCGCCCAGGAGTCCGGCGGCCCGCGCGTCGTCGTCGAGACGGACGAGTGGCTCGCGGTCGTTCCGTTCTGGGCGGCGTGGCCGTTCGAGACCCTCGTCGTCCCCAAGCGGCCGGCCGCCCGCCTGCCGGACCTCGACGGGAACGCGGCCCGCGACCTGGCGCGCGTCCTCGGCGAGCTGCTCGGTCGCTACGACGGGCTGTTCCGCCAGTCGTTCCCGTACTCGATGGGCTGGCACCAGGCGCCGTTCGCCGGCCCGGCGGTGGCCGCCGACCGGGCGGCGGCCGAGACCGTCGTGGCGGCCGACGGCGCGGACCCGACCGCCGGTTGGCAGGTCCACGCCCACTTCTACCCGCCGCTCCTCCGGGCCAGGGTCCGCAAGTTCATGGTCGGCTACGAGCTCCTCGCCGAGACGCAGCGCGACCTCACGCCCGAGGACGCCGCCGAGCGCCTCCGCGACGTCGCGGTGCCCGCCGGCCACGCCTCCGAACACCGCTGAGGGGACATGCCCGCCACCTGGGACGCCGCGACGAGCGAGCTCCATCTCCACAACGGTCGCGTCAGCTACGTGGCCCGCATCCTCGAGGACGGGTCGTTCGGGCATCTCCACTTCGGCGCGCCGCTGGCGGCCGGACGCTCGTACGCCCACGTCGCGCGGCGGCCCTTCAACGGGTTCACGAACCGGCTCGGCGACCCGGTGGCCCGCGAGTACCCGACGGGCGGCAGCGGCGACTTCCGCATCCCCGCCCTCGTCGTCGAGCCGGCCGACGGCTCGCCGGTCCTCCACCTCGCGTTCCGCGACGCGCGCGTGACCCCGGGCAAGCCGGCGCTTCCCGGCCTGCCGGCCACGTACGCCGAGGACGACCGCGAGGCGAGCACCGCCGAGATCGTGCTCGTCGACGAGCCGAGCGGGATCGAGGTGACCGTCCGCTACACGATCTTCGCCGCGTACCCGGCGATTGTCCGCAGCGCCACGATCCGCAACCGCGGGACCGCTCCCGTCCGCGTCCGCTGCGCGATGAGCGCCTCGCTCGACCTCCCGGACACCGACTGGGCGCTCGTCACGCTCGACGGTGCCTGGTCGCGGGAGCGCCACGTGGCGTCACGGCCGCTCGCCCCCGGCCGCCAGTCGGTGGGCAGCGGGCGCGGCACGTCGAGCGCCGAGCACAACCCGTTCATCGCGCTCCGCCGGCCGGCGACGACCGAGGAGCACGGCGAGGCCTACGGCTTCAGCCTCGTCTACTCCGGCAACTTCCGGGCGGAGGCGGAGGTCGAACCCTTCGGGACGGCACGGATCCGGATCGGGATCGAGCCCGACGGCTTCGCCTGGACGCTCGCGCCCGGCGAGGAGCTCACGACGCCCGAGGCCGTCCTGGTCTACAGCGGTGCCGGCCTCGACGAGCTCTCGGCGGCGTACCACGACCTCTTCGGGAAGCGGCTCGCGCGGGGCCCCTGGCGCGACCGGCCGCGGCCGGTCCTCCTCAACAGCTGGGAGGGCGTCTACTTCGACTTCGACGAGAACACCCTCGTCGACATGGCGGCGGCCGCGCGCGACCTCGGTGTCGAGCTCTTCGTCCTCGACGACGGCTGGTTCGGCGAGCGGGACGACGACACGAGCTCGCTCGGCGACTGGTTCGTCGACCGGCGCAAGCTCCCCGGCGGCCTCGAGGCCGTCGCCCGCCGGGTCCGCGACCTGGGTCTCGACTTCGGCCTCTGGATCGAGCCGGAGATGGTCAACCCGCGGAGCCGGCTCTTCGAGGCGCATCCCGACTGGGCGATCGGCGTCCCCGGCCGCCCGCGGACGGAGAGCCGCCAGCAGCTCGTGCTCGACCTCTCGCGGCCGGAGGTCGTCGATCACCTGTTCGGGATGCTCCGCGACGTCCTCGCGAGCGCCCCGATCTCGTACGTCAAGTGGGACATGAACCGGGCCCTGACCGAGCCGTACTCGGTCTCGCTCCCGCCGGACCGCCAGGGCGAGCTGTTCCACCGCCACATCCTCGGCGCGTACGAGCTGTGGCGGCGGCTCACGGAGGCGTTCCCCGACGTCCTTTTCGAGTCCTGCGCAAGCGGCGGCGCCCGCTTCGACCCCGGCCTCCTCGCCTTCGCGCCGCAGGCCTGGACGAGCGACGACACCGACGCGATCGAGCGGCTGGCGATCCAGTGGGGGACGTCGCTGGCGTACCCCCTGAGCTCCATGGGGGCCCACGTCTCGGCCGTGCCGAATCACCAGGTCGGCCGCGTCACGCCCCTCGCGACGCGGGCCGCGGTCGCCTTCTTCGGGGTCTTCGGCTACGAGCTGGACCCGCGGCATCTCTCCGACACCGACCGCGCCGAGATCCGCGACCAGGTCGCCTTCTACACGGACCACCGCGACGTCCTGCAGTTCGGCCGATTCCACCGGCTGCGGAGCCCGTTCGAGGGCGACGGCAACGCGACGGCCTGGATGAGCGTGGCGCCCGACCGGTCCCGCGCGGTGGTCGGCTGGTACCGGGTCCTCAACCGGGCCGACCCGGGGCCGGAGCGGCTCCGCCTGCGCGGCCTCGACCCGGCGCGCCGGTACCGGGTGACCCCGTGGCCGCCGACCGGCGACCGCTTCGAGCGGGTCAACGCCCTCGTTCGCGGCGGCGACGACCTCATGCACGTCGGGCTCTTCTTCGAGGCGACGCGCCACGAGGCCCCGGCCCTCGGCGACTTCCACGCCCGCATCTTCGCCCTCGACGCGGTGGACTGAACCCGGCGGCCGATGGCCGGCAGCGGCGGCGGCCCGGCGCGTCTCCGCGGCCGCCGGCGCCCGCGGGCGCCACCCTCAATCGCCGGACGATCGACTCACCGGGATTCGCCGAGGCGGAAGAGGTCCGCCGGGGTGCAGTCGAGCGCCTCGCAGATCGCCGTGAGCGTGGTGAACCGGATCGCGCGGGCCTTGCCGGTCTTCAGGATCGAGAGGTTCGCCAGGGTGATCCCGGTCCTGGCGGACAGCTCCGTCAGCGTCACCCCACGGGCGTCGAGCACGGCGTCGAGGGTGCACACGATGCGATGCGGGGGTGCGCCGAGCCCGTCATCGTCGGAGGCGGCGAGGGGCCCGGCGTCGGACGGGCCGGCGGGTCCGGCGACGTGGCCGTCCCGCTCAGACGACACCCTCGGCCTCCTCCGCCAGCTCGCCGCCCCGCCGGAAGGCGATCGCCAGGGCGCCGGCGACGGCGCCGAGCAGGAGAAGCCCGAGTTGCAGGTCCGGCTTGTCGAGGCTGATCCCGGACTCGCTCGTGCCCGGGCCGGACAAGCGCTCCTGGACCGCCGCCACCTCCGTGGCGATGGCGTCCCAGGCCGCGTCGTCGAGGAGGCCGTGCAGGATGGCGCCGCCGATGAGGACGACCGCGATCACCCGGAGCGCCCGGACGACGCCGGGGTGGAAGAAGTCCCCGGCATGCACGTGGCGGAAGATCTCGCCGAGCGCCACGGCGCTCACGACCAGCATCACGATCAGCAGCAGCGACGGCAGGGCAGAGAACCAGCGCACCGGCACGGAGATCTCCTCCGCCATGATGGCGTGGCCGTTGACCTCAGCGAAGCTGAACTGGGGCATTCCCGCGACGGGCAGCGGGCTCCACTCGGTGAAGGGCGGAACGCCGGCCCAGCGCTCGGCCCGGATCGTCTGGACGGCGCGCAACGCCGCCACGAAGATCATCCCGGCCGCGCCGAGCCATAGCAGCACGAACGCTGCGGCCAGGCCGGCCCGCGTCCGGCGGGGAGGGGTCTGGATCGAGCCCATGATGCCACTCCATATCGATCATCGATATTATCGACAAACAATAAGGGCGACCGGGACGGATGTCAAGTGGGCATACGGGGCCGGCTGCCGCGTTGCGTCGGGCGCGATCCTTCCTGCTCCGCGACGCCTGCGGCGGCCGCGTCGGGCCGGACCTGTGCGTGCCACGCGCCGGGCATGCCGGAACGGAGCTGTCGCGTCGAACCCCGGCGGTTCCAGGCAGGAAGGATGGCGTGGCACGCCATCGGCGGCGAGGATCGCGGCGCAACGAGGCCGCGCCCGCCTCCCCGCACGACGAGGGCCGTGCACCCACCCGGGACGAGGGTCGCGGTCGCCTGGTCTACCGAAGGTTCGCGGATGGGATCCCCAGGACCGACCGGACCTCGCGGGTGATCTCCAGGTCCTCGCGAGCCCGCAGGACGACGGCCCGGACGGCCGCCCCCGCCGCCCCGATGTCGGCGTCCGGCACGGCCGCGGCGTTCGCCGCCTCGTCGAGGGCGATCCCGAGGAAGCCGAGCCCGGCGGCGGCCAGACCACGGATCGCGGGGGCGTTCTCCCCCACCCCGCCGGTGAAGAGGATGACGTCGAGGCCGCCCATCGCCGCGGCCATCGCCGCGATCGAGCCGCGCAGGCGGTGGACGTACGCGTCGCGAGCGATCGTCGCGACCTCGTCGCCGGCGTCGGCGCGGGCGAGGACCTCGCGCATGTCGGCCGTCCCCGCGAGCCCGAGGAGCCCGGAGCGGTGCTCCAGGGTCGCGGCCAGCTCGGCCGGCGGCATCCCGACGTGCTCGAGGAGCCAGATCACGAGGCCCGGGTCCACGTTCCCGGAGCGGGTCGCCATGACCAGCCCCTCGAGCGGCGTGAAGCCCATGGTCGTGTCGACCGAGCGGCCGCCGGCGACCGCCGCGAGCGAGGCCCCGGCACCCAGGTGGCACGACACGATCCGGAGGTCCTCCGCCGGCCGCCCGACCATCTCCGCGGCGCGCCGCGAGGCGTAGGCGTGGGAGAGGCCGTGGAATCCGTACCGTCGCAGGTCCCAGCGCTTCCGCCACTGGGGCGGCAGCGCGTACGTCGTCGCGGCCGGCGGCATCGCGGCGTGGAACGCGGTGTCGAAGCAGGCGACGGCCGGGACGTCGGGGAGCGCCGAGCGCACGGCCGCGAGGGCGGCGAGCGACTTCGGCTGGTGGAGCGGGGCGAGGTCGGTGAGCGCAGCGAGGCGCTCCTCCACCGCCTCGTCGAGGAGGACCGGGCCGCTGAAGAACGTGCCGCCGTGGACGATCCGGTGGCCGACCGCGTCCACGGGGCCGAGCTCGCGCATCGCCGCCGCGACGGCGGCGGCGTCGGTGGATCCACGCGGGGCCGGCAGATCGGCGGTGGCGGCCACCGTGTCGTCGGCGGCGAGGACGCGCAGCTTGAGGCTGCTCGACCCGGCGTTGACGACGAGGATCCGGCCGGCCTCCCCGGCCGCGGCGCCGCCGCCCTCAGCCACCTCCCCGCTCAATGCGGCCACGCCCAGTCGCGGATCTCGGGCGCGTCCTCGCCCTCGCGGGTGTACGCCCGGGCCTCGATCCGCTTGTCGACCATCAGCTGGCGGACGTGCGCGGCACGCGGGCCCAGCCCCGGCACGCGGTCGATGACGTCGATGACGAGGTGGAAGCGGTCGAGGTCGTTGAGCATGACCATGTCGAACGGCGTCGTCGTCGTGCCCTCCTCCTTGTAGCCGCGGACGTGGAGGTTGTCGTGGTTGGTCCGCCGGTAGGTGAGGCGGTGGATCAGCCACGGGTAGCCGTGGTAGGCGAAGATGACCGGCTGGTCGCGTCGTGAACAGCGCGTCGAACTCCGCGTCCGAGAGGCCGTGCGGGTGCTCGCGTCGCGTCCTGGAGGCGCATGAGGTCGACGACGTTGACGACGCGGACCTTGAGGTCCGGCAGGTGCTGGCGGAGCAGGTCGACGGCCGCCAGCGTCTCGAGCGTCGGGACGTCGCCGGCGCAGGCCATGACCACGTCCGGCTCGCCGCCCTCGTCGTTGCTGGCCCAGTCCCAGATGCCGATGCCGCGGGTGCAGTGGAGGATCGCCTCGTCCATCGACAGCCAGCTGCGGCGCCGGCTGCTTGCCGGCGACGATGACGTTGACGTAGTGGCGGCTGCGCAGGCAGTGGTCGGCGACCGAGAGCAGCGTGTTCGCGTCCGGCGGCAGGTAGACGCGGATGATCTCCGCCTTCTTGTTGACGACGTGGTCGATGAAGCCGGGGTCCTGGTGGGAGAAGCCGTTGTGGTCCTGGCGCCAGACGTGCGAGGTGAGCAGGTAGTTGAGCGACGCGATCGGGCGCCGCCACGGGATGCTCGCGCGTGACCTTCAGCCACTTCGCGTGCTGGTTGAACATCGAGTCGACGATGTGGATGAACGCCTCGTAGCAGTTGAAGAGGCCGTGCCGGCCGGTGAGCAGGTAGCCCTCCAGCCAGCCCTGGCACAGGTGCTCGGAGAGGACCTCCATCACCCGCCCGTCGGGCGCGAGGTGGTCGTCGTCGGGCTCGATCTCGGCCATCCACGCCCGGTCGGTCACCTCGAAGACGGCGCCCAGGCGGTTCGAGGCGGTCTCGTCGGGCCCGAAGATGCGGAAGTTCGTCCGGGTTGCGGGCCATGACGTCGCGCAGGAACGCGCCCAGCACCCGGGTCGCCTCGGCGGTCGTGGCGCCCGGGCGCGGGACGTCGACGGCGTAGTCGCGGAAGTCCGGCAGGCGCGAGGTCGCGCAGGAGCAGGCCGCCGTTGGCGTGCGGGTTCGCGCTCATCCGCCGGTCGCCCTTCGGCGCCAGCGTCGGCGAGCTCCGGGATCGAGCGCCCCGCTCTCGTCGAACAGCTCCTCCGGCCGGTAGCTGCGCAGCCAGTCCTCGAGCATCTGCCGGTTCTCGGCGTTCGTCGCGGACCTCGCCCAGCGGCACCTGGTGCGAGCGCCAGGTGCCCTCGACCGGCTTGCCGTCGACCTCCTTCGGGCCGGTCCAGCCCTTCGGCGTCCGCAGCACGATCATCGGCCAGCGCGGCCGCTCGGTGGCGCCGCCCTCGCGGGCCGCCTTCTGGATCGCGCGGATCCTCTCGACGACCGTGTCCATGCGCCGCCGCCATCTGCTGGTGCACGCGCGGCCGGGTCGTCGCCCTCGACGAAGTACGGCTCGTAGCCGTAGCCCTCCAGCAGGGCTGCGCAGCTCGTCCTGCGGGATCCGGGCGAGGACCGTCGGGTTCGCGATCTTGTAGCCGTTGAGGTGCAGGATCGGCAGGACCGCGCCGTCGCGCGCCGGGTCGAGGAACTTGTTCGAGTGCCAGCTCGTGGCCAGCGGGCCGGTCTCGGCCTCGCCGTCGCCGACGACGCAGCAGACGAGCAGGTCGGGGTTGTCGAACGCGGCGCCGTAGGCGTGCGAGAGCGCGTAGCCGAGCTCGCCGCCCTCGTGGATCGAGCCCGGCGTCTCCGGCGCGACGTGGCTCGGGATGCCGCCGGGGAACGAGAACTGGCGGAAGAGCTTCCGCATCCCGTCCGTCGTCGCGCGTGATGCTCGGGTAGACCTCGCTGTAGGTGCCCTCGAGGTAGGCGTTCGCGACGATCGCCGGGCCGCCGTGCCCGGGCCCGGTGACGTAGATCGCGTCGAGGTCCCGCTCCGGATGACCCGGTTCAGGTGGGCGTAGATGAAGTTCAGGCCGGGCGTCGTGCCCCAGTGGCCGAGCAGGCGCGGCTTGACGTGCTCCGGGCGGAGCGGCTCGCGCAGCAGCGGGTTGTCGAGCAGGTAGATCTGGCCGACCGAGAGGTAGTTCGCGGCGCGCCAGTAGGCGTCGATCCGGTCCAGGTCGACCGCGGACAGGGGTCCCGACGGGCCCGCGCCGGTTTCGATGGTCACGTCCGCGCTCCTTCCGGGTGATGTCGGTGTGCTCGCGACGAGTGTAGGCCGGTCCGGGTCCGGCATGATGGGCGGGACCCGGCAGCCACGGAGCCAACCGGCCCGCGCAGGAGAGCAGGATGAGCGAGCACACCATCGACCGGCGGGCCGCCCGTCCGACCCGGGCCGTCGTGGCGATCGTCGCCGTCGTCGCCGCCCTCCTCCTGATCGCGCTCGTCGCGACGGGCATCGCCGCGAGCCCGACGCGCAACCTCCCCGCCTGGAGCGACCTCGACACGCGGTGGGGCACGTACCTCTCCGAGCGCGAGTGGGGCACGCCCCGCGAGGCGGTCGGCGGCAACGGCTGGGGCCTCGACTACCTCGACGCGGTCAAGACCGACTACCGCTTCGGCGAGGACGGGATCGCCGGCCTCACGACGCGGGACGGCGAGTTCGCGATCGGCTGGGCCGTCTGGGACGGCCGCCAGGTCGTCGTGGCGGAGCGCCTCTTCGGGTGGGGCAACCCGTCCGGAGAGCACGGCGAGGAGATCGTCGACCGGCGGACGTTCGGCCCGAACACGCCGACCAGCAGCTACCACCGCTACGTGCTCGAGTACCCGGCCGCCGAGCCGACGTTCGAGATCGCCTTCGAGGGCGCCCGCGCCGACGCCGCATCGGGCGTCCTGCGGGCGACCGCGACGAACACCGGCGACGAGACGCCGCACCCTCGACGTCGTCCTCAAGGGCTGGTTCCACGACCGCGAGCAGCGCGTCGAGCTGACGCCCGACGGTCTCCTCCTCCACGGGGCCGCGTCCGTGGTCGCGATCGTCGGGCTCGACCCGGCGAGCGCCCAGGTCAGCGACGAGAAGCGGGCGCTCGACAGGAACCTCCGGGACGGCGGGCTCTCCGGCGAGGGCCCCGGGCACATCGGCGCCCTCGCCTATCGCCCGGAGCTGGCGGCGGGAGCCACCGAGGTCGTCGACCTCGCCTGGGCCGAAGCCGCCGACGCGGACGCGGCGGTGAAGCGGGCGAAGGAGCTGCTGGGCGGGGTGGGCGACGTGCTCGCCGTTCGGCGGGACGAGGCCGACGGCCTCTTCCGGGGCCGGGTCGCCGAGCACGAGGATGTCCACCGCCAGGCGCTGATGAGCCTCCTCTGGAGCCAGAGCCTCTACACGTGGGACGGCACGTCGTCCTACGACCCGGCCTGGGCCGGGAAGGTCGATGCGCGCGACGTCCTGATCATGCCCGACAAGTGGGAGTTCCCCTGGCTCGCCTCCTGGGACACCGCCTTCCAGGCCGTGACGGCGGCGCTCGTCGATCCCGAGCTCGGCGCCGACCAGCTGCGCTTCCTCCTCGGCGACCGCTGGCAGCAGCCCGACGGCGCCATCCCCTGCGCGGAGTGGGTCATGGGCGTCGAGTGCCCGCCCGTCTTCGCCTGGTCGGCCCTGCGCGTCCACCGGGCCGGCGCGAGCCTCGACTTCCTGCGCGAGGTCTACCCCGGCCTGCAGCGCAGCTACGACCACTGGTGGGACGTCAACGCCGTCGAGCCGGCGGGGCTCTTCACCGGCGGCTTCCTCGGCATGGACAACCTGCCCCGCGGCCCGGGCCAGGCCCAGGCCGACGCCTCCGGCTGGATGGCGTTCTTCGCCCGCGACATGGCGACCATCGCGACGGCCCTCGGCGACACGGCGGCAGCGGACCGCTACGGGGCCGACGTCGCCCGGATCGCCGACGCGGTGAACGCCAACCTGTGGGACGAGGAGGCCGGCTTCTACTTCGACCTCGACGCGGAGGGCGACGGGTTCATCCCCACGAAGTCGTACAGCGGCCTCATCCCGCTCGTGGCCGGGATCGTGCCGCCCGACCGGCTGGAGCGGGTCCTCGAGGCGCTCCGCGACCCGGCCCAGATGCTCTCGGAGCACGGGGTCCGCTCCGTCTCGCGGAGCAGCGTGATCTACCAGCCCGGCTACGCGAAACAGCGGGGCGTCAACTCGAACTGGCGCGGCCCCGTCTGGGTGCCGATCAACTACCTGATCGTCGAGGCGCTCGAACCGCTCGACCCGGAGCTCGCGGCGACGATCCGGGAGCGGGTGGTCGACACGGTCGAGGCGGACTGGCAGGCCACCGGCCGCTTCCACGAGTACTTCCACGCCGACACGGGCGAGGGGATCGGCGCCGACGCGCAGGCCGGCTGGACGGCGCTCGTGGCGAACCTCGTCGAGGAGGGCTGGCCGGCGCCGGCGTCGGTCGAGTAGAAGGCGGCAGCGGCTGGGTCGGCCCGCGATCGCACGGACGATCGCCGTCCCGACGGCGACGACCCGTCAGGACGTGGCGGGTTCCATGGCTCCCACGCCCGCCGGCACAGCGGAGTCGGCCAGGCCGTCGGCGGGGCCGGGGCCCGCGGCCTCGTCGCCGTCGACGTCGGCAGGCTCGCTGCCGAAGACCCGGAGCACCGTCCGCCAGGTCGCCGCGATGACGCCGATGACCGGCACCGCCAGGAACATCCCGGCGATCCCCGCCACCGCCGCGCCGGCCGGGATCGCGAGCAGCACGACGGCCGGGTGGATGCTGACCGCCCGGCTGTAGACGAGCGGGGCCACGATGTTCCCCTGCACGATGTTGAAGACCAGCGTGAAGATGAGCATGATGAAGGCGTCCTGCGTCGAGCCGGTCGCGATCGTCACGAGCAGCGCGAGCCCCGTTGTCAGCGCGCTCCCGATGTACGGGATGAACCCGCCGAAGAACGACAGGACGGCGAGGGGCCAGGCGAGCGGGATCCCCAGCAGCCACATGACGAGGAACTGGGTCGCGGCGCCCACGGCGGAGATGGCGCCGGTCCCGATCATGTAGCCGCCGATCACGTTCGTGGCCTTTACCCCGGCCGCCTCGAGCTCGTCGTGGCGCCACCGGCTCAGGGTCGCCGTCGCCGCCTCGAAGCCCCGGGCGCCGTCGCGCAGCAGGTAGAACGTCAGGATCGCCCCGAGGACGATGCTGATCGTGAAGGCGACGAGGGCGCTCACGAGGACGACCGCGGCGTTGAGGAGGCTCGGCGCGATCGCGCTCACGACCGATGCAACAGACTGGCCTGAGTCGAGCAGGTCGTCCACCTGGTCGGCCCCGATCCCCGCCTGCGCCACGATCTCCTGCATCGGTTCCACGAGCGCGGCCAGCGTGAGGACGAGGATCGCCAGGACGACGCCGAAGCCGCCGATGGTCATCGCCAGCGACGCGGTGGTCGGTGTCGCGCCCCGCTGCAGCAGGGCCCGCACGCCGGGAGCCAGCGTCGCGGCCAGCACCGCCGCGATGACGAGCGGGACCAGGATGAGCGGCACCTGGAGGATCGCGGTGACGGCCGCGGCGCCCACGGCGACGAGGACGAGGAGGCGCCAGCCCCACTGGGCGAGCCGGTCCAGCCAGCGGGGCACGAGCCCTGCCCCCGGCTCCGGGGCGGCGGTCCCGTTCAACGCCCGGATGACCGCGGGCACCATCTCGACCAGGACGACCGCCACGGGGACCGCGAGGATTAGGCCCACCATACCGGCGACCACGACGCCGATCGTCAGGGCCACGAGGACGAGCGCGGGATGCACGCCGTGTCCCTGCCAGCCGCCGGGCCGGACCAGCCGCGGCAGGAGGACGGTCGCGACGGCCAGGACCGCGACCGCCACGATGGCGGCCGCGCTGCCGCTCGACCCGAGCGCGATGAGGCCGACTGCCGCCGTCGCGGCGACGAGCCCGAGCAGCGGGACAAAGCCGCCGAGAAAGATGATGGCGCCGATCGCGAGGGGCGCCGGAAGGCCCAGGACGAGCGCGACGACGAGGGCGACCCCGCCCATCATGGTGGCCCGGAGCGCCGTCTCCCGGAGCGACCGGCCAAGGCGGCGTCGCGCGGTCGCCGTCGCGCCGCCGATCTCGTCCCGCTGCCGCTCGTCAGCGAGCTGGAGGGTCCAGTCGATCGCCCGGTCGGCGTCGGTCACGAGGAAGAAGAGGAGGAAGACGGCGAGGAGGAGGATCGTCGCCGTCGACGCGATCGCCGACACGGCGGTCGCCGCGGCCCCACCGACCCAGGAGGTGACGCCGTCGACGATGTCGCTCGCGAGCGTCTCGAGCTGCCGGGGGAGCACGTCCGTGTCCACCAGCCGCTGGAGCTGCTCCACCCCGTCGCGCAGGGCGCGCAGCAGGTCGGCGACGGCCGGGACGAAGGCGATGACGAGCACGGCGATCACGGCAACGCCGATGCCGACGGCGGCCAGCGTCACGAGGCCGGCGACCTTCGTGGTCGAGCGGCCGCCGGCGCGCAGGCGCTCGGCAAGCGGATCGAAGGCGGCGGTCACGGCCGCCGCCAGCACCACCGATGCGACGACGGTGCCGAGGACGGCGGCTCCCGCGAGGACCACGAGGCCGAAGGCGACCACGACGAGGAGACGCCACCCGAGGCCCGCCGACTGGGCGAGCCAGTCGGGAACAACCGGTTGATCGGGCGGGCGATCGACAAACGAGGTCAGGGGGCGAGCCTCCGTGCGGCAGCAGGCCGGCGCATCGCGCAAGGATGCGTCATGGCAGGTCCGCTGTCGAGGCGAGCATGCACGATCACGATCGGGGACGGGTCACCCGGACCGGGCGATCGTCGGCCCGCGCATTCGGGCGCGGAGGCGATCGCGCAGGCACGGCTCGACGAGCGCTTCTTCCGGCGCCCCGGCCTCGGGCCGACAGCAACCGACCCCTCGGCCGCCGGGGTTGGGGTGCGTCGGCCGCCTACGGGGCCGGCGGCGAGCCGGGGAAGATGATCCCCTTCACCGGGTACGTCCAGCCCGCCTCGGCGGTCGGAAGGACCGCCCACATGCCGTACGACAGCCCCTCGTACCCACCCGTCCCCTCGAACCAGAACAGGATGACGTCGCCGTTCTTCGTCGAGAACGAGCCGGTCAGCGTGCCGTCCCAGGCGCCGCCGGCGTTCTCCAGCCGCCCGCTGCCCCACTGCACGTGGGCGAACTCGGTGCCGCTGCCCCACATGTCGTAGTTCCACGAGTACGTGACGGGGCCGCTGACGCGCGGGTCGTTGCTCGTGTCGATGCAGGTGAGGACCCAGCCCCGGCTCTGTGTCGTGCCGTCCTCGGAGACGGTCTCGGTCCCCTCCGTCGCGGCGCAGGCCTCGGTGCCGGCGACGATCGTCGCCGGGCCGTAGTCGTACGGCTCGGGGGTCGGCTCGGGCGTCGCGACCCCCGGGGCGACCGTCGGCGTGGCGGCGGGTGCCGGCGAGCCGGCGGCGGCCTGGCGCAGGGCGGCATCGTCCCCGGGCTTCGGCGCCGGCGGCGAGCCGGGGAAGATGATCCCGTCGACCGGGTACGTCCAGGCCACCTCCGCCGGCGAGAGCAGCGCCCACATCGCGTAGGAGAGTCCCTCGTAGCCGCCGGATCCCTCGAACCAGAAGAGGAGGATGTCGCCCCTCGGCGTGGAGTACGAGCCGGTCATCGTGCCGTCCCAGGCGCCGCCCGCGTTCTCCAGCCGGCCGGTCCCCCATTGCACGTGGGCGCTCTGCGCCCACCCGTCGTACTCCCACGTGTACGTCACCGGGCCGCTGACGCGGGGGTCGTTCGACGTGTCGGTGCAGGACAGGACGGCACCGCGGTAGCGCCCGGTCCCGTCGGCGTCGGTCGTGGTCGTCCCCTGCTTCTCGAAGGTGCACGACTCGGTCCCGCTGACGACGGTCGCCGCGCCATAGGCGATCGGCTCGGGCGTGGGCGACGGGGCCGGGGTCTCGGTCGGCGCCGCGGTGGGAGCCGCCGGCGGCTTCGCCGTGGGGGGTGGCGTGGGTGCCCCGGTTGGCGTCGCGCCCGAGCCGCAGGCGCCCACGAGAAACGCGACGGCGAGCATCGACTGCACCCGACCGGCCACGTTCGGCCTGGTCATGGCGAACCTTCCTTCTGCGTGGGGGCCATCAGGGGTCCGAACCCCTACCCCCCGGCGCGATCCGCCGCGGCGTAGGTGATGGCGCCCCGGAAGTCGATGACCTCGGGCGACGGGGTGCCGATCGGCACCAGCGGCGCGGTCACCCGCGCGTCCCCCCCGCCCGTCGCGTGCGCGAAGCGGCCGGTCCCGCCGACGGCCCACCAGTCGAGGAGCCCCACGACCTCGCCCTTCGCCAGGTCGATCGCGAACGTGCCGCTGAACGACAGCTCGAGGACGTCGCCGTTGGCGGCCTGAAGGAACCACTGGGCGTCGCCGACGTCGCCGGTCAGCGTCGCGAAGTCGATCCGCGTGCAGTGCGAACCCCTCTCGACGACGGAGCCGAGGTGGCTCACGATCCCGGTGCCCTCGTAGGAGAGGACCCAGTTCGCCGCCGGGGAGCAGCGTCCTCCGAACGTGTCGCGCGCGAACGGGAAGCCGTCCGGCACCTGCGACTGCCAGGCGACATCCTCGATGTGACCCGCGATGGGCACGGTGCTCATCAACTGCCCGTTGGCGGCCATCGCCGGCGATACCGCGCCGAGCACGAGGGCCAGGGCCGAAAGAACGGCGACCGCGCGCGGAAGCCGTGCGTCCGGTGCCGGCAGCGCCGGCGTCGAGATCTTCACACCACCCTGCCTCCTTGGCTTCGGGACGCGAGCGGGTGCTGCGACCGACAGCGTCGGCCGCCTACGGGGCCGGGGGCGAGCCCGGGAAGACGATCCCGTCGACCTCGGCGGCGCTGGCTCCTGCCGCCTTGTCGAGCGCCAGGTAGAAGGTCGAGCCCTCATGGGCACCGCCGCCCACGAGCCAGCACGACATGACGAGGGCGTCACCGTCCTGCCACGTCTCGCCGCTGCAGGGACCTTCCCATGAGCCCCCGTCGCTCTGGAGGCGGAACGGTCCCCACTCGGGGCCGAGAGCCCCGGACCTGAGTGGACCGTAGAGGTCGATGTCGAAGTCCCACGTCGCCACGCCGGTGACCCGCGGGTCGTTCATCGAGATCGTGAGCAGCGCCACCCCGTCGCGGATCTGGGTGACATCGCCGACTGTCCTCGTCGTGTACTGCGTCTGCAGGTTCGCCGCCGCGGTTCCCACGACGCGTTCCGCGCCCTCCCCGTCTGTCGGGAGTGCCGGCGTGGCGGTCGGCGTCCGCGCAGCCGCCGGCGTTGCCGTAGCTGCCGGAGTCGCGGCGACGACCGGGACCGGTGCTGTCGCCGGAGCAGGCGCCGGCGCAGGGGGCGAGCCCCGGAAGATGATCCCGTCGATCTCCAGGACGTTCGATCCGCGGGCGCGGAAGTAGTAGGTGTAGCCCTCGTAGGCGCCGCTGCCGACGAGCCATGCCGTCACCTGCGACGCGTTGCCGGTGTTCCACAGCGCTCCGGTCCAGGTGCCCTCCCAGGCCCCGTCGGCGTTCTCCAGCCGATATGTCCCCCACTGCGGGCCGACGACCCCGTAGGAGTCGTTCGCGCCGCGGATGGTCCCCCTTCCGGTGACGCGCGGGTCGTTCATCGTGTCGACGGTGCTTGCCGCGACTCCGCGCATCCGGACGACGTCCCCGGCCTTCTCCGAGGTCCCGAACGTCTCCACCGAGACGACCTCGGTCCCCGTGACGACCGCGTTGCCCAGATGGCTCCGTTCCGGCGTCGCCGGCGTGGTCGTTGCTGGAGCTGCTGTCGGCGCGGGGACCGGCACGAGCGACGTGCGCTGGCCCCACGGCGCTCCTGCCCCAACCGACCAGGCGAGCAGCGCAGCGAGGAGGGCAGCCGAGATGACGACCGAGGCCGGCACCGGCAGCGGGACACCGAGCCAGGCGAAGACACCGCGGCGTCGCGGCCGAACGGCGTGGGCTGCGACCGCCGTGGCGTCCACGCTCGTCTCCGCACGATCGGCGAAGGCGCGGACCGCGGCTGTGAGCTGCGCGTCGAAGCCGTCGAGCTCAGGCATCGGAGAGCTCCCTCCGCAGGTGCGCGAGGAGGCGGGCGAGCCGCCAGCGGACGGTCGCGGCCGGTCGGCCGGCAAGAGCGCCGATCTCTGTCGAGTCGAGACCCGCCTCGTAGCGGAGGGCGAGGAGGGCACGCTCGTCGGGAGAGAGGTGGCGAAGGGCAGCCTCGAGGTCGAGCGCGGCGGCCCGGTCGGCCGGGTCGCGGGCGAAGCCTTCGGGTGGGTCGACGTCGATCTCGACGACGGCCCTACGGCGCTGCCGGCGGCATGCCTGGCGCGCCTCGTTGGCCGCCACGGAAACGAGCCACGGCTTCAAACGATCCGGGTCGCGGAGCGAGCCGAGCTTCCGCCAGGCCACCGACCATGCTGCCTGCACGGCGTCGTCGGCGAGCTCCTGGTCGCCGCTCGCAACGACGTAGGCCACGCGCGTCATGTCGCCGTGATAGGCGGCCACGATCCGGGCGAAGGCGACCGTATCGCCGGCCGCCGCCAGGCGGATCGTCGAGGTGGCCATCGCGGCGTCCCGCGCCAGACCTGTCATATCCAGTAGATGCCGGGAGGCCGTCGGGTGTTGGAGGCGGCCCCGCATCCCGCGGGCAGTCTGGGCGCGGCCGGCATCCCGACCAGTGCCGGAGGGCCCCGCCCTCGAGCAGGCTGTCAGCGCGTGGTGGGCGGTCGGGGTGGCCGGCCCGTTCTCGATACGGCAGCGTCGGCTTCACGCACGGAAGTGCCATCGCACCGGCGGTCTGCGGGGAGAGCCGGGGACTTACGTGCTCGACGCGGCCCTCTTCGTATCGGCGCTCGGCCTCCGGCCATCGGCGCCGCCACGGCGGACCCTTCACGCTCAGAGCGCCGGGCGGACCTCCTCGGGACGCGGCTCCGGCGCGCCCGGCTTCGGGGCGCTCGTCGCGGCGCGATCAGGCGCGGGTCGCCATCTCCGCCTCACCCGCCCCCGCCGGGGTGTAGTAGCGCCGGTACTCGCCCGGCGACATGGCGAAGGCGCGGTAGAAGACCCGGTAGAACTGGTGGAGGTTCGTGTAGCTGACCGCGCGGGCGATCTCCGCCACCGACAGGTCGGTCGAGAGGAGGAGGCGCTTCGCCTCGGCCAGGCGGACGTTCGTCACGTACTCCTTGAAGCCGACCCCGGTGACGTCCTTGAAGACGTGGCGCACCCGCGACGGGCTGACGTGCACCACGTGGGCCACGTCGTCGAGGGTGATGCTCTCGCGGCAGTGGCGGTCGACGTAGGCGAGCACCGGCCGGATCTGCTCGCGGCGGTCGGCGGCGGCCCGGGCGGCCGCGTCCGCGGAGCCGGCGCCCCGGTCGCGGATGACCAGCCCGAGGGCCCGGCGGAGCGTCGCGTCGAGCAGGTGCCGCTCGGTCGGGTCGTGCCGCGCCGACGCCTCGTGGAGCTCTGCCAGGACCGGCGCCAGCTCGGCAGCGAGGCATGTGCCGCCGCAGACCCGCGGCGACGCCACGCGCTCGTCGACGCGGAACGGGGCGAGGTAGCCGAGGTCGAGCTCGCGGCAGCCGGGGCCGGCGATGAGCTCCGGGCGGAAGAGGACGAGGAGGAGCCGCAGCGGCGCGTCCGGGTCCGCCACCGCCACGTGCGGCTGCGAGTTGTCGATGAAGAAGACGTCGCCCGGCTCGGCCGGCAGCTCCCGTCGTCCGAACAGGAACGCCCCGCTCCCCTCCAGCACGAGCGCGATCTCGAGGTGGTCGTGCCAGTGCATCCGGTCGTCGCCGTCGCCGGTGCGGTACTCGAGGACGGCGAGCGGGAAGGCCGGGTCGAGCTCGAACGGCCAGACGTGGACGGCCACGGCGTGTCTCGGGCTCAGCCGGCGGGGACGCGAGGGGAGGCGGTCGGCATGGACGGATCGTCCGGGCCGGACAGCCGCGTCCGACAGGGCCACATGGATCGATCTGCGCGCCCCCAGCGGCCCTCGCAGCCGGTTCTGCCAGTCAATCGGCCCGCTCTGGCATTGCCGTCGGGCGCTTGCGGGGCGAGCATCGGGCCAACGCGAACGCCCCGCGGCATCGAGCGCTGCCGCGCGACCAGGAGGCCCGGCGATGCCCTTCCCGCATCTCTTCAGCCCGCTCCAGCTCGGCACCATGGAGCTCCCCAACCGGATCGTCCACGTGCCGACCGACATCAGCTCGTCGCACGCGGACGGCGAGGTGAGCGAGCGCGACATCCACCACCACACCGACATCGCCCGCGGTGGGACCGGCTTCGTCATCGTCGGCGCGACGACCCCCGACATGAAGACCGGGCGCCCCACGGTCACCTGCCTCGTGGCCGACGGCGACAACTACATCCCCGGCCTCGCCCGGCTTGCCGAAGGGATGCACCGCTACGGCGCGAAGTGCGCGGTCCAGCTCCAGCACCCCGGCCGGCAGTGCGCGATCCCGCGCTACAACACGCTCGGCGCCACCGACCGCGTCCTCAAGCTCCCCTGGTCGGCCGGGCACGAGATCATCTACGAGAACGCCGAGGAGAAGGGCAAGGAGATCCGCGAGGCCTCGATCGCCGAGATCCTGGAGCTCGTCGACCTCTTCAGCGAGGCCGCCTGGCGGGTGAAGCAGGCCGGCTTCGACGCCGTCGAGCTCCACGCGGCCCATGGCTACCTGCTCTCCGAGTTCATGAGCCCGTACCTCAACATGCGGACCGATCGCTTCGGCGGGTCGTTCGAGAACCGGATGCGCTTCCCCCTCGCCGTCATCGACTCGATCAGGAAGAAGTGCGGGAAGGGCTACCCGATCCTCGTCCGCTACTCGTTCGAGGAGTGGTGCGAGGGCGGCCGCGGCATGGAGGAGGGCCTCGAGACGGCCCGGGTCCTCGAGCGCGCCGGCTGCGCTGCGCTCGACCTCTCGCAGGGCATGCAGGAGAGCCCCGGCGCCGGCTTCGACCCGCCCCCCTACCCGCAGGGCTGGGCGACGTACGCGGCCGAGGCGACGAAGAAGGTCGTGAAGATCCCGATCATCACGAGCCACTCGCTGCGCGACCCCGAGTACTGCGAGCAGATCCTCGCCGAGGGCAAGACCGACCTCGTCGGCCTCGCCCGCCAGCTCCTCGCCGACCCGTACTGGCCGGTGAAGGCGAAGATGGGCCGGGTCAAGTCGATCCGCCGCTGCATCTCCTGCCTCGGCGGCTGCTGGCAGGAGTCGCTGATGGCGAAGAAGGAGATCGCCTGCTCGATCAACGCGGCCTGCGGCAACCCGGCCTTCGCGAAGATGAAGCCGACGTCGCGACCGGTGAACGTTGCGATCGTCGGCGGCGGGCCGGCCGGCATGGAGGCGGCGCGCGTCGCCGCCGAGCGCGGCCACCGCGTCACCCTCTTCGAGAAGCACGACGAGCTTGGCGGGGCGATGCTCTACGTCTGCCTCGTCCCCGGCAAGGAGAAGATGCGCTGGTACCTGGACTGGATCCGGGACCAGGTCCTCGAGCTCGGCGTCACGGTCCGGCTCGGCCACGCCCCGACGGTCGACGAGCTGCGCGGCTTCGACATCGTCCTCAACGCGACCGGCGCCGTCTCGTACGTGCCCGAGGTCGCCGGCGACGCTTCGCGGGTCGTGCCATTCGAGGAGTCGATGGCCTGCCCGAAGATCGCCTGCGAGTGTCACCCGGGCGGGCGGCGGATGCGCAAGCTCGGGGCGCGGGTGCTCCTCTGGGGCGACAGCTACGCCGCGACCGACACGGCGGCCTTCCTGGCCGACATCGGCCGGGACCTCACGATCGTCACGGAGAACCGCGAGTTCGCCGCCGACTGCGAGGTCATCCACATGTACGTCCTGCGCAAGCGGTTCGAGCAGGGCGATGCCGAGGTACTCAGCTCCCGGCCGTACAAGCACCCCGTGAAGGTGATCACGAGCACGACGGTCGAGTCGATCGACGGGACGACGGTCGTCCTCCGCGACCGCGACTTCAACCGCACGACCATCGAGGTCGACGACGTCGTCACCTGCCACACCCGCCCGGAGCCCGGGATCTTCGGCGAGCTGCGCGCGGCCGGCGTCAACGTGATCACGGTCGGCGACGCGATCAAGCCGCGGAACCTCTACCAGGCCGTGAAGGAGGGCGCCACGTTCGGCCTCATGGTCGACGAGCACCTCCTCTTCAACCCGAACGGCGCGATCCTCAACGAGCTGCCGATGGACGTCCTCGGCCAGCTCACCCGCGTCGAGGCTCCGTCCTACACCGCCGAGCGGATGCGCGAGCTCGTCGCCGCGGCCGCCGGCGGCAACGGGTCGGCCACCGAGTAGCGCCTTTCCCCGGCCGCGGCGTTGGTCCCCCCGCCGACGCCGCGGCCGACTCACGAGCGACCGGGCGGCCCGGATGGGGTCGCCCGGTCGCATCGCTTCTCACCGTCCGGTCGTCGCCCCGGGGCACGTCTCTCGCCCCGGGGCACGTCTCTCGTCCCGGGGGCACGTCTCTCGCGCCGGCCTCGCCCCGGGGGCACGTCTCTCGTCCCGGGGGCACGTCTCTCGCGCCGGCCTCGCCCGTCGCGTGGGACGCCATGTTTCCTGCTTCCAAAGCGGTGAGGCAGCCGGAGCGGCACCCGCTGCGCGTCGCACGCAATGATCCCGGCCTGACGCCGCCCGATCGGGGCCCCGCGAGCCCCTGGACCACTCCCGGCGCAGGAAGGATTGCGCGCGATGCACCGGGACCCGGTCCGAGCTCATTCGCGCGTCAGCGCCACCTCCGCGGCCCCGGCGTCCCGGTCCACGGGCGCGGCGTCCCGGTCCGCGGGCGCGGCGTCCCGGTCCGCTGCCCGGCCGCTGCCCCCGCCCCGAACGAGGCTCGTCACGATCCCGACGCAGCAGATGAGCGCGGCGACGACGAACGCATCGTGGATCGCGGCCACGAAGGCCTGGCTCGCCACGTCGCCGGCGCCCCCGCCGCCGGCCCCCCCGCCCGTTCCCGCCGCCTCCGCCAGGTGGACCGGCAGCCGGACGGCCACGACCGCCGCGCTGACCACGATCCCCAGCGCCTGGCCCACGACTCGCGTCTCCGCGGCCATCCCCGACGCGGTCCCCAGCCGCGGCCGCGGCACCGCGCCCAGCACGGCGCTGCTGTTCGGCGACATGAACAGCCCGTGGCCAACGCCGATGAGGGCGAGGCGCCAGACGAGGTCGACCGGGGCGAAGTCCGGCGGCAGGGTCGTCAGGCTCAGCAGGCCGACCGCCTGAAAGGCCATCCCGAGGCTCGCCGGCAGACGCGGCCCGATCCGGTCGGACAGCGCGCCGCTGAACGGCGCGACGACCGCGGCCCCGATCGGGATCGGCGTGATGAGGAGCCCGGCCTCGAGCGGGCTCAGGCCCGACCCCTCCTGGAGCAGGAACGGGAGCAGGAAGGTCGCCGTGAAGAGCGCGGCAAAGGCGGCGAAGGCGCTCGCCAGGCCGGCCGAGAACGCCCGGATGCGGAACAGCCCGAGATCCATCATCGGCACCGCGGTCCGTCGCTCGACCACGAGGAACGCGAGCCCGAGGCCGCCGGCCAGGACCAGCAGCCCCACGGTCGCCGGGCTCGACCAACCCCACGCGCCGCCCTGGTTCAGCGCGAGCAGCAGGGCGAACAGGCCGCCGGATGCGAGAACCGCTCCGACGACGTCGAACGACTCCCGCCGGCCGGGTCGGTCGACCGGCAGGACGCGGGCGGCCCAGGCGATCGCGATCAGGCCGATCGGGAGGTTGACGAAGAAGATCGCCCGCCACGTCGCCAGCTCGGTCAGCAGGCCGCCGAGCGCCGGCCCCAGGCTGAGCCCGATCGAGACGCTGATCGCGTTGAGGCCAAGCGCCCGGCCGCGCTCGCCGGGGCCGAAGGTCCGAGCCACGATCGCCGGCCCCATCGCCATGAGCATCGCGGCCCCGATCCCCTGGACGGCCCGGAACCCGACCAGCGCCCTGATCTCCGGCGCCGCGCCGCACAGGACGCTGGCCCCGGTGAAGACCGCGAAGCCGGCGAGGTAGACGCGCCGGAACGAGACGACCTCGCCGAGGCGGCCGAACGGCAGGAGGAGGCTGCCGATGACGAGGAGGTAGGCGACGACGACCCACTCGACGACCGCGAGGTCCACGCCGAAGGCGCGCCCGATGCTCGGCAGGGCGATGTTGACGATCGAGCCGTCCAGCGTCGCCATGAACGTCCCGAGCGAGACGGCCGAGAGGACGAGCCAGCGTCGATCCACTGGCGAACCGTACAACCGCGCAGGGGCCCCGAGGGACGGGTCGGCGTCGCGTGACCCGCCGGGCGGCGGCGCCGGGCGTTCGTGCCGGCACCCGTGGTCGGCGTCGCGTGGCACGCCATGTTTCCTGCTCGGGAGGCCGCACGCCGACCCCACCCGCATCCGATCGCGCGTCCCACGCAACGATCGGTGGCCGACGCCCGCCGAAGGGCCATGGGTGCGGCGCTCGTGACCCCGCCAAGCAGAAAGGATGGCGCGCAACGCACGCCCGCGCCACGGACGGATTCCAGCGCCCCGGTGGCAGCCACGCCCTCCGGGCTCTGCGGCGGCAGCCACGCAGGCCGGCGGCAGCCACGCAGGCCGGCGCCGGGCACGGACTCGACCCGGCGGCGGCCGCGCTCGACCTATGCTCTCGCCACGCAGCGCCCAGGGAGCAGCCGCATGCAGTCGTACGTCAGCCTCGGCCAGCGCGAGGCCGCCATCGCCACGGACGCGATCCGCGCCGAGCTCGCGCGAACGGGACGGGCCGCCGTCGTCGCCGTCGCCGACGCCCACGGCGAGCTGATCAGCCTCGTCCGGCTCGACGGGGCGCCTCCCGCGTCGATCCTCATCGCCGCCAACAAGGCCTGGACGGCGGCGCGCGAGCGACGGCCGACCCGCGAGATCGGGCAGGCCGCGCGCGACCCGGAGTCCGGCTTCGACATCGCCTACTACGGCGATCCCCGCTACGTCGGGTGGGGCGGCGGCGTCCCGGTCGTGGTCGACGGCGCGGTCGTCGGCTCCGTCGCCGTCAGCGGTCTCCCGGAGCACGAGGACATGGCCCTGGCCGAGATCGGCGTCACGGCGATCGCGACGGAGCGGTGACGCGGCGCGGCTGAGCTCGTGGCGCCGCGACGGAGCGGTGACGCGGCGCGGCTGAGCTCGTGGCGCCGCGACGGAGCGGTGACGCGCGCCCGGTGGTCCGAGCCGCATCCCGCTACCAGCGGTCGTTTCGCGCGATGTCCTCGACTGCGGCCCGGCGCACCACCGGTCCGAACCGGCCCACCGGCCATCCGACCGGGATGATCGCGTACGTCCGGACGTCCTTCGGGATCCCGAGGATCGCCCGGACCTCGCCCTCGGCGAGGAGGTGCCACGTCGTGAGCGTGGCGCCCAGGCCGAGGGCCCGCGCCGCGAGCAGGAGATTCTGGAGGGCGGGATACACGCACGCGGCCTCGGAGCGATCACGGAACGGTCGGGAGCCACGGAGCAGGGCGACGGCGCGACGGGGGCCGGCTGCGCGCAGGTTCGCGAGGTGGGCGCGGTACTGTCGCCCAGCGGCCCGGAGGTACGCGCGCTCGTCGTAGCAGGCAACGATGACCACGGGGATCTCGGCGAAGTGATCGGCCTGGTAGTCGATGTTCGCCGCCATCCGGGCCATCACCGGGTCGCTCGCCACCGGGCGCCCGTCGCTGGCCGACCGGCGGTACGAGTCCACCACGTGGCGCCAGACCCCGGCCAGCGCGGCCATCCGGCGGCGATCGCGCACGACGATCAGGCGCAGGCCCTCGATGAGCCGGCCGCTGGGGCCCCAGATCGCTGCCTGGACGAGCTGGTCGATGAGCTCGTCGGGCACCGGGTCCGGCCGGAGGCGGCGCATCGCCCGGGTCGTGGCCATGATCTCGAAGAGCGGGGCGTCCGGTCCGAACGCCACGTCGCCCGAAGCGGGCCCTCCGGGTTCCCCCGCCTGCTCGGCTTCGGCTGTCGTCATCGCTCCACCTCCCGCCGCCCGCAGCGCTCCACGCCGGCAACGATATGCCGCGTCCACTGGCTGGACAGGGCCGAAGGACACCGGTGGGCTCGGGGTCCGCGCGTGCTGCGGAGCCGTCGCCGGTATCGTTCCGGTCGCGGCACACGTCTTCCCGCTGACGGCGGTGTCGGCGCCGGCAGCAGGTGGAGGGTTCATGGCAACGAGCTCGCGATCGCGGGAAACGCGTGGCGAGCCGGCGCGCGCGGCGCCCGGCCCGCTTCTCACCACCCGTGCGCTCCGTCGCTGGCTCCCGCCGCTCGCTCGGCGCTCGCCGGACCTCCTGACCGCCTACCTCGTGCCGGGGCGGGTGTCGCCAAGGGTCCGCGAGGCGGCGATGCTCGGGGTCACCTCGGTCAACCGCTGCACGGCCTGCCAGTCCGTCCACGATCGGTGGGGCCGCGCGGTCGGGCTGGAGGCGGCTCGGCTGACGCCCGACGAGGCCGCCGCCTTCGCGTTCGGGCAGGAGCTCGCCGTCCTAGGCCCGGGCGACGCGCGTCCGCCACGGCACCTGGACGCCCGTCATCGCCGCGAGCTCGAGGCGTCGGCCCTCGCAATGGAGCTGGCGAATCTCGCCGGCAACCGTGCCGCCGACCTCCGCCGCCGCCGCCTGGACCGGGCGCATGGCGCTTCCGCCGTCGCGCGCCCCGGTCTGGACGCCGCAACCCAACCGCGCCAGGCCGCCGACGCGCGCGGCGCCCGTCTCCTCGACGTCGTCATGGCCGGCCTCGACCGCGCGGGCGTGGCCCGCGCCCGCCACCGGGTGGCCGGCGCGGCGCGCGGCGACGTGCTCGAGATCGGGATCGGGAGCGGGCGGAACCTCCACGTCTACCCGGCCGACGCCACCGTCCACGGGATCGACCCGAGCGCCGCCGTCCTCGCCCTGGCCGAGGCGCGCGGCCGCGACCTGGGGCGTGAGCCGGTCCTCGCGATCGGCGACGCCGGGCGCCTCCCCTACCCCGACGCCTCGTTCGACACCGTCGTCGCGACGTTCGTCCTCTGCTCGGTCGACGACGTCGACGCCACGCTCCGCGAGGCTCGGCGCGTCCTCCGACCCGGCGGCACGGTGCGCCTCCTGGAGCACGCGCGCTCGCACCACCCACGTCTCGCGCGCGCGCAGGGCCGGCTCGCCCCGGCCTGGGCGCGCGCGAGCGGCGGCTGCCGCCTCGACCACGACGTCCGCGAGTCTGTCCGCGCTGCCGGCTTCCGCGTCGTCTCCGAGCGCCATCGCGCCGGCGGGCTGCTGGTCGAGCAGGTCGTCACGGCGTAGGGCAGGAACGGCGAAGCCCCGGCCGGAGCCGGGGCTTCGTGAGTTACACGCTCGATCGCCCGGACCCGCCGGGCTGCGGAGGGCGAGCTACCTCTCCGCCGGCGTGTGTGGCACGGCGATGTTGCCGCCCGTCAGCGTTGCGCGGTTGGCGGGCAACGACGCCGGGCTCGGCATCGCCAGGAGCCCGGGGCCGCGGACCCACATCGTGTCGGTCCCGATGCCAGGGGTGCCACAGTCGTCGGCGCGGACCGCGAACGCCTGGTTGCCGACGGTGGCGTAGGCGCCGTAGCCGCCGTTCGCCGCCGGGTCCCACGTCGTGTACGTCGCCTTCCCGTTGAAGGTCGCGATGCCGCAGCCGCCCGAGTCGAGGATCGCGAGGCCGCCGAGCGCGTTGCTCTTGAGGCGCGTCACGGTCCCGTCGTCGTGGTGGCGCACGGCGATGAAGCTGCCCTTCAGGTTCGTGAGCTTCTTCGTGTACTTCATGACGAAGCCGAACGTGACGTCGTCGCCCTCGTACACGAAGCGGCCGCCGCCGGTGGCGAAGCCGAGGCTCGGGTCGTAGACCGTGAACGCGTCGCCGTAGGTCGCCGTGTAGTAGCCGCCGGTCACATCGAGGACGACCTCGTAGGTGCCCAGCGGGATCGGGCCGACGAACGTGCAGCGTGAACGGCACGGTCTTGGCGTAGCCGGTCCCGATCGGCGGCGCCGGGCGCACAGGCGAGGTTGAGCGTGCCCCCGCCGAGCGAGCGGGACGAGCCTTGCCGACGAGGCCCGGCGAGGGTGATGTCGCCGAGGCCGGCCGAGCCGGTGCCGGCGCTGGTCGGGCTCGCGCTCCTTCACGCCGATGGCCAGGCGCAGCGGGCCGGTCCACGAGCCGCTCACCGGGCGTCGTCAACCTGGCTGCGCCACGAGGTTGGCGGGGTCGTAGAGGATGATGGCGTCCTCCTTGGTGACCGTGACGTCCTGCGGTGCCGCTCGAGTCCATGTAGTCGTCGGTGCCGTCGAAGACCGCCCGGAAGCGCAGCGGCGTGCCGGCGCGCATCGAGGATCTGCTGCGGTCGGCCGAGCGTGCAACGCCGTCGACGACCGTGCACCGGGCTGCCCGACGTTCGTGTAGCGTCGACCCCGTCGTCGGTCAGACTCTGGAACTGGACGCTGCCGGTCGCGCTCGCTCGGCGTGATCGTCGCGCTGAGCGTGACCGTGTCGCTGTACTGCTGGGTCGACGGCGTGATCGGTCAGGGTCGGTCGTCGTGTCGATCGCCGAGGTCGAGCCCGACGACGATCGGGTCGTGGTCGGACACCCGGAACTCGTCCGGCGCGTAGAGCGAGAGTGATCTGTCCAGCCGTCTTGAAGTCCGTGTTGTAGTCCAGAACCGACGGCTCGTCGGCGTTGATGTGGTACTCGGCGGTGCCGGTCACGCGCCCGAGGATCGACGCGGATCCGAGCGCCTGGTCGAGGTAGCCCCACTGGCCGTCGAAGACGTACGAGTAGGCGCTCGGCCCGCCGAACTGCTCGACGAGGTTCGTGAAGCCGGCGGTCTCGAAGACCCGGATCGGGTCTTCCTTCGCGTACGAGTTGTAGTCGCCGATCGAGGAGGACGTCGGGGTCGCCGACACCCGTCGGGTCGGTCGCGAGCCAGCCGACGAGCTCGGTCGCCGCGTTGACCCGGACCTCGTTGCAGTTGCCCTGCCCATCGCCCGCGTCGGGCGTGTCGCAAGCACTGCCCTTGCTCTTCAGGTGGTTGACGACAGCGATGAACCGCGCGCCGGTGTCGTTCTCCTCGAACGCCTGGGCGAGGGCCGGCCGGTTGCGCGGGGCACCGTCGCCGCCGTTGACGAACTCGACCGAGTTGAGGGCCGCCGTCTGGCCGACCGGCGTGACTGTCGCCCGGCTTGTAGATGAGCCCGACCTTGATCGCGTCGACGCCGAGCGCGTTGACCTGCCCGGTCGCCGCGTCGGCGTCGATGAAGCGCATACGTCCCCGGCGCCGTCGCGGCGTTGAGCTGGCTCGACGAGCGTCGCGATCGCGCTCGACGCGCCGTACCCGTCGTTCTCCATCTCGGTGAACCCGAGGACGTCGGGGTTCATCGCGAGGATCGCCGCGACGGTCTTCGGCCACTGCCGGTCGAACTCGGCCTGCGTGTCCGGCACCGCGGCAGTCGGCTGCGCCGCCGCCGACGCCGAGGGTGCAGTTGTCGACGTTGTCGGGCAGCCCGTCAAACGTGTTGAAGTAGTTGAGGTAGTTCATGCCGACCACCGTCAGCGTGCCGCCGACGTCGGGCGCGGAGGCCGGCCGCGGGTTCGTCGGCTCGAAGTTGACGTAGCCGTTCAGGGCGTTGATCGGCCGGATGCGATAGGCGTTGCCGCTCGCCGCGTTGCCGGCCCAGGTGTAGTTCAGGACGCCGACGATGTTCGTCGCCGTGTCGCCGCCGCGGAGCGTGTTGCTCGCCGAGAGCGGCTGGCCGCCGCGCGCGAAGACGATCGGGTCGGGGTTCTGGGCCTGCGAGTGCGTCGTCGAGGATGATCCGGTTGAGGTTGTTGGCCGCCTGCAGGGCGAGCGCGGCGGCGCCCGGGATCGACGACGTTCGTCGGCTGCTGCGAGCCGGCCGCCGGACGAGAGCACCACCTGGCCGAAGCCGCCCGAGCTGGAAGTGCTCGGTCACGTACATCGTCTGCGGGCAGGCGGACGAGCATGCCCTCGTACCGCTCGAGGAAGTCCGGCGAGGCGACCGGGAACGTGACGTCGGTCGGCGTCACAGTCTCGCCGTGCCGCAGCTCGACGATGGTGCCGACGCTGCTGATCTGCGACTGGCCCTGGTTCTCGCCGGCGGTGCCGGTCACGCGGACGACGTCGCCGAGGCTGACGGTGTTCGCGTTGCTGCCGTTGAACACGAAGATGCCGTCCGACGTGGCCGGGTCGGCGTCGCCGACGGGATCCTGGATGAAGAAGCCGCGGAGCGCCGGCGAGGCACCCTCGTAGTCGCCGACGACGACGCCCTGTGGTCACGACCGGTCCGGTGATCGCGACGGTCGCGCCGCTGCCCTGGATGGCGTAGATCGGCGTGTAGGGCAGGGTGCGACGGATCGACGGCCGCTCGTGAACGCCCCGACGAAGTCGGCTGCCATGTCGTCCGGCGGGTCGTTGGCGTCCTGGTCGCTCACGTTCGCCGCGACGACGTCACGGTGCACGTGCTCGCTCGCCGACGAAGTCGGTCGTCGGATTGAGCGTGAACGTCGTCGGGCCACCGGTGACCGAGCGCGGCGACGGGCGCCGCTGGTGGTGCACGCGAGGGTGAACCACGGGTCGCTCACGTTGACCGGCTCGGAGAACGTGAGGGTGAGGTTCGCGTCGACCGCGACGTCGGTCGCACCGGCCCCGGGGGTCGTCGACGCGACGAACGGCGCGACTTCCGGGACCACGGTGCTGTTCGGCGCCCCCGGCGTGTTCAGCGCCTCGCCGGCCACGAGCGTGCCGATGAAGCCGGGGATGCCGGCCAGGTCGAAGTCGTTGCGGACCCAGTCGTCGGCGGCGTCCGTGTCGACGCCGTCGGGGATGCGCGACGCGCCGCCGGGGGCGAAGGCAGCCCGTCGTACGCGACGCCGAGGGCCGGGACACCGTAGGTGAGGTCGCCGGCGCCGCCGTCGTTCACGGCGACGGCGTCGACGATCGCCGACCACGGCGTCGTGTCGAACGCCCCGTCGTTGTTCGTGTCGAGGTCGGCATCGAGCGCGCCGCTGAAGCCCTTGACCAGGAGGAGGGTGATGGTGCCGTTCTCCAGGGCGTTCGCCGCGAGGTTGACGAGGTACAGGCGGTTCGCGCCAGTCGTGCCGAGGGCGATGACCTCGTCGATCGTGCCGACGGCGCGCCGGTGTCACCCTCGATCTCGAGGATCGTGTAGGCGGCGTAGCTGGTGGAGGCGGCCCCGTAGATCTCGACGTACTCGACATCGGTGCCAGTGGTGCTCGCCGAGAACTCGTTGATCACCGGGTCCGGTGGAACGTAGGCATGAGAGCCGAGACCGCCGAACGTGTCGGTCGCGAAGCCGTCCCACTCGATCGACGGGTCGAAGGCGTCGGTGCCGTTCGTGTCGCCAGCGCCGATCGCCGCCTTGCGGCGAAGCGTGTTGTCGGCCGTGCTGGTGAGGCCGGTGCCCCACTCCGTGCCGGGGTCGACACCGATCTGACCGATCACGTCGATCACCGTCGTGCCCTTGCGCAGCACGGCGGCATCGTCGCCGTTGAACCAGCCCGATCCGTTGGTCTGGTCCGCCTGGGCGAGGATCGTCGCGTTCGCGCTGCTCTGGGCAAGCACGAAGACGTCCCCGTTGGCCACGGTGCCAGTCAAGTTGATCGTCAGCCCGGCGGTCGCCGAGCCGTTGAAGAACATCTGGACGTTGTAGCCGCCGGTCGCGAGGTTCACGGCCGCGCCCGTCCCGTTGTAGATCTCGAGCGCCTTGTTGTTGCTCGACCCCTCGATGTACTCGGAGAAGAAGAGCTCCGTCGGCGAAGCCGCCCGCACGGGGCTCGCGGCGGCGGGCAGGAGCCCCACCACCAGCAGCGCGGCAACGGCGAGCGCGCCGAATCGACGGACAAGGAGAGCTGGCATGGGGCGTCGTCCTCCGCAACCGCTGGCCCGGCCGCCCGCATCTGGGGCGCAGCATCGGCTTGGGGGCTGAGCCCCAGGGCCAACGCGCCGCGGGCGACCGGTGATCGATTCGCTCGGCGACGGCCCCCGACCGCCGCATCCTCGAGTAGGCCAATCCTCCGCCCGCCGGGCCGTCCGACACAAGGGCCGTTCGGGCACACCTGCAGGTGGCGAACTCCCCGGGCGGCCGCCAACGGCGCGACGTTCGGCCGTAGAATCGTCTCAGCCCACCCGCACGGAGGTCCGCCCTTGCGATTCAGCTGCCAGACCATCACCTGGGGCGGCGTCGTCGGGCACCCGGTCGGGGTCACGAGCGTCAAGGACCTCTTCTACCTCGCCAACGGCTCCACGGAGGCGGCCGCGCGGGACATCGCCGCTGCGGGCTACGGCGGGATCGAGCTGTTCGACGGCAACCTGCGCCAGTACGAGGACCGCCCGGACGACCTGCTCGACCTCCTGGCCGACCTCGGCCTCGAGCTGGTCGCGGTCTACTCGGGAGCCAACTTCGTCTACCGCGAGATCCTGGACGACGAGATGTGGCGGATCGGGAAGGCCGCCGAGCTCGCAGCGAGGTTCGGGGCCACGAACCTCGTCGTCGGGGGCGGCGCGAAACGAGCCGGCGGCACCACGGACGACGACTATCGCCGCCTCGCCGTGGGCCTCGACCGGGTCGCCGACATCGCCGACCGCCACGGCCTGCGGGCCGGCTACCACCCGCACCTGACGACGATCGTCGAGGGGCCCGAGCAGGTCGACCGGATCCTCGAGATGTCGCGAATCGGCTTCTGCCCGGACACCGCTCACCTGGCGGCCGGCGGCGGCGATCCCGTCGACCTGGTCCGCCGGCATGCCGGCCGCATCACGCACGTCCACCTGAAGGACCTGCGGCCGGAGCCGTTCGCCTTCCTCCCGCTCGGGCGCGGCACGGTCGACATCGCGGGCGTGGTGCGGGTGCTGGAGGAGGCCGGCTACGACGGCTGGGTGACGGTCGAGCTCGATGCGTTCGACGGCGCGCCGGGCGACGCGGCCCGGGAGAGCCTCGCCTACCTCGAGATGCTCCCGGCAGGCCCGCCCTCAGGCTGACTCGCCGACCACGGCCGGGGGCGCCTCCGGCCCGGCGCCTGTCGACCGCGCGCGGTCGAGGGCTGCCCAGGTGAGGGTCGCCGCCACCACGAGGAGCGGGAAGACCGTCCCGACGAGCAGGCCGACGCGAAGGCCCGAGCCGCCGTCGTCGGGCAGCATCGAGCCGATCTCCGCGAGCAGGCCCTGGGAGGTCGTCGACACCTCGGCCGCGGCGCCGGCGATCCAGGGCCCGATGGCGGCGCCGGCGTCGCCGAAGACCGCCAGCACCCCGAACATCGCCGCTCCTCCGAGCGGGAACCGTCGGGCCGAGAGGCTGAACGTGCCGGGCCACAGGAGGCTGATCGCCAGCCCGCACGCGGCGCATCCGCCGAGGCTGACGAGGGGGTTCGATGCCAGGGCTGCGACGAGGTAGCAGGCCGTCGCGAACACGCCGCTCGCGATCAGGACCCGCAGGATCGGGATCCGCTCGCCGCCCAGCCCGTAGGCGACGCGACCGAGCCCCATGAGCACGGCGAACGCGGCGGGCCCGGCGATGTCGCCGACCACCTTGGGGACATCGAGGGCCTGCTCGGCGAACAGCGACGACCACTGCGACATCGTGAGCTCGGCCGCGCCGGCGGCGAACATGAGGACCATCGCGAGCCCGAACGCCCGGGTCGTGAACAGGCCGCGCAGCGGCGTGCGGTGCTCCTCGGAGATCGGGGCCGGCATCGGCACCCGGACCAGGACGAACATGTTGACGAGCGGCAGGATCGCCCACGCGACCGGGACGAGCTGCCAGCCGTCGAAGCCGATGGCGGCGAGGAAGAGCGTCGTCCCGATCACGACGGCGACCTGGCCCCAGCTGTAGAAGGAATGCAGGAGGCTCATCGCTGCCGCCTTGCCCTCCTGTGGGCTCGGCAGGTGCTCGACGACCGGGCTGACGAGGACCTCGAGCAGTCCGCCGCCGATGGCATAGACGACGACGGCAAGGGCGAGCCCGAGGTAGGGCTCGGGGGCGACCGCAGGCCCCACCCCGAGCAGCACCAGCCCCATCGCCGCGAGGAGGTGCGCCAGCACGAGCGGGACGCGATAGCCGATCCGATCGGCGTAGCGGACGGCCACGAGGTCCGTCGCCAGCTGCGTGCCGAAGTTGAGGAGGACCAGCCGTCCGAGCAGCTCGATCGGCACCTCGTAGCGCTCCTGGAAGACGATGAACAGGAGCGGCGCGATGTTGTTGACGATCGCCTGCGTCACCAGCCCGGCATAGCAGGCACGGCGCGTCGCGACGAAGGTCACGGCAACGAGGGCGGCACGGCCACCGTCACTCCTCGTGCAACGCGGCGTCCGGCGGCCCGACCCTCACCGGGTCGAACCGGACGACCAGCCCGGCCCTGCTCGGCGAGCAGCACATCGGCCCGGCCACGACCTCCGTCTCGGGCGGCAGGTACGCCAGCCGCAGGAGCTGGAACGGGCCGTCGTTGACCCTGTAGCGGATCGTGACGGCGTCGCCGGCCCGGCTCGCCCTGATCGTGATCGGTCGTCCTGCGGCCTCGGCGGGCAGGGGTGCGACCGCCCAGTCCGAGTGGCCGTTCGTGACCACGGCACTGGCGAAGAGCACGCCGTCGCTCAGCTCGACGCCGGTCTTGATCCACCTGTCGGGTGCGGCGCGCAGCATGAGCCCGGCCTGGTCGAAGGGCTCGGTGAAGGCGGCCCGGAACGTCACCTCGATCGCCGCATCGCCACGAAACGGCGCGGCCAGCAGGTGGCCGTCGTCGCGGACGAAGCCGTACGACGTGACCTGCCAGAAGTCCGACTTCTCGCGCGTGACGACCTCGAGGACGTCGCCGTCCAGCTCGGCTCGCTCCGGCGGGTTGATCCAGGTCATCGCCTGCCACGGGACGTTCGTCGTGCTCACGGGCCACCTCACGAGATCGAGAGCGGAAGGCCCCCGTCCACCCGGAGGAGGCGGGTGGACGGGGGCCGTTTCAACGGGAGGCTGCGATTGGCGAGCCCGGGTCAGGCTCCCGCGATGGCCGATGCCAGCGTGGTCGGCAGCCGCTTTGCGATGAGGCCCCCGCGCGCCGCGATGGCCGCGGCGGCTGCGCCCTTGTCCGCGGCCCCGAGGAACGCCTTCGCCCCGTCCACGTCGGTGAAGGCGGCGACCGAGCAGCGGCCGTACTTCCCTTCGACCCACTCGACGACCTCGGCGGCGAGGGCGTCGCGGCCGGTCGCCGTCAGCTCGGTCGGGTCGACCGTCGTGACGACGTCGGCCCGGTGGTCCTTGTCGAACCGCAGGACGAGCGTCGCCCACAGGGCGTCGCCGTCGAAGACGCCGAGGACCACGCTGGTCTCCGCGTCCACGAACGTCCTGATCGCCTCGGTGCCGCCCTCGTACGTCGTGCCGAACCGCCACTGGAGCCCGAGCGTGTCGCGGGCCGGGCCCGGGTACGTGACGATCGCGTCCGGGTACTCGTCCATCATCGCGTACGTCCGCTGGACGTAGACGTCGAGATCCTCGTCCGCCTTCCACGTGTCCTGGAAGGCACCGACGTAGTGGTCGAATCCGCGCCGCTCGAAGACGGCGACGAAGTCGCATGCCCCGGGGTTGGCCTCGAAGATCGCCTTCGCCGCCGCGTGCGGGTCGTCGATCCGCTCGACCGGCTTGACGATCTCCTCCTTCTTCGAGTGGACGAACTTCAGGATCTCGCCTCCCTCGTGGATGACGATGATCCGGCGCTTCCCCTTGGCCGACTCGAGGATGAGAGCCTGGAGGTTGCGCCAGTGGTCGACGTTGGCGTCGACCATGAGCGGGTTTTCGTGCAGCATCGGTCGTCCTCCGGCCCTACAGCGCGCACTCGAAGATCTTGATGGAGTAGGCCGGCATGGCCACCGCGAGGACCGAGCCGCGCGGCGTCACCGCCTCGCCCGTCCAGAGCTCGGTGACCTTCCCGAGCTCGCTTCCGATCGAGACCTCCGCGTCGATGGCGTCGGCGACCGGATTGCAGACGAACACGACAACGCGAGACGCGTCGCCGGGAACACGGTGGATCGTGACGTCCAGCCGCGGGTCGTTGCGGGTGAAGCGCGCCGCCCCGACATCCGCCAGGGCGGCTTCGAGCGTTGTCGCCGAGATCTCCGGCATGACGACGACACGGCCCGACCCGACGGCGTGGGCGGTGCCGCCGCCGACGCCGACGCCGGCCCCGGAACAGGCCGCCGCGAGCGTGTCGCACGGCTGCATCGCGTCGTCCAGCGCGGGGAGACGCGGGCCGATGACGACGGTGCCACCGCCGTTCGCGAAGGCGAGGAGATCGCTCTGCAGCTCGCTGCTCATGTACTCGTACGAGCTGACCACGAGCGCCTTGAAGCGTCCGGCGCGCTTCGCCAGCAGCCTCGTGTCGGAGATCAGGAACGCATACCCGGCGTCGGAGAGGCCCTTGTAGGCCGCCGCGAAACGATCCGCCTTCGCGACCTGGATCGGCTCCTCGAAGCCGAGCTTCGACTCGGACACCGTCATGAACGACGGGTACTCCGAGAAGCCGCTGGGCGTCTCGAGGAAGTCGCCCGGGAACGAGACGAGGACGCTCGCGGCTTCGAGCCGGTCGTACTCGCGGTTCGCGAGCAGGAGCACGTCCGCCTGGCGGCGCAGGTCCGCGAAGCGGTTCTCGAGCTGGACGGCGTTCGCGCGCCCGAACATTTCGGCGTGGTCCTCGCGGACGCGGCCGTCGCGGCGAACCGGCGAGTCCAGCCAGCGATCGCGCTCGACGAGCATGTACCGGCTGAAGCCCTTGAGGCCCTGCATGAGGGCCGCCTTCGTCACGAACTCCTCGTCGTAGAGCTCACCCGGGTTCAGGTACCACGACCAGACACCGGCGATGAACTCGGGGATGTACGGGTAGCGGCTGGTCCCCACGACGTACGAGCCGACCGTCTTGACGTGCTCGTAGAGCTCCTTGCGCGAGTAGATGTCGAAGCCGACGAAGTCGACCTTCTCCTCGAGGCCCATCAGGTCGAACGGCGTCGTGAAGCCGCTGACGGCCCCGCCCGGCCCGAGCGGGTGCGGGTAGTTGTGGAAGAGCGGGATGTCGGCGAAGCCGCGCTCGCGCATCATGCCGCCGAGGCGGTCGATGCAGTCGACGAGGTATCGCTCGCGATAGGCGACCCAGTCCGTGTAGAAGGGGACGTCCTGCATCGTCGCGTCCGCTTCGAACCGGCGCGGCGGGTCCACCTCGGCGAAGGAGCCGTAGCTTCGCCCGTAGCGTGCGTTGAGCGTCGCAACCGTCCCGTACTTCTCGCCGAGGAACGCCTGGTAGCGGGCGATCGACGCCGGGTGGTAGTCGCAGGCATAGGCGTTCACGTGGAAGAAGAACGCCATCTCGTTGTCGACCTGCGCCGCCACGATCCCACCCTTCGGGTAGGCGTGCTTCGCGAGGATCGCCATGATCGAGTCGTACCAGAGCGCGGTCTCGTCGTAGAACTTGTCGGCCGCGTAGCTCACCGCCGGGATCGGCCGCGGCACCTGCGTCAGGACCGCCTTCGTTCCCTGGCCGTTGAGTGCCTGCAGCTCGGGGTCGGCCAGGATCCGGCCGGGATAGCCGAACCACGTCAGCTCCGAGTTGATCTGCGGGCCCGGCCGGACCACGATCCTGAGGCCCTTGGACTCGATGAGCGTCAGGAACGCGTCGATGTCCTTGTTGCCGCTGTAGTCGAACGTCCCGCGCTCGATCTCGTGGACCTCCCACGGGATGTAGATCGAGATCATCGTGAAGCCCATCGCCTTGACGGACTCCAGGATGCCGTCCCACTTGTCGCGGTCGAGCCGCCAGTAGTGAACGGCCCCGCCGTAGAGCGGCACGGTCTGTCCGTCGATCCTGAACGCGTGGTCGCCAGCCACGATGGCTGCCGACGGAGGAGTCGGTGCGCCGGTCGTCATCTCTGCCCTCATCACATGGTTGGCCGGTTGCGGGCGGTCAGTCCCTGGTCGGTCCGATTGCTCGTGGTCTCACCCTCCCCGGGCTATTTCCGGCGCCCGAGCGCGACCGCGGCGATGATGATCACGCCGCGAATCACCTCCTGCTGGCTGGCCTCCAGGCCGGCCAGGATCAATCCGTTGTTGATGAGCCCGATCATCAGCGAGCCGACGAGGGCGCCGAACACGGACCCGCGGCCTCCGGCGAGGCTCGTGCCGCCGAGGATCACGGCCGCGATCGCCGACAGCTCGTCGCCCGTGCCCCACTGGTACCGGCCGGACGACAGCCGACCGGCGTAGAGCATCCCGGCCAGGGCGGCGGTGGTGCCGCACGCCATCAGCACGGCGAACTTGATCTTCTTCGTGCTGATCCCGGAGAACTCCGCGGCGACGCGGTTGCCGCCGGTGGCCAGGACCTTGCGCCCGAACGTGGTCTTGTTCATGACGACGATCCCGATCGAGACGACGACGATCGTCCAGACGATGAGCGCGGGGATCGGGCCCAGGCTGCCGGAGCCGAAGATCTGGTTGTAGGTTTCGTCGAGGATCGGCTGAGGGGCGGACTTGGTGATCCACTGCGCCGTGCCGTGGGCGATCCCCAGCATGCCCAGGGTCACGAGGAACGACGGGATGCGCACGAGGGTGACGAGCGTCCCGTTGATGGCGCCCACGATGGCGCCGGTGGAGAGGCCGATGATGATCCCCGGGACGAGCCCGAAGTTCGCGATCCCCATCGCGGTGGTGACCGAGGCGAGCCCGGCGACCGCACCGACCGACAGGTCGATCTCCGCCGACGCAATCACGAACGTCATGCCGACGGCGATGACCGAGATCGTGGCCGTCTGGTTGACGATGTTGACGAGATTGTTCGGCGTGAGGAAGCCGCTGCCGCTCAGCGTCACGGCGAAGAACAGGAACGTCGCCGCGAACCCGATGTAGATGATGTAGTTGCGCCACTCGATCCCCCTGAGGGCCGTCAGCGCGGCGCTCCCCCGGCGGTCGTTGTCAGGCATGTGCGGCCACCCTCCCGAAGCCTTGAACGGCGAGGTGCAGGGCATCCTCGTCGGCGATGTCACCCCGCATCAGGCTCTGGTCGACGAGTCCGTCCCGGAAGACGAGGACGCGGTCGCACACGGCGAGCAGCTCGGGGAATTCGGAGGAGATGAAGATGACGCCCTTGCCTGCGTCGGCGAGGGCTCGGATCATCCCCACGATCTCCACCTTCGTGCCGATGTCCACGCCGGCCGTCGGCTCGTCCATCAGGATGATCTCGGGCTCGGTGCCCATCCACTTGGCCAGGACGACCTTCTGCTGGTTGCCGCCCGAGAGAAGCTGAACCGGCCGATCGACGTCGGCGACCTTGACGTCCAGATCCTCGACGAGCTTCGCGGCGATCCGGTCGCCCTCGCGATCGTCCAGCCAGCCGCCACGCGAGAAGCGCCCGAGCAACGGCAGGAGGAGGTTGTTGCGGACCGAGTGGTCGAGGACGAGGCCCTGGAGCCGCCGATCCTCGGGCACGAGGCTGATCCCGGCGGCGATGGCATCGCCGGAGTTGCGGATCCCGATCTGGCGACCACGGACCTTGATCTCGCCGGACTGGACCTGGTCGATCCCGAACAGGGCGCGCAGCGTCTCGGTGCGCCCGCTGCCCATCAGTCCCGCGAACCCCAGGATCTCCCCGTGATGGAGGTCGAAGCTGACGCCACGGAGCCGCGGCCTGACGACGAGGTCCCTCACCTCGAGGAGCGGCGTGACGTCGCGAGCGACTGTCGCGCTCGTGCCACTCGAGCGCGCTCTCCATCCGTCGGCCGACGATCTGCTCGATAAGCTCCTCGGCGGTCAGCTCCGTCACGGGAGTCGTCGCGACGAGGGCGCCGTCCCGCAGGACGGTCACGCGATCGGCGACGCGGTAGATCTCCTCCATGCGGTGGGAGATGTAGACGATGGCGATGCCCTGCCCGGCGAGCGAGCGGATGAGCTCGAACAGGTGGTCCGTCTCGTCCTTCGCCAGCGACGCGGTCGGCTCGTCCATGATGAGGATGCGGGCATCCTGGGACAGTGCCTTCGCGATCTCGGTGAGCTGCCAGTACGCCGTGCCCGTAGTCCTCCAGGCGACGCTTCGGGTCGATCTCGACCCCCATCGTCTCGAAGAGCTCGACGGTCCGGTGGGCCGACGCGGCGTCGTCGAGCAGCCCGAGCGCGCCTTTGCGCTCGCGGGCCAGGAAGACGTTCTGGGCCACCGTCAGCGTCGGGATCACGCTGAACTCCTGGAAGATCATGGCGATGCCGCGCTGCATCGCGTCCTGGACGGAGGCCAGCTGGACGGTCTCGCCCTCGACCTGGATCGTCCCATCGTCGGGCTGGTGAACGCCACGCAGGATCTTCATGAGCGTGGACTTGCCGGCGCCGTTGCCACCTGCGAGGGCGTGGACCTCGCCACGCCGGACCTCGAAATCCACGCCGTCGAGGACGCGAACCCCGCTGAAGCTCTTGGAGATGCCGGTCATCCGAACAGCGAGGTCGGTCATCGGCGGATCCTCTGGGTGGGCCGGCGCCGCCCGGTGACGGGCGACGCCGGCCTTGCAGGAGGAGCTACTCCTTGAAGCTGTCCTGGACCTCGGCCGGTGCCTCCACGTGATAGACGTCCTCCCATGCCTGGAGCACGTTGTCGTGGGAGACGGCGAGGGCCGGCAGGGCCACGAAGACGGGGGCCTCCTTGTCGAGGAGCCCGTACGCCGCGAGGTTCGCTTCCGTGACGCCCTGGTCGAACGGGCGCTGGGCGCCGAGGCCCTTGATGAGCTCATCCTTCGCCAGCTGGATCGCGACGTTCTTGCCGAGGTCCTGCGTGGCGATGATGAGGTCCATCCGGTTGGCCGCGCGCGCGGCGGCGATGATGCCCTCCGCCGGGACGTCCCAGACGCCCCAGATCGCCTTCAGGTCCGGCGTCTGGGTGAGCATCGCGTTCGCGGCTGCCTGCGACTGACCCGCGAAGTCGGAGCCGGTGACGCCCTTCTCGTCGACGATCTCGATGTTGGGATAGGACGCCTGGATCGTCTCCTTGAAGCCTTCGAGTCGGGCGCGCGTCACGAAGAAGTCGGCCTCGTGGTAGACCAGACCGATCGTGCCCTCGCAGTTCATCGCCTTGGCCGCGAGATGCGCCGAGACGACGCCGTTGCCCTTGTTGTCGGCCGAGACGACGCTGACGTAGTCCTCGCCGGCGACCATGTCGTTCGGGACGTTGTCCATGAAGACGAGGACCACACCCTGCTCCGCGGCCTTCTTGTAGGCATCGGCGGTGGCGACCGGGTCGGTCGGGATCGAGACGATGATGTCCGGGTTCTTGGCCAGGACGGTCTCGATGTTCGAGACCTGCGTGGCGGGAACGAAGTTCGCGTCCGTGGTTGCGACGATCTCGATGCCGAGCTCGCCGAAGCGCTGCGTGAGGCCGGCGATCTGCGCGGCGGACCAGTCGTCACCGCCGTAGTGCATGACGATCGCGGCGGTGGCGCCCTTCTCCTTGACCGCGGCGATCTCCTCGTCGGTGAGAACGACCGAGCTGGCCTCGGACGGATCTTCGCCGTGGGGACCCTTGCTCAGGACGCCTCCCGCCTCGGCGGCGGCGAGGTTGGCCTCGGCGTTGCACGCGCCGGGTTCGGCCGACGCGCCGCCGGCTGGTGTCGTCGGGGACGCGCCGGACGAGCACGCTGCGCCCACCAGGGCGACCGCTGCCAGGATGCCGGCGACCTTCGAGATGCGATGGGAACTCATTGACGCTCCTCCGGATGAGATCTCGTGCCGGTCAGGCCGGCTCCAGCAACTGCTCGGGTCGTGCTCGACGTCACCTCCTCGCCGGAACGTGGTCCCGCGCCCGCAGCGCCGCGCCCAGCCCCGCGGGCGGGTTGATAGGTCTGGACAGTCCCGCTGCCAGTGCGTATATAATGCCGTCCAACAGCAAAAGTCAATACACAATCTGCAGAAACTGATCGACAACAGACGAAACCCCTTCTCGAGCAGGGCCGACGGTGTATCGTCGCGGCGGCGAGGCGAGAATCGCCGCACGACAGGGAGGCATGGTCGCGATCGTGCCTGATCAGGCAGATCCTCAAGGATCGACCGAGGCAGTCCGACCCTCGTCCAAGCGAGAGCGGGGCCGCGGCGCCAGCCGGCGAGTTCGCTTCGAGCGCGACAGCCTTGCCCGCGTCCTCCGTCTCGTTCGCACGCACGAGGGGATCACCCGGCAGGAGATCGAGAGCGGGTCCGGCTTCGGGCGGGCCGTCGTCGCCGATCGCATCGCAACGCTCGTCGAGCGCGGCCTCGTCGAGGACAGCCAGGTCGGCGTGTCGACCGGGGGCCGGGCCCCGCGCTGCGTCAGGCTCCGGTACGACGCCGGCCACCTCCTCGTGGCGTCACTCGGCACGACGACGCTCGGCGTTGGCCTCTCGGACCTGTCGGGCAGACTGCTCGTCGAGCATCACGAGCAGGCCGATGCAGCCGTCGGCGCCGAACGGACGATCGATCGCCTCTCGGCCCTCTTCGACTGGATGCTCGAGGAGCATCCGGAGGCGCGACCGATCTGGGGCATCGGCATCGCCGTGCCCGGTCCCGTCGAGCTCCCGGGTGGCCGACTGAGCGGGCCGCCCACCCTGCACCGGATGCCGGGCTGGCACGAGTTCCCGATCGCCCGGATCCTCGGCGAGCAGTTCGGCGCCAGCGTGTGGCTCGACAACGAGGTGCACCTGATGACGATCGGCGAGCGATACGCCGGGCGGGCCAGCGGGGCCGACGTGGTCCTGTTCGTGAAGATCGGAACGGGGATCAGCGCCGGTCTTCTCGCCGACGGCCGTGTCCATCGCGGGGCATACGGCTTCGCCGGCGACATCGGGCACGTCGTCGTCGACGGCGACGCCGCGGTCCTGTGCCGCTGCGGCAACACCGGCTGCCTGGAGGCGCTCGCCGGGGGTGCCGCGATCGCTCGCGAGGGTCGCCGCGCGGCGTCCAGCGGCGAGAGCCGGCACCTGGCAGAGCTCGCCGACGCCGGGCAGGTGATCACCGCGACCCAGGTCGGAGCGGCGGCCAACCGGGGCGACCCGTTCAGCATCGAGCTGCTGGCGAACAGCGGCCGGCTGATCGGCGAGACGCTGGCCACGCTCGTCAACGCCTACAACCCGTCGCTCGTCATCGTCGGCGGGGGCGTCGCCCAGGCCGGCGAGATCCTGATCGGCGCGATCCGCGAGGCGATCTACCGGCGATCACGCTCGCTGGCCACGCGGAACCTGCAGATCGTTCGAGCGGAGATGGGTCGTACCGCCGGGCTCGTCGGTGCCGCTCGAGCGGTCACCGACGAGCTGTTCGCCCCGGAGTACGTTCGCTCCTGGATCGAGCACGGCGTGCCCACGCGCACCAACGAGATCCCGCGAGGGTCCGTGGCTCGCCCGGATCCCGACCGGGCGGCACCCCGCGCGGGCCGACGGCGCAGTGCTCCGCGCGTCGGGACAGTCGCCACATCCGGCACGAGGTCCGCTCCGTGAACGAGCTGCACAGGGTCCCCATCACCGCCGTCGAGGGCCTCGGCCCTCACGGTGAGTCGGCCGCCAGCGTCGATCAGCTCCGCGTGTCGGAGGTCGAGGCCGCGCGTGCCCGCGCGGCGAAGTTCACGGTTGCCGTCGTGATCCACACCACCGGCAGCGACTGGTCTCGCCAGCAGCTGGCAGGCATCACCGACACCCTCGGTCGATACGGCGCCGACCTGGTCGAGGTCATCGACTGCGGGTTCCGCGCCAGGAACCAGGTGGACGCGCTCGAGCATCTCGTCAGTCGCCGGCCCGACGCGATCATCAGTCTCCCGGTGGACAACCTTCGGACGGCGGAGGCCCATCGGAAGGTCACCGACGCGGGCATCAAGCTCGTCCTGATGGACAACGCGCCGATCGGGCTCATCGCGGGCAAGGACTACGTCACCGTCATCTCGGCCGACAACTTCGGCAACGGTCGTGTGGCCGCCGCCATCATCTCGCCGCGCGTCGGCGAACGCGGCTCGGTCGGGATCGTCGGCTTCGGCGTCGACTTCTTCGTCACGAACGAGCGCGAGATCGGGTTCCGCAAGTGGATGCGCGAGCGGCGCCCCGACGTCACGCTCCGGCTCGCCGAGTTCCTCGACCTCGAGACCGCCGGCGAGGTGGCCATCGAGCTGCTCGGCCGGGAGCCCGCGATGGACGCGCTCTTCGTCGCCTGGGACGAGCCGGCGGTCCGCGTGGTGCGCGCGCTCCGTGCGATCGGGCGTGACGTGCCGGTGGTCACGATCGATCTCGGCAACGAGATGGCGCTCGAGATCGCTCGCGGTGGCCCCGTGGTCGGCGTCGGCGCACAGATGCCCTACGACCTCGGAGTCGCGGAGGCGACCGCGACGATCATGGCTCTCGTCGGTGCCGAGCCTCCGCCCTGGGTGGCGCTTCCCGCTCTCTCCGTGACTCGGCGCAATGTCGTCGAAGCCTACGAGACCGTCTGGCACCAGGCAGCGCCCGCGGCACTTCGCCTCGCGGCCGGCGCAAGCGAACCCGAGAGGTGATGGCCCCACCGACGGATCACCGCCAGGCTCCGCAATGAGTGCCCCCGCCTCCCGCGCCATCACCATCACGTCGTACGCCAGCTTCACGCTGGTCGGGTGGTCGATGCTGCTGGTGCCGTCGCTCATCCGCGACATCCGCGACGACTTCGGGCAGACCGACGCCGGCTTCGGCGTGCTCTACCTCCTGGCGTCGCTGCTGTTCGGGACCGGCGCCGTGCTCTCGGGGACGCTCGCCGGCCGCGTCGGGCGCCGGGTGATCCTGCCGACCGCCGTCATCGCCCTCGCGGTCGGGCTCGCGACGCAGGGGCTGGCGCCGGCCTGGCCGGTCCTGCTGGTCGGGGCGGCGCTCGCCGGCGGGGGCAGTGGGGCCCTCGATGCCGGTGTCAACAGCGTGATCATGGACCTCAGCGTCGCGGGCCGCGGCGACGCGCTGAGCCGCCTCCACCTCTTCTACAGCGTCGGGGCGCTGACGGCGCCGCTCGTCCTCGGGTTGCTCGTCGCGGCCGGCGTCGACTGGCGGGTGCCGTTCCTGGTGTCGAGCGTCGTCGCCGTGGGGCTCGCCGGCCCGCTGCGGATCGTGGGCTCGGTGCCGCCGCGGGCCGTGCCACCGCGGGCCCACGGCGCGGTGGCGGCCGCCGCCTCGGCGTCGCCCGACGGCGAGATCGCCGCACCCGGCGTCGACGCCGGCCGGCCGGCCGGCCACATCCCCCGCAGCCTGCGCGTCCCGCTGGCCGCGCTCGCGATCGCGATCGCCTGCTACGTCGGCTCGGAGGCCGGTGTCAGCAGCTGGCTCGTCGCCTTCCTCGACGACGAGCCGCTCACGACCGCGACGCTCGCCCTCAGCCTGTTCTGGATCGGCCTCGCGCTCGGTCGGCTCACCGCCGGGCGCCTCGGGCGGCATATCCCGCCGGTCCGGTACGCCGTGGCCAGCGTGCTCGTCGGGGCGGTGGCGATCGCCGGCGCCGTCATCGGTCCGTCGGGCGGCGTCCAGATCGGGCTGTTCGCGGTCGCCGGGTTCGGGCTCGGCCCCGTCTACCCGATGATCATGGCCGTGGCCGGCAGCTACTACCCGCATCGCGCCGCGGCCGTCAGCGGCCTGCTCACGACGGCGGGCGTCGTCGGCTCCGTCGTCTATCCGCCGCTCATGGGCTTCACGTCGGCGTCGATCGGCCTGGCGGCCGGGATGCTCGGGGCCGCCGCGCTTGCGGTCGCCTGCGGGATCGCGGTCCTCGTCGCCGCCTCGACGGCCGGGAGCCGTCGCGACCCCGCCCCGGTGCGGATCGCCGAAGACGGGTCCGCCGGCGCCTGACTGCCGGCGACGAGCTCCCGGAGACCCCACCGCACCGAACACGACCGCCCACGACGAGCACGGCGGGCCCACGGTCCTGCGCGCGACCGGGACCATGGGCCCGTTGACATCCGGCACCTCGGCGGGCACGGTAGGCGCCCGCCCGATGGGCTACGGGCGTTCGCGCTCCCCACCGCGAGACACGATGCCGACGACAGCCACGAGCCTCCGCCCGCTCCTCGCCGCGGGCCTCTGCCTGCTCCTCGCCGCCTCGAGCGTCCTCGCGACCGAGCCGACGCCGACGCCGGCCGACCCCGGGCAGATCGCGCCGCCGACCGACCCCGGCGCCGCACCGCCGGCGGTCGAGCCGACGTCCGAGCCTGCGGTCGAGCCGACCCCCGTGCCCCCGCCCGATCCGACCGCCGATCCGGCCGCCGAGCCGGCCCCCGCACCGGTCGTCGACCCGTCGCCCGCAGCCGAGCCCGCCGATCCAGCCGCCGACCCCGGCGATCCCGCCGCCGACCCCGCGCCCGGGGGCGGTCCGCCGGCCGGCGCCCTCCCCAGCGGCGACGTCATCGTCATCCTCCGCGACGGCGTGGACGCCGATGCCGCCGCCGGCCGCGCCCGCGGGCTCGGCGCGCAGGTCGAGCGCACGTTCCGCAGCGCCGTCCGCGCCTACGCCGCCCGGGTGACCCCCGCCCAGGCCCGCCGCCTGGCCGACGACCCGCGCGTCGCCGCCGTCGTGCCCGGACGAGGTCATCCCCGCCGACGACGCGCTGGCCGCACAGAAGGTCCCGACCGGGATCCGCCGCGTCTTCGCGACGACGAGCGCGGCCGCCCGCATCAACGGGCTCGACGAGCGCGTCAACGCCGACGTCGCCATCTACGACACCGGGATCGACCCGACCCACACCGACCTCAACGTCGCCGGCGGCTACAACTGCACCGGGACGAACCGGTCGAGCTGGAAGGACGAGGAAGGCCACGGGACGCACGTCGCCGGTACCGTCGGCGCCCTCGACAACGGCGATGGCGTCGTCGGGGTCGCGCCGGGCGTCCGGCTGTGGGCCGTCCGCATCCTCGACGCGAACGGCGAGGGCCGGCTCTCGTGGTGGATCTGCGGCCTCGACTGGATCGCGGCCCAGAAGGACCCGGCCGACCCGTCGCGCCCGCTCATCGAGGCCGTCAACATGTCGGTCACCCGCTGGGGCAGCGACGACCACGACTGCGGCTACACGAACGACGACGTGCTCCACCAGGCGATCTGCCGCGTGGTGGCCCGCGGGATCACGGTCGTGGCCGCGGCCGCGAACGACTCGGCCTCCGCCGCCAAGCGCACGCCGGCCTCCTACAACGAGGTCATCACCGTCTCGGCGCTCGCCGACACCGACGGCAAGCCCGGCGCCCTCGGGGGCGACCTCTGCTGGAGCTGGGGCACGTACGACAAGGACGACACGTTCGCCAACTTCTCGAACTACGGCGCCGACGTCGACCTCATCGCGCCGGGCAAGTGCATCTGGTCGACGAAGCGGGACCAGTCGTACGGCTACTCGTCCGGCACGTCGATGGCCGCGCCGCACGTCGCGGGCGCCGCGGCGCTCTACCTCGCCTCGCGCCCCGGCGCGCCGCCGTCCGAGGTCCGCTTGGCGCTCCGCCACCTCGGCAACCTGAACTGGAAGACCGCGACCGACCCGGACGGCAAGCCCGACATCCTCCTCGACGTGTCGCGGCTCGGGCCGCTCGGCGACTTCAACCCGAGCGCCGCGATGCCGCCGACCGGCCTCGTGACGAACGAGCTCGGGACGACGTGGACGATCCCGCTCGACGCGGGCCGCGGCCCGACCTTCATCGAGCCGATCACGTTCGGCGTGGCTGCGGCGCCGGCGCCGCTCACGGCGGCAATGGCCGGCAGCACGAGCCTCTCCGGCGCCGCGTCTGCGACGGCGGTCCGGATCACGGTCCCGCCGGCGACCCCGGCCGGCACGTACGACGTCGTCGTGCGGGCCGCCTACCGCACCCTTCGCGTCCGCGAGATCCGGCTGCCGGTCGTCGTCGAGAACGAGGCGCCGATCGCCTACGCGCCGGCCGCGACGCTCCCGCGAGGCACGCGGGCGTCGCTGACCACAGCTCCCGTGGCGCTGTCCTGGAAGCCGGCCACCGACCAGTCTCCCGTCGTCGGCTACCAGCTCGGCGAGAGCACGTCCGGCTACGAGCCGGTCGCCGTCGCCGCGACGTCGTCGACCACCCGCACCGCGGCGCGCCGCATCCCGTACGCCACGAGCCGGGCCTACGCGGTGCGGGCCACGGACGCGCCGGGGAACGTCGGCCGCTGGGCGACCGGCGCGCCGGTCCGCGTCGTCGCCGTCCAGGAGCGGAGCACGGCCGTGCGGCGGAGCGCGGGCTGGACACGCTTCGACGCGAGCGACGCCCTCGGCGGCAGCTTCCTCTACACCGACCGGGCGGGCGCCTGGATGCGCTACTCGTTCACCGGCTCGGCGATCGCCGTCGTCGGGAGGAAGGGCCCGAGCCGGGGACGGGCCGAGATCCGGATCGACGGGGTCCTCGTCGCGACGGTGAGCGCCCGGGCGACGTCGACGAGCGGCCGCTGGCTGCTGTTCTCGCGGGCGGTCGACCCCTCCCGCTCGCACACGATCGAGGTTCGGGTCCTCGGCACCGCCGGCCACCCGCGCTTCGACGTCGACGCCTTCCTCGTCCTGAGGTAGCCGGCGGGGCCGGGCGGGGCGCGCGGCTCGCGCGGGCGGCGCGGCGGCGCGACTCGGCGCGCTCGGCGGGGCGTGCGCGACTCGCGGCCGCGGCGGCGCCGTTGCGCAACTCGCGGCCCCGGTTGCGTCCCACGCGATCCTTCCTGCTTCCCGCGAGCCGGAGGCGCCTTCCCGGGTGCCCCGCGCACGGATCGTCGCGTGCGACGCGCAGACCGTGCCGCACGGATCGCCACGGTCCGTCCCGGACACGAAACATGGCGTCCCACGCAACCGAGGCGCCCCGACCGCCCGCACCGCACGGCCGAGGCGCCCCGACCGCCCGCACCGCCGGGACACGACCGCGCCGCCGCTCCCCGACGCTGCCGCCGCTCCCCGACGTGCCGCCGGGCCCTACGGGCAGTTGCCGGGCGCGAGCGCCGGATCCGCCGGCGGGCGGGGGCCATCGAAGACCGTGCGCACCACGCGCCGGATGCGCGCGATCTCGCGGTCGTCGAGGTGCGAGTCGTAGGACGGCGGGACGAAGAGGACCCGCTCGACGCGGCGCGAGTCGACGCGTTCCGCCAGCTTGGCGAGGCCCCGGATCTCCTTCCGCCGGATCGTCGTCCACAGCGAGTCGCCCGCGATGCGGAGGAACGCCGGGGCCTTCGACACGAGCTTGAGTGGGTCGAGCTGACTCCGCAGGGACAGCAGCACGAGCTGCTGGCGGTTCATCCGGCCGTAGTCCGAGTCCTGGTGGCGGGATCGCGCGTAGGCGAGCGCCATGCGCCCGTCGAGGTGCCGGCAGCCCGCCCGGATGTCGAGCTCCATCCAGCCGCTCCCGTCCTCGAGCGGGTAGTTCCGGTCGCGCAGCCGGGACGGAACGTCGATCCAGAGGCCGCCGAGCTCGTCGACCAGCCGGACGAACCCGCCGAGGTTGACGACGACGAGCCCGTCGAGGCGGACGCCGACGAGCTCCTGGACCGCGCCGCTGACCGCCCGCATCCCGCGCGCGTCTCCGCCCGGGAACTTGCCGGGGTGCCCCATGGCGTAGACGTACAGCGCGTTGAGGAGGCCGTGGAACCGGCCGTCCTTCGTGGCCCCGGCGCTCTCGGGCGGGAGCGGCACGCCGACGAGGTTGCGGGGGATGCCGAAGAGCGCCGCGCGCCCCGTCCGCGCCTCGACGCTCAGCACGATCATCGTGTCCGTCCGAAGGCTCCAGCGGTCGGGACCGGCGTCGCTGCCGATCAGCAGGAGGTTGAGCCGGTCGTCGCGGGCCCAGTCGGCGCCGGACACGGGGGCGGCGGTCGGCCGGGCCGTCCGGGTCGGCTCCGGTGTCGGAGCAGGGGTCGGCGTCGGAGCGGGCGACGGGGTTGGCGCGCCCGAGGTCGTCGCAGCGGGCGTGCCGCTCGCGGTCGGGACGGGCGTCGGCGCCGCGGTGGGCGCCTCCGTCGGGTCCGGCTCGAAGCTCGGCTCCGGGATGGCCCACGCGTCGTCGTCGTCCACCCCCTCGCCGCCCGGCCCGAAGACCGACGCGAGCGCGCCGCCCGCCTCGGCCTCGACCGTCCCGACCGCACCGTGGATCGCGACCGTGCCGGCGAGGAGGGCGACGAGAACGAGCGCGCTCACGACCCGGCTCGACCCCCGGACCGGCCGCACCGCCCGGCCGAGACGCTCGGCGTCGAGGATCGCGCCGGCGTGGTACACGAACAAGGCCCCCTGCAGGACGAGGAGCGCCGCGATGCCCTCGGGCCCGGGCAGGAGGTCGAGGACCGTCGATGAGTCGCCCGCGATCACGACCACGAGCCCGACGAGAGCGGCCGCCACGGCGAGCGCCGGGATCGCCAGCAGCGCGCCGCGTCGCCGGCGCCCCACGGCCGCCTGCCCCAGCCCGGGGAGCAGGAACGAGAGCGGAGCGGCGAACCGAGCGAGGCGAGCGTGCATGGCCCGGCGCCTCAGGGCGCGCCGCGCGTCTCGAGGGTGACGCCGCGCAGGGCCCACAGCAGGCATGCCGACGCGAACAGCGCCGCCGCGCCGAGGATCGTCAGCGCCAGTGCGAACGCGAGCGGCGCCTCGATCGCGTCGAGCGGGTTCCCCGCCGCGGCTCGGCCGACCCACGCGTAGGCGAGGACGCCGACGGCGACGACGAAGAGGCCCAGCGCCCCGACGAGAAGAGCGCGCGCAGCGAGGCGACCCGACCCCGCGCTCCACGTGTGGCGCGGCATCGAGCCGCGCGCCGCGACGACGGCGGCCGCGACGAGCCCGGCCCAGGCGAGGGCGACGAGGATCGCCCCGAGCCCGTCGGCGAGGCGATGCCAGCCCACCGTGAGCGTGCTGATCCCCACGATGCCCACGTAGATGGCGCCGCCGATGGTGACGAGCGAGCGGAGACGCCGGGGCGCGACGAGGAGCGCGGCCAGGGCGAGCGAGGCGGCGAGCGTCACGTGACCGCTCGGGAAGCTGTTGCCGTAGGCGTACGCCCCCGACCCCACGAGATCGGGGCGCTCGAGGACGACGTCCTTGAGGACCTGGGTGGTGAGGTTCGCGCCGAGGATCGCGACGACGACGCCGGCGGCCAGGAGCGGGCGGCCGACGGCGAGGGCGATCCCGGCCAGCCCGGCCGTTGCGACGCCTGCGACCACGATGTTCAGGGTGCCGAGCGCCCGCGAGGCCAGCGCCACCGTGCCCGGATCGTCGAGCGGGCGGCCCCACAGGACGAGGTCCTCGAGCGACTGGCCGAGCGTGGTCTGGACGGCCGCCACGTACAGGATGGCAACCCCGAGCACCGATGCGGCCGTCACGACGAGCAGCCGCCGGACGCTGTGTCGGGCGGTGGCGACGGGCGTGACGTCACCGCGGAACCGCGGGCGGCGCAGGCGCATCCGGAAACGTCGAGCCATCACGGGCATCGTACGGCGACCGGCTCAACGGGGCCGACACGGCGCGTGCTCGCAGCACCGGACGGCACGAACGGAGGGTGCCACCCGGCCGTCCTGCGGCGACCTCCGGCCCTCCCGACGGCCCGCGGGTCCCGGGCATGCTCGCCCGGCGCCGCGCCCGCGGCGCGACGCGCCATCCCGGCGCGCGCCCCCGGGGGACCGTCCGATGCAGCTCCAGCTCAGGCCCGCCACGTCCCGCGTCGAGCGGCCGCGCTTCGCCTGGATCGCCTTCGCCGCCGCGATCTTCACCGGCGTCCTGGCGATCCCGGTCGGGCTCATGTTCATCGCCGACCCGACCGGAGCGTCGATGCAGCTTCCGCCCGGCTGGATCGAGGCGACGCCGTTCGGCAGCTACCTGGTCCCGGGCATCTACCTGTTCGCGGTCAACGGCGTCGGCATGCTCGTCCTGGCGGCGCTCATCGCGATCCGCCACTGGACGGCGCCCTGGCTCACGGCGATCCTCGGCGTCGGCCTGATCATCTGGATCCTCGTCCAGCTCGCGATCATGCCGGAGACGATGATCCTCCAGCCGATCTTCCTCGGGACAGGGCTCGTCATGGGGCTCGTCGCCCTCTTCTGGCTCCGCCGCACCGACCAGCTGCGCCTCTGGTAGCCGGAGCGGCCACCCGGCTCGTCGGCACCCGCGGCTGGCCCCGCCCCTCGGGTGCTACAGCGCCCGGACGCGGTTGTTCCGCGGAAGATGCTCGAGCTCGACGAGACCGAGCGCCTCGAGCAGGGGCGGCACGTACATCCCGAAGCGGCCGCGGAAGCCCTTGCGGAGGCCGTACCAGCCGCCCAATGGGTTGGCCGGCGAGCGGCCCCACGCCTCCACCGTGCCTTCGGCGGCAGGCTTCTGCTCGTCGGCGGCACCGAGCGGGACCCAGTCACGACGCTCGCGCAGCCAGGCGTGGAGGTCCTCGATGCAGCGGAGGTGATATCGCAGCTGCGTCGTGCCGACCTGGCAGACCAGCGCCGGCGGATCCGCGGTCTCGTCGCGCCACATCTGGAACTCCGCGCCGCCGCTGGCGGTCTGGAGGATCCAGGGATCGTCACTCGAGCCCGTCCCGCGAGTCGCGTTGCCCATGTCCGGTCCCCCGTCCCTTGGTGTTGGTCGGGTCATTGAACCACGCGCGTCGAGGCGCGCCGACCCGCGCGTCCGGGCCCGGAAACGATCGGGGGCCGTTCGGCCGTCGGCAGGAGCCCCGGTTCGCGCTACGGTGCACCCGACGGAGGTGCGCGATGTCGACCCAGCACGACCCCGCCGCGGTGATCGGGACCGTCACTCACTACTTCGGCCACCTGAACGTGGCCGCGGTGAGCCTGACGCGACCGCTCGACGTCGGCGACCTCATCCACATCCACGGTCACACGACCGATCTCGTCGAGACGGTGCGCTCGATGGAGATCGACCACGCGCCGGTCGTCCATGCGGAACCCGGCGACGACGTGGCGATCAACGTCACGAAGCACGTCCGCGAGCACGACCAGATCTTCCGCGAGAGCTGACGGGCGGGCGACCTGTCCGCGGCGGCTGAGGCGCCGGCGCGGGCCGTGGGCGCCCGCGCTCAGCGCATGTCGCGGTCGAGGCGGACCGGGAGCGTCCGGCCGCGGATCGTGGCGCCCCGGAGCGCGTGGACCACCCGGTCGACCACCTCGCCGGAGACGTCGACGAGCGAGAAGCTGTCCGCGACCTGGATCGCGCCGATCGCCGAGCCCGGGACGCCGGCCTCTGCGGTGATCGCGCCGACAAGATCGCCCGGCCGCATCCCCATCCGCCGCCCGCCGCCGACGAAGATGCGCACCCACGGGCCGCCGGCGGGCGTTCCGGGGCGCGGCGCGCGCATCGGCCCACCGGGCACCGCCGGCCGGCCGGACGCCGGCGGCCCCGGCCAGGGGCCGCGCCCGAAGCTCCCCGGAGGTCCCTGCGGTCCCGGCGGGCGACCCGACGGGCGACCCGGCGGGCCGGCGGGCCGGACCGGTCGCGGCGGGCGGTCCTGCGGCAGGACGGCCGGCGCGATCTCGACCTCGGCGTCGCCGCGGGCCGCATCGCCGTCGAGCGCCGCGATCGCCGCCAGCGCGATCTCGACCGCGTCGAACTCGTCGGCCAGCGCCTCGACCACGGCTCGATAGCGTTCGAGGCCAGCCCCGGCGCGCGCCATGCCGGCCTCCTCGCCGGGGCCGGCCCCGCCCTCCTCGTCGCCGTCGGTGTCGGCCGCCTCCGCCGCCGTCGTGAGCCGCTCGCGCAGGCTCGCTTGCAGGAGCTCGAGCCGCCGCTCGCGGAGGTCAGCCACCGAGGGGACGGTCGCCCGCTCGAGCCGGGTCCGCGTTGCCGCCTCGATATTCTGGAGGAGCCGGTGCTCCCGGGGCTCGACGAGAGTGATCGCCGTGCCCTCGCGTCCGGCGCGCCCCGTCCGGCCGATCCGGTGGACGTAGACGTCGGGCGATGACGGCACGTCGAAATTGACGACGTGCGAGACGTGGTCGATGTCGAGGCCGCGCGCCGCGACGTCGGTCGCGACGAGGACGTCGAGGGCCCCGTCGCGGAAGCGGCCCATCACCCGGTCCCGCTGCTCCTGCGAGAGCCCGCCGTGGAGCGCCGCCGCGTCGTGCCCCCGGCCGCTGAGCGCCTCGGCCAGGTCGTCCACCTCGCCGCGGGTGCGGGCGAAGACGAGCGCCGCCTCCGGATCCTCGACGTCGAGGATCCGCCCGAGGGCCGCCAGCTTGTCGGCGCGGCGCACGACGAAGACCGCCTGGCGGACCTTCGCCGGGGCCTCCTCGGTCGGTCGGTCCGGACGCACGGAGACGCGGACCGGCTCGCGGAGGTGGCGCGCCGCGACGCGGGCGATCGTCGGGCTGATCGTGGCCGAGAAGAGCGCGGTCTGGCGCCCGGCCGGCGTCGCCGCGAGGATCGCGTCGAGCTCCTCCGCGAAGCCCATGTCGAGCATCTCGTCAGCCTCGTCGAGGACGACGGTCTCGACGGTGTCGAGGCGCAGGCTGCCGCGTGTCAGGTGGTCGACCGCCCGACCGGGCGTCGCCACGACGATGTCGAGGCCTCGCCGCAGGCCCCGCAGCTGCTGGCCGATCGGCTGGCCGCCGTAGACGGGGAGGACGCGCGCGCCGAGGCCCCGCCCGTAGCGATGGACCGCCTCGGCCACCTGCATTGCCAGCTCGCGCGTCGGCACGAGGACCAGGGCGAGCGTGGTCCCCTCCTCCGCCCGCCCAAGTCCGCCGGCGGCGAGCCGCTGCAGGATCGGCAGGGCGAAGGCCGCCGTCTTGCCGGTGCCCGTCGGGGCCTCGGCGAGAAGGTCGCGGCCGGCGAGAAGAGGCGGGATCGCCTCCACCTGGACCGGCGTCGGCTCCTCGTAGCCGAGCCCGGCGAGGGTCTCGAGCAGGGCCGGCTCCAGCCCGAGGGCGTCGAACGCCGGTGCGAGCCGGGCGCCCGGCACCGACTCGCCGGCAGGGGGCTGATCGTCGGCAACGGGCAGGGTGTCGGCGAGGGGTACGGTGTCGGCGGTTGGCAGCGCGTCGAAAGGGCGCGGCGGGTCGTCGGTCACGGGCGCCTCGTCGGCGCCGGGGTTCGCGTTGGTCGCGGGCGCCTCGTCGGCGGCGCGGGACGACTCGTCGGCGGGGGGCGCGTCGTTTGTCGCGGGCGCTTCGTCGGCGCCGGGGTTCGCGTTGGTCGCGGGCGCCTCCTCGGCGGTGCAGGACGACTCGTCGGCGGGGGGCGCGTCGTTTGTCGCGGGCGCTTCGTCGGCGCCGGGGTTCGCGTTGGTCACCCGCGCAGCCTACTCCCCGGATCGAGCCACGACCTCGGGCGGCGTGATACCGGGGTCACGCGTCGGCCCCGTTGCCGCGGCTGCCGGTCGGGCGCCGATCGGGGCGCCGATCGGGGCGCCCATCGGGGCGCCAATCGGGGGGCACATCGCGTCCGACGGGGCGCCCATCGGGGCGCCAATCCGGGCGCCGATCGGGGGGCATCGGGGCCCATCGGGGCGCCCATCGGGGGGCACATCGCGTCCGACGCAATCCTTTCTGCTTCGCGTCGAGCAGCGGGGCCAGGACCGCCCTCCTCCGGCACGATCGTCGCGTGGGACGCAAAGCCCGTGCTGGAAGGACCGCGCCGCGCCGCCGCCACGCAGAAAGGATGGCGTGGCACGCGAAGCCGACGCGGGGACGAGCCGGCGCGGATGGCGTGGCACGCGAAGCCGACGCGGGGACGAGCCGGCGCGGATGGCGTGGCACGCGAAGCCGACGCGGGGACGAGCCGGCGCGGAGGCGTGGCACGAGACGCGGCTGCCGTGAGCCGCGAGCGGCAGCCACCGTCCCCCAGCCCGACGCCGGGGGACGGTTCGGTGCCCCGGCGCAACGAACGAGACCAACGCCGCGGCGCCGCGGTACCACCGTCGTGTCCGGGGCCGCCCGGCGCGGGGCTATCGTCGACCCGTGGCGCATCCGCCGGGGGAGAGCGCCGGGCGTGGAGTGCACCGTGGACCTCGGGATCCAGTTCTGCGAGCGCTGCGGGCGTGACCGCGACGACTTCGTGGGCGCACGGGCCGCGTTCCGCGACTGCCCGGGGTGCGGTTCGGCCTGTTGCCCCGACTGCTGGAATCTCGTCGACGGCGGGTGCCTGATCTGCGCCCCCTTCCGCCTCCACGCCGAGACGTCTCGGTCACGGGTCGTCGTACCGGCGGACCTCAAATCGACCGCCGGCCCGGCCGCCATCGGGGGGTCGGCGGCCGGGCCGCCAACCACGGGCCCGACCGGCCACCCGGGCGCCGGCGTCCACGCTCCGGACCCGTACGCGGACCTCCGCGGTGCGTCGCCTGCGCCGACGGGCGCATGGGTCGGCACGCGGCCGACGGCCCACCAGCGGCCCCGCGAGGCACCGGCGGCCGGATCCGCGCCGGTCGTCGCTCCCGATGCATGGCGTCGCGTCGCCGCGGCCGCCGAACCGCCGCCGGCCCGCAGGCCGCGCCGTCGAGCCGGGCGGCTCGGCCTGTCCGCGATGGTCGCCTGGGTCGTCGTCGCGGGACTTGCCGTGGCAGCGCTCGGCGCCTCGCCCGGGGGCACGGCGACGGTGCCGATGACGGCGCCTCCCGCCGCGACACCGACGGCGGCACCGGTCGCGACGCCGACGCCGACGGCGGCTCCGACACCCAGCCCAAAGCCGAAGCCGAAGCCGGACCGCGCGCCCCGCACCACGCCACGGCCCGTCCGGGTTCCGATCGCGGCCCCGCCCGCGGCCACCGCGAAGCCGGCGCAGCGCTCCACCCCGCGGCCGGTCAAGCCGGTCGTCGTGGCCCCGCCGCCGGCGGCCACCCCGGAGCCGACGCCCGACTACAGCCCCGAGGCCACCACCGAAGGCTGATCGGCGGACGCGGGACTCCGCCACGAAGCGGCCACGGGACTCGCGGCGCGACCCGGCCACGCGACGGGACTCGGCCACGCGGCGGGACTCGCGGCGCGACCCGGCCACGCGACGGGACTCGGCCACGCGGCGGGACTCGCGGCGCGACCCGGCCACGCGACGGGACTCGGCCACGCGGCGGGACTCGCGGCGCGACCCGGCCACGCGACGGGACTCGGCCACGCGACGGGACTCGCGGCGCGACCCGGCCACGCGACGGGACCGGGCCATGGGGCGGCGGCGGCCCACGGGGCGGCGGCCCACGCGGCGGCGGCGGCCCACTCGCGGCGGCGGTGGACTCCCGCGACGGGACTCGGGCGCGTGCCCGCGAGCCGCTACGGCAGCAGCTGGCGCAGCGCGAACCCCAGGTTCGCCGGTCGCTCGGCAAGGCGGCGCATGTACCACGGGTACCAGTGCTTCCCGTAGGCGATGAGCGTGGACACCGGGAAGCCCGCCTGCCGGAGCCGCGTCAGCTCGCCGGCGCGGATCCCGTACAGCATGTGGACTTCGAGCTTCTCCCGCGGGACGCTTGCCGCCTCGGCGAACGAGGCGATCCGCTCGACCAGCCCCCCGTCGTGCGTCCCGAGCGCGAGCCGGGCCCTGCCGTCCCGGGCCGCCTCCGCGAGGACGAGCGCGGCCGCCTGGTAGGCGCCGTCGACCTCGGCCTTCTTTCGCCAGGCGACGCTCGCCGGCTCGTCGTAGGCGCCCTTCACCAGGCGCACTGCCGGCTCGAGCGGGAGGATCCGTCGGATGTCCGCAGGCGTGCTCTTCAGATACGCCTGGAGGCAGATGCCGACGTTGCGATGCTTCGACTTCAGCCGCTCGTACAGGGCGATCGTCCGCTCGACGTAGGCCGACGACTCCATGTCGACCCAGAACCAGGTCCCGGCGACGTCGGCGCGGGCCGCGAGCTCGGAGCAGAGGCGGAAGCAGGCTTCCTCGTCGATGTCGAGGCCGAGCTGCGTCGGCTTGACCGACAGCTCGATCGCCCGGTCGAGCGCCGCCCCCCGGTCGAGGATCCCGTGGTAGTGGGCGGCGACCTCGTCGGCCTCGGCCAGCGAGGTGAGGTTCTCGCCGAGCCGCGTGAAGAGGATCCCGTGGCCGTCGGCCGCCAGCTTCGAGGCCGCCGCGAACGCCGCGTCGGCGTCCTCGCCGGGCATGAACCGCCGGACCGCCTTCCGGACGAACCGCAGGCGCGGCAGGCGCTCCTTGAGCCAGGGGTTGCGGGCCATCCACAGCAGGATCGTGCGCATCGTGTCGATCTCACCTCGGTCGCGGGCGTGCAGAACGTGGGTCGCAGGCCGGCGGGCAGATGGTGCCACGGTCGGAGGACCGAGCGAGCGCCGAAACGGGACGGCCGGCACTGGCGGAGCCGGCCTGCCGGTCGGATGCTGGGCGACCCGATCGAGAAGGAGCCAACCATGCCGATCCGCAGCACGTTCGATCCCGACGAGGCGCTCAAGGTCGCAACGAGCCTGGGCCTCGACTTCGCGGCCGAGCCGTTTCCCTTCGAGGAGTTCCGCCGGGGGATGGAGGTCGAGCTCGAGCACGGCCGGCGCGATCCCGCGACGAACGTCACCGGCGACGATCCACTCACGACGGGCAAGATCGCGTTGGCGCACCTCCGCGAGATCCCGGACTACTACACGCGGCTCGACCGGATGGAGGCAGAGGCCGAGGCGGAGCAGGCCGAGAAGCTCGACCCCGCCTGAACTCGGGCGACCGCCTCGACGCGAGGGCGAGGCTCGGCTCGCTCCTCCGGGGCCGGCGATCGGCTCGCTACTCCGGGGGCCGGCGCGGCCACTCCAGCGGGTTGCGCCCGTCTGCCACGTGGCCGACGACCTCCGCGATGCGGCGCCCGCGTGTCTCCGGGCGCTTCGCCGACGTCACCCAGAAGAGGATCTGCTTCTTCGTCGACGGACTCAGCGCGTCATAGCCGCGCGCCGCCGCGACGTCTGCCGCGAGCGCCGCGGCGAGGTCGTCGGGGACGATCAGTGCGTCGGAGTCGTTGAGCGCGTCCCATGAGCCGTCCGCCTTCGCCGCCTCGATCGCCCGAAGGCCGGCCTCCCTCATCAGGCCCTCGGCTGCCAGCCGCTCGACCCGCGCCTTGTTCGTCTTCGCCCAGGCGCTCCCCTTCCGCCGGGGCGTGAAGCGAAGCATCGAGCGCTCGTCGTCGAGCGTTCCGCCCCGGCTGTCGATCCAGCCGAAGCAGAGTGCCTCCTCGACGAGGTCGTCATACGCGACCACCGGCTTGCCCGACCTGCGCCGGTACGTGACAACCCAGATGCCGCGCGCCGTCGCATGGTTCGCCTCGAGCCATGCGCGCCACGCGGCGCGGTCCGCCGGCTGATACCGCTCGTCGTCCGCCCCGGGCAACCGCGGCTCCGTCCGGTCGCTCACGGCCGACCCGCGAGGCGCCGACCTGCGATCAGCTTCGACCAGGGATCCGTCGACATGGGAGACGCCCTCCGGCTTTCGTGTGTCGGACATTGTGTCGCGTGCCGCGAAGCGGGGCCACGGCACACCGGGCCAGCCTCCCCACGAACGGGCGCACCGTCGTCGGTCGGCTTGACGACGGATGGATGTAATGGTGTAATCTCGGTATCAGGGAAACGGACTCGCCCACCACGCATGGAGCACGCACCACGATGTCGCACAGCGCCACTCACGACGAGCTCATCGGCTGGTTCGCCGGCCGCCTTCCCGACGCCTGGTTCACGGCCACCCCGGAGATCTCCGTCGACCGCGAGGAGATCCTCGTCCTCGGCGAGGTCGCGGACGTCGAGCTGGCCGGCTACTCGACCGACGCCGCGCAGGCAGCCGCCAGGGCCAGCCGCGTGGAGCGGTTCCGCGAGGAGACCCGCGCCGACCGGATGACGATCGCCGAGGATGCCCAGCACCGCTTCCGCAAGGTGGTGTCCTGGGGCGTCCGGATCGCCGGCGAGACCCACCTGTTCACGACCGCGAGCGTCCCGGTGATGACGCGCCTGCGCCAGCCGGAGCGGCGGATCCTCGACACCCTCGTCGAGGCCGGCGTCGCGCGGAGCCGGAGCGATGCGCTCGCCTGGTGCGTGAAGCTCGTCGGCGAGCACGAGGCCGACTGGATCGGGAAGCTCCGCGACGCGCTCCGCGGCGTCGAAGAGGCGCGCAAGGCCGGCCCGACCGCGAGCTGACCCGGCCGGCGACGGCCGAGCCGTCAGCCGCGGGAAACGGTCAGCTGCCGGACGTTGTCGGGTAGCCGGCAGCCGCCCAGTCGTTCATGCCGCCGGCCATCGAGGTGACCGCCGGGAGCCCGGCGCCGAGGAGGATGTCGCGGCCCTGCGCGCTGCGGTTGCCCGAGCGGCAGACGACGACCACCTGTCGGTCGCTGGGCACCTCGCCCACGCGCGAGGCGAGCTCGCCGAGCGGGATGAGCGTGGCGTCGGGGATGTGCACGGCGGCCCACTCGTCCGGCTGACGGACGTCGAGGATGAACGCGCCGGCCTCGCGGAGGGCGAGGGCCTCGGCGGCCGAAACCTCGGCCGGGAGGGCGGCGACGGACCCGCCGGGTGCGGCGGTCGCCGGTGCGACGGTCGGGGCCACCTCCGTGGCCGGCGAGCAGGCGGCGACGACGGCGGCAGCGGCAAGAACGAAGGCCGCGAGGGCGCGGCGGGCGGTCGGGCGGGGCATCGACGACTCCGGGGACTGCAGGGTGGATGGTCGGCAGCGCGTGGAAGCGCTGGGCCATTATCGTCTATTTGCGCAAGTCTGCAAGCAGGCGGCCGAGGACGAGAGGCGACTTGGAGCACGGGGCCGGCGTCAGCGCACGACGGGCGCGTGGCCGGAGTCAGCGTGGCCTTGCGCGGGCGTTGACGCCCATAGTCAGGTGACCCTGACCACTCCAGTCAGGGGCGCTTGCCAGCCGTCGACCGGGCCGCTACCATCGCGTCCGCAACCAGCGTCCCGACCCCGGAGGATCCAGAGTGGCCGTCTTTCCGCGCGTCCCCCCGGCCCGCGCCATCCTGCTCCCGGCGCTCGCCGGGGCCCTCGCCCTGGCCCTCGCGGCGTGCGGTGGATCCACCTCCCCGGCGCCGTCGGGCGCCTCGACGCCGGCGCCGTCCGATGATGGCGGACCCGGGGCCTCCGCGGTGCCCGAAGAGAAGCTCGTCGTCTACAGCGGCCGCAGCGAGGAGCTCGTCGGCCCGATCCTCGCCCGCTTCGAGCAGGAGAGCGGGATCGACGTCGAGGTCCGCTACGCCGGCACGTCCGAGCTCGCCGCGACGATCCTCGAGGAGGGCGACAACAGCCCCGCCGACGTCTTCTTCTCCCAGGACGGCGGCGCCCTCGGGGCGCTCGCGGCCGAGGACCGCCTGGCGACCCTCCCCGATGACGTCCTCGCCCTCGTCGATCCCCGCTTCCGGTCGGCGGACGGCGCGTGGACGGGCGTCAGCGGTCGGGCCCGCGTCCTCGCCTACGACACCCGCGACCTGGCCGAGGCCGACCTGCCGGCGTCGGTCCTCGACCTCGCCGACCCGGCCTGGAAGGGCCGCCTCGGCTGGGCGCCGACGAACGCCAGCTTCCAGACGTTCGTCACGGCGATGCGCCGCTCGATCGGCGACGAGGCCACGAAGGCCTGGCTCGAGGCGATGCAGGCGAACGAGCCGCGCGCCTACGAGAGCAACTCGGCGGCGCTCCAGGCGGTGGCGGCCGGCGAGATCGACGCGGCCCTCGTCAACCACTACTACCTCTTCCAGGCCCGGGCGGAGTCGGGCGACACGCTGCCGGTCGCCAACCACTACTTCACGGGCGGCGACCCGGGAGCCCTCGTGAACGTTGCCGGCGCGGGGATCCTGGCGACGGCCGACCACCCGGTCGCCGCCGACCGGCTCGTCCGGTTCCTCCTCTCCGAGGAGGCCCAGCGCTACTTCTCCGACGAGACGTTCGAGTATCCGCTCGTCACCGGCATCGAGGCCGACCCGGCGCTCCCGGCGCTCGCCGACATCGAGTCGCCCGAGCTCGACCTCTCGGACCTCGCCGACCTCGCGGGCACGCTGCGGCTCATGCAGGAGGCCGGCGTCCTCTAGCCGGGACGCGAGCGGCGGCGCATCGTGCAAGCCTCCCTCCCGGGGATCCTCCCCGCGGCCCGCCGCGTGGCGCCCCCCGCCCGCCGGCCGCCGCTGCCCCTCGTCGTCGCCGGGATCGGCGTCGCGCTCCTGGCCCTCCTCCCGATCGCCTACCTCGTCGTCCGAGCCGCCGGCGCGGCCGACGACTCGCTCGACCTCGTCTTCCGGGCGCGGACGGCCCAGGTGATCGTCAACACGCTCGTCATGGCGCTCCTCGTCGGGGCCGGGGCGATCGCCCTCGGCCTGCCGATCGGACTGCTGACCGCCCGGACCGACCTCCCGTTCCGCCGCGCGATCACCGTCCTCGCGATCGTCCCGCTCGCCGTGCCCTCGTACGTCCTCGCCTTCGCCGTCATCGGGATGGTCGGGCCGAACGGGACGCTGGCCGCCCTCCTGGCCCCGTTCGGGATCGAGGAGATCCCGACGCTCTACGGGCTCCCGGGGGCGGTCCTCGTCCTGACCCTGGCGACGTACCCGTTCGTGGTCCTCGGCGTGCGGGCCGGCGCCCGGCGATTCGACGCCGCGCTCCTCGACGCGGCCCGGACGCTCGGCGACGACGAGCGCGGCGCGTTCCGCCGGGTGGCCCTGCCGATCCTCCTGCCGGCGATCACGGGCGGCGCGCTCCTCGCGATCCTCTACGCCCTCGCCGACTTCGGGTCGGTCTCGCTGCTCCAGTTCGACAGCCTCTCGAGCGCGATCTACGTCCAGTACCGGGCGACGTTCGACCGCTCGCTCGCCGCCGTCCTCTCGCTCATCCTCGCGGCCCTCGCCCTCGGCGTCGCTGTGCTCGAAGCGCGCGTTCGGGCGGGCCGACCACCGGCCGTCGCGCGCGCCCGGGAGCGGCCGCTGCCGCTGCTGCGGCTCGGGCGGTGGCGGTGGCCGGCGTTCGCCTTCTGCGCCGTCGTCATCGCCGTGGCCCTCGTGCTGCCCGTCGGGACGCTCGTCGCCTGGCTCGTCCGTGGCGTCGCCAACGACGAGCCGCTCCGACTCGTGCCGGGGGCGATCTGGAACACGCTCGTCGCGTCGGGCGTGGCCGCCGGGATCTCGATCCTCCTGGCGGCGCCCGTCGCGCTGCTCCTCGTCCGGTGGCCCGGCCGCGTCGCGTCGATCGTCGAGGGGGCGACGTTGACGACGTACGCCCTGCCGGGGATCGTCGTAGCCCTGGCCGTCGTGTTCCTGGCGACGGGGGCATTCCCCCTCGCCTACCAGACGTTCGGGCTCCTGGCCCTCGCCTATGCGGTGCGCTTCCTGCCACAGGCGCTCCACCCGATGCGCGACGGGCTTCGGTCGATCAGCCCGAGCCTGGAGGAGTCGGCCCGGATGCTGGGACGCAGGCCGATCGAGGCGTTCCGATCGATCACGCTGCCGCTCCTGCGTCCGGGACTCGTCGCCGGGATCGCGCTCGTCTTCCTCACCACGGCCAAGGAGCTGCCGATGACGCTGATCCTCGCCCCGACGGGCTTCGCCACCCTGGCGACGCAGGTCTGGGGTGCGGTCGGCGACGGCTTCTACGCGCGGGCGGCGCCATCCGCGCTCCTGCTGGTCGGCCTGTCGCTCGTCAGCGTCGGGCTGCTGCTGCGCACGGAGGAGGGGGCGTGAGCGACCGACCCGTGCGGCCGGCGAACGGCGGCGGGCCCGTCGGCGCGGTGACCGGCGGCGAGCCCGTCGTCCCGCCTGCCGGCAGCGAGCCCGCGGCCATCCCGGCGGCCGGCAGCGGGCCCACGGTCTTCCCGGCGGCCGGCGGCGAGCCCGTCGTCCGGATCGTCGGCCTGCGCAAGTCGTTCGGGCCCGTCGTCGCCCTCGCCGGCATCGACCTCGAGCTCCGTCGCGGCGAGACGCTCGCCCTCCTCGGTCCGTCGGGCTGCGGCAAGACGACGCTCCTGCGGACGGTCGCCGGCCTCGAGCGTCCGGACGCCGGCACGATCGAGATCGGCGGCGAGCTCGTCGTCGGACCCGGCCGGTCGCTGCCGCCGGAGCGGCGCCGGCTCGGCATGGTGTTCCAGGACGTCGCCCTCTTCCCGCACCTGTCGGTCGCGGAGAACGTGGCCTATGGGATCCGCAGGGCGCCTGACCGCGACGCGCGGGTCACCGAGCTGCTCGAGCTGGTCGGCTTGCCCGACGCCGGCGCGCGACGGCCGCACGAGCTGTCGGGCGGGATGCAGCAGCGGGTGGCCCTCGCCCGGGCGCTCGCGCCGCGACCCGCCGTCGTGCTCCTGGACGAACCGTTCGCCAATCTTGACTTAACACTGCGCACACAGCTTCGCGGCGAGCTGCGGCGGGTCCTCGACGCGACGGGCTCGAGCGCCCTTCTCGTCACCCATGACCAGGCGGAGGCGCTGACGCTGGCCGACCGGGTCGCGGTGATGCGGCAGGGCGCGATCGACCAGGTGGACTCGCCGGAACGCGTCTACGCGGTGCCGGCGACGCCGTTCGTGGCGACGTTCGTCGGGGTCGCCAACCTCGTGCGGGCCGAGGTTGCGGGCGGCGTGGCGCAGACGCCGCTGGGGCCGGTACGGCTGCTCGCGGGGCCGAGCGCCGGCCGGGCCCTCGTCGTCATCCGGCCGGAGCACGTGGACCTGGAGCCGGCCGCGATCGAGGCGGGCGGCGGCTTTGCCGTGGATCCGGGCGGCTCGGGCGCGGGCCCGGGCTCGGCGGCGGCCGCGGGCCTGGGCGGCTCGGCCGCGGGCGCCGGTGCGGGCTCGGCCGCGGGCGCCGGTGCGGGCTCGGGCGCGGGCCCGGGCGGCTCGGGCGCGGGCCTGGGCTTGGCCGCGGGCCCGGGCTCGGCGGCGGCCACAGGCTCGGCCGCCGTTCCCGCCACTCCCGGGGTCCGGGGTCGCATCGACGCCCGTCGGTTCGCCGGCGCGGAGCTCCACTACGAGATCGTCCTCGACGACGGGCTCCGCGTGTGGGTCGAGGCCGGCGCGGCGGCGCGGCACCTCACGGTCGGCGACGAGGTCGTGCTCCTGATGCGCCCGATCGAAACGGTCGCTTTCGCTGCGGGGGGCGACCGGGTCGCCTGACCGTCAGGGCGCTGGGCGTTGGGTGCCGCGTGGTGGCGCCGGGCCCCCGGGCCCGGGCCGGCGGGCGTTGCGGGACCCGGCCGGCGGACGTGGCGGGACCCGGCCGCCGGGCCACCTCCGGGCCCCGCCGCGCGTGGCACGCAATCCTTCCTGCGTGGCGGCACGGGATGGGGACCTGGCGGCCCTGGTCCGGCACTGCCGTAGCGTGGGACGCACAACCCCGTGCCGGACGGGGCGGCTCGGCGGCCGGCAAGCAGGAATCATGGCGTGGCACGCGCCTCAGCGGCCCAGCCCTGCCGCCAACCCGCCGCCGGCCCTCGGCCTCCGGCAGGCGGCCATCGACGGCGCGGTGAGTCCCGCGTAAGTGGCGAGTGCTTGAATGGCGGTCGTGAGCGGGAAGCCGGACCTCGAGGTCGCCTCCGCCCGACGGGCCGACGAGCTCCGCCGGTCCATCGGTCGCGAGCTCGCGACGTTGCGCGAGGACGCCGGGTTGACGCGAGCAGCGGTGGCTCGCGCCGCCCGCATCCGCCCATCGTCCGTCGGCCGGATCGAGACGGGCGCGATCGAACCGGACTTCGCGACGCTGGCACGCATGGCGTCGGTGCTCGGGTCCGACGTCTCCGTTCACCTGTTCCCTGCCGGCCCACCGATCCGCGATCGCTTCCAGGCGCCGATGCTCGAGGCGTTCCTGGCAGTCGTCCATCCTCGTTGGCGACGCTTCGTGGAGGTGCCCGTGGTCGGCTCCGTGCGCGGCGTGATCGACTGCGTGCTCGGCCATCCGGCGCGGCCCTTCATGCTCGCGATCGAGGTGCAGTCCCAGCTCCGACGGGCCGAGGCCGTGCTGCGGCGGTCCTCCGACAAGGCCGAAGGGCTCCGTCGCAGCGAGTCCGCTCGCGCCCTTGCCGGGGCGCATGGAGCGCCCGGGCTCGAGGTGTCGCGTGTCCTCGTGCTGCGGTCGACGACGGCCAACCGGGCGGTCGTCCGGGATCTCGCGAGGACGTTCACCGCGGCCTATCCGGCGCGCACGATCGACGCCCTCACCGCGCTGCGCGACCCGGCAGCCACGTGGCCCGGACCGGCGATCGTGTGGGTCCACCTCCACGGACGACGCGCGACCGTGATGGAATGGCCCCCGAGGGGCATCACGGTCGGCCGATAGGGGCGTCGGTCCGGCAGGCGGCCGTCAGCCAGGGCCGCCGGGCCGGGCAGTCGCGTCCCACGCGATCATTCCTGCTTCCCGGTGGCCGCGGCTGCCACCAGAGGGGCCCTCACGCACGATCCTTCGCGTGCCACGCACAGCCAGCGCCGGAAGAGGGTGCCAGTGGCGCCGCGAGGCAGGAAACATGGCGTGGCACGCGATCGGGGGTCACGGCGCCTCGGGAGACCGCGGCGGGGACGGCACGGCCGCGGACCGGCAGCGGCGGCCGGCGGCACGGCGCGGCGGACGCGGCAGCGGCACGGCCGGCGGCACGCCACCGCGCCCGGCCACTCAGCCGAGCGGGTCGAAGGCCTCCGAGCGCTCGACCACGGCGTCGGCGCCGAGTCGGCCCTGGTCGTCGTCGACGGGCGACTCGCCGAGGACCGACGACCACCCCTCGTCGGCGAGGCCGGCGAGCGTTGCCTCCGCGGCGGCGAGCAGCGCCTCGGCCCGGGCGGCGATCGGTGGCCGCGCGAGCACGGCGTCGGGTCGATCCGTGATCTCGGCCGCGACCCGGGCAGCGGCGCGCATCGCCTCCACGTCGCGGGCGACCGCGTCGGCGCCGGTCGCCCGGCGCAGGATCAGGGCAGCGGGGCCTGCCACGGCCAGGGCGAGCGCGACGATGTACGGCCATCGGGCGCCGGTCGGGCCCGGCAGGTCGGGCTCCTCGAAGGCGAGTGCCAGGTCGGGCCAGGCCAGCCGTCGGACCCCCACCGCCGCCAACGCCTGGATCGTCGGGTCGGGCTCGTCCACGATCCACGGCACGAGCGCGCCGGCAGCCAGGTGGCCGACGGTCATGCCGTTTCCGCGCGCGAGGGCGACGGCGAGCGCCTGCATCGCGAACGCGCGGCCGGCGCGGGTCGCGGGATCGGACGGCAAGCCACGGGCAAGGTCGGGCGCGACCACGAGCGGCCCCGGGCCCAGGATGACGGTCGACCCCGCCCGCTGCAGCAGCCGATGGGCGAAGGCGTGGTCGGCGAGCGACCGGTCGGGATCCACGCCCCCGGCGACGATCTCGGCGATCGCGTCGGCCTCGACGACGTCGAGCCGCTCCAGTGCGGCGACGAGCGCCTGCTCAGGGGCGGCGAGGGCGGGGGCGGTGGTGGAGAGACGGACGTAGCGACCCGCCGTCGCCGCCGCCTCGTCCACGCGCTCCCGCAGCTTCGCGAGGGCCCGCTGGCTGCCGGCCGGGATGCCGGAGGGGTCCTCCCCGTCGTCACGCGGGCGATCGACCCGGCGACCGGGCCGACCACGAAGACCCCGCCGGCCCCAGGACCGCCCGGCTTGCCGGGCCGCGGGTGCCAGTACCCCGGCTCGAGGCCGCGGTCGTGCAGGCGAAGGACCAGCTCGCGGATCGCCGGGACCCGGATCCGGACGAGGTCGGCGCCGGCCTCGACGGCCGCCACGGCCTCCTTCGGCGCGGTCGCGAGGGTCGAGCCGGCGAGGGGCACGCCGAGCCAGGGCCGCGGCGCGTCGCCGAGGACGTCGATCGTCTCGAGGCGCGCCACCCGGTTCGCGTCGATCCGCTCGAGGGAGAGGCCGGCCAGGCGCCGCGCCTCCGTCTCGGCCGCCGCGCGACGGTCGGGGCGCTCGAGGAGCTCGGCCTCGAAGGCGAGGTCGATCGCCCCGCTGGCGACGTCGAGGGCCAGCTGGGACGGGGCGATGTCGTACTCGAGGAGGGCGACGGCGAACGGGAGGGCAAGCCCGGCCGCCAGCCGCTGCGGCGACCCGCTGACATGGCGCTCGACGACCGCCGAGGCGAGGGAGACGTCGTTCCGGTCGAGGCCGACCACGCCGAACAGCCGCAGGATCGCCCGCTCGCGGGCCGGGGTCGTGGACGCCCGGGCCCGCGCACCCCACGCGCCCGCGAGGTCGTCGGCGCGCCGGAGAACGGCCTCGAGGCGGGTCGCGATCGTGCGCGAGGAGCGGCTCGGCGGGCTCATCGGGGACGAGTATGCGCGAGTGGCGCGGTCTCGGCGACGCCGGGTCGCGGATCGCGAGCGGGCAGGTCGAGGAGATCGACGAGCTCGTCCAGGAGGCCCGCGGCGTCGGCGAGCTGGTCGGCCCGGAGCGACGACCCGTTGGCAACGATCGGCGGCAGCGGCTCGGTCGCCTCGCGGGCCAGGTGCCCGCCGAGGAAGGCAAGCCAGGCCGCCAGGTCGGGAACCTCGAGGGGTGCGGGGTCGCGGCCGGTGAGGACGAGGTCCATGGCGACGGTCGCCCGATCGAGCGTCGCGTTGCCGCGCATCGCGGATCCCCAGTCCACGATGACCGGCCCGCGCGGGGCGAAGCAGAGGTTGGCGTACCAGAGATCGCCGTGGACCAGCCGGTCGCCTCCGAGCTGCACCCGGGCCTCCGCCTCGATCAGCGCGGGGAGGGCATGCCGCAACCACGCCTCGTCGACGGTCGCGAGGGCGAGGAACGGCCCAGGGTCGGCGGCGATGCGGTGCCACGACCCGCCCGCGCCCGCCTCGTCGGTGAGGGCGGTGAGGCTCGCCGGGGGCGTGACCGCCGCCAGCACGTCGAGCGCGGCGACCAGCGGGCCCAGGTCGACCGGGTATGGGAGTGGCCAGTCGGCGGCGGACAGATCCTCGAGCAGGAGCAGCGGCACGGGATCGTCGGTGGACGCGAGGACGCGCGGGACGTGGCGGGCGGCCGTGAGGTCGGCAGCCGCGGCGAGCAGCACGTCGCGCTCGTGGCCAAGGTCCTCCAGCAGCGGGTCGCCGGGCGGGCAACCCGGGTCGACCGACTTCAGAAAGGCCGTGCGCCCGTCCGCCAGCGTCACGAGGCCGGTCACCGCCCGGGTGTAGCCGCCGGCTCGCGGCACGACGGCCGCCGGCGGCGAGCCGAGCAGGCGTCCGACCGCCTCGGCAACGACCGGCGGGAGCGACGACACGCTCACCCGACCGCGTTCGCCTCGTCGCCGGCGAGCCCGGTCATGGCCGGCCGGCCGATCCAGACGTGCCCGTCGGCGAACCGCTCCGCCTTCCAGATCGGCGCCCGCGCCTTCGTCTCGTCCATCGCGAAGCGGGCGGCATCGAAGGCCGCGTCGCGGTGCGGCGCGCAGGCGACGATGACGACCGACACCTCGCCCAGGGGCACCTCGCCGACCGCGTGGACGATCCCCATCCGCTCCACCCCGAACCGCTCGGCTGCCGCGTCGGCGATCTCGCCGAAGACGCGCAGGGCGAGCGGCTCGAAGGCCTCGTAGTCGAGCGCCTCGACGCCGAGCCCCGCGTGCCGCCGCGCCTCCGCCTCCTCGCCGGGGGCCGGGGTGCCGGGCGTCGCCCGCGTTCGACCCTCGAAGATGACGACCGCGCCGTCGGCCGGCGTCGCAAGCCGGTCGGCGAGGTCGCGGCCGAGGCCCGCGGGCAGCGGTGCCGGCGCCAGCTCGAGGATCCGGTCGGCCTCGACCGTGCCGCCGCCGGGGAGCTCCTCCCCCGCCCCGCCGCTCACCGGCGGGATGCAGGCGACCTCGTCGCCGTCGGCCAGCGGCTCGTCGGCCGCGGCGTACTCCCCGTTCCGCGCGAAGCGGACGTATCGCCGCCCGTCGGCGAGCGCCGGGTGGAGGGCCACGAGCGCCGTCCAGGCGTCCTCGATCGTCGCGCCGCCGCCGGGCCCGGGGCGGTCGGCGACGTCGACCCACACCTCGCGCGAGCCCGCGATCTCCCGCTGGCGGGCGAACAGCCTGACCTGGATCCGCATCTCGCCTCCCAAACCCCTAGACCTAGACCAGAAGCCCGGCACCGAAGTAGAGGCCGGCCGCGGCGATCGTCCCCGCCGCGATGAGGGCCACGTTGATGTACAGCAGCCCCGTCGCCGATTCCATCGAGCGCGTCTTCACCGTCTGCAGCGCCGCCCAGCTCACGACGAGCGGGAAGACGAGCGACACGCCGAGCCGCAGCCAGACGAAGACCGCCCAGTCGCCGGTCAGCGGCTCGAGCGGCGCATACGGCGTCCCGATCCCGAGGCCCACCCACAGCCCGAACAGGACGAGCTGTCCAGCGACGACGACGACCATCGCCTTCGTCATGACGAGCGCCGGGGCGGTCGACAGCTTCGGCGTGACGAGGTACCAGTGGCCGAGGATCATCGCCGCGAAGACGCCGCCGGTGGCGGCCGCGAGAGCAAGCAGCTGGACGGTGAGGGCGAGGGTGCCGGCGGCGTCGCCGCCCCAGGTGAGTGCCCCGGCGACGAGCGCGCCCGCCCCGACGGCCGCGGTGCCGACCGCGAGCGGCGCGAGCCGGGCGCCCCGCATCAGCGCGAACGAGTACGTCATCGCCCCGATCCCGAAGAGCCCGAGGAGCGCCCGCCGGGGGATGTCCCAGGCCGCGTCCACGGTCACCGGCGATCCTGCCGCCGCGGCCGCCGGCAGCGCCCCGTCGGAGATGAAGGCCATCGCGCCGGCGACCGCCGCGCAGAGCGCCGCGAAGCCGAGGAACCCCTTCGTCGCGTCGGTCCGCAGGCGGAGCAGCGCGACCGCCCCGAACGTCCCGACGGCGAGCGTCGCGAGGAGCGTCCAGTTGACGAAGGCAAGGTTGCGCGCGATCTGCTCGGAGGCCATCGCCGCGAGTGTAGACGGCGGGCGCGGAGGGGCCGGGCGGACAGCCGCCGGCCCGTGGCGGCGCGCCCCCGTGGCGTGCCCCGGCTCGCCCGGGCCACCGCGCCGCTCGCTACGATGGCGCCGGAGGTGCGACGCGATGGCACTCGATCCGCAGACCGCGATCACCTGGTACGGCCACGCCTGCGTGGAGGTGGTCACGCCGGGCGGCAAGACGATCCTGTTCGACCCCTGGTTCGGCAACCCGAAGAGCCCGAAGTCGGCCGACCAGGTCACGACGTGCGACCTGCTCCTCGTCACCCACGGGCACAGCGACCACGTCGGCGACGCGCTCGCGATCGCCAGCCGGCTGCGGCCCGACTGGCCCTGCATCCACGAGATGAGCCTCTGGCTCGGCCGGCGGCTGCCCGGCGGGAGCGACGCCGTCATCGGGATGAACAAGGGCGGCCGCTGCATGTTCGGCGAGCTCGAGGTCGCGATGATCCCCGCCGACCACTCGGCCGGCGACTGGAACGCTGGCGACGAGACCACCCTCTACCTCGGCGAGCCCGCCGGGTTCGTCGTCCGCCTCGAGAACGGCTACACGATCTACCACGCCGGCGACACGAACGTCTTCGGCGACATGGCGCTCATCCGCGAGCTCCACCGGCCGAACCTCGCCTTCCTGCCGATCGGCGGCCACTACACGATGGGCCCGCGCGAGGCCGCGCTGGCGGTCGAGCTGCTCGGCGTCACCGACGTCGCGCCGATCCACTGGGGCACGTTCCCGATCCTCGCCGGCACGCCGGCCGAGCTGCGCGCCGCCCTCGACACGCGCGGACTCGGCGGCGTGACGGTCCACGCCTGGGAGCCGGGCGACACGCTGAAGGGGTAGCGCCCGGGGGCGTGGCCGCCGTCGCGGGCCGCGTGGCCGCCGGGCCGCGAGGAGTCGCCGCCGGGCCGCGAGGAGTCGCCCCGGGCCGCGTTGCGGCGCCGGGCCGCGTGGCCGCGGGCCGCGAGGAGTCGCCGCCGGGCCGCGAGGAGTCGCCGCCGGGCCAAGTTGCGGCGCACGCAATCATTCCTGCTCGGCGGCGTGCTGACGGCCTCTTCCGGCAGGAACGGCGCGTGGCACGCGACGATCTCCGCGGTTACGGCCTCCTCGGGCGCCTTCCGGGCTGCGCCACGCAGGAATGATTGCGTGCCATGCGACGCGGCCGCCGGGTCGGGCCGCGGGGCCGCCGCGGGGCCAGGGGCCGGGGCCGCGGGGCAGGGGGCCGGGGCCGCGGGGCCGGGGCCGGGGCCGCGGGGCCGGGGTCCGCCGCCGGGCCAGGCGACACCCGGCGAACCGCCGCGCCGATCGTCCCATGGCCCCCGGCGCGGTTCCGTGCGATGCTGCCGGCATGCAGCGGCATCTGCGCGGGTTTCGCGCGCCCCGGATCCGGGGCCATCTCCGGCGCAGCGGTCGCATCGCGCTCGTCGGGGCGCTCGCGGTCGCCGTCGCGGCGCCCTCTGCCCTCGTGGCAACGCCCGTCGGCCCTCGCCGCGCCAGCGGCGCTGGCCGCGTCGGCCGAATCCTCCGCAGCCAACGGCCACGAACGCCGCCCGGGCCGGCGCCCGGCCCGCGGTGCCGGCGACGCCGCTCCGCAACCTCCCGACCAGCCTCCTCGTCACGCTGCGTGCGGGCGCCGAACCCGGCGCGGTCGATGCGGCCGCCGCGCCGCTGGGCCTGACCCGCGTCGCCTGGAACCCGGACGCCCGGACGGCCCAGTACGTCGCCGTCACGCCCGGCGACGGCGCCACGCAGGTTGGCGCCGCGTCGGACGGCGCCGCAACGCAGAACCCCGGGACCACGAACGCGGCCTCGCACGCCGCCGAGCTCACCCCCGCCGCAGCGATCCGTGCCGCCGGGCGCGTCGACGGCCGCGAGCGGGCGCGCCTCGCACGCCTCGGCGCCGAGCTGCGCCGCCTGCCCGGCGTCGAGGCCGCCGCCGTCCCCGTCGAGCTCGCGCTGCTCGAGGACCCGCCGGCCGAGCCGCCGCCCGACCCGTCGCCGGATCCCACGCCGACGCCGACCCCGGCACCCACGCCCCCGTCGCCGGTCGGCGCCCCCAACGACGAGTTCTGGTATGCGCAGTGGGGCCCCGACGCGATCGGCGCGCGGGGAGCCTGGGCGCTCACCCGCGGGCGCGCCGAGATCGTCGTCGCCGTCGTCGACAGCGGGGTCGACCTCGGCCACCCCGACCTGAAGGGCCGCCTCATCCCCGGCATCGACGTCGGATCGGGCGACCGCGACCCGACCGACGAGAACGGCCACGGCACGCACGTCACCGGGATCATCGCGGCGGCGTCCGGCAACGGCATCGGCGTCAGCGGCGTCGCGCCGCGGGTCGTCGTCATGCCGGTCAAGGTCGCGAACGACGCCGGGAGCATCTGGGACACGGCCGTCGCCGAGGGGATCACGTGGGCCGTCGCCCGCGGCGCGCGCGTCGTCAACCTGAGCCTCGGCGGCGCGGTCGCGAGCGCCGCCGTCAATGCCGCGATCGACGCCGCGCGGGCGAAGAAGGTCGTCGTCGTCGCGGCCGCCGGCAACGGCGGGGCCGGCGCGGTGAGCCAGCCGGCCGCGCACACGCCGAGCCTCGCCGTGGCGGCGCTGATGGACACCGGCGTCGGCGCCCCGGCCGACCCGGCTCGCTACCTGCGGGCGTCGTACAGCAACTTCGGCCCCCAGGTCGACATCGCGGCGCCCGGCTCGTCGATCGCCTCGACGATCCCCCGCCGGCTCGGCTCCTATGCCTACATGCAGGGCACCTCGATGGCGACGCCGTTCGTCTCGGCGGCCGCGGCCCTCGTCCTGTCGCGGAACCCGTCGCTGACCGCCGATCAGGTGGAGGCCGCCCTCGTCGGGACGGCGCTCGACATCGCGCCCGCCGGCCCCGACACCGAGACCGGCGCCGGCCTGCTGCGGGCCGACCTCGCCGCCTGGTCGGTCGCGCCGCCGGTCGGCGACGGCGTGGCGCCCACGGTGAAGGTCGCCGGGATCGCCGACGGCACGCGCGTCCGGGGCACGAAGACCCTGTCGGTGACCGCCGCCGACGCCTCGCCGATCGTCGCCCTCCGCGTCTACCGCGACGGCACGTACCTCCGGGTTCGGCGGGCGGCGAGCAGCTCGTTCACCTGGAACTCGAACGGCGTGAAGGACGGGCTCCACCGCTGGACCGCCCACGGCACCGACACCGGGCTCGCGGTCGGCTCGCGGACCGTCACCGTGCTCGTCGCGAACGACCGACGGGTCGGCTCCCTGCGGGCGAGCCGCACGATGACGGCCACGACGCGAACGATCAGCCGAACGATCACGCTGGGCCGGACGACCCCGCTCGTCGCCCGGTTCACCGCCCCGGCCGGCACGACGGTCCGGCTGCGCGTCGTCGGCCCGAGCGGCAAGATCCTCGCCGACGTCACGGGGAGCGGCGCGGCCGCCGTGGCCTTGTCGGGGCTGAAGGCCGGCCGCTACGGGCTGCGGGCCTCGGCCGCGAAGGCGACGCCGGGCCTCGTGCTCCGCCTCCGCGCCGACTGGTTCCGCTGAGGGGCTGAGCCCGGGGAGGAGCGGCCGGCAACCGGCCGGATCGGCGGCGAGGCACGTCCCGTCGCGCGTGGGACGCAATCCTTCCTGCTCGGCGGCGCGATCCGGGCCTTCTTCCGCCATCGGTCGTGAGGAGCGTCCCCGAGTGGTGAGACTTGAGCGAGGCCCCTGACGCCGGTGAGCCGGGCGTCGAGAGGCCACCGGTGTGATAGAGGCGCCGAGCCAAGAGCCTGCTGACGGCTCCTGACCGGCGCCGCCGACGCTGCGCATCAAGAGAGATCGCTCAGAGTCCACCACTCCACGGGATACGACCCACCGTATGGCCCAGAAGAGCCTGCTGTTTGCGCTAGCGCACTAGATCAATCGATACGCTGCGTCGACAGCGTCGGGCAGGTGGGACCGCGGAGTCCCGGCCGTCGGCGCCGGTTCGATCGATGCTGGGCTACAGTGCGGGTCCGATGACCGACCGTGATCTCCTCGAGCCAACCAACCCCGCCGGGCCGCGAAAGCGCCGGCCCGGGGTCCGGGCGCTCGGCTCCATGTCGGACGCACTGGCGCGGCTCCTGCCACATTCCCGTGGCGGCGACGGGTACGACGCACCCACGGGGACGCCGATGTCGGACGAGGAGCTGCGCGAGGCGTTCCGGCTCGCGTCGCTCACGGTGACGCCGGCGCCGCTCGGCCGGCCCTCGCGCCGGGAGGATCCGGGACCTCCCGCCGGCGAGTCGGGCGAGGTGGGCGACTCCGGCGACGTGGGCGACTCGGGGCGCGACGTGGCGTCGCCCCTGCGCACGCCGACCGTCGCGCCGCCGCCGACCGAGGCCGTCGCCGCCCCGGTCCGCCCGGCAGACCCGGCGGTGGTGTCGACCGCCCCCGTCGTGATGTCGGCCGCCCCCGTCGTGATGTCGGCCGCCCCGACGAGCGGATCGACGGCGGTGCCGGAGGCCTCGCCGATCAGCGTCCCGGCATCCGCGCCGGACGCGGGTCGGCCCATCGGCGACCTCCCCACCTCGGACCCGGCCGACCCGATCAAGCTGCCGGGCAACCTGGGCTCGTCGACCGACGACTTCTTCGGAGGGCTGGTGAGGCGCATCGAGCGCCGCCCCTGAGATGCGGACGATCACCTTCTCGAACAACAAGGGCGGCAGCGGCAAGACGACAACCGTCGTCAGCGTCGCCGCCTGCTTCGCCGAGATGGGCCTCCGCGTCCTGGTCATCGACCTCGACCCCCAGGGGAGCGCGACGTACTGGCTGCGCGGCGAGGAGTCGCCGACCGGCCTCGTCGAGCTCGGCAACGGCGGCATCCGGGCGTCGCAGCTGGCTCGCTCGACGACGGTCCCGGGCCTCGAGCTCCTCCCGATCAGCCCCAGCGTGGTCGCGTCGGGCGAGACGACGCCGAACGACACCGGCCTCGCCCTCGTCCGAGGCTTCGCCCGGCTCCCGGACTACTGGGACATGGTCGTCGTCGACACGCCGCCGACGGTCGGCTACCTCTCGCTGGCGCCGATCGTCGCGAGCGACCACGTCGTCGTCCCCGTCGAGGCGCACGCCCTCGCCCTGCCGGGGGTCGCGACCGTCGTCGAGACGATCAAGCGCGCCCGCCAGCGGGTGAACCGGCGGGTCGACCTCCTCGGCATCGTGGCCTCCCGCGTGAGCGCGACGCGCCACACGCGCGACGTCGTGGCCCAGCTCCACACGAGGTTCGGGTCGGCGGTCCTGCAGCAGACCGCCCGGGAGTCGACCCGTCTCGCGGAGGCCCCGGCGCTCCAGCTCCCGATCACGCAGTCGGCGCCCCAGAGCGGCGTGGCGCAGGACTACCGGGCGATCGCCCTGGAGCTGCTCGACCGCATGGGGGGCACGGACTCGCTGCCGTGACGTGGGGCGCGGCGAGCGGGCGTGTCGCCGTCAGCGAGCCGGGGCGGACTCCTCCGCTCGTACACCGCCTCGGGGCGGGATCCGGCGGGCAAAGTCCGCCATCTCGATCGGGCGCGACTCGGACGCTGCCTGGAGGAGGCTGGAGGCAATCGCGAGCGCCCACAAGCCGTCCTCGCCGTCGACGACGGGGCGACCGCCGTCGCGCGCAACAGTCAGAAACGCATCGAGCTCGGCGGCAAGCGGCTCACGACTGGCGACCTCGATCAGCAGGACGTTGCCGTCGAACGATGTGGCGTAGCCGTCGATTACCTTCGGGCTTGCGGGATCGGCGCTCGTGAACGTGAGCCGCTGCGTGAGGTAGTCGAGCTCGAACATGCCGGCCTCGCCAACGACAGTGAGCTGGCGACGCTTGGCCGGAGTCAACCAGTTGACGTCGAGCATGCCGGTCACGCCCGAGGCGAAGTGAAGGAGCCCGAACAGCAAATCCTCATGAAGGGTGTGCGCCCGCTGCGCGATTTCGCCATAGACACGAACTGGTCGTTCACCCGCCACCCAGGACAGGATGTCGGTGTCGTGAGTGGCCAAGTCGATCGTCACGCCAACGTCGCTGATCCGGGCCGGGAACGGGCCCGCGCGGCGGCTCGTGATCGAGTAGATCGTCCCCACCCAGCCCTTCTCGATCCGCCGGCCGAGCTCGAGGACGGCCGGGTTGAAGCGCTCGACGTGGCCGACCTGGAGGGGGATCCCGCCGGCCCTGGCGGCCTCGACGAGGGCGATCCCCTCCTCCACCGTGGCCGCGAGCGGCTTCTCGACGAGGAGCGGGAGGCCGCGCGCGATCGCAGCCCCGGCGAGCTCCGCGTGGGTCGTGGTCGGCGAGGCGATGACGACGGCGTCGAGCTCGGCCTCCTCGATCATCGCCAGCGGGTCGGCGAAGCCGGCGGCGCCGGTCTTGGCGACGGCGTCGGCGAGCACGTCGGCGACCGGGTCGGCGACGGCGGCGAGGACGCAGCCCTCGCGGGCGGCGAGGTGGCGGAGGTGGTTGCGGCCCATCGACCCGAGGCCGGCGAGCCCGACGCGGAGCGGCGCTGCCATCAGGCGGCCCCCCCGGCGATCGGGGCGGCAAGCGCGGGCGCCACGGCCGGGTCGACGGGCGTCGCGACCTCGCGGATCGCGGTGATCACAGCTTCGAGCTCCTCGGCGGCCAGGTTCGGGCGGACCGGGATCGAGAGGACCTCGTCGGAGAGCCGGTTGGTGACCGGGAGGTCGAGGTCGGCGGCGCCCGGCACGTACGCCTGCACGTACGCCTGCTTGTGCACCGGGACGGGGTAGTAGATCAGCGTCCCGATGCCCCGCTCGGTGAGGCCGGTGACCACGGCGTCGCGCTCGCCGGGGAAGCGCATCGTGAACTGGTGCCAGGCGTGGTCGCGGCCGGCGGGCACGCCGGGGACGAGGTAGCCAGCGAGCCCCTCGGTGAGCCGGGCGGCATTGCGCCGGCGCTGCTCCGTCCGCTCGTCGAGCCGGCCGAGCTGGGCCAGGCCGATCGCGGCGGCGAGGTCGGTCGGCTTGAAGTTCGAGCCGAGCTCGTCGTGGTGGTAGCGGACGCGCATCCCGTGGTTCCGGTAGAGCCGGAGGCGGTCGGCGAGGTCGTCGTCGTCGGTCGTGGCGAACCCGCCCTCGCCGGTCATGAGGTTCTTCGTCGCGTAGAGGCTGAACATCGCCGGCCCGAACCGGCCGGCCCGCCGGCCGCGGTACGTCGCCCCGTGGGCCTGCGCCGCGTCCTCGACGATCGCGAGGTTGTGCCGCTGCGCGATCGCGACGAGCGGGTCCATGTCGGCCATGAGGCCGTAGAGGTGGACCGGCAGGATCGCCTTCGTGCGCGGCGTGATCGCCGCCTCGACGAGGTCGGGATCCATGCAGAAGTCGTCGGCCCGGATGTCGACGAAGACCGGCGTGGCCCCGGCCTGGATGATCGTGCTCACCGTCGCGTTGAACGTGAAGCTGACGGTGATCACCTCGTCGCCGGGGCCGATCCCGAGGGCGCGGAGGATCGCCTCGAGCGCCACCGTGCCGTTGGACATGAGGACCGCGTGCTCGACGCCGCAGTAGGCGGCCCATGCCTCCTCGAAGGCGGCCGTCTTCTTGCCCATGGCGAGCATGCCGGAACGGAGGACGTCGAGGACGGCCTCCTCCTCGGCCGGCCCGATGTCGGGCTTCGAGATGTGGATCACGCGGGTGCCTCCGTGGTGGACGCAGTCGGCACGGCGACGCAGCGGTCGCCGTCGATGTGGTAGCGGGCGTGGCAGGCGGGACAGGCCGCGGGCCCGGTCGCGTCGCCGCCGAGGGGCGTCGAGGTGCCGGCGTCGTCGGAGCTCGCGGCGCCTGGAGCCGCGACGAGCCGTCGCCCGCAGGCGCAGACCCACCCCATCCGGCGAGCCGGGTTGCCGGCGACGAGCGCATGGTCGGGCACGCTGCGGGTGACGACGGCGCCGGCACCGACCGTCGCGAACCGGCCGACGTCGCGCCCGGCAACGACGACCGCGCCGGCCCCGATCGAGGCGCCCGTCCGCAGGCGGATCGGGCTCACGACCCAGTCGTCGGCCCGGGCGAGCTCGCCGGTCGCGGTGATCGAGCGGGGAAAGCGGTCGTTCGTGAGGATCGCGTTCGGCCCGATGAAGACGCCGTCCTCGACGGTGACACCGTGGTAGACGAGGGCGGCGTTCTGGATCTTGACCCGGTCGCCGATCTCCACGCCCTCGTCGATGAACGCGTCGCGCCCGATCACGCACTCGGCGCCGATGCGAGCCCTCGTCCGCACCTGGGCGCGGTGCCAGATGCTGGTCCGGGGCCCGACGGAGACGTCGGCTTCGAGGTCGGCGGTGGGGTGGATGCGCGCGGTTGGGTCGATCATGCGGAAGGGCCTTCGGTATGGATCGGGCTCGTTCGGAGTATGCAGCCAGGCGAACCCGGCGCGAGTACCGCCACCCCCCGGACCAGACGCCGGACCGGCCATGCGCGTCCGGGGCTCAAGAGGATCGACTGAGTCAAGACGCAGGCGAAGCGCTGCCGTGCCCGCCCTTGCGGCTCAATACATGGTCTCGACCTCGCTCTCGAGCATATCGCACGCGGTGGTGGCGAGAGGGGGCATCCGCTGAAGCGCAGCAGGTCGCGGTGCTGGGACGCACCGTGGGCCGTTGAGCCGCGCTTCGCCACCGCGGCGAGCATGCCCCGGCTGGCGCCATGGTTGTCGTCACCGCGGTTTGACATCGCGGGTCGCGCTCCGATACTTGCGAGGACATGCATCTCGACCCAAGGGCCACTCGCGTGATTCCACGGAGCCGCACTCAGGACCGGGTGACTTGAAAGCTCCCGGAGCCTTCGCCACCGTTGGCGCACACGACGATGCCGCGTGGCTGAGCGTGCTATCGCAATCGCACCAGCATGACTTCCACCATCTCGCCGGCTATCACCGCCTCGCCGAGCGGCGAGGTGAAGGAACGGCACTCCTCTTCACCTACCGGGAGGACGGCTTCCTCATCGGGCTGCCGCTGCTGCTGCGACCCATCGATGCCGATGATCCGGCCGGACCGCAGGATGCGACGTCGGTGTACGGCTATGCGGGCCCGATCGCGTCCCACGAGAGCATCCCCGAACGCCTCATCGCGTCATTTCAGTCCGCTCTTCGAGATGAGCTCACCAGGCGGCGGGTGGTCGCCGTCTTCTCCCGGCTGCATCCGCTGATCGCCCAGGGCGAGATCCTCGCGGGCCTGGGCGAGATCTCCGCCGCGGGTTTGACCGTCTCCGTCGACCTCACGCTCCCGCCCGAAGACCAGTGGGCCGGCTACAGCAAGAAGACCCGGCGCATCGTCCGGAAGGCCGAGGAAGCGGGCGCGGTCGGCATCCACGATCGAGAGTGCGCCTACCAGCGAGAGTGGGTCGACCTCTACCGGGCAACGATGCGACATGTCCGAGCCGCCCCAGCGTACGACTTCGACGCGGAGTACTTCGAGCTCCTGGCAGCGGAGCTCGGTTCCATGCTGCACCTGTTCGTGGCGCTCCTGGACGGGAAGGTGGCGGCTGCCGGCCTGTACACGATCTGCGACGGCATCGTCCAGGCACATCTGGGCGCCATGGACCGGGCGTATGCACGGCTGTCGCCCACGCGGCTTCTCGACGACACGGCGCGACGGTGGGCCTTCGAGGCCGGGGCTCGGGTGTTCCATCTCGGTGGTGGTGTCGGTGGGCAGGAGGACTCGCTGTTCCGGTACAAGACAGGCTTCTCGGATCGGCGCCACCAGTTCTCGACGTGGCGGTGGATCGTGGATGCGCTCGCCTATCGAGAGCTCTGTGAACGCCGCGGGTTGCTCGATTCGTCCCCGGGGATCAGCGCGGTGGCGGATGGCTACTTCCCCGCGTACCGTCGACCGGCGGAGCCCGCGTGAACCTCGGCAGGCGGCCGGCACTGGCGGCCAAGCGAGGCATCGACATCGTCGGTGCTGCTGCGGGGATGGTGATCCTGTCACCCATCCTCGCCTGGTCTGCAGTTGCGGTGGCACTCGCCCAGGGGTTCCCGATCTTCTTCCGCCAGGTTCGTCCGGGCCTCCACGGGCAGCCGTTCCTGCTCGTCAAGTTCAGGACGATGCGCTCGCCGCGGCCGGGCGAGGTGTGGTACGAGTCCGATGCGGAGCGTGTCACGCGGATCGGCCGGATTCTGCGGTCGACGAGCATCGACGAGCTGCCGGAGCTCTGGAACGTCCTTCGCGGCGAGATGAGCCTCGTCGGTCCCCGTCCGCTGCTGGTCGGGTACATGGACCACTACACGGCCGAGGAACGGCGAAGACACGAGATGCGGCCGGGGCTCACCGGGTGGGCGGCCGTCAACGGCCGTCACACCGCCCGGTTCGAGGATCGCCTGCAGCTTGACGTCTGGTACGTGGACAACTGGAGCCTCGCCCTGGATCTCCGCATCCTTGCTCGAACCGTGTCGCAGGTGCTCCGGCGCGAGGGCGTGGCGGTCGCCCAGGACCTCTCGGGCCTCCCGCTTCGCTTCCAGGCCGGGCTTCAGCAGGACGATGCGCAGGGCGACATGCGAGCGCCACATCTCCATTGACGTCAGCGTGAGTCGCCGCAGTTGCGGAGATCCAGCGTAGGAGACGTGTCAGTGCGGCAGCGTTCGATGGACGGCATCCTGAACATGGCGGACGTGCGCAAGCGGGCGCATCGGGTCCTGCCGCGGGCGGTGTTCGACGCGATCGACGGCGGCGCCACGGACGAGATCAGCCTCCGCGAGAACCGGGTGGCGTTCGACCGGGTCAGGCTTCGACCGCGCGCCCTCGCAGACATCAGCCGCCGGGACATCTCCACGACCGTGCTTGGCCAGCGGATCTCGATGCCGCTCATGCTCGATCCGTGCGCGCTGGCTCGCGTGTGCCATCCGGACGGCGAGGTCGCCGTCGCCCGAGCGGCCGGCGACGCGGACACGATCTACGCGATCGCCAGCTCGTCGGGCCACCCGCTCGACCGGATCGTCGAGGCGGCGACGGCGCCGCTCTGGTACCAGATGTACATGCCATCCGATCGCGAGGCGTTGGAGTACCTGTTGGCCCGCATCGAGCAGGCGGGGATCTCCGCGCTCTGTGTCACGGTCGACAGCCCCGTGCTCCACAAGCGGGAACGCGATCTCCGCAACCAGCTGACGCTCCCGCTCAGGCTGTCCCGGCGCACGGTCCTGGCGGCAGCATCCCGGCCGCGGTGGTCGTTCGGCTATGTGGTCGGCGGGCTGCGCCGAGGGCAGAGGATCGAGATCGGCGGCGGCTCGCGAGCCCTGGAGGCCATCTCGAGAACCGTCCGTGAACAGGCCCCGGTCACCTTCGCGGACGTCGAGTGGCTCCGGGCTCACTGGACGGGCAAGCTGGTCCTCAAGGGCGTGATGCGGGCCGATGAGTGCCGCCGGATCGTCGAGCTGGGCATCGACGGGATCATCGTCTCGAACCACGGGGGGCGGGTCCTCGACGGCCTGCGCGCCACGATCGACGTCCTGCCCGAGGTCGTGGAGGCCACGGACGGTCGCGCCGAGGTCTATCTCGACAGCGGTGTCCGGCGCGGGACCGACGTCGTGAAGGCGCTCGCCCTGGGGGCGCGAGCCTGCCTGATCGGCCGCCCGTACCTCTTCGGCCTGGCTGCCGGCGGTCAGGCAGGCGTATCCCGGGTGCTCGAGATCTTTCGAGCCGAGATCGAACAGACGATGGCACTCGCCGGGTGTGCCACGGTCGAGGACATCGATCGCAGCTCGGTGCATCTCAGCGGCGACGGCCGTTCCTCGCCAGGTTGACGTCGGGCAAGCATCACCTCCCCGCGAGGGCGGCAACCAGCGGTGCCATGTCCTCCATGGAGTGCCCTGGGATCGTGTAGTAGGTGATCCCCAGACGATCTCGCCGGCGCAGCAGCCTCTCTCGCAACTGCCCGAGCGTTCCATAGAGGAAGTGAGGCTTCCCGCCCCTCACGATTGACTTCGTCGTCACCTTCAGCGAGCGCCGGGGCGCGGCGTGGCCTCCCAGGAGCGCGGCGTCGAAGACGATGAGGTTGAGCTCGAGCTCCTCGAAGCGCGCCCCGGCGGCTTCACGGACGATCGCCACCTGGCGCTCCGTCGCGCCCTCGGTTGCGGCTCCCGACATCGGGCGGCCGTGTGGATCGTGCTGTTGCTGGATGGCCACGATGTCGGCCTCCCGTGCGGCCAGGCGCAGCATGCGCGGCCCGCCGCCGCCGATGAGCAGTGGCACTCGGGGGGAATGGGCGATCGCCAGCCCTGTGTGCGCGTCGTTCAGGCGGTAGTTGGGCCCCTCGTGATCGATCGTCTCGCCCGCCAGGAGGCGCTTGATGAGGGGAGCTGCCTCGGCCAGTCGATCGATCCGTTGCGGCGGCAGGTCGTACTGCCTGCCGAGCATGTGATAGTCGGCGGCGCTCCATCCGGCTCCGAGGCCAAGCTCAAATCGGCCGCCCGACAGCAGGTCGAGGGTCGCGGCCTCGCGGGCGAGCACGAGTGGATCGCGGAGGTCATTGGCGAGCACGTACGTCCCGACGCGCAGCCGCGTCGTGGCTGCCGCCGCGGCCATCAGGCCTGCGATCGGCGACAACTGGTTCCCGAGGTGATCGGGCATGGTCAGGATGTCGTAGCCGAGCTCTTCGGCTCGGCGCGCGGAGGCGATCCACGCCTCGCGTGTTGCAGCGTGACGGAGGGTCACTCCAAACCGAAACGAATGCATTGACCCGACTCACAACGCTCGTGGCGACGTGCTCAGCCGACCGCGGCCCAGGTGAGCGCGTCGGCCACGTAGCGGACCTCCTCGTCAGTGTGCCGGGGCGAGAACGGCAGGGCGAGCGTCGAGGCAGCGACGCGCTCGGTGACGGGGAAGTCACCGGGCCGGAACCCGAACGCCTGGCGATAGAACGGCTGCAGGTGGAGCGGCGAGAAGTACGGCCGCGCCGGCACGCCCCGCTCGGCGAGCAGGCCGATGACGCGGTCGCGGTCGATCTGCGGATCGAGACGCACCACGTAGACGAACCAGTCCACGACCTCGTCGGCTCCGGCTCGCGGCAGGCGGAGCCACTCCTTCCCGCCGAGAGCCTGCTCGTAGGCGGCGACGACCCGCGCCCGGCCCGCCTGCAGCTCGGCCAGCCGTTCGACCTGGGCCACGCCGACCGCTGCCGACATCTCGTCGAGCCGGTAGTTGTAGCCGAGTCGGACGTGTCGAAGCCAGGTCCCGTCGGTGTCGCGCCCCTGGTTGCGGAGGCTCCGCATCGTGTCGGCCAGCGCGGCGTCGTCGGTCACGACGAGGCCGCCCTCGCCGGTCGTGATCTGCTTGTTCGGGTAGAAGGCGAACACGGCGACGTCGCCGAAGCTGCCCAGCGGTCGGCCGTTGACGGACGAGCCGAGACCCTCGCAGGAGTCCTCGATCATCGCCCAGCCGCGGCGACGCGCGATCGCCTCGATCGCCTCGATCCGGCAGGGCCGCCCGAACACGTGAACCGGCAGGACGGCCCGGGTGCGATCCGTCGCGGCCTGCTCCACGAGGTCCGGGTCGAGCCCGAGGGAGTCCTCCTCGATGTCCACGAACCGCGGCACGGCCCGCTCGTAGAGGAGGCAGTTGGCCGAGGCGACGAAGCTGAAGGGGGTCGTGATGACCTCGTCGCCCTCGCCGATCCCGAGGGCCCGCACGCCCATGTGGAGCCCGGCGGTGCCGCTCGAGCAGGCGATCCCCTCGCGGCGGCCGACGAGCGCCGCGACGGCGGCCTCGAACCGAGGGGCGAACGGCCCCAGCGCGAGCACGTCGCTGGTGAGGACCTCGGTCACGAGCTCCAGCTCCCGGGCGCCGACGTCCGGCCGGGCGAGGGGGATCCGGCGGATCGGCGGCGGGCTCGACTGGGTCATGGATGCCTCCCGGAGTCGCGGGTCGGGTCGCCGGCCGGCTCCTTGTCGAGGCGACCCGCGCGTATCTCGGTGTCGATCAGCTCGATGTTCAGTCCGTCGCCGGCGTAGACGAAGGCGATCGACTCGCCCTCGAAGGCCTCGCCCGGTTGGGGCTCCGCGACGAGCCGCATCCCCAGCGCCGCGAGGCGCGCCGCCTCGGAGGCAACGGACTCCGCGCGGAAGCAGAGGTGGTGGAGGCCCCCTCCGCGCTGCACGAAGGCGTGGACCGGCGACGTCGTCGTCGGTCGGCTCGACGAGCTTGACGGGCAGCGATCCGTCACGTTCCAGGAAGACGACGCGTACCCGCTGCCGCGTGTTGACGACGATCTCCGTGGCCTGCTCGTAGCCGAAGGCAGCCTGCCAGCGCGGGATGGAGCGCTCGAGCGAGCGGACGGCGATCCCGACGTGGTCGATGACCATGACCGCTCGCGCCGGCTCAGACGGCCGCCGCGGCCTGCTTGCCGGCCACGTACGCGGCGATCCGCGAGATCGTCTCCAGGTTCTCGGGCACGGTCTCCGTGTCATGGACCTGGATCCCGTACTGGCTCTCCAGGAACAGGATCACCTCGAGCATGCCCGTCGAGTCGACGATGCCGCTGTCGATGAGGGACACGTCGTCGGTCAGCTCCGCGGGGTCGCTGACGTAGAACGACTCGAGGACAAAACCCCGAACGTGATCCTGGATCGTCATTGGCGGTGGCTCTCCGGGTTGGGCTGCCCGACCGGGGTGCCGTTCGACGGCTCGGCCACGCGGTCGATGAAGGTCTGAAGGTGGATCGTCGCCGTCCGCTCGGGTGCCCCTCGCACGAGCTGCTCGTGCAGGAGCCCCGTCGAGAGGATCCCGACGAGCGCCATGTTATCCGCGTTCGAGAACGGGCGGTTCGCAGGCTGGGCCCGGCACTTCCGCCACAGGCGGGCGACGGCCGCCGGGTCGAAGATCGCCGCCGCGGTCACGGCCGGCCCCGCGACGATCTCGCCGACCCAGTCGGGGGCATCGCTCCCGACGAACGCATGCGCGTCGGGGGCGCGGTACGGCTGCTTCGGTCGCCGCAGGATCTCCGGGGGGACCAGGTCCGCTGCCGCGCGCTTGAGAACGTGCTTCTCGTCGAGGCCGCGCAGCTTGAACGACGGCGGGAGCGAGCTCGCCAGCTCGACGACGTCGACGTCGAGGTACGGGAACCGGCCCTCGACGGAATGGGCCATGAGCATCCGGTCGCCCTGCGACGAGAGCAGGTACCCGGTCAGCAAGGTCCGCGTCTCGAGGTACTGGTCCTGCGCGAGTGGCGACCAGCGGCTGAAGTCGGCCGGGAGCGAGGCGAGGAGGCGACCGACGACGTCGGTCTCCGCGGCCGCGCGGCGGACATCGGCCGTGAAGAGTCGCTGGAGGGCGCCCGTCGGCTGCCATCGCGTCCGGTGGGCGAACCCCGGCTCGGCCGCCCGGTCGAGATCCCGCCCGAAGTACTCGCGGGCCAGCGCCCGCTGCGCGACCGGCGACCTGGCGAGGTACGGGTAGAGGCGGTCGAGCAGGAGCGGCCGGAGCTCGGAGTCGGGCTGCCGCGCCCAGAACCGCCGCACCTTCCCTTCGCGGAAGAGGTCGTAGCCGGCGAAGACCTCGTCGGCGCCCTCGCCCGTCAGGACGACCTTGATGCCGGACTCGTGGACGAGGCGCGAGAGGAGGAAGAGGGGCGCCGGCGCCGTCCGCAGGAGCGGTCGCTCGGCGTGGCGGACGACGTCGGGGAAGACGGCGGCGATGTCGTGCCCGCTCACCGCGATCTCGTGATGCTCGCTCCCGAGCGAGGCGACCATCGTCCGCTGGAACGCCGACTCGTCGTACTCGGGATCCTCGAAGCGGATCGCGAACGTCTTGAGACGATCGCCGGTGGCGCGACGGCCGAGCGCGGCGACGAGCGAGCTGTCGAGACCGCCCGAGAGGTAGCTGCCGACGGTGACGTCGGCCCGGACCATCCGCAGCCGAACGGCTTCCTCGAGGCGGGCCCGTACGGCCCGGGTGGCGTCCTCGACGTCGCCGGCGAACGTCGAGGCGGCGTCGACCGGATAGCGCGGCTCCCAGAAGGCGCGATCCGTCGACCGGCCGGCCACGATCGTCCGGACGTGGCCGGGCTCCAGCTCCGTCACCCCGGCGAAGACCGTCTGCGGCGGGGTCGTCGTCCAGAACGTGAACGTCTCGGCGAGCCCGACGGGGTCGAGCGCACGCGGGATCGTCGGGTCGCCGGCGAAGAGCGCCTTCACCTCGCTGGCGAACCAGAGACGTCCGCCGTGCTCACAGAGGTAGAGCGGCCGGACGCCGAGCCGGTCGCGGGCGAGGACGAGCGAGCCGGCGACGGCGTCCCAGAGCGCGATGGCGAACTGGCCGTTGAACCGGGCGAAGGCATGCTCGCCCCAGGCCTCCCAGGCGTGGACGATCACCTCGGTGTCGCTCCGCGTCCGGAACCGGTGGCCGAGGGCCTCGAGCTCCGCGCGCAGCTCGACGTGATTGAAGATCTCGCCGTTGAAGACGACCCACAGCGAGCCGTCCTCGTTCGTCAGCGGCTGCTGGCCGGTCGTCAGGTCGATGATCGACAGGCGGGCGTGCCCGAGGGCGGCCCGCCGGTCGCGATAGGCGCCGTGCTCATCGGGGCCGCGGTGCCGCAGGGCGCCGATCATCGCCACGACGTCGTCGAGCGAGGGTTCCGGCAGGTCGTCCCGCAGGGCGACCGACCCGGCGATTCCGCACACGGTCAGGGGTGCGCGAACGGCGCCGGCACGTGATGGAGGTAGCGACCCGCGCGGCGCTTCGCTGCGATGTCGCGGAAGACCCCCTCGACCTGCTCCGCGGTGAGGCCGATCGCCGGGCCCACCTCGGCGGCCGGCACGCCGTGGTCGACCGCCCAGAGGCAGAGATCCATCTCCGCGTACGGCAGGGCGAAGTAGAACTCCTCCTGCGTCTGGGCCAGGGAGTACGTGTCGGTCGTGGGCTGGCGGGCCTGGATCTCGGCAGGGATTCCGAGGTGCTCGGCGAGCGCGAAGACCTGGCTCTTGTAGAGGTGGGCGATCGGCTTCACGTCGGCCGCGCCGTCGCCCTGCTTGACGAAGAAGCCCTGGTCGTACTCGACGTAGTTGGGCGTTCCCGCCACCGCATAGGCGAGGCGGTCGGCGTGGTAGTAGGCCATCGCCATTCGCGTCCGCTGCTTGAAGTTCGTGGCGGCCACGAGCTGCAGGAAGGCGGGTGGCGAGAGACGGGCTCGCCGTTCCGCGCCGGAGGGATCGGCCACCGCAAGCTGCGGGACGTTCAGGCGGTCACCCTCGAGGAGCGACGGCAGGACCAGCTTGCAGCGCCATCCCTCCCCGTACTCGGGGAACACCATCCGCGCCGCCTCCGCCTGGCGCTCGTAGCAGCCGAGCGCATCGAGGGTCCCGTCGATCTCCTCCACCCGAACGTCGACGCCGAGCTGCTCGGCCAGCAGGCGGCCCAGCCGCAGCGCATCCGCCGACGAGTCGCGCTCGGGCATGAGCAGGCCGAGGACGCGCTCCGGACCGAGCGCGCGGGCCGCGAGGGCGGCCACCACCGAGCTGTCGATCCCGCCCGACAGGCCCACGACGATCCCGCGGCGGCGCAGGTCGCCCAGGACGACCCCGCGCAGGAGCACGGCGATGCGCTCGACCTCCGCGCCGGCGTCGATGCGGAGCACGTCTCGTGAGAACATGGGTGGCGACTCCCCGCGGGCAGCTCCGGCTCTCGGCCGGCATCGAGCACGCTCGACGGTGCAACGAAGCGGAGTCTATGGCAGGCACGGGGGTCCGGGACGAACGGTGACGACAAGCGGTGGTGACCACGGGCAACGGCTGGCGGCCACGTCGCTCCCGCCGACGCCGTTCCTCGCCGACTGGCTGTTCTTCCGCGCGGAACGGGCGCCCGACGCGCCGGCCGTTGCCAGCCCGGCGGCGCGCCTCACGTACGGCGACCTCGCCGCCCGCGTGCGCACGCTCGCCGGCCACCTCGCGGCCACCGGGATCGGCCCGGGCAGCCGGGTCCTCCTCGCGCTCCCGAACGCCCCGGCCACGGTCGTCGCCGGGCTGGCGCTCAACGCGCTCGGCGCGACCTCCGTCGAGGTCAGCCGCGAGTGGAGCGCCGACGCCCTCGGGGAGGTCGTGGCCCGGAGCGGCGTCGGCCACGCGTTCATCTGGGGACGGGACGCCTCGACGTGGGAGTCCGCCCTGGTCGGGCGCACCCTCGAGCGGGCCTGGGTGCTGCACGACGGTCCGCTGACGGAGCCGATCCGCCGGGCCCTGGGGCCGATCCCCGCTGTCCATCTCCGCGTCGACGGAACCGTCGATCCGGATCTTCCGCCGCCCAGGCCGGCTCCCGCCCCGATCCTCGACCCGGACCAGGCCGCCCTCGTCCTGTACACGTCCGGCAGCTCGGGGCGACCCAACGGCGTCATCCAGACATTCGGCAACATCGACGCCAACAGCCGGTCGATCGTGGCGTACCTCGGTCTGGGCCCCGACGACCGGGCGATGCTCACGCTGCCGCTCTCGTACTGCTACGGCCGCAGCGTGCTGCAGACGCACCTCCTCGTCGGTGGGTCGGTCTTCCTCGACCACCGCATGGCATTCCCGCGGACGATCCTCGAGGCGATGGGCGCGGAAGGCTGCACCGGCTTCGCCGGCGTCCCGCTGACGTTCGAGGTCATCCGGCGCCAGGTGGACGTGTCCACGATCCCGCTCCCCCGCCTCCGATACCTCACCCAGGCCGGCGGCGCCATGGCCCCCGACACGATCGACTGGGTCCGGTCGGCGTTCAGCCCGGCATCCCTCTTCGTGATGTACGGCCAGACCGAGGCGACGGCCCGGCTCTCGTACCTCCCGCCGGAGGCCGCAGCGGCCCACCGGGGCTCGATCGGCATTGCCATCCCCGGCGTCGAGCTGCGGGTCGTCGACGAGGAGGGACGAGAGCTGCCGGTGGGCGACGTCGGCGAGATCGTCGCTCGGGGGCAGAACGTGACGCCGGGCTATCTCGACGATCCCGAGGGGACGGCCGAGATCCTCCACGACGGGTGGCTGTGGACCGGCGACCTGGCCGAGCGCGACGACGACGGCTTCTTCTACCACCGGGGGCGGGTCCGCGATCTCCTCAAGGTGGGCGGGCACCGCGTGAGCCCGATCGAGATCGAGCACGTCGTGGCAGGTCACCCTGACGTCGCCGAGGTGGTGGTGGTCGGCGCTCCCGATCCACTGCTCGGCGAGGTCCCCGTCGCCGTCGTGGTCGCGCGCACCGCGGTCGCGCTCGACGAGCGCGAGCTGCTGCTGTTCTGCCGCGAGCGCCTCGGTGCGCAGCGAACGCCGGCGCGCGTCGTCGTCGTCGCGACGCTGCCCCGGAACGAGTCGGGGAAGCCCCTGCGCCGTGAGGTCGCCAGGCTCCACGGCGGCTGAGCGGGCTGGCGTACACTTCCTCCGCTCTTCGACCGCCGAAGCGGTGCCGGTGAGAGACGGAGGAGTCGGTGCGAACAGCGGACGGGACACCGCGATGACCGCGATCGAGCCCGCGCTCGTCCCGCTCGTCATCGTCGGGGCCGGCGGCTTCGGCCGCGAGGTCCTCGAGATGATCCGCGACATCAACGGCGTGTCACCCGCGTTCGAGGTCCTCGGCTTCATCGACGACGCAGTCACCGACGAGGGGGTCATCGGGCGCCTGGGAGCGCCGATGCTCGGCACCTCGGCCCGCCTGGCCGATCTTGCGACGACCGTCGTCATCGCCGTCGGCAATCCCGCCCCGCGGCGGCGGCTCGACCTGCTGGCGCGAGCGGCGGGCCGGCCGGCCGCGATCCTCGTCCACCCCTCGGCCACCGTCGGCCGGAGCGTCACCACGGACGAGGGCGTCATCATCGGGGCCGGCTCCCGGGTGACCGCCAACGTGGCGATCGGCCGCCACGCGCACGTCAACGTGAACTGCACCATCGGCCACGACGTCGTCATCGAGGCCTTCGCCAGCCTCTACCCGGGTGTGCACGTCGGCGGCGGCTGCGTTATCGAGGAAGGTGCCACGCTCGGCATGGGGTGCGTCATTCTCCCGAAGGTGCGGATCGGGCGCGGGGCAGTCGTCGGCGCCGGTTCCGTTGTGGTCCGGGACGTCGCCCCCGAGACCACCGTCGTAGGGGGCTCGGCGCGCCTGACTCTCAGTGGACGATCGGCGGACGGCCGAGTCACGGAGTGATCTCCGACCATCACGCCCCACACCACCAGGGAGCGGCCGGTGAAGGCTCGTCTCGTCGACGTCGCGTCGTGGGAGTGCAGCGCTCTCGTGGAGGAGACGCCTCACGACTTCTACCACCTGCCTGCGTACGTACTGCTCTCGGCAGCCCACGAGCGTGGAACGGCACGAGCGCTGCTTGTCGAGGACGGCCCCCGGAAGCTGTATCTCCCCATCATCGTGCGTCCGATCCCGAACTCCATGCGAGCCGATGCCACGTCCCCGTATGGCTACCCCGGCCCGCTCGTCGGAGGCACCGATGACCCATCCTTCACGAGGGAGGCTCTCACCGCGGGCGTTGAAGCCCTTCGGGATGCGGGACTTGTATCGCTGTTCGTGCGTTTTCACCCGCTGCTGAACCCGGTCGTGCCGGATGGCGTCGGCGCGGTCGTCGGCCACGGCGCCACGATCAGCATCGACCTGCACCTCCGGGATTCGGTCATCTGGGACCAGATGCGCCGGAACCACCGCCGCGACATCCTTCGAGCAACACAGCGCGGCCTGGTTGCGCGCGTCGACCGCAGCTTCGACCGATATGCGGAGTTCCGACGGCTCTATCGGGCGACGATGGATCGGCGCGAGGCAACCGCGTACTACTACTTCGACGACGAGTACTTCGACCAGCTGCGGGGTGCCCTCGGAGACCGTCTCCATCTGGCCGTCGTCGAGGACGGCTCGACTGTCGCCGCGGCAGGGCTGTTCGTCGTGACCAACGGGCTCGTGGAATACCACCTGATGGGATCCGACGAAGCGTATGGGCGCGGTGAGCCGGCCAAGCTCATGGTTCACTTCATCGCTACCTGGTCGCGCCAGCGCGGCAGCCACTCGTTCCATCTCGGCGGCGGGGTTGGAGGAGCCGATGACTCCTGCTCCACTTCAAGGCCGGCTTCTCCCCGCGGCGGCACCCCTACCACACGTTGCGGGTCGTCCTGGACGAGGAGGAGTACGGCAACCTCGCGGCCGCCCGCGACCCAACCCTCGACCCCGGCGACCTGACGGGCTACTTCCCGGCGTACCGCACCGACTGAGGCCGTGGCCGCCAGGTGCCGCGACCCGAGACCGTCGCACCAGATCGGCGGGCCGCTTCGTCAGCCGTCTACTTGATCGCGGTCGGGTTGATCGGGCCTCCGACGCTACCCGGCACGGGCAGCGGGTTGGCGCTCAGGAGCATCTCGTAGACGCCGTCCCGCGCGCAGTCCTCGGCTAGCGCCTCCAGGTCGAAGATCTCGCCGACGCAGAGCCCGATCCGGGGGATCGCCACCCGATGCCAGGGGAAGCTGGCGTACGCGATCTCGCCCGGCCGCACCTCGACGCTGTACGTGTCGGTGGCGAGGGCCGCGATCTCGCGCTCGAAGACCCAGCCGAGGGAGTCGAAGTCCAGGCCGGGGGCGTCGCCGCCGGCGTAGTCGCCCCACGAGCCGACGGCCCGACAGGCTGCCAGCTGCCCGGTCCGGACGAGGACGATGTCGCCGGTCCCGACGGCCACGCGCTCGGCCGCTGCCACGGCGTCGAGCAGGCCGCCGCCGATCGGGAAGCTCGGCTCGCACCAGTCGATCCCGAGGTGGCGCGGCACGTCGAGGAGCACCGCGCGGCCGACGATGCGGTCGCGGTAGCCGGCGATGTCGTTCCGCTCGGCTCCGAGGCTGCTCACGAGGCGGCAGTCGTAGCCGTTCCACATCGTGCCGTCGTAGAAGATGTGGGCGAGGGAGTCCCATTGCGTCGCGCCCTGGGTCGGCAGGATGAGGACGTCGTCGGCCGCGCCGATGCCTCGCGGTGCTCCCGGCATCTCCCGGGCGTATGCATCGCTCCCGTCGCGCAGCATGTACGTCATCGGGTTGAAGCGGCGGAGGAACCCGTTCTGCGGGCCGGAAGCGCCGAACTCGATGGCGAGGCTGAAGACGGTGCCCCGGCGCACCAGGCGGCTGGCCGCGACGACCATCTCGGGGGTGATGAAGTTGAGCGTGCCGAGCTCGTCGTCCGGCCCCCAGCGGCCCCAATTGCACCAGCGATCGGCGGCCTCGGCGAGGCGGGCCGCGCCGCCGTCGTCCGGGCCGTCGTATCCCGGTCGCCGCTCCTCGTCCGCCACTACTGCCTCCCTGCGCTCGGGTGCCTCGCCGGCAGGCGAGCCCGCCGACGCTCGTATGATGGCGCACGCGGCGGCCGCTGCACGGACGCGCGGCCGAGAACGTGCCAGCCGAGAGGGCGCATCTTCGTGACGACGGCATACGACATCCTGCTCAGCAGCGCGACCCCGCTTCCGGTGGTCGAGGCAGCCCTCGGCATCCAGCGGGCCCTGGTCGGCCTCGGCCACGAGGTCGAGGTCGCGGAGGACCGCCTCCCGCCAACCCGCCCGGGTCGAGTCACCGTGACCCTCGCGCCCCACGACGTCTATCCACACCTCGAGGCGACCCCGGCCGCCCTCGGGCAGCACCTGGAGCGGGCCGTCCTCATCTCGACCGCCCGGCCGTCGGCGTCCGAGTGGGGCACGACGCTCCGATACGCGACGGATGCACTCGCCGTCCTCGACGTCTCCGACGCCGGTGTCTCGGCGTTCGCGACCGCCGGGCTGCCGGTTCGGCGCTTCCGCCTGGGATACGACCCGGCGATCGACCGGGGGACCGGCGGGGTGGCAACCCGGCCCACCGACGTCGTCTTCCTCGGCACGTCCACGCCACGACGGCTCCGCCTCATGGCGGCGGCGGCACCCTACCTCTCCCGCCACGACACCGACCTGCGGTTCACGGAGGCAGTCGCCAGCCGTCTCGAGCCGGCGGACGGGTTCGTCTCAGGCGAGGAGAAGCTGTGCCTTCTCGGCGGGGCGAAGATCGTCATGAACCTCCACCCTGCAGACGACCCCCTGTTCGAGTGGCTCCGGGCCCACGAGGCGCTCGCCAACGGCTGCCTATTCGTCTCGGAGCTCTCGTCCGGCGCGACGCCGCTCGACCCGGGACGCCACTTCGTGAGCGTGGACCACGGGCACCTCGGCCCGACGATCGATCGGCTCCTCGCGGAGCCCGAGCGACTCGAGGAGATCCGCGCCGCGGGCGCGGCGTTCTTCCGCGAGAACGTCCGCCTGGAGGACTCGGCCCGGACGATCGTGGAGGCGGCCGACGCCCGGGCCGCCCGCCCGCGTCGCCATGCGGCGGCCCCGCCGCCCGAACCGCCGCCGGCGGATCCCGACGAGCTGCCCGCGGTCGACCCCGTCCACGCGGCGGTGATGCGCCAGAACGCCGTCCTCAAGCGCCTCTTCGTGGAGATCCGGGGGCTGCGCCGCGAGGTTGCCCACGTCCGTCACTCCGTCGAGGAGCCCGGCGCGCCGCTCGTCCGGACCACGACGACGCCGGGCTGGGACGCGGCGACCCCGGCCGACATCAGCGTGATCGTCTCCCTGTACAACTACGGGCGCTTCGTGCGCACGGCCATCGAGAGCGCGCTCGCGAGCGAGGATGTCGGCGTCGAGGTGATCGTGATCGACGATCGGTCGTCCGATGACGGCCCGGCGGTCGTGCGCTCGATCATGGACGAGCGGCCCGACGCCGCGATCATGTTCCTCGAGCAGCACGTCAATACCGGCGTGCAGCGCGCTCGGAACCTCGCGTTCGAGCATGCCCGGGCGCCGCTGGCCTTCGTCCTCGACGCCGACAACCTCGTGTACCCGCGCGGCCTGGCGAAGCTCCGCGAGGGCCTGCTCGGCGACCCGGAGGCCGCGTTCGCGTACGGGATCATCGAGCGCTTCGGCGAGGCGGGCAGCCTCGGGCTCATGGGCCTCGAGGGCTGGGACGAGCGCCGCCTCGCCCGCTCCCACTACATCGACGCGATGGCTCTCGTCCGCGTCGGCGCCTGGCGGGAGGTCGGCGGCTACGTCACGGACCCGGCCCTCGAGCTCGGCTGGGAGGACTACGACCTCTGGCTCAGCTTCGCCTCGCACGGGTATCGCGGCGTCCACGTCCGCGAGATCGTCGGCCGGTACCGGGTCCACGGGGTCTCGTCGCTCGCGATCACCACGCTCGACACCGACGATCTCATCGGCCGCCTCCAGGCCCGCCACGCCCGGTTCTTCCGGACCGTCAGCGGCGACGAGGGTGCCGCCGAGCCGGATCCTGCCGCCGAGTGAGCTCCTCGCGGGAGCGAAGGACCATGCGCCGGACGCCCGCGACGAACGGCATCGGGTCGGTCACCGAGACGAGGTCGAAGACGTCCCACGGTCGGAGCGAAGAGAGGAGACGTCGGGCGGGGCCCCGCTCGGAGCCCGGGGCGACCAGCCACTGGGCGACGAGGGTGGGCCGGTGGAACCGGCGGCCCGCCGGGTAGTCACGCGGCGGGAGCAGATCCTCGCCCAGCGCCTCGAGGACGGCGCGCTCGACCGGTCGCAGGCCCAGGCGCTCCGGGAACCACGCGGAACCCCACACGCGCGGGTTCACCTCGATGAGGCAGAGCCTGCCGTCCTCCTGGCGATAGAACTCGACGTTCGCCAGGCCGTTGTAGCCCGCGGCATCGCACACTCGCTCGGCCGCCTCGAGCGCCCGGGCGCCGATCCCTCGGCGCGGGTCGAGGCTCACGAGCACGGCCGCCTGACCGCCTTGCGGCGGATACTCATGAAGGACTCGATAGGCGATCCGGAAGCTGGAGCGACCGGCGCGTCGCACGATCGAGACGTTGACCTTCTCGGCCCGTTCGACGCGTTCCTGGATGATCGGCTCCAGCCGGATCGCCCGGATCTCCGCAACTGCGGTGTCCTGCTGCGCCTGGTCGTGGACCACGAAGGCGCCTGTACGCTCGACCACCCCGCCGGGCCGCGCGACGGCGGTCCGGCGCGGCTTGACGATGCGCGGCCAGCCCGCGATTGCCGCGCCGGCGCCCTCCGGCGCCCACGTGGGCGGGTACATGACGCCAGCGTCCGCGCACACAGCCCCGAGGCCCGCCTTGTCGAGGACCCGGTCGAGGCCCGAATCCATTCTCGGGACGGTCGGCACCCCCACGTCGAGCTCGCGCAGACGAGCGATCGTCGAGTCGGAGATGGCGACAATCGCCTGGCATCCCCGGCGCTGCACGAGCTCCCGGAGGGCCACCTCGAACGGCTCCGCCTCCCCGTGGGGATCGGGGACGCGCTCGTATCCGCCCGTGGCGTATCTCGACCACGCGGCAAGGGCATCGATCCGGCGGTCTGCGCCGGCAACGACCACGTCCCAGCCGGCGCGCCCCAGCCCACGGACCGCTGCGACGGCGTGGCGACCGACGGGATCGAGGACCAGGACGGGACCTTCGCCGGCACGCGGGTGTCTGTCGGGCTTCATGATGCAATCCTATCGGCGAAGACCGAGCCAGGACGGCAAGGGGGCAATCGTGGGTGAGCTCCGTCGAGTTCTCGTGACCGGGGCGAACGGGCTCATCGCCGGTGTCGTGCGCCAGCACTTGGGCCAGGACTATGAGCTGTCCTCCCTGGCTCGCGAGCCCGCTGCTCCACCGTTCCACGTCGGCGACATCCGCGACCTGGCGTCGATCAAGCCCGCCTTCGACGGGATGGATGCCGTCGTCCACCTCGCGGCGGCGTCATCGGTGGACACGTCATGGGATGACGTGCTCACCACCAACATCGCGGGGACGTACAACGTCTTCGAGGCGGCGCGAGAGCACGGCGTCCGGCGCGTTGTCTTCGCCTCGTCGAACCACGTCATCGGCATGTACGAGGCGGAGGCGGCCCCCGCGATCTACGACCTCGCGGACGTGCGTACGTTCGACACGGTCACCCCGGTCCGACCAGATTCGCTCTACGGCGCTTCCAAGGTGTTCGGCGAGGCGGTCGGCCGGCTGTACGCGGACCGCCACGGGATGGACGTCGTCTGCCTCCGGATCGGGACGGTCCTGCCGGACGACGACCCGACCCTTGCGCACGCCGGCCGCCCGTTCGAGCCGTTCCCCGATCTCACGGCCGAGGAAGCCCGACACCGCCTCCGAGCGACATGGCTGAGCCACCGAGACTGCGCGCGTCTGTCCGGGCTGCGCTCGACGCACCTCCTCACTGGGCCGTCGTCTACGGCACGTCGAACAACCCTCGGCGCCTGTGGGATCTCGAGAGCGCGCGCGAGCTGCTCGGGTTCGTCCCCGCCGACGGCGCGCCTGCCTGACCGGTAGCCACCGCCCACGGACGGTCCGCCGGTGCGGGCGAGCACCGTGCCCGGGGGTGCGGCGTGCCCGTGCGACCGGCCATGAGGGCGGTCGGGGAGGGTGGGGGTCGGTGCGGCCCGTCCTTCGTAGTCACTCGGCCGACTCGACCCGTACCCATGCGCCGCTGGCCCGCGCTGCCCCGCGTCCTGTAGGGTCGCCATACGTCACAGGTGCCGCGGTCGCCCCTCGGCCGTCCGGCTCCTCGAAATGGCACACCCGTCGCGAGGCGGGGCCGCAAAGCCACGGGACTCTCCGAGTCAGCCGGGTTGCCGAATGGAGCCGATCGATGTTCTGGGATGGCTCGCGCTGGATCGACGAACGCGCCGCACCCGCCGCCGGATCGCACGCCCCTCGACGACCCGTCGCCGGCCGCCGCCGCTGGCTGATGGTCGCCGCGGTCGCTCGTCGGCATCGTCGCCCTCACGCTTCCGTCCTCCGAGCCGGCCGCCGCCAGGTACGGCGCCACCGAGCTGGCAACGGCCTGGAAGGTCGAGTACGCGACCCAGACGCTCCAGGAGACGACGCGGAAGATCACCACCAAGGGAACCTGGTATCGCCGCCACCACGAGCGGCTTCCAGGGCGGCCGCGCCCTGACCGCGCTGGAGCGCGGCGCCCGCCTGACCGTGACGTTCAGGGGCACGCGGCATCGCGCTCGTCGGCCCCAAGAACCACCGCCGCGGCTCGGCCCGCATCTACGTCGACGGCCGCCGGGTGAAGACGGTCAGCGCCTACAGCGAGACGTACAAGGCCCAGCAGACGCTGTTCGTGGCGACGTGGGACACCGCCGCCACCCACACCGTGACCGTCGAGGTCGTCGGCACGGCCGACCACCCGAAGTTCACCGTCGACGCGGTCGTGATCCGCGGCCCGAAGAAGCCGAAGAAGTTCGACGCGAGCTGCCACGCCGGCCCCGACGCCGGCACCCGAGGCGACGCCGGCCCCGAGGCGACGCCGCCACCCGAGGCGGACGCAAGTCCCCAGCCAACGCCGTCGCTCCCACCGACGCCCGACCCGACGCCGACGCCGGCCCCGACCGCGACCCCCACCCCGGAACCGACGTCGAGCCCGACGCCTTCGCCGAAGCCATCGGCATCACCTGCCCCCACATCGACACCGACGCCGCCTCCCACGCAGGAGCCCGCCTCGTGCGGGTCGTCCCTGCAGGCCAAGGTGGACGCGGCCGCTTCGGGCAGCACACTCGACCTCAGCGGTTGCACGTACGCCGCAGGGGCGACCATCAAGAAGCCGCTGACGCTGATCGGGGCGAAGGTCTACGTGCCGGCGAACCAGCGGGGCTTCATCGTCACGGCCTCTGACGTAACGCTCGACTCCCTCGTGATCACGGGAGCCCAGGCGACCACCTACAGCTGGAACGAGGTCGGCGTGCTCACAACGGGCTCCATCTCCAACCTCGTCGTGCGCAACTCGACGATCCGCACGTTCGGCAACGCGGGGATCTGGGTCGGCCCGTCGACGAACTCCCGCATCACCGGCACCACGATCGAGGACGCCGTCTACGCCGGGATCATGGTCATCTCCGCCAGCGGTGGCCGGGTCGACGGCAACGTCATCCGCAGGATCGGCGTGAAGGGCTCCTCCACCAAGGGAGGCAACGCCTACGGGATCGCCGTCTCGAACGAGGGCGGCGCCGTCTCGACCGACGTGGTGGTCGACGGGAACCGCGTCGAGACCGTCCCGACCTGGCACGGGCTCGATACCCACGCGGGCGTCCGGATCTCGTTCACCAACAACACGGTGAGCGGGGCCCCACGAGCCCTCTTCATCACGAGCGACAGCTACGGGCGCTATGCCACCAGCGTCACCGCCACCGGCAACAGCTTCCTGAGCCCGTCACCAGCAACCACGAACCTGACGACGGTGACCGCCTATGCCGTCAAGGGAGTCACCGTCATCGGCAACACCTCTAGCGGCTGGGGCAGCGCCTCCTTCTTCCACGACTACCAAGGCCTGAGCACCGGGATCGTCGTCTCAGGGAACACGATGAAGCCGTAGCGACACGGAGCGACGGCCACGCAGACGACCGGTGATCCGGCCCGGGCCGGTGGCGGGAAGGACCCGGCCCAGCGCCGTCCTGACATCTGGGCGATACTTCGCGATGTCGATGCGCGCGGTCTCCACGTTCTACGGCCACCGCTCCGACCGCGACCGCACGAGCCCTGCCCGGTCCCCCAGCCGGCGTAGTTCCCTCGGTCGGACAGAAGGACCCAACCAATCGAGGCTGCTCCGGCAGCCTGCCGTGTCAGCGGGACGGCCGCGGACATCCCGTGCCGACTCGTGCGCGTCCGGCGTCACCTTAGCTTGGCACCCGACGCAGGCGCCGAGCCCGCTGATGCGGCCCACCACTCCGTCGCCGCTTCATCATGCGGCGTTCCGGAAGAGCGGAGACATGTCCTTGTCAATGTCTGAAGGCGCCCCGCGGGGCACCGGCCGCCTGGCCCGCCTCGGTCTCGTCATCGTCGCCGCGATCGTTCTCGCTGGATCCGCCGGCTTCGCGATTTCTCCCGCTTCCGCGACCGCAGCGAGCGGGCTCAAGGTCGCGGTCATCGTGGGACCTGCCGGCGCGAAGACCGCCGCCAACCGAGACTGGGCCAACTCCGCGGCTCGCGAGGCCCTCAAGTACACGCCGAACGTCGTCAAGGTCTACACGCCGAACGCCACGTGGAGCCGGGTCAAGACGGCGATGACCGGCGCCTCGGTGGTGGTCTACGTCGGTCGCGGTTCCGGTTATCCGTCGGTCACCAGCTCCGTCCGGAAACCGGCCAGGCAGAACGGCTTGGCGCTCAACCCAATCGCCGGGGTGGACAACTCGACGAAACGCCACTATGGGGAGTCCTACATCCGGACGGTGTCGCTGGCCCCAAGGGCAGTCGTGCTCCTGCATCGCACTGATTACGCCTCGGGATTGAGCCCGTCCGGGTACGCGGAGCCCTCCCTCACGACCGCCCGTCGCCGCGTCGACAACTACGGGGCCGGGTTCCTGGCCGCCGGCGCCTCGGCCGTCATAGCCGAGTACGCCGCCTCACCGACGTACTACGTTCGCTCCCTCTTCACGAAGAGCGCCTCGCTGGATGCCGTCTGGAGGAATGCGCCGTCCCGCCACGGGCATGTGACTTCCTTCGTGTCGAAGCGCACGGCTGGGGCCGCCGGCCGAACGGACCCCGCCCGCTCCCGCTCCGGGTGGACGCGGTCGATCGTGGGGTGGCCGGCGACGAGCACCTCGGCGGTCCGCCAGGAGCCCGCCTCGTGCGGGTCGTCCCTGCAGGCCAAGGTGGACGCGGCCGCTTCGGGCAGCACACTTGACCTCAGCGGTTGCACGTACGCCGCAGGGGCGACCATCAAGAAGCCGCTGACGCTGATCGGGGCGAAGGTCTACGTGCCGGCGAACCAGCGGGGCTTCATCGTCACGGCCTCCGACGTAACGCTCGACTCCCTCGTGATCACGGGAGCCCAGGCGACCACCTACAGCTGGAACGAGGTCGGCGTGCTCACAACGGGCTCCATCTCCAACCTCGTCGTGCGCAACTCGACGATCCGCACGTTCGGCAACGCGGGGATCTGGGTCGGCCCGTCGACGAACTCCCGCATCACCGGCACCACGATCGAGGACGCCGTCTACGCCGGGATCATGGTCATCTCCGCCAGCGGTGGCCGGGTCGACGGCAACGTCATCCGCAGGATCGGCGTGAAGGGCTCCTCCACCAAGGGAGGCAACGCCTACGGGATCGCCGTCTCGAACGAGGGCGGCGCCGTCTCGACCGACGTGGTGGTCGACGGGAACCGCGTCGAGACCGTCCCGACCTGGCACGGGCTCGATACCCACGCGGGCGTCCGGATCTCGTTCACCAACAACACGGTGAGCGGGGTCATGCGTGGGGTCATGATCACGAGCGATGGGAGCGGTCGTCGCGCGACGGACGTAAGCATCGTCGGCAACCGACTCGTGAACCCACTCGCGACGTCACAGGATGCAGTGACCACCTACCACACTGTCGATGTCAGGGTCATCGGCAATACCGCGAGCGGTTGGGGGGCCGGCAACTTCCTCAGTGATCACCAGGGCCTGAGCGAAGGTCTCATCGTGGCAGACAACACGGTGACCCCGTAGCGGCGTGCCGGCGGCACCGAGCCCGCGTGCCGCGCTCGACAAGTCCGAGCCCCCACGGGATACTCACGAGGTGATCGCGGTGCCGCTCCTCCGGATGCGCACGCTCGCCGGCGATCGTCTCACCGTCGTCGTTCAGATCGTCGGCGCGACCATCGCCGGCGTCGCAGCGGCCTTGGTTGCCGCAATGATGGACCCGCTCGTCGCCGTCGGCCTGGCGGGCGGGGTTGCGCTAGTCCTCCTGAGCATCCGTTGGCCGCTGCTCTCGCTGTTCGTCTTCGTAGCGCTCATCCCGATCGAGGAATTGGTGACCATCTCAGGTCTCGGAACCCTGAGCCGGTGGGCCGGCATCGCCTTCGCGGTGGTCTACGCGCTCCCCCGGCTGGGCCGGCTGGTGCCCGGCGCCCTCCCCCTCGCGGGTTGGGCGTACGCGGGCTGGGCGGCGCTTAGCCTCACGTGGGCCCTCGACTCCGGCACGACCCAGGGCCAGCTCCAGACCCTGATCCAACTGGTGATCGTCGGCTTCCTCATCGCTGACGTGGTGCTCCACGACCCGACGGTCGTGCGCCCGCTTCTGTGGGTCTACTCGATCTCGGCCGCAGGAACAGCGGCGATTGGAATCGTGGTGTATCTCGTCGTTGGTGTTGCGGCGGACGGACGAACCGCGGCAATCGCGGGGCAGAACCCTGCCCAGTTCGCCACCCTGCTCCTGCCGGCGCTCATCTTCAGCCTTCACGAAGCGCTGCAGGGACGGCGAGTCCTTGCTTCCGGCGTAGTGGCTCTCCTGTGCACTGCCGGAATCGCCCTGTCGGGGACGCGGAGCGTCTGGCTCGCCGCGATCGTCGTGATCTTCGTCCTGCTGCTCCCCCGGCTCGGGATCCGCCGGGCGGTGATCGCCGTCGGCGTACTCGGCCCTCCTCGTCGCGACACTCCAGATCCCGGGCGTCGCGAGCCTGGTCGCAGATCGCGCCGAGACGGCGACATCGACCGGCGGGGCTGGACGGACCGATATCTGGTCGGTCGGCGTCCAGATCTTCGAGTCGTCACCAATCATCGGCGTCGGGTACGCTAACTTTCCGGTCGCCTTCACGCCCGCGGTCGTTCGCTCCGCGAACGTCGGAGCGATCGGAACGAATGAAGGGCCGCACAACATCGTTGTCGGCACCGCCGGGGAACTCGGTGTTGTCGGGCTCGTCCTCCTCGCGCTCTTCGTCGTCCCTCTCATCGTCCGGCGCGGGTGGGGGCCGGATGGCCTCCTCGTGCAGGCGATCCTCGCGTCGCTCATGTTCAACGCGCTCTTCATTGATATCGTCGGCAACCGGAAGCAGGTCTGGGTCGCGATCGGGCTAGCCGCGGGTCTCGCCTTCCTTGCCGCGCAGGAGCGCCGTCGTGTCGTCGCACCGGCCACGAGCTCATCGGTCATCCCAGCCACCTTGACCTCGAGCGCTCGGCTGCCACGCCGCGCAACGCCAGGGATCACCACGAGGAGCACAACGTGACTGAGGTTGTATGGCTCACCTCGTCGTATCCGTGGTCCGGGGACACTGTGAGCGGCATCTTCTTCCGCTACCCAGGCTCGGGCCCTGGCCCGCGCCGGGCTCTCTAGCCGTCGTGGCACCCGTTCCCGCCGTTCCGTGGCCACTTGCCCACCTGAGCGCCAAGTGGCGCGGCCACGCTCTCGCCCCTCGCGTGGAGCGAGATGGGGAAATCGCCGTGATGCGGCCACGCTTCCCGAACGTTCCGAGGCAGCCGAGCTGGGCAATGCCGGACCGGTTCACTGCGGACGCTGCCTGGCGGGACCGCCAGCGCTGGGCCGGGGCGCGGCTGGTCCACGGCCACTACTCGATCATCGGTCTCGCCGCCGAGCGCCTCGCTGCACGCGCCAGCGTTCCGTACGTGCTGACCTTCCATGGCGGTGACCTCAACTGGTGGCCGGACCTTCACCCCGAGCGCCTCGGGGATCTTCGCAGGGCGATCCGAGGGGCTGCGGCGGTCTACACGGTCAGCGGAGCGCTCGCCGACCGCGTGCGCTCGCTCGCCGGGATCGAGGCTCTCCACCTCCCGCTGGGCGTCCACCATGATGCGATCGCGGCGGCGGCCCTCCCGCGACTCGAGGCTCGCCGCGCGCTCGGACTGCCGGACGATCGCCTCCTTGTCCTCTTCGTTGGCAGGCTGGTTCCAGTGAAGGGGGTGCCGGAGCTCGTCGAGGCGGTGCTCGAGCTAGGCGACCCGTTCTCCATCGTTCTCGTCGGCCCTGGCCCGTTGGCTGGACTAGGAACCGACGATCGGCGCGGCCAGGGAAGGATCGTCTACGCGGGTTCCCGGACGCACGACGAGGTGGTCCGCTACATGTCGGCAGCCGACGTCCTGGTGCTCCCCTCCTATGGCGAGGGGCTCCCGACTGTGCTCGTGGAGGCTGGCTCAATCGGGTTGCCCGTGATCGCCAGCGCCGTCGGCGGGATTCCGGAGCTCCTCGGGGACGACCGGGGTGTCATTCTCCCGGAGGTTTCCACCGGCGCAGTTCGCGACGCCTTGAGGGTCTTCCGGGACTCGCCCGATGTCGCCCGGGCCGCTGCCGACCGACTTCGCGCCCATGTGCTCCGCGACTACGACGTCGACCGCAACGCGACGCGACTGCTCGCTTCGTATCGGTCGATCATGGACGCTGGGCCACCAGCGTCACCTTCGCGCGACTAGCTCAGCAGCGCCGCGGTCGATCCAGACCCAGCGGACCGTGTACGGCTCGAAGCCAGCGCGCTCCTTGAAGTAGGCGAGGCCTTCGCTCGAGCCCCAGAACGTGTCAGCCATCAGCCAACGGGGTGCCATCCGAGCCCCGCGCATCGATGCACGCGCCGACCGCATGGCTGACGAGGAGGTACATGACACCGTATTGGAGATGCTCGGCGTGCCCGATAAGTGACGAGAACGCAAAGGCATCGCCGAGGCGCAGAACCGTTGCGTACGCCCGCAGTCGCCCCTCCCTGTCGAGACCCCATGGATCGTGTCCCACGATCCGAAGTTCCGAGTTGCCCAATCGAGGTCGACAGCCGGCATCGGCCGCCCCTGGCGGACGGACGTCGAGCGGTTGATCTCGACGATCGCATCCAGGTGCTCGGAGGACGGACGAGGGCGTAGCGATCCCGGCCAGCTCCGCGCGCCGACCATTCTTCCTGAGTGTCCTCCTCGACTTCTGGTACGCGTCGATCGTGTCGGGAAGCTCCAGCAGCGCAACACCCCAGCGCTTGGCTGAGGTGACGATGAACCTCGGGTGACGCGCCGTGAACGACTCGTAGACGGCCCGAGCCTTGGCGTCGCCGTAGGCCTCGATCGTCACCCGCGGTGCACGCAGAACGGTGAGCGTGCGCGCCCACCTCACCCGCAGGCCGTGCGCGAGGCCCGCGCGGCCCTCGCCTGCTCGCGGGGTCATCGGCTTGTGGCCCCTTCGCGCCGGACCCTTGGCAGCACGTACGTCGCGCCTTCCCAGATCCGACGAACGTCGTCACGGGCGTTTTCGACGCGCGCAACCCGCCAGTGGCGCGGGTGGACAAGCACGTACACGACCGGCTCACCTCGCTTAATCGCATCAAGAGGATCGTCCTCCCTCCACCGCTTCGGGGGCGCGGTGTCGGTCGAGCGAAACGGCATCCGCGCGAGGAGGTCTTCGTCATAGCCCTCGAGGCTTATCCCGACCTCGTCCCGGAATGACTGGTCCTCGAGGAGCAGGGAGTTCGTCACGCCGAGTCGCCGGTTGACGAAGTCACCGTGGGACGCCGCAACCTGCAAGGGCAGGCCCGTGGCCGACCGCATCTTCGTGAGGTTCGCTCGAAATCGGTCGCGCGCCTCGGGCAACGCGGCCAGGGCCGCCTCGCGGGTCCGCAGATGCCGCTCCTTCGCGATCGTCGCAAGCTCCTCGTAGTGGTAGCCGACCTCTCCACCAGCGGACGCGATCGACGCCATCAGCGGATCGTCGCGCGTCGTAAGCCGGAAGAACCAAGAACCTGTGATCCCCAAGTCGCGCTCGATCCGCCACATCGCCTCCGCTGTTCGCGGGTCCGTGTCGACGTCGTGGCGGAGCACGAACCGGCGCCCGTAGGTCGTCCCGGGCGCCGTGAGCGCGGAGCGCCAGAAGCGCTCAATCCCCAACCTCGTACCCAGCGTCGAGCGCCGTTCGGAAGAGGCTCGCGTACTCATCGAGCCGCGAGGGCATGAGAAAGTCGGCGCGAACTCGGTTCCAGATGATCACGTACCTGCTCCGGGAGTATCGACGCCCGCATGAGCGCGCGGGAAGTCGCGCCGGGAGGTCGACGAGGAGAACGCATGCCATTCTAGGATAGGGTCAGCCGATTAGCCGGATCCACTTGGAGCAGGGATGGATTTCCTCTGTGACGCAGAGGCCGGGATCTTCGCCGCGCCGAAGTTCCGTCGGGAGATGCCTGGGTGACGGCCGCCCCGCGCCTTCACATCGCGATGGCCGTCTACGGTGACATCACGCACGACAGCCGCGTCCAGCGGGAGGCCGTTGCGCTCGCCGACGCCGGCCACGCCGTGACCGTTTACTGTCTCGCCTGGCTGAGCGCGATCACGCCACGCTTTGACGGTCGTGTCGAGGTCTTCGTTCTCGTCCCAGACCGGAGCACCGTCGTGCCGGGAACGGCGAGCCCGTTCCTCGAGCGCCGCCAGGCGACCAGGATGAACCGGCTCCGTGCGCGCGTCGGCTGGCTGACCGGCTACGTTCGCAACCTGCGAGCGTGGGGCGAATGGTCGTGGATCGGGCCGGAAACGTCGATGTATGGCACCTCCACGACTATGCCGCACTCGTCGCGATCGCTCCCTTGGTGGGGGTGCCGTTCGTGTACGACGTCCACGACCTCTTCACCGAGACCGGGACGGGACGGAGCCTGCCAGACCCGGCGCGACGGCTTGCCCGAGCGTATGAGCGACGGCTCCTGGGCCGCGCCACGCTCGTCGTCGCGGTGAACGAGGGCATCGCCGCGGACATACGGCGACGTTGCCGGCCCCAGAGCCTCGTGGTCGTTCACAACGCGGCACCATACTGGGTTCCTCCAAACCCGCGTCCTGACCTCATTCGCGAGCATCTGGGCCTTGCGCCGGAGACGCCTGTCGTTCTCTACCATGGGGTTCTTCTCGCGGCTGCGTGGCCTAGAGCGCCTCACCGCCGCGATGCTCGAGCCGGAGCTGGCCGATGCGCACCTCGCGCTCCTCGGGTATGGGCTGCTGCGCGACGAGCTCATCAAGCAGGCTTCGGATCCGCGCTATCAGGGTCGGATCCACGTCCTCGACGCGGTGGCCCCGGAGGAGCTGCTGCCATGGGTCGCCTCGGCGGACGTAGGGGCGATGGCGCTGCCGGCCGCGACGCGGAACCTGGTCCTGGCGACGCCGAAGGCAAGCTGTTCGAGTGCCTGGCCGCCGGAACGCCCCCTGTCGTGAGCAACCTCCCCCTCATGCGCCGCATCGTGATGGACGATCCCCTTGGACCCCTGGTGCCATCTGCGATGCCTCGGACACGCGGAGCGTGGCATTCGCGCTGGCTGGCATTCTCGGCCGCGATCACGACGCGAGCGAAGAGCTTCGGGCGCGATGCCTCGCGGCGGCGAGGGATCGCTGGAACTGGGAAACGGAGGTGGGCCGCCTCGTGGCGGCCTACGGCCTGCTAAACGGCGCGACCGACCCTCGACGACGGCCTGCGGGACCGGCGTCGTGATGCGGCGCCCCGCTCGGAGCCCGTTTGGGGCGATTTCGCGACCGGCGAACCTGACGCCCTCGCCGGGATCAGGGGGTTACGTCATTGTCCACGACCACGAGGCCGCGGCTCGCTGCCTCGAAGTCGCCGAAGAAATTGCCTTCACCCCAACCGGTCACGGAGTTCCTCGTGACCACGACGTTGTTCGCCCGATACGTCGTCACCGCCTGGACGCGGTCACCCAACGGGGGGGGGGGGTCCAGCAGCTGGTTGCCGACCACGACGATATCCGAGGGCTGGTTGCCGGCACCGTCCATGGTGATGAAAACGCCGCGCATCGACGCCCTGACGATGTTGTCTCGGAACACAATCCGCCGCCCTCCATGGGTGTCGAGGGCTTGCCACGTTGGCACGTCGGTGATCGTGTTGCCGATCACTGTCACGTCGACCGTGGGCTCGGTGTCGCCACCACCCGTGGTCAGGGCGATTCCGTAAGCGTTGCCACCGTTCGCTTCCGAGCCAGCCACGCCAACGCGCCGGACGATGTTGCCGGCAATCCGCCCGCCGCCGCCCGAGAGAACCATCACGCCGGCGTAGACGATGTCCTCGACACGGTTGCCGGTCACCTGGACGCCCGTGACGTGCCTGAGGTACGTTCCGAAGCCCCCGAACGAGCGGATCTCGGAGCCGATGATCGACAGGCCACTGATCGGCTCCTCCGCGGTTCCGAGGGCGAGGATCCCGATCTCGTCGAACCGGTATTCGATGGACTGCCGGCCGATGATACGCGCACGCTCGATGGTCACATCGTCGGCCTCGACGACGATCGCCGTCTCGCCGACCGGGACCTCGACGGTTGCCCCGATGAGGTGGAGCGAGTGATCGATCCGGGCGCCGCCGCGGTACGCGCACCCGGTGAGGTCGAGGATCGAACCGGGGGCTGACGCATCCACCCGTGACTGCAGCGACGGACCGCATTGGGCCACCTCGCGGCTTGGATCCGCTGCATCGCTCGGCGTGGCAGCCTCCACCCATGTCGGGCCTGGCTCGAGGCTGGGTCCGTACGGCACGCCGGACTCACTTCGCGGGCCGCTCGCGCCGCCCGCCAGAGCGAGCAGGCCCACACCGATGACCGCGAGGGCTGAGCCCCAAGGCAGACGGCCCCGCCGTCGATCGTCATGTGTCGTGGTCATGTATCGGCCCGCTGACATCCCGAAGTGGTCGGTCCCGCTATTATCGCCGCCGGTGGCTGCGGCCCTCGCGGGAGGTGCCGGGTCCGTATGCGAGTCCTCACCCTGTACCAGACTGCGCCAGCTCGCCCCCATGCGCCGCCGCGCAAAAGCGACAGGCGACGGGCGACCGCGACTCGACCGCGGTCGCGGTGACTGCCTCCACCGGCCGCGGCACGTTCTCTGAGCGGGTCGTCATCCTGTTCGTCACGAGTATCGCGACGGCCGGGATCGGCATGTTCAACGCCTTCCTGTTCGCGAGACTCCTCGGCCCTGAGGCGAAGGGCGACTACTACCTTCTTGTCCTGATCCCCAACACAGTGCTGGTCCTCGTCCAGTTCGGATTGCCTTCCGCGCTCGGCTTCTACGCCGCCCAGGTCGGACGAACGGGATCGTCCGACGCGCGGTCACGCTCGCCGTCTCCGTCTCGCTGCTGGCACTGGCAGCGGTGATCGTTCTCTTTCCGGTGCTCCGCGACACGCTCCTCAAGGACCTCCCGGAGATCCTCATCGCCGCGTCGCTGGCCGTGATCCCGGCTCTGGTGATCGCCACCTTCACGTCGGGCATCCTCATCGCGCTCAAGGCCGTTCGCTGGTACTCACTCGTCGTCGTGACGCAGGCCATTGTCTCGAGCGCCCTCCTTGTCACGATCATCGGCATTCTCGGGCTCGGCGTGGAGGGCGCGATCCTCACGTATCTCATCGCGGCCACCCTGGGTATGTCGCTGATGTGGTTTGGGGCCGGCCGAGCGAACCGCGCCGCGCCGCCCGGGCCACGGATCACGTATCGCGAGCTGTTTCGGTACGGACTGCCGCTCTACCCGGGCAGCCTCACAACGTTCTTCAGCTACCGAGCTGACGTCTTCCTCCTGGCGGGTCTGCTCCCGGACCCCTCCGCCGCCCTGGGCTTCTACAGCATGGCGGTGACGCTCGCGGAGATGGCCGCCTTCGTCCCGAGCGCCGTTTCGTCGGTGTTCCTCCCACATGTCGCTGGCTCGCGCCGCGAGGATGCGGACCGCCAGGTCGCCCTTGTCGCACGCGTGACGCTCCTCCTGACGGTCGGCACCGCCCTGCTGATCGCCCCGGTTGGGACGCTGCTCATCAATGTCATCCTGCCGGCCTTCAGCGCCACGCTCCCTGCCCTCTACGTTCTCCTGCCGGCCGTCGTGTCGCTCGCGCTCGCGAAGGTGATCGCCGAGTACGTGTCAGGACTCGGCAAGACGGGTACGACGTCGACTGTGACGATCATCGCCTTCGTCATCAACATCGCCGCCAACATGATCCTGATCCCCCTCTTCGGGATCGTCGGGGCGGCCACGGCATCCCTGATCTCCTACACCGTGTCGGCCGTGCTGTTCACGATCATCGCGTCGCATCTCTCGTCAACGCCGCTGCACGCGTTCTGGATCCCTCGACCGAGCGACGTCGGCTTCGTCATCCGCACCGCTGGCGCCCTGCTGAGGCGGGTCCTGGGTGCACTTCGGAGGGCGCCAGAGGACGCGCAACCGCCCCAAGGGTGAGCGCGGGCCTGCGGGCGTCGGCGCGTGGTACCGTGCCGCGCGTCAACGTGGGCGATGCCCGTATCCAATTCGCGCACTCGCCGCTCGTCCGATAGCCTCCGCCGGCCGAGGTGCTCCCTTGCCACCGTCTTGGACTCGCCGCGACGCTCGATCCAGGAGCGGCCGCGTCTGGATCGTCAACCAATACGCCACCCCGCCGGACGAGCCGTCCGGCGCCACTACGAGCTGGCCCGTCGGCTCGTGGCGCGCGGCCACGCGGTCACGATCGTCGCTGCAGGGCTGGGGCACGGCGACGGCGTCGACCGACTCCCCCGCGGCGTGGCGTACCGGCGCCGGACCGTTCGATGGGGTCCGGTTCGTCTGGCTCCGAACGTTCCCGTACCGCGGCAACAACTGGCGGCGCCAGGTCAACATGCTGTCGTTCCTCGTCATGTTCCTCGTCGTCCAGGCACGCCTCCCGAGGCCCGATTTCGTGATCGGGTCCACCGTCCACCCGTTCGCCGCCCTCGGCGGATGGATTGCCGCACGGCTGCGCGGGGCTCGGTTCGCCTTCGAGATCCGCGACCTCTGGCCCCAGACGCTCGTCGACCTGGGTGCCATGCGCGTGGGCTCGCCCGGCGAGCGGCTGCTGCGCATCCTCGAGGCATTCCTCGTTCGTCGAGCCTCGACGGTGATCACGCTCCTCCCCGGCGTGCGCGACTACCTCGCCGAGCAGGGGCTCCCCAATGGGCACGTCGTCTACCTGCCAAACGGCGCCGACCTCGCGGCCTTCGCGAGACGCGGCGAAGGGACGCCCGCCGACCTCACCCCGACGGCACGAGCGGCGATCGACGCGGTCGAGGAGCTGCGGGCTCGCCGGCCGCTCCGTCCTCGGCTACGTCGGCGCGTTCGGGCGCGTCAACCGGGTCGACCTCGTCGCCGAGGCCGCGGCGATCACCGAGAGGAGTGCGCCAGGCCGCATCGGCATCGTCATCATCGGCGACGGGCCGGAGCGTGTTGCGGTCGAGCGGGCAGCGAGCACTGTCCCCGCTGCGGTCCGTGTTATGGCACCGGTGCCGAAGCGCGACGTGCCGGCCGTCCTGCGAGCCCTGGACGCTGCGGTGGTCCACACGACCTACACCCCGGTCTACCGCTACGGGATCAGCTTCAACAAGCTCTTCGAGTACATGGCAGCGGAGCGTCCCGTCGTCTTTGCGACGAGCACGGCCTACGATCCGGTCGCGGCATCCGGCGCGGGGATCACCGTCGAACCGGACAATCCCGAACGCCTCGCCGATGCGTTCCTCCAGCTTGCGGCGACGCTCGCCCGAGGCGAGGGCTGCGATGGGCGCCGCCGGCCGGTCGTACGTGGAGCGCGAGCACGACTTCGACCACCTCGGCGAGGTTCTCGCCTCGATCGTCGAGGCGCAACCCCGGGGTCGTTGAGCGACCAGCCGGTGGTGCCGGTCAGGAGGCCGTCGAGCGGCCGGACGACCCCTCCACGGCGACCGGGGCGTCCGCCGGGGCCGGATCCTCCGCGGTGAACCCGCTCCGGTAGTAGCCGCTGTACCCGGCCTTGTCCTCGGCGGCGACGCGGTTGAGGACGACGCCGAGCACGTTCGCGCCGGCGCGCTCGAGCGCCTGGCGAGCGAGCCTCACCGGCCGGCGATGGCTGCGCGTGGCGTCGATCACGAAGAGCGTGCCGTCGACGAACGAGCTCAGGATGGCGGCGTCGGTCACCGCCTGGAGCGGCGGGGTGTCGAAGATGACGAGGTCGCCGGTGGCCACGAGCCGATCGACGATCGTCCGCATCCGCTGCGAGCCGAGGAGCTCGGCCGGGTTGGGCGGCAGCGGGCCGGTCGTCAGCAGACGGAGCGGTGCCTGCTCCGTGCCCTGGAGGACGCTCTCGAGTGTCGCGTCGTCGCTTCGGAGCAGCGTCGTGAGGCCCCGCTCGTTCGACAGGTTGAAGATCCGGGCGACGCCCGGCTGGCGGAGGTCGGCGTCGACGAGGATGACGCGCCGACCGGCCTGGGCGAACACGACCGCGAGGTTCGCGGCGGTGACCGTCTTGCCTTCCCCGGGCAGCGCGCTCGTGACGAGGAGGGTCCGGATGGGGGCGTCGACCGAGGCGAACTCGACGTTCGTCCGCAACGCCCGGTAGGACTCGGTCGCGCCCGAGCGCGGATACAGGATCGCCGCGAGCTGGTACATCGGCGCCCGGCCCTCGTCGGACCGCATCCGCCCGATCGTGCCGAGCGTGCTGAGCCCGACGATCGCCTGGACCTCGTCGGAGTCCTTGATGTTGTCGTTGAGGTTGTCGGCGAGGAACGCGATGCCCAGCGCAAGCAGGAGACCGAGGACCGCCGCGAGGGCAGTGTTGAGGAGCGGGCGCGGCGAGACCGGACCGTCCGGCGCGACCGCCGGCTCGACGACGTTGAGGAGGTTCGTCGAGCTGCTCGACAGGAACGAGAGGAGCGTCGCGTACGTGGAGCGGAGACTGACGAGCCGGCCTTCCAGCGTCGCGAGCTCCGTCTCCTGCGCCGGCGTCCGTTCCTCGAGCGCGGTGAGCGCGGTGAGCCGCTCCTGCGTCGCCTGAATCTGGGCCTGCGTCGCCTCCAGGTCCGCCTGGATCGACGCGAGGAGGTCCGCCTGCTGGCCCTGGATGGCCGGCGAGGCGGCGATCAGCTCGTCGGAGATCGCGTTGGCGATCGCCGCCGCCGTCACGGGGTCGGAGTCCTGCGCGCTGATCGTCACCAGCGTGCTGTCGGCCTGGGCCTCGGCCACCACCCGGTCGGCCAGATCGTCCGCTGAAGTGTCGAGGCCGAGCTCGTCGATGACGGCCTGGAGCGTGGGCCTCAAGGTGGCGACCCGGGCGTACGTCTCCGACAGCCGCTGAGACGCGAGGAGCTGGCTGTAGTCGGGGTTCACGCCCGTCAGCGACTGGCCCACGATGAGCGTGGCCTTCGCTTCGTACGACTTCTCTTGCAGGTTGCTGATCGACGAACGCTCCGCCCGCGGCGATCAGCGTGGTCACGATCAGCAGGGGGAGCCAGGAGCGAATGAGGGTGATGATCCGCCGAAGGTCCACGAGTCTCACTCTCTGCCCCGGCGTCGCGGGGCGCTCAGCGACGCCTGACCAACGGTCATCGATGTGATGGACGTCCCGATCATTGGGCACGCGGCGCGGCCCGTCAAACGTGCCGGGGCTCGCGGGAGCACCCAGATCCCGGTCGGAGGAGGCCGTCGCCGGTGCACGCACGCACCATTGAGACGGTTTGTAGCGGAAGTGGGGGGTCATTGGTACTGGCAGCGATAGGTCAAATGCCCTAGCGTTGGAATCGGTCGAGACGGATCGGGGGCGGTCTGGCGGATGGTCAGGTCGTGACCGGCTCGACGCGACGGAATCATCGATCACCAGATCATCACCGAACCACCAGTCCCGCGCGACGCCGCCACCGGCCGCGCTGGTTCGACCACGGACGGAGGGGTCCTTGTCGTCGGTTCGCCGCTGGGGACAGCAGCCGGTCTCTCCATCCGCGCAGCGGGTTCGCCGCGCGTCGGATGGAGTCGATGCGTGACGCGCCCAACGGCAGGGACTGGACCATCGCCCGCCACCTGCGGGGCCGCTACCTCCTCGCCATCGACCTCGTCGGGATCGCTCGCGGCGTCGTACCTGGCGCTCGCCCTCCGCCTCGACCAGGTCTCGGCGCCGCTGCTGGAGCCGGCCTTCCCGATCGTCGTGGGTCTCCTCCTCGTGGTCCGGACCATCGTCAACGTCAGGTTCGGCCTGTACAGCCGACGATGGCGCTCCGCCAGCGTGCCCGACCTCGTCCGGATCGTGGCCGCCGTGGCGCTCGGCTCCGTCGTGGTCAGCCTCGATCTTCTACGTGGGATCCGCTCTCGGCGACGGGTCGCTCGCTGAAGGCTTCCCGCGCTCCTTCTGGCTGATCGAGCTCCTCGTCGCCGTCAGCGTCATCGGCGGCGTCCGGTTCGGCATCCGGGCCGCCTGGGATCACGCCCCGGGCCGGGCCACGAACGGGACCAACGGCCACCGGGCCACGCTGCTGTACGGGGCCGGCCAGGTGGGCGTGCTGATGGCCCGCTCGGCCCAGCGCGATCCGGGCTCCGGCGTTCGCCCGGTCGGCTTCCTCGACGACGACCCGAGCCTTGCCGGCGGGATCGTGGCCGGCCTCCCGGTCTACGGGGGCATCGAGGCGCTGGAGCACGCGGCCGCCGAGACGGGCGCCCGCGTCCTGCTGATCACGATGCCGAGCGCCCCCGGCGAGACGGTCCGGCGCGTGGTCGAGGCCGCCCTGGCCCTGCACCTGGAGGTCCGCACCGTCCCGTCCCTGAACGATCTCCTCGACGGCAACTTCGACGCCTACCGCGTCCGCCGCGTTCGTGTCGAGGACCTCCTCCGGCGCCCGATGGTGACCGACCATGCGGTCGGTGTCGAGGAGATCATCCGCGATCGCGTCGTGGTCGTCACCGGCGGCGCCGGTTCGATCGGCTCCGAGCTGGCGCGCCAGGTGTTCGCGATCGGTCCCAGGCGGCTCGTCCTCGTCGATCGCGCGGAGAGCCCGCTCTACCTCATCGAGCGCGAGCTCGAGATGCGGCGCGAGCGGGGACGCGGTTCCGGCGAGGTGCGCATCCATCTCGCGAACGTCGCGAGCCGCCCGGCGATGGAGCGCCTCATCGCCGCGGAGGCGCCCGACGTGATCTTCCATGCCGCCGCCTACAAGCACGTGCCGCTGATGGAGGAGCACCCGTCCGACGCCGTCCACGTCAACGTGGACGGGACGCGCGTCCTCGTCGATGCTGCGGAGGCGGCCGGCGTGCCGCGCTTCGTGCTCGTGTCCACCGACAAGGCGGTCCAGCCGTCGAGCGTCATGGGAGCGAGCAAGCGCGTCGCCGAGATGCTCGTGGCCGACGCGGCCCGTCGGACCGGCCGCCCGTACGTCTCGGTCCGCTTCGGGAACGTCCTCGGCTCGAACGGGAGCGTCGTGCCGATCTTCCAGCAGCAGCTGGAGGACGGCGAGCCGCTCACGATCACCCACCCCGAGATGACCCGCTACTTCATGACGATCCCCGAGGCCGCCTGGCTGATCCTCGACGCGGCCGCGCTCGGCACGAACGGCGACCTGTTCGTCCTCGACATGGGCGAGCCGGTCAAGATCATGGACCTCGCCCGTGACCTGGTCCGGCTCGCCGGCCGCGACCCTGACAGCCAGCCGATCGACGTGGTCGGCCTCCGGCCGGGCGAGAAGCTCCACGAGCGGCTCTTCTACGAGATCGAGGCTGTCGAGCCGACGGCGAGCGCGAAGGTGCTGCGGGCCCTCGCGCCGCCGCCCCCGGTGGACATCCGGGAGGCGGTCAAGGAACTCCTCGCCCTCGCCGACGGATCGCGCGAGGACGAGCTCCGCGAGGCGCTCCTCGGCTACGTGTGGAGCGTCGACGGCGGACGGACGGACGCCGAGGCGATCGCCATGGACCCCGGGGCTGAGATCCTCGCCGCGGATCACGAGGCGGGGGTGGCCTATCTCCACCGCGAGCGGCGGCGGGTCGCGAGCGCCGCGGGTGCCGCCGGCGCCCGCTGACGGGCGCGTTCCCACTTGAGCGAGCACCTCGCGGATCCGCCGGCCACGAGCGCACCCGGGCTCGTCGGGCTCTCCGGGCTCGTCCGGGGCGAGGACGCTGCGCTCCCCTGGATGCTGCCCGGGATCGCCGTCTCGGCCGTCGTCAGCGTGCTCGTCGGCGGGGTCGTGGCACGGGCCCTCGACACGCGACGTGCCGTCGCCACGCTGCTCGTCTTCAGCCTGGGGGTCATCGTCTCGGCCACGTTGACGCCGCTCGGCGGCGACCTCGTCCTGGACGGCGGCGTGGCGGGCACCTGCGACCTCTCGCGTTTGTCGCTTCCGCCCCTCGGCTTCTTCCGCGGTCTCAACGACGCGAGCCTGAACGTGCTGCTCTTCGTGCCGCTCGGGGTCGCGATCGCGCTTCTTCCGCGCACGCGCCGAACCGCGGTCGTCACGATCGGGGCGCTGCTGCTCCCGCTCGCGATCGAGGCGACCCAGCTCCTCGTCCCGGCGATCTCCCGGGGCTGCGAGAGCGCCGACGTGATCGACAACCTCGTTGGCCTCGCGGTCGGGCTGGTGGCGGGCGTCGCGCTTCGGGCGCTCGCTGCGTTCCTCGATCGACGTGCGGCGGCAGCCGACTCGCGGACTAGGCACGCGCGCCGCGGGATACGGCGACGGCCGACGCAATGCCCCTACGGCAGCGTCAGCGAGCTCGGCTGGCCGGTCGTGTCGTAGGCGATCTCGGGGTCGCGGGTGCCGCCGGTGGTGACCACCTTCACCTCGACCCGCGCGTCGACCGGGATCGTCACGCCGTTGAGTGTCCAGGTCAGGTTCACGGCGGCCCACGCCTGTCGCGCGTTCGGGACCACCGTCCCGTTGGCCGAGCCGAGCTCCGTGTACGTCGACGTGGCCGGGTCGAACACGCGCAGGAATGCCCGCAGCGTGGGGTTGGCTCCGCCGGATCGGCTCTTGCGCGCCCACATGGACAGCAAGGCGGTGCCGTCGAGCGTCCGGGTCGCCGCGAGCGGGGCCGAACGCCACGTCGCGACCCGGCAGGCGCCAGCCTCCGAGACGAGCCCGGTCCCCGGGTCGATCGCCCGGCCGGCACGCGTGTCGCAGTCGGTGTCGTAGTTGTAGAGCGTGCCGGCGGTCGGCGCGACCTCGTCGAGCGCGAGGATCGACTGGGCGGCGGTGTTTCCGGCCGGCGGCGTCGGGTCGTTGTGGAGATACCAGGTCGTGGGCGTCGATGTCGTCCACGTGCCGGTGGAGAAGGTGCCCGCCACCCCGGCGGCGTCGGTGAACGTGGCGAGCACGACGCGCGTGCCGCCGGCGGCCAGCGCTGCCGCGGCGACCACCAGGGCGGCGGCGGCAAGGGCGGCGAGGCGCCGTCGAAGCGAGGCGAGCCGCCGCGGCGGCGAGGTCGGGCCGCGGTCCGGCAGGGCGTCGGCGCCGACGATCATGAGCCCGTGGGCGGCGGGACCGGGGGTGTGCCCAGGCGCGGACCGGGGCGCGGGCGCCGCCACCGAGCGGGGCGCGATCCGGATGATCGGCGGCTCGGACGGACGGTAACCGGCCGCTCTCCGAATGACGGCGAGCGGCCGCGGCACGCCCGGGCGTGCCACTCGGCGGTGGGCCGACCGGCGAGCACCTCGCGGACTCACGCCGCGCGCTCCGCGCTGAGGTCGTGGGACGGCGCAGCCGACCCCGAGACGGCCGGCGCCGTGGCGATCCCGTGGCGGCGCGGGTTGCGGCGATCACGCTCGAGGAGCACGGGCGCGTGCGGGTCGCGGGCGCGGCCGGTCTCGCGGACGCGAGCGAGCGCGGGGGCGCGGGGGATCGCCCGAGCCGGCGTTGGCGACCCGCGGGTGCGAGAGGTCGGCGCTCCGGCCGCTGCAACGGCCGCGACGGCTGTGGCTTCCCGGAGGGCCGGCTCGGCCGCGTGGGCTGGCACCGCATCGGGGCCGTGAGCGGGCGCCATCCCGGCGGCAGCCTGGGCCGCGCAGATCGGGCAGTGGCCGTTCTCCCACTCCTCGAGGGCGCCGCTGGCGAGCAGCAGAGAGCCACCGACGGCGACGAACCCGACGAGCCCGGGCATGCTCCCGAGCAGCAGGCCGAGATAGCCGAGCAGCGGCAGCGAGAGGTCGACCCGCCCGATGATCGAGCCGACGGGGATGATCGCCGGGTCGGGCGCCTCGTTCGCGTCGCCCTTCGTCTCGACGTACGGCTCGCCGTCGAGCTCGGCCAGCCGGGTGATCCGGTGGGTGTACGGGGTCGAGCCGCCCTGCTGGACGGCCACGACGTCGCCGACCCGGTAGGCCTCGGCGGGGGCCGCCAGGATGAGCGCGCCCTTCGGGATCGTCGGCTCCATCGACCCGCCGCCGATGACCATCGTGCGGCCCCCGGTCGCCGGAGCGAGCAGCGCGACGCCCGCCGTCAGGGCGACGGCGACGAGCGCGACCAGGAGGATCGCGTCGAGCGTGCGTCGGGTCCAGCGGAGGGCGGTCATCGGCGGTTCGTCACCGTATTCAGTGGCTGTCCGGGTGGAAGCTTCGTCACGTCGCGGGTCCGGGACCGCGTGGCTGGCGACGCCCGGCGGCTGCCGCCCGGGGGGCCGGCCGGCGGCCCGGGCTCGCCGGCCATCTGAAGCGCGGAGGCCCGCGGCCCGGCCGAAGCCGACGCCGCGGGCCGATCGTGGGCGGTTGCCTACGGGTTGTTCTTGGTCTGCTCGGCGTCGAAGGTGAAGGTCACCTCGGTCGACTGGCCCTGGAGCGACGTGTCGGCGGTGTCCGGGAGCGAGACTTCGAAGCACAGGGGCTCGCTGCCGCCGCCAGCAAGCGTCCGGTCGCCCGTGTCGGGGCCGGCGACGTTGCTCCCGAGGAGCGGGAAGCCGAAGCTGGCGCTGTCGAGGGCCGTGCCCGAGCAGTCATTGTTCGCATACACGCGGACCGTCAGTGCATTCGCCAGTGTGTTGCCACTCGTGACGCCGGTCGAGATCGCGTACCGGAGCTCGGCAGTACCCGCGTTGCTGACGACGATGTCGGACTTGCGCGCGTCGCCCGGCATCAGGTCACCAACGCTGAAGAGGACGGTCTTGTTGGTCGCGATGTTGATGGTGCCGGTGCTGAACGAGCCGCTGGAGCTCGCGGTGTCGGTGAACAGCGCCAGCGAGATCGCGCCTGCGCCCAGCGATGCGGTGAGTGCAGCCATGAGGAGCAGCGCCCCGAAGCGGCGGCGGCGGCGCGGGTGCTCGTGCGTGGTCGGTTCCATGGATCTCCCTTTCCCGGCGGGCAGGCGCCCGCGATGCTCCCCGGCGGTCTGCCCGTGGCGGGCACCCGATGGGCGTGCCGTTGGTCGGTCGTCTCGCCGGCCCCGGCGGGCATCGATCCGGGACACGGGTCGGCTCCGTGCATTGCACTCGCGGGCGGGGGGCGCGGCCATCGCCCTGGTGGACCGTCGTGCCCCGTACCTTGGTCAGGGGCGTTGGTACCGGGGCGGGCACCAGGTGAGCGCGACCCGGCCGGTGCGCGCGGTGCCTGGCGGCGCCGGAGTGGGGAGCGGCGGCGCCGGCATCGCCGCCAGGCCCGACGCGCGTGCGACGCAATCCTTCCTGCGCGGCGGCGGGCGTGCGGGCGCGCCCGCGGCTCCAGCCGTGGTCGTCGGCGCGTGCCACGCACAACTCGTCGCGGAACGGGTCGCTCAGCCGCCCGACGTGCCACGCCGAGCAGGAAACATGGCGTGCGACGCAAGTTGGGGCCGGGTCAGGGCCGGGTCGAGCCGCGTCGGCACCCGGCACCGAGTCCCCGGGGCGGGTCAGCTGCTCGCGGTGACCTCGACACCCTCGGCCCGCGCGGCCCGGATCAGCGCACGGTCGAGCGTCGTGAGCTCGCCGTCGACATCGACGGCGAGCTGGCCTCGCTGCCGGGCGCGGGCGCGGGCGCGGGCGCGGGCGCGGCCGCGGCACCGCATCCGTGCACCGGGGCCCGTGCAGCAGCCGCGATGATCAGGGCACGGAGAGCGGGATCGCCACCGCCTTGAGCTCGTCCGGGGTCGCGGCGTAGAGGAAGACGAGCGTCACCTTCCCGGGCTCGACGGGAACGTCGAACCCGCCCTCGTCGGGCGTGCCGGCGCAGGTTGGCGGCACCGGCTCGGTGTCGTAGGGGTGGAGCGACAGCGTGTACGAGCCCGGGTCGAGGTCGTAGCTGGCTCCGCTCGTCCCGGGAGAGACCAGCTGGCCCGCCCACTCGGTGTCGTTCACCCCGAGCGCGCAGCCGGACCCGAAGCTCGCGAACCAGGACCGCTCGCCGTCGAGCACGTTGTCGAGACCGACCGCGCTGATCACGACCCGACCCTTCCCCGGCGCCGGCGTCTCGCCGTCGGTTCCCTCGATCGTCGGGTCGAAGAAGGCCTGGCTGATCGAGCCGGCGCGCCCGTTGGACATCTCGCCGGTGCCGCGGGCGACCACGTACGTGATGACCTCGGTGCCGTCGAGGGTCTCGCCGATCGACATGACGCTGTTGCCGTTGCCGGTCTCGCCGCTCGCGTAGGCGGAGAGGAACATGTTGCCGGCCTCGTCGGCCACGGTCGGGTCGAAGACGGGGCTCAGCGTCCCGTAGTCGACCGACAGGAGGGGCGCCACGCCTGTATCGACCCACGGCTCGGGGTACAGGTCGAGCGTCACCGGCGTGCCGTCGGGGTCCGCATAGGCGTTGAAGAGGCGGAGCTTCGCGCCGCTGGGAATCCCGTCGGAGCCGCCGCTCCCGCCGCCGTCGTCCGGGGGCAGCGTGACACCCGGGTCCTCACTGCTGCCGGGATCGACCTCCGGGTCCTCCGCGCCATCCCCTCCCCCGCCGCAGGCAACCAGGAGCAGCCCGACGAGAAGCAACGCCATGATCCGTCGCATGTTCCCCCCTTGCATCGCCCGCGGCATCGAGCCGCGGCGCCGATCGGCGGCCAGTATGGGGGCCGGCGGCTCCGATCCGGCACGCCGTTGCGCGCGACGCAGTCGACGCCTTCATCATGGCGCCGTCCGCCCCGTCCGGTCGTCGCGCCCGGGTCGGCAACTTGGAGCCCGGAGCGAACCGCCGATGACCGCGATCCCCGCCACGTTCCGCGCCTTCGTCGCCTCCCGCGAGGGGGACGCCGTCGTGCGCGGCGTCCGCGCGTTCGCCGGGGTCGACCTGCCGCCCGGCGAGGTCGAGGTCCGCGTCGGCTGGTCGAGCGTCAACTTCAAGGACGCCCTGGCAACGATTCCCAACGGCAAGGTCGCCCGGATCGATCCGCTGATCCCCGGGATCGACCTGGCCGGCGAGGTGATCGCGAGCGCCGACCCCTCGATTGCGGTCGGCTCGGTGGTCCTCGCCCACGGCTACGCGCTCGGCGTCTCCCGTCACGGTGGCTACGCGGAGTACGCGCGCGTTCCCGCCGCGTGGGTCGTGCCGCTGCGGGACGGGCTCTCGCCGCGACTCGCGATGGCGATCGGGACGGCCGGCTTCACGGCCGCCATGTCGGTCGTGGCGCTCGAGGCACGGGGGCTGGTTCCCGGTGCCGGGCCGGTGCTCGTGACGGGCGCGTCGGGCGGGGTCGGGTCGACGGCGGTCGGGATCCTCGCCGCCCGCGGTCACGAGGTCTGGGCGGCGACCGGGAAGCCCGGCGAGGGCGACCGGCTCCGGGCGCTCGGTGCTGCCGGGGTCCTGGCGCGCGACGAGGTCACGGCCGAGAGCTCGAAGCCGCTCGAGTCGGAGCGCTGGGCGGGGGCGCTCGACTGCGTCGGCGGGGCGACGCTGCCGTACATCCTGCGAACGCTCCGGCGCGGGGCGACGGTCGCGGCATCGGGCAACACAGGCGGCCCGGGCTTCGCGACGACGGTCTTCCCCTTCATCCTCCGGTCGGTGGCGCTCGTCGGGATCGACTCGGCGAACCTCGCGATCGAGGAGCGCCGTGTGATCTGGGGCCGGCTCGCGGACGACCTTCGCCCGAACAGCCTCGGCGACGCGCTCACCGAGGTCTCGCTCGACACGCTGCCGGAGGCGCTCGACGGCATCCTCGCCGGGAACGCCCGCGGCCGCTGGATCGTCCGCGTCGGGAGCTGACGCCTGGTCGGGACGGCCGCGGCTGGCTCGCGCCTGGCGGGCGAAACGCGGCTCAGGCGACCAGGTCGGCCAGCCTGACCACGCTGAGGTGCGGCAGCGCCGGCATCCGCAGGTCGTTCGTCACGATCGCGGACGCACCCGCATGCCGCGCCGTGGCGAGATGGACGGCATCCGGGAGACGGACTCCGTGGCGACCACGGATGATCCCCACGTCGACGCCGATGTCGGCGCTGAGAGGCACGACGTGGACTCCGCGAAGCCCGCGAACCTCGTCGGCGTACCGCTCGACGAGCGTCTCGTCGCCGGCGCGGACGGGGCGAACCGCGATCTCCGCGAGCACCAGGGTCGAGATGACCACAGTGAGCCGGCCGAGGTCCGCGGCGTCGAGGATCGCGGCAGTCGCTCTCGAGAGCGGGCCAGGCGCCTCGAACAGGTAGATGAAGGCGTTCGCATCCAGGGCGACGCGCCGATGGCGGGCAACGAGATCGTCGATCGTCACTCCAGGGGCCGCCGATCCTCGGCCGCCCTCCGTGCCTCCGCATGGGCAGCCGCGATGTCCTGCGCGATCTGCGCCTCGCGCTCCAGTTGACGCGCCTCGTCCTCGTCGCGCATCGCCCGGATCCGCTCCGCCGGGTCGGTTCCGTCCGCGAGGTGAGCGCCGATGCCGAGGAGGCGGGTGCCGGCCCCGACGTGGCGCCGGAGATGGATCACGTCGCCCTCGACCTCGACGTCGAGGCGGTCGCCGGCCTTGAGGCCCAGCTTCTTCCGGGCCTCGCTCGGCACGGCGATCTGGTACTTGGTGCTGATCTTGACGCTTAGCATGGTGGCGATGATAAGCGGCACCACGGCGCCGTACAAGAGGGTGCGGCCGGCTTCTCGCGCGCACGAGGCACGGGATCGTGAACCGATGCCGCGCCCAGCAGCGCCCCCGACCAACGCCGGCGGTAGGCTGGCGCGATGGAGCCCGTCGAGCGCCGGTTCGTGCCCGAGCTGCCGGTCGACCTGCGCCTGACGCTCGGGATCCACCGGCGCGGCGCCGGCGACCCGACCCTGCGCTTTTCGCGCGACGGCTCCGCCTGGCGGGCGAGCCGAACGCCGGAGGGCCCGGTCACCCTGCGGCTCGTCCCCGACGGCGACGCGATCCGGGCCGTGGCCTGGGGTCCGGGCGCCGGGTGGGCGGTCGAGCAGGCCCCGGAGCTCCTCGGCGCCGACGAGGATCCCGCGGCCGTGGCCGCGTTCGCCGGCCTGGTGGCCGCCGCGGGCCCGCCCCTTCTCCGCACCCTCGTGGCGCGCTACCACGCCATCAGGATGGGGCGGACGCGCCGCGTGCTGGAGGCGCTCGTCCCGGCGATCATCGAGCAGAAGGTGACCGGCGACGAGGCCCGGGCGGCCTTCGTCGCGCTGGTCCGCCGGCATGGCGAGCCGGCGCCGGGACCGTGGGACGGTCGCGGCCCGGCGCTGATGCGCGTCCCGCCGGCCCCGGAGGTGCTCGCCGGGCTGCCCGGCTACGGCTACCACCCGCTCGGGCTCGAGCGCCGCCGGGCGGATGCGATCCGGGGAGCGGCCGCCCGAGCGGCACGCCTGGAGGAGTGCTCCGACCTCCCGCTCGCCCAGGCGTATGCGCGCCTCCGCGCGGTTCCGCTCGTGGGACCGTGGTCCGCGGCGGAGGTCGGGCTGCGGGCCTTCGGCGACCCGGATGCCGTCAGCGTGGGCGACTTCCACCTCGCCCACGCGGTCTGCTGGGCCCTGGCCGGCGAGGAGCGCGGGACGGATGAGCAGATGCTCGAGTTGCTTGCCCCGTACGCGGGCCACCGCGCGCGCGTGGTCCGCCTCATCGAGGCGGGCGGGATCCGGGCGCCGCGCCGCGGACCGCGGATGGCGCCGCGGTCGATCACGGGGATCTGACCTCGACCCGTCGCGGACTCGCGCGGCGCGCGACAATGACACGGTCATGGGCAGCCTGCCGCGTCGCCGCTGGGGCATCCCGCCGGCCCGGGGAGTGCGCCGAGTCTCCGGCTCGCTCCCGGCGGGCGCGCTCCTGGTGGCCACGCTGCTGGCGGCGGCGTGCGGGACGTCGAGCGAGGGCTCCGTCGCGCCGGCCGAGACCGTCCGCCTCTTCTTCGTCGGTGGCGGGATCGACCCATGCGGCGAGGTCGCGCCGGTCGTTCGCGAGGTCGCCGGACCGGTCGATGCGGCGGTGGCCCTTCGCGAGCTCCTGCGCGGCCCGACCGAGGAGGAGACCGCGGCCGGCTTCACGAGCCTCTTCGGACCGGCGACGGCCGACGCCCTCCAGGACGTCGCGGTCGCCGACGGGGTCGCCCGGGTCTCGTTCCGCGATCTTCGGCCGCTCCTCCCCAACGCGTCGTCGTCCTGCGGCAGCACCTCGCTCCTCGCTGCCCTCGACGCGACGCTCGCCCAGCTCCCCGGGATCCGCGGAGCGCGCTACTCGTTCGGCGGCGACGAGGCCGCCTTCTACGAGTGGCTCCAGATGGCGCCGCCCGACTGACCTATCATCGGCCCGCCGTCCCATCGACCCCGCCCATCACTACCGAGGGAACCATCGTGCACAGCCCGAGCACACGTCGGCGGATCGCGGCAGTCGCCGGGGTGGGCATCGCGGTGATGGCGCTCGCCGGCTGCACCGGAGGCGCGTCGCCAAACGCGGCAGGGCCGACGGGGCCGGCCGCGACGGAGGAGGCCACGGAGATGCCGACACCCGCCGGGTCGAAGGACCTGATCCTCGCGACCACGACCTCGACCCAGGACTCGGGCCTGCTCGACGTCCTGGTCCCCGCCTTCCAGGATGCGACCGGCTACGTCGTGAAGACCGTGGCCGTCGGGAGCGGCGAGGCCATCAAGCTGGGCGAGGACGGCAACGCCGACGTCCTGCTCGTCCACTCGCCGGCCGCCGAGAAGGAGCTCGTGGCGAGCGGCTCCGGGATCGACCGGACGCTCGTCATGCACAACTCGTTCCTCGTCGTCGGACCGACCGCCGACCCGGCGGCCATCAACGAGCTGACGGTCGTCGTCGACGCCTTCACGAAGATCGCGGAGACGACGTCGGGCTTCGCCTCCCGCGCCGACGACTCCGGCACGAACACGAAGGAGCTCGGCTACTGGAAGAAGGCCGGGATCACGCCGGAGGGCGACTGGTACCTCGAGACGGGCCAGGGGATGGCGGCGACGCTCCGGATCGCGTCGGAGAAGGCGGCCTACACGCTGACCGACCGTGCGACGTGGCTGGCGACGAAGGACGAGCTCCAGCTCGCCGACATGGTGATCGAGGACCCGAGCCTCCTGAACCCGTACTCGGTCATCCTCGTGAACCCCGAGACGTTCCCCAAGGTCAACGCCACCGGCGCGCGGGCGTTCGCCGACTTCCTCCTGTCCGCGGAGGGCCAGGAGATGATCGGCGAGTTCGGACTCGACGAGTACGGCGAGCAGCTGTTCGTGCCCGACGGCGGCAAGACCGAGGCCGATCTCGGCCTCTGACCGCCGCGGTGAGCGGGCTCGCGCTGCGAGCACGGGCCCGAGGTCGGACCAGGCGAGGGTGCCCGTGAGGATCGCGCGATGGTGAGCCCGCTCGAGGACATCGTCGAGATCACGATGCTGTCGCTCGCGATCTCGGGCGCCGCGACGCTCGTCAGCGTCCTCATCGGCCTGCCCATCGGGACGTGGCTCGCCCTCACCCGGTGGCGGTCGCGGGGCGTCGTCCTGAGCACGATCAACACCGGCATGGCGCTGCCGCCGGTCGTGGTCGGCCTGGCCGTCGCCCTGCTCTTCTGGCGGAGCGGCATCTTCGGCGACCTCGGCCTCATGTACACGCCGGGGGCGATGGTGATCGCCGAGGTGATCATCGCGACCCCGGTGATGGCCGGCCTCACCGTCGCGGGCCTCGGGCAGCTCGATCCGCGCCTGCAGATCCAGCTCCAGGGCCTGGGCGCATCGCGCTGGCAGACGATCCGCTGGCTCTGGCGCGAGGCGCGGATGCCGCTCCTCGCGGCCCTGATGGCCGCGTTCGGGAGCGTCATCTCCGAGGTCGGCGCGGCGATGATGGTCGGCGGGAACATCGCCGGCCAGACGCGCGTGCTGACGACCTCGATCGTCCTCGAGACCGGGCGCGGAGAGTTCGAGAGCGCGATCGTGCTCGGGCTCGTCCTCCTGGCGCTCGCGTTCATGGTCAACGGCGTCCTCACGTGGGCGCAGCAGCGCGGGCCTCGGGGCTGATGGCCGCGGTCCGGCGCATCGAGCCGCGGCCCGGCTTCGCCGTGGGCGAGGTCCTCGTCGAGCTGCAGGGCCTCGGGGTGATCCGCGGGGGCCGGCTCATCCTTGAGGTCGACCACCTCGAGATCGAGGCCGGCCGCACCCTCGCCGTGGTCGGGCCGAACGGGGCGGGCAAGAGCACGCTCCTCCTCGCGCTCGCGCGCCTGTTGCGGCCGGAGCGCGGCACGCTGACGTACGCGGGCGCGCCGCTCACGGCCGGCGACGAGCTCGTCCACCGGCGCCGGATCGGGCTCGTCCTGCCGGCGCCGCTCCTGCTCTCCACCTCGGTCTTCGACAACGTCGCGGCAGGGCTCCGCTTTCGGCGGGTCGGTGCCGCCGAGACGCGGGAACGGGTCGAGACGTGGCTGGAGCGCCTCGGGATCGGCCACCTCCGGGACCGCCACGCGTCGCAGCTCTCGACGGGCGAGGCGCAACGCGTCAGCCTCGCCCGGGCCCTCGTGCTGGAGCCCGAGCTGCTCCTGCTCGACGAGCCCTTCGCCTCTCTCGACCCGGGGACCCGTGCCGAGCTCACCGACGACTTCGAGCGCCTCCGCCGCGGCACGGCGACGACCTGCGTCCTCGTCACCCACGACCTCAACGAGGCGGTTCGGCTCGGCGACCGGATGGCCGTCCTCCTCGACGGCCGGGTCCGGCAGTGCGACGAGCCCGACCGGGTCATGGCGGCGCCGGCGGACGACGACGTGGCGGCGTTCATCGGCGCGCCGGCCGGGATCCGGGGCCGCGTCGTGGCCGCGCGCGGGGACCTCGTCGTCGTGGACGTGGGGCCTCGGCCCGCGCCGGACGCCGCCGAGCGGGCCGAGGAGCTGCTGGACGCGGCTGATCCCGCCCAGGGGCGGTAGCCGGCCGGGCACGTCTCGCGGGCCGGCACGTTCCGCCGGCCGGCACGTTCCGCCGCCCGGCACGTTCCGCCGGCCCGCACGTCGCGGCCGGCACGTCTCGCCGCCCGCCACGTCCCGCCACGCTGCCGCGTGGCGCATCATGTGGCCATCGCGGCGGACGGTGCCGCGCCGGCCAGGGAGCGTCGGGATGGGCTACGGCAGCAACGGGACGATCCTGCGGGTCGACCTCGACCGCGGCACGACCGCCGTCGAGACGTACGACGAGTCGCTCTACCGCCGCTACCCCGGCGGCAAGGCCCTCGCCGCCTACCACCTCCTGCGCGAGATGCCGGCCGGCGCCGACCCCCTGGGCCCGGAGAACCCGCTGATCCTCGCGACCGGCCTCCTGACCGGCGCGCCGATCTCCACCGCCACCCGCTTCAACGCGATCGCCCGCTCGCCGCTCACCGGCGCCTTCGGCGAGTCGGAGGCCGGCGGCTACTGGGGCCCGGAGCTCAAGATGGCCGGCCTCGACGCGATCATCCTCAGCGGCCGCTCGCCCGAGCCGGTCTGGCTCTGGATCCGCGACGGCGTCGCCGAGATCCGCGACGCCCGGGCGCTGTGGGGCCAGGACCCGCCGACCGTCCAGGCGGCGATCAAGGCGGAGGTCGGCGAGAAGAACGCGCGCGTCCTCCAGATCGGGCGGGCCGGCGAGCACCTCGTCCCCTACGCGATGCTCATGAACGAGCTGCGCCACTACAACGGGCGGACCGGGATGGGCGCGGTCATGGGCAGCAAGAACGTCCGGGCGATCGCGGTCAAGGGCTCCCGCCGCTACCTCGAGCTGGCCCACGACCCGGCCGCCCTCGGGGCGCTCGGCAAGCGCCTCGCCGGCGAGGTCGCCGAGCATCCCCAGGGCTGGGACCTCCGGACGAAGGGCACGCCGGGCCTGACCGACGGCCTCAACGCCGGCGGCATCCTGCCGACGCGCAACTTCCGGCAGGGCTCGTTCGAGCACGTCGAGGGCATCGGCTGGGCCGCCTACGAGGCGATCCGCAGCAGCACCCGCACCTGCTACGCCTGCGCCGTCCGCTGCAAGCCCGAGACGGCGTTCTCCGGCCGCTACACGGTCACCGACACGTACGACGGCCCGGAGTACGAGGCGATCGCCGGCTTCGGCAGCAACTGCGCGATCTTCGACCTCCAGCTCGTGGCCCGGGCGAACGAGCTCTGCAACGAGCTCGGCCTCGACGTCATCTCGACCGCCGGCACCGTCGCCTTCGTCATGGAGTGCGTCGAGCACGGCCTCCTGGGGTCGGCGGACCTCGCCGGCGTGGACCTCCGCTTCGGGAACGGCGAGGCGCTCCTCGAGGCGCTCCCGCTCATCGCCGAGCGCCGCGGGATCGGCGAGCTGCTCGCGCTCGGGAGCCGGCGGATCGCCGAGCAGGTCGGCGGCGCGTCGATCGCCTTCGCGATGCAGGTCAAGGGCCTGGAGCTGGCGATGCACGAGCCGCGGGGCAAGGTCGGCGTCGCCCTCGGCTACGCGACGAACGAGGCCGGCGCCGACCACCTCGTCGGCTTCCACGACGGCGTCTTCGTCAACCCCGAGTCGGTGTCGTTCAAGGGTGCGACGAAGCTCGGGATCAGCGAGCCGGCCGACGTCTTCGACCTCGGCGCGACGAAGGTCCGCAACTGGTACACGTCGGAGCGCTGGAACAGCGCCGAGAAGGTCGTCGGGCTCTGCTTCTTCGGGCCGGCGCCCCGCTCCTTCATCCAGGTCGACGACGTCGTGGCCGCCGTCCGGGCGGCGACCGGCTGGGACGTGGGCGTGGACGACCTCCTCGACTGGGGCGAGCGGGCCGTCAACCTGGCCCGCGTGTTCAACGTCCGCGAGGGCTTCACCCGGGCCGACGACCACCTGCCCGGTCGCCTCCACGACCCGCTCGAGGGCGGCCCGCTCACGGGGCGCTCGATCGACCGGGAGGCGTTCGAGGCGGCGATCACCCGGCTGTTCGAGCTCAAGGGCTGGGACCCGGCGACCGGCGTCCCGACGGCGGAGCGGCTCCGGGCGCTCGACCTCGACTGGGCCGTGGATCTCCTCGCCGCCCGCGCCGGGTGAAGGTTCACCTCTTCGGCGAGCTCGGCTTCTACGGCCCGGGGCGCCGATCCCGCTTCGAGCACCGGGTCGAGGGCAAGCGGCCGCTCCTCGACGTGCTCCGGGAGCTCGGGGTCCCGTCCGCCGACGTCGCCGTCTGTGGGCTCAACGGAGAGGTCGTGCGTCTCGGTGATCCGTCGCTTACGGTCAGCGACGGCGATCGCCTCGACCTCTTCCCGGCGACGAGCGGCGGCTGAGGGACGCGGCGGCTGACGCTCGGCGGCCGCCAGCCGGGGGCCGGTCGGGTCACCGCCGACCTCGGGCCCGCCGCCCCGACGCCGTTTGCGTTCAACTCAACACCGGGCACCCCTGGCCATCGCGGTGGTCGGTGTGTTGCGTCCAAGCCACGGTTTCGTGCTGCGCCGGGCTCTGTCGGACGAGATCTTGCGTGCGAACGACGGGAATCTGCCGTCGGACCCGGGCAGGATGCCGAGTGTTGAGTTGGACGCAAACGGCCGGGACGTGGAGACACCGGCGGGGACGGGGAGACGCCGGCCGGGCTCGGAGACGGCGGGCCGGGCGCCGGCGCCTTGGGCGGCTGAGCCTCAGTCCGGTGCGCGCAGCTCCCAGGCAAGCGCCTCGTCGCCCGGGGCGAGGTCGACGTCGGGCGGGACGAAGAGGAGCCCGTTGGCGACGGCGAGCGAGAAGAGCATGTGGGAGTCCTGGCCGCCGGACGAGCGGGCGACGAGCCCCGCCGGCCGCTCCGGGTCCGCCGCGAGCACCACCCGCGCGACCGTCAGCCGGCCGGACGAGCCACGGATCGGCTCGGCCAGGCGCACGCGGCGCTCGGGACGGTCGAACGCCCGCGGGTGGCCGGCGAGGAGCCGGAGCACCGGGCGCACGAACAGCTCGAACGTGACGAAGACGCTCACCGGGTTGCCCGGCAGGCCGAAGAGGTGGACGGGGCGGCCGTCGACGACGCCGCGGGCGAAGGCGAACGGCCGGCCGGGCTTGATGGCGACGCGCCAGACGTCGAGCGTTCCGACCTCGGAGAACGCCGCCTTGACGTGGTCGTGGGCGCCGACGCTGACGCCGCCGGAGAGGACGACGACGTCTGCCCAGGCCGCCCCCTCCCGAACGAGCGCCAGCAGCTCGGGGAGCGTGTCGCGGGCGACGCCGAGCCGACGCACCTCGGCGCCGGCCTCGGCCGCCTGGGCGGCGAGCGCGAGCGAGTTGCTGTCGTGGATCTGGGCGGGCCCGAGCGGCCGGCCCGGCGGCACGAGCTCGTCGCCGGTCGAGATGACCGCGACGCGCGGGCGGCGGTGGACCGACGCGGAGGCGTGCCCGGTCGCCGCCAGCAGGCCGATCGCCGCCGGGTCGAGCGCCCGGCCGCGCTCCAACAGGAGCACACCGGCCGCGACGTCCGTGCCCGCGCGTCGCACGTTCGCGCCCGTGCTTGCCGCGGCCCGGATCTCCACGGTCGCGGGGATCTCGGATGCGCCTGCCGGCGCGTCGGTGTCCTCGACGGGGACGACCGTGTCGGCGCCCGGCGGCATCATCGCCCCGGTCATGATCCGGAGCGCGGTCCCCGGCTCCACCGCCGCGTCGGGGGCACGGCCGGCCGGCACCTCGCCGAGGACGCGCAGGACGACCGGGGCATCACGGCTCGCGTCGGCGACGTCGCCGGCCCGGACCGCGAAGCCGTCCATCGCGCTGTTGGGCCAGGGCGGCACCGTCAGGGCGGAGCGGACCGGCTCGGCCAGCACGAGGCCGGCCGCGCCGGCGAGGTCGACGACCTCGGCCGGGAGCGCCTCGATGCCGTCGAGCACCCTGCGCTGGGCCTCCGCGAGCGGGATCAGGTCGGGCAGATCGGGCACGCGCGCTCCTCCACTGGCCCGGCAGGCGGCAGGCGGCAGGGGCCGGGGACGACAGGATACCCCTGAGCCCTGCCCTACCCCGGCTGGGCGACCACGAGGATGCGGATCTCCGTCATGTCCTCGATGGCGTAGCGGAGGCCCTCGCGGCCGAGGCCGGAGTCCTTGACGCCGCCGTACGGCATGTGGTCGATCCGGTAGGTCGGGATGTCGTTGAGGATGACGCCGCCGACCTCGAGCTCGTTGAAGGCGCGTGAAGGCGTTCGCCAGGTCGTTCGTGAAGACGCCGGCCTGCAGGCCGAAGTGCGACGTCGTTGACCCGCCGCGACGGCATCGTCGAAGTCGGAGAAGCGGAAGAGCGACGACGATCGGGGCGAACGCCTCGTCGCTGCAGACCTGCGCCTCGACCGGGGTGTCGGCGAGGATCGTCGGCGCGAAGAACGTGCCGTCGGCGCGCCCGCCGAGGAGGACCCGGCCGCCCATCGCGACCGCCTCGTCCACCCAGCGCCTGCGTCCGCAGCGCGGCCTTCGCGTCGACCATCGGCCCGAGGTCGGTCTCTGGGTCGAGCGGGTCGCCGAGGCGCAGGGTGCCGGCGGCCGCCGTGAACCGCTCGACGAAGGCGTCGAAGACGTCATCGTGGACGAACAGGCGCTGGACGCTGATGCAGACCTGGCCGGCGTAGCTGAAGGCACCGACCGTGATCCGCTTCACGGCCCAGTCGAGGTCGGCCGTCCGGTCGACGATCGACCCCGGCGTTGCCGCCGAGCTCGAGCACGACCTTCTTCTTGCCGGCCCGCGCCTTCATCCCCCAGCCGACCGGCGGGGCTCCCGGTGAACGTGAGGAGGCTGGAAGCGGTCGTCGGCGACCATCCGGTCGCCGAGCTCGCGGCTCATCGGCAGGATGCTGACCGACCCGGCCGGCGCGCCGGCCTCCTCGACGATCTCGGCCACCGTGAGCATCGTCAGGGGGTCCTTCGACGGCGGCTTGAGGACGATCGAGCAGCCGGCGGCGATCGCCGGGGCCAGCTTGTGGGCGGCGAGGTTGAGCGGGAAGTTGAACGGGCTGATCGCCGCGACCGGCCCGGCCGGGAAGCGGCGGGTGATCCCGACCCGGCCCTTGCTGCTGGCCATGAGGTCGAGCGGGATGAGCTCGCCGCCGATCCGCTCGGCCTCCTCGGCGCCGAGGCGGAAGGTGAGGGTCGCCCGGTCGACCTCGACGAGCGCGTCGCGGATCGGCTTGCCGGCCTCGAGGGCGATGAGCCGGCCGAGCTCCTCGCGGCGGGCCCTGATCCCGTTGCTGATGTTGCGCAGCGTCGCGGCCCGCTCGTAGGCAGGGAGGCGGCGCGTCACCTCGAAGGCCGCGACGGCGGCCTCGACGGCCTCCTCGTACTGCTCGGGCGTCGCCTGGTACGTGAGGCCGGCCGGCTCGCCGGGACGCGCCGGGTTCTCCACGACGAGGACGTCGGGCGAGTCGACCCAGCGCCCGGCGAGGAAGATCCTGTGCGGAACGAGGTTCGTGGCGGTGGCCATCGGGACGCTCCTCTGGGCGACCCCGGGGGTGCGGGCGTCGGGCGACCATGATAGCGGCGGCACTCGACGCGGCCTTCGGCAGGGGCGGGCTCGGCACGACGTGCCCTTCCTCCGGGTCCGCGCTCGACGCCCTGTCGGGCGCGGCCGGCGCCGCCTGTAACGCCGGGCTGGAGGCCCGCGTCCCATGCGCAGGCGGACCGCGGGCGCTGCCGGCGACGCCGGACCGAACTGGTGGGAGGCCACCCCCATGACGCGCTCGACGCCTGCCCTTGCGATCCTCCTGGCCGTCGTGCTTGCGGCGTGCGGGGCGGAAGGTTCCACGAGCCCGGGCGCTCCCACGCCCGCACCCGGCCGGTCCGGCGACCCGACCCCGGGCGTCGCGACGCCGTCCGCGCCGCCGTCCCCCTCCTCGGCCCCCACCGCCGAGCCGATCGTCTCGCCGACACCCATGCCGGCGGCGGGCGAACCCACCTGGAAGCGGGTGCCCGACCAGCCGGCCTTCGCGGCCGCGTCGATGACCGGCGTCGCGGCGGGCCCGGGCGGGTACGTCGCCGTCGGGTGCCGCTCGCTCGTCGCCCCCACCTCGACGGGCTGCATCACCGCCGCGTGGCACTCGGCGGACGGGAGGACGTGGGAGCAGGTCGCGCTTCCCTCGGCGGGGATGATCGACGGGGGGATGGACGTCGTCGGCGACGACGCGGGCTACCTGGCGTGGGGCGGCCTCGTGGAGCCCGAGGGCCGGGCGGGCGTCTGGTCGTCCACCGACGGCATCACGTGGCGCGCCGCGCCGGCCATCCCGGCCTTCAACGGCGCGGCGATCCACTCGGTCGTCCGCTTCGCGGATGCGTGGTACGCCTCCGGCGGGGCCGGGGAGCGCGGCGCGGTCCTGTTCACGTCGCCCGACGGCGTCACGTGGCAGGAGATCGAGTTCCGCGACGAGACCGGCGCCGCCTACGTGCCGGGAGACCCGATCTGGTCCCTCGAGCCGCTCGTGGCGACCGGCGACGGGCTCCTCGGCTTCGGGCCGTCGGGCGACGACGAGGTCACGATGAGCGCCACGTTCCGCTCGACGGACGGGCAGCGCTGGCAGGCCACGAACGAGCTGCCCGCCGGCGGGAACGTCGGCGACGTCGTCGTCCTGAACGGTCGCGTCGTCGCGACCGGGCGCCTCGACACCGAGGCGGATTCGCGATTCGCGGGCTGGGTGTCGAGCGGTGGGTCGTCGTGGACGCCCGCCGCGTTTCCCGCGGGCGGGCGCGGCGGCCTGCTCGCCTCGGGCGCGGGTGAGGTGATCATGATCGGCGGCGAGGGCGAGTCGCTCGCGGCCCTGTGGTCGGCCGACGGCCTCACGTGGACGCCGGCGAGCTCCGTTCCGGACGCGGCGAAGGACGGCAGCGCGAGCGGAGGTGCGTGCACCGGCGGTGGCGCGTGTCCCGATGTCCCTCGCACGGTCGTCCAGGGGCTCGCGGGGACGGACGCCGGGTTCGTGGCGGTCGGCGAGACGGACCTCGAGGACGGCGGTGAACGCGCGGTCGTCTGGATCGGCTCGGTGCCGCGGGACTGACCGAGCGAGCGTCGATGACGGCGGCGGCCGGGCCGGCACCGCGCCTGGCCGGCACCGCGACCCGGTTCGTGCCGCGCGGCCGCTGGTTCGTGGCGCGGCGTGGTCGTGGCGCGGCCTGGCCCGCAGGCCACGCCGCCGTCGACCGCTCCGCGCGCGACGGCCCCGTTGCCGTACCGTGTGCGGCGACACTCGTTCGACCGTCCGCCGTCCCTCACGCGCCCGCTCCAGGGAGGTTCGAGATGCCCGTCAACCTGCGCCACCGCAGCTTCCTCAAGGAGCTGGACTTCTCACCCGACGAGCTCCGCTTCCTGCTCAAGCTGTCGGCGGACCTGAAGGCCGCGAAGTACGGCGGCTACGAGCAGCCCCGCCTGCGGGGCAAGAACATCGCCCTCATCTTCGAGAAGACGTCGACGCGGACGCGTGTCGCCTTCGAGGTCGCCGCCTACGACCAGGGGGCTCACGTCACGTATCTCGGCCCGTCCGGCACGCAGATCGGCCACAAGGAGTCGATGCGCGACACGGCGCGGGTCCTCGGCCGGGTCTACGACGGGATCGAGTACCGGGGGTTCGGGCAGGCGATCGTCGAGGAGCTCGCGGCCTTCGCCGGCGTGCCGGTCTGGAACGGCCTCACCGACGAGTGGCATCCGACGCAGCTCCTGGCCGACGTCATGACGATGGCCGAGCACAGCGACAAGCCGCTGGGGTCGATCTCGTACTGCTACGTGGGCGACGCCCGGAACAACGTCGCCAACTCGCTGCTCGTCGGCGGCGCCAAGCTGGGCATGGACGTCCGGCTCTGCGCGCCGCGGTCCCTCTGGCCGGCCGACGACCTGGTCGCCACGGCGCACGAGATCGCGGCGGCGACGGGCGCCCGCATCACGGTCACCGAGGATCCCGCCGCCGGGGTGGCCGGCGTCGACTTCCTGTACACCGACGTCTGGGTCTCGATGGGCGAGGACCCCGCGGTCTGGGAGGAGCGGATCCGGCTGCTCCGGCCGTACCAGGTCAACGGCGACCTCGTCGAGCTGACCGGCAACCCGGCCGCCAAGTTCCTCCACTGCCTGCCGGCGTTCCACGACCGCCAGACCAAGGTCGGCGAGGAGATGTTCCAGCGGTTCGGCCTCGACGGCATGGAGGTCACCGACGACGTCTTCGAGTCCGAGCGCTCGGTCGTCTGGGACCAGGCCGAGAACCGCGTGCACACGATCAAGGCGGTGATGGTCGCCACGCTCGGCGACTGACGCGGCTGCACGGCGGGCTCGCCGGCGGGCGGCGGGCGGTGGCGCAAGCCAGGCTGTCGTTAGGACGGCCTCCGAGCACGAGATCTTGCCCGAAGGCGAGGTTTGGGGGTACGTCCGTGCTGCGACCTCGCCTCAATGACAGCGGGTCTTGCACCGGGGGCGGGGTTGCCCGCCGACCGTGCGCCCGGGTCGGCGCTCCGCCCGCCGGGACGGCCCGCCCCGACCGGGGGCTCGGCCCGCCGGGAGGCGAGAGGTCGCCCGCTCGGGCGCGGCGCGGCTGGCGCCTCGGGGCGCGGCGCGGCTGGCGCCTCGGGGGCGCGGCGCGGCTGGCGCCGCGGCCCCGGGCGGCCCCGACCGAGCCCTACGGCTCGAGCGGGCCCTCCGCCAGGAGCTCCGCCTTCGCCGCGGCCATGTCGGCCTTCGCCTCGTCGGAGACGACGGGGAACCTCGGGTCGATGTCCATGATCGCCTTGAGGATCACGGCCCCGGCGGCGATCCGCATGAACCACTTGCGGTCGGCCGGGATCACGTACCAGGGCGCCCATTCCGTGCTCGTCTTCGAGAGGACGTCCTCGAACGCGCGCTGGTAGTCGTCCCAGTACTGCCGCTCGCGCGCGTCGCCGGCCGAGAACTTCCAGTTCTTGTCGGGCTCGTCGATGCGGGCGAGGAACCGCCGGCGCTGCTCCTCCTTCGACACGTTGAGGAAGAGCTTGACGACCCGGATCCCGTTGTCGACGAGGTAGCGCTCCCAGTCGTTGATCTCGCGGAAGCGGCGCTCCCAGACGCCCCGCCGCTTGGCCGAGGGCGGCAGCTTCTGGCCGGCGAGGATCGCCGGGTGGACCCGGACGACGAGCGTCTCCTCGTAGTAGCTCCGGTTGAAGATCCCGATCATCCCCCGCGGGGGCAGCCGCTTCGCGGCGCGCCAGAGGTAGTCGTGGTCCATCTCCTCCGGCGAGGGGACCTTGAAGCTCGTCACCTCGACGCCCTGCGGGTTGACCCCGCTCATGACGTGCTTGATCGTGCCGTCCTTGCCGGCCGCGTCCATCGCCTGGAAGATGACGAGCAGGCCGTACGTGTCCTGCGCGGCCAGCCGGGCCTGGTACTCGGCGAGGAGGTCGACGCCGCGCTGCAGCGTCTCCTTCGCGTCCTCCTTCTTCACGAAGTCGGCGTGGTAGTCGGGGTCGAAGTCCCTCGGCAGGCGGACCCGGCGGCCCGGCTCGACCTTCAGGGGTTCGACGAGCTTGCGCAGGAGCTCCGCTCGGTTGTCGGGCATGTCGATCGTTTCCTCCGGAGGTTCAGGCGGTGGCGCGCACGGCGGTGGCGGCTCAGAGGTGGCGGCTCAGCGGCGGCGGCGCCCCGAGCTGCCGAACAGCGTCCCGAAGACGCCGCGGATGAGGCCCGTCCCGACCTCCGAGATCATCTTGTCGCGCTGCTTGGCCTCTCGCTCCGCCTCGCGCCGGGCGGCCGCCTCCTCCGTCGCCCGCCGCCGGTCCGCGGCCTTGGCGTCGCGCTCGGCCTCCCGCCGAATCCGCTCCAGCTCCTTCGCCCGGGCCTCGATCGCCCGGCGCTCCTGGGCGGGGGTGAGGCCGGCCTCGCCGGGGGCCGTCGTGGCGCCGGCGACGGCCGCCTTCGCGGCGGCGATCCGCGCCGACAGGATCTCGTGGGCGCTCTGCGAGTCGATCGCCTGACCGTACTCGGCGTAGAGGGGGCTGTTGGCGATCCGGGATTGGATCTGGTCCGCCGGCAGGGCGGCCATGAGCGAGTCCGGCGGGGCGATCCGGGTCGGGGCCAGGGCCGTCGGGATGCCCCGCGGCGACAGGACGGTGACGAGCGCCTCGCCGGTGCCGAGCGAGGTGATGGTCTCGCCGACGTCGAAGTAGTCCGTCATCGGGAAGGTCCGGACGGTCTTCTTGAGGCGGTCGGCGTCCTCCGGCGTGAAGACGCGCAGCGCGTGCTGGATCCGGTTGCCGAGCTGGGCGAGGACCGAGGAGGGGACGTCCGTGGGCGTCTGGGTGACGAAGAAGACGCCGACGCCCTTCGAGCGGATGAGCCGGACGGTCAGCTCGATCTGGTCGAGGAGCGCCTCGCTGGCGTCTTCGAACAGGAGGTGCGCCTCATCGAAGAAGAAGACGAGCTTCGGCTTCGGGAGGTCGCCGGCCTCGGGGAGCGCCTGGTAGAGCTGGGCCAGCATCCACAGCATGAAGGTCGAGAAGAGCTTCGGCCGGTCCATGACGTCCGAGATCTCGAGGAGGTGGACGATCCCCTGCTCCTCCCCGCCGGTCAGCTGGCCGTCCGCGCCGACCACCGCCCCGACCCGGCGCGTCCGCAGGAGGTCCTCGACCTCGAAGGCGGGCTCGCCGAAGAAGGCGTCGGCCCCCTGCTGCTCCAGGTTGACCAGGGCGCGCTGGATCACGCCGACCGAGTCTCGGGAGATGCCGCCGTAGTCCTCGAGGACGACCTTGCCGTCGTCGGAGGCCAGGAACTTGAGGGTCGTCCTGAGGTCCGCGAGGTTGAGCAGCGGCAGGTCGTGGTCGTCGCAGTACTTGAAGACGAGCGAGAGGACGCTTGTCTGGGTCTTGTTGAGGTCGAGGATCCGGGAGAGGAGGAGCGGCCCGAACGACGACACGGTCGCCCGCACCTGGGCGCCGAGCTGGCCCGAGAGGGAGAGGAGCTCGACGGGATGGCCGGACGGCACGAAGTCGATGCCGAGCTGGGCGGCCCGGTCGAGGATCTTCTGGTTCGTGCCGTCGCCGGCGGCGGCGAGGCCGGTCAGGTCGCCCTTGACGTCGGCGATGAACGTCGGGACTCCCAGGCGCGAGAGCTGCCCGGCGAGCCCCTGCAGGGTCTTGGTCTTGCCGGTCCCGGTCGCGCCGGCGACGAGGCCGTGGCGGTTGAGCATCGAGAGGGCGACCTGGACCTTGACGCCGGTGAGCGCGTCCCCGCCTTCGAGCGGCGCCCCGATGTAGAGGGCCGGCTCGGTGAGCGCGTACGCGGCTTCCATCGCCTCGCGGAACGTCTGGGCCATCGGTCTGCTCTCCCACGCGTCGGGCGGGCTCGCCGACCAGGTGCGCCGAGGCCTGGCGGGCCGTGCTGGTCCCTATGATGGCAGCCGCGGCCGCAGCTGCCGATCGCCGGGGCGCAACCCCTGCGTGATCCGTCCAACGCCGCGCCGGGCGGCGGCGACGTCGGGCGGGTCGAGCCCTCCGGCGGCTACTCCGTCGTCGGGCCGCACTCCAGCTCGCCGAAGGCGTCCTGGTAGGCGACCGAGAACTCCTGCGCGGAGGCCTTCGCGGCGTCGACCTGCTCCTGGGTCGGGGCTTCCTTGTCGATCGCCTGCGAGCGACGCCTCGAGCGCGAGGCCGGTCGTCCTGACGGCCTCGATGGCGGCCTCGTCCGGCGCCTCCGGGCTCGAGGCGGCGAAGGCGGTGAGCGTGGTCTGCAGGGTGCCCCAGCTCGAGAGGATGTTGTTGATCTGGGGAGCCAGGTTCTCCGGGCCGATGGCCTGGACGTCGACGCCCTGCAGCTGGAGGAGGCTGCTGGCGAGGTTGCCGAGGGCCGCGCAGACGTTCTGGCGGGCGATGTCCTGGGGATCCTGCGAGGCGGTGCCGGAGCACGCGCTCACCGAGAAGACGAGGAAGCTCGACGCGATCAGCAGGCCGGCGCGCGCGCGGATGGACATGTCGGAGCACCTCTGGGTGATCTCGAATGGATGGCTCCCGAACGACGAGAGGATAGCACCGGGTGGGTGCCGCTCCGGGCCGGCGCCGGCGGATGGAGGGGCCCGGCGGTCGGCGGACCGTGGGCCGTGGGAGTGCCGGCCGCGCCGCGACGCGATCGTCGCGGCGCGGCCGGGGGAGCTGGCTAGAAGGGCGTCGCGATGGCGCAGCCGAGGCCGTCGGCCATCTCGAGGTACGCCTGGCGAATGGAATCCGATGCCGTCTTCACGGTCTCCACGCCCTCGGCGACGGGAACGTCGGTCGGGAAGTCCGCGACGGCCTCCTCGACGGCGGTCTTCCCGGCCTCGACGGAGGCTGCGTCGGCCGCCTCGACGCCCTCGAGGCTCGTCTTGACCGCGTCCCACGAATCGGTGACGACCTCGCGCTGGGCCTGGAAGTCCTCGGTCGACGCCGAGGTCGGGTCGAGGGAGTAGAGGGAGCGCAGCTCGTCACTGAACGTCTGGATGGCCGCGCAGGCGGCCGCTTCGGCGTCCTCCTGGGGGACGGGGGTCGCGGCAGCGCCGCACGCGCCGACGACGAGGGCGATCGACATGGCGCCGACGAGGGCGACGGTTCGGGTGCGAAGGCTCACGGGTTCGGTACCTCAAGGCTACGGGTGCCGGAGCGGCCGGCTGACCGCTCGCAGTGTGCCACGAGACCGCCCACGGGGTTGTCACCTTGATCGTGTGAACCCGGTGGTCGGCTCGCCGCGGCGAGCCGACCCTACCCGCCGGCGCCGCGGGGGTAGGAGCCGAGCACCCGGAGCGAGGAGGTGACGGCGGCCAGGTCGGCGAGGGCTTCGCGCGGGGCGGGCGCGGAGGCGTCGGCGTCGAGGTCGACCCAGAAGACGTACTCCCACGGGCGGTCGCGGGCGGGCCGGCTCTCCAGCTTCGACATGTTCAGGGAGTGGTCGGCGAAGACGGCGAGCGCGCGGAGGAGCGCGCCCGGCTCGTTGCGGATTCCCATGACGAGGGTCGTCCGGGCGGCGCCGGACGCGTCGACCGCCGCCGGGTTGGGGCGCGGCAGCGCCGCCCCCGGTGCCCCCAGGACGAGGAACCGCGTCCGGTTGTCGGGGTCGCTCTGGATGTCGTCGGCAAGCACCTCCAGGCCGAAGAGCGCCGCCGCCCGCGGGGAGAGGACGGCCGCCGCGCCCCGCTCGCCCCGCTCGGCGATCGCCTTGCCGGCGCCGGCCGTGTTGTACGTGGTGAGGAGCGTCCACCGCCGCTGCCGCAGGAACGCGTCGGCCTGGCCGAGCGCCTGGACGTGCGAGTAGACCCGCTCGATGCTTTCGAGCGTCTCCCCGGGCAGGGCCGCGAGGCAGAGCCGAACCGGCACGACGACCTCGCCGCGGATCTCGAGCGGGAACTCGAGCAGCAGGTCGTAGTTCTCGCGGACGGTGCCGTTGACGAGGTTCTCGATCGGCACGACGCCGGCCAGGATCGTCCCGGCGGCGACCATCTCGAAGACGCCGCGGAAGCCCGGCACCGGGAGCGCCGGGGTGGCGGGTCCGAAATAGGCGCGGACGGCGTCCTCGGCGAAGGCGCCCGGCTCGCCCGAGTAGGCAGCGACGCCGGGCGTCACGGGCGGACGGGCTGGTCGACGAGCGCCCGGAAGGCGAGCACGAGACGCTGCTCGGGCGCGAGCGCGCGAAGGCGGCCGTAGGCCTCGACCATCGTCTCGCCGCGCGCCGAGAATTTCGCCGGGCGGCCGCTCACCACGACGCGCGCCTCCATCTCGAGCGAGCCGTCGTCGGCCGCAGCCAGGACGATCTCGTCGACCGCGTCAGTCGGCCCGAACAGGCCGTCCAGGTCCTCCCGGCACCGCTCGAGGAACGCGGCGTCGGCGGCCGAGAGGCCGAACGGCTCGCGGTACGCGGCGCCAGCGGCGTTCGCGGCGTCCGCTCCGCCCGCGGCGCCCACGCCGTTCGCGGCGCCCGCGGCGCCCACGCCGTTCGCGGCGTCCACGGCGGCCGCAGCATCGGCGGCGTTCGCGGCGTCCACGGCGCCCGGTCGAGTCCCGGTGGGTCGCCCGAGGTCCGTCATGGGGGCGAGGATACCCCTCCTGTCACGGCTCGAAGAGGCTGCCGCCGAGGTCCTCCGCCTGCGACTCGTCGAGCTCGGCACGGCCGCCCGCTCGCTCGGCGCGGGCGCGGAGCTCGGCCAGGCGGGCGTTGCCCGCGGCCTCGGTCGCGCCGACCCAGGCCTCGTCGGCCAGGAGGGCTCGGATCGCCGCGAGATACGCCTCGGCACAGGCCGCGACGAGGTTGACGTGGCGCGCCGTCCCCGGGTAGCGGCCGGCGGCGCGGTCGCCGATCGCCGACGGTGGTGGCTCGATCTCGAGGTCGACGAGGGCGTCGGCGCGATGGGTCTCGCCGGCGGCCCGGACGTTGAACGAGACGAGGCGAACGTGGCCGCCGAGGACCGGCTCGAGGGCCGCGTCGACGGCATGGTAGAGGGAGCCAATCGCGCCGCCGCTCTCGGCCGTCGCCTCCCACTGGTGGTCGCCGGCCGCGAGGACGACGGCCGCGCGGGCGGTCCCGGACGACCCGGTGGTCATCGTCCAGCGCAGGAGCCGCAGGCTGGGAGCGCTCATGGGTCCAGCATACGGCGGGGCCGCCACACGTGAGCACGGGCTCCGACCAGCCGATGGTGCGGACTACCGCTCCCACCGGTGCTACCTGCCGGCAGCGACGCTGCTGGTCCGGAATACCGCCAGAGCCGGTACAAGGGACAGGATCACCGGCCCTCGGGGACCCTGTGGCCGCCCGCGCGCCCGGAGCCGAGCGTGCGCGAGGTCGGGTCGCGCGGCACCCAGCGTCGACCAGCCGATCCACGCGCCGTACCACCGGCACGACCGGTATCCGGGACGAACCGAGGCTTGCCGCGGCCATACCACCGCCACCACCGGTATCCCGGACGAAGCCGACCGGCGGGGCCCGCCCTGGGCGCGCCGCTGGCCGCCGACTACCGCTTGCCGCCCCCCGCCGGCGCCGTGAAGTGGCGCTCGTCGCGGCGGCGCAGCTCGGCCCCCAACTTCCAGATCGCGTACTCGAGCGAGTCGGCAAGCGCCGCCGCCGAGGCCGCGATGATGTTCGTGTCGGAGCCCATCGTGCTCCAGGTCCGCTCGCCGTCGCCCGAGTCGATCACCACCCGCGTGCGGGCCGCGGTCGCCGCGTTCCCGTCGAGGATGCGGACCTTGTAGTCGACGAGGTGAACCGCGTCGAGCACCGGGTAGAACGCGCCCAGCGCCTTGCGCAGGGCCGCGTCGAGCGCGTTGACCGGGCCGTTCCCGTCGGCGGCCGTGTGGAGGACCTCGCCCTCGACCTCGACCTTCACCGTCGCCTCGGCGAGGAGCTCGCGGCCCTCGCGCTGCTCGACGAGCACGGTGAAGTCGACGATCTTGAACGGCGCCTCGTAGCCGGCCGTCCGGCGGCGGATGAGGAGCTCGAACGACGCCTCCGCGCCTTCGAACGCGAGCCCGTCGGCCTCGAGCTGCTTGATCAGCTTGCGGAGCTCGCGAGGGTCCACGACGCCGTCGAGCTTCTGGCCGAGCTGCTCGGCACGGATGGCCGTGTTCGCCCGGCCGCCGAGCTCCGATACGACGAGCCGCCCGACGTTGCCGACCGAACCCGGGTCCACGTGCTGGTAGCTCCGCTCGACCTTCGCGACCGCCGCCCCGTGGACGCCGCCCTTGTGGGCGAACGCGCTCCGGCCGACGAACGGCTGGTAGTCGTTGGGGGCGACGTTGGCGATCTCGGCGACCGCCCGCGACAGCGTCGTGAGGTCGGCGATCTCGCCCCCGCCGAGCGGCAGGAGCGGCAGGTCCGTCTTGAGGGCGAGGTTGGCGAGGACGCTCACCATGTTCGCGTTGCCGCAGCGCTCGCCGTAGCCGTTGATCGTGGCCTGGACGTGGCGGATCCCCGCCTTCACGGCGGCGATCGAGTTCGCCACGGCGAGCTCGGCGTCGTTGTGGGTGTGGATCCCCCAGGTGACGCCGGGCGCGCCGGGGTCGCCCTCGAGGGCGGTCCGCGTGTCGCCCACGATCGCGAGGAGCTCGTCGGTGAGCGTCCCGCCGTTCGTGTCGCACAGGACGAGCGAGCGGGCACCGGCCTCGCGGGCCGCGCGCAGCGTTGCCAGGGCATAGTCCCGGTCGGCCTTGTAGCCGTCGAAGAAGTGCTCGGCGTCGTAGACGGCCTCCCGGCCGTGCTCGACGATGAAGCCGATCGACTCGGCGATCATGTCGAGGTTCTCGGCCGGCGTGGCCCCCAGGACCTCGGTCACGTGGAGGAGCCAGCTCTTCCCGAAGATCGTGACGACCGGCGTCTCGGCGGCGACGAGCTCGCGCAGGTTCGGGTCCTCCTCCGGGCGGTTCGAGCGGTGACGGGTCGAGCCGAAGGCGGCGAGCCTCGCCCGCTCCCAGCGGATCGTCTTCGCGGCGGCGAAGAACTCGACGTCCTTGGGGTTGCGTGCCCGGCCAGCCACCCTCGATGTAGGGCATGCCGTACTCGTCGAGCATGCGGGCGACGCGGAGCTTGTCGGCGAGGGACAGGATGATGTTCTCGCCCTGGGTGCCGTCGCGGAGGGTCGTGTCGTAGAGGACGACGGGCGCCGCGGGTGCGGCGGCGGCTGCGGCTGCCGCTGCTGCGGCGGCGGCGTCGGCCGGGCCGGGGCCGGCGGCGGGAGCGGGGCTGCGGGGTTCGGTCACGGGTCGGTTCCTTCGAGCGGGGACGGGTCGCGGGTCCGGGGCGGTGCTTCGGGCGGCGCGCCGTCAGGCGGCCGCCCCGGGAATCGCGATTCGGCCCACGATTGCCTCGGCCATGCCGACCGTCCCCACGCGGGTGCAGCGCTCCGCCGCGGCCGGGTCGCGCGGCCACAGGTCGGCGGTCCGGAACCCCTCGGCGAGCGCTGCGCTCACCGCTGCTTCGACCGCGTCGGCGGCATCGGCGCGCCCCAGCGACCAGCGCAGGAGCATCGCCGCGGACAGGATCGTGCCCGATCGGGTTCGCCAGGTCCCGGCCGGCGATGTCCGGCGCGGAGCCGTGGATCGGCTCGTACAGGCCGTGCAGGCCGTGCGCCGTCCGCCGCGTCCCGATCGACGCCGACGGCAGCATCCCGAGGCTGCCGGCGAGGACCGACGCCTCGTCCGACAGGATGTCGCCGAAGAGGTTCTCCGTGACGAGCACGTCGAACGAGGCCGGCTTCGTGACGAGCTGCATCGCGCAGGCGTCGACGAGCCGGTCGTCGACCTCGACGTCGGGGAACTCGGCGGCGACCTCGTGGACGACCGTGCGCCAGAGGCGCGAGGTGGCGAGCACGTTCGCCTTGTCGACCGACGTGAGGCGCTTGCGGCGGCCGCGGGCCAGCTCGAACGCGAGCCGGACGACGCGGGCGACCTCGGCCTCGGAGTACGGCAGCGTGTCGGACGCCGCCCGCTCACCCGGGGCGCCGGCGCGCCTCCGTGCGCGACCCGAAGTAGAGGCCGCCGGTCAGCTCGCGGACGATGAGCAGGTCGACGCCCTCGAGGAGCTCCGGGCGGAGCGGCGAGGCCGGCACGAGCGCCGGGTGGACGCTCACCGGGCGGAGGTTCGCGTACAGGCCGAGGCCCCCGCGCATCGCGAAGAGGGCCTGCTCCGGGCGGACCGTGGCCCGTGGGTCGTCCCACTTCGGGCCGCCGACGGCGCCGAGGAGGATCGCGTCGGCCGCCCCGCAGGCGGCGAGGTCTTCCTCGCGGATCGCGACGCCGTACGCGTCGATGCCGGCGCCGCCGACGACGAGGTCCGTCCACGCGATCGTGAACCCGAAGCGAGCCCCCGTCGTTGCGAGGACGGACTCGCCGCGGCGACGACGTCGGGGCCGACGCCGTCGCCCGGGATCGCGACGAGCCGGTACGTCGGCCGGCCCCCCGGGCCCGGTGCGCCGCCGCGTTCGCCGCCGGCGAGGCCGGCCTCCGCGGTCACGGCAGGCGCTCGGCCGGCCGACGCATCGGGATCACCGTGCCGTCGCGCTCCGCGGCGCGGAGCTTGTTCGCGGCCACGATGTACGCCTCGAGCGAGGCCTCGATGATGTTCGTCGAGAGGCCGTGGCCGGTCACGACGTGGGCGTCGGGTCCATCGTCGACCGAGCGTCGGCAGCGGATGAAGACGCGGCCCTGGGCGTCCTCGCCCTCGGTCACGGCCTTGATCTCGTACTCGACGAGCGTCGGCTCCCAGCCGAGGACCGGGCGGATCGCGTCGTCCACCGCCCGGTAGAGGGCGTTGACCGGCCCGTTGCCGGAGTCCTCGCCCGCGCGCTCGCCGCCGTCGATCGTGACGCGGACGCTCCCCGTGGAGCGGCCGCCGTGCGACGAGGTGACGCTCCACCCGTCGAGCGAGATCGAGGCCGGGAGGTCGCCTGCCCGCTGCTGCACGAGGGCCAGCAGGTCCGCGTCGGTGACCTCCTTCTTGAGGTCGGCCAGCGCGATCGCCTCGCGATAGAGGATGTCGAGGGCGTCGCCCGCGACGTCGATGCCGAGGTCGCGGAGCTTCTTCTGGAGCCCCTTGCGCCCCGACAGCTTGCCGATCGTCAGCTGGCTGCCGGAGAGCCCGACCGACTGCGGGGTCATGATCTCGTACGTCAGCGGGTTCTTGATGACGCCGTCCTGGTGGATCCCGCTCTCGTGGGCGAACGCGTTCGCACCCACGACGGCCTTGTTCGGCTGGATCGCGAACCCGGTGAGATGGCTGACGAGACGGCTCGCGGTCGTGATGTGCTCGGTCGCGACGCGGCTGGCGAGCTCGGGGAACTGCGTCGGCCGCGTCCGGAGGGCCATGACGACCTCCTCCAGCGACGCGTTGCCGGCGCGCTCGCCGAGGCCGTTGATCGTCACCTCGACCTGGCGCGCGCCCGCCTGGACGGCGGCGAGGGTGTTGGCCGTGGCGAGGCCGAGGTCGTTGTGGCAGTGGACGGAGATCGTCGCGTCGCGCCCGACGAGGTCCACGACCTGCCCGACGAGCGCCCCGAACTCGGCCGGGATCGCATAGCCGACCGTGTCGGGAATGTTGACCGTGGTGGCGCCGGCCCCGACGACCGCCTCGTAGACCTGGAGCAGGAACGCCACGTCGGTTCGCGAGGCGTCCTCGGCGGAGAACTCGATCTCGGCGTCGCGGCCGAGCTGCTCGCGGCCATAGCGGACCCAGCGGACGGCCTCGGCGAGCGCCTCCTCGCGGGAGAGCTTGAGCTTGTGCTTGAGGTGGATGTCGGACGTCGCGATGAAGACGTGAAGGTGGGGTCGCTCGGCGACCTTGATCGCCTCGATCGCCTTCTGGGGGTCGCCGTCGCGGCAGCGGGCCAGGGCGGCGACTGCGACGCCCTTCGCCTCCCTGGCGATCCGGTTGACGGCCTCCCAGTCGCCGGGCGAAGCCGCCGGGAAGCCGGCCTCGATGACGTCCACCTTGAGGCGCACGAGCTGACGGGCGACCTCGAGCTTCTCCGCGGCGGTCAGGCCGGCACCCGGTGCCTGCTCGCCGTCGCGAAGCGTGGTGTCGAAGATACGGACGGTGCCGGCGGGGACGAACGGGCCGGAGGGTACGGGCACGGCCATCAGCGACTGCTCCCCTGGGTTCCGCCGGAGGCCGCTGCCTGGGCCTGGCCGGCACGCACGGTGACGGGGTGGAGGAACGGCATCGCGGCGCGCAGCTGCGCCCCGACCTGCTCGATCCGGTGATCGTGGTCCTGTGCTCGGAGGCGCTCGAACTCGCCGCGGCCGGCCTCGTTCTCGGCGATCCAGCGCTCGGCGAAGCTGCCGTCCTGGATCTCGGCGAGAACCTGCCGCATCGTCGTCCGGACGTGGTCGTCGATGATCCGCGGCCCGGACACGTAGTCGCCGTATTCCGCGGTGTCGCTCACGCTGAAGCGCATGAAGTTGAGCCCGCCGCGGTACATGAGGTCCACGATCAGCTTGAGCTCGTGCATCGTCTCGAAGTACGCCAGCTCGGGCTGGTAGCCGGCCTCGACGAGCGTCTCGAAGGCCATCTTCACGAGGGCCGCGGTGCCGCCGCAGAGAACGCTCTGCTCGCCGAACAGGTCGGTCTCGGTCTCTTCCGCGAACGTCGTCTCGAGGACCCCGGCGCGGGTGCTGCCGAGCGCCCGCGCGTAGGCGAGGACGCGGGCACGGGCCGTGCCCGTGGCGTCCTGGTGGACGGCGAAGAGCGCTGGCACGCCGCCCCCGCTCTCGTAGACGGAGCGGACGAGGTGGCCGGGGCCCTTCGGGGCGACCATCCCGACGTCGACGCCCTCGGGCGGGGCGATTCGCCCGAAGCGGATGTTGAACCCGTGGGCGAAGAGGACGAGCGCCCCGGGCTTGAGGTTGGGGGCCACGTCGGCGTCCCAGGCGGCCTTCTGGGCCGTGTCCGGGATGGCGATCATCACCACGTCGGCCCGGGCCACCGCCTCGCCGGTGTCGTACACCTCGAGGCCGGCCTCCTCGGCGAGCGGGCGGCTCTTCGAGCCCGCCGGCAGCCCGACGACCACGCGGACGCCCGACTCGTGGAGGTTCCGGGCGTGGGCATGGCCCTGGCTGCCGAAGCCGATGACCGCGACCGTCTGGCCGGCCAGGGCCGCCGGGTCGGCGTCCGCGTCGTAGTACATCCGCGCCGTCATCGCTTGGTCGCCTCCTCGATCGACTGGGCGCCCCGCGACATCACGACGGTCCCGGTCCGCACCATCTCCTTGATCCCGTAGCCGCGGAGGAGCGCGATGAGCGCGTCGACCTCCGACTCCGTCCCGGTCGTCTCCACGATCACCGACTCCGGCGCCATGTCCACGATCCGGGCCTTGTACATCTCCACGATGGAGATCAGCTCGCCGCGCGTCCGGTCCGTCGCCCGGACCTTCACGAGGGCGAGCTCGTGCTGGACGGTCGGCTCGTCGGTGACGTCCTGGACCTTCAGCACGTCGATGATCTTGTAGAGCTGCTTCGTCGCCTGCTCGACGAGAACGTCGTCGGCCCGGAGGGTGATCGTCATCCGGCTGATCTCGGGGTCGTCGAGGTGGCTGACGGCGAGCGACTCGATGTTGAAGTTGCGGGCGCGCATGAGGCTCGCCACCCGGTTCAGGACGCCCGGCCGGTTGTTGACGATCGCCACGAGCACGTGGCGCCGCTGCTCCCCGGTGCCGGGGAGGGCCCGCGGCGGCGGAGCGGCGTGGGCGGGGGTCCTGGCGGATCCGTCCGGGCTCATTCGTCTGCCCCTCCCCAGGTCTCGATGAGGTCGGAGAGGCCCTTGCCGGCCGGCATCATCGGGAAGACGTTCTGCTCCTCGGCGATCTCGAACCAGACGAGCGCGGGGCCGTCGACGGCGTTGGCGGCGTCGATCGCGGGGCGGACCTCCTCGGGCGTACGGACCTTCCAGGCGGGGATGCCGTACGCCTCGGCCAGCTTCAGGTAGTCGGGCCCGAACATGTCCGAGGAGTGGTAGTTCCCCGAGTAGAAGATCTCCTGCCACTGCCGGATCATGCCGAGCTTGTGGTTGTCGAGGAGGGCGATCCGGACCGGGATGCGGTCCTGGACGAGCGTGGCCAGCTCCTGGATCGTCATCTGGAACCCACCGTCGCCGCAGACGGCCCACGTCGGCTTGTCCGGCCGCCCGAGGGCCGCGCCCATGGCGGTCGGCAGCGCGTAGCCCATCGTCCCGAGGCCGCCCGAGGACAGGTGGCTGTTGGGCCGGCGATAGCCGCCGTAGCGGGCCATCCACATCTGGTTCTGGCCGACGTCGGCGACCATCGTCGCGTCGTGCTCGGTGGCCTCGCCGATCTGGGCCACGACGTAGTCCGCCGAGAGGTGCCCGTCGCGCCACGCGCCGGACCCGTGCCAGCTCGAGCCCTCGGACTCGCGCCGCCACTCGGCGAGCTGGGCGAGGTACTCGGCCCGGTCCGCTTCGGGGACCGCGTCGACGAGCGGCAGCAGGCCGTGGAGGACGCGCTTCGCGTCGCCCACGACGGGAACCTCCACGGCCACGTTCTTGCCGATCTCGGCGGGGTCGATGTCGACATGGACGATGCGGGCGTACGGCGCGTACGTCCGCACGTTGCCGGTCACCCGGTCGTCGAACCGCATGCCGACCGCGACGAGGAGGTCGGCCGACTGGATCGCCCGGTTGACGTGCTTCCAGCCGTGCATCCCCATGTAGCCGTAGGCGAGCGGATGCGTCTCGTCCATCGCCCCGATCCCCAGCAGGGTCCAGGCGACGGGGATGCGCGCCTTCTCGGCGAGCGCCCGCAGCTCGTCGGTCGCGCCGGCGATGAGGATCCCGTGGCCGGCCAGGATCACCGGCCGCTTCGCGTTCGCGATCTCCTCGGCGATGAGCTTGAGCTGGCGAGGGTGGCCGTCGAGCGTCGGGCGGAAGCCGGGCAGGCCGGCGGCCACCTCCTCGTCGGTCGGGTGCGGCGCGTCCGTCTCCTGCTGGAGGGCGTCCTTCGTGATGTCGACGTGGACCGGACCCGGCCGGCCGTGGCGGGCGATGTAGAAGGCCTCGGCGAGGACGCGGGGGAGGTCGTCGGCGTCGCGGACGAGGTAGTTGTGCTTCGTCATCGGCAGCGTGATGCCGGTGATGTCGATCTCCTGGAAGGCGTCCTTGCCGAGCAGCGCGGCCGGCACGTTGCCGGTGATGGCGACGAGCGGAATGGAGTCGAGCTGCGCGGTCGCGATGCCCGTGACGAGGTTCGTGGCTGCCGGGCCGGACGTGCCGAGGCAGACGCCGACCTTGCCGGTCGCCCGGGCGTACCCGTCGGCGGCGTGGGCGGCGCCCTGCTCGTGGCGCACGAGGACGTGGCGCAGGTCGGGGTGGTCGCCGAGGACGTCGTACAGCGGCAGGATGACGCCGCCCGGGTAGCCGAACAGGACGTCGACGCCCTGGCGGACGATCGCCTCGACGACGACGTCGGCGCCGATGCGGGCACGGTTCTCGCGGCGCGCGGCCGCCTCCGCGGGGAGCGCCTGCCGTCGTGGAGCATCTCGCGGCGGGCCCGCTCGACCGCCTCGGCGGCGGCGGTGCCGGCGCCCGGGACGTGGCTGCGACGGGGCTTCGCGCCCGGGCGCGAGCCCGGCGCGGGTCGGCCCGCGCCTCCGGCTGCAGGGGGGCCCGCGGCCGGTGGGCCGGTCGGCGGGTCGGCGGGACTCGCCGGCCTCCCGCTCTTCGTCGTCGCCATCGATGACCTCCCTTGCGCCGTCAGCGGCCGCTTCGGTGCCGCTGCCGACCTCGCCACTCATGCAAAAGCCCCCGCCGGTCTCCCGGCGAGGGCCCTGGTCTTCGTTCGTTCGTCGCGCCTAGCGCTCCGTCCGCCGTCCTCCAGGCTCCTGCCGGGAGCCGCCAATAAGGCCCAGAAGGGAGAGGAGAATGGACCGGAGGGATACGGGAGCGGTCTTCGGCTGGAGGTCCTCGAGCGGCACGTTCAGGCGGCGGCCGTCGCGCGTCACGACGACGGCGACGGGGCGGCGATCCTGGCCGTTCGAGTAGCCCATGGTGCCTCGGCTGCTCCTGCGCGCCTCGCCGCCGGGGGCGACGAGTGGACGGAGTGTAGCAGGGATCGCGCCGGCGTCAACGCAGCGCGCCCGCGACGATGGTCCTGTTCCCGCAGGCCTTGAACCAGATCGCGGTCTCCCGCGTAGGGTCTGCCGATGAGGCAACTGAGGCAGCGTCTCGCGCCGGGCCGATGCACCGTGACCGTGGCCCTCGCGCTCGTGCTTGCGGCCGTCGCGAGCGGGTGCGCCACGACGCCCTCCCGGCCGAGTGCCCCGCCGCCGGACCCCCGGGCCGTGGGCGGGGAGATCACCGAGGCGGGGCTGCTCGCTCGCCTCGACGCACTCGCGGCGGCGACCGGCACGGACGGCCCCTTCCGCGCCGTCGGCTCGGCCGGCTACGACCGGGCGGCCACGCTCGTCGAGGACGAGCTGCGGGCGGCGGGCTGGACCGTGACCGCCGACGCGTACGCCGGGCTCGCGTTCCTCGACGAGGGCGGCTCCTCGCTCGAGGTCGGCGGCCGGACGTTCCAGGGGCCGGAGGTGCTGCCCCTCATCTTCGCGCCGGGCGGCGAGGTCGAGGGCCCGGTCGTCGCGGTGGACCCGGACCCCGCTCCCACGGGCCCCGGGCGGGGCTGCGCCGTCACCCACTACGGCGATCTCCCCGCCGACGCCGTCGTCGTGGTCCGGTCGGGCGACTGCCTGCGCCGCGACCAGGTCCTCGCCGCCCAGCAGGCGGGGGCGGCGGCGTTCGTGGCCGTCTATCCCCTGGCACCGGGCGGCGTCGCGTACCGGGCAACGCTCATCGACCCCGGCTCGCTGGAGATCCCGGCCGCGGGCGTCTCCGGCGAGGCCGCCGATGCCCTGCTCGCGGCCGCGCGCGCGGGGAGCACGGCCCGGCTCGCGACCCGGGCCCGGACGACGTCGGCTCCGACCCGCTCGGTGGTGGCGGAGCTCGCGGGCAGCGACCCGGACGCCGTCGTCATGCTCGGCGCCCACCTCGACTCGGTGCTCGACGGGCCCGGCATCAACGACGACGGGTCGGGCGTCGCAGCGCTGCTCGAGATCGCCCGGGCGCTCGGTGGAACCCGCCCCCGGGCGACGGTCAGGCTCGCCTTCTGGAGCGGCGAGGAGCTCGGGCTCCACGGCTCGTACCGCTACGTGACGGCCCTGTCCGACGAGGAGCGCCGGGCGATCGTCGCCTACCTCAACGCCGACATGCTCGCGTCGCCGAACGGGTTCGCCGGCGTCTACGACGAAGCCGGCGCGCCGGCGGGGTCGAACGCGCTGCGCGCGCTCGTCGAGGAGGCCGTGAGACGGGCGGGCGCCACGCCGGCCGGCGTCGACCTCGGCGGGGGCTCGGATCACCGGGCGTTCAACGAGGCGGGAATCCCGACCGGCGGGGTCTTCGCCGGCGCGGCAGACCCGGTGACGGCGGACCAGGCGGCCACGTTCGGCGCCGTGGCCGGCCGCCCCGCCGACGCCTGCTACCACCAGCCCTGCGATGACGTCGCCAACGCGAACGTCCCCCTCGCCCGCGTCCTTGCGGCCGCGCTCGCCGACGTGACGGTCCGCCTCGCGAACAACCCGGAGCTGCTGGTGCCCTGAGCGTGCCGGGAGGCAGAGTCGAACGCTCGGCCCATCCGGCGGGCAGCCGCGGCCGCGCCCTCTGGTACGCTTCGGCTCCCGATCGAAGGCCCCCATCCGGAGCGCAGCACCGTGCCCGACACCAGCCCCGCGACACCTCCCGCCGGCCCGCGGACCCTCGTCGACAAGATCTGGGACGACCACGTCGTCGCCCAGGACGACGGCTCGCCGGCGGTCCTCGCGATCGACCTCCACCTCGTCCACGAGGTCACGTCGCCCCAGGCGTTCACGGGCCTCCGCGCCCGCGGCCTTCGCGTCCGCCGGCCCGAGCGCACCGTCGCCACGGCCGACCATTCGACGCCGACCACCCCCCGCGGCCTGCCGATCCTCGACCAGATGGCCGCCACCCAGGTGAAGCAGCTCGAGACGAACTGCCGGGACTTCGGCGATCCCGATCCACGCCTACGGCTCCGAGACCCAGGGGATCGTCCACGTCATCGGCCCGGAGCTGGGCCTCACCCAGCCCGGCATGACGATCGTCTGCGGCGACAGCCACACGGCGACGCACGGGGCGTTCGGGGCCCTCGCCTTCGGGATCGGGACGAGCGAGGTCGAGATGGTCCTCGCGACCCAGACGCTCCTCCAGCGTCGGCCGAAGACGTACGAGGTCCGGGTCGACGGGCGCCTCCAGCCGGGCGTCGGGGCGAAGGACGTCATCCTCGCCCTCATCGCCCGGATCGGGATCGGCGGCGGCACCGGGCACGTCTTCGAATACCGGGGCGAGGCGATCCGCGCGCTCGCGATGGAGCAGCGGATGACGATCTGCAACATGAGCATCGAGGGCGGCGCCCGGGCCGGGCTCGTCGCCCCCGACGACACCACGTTCGAGTACGTCCACGGCCGCCGGCATGCACCCCAGGGCGCGGCATGGGACGAGGCGGTCGCCCGCTGGCGGACGCTCCCGACCGACGACGGCGCGGCCTTCGACACGCTCGATCACCCTCGACGCGAACACCCTCGAGCCGATGATCACCTGGGGCACGAACCCCGGCATGGGGATCCCGGTGAGCGGCCGCGTGCCGCGGCCCGAGGACGCCGCCGACCCGGCCGCCCGCCGGGCGCTCGAGCGGGCACTCGAGTACATGGCCCTCCAGCCCGGCCAGCCGATCGCCGGCCAGCCGGTGGAGGTCGTGTTCATCGGCAGCTGCACGAACTCGCGGATCAGCGACCTGCGCCAGGCCGCGGCGGCCCTGCGCGGCCGGCATGCCGCCGAGGGCGTCCGGCTCATGGTCGTGCCCGGAAGCCAGCAGGTGAAGGCCCAGGCCGAGCGCGAGGGGCTGCACGAGATCTTCCGCGCCGCCGGCGCCGAGTGGCGCGAGTCGGGCTGCTCGATGTGCATCGCGATGAACGGCGACCAGCTCTCGCCCGGCCAGTACGCCGTCTCCACGAGCAACCGCAACTTCGAGGGCCGCCAGGGCCGGGGCGGACGGACGCTGCTGGCCTCGCCGCTGACGGCGGCCGCGACCGCGATCGCCGGGGTCGTGACCGACCCGCGGACGCTCCCCGGGATCGAGCAGCCGGCGACCGTCGGCGGGGGGTACTGAGATGGGCGAGCCGTTCCGCCAGTTCACCAGCAAGGTCGTCCCGCTTCCCGCGGAGAACGTCGACACGGACCAGGTCGTCCCGGCGCGCTACCTCAAGATCACCGACAAGGCCGACCTCGCGGACGCGCTCTTCCACGACTGGCGCTTCAACGACGACGGCACGACCAAGGACCCGCCGTTCGTCCTCGACCGGCCCGAGATGGCCGGGCGCCAGATCCTCCTCGTCGGCGACAACTTCGGGACCGGCTCGTCGCGCGAGCACGCACCGTGGGCGCTCACCGCCTGGGGGATCCGGGCGGTCCTCTCGACGTAGCTTCGCCGACATCTTCCGCAACAACGCCCTGAAGAACGGCGTCCTGCCGATCGTCGTCGACGCGGCGACGCACGCGAGGTTGTTCGCGATCGTCGAGGCGAACCCGGACGCCCGCCTGACCGTCGACCTCGCCGAGCAGGGGGTGCTCCTCCCCGACGGCAGGACGCTCGACTTCGACATCGACCCGTTCGCCAAGCGGATGCTGCTCGCCGGCACCGACGAGATCGGCTACGTGCTCGACAAGCTCGCCGAGATCGAGGCCTGGGAGGCCGCCCACCCGGCGCGCGTCGACACGCGCCTCGGGACGCCGCTCGCCGGGGGCTGATCGGCTCGGCCGCGCCGGTCGCGCCTACAGGAGCGCCGGGCGCTCGAAGGCCTTCCCGAGGAGGTGCTCGTCGAGGTAGGCGAGCACCGTGGCGTACCAGAGGCGCGCGTTCTGCGGCTTCAGGATCCAGTGGTTCTCGTCCGGGAAGTACAGGAACTTCGCCGGGACGCCGTGCCGCCGCAGGTCCGTCCAGAGGCGGAGCGCCTCGCTGACCGGCACCCGGAAGTCCTGCTCGCCGTGGATGACGAGCATCGGCGTCCTGATCCTCGCGAGGTGCTCGAACGGCGACGGGCGCGTGTACCGCTCGGGCTCCAGGTACGGATCGCCCATCTCCCGCTCCCAGAAGATGCCCGTGTCGGTCGTGCCGTGGAAGCCGCGCAGCTCCCAGAGGCTCGCGTGCGTGACGATCGCGCGGTAGCGGTCGGTGTGGCCTGCGACCCAGTTCGCCATGTAGCCGCCGTATGAGCCGCCCATGAGCGCCGTCCGTGTGGCGTCCAGGTCCGGGCGACCGGCGAGCGCGGCGTCCACGGCCGCGGTCACGTCCTCGTACGGGGCGCCGCCCCAGTCGTTCCAGCCGCGGTCGATCATCCGCTGCCCGTACCCGGTCGAGAGAGCCGGATCCGGCATGAGGACGGCGTAGCCGCGGGCGGCGAGCACGTGCGGGTTCCAGCGCCAGTGCCAGCCCGACCACGAGCCGAGCGGGCCGCCGTGCACCCACACGACGAGCGGCGCGGGACGGTCGGCCGAGGCGTCCGGCGGCCGGACGAGCCAGCTCCCGATCTCGGTCCCGTCCGCGGCCCGGGCCGTCAGCCGCTCGACGACGCCGGGGGCGTCGATCCCCCGCTCATCGATGCCGTTCGGCAGCACCTCCGGCAGCTGGTCGGCCGTCCGTGCGTCGAAGCGAACAATTCGCGGCGGCGCACCGACGGTGGCGACAGAGCGCGAACACCGATGAACCGTCCGGCGTCGGGCAGAGGTCGCCGATCGCGCCCTCGGAGGTCAGCCGGGTGACACCGCCGTCGGCGAGGTCCACGCGGAACGCCGGGTGGTGACCCGCCTCGTCGGCCGTGAAGAAGACCGCCGAGCCGTCAGGGGCCCAGGCCGGGCTCTCCGGCCAGCGGTCGAGCTCGGCTGCCAGCGTTCGCTGCTTGCCGCTCGCGACGTCGACGAGGACGAGGCTCACCCGGTTCGCCTCCTCCGGGCTCCCGAAGGTGGTCCGGACGGCCGCCACCGTTCGCCCGTCGGGCGACACGGCGGGAGCGTCGTACCAGGCGTCGCCCGGCGTGAGGACGCGGGACTCCCCGGTCGCGACGTCGAAGGCCACGAGGTCCTCGAGGATGTCGGGCAGCGCCGACAGGTCGTGGCGCGCCGCGACGACGAATGACCCGTCGGGCGCCACCGCCATCCCCGTGTCCTCGAACGTGAGCGTCTCGACGTCGGGCTGGAGATCGCGCGGGGCCGGCAATGGCGCTTCGGGATCGGCGGGGACGGGCGCGGCGAGCAGGTGCCGGCGCCGCGGCGCGAGCCAGTGATCCCAGTGGCGGATCGGATAGTCGTCCTCGAACAGGAGCGCCACCACGCCTGCGTCCTTGCGGGCCTTGCCCCGCTCGGCGTCCGCGGCGAGGTCCACCGAACCGGGGAACAGCCCGGCGCCGAAGGCCACCACGGACGCGTTCCGCGCCGCGGCGATCCCATCCACCCCGCCCTCCGGCGCCGCGAGCAGGCGCGCTTCTCCGCCGTCCGGCGGCAGCAGCCAGAGCGCGTGGATCTTCGCGTCCGGGTCCGGCTTCGCGTCGGGATCGGGCCGGCTCGAGGTGAACAGCAGCGAGCCGTCCGGCAGGAACGCTGCCCCACCCGCCTCGCCGGCCGCGGAGCGCGTGAGCCGTCGCGGCGGCGCCGTCCCGGCCGGGTCCACCTGCCACAGGGAGGACCGCATCCGCTTCCCCTCGGCGTCGGGCCCGCTCACGGCCACGACCAGGCGGCGGCCGTCGGGCGAGAGCCGGAGGCTCGAGAGGCGCGGGAGCTCGAGGAAGCGCTCGAAGTCGAAGTCGGTCATCGTCGTCGTGGGTCTCCTGGCGGTTGCTCGGCGGCGTCCCCGGGACGTCGGCCGGACGGCGTCACTGCGCGGCGCGCGCGTCGCGGACCCAGCCGACGAAGCGGCGGGTGCGGGCGGCGATCTCGGCCCGGTCGCCGGCCGCGACCAGGTCGGCCGGGTAGAGGTGACCGGCGACGCCGAGGGCGGCCGCGCCGGCGTCGATCCAGGCCCGGGTTGCCTCTTCGGTGGCGAGCACGTTCGTCGGCATCACCCGCGATCCGGGACTGGGGGCGAGGAAGTTGCGAATGAACGCAGGGCCGTCGTAGGCGGCGGCCGGGAAGAGCTTCACGATCTCGCAGCCGAGCTCCTCGGCCCCGGCGATCTCGGTCGCCGTGCCGCAGCCGGGGATGTACACGATGCGCCGACGGTTGCACAGCCGGGCCACGTCCTCGGCCAGCGACTGGCCGACCACGAACCGGGCTCCGGCGGCGATGAAGAGCGCGGCCGTCGGGGCGTCGATGATCGTCCCGGCACCGAGGACGACGGCCGGCAACTCCGCGGCGACGCGGCGAGCAAGCGCGGCGAACACGTCGTACGCGCCGTCGCCGCGGTTCGTGAACTCGACCACCCGGGCCCCGCCGGCGGCACAGCCGGCGACCACGTCGAACGCGATCGACGCGTCGGCGGCGGTGAACGTCGGCACGACGCCGTCCTCGAGGATCGTGCGCAGGACGGCGAGGCGGTCGGGTGGGGGCATCGCGGGTGGGCTCCTCGGTGGCTCGCGGACGCCGGGGCCGGGGCCGGGCGGTCGTGCGCGACACGGGCCATGGTGCCGGAATCGGGGACGTCGCGCACAATCCCCCCGTGGACCTCCTGCCGATCAACACGATCGACCTGCTCGTCATCCTTCTCGCCATCGCCGGGGCGATCGTCGGGTTCCGCTCCGGCGCCCTGCCCCAGCTGTTCGGCCTCGCGTTCGTCGGCGGCGCGGTCGTGCTCATCGTCGCCTTCGCCCCCCAGATCACCGGCGCGCTCGCCGACCTCGAGCAGCCGGCGCGGGCCCTCGTCGCGATCGGCGGCGCGTTCCTCGTCGTGGCGATGGCCGAGGCGATCGGCTCCGGTCTCGGCGCCGCGCTCCGGGACGGGATCGGACGCCGCGGCGTGGCCGGGGGCGTCGACAGCGCGGTCGGCGCGCTCATCGGGATCGCCCAGGTGCTCCTGGTGACGTGGCTCGTCGGCGGGCTGCTCGCGACGAGCGCGGTCCCGGTCGTCGGCCTCGAAGCCCAGCGTTCGACGGCCGTCCGCTGGCTCCTCGAGACGCTCCCGGCGCCGGGCGAGGTCATCGGCGAGGTGGGCTCGATCCTCGACGACAGCGGCCTGCCCCAGGTCTTCTCCGGCCTGGAGCCCCTGCCGGCGCCGCCCGTCGACGTGCCCGGCGGGGAGGAGGCGGCGCGGATCGCCGGCGCCGCGCTCCTGAGCACCGTGCGCGTCGAGGCTGCCGGCTGCGGCGCAACCTTCACGGGGACCGCGTTCTCCGTCGCCCCCGGGGTCTTCGTCACCAATGCCCATGTCGTGGCCGGAGCCGACCGCGTGACGCTCCGCGGGACGGCCGGCTCGGGCCGCGGGAGCGTCGTCCTCTTCGACCCGGACCTCGACCTCGCCCTCGTCCGGGCGCCCGACCTGCCCCTGCCGCCGCTGGAGCTGGCGCCGACGGCCCCCGATCGGGGTGCGATCGGGGCGGCGATCGGCCACCCGAACGGGGCGGGCCTGACGGCGCTGCCGGCGGCCGTGACAGCGCAGATCCGGGCGCGGGGCAGGAACCTCTACGGGGACCAGCCGATCGTCCGGGACATCCTGGAGCTACGGGCGGCGATCGAGCCGGGCGTGAGCGGCGGGCCGCTCGTCATGCTCGACGGGACCGTCGGCGGCGTGGTCTTCGCGGAATCGCGGACGGACGACACGGTCGGCTACGCGCTCGACCCGGAGGACGTCGCGGTCGCGATCGGCCCCGATCTCGATGCCACGGAGGCGGTCGACACGGGCCCCTGCATCCGGTAGCGCGCACGCCGGCCCTTGACGCGCCAGGCGATCGCGCGCATGCTGCGGTACATCGACAGTCGAGGTAGCGTGCCATGCCGCCGATCGATCCTCGAAGCCAGCTCCTGAAGGGCGCTCTTCCCCTGCTCGTCCTCGGCACGCTCGCCGACGGCGAGCTCTACGGCTACGAGATCGCGCAGCGCCTGGGGACGCAGACCAGCGGCGTCGTGGCGCCGAGCGAGGGCTCGCTGTACCCGGCGCTGCACCGGCTCGAGGCGGCGGGCGCCGTCACGGCCACCTGGCGGGCCAGCGAGAAGGGTCCGCGGCGCCGTTACTACCGCCTCACGGAGAGCGGCACGCGGCTGCTCGCCGAGCAGCGGACGGCGTGGGAGCAGTTCGCCGGCGCGGTCCAGAGCGTCGCCATGGAGCCGACCGGTGGCTGACGTCGACCGCTCCACCTGGCTCGGCCGGGTTGGGCGTGCCCTCGACGCTTCGCCCGAGGTCGAAGCTGACGTCCTCGCCGAGCTCGCGGCGCATCTCGACGACGAGGAAGCTGACGGCGTCGCCCACGGCCTCGACCCGGTGACGGCTTCGCGGCGTGCAGTCGGACGTCTCGGCGACCCGGGTTCGCTGGGGCACGCGCTGCGCCGGGCGCACCGGACGCCGCGTGCGGCGCTCGGGATCGCCGGCGGGGGCGCCATCGCGATCGGCGGGTACTCCGTCCTCGGCGCCGTCCTCTGCATGCTCGCCATCCTCGCCGTCGACACGATCGCCCGCCTGCTCGGCGGCGGAGTCCGCGGGCTCGTGCCCGCGTCCGCGCCGGGGGCCTACGCCGGATTCGCCGCCGTCGCCATCGGGCTGACCTACGCGGCCCACGTGGCCCCGGCGACGATCGTGCGGAGCTCGGCCTGGTCGATTCGGTCGGTGCGGCGGCGGCTCGCGGCGGGCGCCATCGTCGTCGGGGTCCCGGTCGCCCTGCTGCTGCCCGGCCAGGAGCTCGACGCGTGGCTGGCCGTCGCCTACCTCCTCGCACCGCTGGCGGTCGCGGCCGCGGCCCTGCGGGCACCGGCAACTCCCACCTTCCGGCCGGGCGCCGTCACCCTCGCGTTCGCGGCCGCGGTTCTCGCCCTGCCGCTGGTGGCGTGGCCCGCGGACGACACGGCCGTCACCCCGCCGCGCGTCCAGCCGGCCGACGCCGCGGCTCTCGGCCGGCCGGCAGAGGACGTTCCCAGCGGGCTGATGCCGACCTCGTCGTCCGCGTGGAGCGGCGGCGACGGGAGCGCGTCGACGACGGGGATCAGCTTCGACGACCTGAACGGCTGGCGCAACCTGGGCGTCGAGCTCTGGGCGCTGGAGCAGGCAGCCGACGGCGCCTGGCGGTACGGGCAGCGCCCGCTCCTGCGCGTGCCGTTCGCGGTCGAGGGCTCGACCGCGACGGCAACGATCGTCCCGCCGCGACCGCGCACCCCGACCTGGGTCGCCCGGGTCATCGTCGGCACCGCCGCGGACGGCGTGCGCTCGCAGTACGGCGGCGTCGACGTCGAGCAGCTGCCGCCGTGGCGGGGCAGCGTCCTCGACTGGTGGTCCGGCCGCTGACGGGTCACTCCAGCGGCTCGCCGCGGGCCTCGGCGCGACGGCGCGGCGGCCGACGCTCGAGGCGGTCGACCGGCGACGGGTCTCGCGGGCCCCGTACACTTGGCCCTCGCACCCCGACCACGCGAGGATCCGCCCCATGCCCGACCGCGCCCTCCCCTACGACCTGCCGAGCCACCCGGCAAAGCGCCATTCGGCGCGCCTGACCGACGGCCCCGACCGCGCGCCCGCGCGGGCGATGCTCAAGGCGATCGGCTTCACCGACGAGGACCTCGCCCGCCCGATCATCGGCGTCGCCACGAACTGGATCGAGACGATGCCCTGCAACTACAACCAGCGCCGCCTGGCGGAGGCGGTGAAGGAGGGCATCCGGGCGGCCGGCGGGACCCCGATGGAGTTCAACACGATCGCCGTGAGCGACGGCGTCTCGATGGGCACCGAGGGGATGAAGGCGAGCCTGGTCAGCCGCGAGGTCGTCGCCGACTCGATCGAAACGGTCGCCCGCGGCCATCTCTTCGACGGCCTCGTCTGCCTGGTCGGCTGCGACAAGACGATCCCGGGCGCCGCGATGGCCCTCCTGCGGATGGACCTGCCGGGCCTCGTCCTCTACAACGGCACGATCTACCCGGGCGTCTACAAGGGGAAGAGTGCCGACATCGTGACGGTCTTCGAGGCGGTCGGCGCCTACCGCGCCGGGAAGATCAGCCTCGAGGAGCTCTACGAGATCGAGGGCGCGTCCTGCCCGGGCGCCGGCGCCTGCGGTGGGCAGTACACGGCGAACACGATGAGCATGGTCATGGAGTTCATCGGGCTCTCGCCGGCCGGCCTCAACGGCATCCCCGCGGAGGACCCGGCGAAGGACGCGGCCGCCCGCCGCTGCGGCGAGCTCGCGATGGACCTCGTGACGCGCGACGTGCGGCCGTCGGCGATCGTGAGCCGGCGCTCCCTCGAGAACGGCATCTCGGCGGTGGCGGCCACGGGCGGCTCGACGAACGGCGTCCTTCACCTCCTCGCGATCGCCCGGGAGGCCGGGCTGCCGCTCGAGCTCGACGACTTCAGCCGCATCGCGGACGCCACCCCGATCGTCGCGGACCTCAAGCCCGGCGGCCGCTACTCGGCGTCCGAGCTGTACGACGCCGGCGGCGTCGCGCTCGTCATGCGCGAGTTGCTCGAGCGCGACCTCCTCCACGGCGACGCACCGAACCTCGACGGGCGGACGATCGCCGAGATCGCGGCGGCGGCGGTCGCGACCCCCGGCCAGGACGTCGTCGTGCCGATCGCGACGCCGCTCAAGGCGAGCGGCGGCCTGACGATCCTGCGCGGCACGCTCGCCCCCGAGGGCTGCGTCGTCAAGCTCGCCGGCCACGAGCGCCGTCACCACCGTGGGCCCGCCCGCGTCTTCGACTCGGAGAACGCCTGCTTCGAGGCAGTCACGGCCGGCGCGATCCGGCCCGGCGACGTCATCGTCATCCGCTACGAGGGCCCGGTCGGCGGGCCCGGGATGCAGGAGATGCTGTCCGTGACGGCGGCGATCGTCGGCGAGGGTCTCGGGGAGGACGTCGCGCTGCTGACCGATGGCCGGTTCTCCGGCGGCACGCACGGGCTGATGATCGGCCACGTGGCGCCGGAGGCCGCGCTCGGGGGCCCGATCGCCTTCGTGGCCGACGGTGACGAGATCGAGATCGACGTCGACCGCAAGGCGCTCGACCTCCTCGTCGGCGACGATGTGCTGGCGGTCCGTCGGGCGGCCTGGGCGCCGCCGGCGCCGCGCTACCCGGGCGGCGTGTTCGCGAAGTACGCCGCGCTCGTGTCCTCCGCGTCCGACGGCGCGATCACGACCGGCGCGCGGATGCGGGCGAGCCTCCCGAACGCACGATGACGGCGCCGCGCGAGTCCCGGGCCGGCCTGCGGCGGGCGTCGGCGGAGGCGGCCCGATGAAGGCCGAGCCCGGCCGGGTCACGTTCGGCTTCAAGACCTCGCCCCAGCACGTCACGTTCGCCGCGCTCGACGAGACGTGGGCGGCGGCGTCCGAGCTGCCGATCTTCACGGCGGCCTGGATGAACGACCATGTCTCAGACCCGGCGGCCGATGCCGGCGGGCCGAGCTTCGAGGCGCTCACGATGATGGCCGCGCTCGCCCACCGCGTCCCCGGCGTGTGGCTCGGGCACTCCGTGCTGGCGAACACGTTCCGCCACCCGGCGCTCCTCGCGAAGGCGGCGACGACGATGGATCACGTGACGGGCGGCAGGTTCATCGTGGGCCTCGGGATGGGCTGGCACGCCTGGGAGCACGAGGCGTTCGGGATCCCCCTGCCGCCGCTTCGGGAGCGGTTCGACCGCCTGGCGACGACCGTTCGGGTGCTCCGGGCGCTCGGCTCGCCGGCGGCGGCGTCGGCGCCGGGCGTCACCCTCGACGACCCGTTCGTAGCGCTGCGCGGCGCCACCAACGAGCCGCCGCCGCTCACCGCCGGCGGTCCGCCCGATCTTCCTCGGCGGGCAGGGGCCGAAGGGTCTGCGGCTGGCGGCGGAGCAGGGCGACGGCTGGTTCATCCCGTCGATGCCGTTCACCGATCCTGCCATCTTCGGCGAGCGGCGGGGCACGATCCTCGCCGCGATGGAGAGGGCCGGCCGCGATCCCGAGGGCTTCCAGTTCGTGGCCCAGGTGGCCGCCGGCGGCGACGCGGCCGCCCGAGCCGAGGCACGCGACCTCGCGATCGCGTACGGCCGCTCCGGCGCCACGCACGTCAGCGTCGCGGTCCCGGCGCGCCTCGGGCCTGTCGCGCTCGTCGCCGCCGCGCGCGAGGTCGCCGAGCCGGCCGCGGCCGCGCTCGGGTAGGCGGGGCAGCTGCGCCGTGACCGACGAGCCCGCGCACGACGCGGCGACACCTCCGCCGCCGGCGGCGGACGGTGACGAGCCGGCCGAGTCGGCGCCCTCGGCCGAGCCGGCGCCGCCCGTCGAGCCCCCGGCCGAGGCGCACCCGTGGGCAGAGCCGGACCGGCCACGCGGTCTCGACGCCTACTTCGCGCCGGGCGGCGAGGACGATGCGCCGCCGGAGCGAGTCGCGGACGAGCGGCGACTGACCCGGCTTCTCGTCCTCATGATCGTCCTGCTCGTCGGCGTGCCGCTGCTCCTGACGTTCGTCGCGTTCGTGATCCAGCTCGCCTCGCTGGCCTCCCGCTGACCGCGACCGTCAGAAGACGCCGAGGCCCTCGAGGACGAGGATCGCCCCGAACACGACGAAGGCTCCCGCCGCGAAGATCTTGATCGCCCGCTCGGGCAGCCGCGATCCCAGGAGGGCACCCACGCCGATCGCGATCGCGTCGGCCGCGACCATCCCGACCGTGGAGCCCAGCCAGACCCCGATCGGGTCGTTGTTCGTGGCGAGGGTGATCGTGGCGAGCATCGTCTTGTCGCCCAGCTCCGCGAGAAAGAAGGCCGTCCCGATGGCCACGATCGCCCAGCGCGTCGATCGGGCCGCCCGCGACTCATCCTTCTCGCCGAGGCGATCGCCCCGCAGCGTCCAGGCGGCGAAGGCGAAGAACGCCAGGCCGGCGACGATGTTGACGAGGTTCGTGGGCAGCGCCATCGCGAACGCGACGCCGAGGACGACGGACATGGCGTGGACGATCAGCGTCGCGATCGTCACCGCCACCAGCACCATCCAGGCGGGGTAGCGGGCGGCGAACGCGAGCGCCATCAGCTGGCTCTTGTCGCCCAGCTCGGCGAGCAGCACGATGCCGAGGCTGAGCCAGAAGGCTTCGATCACGGAGGTCTCCGGCTTGGGGGGCGCCGGGCGGAGTGCGACCTCGACCCGGCACCGGATGGCGCTGGTCGAAGGTCTCGTCCGCCCGCAGGGGGCCCGGCGACCGGGCGCCGAGGCGCCAGCATGTCGATCGGCCGGAGGAGGACTACTCCCCTTCGCCGCGAGTGTGAGGCCGCGGCGGCGGCGCCGTCAAACCGGCAGGGGACATGGGTCGCAGGGTTGAGTGGCGCAGCCGGACGTGGGCCGCACGGGACGTGGCCCAGCGGACCGGGCGGCACGGGGGACGAACGCGCCCGTTTGCGTCGAACTCAACACTCGACGGCTCGGCCGCGGCGTTGTGCACCATCGCGTACGTTCAACGCAAGGATCCTGCCGGCCGGCGGCCATCCGGTTGGCGAGGTGCCCCTGGACGCAAGGATCCTGCCGGCTGGCGGCGCGCCGACGTCGGGTTGTGAGTTGAACGCAACAGGGCCCGGCTACAGCGGGCGCTGCTTGATGAGGCGGCCGCGGCGCGAGACCGCACGCGTTGCCAGGGCCGCCACGCCCATCGCCACGATTGCGCGCTCGTTGGCCGGCAGCGGCCGGATGACCGCCAGGAACTGGTCGGCCCGGGCCCGGTCGACGACCGCTACGAGCGCCCGCCCCCGCTCGGTCAGCCAGATCGAGCGCATGCGCCGGTCGTCGGGCTCCTCGCGACGCTCGAGAAGACGGCGCCGAACGAGTCCGTCGACCAATCGCGACGTCGCCGACGGCGAGCGGTTCAGCAGGTCCGCGAGGTCCGCGATCGTCGTCGTGCCGCCGTCGGCGAGGGCATAGAGGGCGGCCAGCTGCGTGAACCCGAGGCGAAGCTCGCCCAGCTGGGCGGCGAAGCCGATGACGAGCTCGCGCCAGAGGGCCTTGCCGAAGGCCACCCGCTCCGAGAGCTCGCGCGGGTTCTGGATCCGCACCCGGGCGGCTGCGACCGGGGCGAGGAGGACGTCGTCGGCCATCGCCTCGAGCGAGGCCGTCGAGATCCGTGGCGCGTGCGCGCGCCCGGCGGAGGAACGAGGAGCGCCCGGCGAGCGGCGCGACGGCCGGGGACGCGGGTCGGCCGGGCGCGGAGGCGGATCGCTCGGACGGGGCTCGGACATGCGCACACGCTAGCGCCTCGAGCCGATCGGTGCATGGTTGCACGCGATTCGCACGGGTGCCGCGTACCGCCGCGTACCCTGCAGGTGCACCGGGCCCGGGCTCGCGCGTCCCGCCCGGACCCGGTGCGCCCGCCCGCGCAGGATCCATCACGCAAGCCAGCCAGTCGAGGAGCCGCATGTCCACGCTCGCGTTCGTCTTCCCCGGCCAGGGCTCGCAGGCCGTCGGCATGGGCCGCGCGCTCGCCGAGGCCTCCCCGGCGGCGGCCGCCGTCTTCGCCGCCGCGGATGACGCGCTCGGCGAGCCGCTCGCCCGCCTGGCGTGGGAAGGGCCGGGCGACGAGCTCGACCTCACGGTCAACGCCCAGCCGGCCCTCCTCGCTGCGTCGATCGCCTTCCTGCGTGCGCTCGAGGAGCGACGCGCGGCGGCCGGCCGTCGGCCGCTGGCCCCGGCGTTCGTCGCCGGCCACTCGATGGGCCAGTACTCCGCGCTCGTCGCCGCCGGCGTCGTCTCCCTCGAGGATGGCGTGCGGCTCGTGCGCGAGCGGGGTCGCCTCATGCAGGCCTCTGGCGAGGGGCACCCGGGCGCGATGGCCGCGATCATCGGCCTCCCCGACGAGCGCCTCGACGACCTCGTCGCGGCCGGCGCGGCCCACGGCACGTTCGGCGTCGCCAACCGCAACTCGCCGGGCCAGGTCGTCGTGTCCGGAGTCCGGCCGGCGGTCGAGGCGGCTGCGGCGGCGGCGAAGAGCCTCGGCGCCAAGCGTGCCGTCGTCCTGCCGGTCAGCGTGGCCGCCCACTCGCCGCTCATGACCGAGGCCGCGGACGGGATGCGCGCCGCGCTCGCCGCGGTGGCCTTCCGCGACCCCGCGGTTCCACTCCTCGCCAACGCCGACGCCCGCACCCTCGCGACGGCCGAGGCCTGCCGGGCCGAGCTCGTGGACCATCTCACGACCGGCGTCGACTGGATCGCCGCCGTCCGGGCCATGGCCGACGCCGGCGTGACCGACTTCCTCGAGGTCGGACCGGGGCGTGTGCTCTCCGGCCTCATCCGGCGGATCGCCCCCGACGCCACCACGATCCCCCTCGACGATCCGGGATCGCCCGGTGGCCTCGCGGACCCGGAGGCCACCGCCGACATCTCCGACACCGACGCGCCGGCCTGAGCCGCCGCCCGACCCACCCGCGACAGGAGACCCACCACGTGCGCAAGCCAGACTTCACCCGCCGCGTCGCCGTCACCGGCGTCGGCCTCGTCAGCCCGATCGGCGACGAGGTCGACACCGTCTGGAGGAACCTCGTCGAGGGCGTTTCCGGCCTCAGGCGGATCACGTACTGGAACCCCGAGCCGTACGACTGCAAGGTCGCCGGCGAGGTCCCGGACTTCGATCCCAATGCCTGGATGAACTTCAAGGAGGTCCGCCGGACCGACCGGAACGTCGTCCTCGGCGTCGCGGCGGCGAAGAAGGCCCTGGCCCACTCCGGCCTCGAGGTGACGGACGCGACGCGCGACGACATCGGCGTCTACTTCGGCTCCGGCGGCGGCGGCGCGAGGCTCCTCATGGACAACGTCGACATCTGGGAGACGAAGGGCGCCCGGGCCGTCTCGCCCTTCTTCATCGCCAACATGCTCCCCGACACGGCCTCCGGCCAGATCGCGATCGAGACCGGCATCCGCGGGCCGAACATGTGCATCGTCACGGCCTGCTCGACCGGGACGCACAACATCGGCGAGGCTGCCGAGCTGATCCGGCGTGGCGACGTGATCGCCGCGGTCGCCGGCTCGACCGAGACGCCGCTCCACGAGCTCATCCACATCGGCTTCAGCAACATGCGGGGGATGGGGACGCCGCGGGAGGGCGACGTCGAGCAGTCGGTCTCGCGCCCCTTCGACGTCAGCCGCAACGGCTTCGTCCTCGGCGAGGGGGCGGGTGCCGTCATCGTCGAGGACCTCGAGCACGCGAAGGCCCGCGGCGCGACCATCTACGCCGAGGTCGTCGGGTTCGGCTCGGCCGCCGACGCGTGGGACCTCATCCAGCCGGTCGAGCAGGGCGACGGCGTGCGTCGGGCCCTCCTCCAGGCCCTGGAGCGCTACGACGTCAAGCCCGAGTGGATCGACATGATCAACCCGCACGGAACGTCGACGCCTCTCGGCGACCTCCGCGAGGCGCAGGCGTTCTGGGCGGTCTTCGGCGACCGGACGCCCGAGATCAGCATCAGCGCGACGAAGTCGCTGACCGGGCACCTCATGGGCGCCGCCGGCGCCGTCGAGGCGATCTTCACGATCCTCGCCGTCCACAACCAGGCCGTGCCCGGCGTTCCCACGTTCCGGGACGCGGACCCGGAGATCAACCTGAACGTGCCCGTCGCCACCGTCCAGCGCGAGATCCGCTATGCGATCTCCGACAACGTCGGCCTCGGCGGCCACAACGGCGCCGTCGTGTTCAAGCGGTACGAGGGCGACTGAGCAGCGCCGTGGGTGACCGCCCGGGGGACCGATATCCCGAGATCGAGCCGTACGAGCACGGGCTGCTCGACGTCGGCGACGGCCATCGCGTGTACTGGGAGACGTGCGGCAGGCCCGACGGCAAGCCGGCCGTCGTCGTGCACGGCGGCCCCGGCTCCGGCTGCTCGCCGGGGATGCGCCGCTACTTCGACCCGGCGGCCTACCGGATCGTCCTGTTCGATCAGCGAGGCTGCGGCCGGAGCCTGCCCCACGCCGGGAGCTCGCTGGCGGCGCTCCAGGCGAACACCACCGAGCACCTGATCGCCGACATGGAGCGCCTCCGGACGCACCTGGGCGTGGAGCGCTGGCTCGTGCTCGGAGGGTCGTGGGGGGCGGTCCTGGGGCTGCGCTACGCCGAGCTGTACACGGAGCGCGTCTCGGAGATCGTCATGACGGCCCTCGCCACGGGCCGGCGGGCGGAAACCGACCTCCTGATCCGGGGCCTCGGGCACGTCTTCCCGCGACGCCTGGGCGCAGTTCCGCGACGGCGTCCCGGAGTCCGAGCGCGGCGGCGACCTGGCCGCGGCCTACGGGCGCCTGCTGGCCCATCCCGATCCCGCCGTCGCGGCCGCGGCCGCCCGGGACTGGTGCAACTGGGAGGACGCGATCGCGCCCGACGCCCCGGCGCGGTTCCGCGACGAGATCCCGGAGTACAAGCTGGCGTTCGCGCGCCTCGTCACCCACTACTGGAGCCACGGCTCGTGGCTGGCGGAAGGGGTGGTGCTCCGGGATGCGGGTCGGCTGGCCGCCGTCCCCGGCATCCTGGTGCAGGGCACGCTCGACCTCGGCAATCTCCTCGGGACGCCGTGGGAGCTCGCCCGAGCCTGGCCGGACAGCGAGCTCATCATGGTCGACGATGCCGGCCACGGCTCCGGGGCCACCCTCGCCCGCGCCATCGTGGATGCGACAGACCGCTTCGCGTCCCGGCGCGCCTGAGGTGGCCGCCCGGCCGATGGTCCGCCGTACAATCGCGAGGCTCACCCGCTCGCGCCCCCACGCTTCGCACGTCGAAGGAGCCCCGCCCGTGCCACCCAGCCAGGACCCCGCCCGTCGCGCAGTCGTCACCGGCCTCGGCGCCGTCATGCCCAACGGCAATGACTTCGAGACGTACTGGCGGAACATGCAGGCCGGGGTCTCCGGCGTCGCGACGATCACCAGCTTCGACCCGACGGGCTTCGAGGTGCGGATCGCGGCCGAGGTGAAGGGCTTCGACCCGGGCGTCGGCATGGATCCCAAGATGGCCCGCCGGATGAGCCGCTTCATCCACTTCGCGATGGCGGCCGGGAAGGAGGCCGTGGCGCACGCCGGCCTCGACTTCGCGGCCATGACCCAGGAGCAGAAGGACCGTGTCGGCGTCGTCGTCAACACCGGCGGCGGCGGGATCGAGGAGATCATCGAGGGGACGCACACGGCCGACACCCGCGGGCCGCGCTTCGTCAGCCCGTTCGCGATCCCCGCCCTGTCGGGTTCGATGGCCGCCTGCATGCTGTCGATGGAGTGGGGCCTCACCGGGCCGGTGATGGCCCAGACGGCGGCCTGCGCCACGTCGGTCATCGCCTTCCACGACGCCCTCCGGCTCATCCAGTCCGGCGAGGTCGATGTCGTCCTGGCCGGCGGCAGCGAGGCGCCGGTGCTCCCGGTCGGGATCGCCGCGCTCGGCAACATGGGCGCCCTCAGCAAGCGCAACGACGAGCCCGAGCGGGCGAGCCGGCCGTTCGACCGCGACCGCGACGGCTTCGTCCTCGGCGAGGGCGGGGGCGTCGTCGTCGTCGAGTCGCTGGCCCACGCGCTCGCGCGCGGCGCCACGCCGATCGCCGAGGTGCTCGGTGGCGCACTCACGGCCGATGCATTCCACATCTCCGCCCCGGAGCCGACGGGCCGCGGCGCGACCCGGGCGATGTCGCTTGCCCGGGAGCACGCCGGCGTGACCGCCGACGAGGTCGACTGGGTCGTCGCCCACGGCACGTCGACGCCGCTCAACGACGTGACCGAGACGCGGGCGATCAAGGCCTCGTTCGGGCCGCACGCCGCGAAGGTCGCGGTGAGCTCGCCGAAGTCGATGGTCGGTCACCTCGTCGGCGCAGCGGGGATCGCCTCGGCGCTCGTGGCGATCGGCGGCATCCGCGACCAGGTCATCTCGCCGACGGCGAACCACGAGAACCCCGACCTGCCGGAATGCGACCTCGATTACGTGCCGCTCGTCGCCCGCAAGGCGAAGGTCGACACGGTCATGGTCAACGGCTTCGGCTTCGGCGGCCAGAACGCGGTCGCGATCTTCCGGCGCTACGTCGGATAGGCAAGGGGGCGCCGGGGCGCGCCACCGGTCGCCCGCTGCCGCGGCGACGCGGCGGTACGCTTCATCCGTGAGCGGCCTCCGCCTCCCTCCCTGGCTCCGGCGCGGCCTCGAGGCCGGAGTCTTCGCCGCCCTGCTGGGCTCGATCACGGTCGTCGTGCTGACCTGGGAGGAGCGCGTGCCCGGGCCGATCATCCTGCCCGGCGGGCTCGGCGCGGCGGTGACGCTCGCGCTCCCGGTGCTCTCGATCGGCGTCCTCGCGGTCGCCTACCCGGTCGTCTTCGCCGCCACGCGCGGCGACGCGATCCTCGGCGCCATCACCGGCTGGATCGTCGGCGCCGACCTCCTGGCGATCGTCACGGTCCTGATCGACCAGCGGATCCTCCTCCTGGGGCCGGGCATCGCCGTGCCGCTCGGGATCGTGGCCGGGCTGCTGGCGGCGCCGGCTGCTCTCGCCGGGCTGCTCGCAGCCGAGCTCTTCACGCCGCTCGGATTCGGCCGGCGGGCCGGCCGGCTGGCGGCCGCGGTGGCCGGAATCGTGGGCGCGCTGATCCTCGTCGTGGTCGTGCCGGCGATCGCCTGAGCAACACCCTTCGGGCGAGGTGGCGGGCGCTGGCCGCCACCAGCCCGCCACGCGTCGGTCACGCTGTCGACCATGCTGGCGGTCGGTGCGATACTCCCCGGGCGATCCGTTCGCGGATCGCAGGAGGTCCCGTGATCACGCCGCTTCCCGCCGGCAGCTTCTTCGCCGGCTACCAGGTCGACGCCGTCCTCGCCCGCGGAGGGATGGGCGTCGTCTATCTCGCCACGGAGCCGCGGCCCCGCCGACGGATCGCGCTGAAGCTGATCGCCCCGGCGCTGGCCGCCGATCCCGCGTACCGGGACCGGTTCCTCCGCGAGGTCGACGCCCTCGCCGCCCTCGAGCACCCGCACGTCGTCCCGATCCACGCCGCCGGCGAGTGGGAGGGCCAGCTCTACCTGGCGATGCGGTATCTCGACGGCCCTGACCTGGCCGAGGTCGTGCGGACGCGCGGCCCGCTGGCGCCCGCCGAGGCCCTCGGCTTCCTCGCCCCGATCGCCGACGCGCTCGACATGGCCCATGCCCGGGGGATCGTCCACCGCGACGTGACGCCGGCCAACATCCGCCTCGACGCCCGGGGCACGCCGTACCTCACCGACTTCGGCCTCACGAAGCGGGCGGCGACCGCCGGCGACGCTGCCCTCACCCTCGGGCCGATGGGCACGCCCGCGTACATGGCCCCCGAGCAGTTCTCCGGCGACGGCTCCGCCCCCGCGCCCGACCCGGCGCTCGCCCCGCGGGCCGACGTCTACGCCCTCGGCTGCGTCCTGGTGACGCTCCTCACGGGCTCGCCGCCGTACCCGCGCGACTCGTACGAGGCCGCGCTGTGGGCCCACGTCCACGCCGACCCGCCGCGGATCACCGAACGGCGCCCCGGCCTGCCGCAGGCCCTCGACGCGGTCGTCGTGCGGGCGCTGGCGAAGGACCCGGCCGCCCGCTTCGAGACGGCCGGCTCGCTCGTGGAAGCCGCCCGGGCCGCGCTCGCCGCACCGAGCCCCACCGCGGGGTCGGCCCTGCCCGCCGCCAGCGCCGCGTCCCGGACCACGGCCGTCGCGGTCCCCGCCGCGGGCGCCCAGCCCCAGGCCGCGCCGCCGCCGGGCGCCGTTCGGGCGGGTGCGGCGCCACGATCGGTCGCACCGCCGGCGTCCGCCAGGCGTCCACGGTCCACCGCTGCCGTGGTGGGTCGTGCGATCGGCGTGCTGCTGCTGCTCGTCGTCATCACCGGCTCCGGCATCGGGGCCGGCCTCCTCCTCGCGGGGACCGTCGGGTCGGGCCTTCTCGGCCTGGCCACGGGCGCGTCACCCGAGCCGACGGAGTCGCCGCGCCCGACACCCGACCCGACGCCAACGCCGACGCCGACCCCTACGCCGACGCCAACGCCGACGCCGACCCCCACGCCGACGCCGACCCCGACGCCGACGCCGACCCCGCGGCTGGGCGAGCCGGAGGACGTCGCCCAGCTGCGGGCCTGGATCCCGCGCGCCCTGCGCTCCAAGTGCGAGACGCGCGCCCTGCGCTCGAACGCGGAGCTGGCGGCGCTCACGTGTGCGGCGGACGATGCCGAGGAGCTCCGCTACGTCCTCTACCGCGACACGCCGACGATGAACGAGCGCTGGCGGACGTTCGTCGAGCGCTCGGCGGTCGAGCCCGGCGGCCGCTGCGAGGCGGGCCAGGAGATGGTCGGCACGTGGAGTGACGAGGGCCTCTTCGGGCTGTTCGGCGAGCTCCGCGGCGACCTTGCCTGCACGGTCGGGACCGCCGGCAAGGCCCGGGTCGACTGGACGACGGTCGACGCCCCGATCTGGGCGACGCTGTGGCGCGCCGACGAGGACATCGCCTCGGCCTACGGGACCTGGTCGAAGGGCCGGCTCAACCCGCTCCGCGAGCCGCGCTGACCGCAGCCGCGGCGAGCTCGCTGACCGCCCACGACCCGCGTCGCGATGCCTACTCGACCTCGAAGATCGCCGCCTCCAGCGCGCCGCCCATGCCGGGGTCCATGCCGTCCATCGGGTCGGCCGCAAGCGCCGTCCCCTCCGCGGGGACACACGAGAGCGCGTACGCGCCGGGCGTGTCGAGCGCGAAGCGGGCCGACTGCTCCTGGCCCGGGCGCGGGTTCAGCTCGACCTTCGGAGCTCCCGGCAGCAGGCAGACGTACAGCGTGGCGGTGTCGTTCGTGAGGGTGACGAGCACCTGTTCGCCGGCCGCCACCCGGTAGGTGGGGGCGGGATCGCCCAGCGAGGAGGCGGCCACCGGCACCGGCACGGCGTTCGCGTCGAGCCAGCGGTTCACCCCGATGAAGCCCGCCGCGATCGCGACCGCGATCCCCGCGATCACCGCGAGGTACGCCGCGTCCTTCACCCGCGTCCACGTCGCGTGGCGCGAGGCCGCCAGGACGGCTGCCGGCCGCGGGTCGTAGCCGCGAAGGCGGAGGGAGTTCGAGATGACCGACACCGACGAGAGGGCCATCGCCCCGGCGGCGAGCGCCGGGTTGAGCGTGATCCCGAAGGTCGGGTACAGGATCCCCATCGCGACCGGGATGAGGAGGACGTTGTAGGCGAAGGCCCAGAACAGGTTCTGGCGGATGACGGCCATCGTCCGCCGCGAGAGGGCGATCGCGGCGACGACGCCGCGCGGATCGCCGCCGACGAGCGTGATGTCGGAGGCCTCGATGGCGACATCGGCGCCGGTCCCGATCGCCACGCCGAGATCGGCCGCGGCCAGCGCCGGTGCGTCGTTGATCCCGTCGCCGACCATGGCGACGACCTTGCCGCGGGCCCGCAGCTCCTCGACGACCGCCGCCTTGTCCCCGGGGAGCACCTGGGCCCGGACGCGCTCGACGGGGATCCCGACCTGGGCGGCGACGGACTCGGCGGTGGCCCGGTGGTCGCCGGTGACGAGCCAGGCTTCGATGCCGGCAGCTGCCAGCGCCCGCACGGCCTCGGCCGACTCCGCCTTGACGGGATCGGCGATCGCGAGCAGCCCGGCCGGCGCTCCGTCGACGGCGACGAAGACCGGGGTGTGGCCCTGCGCCGCATGGCCCTCGCCGGCGGCCCCCAGCTCGCCTAGGTCCACCCCGCGCTCGGCGAGGAAGCGGGCGCTGCCGACCAGGACGACACGGCCGTCGACGGTGGCCTCGGCGCCGCCGCCGGCCGTCGCCTCGAACGCGTCGCCGCCGGGGAACGCGAGGCCGCGGTCGCGTGCCGCCGCCAGGATCGCGCTCGCCAACGGGTGCTCCGAGCCGGCTTCGACGGCGGCGGCCAGGCGGAGGAGGTCGTCGGGGGCCAGCTCGCCGACGGGGACCACCTCGGCGACGGCCGGCTTGCCGCGCGTGAGCGTGCCCGTCTTGTCGAGGATCACCGCGGTCACGCGGTGGGCGTTCTCCAGGGCCTCGCCGCCGCGGACGAGGATCCCGGCCTCGGCGCCGCGCCCGGTGCCGACCATGATCGCGGTCGGCGTCGCGAGGCCCATCGCGCAGGGGCAGGCGATGATGACGACCGTGATGAAGGATGCGAGGGCGAGCGTGACCTTCGGCTCGGGCCCGAGGACGAACCAGAGCCCGAAGGTGAGCGCCGCGACGACGAGGACGATCGGCACGAAGATCCCGCTGATCCGGTCGGCCAGCCGCTGGATCGGGGCCTTGCTCCCCTGCGCGCGGCGGACCATCTCGACGATCTGGGCGAGGGCGGTCTCGCTCCCGACGCGGGTCGCCCGCATGACGAAGCTGCCGGTCGTGTTCAGGGTCGCCCCGATCACCTCGTCGCCCTTCGACTTCGTGACCGGCATCGCCTCGCCGGTGAGCATCGCCTCGTCGAGCGCGCTCGAGCCCTCGACGAGGACGCCGTCGACCGGCACCTTCTCGCCCGGGCGGACGCGCAGGAGGTCGCCCGGCTGGACCTGGTCGACCGGGATGTCGACGTCGCCGTCGGCCCGGACGACCCGGGCGGTCTTCGCCTGGAGCCCGACGAGCCGCCGGATCGCGCCGGTCGTGCGGCCCTTCGCCCGGCTTTCGAGCCACTTCCCGAGGAGGATGAGGCCGATGATGATCGTGGAGGAGTCGAAGTAGGTTTCGGCCGGGAGGCCGGCCCGCATGATCACCCCCGGGTACATCGTCACGAAGACCGAGTATCCCCAGGCCGCGCTCGTGCCGACGGCGACGAGCGTGCTCATGTTCGTGCCACCGTGGCGGGCCGTCCGCCAGGCCGCCTCGTAGAAGCGGCGCCCGGCCCAGAACTGGACGAACGTCGCCGGCCAGAGGGCCAGCCGGTTGACGTCGGCCATCGACAGCGGGAAGGGGCCGAACATCAGGACCATGATCCCGACCGCGACGCCGATGCTGACGGCCGACTGGATCCCGAGCTCGCGCTGCTCGCGGGCGCGCAGCCGCTCGGTCTCGTCGAGCTCCGAGTCGACGGCGGCGGTCCCGGTTGCGGCGGCCGCCGCTCGGCTGCCGCCGGCCGCCTGCGCCTCCGCCGCCTCGAGCGCGCCCGGGCGCACCTCGTAGCCCGCCTTCTCGATCGCCCCGACGAGCTCGGCCCGCCCGACGGCGTCCGGCAGGAAGCGGATCGTGGCGACCTCGGTGGCGAGATTGACGTTCGCCTCGACGACGCCGTCCGTCTTGCGCAGGAATCGCTCGATCCGGTTGCTGCACGAGGCACACGTCATCCCGACGACCGGGAACGAGACCTCGGCCGGCTGCGCGGGGGACGCCGTGGCCGGGGCCGGCTCGACAGGCGGGCCCGGCTGGGCGAGTGGGGTGGTGGGGACGCTCGAGCTCATACTCCCCCGGAGTATATCACCCGGCTGTCAAGAGGCAGTCGGTCGGACGGGCCGGATGGACCTTGACGGCGTTCGTCGCCGGCGGACGATGGTCACCATGGCCGAGAAGAAGACGGGCGACCCGAGGGACGGCGAGCAGCACGTCGGCGGTGCTCAATTCGTGCCGATCGCCGCCCCCATCTCGCACATCGCGATCATCGTTCCGGGACCGCTCACCGCCGGGCGGCCGAAGCCCGAGCCGGAAGAGCGCTGGACGCTCGCCCCGGGCCATCATCACGGGCCTGCGACCGACGCGAACGGCGAGGCACCCGCGGAGGCGGCGCCGGTCGAGCCGGTCCGGGGGATGGTGACCCGGCCGGCGGCGGAGGACTCCGAGCCCGAGCCGGCCTGACGCGCGGCCGAGCCACCGGCCGCAACCATGCCCGCCCGGGCGTCCGCCCGACGATACACTCCGGCGATGCCGAGCCTCGCCGGTCTGCCCGCCGCCGCGCACCGATCCGCCACGCAGCGATCCGCCGCGCCGGAGCCGGCCGCGGTCGCAGTGCTCGCGACGCCCGTCGGGCCCCTCCACGCCGCCGCGACCGGCGAGGGGATCATCGGGCTCGAGCTCCGGACCACCGACGAGGCCTTCGCCGCCTCGATCCGTGCACGCACGCGCCGCGCCATCGTGCCGGCGGCCGATCCCGCCGCGTCGCCCGCCGCCCGCGCCCACCTGGCCGAGCTCGAACGCGAGGTCGCCGAGCACCTGGCCGGGTCGCGCGACGAGTTCGCGGTGCCGGTCGTCCTCGAGGGCTGCTCGGAGTGGGATCGCCGGGTCCTCGAGGGAGTCCGGACGATCCCGCGCGGTGGGACCGCCTCGTACGGGGAGATCGCGCGGCGGATCGGTCGGCCGGGGGCCGCGCGCGCCGTCGGCGGCGCCGTCGGGCGCAACCCGGTCGGACTCCTCGTCCCCTGCCACCGGGTGATCGCCGGCGATGGGACACTCGGCGGCTACGGCGGCAGCTGGTTCGGCAGCCGTGAGGAGTTGCTGGGCTTGAAGGAGCGGCTGCTCGAGCTCGAGGGCGTGGTGCCGCCGCCCCGTTCGGCGCCCCGGTCGGTCGGTCGGCCGTGACGATCCTGCGGGCCTACCGGCAGCTGCTCGGCAACGGGCCGCTGACCCGTCTCCTCGTCGGCGAGTTCGTCTCGTCGATCGGCGACTGGCTCTACCTCGTGGCGATCCTCATCCTGGTCTACCAGGTCACCGAGGACCCCTTCGTGCTCGGGCTCGTCGGTGCTGCCCGCGTCCTCCCCTACCTCTTCCTGTCGATCCCGGCCGGCATCGTCGCGGACCGGTTCGACCGCCGCCTCGTCCTCCTCTCGACCGACGTCGCCCGCGGGATCCTCATGCTCGTCATTGCCGCGGTGGTCTTCGTCGACGGGCCGATCTGGATCGTGATCGCGCTGGCGATCGGCGGGACCTGCTTCGCCACGTTCTTCGGGCCGGCGATCGGCGCCTATCTGCCGACGCTCGTCGCCGACGAGGAGCAGCTGGGGCCGGCCAACAGCGCCTGGTCGACGCTCGACAACCTCGCCTTCATGATCGGGCCGGCGGTGGCCGGCATCCTCATCGCCACCGGCGGGCTCGTCATTGCCTTCCTCCTCAACGCGGCGAGCTTCGCCGTCATCGCGGTCGTCCTCTGGGGGCTTCCTCGCAGCCGGCCGGCCGACGCGCGACGGCGGCAGACGCGCCGACGGCGGCCCCGAGCGACGCGCCGACGACGAACCCGACCCACGAGCCCGCAACGGCGATCGAGCCACCGACGCCGGCGGGGGCGCGGGCAGGTATCCCCACGGCCGTGCTCCTGCCGGTCGTCGGGCTCGGGATCGTCGACGTCGTGGGGGCGATGGCCGGCGGCGGCCTCTCGGTCCTCACCGTCGTCATCGCGACGACCGAGCTCGGCGGTGGCGAGGAGGCAACCGGCTTCCTCAACGCCGGGATCGGGCTCGGCGGCTTCATCGGGGCGATCATCGCCGGGGCGCTCGTGCTGCGGCCCAGCCTCGTCCCGGTGCTCGTCGCCGGGTCGGTGGTCTACGGGGCCGGGCTCGCCGCGCTGGGCTACGCGCCGGCGCTCGGGATCGCGTTCCTGGCGATCGCCGTGGCGGCGGCGGGGAGCCTGCTCGTCGAGGTGACGAGCACGACGGTCTTCCAACGCGCCGTACCGGACGTGATCCGCGGCCGCGCGATCGGCATCCTCGGGACGATCTCGATGGCCGCCTTCGCCGGCGGGTCGTTCCTCCTCCCGGTCGCGAGCGGCTATGTCGGCGTCGGTCCGGTGCTGCTGGCGACCGGGATCGCGATCGCCGCCGCCGGCGTCGTCGGGGCGATGCTGGCGGCCCCGGCGGCGCGTCGGAGCACGGGCTCGACGGCCGACGTCCGCGTCACGCGCCTCGCAGGCCTGCCGCTCTTCGCCGGCGTCCCGGCCGCCACGCTGGAGGCGATCGCGGTGAAGCTGGCACCGGTGGCGGTCGCGGCGGGCGCGGTCGTGATCCGCCAGGGCGAACCGGCCGACCGCTTCTACATCATCGAGGAGGGCCGGTTCGAGGTGACGCAGGTGCCCGAAGCGGGAGCGGAGGCGGCACCCGGCGCCGGCACGGCCGCGGCGGCCGGCCGTCCCGAGGCGGCCAGGCCGTCCCGAGGCGCCAGGCCGTCCCGAGGCGGCCCTGCACCTCCGGACGATGGGCCCGGGCGAGGTCTTCGGCGAGATCGGCCTCCTCCGCTCGGTCCCCCGGACGGCGACTGTCACGGCCGGCACGGCCGGTCGGCTTCTCGCGCTGAACGGATCGGACTTCCTGGAGCTCGTCAACGCCGGCCCGCTCGTGCGACCACGCCTCATCGACCTCCACCGCGGCGGGTCCGGCGCCGGGTACTGATGGCCCGGACCGGCGGCTCCGGGGCACCCGCTCCGGGGCACCCGGCCCGGGGAGCAAGCTCGCCGTTTATCAGTCGCACGACTACGAGGCGCCCTCCAGGGGATAGCGGCGCGGCTCGAACGGCGGCGGACCTCGCGCTTCGCCATGATCGACCCGGGCGCGGAGCACGGGCGGAGCGAGACGCACCCATCCCGGAGTCGCATCCCGCTCTCCGACGGCGGAGAGAACGGTCGCGATGGCCGATCTGTCTGGTCGCTAGTCATGGGGCTGATATCGACGCACGTTTGTCCCGGCCGGCGCCACCCAGCTGGGAGCACAGCCGCTCGGCCGGTGGGAGGCGCCGGGTACGACCGGCCCGAGCCGCGCGGCGACCGACCGGCCCGAGCCGCGCGGCGACCGAGCGGCCCGAGCCGCGCGGCGACCGAGCGGCCCGCTCGGCTCCCCTACCGCGCCGGCGGCTCCGAGGCCGTCGCCGCGAGGATCGCCTTCACCTCGAACGGCGAGGCGTGCGGGTGAGCGGCCCGGATGAGCGCCGCGTAGCCGGCGACGTGGGGTGCCGCGAACGAGTTCCCCGTCGCGACGATCCGTCCGCCGTCGCGCCAGGCGACGTTCACGTCGACGCCGTAGGCCCCGAACTCCACGGGCGGGTCCGGGTTGTAGAACCAGGCGTCGGGGTCGGCGAGGTCGTGCGCGGCGACCGAGACGACGGAGGCGAACAGCGACGGGTAGCTGTTCCCGGGGACGTTGTTGGCGGCGCAGACGAGGAGGACGTTGGCGAAGTAGGCCCGGTCGGCGAGATCGTGGAAGAGCCCGAAGAGCGCGTCGCTCTTCGACGACAGGCTGAGGTTGACGACGCTCGCCCCCTGCTCGATCGCCCAGTCGAGGCCGGCCGCGAAGACGATCCCTTTGCCGCGGTTGTCGGGGCCGAGCACGCGCACCGACACGATGTCGGCCTCCGGAGCGATCGCGTGGATGATGCCCGCGCAGGCCGTGCCATGCCCGACGACGTCGAGGCCGTCCGGGTCGTCGCCGATGACGGGGTCGTCGGCCGGGTCGGGGGCCAGCTCCACCCGGACGCTCCGAATGAGCTTGCCGCCCACGGCCGGGTGGTCGCGCTCCACGCCCGAGTCGATGACGGCGACCGTGACGCCGCGCCCGGCCGTGGCGCCGAGCGCCCACTCCCGGGTGACGCCGCCGAACGGCGAGCTGCGGCGCAGGTCGGCGAGACGATCCCCGACGAACGGCTCGCTCCAGGCCGGAAGCAGGTCCCCGCTCATCGCTCCGCTGCGCGGCGCCGGAGACCTCGGGGTCCGCGGGCGCCGGCACCGCTCGCCCGCGGTCCGCCGTCGCGCTCGGCCTGGCGGACGAGCACCGCGAGAAGCGCGGTCACGAGCTCAACCTGCTCGGGCGCAGCCCGGCGGAGCGCGGCCACCTGCTCCACGAGCGGCCAGAGCGGGTCGTCCGGACCCCCCACGTCGGCGACGGCTGCCTCGACGAGCGCGTCCACGCCGGCGGCCGGCGCGTCGTCGCCGGCGAGCGCCCCGAGGACGGCGCCGAGGAGCCCGGCCACGTCGCGCTCGACCCGGCTGGCCCGGATCGCAACCGACGCCTGGCGGGCGAAGACCCCCGCCAGCTCGACGTCGCGGATCGAGAAGGTCGCCTCGCTGCGCTTGTCGAGCACCTCGAGGACACCGATCGTGCCCCGGTCGTCGACGAGCGGGACCGCGACGATCGAACGCGGGACGTACTGCGTCTGCTCGGCGAAGCTCCGCCCGAAGCGCGGGTCGCGGGCGACGTCGGAGATCGCGAGCGCCTGGCCGGTCGAGAACACGTAGCCGACGAGGCCGCGGTCGGGCGGGATCTCGAGGCCGACGACGCCCTGCCCCTGGGCGCCGGCGGCGACGCGGAAGACGAGGACGTTGCGCGCCGCGTCGAAGAGGGCGAGCGAGGCTGCCTCGGCCTCGAACAGGCTGACCGCGGCCGCCACGATCGAGCGGAGGACCGCCTCCGTTCCGCCGAGCTCGAGCCGGCGGGCGATCTCGGCCCGGCGACCGATCGCGGCGAGCGCTTCGCGGGCCGCCGCGTCCCGCTCGGCCGTCACCGCTCGGCCGCGCGCTCGAGGCGCTCGAGGTCGGGGACGACGAGCGTGTCCTTCTCGATGCGGATGAGCCCCTCGGCAGCGAAGTCGGCGAGGAGGCGGTTCACCGTCTGGCGCGTCCCGCCGATCATCGCCGCCAGCTCCGACTGCGAGAACGGCCAGGAAAGGCGGACCTCGCCCTGCGCAGCAGGGTCGGCGTCGCGGGCCATCCGGACGATCCGCTGCGCCAGCCGGCCGGGCAGGTTGAGGAAGTGGAGCTCGCCGACGTGGTGCGTGAGGCGGCGCAGCTCTCCGACGACGCCGGCGAAGAGTGCCCGCCGGAGGTTCGGGTCCTCGTCGACGAGACGGTCGAAGGCCTCGCGACGGAGAACGAGCGCCTCCGTCGGCTCGAGGGCGACCGCTGTCGCCGAATGCTCCTCGCCGTCGAGGAGGGCGAGCTCGCCGAAGAAGTCGCCGGGCCCGAGCGTCGCGATGATCGCCCCCTCCTCGCCCTCGGGGTCCGGGAGGACGATCTTGACGGCGCCGCTCTCGATCACGTAGAGCGAGTCGCCGGGGTCCCCCTGGTGGAAGATCGTCTCGTTCCGACGGTAGCGCCGTCCGCGCAGCGAGCCCAGGCAGCGGGCGAGCGAGTCGTCGTCGACGCGTGAAAAGAGCATGCAGCGCCTGAGCGCCGCCGCGGCGTCAGCCCGTTGATCGGCCGCCACTCCAACCCTCCTGGGTCATCCGGGTCGCATCGATGCGCCGAATGCTACGGGCGGCAGGTCCACATCGCAATGCGTGAACGGCAACGGACGCACGCGACGAGGGCGGGCCCCCCGACCCGCCCCCGTCCAGGTGCGTGCTCGATCGGCGAAGGGTCGGGGCTCAGCCCTTGCGGGGATCCGACTTCTTCGTGTCGTTGACCAGGTTGCTCCGGGAGGTGGCCCGACGGATGTCGGCCTCCTTCGCCCTGGCCAGGTCACGGGCCAGCACCGGGTTCATCGTCCCGATCATGTGGCCCTCGACGTCGTCCTCGGTGGCGCGCGAGCTGATGACGCCCTCGGGCGCCTTCGAGCTGATCACGCCTTCCGGAGCCTTCGAGCTGATGACGCCTTCCGGCGCCCTCGAGCTGATGACGTGGCCCTCGACGTCGTCCTCGGTGGCGCGCGAGCTGATGACGCCCTCGGGCGCCTTCGAGCTGATCACGCCTTCCGGAGCCTTCGAGCTGATGACGCCTTCCGGCGCCCTCGAGCTGATGACGTGGCCCTCGACGTCGTCCTCGGTGGCGCGCGAGCTGATGACGCCCTCGGGCGCCTTCGAGCTGATCACGCCTTCCGGAGCCTTCGAGCTGATGACGCCTTCCGGCGCCCTCGAGCTGATGACGTGGCCCTCGACGTCGTCCTCGGTGGCGCGCGAGCTGATGACGCCCTCGGGCGCCTTCGAGCTGATCACGCCGTCGGGACCCTTCGAGCTGATGACGCCTTCCGGCGCCTTCGCCAGCCGATGGCCCTCGACGTCGTCCTCGATCGCCTTCGGGTCATACCGCTGGAACACCCCTTCGGTGTCCATCTTCTTGTTCGTCGCCATGGGGACCGTCCTCCTGCAGATCGAGCCAACCGGTGCACGACCGGTCAAGGGATGATGAGCGCGCGGCGACGGAAGGTAAAGGGGACGGTGCGACCGGTGAGGTGTCGCCTGGGCGACAGCTTCCGCACGGCGGGCGGCACGGCGTCTCGGACCTGAGGTGCCGGGACGAGGGGCGGGCCCCACGGTCGGGGCCGGCGGTCAGGGTCGCTGAACGGGCCGGATCGGGAAGACCCCGATGATCGTGGGGCTCACCGGGTCGAGCAGCAGCTCGTAGCCGACGTCGCCCTGGCGAATGAGCTCGCCGAGAAGCCCGCCCTCGCGAGTCGGCAGCCCGACGAACAGGCGCTTGCCGTGCACGTCGACGGGCGAGACGTCGTCATCGGCGCCATTCAGGCCGAACCGACGCCGCAGCTCGTGGAGCGGCACGTAGGGGCGGCTCTTGATGAACCGTCGCAGCTGCGCCTGCGTACAGACCGGTTGGGCATCGCTCCCGTCGGCGCCGCCGGCTCGCGCCGGGTCGGTCGCCGGGGCGGTCGGCGGCAGTGGGCGGGCGCCTTCATCCCCCCCGATCGGGCGGGACTCTGGCTGCAGGGCGGGCTCGGTCATGGATGGCAGCTCCGCGGCCCATGGCCGCGCACGTTCGAGGTCGGATGGCGGGCCGGGGACCCGCCGGTTGCGATCGATCATACCCCCGGCCCAGCGACGGTGCCGCCCGGGCGTTCGACTGCCGGGAGGCCGGCTTCCGGGTGCCCACGCACGACGCCGCCGCCCCGGAGGGCGGCGGCGCTGGAGCGCGTCGGGAGGGGCGGCGACGAGCCGGATGTCAGGCCCGGTGATGGCCGATGGCCGCCCGGTGGAAGTGCGCGTGCCGGAGCTGAACCGCCGCCCCGGCAACCCGGTGACCGGCGGCGCGGACGCGGTTCGCGGCGGCATGGCCGGCGGCGGAGGCCGACCGGCGCACGGCGGCGACACGCAGCGCTGCGGCCGCGCGCACCCGCCCGGCCAGGACCGCGGGCCAAGATGCGCGGGCACCGCGGGCGTCGGCCTCGAGCGCGTTGGCGCGAGCTTCGGCAAGGTGATCGTCGATTCGGCCGGTGTTCTGCATCTCGACCGTGTAGTTGTTCCACATCGGAGTCTCTCCCTTCGCGCTCCGGGCCCCAGTGCGTCCCCACCCGGAGGCGCGGCCATCGTGCGCCCGACGGACGATGGAGCGGTAGCAGGAACGAGACCCCCGCGATGCCGCTCTCACGCCCTCCGGTGGGTCGCCGGGTCGCCGCGCGGAGCGTCGCCTGGGCGACAGCCCGAGGGTCGGGCGTGCGACGTCGGCAGCGGCGGTCCGCGGGGGCGCCGTGACAGGCAGCCCCGGTGCGCGGGCGATCGCTAGCCCCGGCGATCGGGCGGCCAGGTCCCCATCACCTGGCGGAGAATCGCGAACTCGCCGACGTGGTACGCGGTGTGGTCGGCGACGAGGCGGATCTCGCGGAGGAGGGTGTGCCCCGGCGTGCCGGGGATCGGAGCGAGGAGGTCCGTTGCCGGGTCGGCCACGATGGCGCGGAGTGCCTCCTGGTCTGCCCGGATCCCCTCCAGCGTGGCGGAGAGGTCGGCCGCCGTCGCCGTCGCGTCGGGCGCGGGCCAGTACTCCTCGGGCCAGCTCGGCTCCAGGTACGCTCGGTTCGTGACGTACTCGAGGATGTCGTGCTGGGCGATCCGGATGTGCTCGAGCAGGTGCCACGGGGTGTACGAGACGTTCGGCGGGCGCATGTTGATGGCGTTCTCCGGGAAGGCGGCGACTGCCTCCTCGAGCGGCATGTGGGCGCCGTTGCCTGCCAGCAGCTCGAGGACCTGTTCGCGAAGGTGATCGACGGTCATCGCGGGTGTACCTCCAGGAAGAGCGTCGCGCCGCACGATCGAAGGATCTCCGACCCGCGCGCGGCGAGCGTATCCCCGTCGTCGCCCAGGCGCCGTTCGACGGCCGCGAGGTCGAGCAGGCACCGGCCGAGATCCAGCCGCCGGCCGAGCGTCTCGAGCCGCACGGCGGCGTCCGCGAGGAGGGGCCGCGCCCGCGCGGGGTCGGGCTCGAGCAGGCCGTCGGCCCAGGCGAGGAACGCGCGCGGCGGGACGTTCGACGAGGCGAGCAGGGCGAGACGATCGCGCGCGAGATGAGCCTCTGCCGGCCGACCGGCCCGGACCGAGGCGGCCACGCACTCGAAGAGCAGGACCTGGCCGAACCAGACCGAGAGCCGCTCGTCGCGCACGCCGCGGTGCGCCGCCGCAAGGATCGCCGCAGCCTCGTCGTCGCGGCCCTCGCCCATCGCGACGTAGCCGTCGACGATCCCCGTCACCTCCTCCACGTACGGGACGGACGTGATGTCGACGTGCTCGAGGAGAGCCCGGTACTCGCCGATCTGCTTGCGTGCAGGTTGCACGTGGCCGCGCACGCAGGCTGCGATCGCCGCAACGGCCCAGGTCCAGGCCGCGTCGCGGGAGTCGCCGGAGGTGTCGGCGGCCTCGCGGGCCGCGAGCAGCGGGGCGTCGACCTCGTCGAGCCGGCCGATCTCCCGCAGCAGGTACCCCAGGTTGAGCTGCGCGCGCGCCAGCTTGACGAGATTCCCTGCCCGCCCGGCGACGTCGATCGCCTCGCGGTTCAGGGCCTCGGCGCGCGTGTAGTCGCCGCTCACCTCGACGGCGGCCGAGAGCACCGCCTCGAGAGCGTCGAGCAGCAACGCCAGATCGCCGGCCGCCCGCGCGATCGCGAGCGCCTCGTCGAAGAGGCGGATGGTCTCGTCGCCGCGCCGCCTGGCGTGGAGCGTCCAGCCCAGCGAGATCGCCGCCCGCGCCTCGGCGGGCCGGTCGCCGACGCGGCCCGCGATCGCCGTCGCGCGCCGCAGGAGCGGCTCGGCCCGGTCGAGGTCGCCGCGTTCGAGGTAATGGCGGCCGAGCACGTAGAGGGCGAACCCGAGGTCGGCGCCATCGCCGAGCGGCTCGAGCCGGGCGATCGCCCGCTTCGCCAGGCGCCGCGTCTCCGGGGCGCCCTCCTCCCAGGTGAGCGCGCTCGCGATCGAGGCCTCGACCCGCCCGACGTCCGCCTCCTGACCTGTCCGCTCGTACCGCAGGAGCGCCTCGTTCCAGGCACCGACGACGTCGGGGACCGTGGCGATCCCGTCGGACGCCATCGCGTAGGACTCCCAGAGCGGCGCGAGCTCGGCGTCGTCCCGCCCGATCCGCGCACCGAGGTCGAGGGCCGATCGCAGCCAGCCGACTGCCTCGCGCTGCTGCCAGAGGCGTCGCGCCCGCTCCCCGGCCGTCCGCGTCCAGCGGAAGGCCTCTTGCTCGATCGCCGGCCGCTGACCGTTCGCTTCGCCGAGGTCGTCGAGCCATCGGAGTGCCTGGAGGTGGTGCGTCGCGAGCAGCTCGGCGATCTCGTCGCGGCGCTCCCCTACCTGGACCTCGGCCCAATGCGCGGTGACCACGTGCTTCGACGCCCGGAGCGCCTTCGGGAGCGAATCGTAGGCGACGTCCCGGACGAGGATGTGGTGGAACGCGAACTCGGCCTCGCCCGACAGGCGGGACTCGGCGTGGCGGGTGACGAGCCCCATCGTTTCGAGGACCCCGAGCACCGCCGGGATGCGGTCTCGGCCGTCCGCGCGAAGCTCCTCGAGCGCCCCGAGCCAGAACGTCCGGCCGACGACCGAGGCGTCCTGGAGGAGCGCCTTCTCCTCGGCCGTCAGCGCGTCGAGGCGGGCCGCAAGGAGACCCTGGATCGTGCGCGGCACCTCGAGCGTCTCGATCGGCGCGTCGAGCTCGAGGCGCCCTTCCTCCCCATGCCGGACGACACCGCGGTCGACGAGCATCCGCACGATCTCCTCGCAATAGAGCGGGTTGCCGGCGCCGGCATCGAGGACGAGCCGGGACAGCGCGGAGGGCAGGTGAGCGGCCATGAGGTCGCGCACCAGCTCGTCCGCGTCCGCCTCGCTGAGTGGATCGAGACGTACGACCGTCGCCGGCCGACGTCGCCGGCCCCCGCCGGCGCCCCACGTCGCCCGTCGCTCGAGAAGGTCCGGCCGCGCGAGCGCGAGCAGGAGGATCGGTGCCGTCGCCCATGCCGCGACGTGCTCCAGGAAGTCGAGGAGGCCGTCGTCTCCCCAGTGAGCGTCCTCGACGACGAGCACCAGGGGCGCGGCCGTCGCCATCCGTTCCAGGATCCGGCGCCAGGCGTCGAAGAGATCCTCCCGGCCGAAGCGCTGCTCGCCGCCGGCCCCGACGAGCGCGAGGAGGTGCGGCAGGAGGTGCGAGCCGCCGAAGAGCCGGTGGAGGGCGTCGCGCGCGCGCAGCTCGACGATCGCCGGTGCGTCGTCGTCCCGCACCCCGCACTCCGCCTTCATCACCTCCGCGAGGGCCGAGTACGGGACGTTCCCGTACGCGACGCAGCGGCCCCGGCGGATGCTCACCCGACCGTCGCCGCGCAAGAGGCCTCCCAGGAACTCGTGGGCGAGGCGCGACTTGCCGATCCCCGCCGGACCGACGACCGTCACGAGCTGCGGCCGTCCGCTCGTCCGGGCGTCGGCGAGCGCCCCCGCCAGGATTGACAGCTCCGCGTCGCGGCCGACGAGGTGCGCCTGCAACCGCAGCGGAGTGCGCACTCCCCGGACCGTGGGGCGAGCCCGGACGGCGCGCCACGCCGGAACCGGAGCAGCCTTGCCCCGGAGGTCCAGCGGCGGCAGCGCGTCGTACTCGAACAGCTCCGCGGTCGCCGCGTGTGCCGAGGGGCCGACGACGACCTGCCCCGGCCCGGCCGCCTGCTCCAGGCGGGCGGCCGTGTTGACCGCGTCCCCGGTCAGCATCCGGTGCCGCGCCCCTCCGACGCGGTCGACGTCCACGAGGATGGCGCCGGTCTCGATCCCGATCCGGAGTGCGAGCGGCGGCCGGCCCTCGCCCTCGAGCTCGCGGGCGAGGGCGCCGATCTCGGCCTGGACGGCGAGCGCCGAGCGGATCGCCCGCTCGGGGTCGTCCTCGTGGGCGACGGGCACCCCGAAGACGGCGAGGATCGCGTCGCCGATGAACTTCTCCAGGAGCCCGCCGTGGCGCTCGATCTCGCGCTCCGCGCGCTCGAAGGCCCGCTCGAAGAGAGCCTGGACGACCTCCGGGTCCTCCCGCTCGGCGAGCGCCGTCGAGCCCGCGACGTCGGCAAACAGGGCGGTGGCGAGCTTGCGCTCCTTGCGGCTCGGGAGCCCGGGGCCGGTCGGCGCAACCGGGGCCGACCCCGACACCGCACCGAGCGCGGCCCCGCAGGAGGCGCAGAAGCGTGCCGACTCCGGCGCCTCGATACCGCACGATCCGCAGGGGCGCGTCACGCGGGTGGCCCCGGCGACCAGCGGGTCACCCCGCCGGGGCGGGTGCCATGGCTGGCGTCAGCACGCCCAAGGGCAGGAGCAGCTCGAGCTGGTCGAAGTACTCATGCACCTCCGTGGCGAGATCATCGTCGCCGTATCTGTACGTGATGACGTACGGGAACGCGACCCGGGCGTTCGTCGGCGGGACGACGCCGCCGTCGGCGGTCGCCAGCGGCCCGGTGTGCGTGCCCGCGAACGTGAACTCGACACAGCCCCGGTCGCCGGCATGGAAGCTCCCGACGATCGTGACTCCGGCGTCGGGGAACGCGGCCAGGAGGCCGGCGACCCAGGCAACGCGAGCCGCGCGGCCGATGGCCGGGTCCGTCGAACCCGGCGAGTAGACGACGACGTCCGGGCTGAACATCCGGCCGTACGCCTCGAGGTCGCGGGCGTTCATCCCGTCGATCGCCTCGACGAGGAGCCGCTGCCGCCGCTCGATGCTCATCTCCGGCCTCCCTTCGCGTGGGACAACGCCTACGGCCAGGGGTCGCCGCCGGCCTTGGCCATGAAGAGCTCCGTCCCGTAGGCCGTGCAGCCGACGTCGTCGCAGATCGTGACGCCCCGCTCGTAGTACCTGTGGCCGATCAGAGCCGCCCACTCGGGGGACGCCATCGTCACGAGGCCGCTGGCGCGGAACCCGCTGAACCTCGCCCAGTGGCCGACGTTGTAGCCGGCGAACCAGCCTCCCGTGTCCGGAAGGAACGTGAACTTCTCGAAGAAGTGCCAGGCCGCCGCCTTCGGGTTCCCGTAGCCGGGCGGATCCTCCCAGAAGGCGATCCGGCCGGGAACGTCGCCGGCAACGTGGCCGAACCAGCATCCGCTCGGGTCGACGACGGGCTGGGCTGAGTCGATCGGACATGGTCCGTACGTGGCCATGTCGACGACGACGCCGCGGATCGGGGCAGCGGGGCTCGGGCTCGCGGCCACGACCGCTGGCGCGAGCGCCGTCAGCAGGAGCGCCGTGGAACACATGACGGCGATGGCTCGACGCATCTCGACCTCCTCCGGCGCAACGGCGCCGGTGCAACAGGTCGCGGGTCGGTCTCGCCAGTGGCTCGACGCGGTCCCGGCGGCCGGGTTCGGGCCGCGCATCATCGCCTCCCGTATGGCGCGAACCCTAGGCGCGCCCGAGCCGTGTGGCGAGAGTCGAACGGCCCCCAGCGCCGCCACCGGGGCCGAGGCCCATGGACGAGTCGTCCCGCCTCACGACCGGTGGCCCAGCCATGCGGGGCGGTGCGCGAGGCCGTGGCCGAGGGCGCGCAGCGCCAGGATCCCGGCATGCCCGATCGCCCCGGCCCGTGACGGACGCACCTCGGAGCGGCGCGGCTCGGCTTCGACGGACGGGCGCTCGGAGGTGCTGTCGCGGACGGCACGAGCGGCCTCGTGGCGATCCGCGATCAGGGAGTGAGCAAGCCTGGTCGTTCGGTCGTACATCGGACCATCTCCGCCCGGCTCGCGGCGCGGTGCCGGGCCTGAACGCCCCCGGTCGGAGGGCCTTCGGGCGTCCCAGCCGGGAACGCCATGACGATGCACCCTGCGACGCCTCATGCGGTAGCAGCCCGGCGACCTCCCGGGCAGCGATTGCGCGCCCGGTCGGACGTCGCATCGCGGGCCATCGCGGTGTACGCGACCCGACAGGGGGCGGACCGCGTGAAGGTTGTCGGCCGCCACCCGGGTGGACGGCGGCATGACGCCAGCCTACGGGTCATGAACCGAGCGCACGTCCCGAAGAAGCCGTGCAGCGCCGCCGAGTCGCCACGCGCGCTGCGGGCATGGACGAGGATCCCGTCCGCGTCGTGGCTCCGGTCGAGGAGCGCATCGCCGGTCGCCTGGTCGACGCGACAGCGCACGGGGTCGACGTTGCCGGCGATGACCGCCGGATGCGTTCGTCACGATCCTGCGCTGCGGCGGGTCGCGCCCGGGTGGCACGTTGACGGCCGCCGCCCCGGTGGGGGCGGCGGCCGGAGGAGCGAGGAGTCGAGTGGAGGGCCGACGGGCGGCCGGCGGCTCAAGCTCGGTCGGCGGCCGCGTCAAGGCCGGTGCGCGGGCGAACGCTGAACCCATGGATGCGGGCGAGAACGGTGCCGCCCGACGCACGGACGGTCCGCAGGCGGTCGGTCAGCCAGAAGGTCCGCTCGACGTCGCTGGCGGCGGCCTCCGCGGCGAGGCGCCGGGCGCGGGCGTCGGCCTGGCGGTCGGCGATCCGGCCGGGAGCCTGGAGATGCGTCGTGTGGTCGATCATCAGAGTCTCTCCTGTCGTCCCGGGCCCTCCATCGATCCCTTCCCGGAGACAGGCAGATCTTCGCCGCGCCCCAGCGACCGGCGGTAGCGGCGGCGCGACCCGCGGCGTGCCGTGCTCGCGTCGCCGGCCGCGTCGCGGCCCGGTCCGCCGGGACGTCGGCGACACGACAGGTCACCTCGGCGGGCGGCGCGGACGTTCGCGCAAGACGGGCTGTCGTTACGTGCACGTCCACGCACGACGTGCGGGCGAACCCCGCGGTTCGGCCGGGAAGTCGTGCGGCGACCGCCGTGTAACGACAGCGGGGCTTGCGGCGCCCTCGGCGCCTGCGGAGCCGCCGAAGGCGGCCGTCTACCCGGTGACGACGTACAGGTCGCGGGGCGCCTCGTTGAGCACGATCGGGCCGTCCTCGCCGCAGACCACGATGTCCTCGATGCGCGCGCCGTAGCGGCCCTCGAGGTAGATGCCCGGCTCCACGCTGAAGGCCATCCCCGGCCGCAGCTCCTCGGCGTTGCCCGCGACCAGGTACGGATCCTCGTGGCCTTCGAGGCCGATGCCGTGCCCGGTCCGGTGGATGAAGTGGGGTCCGTGGCCGGCGGCCGAGATCAGCTCCCGCGCCACGAGGTCGATCCGCTCGGCCGCCACCCCCGGGTGGACGGCGTGCGTCGCCTCGGCCTGGGCGGCGCGGAGGACGGCATAGAGGCGCAGGAACTCGTCGTCCGGGCCGCACGCCGGGTCGCCGCCGGTCACCCACAACGTGCGGGTGATGTCGCTGCCGTAGCCGCCGAGCGGCCCGCCGATGTCGAGCACGATCGGCTCGCCGGCCCGGATGACCCGCTCCGAGGCCTCGTGATGGGGCGAGGCGGAGTTCGGGCCCGAGCCGACGATCGCGAACTCGGCGCTGTCGTGGCCCTCGGCGAGGAGGCGGTCGCGGACCTCGCGAGCGACGTCCGTCTCGGTCCGCCCGACGAGCCGGCCGTAGGCGATCTCATGGACGACGCGGTCGGCGGCCTGGGCGGCGAGCCGGAGGAGCGCGATCTCGTCCGCGTCCTTCACGATCCGGAGCTCCCCCAGCGTGAGCGAGGCGGGCTCGAACGCCGCGCCGGGGAGCGCGGCCTGGAGCCGCAGGAGGTGCAGCGCCCAGAGCCGATCGGAGACGCCGAGGCGAGCCGGCGTCGCGGGGAGGAGGCCGCGGACGCAGGCCACCGCATCCTCCGTCTCCTCCCACGTCGCGACCGTCGCGGCGCCCGCGACGACGGCCGGGCAGCCGCGGGCCGGAGCCGCTTCGAGCCGCGGAACGAGGAGCGTCGCCGGACCGTCCGCCGGCACGACGAGCATCGTCAGGCGCTCGAGGGGCAGCGCCGCGTACCCGGCAAGGTAGACGAGGTCCGCACCGACACCGACGAGCAGCGCATCGAGGCCCCGACCGCGGGCGGCGGCCCGGGCGCGGGCGATCCGCTCGGCGAAGCGGGCGGCGGGGATGGTCGGCCGGCTCGATCCGGCCGAGGCGACGGCGTTCATGCGGGCGGAGCCTCTCCTGGGCCGGCCGGGGCGGGAACGGCCCGGGAGCCCGGCGCCGGCACCGGGACCCCCAGCCAGGCCGCCAGCGCGGCGTGGCCGTCCTCGAAGAGCTTGCGGTAGGCGAAGACGCGCTCGGCGCCGGCGGCGCGGGCCGCGGAGCGAAGGGCCTGGTCGTCGTGCTGGCCGACGCAGAGGACGCGGAGCCCGGCGGCGGAGGCGCGCGCCGTCGCCTCGATCCCGTCGTAGGCGCGGGCGGTCAGGTCGACCACGGCCCGCGTCGCCTCTCCGGCCGCGAGGGCGTCCTCGAGGGCCGCCGCGGTTCCGGCCCGGCGCGGCGTCGCGCCGAGGGTTCGCAGCTGCCCGACGAGGCGGGTCGCCCAGATGAGGTCGTCGGCGAGGACGATCACGACCTCGCCGGTGGCGGGCTTCCCCGCCTCGCTCACCCGACGGTCCAGGTGTCGCTACCGCCGAGGAGATCGGCCAGCTCGCCGGCGCCCTCCCTGGCGATCGCCTCGCTGATCTGGGCCTCGACGAGCTCGCCGTGGGTGGGTCGCGGGACGTTGCGGATGACGCCGATCGGGACCGGGAACTCCGGCCAGTAGATGCGGGCCAGCATGTTGTGGATCGTGGGGTCGTCGCTCGTCTCGTCGTGGACGAGGATGTCTGCCTCGCCGATCCCGTTCTCGCCGATCGTCACGATCTCCGGCCGGACGCCGTTGAGCCGGAGCCCCATGTTCCGGTCCTTGCCGAAGATCATCGGCTTGCCGTGCTCGAGGACGAGCATCCGGTCGTCCCGGACCTCGCGGTCGGTGAACTCGCGGTGGGCCCCGTCGTTGAAGATGTTGCAGTTCTGGAGGACCTCGACGAACGTCGAGCCCCGGTGCCGGCCCGCCTGCTCGACGACCTTCTGGATGTGGTCGACCTGCGTGTCGACCGTCCGGGCCACGAAGCTCGCCTCCGCGGCGAGGGCGATCATGAGGGGATGGATCGGGTAGTCGATCGACCCGATCGGCGTCGACTTCGTCCGCTGCCCGAGCCCCGACGTCGGCGAGGCCTGGCCCTTCGTCAGCCCGTAGATCCGGTTGTTGAACATGACGACCTTGATGTCGACGTTCTTCCGCATCGCGTGCAGGATGTGGTTGCCGCCGATGGAGAGAGCGTCGCCGTCGCCGGTGATGACCCAGACCATGAGGGCCGGGTTGGCGAGCTTGAGGCCGGTGGCAACGGTGGGCGCCCGCCCGTGGATCGAGTGGAACCCGTACGTGTTCATGTAGTACGGGAAGCGGCCGGAGCAGCCGATCCCGCTGATGAAGACGATGTTCTCCCTGGGGACCCCGAAGTCGGGCATCACCTTCTGGGTCTGGGCCAGGATCGAGTAGTCGCCGCAGCCGGGGCACCACTTGGGGTCGGCGGCGACGAAGTCCTTGCGGGTCAGCGCGGCGGGCGCGATGGCGGTCGTCGTCGGTTCGGTCATCGGGCCGGCCTCACAGGTCGCCGAGCAGCTGCTCGGCCTTGGCTTCGATCTCGCCGATGCCGAAGGGCTTGCCCCGCACGAGGTTGAAGCCGATGGCGTCGACGAGGAACTCGGCGCGCACGATCGTCCGGAGCTGGCCGAGGTTGATCTCGGGGACCAGGACCTTGTCGTAGGAGCGCAGGACGTCGCCGGTGTTCGACGGCAGGGGGTTGAGGTGGCGCAGGTGAGCGTGGGCGACGCGCTTGCCGCGCGCCTGGAGGCGCTCGACCGCACTCCGGATTGCGCCGTACGTGCCGCCCCAGCCGAGGATCAGGAGGTCGCCCTCGGGAGGCCCGAAGACGTCGAGAGGCGGGATGTCGGCGGCGATCCGGGCGACCTTCTCGGCCCGCAGCAGGGTCATCCGGTGATGGTTGTCGTTGTCGTAGGAGACCGTGCCGAGGACGTCGAGCTTCTCGAGGCCGCCGATCCGGTGCTCGTGGCCGGGCGTGCCGGGCACGACCCACGGCCTGGCGAGTGTCGCGTCGTCGCGCTGGTACGGGTAGAAGGCGGCGGCCGGGTCACGTTCCGGGACGCGCAGGTCCGGGAGGCTCGCCACGTCGGGGACCGGCCAGGGCTCCGTGCCGTTCGCGAGGAACGCGTCGGACAGGTAGACGACCGGCGTCATGTACTTGAGGGCGATCCGCCAGGCCTCGATCGCCATCTCGAAGCACTCGGCGGGGGTGGCCGGCGCGACGACCGGCAGCGGCGCCTCGCCGTTGCGGCCGTAGATCGCCTGGAAGAGGTCGGCCTGCTCGGTCTTCGTCGGGAGGCCGGTGGAGGGCCCGCCCCGCTGCACGTTCACGATGACGAGGGGCAGCTCGACCATGACGGCGAGGCCGATCATCTCGGACTTGAGGGCCATGCCGGGGCCGGACGTGCCCGTCGCGCCGAGCGCGCCGCCGTACGAGGCGCCGAGGGCGGCGCCGATCGCCGCGATCTCGTCCTCGGCCTGGAACGTCTTGACGCCGTAGCTCTTGTACGTCGAGAGCTGGTGGAGGATGTCCGACGCCGGGGTGATCGGGTACGAGGCGTACACGAGCGGCCGGTCGGCGAGCCGCGCGGCGACGACGAAGCCCAGCGCCGTCCCCTCGTTTCCGGTCAGGTTGCGGTACGTGCCAGGGGCGAGGTGGGCCGCCGGGACGACGTAGCGGGTGTGGAAGATCTCGGTCGTCTCGCCGAACGCGTAGCCGGCCTGGAGCGCCCGCCGGTTGGCCTCGGCGACGATCGGCCGCTTGCCGAACTTCTCCTCGATCCAGCGCAGGGTCGGGTCCATGCTCCGCTCGAACAGCCAGAACATGACCCCGAGGGCGAAGAAGTTCTTCGTCAGGTCGACCTGCTTCGCCGTCATGTCGAGGCCCGCGAGGGCGCCGGCGTTGAGGGTGGAGATCGGGATCACGAAGACGCCGAACCCGGAAAGCGAGCCATCTTCGAGGGGGCTTGCGGCGTAGCCGGCCTTCGCCAGGTTGGCCGGCGTGAACGCGTCGCCGTTGACGATGATCGCGCCGCCCGGGACGACGTCCCCGGCGTTGGCCGCGAGGGCGGCCGGGTTCATCGCAACGAGGACGTCGGGTGCGTCGCCCGGCGTGTGGATGTCGCCCGAGCTGAAGCTGATCTGGAACCCCGAGACGCCGCCCAGCGTTCCGGCCGGGGCCCGGATCTCGGCGGGATAGTCCGGCAGCGTGCTGATGTCGTTGCCGAAGACGGCAGTGGTCCGGGTGAACTGGGTGCCCGTCAGCTGCATGCCGTCGCCGGAGTCGCCGGCGAAGCGGATCGTGACGCGGTCCAGCTCGCGGACCGCGACATCATGGCCCTTCGTGCTCGTCACGGAACCTCGTGGCTCCTCCTGGGTCTCGAGGCCGGCGCACCGGCGGGAACGGTGCAGGCGCTGGCCGGTGCGAACAGCGTACCCCAGCGGGGGGAGGCCGTCAGGGTCGGGTACGGACGGGTCGACCGCGCGTGGGCCGTGCGGCGGCGTGCACCGAGGGCGTGGCGGCTCGGTGGGCCTCGGCTCGGCGAGCCGCAGCGGGCCCTCCCGCTCTGCTAGCCTCGCTCTCGATGGACCGACGCCGGCTGCTGGGGTTCGCCCTGGCCGCCGCCTCCGCCTGCGGATACGGGTCCGGCCCCCTCTTCGCCAAGAGCGTCTACGGGTCCGGGCTCGACTGGCTCGCCCTGCTCTACTGGCGGTTCCTCATCGGCGGGCTGCTCGTCTGGGCGTGGGCGCTCCTCTTTCGGGAGAACCGCGAGGCGTTCGCGACCCTGTCCCGGCGGCGCGTCGTCGCGCTGCTCGGCCTCGGGGCCTTCTTCGTGGGGAACGCGAGCACGTACTACGCCGCCCTCGAGTATGTGTCCGCCTCGCTCGCCGCGCTCATCGTCTACATGTACCCGGCGCTCGTCGCCGTCCTCTCGATCCGCTGGGGCCACGGGCTCCACGGGCGCAGGCCGTGGCTGGCCCTCGCGATCGTCACGACGGGCGTCGTCCTCACGATCGGGGGCATCGAGACCGCGGCCGAGCCGATCGGCATCGCCCTCATCGTCGTGTCGCCGATCATCTACTCCTTCTACATCATCCTCGCGGCTCGCCTCGCCGGGGAGCGGCGCGGCGAGACGGCGGCGTCGCGGACGGGCGGCGCCGGGGCGGAGACGCGGCCGGCCGTGGCCGCCTCGCTCATGCTCACGGGGACGTTCGCCATCGTCGGGACGCTCGCGGTCGCGGGCGGACGACCGGTCCTCCCGGGCGACGTCCCGCCCGACGCGTGGTTCGGCCTCACCGGGATCGCCGTCTTCTCGACCGCCCTCGCGATCTCCGCGTTCTACGCCGCGACCGCCCGGATCGGCGCCGCCCAGACGGCGCTCGTCTCCACGGTCGAGCCCGTCTGGACGATCACCCTCGCCGTCCTCCTGTTCGGCGAGACGCTCTCCCCGGTGCAGCTCGTCGGCGGTGCGCTCGTGCTCGGCGGCGTGATCCTGGCCCAGACGACGCCGGGCGCGACCCTGGACGTCGTCGTCGAAGAGGCGTGAGGTTGGGCGGCGCAGGCGGTGGCACCGGAACCGGTGGCGCGGCGGCAGGTGGCACCGGGACCACGATCGGGCGCGGGCGCTCGCGATCGGTGGCACCGAGGCCGCCCGGCGGTACGATCCGACCGTGACGTCGACCGTCGAGACCGTTGCGGCGCGCGACGGCACTCCCCTCCTGACCCGCACCTGGCCCACCCACGGGGAGCCGTGGGGCAGCGTCCTCGTCGTCCACGGCCTGGGCGAGCACTCCGGGCGCCACGACGCCACGGGCGGGCGGTTCGCGGCGGCGGGACTGGTCGCGACCTCGTTCGACCACCGCGGGTTCGGCGCCTCGGGCGGGCGCCGGGCCTACGTCGACGCGTGGGACGAGTACCTCGACGACGTCGAGGACCGGTTCGCCGCGGGCCGGATCGACGGCCTCCCGACGGCGATCTACGCGCACTCGCTCGGCGGCCTCGTCGCCGCCGACTACCTCCTCTCCGACCGACCGCAGCCGGGCGTCGTCGTGCTGTCGGCGCCGGCGCTCGGCGGGGGCAGCGCGTTGCTGCGCGCGCTGGCGCGCGTGCTCGACCGCGCCTGGCCGACGTTCGAGTACTCCAACCCGTGGGACGCGTCGAAGATCGCCCGCGAGCCCCGGCCGCCGGTCGTGGCCGACCCCGACCCGCTCGCCGTGTCCCGGACGACCGGGCGCCTCGGTCACCTCCTCTTCCGGGCCATGGACCGCGTGAACGAGCGGCTGGCGGCACGCGGCGGCTTCGGGCCGCCTGCGCTCGTGGTCCACGGCGGCGACGACACGCTCGTGCCGACGGCCTCGACGGCCTCCCTCGGGCGGTTCCCCTCGATCGAGCGGCGGGTCTACCCGGGCGTCCGCCACGAGCCGCACCACGACCCGCTCGACGGGGCACGGGTCGTCGACGACATGACCGCGTGGCTGCGGGGGCGGATGGGCGGGCCGCTCACGTAGGTAGTTGCGCGTGCAACTACAACGGTGCTACGGTTGCGGAACGCACCGCTCGAAGGACACCCGATGACCGACTCCATCTCGCCGCCACCCGCCCCCGACGCCGCCACGACGGCGCCGACGCCCGCCCCGGCCCGCCTCCCCGCCCTCTACATCGGCCACGGCGCTCCCACGCTCGTCGACGACCCGGTCTGGCCGGTCGAGCTCGCAGCCTGGGCTCGAGAGCTTCCGCGCCCGCGCGCGATCCTGATGGTGAGCGCCCACTGGGAGTCGCAGCCGCTGACGGTCGGCGCCACGACCGCCGTCCCGCTCGTCTACGACTTCTACGGCTTCCCGGAGCGCTACTACCGGACCCGCTACGAGGCGCCCGGCGCGCCAGAGCTGGCCGCGTCGGTGGCGAAGCTCGTCGGCGACCTCGAGCCGGTCGCCCAGGCCCCGACCCGCGGCCTCGACCACGGCGCCTACGTCCCGCTGACGGTGATGTACCCCGAGGCGGACGTCCCGGTCCTCCAGATGTCGATGCCCGATCTCGACCCCGAGCACCTGTTCCAGATCGGGCAGCGCCTGGCGCCGCTCCGCGACGAGGGCGTGCTCGTCGTCGGCAGCGGCTTCCTCACGCACGGGCTCCCGTACGTCCGCGAGTACATGGGCGGGCGGCCCGGCGCGCCCGCGTGGTCGATGGACTTCGACGCGTGGGCCACCGAGGCGCTGGGCCGCGGCGACCTCGACGCGCTGTTCGGCTTCCGCGACGGGGCGCCGGGGATGCCCTACGCCCACCCGACCGTGGAGCACTTCGCCCCGCTCTTCGTCACGCTCGGCGCGGCGACCGTCGCCGACGAGTCGCCCGACTTCCGCATCGACGGCTACTGGATGGGCCTCGCGAAGCGTTCGTTCGCGGTGCGCTGATCGAGGCACCGCGCAAGCCACCCCCGGGCTCGCCTTCTCCGTCTCCAGCGACCCGATCCTCGCAGATGCTCGCGGAGCGGTCCTTACGGCACCTGGCCCCGGCCGGATGGCGCTCGGAGCGCGTGACACAGGCCGGCGATCCTGTCACCGATGCTGTTCGACGAGCATCTGATCGAGTCCGCCGTGGTCGCGGGCGCCATCGGCGGTGACGCGGGCGGGAAGACCACGCTTACGGTTCGTCTGGAGCGCATCTGCGAGGATCGCCCGTCGGAACGGTGCGCGTGGCCGCGGGGCGCCAGGGTAGGCGCGGAACGCCGGGGTCGCCAGGCCCGTACGCGCCCTCAGCCCTTCGGGCCGCCCGTTCCCTCCTTCACGAGCGAGCGGAGCATGAATGTCACGTTGGCCGGCTTCTCGGCGAGGCGGCGCATGAAGTACGGGTACCACTGCGTGCCGTACGGGACGTAGACGCGGACGCGGAACCCCTTCTCGAGGAGCTGCGCCTGGAGATCGCGGCGGATCCCGTGGAGCATCTGGAACTCATAGCGGTCGCGGGCGATCCCCTCCGCCTCCGCCCAGCGGATGAGCCGGCCGATGAGCCGGCCGTCGTGGGTCGCGAGCGCCGGATAGTTCCCGTCGGCCATGAGCCGCCGCGCCTGCAGCTCGTAGGCGGCGTCGATCTCCTCGCGGTCGCGCAGCGCCACCGACGCCGGCTCGTTGTAGGCCCCCTTGCAGAGGCGGACGCGGGCCTTCTCGACGATGAGCGTCTCGACATCGCCCGACGAACGTCGCAGGGCCGACTGGATGACGACCCCGCTGTTCGGGTTGATCGGCCGCAGCTCGCGCCAGAGGTCGAGCGTGGCGTCCGTCTTCGTGTGGTCCTCCATGTCGATCCGGACGAAGGCGCCGTGCTCGGCCGCCTTGCGGAAGACGGTGGCGACCGTGTCCCGGCAGAGGTCGCGATCGATGTCGAGGCCCATCTGGGTCAGCTTCAGGCTGACGTTCCGCTCCAGGCCGTGCGCGGCCAGCGCGTCGAGCGTCTCTTCGTAGCGGCCGGCCGCGGTTCCGCAGGCATCGGCGGAATCGACCGACTCGCCGAGGACGTCGACGGTCGTCAGGTAGCCGGCATCGCGGAGCCCCTCGAGCGCGGGCAGGACCTCCTCGAGCGACTCGCCGGCGATGAACCGGCGGACCATCGGCCGGGTGATCGGCACGCGGGTGGAGAGCCGGCCGAGCGCCTTGCGGTGCGAGAGCCAGATGAAGGTGGTCCGCAGGCTTCGCTCGGGGATCGAGCCGTTGGCGGCGTGGGTGGTCATCGATCCTCCGGTGAAGGAAGCGGTTCGGCCGAGGGGGCGTCGACCGGCTGGGTCGCGGACGCGGGAACGGGGGCGGGACCGGCGCTGCCGGGCTCGGGAGCAGCCGAGCGCTCGGGCAGGCGATACGACTCGCGCAGCACCGCGAGGAAGCGCTCCTCGTCGGGCCGGCGCAGGAAGGACCAGACGAGGTACGCGGCGATGACGGCAGTCCAGGCGATCGCGGCCGGGACGACGAGACCGACGAGGCCGCCGGCGAAGAGGCCGCCGCCCACGCTCTCGAGGTACGCGCTCGTGGAGACGAGGCCGGCCAGCCACAGCAGCGCGGCGCCCACCGAGTAGCCGATCGTCATCGCGCCCATGAAGCCCAGCGGGTTGCCGAACGAGAGGGCGGCGATCTTCGGCGCGTCGGGCGGATAGAAGTAGGCCGCCTCGAGGCGGTGGGCGACGAGGACGTCGCGGCCCAGGCGCTCGTTGATCGCCTGTTCGAGGCGCTCGGCGTGGCGCCGGGCGAAGACCGTGTACCAGAAGAGGTAGCCGGTCTCGAGGAAGGCGAAGGGGACGATGAAGGGCACCGGGACGACGGCGGCCGGGAGCGCGCCGCTCCAGCCGAGGACGAGGAGGCCGATCGACAGGAACGTCCAGTTGCGGATCGTGGAGAAGAAGAGGCTCGAGTACCCGAAGAGCATCCCCCGCATCCGCTCCAGCTGGGCCTCGAGGAGGCGCAGCTCGGCGGCGGCCGCCGCCTCGCGGGTGAGGCCGACGGGGGCGACGTCGCGCGGGGTGGCCGGCGGCTGCCCGGCCTCGCCGGGCCCGATCGACATCGAGAAGCGCATGCGAACCTCCGCGACCTCCTGGGGTCCCGTGCCGATGGTAGCGAAGCGCGCTCCCGGCGGGAGGCCGGTTGGGCCTGCCGCGGCGGCCCGGTGGTCACCCGAACGGCCCGGGGATCCGTGCGGTGGCCGGGCGCCGGGGCCTCCGGCGCGGAGGCGGTCCTTCAGGTCGCGGGCCGGTCCGTCACGCGCATGGCGAGCACCACGATCACGAGCGCCGCGACGAGGAGGACGAGCGGCGCCGCCAGCGCGAGCCCGGCGCCGAGCCAGGCGAGCCCGACGAGGGCCGGCGCGCCGAGCCTCCCACGGCCGGGCAGCGGGACGAGCGTCAGCAGTCCCGCGAGCGCGAGCAGGCCGATCCCGGCGAGCCGAAGCATCGCCGGGGCCACCTCCGCCCCGGTCCCGAACCCGATCCCCGCGGTCGCCGCGCCGCCCGCGACGACGATGAACGCCCCCAGCGCGACCTCGACGGCGCCGGTGACGGGGCGCGGTGACGGCGCCGACGTGGCCTCGGGGACCGGCACCGCCCGCGGCCGCGCGAGACGGACGTAGAGCGCCCCTGCGGCGACGGCGCAGGCGAGCAGGACCGCGAGACGCGCGGCGAGCTCCAGGGTCATGGGCGTGCCGGACCCGCGCGATCAGCCGTCAGCCGGGGACGACTCCTCGAGCACGTACCGCCGCAGCCACTCGACGATCCGCCTGAACCCGTCGCGGCGGTTCTCGCGGCGCTCCCAGCCGTGGCCCTCGTCGTCATACCAGTGGAGCTCGTGGTGCTTGCCCTCGATCTCGAGCGCCTCGACCATCTTCTCGGTCATGAGCGGCACGACCCGCCGGTCCTTGCGTCCGTGGAGGATGAGCAGCGGGGCTTCGATCCGCTCGGCGCGGTAGAGCGGCGACCCGCGGCGGAAGAGCTCCGCCTTCGCCGGGTCGTCCGGGGAGCCCATCATCCGCTCGAGGTCGATCCTGCCCGGGCGGTCGCCGTGGCGGTAGCTCTCGGCGATCTCGCTGTCGCCGTAGAGGTCGATCCCGGCCGCCCACAGGCCCGGCTCCTCGACGAGCGCGCAGAGCGTCAGGTAGCCGCCGTACGAGCCGCCGTACATCGCGAGCTTCCCGTTCGACCACGGCTGGTCGGCCGCCCAATGCGCGGCGTCGATCACGTCGTGGACGTCGGCGTGGCCCCACTCGTCGCGGTTCGCCCAGCGGAACTCGCGCCCGTACCCGGTCGAGCCGCGGAAGTCGACCGAGACGAAGGCGAAGCCCTCCTGGGCGAGCAGCTGGCGAAACGGCTGGAAGTCGCGATAGCTCTGCCACGTCGGGCCGCCGTGGGCGTGCACGACGGTCGGGACCGTGCGCCCGCCGCGCTTGCCGGTCGCGGCCTGCGGCCGCCACACCGTGATCGGGATCGGCAGGCCGTCGCGGGCGCGGATCGTGACCCGCTCCGGCTCCACGAACCCGCGCACCGGCACGACCGCCGGGAGGGAGCGGGTGAGGCGGCGGGGCCGACCGGCGGGCTCGCCGGGGGCGGCGTCCGGCGCAGGAACCGGCAGGACCCAGAGGTCCTCGGGCTCGCGCTCCGACTCGCCCACGGCCACGATCCCGCTTCCGTCCGGCAGCCAGCCGACGGCCAGCCAGACCCCGTCGGCAGGGTTGACGCGGACCCCTGACCCGACTGGAGGCGTGGCCGCCGGGTGCTTCGGCGGGCGCCCGGGTCGGCGCTTCACCGGTCCGGCGGCCGCAAGGGGGGCCACGACGAGGTCGACGAGCCCGTCGCGGACGACCGGGTGGACGAAACGGGTCCCGTCCGGCGAGGGCAGGGGCGCGAGGCCGAAGCCCCCGTTGTAGTCGCCGTGCTCGACCGGGCCCGCGGTGAGGATCGTCCGGCCGCCGCCATCGAGCGGCACGCGCACGACCTGGAACCAGCCGTCCCGGTCGGACGCCACGAGGAGGCCGCTGCCGTCCGGCAGCCAGCGCGGGCTCGTCTCCCAGGCGCCGGCCCCGGCGACGAGGCGCTCCTCGCCCGACGCGACGTCGAGGACGGCGACCTGGATCGACAGGAGGTCGGGGTCGCGCTGGGCGAGATAGGCGATGCGGGTCCCGTCGGGCGACCAGGCGAGGTCCTCCACGTCGATCCCGACGGGGGTGAGCGCGCGCGGCACGGGCGGCTTCGCGCTGGCCGGCGGTCGGCCGCGCCGCGGCAGCGGCGCGTCGACGAGCCAGGCCTGGGTCCAGCCGCGGCGGCGCGAGAGGAAGGCGATGCGTCGCCCGTCGGGCGCCCAGCGCGGGGTGCGGCTGCCCGCCGGGTGGTCGGTGACGACGGTCGGCCGGCTCCCGTCGGCCCCGACGATCCAGACGGTCTTCTCGCGGACGAAGGCGACCCACGCGCCGTCCGGCGACCACTGCGGATCGGAGACCGCGTGCTCGGATGCGGTGAGCTGGCGGGCCAGGCCCGAGCGGATGTCGAGGATCGCGATCTGCCTAACCCCGCCGGCCTCGGTCGTGTACGCGATGCGGCGCCCGTCGGGCGAGAGGCGCGGTTCGCGAGGAGAGTCAACCGCGACGATCTGCTCGATCGTCAGCCGGTCGCGGCGCGCGAGGGCGGGCGGGACGGGGCGTGCGCCGCGGCCGGGCGGGCGGCCGCGGCGGCGCGCGGGCGGGTTCGGCACGGGCTCCGCGCCGGAGGCAGCACCCGCGTCGGCGGTGGGCGGGGCCGCGTCGGGCGGCGGCGCCTTGGGCCGGTTCTTCGAACCCGGAGGCCGGCCGCGCCGGCGCGGTGCCGGTGGCGGAGGCGAGGCGTCAGACACGGAGTCCTCGTCCGGCGCCGAAGGGCCGGGGTCGGGTGCCGCGGCCTCGAGCGCGCTGGCTGCGTTGGGGAGGAGCGCCTCCTCGGCGCTGTCGACGCCGCTGGCGTCGTCGGAGCGGGCGGAGCGTGACATCGCCGGCGTTATACCACGCCGCGGAGAGCCGTCTCCCGCTCTCCCGGCAGCGGCGGCGGCTCGACGCGGATGAACGTTTCGCGCCCCATCCACGCCTCGAGCATCTCCCGCGGCGCCGCGGACCAGTCCTGGCGTATCTGGCTGGCGTGACAGGCAAAGGCCGCCAGCTTGCGGTCGAGCACCGGTCTGACGTCGATCTCGGTCGTGAAGTCGTCGTCCGGGCGGGCGAGCTCGACGAACCGCTGCTGCTGGAGGAGGTCGTCCGCCGTCGGCTCCTTCGGCTCGGTCGCCTCGTCGCCGGCCAACGCGGCCCACTGGGCCTGCATCTCGCCCCACTGCGCGAGATCGCCGCGGGCAAGCGCCTGGTGGTAGAGCGTCGTCGGACCGCCGGGCTCCGCGGTCGCGCGTCGAAAGGCGGCCGTCGCGTGCGCCGAGATCGCGACGTGGTCGGGATGCCCGTAGATCCCGCCTGGGTCGAACGTCACGATCGTCGCCGGTCGGAGGTCGCGAACGATCGCGACGAGCCGGCCGACGACCTCCTCGGGGTCGGCGAGGGCGAGGCATCCCTCGGGCTTGGCCCAGCCCTCCATGCCCGAGTCCCCGTAGCCGAGGAAGATCGGTTCCGCAACGCCGAGCGCGGCCATCGCACAGCGGAGCTCGCCGCGGCGGAGGTCGGGGTCGAGCTCGCGGGCGCCGTCTTCCCCGCCGAGGTCGCCGTCGGTGGCGCAGACGATCCAGGTCGGCACTCCGGCGGTCGCGACGAGGGCCATCGTGCCACCGGCCCCGAACGTCTCGTCGTCGGGATGAGCGAAGATCGCCAGCAGGCCGCGGGGCTCGTTGGGAGTGGGGCCGTCCGCGGCGGTCGCCGGCACGGCGCGATCGACGCCGCTCACCGCTTCCGTGTGGGAGGCGGCGCCGACGCGGCCGCCTCGAGCTGGTCACCGAGCTCGACCGTGCGGCGGTAGGCGGCCCAGACGGCCTCCGAGAGGACCGTCCGAAGGCGGCCCGATTCCAGCTCGTGGAGTGCGGCCGCGCTCGTCCCGCCGGGCGACGTGACCATGTTGCGGAGCACCGCGGGATGGGCCCCCGACTGCTTGGCGAAGAGCGCGCTCCCCTCGAGCGTCTCGACGACGAGGTCGTGGGCGACGTGGCGCGGGAAGCCGAGGTGGACGGCCGCGTCGACGAGCGCCTCCATGACGAGGAAGACGTAGGTCGGCCCCGTGCCGGAGACCGCCGTCGCCATCGCCACGAACTTCTCGTCGTCGACCTCGATCTCGGCGCCGAGCGAGGAGAGCAGCGCCTTCGCCTGGGCCCGATGCTCCGCGGTCGTCTCCGGCGTGGCGTACCAGACGGTCATTCCGCGGCCCAGCTGGGCCGGCGTGTTCGGCATGCTGCGGACGAGCTCGCGGTGGCCGAGGAGCCCCTCGAGCGCGGTCGTCGTCGCGCCGGCGATGACGCTCAGGACGAGCTGGCCGGGAACCAGGTGCGGGCCGATCTCGCGGCCCACGCGGGCGACCATCTGCGGCTTGACGGCCAGGATGATGACGTCGGCTCCCGTGGCCGCCTCGACGTTGCTGGCCGTGACCCGAATGCCGTGCTCCCGGGCCAGTTCGTCGCGGCGCTCCGGGCGCGGGTGGCTGGCGACGACCTGGTCGGGGGTGACGAGGTTGCCGCGGATCAGGCCGGCGATGATCGACTCGGCCATGACCCCGGTGCCGACGGTGGCGAGCGAGCGTCCGGCGAGGGGAGACATGGCCGGGAGTGTATCCCACCAGTGCGTCGCGCCCGGTCGTGCGTCGCGCCCGGTCGGGCGCGTTCAGCCGGCCGTCGCCGTCACCAGGACGAAGAAGCGGCCGCTCGTCCTCACGTCGACCCCCGCGAAGCCGGCCTCGACCAGCGCCGCCGCCAGCTCGTCGGGCGCGTGGTGGACCTTCGGGATCGTGAACTCGCGGCCGTCGGCGAGCCGGCACCGCGAGAGGTCCGGTCCCGGCGGAGGCAACCGGTCGACCGGCTCCGACGCCGGATCCCCCAGTGCGTCGATCGCGGCGAACCTCCCCCCGGGCCGCAGCCAGCCGCGGGCGATGACGAGAAACGCGCCGAGGCGCGACCGGGGGACGTGGCTCAGCCAGAAGCCCATGAAGAGGGCGTCCACGGCGCGGTCGGGCGCGGTCCAGGCATCGCGCACGTGGAGGTGCGCGCGCAGGCGGTGCGCGAGCAGGCGGTCGCGCGCGCGGTCGAGCGGCGCGCCGGCCGCGTCGTACGCGTGCAGCTCGCCCTTTGTCGCCAGCAGCGCCGACCACCAGCCGGTGCCCGCCGCCAGCTCGACGATCTCGCCGCCCAGCGGCAGCCGGTCGAGCCACGTCGTCGTGGCGTCGAGCTCCATCTGCCAGGCGAGGTCGTGGACGGGGCCGTGGTCGTAGCGGCCCCGGCGGAGATACCAGTCGTCGTACTCCGCGGCGCGGGCCTCGTAGTACGGCACGAGCTCGTCCTCGTGGGTCGCGGACGCGGCGGGCACGCTCGCGATCGGCTCGAGCGCCGCCGCGCCGGCCCGGGCCTCCACGCCCGCCCCGGCCCGCGCCTCCAGGCCCGCCCGCAGGCGGAACCGCAGGAACGGGTTGTCGCCGGCCCGAGCGAGGCAGTCCGGGCAAAGGCGGGCCGCGGCCTCGAGGTCGTCGACGGCGCGCGGCTGCCACGATCGTCCGCACCACAGGCAGTCGAACGGTCGCGGCGCGCCTCGCTCCCCGCCATCCCCCGGCCCGGCGTCGGAGCGCGTCACTGGACCGGCACCCAGCTTCCCGGCGGCGCGAGGTCGACGAACGCCGCGGGGTCGAAGAGCTCCGCGAGGAGCTCGATGCCCTCGACGACCCGGGGTCCCGGCCGATCGAAGTACGCCGACGCGTCGAGGGCGACGACCTGCCCGCGCCGAACCGCCTGGAGGTTCTCCCAGCCGGCCGGACGCGGGAAGGCCCGCCAGGCTGCGACGGCCTCCGCGAGGTGCATCCCGCGCGGCACGAGCAGGAGCATCTCGGGATCGAGGTCCTCGACCGCGTCCCACGTCGTCGGAGCGGGCGGGCGCCCATCGGCGCCGAGGACATCCCAGCCGCCGGCTCGGCGGACCTGCTCGGGAACCCAGAGCCCGGGGGCGACGAGCGGCTCGAGCCACTCGAGGGCGACGACGCGGGGCGAGTGGTGGCCCTGCTCGCGGCGCTCCTCCACCACCTCCTCGACGTCGGCCAGCCGCTCCCGCAGGATCTCGACGAGGCCGACCGCCTCATCCTCGGCGTCCGTCATCGCCCCGACGGTGGCGATCGCGTGGAAGATCCCTTCGATGCTGGCCGGCTCGAGCACGACGACCGTCGCGTCCGGGTCGATGGCGGTCCGCAGCGCCCGGTCGCGGGCGCCCGCGGCGCCCCGAGCCTCGGGCGGGGCCGAACCGGCGAGGACGAGGTCGGGCCGCAGCGTCGCCAGCTCGTCGAGGATGATCTCGACCGGCTCCGGCGCCCCGGTACCGCCGGCCGGCGGCCGCGTGACGATCGGGCGACCGACGACGCCGGCGGGGTGGTCGCAGGCGTGCGACACGCCGACGAGGTCGTCGGCGAGCCCGAGGGCCCAGACGATCTCGGTGGCGGCCGGGAGGAGCGAGACGATGCGCACGGGGACCTCGCCGCCGAAGAGCCGAACGACCGGCCACCCGGTGCGGGGGCCGGTCGTCAGAAGGTGCGCGCCGCGCGCCCAGGGGAGGCGCCGGCGGGGTTCAGGCGGGCTTGAGCGCCTCCACCATCGCGCGCGCGGCGTCCTTGTCGGTGAACCACACGGCGTTGATCTTCGTGTACTCGGCCCACTCCGCCGGCAGCGACTCCTCGGGGAAGATCGCGCTCACCGGGCACTCCGGCTCGCAGGCGCCGCAGTCGATGCACTCGTCGGGATCGATGTAGAGCGTCCGGTCGACGCCCTGCTCGAAGTGGATGCAGTCGACGGGGCAGACGGCCACGCAGGCCTGGTCCATCGTGTCGACGCACGGCTCGGCGATGACGTAGGTCATCTCTGGAGGTCCTCCGTACCAGCTCCTCGCGGCCCCGGGGCCGCCCCGTTCCCGGGCGGCAGGCGGCGCTGCCCGCCTCGGCGAGGGTACCACCTTCGATCGGGCGCGGCGGGCCGTCCGGGCAGCCACCGTGAGGCCGGCCCGGGGCGCGATCTCGGAGTATCCGATCTCGCGCCCCCTACGGCGCGACGGACGGCGCGCCCTCGAGCGGCACGCCGCCCGGCCCGACGAAACGGACGGCGCCGGCCATGCCTCGCTCCCAGTGGTCGGAGATGTGGCAGCCGAGCAACAGCTGCTCGCCCACGTCGTCGGGCACCTCGTACGTCACGGTCTCCGTCCCGCCCGAGCCGACGACCACCCGCAGCCCCGCGAGGGCCGGCGGTACCGCGACGACCGGCGTGGGCCCCGGCGGCGGGTTCGCGGCCTGCTCCTCGGCCGCCTCCCAGGCGTCCTGCACGGCCTGCGGCCCCAGGATGAGCTCGTGGATGTCGAGGCCGCCGTTAACCACGTTCAGCGTGACCGTCTCGCCGGGGACGAGGTCGACGATCCCCGGCACGAAGAGGTAGTCCTTCAGGATGACGTTGACCTGGCGCGGCGTCGCCTTCGTCCCGGGCGTGATTGCCGGGGTCGCCGGGACCGATGCGTCGCCGCAGGCCGCCGCGATGGCGGCGAGCGAGAGGGCGACGGCGGCGGGGAGCGCGCGGCGGACGATCGAGCGGAGCACGCCCGGGAGTCTAGACGCGGGCGCCGTCGGGCGCCGTCGCGGGCGCCGCAGCTGATCCGCGTCCCTCGTCGCCGGCCGTGCCTCCTCCCCGGGTGAAGGCGCGGGCTGGGTGCCGCCGGTCGGCCGAGTTGCGTGCCACGCCATCCTTCCTGCGTGGCGAGCCCTCGATGACCGTGAGCGCTCCGCCACCGCGATAAACCGTGCGTGGCACGCGACGGAAGGCCGGGAGCGGGCTCGGGTTGCACCGCGGAACAGGAAGGATGGCGCCGCGCGCACTTCGGGCCCCGGGGCGAGCGTCGCGCGCACTTCGGGCCCCGCCCCGGGCGCCGAGATGCTGCCCCGGCGCTCGCCGGGATCGCTAGGATGTGACGATGGACCCGAGCATCGACCTCGACTCGGCCCGGACGCGCCTCCTCGACGAGCGTGCCCGCCTGCGCACGGAGCTCGGCGAGGAGATCGAGCCGCCGGGCCAGATGACGTACGGGTCGCAGGCTGCCGCCGCGGCGCAGGTCTTCGCCCAGCAGCGCGATCTCGCCTTCCGCGAGCAGGCCGAACGACGACTCCACGCGGTCGATCACGCGCTGGCCCGCCTCGACGCCGGGACGTACACGACCTGCGAGGCCTGCGGGGCCGCGATCTCGGCCGAGCGCCACGAGGTCGTCCCGTGGTCGGCCACGTGCGTCGACTGCGGCCGGGCGCATCGCTGACGCTCGCGTGACCCGTCCCGACGCCGGGGAGCCGCTCGTCGGCCTCGACGCGATCCTCGCCGCGGCGGCGCGCCTTCGGGGCGTGGCCGCCCGGACGCCGCTCGTCGCGCTCGGCGACCCCGCGCGCGGCCACCTCCTCAAGGCCGAGTCGCTCCAGCCGATCGGCGCCTTCAAGATCCGGGGCGCGTACAACGCCGCGGCCCAGCTCGCGCCGGCAGAGCGGGCCCGCGGACTCATCACGTACTCCTCGGGGAACCACGCCCAGGGTGTCGCCCGCGCGGCTCGCCTCCTCGGCGTGCCCGCGGTCATCGTCATGCCGGAGAACGCCCCAGCGATCAAGCGCGCCCGCGTCCTCGCCGACGGCGCCGAGGTCGTCACCGTCGGCAACGCCAGCGCCGAGCGCCAGGCGGTCGCGGAGCGGCTCGCCGCCGAGCGCGGCCTCGCGATGATCCCGCCGTACGACGACGACCGGATCATCGCCGGCCAGGGAACGTGCGGCCTCGAGATCGCCGAGGACCTGCCCGACCTCGCGGCGGTCCTGGTCCCGATCGGCGGCGGCGGGCTTGCCTCGGGCGTGGGCGCGGCCGTGAAGGCGCTCCGCCCGGCGGCGCGGGTCGTCGGCGTGGAACCGGAGCTGGCGGCCGACGCGCGGGAGTCGCTGGCCAGGGGCGAGATCGTCGAATGGTCCGCGGCCGACGTCTCGCGGACGATCGCCGACGGCACGCGGACGCAGGCCCTCGGGGTCCGGACGTTCGCCCACCTGCGGGCGCTCCTCGACGACATCGTCACCGTGTCGGAAGAGGAGATCGCGGCGGCCGTCCGGATCGCGGCCGAGGAGGCGCGCCTCGTCGTCGAGCCGTCCGGCGCCCTGTCGATCGCCGCCCTCCGCTTCCGGGCGGCGGCAGCGGGCGTGGAGAGCGTGGACGGCCCGGTCGTCTGCGTCGTCTCCGGCGGCAACGTCGACCCGGTGCGCTACCTCGCCTACCTCGAGGCGCCCATCCCCTCGGCCTGACCGTCGGCCGTCGACAGGGCCGGAGCAGGCGGGTCGTCGGCGTGCGCCTGGCGGGCCGCGCGCGCATCCTCGGCTGCCTCGCGCCGTCGCGTTGACGCCTCCTCGGCCCGCATCCAGGCGGCGATCACGATGAAGATGGCCACGATGAACACCAGGTCGCCGATGCCCCACATGAGGGCGCCCGCGAGCTGCTGGTCCTCGAGCGGCGTCGGCGGCCAGGCGCGTCCGGTGGTCACGTAGTGCGGGTAGAGCACCGTGCCGGAGAAGAGGATGAGGACGCCGAGCAGCGACATGAGCGGCATCTGGAGGAACAGGTAGCCGATCCGCGCCGGATACGGCAGCCGCCAGGGGCTCGGGTCGCGCCCGACGACCGGCCACCAGAAGAGCATCGAGGACGCGAGGTACAGCCCGTGCTCGAGATCGTGGACGAGGGCGTCCTCGAGCGCGGCGTCGAAGAGCGACGACAGGTGGCTGCCCCAGGTCACCGCCGTGAACAGGAGCCAGGCCACCAGCGGGTGGGCGACGACCTTCACGACCCGCGAGCGCAGCACCGGGAGGATCCAGCGGTTGCGGACGTCGGGCGTCGCGACACGCAGGAGCAGGGTGATCGGGGCGGCGAGGACGAGCGCCGGACCCGCCCCGAACACGATGAGGGTGTGCTGGACCATGTGGACCGAGAACAGCTCCGTATCGTAGCGCTCGATCCCGGAGAGCAGGGCGACCGCGAGGCAGGCGAGACCGATGAGCCAGAAGACCGGGCGGTCGCGTGGCACGGGATTGGCGGGGTGGGCGGCGTCGACCCGGTGGACGGCCCACAGGTACGCCACCGCGGCGACGACGAGCCCGAGGACGACCTGGGGGTGGAACGACCAGCCCAGGACGAAGATCGCGAGGTCGGGCGGTGGCGGCACCTCGCCGCCGTGGGCGAGGGCCGGGCCGGCCGCGGCGAGGGCGACGACCCCGAGCGCGGGCACCAGCGCGAGGACGCGGGTCGCGCGCGCGAAGCCGCTCGCCGCGGAGCGGCGCGGGGCGCGGCCGGGGGCCTGGCGCGGGGCGCGGCCGGGGGCTCGCAGGCGGATCACGGCGCCATTCTCGCGCGTCCGCCCCGAAGCGGCGCGCGTGCTCGGGCGCGCCTGCTGTTGCGCTCCCAGCAACGCCTGCGACATATGCGCACTCTTGCACGAGGTTCGGGTATCATGCGCGGGCTCTCGTCCGCAGCGTCCCGGCGGAGAGCGGCCAGGAGACGGCCGCCCGCGCGGGCGGAGCACGGCAGCATGCACTGTCGAGGGAGGCAGATGACGTTCACCCCGAAGGGTCCCCGCCGCCGCACGGCGATCGTGCTGCTGCTGGCGGCCGTGGCACTCGTCGTGTCCGCGTGCTCGGACTTCGACATCCGCACGGGGCTCCCGCCGGACGCCGCGACGACGCAGGGCCAGGCGGTCCGCGACCTGTACGACATCGTCTTCCTCATCGGGGCCGCGGTCTTCATCTTCGTCGAGGGCCTGATCCTCTTCGCCGTCATCCGCTACCGCCGGCGCAAGGGCGACGACGAGCTGCCGCCGCAGATCCACGGCAACAACAAGCTCGAGATCATCTGGACGGCGATCCCGATCGCGATCGTCCTCGCCCTCTTCGTCATCTCCTGGAACACTCTCAACGTCATCGACGCGGTGAAGCCGAACCCGCCGGTCCGCATCGGGGTCGTCGCCTACCAGTGGCAGTGGCAGTTCGTGTACGCACCCGAGGGGATCGCGTGGGAGGACTGCGGCGCCCCCGAGAACGCCGGCACGTGCGTCACCGTCATCGGCGTCGGCCCGCCGAACGGCGACCGGACGAACTGGACGCCGCCGCAGATGCACGTGCCCGTCAACGAGACCGTCGAGCTCCAGATGCACGCGGTGGACGTGATCCACTCGTTCTACGTCCCGGCGTTCCTGTACCAGCGCGACATCACCCCGCGGAAGGACCAGGTGATCCAGTTCTTCGCCGACCGCGAGGGGACGTACCGCGGCCAGTGCACCCAGTTCTGCGGCCTCAAGCACCACGAGATGGAGTTCGAGGTCGTCGTCGAGAGCCGCGAGGACTTCAACGCCTGGCTCGCCGAGGAGCTCACGCCGCCGGCCACGCCGTCGCCCGCGCCGACCACGAGCGCGGCGCCCGGGGGAGCGCGGCGCCGGGAGAGCGCGGCGCCCGGGGAGGCGGTGACGCTCGAGATCAGCGCCCAGGGCATCGCCTTCGACACCGACACGCTCGAGGTGCCGGCGAACACGCCGTTCACGATCGTCTTCGCCAACAACGACGCGGGGATCCCCCACAACGTCGCCATCCACGAGGGGGGCCCGACCGGGCCCGAGGTCTGGGCCGGCGAGATCTTCAACGGCGTGGAGACCCGGACGTACGAGGTCCCGGCCCTGCCCGCCGGCACGTACGGCTTCATCTGCACGGTCCACCCGAACATGACCGGCACGCTCACGGCCCGGTAGGAGAGGACGATGGCTACCACCGCGCTCCGGCCCACCGCGACGTACCGCTCGGGCATCTACGACTGGCTGACGACCACCGATCACAAGAAGATCGGGATCCTCTACACGTTCAACTCGCTGCTGCTCTTCCTCGTCGGCGGCACGCTCGCCCTCGCCGTCCGCACCGAGCTGGCCATGCCGGGCCTCCAGGTGATGGACGAGACGACGTACAACCAGATGTTCACGATGCACGCCTCGGTGATGATCTTCTGGGTCGTCATCCCGTTCCTGGCGGGCTTCGGCAACTACCTGGTCCCGCTCATGATCGGGGCGCCGGACATGGCGTTCCCCCGGATCAACGCCCTCTCGTTCTGGCTCCTGCCGCTCTCCGCGATGATCGCGATGCTGGGCTTCCCGCTCGGCGGCGCGGCGCAGGAGGGCTGGACCTCCTACAGCCCGCTCGCGCAGGACCAGTACGCCGCGGGCGTGGGCACCGACCTCTGGATCATCGCCCTGCTCCTCGTGGGAACGAGCTCGATCCTCGGGGCGGTCAACTTCCTCGTCACGATCTTCAAGATGCGGGCGCCCGGGATGACCCTCTTCCGGATGCCGATCTTCGTCTGGACGATCCTCGTGACGAGCGTCCTCGTCCTCATGGGAACGCCGGTCCTGACCTCCGCCCTCGTGATGCTGTACATCGACCGCAACTTCGGCGGCGCCTTCTTCAACACGGCGCTCGAGGGCGGCAACGCGATCCTGTGGCAGAACGTGTTCTGGTTCTACAGCCACCCGGCCGTCTACATCATGATCCTGCCGGCGATGGGGATCATCTCGGAGGTCCTCCCGACCTTCAGCCGGAAGCCGCTCTTCGGCTACAAGGCGTTCGTCTTCGCCACGGCCGCGATCGGGGCCCTCGGCTTCTCGGTGTGGGCCCACCACATGTTCACGACCGGCGCCGTGTACCTCCCGTTCTTCAGCTTCATGACGTTCCTCATCGCCGTCCCGACCGGCGTGAAGATGTTCAACTGGATCGCCACGATGTTCCGGGGGAAGCTGTCGTTCACGACCTCGATGCTGTTCGCGGTCGGGTTCCTGGCGATGTTCCTCATCGGCGGCATCAACGGTGCCTTCCTGGCGTCCGTCCCGGTGGACTACCACGTTCACGCGACGTACTGGATCGTGGCCCACATCCACTACGTCCTCTTCGGCGGCTCGATCATCGGCATCTTCGCCGGGCTCTACTACTGGTGGCCGAAGATGTTCGGGCGCCGGCTCAACGAGAGCCTCGGCAAGATCCACTTCGTCCTCATCTTCATCGGCATGAACCTGACGTTCTTCCCGATGCACCTCCTGGGGACGTCAGGGATGACCCGCCGGATCGCCGACTACAGCGCGACCGCCGGCTGGAACGACCTGAACCTGTGGGCGACGATCGGCGGCTTCACGATCGCGGTGGGGATGCTGCCGTTCCTGTGGAACATCTTCATCACCCTCCGCCACGGCGAGCCGGCCGGCGACGACCCGTGGGAGGGCAGCACGCTGGAGTGGGCGACCTCCTCGCCGCCGCCCGCCTGGAACTTCGACCACCTGCCGCCGATCCGCTCCGAGCGGCCGGTCTTCGACCGCCGCCGGGCGTCCGAGGCAGCCCAGCTTCCCGCGGGGCACTGACCGATGACCGCCAGCCCGTCCACCGTCACGCCGCACGCCGGGGCTCCCGGGGCGCACGTCCAGCACCGGAGCGGGATCAGCAACCCGATCCTGGGGATGATCCTCTTCATCGCCTCGGAGGTGATGTTCTTCGCCGGCCTCTTCGCGGCCTACTACAACGTCCGGCTGACCGCGCCGCACTGGCCGCCCCTCGTCAACGAGGCCGAGTACGAACCCTTCCTCATCGGCAACGAGATCCTCCTGCCGGGGATCCTCACGTTCATTCTCGTCATGAGCTCGGTGACGATGCAGCTGGCCGTGTGGGCGATCCGCCGCGGCGATCGGACGGCGTTCCTGCGGAACACGGCCGTCACCCTCGTCCTGGGGGTGATCTTCCTCGCCGGGCAGCTCTACGACTACCTGCACCTCGGCTTCGGGATCACCGACACCGCGTTCGGCAGCACGTTCTACACGCTGACCGGCTTCCACGGCGCCCACGTCCTCGGCGGCGCGGTCATGCTGGGGGTGATCCTCTACCGGGGGCTGGCCGGCCAGTTCTCGGCCCGTCACCACGACGCGGTGGAGGCGACGTCGCTCTACTGGCACTTCGTCGACGTCGTCTGGATCGTCCTCTTCTCCACGCTCTATCTGCTGTAGCGTTCGGAGGGACCGATGATCATCAAGCCGCGCTACACGCTCCTGGCGGCCGTCCTGTTCATCACCGTCGCCATCGTCTACGGCGTCCTCAGCCGCGACTGGGCGGGGGTGACGATGCTGTTCGCGCTCGGGATCGCGACGTCCCTCATGGCCTACGTCCTCGTCGTGGGATCGCCCCGCGGCGACGAGCAGTAGCCCCGGCGGCGACGGGCCACCGATGACGCCCTGGGAGACGTTCCTCGAGGCCGTCGGCTCCCTCGTTGCCCCCGACTGGGGCGCACTCATCCTGCTCATCCCGCTCGGCGTCCTGCTCGCGGTCGCGGCCTATCTCGTCTGGGTCGTGCGGCGATTTGCGACGGCCGGGCCCCAGGTCACCCGCCCGCTCCCGGTCGCCCCGCCGCCCGCGGGCGTCCACCTGCCGGGACCGAGCCTGGCCCCGTTCCTCGTCGCCGGCGGCGCCCTCGCCCTCTTCGCCTCGCTCCTCTTCGTCCGGATCGGGCCGGCGGCGGACCCGACCACGGGTGAGCCGATCCCCGGCAGCACGACGATCGCGATCGAGGCGCTCGGGATCGTCGCCATCGTCCTGGGGGTCGGGGCACTCGTGGGGGCGCTCCTCTACTGGGGCCGCGAGGCGATGCGCGACTACGACGCGCTCGAGGCGCCCACCGCGCTCGTGGCGGCGGGGCACGCCGGGCCGCCGGCCGGCGTCCACGTCCCCGGGCCGTCGTTCCGCCCGCTGCTCGCCGCGATCGCGTCCGGGGCCATGCTCCTCGGCCTCGTCATCGACCCGATCGTCTTCCTTGCCGGCCTGCTCATGACCGTGATCGGGCTCCTCGGCTGGCTCAACGACGCCCGCAAGGAGTACCGCGAGGTCGTCAAGGCGGACGCCACGGGACACCTTGAGAACATCCCGGCGCCGCGCTTCCCGACCGGGACGCTCGTGGCGTTCGCCGTCATCTTCGTGGGCTCACTGCTCATCGCCGGCGGCATCTTCCCGCCCCGCGAGGGCACGACCGGCGGGGGCGGCGGCGCACCTCCGCCCGCCACCCAGGCCCCCGGCGGCGGAGGCGGCGCCACCGCGGCACCGGCGCCGAGCGACGCGCCGACCACGAGCGCGGCGCCCGGGGAGGCGGTGACGCTCGAGATCAGCGCCCAGGGCATCGCCTTCGACACCGACACGCTCGAGGTGCCGGCGAACACGCCGTTCACGATCGTCTTCGCCAACAACGACGCGGGGATCCCCCACAACGTCGCCATCCACGAGGGGGGCCCGACCGGGCCCGAGGTCTGGGCCGGCGAGATCTTCAACGGCGTGGAGACCCGGACGTACGAGGTCCCGGCCCTGCCCGCCGGCACGTACGGCTTCATCTGCACGGTCCACCCGAACATGACCGGCACGCTCACGGCCCGGTAGGAGCGCCGCTACGGCCCCGGGCGCGCTGTCCGTCGCGCGCCTAGAATCGGTCCCATGAGTCGCCCGGCCCGCCGCCGCCCATCCGACCTGCTCGTCGCCGCCATCGTCCTCGCGCTTGCCGCCGCCGTGGCCGCGTGCAGCGGCGGTTCGGCGGGGACCCCTGCCGGCAGCGTCGTCACGATCGGCTCGCCGCTCATCGGCCAGCCCGCACCGCAGCTCGTCGGCGAGACGCTCGACGGTTCGACGTTCGACCTCGCCGCCGAGCGCGGGAAGCCGGTCCTCGTCAACTTCTGGGCGAGCTGGTGCGGGCCCTGCCGCGAGGAGTTCCCGCTGCTCGAGGATGCCGCCGCCCGCCACGCCGACGAGGGCCTCGTCGTCGTCGGCGCCCTCTTCAAGGACGACGCCGACCCGGCCCGGACGTTCGTGGAAGAGCAGGGAGCGACGTGGCCGACCGTCGCCGACCCCGACCGCGTCGTCGGCCCGGCGTGGAAGGTCCTCGCCCCGCCCCAGTCGTTCTTCGTCGATCGCGAGGGGATCATCCGCGAGGTGCAGGTCGGCCAGGTCCGCGACGCCGCGGAGCTCGACCGGCTGCTCGCGTCCATCCTCGAGTGACCCTGCCGGCCGACCCGACGCTCTCTCCGGCGCAGGCGCCCGCCACGGGATCCGGCGCCAGCGCGGCCGTCGTCCTTCGCGGCCTCCGCAAGCGCTACGGCGGCCTCGTGGTTCTCGACGGGCTCGACCTCGAGGTCCAGCAGGGCGAGCTGTTCGCCCTGCTCGGGCCGAACGGAGCCGGAAAGACGACGACGGTCGAGATCCTCGAGGGGTACCGCCGGGCGGACGCCGGCGAGGTGAGCGTCCTCGGCCTCGACCCGCGCCGCGACGCCGCGGCCCTGCGGCCGCGACTGGGGCTCATGCTCCAGGGCGGCGGGATCGCGCCCCAGGTGCGGCCGCGCGAGCTCCTCCGCCTCCACGCCGCCTTCTTCGCCGACCCGGCCGACCCGGACGCGCTCCTCGACCTGGTCGGGCTCACGACCGCCGCCGACCGGCGCTACCGACTTCTCTCCGGCGGCGAGCGCCAGCGTCTCTCGCTCGCGCTCGCCCTCGTCGGCCGCCCGGAGCTCCTCGTGCTCGACGAGCCGACGGCGGGCATGGACCCGGCGGCCAAGGTCCTGGTGCGCGAGCTCATCGGGGAGCTCCGGAGCGGCGGACGCACGATCATCCTCACGACCCACGAGCTCGTCGACGCCGAGCGACTCGCCGACCGCGTCGGCGTCCTCGACCGCGGCCGACTCGTCGCCCTCGGCACGCCGGCCGAGGTGATCGCCGGCGGCCCGCCGGTCCTGCGCTTCCGGTCGCGCGGCGCGCTCGGTCCGGACGACGCGGCCGAGCTGGCCGGTGTCCTGGGCGCAACGCTCGTCGACGACGGGGCGCCCGGCGCGTATCGCGTGGCGGGCCGCGCCCCCGACCCGGACCTCGTCGCCGCCCTCGCGGCGTGGGCCGCGGGGCGCGGCCTCCTCCTCGACGAGGTGCGGACGGCGAGCGGCACGCTCGAGGAGCGGTTCCTGGAGCTCGTGCGTGCCCAGGAGGACGAGCCGTGAGCGCGGGCGACGGAGCGAGCCGCCCGGCTGCGGGACGCGACGCGCTGCTGCGGCCCGGCGGGTCCGGGGGCGGCACCGCCGCGCCCATCGGGCGGATGGTGGCCGCCCAGCTGGGGATGGAGCTGCGCCTGACCGCGCGGCGCGGAGAGAACCTGCTTGCGACCCTGGTCCTGCCCGTCGTGCTGCTCGTGTTCTTCGCAACGGTTCCCGTCCTGGCTCCGGCGCGGGGCCTCGGAGGGCGCGTCGGCCGTCACGTCGCTCCTGCCGGGCGTCCTCGCGATCGCCATCGTCGCGGCCGGCCTCGTGAACCTCGGCATCGCGACCGCCTTCGAGCGCGGCTACGGCGTGCTCAAGCGCCTCGGCGGCTCGCCGCTGCCGCGCGGCGGACTGCTGGCCGCGAAGGTCGGGGCCGTGCTCGTCGTCGAAGCGCTCCAGGTCGCGCTCCTCGTCGGGATCGCCACCGCAGGGCTCGGTTGGAGCCCGGGCGCCGGGTGGAGCCCGGCGATCGTGGTCGCGGCGGTGGCCCTCGGCACCCTGGCGTTCGCGGCGCTCGGGCTCCTTCTCGCGGGGACGCTCCGTCCCGAGGCGACACTCGCCGTCGCGAACGGGCTGTTCGTCGTCGGCATGCTCCTCGGCGGGATGCTCGTCCCAGCCGCCGACCTTCCCGGGGTCCTCGGCGACCTTGCGGCCCTCACGCCGACGGCGGCCCTGGCCGACGCCCTCCGGATCGGGCTCGGGGCGACGACGGGCGACGCGACGGGCCCGCTCGCGCTCCTCGCGGCGTGGGGGCTCGGCGCCGCCGTCGCCGCCGCGCGCTGGTTCCGCTGGGAGTAGGCCGGCGGCCGGGGGCGGCGGGCACGCGGGCGCCGCCCCCGATCGAGATCAGGCCGCTCCGCCCTCGGTGCCGGCCGACGGCTCGGGGGCCGACGGCTCGGGGGCCGACGGCTCGGGGGCCGTTCCGCCGCTCGGGCCGGCCGACGGCTCGGGGGCCAGCGGCTGCTCGCTCGCGGCCGCAGGCTCGGTGACGACGTCGGGCTCCGGCAGGGTCCCGGGCGCAGGGGCGGGCACTGCCTCCGGACCTGCGGCGGCGCCGTCATCGGGCGCGACCGCATCAACACCGGCAATCGCCGCGGCGGCGCCCGATGTGTCGTCGCCCGGCTCGACAGTCGCGACGTCGGGCTCGACGGCGCCGGCCGCCGCGCCCGGGGCAGCGCCGCCCGTGGCGTCCCCGCCCGGGGCGTCCCCGCCCGGTTCGTCCCCGCCCGGGGCCGTCGGCGGCGGCTGGGCGCCCCGCCGGGCCATGACGACGGCGCCGACGATCCCCACGACCATGACGAGCACGAGGAGCAGGAGCCAGGGGATCCCGCCCTCGTCCTCGGCCGGCTCGGGCGTCGGCGTCGGGGTCGGCTCCGGGGTCGCCGTCGGCTCCGGCGTCGGCGCCACGACGGCAACCAGCGGAACGACGACGTCGGCGAAGGGGTTGCCGTCGGTGACGACCGGCGGCGGATTCTGTGTCTCCCACGAGCGGTCGCCGTCCGTCACGTCGGACACGACGACATAGGTCGCCTCCGGGTCGACGTCGGCGACGTTGAACGGCACCGAGAACGGGATCGGCGCACTCGCGCCGCCCTGCGGCCGGGCGTCGAAGCCGAGCACGCTCCCGGTCTCCGGCTGGACGACCATCGTCACCGACGAGGCGTCGGCGCCGAGGGCGCCGTCGATCCCGGCGAGCGTGCCGGTGACCTCGCCCAGCAACAGGTCCGGACGGTACGTGAGGCGGACCACGACGCCCGATGCCGGGGCACCGCCGGTGAGCACGGCGACGCCGTCCTCGGAGACCCAGGCGTTGTCGCCGTCGACGATCGCGCCGCGGACCGTGTAGGCCCGGTCGGGATCCACGTCGGCCGTGGCGTACGTGATCGAGAAGCTGATGGGCTGCTGGCCGGGCGTCGGGATCACCTGCGTCGCGACCACCCCGACGGACGACGCGTTGCCCTCGTCGAGGAGGGCGACGACCGCCCTGGCGGCGCCGGAGAGCTTGGCGCCCTCCGAGTAGACGAGCGTGCCCGTCACCGTGCCCTCCGTCGGCCCGGGCGTCGGCGTTGGCGTCGCGGTGGGGCCGGCCGTCGGGCTGGCCGTCGGCGTGGCGGTTGGGCTAGCCGTCGGGCTGGCCGTCGCCGTCGGTGCCGGCGTGGCGGTCGGGGCCGCGGTCGGCTTCGGAGTCGGGGTCGGCGCCGCGGTCGGCTTCGCGGTCGGGGCCTCCGTCGGCTCGGCAGTCGGCACCTCGGTGGGGGCCGCGGTCGGCTTCGGTGTCGGCGCCTCGGTGGGGGCCGCAGTCGGCGGAACCGGGGTCGGCGCCGGGGTCGGCTCGACGACCGGGAGCCTGGTCGAGAGGAGCGTGACGTCGAGCGTCAGGCCGGCGGTTCCCGAACCGGGCGGGAGGTCGACCGCCGTCGGGCTCTCCCACACGGCCGCACCATCCACGATCGCGGCCCTCGCCACGTAGCGGGCAGCGGGGTCGATGAGCGCCGGGTCGTAGGGCACCGCCACGGTGATCGGCACCTGCCCGGGCGTCACGGTGATCCCGCTGCCGGCCAGGCGGCCGCCGGTGGCGTTGACGATGGCAACCTGGGCGACGGCCGACGCGCTGAGCGCGGTCCGGTCCTTCTTCGTGATGGTGACGGTGAGGGTCGCGGGCGCGGGCGGGCGCACGGCGAGCGGCACCTTGACACCCGTCTCGGGACCGCCGGTGATCACCGGCACCGGCGCGGTGCTCCGGAGGACCGCGCTGCCGTCGACGACCGACGCGTACACGGCGTACGACCGGCTCGTGTCGATGCGGGCCGGGTCGTAGCGCACGGCGAACGCCAACGCTCCGCTGCCCTGGGCGGGGAGACGCTGCTGGCCGACGATCAGCGGATCGCTGGCGGTCGCCGACTGGTCGACGATCGTGACGACGGCCACGGCGGCCGCGGATCGCGCCCACGTCCATCGTGAGCTGTCCGCTGACCTGGCCCGACGGCGCGGCCGTCCCGGCCGGCACGAGCGGGAGCAGCAGGGCGATGGTCGCGATGAGAGCCGGGACGACCCGGCGGGCCAGGCGTCCGCGCCGACGAACCTGCACGATCAATCTCCTCTGCCGCCGCGGCGCCGCCGTTCTGCGGGCCGCGGCTCGGCCCCCAACGTGCGGCATCCTACCGGCCACCCGGGTCGCCCGAGTCCTCCCGTTGGGGTGACCGGCCGTCTCGGCCGATGGCCCCATCGTCCCGCGGGGCCTCCCCGATCGGCCGGTTGCGCCCGGGGGCCCGTTCGGCCACCCTTCCCGCCATGCCGTCCTTCCCCCGCCGACCCACCTTCGTCTCGGCCGCCCTCGCGGTCGCCCTGCTCGCCGGGCTCGTCCCCGGCGCCGCGGCGGCGGAGCCCGACTATCCCGCCTACGACAGCGGCTACCACTCCAACGCCGAGATGGTCGCGGAGATCCACGCCGCCCAGGCGGCCTACCCGGAGCTCGTCCAGGTCAGCTCGATCGGCACGAGCTACCGCGGCCGCGACATCTGGGTCGCCAAGATCTCCGACAACGTCGCCGAGGACGAGAACGAGCCCGAGATCCTCGTCGACGCCCTTCATCACGCCCGCGAGCGGCTGACCGTCGAGCAGGCGCTGTACCTGCTGCGGGTCCTGACCGAGGACTACGCGACCGACGAGACGGTCCGCGCGCTCGTCGACGAGCGCGAGACCTGGATCATCTTCTCGGTGAACCCGGACGGCCACGTGTACGACGTCCGCAACTTCCCGAACGGGCTCTGGCGGAAGAACCGCCAGCCGACGTCCGGCTCCACGTACACCGGCACCGACCTCAACCGCAACTACGACTACCGGTGGGGTTGCTGCGGCGGCTCGTCGAAGAACCCGGCGGCCTGGAACTACCGCGGGCCGCGCGCGTTCTCCGCGCCGGAGACCCGCGTCGTGCGCGACTTCGTTCAGGGCCGGGTCGTCGGCGGGATCCAGCAGCTGCGGGTCCACGTCACGCTCCACACGAACGGCGAGCAGGTCCTCTGGCCCTACGGCTACACGAAGACGAACCTGCCGCCCGACATGACCCGCGACGACCACCGCACCTTCGTCGCCCTGGGCCGGGCGATGGCCGCCCGCAACGGCTACACGCCGATGCAGTCGAGCGACCTCTACGTCACCGACGGCGACCAGATCGACTGGATGTACGGGCGCCACCGGATCTTCTCGTTCACGTGGGAGCTCTACCCGACGGAGCAGTCGAGCGCCGACAAGGACCACTACAACCCCGACGAGATCATCGGGCGCGAGACGACCCGCAACCGCTCCGCGCTGCTATACACGCTGCGCATGGCCGAGTGCCCGTACGCGGCGATCGACAAGTCGGCCGCGAACTGCGGGCCGTTCTACGACGACCTCGAGGGCTCGAAGGGCTGGCGGGTGAACCCCGACGGCACCGACACGTCGAGGGGCGGGCGCTGGCAGCGGGCCAACCCGCAGCCCACGGCGGCGAAGGGGCCGAAGCAGCTCGACGTGACGGTCTCCGGGTCGCGCGCGCTCGTCACGGGCGCACTCGCCGGTGCGAAGCCCGGGTCGAACGATCTCGACGGTGGGGTCACGACCGTCCGTTCAACCCGGATCGCGCTCCCGGACGCGGTCGGGCGCCTCACCTTCCGCTACTACCTGGCCCACGGCGCCGCGAGCTCGGCGGACGACTGGCTGCGCGTGTGGGTGGAAGCCGAGGACGGGACGCGAACGCTCGTCCTCGAGGAGCTCGGCGCGTCGAACGACGACGACGCGGCCTGGGCATCGGCGAGCGTCGCGTTGGACGCGTGGGCCGGGCAGTCGATCCGGCTCGTCGTCGGCGCCGCCGACGGCGGCCGGGGCAACCTCGTCGAGGCCGCGATCGACGACGTGAGGATCCGCCGCCCGTAGGTCGCAGCGCGCCCACTCGACCGCCGGCGGCGGCGTCGCGGACCCGCGCCTGGCGGCGTCAGCCGCATCCGGAAAAGCAAGAACCCCGGCGGGCGGACCGGGGTTCTCGACGTCGATATGCGGCTTGGTTGCGGGGAAGGGATTCGAACCCTTGACCTTTGGGTTATGAGCCCAACGAGCTGCCGCTGCTCCACCCCGCAGGCGAAGTATGAGCCGGATAGGCCAATTCCGTCAAACGCCCGTCCACCCATCCGGGCGTACGCCGTCCCAGCGCCACCCGCGAGCCGACGAGGCGTGCGGGCGCGTCGTGGCGTGCGGTCCGGCCGAGGCCGGGGCGCGAATTCGGATACTCCGATCTCGCGCCCCGCGGCGAACGCCTCCTGCGCCCCGCGGCGAACGCCTCCTGTCCGCCGGCGTCCTGCCGCGCTACAGTGAGGGCCCTCTTCGGGCCGAAGCGCCGCGAGCGAACCGGGAGCGCCTGCCGATGTCCGCCGACGACCTCTACCCCGCCGCCCTGGCCGTCCGGGAGCGCGCCTACGCCCCCTACTCCGGGTACCTCGTGGGGGCGGCGCTGCGGGACGAGCGCGGAGCCGTCCACGTCGCCGCGAACGTCGAGAACGCCGCCTACCCGCAGAGCCAGTGCGCCGAGGCCTCGGCGATCGGGGTCCTGGTGGCGGCTGGCGGCCGCAAGATCGTCGAGGTCTGCGTGGTCGCCGACGAGCGGAACGGGCTCCCCACGCCCTGCGGCGCCTGCCGCCAGCGCCTGCGGGAGTTCGCCGCGCTCGACGTCCCCGTTCACCTCGCCGGCCTCGGCGGGGTGATTCGCAGCGTGACGCTTTCCGACCTGCTCCCCTACAGCTTCGGGCCCGAGTTCCTCGGCAAGGAGGCCGTCCGATGACGCACCCCGGGATCGACCCTGCCCGTCTCGCCGCCGACGTGCTCCGCGAGCACGCTCCCGGCTTCGCGCCGCGGCTCGGGATCGTGCTGGGCTCCGGCCTCGGCGGCCTCGCCGACACCCTCGACGACGCCGTCCGCCGTCCCCTACGCCGAGATCCCCGGCTTCCCGCCGTCCACGGTCCCCGGTCACGCCGGCCGGTTCGTCCTCGGCACGCTCGAGGGGGTGCCGGTCGCGTGCATGCAGGGCCGCTTCCACCTCTACGAGGGCCATCCACCGGCCGTCATCAAGCTGCCGATCCGGACGTTCGCCGCCCTTGGTGTCGAGGCGCTGCTGCTGACGAACGCGGCCGGCTCGCTCCGCGCCGAAGCGAAGCCGGGCAGCCTCATGCTCATCACCGACCACATCAACGCCATGTGGACGAACCCGCTGCTCGGGGCCAACGACGACGAGTGGGGCGAGCGCTTCGTCGGCCTCGAGGACGCCTACGACCCGGCGCTGCGGGCACGGCTCGCGCGGATTGCCGGCGACCTGGGGATCCGGCTCCACGAGGGCGTCTACTGCGCACTCCTGGGACCGCTTTTCGAGACCCCGGCCGAGATCCGCGCGTACCGGGTGCTCGGCGCCGATGCCGTCGGGATGTCGACCGTGCCCGAGGTCATCGTCGCCCGCCACGCCGGGATCCCGGTCGCCGCGATCAGCGCGATCACGAACCTCGCCGTCGGGATGAGCGACGAGCCGATCGACCACGAGCAGACGCTCCGCGGCGCGGCGATGGCGGCGGCCGACCTCACTCGCCTCGTGCGGGCGTTCGTCGCCTCGTTCGCGGCGGAGGGCGAGCCCGCCGGCGCGCGAGACGCCGGCGCCGCGGGCGCCGCCGGGGAGGCCTGACCGATGCTCCCGCAGGAGGTTGTCCGTCACAAGCGCGACGGCCGCACGCTCACGGACGAGGAGATCGCCTACTTCGTCCACGGGATCACCGAGGGCACGATCACCGAGGGCCAGGCCGCCGCCTTCGCGATGGCCGTCTTCTTCCGGGGGATGACCCGGGCCGAGCTGGTTGCCTTCACCCTCGCGATGCGCGATTCCGGGACCGTCCTCGACTGGTCGGACGCCGACCTGCCGGGGCCGGCGCTCGACAAGCACTCGACCGGCGGCGTCGGCGACAAGGTCTCGCTCATGCTCGCGCCGATCGTCGCAGCCTGCGGCGGGGCCGTGCCGATGATCTCGGGGCGGGGCCTCGGCCACTCCGGCGGCACGCTCGACAAGATGGACGCGATCGCCGGCTACACGACGGCGCCCGACAACGCGCTCTTCCGCAAGGTCGTCCGGGAGGTCGGCTGCGCGATCATCGGCCAGACGAGCGACCTCGCCCCGGCCGACCGGCGCCTCTACGGGATCCGGGACGTGACCGGGACGGTGGAGAGCATCCCCCTCATCACCGCCTCGATCCTCTCGAAGAAGCTGGCGGCGGGCCTCGACGGGCTCGTCATGGACGTGAAGTTCGGCAGCGGCGCATTCATGGGCACGTTCGAGGACGGGCGCGCGCTGGCGGAGAGCATCGTGGCCGTGGCCAACGGCGCGGGCTGCCGGACGTCCGCACTCCTCACCGACATGAACGAAGTGCTCGGGACGACCGCCGGCAACGCCGTGGAGGTCCGGGAGGCGATCGCGTACCTCGTCGGCGAGGGCGGTGCAGCGGCCCGCGAGCCGCGCCAGCACGAGGTGACGATCGCGCTCGCGGCCGAGCTGCTCGTCACCGGCGGGCTGTTCGGCTCCGTGGCGGACGCGCGGGTCGCCTGCGAGCGGGCGCTCGCGTCGGGCGAGGCGGCCGAGCGGTTCGCGCGGATGGTGGTCGCCCTCGGCGGCCCGGCTGACCTGATGGAGCGGCCCGACGCCTACCTGCCCCTGCCGGAGGTGACGCTTGCCGTCGAGCCGCCACGTCCCGGCTTCGTCGCGGCCGAGGACGTGCGGGCGATCGGCCTCGCCGTCGTCGGCATGGGTGGCGGCCGTACCCGCGCCGACCAGGCGATCGACCACGCGCCGGGCTTCACGCAGTTCGCGCCGATCGGGGCCGCGGTCGGTCCGGACCGGCCGATCTGCCTCGTCCACGCCCGGAACGTCGCGCAGGCGGAGGCGGCGGCCGCCGACGTTCGCGCCGCCGTCACGATCGCCGACGAGCCGCCGGCCCCGACACCGGTGATCCTGGGGCGCTTCGCGGGGTAGCCGCCGGGCGTCCCGGCCGAGCTGCCGCCCCTGCGCACTCGGGGCGCAGCCGCGGCGCACTCGGCGCGCAGCCGCGGCGCACTCGGCGCGATCCTGTCAGAAGCGTGCCAGGCGAACCGTACGGACGATCGCTGCGCGGCGATCCGGTACGGGTTCGATCGGATGCTCCGCCGGCGAAGCCGGTGAGAGGATGCGTGGCCCCGTGGAGCCCGGCATGGGGGTTCGGCGGCGCCTGGAGCGGCGTTCGCGTGCGGCCACCCGCCGTACGGCTCGCTGGGCAAGCTTCTGAGATGGTCGGGGCGCCACCCGAGACTCGGGATCGCCGCTGCCACGAGCAGGTGCTCAGGACGCGTCGCACGCGTTCCGGAGCGGTTCAGGATCGGCAAGGACGATCCGTCGCCCGAAACCGAACGACATGCAGCCAACGAATGGGGGGCATGAACAACCGACGCCTCGCCGCAATCGTCGTCGCCGTCGTCGCCGTCCTGGCGATCGGCGGCCTCGTCCTCGCCCAGGGGTTCCTGCGCGGGGACGACGTCCCCGAGCTCGGGCTCGACACGCCCGGGCCGACCGCGGTCGCGACGCCGACCCCGTCCGAGGTCCCGGCCGCGACGCCCGCGCCGACGGACGGCGGCGTCGCGACGCCGGAGACGCCGGTCGCCGGCGGCCTCGTCGGCACCTGGGCGGTCACCGAGGGCGAGGCGGGCTATCGGGTCCGCGAGACGTTCCTCCAGCAGCAGGCCGACACGGACGCCGTGGGTCGAACGGGCGACGTCACCGGCGGCCTCGTTGTCGAGGGCACGGACGGCGCGCTGACGCTCACCGAGGGCTCGATCGAGGTCGACATGACGACCCTGCAGAGCAACGAGGGTCGCCGCGACAACCAGCTTCGCGGCCGCGGCATCCAGACCGACACGTTCCCGACCTCGACGTTCGTCCTCGCCGGCCCGGTGGCACTCGCGCCGGAGTTCGGCAGCGCCGATGTCGACGTGACGCTGCCGGGCCAGCTCACGCTCCACGGCGTGACCCGGGACGTCGAGATCGCGGCCCAGGCCCGTGTCCAGGACGACGGCAGCGTCGTCGTCGCCGGCTCGCTCCCGATCCTGTTCGCCGACTACGACATCGAGGCGCCGAACGTCGCCGGCCTCATCGCCGTCCAGGACAACGGCACGATGGAGTTCCGGGTCGTCCTCGCGAAGGGGTAGTCGATCGGCGGCCGACCCTCGCACGCCGCTCCGGCGGCCGACCCTCGCACACCGCTCCGGCGGCCGACTGCCGGCGCGAGCACCCACCACGGCCCCATCCTCGTCCCGGCTGAAACGACGCGAGCCTCTCGTGCGTCTCACCGGCGGTTGAACGAGATGCGCGCACGCCGCCGTCCCCGTGCTCGCGCAGGGAGGCCCCCATGCAACGCCTCGACCCGCCGCGAACGCTCGCCGCCCTCGCCCTCTCGATGACGCTGGCGGCATGCGGCACGGCCGCGACGCCCGCCGTGCCGACGACGCCCCCACCCCCGGCGTCACCGCCTGCGACGCCGGCCGCGCCGGAGACGCCGGCGGCCGACGGCGCGACCTGGGCTCCGGCCGGCGCCCTGGCGCTCGGCCGGGCAAGCACACACGTCGCGCTCCTCGGGGACGGCCGCGTTCTCGTCGTCGGCAATGACAACCTGTGCGAGCCGGGCGGCGCGTGGGAGAGCAGCGTCCTCGCCGAGCTCTACGATCCGGCGACCGGGACGTGGGCCCCGGCCGGCAGCCTCAATGCGCCGCGCACCGACTTCGCCGCCGTGGCCCTGCCCGACGGCCGGGTGCTCGTGGCCGGGGGGATGACGTCGGCGGACCCGGTGGAGGGCGCGTTCGGCTCGTACTCGAGCGCGAAGCTCTACGACCCGGCGACGGGCACCTGGTCGGCGACGGGCCTGATGGGCACGGCCCGCACCGAGCCCGTCGCGGCGCTCCTCCCCGACGGCACCGTCCTCGTCGCGGGCGGGGCGTACGTCGACGCGGCCGGAAACCGCGACCTGGCGAGCGCGGAGATCTACGACCCCGAGAGCGGCACGTGGTCGCCGACGGGCGACATGAGCACGGCGCGCCGGGGAGCCGAGTCGGTCACCCTCGCCGACGGGCGCGTCCTGGTCGTCGGGGCCGCCCACGGCAGCATCGCGTCGGCCGAGATCTACGACCCGGCGGCGGGCGCCTGGTCGCCGGCCGGCTCGCTCGCGCAGGCTCGGGATGACTTCGCCCTGACCGCGCTTCCCGACGGTGGCGCGCTCGTCGCGGGTGGCGCGGTCGAGGGCAGCGACATCCCGCAGGCGACGGCCACCGCCGAGCGCCTCGATCCGGTGACGCTGCGCTGGTCGCCCACCGCCGACATGAGCACGGCGGCCGCGAACCGGTCGGCGGTCCTCCTCGGCGATGGCCGCGTCCTCGTTGCCGGCGGCGTCACGATCACCGACGCCCGGGCGACGGGAGGCAGCACCGAGCGCCCGCCGCTTGCCGACGCGGAGCTGTACGACCCGGCGACGGGCAGGTGGACCCCGGCGCCGTCGCTGCCGACGGCCCGCGAGGGCGGCACCTTCGTGACGCTGGCGGACCGGACGGTGCTCCTCGTCGGCGGCGACGGGGGCTACGTCGGGGAACCGATGATGCCCTGGTGCCCCGAGCCGGTCGCCGCGGCGGTCCGGTACGTGCCGGGCAACCTCGCCGACTTCCCGGAGGTGGCCCCGCCGGCCACGGTCGCGGTCGCCCGGTCGGACGTCCCCCGGGCCGAGGCGAAGCCGGCCCAGGCGAAGCGCGTCGCCGCGTCGATCACCGCGTTCGGCGTCGACCTCTACAAGCGCATGCTCGAGGACGGCACGATCGACGCGAAGGCGAATGCCGTCTTCTCGCCGACGAGCATCGCCCTCGCCCTCGGGATGGCGCGAGCCGGCGCGAACGGCGAGACCGCCGCCCAGATGGACGCCGTCCTGCACGTGGCCGGCTGGGAGGCCCTCGGCGTCGGGCTCAACGCCCTGGACCAGGCGCTGGCGTCGCGCGACGCGACGTGGAAGGACGGCGAGGGAACCACTCACGAGCTCGCCCTTCGGATCGCGAACGCCGCGTTCGCCCAGGAGGGCTGGCCGATCCTGCAGCCCTACCTCGACCGGATCGCCGCGACATTCGGCTCGGGCCTGCGCCTCGTCGACTACGTCGGCGACACGGACGGTGCCCGAAGGACGATCAACGCCTGGGTCAGCCGGAAGACCGAGAAGCGCATCCCCGAGCTCCTGACACCCCCCGATGTCACCGTCTACAGTCGCCTCTTCCTCGTCAACGCGATCTACCTCAAGGCGGGCTGGGCGAACCCGTTCCCGGCGGCGGCGACCCGGGCTCGGGCGTTCACCCGGCTGAACGGGTCGACCGTGAAGGTGCCGACGATGGTCCAGCAGGACACGATCCCGCTGGCGAGCGGCGCCGGCTGGACGGCGACCGAGCTCCGCTACGAGGCCGGCGACGCGAACTGGCGCACGCCCCTCGCGATGACCCTCATCCTCCCCGACGACCTCCGCTCGTTCGAGAGGGAGCTCGCCGCGGGTCGCCTGGCGACCGTCGTGCGAAAGCTCGACACCGCCCGCGATCACCTGGACGACGAGGTCGCCTGCGTTCAGTACCCCGAGATGGCGTGCTGCGATCACCCGTACGACGTCCGCCTCTTCCTCCCCCGCTTCGCGGCGGAGACGAAGGCGGACCTGCTCCCGGAGCTGGCGTCCCTCGGCATGACGCTCGCCACCGACCCGCTCCAAGCGGACTTCTCCGGCATCACCTCGCCGAGCGAGCTCTACATCGCGAAGGTCATTCACCAGGCCAACATCGACGTCGACGAGAAGGGGACGGAGGCGGCCGCGGCGACCGCCGTCGGCATGTCCACGACCGGGGGCTGCGGGCCGAGCAACCCGCACCGGGTGATCACGGTCCGCTTCGACCGGCCGTTCTTCTTCGTCCTCCGCGACGTCCAGACGGGCGCGATCCTGTTCATGGGTCGCGTCGTCGATCCGTCGGCGACGTAGCAGCGCACGCCACCGGGCGCCACGCCCACCGGGCCCGCCGGCGTCAGGGGCCCGCCGGCGCCCCGCCCACATGGCCGCCGGCGTCAGGCCCCCGGCCGGCGGGCCACCACCGAGAAGAGCCGCTCCCCGTCCCGGAGCGGCTCTCGCGTGAACTCGCGGTAGAAGGCGAGGTCGACGAAGCCGGCCGTCTCGAGGGCCGCGCGGGCGTCGTCGGGCGCGTACCCGCGGACCGCCGGCGAGCGGACCTGGTGCTGCGTCGCGACGACGGTACCGTCGCGCCGGAGCTCGTACGTCTCCTCGGTGTGCTCGAGGCGCGTCCCGGCCTCGACCCACGACCGGCTGATCCGGCGGATCCGCGACCCGTCGGGCAGGTCGGCCTCCTCGGTCCACGACTCGTCGGCAGCCTCGGCGAGCGAGTAGAACGGCAGGGCGAGCGTGCCGCCGGGGACGAGGTGGTCGTGGAAGCGGCGAAGGGCCTCGGCGGCCGCCTCCGGCTCGATCACGAGCTGGAACGAGGACGAGGGCACGATGATCGTCCGGTAGCGGCGCGGCAGGTCCATCGCCTCCATCGCCTGCTCGAAGAGGCGGCCCTCGACGTCGAGGCCGGCCGCCGCCGCCTTCGAGCGGCAGATCGCGAGCATCTCCCCGGAGATCTCCACGCCGTCGACGTCGATGCCGAGCCCGCGGTAGTCGAGGAGGAGCCGGCCGGTCCCGCAGCCGACGTCGAGGACGGGCTCGCCGCGCTCGCGGACGAGGTCGAAGTAGAAGGAGCGGTCCTCCCAGCCCGACGTGTCGCCGCGCAGCGGGTCCCAGGCGAGGGCCATGAGGCCGACGTACTCGAGGCCGGCGGCGTCGCCGGTCATGCGCTCGTGCCCCCCAGGTGCCCGGGCGCTGCCCGAGCCCCTCGCGGGCCGCGGCCGGAGCGCCGTCGCGGCGCCCCACGCGGCGAGAGCCATGCCGGCGGCGAAGATCGGCCACGGGAAGTCGGTCGGGACGCCTCCCTCCGTCAGCAGGGGCGCGTTCCAGCAGAAGGCGGCGACGACGATCACGCCGCCGCCGATCCCAGCCGCCAGCTGGGCGGGCCCCGCCCGCACCGGCCGCCCCGCCCGCAGGCGCGCCGCAGCCGCGAGGCCGAACCCGATGAGCGCCACGCTCACCGCGACGGGCGACCAGACCGGCCCCGCCCACGGCACCGGGATGAGGAAGAGGAGGTCCCACGTCGCGAGCGAGGGCGGCCAGCCGACGAACACCCACAGCCAGGCGTAGTAGAGGATGTCCCAGGTCCCGAAGGCGACCGCCGTCCAGGCCAGCCGCTCGAGCGGGCTCCGCCCGGCGAGCCACCCGACGGCCGCCAGCATCGCGAGCGTCGCCGCCTCGCGACCGACCTCGATCGCGGCGAGGTCCCCCACGCCGGCCGGGTCCCGGAGGGGGAAGAGCACGCCGGTCTCCATCCCGAGGGCGCGCTGCAGGTAGACGACGACGGCCGACTCGAGGTACGCCATCGCCACGGCGAACGCGATGACGACGACGGCCGTCGCGACGAGCCCGGCGCCGCGCCGGGGCATCTCAGGTGCCGGGGACCTCACTCCGTCAGTATGCCGCCGGCGGTCGACGAGAAGCGTCGGCGTCCGGGCCGCGAGGATGCGTCCTAGCCGGTCGGGGCGACCTCGCTCGGGGCTGGGCCGATCTCCTGCTCGACCTCCCGGTCGAGGCGGCGGAAGGTGAGGGGGGTCGTGCTGCCGCCCGCGGCGAGGAGCGCCTTCGCCAGGTCCTCGGTCGTCGACTCCAGGAGCTGCATGAACTGCGTCTCCGCGAACTCCCGCTTCGGATCCGTGGCGTCCGTCCCGAACACCGCGTCGAGCAGCTGGACGAGCATCTGGTCCATCGCGTAGAGGCGGAGGTGGACGAGCTCGTGGACGACGACCTCCTCGAGATGAGCCGGCTCCTGGCTCGCCCGGAGGAGGAGCACCGCCTTGCGGTCGTCGAGGTCGACCTTGACGTCTCCTGTCTTCCGCCAGGGCGTGTCGACGAGCCGGAGCTCGATGTCCCAGTCGGCGAGGCGGAGGGTCGGCTGCCAGCGCGCGAGGACCGCGCGCGCCTCGTCAGCGGTGATCGCCATCGTCAGTCACCTCGTCGACGATGCCGACGACGACCGTGCGGATCGGGGCGCCGGGGGCCGCGAGGACCTGCCGCGCCCCGTTTCCCTCGTCGAGGAGGAGGACCATCTCCCCCGCCCCGGCGCCGACCGAGTCCACGGCGATCATGTAGCCGCCGGCGGGGTTGCCGCTCGCGTCGAGCAAGTCGCACAGGAGGAGCGTCCGCTCGTCGAAGGCGGGGTGGTCGATCGTCGAGACGACGGTCCCGACGACCCGGGCGAGCTTCACGGCTTCGCCCTACGGCTGCGACGCCTGGGTGCCGGCGGCGCGGACGAGGCGGTCGCGGCCGGCGGTGCCACCACGGGATCGTCACCCGCCAGTGACCGAACGGCGTCCACGATTCCGACGATCGCATGGTCGACCGGGACGAACGGATCGGGCATCGCCTGGGCGGCCTCGCGCGCGGCGACGAAGTAGACGAGCTCCCCGGGCCCGGCCATGTGGACGGCGTCGGCGGCGACGACCTGGCTGCCGATCGGGCGCAGCCGGCGGTCCAGCGGCTGGACGATGAGCAGCTTGATCCCGGTCAGGCCGGGCACCTTGACCGTGGCGACGACCGTGCCGGTGACGCGTCCGAGCTGCATCGCTACCTCGTCGGCTTCACTGGGCGCGGCCGCGGGACGATCGCGGCCGGCCCGCCGGGCTCGCGAACACGCACCGAGAACCGGGCGTCGGCGGCCAGGTTCTCCGCCATCTCGCCGTGGAGCTGGGGGATGACCCGCGAGACGAGGCCGGGCGTGCCGGCGATCCGCCCGGTCCCGGCCTCGACGGCCGCCTGCACCTCGGCGACGGGGCCGTCGAACAGGAGGTAGCCCTTGCCGCCGAGGTCGTCGGCGAGGCGCAGCTCGAGGAGCCGGACCCGGGCGCCCTTCACGCCTGCGTCGGCGGCCTCGATCGTCGCCGCGACCGTCGCGGTCTCGATGATCCCGAGCGCCTCGCCGGCCGGCTCCGCCCGGGCGCCCCGCAGGGCCGCCACGACGTCGGTGTGGACGTTCGGCAGGAAGACGACCCCACGGACGGCCGCCGCTCCCACGTCTCGCCCCGCGTTGAGCGCCTCTTCGACGTCGGCGACGGCACCGCCGACGAGGACGAGGTACTTGCCGGGGTGGACCGTCCCGGCGCGGATGACGTCGATCGGGGCCTTCTTTGCCATCGCGTCGCCGGCCTCGATGCCCGCCGCGATCGAGTCGAGCTCCAGCAGCCCGAGGGCCGGCTCCAGCCCACCGGCACCCGCCCGCGCCGCGGCGGGGATGGAGCGGTGGGCGGGAGGCCGGCCGGTCGGCATCAGACGATCCGGAGGGCGCCGACGACCGTCACGCGCCGCTCGCGCGAGAACGTGCGCGGGCGGGTGAGGCCGTCGCCGGTCGGGCTGGCGATCGAGAACGAGGTGAAGCCCTCGCCGCCCTCGCCGAGCCCGGCGACGTTCGGGCCGTTCGCCACGAAGATGCTGCAGTTCATCGCGCGGGCCATCTTCGTGATCGTTTCGACGTTCGTGGAGTGGATCGAGGCCGTGTGGCGGAAGCCGTGCTCCATCCGCACCGCGAGGTCGATCGCCTGGTCCACGTTGCCCACCCGGACGACGGGGAGCACCGGCATCATCTGCTCGGTCCAGGCGAGGCTGTGGTCGCGCGGCACGTCGGCGACGAGGAGGCGCGGGACGGGCTCCGCCTGGACGCCGATCTCGGCGAGGATCTTCGCGGCGTCCTGGCCGATCCAGGCCGGGCTCATGACCCCCGGCTTCCCGGGCGCCCCGAGCTCCTTGAAGATGACCCGCTCGAGGCGGCGCAGCTCGTGCTCCTTGAGCAGGTAGGCGCCGGACTGGCTCATCGCGCGCAGGAGCCGGTCGGCGACCGAGTCCACGACGAGGACGACCTTCTCGTCGATGCAGACGAGGTTGTTGTCGAACGAGGCGCCGCGGACGATGTCGCGGGCGGCGCGCTCGACGTCGGCGGTCTGGTCGACGACGGCCGGGGGATTGCCGGGGCCGGCCGTGATCGCCCGCTTGTCCGTCTTGAGCGCCTCCCGGACGACGGCCGGGCCGCCGGTGACGAGGAGGACCCGGACCCCCGGGTGGGCCATGAGCGCCCGGGCCGTGTCGATCGTGGGCGTCGCCACGCCCGTGACGAGGTCCGGCGGGCCGCCGGCGGCGACGATCGCCCGGTTGATCAGGCGGATCGTCTCCGCCGAGCACTGCTTCGCGCTCGGGTGGGCGTTGAAGACGACGGCGTTCCCCGCCGAGACGATGCTGATCGTGTTGTTGATGATCGTGGACGTCGGGTTCGTGACCGGGGTGATCGAGGCCACGACGCCGAACGGCGCCCACTCGGTGACCATCATCCCGGCGTCGCCGCTGACGGCCTGGACCTCGAGGTCCTCGGGGCCGGGCGCCTTGCTGGCGACGAGCCGGTTCTTGACGACCTTGTCCTCGTAGCGCCCGATGTGCGTCTCGTGGTGGGCCATCCGGGCCAGCTGCTCTGCGTGGTCGAGCATCGAGCGGCGGACCGCCTCGATGACGACCTTCCGTGTCGCCAGGCCGCTGTCGCGGAACGCCAGGAACGCCCGCGACGCGCCCGCGACCGCGTCGTCGATCGTGAGGTGGATCCCGTCGCCGAGCTCGGCGGTCGACGCCGCGGCCAGCTCCGCCTCGGCGCGCAGCCCGGGTCCGGGGCGTCCGTCGCCCGCCACCGCCACCCGGCGGCGCACCCGCTCGATGATCTCCGCGATCTCGCGCTCGTCCATCGCTCTCCGCCCGCTGCGGCCGGGGCCGGGTCGACGGGGCACCGCCCGTCGCCAGGCCGCCGGCTACTTGCGGTAGACCTCCGTCCCGCCGGTCTCCCACTGGTCGACGATCGCCACGATCACGGCGTCGCAGGGCCGGTCGCGCGTGGCCTCCGTGTTCCGCGCCGAGCTGCCGGTCGCATAGAGGACGACCTCGCCGACGCCCGCGCCGACCGCGTCGGCCGCCACGACGTACCCGCCGGCATCGTGGTTCTCGGCGTCGAGCTGGCGCACCACGAGGAGCGTCCAGCCCTCCATGAGCGGCTCTTTCCGGCTCGCGACCACGGTGCCGGTCACCCGTCCGAGGAGCATGTCTGCACCACCTGCCTGGGGAGCGGCGCGCCGGGCCGGCCGGCCCGGCGCGCCCCGTCCCGCATCTGCGTCGGCTAGCCCTGGCCGGACTCGGACTTCGCCTCGTCGAGCCGCCCGAGCGGCAGGACGAGGTCGACGTTGACGTGCGGCCGCGCGATGACGTGGCTGGCGACGACCTCGCCGACCTTGCCCGCATTGCGGACGCCGGCCTCGACCGCGGCCTTGACCGCGGCGACGTCGCCGCGGACGACGGCGGTCACGTACCCACCGCCGGTCTTCTCGTAGCTGACGAGCTCGACCTTGGCCGCCTTCACCATCGCGTCGGCCGCCTCGACCACCGCCGCGAACCCGCGGGCCTCGATCATCCCGAGCGCTTCTGCCATCGATCCGTTCTCCTTCTTCGTCCTGCTCGCTCTGCATTCGATTGGTTCGTCGTCCGGCGGCCGCCGTCCGGCGGGCCGCCGGCCCTACGCCTTCGCCTCCCGGCCCTCGAGGCCCTCGATCGCCGCCAGCGCAGCCCGCCAGCCGACGTCGATGTCGCGCTCCTCGCCGCCGAGGTAGATGCGGCCCATCGAGCCGAAGGACCGGACCTCGAGGATGTTGATGTGGGCCGCCTTCTCCGCCTCGTTGGCGGCGAGGGCGGCGTAGGCCGCCGGCTCCATCTCGAGGACGTACAGCGTCTGGCCGGGGATGAGCATCTGGCCATGCCGCGTGCGGTTGATGAGCTGGGCCTGGTGGTCGTCGATCCGGCGGATGATCTGGGAGGACAGGACCCGCGGCTTGATCCGGTCGGTCTCCGTGAGGCCGATCTCGCCGAGGATCGCCGCGCCGGCGGCGCGCACCTCGGCCTGCGACGGCGAGTGGATCTCGAGCATGCCGTAGTAGCGCTCGATGATCTGCATCCCGGGCTTCACGCTCGTCGACTTGAGGGCGATGTCGGTCAGCCGGTTGATCTCGATGCCGGGCGAGATCTCGATCGAGAGCGAGGCGTCGCCGGCGAGGGGCAGGAACCCCTGGGCGACGGTGCCGAGGAACGCCGCGTACTGGGCCTGGAGGCTGTCCAGGAAGACGTACGCCCGGAGGTCAATAGTGCCCATCTGCCGCTCTTCCTCCCGTGACGATCTTGACGCCGGCGGAGGCCCCGATCCGGGTGGCGCCGGCGCGGATCATGGCGATGACGTCCTCGGCGGTCCGGATCCCGCCGGAGGCCTTGACCCCCATCTCGGGGCCGACCGTCGCGCGCATGAGGCTGACGTCGGCGACCGTCGCGCCGCCGGCTCCCCAGCCGGTCGAGGTCTTGACGAAGTCCGCCCCGGCTTCCTTCGCGAGGCGGCAGGCGACGACCTTCTCCTCGTCGGCGAGGAGCGAGGTCTCGATGATGACCTTCGTGATCGCGCCGCCCTCGTGGCAGACGTCCGCGATCTTGCGGATCTCGTCGCCCACCCACAGGTACATCCCGCTCTTGAGGCGGCCGACGTTGATGACCATGTCGATCTCGCGGGCGCCGTCGCGGAGCGCGCGCTGCGTCTCGAGGACCTTCACCTCGGTCGTGGCGGCGCCGAGCGGGAAGCCGATGACCGAGGCGACCTTGACGTCGCTGCCGGCGAGATTCTCGTACGCACGGCGGACCCAGGCCGGGTTCACGCAGACGGCGGCGAACCCGTACTCCTTCGCCTCCGCGCACAGGTGGTCGATGTCGGCACGCGTCGCCGCAGGGTCGAGGAGCGTGTGGTCGATGAGGTGCGCGAGGTCCGCCGGCACCTCGGCGATCGTGTCAGTACTGCCCATGCGCGCCCTTCTCCCCGCTGACGATGCTGACACCGGCCGAGGCCCCGATGCGGGTCGCGCCGGCGGCGATCATGTCCTGCACGTCGTCCGCGGTACGGATCCCGCCGGCCGCCTTGACGCCCATCCTGGGCCCGACCGTCTCGCGCATGAGGGCGACGTCGAAGACGGTGGCCCCGCCCTTCGCGTAGCCGGTCGACGTCTTGACCATGTCGGCCTTCGCCTGCTGGGCCAGGCGGCAGACGACGACCTTCTCCTCGTCGGTGAGGAGCGCAGCCTCGATGATGACCTTGTTGACGGCGCCGCCCTCGTGGCAGGCGTCCGAGACGCGGGCGATGTCCTCGCGGACGAGGTCGCGGAGGCCGCTCTTGAGGGCCCCGATGTTGATGACCATGTCGATCTCGCGAGCACCGTCTCGGATGACCCGGCGCGCTTCGAAGGCCTTGACGTCGGGCGGGGTCGCACCGAACGGGAAGCCGACCACGGAGGCGACCGCCACCTCGGTGCCGCGGAGCCGCTCGGCGGCGCGGCGGACCCAGGCCGGGTTCACGCAGACGGCGGCGAAGCCGTGCTCGGCCGCCTCGTCGCAGAGGCGGTCGATGTCGGCCGCCGCGGCGTCCGGCCGGAGGAGCGTGTGGTCGATGTAGCGAGCCAGGTCGCGGGGCACCTCGGCAGCGGGGCCGTGGTACTCGACGCGCGACGCGCCGCCGGCCACGATCTCGCGGACCTTCACGGCGCATTGGGCGGCGCACGAGCGGACACAGGAGGCGCAGGGGTCCGGGGCGGCCGCCGCGCCCGGGCCGCCGTGACCCAGCGCGGCGAGCACCTCGCGGGTGATCGCCTCGACGAGGTCGGTGCGCTGGTCGCTGGTGTCGGTCATCGGCCTGCTCCCTCGGGCACCGGCGCGGCGTAGCGGCGCTCGATCTCGCTGATCTTCTCCACCCTGGCGGCGTGCCGGCCGGAGGCCCAATCGGTCCCCAGCCAGGCCCGGACGATCTCGATCGCGAGGCCCTCGCCGAGGAACCGCGCGCCGAGCGTGAGGACGTTGGCGTGGTTGTGCTCGCGGCTGTTGCGAGCGGACGAGAGGTCGTGGCAGTTGGCGGCCCGGACGCCCGGAACCTTGTTGGCGGCCATGGCGGAGCCGATCCCGGCGCCGTCGAGGACGATCCCCCAGCGGCAGGTCCCGTCGGCGACGAGCCGGGCGACGGCGTGCGCGATGTCGGGATAGTCGACCGCCCCGGGGCCGTTCGTGCCGCAGTCGCGGATTTCGAAGCCGGCCTCGACGAGCACGGCGCCGATCCGGTCCTTCAACTCCCAGCCGCCGTGGTCGGCGCCGATCGCGATCGCGACGCGGCCGGCGGCGGCGGGCGTCGTGGCGGGCGCATGCGCGGGGGCCGCGGCCGGCGCGAGGGCCGATCCGGGCCGGCCGGCGGCCCCGAGCGTCGCGTCCACGACCCGGGCCACGAGCGCCCGGACCTCGGCTTCCGACGGCGGGCGCTGCTCAGCCACGGGCCAGCACCCACTCGGCCGTCGCCTCGTCGGCGACGAGCACCTTCAGCAGCCCGGCACGGAGCACGGCCAGGGCGATCGGGCCGCGGCCGGCGCCAGCGACGAGACCCACGGTGAGCGGCTTCGTCCGCAGGTCGACGAGCGGCAGGCCGACGGTCCGCTCGTCGAGGCCCGGGAGGGCGATGCTCCCGTCGAGCGCGAGGAAGCGGCCGAGCACGTCGCCGACCGCCCCGGCCGCGGTCAGCGCGGCGACGTCGGCGTCGTCGAGATAGCCCGAGGCGACGTGCGCGCTGCCGGGACCCAGGACGCCCATCCCGAAGACGGCCGTGGGCGCCTGTCGCGCGGCTGCCAGCGTCTCGCCGACGGCCGGGTCGGCCTCCAGCGCGCGCCGCAGCTCGGCCGAGCCGACGATCGCGGGGGCGGCCATGAGCCGGATCGCGGCGCCGGTCGTGGTCCCGAAGCGCTCCACGACCTCCTGGGCACGGGTGGGCCGGGCGGAGCGGCTGATCGCGCCGTTGAGCTGGACGATCTCGGTGGCCTGCGTCCAGCCGGTGCGCAGGTGGGCGGCGAGCTCCAGCATCGTGCGCCCCCAGGAGACGCCGATCGCGCCGCCGGGGTGGAGCTCGGCGAGGTGGCCCGCTGCCGCGGCGGCGACGCGCTCGCGAGCGAGCTGCTCATCGTCGGCCGGCACGCCGGTGGCTGGGGCGTCCACGACGACGGCGCCCAGCAGCCCGAACCGCTCGACGAGCGCATCCTCGAGGACCACGAGGCGGGCTGCCGGGTGGACGATCTCGATCCGGACGGCGTCCTCGCGGAGCGCCCGGTCGAGCAGCCGGCCGACCTTGAAGCGGCTGACGCCGAGGCGCTTGCCGACCTCGTCCTGGGTGAGGTTGAGGCGGTAGTACAGCTGGGCCGCCCGGAGCATGAGCCGGGTCTCCGCGACGGCCGCGTCGTCCGGGCGCGACTCGGCGGGACGAGCGGCCGCGGCGGGTGCGACGGCGGCGTTCGAGGCGATGCTCATTCGTGCAGGCCGGTGCTCATGTGTTGATCGACGATACGCACGGACCCGCGCGATGTCAAGGGTCGTCGCGGCCTGCGAGAGCGGCCCGACGGCGGACCGGGCGGCACGAGCCGAGCCGTGGCGTCACGGCAGGCGCACGAGGTCGAGCCGCCACGGCCCGTCAAGCGAGATGTTGCGCTGGTCGCGCACGTCCACCGACTGGACGGCCGCGAGGGCGTCGATGAAGTCCGAGGTCGTCGCCTGCGCGGCGGTATTGCACGGGAGCTCGCCGTACGAGCCGTCGAAGGAGATGGCATCGGCGGCCCGATCCCAGTCGAAGAAGAGCTCGATGGGTCCGCACGGGGTCCCCACCGTCACGATGCCGTCGCGTCCGTCGCGGTTGAACGCCAGCGTGAACGGGAAGGCCACGGGCTCCTCGGCGAGGGCGGTGACCCGCCACGTGGTCCGCGGCAGGTCGACGCGGGCTGCGGACGGCGACCCACACCCGGTCACGAGGGCAATCGCGGAAAGAAGTGCCGCGGCCAGCGCCACGCGGCGGCACGTTGCCCGGAACGGCTCGGCGGTTCGCACCCGGCCTCCCTCTCGCGTGGGTCCAGCCTGTCGGGCCGATGATCGCACGGCCCATGCCGGCGGCACCTCCCGCGCGCGATCGATCCGGCCGTCAGGCCGGGCGACTACCCTCCGCGCCGGCGACGGCTGGAGGCGCGGAGCCGACGCGCGCTCGATGCGCCCGCAGCCACAGGAGCGCGATGCCGCCGACGACGATCGTGACGGCCCCACCGATCCCGATCGCGGCCGCGGCGCCGAGCGCCGACGCGAGCGCCCCGGCGATGATGCCGCCGAACGGCGTCGAGCCGGCGAAGACCGTCGTGTACACGCTCATCACCCGGCCGCGCAGCTCGTCGGGGACCGTGGACTGGATGAGCGTGTTGCCGTTCGCGGCCATCCAGATCGCCCCGGCGCCGGCGACGAAGAGCGCCACGAGGGCCACCCCGAACTCGGGCAACAGGGCGGCGATCACGAGGCCCGTCCCCAGCCCGACGGCGCCGACGCCGATCGCCCGCGCGCTGGCCCGGCGCCGGGTCGCCAGGAAGAGCGCCGCGGTCACCGATCCCAGCCCCGAGGCCGTCATGAGGAAGCCGAACGTGGAGGCGTCGCCGCCGAGCGTGTCGCGGGCGAACGGGGCGATCGTCACCTGGAAGTTCATGCCGATCGTCGCGGCCAGGCCCACGGTGACGACGGCGAACAGGACGAGGGGCGTCGTGCGGACGTAGCCGACGCCCTCCCCGACGCTGGCGACGACGTCGCCGACGCTGTGAGGCCGGGCGATCGGCGGTCGCAGGTGGAGCTCCGCGTCGCGCATGAGGAGGAGCGCAGCGACCACCCCGACGTAGCTGAACCCGTTGATGAGGAAGGCGATCGAGATGTCGAAGGCGGCGATCGCGAGGCCGGCGACCGCCGGCCCGATGACGCGGGCCCCGTTGAAGAGCGCGGAGTTGAGGGCCACCGCGTTGACGATGTCCTCGCGGCCGACCATCTCGACGGCGAACGCCTGCCGGACGGGCATCTCGACGGCATTGAGGCAGCCGAGGAAGGCGGCGAGGACCAGGACCATCCACACCTCGACCACGCCGGCGAGCGTCAGGAGCCCGAGGACGATCGCGAGGACGCCCATGAGCGACTCGACGACGACGAGCGTCTGGCGCTTCGGGAGCGCGTCGGCGATGAGTCCTCCGAACAGGCCGAGGAAGAGCACCGGGAGCCACTGGGCGGCGGCGACGAGGCCGAGCATGAGCGGGTCGTCCGTGAGGACGAGAACGAGCCAGCTCTGCGCGACGGCCTGCATCCAGGAGCCGACGAGGGAGATTGCCTGGCCGATGTAGAAGAGCCTGAAGTTGCGGTGGCGGAAGGCTCGCAGCGAGCGGGCGCCGGCGATGCCGCGGACGGTCACGACGGGTTCGCCGGCGCCGGCTCGATCTCGGGCGCGGGCTCGCTCTCGGGCGCGGGCTCGCGCTCGGGCGCCGGCTCGCTCGCATGGGCCGGCATGGCTCCCTCGATCTCCGCGAGATGGGCCCGGAGGTGCTCACGCCGGGCCTCGGCCCCGGCGATCATCGCCCGGAGCCGATCCGCCTTCGCCTCGAGCGTCGCGATCTGGCGGTCCATGCGGTCGACCAGGCCGCGAACGATCGCCCGCTTCTCGGCGCTGTCGGCCGAGGCCCGGAACCGCTCGCGATCGCGGATGCGGACATCCTCGTCCTCGAGGAGGACCCCGATCTCGGCGAGGCTGAAGCCGGCGTCGTCGCGGAGCTCGCGGATGGACCGCAGGCGCTCGAGGTCGGAGGCGTCGTACAGCCGGTAGTCGCCCTGCGACCGCGCCGCGGGCCGCAGCAGGCCCATCTCCTCGTAATAGCGGATGGAGCGGGGCGTCAGGCCCGTGGCGACGGCCACGTCGTGGATCCGGAGGAGGCGCGGCGGGGCGGCGTCGGGTGGCGCGACAGTCGACGAGGCGGGTTGGCGGGGCACGGCGACAGTATTCCACGTCCTTCACGTTCGCGTGAAGGTCAAGGTTCGTGGGCGTCGGCGAAGCACGGTAGGATCGGGCACGATGGACCGCCACCGCCTCGGCTTCGTCGCCACGCCCGCCGCCTCCCGGGACGCGCCCGACCGCGCTCCCGGACGTGCCGCGGACGCTCGCGCGCGGGTCGACGGCGTCGTCGCGCGGCCGGGCTGAGGCGCGGCCGAGGTGGAGGGCGCTGGTCTCATCGTCAACCTCGCCGTGGCCCTGCTCGCGGCGACGATCGGCGCCGCGATCGCGGTGCGACTCGGCCAGTCGGCCATCCTCGGCTACATCGTCGCCGGGATCGTCATCGGCCCGTACACGCCGGGCTTCGTCGGCAACCTCGACGTCGTCCGGGCGCTGGCCGACATCGGGATCGTCTTCCTGATGTTCGCGATCGGCAACCAGGTCCGGCTCGCCGACCTGCTCCGGGTCGGCCCCGTCGCCGGGATCGGCGGCACGATCCAGGTCCTCGTCATGATCGGCGTCGGCTACGGCGTGGGCCGCGCGCTCGGCTGGGGCGACCTCGAGGCCTTCGTCCTCGGTGCCGTCCTCTCGAACAGCTCGAGCACGATCCTGGCGCGGATCCTCGGCGAGCGCGGCGAGGCTGACACCGAGCACGCCCACATCGGGCTCGCCTGGTCGACCGTCCAGGACCTCGGCACGATCGTGCTGGTGGTGCTCATCTCCGCCCTGGCGACGACCGGCGAGGTCGGGGTCGACCTCGCCGTCGCGCTCGGTCAGGCGGTCGTCTTTCTCGTCGTCGTCCTCCCGGTCGGGCTGCGCGTCGTCCCGCTCGTCCTGGAAGGGCTCGCCTCGTTCCGCAGCCGCGAGATCTTCGTCCTCGGCGTCGTGACGCTCGCGCTCGGGACGGCCCTCCTCGCCTCGCTCTTCGGCATCTCGCTGGCCCTCGGCGCATTCGTCGCCGGCCTCGTCATCGGCGAGTCCGACCTCTCGCAGGAGGTCCTCGGTGAGACGCGCCCGTTCCGCGACATGTTCGCGGGACTCTTCTTCGTCTCGGTCGGCATGCTCGTGGACCCGGTCTTCGTCGCGACGAACCTGCCGCTCGTCCTGCTCGTCGTGGTCCTCGTGGTGCCGGTGAAAGGGCTGCTCGTCACGCTCATCACCGCAGCCTTCCGCTACCCGGCGCGGACGGCGATCCTCACCGGGATCACGCTGGCGCAGTCCGCCGAGTTCTCGTTCCTGCTCGCCCGACTGGGGGCCGACCTCGGGGTCGTCTCCTCCGATTCGTTCAGCCTGATGCTGGCCGGTGCCGCCGCCAGCATCATCCTCTCGCCCCTGCTCCACCGGGCCGGTGTCCCGCTCGTCCGCGGCTGGGAGCGCCGGCGTGCAGCGTCGGAACCGACCGAGCTCGGCGCCGGCGGCGGGGACCACCGCGACCGTCGCATGGCGGTCATCTGCGGCTTCGGCCGCGTCGGGCGCCTGGTCGGGGCCGCGCTGGAGCGGCGTGGGTTCGGCTTCGTCGTCGTCGAGGAGGATCCGGGCGTCGTGCGCGAGCTGCGGGCTCGCGGCGTCGCCGTGGTGCGCGGCTCGGCCGAGAACCGCGCCGTCCTTGAGCAGGCCCTGCTCCCCTCGACGGCCGTGCTCGTGGTGGCGGTACCGGAGCCGCTCGTCGCTCGCCAAGTCGTCTCGAACGCGCGCCGCGACCACCCGCGGCTCCCGATCGTGGTCCGAACCCACAGCACCTCCGAGCGCGACGTCCTCCGTCGGCTCGGCGCCAGCGAGGTCGTCATCGGCGAAACCGAGCTCGGACTCGAGATGACGCGGTTCGCGCTCCGGCGGTTCGGTCTGAGCGGCACCGAAGCGCAGTCGATCGTCCAGGGCATGCGGGGCCGCGAGCGGCCGGCGCGATGACGCCCTGGTCCGAGCGGGACGCCGCGGCCGCCGACGACGACGGGATCGTCCGGCTCGTGCGCGTCGCGGCCTACGCGGTCTGCCGCGACGGCGAGCGGCTGCTCTGCTGCCGTCTCGCGCCCGGTGAGGCGGCTCCGGGCTCGTGGACCCTTCCCGGCGGGGGCGTCGACTTCGGCGAGGATCCCGAGGCGGCCGTGCTCCGCGAGCTGGAGGAGGAGACCGGGCTCGCCGGCCGGGTCGAGGGGATCGCCGCCGTCCGGTCGAGGGTCCACGCGGGACGGCTCGCCGACGGGAGACCGCGGGAGCTCCACGCGATCGCGCTCGTCTATCGGGTCGCGGTCACCGGGGGGATCCTGCGCGACGAGGTGCACGGGTCGACCGACCGGGCGGCCTGGCTCACGCGCGAGGAGCTCGCCGGGGAGCGGCTGGTGCGGATGCTGCGAGATTCCCTGGGGATCGCGTTCGCGCAGCGGGCATGAGCATCCCGCCGCCCGGGTGCGAGGTCAGCTGCGCGGCCGGGGACGGGCGCGGCCGCTGCGCCAGAGCCCTCTCGCGAAGCGCCACCACACCCGGTAGAGATTGGCCGGAATGCGACGAGGCGGGCAGGACAGGAGGATGAACGTCGTCCAGTGCAGCGGGTTCAGGACCGTCCTGTGGGAGAACGAGATCCGGAGGTACTCCCCGACCGATCCCGCCGTGAAGGACCGGACGCCCGTCGCGGACTCGTCGAGAGCCAGGCGCACAGCCGGGTCGGACGCCAGGTGGAACCCCCGCCGGTGCGCCCGGATCGTGAACGCATAGTCGGACTGGTAGTGCGGGAGCAGTCGCCGATGGAAGCCGCCGAGGGCGGCGAGGTCCGCCCGGCGGAAGAAGAGTCCCCGGGTCGAGAAGCAGTTCGCGCGGCGGACGTCCTTCACGCGTCGAAACGTGAGCCGACGCCAGTCGACGCGGACACCGGCCTCGAGGAACTCGCCGGTCGCCTGGCTGTAGAGCTGGGCGAGCAGGAGGGAGCGGGGGTGCCGCGCGACGACGACGCGAGCGCGCGCGAGGAACTCGGGGCCGAAGCGGGTGTCGTCGTTGACGATGAGGACCACGTCGCCGGGCGCCGACGGCCGATGACGGAGCCAGTCGAACGCCTCCTGGAGGCAGCCGGCCCACCACCACGATCCGGTTCCCCGGATCACGGTCGCAGCGGGCAGCAACGCCCGCACCGCGTCGGCCGTGCCGTCCGTTGAGCCGTCGTCGACGAGGACGAGGTGGAACCCCTGGTCGGACTGGGCCAAAAGCCCCTCGACGAAGCCGACGGTGATGTCACGACGGTTGTGCACCGGGAGGAGCACGTAGACCGTGCCGTCGGTCGTCACCGGGGATCCGCGGCCTTCTCGAGGATGCAGAGGTGGTTGTCGCCCACGCCGAGGCCGTCGAACAGGCGCGTGACGAGCTGGAACACGAGGAGCCGGTCGAGGACCGGCACGATCCGCAGCATCGGATGGCGCCGGGCCCGGCGCACGCGCTTGCGCCGGACGCGGCCCGGGTCCCAGAACGGAGAGCGGCGGCCCTCGCGCGGGCAGGTGAACAGGTGCCACCACTGGTACCGCAGCCACGGCGATGCGGTGAGCGTCCGGCGGGACACCACGGTCAGCCCGGCTTGCTCCCCGGCGAGCGCCAGCGACCGGGCGGAGAACTGCTGGAGGTGGTACGGGACGTGCCAGTTGATCCACCGGCGGCCGAAGACCCCCGCTCCCCAGCCGTGGGCGTTCGGCGTGCTGATGACGGCGCGCCCGCCCGGGCGGAGGAGGGTGGCGACCCCGGCAAGGAACGATCGGGGGTCGACGACGTGCTCGTAGACCTGGTCGAGCGTGATCACGTCGAACGTGCCGGCCTCATAGTCGCCCGCGTCGAATGGGCCCACCTTCACCTTGAGTCCCCGGGCCTCCACGTGGCCCCGGACCGACGGGTCGATCTCGGATCCGAAGGCCTCGCAGCCCCGGGAGGCGTGGAACTCGACGGTCCGGCCGTACCCGCAGCCGATGTCGAGGACCCGGACGCCCGGCGGGACCCACTGGTAGGCGCTCCGCCGGTCGCCCTCGAGCCAGGAGCGGATGCCGGACGCCTCGGTCAGAGGCGGGAGCTTCGACGGATCCTCCGTCTGGCGGGGGTAGTAGTTCCCGTACAGATCCTCGAGCTCGCGCTCGTCGAAGCGGGCGTCGAGGAACCCGTGGCCGCAGCTCCGGCATTCGTGGAGCGCAAAGCGGCCGGGAAAACCGTACCGGTCGTCGTACAGACGGGCGCGGCGAACGCGGCTGGGTCCGCCGCATACCGGGCAGGTCAAGGGCTCTCCTTCGCCGGGACGCCTCCGGATCGCATGACCGCGTCGAAGCCGACGCATCGAAGTCTACGGACACCGCCCGGTCGCCGGTAGGCCTCCTGACATGGACGACTCACCCCGTGCTGGCTCCGTGCGCAGCCCGCCAGTCCGTGATGATCTCGCGATACCAGTCGATCGTGACGTCGAGCTGACGCTCCAGGTCGAAGCGCGCGGCGGCGTCCTGCGCTGCGTTCGCGGCGAGTGTCGCCCGGAGCGCGTCGTCGTCCAAGAGCGCAGCGGCCGCGGCACCCATGCCGACCGCATCTCCCGGCGCGATGAGCACGCCCGTGGCGTCCTCAGCCGCCGCGCTGGCCCCGGACCATCCGCCGGGCGCCCCAGCAAGGCTGCGGACTTCTTCGGGGATGCCTCCGACAGCGGTGGCGACGACAGGGAGTCCCGTGGCGAGCGCCTCGAGGATCGTGGTCGGGAGGTTCTCCGCCTTCGCGGCGTGGAGGTACAGGTCGGCGGCCTGGTAGTACGCGGCGATCTCGGCGAGGTCGGTGCGGTACGGAATGAACCGGAGCTCGCCGTTCTCGAACCGCTGGGTGGGGCCCTCGTCGCCCAGTGCGAGACACAGGATCGACCGGCCGGCGACCGCCGCCGCGGCCCGCACCGCCGCCTCCGAGACGGTCTCCCAGTCCTTGAACGGGCTCCGCCTGGCGAGGTTGGCGGTGAACAGCAGGACGAACGGCTCCGTCGACAGGCCGAGGCGGGCGCGCGCCGCGCTCCTGTCGCCCGGTCGAAAGACCGAGCGGTCCACGCCGTTCGGGATGACCCGCCATCCGGCAGCACCCTCCGCGAGGATCGAGACCGTCGCCCGGTCCATGAGCCACTGCGAAGGCGTGCTGACGTAGAGCCGGCTCTGCCGGTAGATGTCGCGCTTGGCGCTCCAGTTCGCGCGTGTGGCGTCGCGCGGGATGGCCGGGTAGAGCGTCAGGTCGGGACACCGGCCGCAGCCTGTGCGCCAGCGCTCGCAGCCGATGCCGTAGGCGCAGTGACCGGTGAAGGTCCATTCATCGTGAAGCGTCATGGCCAGCGGCACACGGCGGCTCATGGGGGCCAGCTCCCGCAGGTCGAAGTACGCGCCGTGGAGGTTGTGACAGTGGATGACGTCCGGCGGCTCCGGGGGCAGATGCGGGATCCTCGCCGTGCCCGGGAAGTCGAACATCTCCCGGCCGCGGTAGCGGTCGTACGCCTGGCGGGGGGCAGCCGCCGTCCGCAGGGCCCGCTGGACGGAGCGACGCAGGGAGCCCCCGTCGCGTCGAGGCCCGAGCGCACGAGCGACTCGCCGAAGCCCGCGACTGGCCAGGCCACCCGGGGGCGGGCGCAGCTCGGGGATCTTCAGGATCGTCGGGTCGTCGCCGGGAGGGAGGGCCGCCGCGACCCACGAACGGTGGCCGCGTCCCAGCAGGCCCTGGTGGAGCGACACGGCGACCCGCTCCGCTCCGCCACCCCTGGGAGTCTTCGTCACCTGGACGACCCGGAGAGCCGGATCGCTCACGGCAGGAGCCTCCTCGCGGTGCGGCGGAGCCGGCGAACGCTGCGCCGTCCGAGCTGCACGACCTGGCGGCCGAACCGCCGGGCTCGCTTCCCCCGCTTCCGCAGCCGTCGGCCGAGCCGCCGGACGCGCAGGTCCCACGGGTCGAGCCCGCGGACGACCGACCGCCCGACGCGGTACCAGGGCGCGTCGACGAGGCGCTCGATGTCCGCCGTGGGGCGGAGCGCCGTCGGATCCGACGCCCGAAGCTCGTCCATCATCCGGACGACCTGCTCCGGGTGGGGTCCCCGGTAGCGCTCGAGCCAGCTCGGGTGGGCGTACACGTTGTGGACGCGGAACGGGCGACGCAGGGCGAGCCAGGCATCCTTCGCCCAGGTGACGGCCCCGGAGCGCCGAGACCAGTCTGCCGTCGCGTAGTAGTCGCACTTCTCGAGGACCTGCTTGGGCAGGAGGAGCGAGTAGTGGTAGAGCCGGATCCCGAGCCGGCTCGTCGTCGCCGCGTCGAGCCAACGACCCGTCCTGAGGTCACGACCCGCTTCGTCGACGACGGTCGGGGGCCGGTGCGTGCGGTAGGCGTACCCGGGCCGCCATCGGAACAGGCGGTGGTAGTCGGCGGCGCCGCGCCGCAGGTACCAGCCGTCGACGACGTAGTCCAAGCCGCCCCAGAACGTGACCTGGCGGAACGTCATCGCCTCGATCCGGGGGTCCGCGGCAAGGATCCCCAGAACGCGTTCCATCTCCTCCGCGCGGTAGAGCTCGTCGATGTCGACCTGCCAGAGCCAGTCGCCGGTGGCCCGGATGGCGTACGCCCGGCTCTGCTCGTCCTTCTCGCCGGGCCAGAACCCGTCCGGGTGCCCCTCGTCCTCGGCAGTGACCAGCGTGACCTTGCCCTCGGGATCCTCGTCGCGCACGAACGCCCGGAGGGCCTCGAGCGTCCCGTCCCGTGAGTGGCCGTCCGGCGTCGCGATGTTCCGGGCCCCGGGCGCCGCTCCTTCGACGACGATGATCTCGTGGGCGAACGGATAGAGCGAGCGCAGCGTGTGTCGGGTGAACGGCTCGCCGTCGAGGACGATGACCCCGAACGTGACGCGCGGCCGGGCCGCAGCCGGGCTCGTCGTCGGGACGTCGGCGGCGCGTTCGACGAAGTCGCGCCGCACGAAGGTCAGGTTCCAGTGGTCCACGGCGACCAGCTCATACCCGGCGCCGCGGATGCGGCGGACGGTGCGCCAGAACGCGCGCGGCGTGACCGGCTGGTCGATCTCGAGACAGAGCACGGCCGGATGGATGCCGGCCTCCAGCACCGACTGCACGACCCGGTGCTCGGCGCCCTCGATGTCGAGCTTGAGCAGGTCGATGCGAGCGTGGCCGAGCTCGGCCTTGAGGCCGGGCACGGCCCGGCACGGGGCCTCGAAGTAGTCGCTCGTCCCCTGGAGGTTCACGACCGAGTGCGAGACATGCGCCGGATCCCGCGGCGCGAAGAACCGGAGCGTCGTGTCCTCGGACCAGAGGCCGACCGGGTGAAAGTGGAAGCGCGGCTCGTCCACTCCCCGCGCGGCCGCGTGGGCGATCGCCCGGGGCGTCGGGTCGAACGCGTGGACCTCGCAGCCGAACTCCTCGATCAGGCCCAGGTCGAACGTGACGTCCTCCCCGACGCCGCCGCAGTAGCAGACCCAGTCCGCGGCGACGAGCGCCGTCGGGATGATCCAGCCCCCGTACTCGCTCCCGATCTTCCGGAGCCCGAGCATGGGGGATGGTGCCGGGTGGCGAAGGAGGAGCCTGCGGGCCCACGAGAGCTCCCAGCGACTGATTCGGCGGCGCAGCGACCGGAGCGGCCCACGGCTCATGGTCTGATCACCGTCCCCATCGGGGCCGCCCGCGGCTGCTCCCGATCGATATCCACCCCACCTGGCGATCCCGACAGCACGTACAGGAGGAGCAGCGGCATTCCATCATGGCCAGCATCGCACGATTGTGACATCGCCCGGCCGTCGGCTGATCGGGCAGGTACGATGCAGCGACGTGACCCCCGAGCTGCCCCCCGCCAGGCTGCCCCGGATCTCCGTTGTCATTGCCGTGTACAACGGGGCACAGACCATCCAGCGCGCGCTCGACAGCATCTTCGAGCAGACGTACCGCGACCTGGAGGTCGTCGTGATCGACGGGGGGTCGACCGATGGGACGCAGGCGATCCTCGAACGCAATGCCTCGCAGATCGCCTACTGGGTGTCCGAGCCCGACCGGGGCGTCTACAACGCCTGGAACAAGGCCCTGGACCACGTGACCGGCGACTGGGTTTGCTTCCTGGGCGCGGACGACCGATACCACGCCCCGGACGTGATGGCCGAGGTCGCGGCCGCGCTCGCCGCCGACGCCGGCCAGCACCGGGTTGCGTACGGATCGATGAACAAGGTGTTTGCCGACGGAACCGTCGAACACCGCCAGAGCTCTCGCTGGACGAAGCGACGCCGGAAGAGCTTCCGGCAGGGGCAGATGATCCCGCACCCGGCGACGTTTCACCACCAGTCGCTGTTCGAGCTCCACGGCCGGTTCGACGAGAGCTTCCGGATCGCCGGCGACTACGAGCTCCTCCTGCGGGAGCTCGTCCGCAACGCCCCCCTGTTCCTCCAGGTTCTCGTCGCCGACTGGTACGCGGGCGGCCTGTCGGATCTCCCGGCGAACAAGTACCTCGTCCAGCGCGAGGTCTACCGGGCGCGCCACCTCCGCGGCGTCGCGAAGGCGCCACCGTGGCGAGCACCCCGGCTCTACCAGGCGCTCGCCCGAACCTGGATCGACCGACACATCCGCCGGACTGCTCCCTGAGCCTCCGGTTCGCCCGGCACGGTGCGGCGCCTGCCGGCCGACGTAGTCAGCCGGCCGCCCGATCCCGCGGCGGCGTCGCCGGCGTTCCCACGCGCTCGTACCGATAGCCGAGGCCCCGCATCGCCTCCGGGTCCAGCAGCCGACGGCCGTCGATGACGAGCGGCCCGAGCATGACCTCCCGCACCTCGGCCCAGTCCAGATCGCGAAACTCCGGCCACTCCGTGGCGATCACCGCTGCTTCCGCACCCGCCAGCGCCTCGAGCGCCGAGCCGCGAACGCTCAGGGCCGGCAGCGCCCGCGCCGCCCGCGCCCCCGCCGCCGGGTCGTACGCCTGCACGCGCGCGTCGTGGGCGAGGAGCCAGCGGGCGAGCTCGACCGCCGGCGACGAGCGGATGTCGTCCGTGCGCGCCTTGAAGGCGAGGCCCAGGAGCGCGATCGTCCGTCCGGCAACGCCGCCGACGATCCCGTCGATCCGCTCCGCGAACAGGCGCTGGTGGGCGAGGTTCGCCTCGGCGGCGGCGGAGGTCACGTGCATGGTGAGACCACGCTCGCGCCCGGCGATCGCGATCGTCTGAAGGTCCTTCGGCAGGCAGCTCCCGCCGAACCCGAAGCTCGGCTGGAGGAAGGTCGGGCCGACCCGCGGGTCGAGGCCGATGCCGTCGAGGACGGGACCCGCGTCGCCGCCGGATCGCTCGGCCAGCGCCGCGATCTCGTTCGCGAACGAGATCTTGAGGGCGAGGAAGGCGTTGGCGCCGTTCTTGATGAGCTCGGCCTCCTCGAGCGTGACCAGCCGGAGCGGCGCGCCAAAGACCGCGAACAGGTCCGTGAGCACCGCCTCGGCGTCCGGATCCGGCGACGGCGAGCGCCCGATCACCACGCGGCTCGGGGCGAAGAAGTCCTCGAGGGCAGAGCCCTGGCGCAGGAACTCCGGGACGCTGAAGAGGCGGGACGGGTCGGGAACCCCGCCGTTCTGCAGGAGTCGTCGAGAGGTGCCGACCGTCGTCGTGCTGCGGACGACCGTGATCGGTGGGGGATGGCGGACGGCGAGGTCGGCGAGCACCGCCTCGACGGCTCGCATGTCGGCATGGCCCGCGTCGTCGATCGGCGTGCCGACGCAGATCAGGACGATCTCGGCGGCCGTGGCGGACGCCCGGTCGAGGATCGCGAGGTCGCCGGAAGCCAGCGCCGCGGTCAACGCCTCCTGGACGCCCGGCTCGCTGAACGGCACCCGGCCCGCTCGCAGCGCGGCAAGACGGTCGGGATCCGTCTCGACGAGCTCGACGGCGTGTCCCAGCGAGGCGAACCCGACGGCGCTGACAAGCCCGACGTACCCGGCGCCCACGACGGCGATGGACCGGCGGGTCGCGGCTCGTGGTCGAAGCATCCCGCGGAGGGTAGCACGAAGCGGCCGGGCGCCCGGCGCCCACGGCGGCACGTCAGCTGGCAGCGACCGCCCCGGCCTCGGCCGCCTCGGGCAGTGCCGCCCGTCGCTCCCGCCGGGCGCGCAGCGCGTCGCGCCAGGCCTCGAGCGCGAGCGGCCACCAGGCGTCGAGCCGGGCCTCCTGGCCGTACCACGGCGCCTGCACGCCGGGCCCGTGGACCGCGTCGTCGAGGATCACGTGACGGGCGCCCGGCAGGAGCGCCGAGGCAACCGGGACGAGCCCGTCTCCGACGACGAGCGGCACGTCGGGGCTCGGGTGGACGTCCTCGTACAGCCGCCCGAAGAACCGTCCGCGGCCGTCCTCGGCCTCCCGGTCGCCCGGGATGCACGAAGAGGCGACGGCCACGTACGCGGTGGTCGGCGCGAAGCACGCCCCCGGCACGTGGCGGTTGGCGAAGCGGACCCCGGCCTCGGCGAGCCGGCTTCCCCACCGCGCCTCGTCGCCGACCACGTGCGGCGTCCCGAGCGTGACGAGGGCCGCGATGCGGCCGCGCGCCGCGAGTCGCCGGCCCTCGAAGGGCTCCGGCGACGTGAGGAGCCGGCCGACGATGCCGCCTCCGCTGTGGCCGACGAACATGACCGGCGCCCCGCCGGACGCCTGGCTCGCCGCGCTGCGCTCGCCTGCGGCGAGCAGCGCCCGGCCGACACGGGTCGTGATCGGGCCGAGGCCCCGAACTGCCGCGAGGATCCAGTCGGGCGGGTACACGGGGGCCACGAGGACGTCGGCTGCGCCGCGAGCGCGCAGGGCGGCAGCCAATGGCGCGTACCAGCCGGGGGTCGTGAGAAAGCCGCCGGCGACGAGGACGACGGGTGCCAGGTCGGCCGGATCCACCGCGGGATCGAGCCAGGAGGCGGCCTGCGCGGCCGGGAACGTCATCTCGCCGGCTCCTTCGCTGCGACGGCCTCGGACGGCGGCTCCGCGACCCCGGAGAACGGGTGCCCGGGGAGGTGGGCCGAGCCCGCGGGCCCCGAGGCCTGCGTCGGTCGGGGAAGGGGTCCGAGCGAGCGGAGCTCGCGCCCGCCGACCAGGAGGCCGATGAGGAGCGAGGCGACCATCGTCACGGCAAAGACGTAGAACGGCAGGTGGATGTCGATCGCGAAGAGGACGCCGGCGGCGATCGAGGCGACGATCGTCCCGAGCGTCCCGGCGGCCCCGAAGACCCCCTGGGTCGTCGACGAGCGGCCGGCCGGGGTGGCGCGGGCGACGACCGCGTAGAGCGCCGGACCGAGCAGCGCGAACGAGATCCCCTCGAAGATCACGACCGGGATGACGGCGACCGGATCGACGAGCAGCGCATAGAGGACCCCGGCAGCGGCGGCGCCGAGGCTGCCGGCGACGACAAAGCGAATCGGGCCCAGGCGGTCGACCCACTGCCCCGCGATCGGCGAGACGAGCAGGACGCCCAGGCCGAACGCGGCGAACGTCAGCCCGACGAGGCCGATGTCGGCGCCGAGCTCGGTCATCCAGAGGCTCCAGATCACCTCGTACGTCCCGGAGGCGAAGTAGCTCCCGACGTTGATGACGATCGCCCCGACGAGGATCCGGTTCCAGAGGGAGGTGGGGGCGCCGGGCTCGACGGCCTCCTCGCCGGCCGCGCCGGGCGTGGCGGCGGGGGCGTGCCTCGGGACGGGACGGCGCAGCGTCGTCGCCGCGAGCAGGATGGCCGAGGCCACCAGCGCGACGCTGCAGAAGACGAAGGGGAAGACGTAGCCGCCGCCCAGCGCCGCGCCGATTCCGCCGATCGCCGGCCCGAGGAGCAGCCCGCCCATCTGGGCCGACGCGTACAGGCCGAAGGCCGCACCCCGCTCGGCCGGGGGCGTCGCGTCCATGATGTAGCCGCGGGCGGCGGGATCGTAGGCGGCCGTCGTGAAGCCGGCGAGCGCCCGGGCGAGAATGAACGCCGCGGTGCCCGTGAAGACGAGCGGCAGGGGCACGACGATCGCCGTGCCGATGAGCCCCCCGAGCATGAGGACGCGCTTGTCGCCGCGGTCGGCGAGCCAGCCGAAGAGCGGCTCGCCGATGAGGCGCGCCGCCGGCCAGGCGGCGACGATCCAGCCGAGGGTGGCGGTGTCGATCCCCTGCTCGGTGATGTAGAGGGGCAGGACCGGCAGGAGCGCGCCGAAGCCCATCCACAGGATCGCCTCGGCGATGAGCACGGGGAGGATCGGGAGCGCCGGGGCGAGACGCCCGCGGACACCCCCGGGGCGGGCGTCGATCATCACCGTCATCGTAGCGGGGACGCCTCCGGTCGGGGCGTTCGCGCAGGGAGCGCCTGTGCGGCGTCGAGTCGCCCTAGTAGACGATCTCCTCCGACTCGGGAAGCGTGAGGCTGTGGGCGTCCTTCGCGTCCCAGCCGATCTGGGCCTTCACGAGCCAGTGGCCGATCCCCTCCCGATCGTTCATGTCGTGGACCGGGCCGGTGACGATGACGCGTGCCACCGACTGGCCGCCGCGGTCGTAGCGAACCTGCGTCTCGTGCTCGCCGTAGCGGTCGGTGCTGCGGACCTCCAGCTCGGACCGCTCGCAGCCCATCAGGCCTGCCAGCCAATCCCGCGCGTCCCATGTCATCTGCCTGCTCCTGTCCCGACCGATGCGGGCAGCGACGCCAACTCGTTGCCTCGTTGCCATTCTTTCACGGCGCGGCCGTCGCCGGGAGCGGTCAGCGGGTATCCCGTGGCGCCGACGTGCCGCGCGGCCACGGTCCCGGCGCGTTGCGAACGCTCGCCAGGAGATCGTCGAGCCGCGCCGTCGCGACGCCGACCACCGAGTCGGCCGCCCCGTAGTACACGCTGACGACCTCTCCTGCCGGATCGAGCACCCAGCCGCAGGGAAAGACGACGTGGTCGACGTCGCCCGCGAGCTCGTAGGGCGCCGTCGGCCCGAAGATCCACTCGTCGGTGCGCCGGATCACGAAGCGCGGATCGTCGAGGTCCAGGAGCGCGAGCCCGGCCCGGTAGATCGGGCCGTCGCTCGTGGTGTGAACCCCGTGGTACAGGATCAGCCAGCCCTCCGGCGTCTCGAGGGGCGGCGGTCCGAGGCCGATCTTGCCTGCATCCCACCAGGCGCCGTCACGCGCCTCGAGGAGGAACTGGTGGTCGCCCCAGTGGCGCAGATCCGGCGAGAACGAGATCCACATGTGCGCTCCGCCTCGCAGCGGCGACGGGCGGTGGATCATGGCCCAGCGGCCGTCGAAGCGGCGCGGGAAGAGGGCCGCGTCCTTGTCCTCGGGCGGCATCACCGGTCCGAGGCGACGGACGCTCCGGAAGTCCCGGGTCATGGCCAGCGAGACGAGGGGGCCGCGACGGCTGTAGGCCGTGTAGACGATCGCCCACTCCTCGCGCTCGGAGAGCCACGTGAGACGCGGGTCCTCGCAGCCCCACACCTCCTCGGGGTGGCGATCGTCCTCGGCGCGGAGCAGCGGCTCCGGGTCGAAGCGCCAGTCGGTGACCCCGTCCCGGCTCCGCGCCACGTGGAGCTGGGAGATGCCCCGCAGGTCCTCGACGCGCAGAAGGAGGATCGTGTCGCCGTCGACGCGTGCGGCGCCGGGGTTGAAGATGGAGTTGGCGGGATACGGGACGTCGCCGGCCGTGAGGATCGGGTTGGCCGCCGCCCGCCGCAGCACCTGGGAGTCGTCGGGCCGGGTCATCCGACGGGAGCCGGCACGCGCGCGTGGCTGTGGGAGGGCGTAGCGCCGGTTCGCTCGAGAGGCCGGGCCGCGCGCAGTCGGCGCACGTGCTCGAGGGCGAGGAGCCAGGACAGCGTCGACTCCGCGCCCTGGTTCGCGTTCACGCCGTCGGGCTCGAGGCCGTCGTGGCAGGCGCCGCGGCCGGGCTCGGCGACGGGGATCCCGACGTCGTTGGCACCGAGGAACCAGCCGTAGGCCTGCTCCACGGCCCGGCGGTGGCGGGAGCGTCCCGCCTCGACGGCGGCGTGCGCCGCGAGCACGACGGCGGCCGCCTCGATTGGCTGCTGGTCGAACCGCGAGCGCTCGCCATCACGCGGCCACCAGCCGTTGCCGACCGGCGACAGGTGCCCGGCCGGCGCCGTCTGGACGGCGACGAGCCAGTCCAGGACGCGCTCGCCCGTGTCGACCATCGCCTCGTCGCCGAGGTGAGTGCCGGCCGCGATGAGCGCCTGGACCGGGAGCCCGTTCTCGTAGGTGAGGACGGGTTCCGGCCAGGGCCAGGCCGGCTCGTCGGACGTCCCGAACGTCGCCGCCAGGCCGACCGCGAGCGTTCGCAGGGTCGAGGGGGCCTCGCCGTCCATCCCCGCGCGGACGGCGGCCACGAGGCCGAGGAGCGCCGACGAGCGGGCGCGCAGGGCCGTCAGCTCGCGCGCGGCGGGCAGGGACCGTGCCAGCAGGGCGCTGGCCGACGCGGCGAGCGACGGGTCCGGGGCCAGGAAGATCGTCTCGCCGAGGGCGTGGAGCGCTCGGCCCTGGCAGTCCTGCGAGCCACCGTCGTCGAGCCATGAGCCGTCGACGGCACGGAAGTTGCGGAACCGTCCGGCGGACGCGACGAACGCGTCGCCAAGGAACGCGAGGTTGCGACCGGCGGTGCGGGCAACGCTCGTCCAGCCCAGCTCGCGCTGGTGGAGGAGGTCGACCCGCAGGGCCCGGGCGACATCGTCGGTGCAGTAGCCGTGCGCGGGGTCGGGCCGGGCCCCCACCGCGTGCTGCATGATCCCCGTCGCGTCGCCGAGCGCCTCGAGGTGCTCGCGGCGGACCGGCTGGAGGGGCGCGAGCTCAGCCACGAGCGGTGGCCGCGTACGGGAGGCGCGGGACCGCAACGCGGGCCGGCGCCGGGACGCCGGCGCTCGAGGTGACACGGCGGAACAGGTCGCGGTACGCGGATCCCACGCTCGACCAGACCATGGGTCGCGTGTGCTCGTGGGCTCGCCGCCCGATCGCATCCCGGCGGGCGTCGTTCTCCAGCAGCCCGATCAGCGCGTCCGCCCAGGCGGCGGGCGAGCCCGGCGGGACGAGGAGGCCGCGGCCGTCGTCGAGCAGCTCCGACGCGTACGCGTACGGCGTGGACACGACCGCACGGCCGGCGCCCATCGCGTACGACAGCGTCCCGGACACGATCTGGTCGAGGTTCGGGTAGGGCGTCACGAAGACGTCGGCGGCCTCGAGCCAGCGGGTGAGCTCGACCCGGCCGACGAAGCGGTCCACGAAGCGGACGTGGCGGCTCAGCCCGAGCCGGGCGACGCGATCCTCGAGCGAGCGGCGATACGCCTCACCCTCGACGGCCACCAGGTTCGGGTGGGTCGCACCGAGCACGACGTACAGGGCGGTGGGACGGGCGGCGACCACGGCGGGAAGCGCGTCGAGGACGAGCTCGAGGCCCTTGCCGGGTCCGAGCAGGCCGAAGCTCAGGATCACCTCGCGGCCGGCCAGCTCGAGAGCCGGCTTGATCGTCCGGGAATCGACGAGGGGGAGGTCGGGCACGCCGTGCGGGATGACGTCGACGGTTCCGGGAGCCACGCCGTACGTCGCCGCAAGGACGTTCGCCGCCGATCGCGACATGACCACCGTCGCCGCGGACACGCGCAGGAGCTCGAGCAGGATGGAGCGCTGGCTCGGCGTCGGGTGGCGGAGCACCGTGTGCAGGGTCGAGACCGCCGGAATCGCCATGGCGCGAACGAAGTCCAGGACCGCCGAGCCGTCGCTGCCGCCCCAGATGCCGTACTCGTGCTGGATCGAGACGACGTCGGCACATCGACCGAGATCCCGGGCGATCCGGACGTAGTCCCCGGGCTCGTCCTGGCGGATGCGGTGGTGGACCTCGGGCGGATACGGGACGTGGGCGCCGGCCTCGTGGAGCACGACGACCTCGCGGTCACCGACGGCGCTCGAGAGCGACTGGGTGAACGTGGCGATGCCACAGCGGCGCGGCGGGTAGGTCGAGACGAAGGCGGTGCGGGCGATGACGTCGCTCCTTTCGGGGCGCCGGCAACGTCGGGTTCGCAAGGGTGCGGGCCGCAGCGGCTCCGCGCGGCGGGCGAGGCCGGCGTCTGCCAGGGGCGGGGTGGCCCGTCCGGGTGGACGGGCCGTGCGGGTCTAGGCTGCGCTCACGCGCGAGGCACGAGGGCCCTTCGGGCTGTCCTCGATCTCGAACGCGACGCGCTCGCCGCCGACGAGGCGGTCGAAGTCGAGCGACGAGTCGAGGCCGCCGCGATGGAAGAAGTACTCCTTCGCATCCTCGGCGACGATGAACCCGAAGCCGCGGTCGGCGACGACCTTCTTGATGGTACCGGTGGTCACAGGGACCTCCACGCTCTTCCCGAACAGGGACGGCGGAACGCACGGTCCGTTCGAGAAGGGGGGATCGACCACGCGACGCATCGCCACGCGAGGTGACGAGGCTCCACCTTAGCACGTTTGTGCGAATTCTCCCCCGCCAGCGTCTCGAGCGTCGGCGCCGCGGACGGCCTCCCCGCTCCCGGGCGGGCCCCTCGCGGCCCGTCGGGGAATCGCCGGCAGCGGCCGTATGATCCGCGATGGGGCTTCCAGCGCCGTGGCTCATCGGGCTCGTCCTCCTCTGCGTCGTCCTCGCGGCGATCCCGACGCGCCGCCTGGCCGATGCGGGGATCCGGCCGTCGTGGCTCAGCGTGTACCTGATCGTCGTCGCCGCCCTCGGCGTGGCGGTCGTCGCCGCGCGAGGGCCGGGGCGGTTCCTCGTGCCGCTCCTCGTCGTCCTCTACGTCGCGCCCCTCGTCGTCGCACCGGAGACCACGGCCCGCTGGCTCCATCGCGGCCGCCGCGCTCCGATGCACGTCGGGTCGGGACCTGGCCGTGACGTCGGGCCGGACGATCCACCGTCCGACGATCCGCCGTCGGACGGTCCCCCCGGGCCGCTGCTGCCATGACCGACGGCGACGCTCGCGTGGTCGTGGTCCTCGGCCATGGCGCGTCGGGCAGCGCCGCCACCATGGCTCCGCACGTCGCCGGCCTGCAGGGGCGCGGCGTCGACGCCCGCGCGGTCGACCTCCCGCGGGGTCGCGCAGAGCGGGCCGTCCCGGTCTTCGCTGCTCTTCTTGCCGCCGAGCCCGGCATCGCCGTCGGCGGCCACTCGTTCGGCGGCCGGGTTGCCAGCCTGGCCGCAGCCGACGCCTGCGACGCCGGTCGGCCGCCGCTCGCGCTCGTGCTGCTCTCCTACCCCCTCCACGCGCCGGGCCGGTCGGAGGCGTGGGACGACCGGACGGCCCACTGGCCGCGGCTCACGTGCCCCGTGCTGCTCCTCGGCGGGTCGTCGGACCCGTTCGCGACACCGGCGCTCCTCGAGCGGGCGCTGGCCGAGCGGCTGCCGGCGGCCGAGGTCGTGACGTACCCGCGCCTCGGCCACGGCCTGGCGCCGGTCCTCGACGACGTCCTCGACCGGGTCGCCGCGTTCCTGGCACGGCTGCCCCACGAGGGTCGGCGCGCCTGATCACCGCGACGATCACGAGGAGCGCGGGACCACACCTCCGACGAGGAGGCTTGCCTCCCCCGTGGTCATGGCGCGATCCAGGGCCCAACCGGACCGCCCCCGATCGGGGGCTGGCCGATCCCGAAGAACAGCACCGCGAGCGCCACGCCGACCACGATCGCGACGACGACGAGGGCGATCGTCAGCCATTGCCCGGGCCGGAGCGATGTCATGGCCCCAGCCTACGCCTCCGGCCCGTGGGCGCGCCGGGGGCGACAGCGCCGACCACGGCCAGCCATCGGTACCAGCTGTTCCATCGAGATGCTGGTGAGCCCGCTGGGATTCGAACCCAGGACGCAGGGATTAAAAGTCCCTCGCTCTGCCACTGAGCTACGGGCCCACGCACCCCAACGATACCCGGCGCGGCGACGGCCTACGGAGCGGCGCAGGCCTCGTAGCCCGGCAGGCCCTTGAGGCGGGCGACACGCAGGAACGCCTCGTCGACGCGGGCACGGGGCAGGCGGCCCGTCTCGACTGCGTCCACCAGACCGGCGATCACGTCGGGGACGGCCCGGTCGTCGAGGACGATCGCGAGGTCGATCCCGGCGGCGATCGCCAGCTCGGTCCGCGCCGGCAGGTCGCCCCAGCGGTCGAGGGCGCCCATCGCGAGGTCGTCGGCGACGGCGACCCCGTCGAACCCGAGCTCGTCGCGGAGGAGCCCGTCGATCACGCGGGACGAGAGCGTGGCGGGGCGCTTCGGGTCGAGCGCCGGCACGAGGAGGTGGCCGAGCATCACGGCCGGGATCCCGTCCGCGATCGCGGCCTCGAACGGCGGCAGGGCCCGCCTCCGGAGCGCCGCCCGCGAGGCCCCGACGCGCGGCAGCGACGTGTGCGAATCGACCGTGGTCTCGCCGTGGCCGGGGAAGTGCTTGGCCACGGGCGTCACCCCCGCGTCGAGCGTGCCGGCGACGAACGCGCGGCCGGCCTCCGTGACCACACCGGGCCGGGAGCCGAACGACCGGTCGCCGATCACGCCGTCGGCCGCCGCGCCGGTCACGTCGAGCACCGGGGCCAGGTTCATCGTGATGCCGAGCTCCGCGAGGCCGCCGCCGATGCGCCTCGCGACCTGCTCGACCGCCGCCGGCTCGCCGCGGCCGAGTTCGCGGGGGAAGGAGAGCCGTCGATGATCCCGGCCCGGGCGAGACGACCGATGCGCCCGGGCTCCTCGTCGATGGCAACGACGAGCGGGAGCGGCGCCTCGGCCTGCAGCGCCGCGACGAGCGCCGCGACCTGCTCGCCGGACGCCACGTTGGACCCGAGGAGGACGACCCCGCCCACCCCGGAGCGGGCGATATCGAGGCTGGACGCCGTCGGCTCCGTGCCGGGGAACGCGACGAGGAGGAGCTGGGCGACGCGGACCTCGAGCTGCGGGAGGTCGCAGGCGCCGACCGCGGTGGGGGCGGGGGACGCGGTCCCGGCCGCAGGCGGGGTGGGGTTCGTCGCCGGACCACCGGTCGCGGTCGCGGGGCCCGTGGCGCTGGGCGCGGGACCGCACGCGCCGCCGACGACCGCCAATCCGAGGAGGGCGAGGAGCCTTCGTCCGGCCACGACGAGAGCATAGCCGTGCCGTCCTCGGCCATCCCCACGGCTATGCTCGCGCCATGACGTCGCGCCGGGACGCCCCGCCGACACGCCTCGTTCTCGTCGGGATGATGGGGGCCGGCAAGAGCTCCGTCGGGCATGCCGTCGCGGCACGGCTCGGCTGGCCCTACGTGGACAACGACGACCTCGTTCGCGAGCTCGGCGGAGCCGAAGCGCCGGCGATCGCCGCCACCCGGGGCGTCGACAAGCTCCATCGCATCGAGCTCGCCGCCCTCGAGGACGTGCTGGGCCGCCCGGGACCGCTCGTCGCGAGTGCCGCCGCGTTCGCCGTGGCCGATCCACAGGCCGCGCTCCTCCTGCGCGAGCGCGCGACCGTCTGCTGGCTGCGGGCCCGGCCGGAGACGCTCCGCGCGCGGATCGGCGACGGGGCGGGTCGGCGGGACGACGCCCGGTCCGCGGCGTGGCTGGCCGCGACGGCCGCAGAGCGCGAGCTGGCCTTCGCCAAGGCCGCGGACCTCGTCCTCGACGTGGACGACCGGTCCGTCGAGGACCTCGCGGCCGACCTGGTCGCCGAGCTCGTCGCTCGCACGGGGGCGCGCGCCGGGCCTGCGCCGGGGCAGTCGCGAGCCCGTCCGGGGCCCACCGGTAGAATGGGCCGGTGACGACCTTCTATACGATCGACCGGGCGAACGAGCGTCTCGGCGAGGTGCGGCCGATCCTCGAGGACCTCCGAGCTCGCCGGCTCGAGCTGATCGCGATCCGCGACCGACTCCGGGCGGCCAGCCAGGCCGAGGTCCCCGGCGGCACCCGAACGCTCGTGGACGAGGCCCTCGGCGACGCCGGGGCGGCCGGCACCGAGTCGCCGCGCGTGCTGACCGCCCGCATGCAGGCGGTGATCGACCAGATGCAGGCCGCGGTGGCCCGGCTCGACGAGCTGGGGATCACGCTCCGTGACATCCCGACGGGGCTCGTCGACTTCCCGGCGCTCGTCATGGGCCGGCAGGTCTGGCTCTGCTGGCGGCTCGGCGAGGACGACGTCGCCTGGTGGCACGAGCTCACCGCCGGCGTCGCCGGGCGCCGGCCGCTCGCGGAGCTCGGGTGACGGACTCCGCCGACCCGGGGCGGTCGCGATCCGCCGGCGCCCGGGTCGTGGACCCGCGCGGACGCTCCAAGGTGTACCGCCCCCTCCCCGCGGCGGAGCGGGACGCCGCCGTGGCCCGCGGGCTCGACGCCTACGCCCGGGGCGCGTTCTACCTCGCGCACGAGGAGCTCGAGGCCGCGTGGATGGCGGCCGACGACACGGGGGAGCGCGAGCTGCTCGGCGGCCTCATCAAGCTCGCCGCGGCCCATGTGCACGCGGCCCGCGGCAACCCGGCCGGCGTTGCGACGAACCTGCGAGGAGCACGGGCGAGGCTCGTCGAGGCGACGAGGACCGGCGCCGCGGCCGGCTCCGACCTCCCCGCGCTCGGCGCCGACGGGGGCATCGACATCCCCGCCCTGCTGACGGCGGTGGACGAACGGCTTGTCGGCGTTGCCGCGCTGCCCGTCGGGCCCGCCGCGCCGGCCGGCGTGCTCCCGGACCCTCCCCACGACGTCGCCGGGCCGCCGGGTCGCGCCCGCCGGCCACCGCTCGGTCTCGACCCCCTTCCCCTGCCCCGGAGGACCACGGCCTGATGTACCGCGGCCAGCCCCAGGTTCCATCGATCGACGTCGAGGAGGCCGCGGCGGCGGCCGGCGGCCCGAGCCGCGCGGCGGTGCGTGGCCCGGCGGCCGGCGGCCCGAGCCGCGCGGCGGTGCGTGGCCGGGCGACCGCCTCGGAGTCCGCGAGCGACACCCCGGCCCCGGCGCCGCTCCTGGTCGACGTCCGGGAGCGCAACGAGTTCGTGGAGGTGCGGGCACCCGGCGCGGTCCTCTACCCGACCTCGTCGTTCCTGCTGCGCGTCGAGGAGCTCCCGAAGGACCGGCCGCTCCACGTCATCTGCCGCACGGGGAGCCGGTCCGCCGCCGTCACCGCGTTCCTCCTGCGCAACGGCTGGACGGACGTCCACGACGTGACCGGGGGCATGGTCGCGTGGCTGCGGGCGGACCTCGACGTCCGGCGCGGCCCCCTGGATCCCGGCGAGGGCGACCTGGCGTAGTCGCCGGGGGCAGTGTCGGGGCCGACGGGCAGTGGCGCCGGCGGCCGGCTCGCCGCCGCGGACGACGATCAGGCCGCGGTGCGCCGGCGACCGCGGATGCGCTCGAAGAACGCCCGCGTCTGGGCCTTGTGGTTGTACGCGTAGCCGATGAGGATCAGCAGCACGAAGTTCGCGGTCGCCACGCCGGCGGCGGCCAGGTACGACAGCTGCTGCCCGACCTCGCCGCCGATCCCGAGCGCAGGGACCGTGACGTAGAAGAGGCCGACCTGGAAGAACGGCTGGGGAGGCGCCAGGCCGGCCCGGGCAACCCCCTGCGTCGGCGTCCCGTTCGTCGTGCCGCCGATCAGGTACACGTGCGAGCCGGAGACGACCGGCGCCGCGTCGGCGAGGCCGAGCGACGCAGGGAGATCGCTGGCCGGCTCGTGCCGCCAGCCGGTCAGGTTGCCGTCCGCGTCGGGGATGTTCCAGATCATCTCGCCGTCGCTGCCGTCACCGCCGACGGAGTAGAGGTTGCCGTTCGCGACGAAGCCCATCGAGCCCCGGTGGGCCTCGGGCAGGTTCGTCGACGCGGCGCCGTCCTCGGTCGCCACGTACCAGGCGGCGATCGACCCGGCCTCAGCACCTTCGGCCACGAGCTCGCTGCCTTCCACCGCGACCACCCCGCGGAGAACCTCGGGCGTCGGGCCGTTCGCGTCCTCACCGCCCCAGAGGTAGAGGTTCGTGCCGATGAGCGCGGCGGCGGCGCCGGCGCGCGGGGCCGGCAGGCCGACGTTCGGCACCCACGTCTCGAGCGCCCCCGTCCTGGCGTTCAGGGGGGCCCGCCACGTGGTGGCGACCGGCCCGGCGGCATTCTCGCCCCCGACCAGGAACACGCCCTCGCCCGAGACGACGGCGGTCGCCCCCGCGAGCGCGACGGGCAGGACGAGGTCCGCCGACTCCTCCCAGCTCGTGATCTTGCCCGTCGCGGCGTCCGGCGCGCCGGCGAAGACGGTCGTCGTGGGCTCGCCGTTCTCGTCGCGCCCGCCGATGACGTAGGCAGTCCCCGCGAAGAAGACCGCGGCGGCGTCCGTGCGCGCTGCCGGCAGCGCCGCGCCCTCCGTCCAGCCGTCGATGTTGCCGTCGGGCCGGATCACCGTCGCGAACACCTTCGCTGACGGCGCCGTGCCGTCGGTGCCGCCGACGAGGAGCGTCTCGAGGCCGGCGGCCACGACGGTGGCGTCGGTCCGGGCCTCCGGGAGCCCCAGCTCGGGCGGGTTCGGCTGCCACGGCAGCACGGCCCCGACGGGAGCCGGGCAGGGCAGCGTCTCGTTGCTCGCCGGGCAGAGGTTGACCGGCGTGACGTTGAGGTCCGAGCTGAACGTCTTGAGCGGGACGCCGATCTCGATCGTCGGCTGGACGGTGGCATAGAGGACCCGGTCCGGGATGTACGCCATGAGCATGATGATGGCGACGAACCAGAAGGCGGCCTTGAGGGTGGCCCAGGCCCAGCCACCGGCGTCGAGCAGGCCGAAGAAGGCCCGCCGTCGGACGATCGTCGTGCCGGGACCGAGCGCCTGAGCCGCCATCGTGCCTCCCTGTTTCGTGCCGGCGGGATCGTCCCGTACCGGCCCCTGCCTACCCTCCGACGGTGAGGGTGCCCTTCATGTTCGGGTGAACGGTGCAGATGAACTCGTACGTGCCGGCGGCGAGGGCCGGGACGTCGTAGGTCCGGGTCTCAACGCCGTTGAAGATGTCACCGACCCAGACGGACTGGCCGTCCTTCTTGATCTCGACGTTGTGGGGGATCCCCGCGTCGTTGTTGGCGAAGACGATCTGGAACGGCGTGTCGGCGGGGGCGGCGAGGGTGTCGGTGTCGAAGGCGATGCCCTCGGCGGTGATCTCGAGGACGGCGCCGGGCTGCTCGCCCGTGGTCGGGGCGGGGGTGGGAGCGCCGGACGGCGCGGCGGAGGCGCCGGGCGCCGGCGTCGGCTGCTTCGTCGGATCCCAGCAGGCCGGGACCGGCGTCGCACCGGCCGGGAGCACGTAGGCGGGATCGCGCCAGCCCGTCTTGACGGTCGACTCGTGGGTCTCCTTGTCGACGGCGTCGTACTCGAGCGTCGACGGCGCCCGGATGAAGGCGATGATCTCCTCCACCTCGCGGTAGTTGAGCGGGCCCTTCGGCTCGAGCCAGGCGAGCATGAGGGAGTTCGGGTTGCCGCAGACGTAGCGCCCGCCGACCTCGAGGACCGTCTGGATGTAGGTCGGCGAGAGGTGCGTGAGGAGCTTGGCCTGGTCGTTGAGGATCGGGCCGATGCCGCCTTCGCCGTCGACGCCGTGGCAGCGGGCGCAGTTCGCCTGGTAGAGCTTGTAGCCGCGCTCGACGTCGGTGACCTGCTGGGCCGCGACTTCCTTCTCGAGCCGGCTCGTGTTCGCGATCCCCGGGACACCGAGCTCGTAGAAGTAGTAGACGATCACGAAGACGGCGACGAGGGTGACGGCCAGGAAGGCGACCCAGCGTGCGTTCGCACTCTGGCGGACGATCTTCGCGGCCCGCTCCGACGTGAGCCCGAACGCGTGGGCCTGGGGCGGCGCCGTGAAGCGCTCGGCCGGCTCGACCTCGGCAGGCTCGCGCGGGACCGGGAGGCGCTGCTCGGGGCTCTGGCCGGGCTGGTCGGTCATCGGGCTCCTCGGGACATCACGTGGTCGACGTCAGATGCAGCCGGTCGGGCTCTTCGACGGCTCGAGGCCGGGCTGGCCGAGCGCGACGGGAAGCGGCCCGAGGGTGATCCGGCTGGTGTCGAGGACGAGCGTGCCGTCGTCACGCACGATCACCGCGAAGCGGTCCATCCCCCGCGGCGCCGGGCCGAGCTCCTTCACCTTCGTCCCCAGGCGGTCGTAGCGCGAGCCGTGGCAGGCGCACTCGAGCCAGAACGTTCTTGAGGCAGGGGTTGGGCTTGCAGCCGAGGTGCGGGCAGCGCTGGTACAGGGCGCGGACGTTGAGCGCCGTCCCGTCGCCGGACTGGTCCTCGCCGGGCACGAACTCCTGGCGCGCGGGGTCCACGAGGATGACGAACGCCCGGGCCTCCTGGTAGTAGGCGGGATAGCCCTCCGCGATCGGCAGCGCGGCAGTTCGTGTTCTTGATCTCGTCGAACGTCCCGATCTCGACCTCGCCGCCGAAGCCGCCCGACAGGTTCGGCCACAGGAAGCCGAGCGTGCCGGCACTCACCTCGAGGAGCCACAGGCCGACGGCGGCTCCCAGCGACGTGCGCAGGAGCTGGCGGCGCGAGAGGCCCTTCGGAGCCTCGTTGCGCATCGACTTGAGCGCTTCCTTCGTCAGCGCCTGCGGCTTGCTCGCCGGTTCGACGTGGTAGTTGCTCATGTGGTCCGGTCGCCTCCGTCTGCCGCGCCGGTCAGAGGGTGAAGAGGAAGCCGTCGACCCACGGCAGCGTGAACGCGTAGCCGGGGCCGCGGAAGAAGATGCCGATGAAGGTCACGATGAGCCCGAGGGCGCAGAACAGGGTGAAGAGGACGACGGTCGTCTTCCGGTCGGACGGCCGGACCGCCGTGAGGTTCCCCCGGTCGATGAACGGGATGAGCGCCGCACCGACGAGGACGAAGATCGGGACGAGCACCCCGGCCACGGTCGGGTGGAAGTAGGCCAGGAGCTCCTGGAGCCCCAGGAAGTACCACGGCGCCTTCGCGACGTCGGGCGTGACGTTGCGGTTCGCCAGCTCCTCGAGCGGGGCGTTGACGATCAGTCCCATCACCAGCAGGAAGACGCTCATCGCCGTCGCGGCGAGGAACTCGATCGTCAGCAGGTGCGGCCAGGTCATGACCGTGTCGTCGGGCTCCTTCTGGACCCGGACGACGGCGTCCTGCTTGACGAGCGCGAGGAGCCGATACGGGCGCGCCGACATCGGCACGCGCTGCTTGTCGATCTCCGTCCGCCGCGTCGGGTCGACCGGCAGGACGACCCGCCGCTCCGGCGGGCTCTTCGTGTCGGTCATTGCAGACTCCAGCGGGCCACGAGGGCGTGTCCAGCGCAAGGCGGCGTCGAGCACCGGAGCGAGCGCACCCCAGCGTGCGTGAGCGACGGAGCGGAGGCGGCAACGCCGCGATGGACCGTCATAGCGGCCCGCTGATCCCGCCGTCTTTGCGGATGCGCCAGAAGTGGACCGCCATGAAGATCGCCGCGACGAGCGGGAAGACCATGATGTGGAGCACGTAGAACCGCAGGAGCGTGTTCCGCTCGACCTCGAGGCCGCCGAGGAGCAGCAGCTTGCTCGGCGTGTTGAAGAGCGGGGCGTAGCCGGCCATGTTCGTGCCGATCGTGATCGCCCAGTAGGCGATCTGGTCCCACGGCAGCAGGTAGCCGGTGAAGCTGAGCATGATCGTCAGGAACAGGAGCACGACCCCGACGACCCAGTTGAACTCGCGCGGCGGCTTGTAGGCCCCGTGATAGAAGACCCGCATCATGTGCAGGAAGACGAAGAACACCATGAGGTGGGCGGCCCATCGATGGATGTTCCGCGTCAGCAGCCCGAACGGCACCTCCGCCTGGATCCGCAGGATGTCCGAGTACGCCTGGCTCGCCGACGGCACGTAGAAGAACATGAGGTAGACGCCGGTCACGGTCAGGACCAGGAACAGGAAGAACGACAGACCGCCGAGGCAGAACGTGTAGGCGAACTTCACCGCGTGCTGGCGGACCCGCACCGGGTGGAGGTGCAGGAAGACGTTGTTCATCACCGCGTACGCCCGCGACCGCTCGTCGTTGGGGTACGGGTTGCGGAAGATGGACCGGCAGACGGGGCTCCGCCGGATCGACTGGTCCACCCGCTCCAGGAAGCTCACCTACCTGGCTCCTCCTGCGACGCCGGGCGTGCCGGCCAACTGTGCGTCCCGGTACGACTCCTTGTAGAGCCGCCCGTCGGTCGAGATCTCCTGGAGCTCGAACCGCTCCATCGTAATGGCGTCGAACGGGCACCGCTTCACGCACAGCGCGCAGCGGATGCAGCGCTCCTCGTCGAGGATCATCGCCGCCCCCTGGTCCCAGCCGTAGGCCTCCTCGAGCTCGGGCAGGTAGCCCTCCGACTTCATCTGGTTGACGTCGATCATGTGGATGACGCCTTCCGGGCAGACGTCGGCGCAGGCGCCGCACAGCACGCAGCGGAACGGGTCGAACCAGATGTTGTAGTTGCACATCAGGCAGCGCGTCGACTCGGCGACCGCCTGGGTGGCCGTGTACCCGAGCTCGACCGGGGTCGTGAAGTTGACCTCCGGGTCGATCGACGGCATCCGCGTGTCGACCGCCAGCATCGGGACGTGCTGGCGCGGCAGGACGTCGTAGTACTCGGGCATCTCGTGGCGCCACGAGCTGGTGATCTTGACGTTCGCTGCCACCGTGACGTCGGCCCGCGCCGCCAGGTAGCGGTCGATCGCGTAGGCGGCCTTCTTGCCGTGGCCGGCCGACTCGATGAGCGTCGTGGGGCCGGTCACGAAGTCGCCGCAGGCGAAGACGCCGCGAACGTTCGTGGCGTAGGTCGCCGGGTCGACCCGCAGCCGGCCGCGGTCGACCTCGAAGCTCGACTCGACCGGCAGGAAGGTCAGGTCGGCCGCCTGGGAGACGGCCGGGATGACGGTGTCGGCCGGGACGACGAACTCCGAGCCGTCGATCGGCACCGGGGAGCGGCGGCCGGACGCGTCGGGCTCGCCGAGCCGGTTGCGGATGAACTTCACGCCGGTGAGGTGGCCGTCCTCGCCGATGAGCTCGATCGGGCTGACGAGGAACTCCATCCGGACACCCTCGCGCTCCGTCTCGCCGAGCTCCTCCTCGTCGACGACGAGCTCGGAGCGGGTCCGCCGGTAGGCGATCGTCACGTTCTCGGCGCCGTGGCGGAGGCTCGTCCGCGAGCAGTCCATCGCCGTGTAGCCGCCGCCGATGACGACGACGTTGCGACCGACCTCGAGCGGCTCGCCGAGGTTCGCCTTCCGCATGAAGTCGACGCCGTACTGGACGCCCTCGAGCTCGGCCCCGGCGACGTCGAGGGCGACCGCGTCCATCGCCCCGGCGCAGATCGCGATCGCCTCGTAGTCGCGCTGGAGGTCCTCGAACAGGATGTCCCTGCCGACCGTCGTGTTGTAGTGGAACGTCACGCCGAGGCGCTCGACGAGCCGCACGTCCATCTCGATCGCCTCGCGCGGCAGGCGGAACGCGGGGACGCCGACGAGCATCGTGCCGCCGCCGTAGGGCAGGCTGTCGAAGACGGTGACCTGGTAGCCCTTCACCGCCAGCTCGCGCGCGACGGCGAGGCCGGCCGGACCGGACCCGACGACCGCGACCCGCTCGTCGCGAGGCGTGATCTCGGGGATCACGTCGGGGATGCCGGAGGCCTCGTGCCACTCCACGAGGAACCGCTTCATGGCGCGGATGGCGAGGGGCCGGTCGATGTCGCCGCGGCGGCAGGCCCGCTCGCAGGGCGCCGAGCAGACGTAGGCGCACATCGCCGCGACCGGGTTCGGGTCGCGCGAGAGGATGTAGCCCTCCTCGAAGCGGCCCTCGGCCGCGAGGTTCAGGTACCCGCGGCAGTTCGTCCCGACCGGGCACGCCTCCTGGCACTCGATGTTGCACTGGAGCCAGGATGCGTCGACCGGCTGGACGAGGAATTCCTGGTTCGGGTCGATGGCCACGATGCGGTGCCTTGTCCTCTCGGCTCGGGGGCAGGTTGACGCTCGGGGCGCGACCGACGAGCGGGCCGTCGGCGCGGGCGGATGCTACACGACGATGCGCACGGATGCACGGTTTCCGCACGGCTGTCCGCCTGACGGAACGGGTCCTCGCGAGGAACCCGCGCGGCCGCGCGACGTCCCGTCCGCCGGCCGTCGGCCAGCCCCAGGACGACCGGCCCGGTTGACGCCGGGCCCGCGCATCCCTACGCTCGGAACGATCCGCAGCCGCGCGCCGGGGGCGCCGGAACCGGGTCCTGTGTGCGGAGTCGATCCCGTGCGTCTCTCGCACCGCATCGCGGCGGTCATCGCGATGGGCCGCCGAGATGCTTCCGATCCCCCTTCGCCCCCGGCCGACACCACGGCGCCGATCGACACGGCGCCCGCGCCGGCGCCCGCGAGCCCGCTCGACGGTGTCGCCGCGCCACCGCGGCCGGCCGACGGACCGGGAGCCGCCGCCTCGGACGGGGTCGACCCGTGCGGACCGGCCCGCGAGGCCGTCACGGACGCCTGCTCGCTCGCCGACCGGATGAACGCCCTCTCCCTGGCCGCGCAGGAGCGGCTCCGCGAGGCTCGCCGCGCGTACGACGAGCACGCCGGCCGTCGCGACCGCGCCGCCGCGGCCGCCGATCCGCGGGCCGTGCGGGCCGCCAAGGACGAAGCCCAGGCGACGTTCCGCCGGGCGCGGCTCGCGGCCGCCGGTCGCGAGGACGTCGAGTCGGCCGCACGCGAGTGGCTCCGCGAGATCGATCGGATCAACGCCCGCACGCGCGAGGCGACGCGCCTGCTGCGGCGTGAGGACTCGGCCGAGAGCGACCTGCTCTTCGCGGTCGAGCGGCTCGGGGTCGAGGCCGACGGCGCCCGGATCGCGGCGGAGAGCGCCGGCGAGGCATGCCGCAACTCGCGGATCGCGCTCGCCAACTGCGAGGAGCGCGAGCGGGCCGGGATGGCTGCCGCGGCGGCCGGGCCGCTCGCGCCCGCCTCGGTCGTCTCGCGGGCGACGCGCTCCGCGCAGCCCGAGCCGACGGCGGACTGGGATGCCGCCGCCCCGGCCGGCGAACCCGACACCCCGGGCGACGAAGCGAGACCGGCCCCCGACGACGGCGTGGTCGAGCCCGCGGTCATCCCGCTCCTCGCCGGCGACCGCGCCGTCCGTCAGCGCCTCGCGGCCGCGCTCGCGGACGGCGACGCGGCGGCGGCGGCCGGCTGGGAGCTTCACCTGAGCGCGCTCGTCGATGCCGTCAATGCCCGCGCCATCGACTCCGCTGCGCTCGCCTTCCCCGAGGAGCATCCGTTCTGGGGTCCGTACACGCAGGTCCAATGTCGGGAGATCACGGCGGCGCTGGCCGCCCTCGGCTTCCGCTTCGACGGCCTCGGCGGCTTCGTCGACGGGCGGATCCCCGGCCAGCGCGAGCTGTCGCTCGCCCTCGGGTACGCGGGGCTCGACCCGATGCGCGTGCGCATCTGGCCGACGGAGGCCGAGCTGCCCCGGCTCTTCGAGGACGTGACCGTCGACGCCGCGCAGTTCGTCGCCCAGGCGGCCGGCGAGCTGACGCTCGCCGAGATGATCGACCTCCTCGGGCAGCGAGCCGAGGACCTCAGCGACGTCTGGAACGCGTGGGGCCGGATCCGGCCGCTCCTCCTCGGCCCTGCCTGACCGCCGCCGCGGCGCGGCGCGGGCCGCGAGCCAGGTCAGCCGGCGATGGGCTCGTGCGGACCTTCGTCCGGGTCGTCGTCGATGACGACCATCCGGAACGCCTCGGCTGCCGGCGCGCCGATCGGCTCGCCCTCCTCGGCCGCCCAGAGACGGATGCGGTCGAGCAGCGCGTCGGGCTCGGCGATCTGGCTGGCGTGGCAGCGAAGCGCCGCCAGCTTCCGCTCGAGCGTCGGCCCGACGTCGACCCAGGCCGTCGGCTCGTTCGGCCAGAAGAGGTAGATCCGGCGGACGGCGTGGGCCGCGAGCCCCGCCCTGGCGAGCCCCGGGAAGGCCATCGGGTTCCTGGCCGCGGGGAACACGGCGTCGACGGCGGCCATCCCGGCCGCCCGGTGGTCGGCGTGGTTGACGCCCGCACCCCGGTAGAAGAGGACCTCGGGGTCGTGGGTCAGGACGGCGTCGGGGCGGAACCGCCGGATCTCGCGCACGAGGAGCTCGCGGAGCGGCAGCTCGTTCGCGAGCGCACCGTCCGGCTGGTGAAGGAAGACGACCTCGTCGTAGCCGACGATCGCCGCCGCGGCGCGCTGCTCCTCCTCCCGAACGGCCGCCAGCACGAGGGGGTCGGCGGCCGGATCCTCGCCCCCCTGGTCGCCCGACGTGCAGCAGACGAGGCGGCCCACGGAGCCGGCGTCGATCCAGCCCGCCGCGGTCGCGGCCGGCCCGAACTCGGCGTCGTCGGGGTGGGCCGCCACGACGAGGAACCGGGCCGGCCGCCACGTGTGCGGCGCGACGCGCTCGCCCGGGATCGGCGCCGCCGGGGTCATCGAACGCCGGCGGCGGCCGCGGACCAGGCGCCCGGGGACCAGGCCGTCGCGGGGCTGGAGGGCCGGGCCGGGCACGGGATTGGTGGCTGGTCGACCGTCGTCCATGATCCTTCGTACACCGTATGCAAACCCTCCGACCCGGTGCTACTCTTCGCGTCCGAGGTCTCGCCCGTTTCCCCCCACGAGCGAGGCCTCCTTCGATTCCCCGGCCCGGGTGCCCGCGGGGGGCGACGCCCGGGTCACCCCGCCGCCCGCGCCTTCGCGGCCGCCAGCGCCGCGCCGACCTCCTCCGCGTGCCCCTCGGGCTTGACCCGGTGCCAGGCCTCCGCGATCCGGCCGTCCGGCCCGACGAGGAAGGTCGAGCGCTGGATCCCCATGTACCGCTTGCCGTAGTTCACCTTCTCAACCCAGGCGCCGTACGCCTCGGCGACCGCGTGGTCCTCGTCTGACAGGAGCGGGAAGGTGAGGTGGAACTTCGCCCGGAAGCGACCGTGGCTGGCGGCGTCGTCGGGGCTGATCCCCCAGACCGCGGCACCGGCCGCGACGAGGTCGTCGTTCGCGTCGCGGAACGCGCAGGCCTCCACGGTGCAGCCGGGGGTGTCGTCCTTGGGATAGAAGTAGACCACGGTGAACCGGCCGCGCTCGTCGGCAAGCCGGTGGATCGTGCCGGTCTCGTCGGGGAGCGCGAAGTCGGGGGCCGGATCGCCGGCCGCGGGCATCGTCGACATGGCGGGAGGCTACCGCAGCGCGAGGATCGCCGCGAGCACCGCGAGCCCCGCCGCGAGGACGGCCGCGTCGACGGCCAGCCAGGGGACGAGGCGATACCGCGTCCGCCGGGGCCCGGCGAACCCGCGGGCGTCCATCGCCACCGCCAGGCGGTCGGCCCGGCGGATCGCCAGGACGAGCAGGCCGACGAGGACGCGGGGATGCCAGCTCGCCCGCAGCCCGCGCATCCGGCGTGCCTCGCGGAGCGCCGCGAGATCCTCCGCCAGCCAGGGGATTGCCTGGAGAGCGGCGAGCGCCCCGTACGCGAAGCGCTCGGGCAGCCGGGCCTGCTGGGCGAGCGCGTCCGCGAGGTGAGTGGGATCGGTGATCCGGCTCCAGGCGACGCCGACGGCGACGATCGCCGCGACGCGCAGGGCCAGCGCGACGCCGGCCTCGACCGCCGGGGCGGTGACGCGGATGGGTCCGACCGCCACCACCACCGGCGCCAGCGGGTCGGCGTTGGCGGGCGACAGGAGCGTGTTGAAGAGACCCACCGCGAGCGCCGCCGTCCACAGCGGGAGGAGCCCGCGCGCCAGGTCCCGCGGCGCGACGCGCCCGGCCCCGAGGGCGGCCGCCACGGCCACGAGGACGACGAGGATGGGCGGGCGCGGGTCGCTGGTCGTCGCGAGGGCCACGAGCCACGTGACCGCCACGGCGAGCGTGACGAGCGGGCTGGCGCGGCCCAGCGGGCTGGCGGCCGTCGGCTCGGAGCGGACCGGGACCGAGATCACGGGGCGCCCCCGGCGCGAACGGCGCCGGCTCCGGGGCCGGCCTCGCCGAGCTCTCCCTCGGCGACGATCCGTCCCGCCTCCAGCCGCACCCGGCGGCCGCCGAGCTGGGCAGCGAAGCGGAGGTCGTGGGTCGCCGCGACGAGCGCCGCCCCGTCGGCGATCCGCTCCCCGAGCAGGGTGACCAGGGCGCCGTACGTCGCCCGGTCCTGCCCGTACGTCGGCTCGTCGAGGGCGAGGAGGCGAGGGCGCCGGACGAGCTGGGCCGCCACGGAGAGACGCCGCTGCTCGCCCCCGGAGAGGGTGTGCGGGTTGCGGTTCCCGAACCGGCCCAGCGGCAGGCCGAGCGCGTCGGCCACGTCGCCGACGCGCTCCCGCTCCCCGGCCTCGAGGCCGGCGAGGAGCTCGTCCTCGACGGTCCCGGCGACGAACCCGCGCTCGGGGTCCTGGGTCACGTACCCGGCGAGCCGGGCGAGGTCCCGGGGGCGCAGGCGGCTCGGCTCGCTGCCGGCGAGGCGGACGGTGCCGGCGGCCGGCCGGAGGAGCCCGACGAGGAGCCGCAGGAGCGTCGACTTCCCGCTCCCGTTCGCCCCGAGGAGGGCGACGCGCTCGCCCGGGCGGATCTCCAGGTTGACACCCCGTATCACCGGCGAGCCCCGGGTGAAGGCGAACTCGACGCGGTCGAGGACCGCCAGCGGCGTGGCCGGAAGCGCCGGCGACGCCGCGGCCGGGCGCGCGGGCTGCAGCGCGGGCTCGGCCTCGTCCGGGAGCCAGATGCCGGCCCGGACAAGCTCCTCGCGGCGCTCGGCGAGCAGGTCGCCAGGCGCCCCGAGCGCCAGTGGGGTGCCGTCGGCGCCGAGGGCGAGGACGACGTCCGCGAGCGGCCACGCCAGCTCGGCCCGGTGCTCGACGAGGACGATCGTGGCCGTACCGGCCGCACGCACGGCCGCCAGCCGGGCCGCGAACGCCGCCGCGCCGGCGGGGTCCAGATTGGCGGTCGGCTCGTCCAGAACGAGGAGTCCCGGGCGCGGCGCGAGGGCGCCGGCCAGGGCGAGGCGCTGCTGCTCGCCGCCCGAGAGCCGCGCCGTCCGACGCTGCTCGAACCCCGCCAGCCCGGCCGCCGCGAGCGCCTCGGGCACGCGCTCGAGCATTGCGTCGCGGGGCCAGGCGCGACCCTCGAGCCCGAACGCCACGTCGTCCGCGGCTCGCTCCATGACGAGCTGGCTCGACGGGTCCTGGAAGACGACGCCCAGACGGTCGACGATGGCGGCCGGATCGACGCCGGCGTCCGGCACGCCCGCGCCGGCGATCGCCGCGCCGTCGATCCGCAGGTCGCCGTCCAGGCGGGCCGGGACGGCCCACGGCACGAGCCCGGCGAGCGCGACCGCGAGCGTGCTCTTGCCGGAGCCCGACGGGCCGACGACGAGGAGGCAGGTGCCCGGCACGAGGTCGAGCGAGACGCCCGCGACCGCCGGCACGTCGCGGCCGGGGTACGTCACGGCGAGGTCACGGGCGCGGACCGCGGCCGGCCGCCCGGCCGCGAGGTCGAGGCCGGCGCCGCCGGCGGAGAGCGCGGCGTCGATCGCGCTCAGGTCCGGGAGCCCTCGCCGCTCGCGAAGCCCCCGAGGACCCCGGCGTCGCGCAGCGCCCGGGCCAGGAACCACGAGCCCCCTCCGACGATCACGACGCCGGAGACCGCCATGAGCGCTCCCACGACCAGCTGCGTGGCGACGTCGACGGCCGGGTAGAAGAAGACCCAGTCGAGGATCCAGGCCGCGAGGCTCGCCGTGACGCCGGCGACCAGCACGACCGGCCAGCCGAACGAGCGATACCGGGTGGCGAGGAACGGGACCTCGCCGGCGAGGCCCTGGACGAGGCCGTAGAGCAGCACGAGAACGCCCCATTGCGAGCCGAGGAGCGCCGACACCGACGCCGCGACGACCTCCGCGAAGACCCCGGACCCGGGCCGCCGGATGACGAGGGGCGCGAGCACGGCCGGGATGAGCCACGGCCCGTAGAGCAGGTTCTGGAGCGGCCCCAGGACCGTCAGGGCCGGCCAGACGACGTTGAGGGCCCAGAAGACCACGCCGAAGGCGACGCCGATCACGGCCGTCACGACGACGTCGCGAGTGCGCCAGCCGGGGGTCGGGCCGGAACGGCCGGAAGGCGAGTCGACGCTCATCGCAGGGGATCCTCCGCCGGGTGCGTCTCGACGACGAGCAGGCGTCCGGACCGCAGCGAGACGCGGGCCACGGGCCCGGACCGGACGTTCGACAGGCCGCGCGCCGGGCCGAACGCGAGCGGCTCGTCGCGCAGTCGAAAGGCAAGGCCGTCGGTCGTGACGCCGAGCGCGTCGGCGCCGACGGGGAACAGCGAGACGAGGTCGCCGGGGCGCCCGGACAGCTCGACCGCGACGGCGTCGACGGACGCGGCAAGCAGCCGGACCCGGGTGGTCCCGTCGAGCAGGACCGCCGGTCGGCCGCCGAGCGCGGGGTGGGCGAGCAGCCAGGCATTCGCGAGCGCATGGTCGAACCGCGGGCCGCCGAGGGCGCCGAGGATCGCGAGGCTCGCGGCGCCGCGGGCGATCGCGGCCACGAGAGCCAGCTCGAGGTCCGACTCGTCCTTCGCCGCATCGGCCAGCTCGACGGGGATCCCCGCCGCGCGGACGGCCGCGAGGCCGGTCTCCCCGAGGGAGTCGGCGTCGCCGACGACGAGGTCGGGCCGAAGACCCGCCGCGAGCGCCTTCAGGGCGCCCCCGTCCGCCCCGACGATGAGGCCCGTGCCCGAGGCCCACCCGGGCCACGCAGCGTCGATCGCCGCGCGCGGAGCTACGTCGCCGTCGCCGACGAGGATCGCCTGGAACGGGATCGACGGGTCCACGGGAATCGAGACGCCTCCGCTGGTGGGACGGAGGCGTCGGCTGGACTCCCTTCGCCGGCATGACCCGGATCAGGTTCCGAGGGTCTGCGGATCGCTCCGCACTCTCAGCGCCGCCACGGCGCTCCCCTGTCCCACTCTTCTGTTCGGCCGGCCTCCCGCCGGCGCAGATCGATCTTACACCCGCGCCCCGAGGAGCCGGTCCACCCAGGCCGCGACCGAGTGGGCCGTCTCGTCGGCCCCGGCCGCCCGGAGGGCGCGCTCGTCGCCGAGCACGGAGTCGATGCCGACCGCGTGGGCGCCGGCCGCGCGAGCCATCCGCATGTCGTCGAACGCGTCGCCGACGTACGCCGTCCCGGCCGCCGTCGGACCCAGGCCGAGCTCGCGGATCGCCCGGAGCAGCGGGGCCGGATGAGGCTTCACCTCCACCAGGTCGTCGCCGTGGACGCGGACCGGCAGGAGCTCGTCGAGCCCGTGACGGCGGATCTGGCCGCCCACGTTGTCGCGGTGGCCGGCCGTGACGATCGCGAGCGGGAACCCGGCCCCATGGAGCCGTTTCAGCGCGTCGGCGGCGCCCGGCAGGAGCCCCGCCTCGTCGCGGCCCCGGTAGACGGCCCACCAGCGCCGGCCGGCCTCCTCGATGAGGTCCTCGGGCATCCCGAACGCGCGGTAGAGGGTCCGCCAGTCGGGCGTCCAGAGCCGGCAGTAGTCGTCCCAGGTGATCGCGAGCCCGAATCCTGCGACGACCTCCTCGGTCGCGGCGTACATGTGGGGGAGCGTGTCGGCGATCGTGCCGTCCCAGTCGAAGACGATGGCCTGCATCGGGCACAGGGTACCGCCGATGCTAGACTCCCGGCCGTGCCCGACCCGGTCGACCCCGCCCAGCTCGATCCCCTGGTCCGTCGCGTCGTGGACGCGGCCGCACGGAAGGGCGCCACGCTCCCCGTCGTCCTCCTCGACGCCTCCACCCACACGGCGGAGGACGCCGCGGCGGCGCTCGGAGTCGAGCTCGGCCAGATCGTCAAGTCGCTCGTCTTCGTGGCGCCCCGCGAGAGCGCCGACCACGAGCCGGTGATCTGCCTCGTCGCGGGAACGAACCGCGTGGACCTCGCCCTCCTGGCGGCGGTCGCCGGCGAGCCCGGGATCCGGCGGGCGACCGCCCGCGAGGCGCGCGAGCTGACCGGGTTCCCGATCGGGGGAATCCCGCCGCTGGGGCACCTCGGACCGGTTCGGGTGGTGATGGACCCCGATCTCTGGCGCTTCCCGGTCGTCTGGGCGGCGGCCGGTCTCGACCGCGCCGTCTTCGCGATCGAGCCGGCGGCCCTCCGCGACCTGACGGACGCCGCGGTCGCTCCGCTGGCGGACGTTGCCATCCGGCAGGCGCCCGGGGCGGGCGGATGAGCGGGGAGGCGGAGCAGGCGGTCGTCACGTACCCGGGCGGCATCCGGGTCCGCTACCGCTGGGCCGGGACGGGCCGGGGCGCGGACGTCTTCGCCCTCAGCGAGGCCGGGGGGGCGCTGCACGACTACGGCGACCGCGTCGCGCCGGGCTTCGAACGGCTCTGCCGCGCCGAGCTCCGGGTCGAGAGCCCGGCCGGCACCTGGGCCGCGCGCCTCGCCTCGTCGATCTTCGACCGTCCGGCGGGGACGGCCTGGGACGCCGCCGGGCTGCTCGTCGTGAAGTACGGGTTCGTCACGTACGGCCTCGACGCCAGGACCGGCGACCTGCGCTGGACGCACCGGTCCGGGTCACCGCTCGTCGCCGTCCTCGGCTCGTCGCGGCTCGAGCACGTGATCGTCCAGGCGGAGGTCGAGACGTTCGCGGTCGAGGCCGACGGCGCCGTCCGCTGGCGGGTGGCCCACTCCGACGTGGTGGCGGACGCGGAGATCGTCGGCGGCCGCCTCGTCCTCACCAGCTACGGCGGGGTCGTGGCCGCGCTCGATCCCGCGAGTGGTCGCCCGACCGGCTGAGCACGAACCGCCGGCACGCCCGTCGGCACGCCCGTCGGCACGCCCCCGACTCGGCGCCGCACGATCGTGGACGCGCTGTGGACAACCCGCACCGCAACCTCCGATTCCGTGGACGGCGGCCGTTGACCCACCGTCCGCCGGCCGGTAGCGTGGAATCCGACCCGGAGGGGTCATGAGCTCGCTAATGGCGGAGGCTCCGGCCGAGGCCCACGCGACGCGGAGGTTCCTCCGGGTCGCTTCATGCCCGGCGCTGCTACCATCGGCCGCCGTGACTCCCCTCATCGTGATCGTCGCCGGTCTCGTGGCGATCGCCGGCGGCAGCCTCCTCCTCCGCTCGTACGGCCCGCGGATGCGCGTCGGCCGCCTCCTGGCGGTCACGCCGCGGGTGTCGATCGCCGAGGCCCGGGCAATCGCAGCCTCCGGCGGACCCCGCTACGTGCGCGTGGACGGGCGGATCGACGCCGACGCCGAGTTCCCGGACGAGAACCATCGCCCCCTCGTGCTCCGCCGGCGGCGCCTCGAGGCGCGACGCGGCTCGGGCTGGCGGATCCTCGACGAGCAACGCGACGTGGTCCCGTTCCGCGTGCGCGAGGGGCTCGACGAGATCGACGTCGACGAGGCCGCCCTCGACGTCGGCCTCGTGACGCTGGTCCGCGAAGCGGTCGGGACGGCGGCCGAGGCCGCGGGGCTGCCGGACGGGCTCCCCGAGCCGCTGCCCGACGAGACGATCGTTCGCCTCCGGATCGAGCAGCTGTCGACGGTGGAACACGCCGCGGTGCTTGGCACGCCGGTCGTCGGGGGCGACGGCCGCCCTGTCCTCACGGCGGGGACCGGCCGGCCGCTCGTCGTCTGCACCCTGGAGCAGGACGAGGCGATGCGCGTCATCGCCGGGGGGCGGAGGACCCGTCCCGTGGCCGCCGCCGTCACGCTCGTCGGCGGGCTCGCCCTCCTCGGCGCCGGCATGGCCTGGGCGATCGTCGCCGGCGGGCTGGCATGAGAACCCGCCTCGGGGCGGCGCTGACCCTGGCCACAGCCTGGCTGTTGGCCGCCGCGACGGCCCTCGGCGCAGATCCCACGTCGAGCCCTGCCGGTGGGGACGTGCGGACGACGCCCGCGGCGCCGGGCGTGGTCGGCGACCCGCTGCTGGCGCTCGCGGCGGTGCTCCTCCTGGGCCTGCTCGCCGCCGGGGTCACGCTCCTCGCCGTGCGGCTGACCTCCCGCCGCTAGCTGGTCCCCCGCGACCACGCCGGACGCCCCACCGGTCGGCTCGCCACCCGTGCGCGTCCTCCGGGACCTTCGTCCTATTGGCAGGAACTGTGAAGTTATGGAGACTCGTGGCGTCGACTTCACCGATCCTCCATTCCTGCCACGGGAGGGTCGGGGGCCCGACCGCCCCGGGGAGGAACGGCAACGCAGCTCGCCGCTCGACCGTCCGACGCGACGCTCACCGTCACGAAGGCGGCACGCCTGCTCGGCGTCCATCCCAACACGATCCGCGCGTGGAGCGACCAGGGCCGCCTGCGCTTCTACCGGATCAACGCGCGCGGCGACCGCCGCTACCGCCTCGGCGACCTCCAGCGCTTCCTGGCCGCCGCGGAGCAGCCGGCTCCGGCGCGGGGTGGACGGGGCCGCGACGGCAGGTCCGCCCCGCGACCCGTCCCGTCGCTCGGGGCCGACGTCATCGAGCTGCGCACGCGGCCCAGCGAGCGACCGACGCCGTCGGCCGACCCGGTCGCCGACGAGGCCGGTCGATCGCTGCCCGGCCCAGGGCCGCTCGCCGCGGTCGTCCGCTTCGCGGGACCGTCGCCGTTCGCACCTCCGCTGGCGGCGCCGCTCGAGGTCGAGCGACGCGTCGTCGAGATCGACATCCTCGGCCGGCTCGCCGACCTCGTCGCCTCCGACCGGCCGCTGCCGGAGATCCTGGTCGCGGCCGTCGACCTCCTCCACGGCCGGGCCGGCCACGACATGGCGGCCATCCTCGAGCGCAGCGACGGACGGCTCCTGGTGGCCGCGGCGCGAGGCGAGGGTGCCGGGCGCATCGGCTGGGCCCCCGAGCGCCGGAGCCTGCCGGGCCGCGCGCTCACGGCGCCGGGCCCGGTGAGCGAGACGAGCCCCGGGAGCGGGGACTGGCTCGTCGGAGGGAGCCGGCTGCCGGCCCGGATCGCCGTCGCGATCCCTGGGGCGGGCGGTCCCTGGGGCGTGCTCGTCACCGCCGACGCGGCTCCGCCGGCGTCGCTCCCCGAGCTGGAGACGTTCCTCGTCGCCGTCGCGCGGCAGCTCGGCCTCGCCGTCCATGCCGAGCGGCTTCGCGCTGCGACCGCCACCCAGCTCCACCGGGCGGAGGCGCTGCGCCGGATCGCGACGGACATCGGGAGCAAGCTCGACCTGGGGCAGATCCTGGCGGGGGTCGTCGATCACGCCCGGGTCCTCTTCGGTGGAGACCGCGCGGCGGTCTTCCTGCGGCGGCCGGATGGCCATGTGACCGCGGAGGTCGCGCGCGGGCTGTCGGCGGGGTACCTGGCGGCGGTCCGCGACGTCCCGGCCGGATCGCTGCTCGCCGAGGCGTCCACCGCGCGTCGGCCTCTCTTCGCGACGCGGTACCGCGACGACCCGCGCGCGAGCGAGACGCGGTCCGCGATCGTCCAGGAGGGCTACGACACGATCTGCGCGGCGCCGCTCCTCGACGGGGCCGAGGTGCTCGGGCTCCTCGTCGTGTACCACGACCGCCCCCACGCCTGGTCCGAGGAGGAGGTGGCGACGCTGGCCGGGTTCGCGGCCCAGGCCGGCACCGCCATCAAGAACGCCCAGAACTACGAGCAGATGGCGCCTGTGGACCGCCCACCTCCAGTCGATCCAGCAGCTCGGCGCTCGCCTGGCCAGGCTGACGACCGAGAGCGAGATCGGGACCTCGATCGCCAACGAGCTCGACCAGCTCATCACGTACCACAACGTGCGCGTCTATCGCCTCCGGGACGACGGCTGGCTCGTGCCGGTCGCCATGCGGGGGCTCGTCGGCGAGTTCATCGACGAGACGCCGGACCAGCTGCGGATCCGGCTCGGCCAGGGGATCACGGGGTGGGTGGCAGCGAACCGCGTCCCCCAGAACCTCTCCGACGCCGCCCACGACCCCCGCGCGATGACGATCCCGGGGACGGAGGACGACCTCGACGAATCGATGCTGCTCGCTCCGCTCGTCTTCGAGGATGCCGTCCTCGGCGTCATCGTGCTCTCGAAGCTCGGGCTTCGCCAGTTCACCGACGACGACCTGCGGCTGCTCGTCATCTACGCCAGCCTCGCCGCCCAGGCGATGGCGAACGCGGACGCGACCGACCGACTGCGCGCCCAATCCGTGCGTCTCGAGCAGCGGCTTGCGGGCCAGCGGGCGCTCCTCGACGTGACGGCCTCGATCCTGGGGACGCTCGAGCTGCCCGCGATCCTCGACCGGGTGGCCGACCACCTCGTCGCCCTCGTGCGCTGGGACAACATCTCGATCGAGTGGGTCGACCCCGGCAGCGGGCTTCTCACGCCGCTCATGGCCCGCGGCGTCCACGCCGACGAGTACATCAAGCCGTGGGAGCCCGGCGAAGAGGGCCTGGCCACATGGGTCCTCGCGCACGGGCTGCCCCAGCTCGTCCGCGACGAGCTCCGAGATCCCCGGATCCACCAGTTCGCCTCCACGGGCGACGTCGAGGGCAGCCTGGTCTGCGTCCCGCTGCTCGGCCGTGATGGGGTCCGCGGCGTCCTGTCGCTCGAGCGCCTCGGGTCGGAGAACCGCTTCGACGACGACGACTTCGAGCTCGTCCAGCTGTTCGCGGCCCAGGTCTCCGTCGCGATCCGGAACGCGGAGGCCTACCGGGCGATGGAGATCGAGGCCCAGACGGACGACCTGACCGGGCTCCTCAACCAGGGGACATTCGGCGAGTGGCTGGCGCGGAGCGTCGAGACGCGCGAGCGATTCGGGCTCCTCATGCTCGATCTCGACGACTTCAAATCGGTCAACGACCGCCTCGGCCACCAGGCGGGCGACGACGTCCTGCGGGCAGTGTCCGGCGCGATCCAGAGAGCCTGCCGCGAGTCCGACCGGGTCTTCCGCTACGGCGGCGACGAGTTCACCGTCCTCTGCCCGGGGACGGACGCGGCCGGGGCGCTCGCCCTCGCCGAGCGCATCCGGACGGCCCTGGCAACGCTGCGGGACGGCCGGGGGCCGGCATCCTCCTCCCGCATCTCGGCGTCGATCGGCGCGGCAACGTACCCGGAGTACGGCCCGACGCCCGACGAGGTCCTCCTCGCCGCCGACCGGGCCTGCTTCGTCGCGAAGCGGCGCGGCCGCGCCGAGATCGCCACCGCCGACGAGGGCCTCGCGCTCGCCGGGGAGCTTGCGCTCCAGGCGCCGACGCCGCTCGACCCGCTCTAGCCCGTCGACGTCGACGGCCCCGCGACGCCGCCCGGGGATCCCGCCTAGCATCCGGCCATGCGCTCCGCACGGCTTCGGGCCGCCAGTCCCTTCGTCGCCGCGATGCTCGCGGCCGCCTGCTCGCTCCCCGGCGCGACCGCGCCGGCCTCGACGACTCCGTCGCCGCTCCCCTCCCCCCCCGGCCCGACCCGCCCGTACCGCCCGACACCCGCACCCGCGCCCACGTTCGCGATCCACGTCGTCGAGCGCGGGGACAGCCTCGTCGCCCTCGCGGCCCGGTTCGAGACGACGCCGGAGAGCCTTGCCTACTGGAACCGGGCCCGGTATCCGTCGCTCGACCCGGACTCGCCGCGGTATCGCCCCGACCTGATCGAGGTCGGCTGGGAGCTCGTCTACCTGCCGGGCATGGTCGTCGACCCCGAGGACCTGCCGCCATCCGCCTCGAGCGATCCGGGGCCGGACGATCCGGTGGTCGGTCCCTTCCCGACGCTTCCCGTCGACGGGAGCGCGGCTCTCGTCGAGAACGGCCCGCGCGCGCTGCCGGGCGTGGCCCTGACGTTCGACTACGGCGGGGGCGGCGGCACCGGCGACGCCCCGGGTCCCGAGGCCATCGTGCAGTGGCTCGAGGTCAACGGCGTGCCGGCCACGGTCTTCGTCGGACCGGCAGCCGCCGACCCCGGTGACGAGGCCGGTGCCGCGGTCCTCGACCGACTCGGCGGAGCACGCAGCGTGACCACCGGCCTGCTGACCGGGCCGGCCGGGGCCCCGCTGTCGGCGGGCGGCCTGCGCGCCGGCGACGCGGCGGTCGCGGGCGTGCTCGGCGCGTCGACCGCGCCGCTCCTCCGGCCGTCGGACGGGGCGGCGAGCCCCGCGGAGCTCGCCGCAGCCGGGGCCGCGGGCTGGCCGTGGGCCGTGGCCTGGGACGTCGACGCGGGCGACGGGGTCAGCCCGGAGGACGGCGGCCCGATCGCGCTCGACATCGTCGCGCGGGTCGTGTCGCGCGCCGAGGGCGGGTCGATCGTTCGCCTCCGGCTCGACGGGGCGCGCACGCTCGAGGCGCTGCCGGGAATCATCGAGGGCCTGGGCGCGGCCGGGCTCGAGATTCTTCCGCTGGACGAGGTGCTGGGCCGCTGAGCCCGGTGACGGCGCCGGGAACCCGGCGGCCGGGCGCGGGCGCATGGCGCCCCGCTACAGCCGGCCCGCCTCGACGATCCGCTGCAGGAACTGCTGCGTCCGCTCCTCGCGCGGGGCGCTGAAGATCCGGTCCGGCGGGCCCTCCTCGAGGATCCGGCCGGCGTCGAGGAAGCAGACCCGGCTCGCGATGTCGCGGGCGAAGCCCATCTCGTGGGTCGCGATGACCATCGTCATGCCGCCGGCGGCGAGCTCGCGGATCACGTTGAGGACCTCGGCCACGAGCTCCGGGTCGAGCGCGCTCGTCACCTCGTCGAGGAGCAGGAGGTCGGGCTCCATCGCCAGCGCCCGCACGATCGCGACGCGCTGCTGCTGGCCGCCGGACAGCCGGTCGGGGAACTCGCGCGCCTTCTCCTCGAGCCCGAACCGCCGCAGGAGGCGCCCGGCCGCGCTCCTCCGCGTCGGCCGGCTTCATCCCGAGCGCCTTCCGCGGCGCCAGCGTCACGTTGTCGAGCACGGTCATGTGGGGGAACAGGTTGAAGGCCTGGAAGACGATCCCGATCCGCCGCCGGATCCGGTTGACGTCGACCTTCGGCGCCGTGATCTCGTCGCCGTCGACGACGATCCGGCCGGCGTCGATCGGCTCGAGGAGGTTGACGCAGCGCAGGAGCGTGGACTTGCCGCTCCCCGACGCGCCGATGAGGCAGACGACCTCGTGCTCGGCGACGGCGAGGTCGATGCCGCGCAGGACCTCGAGCTTGCCGAACGACTTGTGGAGGCCCTCGATGACGAGGGCCCGGCCGGCCGGCGGCGGTGCCGTCGCAGGCGCGATGCTGCCGCTCACCGCGTGCCCGCCGCGGCGCGGCGCCGGTCGCGGGCGACGAGCCAGTCGGTGAAGCGGGCCAGCGGGATCGTGACGACGACGAAGACGAGCGCGACGGCGACGTACGGCGTGAAGTTGAACGTCGCCGCGTTGATGATCTGCGCCGTCCGGAAGATCTCGACGACGCCGATGAACGAGACGAGCACGGTGTCCTTCTGGAGGCCGATGAAGTCGTTGAGCAGCGGCGGGATCACCCGCCGGACGGCCTGCGGCAGGATGACGTAGCGCAGCGTCTGGAGGCGCGAGAGGCCGAGCGACCGCGCGGCGGCCTCCTGGCTCGGGTGCACCGAGTCGATGCCGGCCCGGTAGACCTCGGACACGTAGGCCGAGTAGACGAGGGTCAGCGTCACGATCGCCCAGAAGAACTGGTCGACCGGCATCCCGGCGATCCCGAGCGCGGGCATCCCGAACCCGAGCATGAAGATGACGAGCACGCCCGGCACGGCCCGGAAGATGTCGACGTAGACGGTCGCCAGGATGCGGACCGGGAAGAACACCGGGCCGGGGAGGCTGCGCGCGACCGCCAGCAGCAGCCCGAAGCACGAGGATCAGGACCTCGGCGATCAGGAACAGCCGGACGTTCGTCCAGAACGCCCCGACGAGCCGCGGCAGCGACGCCCAGAACAGGTCGGCATCGAGGAACGCCGCCTGGAACTCGGCCCAGCCGGGGGCGTTGACGACGATCCAGCCGAGGATCGCGAAGAAGACGATCGACGCGACCAATGCGATCGCCGTCGAGCGGAGCGCGAGGCGTCGGTCCTCGCGCTCCCGCACGAGGCGGGGCCCGCTCGGGCCGAGGGTCGCGCTCAGACCCAGGTCCGGCGGGCCGCCGCTGAGGGACACGGAGGATGCGGGCTACGGGAGAACGGGCACGTCCTCCTGGAAGGGAAGCCAGGTCGATGCCAGCTCGTCGAGCGTGCCGTCCGCGCTGAGCGCGGCGAGCGCCTCGTTGACGCAGGCGGTCAGGGCGCTGTCCTTGTCCAGGACCAGGCTGAAGTACTCCTGGATACCGCCGGCGGGAGCCAGCTGCCCGACGATGGCGGCGAGCGGGTTGAAGTCGGCGTCCACGAGCTGGACGCGGGTGATGTAGTCCGCCGTCGGCAGGTCCACGACGATCGCGTCGACCAGCTTCGACTGGAGCGCCTGGATCGCGCCCGCGTTGTCGTTGAAGACCTGCGTCTCGGCGGTCGGGTCGATGACGTTCTCGATCGCGTCGTAGCTGGTCGTGCCGACCTGGGCCCCGAACTTGTAGGCCTTGAGCTCGGCGATCGAGGTCGCGGCGGCGGCGGGGTTGTCCTTCAGGGCGACGACGGCCTGGTTGAGATCGTAGTAGCCGTCCGAAAGGTCGACCGCCCCGGCCCGCTCCTCGCTGAACGAGACCTGGTTGATGACGAAGTCGTAGGCCTTCGGTCCCGGGGCGATCGCGTTCGCGAACGGAACGACGACCCAGGTGACCTTGATCGGCGGCGAAGCCGAGCTGGTCGGCCACGGCGTAGGCGACGGCGCTCTCGAAGCCCTCGCCGGTCGTCGGATCGCCGGTGAAGCCGAGGTCCTCCCAGGGCGGGGTGTTGCCGCCCTCGCGGATCGCGAAGTACGGCGGGTAGGCCGGGTTGTCGGTGCCGATCGTGAGCGTGCCCGCCGTCAGCACGGCGAGGTTCTCCGGCGCACACGCGTTGGGCGTCGGCGTCGGCTCGGCCGTGGGCGCCTCGGTCGGGGCCTCGGTGGGTGCCTCGGTGGCCGCGTCGGTCGTCGCCGGAGTGGGTGCCGGGCTCGGGCTCGGCGAGGCACCACCGCCGCCGAAGATCAGGAACGCGGCGGCAAGGATGATCCCCACGAGGACGACGGCGCTCACGACGAGCACCGTCCGGCGATCGCCTCCGCCGGCGCTGCCCGTCGAGGTGGTGCCGCTCACCGGGGTGGTCGGGGGCGGGGCGGCGGCTGCGCCCTGCGGTGTCGGGATCTGCTGCGTCGGGCTGGCCGCGCCGGGCGCGGCCCCCGGGGCCGGCGCGGGCTCCTGGCCGAGCGCAGGCTGCGAGGCGGGCGCCGCCTCCGGGCCGGGCTCCGGCCCGGGTGCCGGCGGCACGGGGGCGTTCTGATCGCTCATGTGGTCCTCCCTGGACGCGATGCCGTTCGTGCACGCGCCTCGCACAATCTAGCAGAGGCGTCCCGCTCGACGAGGTCGAGCCGGCCCCGGGCCCCACGCGGCGCATCGCTAGACTCAGCCCATGCGCGTTCGGCTGCTGGAGCTCCGCCTCATCGCCGTCGGCCTGGCCGGGCTGTGGGCCGTGGTGGCGCTGCTGCTCCTCGGCGGCTACCGCCCCGGCGGCCCCGCGGACCTCCTTGTCGGCCTCGCCTCGCTCGTGCCGCTCGCCGTCGCGATCGTCGCGGTCGCGTGGCCGCCCGCGGCCCGTGGTCGCCTCGCCTTCCGCTCGATCGCCGCGCTCGGCGTCGCGACGATGATCATCCTCCTGCCGAGCCTTGCCGGCCTCGTCACCCAGCTCGTCGGGCAGGGGTTCCAGACGCTGCTCCCGTCGCTCGAGGCGGCCTACCCGTGGGGGCTCGCGATCCTCGGGACGTCGCTCTTCGCCGGCCTCGGGATCGCGCGGCGGATGCGGGGGCCGGAGAGCGGTCGCCCCGGGCGACTCGGCACGGCGATCGCGCTCGGGCTCGGGCTCGCGATCCTGTCGGGGGCGGTCGTGGCCGGCGCCGCGATCGCCAACGAGGTCGCCCTGCGCGACCAGCCCGCCGTCGCCTCCCGCTACGGCCCGACCGACCCGGACCTCGTGCCGCCCGACTGCGACGAGCCCTTCCGGGTCGGGCCGACGGCCATCGTCACGATGGAGCTCGAGGGCCGGCTCGACAACGGCTCCCTCGGCCTCGCCGCCCTGCGCGGCACGCGCTCCGGGAGCGACTACCGCTGGCTCGCCGAGGTGACGACCGTCCGCGCCGTCGGGCTCGCGGGCGCCGCGGCCGTCGGCGACGGCGCCTGGGTCCGTGAGACCGGGAGCCGTTGGTCGCCGGTCGGCCCCGAGCTGGCCGCGCGGCAGGCGCTCGACCTCGCCGTCCTCGAAGCCGCCCTGGCCGTCCCCGACCGCGCCGCGGCCGAGGACCTCGGCCTCGCCTACGTCGAGGGGGCGCGGGCGCGGCGCTGCCGGATCGCCGTGGACGGGACGGTCTTCCGGGCGGCGTTCCCGCAGGTGCGCTGGCTCGTCGGGACCGCCGATCTCTCCGACTGGCGCGGTGAGCTCGACGTGTGGGTCTTCGCCGACGGCCAGCTGGGGCGGGTCGAGGGCCGGCTCGGTGGGCCGGGCTACGACCTCGAGGAGGACGCGATCCGCGCCGACGTCTCGGTCGTGCTCGACGCGACGTATCGTGGCGAGCCCGTCAACCTCGTGCCACCGGCAGGCTGAGCTGGAGGAACCGATGGATCGCTGGGACGAGCCGGACCAGGACCGCCACGGCGGGCGCAAGCGGGATCGCCTGGCCCGCTTCTACAAGGTCGTCCGCTACCTCGACGCGCATCCCGAGGGGGTGACGGCGGCCGAGCTCGCCCGCTTCCTGGGCATGGCCAAGCGGACCGCCTACCGCGACCTCGACGCCCTCCAGAAGGAGATGGAGATCCCGGTCTGGTCCGACGGCAACGGCCGCTGGGGTCTCGTGGAGGGGGCCCTGCTGCCGGCATTCCGCCTGACGCTCGGCGAGGCGATGGCCGTCTTCCTGGCCGCCCGGCTCATGGCCAAGTACGCCGACGCCTACGACCCCGACCTCGCGTCGGCCTTCCTCAAGCTCGGCGAGGCGCTCCCGGAGGTCCTGGGACGGCACGTGGAGCGCACCCTCGACGTCATGGCCCGCCGCCCGCCCGACCCCGACGGGGCCCGCCGGCTGCGGGCCCTCACGCACGCCTGGGCGGAGCGCCGGATCGTCGAGCTCACGTACGACGCCAGCACGTACGACCCGACCCGCGGCCCCCGCACCGCTCGGGTGCACCCCTACCTCATCGAGCCGTCCGCCGAGACACACGCCCTCTACCTGATCGGCTGGGACGAGACGAGGAAGGCGATCCGCACCTTCAAGCTGGAGCGCATCCAGCGGCTCTCGGTCAGCGCCGAGACCTTCGAGGCGCCGGCCGACGGGGTCGTCGAGGAGGCCCTCGACCGGGCCTGGGGGATCATCGCCGACCAGGGCGAGGTCGAGGTCGTGCTCCGCTTCGGCCCGACCGTCGCGTCGCGCGTCGCGGAGACGACCTGGCACCCGACGCAGATCGTGTCCCGGGAGCCGGACGGCTCGCTCACGTGGCGGGCGACGGTCTCCGGCACCGTCGAGATCCGGGCCTGGATCCTGTCCTGGGGCCCGGACGTCGAGGTGCTCGGGCCAGTGGCCCTGCGCGACGAGGTCGCCGGCCTCGTCGCGGCCGCCGCCGGCCGCTATCGCTGACCGGGTCGACGGCGCGCGACCGCGACGGGCTCGACGGCGCGCGACCGACGGCGCGCGATCCTGGGCGCGCGGCCGCCACGCTCGAACCGGCCGACAACGTGCCGCTGGTCCCCCGGTCCTGTGACCATCGGGCCAAGGACGGGAGCGCGAACCGGCGGGTAGCCTCGCCCCCATGCCTGCCCACGGACCGGCCCGGCGCAGGACGCGGGGCCGACTCCTCGTCGTCCTCGCCGTCCTCGCGGCGACGTTCGCGCTCCCGCTGCGACCCGCCCCGGCGGCGGCCGCAACGACCGCGTCGTCGGTCGCGACGGCCATCCTCGACCTCGCGAACCGCGACCGGACCGAGCGCGGCCTGCGGCCGCTGCGCCTCGACGACCGCCTGGCGACCATCGCCCAGGACCGGGCGGGCAACCTGGCCGCTTCGACCTCGTTCAGCCACGAGGCCGCCGGCGGCAGCCTCACCCCGCCGCTCTCGGAGGCATCGGTGCAGTGGTTCGGCTGGGGCGAGATCATCGCCCGCTGGCCGGGCGGCCTGCGGAGCACGACCGCCGCCTCGATCTACGCCGCCTGGAAGAAGAGCCCGACGCATTGGGCCGCGCTCATGAGCCGGACCTTCAACTACGTCGGCTTCGGCATCGTCCCGCGCCTCGAGGACGGCCAGGTCTTCGCCAGCGGCGTCTTCACCGAGTCGCGCGACCACACCCCGCCGCGGGCGACGGTCGTGAACGCCTCGCGCAGCGGCACGACGATCGCGTTCACGTGGAGCGGGCGGGACCCGGCCCTCCAGACGCACTGGTCGAAGCTCCGCGACTTCGACGTCTGGGTCCGCCGCGACGGCGGCGACTGGAGGCGTGTCCGCGACAACACGACGGCGACGAGCCTGAAGCTCGCCGACCGCGCCCGCGGCCACCGCTACGAGATCATCGTCCGTGCCCGCGACCGGGCCGGCAACGTCGGCCGGCCGAGCGCGCCGGTCGGCATCTGGGTCCCCTGACGGTCGGCCCTTCCCCGCCGGCGCCAGGCGAGGACAATGCGGTCATGCGCCCGGCCCGCTTCGCCGCCGTCAACCTCATCAGCGACCCGATCCACGGCTACATCGAGCTGACGAAACGGCTCGCGCCCGCGGAGGCGCACGCCGCCGGCCTGCCGCCGGAGGACGCCGCCGAGGAGGACCTCCTCGACACGCCGTGGCTCCAGCGGCTGCGGCGGATCAGCCAGCTCCAGAGCGCCCGGTGGGTCTTCCCGACGGCGGAGCACTCCAGGTTCACCCACGGCCTCGGCGTCATGCACGAGGCGGGCCTGTGGGGCCGCCAGCTCTACCCGTCGCTGGCGGAGACGCTCGCCCACGCCGACCCGGGCCTGCGGCCGCCGTCGGAGGGGCTCGTCGTCGAGACGCTTCGGGTCGCCGGCCTCCTCCACGACGTGGGGCACGGTCCCTTCGCCCACTTCTTCGACGACCACGTGCTCGCGGCGTTCCCGGCTCCCGAGGACCCGCGGCGCCCGGAGGGAAAGCCGCTCACCCACGAGGACCTGTCGCAGCTGATCATCGAGCGCGAGCTCGGCGACCTCGTCCGCCGCCTCCGCCGGGCCCCGGGCGCCGGGATCCCCGCCCGCGACGCGTTCGCTCCCGACGAGCTGGTCGACCCCGCCTGGGTGGCATTCCTCGTCTCCAAGCCGCCGCTCGACGACCCCGCGATGCCGCGCTGGGTTCGCTGGCTCCAGCCCCTCTTCTCGGGCGTCTTCACCGTCGACAACCTCGACTACGTTCGGCGCGACGCGTACCTCACCGGGGTCTCGGCGGGGCCTGTCGACGCCGAGCGCCTGCGCCGCTACGCGTTCATCTCGGACGCGGGCCTCACGCTCTACGAGTCGGGGCTCGCGGCCCTCGAGATGTTCCTCACGGCGCGGCTGTTCATGTACCAGCAGGTCTACTTCCACCGCACCGTCCGGGGCATCGACCTCGACCTGGCCGAGGCCTTCGGACCCTCGATCCGGGCGATCTTCGGCGATGGCTCGCCGGCCGACGACCTCCGGCGCTACGCCGACCTCGACGAGTACGCCCTCCTCCACCAGGCCGCCAGGTGGGGCCGCGGCGAGGACGTGGTGCTGACCCCGGCACCCGGCGACGGCCGGGTGAGCCCGGCGGTGGCCGGAATCTGGCGCCAGATCCTCCTGCGCCGGCCACGCTGGCGGGCCGAGGCCGAGGTTCGGGCCGAGTACGAGTCGGGCGGCCCGCCGGCCGACGCCGTGGCCACCCTCGGGCTCGCGGAGCCGGGCCGGGTCACGATCGACCTCGCCGTCGTCGACGCCCGGCCGTCCGGCGAGGCCGCCGACGCGATGCTCGCCGTCGCCGGGCGGGACGGCCGCCCCAGCCGCTCGCTCTCCGAGGCCCTCGGGCGGCTCCCCGCCTACGCCCTCATCGGGCGGCGGTACGTCCGATCGGACGGCGAGGAGCGACCGGACTGGACGGCCCGGCGGCCGACGTAGGAACCGCAGCCCGCGGCACGCCGGTCCCGGGAGCCACCGACGCACGCCCTGCCCGCGAACGCGGGACAATCAGCGCGTGAGGCCCGGCACCGTCACCAGCATGGCCCGCGAGATCGCGGAGATCCCGGCCGTCGTCGGACGAGCGCTCGACGACGGCGCCGGCGACCTCGACGCGGTCGCTGCGGAGATCGCGGCGCGAGCGCCCCGCTTCGTCCTCGTCGCCGCCCGCGGCACGTCCGATCACGCCGGGGTGTACGCCCGCTACCTGCTGGAGACGACGCTCGGGATCCCGGTCGGCCTCGCGGCGGCGTCCGTGACGACCGTCTACGGGGCCCGACTCCGCTGGGACGACGTGCTCCTCGTCGGCATCTCCCAGTCGGGCGCCGGGCCCGACGTCGCGGCCGTCCTGGAGGCCGCGCGGGCTGCCGGCGCGCCGACGCTCGCGATCACGAACGATCCTGCATCGCCGCTCGCAAGGGCGGCCGAGCTCGTCCTCGACCTGCGGGCCGGCGAGGAGCGCGCCGTCGCGGCGACCAAGACGTACGTGGCCTCCCTCGCGGTCGTCGCGGGGCTCGTGGCGCGCCTCGCCGAGCGCGGCGGGATCCCGGCGGGCTGGACCGCGGCGCTCGGGGCCCTCCCCGACGCGCTGGAGACGACGCTCCGAGGCGCCGGCGCGTGGCTCGCGGGGGCCGGCCGCGAGTGCGTCGAGGCGTTCGCGGCCGGCGACGAGGCCCTCGTCGTGTCGCGTGGGCACAACTTCGCGACCGCCCTCGAGGTCGCCCTCAAGCTCAAGGAGACGGGCCGGATCTTCGCCGACGGCTTCTCGACGGCGGACCTCCTCCACGGCCCGGTCGTCGTGGCCGGCCCCGACGTGCCGACCCTCGCGATCCGTCCCGACGGGCCTGCCGGGACGGCCGTCGACGACGCGCTCGCCGTGGCCGGCCGGCGCGGCATCGTCCCGTGGACGATCGGCAGTGGCGAGGTTGCGGCCCGCAGCCGGGCGCTCGCCGTCGCGCGCGACCTGCCCGAGCCCCTCACGCCGCTGGCCTACGTGCTGCCGGGCTTCCTCGTCGCGGAGGCCGTGGCCCGCGCCCGTGGGTACGATCCGGACGCTCCGCCCGGCCTCAGCAAGGTCACGCGGACGCGCTGACGCGCAGCTGACCGTCGGTGCGCATTGACGAACGGTGCGCCACTGCTGACTGAGCGTCTTCGCCGGGGCCGTCAGCTCCCGCGGCGCACGATCTTCGCGATCGGGTCGAGGTATGGCGTCCCATCGTCGGCCTTCATGAGCCATCCCTCGACGACGACGCGGTCGCCGGACCGGGTCGTCCGCTCCCGCGCGTCGATCACGCGCAGATCCTTCTCGCGGAAGCTGTCCTTGAGCGGCCACATCGTGTTGGCCCGGACCTCGCCCCTGGCCCCGAGACGCACCTCGACCCGGACGGTCCGGCCGGCCGCGTCCTCGAGGCGCAGGTTGCACGTGCCGCCGAAGCAGGTGAGCATGAAGGGCGTGGCGAGACGGCCCGCGACGCGCACGTACGTTCCGGCCTTTTTCGACCTCAGGCGTGCGATCGTCGATGCGACCACCTTCAGGTCGGGCTGCGCGCCCGGCTCGATCGTCGTCGCGTCGAGCGTGTCGCCGTCGGCCCGCCACGTGCCCGTGATCCAGGCATGGTCGCCGGAGCGCAGGAGCGAGCCGTCGTCCGCCGTCACCCGCAGGTCGGCGTCGGCGTACCCCGAGCCGAGGCTCACCATCGTGTTCGGAGTGCCCTCCGCGTCCGTCGCAACCTGGAGGCTCACCTGGCGTCGGGGGTCGTACGCGTCGTGGAGGTCGACGTAGCACGTCCCCGAGCCGCACAGGATGGAGCTGCCGGGCTCGATCCAGCCGAGCACGCGGACGGGGAGCTCGACGTCGCCCTCCTCGGGGAGGGCGCCGACGTTCATCTCGGCCGGCGTCGCCTCGGGTGTCGGTGTGGGTGTCGGCTCGCCCGCCGGCGTGACCTCCGCGCCCGGCGGCCCGACCGTCGGGACGCCGTCGATGGGCGGCGGTTCGAACGCCTCCGAGCAGGCGCCCGCGACGAGGAGGCCCGCGACGGCGAGCGCGACGATCCGTCTCATGTCCAGGAAGCCTCCGTGGTTCGATCGCTGCGGATCGCCCGGATCCGGGCGACGATGTCGGCGGCCTCGTCGCGGTCGTGGCAGCGGAGCCGGACCTCGACCGCCGTCTGGCGCTCCGGGTCGAACGGCCCGCGGAGGCGGACGACCTTCGGTCCGACGACGGCCGCGTAGATCACGCCGCCGATGATCGGCGGCACGAGGAGCGCGATGGCGAGGCGGGAGCGATCGAGCGACGAGCGCACGCCGACGAGCTGCGCGGCCGACACGACGACCTCGCCGCTCCAGACCTGGCGACCACGCCACGCCTTGGCGACGATCGACACGACCGCGAGGACGACCGCCGCGACCACGGCCGACGGCAGGAGCCACGGCACCTGGTAGAAGCGGAACCCGGGCACGGTCGTCAGCAGGGCGAGCCCGATGCCACCGGCCACCACGAGCAGCAGCGCCAGCCGGTTGACGGTCCCGAACGCGCGATCGGCCCGGGCCCTGACCCAGGATCCGACGAGGGCGATCCCGTCGGGCCGGAGGACGAGGCGGACGGGGCTCACGAGGCGGCGGTCGGCGATCACCTCGAGGTCGAACGAGACCGAGGGGTCCGGCGGTGCGACGGCTGGGCCCGGGTTCGGCGGCGGGGCCGACACGATCGGCTCGGCGACGGCCGGCCGTGCCGGGGCGGGAGCCGGCACGGCGGCCAGCTCGCGGCCGGGCACGGCGGCCGCGTCCGGAGCGGGGGCGGGGGCCACCGCGGAGGCAGGGACGATCGCCGCGTCGACGATCGCCGCGTCCCGGTCGGCGTTCCCCGGCAGCCCCGGCTCCGCCGGCGACCGGGCTGCCGCCGCCGTCGCGCGGCTGCGCCGGAGCCGGAAGGCGGCCCAGGTCGCGGCGCTGACGACGACGAAGCCGACGGCCGTGGCGATGAAGGCGATGACGTTCGTCTCGCCGAGCGCGGTTGCGAGGTCGCCGCGCGGGTTCACGAGCGTGTGCCAGAACAGGAACGTCACCAGGACGAGGGCCGCGATCCAGGCCCAGCGGTGCGTCGTCCGCAGCACCCGGCCGGGCGTGCCCCGGAACGCGAGCAGCTGGGCGAAGCCGTTCTGGACGGTCACCGCGAAGACGACGAGGAAGAACGCCTCGATCCCGCCGAGAAGGACGGCCGAGCCCTCGTCGCCGGACGATCCGGCGACCGCCGTCACGAGCGTGATCGCCCACGCCACGGCGCCGATGACGGCGATGGTCCCGAGCCCGACGGCCGCGAGCCTGGCGCGCCGGCGGTCGTCGAGCGCCTCGACGTCGACCTCGAGCGCCTCGGGCATCCCGATCATGACCCCGGGCAGGAGCACCGCGATCCGCGAGGCGAAGGTCGAGGTCACGGCTGCGAGAAGGTTCCCCGGGCGGAGGTCGAGGTCGGCGGCCACGCCCCAGCGCCGGGCCAGGCTCCAGCAGGCGAGGTCGTCGGCGATCCCCACGATGCCGAAGGCGACAGCCATCGAGAGGAAGAGCCACAGCCCGGTGGCGCTGAACGGGTCCCACGTCCGGTCGAGGAGCGAGAAGACCAGGCCGTAGATCGCGGCGATCCCCGCGAGCTGGACGACCGTGAGGACGCGGCCGTGCCCCAGTCGACGCTCGAGCGCCGCGTCGAGCCGTCGCCGAGCTCGCCGCAGGCGTGCCAGCACGCCGCCCCGGGCCGCGAACGCGTCCTCGTTCTCGGCGAGGGTCCGGTTGAGGAGCTCCCCCGCGATCGTGAAGAGGATCATCACGGCCGCGGCCAGGAGCAGGTTGGCGCCGACGACCGGCGGATCGGTCGAGACGTCGGCCGGCGTCGGGATGTACGTCGTGACGGTTGGCACGAGCGGTCCCGGCTCTCGGAAGCCGCCGGCCGGAGGCCCGGTCTCGCCGGTCCACGGGTTGCGGGCCACCGGGTCACCGTCGCCCCAGCAGCGGAGGTCGTCCGGGGCCGGCAGCGAGCAGGTCAGGTCGTACCCGGTGCGGACCGTCGTCGCGGCGGGCACGTCCTGGCGCACCGGCGTGGCAACCCACACCGTGTCGTCGGGGACGCTCGGCCCGAGCTGCCCAACCTCGGCGTTCCCCCAGCACCACGTCACGCCGTCGACGTCGATCGCGCACACGTGATACCCGTTCGAGGTGTCGACCTCCGCGGCCGGCACACCGCCGAGGCTCACCGGCGCCGGCACCGGCTCGACGGCCGCCTCGCGGCCGCCGCTCTCGGCGAGGTCGGGTCGCAGGAGACCCCAGCAGAGGAGCGTCCCGTCGCGGACGGCGCAGGCGCGGTCGGCGCCGGCGTCGAGGCGGTCGACGCCGCCGGCGAGCCCGGCGACCGGTCCCGGGACGTACGAGTCGGAGTCGTCGCCGCGGCCGACCTCGTCGTAGAGGTCGGTTCCCCAGCACCAGGCGGCCCCGTCCGGCGAGACGCCGCAGGTGAAGCCCTCCCCGGCGCTGATCGCGGCGAGGTCCGGGACGCCGGGAACCTGGACCGGGGCTGGCTCCTGCTCCCGGCTGCCCTCGAGGCGACGCGTGCCGAGCGCGCCGACGGTGTTGTCGCCCCAGCACCATGCCGACCCGTCGTCGAGGACGGCGCAGGCGTGGTCGTGGCCGCGCGCGATCGCGAGGGCCGGTCGGTCGAGGCCGACCACCCGGGTCGGCACGAAGCGGTTGACGAGCGTCCCGTCGCCGACCTCACCGCTCTCGTTGCGACCCCAGCACCAGGCCGCGCCGTCATCGGTGATCGCGCAGGTTCCCTCGAATCCCGCCTCGATCGCCACGGCCGGGCGCGAAAGCTCCGCCAGGACGGGCTCGTCGGCCGAGGTGACGTCGGGACCAGCGCCCAGCGCCCCGTCCGTCGCGAACCCCCAGCACCAGACCTCGCCCCCCTCGACGAGCACGCACGCGTGCTGCGACCCGACCGCCAGGTCGGTGATCGGGGGAAGGCGGATCGGCTCCGGCGTCGGGTCTGCGGCGCGGGCGCGGACGGGGGCCATGGTCGTGGCGACGACGAGGACGAGGGCGCACGGAGCCGCCAGGGACGCGATCTGCCGAGCGCCCGCGCGCCTCGCGGACCGCACGCCACGCCCTCCCGCCCTCGGTTCCCGGCGACCGGGCTCCGCCGGCTCCGGGAATCGATCGGGCCGATCGTCCGGCGCCCGGGCGGGACGCCGCCAGAGCCGTCCGGCCCCGAGTCACGGGAACACCTGCCGAAGCGCACTTCCGGGCGTGCCAGGAGGGTCGGACGATGACGCCGGTGGGGACGCTCGAGGGCCTCGTCGTGGGAAGGCAGCGCTGGCGGGCCGTGGTCGCGGTCGCGACGCTCGGGCTCGCGGTGGTCGGATGCTCGGCCTTCGGGCCCCCGGAGCTGTCCGCGGGACAGAAGTCGTGGTGCCTCGGCCACAGCCTTCCCGACCTGGAGGGCGGCCCGTCGGTCGCCGGCTCGGCGCGCCGACTCGAGATCGCCTCGCCGGAGGTCGAGCGGGCGGTCGGTGTCCTGGAGGCCACGTACGGCGAAGGGTCCCGGCTCGCAGCCGCCGTCGTCGCCGCCGAGGTCGGCGGCGATGCGGCCGCGATCGACGAGGCGCGCGGGGCCTACACCACGTGGCAGGCCGAGGTCGCGCTCCCGGCGCAGGAGGAGGCGGCGGCGGCCGTCGGGGCCTGGTCGACGACACCCGCGTGGGCGGAGGCCTGCGCGGCGGCGTGGGAGGAGCGGGACGTGACCGGACCGGAGCAGACGCCGGCCGGGCTCGCGACCGAGCCGCCGACGGCCGCGCCGACGTCGACGCCCGAGCCGACGGTCGCGCCCGAGCCGACGCCGCGGCTCGTGGCCAACGACACGCTGACCTACACGAGCCGCACGTCCGTGGGCCGCCTCATCGAGCTGACCCTGCGCGTGCGCAACCCGGGCAAGCTGAAGGCGGGGCGTCTGAGCGCCCAGGTCGAAGGCGACGGCTATGTCGTCGGCCGGCGGACGCCGATCGTCGGGTGCGTCCCGGACTGCCGGACGGCCACGGGTTCCGAGGGCGTCATCTACGTGGAGTGGGCGGCCCCGGCGCCCGGGAAGGCCCGCGCCTACACGATCCAGCTGCGGGCAAAGCGGGCGGGCACGTACCGCATCGACGTCCGCGCGTACCGCGGCAAGGCCGGCGACCCGATCGACCAGATCGGGAGCTGGAGCGTGAAGGTCGTCGTCAGGTAGCCTCGCCGGGACCGGGTCGACCCGGGGCGGCGCTCGCGGGGGCGGGCAGGGGCGCCGTGTCGCCTGGGCCCAGGTCGGCGGCACGGGGCCACCGGGCCTCGTCGAACAGGTCGGGGCGGTGGGTCAGCACGAGGACCGTCCGGTCCCGGACGCCGGCCTCGAGGTCGGCGACGAACGCCCGGGCGGTCGCCTCGTCGAGGTGCTCGGTCGGCTCGTCGAGGACGACGATCCGCGTGTCGGCGAGGAGCACCCGGGCCAGGGCGAGGCGCTGCCGCTGGCCGCCGGAGATGCGGGCCCCGTGCTCCCCGACCGCCGTCGCGAGGCCATCCGGGAGCGACTCGACCCAGCCGAGCAGCTGGGCGGCGGCGCAGGCCGCGCGGAGCTCGTCGTCCGACGCGCCCGGTCGAGCGAGGCGCAGGTTGTCGGCAACGGTCGCGTCGAAGACGTGGGGATCCTGCTCGCAGAGCCCGACCGCGCGGCGGACGTCGTCCCCGGCGAGGGTTGCGAGGTCGACGCCGCCGCCCGGGCCGTCGAGCTCCAGCGTGCCGCCGGCCGGGGCGAGGAAGCGGAGGCAGGCGGCGGCAAGCGTCGTCTTCCCCGAGCCGCTCGGACCGGTCACGATCGCCCGCCCGCCCGGCGGCACGACGAGGTCGAGCGGACCGAGGGCGTCGCGGTTGGTCCCCGGATAGCGGAGGCGGAGCCCGCGCGCCCGCAGGCCGAGAGGGCCCGCGGGGACGGCCGCAGGAGCCCGCGGGTCGGGCACCGGGTCGGGGCGGTCCAGGACGTCGACGACGCGCCGCGCCGACGCGGCCAGCCCCGGCAGGGCGCGGGCGGCCGGCGCGAGCGGGGCGACGATCTCGTGCACGGCGAGCGGCGTGAGGGCGACGACGGCGAGGGCGACGCCGGCGAGCCAACCCTCCCGGAGGGCGACGATCCCGAGCACGACGGCCGCCCACGTCGACGCGCCCGCCGCGAGCCCGGCGATGAGGCTGCCGACGCCGGACCCGGCGGCGACCCGCCGCTCCTCCGTCGCGAGGCGGGCGTCGATCGCCACGATGCCGTCGACGGCGCGAGCAGCCGCGCCCGTGGCCAGCAGCTCCGGGGCCCCGCGGAGCAGGTCCACCGCCGCGTCCGCCAGCGCCCCGCGCGCCGGGGCAAGCCGAGCGTCGGCCCGGCGGGCGGCGGCGGAGGCCGCGAGGGGCGCTCCGACCGCCGTCACGAGGACCCCGGCCGCGAGGGCGATGCCGGCACCCGGGACGAGGCTTCCGACGAGCAGCACGGCCCCGAGCGCCACGATGCCCGTCCCGGCGTAGGGCAGGAGCACGCGCAACCAGACGTCCGCCAGGCCGTCGACGTCGCCGACGAGGCGCGCCAGGAGGTCGCCCGTGCGCAGCTCAGCGAGGCCGGCCGGCGCGAGCCGGGCGAGACGAGCGTACACGTCCGCGCGGAGCTCACCGAGGACGCGGAACGCGGCGTCGTGGGCGGCGACGCGCTCGGCGTAGCGGAGCACGCCCCGCGCGATCCCGAAGGCCCGGACGGCGGTGACGGCGGTGAACAGGTAGAGGACCGGCGGCTGCTCGGCGGCACGGGCGATGAGCCACGCCGATGTCGCGGCGAGGCCGACGGCCGCGGCCGCCGCCCCCGCCCCCGCCAGGACGGCGACCGCGAGCCGACCGGCAACGGGGCGGCCGAGGAGGGCGATCCTCGTCAGGGGCGTCACGAAGCGCCTCCCGCGTCGGGCGCCGTGGCCTCCGGCGCCGCAATGGGCGGCCTGCCGCGCGCGCCCGCCGGTTCCACGACCAGCGTCGCCCAGCCCACCTCCACGACGCGGTCGGCCATCGCCGCGGCCGCCGGCCGGTGGGCCACGAGCAGGACCGCCGCCCCGGCATCGGCCGCCGCCCGCACGGCCCGCAGGACCGCTGCCTCGGCGGCATCGTCGAGGCCGGCCGTCGGCTCGTCGAGGAGCAGGATCGGGGCGGCGCGCAGGAGCGCCCGGGCCACCCCGACCCGGCGGCGCTGACCGGAGGACAGCCCGGCCCCGCGCTCGCCGAGGACGGTCCCGGGGTCGAGGTCACCGAGGCCGACCGCCGCGAGGGCCTCGGCCACGGCGTCGTCGCCGGCCCCGGGCGCCGCGAGCCGGACGTTGTCGGCGACGGTGCCCTCGAAGAGAAACGGCGCCTGCGGGACCCAGCCCACCCGCCGCCGCCAGGCGTCGCCGTCGAGCGTCGCGACGTCGACGGCCGACCCGTCGGCCCCGGCGATCGACACGCGGCCCGCGTCCGGCGCCACGAACCCGAGGATCACCGCGAGCAGGGTGCTCTTCCCGGCACCGCTCGCCCCGACGACCGCAACGATCTCGCCCGCCCGAACCTCCAGCGAGGCGCTCGCCGGCGCAGCCGCGTCGCGCCCGGGCTGGACCACGCTCACGCTCTCGACGACGAGCCGGCCGCCGGCGAGGTCCGGAACGTCGGCCCCGTCCCCGGTCGGCGGCCCCGGCGCGTCGAGGACGGCGAAGGCCCGCCGGGCGGCCGTGATCCCCTCCTCGCTGGCGTGGAACTCGGCGCCGAGCCGGCGCAGCGGCAGGTACGCCTCGGGGGCGAGGACGATGGCGAAGAGACCCGTCGCGAGGTCGAGGCCCCCGTCGACGAGCCGCAGCCCCACGCCGACGGCGACGAGGGCGACGGAGATGGTCGCCAGCAGCTCGAGCACGAGGGCCGAGAGGAAGGCGACGCGCAGCGTCCCCATCGTCTCGACGCGGTAGGCGTCGGTGGCGCGGCGGAGGATCGCGACCTGCGCGTCCGCGCGGCCGAACGCGCGGAGGGTCGGCAGCCCGGCGACGACGTCGAGGAACCGGTGGGCGAGGCGAGACAGCGCGTCCCAGCGGCGGCGGCGGCGGGTCTCGGACATCCGCCCGACGAGCACCATGAAGACGGGAATGAGCGGCACGGTCAGGGCCACGGTGAGGGCCGCGACGAGGTCCGCCGTGGCCAGGCAGAGCACGACCGCCACCGGCACGATCGCGGCGAGGGCCAGCTGCGGGAGGTAGCGCGCGAAGTAGCCGTCGAGCGCGTCGAGGCCGCGCGTCGCCAGGAGGACGAGCTCGCCGCTGCGAGCCTCGGACGCCCAGCGGGGCCCGAGCTCCACGGCCCGGCCGAGGACCTGCCGCCTGAGGTCCGACTTCACGACCCCGCTGATCCGCTGGGCGACGACTTCGGCGCCCCAGCCGAGCCCCGCGCGCGCCGCGAAGACGGCCGCGAGAAGCACGAGCGGCGCCGCGAGGTCGGCCGGCCCGAGGCCGTCCTCGATCGCCCCGGCGATCGCGCCGGCGAGCAGCCCCGCCTGGGCGACCGCGAGGAGCGCGCTGACGACGCCGAGGACGACGGCCGCCGCGAGGGCGGCCGTCGCGACCCGCCCCGACGCGAGGAGGCGCCGGTCAGCCGGGGTCATGCACGGCCGGGGGACTCGGCCATCGGCTCAGCTCTCGACGGCGACCGGCGGCGAGGCGACCCGCTTGCGGAAGACCCAGTACGTCCAGCCCTGGTAGACGAGCACGATCGGGGTGAACACGACGGCCACGACGGTCATGATCGTCAGCGTGTACGTCGTCGACGATGCGTTGGTGATCGTCAGGCTGTAGGCCGGATCCGTCGACGAGGGCATCACGTCGGGGAACAGCGCGGCGAAGAGGCTGATCACCGCGAACGCGATCGCCAGCGCCGTCCCGAGGAACGCGAGCCCTTCGCGCTTCAGCCGGTTCGCGACGAGCCCGACGACGAACGCGCCGGCCGCGATCACCGCCGCCGCGATCGAGAGCGGGCTGCCGCTCAGCACCTGGGCCCAGGCGAGGAACGCCACCGCGGCGAGCGCGGTCGGCAGCCCGACCAGCCACGCCGTCCGGTTGGCTCGCTCGCGGATCACGCCCTCCGTCTTGAGGGCGAGGAAGACGGCGCCGTGGGTGATGAACAGCAGCAGCGTCGTCAGGCCGGCGAGCAGGCCGAACGGGTTGAGCAGCGTGAAGAACGTGCCGGTGAACTCCTTGTCGGCATCGATCGGCACGCCCTGCACGATGTTGCCGAAGGCGACGCCCCAGAGCAGGGCGGGGACGAACGAGCCGATCGCGATGGCCCAGTCCCAGCGCGTACGCCACGCGACGCTGGTCCGCTTGTTGCGGTACTCGATGGCGATCCCACGGAAGATGAGGGCCACGAGGATCGCGAACAGCGCGATGTAGAAGCCCGAGAAGAGGGTGGCGTACCACTCCGGGAACGCCGCGAACGTCGCCCCGCCGGCGACGAGCAGCCAGACCTCGTTGCCGTCCCAGACCGGGCCGATCGTGCGGAGCATCGCCCGCCGCTCCGGCTCGTTCCGACCGATGACCGGGAGCAGGATGCCGACCCCGAAGTCGAAGCCCTCGAGGACGAAGTAGCCGATCCAGAGGACGGCGATGAGGATGAACCAGATCGTCGGGAGATCCATCGTCACAGCCCCTCAGTACCCGAGCCCGAGCGAGGGCTCGCCCTCGCCGTGGACGCCCGCGTCGGCGTCGGCCTCCGGGAGCCCGAGCCTCACCTGGCGGAGCAGCAGGCCGACCTCGACGATCGCCAGGGCCCCGTAGATGAGGGTGAAGCCGACGAGCGTGATCGCCACCGCGTACCACGGGTTCGACGGCGACACGCCGAGCGGCGTCGTCATCAGCCCCCAGACGATCCAGGGCTGGCGGCCCATCTCCGTGAAGATCCAGCCGATGGAGTTGGCGGCGAGCGGCAGGAACGGCAGGAGGATCGCCGTCGCGACCATCAGCCGCGACGGCATCCGGTCCTTGCGCATCCGCCACAGGAGCCAGACCGCCACGAGGGCGGCGAGGGCCCCGGCCCCGATCATCAGGCGGAAGCCCCAGTAGGCGACCGGGATGTTCGGCGTCCAGTCGCCCGGGCCGAACTCCGCCTCGTACTGCGCCTGGAGGTTGTTGATCCCCTCCACGGTGCCGGTCGGATCGCCAGTGGCCATGAACGACAGGAGGTACGGCACCCGGATCGAGAAGATCTCCTCGGAGCCGTCGAGCGTGCCGATCGTGAAGAGCGAGAGGCCGGCCGAGTCGGTCGTCTCCCAGAGCGCCTCGGCGGCGGCCATCTTCATCGGCTGGACGTCGGTCATGATCCGGGCCTGGACGTCGCCGGTGACGACGACGAGGAGGCCGGACACCACGAGCATCCAGGCGCCGACCTTCGCCGCCGTGCGGTAGGCAGCCCGGTCGATGTCGGGATGGCGGAGGAGCCGCCACATCGCCACCCCGGCCACGAATGCGCCGCCGGTCATGAACGCGGCGGGGATCGTATGGGCGAAGGTGATGAGCGCCACCGGCGAGGTGAGGACGGCCACGATGTCGACGAGCTCGGCCCGCCCGGCGGCCTCGTTGAACGTGTAGCCGACCGGGTACTGCATCCACGAGTTGGCGGCCAGGATGAAGTAGGCCGAGAGGACCGTGCCGACGGCGGCGATCCAGATCGTCGCAAGGTGGACCCGCTTCGAGAGGCGGTCCCAGCCGAAGATCCAGAGGCCGAGGAAGGTCGACTCGAGGAAGAAGGCGAGCAGGCCTTCGATCGCGAGCGGCGCCCCGAAGATGTCGCCGACGAAGCGGCTGTAGTCGCTCCAGTTCATCCCGAACTGGAACTCCTGGACGATGCCGGTGACCACGCCGAGCGCGAAGTTGATGAGGAAGAGCTTCCCGAAGAACCGGGTCAGGCGCAGGTACTTCTCGTTGCCGGTCCGGTACCAGGCCGTCTGCAGGCCGGCGACCGTGAAGGCGAGCGAGATCGTGAGCGGGACGAAGAGGAAGTGGTAGACGGTCGTGATGCCGAACTGCCACCGGGCGAGCAGGAGCGGATCCACGGGGCGGCGACCTCCAGCGGAATCTCGGGATCACCCGCCAGCGTGGCGCCCGTGACCTTCCGCCGGATCGGCCGAACGGCCCAAATCCGTGTGCCGCCCGGACGCCAGAGCGAGACGCGATCTCAATAGCCGCGGCCCGCCTGCCGGCGCCGTCAGCCGGCCGCCGGTGCCGTCAACCCGCCCCAGACGCCCAGGGCCGCCGTCAGGTGGCGGCCGGCTCGCCCCCCGGGTCCTCGGCTTCGAACGAGACCAGTCGCAGCTCGATGAGGTCGTCGGTGGGAGTCACGACGAGCTCCGCCCCCTCCGCGACCGTGCCGGCCGCGTGCTCGGCCCAGTGGAACCGGAGCGCGTCCTCGGCGACGCCGGAGAGAGGGCCTGCCTCGAGGCTGATCCGCGTCACCCGCCCGGCGCCGGCCTCGGCCGCGCGCGCCAGCACCACCTCGAGGATGCGATCGACCATGCCGGCTTCGTGCATGTGGCTCTCCGTGTCGTGTGACCTGCCCGGGGCTGAGCAGCGGGACGACCGCGGCGTCAGTCGGTGACGCCGACGTTCTCGATCTCCTCGTCGTGCAGGGCGGCGTGCGCCTTCGCCTCGTCGTCGACACAGAAGATCATGTCCACCTTGCCCGGCTTGTGCCCGACCATGAGCGTCCCGCACAGGTTCACGCCCGCGGTGGCCAGGCGGTCGGCGGCGTCGGCGATCCCACCCGGCCGGTCGTCGACCTCGATGAGGAGCGGCGCACCCTCGACGTACGAGTGGCCGAGACCGTGGAGGACCTCCCGCGTGGCGGCCGCGTCGGAGGTGGTGATGAACGCGGCGCCGAGATCGCCGGCCCCGACCGCGCCGATGTGCTTGATGTCGATGCCGCGCGACGCGAGCGCGCGCGCGAGGTGAGCGAGCTCGCCGGGCTTGTTCTCGAGCTGGACGACGAACTGGCGGGCCATCGCAGCGATCCTCCTCCGGCCCGGGACGCGGACCGACCTCCGGGCCGACGACGTCCGGCCCGCGGACGCATGGTGGTCCGCGACCCGGAGCGCGGCCAGTGCCGAGCGTCCCGGGCGCTCCCCTGCCGAATGGCGGGGTCGACCGAGCCGACGACGCTCCGGGGCGGCGGTCACCGGGCCGCGTGCCCGAACGTCTGCCCGATCGTCCCTTGGGCGAGCCATCGTCGGGCGGCATTCTCGACGGCACGTCCGAGCCCGCGCTCGAGCCCGGGCCCGAGCAAGAGTCCCGGGGCGGTCGCGATGCCGCGGCCGCCCCCGCGCGGAGACGCATGCCCGACCTGCAGCACGCCCCCGGAGCCCCCGACGCGGCGACCCGGACGCCGGCCGCCCCGGCACCAGACCTCGAGGCGCCCACGCCCGTCGTCGCGCCCGACGAGCTCGTCCGGCGCTCGGTCGGCGCGGCAGGCGGCGGCGCAGGACCGCCCGGGGCCCCGCCGGGCCTGCGCCCGACGCCGCACGGCCTGCCACCCGGCGCGATCGGCACGGCCGCGCTGCTCGGCATCCAGCGGAGTGCCGGCAACCGGGCGGCGGCCGGGCTCGTCGCCGGGATGGGGCCCGGGCCGCGGCCGAGTCCCGGGCCGGCGACCGATCGCGGGCCGCAGGCCGCGCAGCGCGTTGCCGTCCAGCGCCAGGGCGCGCCCGCCGCCACGCCGACGTTCGTGATCCCGATCGAGCCCGAGACCACCAAGATGGACCTCGGGAGCAAGGCCGCCTACGTCCGCGGCTCGGTTGCGGTCAAGGGCGAGATCAAGGGCGAGCTCCTCCCGAAGGGTGGCGAGGCCGGGGCCGTCGGCCGCGGCACGACGTCGAACGTCGGCGTCCAGGAGGAGATCACCCTCGCCGAGCAGAAGGGCTACGCGATCTTCGACTCCCTGGGGATCGAGAAGGTCAAGGAGACGCTCGGCTGGGAGCTCTCGAAGAAGAAGATCGACATCTCGATCGGCGCCGAGGCGAGCTTCAAGAGCCGCTACCCCTGGCTCACCGGGATCGTCGGCATCAAGGGTGTCCTCGCCGGCATCGAGTGGGAGGGAATGGCGAAGGACCCCGGCTCGCAGTCCGTGTTGGGCCTCGAGGTGTACGGCGGGCTCAACGGCGAAGGAACCATCAACCTCAACAGCACGACCGATCTCAAGCTCAGCGTGAAGGTGGTGGGGAGCGGCGAGGCCCACCCGAACTGGCCCCGGATCGTCGCGGAGGTCGGCAAGCGCGCCGCCGTGGAGGGTGGGAAGGCGGCCGTGCAGGCCACGACGACTGCCGCCGGGACCACCGTCCTCGCCATCGACATGGCAGCGGTCGCCTCGGCGGCTGCGGTGATCCTGATCCCGCTGGCGGCTGCCATCGCGATGGGCTACGGCGCGTGGCAGGGCATGCAGAACGCCCGGGCGGCCCGCGAGGCGGCCGGCTACGGCGTGATCGGCCGGAAGAAGGCCGAGGAGTGCGCGAAGGGCTTCGCCCGGACGCTGACCGGGAGCTCGCCCGGCAGCGACGAGGGCTCAGCCGAGGCCGAGGCCCAGATCCAGGCCGCGATGACGGCGACGAACGCCACCCGGGAGATGGTCGTCGCGGCTGCCACCCAGGAGCAGGGCGGCTACGAGGCGATCTACGCCAAGAACCTCAAGCGGATCAAGGAGCGCATCTACGCCGACCTCGTGGCCAAGTGGTTCGCCGCGAACGAGGAGAACTTCGGCTACCTGGAGAGCCTCGGCGACGACTGGGGCCAGAAGGGCGTCTTCAAGAGCACGCTCCGCATCGTCCTGTTCGGCGACTGACCGCGGCTGCGGCGCCGGATGTCGGCCGCGACGCCGTCGCGACTGAGGGCCCCGCGCCGAGCGTTCCCGGGGCCGCGGGGCCGGCGGTCCGCGGGTTCGCGTGTGCCGCCGGGGTCCGCCCGTGGCCGGGATCCGCCCGTGGCCGGCGAACCCGCGGGAGTGCACGTGAAGTGAACGTTCCGCTCCGTCGCCACGCGTCGGCGGGCCTTCACCCCGGGTCACTGAACCCTCCCGGGCCGCCGGCCGGCACGATCCGCGCCGGCCCGTGCTCGCCCACGCTCCCCGTCCCACGCGGCTCGAGCGATTGGGGGGTCCGCACGGGCCCCGAACGCGCCGCCGGCCCGTCGCATGTTGACTTCACGTGCGATCCCGCAGGTCGCCCATCGCCGCGGGCTGGCCACGGTCCGGCCGCCCCCATCGCCGCGGCCTGGGCACGGTCCGGCCGCCCCCATCGCCGCGGGCTCTCCGGCCGCGCGCAGGTCAGGCCGAGGCGACCTCCACGTTGTCGCCTTCGAACCCCGCGATCGCGCGGCGGTAGTCGTCCGGGATCGTCGCCGGCCGGCGGGTCGTCGCGTCGATGAGGACGAGCGTGGAGCGCGCCGTGCACATGAGCCGGTCGTCGTCCACGCGGTACGCCGCTCCGTCGGTCGTCACGCTCGTGCGGCCGATCCGGGTCGTCCGGACGAACACCTCGAGGAGGTCGTCGAAGCGGGCCGGGGCCTCGTACGTCACCTCGAGGGCGCGCATGACGAACTCGAGGTCGCCCTGCCAGTACCCGACGAGCCCGAGGTGGCGGAGGTACTCGAGGCGGGCGTTGTCGAAGTACGGCATGTAGCGGCCGTAGTAGACGACCCCCTGGGCGTCGGTGTCGGAGAACCAGACCCGCGACAGGGCGGAGTAGCGGTACGGCGGATGGCGGTCCGACAGGCGCCCGGTCTCGAGGTTCGTCACGCGCGGATCGTACGCCCGGCACGGCCTCGGGGGGTGGCCTCCTGCCTGCGCTACGATGAGCGCCGCGCGCCCGTAGCTCAGCGGACAGAGCATCTGACTTCGGACCATCGGGGGGACTGCGCAGCATCCCACGCTCCCGGACGGCTGCGGATCGGCCCTTGTTATCCGCTCGGTTCGTGCACTGGATCGGCCCGACCGGTCGGGCACCCCGGGGGAGTACCGCGGCTGTGTCGTTCTATGGCTTGTTGCGCTGGGCGGATGATCGATCAGTCATGGGCGCGAGCGTCCAGGCCGACCGCGGTTCCGCATCGCCACGGCCATCCCCTTCCCATTGGACCGCGCCCTGAAGTACCCAGCGGCAACCGTCCGGCCGCTTGACCTCGTTGAGTCCCATCGCAGGGCGGCTCGCCCCGATGGCTCGGCCACCAGCAGGCGGGGCGCTCAGCCTGGATGCGCGGGTGCCGGACCGGCGTCGTGCTCTTGTAGGAATTGCGTCACCGTCTCTGCGTCCGGGATTTCCTCCTGACCACCGGGAGTGGCTGCCGACAGCGCCGCGGCGGCGGACGCGCGAAGCACACGCTCGGGCAGGGCGAGGCCGTCGGCGAGCGCCGAGGCGTACGCGCCGTGGAACACGTCCCCGCAGCCGTTCGTGTCGACCACGCGAGCTGGCAGCGCCGCCTGGTGCTCCGGCGCACTCGACGCTCCCTCGAGGTACCACGAGCCGGCCGCGCCACAGGTAACCACGACGGTCCGGCCCGAGGTCCGAAGCGCTCTGGCCGCCGCCACCGGGTCCGGCTCGCCGGTCAGCGACTCCGCGAAGGCGCTCGAGAGAATGAGGTGGTCCACGAGGCCCAGCAGGTCGTCTAGGCCGGGGGCGATAGCCCCCTCGAGGTCGGCCACGACGGCGGCGCCGGCCTGCCGCGCGACCCGCGCGGCCCGGATCGTGAGTTCGAGCCGGAAATTGTCGACGAGGAGCACTCGCGTGCTGCGCAGGAGCTCGTCCGGGAGCCAGTCCTCGTCGGGTCCGACGACTGGAGACAAGTCGTAGAAGATCGTGCGGGTGTGTTCCGCATCATCAATCACGATGAACGAGAGCACCGGCCCCGCGCCGGGGTGGACGCGGACGTGGTCGACGTTCACGCCCTTCGAACGCAGCGCGTCCAGGACGAACCGCGACGACTCGTCCTCACCCACGATGCCGGCGTATGCGGCGCGCGACCCGAGGCATGCGGCGGCGACGAGCGCTGTGGCGTTGAGGCCGCCGCTGCGGCGGACTCGTCCGAGGATCGGCACCTTTGCGTCGGCGTGCGGGTAGCGGGCGACCCGCACGAGGTCGTCGATGGCCGCCAGGCCGAGCCCCACGACGTCGAAGGCCTCACGCATCTGCGTGTCCGAGTGTCAGCCGGGGGTCGGAGCCGACGCGGGATCGAGCACGGCCATCGACGCCTCGACGTCCCGCGTGGTCATCGCGACCGAGAGCGCGCGGACCATTCGCGCGACATCCGGCTGCTGCCAGATGTTCCGACCCATCGTAATTCCCGCCGCGCCGGCGTTCATCGAGTCGATGACGCTCGCAATGACCGCGCGCTGGGTGTCGCGCTTCGGGCCGCCGAGGACGACGACGGGGACGGGCGAGGTTCGGACGAGCTCGGCGAAGACCTCGTTGTCGCCGCTCCACTCGACCTTGACGATGTCGGCGCCCAGCTCGATCGCGATGCGCGCCCCATCGGCGGCGACCTCGGCGCGAAGGCGCGGATCCGACGGGATCCCGACTCCCCACAGGTAGGGCTCGATCATTAGTGGGAGCTCCCAGTGGCGGCACTGCTCTCCGGCCTTCGCCAGATAGGCCTGGTTCTGCAGCTGCTCCGCCCGACTGTCCAGACCCATGATCAGCATCGTCTTCGCGGCGTCGGCGCCGAGACGCATGGCCTCCTCGACACTGAACGCCGGGGCGTGCCCGACCGCAGGCCCGACATCATGCGGATCGCGATGGATCGTCTGGTCCAAGGCCAATATGAGGCCGGGGGCGCCCCGGTGGGCGAACAGCGGCGCCGAGCGGCGCGCGAGGCCGCCGGTCAGCAGGACCCCGTCGGGCTCGGCCGCCACGACCTTGGCGACGGTCGCGAGGGGGTCCTCGAACCCCTGATTCACGCCGCCGATTCCGTGGTCCATGGCGATGATGATCGAGTACCCGCGATCGCCGCCGAGCAGGCGGCCGAGACGTCGGGTCAAGCCCTGGGATCCAGCCGGTTTCAACACGCCGTTCCTCCTGCGGTCGTCCCAACGCGCCTCCGGATGAACCGGCGACCGCGTCGCCTTCGTGGAGTCCTCAAACGGCGCCCCGCCGGCCGGCTCCCGTCGTCCCTGCGAGGACACGCTTGGCGACGTCCACTGCCGAGCCGGCGTCCGGCGCATAGCCGTCGGCGCCGATCTGGCCGGCGTACTCCGCCGTCACCGGCGCGCCGCCGACGATGACCTTCACGTTGCCGAGATTCGCGCTTCGGATCGCCGTCACGACGTCGCGCATCCCGACCATCGTTGTCGTGAGCAGCGCGCTGACGCCCACGAGGTGCGCGTCGTGCTCCCGTGCCGCTTCGACGAAGCGCTCGGCGGGTCACGTTGGTCCCGAGGTCGATGACCTCGATGTTGGCGCCCTTCCACATCATCGCGACGAGGTTCTTGCCGATGTCGTGGAGGTCGCCCTTGATGGTCCCGAGGACGGCGCGTCGCCTCCGGCCGGATCCCCGCGCTCGGCGAGGACCGGCTCGAGCACGGCCATCGCCTCCTTCATCGCCCGGGCGCTGATGAGCATCTCGGGCACGTAGATCTCGCCGCGCTGGAACCGGCCGCCGATCACGTCCATCGCCGCAGTCATCGCGTCGAGGATTGCCTGGGGGTCGACGCCCGCCTCGATTGCCTGCTTCGTGTGCAGGATGGCGTTCGTCCGGTCGCCGTCCTCAATCGCTTTCGTCAGTGCTGCAAGATCCGCCATCGTCTTCTGCTCCGTATGGGCGCATCCAGGGCGCGACATGTCCACTGCGCCGTCAGCGGGCCTCGTCGGGGAGGAGACCGACGAGGCCCGCTGCGGCGTGGTGGTAGGTCTTCCAGCCCATGTACGTGCCGAAGGCCTCGTCGACCGCGTCGGCCACGAGGGATCGGTTCATCGGCGACGTGGTGCTCGAAGCCGCTCCGACAGATGTGGCGCAGGAGGCTTCTGGAGCCCGGGGATCTCGACGACGGCGCGCGTGCCGTACGTGTCGAGCGGATCGTCGGTCATCCGACCCTCACCGACGTAGGCCCGGATCTCGCCCCGACGATCGTCGGTGGTGATGCGGGCGAACGTCATCGGGCCCGACGAGGCCCGCCCGTGCAGCGTCCCCCAGCTGTTGAGGAGGTCCGGCGACGCGTGCTGCCCGAAGTCGAGGTCCGGGACGAACGACTTGGCGAAGTAGCCGCAGTGCCAGAAGACGCACTTGTCGCGCTCGCGGCCGTAGTTGTTGTTCCAGTCCGCCAGCGTGCTCGCCGTGCCGGACGCGAGCTTGAGGGCGTACATCGCGACGAGGCCCGGTGACGTCGGCCTCGCACGCCGCGGGCATGAGGTTGTCGCTCATCAGGCTCATGACGCCGCACGCGCTGAAGCCGAAGTTGCGCTGCATCGAGTCCCAGCACTGGATGGCCGCCCCGCAGGCCGTTGTCCTCCATCCAGTCGTCCAGCACGACCGCGACAGCCTGGCCATCCGCAGGAGCGGCTCCTCGGGCACGCCGTCGATCGTCACGTAGGCTCCGAAGGTCCTCCAGCTTCCGCTCGACCCTCGCGTCCGATAGGGAGAGCCGCTCGACCCGTCCGAGGACGTCCGAGAGGTCGATGACGCTCACGCTGATGCCGGACGCCTCGAGGAGCTTCTCGCTGAAGCGCACGGTCCTGAACGCATCTGGTCGGGTCCCGACCATCCCCAGCCTCGCGCCGCGGAGACCGCGCACGACACGGCAGGTCGAGACGAAGCGCCGGAGATCGTCGCCGAACTCGTGCCCGCCGGATCGACCGTGTGGACCGAGGTCAGGCTGAACGGCACCCGTACTGGGTCAGGTTGTTGCAGACGGACACCTTGCCGCAGAAGGAATCCCGCCGCGCTCGAAGGTGAGGTTCTCGAAATCGTCCGGGAACGCGTGGACGAGGATCGGCACGTTGAGGCCGGCCAGCCGGATGGCATCGGCGATTCCCTTCTCGTCGCCGAAGTTGGGCAGCGAGACGAGGATGCCGTCGATCCGCTCGGCTTCGTCACGGAACAGGCGGGCGCACGCTGGGCCTCCTCCCAGGTCTCGACGGCGCCGAGCCGGGTCAGGGACTCATCGGGCGCCACGACATCGACGCCGAGCTCCTCCAGGCGACGAGGAGGACCGCACGTCCCTCGGCCACCAGGCGGGCCGGGAACCCGGAGCGATTGCCGACGATCAAGCCGAGGACTGGTCGCTCGGCCATGTGACTGACTCCTCTGCGGTCGGTTGGCCAGGCGTCTCGGCGGTAGGCGGCTTGTCGGGCGGAGAGTTTGCCCTGATGGCCCGGAGCGCATCGCGGCCCACCGCGGCGCCGTCCCGGTGGTGGGTCTGCGTCCGCCCCACGGTCGCGATCGTCGGGCGGGGCACGTGCACAGGATGGTTCCCGTCCGGCGCAGCCCGGCCAGCAGGTCGGTGAAGTAGCCCCCGATGTCGAGCGGCGGTGTAGTCGCTCAGCATGAGGGCGATCCGACCCTCGAAGAGCTGCTGGGCCCGGAACACCTGCGCGAAGTCACCCATGCACCAGTTGTTGATGCCGGTGAGCCCGTCGGTCGCGAGGAAGTTCTCGAGCTGGTGCGCTGCGCTGCCGCAGTAGTGAAGGGTCCCGCCGCCGAAGGCCCGAAAGACGCGCGAGTTGTACGGCACGACGAACTGCCGGTACAGGTGCGGCGACATGATGGTGCAGTCGTCGTCCGAGATCCAGACTCCGCCGAAGCCCTCCGGCAGCACCGTGAAATGGGGGAAGGCCCCGGACTCGAGCGGCTGCCCGGCGTGCTGCTTCTGGACCTTCACCCAGTCGATGAGGACGGTGGTGCAGAAGTCCATCAGCTCGTGGACGGCCGTCGGGTAGTCGTACATCCACAGGCTGATGGCCTCGACCCCGACGAGGTTCAGCGCGATGTTGAAGGGGCCCTGGCAATCCGTCACGGAGACCGGCAGGTCGCTGTGCGCGCGCATGTAGTCGATGCAGCGCAGGACGCGCGGCATGAGCCCGTCGCGGTACGGGTCCGGCGGAACGAGCCCGCCGACTCTCCTCGGGCTGCCCGATGATCGGCCCCCCGGACCGCCGGCTCGTCCTTGGGCTGGAACAGGATGTCGCAGCCCAGCGCCGAGGGCACGACGCCGGTGCCGTACCAGGGGAAGAGGAACGGGACGTAGTCGTCGTCGTACCGCTCCAGGTGCGCGGCGATCTTCCGGACCTGGTAGTCGACCATCGTGCCGAACGACGCCTCGGCGAAGTAGTCGTCGGGGATCGAGCCCGGCTCCTCGCCCGTGATCGAGTAGTTGACGTCCTGGATCACGATCGCCGGATCGTCGATGTCCAGGTGCCGGTACGCGGCGTCGACCCGCTCGGTGGCGCGAGCGAAGCGGGCACGGTTGGCGGCATCCATCAGCGTCAGCACGTCGAGTCTCCGTCCCCTGGTGTCGCGCTCGCCGCAGGGCATCCTGCGTGTCGGCTCCGGCGGGCTGCCACACCGGTCTCTCTCACGGCGCCTTCCCGAGTGGGGACGCGCCGCGCGGAGGTGCGCAGGAGTCGCGGACGATCAGCCCCGGCCGCACGACCTGGGCCGCGAACGGGAGGTGCCGATTTTCCGGGGCGACCCGCAAGATCGCCTCTTCGACGGCGATCTCCGCGATCTCCAGGACCGGCATGTGCACGGTCGTCAGCGCCGGGTTCATGAACGCCGAGACGGGCAGGTCGTCGAAGCCGACGACCGAGACGTCCTCGGGCACTCCGAGGCCGCTGACCGCGGCGGCGTGTAGCGCACCGATAGCCATGATGTCGGTGGAGGCGATGACTGCAGTGGGCGGCTCGGGCAGGGACATCAGCTCGAGCATCGCCGCGCCGGCCGACGCCGGGTCGTTGATCGACCACCGGCAATACGTGGCCGGGGTTGGGAGCTCGTGTGCGGCCATGGCCTCGAGCCACGCGATGCGCCGCTCCACGAAGTCCACGAACCGGCGGCCCGCGATCATCCCGACCCGGTGGTGCCCGAGGCCAATCAGGTACTCGACGGCCTCCGTCACCCCTGCCCGGTTGTCGACGCCAACGACCGGCATGCCGAGGCGCCGCGACCCGGCCCAGGCAGCGACGGTCGGAACCTGGGTCTTCGCGAGCTCGGCCATGAGTCGCGGCTGGTCGCGCATCTCCCCGAGCAGGATGATCGCGTCGCAGTGGCGCGTCTCAAGGACAGCGGTAAGGGCCACGGCCTCGTCGGCCTCGCCATGGACGGTGCCGAGGACTACGTTGTAGCCGTACGCCCGGGCGGCGTGAGTGAGCGCCTCCAGAATGCCGGAATAGAGTGGATCCTTGATGTCGCGCACGATGACGCCGAGCAGCATCGTCGCGGCGCCGCGCAGCCCACGTGCGAGGGGATTCGGCCGGTAGCCGACCTTCTCGGCGGCGGCGACGACGCGGTCTCTCGTGCCCTTCGCGATCGGGATCGCCGAAGGACGCCCGCTGAGCACACGCGACACGGTGCTCTGGGACACGCCGGCCACCGCGGCGATGTCGCGCATCGTTGGCACGTCACCAGCTTCAAGCCGTTTGCGCGCCGCCCGGCGCTCCCCGGCAGCCGCGGGCAGGTTCACTTCCGTATCTCGCCAGACCGTGGCACCGCGCGAGGGCCGCCGGACCATGGCTGGTTCCCGAGTGGCCAGACTGGACGCCTGATCCCCAACATGCCCACGACAAGCATTGACAGCATAGCTATGACAGCATACGATTGCGCCGCTCTTTCGTCAAGGCTGGAAGCAGCATGAGGCGCGCATGAGCTGACTCAATTGACGGTCCATCCGGAGGGGGACAGTCCGATTGGTAGGAGGAGCTATGCGCGTGTTCAAGCCGCTCACCGCCTTGGTCGTTCTAGCCCTGGCGGTCGGCGCGTGCAGCAGCGGCGCGACGAGCGCCCCGTCTGCGGATGCCCCGGCGACCGCCGCCCCGGCGACCGCCGCTCCCGAAACGCCCGCCCCCGAAACGCCGGCGGCCGCGAAGAAGATCACTTACGTCGCCGCCCTCATCGCCGACGCGAACTGGCAGGGCGTCAACAAGTGCGTCGAGTCGAAGAGCAAGGAGCTCGGCTACGAGCTCACGATGGTGGCGCCGATCAACGAGACCGCGAGCACCGCCGACATGGTGTCGCTCACGGAGCAGGCGATCGCGGCCGGCACCGAAGGGCTCATCGTCGTGCCGCTCGTCGCGGAGTCGTGGAACGCCGTCCTGGCAACAGCGAAGGAGAAGGGAATCCCCGTCATCGCGATGGGCGTGGATACCAGCACTCCGGACCAGCGGAACGCGTTCGTGGGGACAGACTTCGATGCCTTCGGCGCCCAGGCCGCCGAGCTCGTCGCGGAGGCCAAGGACGGCAAGGCCAAGGTCGGCATCCTCTACTCCGGCCCCGAGACCACGAACCAGGTCCAGTCGATCAAGGTCTTCCGAGAGCTCATCGCCGAGAAGTACCCCGACATCGAGATCATCGGCGACGACACGATCCTGTCTCCGGGCGGCAACCGCGACCTGGTGAAGACGACCGAGGTCGCGCGCGGGTTCATGACCGCCTATCCGGAGGTCGATACCATCTGGTCGCCCGACGGGCAGGGCGGCATCGCGGCGGCGAACGCCGCTCGCGAAATGGGCAAGCAGCCCGGTGAGATCACCATCATCGGAGCCGACCACCTTCCACAGGTCGCGGACGACCTCGCGAAGGGTTGGCAGTACGCGAGCATCGCGTTCGTCGGCTGTGGTTGGGGCGAGGGCACCGTCAATGCGCTCGACGCCCACTTCAAGGGCACCCTCGAGGAGGGAGCCACGATCTACACAGAGAACACCGTCTACACCCAAGAGAACCCGTAGGAGCGTCGGAGTCATCGACTGATGGCACTCGCCGCTGACACCGGCGACCAAGCGAAGGGAGCGGAGTCCGAGAAGCTCCTCGGACTCCGCTCAGTTTCCAAGTCGTACGGATATATTCAGGCCTTGTCCGACGTCGATTTCGACCTCGGGCCTGGGGAGATCGTCGCCCTCGTTGGGGACAACGGCGCCGGCAAGTCGACGATCGTGAAGATCCTCTCGGGCGTCATCACCCCCGACACCGGCGACGATCCTGGTGCATGGCCGCGAGACGGTCTTCGCAAGCCCGCACGACGCGTACTCGCGCGGGACGTTCACCGTGTTCCAGGACCTTGCGCTCGTCGAGGCTCTCGACGTGGGGCGCAACGTCTTCCTCGGTCGCGAGCCCTCGCGTTTCGGGCTGGTCCGACGCCGGCAGCTGGACCGCGAGGCGCTCGCGGTCTTCACGACGTTTGGCATCAAGGTCCCGTCCATGGGCCGGACCGTCGCCCTGCTGTCCGGCGGCCAGCGGCAGGGCGTGGCCATCGCACGGGCAATCCTCCGCGGTGCATCTGCTGTCATCATGGACGAGCCGACCGCGGCACTGGGCGTGCGCGAGACCGCCCACGTCCTGGACATCATGCGTCAGCTTAGAGATCAGGGGCGCGGCGTCCTCGTCGTCAGCCACAACCTCGATCTCGTGTTTGATGTCGCCGACCGGATCCAAGTGCTCAGGCTGGGACGCACGGCCGGGATTCGCCAGACCTCGAACACCACGCACGCCGAGATCGTCCACCTCATCATGGGCGTCGAAGGCACGAACGGAGCGGGCGCATGACACCGAGCGGCGGCGCTACCCCCGACGGCGGCGCGCTCCCTGTGGCTGATGCCGCGGGCCGAGACTCCGGCCGATCGGGCGTCCAGCGACGCCTCGGGTCGCTCGTGACGCGAGGCCTCCTCTCGCCCGAGATCTCGCTGGTCGTTGCGATCATCGTGCTCGGCGCCATCATCCAGTTCCAGAACCCGGTCTTCCTGACGTTCGACAACCTCATCCTGGTCCTGAAGGCCGCTGCGCCGACCTTCGTCATGGCTGTCGGGATGACGTTCGTCCTCATCGCGGGGGGCATCGATCTGTCGGTCGGCTCGATGTCCGCCCTCGGTGGCGTCATTGCGGCAATGGCGCTGACGGCCGGCTTCCCGATCCCTATCGCCATCCTTGGTGGGCTTCTCGTCGGCGTGTGCGTCGGGACGGTCGTGGGCTTTCTTGTCAGCTGGGCTCGCATCCCCGCACTCATCGTCACGCTCGGCGCGCTCTACGTGGTTCGGGGTATCGACCTCGTCATCACGGGAGGCGTGCAGATCTTCCCGTTGCCTGACACGTACATCTACCTCGGCCAGGGCAGCTTCTTCAGCGTCCCGTTCCTCGTCATCTACGCGATCGTCATCGGCCTCGCCGCCCACGTGCTCCTCGAGAACTCGACGTACGGCTACCACCTCCGGGCGGTCGGCGGCAACATCGCGGCAGCGCGGGCAGCGGGGATCAATGTGCGCCGAGTGACCCTGTCCGTCTACGTGCTGTGCGCCACCATGGCCGCTCTTGCCGGGATCATGATCTCGGCGAAGACCCAGGTCGGCGACCCGGCATCGGGTCAGGGCACGGAGATCGCGGTCATCTCGGCCGTGATCGTCGGTGGTGCCAGCCTGTTCGGTGCCATCGGTTCGATCACAGGCACGGCCCTCGGCGTGCTCCTGATCGCGCTCATCCAGAACGGCCTCCTGCTGATGAGGGTCTCCTCGTACTGGCAGTTCGTCGTGCTCGGCACCGTCGTCATCGGGGCCGTGGCGATCGATTCGGTTCGCCGGCAGCGGGTGTGGCTCTCCAAGCAGACGTAGGCAACGCGCGGATGGCTCCGCGCCGCTCGAACGTTTGAGGCGCGCCCGGCGCGCAGCGAGGACCCGCGATGAACGCAACGCCGCTCGGGGTGGGGATGATTGGCTACGGCTTCATGGGCCGGGCGCACAGCAACGCCTACGAGCTCGTCAAGCGCACGTTCGGCGCCGAGACTCCTCAAACCGATTTGGTCAGCCTCGCCGGCCGTGACGCAGCCGCGGTTGCTGCGGCCGCGTCACGGTTTGGATTCCGTCGACACGAGACCGACTGGCACCGAACAGTCACGGATCCGGATGTCGCCCTGGTGAACGTGTGCGCGTGGCACGACGTGCACGCCGAGGCGTCGATCGAGGCCGCGAGTTGCGGACGACACGTGGTGTGCGAGAAGCCGATGTCGCTCGACGTCGACGAGGCGCGTCGAATGCGCGATGCGGCCGTCGCGGCGGGGATCGTCCACCGCGTCGCGTTCAACTACCGGTTTGCGCCGGCCGTGGTGATGGCTCGCCGGTTGATCGCCGACGGGGCGCTCGGGCGGATCCATCGCGTCCGCATCAGCTACCTGATCGGCGGCCTCGCCTCCTCCACGATCCCCTGGTACTGGGACGACCGGGTATCCGGCGTCCTGCTCAACCTCGGCTCGCACGTCATCGATATGGCGCGCTACCTCGTCGGGGAGCCATCGGTCGTCTCCGGACGCATGAGCAGGGGGTTCCCCGAGCGGCCGCTCCGTGGCGATCCTGGGACGCTCGCGCCGATCGAGGCCGACGATGGAGTCGTCGCGGCGGTCGAGTTCGCCAGCGGCGCTCTCGGGTGCCTCGAGGCATCATGGCTCTGCTCCGGGCGGAACAACCAGTTCTCGTTCGAGATCAACGGCTCGGACGGAGCGGTCACCTGGGACCTCGAGCGGCTCAACTGGCTGGGCGTCTATCGGCGCGGCGGGCGCGGCTTCGAAGACGTCTTGGTGACCGGCACGGACGATCCACTGATGCGCGGCTGGTGGCCGCCCGGCCACCAGCTCGGGTGGGAGCACCTCCACGCCAACCTTATGCACGAATTCCTGCTCGCCGTCGCGGGGACACCGATGCGTGACGTCGTCGGTGCCTCGTTCGAGGATGGCTATCGTGTCGCGGTTGTCTCGGCGGCCATCCATGAGGCGAGCCGGACGGGCCGAACGGTCCAGGTGGCGGACGCATGAGAGACCGCGGACGGTGCGGACGCCTCGCGAGGCCGAGGATCGGCCGCGGCTGGGCCTAGACGTCTATAGCCTCCGGTCAACCGGCTGGGAGCCCGGTCACGCTGCTGGGTTTCTGCTCCGGCCTGGGGGCCGAGGTAGTCCAGTTCTCCGAGCCCCGGTTCCTCGGCTCACTCGACGAGGCCAACCTGCGGGCAGTCCGCGCCCATGCCGATGACCTTGGCCTGGACCTCGAGGTCGGCATGGGTTCAATCTGCCCAACCTCGACGATGTTCCGCGCCGAAGAAGGGCCGGCGGCGGAGCAGCTCACGCGGATGGTCCACGTCGCCGCCATCCTGCGCTCGCCCCTCGTCCGGTGTTACCTGGGCTCGTCCGCCGACCGCGCGACGGGACTGGCGACTCACATCGCGAACACGATCGCGACCTGCAAGTCGGTCGAGGCGACTGCGAGAGACCTCGGCGTGAGGATCGCGATCGAGAACCACGCCGGCGACCTCCAGTCCGGCGAGCTGCGCGACCTCGTCGAGCGGGCCGGCCCGCACTTCGTGGGCGCTCTATTCGACGCCGGAAACGCCTCGTGGACCCTGGAGGAACCGCTCGCGGCGTTGGAGACGATCGCGCCGCACGTCCTGACCTCGGGAATCCGTGACGCGAGGGTGTGGGAAACGCCCGATGGCGCGGCCGTCGAGTGGGTCGCGCTGGGTGACGGTGACGCGCAGATCGACCGCCTCGCAGCACGGTATGCCGAGCTGTGTCCCGGGAAGACGTTCTCCCTGGAGGTGATCCCCTACCCGCCCCGGGCGTTCCCCTACCGGCGGCGCAGCTTCTGGGACGCGTATCGCGACGTCCCGGCTTGGGTGTTCGCAGGCTTCCTCGACTGGGTCCGGCGGGGCACGGTGCGGCATGGGCCGGGCGACGAGCCAACCGACGCCCCGGACGTCGAGTCCATGGCCGAGCGGGAGGTCGCCGACGTGGCGGTCGCCATGGCCTACGCGCGGACCGCGCTCGGTCTAGGCCGACCCTCCCGCGGAGGCCCGGCCACGCCGGCCTCGCCCGCCAGCCGGGCCCTCGCCGCCACCGCCGAGAGGTCCTGATGCAAGCTGTCGTCTATACGCACGGCGGAGTGGTCGCCTTCGAGGAACGCCCGGAGCCGGTCGCAGGCCCGGGCGAAGCACTGCTGCGCCCGCTCGCGGTCGGCATCTGCGGGACCGATCTCCACCCGGAGAGCTTTGCCTTCGACCCGGGAGTGATCATGGGCCACGAGCTCTCGGCCGCGGTTGTCGCGCTCGGACCAGGGACGAGCGGGCTCGGGATCGGCGACCGGGTGGTCGTCAATCCAAACGGGATCACGTGCGGGACGTGCGAGGCCTGCCGGAGCGGGCGGCCGAATTGTTGCGAGCCGGCCCACCGGGCGAGCATCGGGATCCATCGCGACGGCGGGCTTGCAGCCCTCGTGGCGGTGCCGGTTCGCGCGCTCCACCGGATCCCCGACACGCTGGGCGATCAGCCAGCCGCCTGGGCCGAGCCCCTCGCTGCGGCGATCCATGCCGTTCGGGCGGCGGGCTCGGTGCTGGGGATGCGCACGCTCGTCCTTGGGGGCGGCCCGATCGGGCTCCTGACCCTCCAGCTGCTGAGGAGCGGTGGGGCCGCGTTCGTCGGGCTCGTCGAGCCGGTCGCGTTCCGGCGCGCGGTCGCCGAGCGCCTCGGCGTCGACGCGACGTACGACTCGGCCACCTCCGCCGGGCACGAAGCTGCGCCCGCTCTCGTGGTCGAATGCTCCGGATCGCCCGCGGCCCTTTCTGCCGCCGTCCACCTCGTCCTCGAAGGGGGATCGATCACGGCGATTGGGATCGGTCCGACCGGTCCGGGGATCGTCCCGCTCGAACTCGTCGGCAAAGAGGTGACGATCCGCGGGAGCGCGCTGTACATCGACGAGTTCTCGCCAGCCCTCGAGCTACTCGCAGGCGGCCGGATCGTCGTGGACACCCTGACGACCGGAGTCGAGCCACTGGACCAGTTCGCCGCTGTGTACGAGGAGATGAGGAGCCCTGAGGGAGCCGTCAAGTACCTGCTTCGACCGTGACCGGGCGGCCCACCCGACCATGGTGATCACCGGGATCGTTGCACTGGGGAGTCAGGCAATGGAGGTCGTTGGATCGCGCGGCAGGGAGTTTGCCGACAAGCTCGAGCGGCTTCGGTCGGTCCTGTGCGCGCATGGGGCGGCCGGGGCCGCCCTTCGGTCGCGTCGGAACTTCGCGTGGTTGACATCCGGCGGCGACAACCACGTCCTCGCGGCGTCGGAGGAAGGCTTCGCGACGATCCTCGTGACCGCTCACGACGCGGTGGTGCTCACCGCGAACAACGAGGCCCCCCGGATACACGACGAGGAGGTGGGCGGTCTGCCGATCGACGTTGTCGGACTCCCGTGGGAACGTCCCGAGGCGCTGGGCGAGGAGATCCGGGCGCGAGTTGATGGCGTGGTTGTCGACGACGTCGCCCTCGAGGCCGACCTGTGGCGGCACCGGGCGACGCTTGGCGCAGAGGAGCAGCGCCGGTTCGCCCTGCTCGGGGCGCGCACGGCGCGCGCGATGACGACCACGCTTGCGACGGCCCGCCCCGGCGAGCTCGAAACGTCGCTCGGCGCCCGGCTCGCGCTCGCGCTCGCCGCCGACGGCATCAGAGCCCCCGTGGTCCTCGTCGCCAGCGACGAACGGATCCGCCGGTACCGCCACCCGATCCCAGTGCCCAAGCCGATCGACACCTCACTCATGCTCATCGTCGGTGCCGAGCTGGGTGGCCTCGTTGTTGCCATGACCCGGTTCGCCTGGCTGCGCGGGCGGCCGGATCCGGAAACGGAGCGCCGGTTCGACGCCGTGAACCGCGTCCACGCCGCCTTCCTAACGGCAACGCGCGTCGGCAGGACGCTGGCGGAGGTGCTGGCCGACGGCGTGGCGGCCTACGGGGCCGAGGGGTTTCCCGACGAGTGGTCCCTCCATCACCAGGGCGGCCCGATCGGCTACCAGGGCCGCGAGGCGGTCGCGACCCCTGGCAACGACTCGCGGATCAACGCGGAGATGGCGTTCGCGTGGAACCCGTCGATCACCGGGACAAAGGCCGAGGATACGTTCGTCCTCCATGCCGACGGGGCCCGGGACATCGTGACCCGCGACCCGTACTGGCCCTCGGCGCCCGACGGCGAGCCGGCCGTCTGGTTGAGCGACATCGAGGCCTGAGCGTGGATGGCACGGCAATGAGGATGTCCGGGCGCGGAACGTCCTCACGATCTTCAACGGATCGCGCACCCGTGTGGGCTCAGGGCGGCGTGGCTCCGGCGGGCGCACCAGCGTGAAAGCAGACTGAGAGGACACCGTGGAGATGACTTCCCTCGAGCGCGTCATGGCTGCCTTCCGGCGCGAGGTGCCCGACCGCGTGCCGATGTTCGAGGCGATGATCGACCCGCACGTCGTCGACGGCATCCTGCCCGGCGGCTCGTACGCAGACTTGGTCGACCTGCTCGACATCGACTGCGCAGTCACCCCGACCCCGTCGCGGATGTACAACCTCGAGCTCGTCCGGGAGGACGACGGGGCCCGCATCTACCGCAGCGAGTGGGGCGAGCTGCGGGCGGCGACGGGCGAGATGGTCACGATCCCCATCGAGTATCCGATCAAGACCCGCGCCGACTGGGAAGCATACGAGATCCCTGACTACGCCCGGGCAGGTCGCCTCGACAACCTCGGCGGGCTCGTCGCCCGCTTCAAGGGACGGCGCGCCATCGGCTGCCACCTCCACGACTCGTTCACCTACCCGTCCTACCTCTTTGGGATGAGCGAGCTGTTCATGAACATCGTCGCCGAGCCCGAGTGGACGAAGGAGGTCATCGCAGCCTGCACCGCGCACTGCGTCGGCCTGACCGAGCTCGCGGTGAAGGCCGGGGCCGACTTCATCATGTTCGGAGACGACGTCGGGGGCAGCACGGGGCCGATGATGTCACCAAGGCATTACGAGGAGTTCTTTCTGCCCGGGCTGGCGGCGGTCACCGCTAGGGCGCACGAGCTCGGGGCAAAGGTCCTTAAGCACACCGACGGCAACGTCACCAAGCTCCTCCCGATGTTCGTCGAGATCGGGATTGACGCCTTCCACCCGTCCGATCCGAGCTCGGGGATGGACATCGTCGAGGTGAAGCGGGCGTTTGGGGACCGGCTGACAGTGTGCGGTGGAGTCGACACAGGGGCGCCGTTGTCCGACTGGAGCGTTCCTGAGCTCGTCGCGGAGGTCAGGAAACGGATCCGCGAGCTCGCTCCGGGCGGCGGCTGGATGATCGCCTCGAGCAACTCGATCCACTCCGGCGTTCGGCCGGAGAACTTCCAGGCGCAGGAGCTCACGACCCGCGTATTCGGGACATACGCGAAGCTTGACAAGGTTGCCGACCCGGAGCTCGAGGCGCTGATCGGGCGAATCCCGATGCGCGGTTCCGTTGGCGCCGAGGCGTGATCATGGGCGGTGACCCGCTCGCCCACGCCGGCGGCTGCCTGGGAAGGACCGGTGCGCTGGGGGATGTCAACGGTCAACCAGGTCCAGCCGACCGTCGCACGAGTTGCCGATCGTGCGAACCCCGGGAACGCGGATGGCATGGAGCGGATGGTCGCCCGGCGCCGTTCACGCCGTAGGGCGTCGGCGCTGAGCGGGCCATGCCCGCTCCGGGAGTTCCTGACGCGCTGCCGACGACGCGAGCGGCCCGTTCCCGCCCGACCCTAGCCTGACTGGAGATCGAGATGGAGACCAAGCGCCAGGTGGTTCGCGCCGTGTTCGCGGGTGAACGGCCGCCGTACGTGCCCTGGCACGTCGCCTTCACCGCGGAGGCGAAGGCGCGGCTGCTGGAGCACCTGGGGCCGTGCGACTTGGAGCAGGCGCTGGACAACCACATGCTCATGCTCCGGCGCTCGACCGGCTCGATCACTGACCTCGGCGGCGGCCGCGTCCAGGACCTATTTGGCGTCGTGTGGAACCGGACGATCGACAAGGACATCGGCTTTCCCGAGGGCCTCGTCCTGGCCGAGCCGACGCTCCATGATTGGCATCCTCCCGACCCTCTCAACCCTCGGTTCTACCTCAACTGGGACCGGCAGATCGCCGGAGGCAGCGATCGCTATCGCGTCTTCTCGGCCAGCTTCTCACTGTACGAGCGGGCGTGGTCCATGCGCGGCCTCGAGAACCTGATGCTCGACTTCTATGACCATCCGGCGTTCGTTCACGAGCTGTTGGATGCCCTGGCGGATTTCAACCTCGCCCAGGTGCGCGAGGCGCTCAAGTACGACATCGACGCCGTCTACTTCGGCGACGACTGGGGCCAGCAGCACGGCCTCCAGATGGGCCGGCGGCACTGGGATGCGTTCATCAGACCGCGGCTCGCGCGAATGTACCGGGAGGTACGCGAGGCCGGGAAGGCCGTGATGATCCACTCTTGTGGCGCCGTGGACGAGCTGTTCGATGAGCTGATCGCGCTCGGCCTCAACTGCTTCAACCCGTTCCAGCCTGAGGTCATGGACGTGGATGACGTCTTCCGCCGGTATCACGGCCGGCTGTCGTTCTTCGGCGGCCTGTCGACACAGCGGACGCTCCCGTTCGGGTCGGTCGAGGACGTCCAGCGGGAGACGGCCCACCTGCTTGATCTGGGGCGTGATGGCAGCTATGTGTTCGCCACAGGGCACGCGGTCGAGGGTGACGTCCCGCTCGAGAACATGCTGGCCTTCATCGACACCGTGCGGGCGCAGCGTGCGCAATGATCGAGCGCCCGGATGCCGCGCCGGCGAGGGAGGCTGACAGGGACCACGAGACGCTCAGGGGGGCGGCCTGCCAGCTCAACCGGGACGTGCATGGCGCCGGGCCTGTGATCCTTGCCTTCGGAGACGCGAGTGTCGTCGACCGGTCGGCCGGGATCCTGGTCATCAAGCCCAGCGCGCTCGCGTGCGATGCGGTGGAGCCGGCGGATGTCGATGAAACTGCGGGCGTGCCGGGTGGGGTTCCTCCCGCACACACGACCGATCGCCGCGGAGGAGCGCCGCACAGACGCCGAGATCTGTAGCTGACAGTCAACGGACACTCGCATCCAGGAGGGCTCAGAAGATGCTGACTGGAATGGTGGCATTGGTTACCGGCGGGTCACGTGGGCTGGGAGCGGAGACTTGTGTTGCCCTTGGAGACATGGGAGCGGCGGTGGTTGTCAACTACTCGGCACGTGCTGACGCCGCTGAACAGACCGTCGATAGCATCAGGGCGCGAGGGGGCACCTCGATCGCTCTTCGAGCAGACGTTTCCGACGAAGCGGCCGTACGCAGAATGTTCGACTCCGTGGTCAATGAATTCGGGCGCCTCAACGTCCTCGTGAACAACGCCGCAGTCAACTCGGACTTTCTGGTCGAAGAAATGGACGTGGAGGAGTGGGACCGGGTGATCGCAGTGAATCTGCGAGGAGCGTTCCTATGCTCCAAGCACTCCATCGCCTTGTTGAGATCAAGTGGATACGGTCGCATCGTCAACCTATCCAGCCAGGGCGTTCGGAAAGGCTCCATCACACACGCTCACTACTCGGCTTCCAAGATGGGAATCATCGGCTTTACTCGTTCCCTTGCCAGAGAACTCGGCAAGGATGGGATCACAGTAAATGCCGTGGCTCCGGGCCGAATAGTGACCGACATGCTGGCCTCCAACCTGGCATACAACGACAAGACAGAGGAATGGCTCAAGCAGACGCCGCTTGGGAGGTTCGGGAAGCCCCGTGATGTCGCGGACATGATCGCCTTCCTGGCATCACCGAAGGCTTCGTACATCACGGGACAGGTTTTCGCCGTGGACGGCGGTCTGCTCATGCAATGATGGGAGAAAGCGAATGCAATCGGGCGGACTGGCTGCTGTTGTTACCGGGGGAGGATCCGGAATCGGCAAAGCATGCGCCCAGGCTCTCGCGGGATATCAGGTTTGCGTTTGCGACCTCAACTTGGATGCGGCCCGGAGTGTCGCAGCGAATCTGTGTGGCGCAAGCGCATGGGGTCTCGACGTAGCGGACCCCGACCAAGTCCGAGATGTCTTTGCAGAGATAGAACACTCCGTGGGCAGAATCGGCGTGCTCGTCACCTGCGCGGGGATCCCGGGGCACGGCCAGCTGTCGGAACTGCCTGACGATGTTTGGCGGCGGGTGATGGATGTCGATCTCGACGGTGTCTTCTACTGCATGCGCGAGGCACTAAAGCAGATGCTGCCGGTGAAGGACGGGATCATTGTCAATGTCTCCTCGATGTGCGGAATAATGGGCTGCGCGAGTTCTCCGGCATATTCTGCCGCGAAGGCCGGGGTCATAGGTCTTTCGAGGTCCGTCGCCCGCAGGCACACCGAGGATGGCATTCGTCTGAATGTGGTGGCGCCGGGGTTGATCGACACGCCAATGGCGGACGTGGACAGACAGCTGGGCAAGCTCCAAAAGGGAATCGCAAAGATTCCGATGGGCAGAATGGGTACGGCCTGGGAGATCGGCCAACTCATTGCCTTCTTGTGCGGCGATTTAGGAGCATTCCTTGCCGGGCAGGTGATAAGTCCCAACGGCGGACAACTTATCTGAGGCTGATTGGATGCCATCGGGCTTGGCGTCCCTAGCCCGGATCCACTGAAACCCCCCGCGTGATTCTTCATCCGGGACACACGAACAGATGCCCACCTGAAGGGGAGTGATGGCGTTGCGAAACACCCAGATGGCAGTTACGTGTTCGCCACAGGGCACGCCGTCGAGGGTGACGTCCCGCTCGAGAACATGCTGGCCTTCATCGACACCGTGCGGGCGCAGCGTGCGCAATGATCGAGCGCCCGGATGCCGCGCCGGCGAGGGAGGCTGACACCTAGGCGCGTGCAACCAGCGCGTCTGGGGAACGTTGCAGCGCTAACCTGGCAACGATGTGGGTGGAAAGATCAGGGGATTCGCGTCCTAGGCGATCTCACCGGGCGCAGCGTCGGCGCACCATGACGCACAACGACGTCTCCTGACGTCCCCGCGAGCAGAGCCGAGACAGCGCTTCGCCCACATGCCAACCCCAGACGCCGATCTCTGGCGGTGGGATGGGCGGCCCTCTGGCTGTGGCCGAGGACTTCGGGCCGCACGCGTGCGCCCATCAGCTCGCCAAGCTCTCGGGCAACCGTCCCTGCCTCACCGCAGCCTTCCGTCATCACGGCGATCGCGTACCTAGCGGTGAGTGCCTCCCGCATTTGCCGAGCGACGTCCTCCAGTGCCAACGGACGTTCGGGGACGATCAGCACATCGACCGGCGTCGCCGCCGCGATCGCATCTGCGATCCGTCCACAGTTGGCGCCCAGGACCTCGACCAGGAATGCACGGTGGAGCAGTGACTCGGCTGTCACCCTCAGGGAGTCGACGGCAGCCACCCCGTAGTTCACGGCGCTGTCGAAGCCGATGGTCTCCTCGGAGCCTTCGATGTCGTTGTCGATCGTCGCGGGCACGAACGCAATCGGGATGTCGGACGTAACCCGGAGCCGCTCGACGCCCCGGAGGCTGCCCGCTCCACCGATGACGACCAGCCCGTCGATTCCGAGCCGCGACAGCGACGCGACGCATTCCGCGACGACAGGCTGGAGTCGGAGGTCCGCCCGCCGGCTCGTGAGGAGGATCGTCCCAGCTCGAGCGAGCATGGCGGGCGACACCGCCGGCTCCGCCAACTCGATCCGGGCTCCCGCTGCCAGGCCGTCGAAACCCTCGAGGATCCCCACGACCTCCGCGTGGTTCGCGGTCGCCTCCTCCCGGACGCCGTAGATCACCGCGTTCATGCCCGGCGCGTCGCCGCCGCTCGTGAGAACCGCGAACCGCGCCATCAGACCCTCCCCGGACGACCCTCGAAGAACGTCCGGTACGCGGCGAGGTAGTTGCCGGAGATCAGGTCGGCCGCTCGCTCTGCGCTGATCTGGCGGTCGATCATCTCCCGCAGGGGATCCCACCATAGGCTGCGGCCGATCGCGAACCCGGAGTAGGCCTCGACCGCGCGGGCGGTCCGAAGCCAATGCAGGACCTGCGAGGTACTCGCACCACGCCCCAGGACGACGCAGCGCACATGGACGCGCCCGTCTCGCTGCGCGATCCCGGCCACGGCCTCGCAATCGGCGGTGCGATCGAGCCCCTCGACCTTCCACACGTCGGGCTCGACCCCGATGTCTTGTAGGTGGGCCATCACCTCGACCATCAGGCTCGGGCGGACGTCGCGGTCGAACCGTTCGTGCCAGCCCGGCTCCTCCACGTCGGGAGGCTCCGGCGGCACCACGAGCTCGAGGAGGACCGGGTAGGCGTGGGAGCGGGCCCAGCCGGTCAGGCGGGCGAGGCGCTCGTCCTCGGTCGCCTGGGCCGGGGACGGAACGCGCGGATTGCGCCGGAGCAGCACCTTGACAAGGTCGGGGCCGAAGCGGTCGATGTGCTCGGCGAACGCGTCGCCGTACGCAAACTCCAGCACGTCCGTGCCCGTCGCCTCGACCGGCATGACCAGGAGGAGGTTCCTCTCTCGCACGTCGACGGCGAGCTCCCCGGCCAGCTCCTCGTCAATGAGCGCCGCCGCTCCCTCCACTGCGGGCTCGGCCTGCACGGCTCTGACGAGGCCATCCAGGATGACCCCCTTTAACCGCCGCGCCGTCTCGCGGTCCGCGCTCGAGAGGGGCCACGTGGTCCGGAGCAGCCGTGCGAAGCTCGAGCGATGATCGAATGCCATGACCGCCAGCGGGTTCGCGTACCCCGCGGGGGCGACCCCGCCATCCGGGGCCTGCCGCGGCTCCGCAGAGCGCCCGCGTTCCTGGCCGATAACCGGGGGCAGCTCGGCCATGTCAGTGCAGGGAGGGATAGCGCTGCTCGAGGGCCTGCACGAGGGCATCGAGGCGCCGGTCCCGTGCCACGGCCATCAGCGCCCGCGCGTGGTCGGTCGCCGGAACCTCGGCGAGCGCCCCGGTCCGGTGAACGTCGAGCGCCTCCACCATGGCCTCCGCCCCGAGGCGCGGATCGGGCCGTCCCGAGGAGCCCTTGATGGAGTTGATCGCGGACCCGGCCAGGAACAGCACCTGGTCGAGGATGCCGCGGTCCTCCGCGTCGCGCAGGTTCAGCCCGATGTTCCCCTGGTCGAGGCCGCCTGCCCGGACGATCGTCGTCGGGCGGATTCCTGCCAGCGGCGCGGTCAGGATGGCCTCCGAGGCCCGCCACTCCGCGCCGGACGGTCGCAGGAAGGGTTGGCCGGGCAGGACCGGTGCGGTCTGGCGGAAGTCGATCCCGTCGAGCCGCGCGAGGAGATCGACGACCTCCCGCCAGATGGCGCGCGTGCGGACGCCGACGCCGGCGTTGTGCCCGTAGATGGCAACGGGCTCCCCGGACGCGGCCAGGTGGTCGCGCACCATCCGCACGCCGCCGAGCACCCAGCTCTCGCTGAACATCACCCCGCGCGCTCCCGCCCCCCGTGCCGTGTCGACATTGGCGATCAGCTCGCCGGGCGCGGCCGTGACGTGAGGGGCGAACAGGAGCGTCTCGGACCGGCCGGGACGTTGACGTTCAATGGCCTCGATGGCCAAGCGAGTCCGTTCGGCCAGGGGGCAGTACGGAAGATTGGGATAGAGGTTCTCGTCCTCCTTCACGAAGGAGAAGAGGTCGACGGCGGCAATGTCGGCGACCAGGTCCCGCTCCTGGGTCGGCACCAGGCCGGCGGTCGGCTTGAGGATCGTCCCAAAGGCGGGCCGGCCCGCCTCCAGGCGCACGTGCGAGCGGAAGCCGGCAGCTCCGAGGGCCGGGCCCGGGAACGTCCGCAGGACACGTGGTGGGATGTCCAGCGCCACGAGACGCACATCCTGGGCCTCGGACACGTCGAAGATGATCGCCCCGGCCACCGTGTGGAGGATATCGGTGCTCGTGACATGCCCGTCGGTTTGGCACAGCATCTTCAATGGATAGGCCATGTGAAGGAGGCCGATCCGCCCGGTCGAATCGAAGGGCACGACGCCGGATGCCGAGCCCGTGCACTCCGCCAAGAGCGACCCGGCCGGTGGGTGGCGGGTGCCGCTCGTCGCGTGATACGCGATCTCCTCGGCGAACCCCGCCAGTGACTGCGAACGGAGTGCCAGGAAGTACGTGGCGGTAACGGCGTCATCTGCCGCGGGCGGAGGGTTCTCGGCCAGCACGTCGCTGATCACGCGGCGCAGCAACGCCTCTCGCTCGTCCAGGTCGGCCCAGAGGAGCTCCACGGTGTCGGCACCGATGCGGGGAAGTGTCATCTCAGGCCCTCCAGTGGGCGGTTCATCCTGACCTCATCTCAGCGCCTCGGGGACCGCCAGCCGGTTCGTCCGGGCACTCGTCCCTCTCGTGAGGGCGAAGGCGTTCATCGATCAGCGAGCCTCGCGGGCTTCGCGTCATTCAGGCGGTGGCGGGATCTCCTCCCCTGCGTCACCGATGTACGCGATGGGCTCACCGACAGCCACCGCTTCACCGGGCTGGGCCACAAGCCGGAGCACCGTGCCGCCCACGGGACTCTCGAACTCGACCGTTGCCTTGTCGGTCTCGAGCTCGCACAGCACAGTTCCGGGACCAACGCTCTCGCCCTCCCGGACCAGCCAGGCGAGGATCGTGCCGTGCTCCATCGAGGCCCCCATCGAGGGCATCACGACCGTGGTGCGCACTGATCGACTCCCTCCTTAGGACGCTATCGCGAAGAGCCCCTTGACGGCGCGAGCGATCTTCTCGGCGTCGGGGATCGTCGCCTTCTCCAGCACTGGCGAGAACGGGATCGGGTTGTCCAAGGATGCGACACGCACGACGGGAGCACGCAGCACGTCGAAGGCCCGCTCGGTGATCTCAGCGCTGAGCTCCGCGCCGACGCCGAAGCTGCGATGCCCTTCCTCCACGACCACGACGCGGCCGGTCTTGCGGACGGACAGCAGGATCGTTTCGATATCGAGCGGGCTGACCGACTTGAGGTCGATGACCTCGCACTCGATTCCCGACCCAGCACAGGCATCGGCGGCCCGCAACGCTTCGAGCAGCTGCCGGGAGTAGCTCACGACGGTTGCACTATGTCCAGGGCGAACGACCTCGGCCTTGCCGATCGGGACCAGGAAGTCGGGGCCCGACGGGACATCGCCGATATCCCCGTAGAGCAGCTTGTTCTCGACCACCATCACGGGGTCGTCGCTGCGGATGGCGCTCTTGAGCAGGCCCTTCGCGTCGGCCGGTGTCGCCGGCATGACGACGTGCAGCCCAGGGATTGCGGCGAACCAAACCTCGAGGTTCTGCGAGTGTTGGGCTGCGTAGCTCTTGCCAGCGCCCCCCTGCGTCCTGATTACCAGCGGAGCCGCGACCTGTCCGCCGCTCATGTAGCGGGCCTTCGCGACCTGGTTGGCGATCTGATCCATGGCGATGGCCGTGAAGTCAATGAACATGATCTCGGCGACTGGGCGAAGGCCGGTGATCGACGCTCCGAGGGCGGTCCCGATGATCGCCGCCTCGCTGATCGGCGTGTCGATCACCCGCGTTGGGCCGAAGCGATCGTAGAGACCCTTGGTCGCCGCCATGGCGCCACCAAATCGCCCGACGTCCTCCCCCAGCAAGATCACGTTCGTGTCCCGCTCCATCTCCTCGGAGAGGGCCTGGGCGATAGCGGCGCGGTACGTCATCTGGACCACAGCTCAGGCCCTCGCGGGCGCGGCGGGCGCGTCGCTGAAGACATACGCGGACACGGCATCAGGTGATGGGTCCGGCGAGCCGGTGGCGAACTCGATGGCTCGGGCGACTTCTTCGGCGGTCTGCGATTCGATGGCCGCATAGTCGTCCGGGCTCACGACGCCCTCGTGGGCGAGACGATCGGCGTAGCGCACGATGGGGCAGCGTGCCTTCCACTCGTTCTCTTCGTCGCGAGTGCGGTACGAGCGGTTGTCGGACGCGCCGTGCCCGTACCATCGGTAGGTGAGGGCCTCGATGAGGGTGGGGCCTCCGCCAGTCCGCGCGCGGGCCACCGCCTCGACGGCGGCGGCATGGACTTCCAGCACGTCGTTGCCATCGACGGGGACGCCGGGGATCCCGTAGGCGCTCGCTCGCCCCGCGACGGACCCCCCGGCGATCATCTCCTTGCTAGAGGAGCTCAGGCCGTACTGGTTATTCTCGCAGACCCATACCACGGGCAGCCGCCAGATGGCCGCCATGTTCAGCGCCTCGTGAAAGGCGCCCGTGTTCGCGGCAGCGTCGCCGAAGAAGCACACGGCGACGGCGCCGGCGTCGCGGTACTTGCTCGACAGCGCGGCCCCGACCGCGATCGGCAACCCAGCTCCGACGATGCCGTTCGCGCCGATGATGTTCAGCGACACATCGGCGATGTGCATCGACCCCCCGCGCCCGTGGCAATAGCCCGTCTCCTTGCCCAGGATCTCGGCGAGCATGCCGTCCATGCCTGCACCCTTCGCCAGCAGGTGGCCGTGCCCGCGATGGGTCGTCAGAACATAGTCCATGTCCTCGAGGGCGGTGCAGACGCCGACGGCAACTGCTTCCTGGCCGACGGACAGGTGAGGGCTGATCCCGGGGATCTGCCGGGCCAGGTACATCCGGTAGAGGTTGTCCTCGAACTGCCGGATGCGAACCATCTGCCGCAGCATGTGCCGGTGCTGCTCCTCGGTGAGCCTCATGTCAACCCGAGATGTCCGAGCGGGACTGGATGGCCTTCTTGAGCTCATCGGCGATGGCATGGCAGATCGCCATGTGGACGTCCTCGACGTGCACCATCTTCCAGGATGGGACGACGACGCAGATGTCGGCGACGTCCTTGGCCTTGCCCCCGCCCTTCCCGGAGAGGCAGATCGTCGTGGCGCCCAGCGAACGCGCGACATCGAACGCGTTCAGGACGTTCTGGCTGTTCCCGGAACCGCTGATCCCGATGAGGACGTCACCGGCCTCGCACCAGTTCTTCACCTGCTCACTGAAGACGTACTCGTACCCCATGTCGTTGGCGGCGGCGGTGATGAATGACACGGAGTCATTGAGGCACAGCGTCTTGAAGCGCTGGTCGCTCACTACCGCGGTCTTGGCGTCATTGGAGATCGTGTGCTTGGCCAGATCGTTGATGATGTGCGCATGCGGTGCTCCCGTGGCCTCCGTTCCCCATCGTCAGGACCTTCTTCCCCTGGCGTTGAGCCTCGAGGAGCACCTCCACGATCCGGGCGAGTTGCTCGTTGTCGAGCTCCTGGAGCGTCGCGGCGAGGAGCTTCATGTAGTCGGCGAAGCCTTGGGCGATGGCTGGCGTGGTTCCGATCGTCGGCATGGTCAGGTCCTCTGAGGTGCGCTTCAATTCGATCGACAGGGCTGGTCGAAGGTGCGGTGGGTCACGTGTGCGCCCAGCGGTACAGGTGCTCCCGGAGCGGGTCGCCGGCGAGGCCATGCGCCGCCAGGAGCTGTGCCGGGCGCCCGGATTCCCCGAACACATCGTTAATGGCGATCCGTTCGATCCGGTGGACGACATCGCGCTCGTCGAGGACCATCGAGAGCCCGTCGGCGAGACCGCCGTGGGTGTTGTGCTCCTCGACGACCGCCACCCGGCGGCCGACGAGGGCGTCGACGATGGCGCGATCGAGCGGCTTCAGCCGGCTCACGCCCAGCACGGTCAGGCGGATGCCCTCCTGCGCCAGGGCATCGACTGCCGCAACGACGTCGGATGAAGAGGTGCCGGTCGTGACGACGACGCCTGCGTCCCCATCGCGCAGGCGGTGGTACGCGGGGAGCGGCCCGGGCAATTCATCGACGACGGGAAGCGTCGCCGGTCGGGAGAGCCGGACATACGTCGGGCCATGGACAGCGAACACCTCGGCGAGGACGGCCCGCAGGTCCCACGCGTCGAGCGGGGCGTAGACGCGGATGTTCGGGATGGCCTGCATGATCCCGAGGTCCTCGACGGCCTGCTGTGTCGCACCGTCCTCGCCGAGCCCGATGCCGGCGTGGAAGCCGAACAGCTTGACGTTCAGGTTCGGATACGCCACGGAGACGGCGATCTGGTCCGCCGCCCGCCGGGTCAGAAACGAAGCGAAGCTGTTGACGGCCGGCATCCCGCCCCCGAGCGCAATTCCCGCGGCCATGGCGACCATGTTCTGTTCGGCGATCCCCACGTTCAGATAGCGTTCTGGGAAGCGCTCGCGGAACCCAGCCGAACGGGTCGACGTTGCCAGGTCCGCGTCGAGGACGACCAGATTGGGGTACTGCGCGCCGAGCTCGGGCATCGCGGCACCGTAGGCGTCGCGGAGGGCGACGGCCTTCATCGCGCCGCCTCCCCGTGTCCGAGGGCCTTCAGCTCGGTGACGGCCGCCTCGTACTGCGTGTCGTCCAGGGCATGGCTGTGCCACTCGCGACGACCCTCCATGAAGGAGACCCCTTTCCCTTTGGTGGTGTGCGCGATGACGACATGCGGCCCTCGGTCCGGCTCGCTGCGGACCCAGTCGATGGCCCCGACGAGGTCCTCGATGTCGTTGCCGTCGATCTCGCGCGTCTGCCAGCCGAACGCCGCGAATTTGGCGGCATACGGCCGAAGATCGAGGATGTCCTCGACCCGCCCATCGTTCTGCATCTCGTTGGCATCGACGATCGCGACCAGCCCGTGGAGCGGGTGCGCGCCGGCGAACGCGATGGCTTCCCACGTGTTGCCCGAGATCAAGCTCGCCGTCGCCCAAGACGACGTACACGATCGTCGGCTTCGCGCGCGTGGCCAGCCACCAGGCGAGCCCGCAGCCGACGGACAGGCCCTGGCCGAGCGACCCGGTGGACATCTCGACCTCGGGCAGACGGGTTCGGTCCGGATGCCCCTGGAGGCGGGAACCGAACTGGCGCAAGGTCGTGAGCTCGGCGGCCGGGATGACACCGACGCCGGCCAGCGCGGCATAGAGCGCGGGAGCCGCGTGACCCTTCGACAGGATCACATGGTCGCGGACCTCCGTAGGTGTGCCGAGCTTGGCGGGATCGGTGGCGTATCCGAAGAGCACCGCAAGGATGTCGGCGCACGAGAGGCTGCCCCCAGGGTGACCCGAGCCGGCCGCCTTGATCTGGAGCAGCACATCGAGCCGGATCTGCCTGGCGAGCTCCGTCAGGCGCTCGACCGGCGCTGCCTGCGTGTGAACAGTCATGGCTTCCTCTGCCCTGTGCGGGGTCTGCCCGCGCGCCCCTGGCTCCCCGGGAGCACCTTGACGGTGTTGAGGATCTCGTCGATCGACTGCGCCCGACCGAGGCGCTTGGGATCGGCAAGCGCCAGACAGTGGAACAGGACGTCCGAGAGCATCATCTGCAGGAGGCGGGTGAGGGCCGCGTCGTTGCCGAACAGCCCCACGCCCGGTGGCGTCGAAAGGGAGACCTCGACGGCGCGTGCCAGCGGCGACAGCGGGTCCCCGGTGAGGGCGATGGTGTGGGCTCCCCGCTCGGACGCGATGCGGGCCGCCCTCAGGTCCAGGTCGGTGCGCCCCGAGTACGACACCAGGACAACTGCGTCTTCGGGTCCCACCAGCGACGCGTAGGCGAGCTGGGTGTGCGCGTCCTCGGAGTACTGAACGCTCAGCCCGAGTCGAAGGAGCCGATGGTGCATGTCCATCGCGACCATCGACGACAGGCCGGCGCCAACCGGGACGATGCGGCGCGCGCGGTCGAGGATGGCGACCACTCGCCGCAGGCGGTCGTCCACCAGAAGCATCTGGCCGAAGGCGACGGTCCGGGACGAGACCGACCCGAAGAATCTTCGTCGCGACGACCTCGGGCTCGTCGGTGAGAAGGATGGCAGGGTCGAGGGCGTTGCCCTCGCTACCAGCGGCCAGGTTGAGTCCGCGCTCGCGCGCGAGCGACCGCTTCAGTTGTCCGAAGCCAGCAAAACCCAAGCGGCGAGCAAGACGGTCAATCGTCGATCGACTTGTATCGGATTGGATGGCCACCTGCGGAGCGGTGACCAAGCCCCGTTCCGCCTCGGGAATGGACAGCAGGTACGCAATGATGCGCTGGTCCGCTCGCGACATCGGCATCGAGGCGAGGCGGCCGAGAAGCGTTCCGCCCTTATCTTGGTTGGGCCGGTCGTCACTTGAGACGTCTTGCGTCACACGGGATGACACAACTAGCTCCATAGGCTCACAAACCGCACTCGTGTTGGTACGTAACGTATCAACTTTCGACGCCCGGGTCAATCCCCAGATCCCGTGCGCCCGAGGCGAAGGCCGGAGCCGAGCACACGATCGGATGGGCCGAGACGAGCTCTCTGCCGCTCTGCGAGGCCGACTCCCTCGACGATCTCGAGGCCAGTGCGACGCCTGGGCCCGAAGACGTGGCCTGGGCGCCGGCACGCCGGCTCGCGACCGGCACGCCGCGGAACGACCGTATCGCGTCGCGCTCGCCGAGCCGCGCCCCGACACGGACCTTCATCTCAAGGCGCGAGCCGGCAGTACGCCTTCGTCCGGGTGCTCTCGGTCGACTACCCGGTCCCTCCGGCCTTCGCCGGGCGGCGCATCGGGGCCCGGGTGAGCCCGGCGACGGTGCGCCTCTTGTGCGAGGGAGCGAGGTCGCCCGGCACCGCCGCAGCTTCGCCCTCGCGGATGTCGTCCTCAACCCGACGCACGGCCGGGCGATCCGCCTCGCCCGGGAGGCCGCCTCCGGGACGGGGGCCTAAGCTGCCGGCGCTCGGCCTCGCCCGGCACGACGCCTGGGAGGTGCCGGCATGTCCGGCTCACGCTGACACGCAACGTCGACTTCGAGCATCACGCGGGGCCGATGCATCCGCAACTGGCGCGGTCGCGCAGGGCTCCGAGCGGTACCGGCGCGGTCAGCACGAGGAAGACACCGTCGGCGGCAGCCTGCACTGCCTTGTCCGCCGTCAGGAGGCCCACGTCGGGGGCGCTGGAGTCCCGTGAGCTCACCGGGGCGCCACAAGCCCCGTGCCCGGCGTCATTCCATTGAGCGTCTGTGGCGTGACGAACAAGATCTCACGCGCGATTCCCAAGGCCTCGCCGACGGTGTACTGGCCCTGCCCGATCTTCTCGGCAAGCACGTCGGCGAGCTGCCGGCGAACGATGAACGCCTTTGCATACGACCACTCGACACAATACGCGTCGCTGAAGAAACCCACGTGCCTGTTGAGCGGCAACATGTCCAGGCGATCCCGGAGCACCTTGCGGATCACGCCGGGAAACAGATTGTGCCACCAGTAGCCAGCCAAGGAGATGTTCGGCAGTTCGCGGGCGAGCGTGCAGAACCCCTGGTTTGCGTGCTCGCTGGCGAGGAACACCTGGAACCCAATCGAGGGGTGCCGCGCGGCCAGACTTGCGATCTCGAAGATCGTGTCCTGGCGCAACTTGCTGCCGGTCTCGAACGGGAGCAGCTCGGCACCGACCGAGAACTGGAACAGCAGCCGGCGGCCGCTTCGCTCGAGGGCGCGGAGGAACGCCTCGAGGATGTAGCTGGCATAGACATCGCGGTCGTCGGGGGTCGCCCGGTCACAATTCGCGATGGCCGCCGCCATCTCCAGGTCGTCGACCTCGCGTAGCGTGAGGTCGGTGGAGATGTGCTGGGCCGTCGCGAGGACCCGGCCGAAAGGGATCGCGCCTAGGTAGTGATCGATGGCGGCTCCGACGTCGTCCACGGACCGGATTCTGCGCTCGACCGCCGGTCGCTGCTCGCCGACCGTCACGGGCAGGGGCGCGGAGGGGGCGTCCTGTGCCCACGCCCGCTCGAGCTCGTAGAGGGCCACGTCGTTCATGCCCCACTGGGCGCGCGCGAAGAAGGCCCACTCGAGCGCGTACTCGAGCACGTCGTCGGCCGAACCGTCACGCCGCCGCCAGAGCTCGGTGCTCGCGCGGCGGATTCCAGCGCGCTTCAGGACCTCCCGGGCCCACGCCGCGTCGGCCGACCGCTCACGGATCGCCGCGTCGACACGCCACCATCCGGCCTCGTCCTGTGGTGGCTCGAGCCCGAATAGATCGCGAAGGATTACGCGAATTCCCCAGTAGCCGCTAGTGCCGCGAATTGCCGCGACGTAGGGGAGTGCCTCCGCAACGCGCCCGGTGGCAACATCGTCGCCACGATCCTCGGGGAGCCGCGCCTGCGAAGGACAGCCCGCGGCTCCGAGCTCCGAAATAATCATGTGGTACAGCAGCACGTCGTCCAGCCCGCGGGCGCCGAGGTGGGCGGAATCGAGATGGGTGTGGCAGTCGATCAGCGGGATCTCCGCGAGACCGTCGAGCACTGTCTGAACGACATGAGAGGGCTCCACGCTTCGAACCTCCGTTGTCGACCGCCGGACCCTGGCGGGCACCACCGTCGCGCAACCCGGGCGGTCGCGGCAGGCGCGCGGCTTGTTACCGGGCGACTGACGAGGTCAGGCGCGCGCTGGCTACCGCGTCGAGTCCGGACTACGCAATCGTATGCGTCCCTCGGGCACGATGTCGGAGGCCGATGCACCGGGCGCGATCCGTCCGATCTCTCGAAAGCGCGGCGCCTTGGCGTTCACCGAGATCCTGCGGACCGCTTCCGTCGTCGAAGCCATCGGTGCCCGTGTGCTCGGTCGCGACGTCACGCACATGCGGAAGCTAACGTAGGTCTGCTGTGTGAGCCGAGGCGGGGATCGCCAGCAGGCGTACCTCCGCCGCCAGCGGCTCGTCGTCCATGGCCTCAACGCGCCGCTGACCGATGCCCGCTCGGGTCGCTGGTTCCTACGTTCGGGTGCACGAACCTAGTGCGAGCGTCCGCATCCCGGCGGCGTGGGGCGTCGGTCCTCCCTGGAGGGCGTCGGCCCCCGCAGGGGCCGCTCTCGGCGACCAGCTTCGCAAGCTCGGCGCCATCCTGCCGCCGCTCGTCGCCCCATGTCGGGGCCCTCGGCTGCGCCGCCGACAGTGCGGGGTGCATGGGGCGGGGGTGACACTCGGCGGTGTCCTGCGCGACGCGTGCGCGCGGAGGTCCCGGGTGGGCCACGACGGCCGCAGGGAGGGCTCCCGGCGGAGGACGTGGCGCCGGGCGTGTTGGCGCAGAATGAGTGGATAATGCGGTGCCTTCTACCGCGCCGAGCGCGCGCGCTCATGATCGTGGAGCCTGCGACCAGTGAGCTCGGAGCGAGGCGATGCTTACCTGTCATCCGCCCAGTCCACGGTCAACGACGAGCTGTCGGCTCGGCGGCCGGCCGGGCTTGGCCTGGCCGATCACCTCCATGCGCTCGGGGTCGGCCGGGGGGCCGGCGGGTCGCTCGCCTGGGCGCCAGACAAGAGGGCCGGCCTCCCGCGTTTTCAGGGGCGTCGCCCGCAGACAACTTGATGTGGCCGAGCGGTTTCCTGCATGGCGGAGCCGCGCAGTAGAGCATGGCGGGGCTCACAGCCTGTCGGCCGGGTTGAGCCGCCGGCTCGCTGCGATCGCGCGATCCGATGCCGTGGCGCGTGCGTATCTCGACAGCATCTCGCGGGACTTCCAGCCAGCCAGCGCCATCGTGTCGCCCTCGCTCACGCCGGCCGAGAGCACCCCGTGCGCCCAGCTGTGCCGGAGAAGGTGGGGATGGAGCCCGGGCAGCCCGGCCTGGTCGCCACGTCGGCGGACCATCTGCGCGATGCCGGATACGGTCATCGGTCCCCGCTCCCCGAGCCACAGGGCCGGCGAGTCGGCGTGCGCGTGCCGGCCCCGCAGGCGGAGGTAGCGGTCAACGGCCTTCGCGGCCTTCGCGCCCATGTGGACGACCCGCGGGCGGCGACCCTTGCCGAGCACGTGGAACGTCTGCGCGTCGAGGTCAACGTCGTTCGTCTCGGGATCGCCCGGAGTCCAGCGGAGTCCGGTGACTTCCGCGAGCCGGGCGCCGGTGCCGATGAAGGTCCGCAGGATGGCCGCGTCGCGGCGGTCCTCGTAGCCGGTGCCGGCGCACGTCGCGAGGAGGCGGCGCAGCTCGTCCTCGCTGAGCACCTTGGGCGGCTCGTCGGGGACCTTCGGCGGGCGCATCTTCGCCATCGGGCTCGTGGTGATCTCGCCCTCCTCCACGGCCCACTTGAAGAACTGCTGCAAGCTCCGGTAGCGGTTCGTCGCGGTCGCCGGCCGAGAGTCGGTGAGCAGCCGCTCGATCCACGCCTCGACGTGCTCGCGCTTGATGTTCGCGACGTCGGTCGGCATCCCGCAGGCCGCGAGGAACCGGGAGAAGCCGGCGATGGCCTCGGCGTAGGTCTGGATGGTCCGGGGCGCGAGGTTCGACGCGCGAAGGTGGCGCGCCCAGCTCGCGGCGTTGCCGCCCAGGTCGCCCGGGGTTGCTACGATGGGCGGTGTGGAAACGGCTTGCGGCATCGTTCACGGGCTCCAGATGGGGGATCTAGTCGCCCTCCATTATACGCTGAGTGAGCGCAGCATCAAGCCCGTTTCCACAGTCATCCGCTCAATCTGAGCGTAGACCGCGCGCCCGTAGCTCAGCGGACAGAGCATCTGACTTCGGATCAGACGGTCGGGGGTTCGAATCCCTCCGGGCGCGCCAGCGACTTGACGTGCGCCCGAACCCGGCAGTGATCCGCTGGCCGGCGACACGGGAACGGATCCCACCCTGCCGTGCGCGCACGCGGTCTCGGGTCCTCAGACGTTCAGCCCGACCCCGATCGCGGTTCCCAGCATGATCACCGCGTCCGCCGCCCCGGCTATCGCCGCAGCCGCGGCATCGCCGTCGTTGACGGTGTGCACGGTGACCGGGTAGCCGAGGCGATCTCCGAGACGGTCGGCAAGCCGTCGTGCGAGTGGGACCGTCCCAAGGGACCCGTAGAGTCCCGGCTGGGCGGCGAGCGGCTGGCCGGTCGTATCCGTGTCTGCGGCGACCGCGAAGCCGGCCGATGAAACGCTCGAGCACCGGACGACGGCCGCGGCCGCGTCGGCGAGGAAGTCGGCGAGCGCGCCGGCTCGTGGGCCGATGGGTGGGGCCACGGCCGCCATGGCGGTGAGGGTGACGCAGCGCCCGCCGTGAACATCGGCGAGTCCACGCTTGATCCACGTGAGACCGGCATCGACGAGCACCGCCCGCCCGTCGGGCAGCCTCGTCGCGGCGCCCCGCAGGGCCAGCGATCCGGGATCTTCGGCCAGCTGGAGATGAACCTCGCCCGCACCCAGGCGGGGCAGCCAGGCGATCGCGGACGCGACTAGCCGCCTGCCGAGCACACCCGAGACGATCCCGCCCCCCAGCCCGATCCGCCGCACGGCCGCCCAACGATCCCAGTGCTCGGCCGGCCAGTCGGGACGTGCCGCGCGCGCATCCGGGGGTCCAAGGACGAGTACCGCGACGAGCCCCGCGAGCGCCACCCCGAGGTCGTCGGCAAGCGCCGTGGCCGTGGCGTCAGCCGCCGTGACCATGGCATCGAGTGCCCGCGGGTACGGCGCCGCGGCGATGATGACGTCCGACCCAAGCCCGTCCGGCACGGGGGCCAGGTCGATGCCCGGGAACCGCTCGCGGACCCGGCGGGCGATGCCGACGCTCGACAGCCAGTCGAAGGCGCGCGCGCCACGGAGCCCCGCCGGCAGGTCCGGGATGCCCGCGATGATCGAGCGGTTCACGCTCGGTGTGAAGACGGGCATCTCCGCCATCGCTGGAGTATGCGCCGCGGACATGTCCGGCTCCTGCGCCCGACGCCCTCGGGGCACGCCATTGTCATGAGTCGCGACATCGGCGACACACGTGATCAGCCGGTCGCTTGACATCTCGGGCGCGCCCGGGCGGCATTCGTCTGCCGAAGCGGCCGCCTCAGCGCGGCGTCACTGCTCGCTCGCGGATGCGATCCAGGCGGCGATCCGTGCTCGTGAGTCGAACCCGAGCTTGTTCAGGATGCCGCGGACGTGGGAGTCCACGGTGTGCTCGGAGATGAACAGGCGCGCACCGATCTCCTTGTTGGTCAGGCCGTCGGCAACGAGCCGGGCGACCTCGTGCTCGCGCTGCGAGAGCGGTCCTCGGCCGGCACGCCCGGACGGCACCGCCACGACGTCCGCTGGTGCACCGAGGGCGAGCCGCACGGCCGCGTCGCGGTCCAGGCGAGCACCCGCGTCGTGGGCGGCCTTGTACCGGGAGGCGCCCAGCGCCGTCCGCGCCGACACTGCCGCCCGCTCCACCAATGGCGCGAGGAACGGCATGACCTGCGCGCCGGCCCCGGTGCGCATCGCTCCCCCAGCGCCCAGCAGCTGCGCCGCGACCTGCGCATTCCCCGACGCCGCCTGGAGGCAGCCCGCGGCGTCGAGCAGGTACGCCAGCTGCACCCGGTCGTCCAGCCGGTGGGCGAGCCCGATCGCCTCGGCCAGCAGCGGCGCCGCTGCACCCAGGTCGCCGGCGGCGAGCGCCGCCGTCCCGAGGTTCAGCAGCCAGACCTTGAGCGTGTAGAGGTCCCCTGCCTCCCTGCTGAGCCGGATGCCATCGAGCGACGCTGACGTCGCCGCCTCCACGTCGCCCGCGAAGAACCCGTCGAGCGCCCGGGCCTGGAGCAGGGCCTGGGCGGCGCCGACGTCGTCGAGGTCGTCCGCAGCGCCCTGCGCCTCGTCGATGAAGCGCCTGGCGGCGGACCGGTCGCCGGCCATGTTCGCCGCGATCGAGGCCATCGACAGCGAGGTCACCAGCGGGCCGCCCCGGCCGGCCGCGCGGTCCGCCACCATCGCGCGCTCGAGCGACGGGATCGCCGCGACCGGGTCCACCAGCAGCACGAGGAGGAAGCCGCGCAGGTACTCGCCGCGGGCCCACGCTTCCTGGTGCGCAGCTCCCAGCTCGAGGAGTTGGTCCAGCCAGCGCACGCCCTCCGTGGTGGCGCGCGTGGCCCAGAACCCGCGAAGGGACGAGGCGAGGCCGAGGCCGAGCTCGCCGTCGCCACGGTCGACGCAGCGCCGGAGGATGGTCCGGATGGTGTCGATCTCGAGGTCAAGCCAGTCGAGCCACGTGCCGAGGTCGTAGCGCGGGTCCTCCCAGCCGCTGCGACACCTCGAGACGAAGTACGACACGCACCGCTCTTCGACGGCGTCCTCCTCGTCAGCCTCCCGCAGCCGAAGCCGGGCGAACTCGCGCATCGTCTCGTGGAGGCGGTAGCAGGCAACACCCCGCGCCGCGTCGGCTGTCACCAGCGACTTGTCCACGAGCGATGCGACGAGGTCGAGCACATCCTGCTGCGGCAGGTCGTCCGCGGCGCACACGGCCTCGACGTCGTCGAGCGTGAACCGGCCGGCAAACACGGACAGGCGTCGCAGGAGCGTGCGCTCGTCGGGCGTGAGCAGGTCGTGGCTCCACTCGATCGCCAGGCGCAGCGTCTGGTGGCGCGGCAGGGTCGCGCGGCCCGTGCCCGCGAGGAGGCCGAAGCGGTCGGCCAGGCGGTCGCGGATCTGCTCGACCGCGAGCACCCGCGTCCGCACCGCGGCGAGCTCGATGGCGAGCGGCAGGCCGTCGAGACGGCGGCACACCTCGACGACCGCCGCCCGGTTGGCGTCGGTCAATGAAAACCCGCCCGATGCCGCCGACGCCCGCTCGACGAACAGCTCGACCGACTCGTTGAGACGCAGCAGCTCGAGCGGCTCCCCCGGCGCGGCGGGCGGCAGCTCCAGCGGCGGGACTGGCAGGAGGTGCTCGCCGGGCACCGCGAGCGGCTCGCGGCTGGTGGCGATCACTCGTACGCCCGGCGCCACCCTGACGATGTCGGTCACCAGCGGCGCGGCCGCATCGAGCAGGTGCTCGCAGTTGTCGACAAGGAGCAGCAGCTCCTTGTCCTTCAGGTAGGAGAGCAGGACGGCGCGCGGCCCGGTCGCCGCCTGATCGCGCAGATCCAGCGCGGCCAGGACTGCGTTCTGGACGAGACTCGGGTCCCGGACGTCGGCCAGCTCAACGAGCCACGCGCCACCCGGGAACGCGCGCGCAAGCTCGGTGGCGCCCCGGATCGCCAGTCGCGTCTTCCCGACGCCACCCGGGCCGACGAGCGTGACCAGGCGGGCCGCGGCGAGCTTCGACCGAAGCTCCGCGAGCTCGCGCCGACGGCCGATGAAGCTGGTCGCCTCGGCCGGGAGATTGCCGGGACGACGGATGGGCCTGGCCATGGTGGACAGCACGGTACACGGGCCGCGACGGGCGGTGCCGGGCCGTCCACCACCCCTTGCTCACGACCGGATCACGAATTCCATCGATGGCGAGGCGCGCCCATCTCCGTAGGGTCGGGAGCGGACGGGCAGGATTGCCCTCGAGCAGGAGATGAGATGGAGACGAACCGGAAGGCCGCGGTCGCCGCGGGCGTGCTGTTCATCGTTGCGACGGTCGCCGACGTGATCTCGCGGGTGGCGTTCCTGACCCCCGTGCTGGGACTCCCCGACCCGCTCGCGGCGGTCGCGGCGAACGAGACCAGCGTCGTGCTGGGCGCGCTGCTGCTCGTCGTCGGCGCCGCTGCGGCGGCCGGGATCGCCATCGCGATGTACCCGGTCATGCGCCGGCACGGCGAGGCCCTGGCGCTCGGGTCGGTGGGGTTCAGGCTCATCGAGGGCACCTTCTACCTCGGGATCGTCGTGTGCCTGCTGATCCTGATGGCCATGGGCGAGGAAGCCGTGAGCGGCGGCGGTCCCGCGGCGTTCGCGGTCCCGGTGACGCTCGTGCTCGCGGCCCGCGAGGCCCTGGGCCAGGTGGGGGTCCTCGCGTTCGCCCTCGGAGCCACCATGTATTACTGGTTGTTCTTCCGGTCGCGACTGGTCCCGCGCTGGCTGTCGGCCTGGGGGCTCGTGGCGATCGCGTCGCTCGCGGTCTCCGTGGTGCTGGTCATCTCCGGCGTCGTCGAGCCGATGTCGCAGGCGCAGGTCCTCCTCGCGGCCCCGATCCTCGTGCAGGAGATGGTCTTCGCCGGCTGGCTGATCGCCAAGGGATTCCGATCGGCCGATGCGGTCGCGTCCGGGGCCCCGGTCGAGGCCGACCTCGCCTCCCGCGCGCAGGCGACGGCGGCATGACCACCATGAAGGCGGCCGTGTGCGAGCGCTACGGTCCTCCGGACGTCCTCCGGGTCGCGCACGTGCCCCGTCCCGTCCCGGCCGCCGACGAGATCCTCGTGCGGGTCCGGGCCTCCACCGTCAACTCCAGCGACTGGTACGTGCGGAGCGGTGTCCGGCGATCGCCGCTGGCCGTCCAGGTCCCCTTCCGACTCCTCGTCGGCATCCGTCGCCCGAGACAGCCGATCCTCGGCCTTGTCCTGGCCGGCGAAGTGGTGGCGACGGGCAGCGCCGTCACGACGTTCCACGCGGGTGACCGTGTGTGGGCGTTCACCAAGCTCCGCTTCGGCGCCTACGCCGAGTACACGTGCGTGAAGGAGGACAGCACCGTCGCCCTCGCCCCGGTCAACGCCTCGGACGAGGATGCGGCGGCAGTGCTCTACGGCGGCTTGATGGCCCTGCACTACCTCCGGCGAGGCGGGCTCGAGTCCGGGCAGCGCGTGCTGGTCTACGGCGCTTCCGGGGCGGTCGGGACGGCTGCGGTGCAGCTGGCGACGCACGCCGGGGCCGACGTGACCGCGGTCTGCGGTCCGGCGAACGCCGACCTGGTGACGTCCCTCGGGGCAACCCTGGTGCTCGACTACACGGGCACCGACTCGCTGCCGCCCGGCATGGCCTTCGATCTCGTGCTGGACGCGGTCGGAAAGCGCAGAGGCTCGGTTCTGAAGGCGGCATGCCGGCGGGCCGTGGCCCCGGGTGGGAGGTATGTGTCGGTCGACGATGGCACTCCCGACTTCCTGGCCGCCGACCTCGTCCGTCTCGCGCGGTTGGCCGACGACGGGGCGATCGACCCGGTCGTGGATCGCGTCTACCCGCTGGAGTGGATCGCGGAGGCCCACCGCTACGTGGAGGCGGACCACAAGCGCGGCAACGTCGTGGTCACCATGGCCTGAGCACAGCGCGTTCGTGGCCCCAATCAGCCCGAGGGAGCTGGCCAGTCGGGGAGCGGTCGCCGCAGGGCGCGCCAGGACCGCCGCCGCGTGGACGCAGGGCTCAGGGCAGCCGTCGGATGACCGTGGCCCGGAACGGCCCCGCCAAGAGCCCGAGCACGGGACCGTGGGCACCGGCGGCCATGGTCTTCGCGAGATGCGTCGTCCGTGCTTCAGGCGACTCCCAGTCGGCGATGTGGATGAGCGCTCGCAGCTCGTCTCGCCGGCGGTGCCCACCCGGATCAGTAGACCTCATCGTGGGTACCGAGCGCGACGAGGAAGCAGGTGTCGCCGTCCCAGCGGAGCAGCACCCGCAGGTCGTCGTCGACGCGGAATGCCCAGTAGTCGCCGAGATCGCCCTTGAGCTTGTGGGTCCGGAGCAGCGGATCCTGGGGGTTGCTCGCGAAGCGCCGCAGGGCCGCTCGGAGCAATTCGTCCCGAGGGGACTTCAGCTTCCTTGCCCGCCGCAGGAACCGGGAGGACGCGATGACCCGCACATTCGTACCGTCAGCCGCGTAGGTCGGCGAGCAGGGTATCCATGTCCTCGTACGCAGTCGAGCCGCCGGCGGCGTACTCCGCCTCCGCCTCGCGGACCTCCCGCAGGAACAGCGCGCGACGCGCTGCCCGCAGCTCGTCCCGTTCAGCCTCGTACTGCCTGGCCTCCACGAGGTAGGCCGTCGTCTGCGAACGCTGCAGGATGGCGACCGGCTCCTCTGCGTCGTGCAGCGACTCGAGGATCTCGGCCGTCCGCTGGCGAAGCTCCGTCACACCGATACTCTTCATTGTATGCTGTAGCGTACGCTAGACAGTCCCGCATGGCAAGCGCCGGCACCAGGCCCCGGCCATCGCCTGGGTCTCTTCGTGTGTTGACCCGCGTCGCCTGGGGATACGACAAGATTGACCCGACCCGATCGGCTGCTGCTCGCGTTCGTGGCGCGCCCCAGGCCCCCCGGTCAGGTGCCGGAAGCGGTCGCGAGGGACACGACCAGCGCCGCCACGAACCCGCCGACAAAGCAGGCGATCATGACCCCCAGCGTTCTCGAGTACCCCCTGGGGGTGAGCTGGTCGGCCCGGTCGAGTCGGACGATGGCCGGGTACAGGCGCCAGAAGAAGGTGAGGATCGAGAGGATCAGCGCGACGACCGCCAACGCCTTGGTGGTCGGGCTGCCCGTGACGAGGATCACCACCAGGAGGGCCACGAAGATGAGCTTGGTGCCCGCCACCCAGTCGACCAGGTAGCGGACGAGCTCGTGCGTCTCCGGGTCTGCCTCGGACTTCCGGTAGGCGTTGAACACGCCGATCCCGTTCCCGAGCCGTGAGCCCGGACGGAAGTAGAGGATGCCGATGTTGAGCGTCTCGATGACGACAAAGACGATGATCGCGACCGCGAGGATGTCCATCACCTACCCCGGAGAGCGAGAGCCTGCGCCTCAGCCGGCGACCAACGCCGGGAGGGCCTCCATGCCGAAGGGCCGCGCGGCCCGGAGGGTGATGCGCTCCAGCTCCCGCCGCGCCGCGTCGGGAAGCGGTGCCGGCTGGTAGCTCCCGACCAGCCTCTCGACACGCTCGGACGCCCGCTCGAAGGCCGACTTCGCCCCCGCCTGTTCCCACTCCTCGAGCGTCGAGCGATCGATCACCTCGGAGGGGAAGAAGAGCTCGCGGCGGAACCACCGGTGGGTATGCGGGTCGGCCAGGTACTCGGCGTTGTGGCCCATCTCGCGCATGAGGGTCAGCGCGATCGGCTCCTCGCGCGCCTCGATGCCGGCAACCAGGCGGCGCCCCATCCCGATGATGTCGGCATCGATGACGACCTTCTCGAGGCTCTGGGCGCTGTCGGCTCCCGCCTCGGCCAGGAGCCGGAGCGCCTCCTCGTTGTGGACGCGAATCCCCGGGTCCGCGAGGAGCGCCATGCCCTCGGCGATGATGCGCTCGACCAGGTCCGAGCTGAGCAGTTCGACCGCGGGCCTCATCGTCTCCTCCGCCCTTGTGCGTGCCGGTCGATGGTATGCCACGGCGTCGGGCCGCAGCGATCCGGTCCCGACCCAAGCGGCGGTGAGCCGAGAGCCGCGCTGACGACGAGGTGGAGGCCATGCCGATGCTGGCACACGTTGCGGGGTCGCGACACGTCGCGACAGGCATCGACACGGTCGCGACGGTGTCTTGACGGCGGTTCGGTCTGACGACATGCTCCGCGGGTCCAGCACGGCCCAGGCCCGAGTCGCAGTGGCTCCCCGGGAAGGCCGCGATGCGACATCCGAGCGCACCCGGAGGCGTCCCATGATCCGTGGCGGTAGATCGGTTCCACGTCGTCTTCTCGCGGTCGGGATCGCACTCATGCTGGCGACGCCGGCGGTCGTCCTGCTGCCGGGTCGTGTGGCGGCGGCTCACGCGGTGCCGTGGCGCTTCACCGCGGTCGTCGAGCAGGGCTCCCGGGTCGACGCGTTCTCGGTCAGGAGCTTCGTCCTGCAGTGTCCCGCCGGGTACACCGCGGTGTCGGGGGGCATGTACTCCGTGTCCCATCCGTCGGGCGCGAGCTTCGCCGCGCAATACGTCCACCGGGTGCTGGAGTATCCGGGTCCTGCCGACGGGACGTACCACATCCAGGTGCGCAACGACGACTACCTTGACGTGTCCGTCTCGGTGAAGGCCAACTGCGTCTGGCTCGACGACGTCGGCACGATCACGACCGTCACCACGGAGTTCGCGCGCAACGGCAGTGGACGTGCGGGCGGCATCCTGCGCTGTCCGGCGGGCACGTCCGTCCTCAGCGGTGGCGTCGACTGGTCGAACTTCAATGCCGGCCGCAACATCGACTACAGCACTCCGATCACGGATGGCACCAGCCTGTTCACGGGCTGGTATGTCGCCGGATACAGCCCGGTCGCGGGCGTGCTCGGGATCGAGCTTCGCTGCGTGTCGACCTCGCTGCTCGCGGGTGCCTACGCCACGGCCGACGACAGCACGGCCGCCTCACCCGGTGTCGGCAACGTCACGGCCACGTGCGGGAGCGGGACCCGGATCCTCACCGGGGGCGCCGGCCCGGCCGGGACCAAGAGCCCGGGGAGCGACCAGGGACAGGCGTTCGTGTCCGGCCCGTCGGCCGACGGAACGTCTACGTACTGGAAGGAATGGAGGGCCACGGCGTATCAGGCATCAGGCGTCACGCTGCGTGCCCTCGCCCTGTGCGTCCCGGCCAGCGCGGTGTCCGCGTCGTTCTCGCAGACGCCGTCGGACCCCTCGTCGGGCAGCGGCACGTTCACGTTCACCGCGAGCGACTCGGCCGGCGAGACGCTGGCCTACAAGTGCCGCCTCGACGGCAACGCGCTGCCGCCATGCTCGCCCGGCAATCCCGTCAGCTGGGGCCCGGTCGCGGACGCCAAGCACGAGTTCACCGTGACCGTCACGAACCAGTCGGGCGACTCGGAGACGATCGGCTACAACTGGACCACCGACGCGGCGGTGCCGGTCGTCTCCGATCACATGCCGACGACCGATGCCTCGCTCACCGGCGCGTTCACGATCACCTTCTCCGAGTGGGTCGACGGGGTCACCGCGTCGTCGTTGGTCGTCCACGCCCAGAGCGCGAACGCCAACGTCAGCGGGACGATCGGTCGTCCGAGCGCGACGGTCGTGACGTGGACGCCAACGGCCAGGCTTGTCCCGGGTGAGACCTACAACGTCTCACTCACGTCGGCAATCCATGACTACGTCGGCAACCCGCTGGCCGCGACGTCCTTCAACGTACGCACCACGACGATCGTGGAGAACACGTCCGCCGCGCTGCAGCGGCGCTGGGACGTCGATCGATCGTCGATCGCCAGCGGCGGCGCCTACATCGTGTCCCGCCTCGCCGGCAGCCGCGCAGAGCGGACGTTCACGGCCTCGGCCGGCCAACGGATCTCGGTCTACGGCATCCGGCTTCCGAGCGGAGGCAACGCCGCCATCTATCTCGACGGGAAGAAGGTGGCGACGCCGTCCTTCTACGCCGCGTCGTCCACGCGCAGTCGCGTCTACCGGAGCCCGTCGCTGCGGGCCGGCAAGCACACGATCTCCATCAGGCCGCTGGGCACGAAGCCCGCGGCGTCCAGCAACTCGTGGGTCGCAATCGACAACGTCGTGATCGGCGGCAGCGTGAAGCAGGAGACCTCGCTCGAGCAGCGGTTCGCCCGCGTGAACACGGCCAGCGCCTACGGTGGCTCCTACGACACCTTCACCTCGGCCAACGCGACCGACACGACGCCCGCCCAGGTCGAGCTCACGTTCGTCGGCACCGGGGTCAGGGTCTACGCCACGAAGACGCTGCCTCGGGCCGCGCCCGCGTCTACATCGACGGCGTGCTCAAGACGACCCTGGACCTCAACAAGGCGCGAACCACCCACAAGGTGCTCGTGTACTCGACGACGGTGGGGCCCGGGGTGCACACGCTCCGCATCGAGGCGGTGGGCACGAGAACCGGGGCGAAGTCGTCCGTCAACCTGGATCGCATCACCATCGACTGAGCGGGACCGCGCCGCGATGCCGTGGTCGCGGAGTGTCCCTCGCGCCCGCCTACGCCGACGGATGGGCCTACCTTCAGGTTCGAGCAGACGCGGGGCGAGATCCAGGCGGCCATCGGTGATGGGCTCGACATCACGACCGCCGGACTCCGGGGCATCACGGTTCGCCGGATCTCCTGGGCTGCCACTGCCGGGGAGCAGCGGACGCCGAGGCTCCCCCTCGACCCGCGACCTCAGCCCGACAGCGGTGGCTCGCGCAGCAGGGCTGCCCCGATCCCCTCGATCACGACGGCGAGGCCCACCTCATACTGCTCGACGAGCGTCCGGGCGCCAATGACCGGGGCGACCTCGGCGATCGCCGGCCAGTCCCCGGCGTCGAGCGAGCGCAGGTAGCCGGCGCCCTCCGCCTGCACCGCGCGGAACTCAGGCGACCGGCGAGCCGTGGCCGTGAACCCCAGCTGGAACAGGTAGAGGGACTGGTAGGCGTCGAAGGCGGCCTCGGGCGACAGGCCGGCGCCACGCAGGATCGCCAGGATCCGCTCGAAGAGGGCGATCCCCGCCGGACCGAAGCGGGCGCGTCCGACCATCAGCTCCACCGCGTTCGGATGCTCGAGCAGCGGTCCCAGCATCGCCACGTGGACGCGGCGCAGCTGGCGCCGCCAGTCGCCCTCGGCCGGCGGGACCTCGACCGACTCGAGCACCCGCTCCCCGATCCGGTCGAGCAGGTCCGCCTTGTCGCGCACGTGCCAGTAGACGGCCATCGGCGTGACGTCGAGCTCGGTTGCCAGCCGCCGCAGCGAGAGTCCGTCGATGCCCTCGGCGTCCACGAGCCGGAGGCCGGCCTCGACGATCCGCTCCCGGTCGAGTCCGGGGTGGGACGCGCGCCGCCGCCGGCGGATGGGTTCCTCGCGCCAGGGAGCCGGCGGCAGCGGCGGCCGGTCGCCCCCGTGGTTCGTCTTCTCTGCCATTCGGGGCTCCCGTGTATGGGCCGTTTGTCACTTGTACAGTGTACAGCGCATATACACTATACATCGTATAAGCAATACCCACCAACGTTCATCGGGAGGGCAACCGTGAAGACCGTGACAGAGCGGGACGTCAGCAGCGCAGCCGTCGGCGCGCGAGCAGCAGTCGGCCCCGGGAGGCCGGAAGGGAGCAGGGGTCGGATGGACCAGGTCATCAGCGCCGTCGTGGACGGCGTCATCGTGCCCGTGACGGGCGTCATCCCGGTCCTGCTGACGAGCGGGATCCTCTTCCTCGTGTTCGCCGCGCTGTGGCTCGCCTTCGGCGCCGGCATGATCCTGAACCAGGGCGGGCTGGACAACGCCTGGGAGTGGATCGGCAGCCTGCCGCTGATCGTGCAGGGCGATCGCCTGGCTCCTCTTCCTGCCGGTCGTCGGTGCGCTCTGGGCGTGGGAGACGAGCTGGCCGCTCGTGCTGCGGCTCGTGATCGTCGCCGGCCTCTGCGGCTGGAGCCTGATGATCTTCCTCCCTCGTTCAGCGCAGGCATAGGTCGCCCGCTCGAATGCGACACCTGGCAGCGCGCAATCGCTGCCGTTCGGCCGCGCGCACGCCGGCGTTGGGCGTGCCCGGGGGCCTGTTCGGGACTGAGAACCGCAGGCGAGCCGGGCTCAGTGGCCGACGTCAAGACCATCGAGCTGTGCTGGGTCCGGGACGCAACATCAAGGCTCTCGACCTCGTGCGGCTTGCATGGCGCCTGATCTCGAGGGCACAACGTTGCCGCCAGATATCGCATCCCGCGGTGTTGTCCCCGCGCACCCACAGCCCGGGTGCGCCATTGCCTCCGAACGCGCCAGGTCCCCCCGACCGGTACGATCCCGGGGTGGTGGCCAGACCTGAGCCCGGCGTCAATCCCGATGCCGTTCCGGGAGCGGGGTCGCCGCGCCTGCATGTCCTCCGCGCCAACGGCACCACGCTGCACGTCGAGGTCCGGGGGTCGGGGCCGGCACTGCTGATCATCCATGGCGGCGGCGAGGATGCCGAGGTGTGGCGCGCGGTCGCCGAGCGCCTCAACGACCTCACGGTCGTGACCTACGACCGGCGCGGCACCCTGCGAAGCGGCCGCGACGACTGGCCGGGGGCCGGCTCGGGCCAGCACGCCGACGATGCGGCCGCCGTGCTCCGCGCACTCCGGCTCGGTGACGCCACGGTCTTCGGGGCCAGCTCCGCCGGGATCGTGGCGCTGCAGCTGGCGCTCCGCCACCCCGAGCTGATCCGCCGGGCCCTCGTGTTCGAGCCGGGGCTCTTCCGCCAGTTGAGCGGCGGGGCGCCATCGACCGCGCCGGTGCAGCACGCCGTCGACCGCCACCTCGCGGCCCGCCCGGGCGACTGGGTGGGTGCCCTGGCGGTCTTCAGGCGCGAGGTGGCGTCCGCGATGGGGCCTGCCGCCGACGCTCTCGCCGCGCCGCCGCAAGGAAAAGAATGGTACGCGGCCCGCGAGGAGGCGAACGCCGAGGCCTTCGTGCGCGACGACCTTGCCGTCCTGACGCGGGAGCGGGTCGACGAGGCCGAGCTGGCGTCGGCCGCCGTCGACATCCGGTTCTCGTTCGGAACGGCGTCGATGCCGATCTTCCGGGCGATCGCGACGCAGCTCGCCACCGTTCGCAATGCGAGCCCGATCGCCATCGAGGGCGTGGGTCACCTCGTCTACTACGACCCGGACCTGGCAGCCGCGCATCTCCGCGTGCACGCCGGCGTCGGGCGCGACCGGGGGCCTGTTCGGGACTGAGATCCGGCGCTACAGTGCCCGCAGCGGGATCGTTCGGTGGTCCCGACGGAGCCTGCGTCCCGCCTGAGCTCTGCTCGCCTCGAGAGCCCTGCTCGCCCACGGCGGTCGACGCGCGTGGAGGGCGGCGATGGACATACCGGAACCCACCGCGACGGGCACGGCATCACCCGGCGACGACGCTGTCCGGGACGCGTTGGTGGGGCGGCTGTTCGACGCGGCGCTCGGCACCTTCGACCTTGCCGCCCTCCACGTCGGCGAGCGACTCGGCCTGTACGCCGCCCTCGCGAGCGAGGACTTGACCGCAGGCGAGCTCGCTGCCGTCACCGGGACCGCGCCACGGTACGTCCGGGAGTGGCTCGAGCAGCAGGCGGTGACCGGCATCCTCACGGTCGACGACCAGGAGGCGGGCGAGGACGAGCGGCGATACTCGCTGCCGGCCGGCCACCGGGAGGTCCTGCTGCACCCGGAGAGCCTCGCGTTCATGGCTCCCGTCGCCCGCCTGATGATGGGCATCGCCGCCCAGACGCCGCGCCTGCTCGACGTCTTCCGAACGGGCGCCGGCCTGTCGTGGGAGGCGTACGGCACCGACGTCCGCGAGGGGCAGGCGTCGATGAACCGGCCGATGTTCGCGAACCTGCTCGGCCCGGAGTGGCTGGCCTCGATCCCCGACGTCGACGCCCGCCTGCGGTCCGATCCGCCCGCCCGGGTCGCGGACATCGCCGTCGGCGGTGGCTGGTCCGCGATCGCGATGGCCCGCGCCTATCCCAAGATCCGCGTCGACGGCCTCGACCTCGACCCGGGATCGATCGAGCTGGCGCGCGCCAACCTGGCCACGACCGAGGTCGCCGACCGGGTGACGTTCATGATCCGCGATGCCGCCGATCCGGGTCTTGCCGGCCGGTACGACCTCGCGACCATCTTCGAGGCGGTCCACGACTTCTCTCAGCCCGTGTCGGTCCTGAGAGCGGTGCGGAACCTGCTGGCGCCCGGCGCAAGCCTGCTCGTCGCAGACGAACGCGTCGCCGAGCGCTTCACCGCGCCGGGCGATCCCGTCGAGCGCTTCATGTACGGCTTCAGCTTCCTGCTGTGCCTGCCGAACGTGCTGGCGGACGACGAGACCGTCGGCACCGGCACGGTGATGCGGCCCGATGTGCTCCGTCGGTTCGCGGCCGACGCCGGCTATAGCCGCGTCGACATCCTCCCGATCGAAGCCGAATTCTGGCGGTTCTATCGCCTCGTCCCGTGAACGGACCCTCCGCGACCTGCCCGCAGCCTTCGTTCGGGCGTGCTTGGCTCACTCGCGCATGAGCATCGCCTGCGCCTCGCGCTCCAGGTCCAGATAGGGCTCGCCGCTCACGTTGACGCGCACCTGCTTGATCACGCCGCCCGTGAAGCGATACGGCGACTCGCCGGGGTAGTCGTCCGTGACGGGGGCGCCGCTGTCCCGCCCGACACAGAGCCCTTCACCGGCGATCGCGAACTCCCCGGGCTGGGTCCTGATGCGACCCTCGCCCACCTTCTTGTCGTCATGGAACAGCGACAGGATGCCGGTGGCGACGCCGGGCGGGTTCTCGCCGTCCTTCTCGAATGTGGCTGCAAGGATCAGGTTCTCGCCGGTCGGGATGTCCTCGGTGGCGTCGATCTTCTGCTCCATCAGCCCCACGAAGCTGTAGACGTAGTGGAGCCTGTTGTCCTTGACGTAGAGGGCGTGCCCGCCGAAGCGCGCCCCGTGCGCGAACAGCACGCCCTCCGCGCCCGGCGCCGGGATGTCGACGAGCGCGCCGAGCGAGTAGGAGCGATTGCGGATGTTGACGGACTGCTTCTCCGGGACCTCGGCGACGTCCGGGTAGTAGACGTACTTCTCGCGCGGCGCCGCCAGCTGCGGCCGCTCCGTGAGCGCGATCTCGAGCAGGACGCGGTCGTCGAGCGGGAACGCCCCGTTCCGGCCGGCCTCCGCGTACCAGAGGTTCACGAGCTCGCGAACCTTCTCGGGCATCTCGGCCGCGAGATCGTGGAGCTCCGCCCGGTCGACGTCGGTGTGGTAGAGCTCCCACTGGTCGAGGTTGAACTCGCTCCAGCCGCTGAGCGGCGGATGGGTGGTGACGGCCTTCCACCCCTCGTGCCAGATGCCGCGCTGGCCGAGCATCGAGTAGAACTGCGTCTTCCGCGCCCCTTCCGCGGCGGCGTCGTCGAAGCTGTAGCGCATGCTGACGCCGTCGAAGTGGCTCTGGACGTGGCCCTTGATCGTCGCCGGGGGCTCGACGCCGAGGCAGTCGAGGATCGTCGGCACGATGTCGATCGCGTGGTGGTACTGCTCTCTGACCTGGCCTCTCGCCTTCATGCCCGCGGGCCACGAGACGACACACGGGTCTGCCGTGCCGCCGTTGAAGTTGTAGCGCTTCCACAGCTTGAACGGCGTGTTGAAGGCCATCGCCCAGCCGTTGGGGTAGTGGCCGTAGGTCTTCGTGCCGCCCAGCTCGTTCAGCATCGCCAGGTTGTTCTCGAGGTCGTCGGGGATGCCGTTGAAGAGCAGGCACTCGTTCACCGACCCGACCGGGCCACCCTCGCCGCTGGCGCCGTTGTCGGACACGACGATGACGATGGTGTTCTCGCGCTGCCCGGTGTCGTCCAGGTAGTCGAGCAGCCTCCCGATGTGATGGTCCGCGTGCGCGAGGAAGCCGGCGTAGACCTCGGCCATCCGCGAGAAGAGCTGCTTCTCACCCTCCGACAGGGTGTCCCACGGCTTGGTCTCGTCGTACTGCGCGAACGGCTGGCCCTTCGGCCCCCGGTGCGTCGCCGGCGTGCCGATCGGGTTGACCGGCGGCAGCTCGGTGTCGGCCGGGACCAGGCCCATCTGCCGTCTGCCGGGCCAGCGTCTCCGCCCGCATCGCCTCGTAGCCGGCGTCGAAGCGGCCCTTGTAGCGCTCGATCCACTCCTTCGGGGCGTGGTGCGGCGCATGGCAGGCGCCCGGGGCGTAGTAGAGGAAGAACGGCTTGTCGGGGGCGATGACCTTGGCGTCCTTGATGAACTCGAGCGCCTTGTCGGTGATGTCGTCGGTGAAGTGGTAGCCCTCCTCCGGCGACTTCGGCTGGTCCACGGGGTGGTTGTCGTAGACAAGCTCCGGGTACCACTGGTTGGTCTCGGCGCCCAGGAACCCGTACCAGCGCTCGAAGCCGCGGCCACTCGGCCAGTTGCGTCGCGGCGCGGCGAGGTTCATCTCGTGGGTCGGGCAGAGATGCCACTTGCCGACCATGTAGGTGTTCCAGCCCAGCTCGCCCAGGATCTCGGAGAGCATCCCGTTCTCCGGGGGGATCGTCCCGCTGGCGTTCGGGAAGCCGATGGCACCCTCGGTGATGCAGGCCATGCTGTTGCGGCTGTGGTTGCGCCCGGTCAGCAGGCAGGAGCGCGTCGGTGAGCAGAGGGCCGTCGTGTGCCACTGCGAGTAGCGCACGCCCTCGGCGGCGATCCGGTCGATGTTCGGCGTCTCGATCGGCCCGCCGTAGCAGCTCATCGCCGAGAAGCCGACGTCGTCGAGGACGATGTACAGGACGTTTGGGGCGCCCTCGGGCGCCCTCCGCGTCTCGAACGGCGACCAGTCCGGAACCGAGTCCCGGACATCGACGTTGATGACGCCCTTGAACGGTTCGCCCATGCCCTTTCGCTCCTCCATGCTGTCTTCGTGCGCGTCGCAGGCCAGCGAGGCACCTGCAGGATCTCTACCTCTCGCCGTGGATCGCGCGCTGCCAGTAGCACTCCTCGAAGGATCCGAGCTCCTCGTGGTGCTCCACGACCTTGCCGTCGCGGAAACGGTCAAGGGCCGAAGCGTGCGTAGTCCTCGGGGCTGGCTGCCAGACGGGCTGGCTCGACGTGGGTGCGAACCGCGTGCATGTCCCTCTCCTTGGGCGGTTGCGACTACGGCCGTCCGCTTGGTGGCGGGTGCGGATTGACCCTGCCGACTGCTCCTCGTCACGAGCGCTTCGCGTCAGAACACGCTCGCGAAGTCCTCCTTCATGCTCACGACCGTCCAGCCGCGGCCGTCGGCCGCGGCCAATGCCTTCTCGGCGCCGTCGTCGTAGGCGAACTCGCGCTCGGCGTCGTCGTGATGGATCAGGAGCGCGAAACGGGCGCTCTCGAGCATCGCGACGTCACCGTCGGCATTGCCGCCCGCCAGCAGCGGCTTCCGTCCCGTGCGGGCCCAGATGTGGACGGGCTTGCCCGGTCCGTCGTCGATGGGCTGCTCGACGCCGGCCGTCCGATACAGGTCGCCGTCGCGGTACTCGAGCGTGGTGGCGGACCCGATCACGCGGTCCCGCGCAAGACCGTAGACCTGCTCGCAGACGGCGCGCACGAAGTCCCGGCCGCCGCCCGAGCAGATGTAGACCCGGAAGTCGTTGGCCCCGAGGAACTCGATCAGCTCGCGCATCGGCCGATAGGCCACCTGGGTGTAGGGCCGGCTCAGCGTCGGGTGGACGGCGGAGGCGAAGAAGTCGCGGGCCGCCGCGTCGAAGGCCTCGGTCGTGATGCCCCCGAAGGCCTCGGTGACCCCCTTGATCAGCTCCGGGACGTGCGCGTAGACGTCCATCAGCCACGCGCGGTCGCCCTCGACCACCGCCTTGTACGGCTGCTCGCCGGCGCGGCGGGGGTCCTCCCGCACCATCTCCACGAAACGGCGGAAGACGAAGTCAGCCTGGATGTAGAGGGGCTTCTCGCACCATAGCGTGCCGTCGTTGTCGAAGGTGACGATGCGGTCAGCCGGAGGGACGAACGTCTCTCCCGGTGCCGTCACCGAGCGCACGAAGTCCAGGATCGCGGCCTTGGCCGACCCGTCGTTCCAGCTCGGCAGCACCGCGGTGTCCCTGAAGGACCGCGCCACCTCCGCAGGTTCATCCTCGCGAGCACTCATGCCGCACCCCAGGTAGTGGAGTCGATGGCATCGAGTGGTCGGGCTCAGCGGGGACGCGTGTCGCAGCGCCGCGGCCAGCCAATGTACACGTCTGACTACAATACTCCTGCGGCGGCCACGCGCAAGAGGGATTTCCCTTGGGAGGTTGGATGGACCAGGAACAGGAGCGGGGCCCGGCAGCGGAGCGAGGGAGACGCGACCGACGGTCCCGGGAGGACGTGAGCGAGGCCCTCATCGAAGCGGCGGCTGCGCTCGCCAGCGAACGTGGATCGGGCAACGTCACGGTGCGCGACATCGCGACGCGAGCCGACGTGAACGCCACCTTCGTGCACCGCTACTTCGGCTCGAAGCACAACCTGATGCGGGCGGCGATGCAGCATGCCCAGGAACGCCTGGCCTCGCGGATCGAGGAGGTCCCGGACATCGTGGAGGGGGCCGCCGCCATCGTCCACGCCACGCTCCGGGAGCGCGAGCTCATCGCCACGCTGACCAGGGCCGCGCTGGACGGCGTGTTCGATGACATCCCCGCCGGCAACCCTGCCATGGCCATCCTCGTGGAGCGCTTCAGGGAGGAGGTGGCCGCCCGCGGCGGTCGTGGCCGTCACGACCCGAGCATCGTGGTTGCCTGCCTCTCCGCCGCCGCCGTCGGGTATGCGCTGCTCGGCGACTACATCCGCCATGGCGCGGGCCTGCAAGGCCACTCCGGCGACGAGGTCGAGGCCATGTTGGTCGACGTCCTCCGCGACGTCGCGCGCCTGGCCTTCGACGAGTGACGTCGGCCCGCCGCCGCGCGTGGCGCGACCGGTGTTGGCGCTGCGCGCTCGACGTCCTCCGGGCGCGCCATCTCGTGCTTCGGTGAGCCTGGCCGCGGGCTCCCGGCGGGGCCTACCGGGCCGATGCGTGGATCGAGCCTTGTCGACCCGAGTAGAGTCAGGGACCTGCGATGCGTTCCCTGCAGACTGACTACCTCGTGGTTGGCGCCGGCGCGATGGGCATGGCCTTCGCGGACGCCCTGATCGATCATGCGGACGTCCACGTCACGCTCGTTGACCGTCGGCATGCAGCCGGCGGACATTGGCAGGACGCGTATCCCTTCGTCCAGCTGCACCAGGCTTCGCTGTTCTACGGCGTCGCCTCGACCGTGCTCGGACGCGGCGCCGTGCAGCAGACCGGGCCGGAGGCGGGCCTCCAGGAGCGAGCCCGCCAGTCGGAGATCCTGGCCTACTACGACGACATCCTCAATCGCCGGTTCGTCGGCACCGGGCGCGTGAACTTCCTCGGGGCGAGTGAGTATCACACTGACGGTTCGACCCATTGGGCGACGTCCCGGGTATCCGGCGAGACCGTGCAGATCAAGGTCCGACGCCGGGTGGTCGACGCCACCTACCTGTCGCCGACCATCCCCGCCACGACGCGGCCGCCGTTCGGTGTGGCTGACGACGCCCATGTCGTTGCCATCAACGAGCTCGCAAGGTTGCAGTCCGCGCCGAAGAACTTCGTGATCGTCGGGTCGGGCAAGACCGCCACCGACGGGATCGTCTGGTTGCTGGCGAACGGCGTTCCGCCGGATCGCATCGTCTGGGTGCGGCCGCGTGAGCCCTGGATGCTCAATCGGGCCGTCGTCCAGCCCGATCCGGTCGTCGGGCTGGGGCTTGCAGCTGACACGATGGCGGCCGCGGGCCACGCCACGTCGCTCGACGATCTCTTCCTGCGCCTCGAAGCCGCCGGCGTGATGCTACGAATCGACACCGACGTCGTTCCCACGATGGCCAAGACACCGACGCTCGGCGCATGGGAGCTCGATCTGCTTCGCACCGTCGAGCAGGTGGTCCGCCTGGGCCGCATCCGGCATGTGTCCGGCCGCGAGATCCGGCTCGAGAACGGCTCGGTGCCGCTGGCACCGGGCTCCCTGATCGTGCACTGTGCCGCGTCGGGACTGCAGTACCCGCCGCTGGTTCCCGTCTGGGGGCCGGACAAGGTCCGCCTCCAGACGATCCGGACCGGGTTCCCGTGCTTCTGCGCGGCCCTGGCCGGCTACGTGGAGGCAACCCGCGACGACGACCGCGAGCGCAACCGGCTGTGTCCGCCCAATGCCCTCGCCGACAGCCCCGCGGACTGGGCACGAATGCAGGTTCGCGGAACGATCGCCGCCCGCACGTACGGCGCCGAGCCGGACGTCGCCGCATGGGCCAACGCCTGCGCCCTGAACCCGGCACGAATCGATCCATCACGGAGGGACGATCCCTCGGTGCAGGCCGCGGCTGCTCGGCTGGCGGGCGTCGCCGAGCACGGCCTCGCCCGGATGGCCGAGCTCGCCGGGGAGCCCCTGCCGCGCGGCCAGGCGTCGTGAGGGCCTGTGTCGCCCACGTGACCCACCCGCCGGTCACGGAGCCGTGGGCCGCTGGACACGTCGTGACGTCGACCGCGAGGGCGGCGACGGAGGGGCACGCCACACGGCCACGCCGTATACCGCGGCCGTCAGCGTGACGCGACCACGCCCAACACGGCGGTGAGCACGGCGCCGACCTTCGCGACGTCCGCGAACGTGTAGCCGCCAGGCTGGGGTCAGCCAGGCGTCGATCGTCGTCTGCGGCGCCTCTCAGCAGGCCGTGGGTCGGTCAGGGTGTCACGATGGCGAAGCCCGGGTCGGGCTGGTCGAGCACGGCCATGAGCCGCGCGAGCACCGCCGGATCCCCCTCCATGGCCACGCCGTCCATGCTGCCGGCGAGCGATGCCCGCCAGGGCCGCGCGGGGCAGCCGGAGCACGACGTCCGTGCCATCGACAGCAGCGCGTCGGTGGACGAGGACGCCGTTGCGCAGGTCCAGGCGGTAGGCCTCATCGGCATCGGTGAGCTCGATGCCGATCGAGAGCGCCTCGTCCCAGGCCCGGGGGCCGTCGCACGCGGATCGCGATGGCGTCGAAGATCTGCTCCGGCGCGAGGGCCAGCAGCAGGTCCGGGGAGGACGATGGCCGGCGTCCCGAACGACCCGTGCCGGAGCTCCGTGGCGCCCGCGAGGAAGGCGTTGCGCCACGGCCCGTTCTCGGCCCCGAAGGCGAGCTGCTCGAGGGTCCGCGCCTGGAGCTCCCGGGCCTCGGCGTGTCCGGGGTCGGCGAAGATCGCCCGGTCGAGCAGCTCGGCCGCCCAGCGCAGGTCGCGGTCCTCGAACGCGGCTCGAGCGTGGGCGACGACGGCGTCGATGCCGCCCATCGCGGCGACGTACCGCTTCGCCTGGTCGACCGGCGTGTGCTGCCACAGGCGCGCGGGATTGCCGTCGTACCAGCCCATGTAGCGCTGGTAGATCGCCTTCACGTTGTGGCTCACCGAGCCGTAGTAGCCGCGGGCGTGCCACGCGCGCTCCAGCGCCGGCGGCAGCTGGATCGCCTCGGCGATCTCGGCGCCGTTCAGGCCCTGGTTGAGCATCCGCAGCGTCTGGTCGTGGAGGTACGCGTAGAGGTCGCGCTGCTCGGCGAGCAACCGGACGGCCACGCTCGCGGCCCCACGTCGGCCAGTGGTGCGAGGCGAACACGACGTCCATCCGGTCGCCGAAGAGGTCGATGGCCTCGGTGAGGTAGCGGGACCAGACGCGCGCGTCGCGGACGACGGCGCCGCGGATCGTGAGGATGTTGTGGAGGACGTGCGTGGCGTTCTCGGCCATCCACAGGGCGCCGTGGTCCGGGAACAGGGTGTTCATCTCGGCCGGCGCCTCGGTGCCCGGCGTGACCTGGAACTCCATGCGGATGCCGTCGACGACGCGCGTCTCGCCGGTGGCGACGATCGTGTCCGTGGGCGCGATGAGCGAGACCGTGCCGGTCGAGTTCGTCTGGCCGAGCCCGGTGCCGATCTGCCCGGCCGGGCCACGCTCGAGCGCCGCGCCGAACATGTAGCCCGCGCGCCGGAGCATCGCCGTGCCGGCGTAGACGTTCTCCGAGACCGCGTGCTCCAGGAAGCCGTCCGGGGCGATCACGACGCACCGGCCGGCGTCCACGTCCTCCTGCGTCGTGACGCCCTTGACCCCGCCGAAGTGGTCGGCGTGGCTGTGGCTGTACATCACGCCGACCACGGGGCGGTTGCCGCGGTGCTCCCGGTAGAGCGCGAGGGCCGCGGCCGCCGGCTCGGTCGAGATCAGCGGGTCGATGACGAGCACGCCCGTGTCGCCCTCGACGAAGGTGATGTTCGAGAGGTCGAAGCCGCGCACCTGGTAGATGCCCGGGACGACCTCGAACAGCCCGTCGATCGTGTTCAGCTGCGACTGCCGCCACAGGCTCGGGTTGGCGGTGGCGGGCGACGGACCGTCGAGGAACCGGTAGCTCTCGTTGTCCCAGACGACGCGGCCGTCGGCCGCCCGCACGATGCAGGGCTCGAGCCGGCCGATGAACCCACGGCGTGCGTCATCGAAGTCGGCGGTGTCGTCGAACGGCAAGGCCACGTTGTCGGATGTCATCGCTGTCTCCCGATCCCCCAATGCGCTGCAACGGCCCACATGACCGCGCGGATCGTAGCGTCACCATCGCGAGCCCGCCTGACCGAACGCCTCCTCGTCCTCGCCTGTGCCGACGACGAGGCGGTGACGGACCGATGCGGGACATCGCCGGTCACGCGCCCTGGATGCCGTGCAGCCTCCTGGCGCTCGGCACTGCTCCGTCGTCCCCGCTGGGTCACCTGAGCCTGTGCTACTATGTCGCACATGGATCGCGTAGGAGTCCGAGAGTTGCGGCGGGAGGCGAGCGCCATTCTCCGACGAGTGGCTGCCGGCGAGACCGTCGAGGTCACTGATCGCGGGCGCCCGGTCGCCGTGCTGCTTCGATCGATGCCCACCGGTCTCGACCGGTTGGAGCGCGAGGGACTCCTGCGTCGAGCGGAAGGCGACCTCCTCGACCTCCTGCCCGTCCGTCTCCCCCCGAATGCCACGGCGCCGTCGCGGCGCGTGGCAGAGGCACGAGCTGATTGAGGGCGCTCTACCTGGACAGCTCGGCCTTCGTCAAGCTCGTCGTCGAAGAGGAGGAGACGGCGGCGCTTCGAGCGTTCGTGGGCAGCACCGTCGCACGCCGCACATCGTCGGCCCTGCTGCGCTCCGAGTCCCTCCGCGCCGTGCGTCACCTGGGTCCGGACGCCCTGGCGACCGTTCGCGAGGGGCTGCGGCGGGTCGATCTCATCGCGATCGACGATCGAATCCTGGACGTCGCCGGCACCTTGGAGCCGCAGGTGCTCCGAACGCTCGACGCCATTCACATCGCAACTGCGCTGGCCGTCGGCGACGACCTGGAGGCGATCGTGACCTACGACGGGCGAATGATCGACGCGGCGAGGCTCATGGGTCTTGCGACGGCGGCACCGCGCTGAACGCGAATCCGCAGCTGCCGGGGTACGGAGCCTCCCCGCTCGTGCCGGCGCCATCCGCCACTGCGCGCGCGCCATGCGCACGCGGGCAGGTCACGCCACCCCGCGCACCGCCCAGGCCGCCGCCGTCACCACGATCGGGGTCGACGGGAGTCGTCGCTCGCACTCCCGGCGGAGGCGTTCCCGCTGCTCGGGGTCCAGGCTCGCGACGAACGCTCCGGCCGGCCCTGCACCGTGCGTGAACGGCTCCCACCATGCCGCGAACGTCGCGTGCTCGATCGTCGCGTACAGGGTTGCCGGGGCCACTTCTCGAAGGCCCGCCGCGATGAAGAGGTCGACAAGGTGCCCTTCCCGTGTTCCCGGAAGGCCGGACTCGTCCCGGATGCTCGGCCGAATCGCCCGCGCCGCGTCCCAGAAGACGGCCAACGGCCCGCGATCCCCCGCGTAGTCCCACACGGAGGCGGCGACCACGCCGCCGCGTCGCGTCACCCGGCGCATCTCGGTGAGGCCGGCGACCGGGTCGGCCATGAAGTGGACGACGAGCTGGGCGAGTGCCGCGTCGAACGTGGCGTCGTCGAAGGGCAGCCGCTCGGCCGATGCCTGGTGAACGTCGACACCGGGGAACCGGTGCCGCATCGCCGCGACGAAGGACGCGGATGGGTCCACCGCTGCCACGACGCCGAGACCGACGCGTCGGGCAAGCTCCTCCGTGAGCGCGCCGGTGCCGCAGCCGACGTCGAGGACTCGCATCCCCGGCGCGACCCCGGCGACGTCGGCGAGGGCGCCCGACAGGAGCCGCGACCAGCGGCCCATGAAGGCGTCGTACGCGTCAGCCGCGACGTCGAAGCTCACCGTCTCATTCTACGGAAGCCCGCGCCGCATCCCGCGCAGGCAGGTCTTCGGCGTCGCCGCCGACGAGACCGGCCCGTACGCGACGGCGCCGGGGGATCGACCGCGACCCGGATCGGCGGTACGGTGAAGGGCATGAGCGAGCTGACGATCCGAACCGCCTACAGCACGTGGCCCACGTACAACCGGCGCCTCCGCGAGGTGGTCGCGGCGATGACGGTCGAGCAGCTCGCGCTCCAGCCGTCGCCGGAGCGGTGGCCGATCTGGGCGACGGTCGGCCATCTCGCCTGCCAGCGGGTGTTCTGGCTCTGCGACTTCGCCGGCGAGCCCGGCGCGGAGACGACGCCGTTCACCGATGCCGCGCACGACTGCCCGGGCGACGACGACCTCGACCATCCATTCGACGCCGGTCGCCTGGTGGAGGCGCTCGACTCGTCCTTCCGCATCGTCGAGGCCTGCCTCGACCGGTGGACCCTCGAGATGCTCGAAGAGGTGATCCGCCGCGCCGACTACGGCGAGGACCGGGTGCACACCCGTGGCTGGGTCATCCAGCGGGTCTTCTCCCACGACGTCTACCACTGCGCCGAGCTGAACGAGGCCCTCGGTATCGCCGGGCTGCCGCAGATCGACCTCTGGGGCTGAGGACGGCGGCGTCCGGCGGGCGTCGCGTGCCTCGGCGCACCACATTCCCCGACAGGTGGTCCATTGGGGCCATGGCAATCGGAGCGGGTCGATGTACCGTCAGCGGACAACCGAAGATCGATCGTCGCCGTCGGCGCGGACATCGGCTCCCGCACTCATCTTCGTTCTTCGTTCCTTCTCTCCCGTGCCGGCCGGCCCGTTTCGGGCACGCCCACGCCCCGGCGCGATCCCTTCGGCTCGTGCGCGAGCGCGACGTCGGTGCGCGCCCGCGTCGTCGACCATCCGACATGCACGGGCCACCACCATGAACCGACAGCCCAGCCGGCGATCCGTCGTCGGCGCCAAGCCCGCTCGGCGCATCCGGCCGCCGCGCGCAGCGAACCTGCCCGGACACCCCGACCACCTTCGACCCGCGGTTCCGGAGGCGGACCGGGCGGCTCTCGCGCTCCTCTCCGACATCCTGGTCGGGGAGCGCGAGTGGACCGTGGGCGAGGTCCGGCGCCTGCTCTCCATGCGGGATGCCGCGGAGCTCGGGCGATGGCGAACGGGGCCCGACGGGGACGCGGCGGGCGCCGGCTGAACGATTGACCGGGCCGGCGAACGCAGGCCGCGCGCCGGTGATCAGTGCCGCCGGGGCGGCTCGTCGGCGATGCTGATCCAGTTCTGCTTCAACGCGTACAGGACCGCCTGCGTGCGGCCGTTCACCGCGAGCTTCCGCAGGATGCTCGTCACGTGGTTCTTGACCGTCGCCTCGGTGATCGACAGCCGCTCGCCCACGCCCTTGTTCGTCAGGCCCTGAGCGATCGCCTCGAGAACCTCGCTCTCGCGTGCCGAGAGCGGGGCGAAGGTCGCCGACGCGAGGCCGCCCGCCGCGACCTCGCCCAGGAGCGACGCATCCCAGAACGCCTCGAGGACGCGTCGGGCAACCGCCGGGCGGGCTGCGACCACCTCGTCGATCAGGTACTCGCCGTTCGCCGCTGCGCGGATCGCCCGGACGAGCTCGCTCGGCCTGGCGTCGTCGAGCACGCGGGCGGCCACGCCCGCCTGAAGGGCCGCGAAGAGCTCGTCGTCGCCGGCCCGCTCGCCGAGGAGGACGATCTGCGAGCCCGGACACTCGCGCTTGAGTCGCTGCACGGCCGGGACCATCAGCGAGATCGGGAGCTCGGTGTCGAGGAGGACGACCGCGGGCGTCTCGTCCCGGATGATCGCGATCGCCTCGTCGATGTCGGCGGCTTCGGCGACGACGTCGATGTCGGGCTGGCTCCCGAGGATCTCCCGGAGCAGGCCACGCAGGAGGGCGTGCTGCTCGACGAGGACGAGCCGGATGACGGGTGATCGGGTTGCCGTTCGGATCGAACGCTGGCTCGGCATGCGTGGCCCCCCTCGCCGCTGCGTCATCACGCCCACCGTACCGCACCGGAGCGGCGCTGCGCAGATGACCTGCGACCCTCCGGCGCCACGAACAAGTACTGCCCGCGCCACGCCCACCTCGCGTACGCTCCGATGGCCATGCCGCTCACCGCGCGCCAGCTGAACCGGGCCACGTTGGGCCGCCAGCTCCTGCTCCGGCGCGAGCCAATCGGCGCCGTCGAGGGCGTTCGCCGCGTCGTCGCGCTGCAGGCCCAGGAGCCGGCTTCGCCGTACGTCGCCCTGTGGAACCGGCTCGCCGGCCTCGATCCCGTCGAGCTCGACCGCGCCTTCGCCGGCGGCGCCGTCGTCAAGGGCTCGCTCATGCGGATCACGCTCCACGCCGTCGAGTCGGGCGACTATCCCGCCTTCCACGCGGCGATGCAGCCGACGCTGCGGGCGGCGCGGCTCCATGACCGCCGCTTCACGGAGACCGGCCTGACGGCCGCCGACGCGGACGGCCTCGTCGGCGAGCTGCTGGCTCTCACGGCGCAGCCTCGGACGAACGGCGACGTCGAGGCCTGGCTGGCCGACCGGCCCGACGGCCCGGTCCACGAGCGCGCCTGGTGGGCGCTCCGCACGTACGGCCCGTTCGTGCACGCGCCGACCGGCGGGCCGTGGTCGTTCGGCCTTCGCCCGTCGTACGTCGCCGCTCGCGACGCTGTCGGCGATCACCGCCGTCCTGCCGACCCGGTGGCGGCGCTGCGCGTGCTGGCCCGCCGGTATCTCGAGGGGTTCGGGCCGGCGTCCGCAGCCGACCTCGCCCAGTTCGGCATGCTCCAGCCGCGGTCGCACGTGCGGGACGCCCTGGAATCGCTCGTCGCCGGGGGTGAAGCGATTCGGCTCGAGGGCCCGAACGGCGCGCAGCTCTTCGACGTCCCGGGCGGCCTCCTCCCGCAGGAGGACGAGCCGGCGCCGCCGCGGTTCATGGCGATGTGGGACAGCGTCCTCCTCGCCTACGCCGACCGCGGCCGCGTCATCCCGCCGGCGCGCCGGAAGGCCGTCATCCGGACCAACGGCGACGTCCTGCCGACGCTGCTCGTCGACGGTCACGTGGCCGGCGTCTGGCGGCCGCGTGACGGCGGCATCGAGGCGACGGCCTTCCACCGGTTGCCGGCCGAGGCCTGGGACGGGCTCGAGGCCGAGGCGGCCGCGCTGCTGGCCTTCCTGGCCGGCCACGACCCCGACGTCTACCGGCGCTTCGGGCGCTGGTGGGCCGACCTGCCGGCCGCCGATGTCCGCCTGCTGCGGCGCAGCCCGTCGAGCTGAGGCGGTCACGCGACGTCGAACGCCCCCCGGGTGACTCCCGCGCACCTGCAGGCGCCGTCGACACCGGTGACGCCCGCACGTTCGTGGCGGGCAGCGCGCGCTCCCGCAGGCCCAGGTCCCTCTGCTCGAGCGCCCCTTACGGCGTCGCGATCTCGTCGAGCAACGTCCCGTCCGGGCCGCGCAGCTCCAGCACGACCGGCGCGACGCCGAGCGCGTGCGTGGAGCAGGAGAGGCACGGGTCGTAGGCGCGGACCAGGGCCGAGACCCGGTTGAGCGCACCCTCCTGGATCTTGTCGCCGGACACGAAGCGCTTCGCCACCTGCAGGACGCCCCGGCCGATGGCCAGGTTGTTGTGGCCGGTGGCGACGATGAGGTTCGCCCACGTGATGGCGCCGTTGTCGTCCACGCGGTAGTGGTGGATCAGGGTCCCGCGGGGCGCCTCGATGATCCCGACGCCCTCGTTGGCGTTGACGCCGGCGTTGGCGCGGACCTTCGTCCCGAGGATCGCCGGATCCTCCAACAGCTGCTCCATCCGCTCGAGTGCGTACGTCGCCTCGATGAGGCGTGCGTAGTGGTAGTGGAAGCCGCTCTGGACGATCCGCCCGTACCGGGCCCGGAACTCGTCCAGCTCGGCGTCGGCGAGGGGCGTGCCGCAGCGGTCGGCCACGTTGAGGCGGGCCAGCGGCCCGACCCGGTAGATCCCGTCGGCGAGCCCGGCCGGCCGGTAGTACGGCGCCTTGAGGTACGAGGTGGGGAGCGTCGCCTCCCCGATGTGGGTCGCGTAGTCCGCCGGGGCCACCTGGTCGGCGACGAGTGTCCCGTCGGCGGCGATGAATCGCAGGTTGCCGTCGTACAGGCGGAGCGAGCCGTCGGGCCCCACGAGCCCGCAGTACATCGTCGGGAAGTTCGAGAACGTCTCGATCTCGGCCGGGAATCCGTCCACCGTCCGCTTCCAGAGCGCCAGCGTCCGCTCGACGATCGCGCGCGCCGCCGGCAGCTCCGCGAGCGTGCGCTCGCGCGCCTGCGGGTCGAGCGGGGCGTTGACGCCGCCGGGCACCGTCCACGAGGGGTGGACCCGCTCGCGGGCCAGCCGTTCGATCACCTGCTGGCCGAACTTGCGCAGGGCGATCCCGTCGCGAAGGGCGTCGGGATGATCCTCGAGGAGCCCGGCGATGTTGCGCCGGGCCGGGTCGGCGTCCATGCCGAGCAGCAGGTCCGGCGCCGACAGGTGGAAGAACGAGAGGGCGTGCGACTGCACGATCTGGGCGCAGTGGACGAGCTCGCGGAGGAGGCCGGCCGTCGTCGGCACCCGGACGGCCATGATCTCGTCACAGGCCTTCACCGAGGCGAGCAGGTGGCTGATCGGGCAGATCCCGCAGATCCTCGAGGTGATCGAGGGCATCTCGTAGTACGGGCGGCCCTCGGTGAACTTCTCGAAGCCCCGGATCTGGGTCACGTGGAACTGGGCGTCGTCGACCTGCCCGGCGGCATCGAGGGTGATGGTGATGCGCCCGTGGCCCTCGATGCGCGTGACGTGGTCGATCATGATCGTCCTGGACATCGCGGGCCTCCCGGCGCTCTCCCCCGTCGCCGCGGCCGACGCGCCGGCGCGCGCCACCGCGCCGCTGCCCGCGGGAGGGGTGGTGCTCGCCGTCGCCGGCGTGGACTTCTTCGTGGCCATCGCTCGCCTCACCCGAACCGGAGCTTGTTGCCGACGTCCGGCCGCCGGCCCTCCAGCAGCTCGCTCAGCACGAGCAGGATGGCGTTCGGCTTGGGCGGACAGCCCGGGACGTGGACGTCCACCTTGATCGACTGGTGAAGCGGCTGGGCCTGGGTGAGCAGGGCCGGCACGCCCTCCGTGGGGATCTGCGGCTGCTCGGTGGCGCCCTCGACGTACACCCGCTCCAGGAGCTTCCGGGTGGGGATGCCGTTGCGCATCGCCGGAACGTTGCCGGTGACCGCGCAGTCGCCGAGGGCGACGACGACCTCGCTGCGGGCGCGCGCGGTCTGCGCCAGCCGCAGGTCGTCGGTGCTGCTGATCGCGCCCTCGATGACCGCGACGTCGACGCCCTCCGGCCACTCCTGGGCGTCCACGAGCGGACCGAACACGATGTCCGCCCGGCGGAGCACCGCGACGATCCCCTCGTCGATGTCGAGGAGCGACATGTGACAGCCCGAGCACCCGTCGAGCCAGCAGGTACCGATCGTCACCCGGTCCATCAGATGCCCTCCCGCATGGAGGTGAGGCGGCTGACGACCGCCCGCTGCTTCGTCATCTCCTCGACGCCCCGGCCCTTCTCCGCCATCGCGCCCGTCGGGCAGGCCTGGACGCACTTGCCGCAGCTCGTGCATGTCGTGGCCTCGCCCCACGGCCTCGTCAGCTCGGAGACGAGCATGGACTGGATCCCGCGGCCGGCCATGTCCCAGACGTGGGCCCCCTCGATCTCGGCGCAGACCCGGACGCAACGGGAGCAGAGGATGCAGCGGTTGTGGTCGAGGACGTACCGCGGGTGCGTCGTGTCGACCTTGAGGCGAGGGTAGCTGTACGGGTAGCGGACGTGCGTGACGCCGTGCTCCTGGGCCAGCGTCTGCAGCTCGCAGTGGCCCGACGAGACGCAGACCGCGCAGACGTGGTTGCGCTCGGAGAAGAGCAGCTCCAGGGCGATCCTGCGGTACTTCTGCAGCTTGGGCGACGTCGTGACGACGGACACGCCCTCCTGGACCGGGGTGGTGCAGGCCGGCAGGAGCCGTCCGACCCCCTCGATCTCGATCATGCAGAGCCGGCAGGCGCCGACCGCCGAGATGCCCTCCATGTAGCAGAGGGCCGGGATGTACGCGTTGCTCGCCCGCGCGACCTCGAGGATCGTCTGGCCGGCCGCGGCCGCGATCGCCTCGCCGTCGATGCGGACCATCACCTTGTCGGTCATGTCCGGCCTTCCTAGCGCTCGGCGCTGCGGATGTCGCAGCGCAGGCAGCGGGATGTCTCAGCCATCGCGGCCACGGGCGTCAGGCCGAGCGAGACCTCGGCGTACGAACGCACCCGCTCGGCGGCCGGCGTCTCGGCGGGCACCTGGCGTCCGCCTTCGTCGGGGGTCTCCGGTGCCACCATCAGGTACTCGAACTCCGGGAGGATGCCGCCGATGCGTTTCTTCCCCATGAGCCGCTTGTCGATGTTGCGGGCGGCCTTCTTGCCGTACCCCATCGCGTTCGACACGTTGGAGGCGCCGGTGATGAGGTCGCCGCCGGCATAGAAGCGGTCGCGGCTCGACTCGAGTGAGAACCGGTCGACCTCGATCGTGCCGGCCTCCTGCGCCTTGAGGCCCGAGGCGGCGAGGAAGTCGGGGTCCACCTTCTCGCCGACGGCGAGGATGACGGTGTCGCACTCGAACCGGACGACCTCGTCGGTCGCGACGGGTCGCCGGCGGCCGGAGGTGTCGAACTCACCGGGCTTCGTGCGGACGGCCTCCATCGCCCGGACCTGGCCGTCCTTGCCGCCGACGATGCGGTGCGGCGCCGCGAGGTAGGCGATCTTGACGCCTTCGTGCTCGGCCGCCTCGACCTCCTCGGGGATCGCCGGCATGTCCCGCCGCTCGCGGCGGTAGACGACCGTCACGTCCGCGCCGAGACGCCGCGCGGTCCGCGCCGAGTCGATCGCGGCGTTGCCGCCGCCGATGACGACGACGCTCCTCCCGACGGGGACGTCCTCCTCGCGGGCCACGGCCTCGAGGAACGGGAGGGCCGGGATGACCCCGGTGAGCTCCGTCCCGGGAAGGTAGACCCACGCCTCCTTCCAGGTGCCGATGGCCAGGAAGACCGCGTCGTACTGGTGGGCGATGTCGTTGAGGGTGACGTCCTCGCCGACGCTGACGTTGAACTGGAACCGGACGCCGAGGCGCTCGATCAGCTCGATCTCGCGGTCGAGGACCCGCTTGGGCAGGCGGTACTCCGGCAGCGCGTAGCGGAGCATGCCACCCGCCTGTGGTCGCGAGTCGAAGACGGTCACGGTGTGGCCGAGCAGGGCGAGGTAGAAGGCACAGGCGAGCCCGGTGGGACCGGCGCCCACGATGGCCACCTCGCGACCGGTCGGCTCGAGACGGCGCTCCTGGACCCGCGCCACCATCGGCTCGAAGCGGTCCGTCAGCAGGACCTCGTCGGCGATGAGCCGATGGACGTCGCGCATGTTCACGGCTTCGTCGAGCGCCGAGCGGCGGCAGCGGTCGTCGCATGGATGCTGGCAGACGCGTCCAGTCGAGGCCGGGAGGGGGTTGTCGAAGATGACCGAGAGGAAGGCGTCCTCCAGGCGTCCCTCCTTGTAGAGCTGGAGGAAGCGCGGGATGTTCATGTGGAGGGGGCACGAGTTCTCGCACGGCGAGAGCGCGAGGTCCTCGCACACGCCGGCCCGGCAGCGCTTCGCGACGATGTGATCCTCGAACTCGTGGCGGAAGTGGCGGAGCGTGGTGAGCACCGGGTTCGGGGCGCTCTGGCCCAGGCCGCAGAGCGACGTGTCGCGGACCATCCGGCACAGCTCGTCGATCGTCTCGAGGTCCGCGTGGGTCGCCTTGCCGACGGTGCAGCGGTTGAGGATGCGGAGGGCCTTGTCGAGGCCGACGCGGCACGGAACGCACTTCCCGCAGCTCTCCGAGTGGGTGAACTCGACGAAGTAGCGGGCGACGTCGACCATGCAGTTGTCTTCGTCCATGACGACCATGCCGCCCGAGCCCATGATCGAGCCGAGTTGCGCCAGGGACTCGTAGTCGACCGGCGTGTCGAACATGTCCGCGGGGATGCAGCCGCCGGACGGGCCGCCCGTCTGCACCGCCTTGATGTCGCGGCCGTTCGTCCCGCCCTCGCCGACGTCGTAGATGAACTTCGCGAGGGGGGTGCCGAGGGGCATCTCGACGAGGCCCGTCGCCTTCACCTTGCCGACGAGCGAGAAGACCTTGGTGCCGGGGCTCTTGGCGCTGCCAATCTCGGTGAACCAGGCCGCGCCCTTGGAGACGATCGGCGCGATGTTGTACCAGGTCTCCACGTTGTTGATGTTCGTCGGCTTGCCGTAGAGCCCCTTCTGGGCCGGGAACGGCGGGCGCGTCCGCGGCCGGCCGGACTGCCCCTCGAGGGAGGCGATGAGCGCGGTCTCCTCGCCGCACACGAAGGCGCCGGCGCCCTCCACCGTGTCGATGTCGAACGTGAACCCGCGGCCGAGGACGTTCTCGCCGAGAACGCCATAGGCGCGGGCCTGCTCGAGGGCCCGCTCGAGGCGCATCACCGCGAGGGGATACTCCGCGCGGACGTAGATGATCCCCTTGGCCGCGCCCGTGACGTAGCCGGCGATGGCCATCCCCTCGATGAGCGAGTGGGGGTCGCCCTCGATCTCGTTGCGGTTCATGTAGGCGCCCGGGTCGCCCTCGTCCGCGTTGCAGATGAGGTACTTCTCGGGGTCCGTCGCCTTCTGGAGGAACTCCCACTTGTTCCCGGTGAGGTAGCCGGCACCGCCGCGGCCGCGCAGCTTGGCCGCCTTGATCTGCTCGACGACGCCGGCCGGGTTCTGGTCGATCAGGACCTTGTACAGGGCCTGGTAGCCGCCGATGGCGACGTACTCCTCGATGTCGTCGGGGTTGATCAGGCCGCAGTTGCGCAGGACCGTCTTGACCTGCCCGTCGAAGAAGGGGAGCTCGTTCCAGAGCGGGACGTCCCGGTACCCGTACCCGTACTTGACGTGGCCGGTGAGATGGTCCCATTCCTCGATCCGGCAGAGGATCGTCTCGGCCGGCGGCAGCTGATCCCGACCGAGGGCGGTGAGGATCGCGTCGACGTGGTTGGGCTGGACCTGGCGGAGCATCAGCAGCGGGCGCCCCGGGATCCAGACGTTGACGAGCGGCTCCTCGGCGCAGTAGCCGAAGCAGCCGACCGGGGCGATCTGGACGTTGAGCCCGCGCGTGTCGATCTCGGAGGCGAAGGCGTGGTAGACGGACTCCGCGCCGTTGCCGGAGCCGCAGGTCCCCATCCCGACGGCGATCCGCGGCCTCGACGGGAGGAGCTTGGCGAGGCCCGCCTCGCGCACGGTGGCGAAGGCGGCGATGTCCTGGATCCTCATCGCACGCCGTCCTTCCGGAGCTGCTCGACCTCGCGGATGAGGGCCTGCTCCTTGACGTGGCCGCGGATCGCGTGGTTGACCTCGACGACCGGCGCCAGGGCGCACTGGCCGAAGCAGGCGACGGTCCGGATCGTGAAGCGGCGGTCCGGGGTCGTGAGGGTCAGCTTGTCCGCGCCCTCGGCCGGCTCCTGGAGGCCCAGCTGGAGCTTGACGCGCTCGAGCAGCGCCCGCGAGCCGCGGGTGTGGCACGCCGTGCCGCGGCAGATCGCGACGGTGTGGGTCCCCTGCGGCTCGAGGTTGAAGAGCGCATAGAAGGTCGCCACGCTGTAGACCTGCGACTGGGGCACGCCGGTGCGCGCGGCGACGTACTCCAGGGTCTCCAGGGGGAGGTAGCTGTGGCGATTGCGCTCCTGCAGCTTCTCCAGGATCCCGAGCAGCGCTCCGGGCCGACCGACCCGCTCGCCGATGATGCGGTCGATCAGGTCCCGGTCCTCGTCGCGCGATTGGGCGGTCAGCAGACCGGTGGTCATGGCAGCCTCCATGCGAAGGCCGCGCTCCAGCGATGGGCCGGGTGATCCGGCCCACGGGGAGCACGGCGATCGGCGGGATCGTAGGGTGCCGTCCGAGCGCGGCGACAGGGCCGATGGGAGCCGTACGACCGGGCCGATCGCACGCCCGATGGGGCCGGACGGCAGGGGCTGCGGGCGGTGACGCGGCCGGGAGCCCGGCGCGGGCGGTGACGCGGAGCCGGAGTCGGCCGGAGCCGGCCGGAGCCTCAGGCCGCGTTCGTCGCGTCGATCGGGATCGCCCGCCGCAGGGCCACGTCGCGCGGATCCCCGTCGAACCCGCCCATCCGGTTCGTCACGTACGCGTACCCGATGCCGGTTGTCGGGTCGGCGTAGCCGAGGGAGCCGCCCGCGCCGGGCGCGCCGAACGCCCCCTCGTGGCCGAACGGCCAGGTCGGCGTGGGCTTCATGAAGCCGAGCGAGAACTGCACCTCCCCACCCGCCAGGCACGCGTCGCGGAAGCCGCGCCGAGGCGCGATCGCCGGCGCTCGCAGCGCCTCGAGGGTCGCGGCCCGAAGCCCGAGCTCGTGCCCGTCGCCGGCGAAGACGCCGTAGGCCTTCGCGATGCCCCGCGCGGTGCCGACGCCGCCGCCGGACGGGATCTCGAGCTCGCGGGCGAAGACGCGTTCGGGGTCGAGCGCCACCTGCGTCCCCGGGTTCGAGATGAGCGACCGGAAGAGGACCGAGCGCGGGTTCAGCGCGTCGAGCAGCATCCGGAACGGGAGCGACGCGACCGCCCGGAACGCGCTCGGCTGGACGAGCGGCGCGAGGCGCGCGTCGGACATCGACTCGGGGAGGCGGATGTAGAGCTCCTCGCCGAGCGGGCGGGCGATCTCCTCGTCGAAGAACCGCCCGAGCGTCCGGTGCTGCGGGTCGACCCGCCGGAGCAGCTCGCCCTCGTAGAAGCCGAGGCTGATGGCGTGGTAGGCCTGGCGCTCGCCGGGCTCCCACTCGGGACGCTGGCGGGCCATGATCCCGGCCATGCGGTCCGGGTCGGCAATGACCTCGCGGCTCACCTTCTCGTCGAAGCCGAAGAGTCCGGCCTGGTGGGCCAGGAGCTGGCGGACCGTGATCCGATCCTTGCCCGCCTGGGCGAACTCGGGCCAGTAGGCGGCGACCCGCTCGTCGTAGTCGAGCCAGCCGCGCGAGTGGGCGAGCGCCAACGTCATCGCGGCCATGCCCTTCGTCGCCGAGTAGACGAGGACCATCGTGTCCTCTTCCCATGGGGCGCCGGTCGCGGCGTCGCGGATGCCGCCCCACAGGTCGACGACCTTCTCGCCGTCCCGGTAGACGGCGCACGCGCCGCCGAGCTCTCCGCGGCTGCGGAAGTTCTCCTCGAACGCGTCGCGGACGGGCTCCCAGCCCGGGGCGACCGTCCCCCCGATCAGGTGGTGGCTGGTTGTGGTGGTGGACATCTCGTCGATCGCCTCGTGGTGCCGGGGCCGGCCGCCGCGACCGGCCCGATGGAACCGAGCCTGCAGGTCAACCGGCGCCGGGCGCATCCATCGATGGGCAAGTGCGGTGGTTGATTCCGCGTGCCGACACGGCGGGGTCGCACGGGGCGCGCACGTCAGTCGAGCAGGCCGAGGGCGCGGGCGCGGGCGACGGCCTCGACCCGGTTGGCGGCGCCGAGCTTCCCCGAGATCGCGTGGACGTGGGACTTGACGGTGCCGACCGTGACGAACAGCTCGGCCGCGACCTGGCCGTTCGACCGGCCGAGAGCGACGAGGCCAAGGACCTCGAGCTCCCGCACGGTGAGCGGCTCGACCAGGCCGCCCTGGGCGGGACGCGGCGCCGGGTGGGAGCCGGCGGCCTCGCCCGCCGCCCGCAGCTCACCAACGCGCTCGAGCGTCGCCCGGGCCGACCGGGCGACCTGCGCGTCGCCGGCCCGGGTCGCGAGCTCGAGGGCGCGTGACGCCGCGGCCTCGGCCGGGTCCGGAAGGCCGAGCTCGACCCGCGCCCGGGCCAGGGCGGCCCAGACGGACGGGGTCGTCCTCGACGCGTTCGGCAGGTCCCGTTCGATCTCGGCCTCGCACAGCCTGGCTGCCCCTGCCGCATCCCCGCGGGCGATCGCGATGGCGGCAAGGTCGGCGATCGCGCGGCCGGCAGCGAACAGGTTGCCCCCGGCGCGGAGGTCGGGGAGCGACTGCTCGTAGGCCTCCGCCGCGCCGGCGGCGTCACCCGCGGCGAGGAGGGCCCGCGCCAGCAGGATCGTCGCGTCGCCTCGGAGGGTCGTCTCGGCGTCGGGCGGGAGCCCGGCCGGCAGGAGCTCGCGGGCGAGGCGCGCCTGGTCGATCGCCGTGGGGACGTCCCCCTCGAGGTCCGCGAGGCGCGAGCGGATGAGAGCAAGCTGCGTCCGGATCGCTGCCGCGACGACCGGGTCGCCGGCGGGATCGGCGGCGAGCGCGCGCTCGGCGTCGGCGAGCCGCGTCGCCACGCCCTCCGTCTCGCCTGGCAGCACCAGGCACCAGGCATACGACGCGCTGAGCTGGGCGTCGCCACGGACGGCCGCCTCGGGCAGGGCCTCGAGCCAGCGGCGCACCGTGCGGATCTCGCCGGCGTTGAGGCGGCGCAGCGAGGCCGCCCCGACCAGGCGCAGCGTGCCGGCGAGGTCGTCGGAGCGCATGGCGTGGGCGATCGCCTGGTCGTCGTCGCCGTGCGCCTCGAGCCACGCCGCCGCCCGGCCGTGCAGCTCCGCGACGTCACCGGGATGGAGGCCCCGCAGCCGGGCGCGGAGGATCTCCGCGAGCAGCGCGTGGTAGCGATACCAGCACCGCTCGTCGTCGAGCGGGACGATGAGCAGGTTGGCGCGCTCCAGCTCCTCGAGCCGCTCCTGGCCGTCCGTACGGCCGGTGACCGCGTCGCAGAGCAGGCCGCAGAGGCGATCGAGGATCGACGAGCGCAGGAGGAAGTCCTCGGTCGCCGGCGGCAGCCCGGCGAGGACCTCCTCGACGACGTAGTCGAGCACGAACCGGTGCGACGCCCCGAACCGTTGCACGCGGTCGGCGTGGTCGGGGCGGCCGCGCAGCGACACCGCGGCCAGGCGGAGCGCCGCCGCCCACCCCTCCGTGCGCTCGGTGAGCTCCTCGACCTCGTCGACAGGGAGGTCGACCGCGGCCGTGTGCAGCAGCTCGCCCGCCTCCGACGACGTGAACCGGAGGTCCTCCGCGCGAACCTCCAGCAGCTCGCCTCGCGCCCGCAGCCGGGCCAGCGGGAGCGGCGGATTCGCCCGCGTGGCGATCGCCAGCCGGACCCCTTGGGGGAGCCGCTCGACGAGGAGCCCAACGAGCTGGTGGATCGCCGGCTCACCGACGTGGTGGTAGTCGTCGAGCACCAGGACGGCAGGGACCGACGGGTCGTCGCGCCCGGCCTCGGCGACGAGGTCGAGGATCCCGGCCAGGGCCGTTTCGGGATCGAACGGCTGGCCCGGATCTCGGGAGGTGGCGGCGCTCTCCGGGCGACCGGCGAGCCGGCTCGCCGCATCCTCGAGGCGCCGGGTGAAGCGGATGACGTCGTCGTCGGCCGGGTCCAGCGCCAGCCACGCACTCCGGACGTCCGCGACGGCGAGCCAGTCGGCGAGCAGGGTGCTCTTGCCGAAGCCCGCGGGCGCCGCCACGAGCAGGAGGCGAGCCTCGGGCGCGCCGTCGAGGAGTGCTCGCAGCCGTGCCCGCTCGACGTGCCGGGCGCCCCGGACCTGGCTGCCCAGCCTGCTCGTGCTCAGGGGATCGCGAAGCGACATGACCACCGTGAACGACGGCCCCGCGGCGGACGGCAGGGGCCAGCCCGGGCAGTGTCGGCGTGAAGCCGCCCCCCGGGAAGGGCCGTTCGACGCAACTTGCCCGGGACCCGGCGCGCGACGGGCTCCGCGCCGAATCAACCGCCGCATCCATCCGGGGATGGATGCGGCCCCCGGGGGTTGAGAAGCAGGCTGATCGGCGGATCTCCGGCGGTCACGTGCCGGAGCAGGCGGAGGATCACGATGGACCGCTCGGTCGCCCACGAGGTGCAGATCCGCGTGCAGGGCCAGCTTCCGTCGTCGTGGTCGGACGTGCTCGCGGACCTCGCCATGACGGCCGAACCCGCGGGCACGACGCTGCTGCGAGGCGAGGTCGCCGACCAGGTCGCCCTTCACGGGTTGCTCGACGCGATCCGCGATCTCGGCCTCTCGCTGGTCTCGGTGGAGACCGTCGCCATCCCTCGCCCCTCGACCCCACTCGGAGGCTCGTCATGTCGCTCCTGATTGCGCTCTTCCTCGTCGTCCACGGCGGCGTGCACATCGGCTACCTGTGCAGCAGGAGCTGGCCCTTCGAGGCCGGCGATCCGTGGCCGGTCACCGGGCTGGGAGCCGCCCCGGAGACCGTCGCCGGCATCGGCGCCGCCCTCGTGCTCGTGGCGTTCTTCGGCTTCCTGGCTGCCGCCCTCGTGGCCGTGGGGATCCTGCCGTCGCGCGCCTGGCGTCCGCTCGTCGTCGTCGCCTCGGTCGCCTCGGCCGCGGTCCTGGTCCTGTCCTTCACCCCGGCGACCGTGCCGGGCCTGGCGATCGATGCCGTCCTGCTCTGGGCGGTGCTCGTGCGGGACTGGAGCCCCACGCCGCTCGTCGGCGGGCACCAGCGGTCCCGACGGCCCTTGGCACAGTGACGACGGAGCCACCACCATGAGTGCGTTCGAGATCGGAGGGGCCGCCCCGGCGGCCGAAGAGTCGATGTACGTCCACGAGACCGGCACCGCGGGTGCCCCGGCGGTCGTGTTCCTCCACGGCGCCGGCGCCAGCGGGGGCATGTGGCGTGACCACATGGCCCGCCTCGGCGATCGGTTCCACTGCCTGGCGCCGGACCTGCCGGGCTTCGGGCGCAGCAACCACCTGTCGCCGCTCACGGTCGACGAGACCGCGGACCTGATCGCGGAGCTGATCGAGTCGCGGATCCCCGCTCGCCGGGCCCACGTCGTCGGGCTCTCGTGGGGCGGCGGCGTCGCCCACCGGCTCCTGGGCCGCCGGCCGGAGCTCGTCGACCACGCGGTCATCGACTGCGCCGGCCTGCTCACGGCGCGGAGCGGCTCGCTCGTGCTGCTCGGGGTTACGGCGGTCTCGCCCTTCCTGCACACGCGCCCGGTCATCTCCCTGTTCAGCCGGATGATCGGGATGGACGAGGCGGGCCGGGCCGACCTGCGGGCCGCGTCGCGTCGGGCCTTCCGGCGGGCGTTCGTGGAGGGCTTCAAGGGCGGGGTCTCGCCCGTGGAGATGAGCGCTCAATCGCCGACCCTGCTCACGGCCGGCGAGGCGGAGACGCTCATCCGGCCATCCAACGCGGCCCAGGCCTCGCTCATGCCGCACGCCCAGGCCCGGTTCGCGCCGGGCCTCGGCCACGGCTGGCTGGCGCGCCGGACCGACCTCCACGTCCGCATGGTCGAAGCCTGGCTGACCGGTCAGGAGCTCCCGTCCGAGCTGGCTCCCGAGCCGGCGTGGCCGGAGGCCGTGGAGCGGATGCAGCGCGAGCTCGCGAAGGAGCAGAGCCGTGGCAACGATCGGCTTGCTGCGCGGCCTCGCTGACGGCGAGATCCCGGCGTCGCACCTCGACCTCGTCGAGTGCCCGCCCGTTGCTGCGCTGACGACGATCACGGCCGACGGCTACCCCCAGACCTCGGTGGTCTGGTGCGACATCGACGGCGGTTTCGTGCGGGTCAACACGATGCGCGGCTTCGCCAAGGAGAGGAACATGCGGCGCGACCCGCGGGTCACCCTCCTCTGCTACGACCCGCGGCAGCCGCTGCGCTACCTCGAGGTCCGCGGCACCGTCGTCGAGATGACTGAAGAGGACGCCGCCGCGCACCTCGACACCCTCGCCTCGAAGTACATGGGCCGGCCGGTCCGCTACTTCGGCGACTGCATCCCGGCCCGTTTCAGCGAGACCGAGGTCCCCGTCCTGTGCCGGATCCGGCCCGACCACGTTGTCGCCCTCGACGCAGCCGGATCGGAAGTCCGGCGATGAGCGCCACGGTCGCGCCGAACCCGGTCCTGCTCCCGGATTCCCACCTCGACCTGCTCGTCCGGCCGATCTGCGGGGTCTTCACGACGATCGGCCCCGACGGCCGCCCGGAATCGAGCCTCGTCTGGGTCGACCACGACGGCACCTGTGCCCGCGTCAACACGACGCTCGAGCGCCGGAAGGGGCGCAACCTGCTCGCGAACCCGCGGTGCAGCCTTCTCGTCGTCGATCCGGACAACACGGCCCGCTTCATCCAGGTCCGCGGCGACGCCGAGCTGGTCACCGACGGCGCGCTCGAGCACCTCGACGCGCTGACGCGCGAGTACACCCACCACCCCGCCTATTACGGCTTCATCTACCCGGTGGAGCAGCGGGCCCGGGAGACGCGGTTGATCTGCCGCATCGTCGCCCGTCGGGTCACGCTCGACGCGATCCACGCCTGAGCGCCTGCGGAACCCTTGGCGACGCCGGAGGTCGGCCGCGCCGCGTCCCGGCGGCAAACGACCGGACGGCGGCGGCCGTCCCGGGTCCCGCCAGCGGCAGGCCGTGACCGGCGGCGAGGACGGATGGCTCGAGGGCGGCGATCCGCTCGACAGTGGTCGCCGCCGCCGCTCGGTCCCACGTCGTGTACCAGGGCGGCATCGAGAGGCCCTGGCGCCCCCGCAGGACGCCCGACCAGGAGTTGACCTGCAGGGTCAGGAGGGCGTCGCCGCTGATGACGACGCCATCGCTCGCCCGCACGAAGGCGACGTGGCCCGGCGTGTGGCCCGGCGTGGGGATCCACTCCCAGCCGTCCATGCCCGCGATGGCGCCGCCCGACAGGAGCGGCTGCACGATCCCGGCCAGGCTTCCGGCCGCGAGGATCGCCTCGCGCCGCCGGCGACCGACGGCGCGCATGAACGGCAGGATCAGCCAGTGGTCGAGCGGCCCCGCGTACCGCTCCATCGCCGCGAAGTCACCGGTGGCGATCGGGATCTCGGCGGGGTGCACGAGAATCGGGCAGCCCCAGGCTTGAGCAAGAGCGCGGGCCGACCCCTCGTGATCCGGATGGACGTGAGTCAGCAGGATTGCGGCCGGGGACTGCCCGGGCCCCAGCAGGTGCGCCACCGCGGCCTCGATGCGCGGGGCGTCGTTCTCCCAGCCGGCGTCGACGAGGAACCACGACGACCCGGCACGGACGGTGTAGGCGTTCGTCTGGGTCCGACCCCACGGGCCGAGGTGATGCACGCCTGGGGCGATCTCCACCGGAGCCGGGTGGTGGCCCCGACGAGTCGCGTCGACCTCGGCGGGGCGTCGCCGCGTGGCGTTCGGCGTTCGCCTGGTCGCGCCCCACCGGAGATGCCAGCGACGCCCTACCACGAGGTACCCCGCGACCAGAATCGCCACGACCAGCGCGACAAGGATAGGGACGAGGCCTCGAAGCCGACGGTTCACCCCCGGAGGATCACCCCCGACGCGACGACGGGACAGTGGCATTGGTCGTCTCCCTGGCGCCGCACTCGGTGAACGCGAGCGCCGATTGCGGATTCTTCACCGCTTGCCGTGGTGACATCGAGCCCGCGGAGGAGTACACCGTGGCGACGCGGAGGTCGACCGGGGACGAGACGTCGACCCGTCCACGAGGGGGTGACGCGATCATGAGCGAGCTCGACGCATTCCTGGGCGAGGCCATCCCGCGCCAGATCAGGGCGGAGCGGGCGATCCACGACGGCGAACTGACCCTTCGCACGGAGATGTGGTCGCGGGCGGATCCGGTGACCCTGTTCGGGGCATGGGGGCCCTGCAACAGCGGATGGGACGACGTGAGCCGAACGTTCCGCTGGGTCGCGTCACGGTTCTCCCACTGCACCGACTACACCTTCGACCTGGTCGCCGCGGGGGTCAGTGGCGACCTCGCCTACACGGTCGGCTACGAGCGCTACTCGGCGTCCGTCGACGGCGGCCCGGTCACGTCGAACGTCCTTCGCGTGACCCACGTGTATCGGCGGGAGGGCGGCGAGTGGCAGATCGTCCATCGCCACGGCGACCCCCTTCCAATCGACCAGAGCCCCCCGGCCGAGTCGGCGGAGTCAGCCGGCAGCGAACCCCCGACGTCCTGAGGCGCTGGCGCGGGAGGCGACGGACGATGCCCCGATTGCAGGCCAAGAGCTTCGCGGCCCCCGACGGCGTCCGCACGGCGCCGAGGGTGTTGTTCGAGACCGTTGACCTCGACGATGCGACCGTCGGCCACTGCCGATTCGAACCCGGCTGGCGATGGTCCGCCGACATCGGCCCGCTGATGGGCGCCACGTCGTGCCCCATCCGTCATCTCGGCTACTCGATGTCCGGTGCGGTGCGCGTCGTCATGGACGATGGCCAGACGATCGACATCGGGCCGGACACCGTGTTCGACATCCCGCCGGGCCACGACCAGTGGGTGATCGGCGACGAGCCGTGGGTCGCCATCGAGTGGGGCGCCAGCGGGCGCGCCCTCGGGGCCGCGCTGCACGAGGCCGGCACGCGGTCCCTCGCGACCGTCCTCTTCACGGACATCGTCGACTCCACCGCGAGGGTCGAGGCCGTCGGGGACGCCGCCTGGCGAAGCCTCCTCGCCGACCACAACGCCCGCCTTCGCGAGCAGCTCAACATCTTCCGCGGGCGCGAGGTGAAGTCGACCGGCGATGGGTTGCTGGCCATCTTCGACAGCCCGACGCGTGCCGTCCGGTGCGCCGCGGCGATGGTGCGCTCGACCCGGGCGATCGGGGTCGAGATCAGGGTCGGCGTGCACACCGGGGAGGTGGAGCTCGTCGGCGACGACGTGCGCGGCATCGCCGTCCACACCGCCGCGCGGGTGGTCGCGCTTGCCCGGCCGAGCGAGGTCCTGGTCTCGTCGACGACGGGCGGCCTGCTCGAGGGCTCCGGGATCGTGCTCGAGCATGCGGGCGCGCACGAGATGAAGGGCCTGTCCGGGGCGCGCGAGGTCTTCCGGCTCGTCGCGCCCCCGACGGAGTAGGCGGCGCGGCGCCCGTGCACCCGCCCCGGAACGACGGGATCCGGCGACGGGCGGATGCGGTACCCTGCCGATCCCCCGACCGGCATCCGTCGCCCCGACGGACGCGCGACGGGACGCCGTGATCCGAGGCCGCTCCGCCCATGACCATGCCGATCAACCGCGGGACCCGCCGGCGGGGCACGCTGCTCCTGGCCGACATCTCCGGCTACACCGGCTTCCTGCACGGCGTCGCCGACGCCCACCGCTCCATCATCGTCGAGGCCGACGAGCCGCCTCCGGCCTATGCCCTGCTGTCGAGCCTGCTCGACGCGATGGTCGAGCGCGTGGCGCCGCCGTTCCGCCTCGTCAAGTTCGAGGGCGATGCGCTCTTCGCCGTGGCCGACGACCCGGACATGGGGCTCCGCGGGGCATCGGTGCTGGCCTGCATGCGAGGCTGCTACGCCTCGTTCGAGTCCCTGCTGGCGCAGGCCGGGGCCGGCTGGACCTGCACCTGCACCGCCTGCGCCCGGATCAACGACCTCGGGCTGAAGCTGATCCTCCATCACGGCGACTACGTGGCCCAGCCCATCGCCGGCCGCGAGGAACTGGCAGGGCCCGACGTCATCGTCGCCCACCGGCTCCTCAAGAATCACGTCCGCGATCGCATCGGGGCGCGGCCGTACGCGCTGCTCACGGACGCGGCCCTCGACGCGCTGGAGGTGCCGCCCGGCGACATGGTCGCCATGGCGGAGACCTACGACGGCCTGCCGTCGATCCCCGTCCACGTCCTCCCGCTGGCCTGAGCCTCGAGACGGCAGCCGGCACCGCTCTCCCGCGGTCGACGCCGGCCGGGATCAGCGCACGCCCACCAGCGTCAGCCCGTCGACCCGTGCGTAGTGGGAGTTCCACACGTTCCTGCGGATGAGCTCGCCGCCCTGCCAGACCTGGCGGACGACGGTGACGTCGAACCCGTCGGTGGGGAACTCCACGACCTTGACGCGGCCCGGCGGGAGCGCCGTCGTCCGGACCGTGCTGCTGCCGGCGTTCTGGTAGTTGCGCTTCGGCGAGGTCGTGAACCGCACGGTTCGCCCGTTCGCGACCTGGTACGTGCGGTTGGTCGCCCCGGGGATCGCGGAGCCGCCGCCGACGGTCGGGCGGTTGTTGACGGCGACCGTGTGGATCGAGAACGAGACGACGCCGGGTCGCGCGGAGGAGCGGATCACGACCGGGTACTCCGAGTCGTTCCGCCACGACATCGTCGTCACGGATCCCCCGCTGATGGCCACCGTCGCGTCGAGGCCGGTCGGGTAGCGGGTGATGTAGTAGTAGTGGTTGTGGCGGGCCAGCATCTGGTAGCCGGCCCGGGCGACCGCGTTGAACAGCGTCGTCGAGGTCGAGCAGATGCCGCCCGCGAACGCCCCCGTCGGCTCGGACTTGCCGTTGATGATCGCCCCGCCGGCGCGGTACCCCCGCGCCGCCGTGACCGGCCCGATCCGCTGCCAGAAGTCGAACACCTCGCCGGGCGCCACCACCGTCCCGTCGAGGTCGCGGGCCGGGATCGAGATGTTGTTGCTGAAGCCGTTGCGCTCGGAGACCTCGTAGTACGTCGTCCACACGGAGATGCGGCGCATCCGCGGGGCGGCCTTCTTCGCCTCGGCCGTGGTCAGGCTCGGCTCCACCGCCTTCATCGCCAGGGCGACCGGTCCCGGCGCGGCCGTCGCGGCGCCCCGCTCCATCACGGCCCGGGCAACGATCGGCGCCGACGCCGCGACGTCGATCGCGCTGCCGTCGCGGCCGGGGATGACCCCGGTGATCGAGCTGCCGCTGAAGCGGAAGCCGGCATTGCGGGGTGCGGTGTTGAGCTTCTTGGCCAGGCCCTTCAGCGACTTGGTCGGCGCGTCCGCCTCGACGGTGGGTAGATACCCATCGGGCGTGGCCTCGAAGCCGATCCAGCCCCGGACGGTCGCCGCCTTGATCGTGCCGGTCTGCTTGCCCGCCTTCACCGTCACGTCGGTGGCCATGCGCTCGGCCGCCGCGACCGCGCCGGCCACGGCCGCATCGTCGATGGTCGGCGCGACGGGGTCGGACGCCGCGGCCACCTCGATGGTCGCCGGGGCGGCAGGGTCCGCGAGGCGCTCGAGGAGCGCCGCCGCGAGGTCGTCCTGGCGGAGTGCGCTGCCGGGAACGGCGGGCTGTACCGCGAAGCCGGTCTCCAGGACGGCGGCGGACCCGTCGGCCGCCGTCCGGTCGACGCGGGACGCCACGGCGGCGACCTCTCGCCGGACGGCCGCGGGATCGATCACGACGAGAGGGTCGATCCTGGCCCCGTCGAGGAGGGTCCGGACCCCCTGGATCGTCTCCTGCACGAGGTCGCGCTCTCCCCGGCCGACGGACCACGCCAGGTCCACGAGCGCGTCGACGTCCGCCCGGCGCCCGAGGGCCGCGTACGGGATGCGAACCGTCGTCCCGTCGATCGTGACCACGGCCTCGCCCTCGCCGTACCGGGCAAGCCCATCCCGCAGGCGGGCGGCGGCGGCATCCCGGGTGAGCCCGGAGACGTCGACACCGTCGACCGTCACGCCGGGGCGGACGCGATCGACGTACTGCCCCTGGTAGGCGAGCAGGGCACCGGCGCCGAACGCGAGCGTGAGCGCCAGCCCCGCGAGCAGGCCGAGGAGGAACTTGCCGAACGGGAATCCCCTGCGCCCGCGCGAGGGAGCGCCCGCGGTGTCCGACATCGAGATCTCCGTGCGACGACTCCGCGATCCGTGCCGCGGATCGACTAGGGTGCGGCCTTCCACGGTTTCGCGCAATGGGCCATCCGGCTCAAGGGGACGGCTCGAGGATGAGCGCCTCCATCGGGCAGCAGTCGACGGCCCGCTGGAGGTCGTGGAGTCGCGAGCGGTCGAGCGGTCGAACCGTCCGGGTCGGCCGCGGATTCATGACCACCGGCAGGTCAGGCGGCTCGTCGATCGTGCGATCGTCGGCCCGTGGTCACCGGTGTCCGCGCCCCCGAGCCCCTCGCCGTCACGCTGCGGCGCGCCGTCGCGGACGACATCCCGGAGTGCGGGCGCATCCTCCACGACGCGTTTGCCGCGGTCGCGGATCGGCACGGCTTCCCCCACGACTTCCCGTCGGTCGAGGCCGCCACCGGCAGCATGCGGGCGCTGATCACCAACCCGGGGTTCTACGGCCTGGCCGCGGAGGTTGGCGGTCGCGTCGTCGGCAGCTCGTTCCTCGACGAGCGGTCGACGATCCACGCGATCGGGCCCGTGAGCGTCGACCCGTCGGCCCAGGACCACCACGTCGGCCGCGCCCTCATGATCGCGATGCTCGAGCGGGCGAGGACGACGGGCGCACCGGGCGTCCGCCTCATCCAGATCTCGTACCACAACCGGTCGCTGAGCCTGTACGCGAAGCTGGGGATGGACGTGCGGGGCGCCTACGCCGTCATGTTCGGCACCCCGGTCCGCGCCACCTTCCCCGGCTACGCGGTCCGCCCCTCCACGGCAGCCGACGAGGACGCCTGCAACGCCCTCTGCCTGCGCGTGCACGGCCACACGCGGGCGGGCGAGATCCGGGGACCGATCGCCGAGGGCAGGGCACGGGTCGTCGAGCGGTTCGGCCGGATCACCGCCTACACGACGGGGGTCAGCTACTTCGGCCACTCCGTCGCCGAGACGAACGACGACCTCGGGGCCCTCATCGCCGCCGCAGGCGAGATCGGCACGCCGGGGATCATCGTCCCCCTCGACAACGGCGACCTGTTCCGCTGGTGCCTCGACCACGGGCTGCGCGTCTTCTTCGTCGTCAACATGATGACGATCGGCCTCTACCAGGAGCCCCGCGGGGCGTACCTCCCGTCGATCGGGTACTGACGCCCGCGTCCCCGGCATCGGCGCGTCGGTCGCCACGCCCGTCCGACCGGCGGGAATGCGCAAGGGCACTCCGGCTCTGGCCGCGCCGGCGCCGCGGGCGCATCGTGCCGCTGCGGTGAATCACGCCGCGCGATGCCGAGCATCTCTCGGGTGTCGTGAGCATGAGCCTGCCGGCCACTCTCGGGAGCAGCGTCGTCGAGCGCGCAGCGCTCGGCGACGAGGTGGCCTTCGCGCGGCTCGTGGACGCGTACCACGCCGACCTGCTGCGGGTGGCCTACGTCACCTGCGGGGCCGACGCCGACCTCGCCCAGGACGCCGTGCAGGCCGCCTGGGTCACCGCGTGGCGCAAGCTCGGAACGGTGCGGGAGCCGGAGAAGGTGAAGGGCTGGCTCGTGGCGGTCGCCGCCAACGAGGCACGCCAGCTGGTCCGTCGACAGCACCGCCGAAGCATCGTGGAGCTGAAGGTGGGTACATCCGACCCGGTCGGGAGCAACCCGGCGGCGGCGATCGACCGGGTCGACCTCGTGAACGCGCTCGGCCATCTCAAGCCGGAGGACCGGGCGCTGCTGGCGCTGCGCTACGTCGCCGGGTTCGACTCGTTCGAGATCGGCAGGGCACTGGGGAAGTCGCCGTCCGGGACGCGAGCGCGCCTCGGGCGCCTGCTCGAGCGGCTGCGGGGGGACCTCGAGCATGGCTGAGATGGACCGCTTCGAACGACGCTTCGAGACGGCGCTCGGCCGGCTGGCCGACGAGGTGCCGACGGTCGTCGACGCGGCGGCGGTCGCCCGGACGATCGCGGCCGGCGAAGCGCGACGCCGCGGCTGGCTGGGCCGCCTCGTGGGACCGGACGTACGCGGGCTCTCCCCCGTCCTCCTCTTCGCGCTCGCCCCCGTGGCCCTCCTCCTGCTGGTGTTCGGCGTCGTGGTCCTCGCCGAGCGGATCGCGCCGCTGCCGCAGGAGGGCGCCTTCGCCGGCCGCGCCACGTGTGATGGAGCGCCGTGGACATCGACCACCGAGGCCGTCGCGCTCGAGTGCGTCATGGACCTGGCCGACCCCCGCCTGGCCGGGTCGCTGCGCCTGACCGCCGGACCGGCCGTCGACGTCCCCGGCTACGCGGTCAGGACCGGCTCACTCGATCTGCGCGGATCCGGCGCCACCTGGACCGGGGCGCTCCTCCTGGAGGTCGGCAAGAACGGGCTCGCCATCGGCAGCGCGCGGCTGGCCGGTGCCGGGGCGGCTGAGGGCGTGATCCTCGACGTCGAGCTGATCAGCACCGACGGGGTCGACTGGGGCGTGCTCGCGAACGTCGTGCCCGGGCCGGGCGCGAGCTCCGGCGGCGACCAGTGAATCGCATGGCCGGCCGACGCGCATCTCTGGGGTGGCCGCTGCCGTGCGGGATCGAGCCAGGGCAGCGAGCACCGGGCGACGGACCACCGCCACCCGCGAGGAGCCGAACGGATCCCGCGCAGGAGGCCACGATGAAGGGGAAGTGGATCACCGGGCTCGGGGCGGGCCTCGTCGCGGCCGCGCTGGTCGCGGGATGCGCGGGCGGGGCCGGGGCTGCCGGCACTGCCGCACCGGCCGCCACGGAGGCGACTGCGGCGTCCACGCCGGCAGTCTTCACCGGAACCCAGGAGTGCAGGGATGACCCGTCGCCGCCCGTGACGGTCCAGGACGGGGATGTCGGCTACGGCCTCTGCGAGCGGACGATGGCCGACCCGCGGCTCTCGGGGACCATGCACCTCGTCTCGTACGCCGGCGGGACGGAGGAGGCCACCGCCGTCTGGGCAGAGGGAACGCTGGAGAACGCCGAGGGCTCCTGGGGCTGCAAGCAGTTCGGGGTCGGCTCGATGGAGAACCAGGTCGGTGGCCTCGACGAGGTGTGCGTCGGGCGGGACGCCTACGCCGGTCTCACCGCGTACCTCCACCTCGTCACGGCCGACCAGCTGAGCACCTTCGGCCTGCTCGCCTGGATCGAGGGGACGGCGGCGAGCGAGTAGGGGCGGGCCGCGCCCGAGCCGGTCACGACCGAACCGGCAGGCGAACGACGGGCGGCCTCCGGGTCGCCCGTCGTTCGTGCCCGGCAGGTCGCCGGACGGCACGCCAATTCGCGATGCCGGTCGCTCGGTGCTGTCGCCGGGGATCACCAGTCGCGGGCGATCTCCCGGAGATACTCGCTCTGGAGCTGGCCCGGGTCGATGGCGGGCGCCGTCACGTACCAGCCGGCAGCGATGCCCCGCAGGTACTCGCTCTGGATGCCGCCGAGGATCGCGGCCCGGTCCGTGCGCGGCGCGGTCACGTACCAGCCCGAGGCGACGCCGGCGAGGTACTCGCTCTGGATGCCGCCGAGGATCGCGGCCCGGTCGGTCCGCGTCAGCGGCGCCACCGGCCCCCCGGCGGTGGGCGGCACGGTCGTCCCCGTCCCGCCGGCGAGGCTCCACGCCACGGCGCCGAGGGCGATCGCCCCCGCCACGACGAGCCCGGCCACGGCCGGCACGACGAACGACGGTCGGTTGAAGGTTCCGCTGAGCTGCGCCATCTCGATCCCCCTGGTCGATCCTTCTCGGACGGATGTCCGACGTGGACCGATCTTCGGGGCGGGCGACCCCCGGCGAAATCCCGCAACCCCCTATCCGTGGCCCTCGGTCCCGGGCCCCCGCGCCTCGGAGTCGTCGGCCGGCAGCGACGCCATGGCCCGGGCGAGCTCCGTGCGGCCCCGCACGCCGAGGCTCCGGTAGATGCGGGTCAGGTGCGCTTCCACGGTGTGCGGGCTCATGAACAGCGTCTCGGCCACCTCGCGGTTCGTTTGCCCCGCCGCAACCAGCTCGGCCACCTGTCTCTCCGTCGCCGTGAACAACGCCCCGGTCTCGCGATGGCCGGTCCGCGCCAGCTCGGCCACGGCCCGCTCGTGCCAGTGCCGGGCTCCCAGCTCCTCGAAGATGGCGACTGCGGCGGCGAGCGATTCCCGGGCCCGGCCGCGACGGCGGAAGCGACGGAGTGCCTCGCCGCGCGCCAGCAGCGTCCGGCCCCGCTGGAACGGCTCCCCGACCCGGTCGTGCTGGGCGAGCGCCGCCTCGAACGCCGTCTCGGCCGCCTCCTCGTCACCACCGCTCGCGGCGACGAGGCCGCGCACGCGCAGGGCGGCCGCGAGGGCCGACGGTCGATCCCAGCGCCGGCCGAGAGCCTCGTACGGCTCGAGCCGGGCAGCCGCCTCGTCGGCCCGGTCGAGCGCGACGAGCACCTCGGCGAGGTCCGGCAGGGCGGTCAGCACCGACGGGTCGGCATAGCCCTCCTCGACCCACGGATCGACCGCCGCCGTCAGCTCGGCGGCGGCCGCCTTGTAGTCACCGACCGCGAGGGCAATCGCCCCGAGCGTCGCGCGGTTGTCGAGCATGCTCGCGCGCGCCCCGACCTCCTCGGCGAGGGCGATCCCCTCCCGGGCGGCTCGCCGCGCGGCGGCTTCGTCGCCTCGGACGGCCTCGATCATGGCCCGCAGGCCCAGGGCCCACGACAGCCCCTGGGCCTGCCCGTTCTGCCGCGAGCCGCGCTCTGCCTCCAGGGCGTACCGGTGAGCGTCGATCCAGGCGCCGCGCCGGAACGAGGCAAGCGCGAGATTGCTGGCGATGATCGGCAGCGAGTCCCAATCGCCGCTCTCCTCCGCCCGACCCCGGAGCAGCCGCAGGATCGAGATCCCTTCGTCGAGACGATCACAGGCGATGCTCGTCAGGGCGCGGCAGAAGGCCGGCCAGAGAAAGACGCGCTGGTGCTCGACGAGGGGGGAGAGCGCTTCCGCCTTCGCGAGCAGATCCTCCGCGAGGCCCTCGCCCGCGTTGAGGCGCGCGAACACCGCCGTCAGGTACGCGGAGCAGCGCGCGACCGGATCCTCCTGGGCTTCCACCTCGTCCACGGCGGCGAGGGCCATGGCGAGCTGCCCCTGGGCATCGCGCGCCATGAGCCACGTCGTCTGGGAGAGAGCCTGCAGGATCTCGCCCCGAAGCCGATGGTCGCCCGCGGCCTCCTGCAGTGCCTCCTCGAGAAGGCGCGCCTTCGCCCGCCAGTCATCGCTCGACCGGGCGTCGGCGAGCATCCGCAGGGCGTCGGCCCGGCCGGGGCCGGGCACCGCGGTGGCGACGTAGTCCTCGAGGACTGCCCGGGCGCGGGTGGGGTCGCCGGCCTGGATGAAGTACGAGCCGGCCGCCACGATCCGCCGGCGCACGGCGTCCGGCTCGTCGGGCGGCGTCCGGCGCGCCGCTTCCAGCGCCATCTCGGCGGCCGCGTCGGAGCCGCCGCGCGAGCGGGCGTGCTGGGCAGCCAGGTCGAGCTCGGCGGCCACGACCTCGCTCGGCTCTTCGGTCGCCAGCGCGAGATGCCGCGCTCGCTGCTCCTGATCCTGGGCCGTCGCGGCCAGCCGGGCGTGGAGGTGACGGCGCTCAGCCTCGTCGAGCTGCCCGTACGCGCCGGCCGCGATGAGGGGGTGGGCGAACCGAACTCGGCCCGCGTCCAGCTCGACGATCGCGGCGCTACGGGCGACGTCGAGCGCATCGGCCGCGTCCGGGATCGCCGCGACGACCAGCGCGGTCGAGGGGCGCCCGAGCGCGGCGGCGGCGGCCAGCGGCATGCGTGTCGACGGCGGCAAGGCCTCCAGACGGTCGCGCACCAGATCACCGGCCACGGTTGCGATCGCGAAGCCCTCGAGGCCGGGCCGGAACCCGGTCCGTTGCACCAGCCGGGCGATCTCGAGCGCGAGGAACGGGTTTCCCCTCGACTCGCGGTGGATCCAGACGAGGGCTGGTCTGCGGAGCGAGAGGCCGAGCTCACGGCGAACGATCTCGTCGACGGCGTCGAGGTCGAGCGGTCCGACGTGGATGCGCTCGACCGGCCCCTGGAACTCCGTCGCCGCGCGAGGCAGGGCAGGGTCCGGGAGGTCGGCCCGGACCGTCGCTACGAGGCCGACGTGCGCCTCGCCCAGGCGCCGCACGGCGTACTCGAGCACGCGGGAGGAGGGCCCGTCGAGCCATTGCAGGTCGTCGACGGCGAGGATCACCGGCGACTCCTCGGCCAGGGCGCGCAGCACCCCGAGGGTGCCGAGCGACACGGCGAGGGGCGGCGGGTCGATCCCCTCGGCCGGGATCCGCTGGAGGGCGACCTCGAGCGCGGCGCGCTGGGCCGGGGGAAGCCGGTCGAGAACCGCGTCCAGCGACGGGTCGAGGAGGTCCGCGAGACCACCGAAGGCGAGCTGCGCCTCCGCCTCGACGGCCCGCGTCGACATCGCCCGATAGCCGCGCCGCGCGGCGTCCGCGCGCATGCTCCGCCAGATCGTCGTCTTGCCGATCCCGGCAGGTCCCGTGAGGACCAGGGCGGCGGGTCCCCGTGCCGCGGCGTCCAGGAACGCAAGGCCGGCGGCGTGCTCGGCGTCCCTGCCGATCGGCGACGACGTACCGATCGTGCCACCCGTGGGTGCGGTCATGCGCCGTCCCCCATCCGACGAGGCCATGGGCCCATGGTAGCGGCGACCCGCGGAGCGGAGCTGCCGTCGTGCGGACCGGCCGGCTATCCCCCCGACCGCAGCCTGCGCTGGACCGTCAGCCCGTCGGTCGCCAGGGGCGGACGAACGAGGCCCCCGGCACCGTCAGGGGGCCGGGGGCCGTCGCGTCCACGTCCCGAGCGGGGATTCTCGAAACGTGGACGCGCCCGGGGTGGGGGGATACCCCGGGCGCGTTGACATGGGACGCGGGGTCGTGGTGCCCCGCGTCGCCGCTACAGGCTGGCGGGCCGCGTCCCGAGCGTGATCGAGAGCGTGATCGCCTGGCCGTTACGCAGGACGTCGAGCGTCGCGCTCTGGCCGGGGGCCAGCTGGCTGACCACGAGATCGAGCGGGTTGGAGGCGGTCAGCTCGGTCCCGTCGACCGCCGTGATGATGTCGCCCTCGGCGAGGCCGGCCGCCTCGGCCGGGCTCCCGGCGACGATCGCCGGCTGCTGCACCGCGGGCTGGACGTCCTGGCCCTGGCCGCCCTGTCCGAAGGGATCCTGGCCCTCCGGGACCTGGTTCGGATCGATGCCGAAGCGCTTGAACAGCTCGTCGAGCTGATCGGGCGTCAGGCCGAATGGGTTCTCACCCTGGCTCGGATCCTGGCTCGGGGCAGGCAGGGCGCCGCCGTCGTTGGCCGCGGTCACCGTGGAGGTCGGGATCCAGGCCCCGTTGTCGACGGGAAGATTTGCCTCGGCCTTGAGCTCGGGGTCGATCGTCTGGAAGCGGATCCCGAGCCAGGCGCGGGCCAGCTCCTGGCCGGAGGAGGCCTGGGCGAGCAGCGGCCGGGCGATGTTGACCGGGATCGCGAAGCCGATCCCCTGGGCGCCGCCGGCGACCGCCGTGTTGATGCCGATGACGTTGCCCGCACGATCGAGGAGCGGGCCGCCGCTGTTGCCGGGGTTGATCGCGGTGTCGGTCTGGATGAGGTTGCCGAGCATCGTGCCGTCCTCGACCTGGATGCTCCGGCCGAGCGCCGAGATGATCCCGCTCGTCACCGAGTCGGTGAACTCGCCGAGGGGGCTGCCGATCGCGATCGCCTCCTGGCCGACCTCGATCGTCGTGGAGTCGCCGATCGGGGCGGTCGGGAGGTCCGTGCCCTCGACCTTGACGATGGCGAGGTCCGTCAGGGTGTCGATGCCGTAGATCGACCCGTCGAGGGAGCGGCCGTCCTTGAGGTTGACGGTGATCTTCGTCGGGTTGCCGGAGACGACGTGGCGGTTCGTGAGGACGAGGCCGTTGGCGTCGAAGATGACGCCGGATCCGGTCGCGGTGCCGGTGCCGCCCTGGCCGAAGATGGTGCTGTCCGCGGTGATGCCCTCGGCGGTGATGGTCACGACGGCCGGACTGACGGCCTTGACGATGTCGACGACCGACATCTCGCCGGTGGCGGGGGCGGGGGTCGCATCGGTCGCGGGCGCAGGCGTCGCGTCAGCCGCCGGCGGCGGCGTCGTGACCTGGCCTGCCGGGATGGTGGCGGGCTCGTCGGCGGCACGGTCGGCGGCGCCGATCGCGAGGTACGTCCCGCCCGAGGACAGGACCGCGGTCGCCAGGACGGCGGTGAGGATGAGTGCGGGTCCGGGGCGGCGGCGCGCGGTCGGGGCCGGCGCTGGCTGCGGGGCGGGAGCCGTCGCATACGCGGACGGCGCGGGCTGCGGGGCGGGAGCCACGGCTTCGACCACGGGCGTGGCGGCGGTCCAGGTCACCGGCTGGGTCACGGCGGCGGCGTCGGCCGGCGGCACCGTCTGGGGCGCCGTCCGGGGAGTCACCTGCGCGGCGAGCGCCGCGGCGCCGGCGTCGAGGCTCGGCCGCTCGCCGGCGGGCGGCGTCGGTTCGGGGACGGGTGGAGTCGACTGCATGTCGGTCATGGGTTCCTTCTCGCCGGGCCGCATTCGTGGGACATGAGCTCGATGCCCGGGGCGTCGGAGTGGAGGCTGGCGGGCGCAGGTGAACGCGCGCGGCCCGATCCGATGAAGGTTCCTTGACGTTGCGAAACCTTGATCAGTCCTGCGGCCGACCTGAACCCGCCGCTCGTCGCCGGGGCGGCGCCGGTCGATCCGAAGGGCTCTGGCCGACTCGTGCCGCGCGGCGCACGATGGACGGCGGCCCGCGACCCAGCGACCGCGGACCGGAAGGAAGGCGCCGGATGGAACACGAGGTGAAGGTCGGGCGGCGCGAGGCCGCGCTCGTGGTGTCGAAGCGGCTCCCGGTCACCCTGGCCGACATCGGCGGGACGATCGGGACCCAGTTCGGGGTGGTCTACGGGTACCTCGGAGCGCACGGAGCGGTGCCGAATGGCCCGCCGTTCATCATCTACCACGGCTCACCGGAGTCGGGGGAGCCGTTCGACATCGAGATCTGCGCCCCGGTTGTGGCCGCCGTCGAGCCCCCCGCCGGCTGGCAGCTGCAGGAGCTCCCGGCCGGGGAGTTCGCGACGCTGCTCCACGTTGGCCCGTACGACACGATCGGGGCCGCGTACACGGTGATGATGGCGTGGCCGGCCGAGCACGGCTACACGATCGCCGGACCGCCGCGGGAGGTCTACCTGAGCGAGCCGGACACGCCGCCGGACCAGATCCGGACGATCGTCGAGCTCCCCGTCGTGGAGGTCGCCGCGCCGGTCACGGTGGGCTGACGCCCGCTGCCCGGGCCACGCCGGCGCGGCGGGGACGGTCCACGCCCAGCACGACGGGAACGTTCGCGGCGCGCGGGGGCGCACGCGGCTATGCTTCCCGCCTTCCGGCCGACGCGTCCCGTCGGCCTGCACGCTTCGTGCCGCCTGGCCCATCCGGCGGTGCCCCATCGAGAGGCCCGCCGTCCGTGTCCGTACCTGCCACCCTGCCGTCCCTGCCGCCCACCCTCCCGGAGATGCTGGAGCGCGCCATCGCCGCGCAGGGCGCGGCCCCGTTCCTCGGCGTCCGCACGTCGACCACGCGCGAGCAGTCCCTGACGTTCACCGAGTTCGGCCTGGCGGTCGCGAACGCGGCCGCCAGGCTTGCCGATGCGCTCCAGCCGGGCGAACGCGTGCTCGTCCAGGGGGCGCCCGGGCCCGGCTTCGCGGCCGCCCTCTTCGCCGCCGCCCGGGCGAACGTGGTCCTCGTCCCGCTCGACGCCCGGATGACGCCCGACACGGTGGAGCGGATCGCGGACCTGACGCGACCGACGGCGATCCTGCTGGGCACCGGGGCCACGCTGGAGCCCGTGACGATCCCGGCCCTCGCGCACCTGCCCGTGATGGACCTCGACGACATCGTCGACCCGCCTGCGCCGGAGGCGGTGGCGGCCCTGGCGGCGCGCAGGACGGCGGCCCCCGACGAGCCGATCGAGATCCTCTGCACGTCGGGCTCGACCGGGAACCCGAAGGGCGTGACGATCACCCAGGCGATGCTGCTGGCGTCGACCGAGCGCTGCCTCGCGACGATCCCGGCGGGCGCCAACCGCTTCGTCTCGATCCTGCCCCTCTCCCACATCATGGAGCAGGTCGCGGGCGTGATCTACGCCGCGGCGGCCGGAGCGGAGACCGAGTACATCACGACGCTGCGCCCCGACGTGATCGCGGCCGCGATCAAGGGCCACCGGGCGACCGCGCTCGTCGTGGTGCCGCAGGTCCTGGAGCTCCTCTTCGGCGCCATCCGCCGCGAAGCGGACCGGACCGGCAGCGGCTCGACGTTCCGCCGGGCGCTGCGCGTCGCGCCGTACCTGCCGGTCGGCCTCCGGCGGCGCCTGTTCAAGAAGGTCCACGCCGCGCTCGGCGGGGAGCTGCGCCTCGTGCTCTGCTCGGCCGCCCACCTGTCCCCCGCCCTCCAGCGCAGCTGGGAGGCGCTCGGGGTCGAGGTCGTCCAGGGGTACGGCTCCACCGAGGCGGGCCTCGTGACCACCAACTTCCGCGGGCGCACGCCGCCCGGCCGGGTCGGCTGGGCGATTCCGCCGCTCGAGCTCCGCGTCGAGCCCGACGGCGAGGTCGTGGCGCGCGGGCCCTCGGTCTTCTCGGGCTACTGGGAGGATCCGGTTGCGACGGCCGCGGCGTTCACGGCGGACGGCTGGTACCGGACGGGCGACATCGGTGAGATCGACGCGTCGGGCTCCCTGCGCCTTGTCGGACGGACGCGCTCGCTCATCGCGCTCCCCAACGGGATGAACGTCCACCCGGAGGACGTCGAGGCGGCGCTCATCGCGGAAGGCCTGGTCGAGCCCGTCGTCTACGCGGCCGAGCCCGGGCGCATCGCGATGGCGTACCGGGAGGGTGCCGCGTTCAGCGATCCGCCCGCCGACGAGCCGGCCGCCCTCGCGATCGCGGTTCGCGCGGCGAACCGCCGGCTGGCCGACCACCAGCGGGTCGCCGGACGGGCGGCGTACCCGGAGGCGGACTTCCCGCGGACGCACACCCGCAAGGTGCGCCGGAGCGCGGTCGCCGAGCGAATGGCCGGGGTGCCGCTCAGCCGCTGAGACCGTCGCCCGCGGACATCGCGCCGCCGGCCGCATACCAGGCGGCGATACAGGGCGCAACGTGGAACGGCACCGCCCGAGGACGGTGCCGTTTCGTGCCGTGGGGATGGTTCACCAGTCGCGGGCGATCTCCCGGAGGTACTCGCTGTAGAGCAGGTTCGGGTCGACGTCCGCCTCGGTCGCGTACCAGCCGCGGGCGATGAAGCGGAGGTACTCGCTCTGGAGCCCGGCGAGGATCGCGGCCGGGTCAGTCCGGGGGGCCGGTGCGGCCACGCCATCCCAGCCGCCGGCGATCGACGGCAGGTACTCGCTGTAGAAGGGCCCGATCACCGTGTCCCGCTCGGCCGGAACAGCGGTGACGTACCAGTCGCGCGCGATGGAGCGCAGGTACTCGCTCTGGAGCCCGGCGAGGATCGCCGCCCGGTCGGTGACCAGGGCGGGAGCCGCCGGCACTGCGGCCGCCGGCGCCTGGGTGGTCGGGACCCGGACCCCGACGACGATGGCGGCAACCACGACCACGACGGCTGCTGCCGCGACGACGGCGGCCAGCGCAGCCGGCGCGACATGGGTCGGCCGATGGAAGGTTCCGCTCAGGTGCGTCATCTCGCACACTCCCTCTCGATCCGTGCCGGACCGTCTCCTGGTGGGTCCCGGGTCCGGTGGCCCGGGCCTCGCGACTGACGTTCTCAGCGAGCGGTTTGCCATCGGTGAGGAACCGGCAAGTCACCTCGGGCCGTGCGGCACGGCGTGCCGAATGGCAATGGCCCAGGTCCATGAGGCCGCCTAGGATCGCGGCACGCTGAGGGTTGGCTGATGCCCGTGGAGCTCCGCGTGCTGGGCCCGATCGAGGTCAGTGACGACGGCCGACGGCTCGCCGTCGCTGCTGGACGCCAGCTGGCGATCCTCGCGTTCCTCGTGATCCATGCCAACCGCGTCGTCTCCGCCGAGCGGATCGTCGACGAGCTGTGGGGCGACGAGCCGCCCGACACCGGCGTCAAGGCGGTCGCGTTTCACGTCTCGCGCCTCCGGGATGCGCTCGAGCCGGGGCGACCGCGGGGGAAGGCCGACGGGATCATCGCGACCGAGCCGGGCGGGTACGTCCTCAGGATCGACCCGGACGCGATCGATGCCGTCCGCTTCGAGCGCCTGGCCGCAGAAGCCCGCGCCATCCTCCCCGACGACCCGGACGCTGCCCGGACGCGCTTCGCGGAGGCGCTCGACCTGTGGCGTGGAGCGCCCTACGCCGACGTGGCCGACGAGCGGTTCGTGGGACCCGAGATCGCCCGCCTCGAGGAGCTCCGCCTGCGATTCGTCGAGGACCGCGTGGATGCGGACATGGCCGTGGGCCGCGACACCGAGGTCATCGACGAGCTCGCGGCCGTCGTGGCCGAGAACCCGCTTCGCGAGCGGGCCCGCGGCCAGCTCATGGTCGCCCTGTACCGGGCGGGGCGCCAGGCTGAGGCCCTGCGGGCGTATGGCGAGGGCCGGCGCGTGCTCGCCGACGAGCTCGGCATCGACCCCGGGCCGGAGCTCCAGCAGCTGGAGGGATGGATCCTCCGCCAGGATCCTCGGCTCGAGCAGGCCGTCCGCCGGCGCATCGCACGCAACCCGTTCAAGGGCCTGCGACCCTTCGACGAGGAGGACACCGGCGACTTCTTCGGACGCGAGGCGCTCGTCGCCCGCCTGATCGAGCGCCTCGGGCAGGTCGCGCGGGTTTCTCGCTTCCTCGCGCTCGTCGGGCCGAGCGGCAGTGGCAAGTCCAGCGTCGTCCGGGCCGGCCTGCTCCCCGCTGTGCGGGCGGGCGCCCTGCCAGGGTCCGAGCGCTGGCCGATCGCCGTCATGCAGCCCGGCACGCGTCCCTTCCGCGAGCTGGCCGCGGCGCTCCGGGAGGTCGATCCGGGGGACCCGGCCGACCTCGGCGACCGGCTGGAGCGCGATGGCGACATTGCCGGCGCGGTCGCCGGGATCGCGGAGCACGCCGCGCACGTCCTTCTCGTCGTCGACCAGCTCGAGGAGCTCTTCGCGCTCGTCCCGGACGAGGCCGAACGGCTGCGCTTCGTCGATGCGCTCGTCGGGGCCCTCGTGGCGCGCGACGGCCGCCTCGTGGTGGTGGCGACCCTGCGGGCCGACTTTCTCGCCGGCCCCCTCCTGGCGCCGGGACTCGGCGAGCTCCTCCGAGTCGGGACGGAGCTCGCCACGCCGCTCTCGCGGGACGAGCTCGAGCGCGCGATCGTTCGCCCGGCCGAGGCGGTCGGCGTCCAGCTGGAGCCGGGCCTCGCGGCCGAGGTGATCGCGGAGGTCGCCCGCCAGCCGGGCGAGCTGCCCCTCCTCCAGTACGCCCTCACGGAGCTCTTCGAGCGGAGCGACGGGCGCCGCCTGACGCGCGCGGGGTTCGAGGCGATCGGCGGCGTCCTGGGGGCCCTCGGGCGACGCGCGGAGGAGGTGCACGCGGGCCTGGACCCAGAGGGTCGGGAGGTCGCGCGCCAGCTCTTCCTCCGCCTCGTCGTCGCGGGCGAGCCCGGCCAGCCGACGGCCCGGCGGGTGCCGCGCGCCGAGATCCTGGCCGTCGCCGACGACATGCGCCGGGTCGACGAGGTGATCGACGCGTTCGGGCGGGCACGCCTGCTCTCGTTCGACCGGGACGCGGCGACCGGCGAGCCCACCGTGCAGGTCGCCCACGAGGCCCTCCTCGCGCGGTGGGAGCGTCTCGCGACGTGGATCGACGAGGAGCGCGACGACCTGCGTCTGCGCCGGCGGCTCGCGGAGGCGGCGGCAGACTGGACGCTCGCCGGCCGCGACCCGGGGTTCCTCCTTGCGGGAAGCCGCCTCGACCTGTTCGCCTCCTGGGCCGCGACCACGGACCTGCGCCTGAACGCCCCGGAGCGCGAGCTGCTCGACGCGAGCCTGGCCGAGCGACGGAGCCTCGACGACGCCGCGGCCGCCCACGCGGCCCACGAGCGGGTGCTCGAGCGGCGCTCGGCCACCCGGCTGCAGGCCCTCGTGGCAGTGCTGGCCATCGCGGTACTCGTGGTGACGGGGCTCCTCGTCGCCGTGTACGGCCAGGGCGAGGCGTCGCGCGAGCAGGCGGAGATCGCCGCCGCCCGCGAGCTGGCCGCGGGCTCGATCGGCAGCCTGGGGACCGATCCCGGCCTGAGCCTGCTCCTCGCCTGGCAGGCCGCCGACGCGACGGCGACCCGGGGCTACGTCGTCGACGACGCGCTCGACGCGCTCCACTGGGCGCTGCAGGCGTCCCACGTCCCGTACCCGGCCGGCGAGGCGCAGATCGCGGTGCGCTCCAGCCCGGACGGACCGCGCGGCGTCCCGCTCATCGCCCCTGAACGGCTCATGGAGCTGGCCGCCGGGGCGGCCGGGGCTGCCGGGCGTGAGCTCTCGCCGGAGGAGTGCCGGACCTACCTCCACCGGGATTCGTGTCCGCCACCGGGAGCATCGGTGGAACCGGACCGATCGCTCGAGGTCCGGACCTCGTCGGGCGTCGGGCCGGTCGAGGCGCTGGCGGGTGGGTCGCCAACCAGGACGGGCGTCGACGTGGTCGCCCAGCTCCCGGCCGACCTCGCCCCGCTCGTGGACGACATCGAGGCGGCGGCGGACGTCGACGTCACGTGGACGACCGACACGGGCGAGGAGCTGGCGTCGCGGATCGCTGCGGGCGACCTGCCCGACGTCGCAATCGTCGAGCGGCCGGCGGACATGGCCGACCTGGCCGAGCGGAAGCTCCTCGTGGACCTGTCCGGGTGGGTGGACGCCGGGCGCCTGCGGGCCGTCGCCGGCGACTACCTCGTCGGCCTGGCGACGGTCGGCGCCGACGGGACCTGGCCAACCGCCGACGGGGCCCTCTACGGCGCGCCCTTCGCGGCGGAGGTCGAGAGCATGGTGTGGTACCCGAAGACGGCGTTCGTGAGCGGCGCGTACGACATCCCCGGGACCGCCGAGGAGCTGAGCGGCCTGGCTGCGCGCCTGATCGCCGGCGGGCGCTTCCCCTGGTGCCTTGGCGCGGCAGAAGGCTCGGCGGCGAGGGGCGGGGTTCCGGCCGGCGGGAGCGCCGTCGACATCGTCGAGGAGGTTGTCCTGCAGGCCGCAGGGCCGGATGTCTACGACGCGTGGTCGGAGGGTCGGACCGAGTTCGCCGACGAGGCCGTCGGCGGCGCCTTCTCGACCCTGGGAAGGGTGGCCCGCGGAGAAGGCGTCGTGCAGGGCGGCGTCGCCACCGTCCTCGCCACGCCCCGGGACCTCGCCGGCTGGCCCCAGTTCAGCGACCCGCCGGGATGCTGGCTCCACCTCGCCGGCGGTTCGGATCGGCGGGCCTGGCCCCGCGACTCGGCCGGCGTGCTCGACGCCTTCCCATTCCCCCCCTACGAACCGGCCCGGGCCGGAACCGTGCGCGGCAGGGTCTTCACGATCGTCGTCTTCCACGACCGTCCCGAGGTGCGCCGCCTCGTCGGCGAGCTGCTCGGCGAGAACCTCGCCGACCGCGCGTCGCCGCTCCTCGTACCGGCGGGGGCGTGGCCGCTCGGGCAGGCCGACGGCGTCGTCGCGGCCGCGCCTGAAGGGACGGACGGCGAGCTGCTGCGGGAGGGCAACCTGCTGTGGACGGCGCTTCGCGCGGGGACCTTCCGCGTCGCGGCCTCGGACCTGATGCCGGCACGGGTCGCCTCGGCATTCGCGGACGGCACGATCCGTTACCTGGCCGGCGGCGACTCGGTGCTCGCAGCGGTGCTGCGCGACATCGACCGCGCCTGGCGAGCCGCGAGGTAGCCGGGATGGCCCCGAACGCCCAGCCACCAGCCGTCTGCTCGCCGGACGCAAACCGGCCTCCGCCAGGGTGACCGAGTAGGAGGTGCGCGATGAGATGCCGAGGAGCCTTCTCTGCCACCCTGGCGCTCGTGCTGGCGGGATGCGCCGCGGCCGCGACCCCCGGCCCGACGTCGCAACCTGCGGCGCCTACTCCGGAGCAGGAGAGCCCGGCACCGCCGTCCCGATCGCCGAAACCGGCGGCCGCGCTGATCCCGGTGACCGTCTCGTTCGACGGCGTCACCTGCACGTACGCGGGGCCGACGGTCGTCCCGCTCGGCTCGGTCCTCGAGTGGACGTTCGTGACGACGGCTGCAACAGCCGAGGAGCGGAGCAGCTGGGAGCTGATCGCCTGGGACGTCAGGCCCGGCGCCACGTTCGACGACATCGTCGCCTGGACGGCCGCGAACGAGCTGGCACAGGTAGCCGCCGTTCGCGTGGCCTCCCTGGTCCATTGACGGCTTCGGCATGACGGTCGAGCAGCTGGTTCCGGGGGCGCCGATGCGGACGCCGGTCGACTTCTACCCCGTGCTCGCCTCGTGCGGGATCAAGGAGCCGAACGGCGAGCAGATCTTCCCGGCGACGCTGATCGAGGTCATGAAGGGCTGACGCCAGGCGGCTGTGCCATGAGACGACCCACCGCGCTGGTCATCGCCGCGGCAATCGCGCTGGCGGCGTGCCGCGCAGCCGCGAGCCCGACGCCCACCCCGGCTACGGCCACCCGCGCGTCTGCCACGCCGGTGCCGGCCGCGACCGCGCCTGCTTCCGCCGCCGCGACGCACACACCGGCAGCCGCGCGGGTGATCGAGGCCACGGTCACCTTCGACGGGACGACGTGCGCCTACGCCGGACCGACGGTCGTCCCCGTCGGCTCGGCGATCGAGTGGAACGAGCCCCAGATCTGGTCGCCGGAGGACGCCGCGGCCGGCGTGCCGATGCGGACGTTGGTGGAGCCATACCCCGAGCTGGTCCTCTGCATCAACGAGGCCGGCGACGACCTGCAGGTCTACCCGGCGACACTGATCCAGGTCATGAAGGGCTGAGGCGGCCTGAGACGCCAGTCCCCAATGCCGCAGACGCGCTCGCGCCCCGGACGAGGCCCGGCCAGAACGCCGCCAGGCCCGCCGCCCGGTACGCGTACATGAGGAGGAAGGCCGTCCAGACCCCGACGTTCCCGAACCGCGGAGCGAGGACGAGGTCCGTGGCGACGTAGAGGACGGCCGCGGCCACCCCGGCGGTCCTGAGCGCCCTGCCCTGCGTCGTGCCGAGGAAGATGCCGTCGAGCTGCCAGGCGGCGACGCCGAGCAGAGGGACGACCGCGCAGAACGGCAGGTAGGCGAGGGCGGCCTCTCGGGCCGCGGCGTCGGCGATCACCGCCTCGATGACCCGGGCGCCGCCGACGAGGTACAGCACGGAGAACGCGACCGCGAACCCGACGGCGATCTCGCTCGTCAGCCTGACGGCCCGCCGGAGGCGCGCGGGATCGCGGGTGCCGTACGCCTCGCCGGCCTCCTTCTCGGTGACGAACGCGAAGGCGTCGAGGACGAACGCGGACACCGTGATGAACTGCAGCAGGACCTCGTTGCCGGCGAGCTCCGCGGTCCCCACCTTCGCGGCCGAGTTGACGAACCAGGCGAACGAGAAGACGAGCGCGAGGGTCCGGATCATGATGTCCCGGTTCGCCGCGAGAAGGGCCCGGAGCCGTGCCCGGTCGAGGACCGCGACCCGGACGATCGCCCGCAGGTCGTCGCGGACGAGCAGGAGCCCGAAGCCGAGCGCGACCCACTCGGCGATCGCGGTACCCGCGCCGATTCCCGCCGGCCCCAGGTCGAGCCCGCCGACGAACCAGGCATCGAGGACGGCGTTGACCCCGTTCAGGACGACCTGGAGCGCGAGCAGCGCCCTGGTCCGCCCGGCGCCCAGCAGCCAGCCGCTGATCCCGAACCCGACGAGGATCGCGGGCGCGCCCCAGATCCGGGCCCCGAAGTAGGCCGACGCACCGGCTTCGACGTCGGGCTCCGCCCCGAACAGGCCGAGGGCGACCTCGCGGACGAGGGGCGCGACCAGCAGGAGCGCGAGCCCGAGGCCGGCGCCGAGCAGCGCCGCCCGGGCGAGGACGGCCCGGCTCTCCGGCCGGTCGCCGGAGCCGAGCGCCTGGGCCGTGAGCCCGGTCGTCGACATCCGCAGGAAGCCGAAGCTCCAGTAGAGGAAGTTGAAGGTGACGGCCGCCAGCGCGACGGCGGCGAGGTCGACGGCCGAGCCGAAGCGGCCCATCACGGCCGTGTCGACGACGCCGGTCGTCGCCGTCGCGACCTGCGCGAGGACCACCGGCCAGGCGAGGGCGAGGACGCGACCGCGGGTCAGGCGCTGGGGCACGGACTGGGCTCCACGGGGGCAGGGTACCCACCCGGCGCCCCGCCGTTAGCACGGTGGCCGAGAGCGACGTCAGTCCGCCCCGGGCATGACGACCGTCGTGCGGAACCGCACCGAGCTGTCCGGTGCCGCGTCGATGACCGTCGCCGACGTCTTGCGGCCGCGCTCGGGCTCCACGGCGAGCGCGTACGCCGTCTCGTTCGTGGCGGTGACGACCGACCAGAACTCCGCCCCGGTGCGCTTGAGTCGGACCGGCCAGCCGAGGACGACCTGCCCGTCCCGGCCGACGGCGACGAGGCTCCCGGCAGGCCTGCCCTCCTCCACCGCGAGCGGCAGGTAGAGGACGCCGCCGGGCCCCACGGCCGGCAGGGCGCGCCAGACACCGCAGGCGGTTGACTCGTCCGCGCATGTGCCCTGCCACGGCACCGCGGTCGCCACGCGGTAGGGCCAGCCATTCATGCGCGCGCCCGACGGATCGATGCCGTAGACCACGGTCTCGCCGTCCGCCTCGCCGATCACGTAGGCCGTGCCGTCCGCCGCGACGAGCGGCGCCAGCGGGCGGTTCGCCGGGCCGGCGCCGCTCCAGGCGCTCGCGCCGCCGATCGGCAGGCCGTCCCGTGCCACCTCGACGAGACGACCGTCGCGGTCCACCGCGACCAGGTGCGACGTCGCGCCGTCGGGCGAGGTCGTCAGGTAGACACGCCCGTCGGGGCCGAAGCCGAGCGCGGACAGGATGCCCTCGAGCCGGACCGGCCAGCCCGCCCGCGCGCCGCCCTGGTCGAACGCGGTGATCACGTTGCCGTCCACGACGTAGGCCGTCCCGTCGGGCCCGATCGAGACGAGCCCACGCCTCGCGTCGGCCACCGCGACCGGCGCGCCCGTGCGCAGCGTGCCGTCGGCGTCCACCGTCACGAGGCGATAGGCGCCCGGGTCGCCGGCGTCGCCCTGCCCGTCGGGGCCGGCGACCGGAGGCTCGCCGCCCTCGTTCGAGGCCACGACGAGCCTCCCGTCAACCACCCGCGGCGGGAACCAGCTGCGGCCCGGCAGGTCGACCGGCCACCCCACCAGCGGCTGCCCCGCCGCATCGAAGGCGAAGGCGGTGGCGCTCCCGTCGTCGGTGCCGTTGTCGTGGCAGACGAGGCGGAGGGATCCGTCCGCCGCGACGCCCGGCGCCCACTCCGCCGAGGTTCCGGGGGCGTCGCAGGTCCAGCCCGGGAGCTCGGTCGGCCAGCCCGGCCGCTCGTCGCCCGCCGCGTCGAGCAGCGCCACGACGGCGCCGTGGGCGTCGTTGACGACGACGTAGAGACCGCCGTACGGGCCGGGCGCCATCTGCACCCTGCCGTTGCCCGCCGGGAGCGTTCCCGGTACCGCCGTCCATCCCGCGTCGGGCCGCGGCGTGGCGACGTCGATCGAGGGGACCGGCGTCGGATCGACGTTGGTCGACGGGGGCGGTGCCGGGGGCGTCGAGTCCGGGGCCTGCGGCGGCCAGATCCCGAGGAGGACGGCGCCGGCGGTCGCGACCCCCATCAGGGCGACGAGCAGGAGCGACGCGGCGACGAGCACGAACGTCCCCTGGAACGGCCTCCGCCGGCCCGCGATCGCCGCGTACACCGCATCGTCCACGCGTCGCGAGGGCAGGGTCGGAACCACCGCGAAGTTGAGGATGGCGGCATCCGCGCGCAAGGCCACCGCGTCGCGACGGCAGGCGGGGCAGCCGTCGAGATGGGTCTCCAGCTCCTCGATCTCACCCTGGGCGAGGCCGAAGTCGAGGAGGCTCGCGGCGAGCCGGAGGGCGCGGTCGTGGAGGTTCCGGCCCGCCGTGCTCACGGCCGTGCCTCCGCTGTCCGGAGCTGCTCGCGCACCTGGACGCGGGCGCGGCACATGAGCGTTCGCGTGGCTCCCTCGCTCTTCCCGAGCGTGGCCGCGATCTCGTGGCCGCTGAAGCCCTGCGCGGCGAGGAGCAGGGCGGCGCGAGCGTCGGGCGGGAGCACCGCGAGCGCCTGGTGCACCTCCGCATCGCTCTCGTGCCGCACGACCTGGCCCTCGGGCCGTTCGGGCTCCTCGCGGTCGAGCAGGCGGGGCACGAGCCGCGTCCACGACGCGAACCGCCGCTTCCGGCTGATCGCGGCGTTGGCCGCCACCCGGTAGAGCCACGGCCGCACGTCGTCCGGCATGCGCCCGTCCCGCGCCTCGCGGACCAGGCGGATGAACGTCTCCTGGACGAGGTCCTCGGCCTCGTCGACGTCGTGGGTCATGCGCAGGAGAAAGCCGAACACTTCGCCTCGCCGTGCCTCGTAGATGGCCGCCAACTCCGCCTCGTCTCCACGGGCGGCCGGCCGCGGCCGCTCCATGGCAGGCGGTCCCTCGTCGGGGACCGCGTCCATGGAGCTGTCCACGTGACTTGAACGCACAGCGCTCGGCCTTGTTACAGCGTGCCCTCCCAAGCCGAGTGTCGACGGGGGCCCGGCCCCGGCAAGGGCCATTCGGACGGTCCGCAGCACTGCGCGTGGGCCGGCACGCCGCTGGGGGTCGCCCGGGGCTACTCCATCGGCTCGCCCGCGACGAAGCGGGTCATGAGATCCGTGTAGCCGGGGAGCCCGCGTTCGTAGCCGATTGCCCAGAAGCCGCTTCCCGCAAGGCCGCGCTCGTCCACGAGCGCCATCTTCGGCTCGAGCGTCTCCGGGGAATCGACGTAGATCGCTCGAGGCCCTCCGGGGGCCCGCCGGCGCGGCCGATGGCCCGGCGACCCGGACGAGCCCGGCGATGCCGTGACGGAGGACGTGGGCGCCGCCGTCGGCACGCCCAGGGGTGCCCGTCGGGGCCCAGCACGTACAGCTCGACGATCTTCGATCTCGTCGCGCACGGCGACGGCGGCCGGGTCGCGGAGCAGGTCCAGGTTGCGGCGCGGGATCCACGTCGAGCCGGGCCCGGTCGGCGGCGCCCCGATCTCGGCGTCGGTCACGGGCCACGTCCGCCCGTAGAGCGGCAGGCCGAGGAGCAGGCGATCCGCCGGGACCCCGGCTGCCGCGTACTGGTCGAGCGACCAGACGAGGTGGCGCTCCTCGCCGTCCCGGCGCGCCAGCGGCGAGATCGCGCCCGGCCACGAGGCGTTGACCCGGTAGTCGTAGCCCATGAGGAAGATCCGGTCGGCGCCGGCCAGCGCCGCGAGGGCCGCCATCGCGGCGCCGGTTCGGTTCGCCTGCGTCGCGACCGACACGCGGTCGGCGGGGTCGGCCGTCTCGATCGCCTCCCGGAGCCGGCCGACGAACACGCCGTAGGCCGGCACCTGCGCGGCGGGCATCGCCTCGACGTCGACGTTGACGCCGTCCACACCCAGCTCGCCGACGAGCGCGACGAGGGCGGCGATCGTCGCGTCCTGGCGCTCGAGGTCGCCGAAGAAGTCCCGGTTGCGGCTCTCCCCGAAGCTCGTGAACACGACCTCCGTGCGGACGCCCCGCTCGCGCGCCTCTCGGATCAGCCTCGCCCCGATCTCCCCGGTGATGGCTCGGTAGCCGGGCTGCCCGGTCGCGATCGCGCCGGACGCGCGGGCCGAGACGCTGAAGAGGCCGAGCGTCGTGAGCGGCGTCTCACGGAGATGGGCGGCGATCCCATCGTCCATCTCCCAGTACGGCACGAACCCGTACAGCTCGCGACCCCCGCCGGGGTTCAGCGTCGAGCTCCCGGTGGGGTCGGCGGTCGGCCCACCGGAGCCGGATGCGCCGGCGCTCCCGGTGGGCGACGGTGCGCAGGCGGCAACGCCGGCGAGGGCAGCGACGAGCAGGAGCCCGAGTGCCGGGCGGAGTCCATGGGGCATGCCCAAAGCCTGACCCGGGTCAGCCGGACGGTCAAACGCCCCCGGCGATCGCCTTGGGCGGCTCGACGGCGGCGGTCAGCGGCCGCCGACGGGGAGCGTGAGCAGCACGATGCCCGGGACGTCGTCCGCGGTGAGGAAGGCGACCACGCGGCCATCGCGGCTGAGGCTCGGCCTGGAGCCGCCGACGGCCCGCCCGTCCGGATCGGAGCTCGCCCGGGCGAGGTCGCCCGTCCTGCGGTCCAGCACGTAGACGTCCGCCACCCCGGCGCCCAGCTCGCCGCTGGCGACCCCCTCGACGAGGTTCGTGGCGCCCGACGTGAAGGCGACGACCGCGCCGTCCGCGCTGATCACCGGCTCGTAGCTCATGGCGTCGGCCTGCGTGCCGTCGGAGCGGCGGCTCAGGAGGCTCGTCTCGCCGGTGGCGCGGTCGTGCAGGAACACGTCCGCGGACGCGTTCCGGTCGCGGGGGACCAGGTTCGTGGCATCGGAGGCGAACACGACCAGCCGCCCGTCCCCGCTGAGCGACGGCGGCGTGCCCACCGAGCACGTCGGGGGGCCCGTCGAGCCCGTCACGCACGACGTCGCCGGTCCGGCGCCGCCATCGCCCTGGGTGCCGTCCGAGGCGACGCTGACACGCGTCGTCGTGCCCGTGTCGCGGTCGTGGACGAACAGGTCGACGACGCCGTTGGTGTCGCCACGAACGAGGTTCGTGGCGGCCGAGTAGAAGGCGATGACGCGGCCGTCGGCGCTCAGGGCGGGCTGGGTGCTGTCGCCGTTGGCCTGCCGCCCCCCGGGGCCGACGCTGACCCGCGCCGTCTCCCCGGTGACGAGGTCATGGACGAAGATGTCGGATCGCTCGTTCGTGTCGTCGGCGACGAGGTCGGGCGAAGTGGCTGCGAAGGCCACGGTGCTGCCGTCGGAGCTGAGCGCCGCGAGCCATCCCCCCGTGGCCGCCTGTGAGCCATCCGACGCCACGCTGACGCGAACGGTGGTCCCGGCCGTGAGATCCCGGACGAAGACGTCCTGCGCCTCGTTCGTGTCGGCGGCAACGAGGTTCGCGCTCCAGCTGTCGAACGCGACGTAACGGCCGTCGGCGCTGATGGACGGACGCCAGGCCGTGTCGGCGGCGGCCCCGCCGTCGACGGTGACGTCCGCGGCGACCGTCGTCGACGATCCCACGTCGCGAACCAGCACAGCCGAGCCGCCACCGAGCGAGCCGGCCTCGAAGGCGACGACGTCCCCGTGCTCGTCGAGCGCTGGCGGTCGCTCGCCGAGCGCGGCAACCGCGGCCCCGGACGGGCCGACGCTGACCGACGTGGGACCCTCCGCACCCGGGCCGGGGCCGGCGCTCGGCGTGGCGCTCGGTCCGGGCGACGGCGCCGAGGCGGTGGTCGGGGAGCCGACCAGGGAGAAGGCCTCGGGGCCCTTGTCGGCAGCCTGGTTCTGACCGGTGATCACGACGCCGCTCCCGGTGACGGCGAGGTCGACGTCGGCGAACGCCTGCATCTCGGGATCCTGGTCGGCGGAGACCTGCGGTTGGAGCACGCCCGGCACCTCGGTCCAGGTCTCGCCGTCGGGCGAGGACCACAGGGAGATGCGGTTGCCGGCGCTCGAGACGGCGAGGAACCAGTCGCCGAGCGTGACGATCCGATCCAGCGGCGGCACGCCGGGCAGGTCGACGAGTCGCCAACCGGCGGCGTCGCCGATCGCCACCCGGGCGACCGTGCCGTCGAGCCGCACCTGCCCGGGGGCCTGCACGCGCTGCAGCGCGCCGGGTCCCCCGGCCACCGCGACGAAACGGCCGTCCTTCACGGCTACCGACGAGAGCCCGATGCCGGTCGCGGCATCGCCCGCGACCACCGTCCAGGACTCGCCGTCGACGGAACGCAGGACGATGGGGGTGCAGACGGCCTGCTCCTCCGGGCTCGTCGTGCCCGCGCAGGTGTGGCCCACCGCGACGAGCGACCCGTCCTCTGCCGCGACGACGTCGGCCAGGCCTCCCGTGCCGGACGCCGAGTAGTACTGGATGTAGCCGCCGATGTCGAAGGCGTCGCCGTCCGCCACGCGCCGCCACGAGCGGCCGTCCCCGGAGAGCCAGGCCGCGGCGCGCGGGGCGCCGTCCTCGCGGACCACCCCGACCATGACGTACGCGGATCCGTTCCAGGCCACGGCCGCCGGCCGCACCTGGGCGGCCCCGGGCAGCTCGACGCGGTCCCAGCCGGCGCCGTCGTTCGAGTGCCAGGCCGCGCCGACCCGGTCCGACGAGCCATCGGCGAAGTCGATGCCCACGGCGACGTAGCCGGCCGGCCCCCAGGCGACGTCGCCGAACCCCGGCATCGGCTCGTCGTCCACCGGGATGTCGTCGCCGAGCGCGAGCCCGTCGTCGGCGGTGGCCGGCGCCCAGGCCAGCCCGTCGTCCGAGCGCCAGGCGCTCGCGGTGCCGCCGCCGGGGGCCTGGTTGTCGCGGAACACCCGCCCGCCGACGGCCACGAAACCACCGTCGCCGCCGGCCACGGCCGCCGGGAGCGGCTGACCGTCCCCGACCATCGGCGGGATCGCGCCGATGTCCCAGGTGAGCGCGGGGACGGTCGGTCCGGGCTTCGAGGTCGGTCCCGGCACGCCGCTCGGGGCGGGCTCTCCGCTCGGCTGCGGGCTCGGGTTCACGACGAGGAGCGGCGGCTGCAGGGTCCGCCACAGGAAGGCGCCGACGGCCGCGGCGCCGAGGAGGGCGACGAGGAGCAGCGCCGTGGCGGCGACGAGGAGGAGCGTCCGGCCGGGTGAGGGCCGCGGCGGGCGGCCGGCGATCGCGGCCCCGATCGCGGTGTCGAGCCGGTAGCTGGTCGGAAGCTCGGCCGGGCGGCGCAGGACCGTCGCGTCGAAGCGCAGGCTGCCGGCAAGCCGGGCGCAGGCCGGGCAGCCGGCGAGGTGGGCCTCGAGCTCGGCCGCCTCGGTCCGCGAGAGGGGGAAGTCGAGGGCGGTCGCGGCGAGCTCGCGGAACCGGGCGTGGCGGCCGTTCGCGCCGGTCATGGCGGTCATGGCGCCACCTCCGCCGGGTCGAGGAGGTCCCGCAGCTCGAGCCGCGCCCGACAGAGCAGGGTCCGGGTGGCCCCTTCGCTGCGCCCGATGAGCCCCGCCACCTCGGTGCCGGAGAAGCCCCGGGCGGCGAGGAGGAGGGCGGCTCGCCGGTCGGCCGACAGCCTCCCGAGCGCCGCGTGGAGCTCGGCGTCGCGCTCGGCCCGCAGGGCGGCGCCCTCGGGGGCGTCGGGCTCGTCCCGGGAGAAGAGCCGCGGCAGGAAGCGGACGAGGGCCTGCCCCCGCCGGCCCCGGTCGATGGCGGCGTTCGCGGCCACCCGGTAGAGCCAGGCCCGCGGCTCGTCGGGCATCCGCCCGGCGCGGGCCTCGCGGACGAGGCGGAGGAAGGCCTCCTGGAGGAGGTCCTCGGCGGCCTCGGGGTCGCGGGTCATCCCGACGAGGAAGGCGAGCAGCTCGCCGCGGCGCTCGGCGTAGATCGCGGCCAGCTCGGCCTCGTCGGCCCGGGCCGCGAGCCGCGCCCGCTCCAGAGCGGGCGGCTCCTCGGGAGCCGTCTCGGGTGCGACCGGCGCGGGTGCGCTGCTCATGGCGATGAAACGGATGAGGGCCGCGAATGTTGCGCGGGGGCTTGAACGGCGGTGGCGGGAGTCGCGGAACGGCCCGCCCGGGGACGCACGTCCCAGTCTTCGACGCCCGCCGGGCGTCGGTCGAGGGCCGAACGGCAGTGGGTCGCGAGGTGCGCGCCGCCGGGACCCCGGCGCCGGGACCCCGGCGCCGGTCGCCGTTGCGTTCAACTCAACACCCGGCACTCTCGACCGTCCGGCCGGCAGGGAACCGCAGGTCGAACGCAAGAACCCGGCCCGCCGAGCCTCCGGCGGCAGGAATCCGCACGCCCAACGCAAGGATCCGCGGCGCGGCCGGCGCCGGGACGCCGAGTGTGTACTTCAACGCAAACGGGGCCGGGACGGGGTCGCGGCGAGGGCCCGGGGCGGAATGGGCCCGGGGCGGGATGGGCCCGGGGCGGGGTCGCGGCGAGGGCCCGGGGCGGGATGGGCCCGCCGGGCACGGCGGCGGCCGCGCCGGGACCGCTACAACGCCACCCGCTCCAGGATCTTCACCAGGTACCGCGAGCGCATCTGCTCGGTCGCGAGGACCTGCTTCGTCGGTGGGAGGCGGAGGATCACGCCGAGGATCGCGGCCATCGCCCGGTGGCTGAAGAGCGCCCGGTTGTCGAAGATGCAGTCCTGGAGCCGGCCCCGCTCGATCGCCATGAGGACGGTCCGGTGGAGCGTGTCGACCGGGGTCATGACGCGCTCCGGGCGCGCCTCCAGCCGGAGCCCATCGGTCGGGCAGACGCGGGTGCAGACGCCGCAGCCGAGGCAGAGCTCCTCCCGGAGGGCGGCCTTGCGCCGCTTCGGCCTGTGCGGGTCGTTCGCCGAGGTGAGCGTCATCGCCTCGACCGGGCAGACGACGACGCACTTCCCGCAGCCGTTGCACAGCCCCTCGTCGACGTGCGGCAGGAAGCTCGAGGTGTGGACGGGGTCGAGCAGGCCGAACCGCCGCGCCGCGATCATCGCCTCGCAGCAGCAGCCGCAGCAGTTGCAGATGAACGCCGGCTCGCGCTGGACGTTCTCGCCGAACTGCACGAGGTTGTGCCCGTACGCTTCGGCGAGGAGGTCCATCCCCTCGACCCGGTCGACCCGCCGGGCGTACCCGTGGCGGATGAGCGAGTCTGCCGTCCCGCCGAACGTCATGCAGATCCCGAGCGGCGCCGCACAGGCCCGGCCGACGTGCTCCATCTTGTGGCGGCAGTAGCAGACGCCGACGCCCATGTGCTCCGCGGTCGAGATGACCTCGCTCGCCCGCTCGTAGTCGAGGACGTGGAGCCCGCCGTCGCCGTTCCAGGCCGACCCGGCGCTGGGCGTCCGCCCGGCGCCGTTCGCGTGGGCGGACATCCCCGCCTGGCGCGCGGCGGCGCTGCGCCGATCGCTCTCCGCCAGCGCGGCCTCGTTCACGAAGACGCGCCCCAGCTGCGTCGTTCCGTGCGTGAAGAGGCTGACGATGAAGTCGTCCTCGACGGTGATGTACTCGTAGAACAGCTCGGCGAGGAGCCGCTGGTCGATGTCGTCGCGGACCCGCATCATCGAGAACTCGAAGAAGCCGGCCATCGGCGGCGGCAGGATGTACATCGTCCCGCCGGGGCCTTCCATGTCGAGGAGCACCGTCCGCGAGGCGAGGCCGTCGAGGACCCTGCGGGCCTCGGCCACGCTCGTCCCCCACCGCTTCGCCGCCGTCCGTGCCGTGAAGGGCTTGATCGGCAGCTGCGCGACCAGGCCGGCCTCGCGCTCGCTCATCAGCAGCTCGAGGATCCGGTAGAGGAGCTCGGACGGCGGGGCTCCCTGCGGGAACCGGTTCAGCCGGTCGGCGAGATCCCGGTAGGCGCCCCGGGCGGTCGCGTGGGCCACGTCACACCTCCGGCGCCGTCAGCTCGCGGGTCGTCCGCCCGATCCGCAGCGCGATCGTCAGGCCCGACAGGGCGACGAGAAGGACGCACACCCAGGTCCACTGGACGGGCGTGACGATGGCGATGGCCGACGCGACGAGGATCACCGCCTGGCGGTCGGGCTGGCCGCCCGGTCCCACCCACTGCGGCGACCCGCCCGCGAGGAGCGGCAGCACCGCCAGCACGTTGACGAGCCACGCCCCGGCCAGCGCAAGGCAGACCCAGGCCGGCTCCGCCCAGGCGAACAGGGCGAGGAGGAGCATCACGTCGCCGATCTCCTGGGGCACGCGGTTGACGTACGGCCCGATCCGCGTCTTCTTGCCGTACGCCTCGGCGATGTGGCCGTCGAGCACCGTCAGGGCCATGCGGCCCAGGATCCCCAGGATCACGAGGGCCCACCAGCCCTGCCAGAGCCCGACCGCGGCCAGCGCTGCCGGGATGAGCGACGAGATCGACACGGCGTTCGGCTGCAGCCGCGAGATCCCCGGGATCCGGTCGAGGAGCCTGCGGACGGCGTATTTCGTCGTGTACAGGCCGACGTCGGGGCGGCCGGCCCCGCGGGCACCGTCGGGGCGGCCGGGCCCGCCGGCGTCGCCGGGGCGGCCGGGCCCGCGGGCACCGTCGGGGCGGCTCGGCCCGCCGGCGTCGCCGGGGCGGCTCATGCGTGCTCCTCCCAGAAGCGGGCCAGGGTCTCGAGCAGCTCCTTCGTCGGCGGTGCCTCCACCGGCTCCCCGAACACCACCCGGAGCCGCCGGAAGGGGCGCGGGAACCGCCGGTCCACCGGCCAGGCTTCGCGCATCCCGCCGAGGGCGACGGGCACGATCGGCCAGCCGCTCCGCGCGAGGACGAAGACGAGGCCCCCGTGCGGCTCCTTCGACTTCCGGCTCCCCGACGGATAGGCGAGGAACCAGCCCTTCTCGACGCCGCGCAGGATCTCCGTCCAGCGTCGGAGCTCGGTGTAGTGCTCCCGGTCGAACGCGACCGCCTGGCCGAGGAGCGCCGGCGCGAGCGCCGTCGACGAGCGTCGGAAGAAGTAGTCGCGGGCCGCCAGGACGGTGATCCGCCGCCGCTGGCGCTCCGGGAGCACGGCGAGGATGGCGAGCGTGTCGAGGTGGCTCTGGTGGTTCGGCATGAGGGCGAGGCGCGGCACGTCCGGCACGCTGCCGACGACCTCGATCCGGAAGAAGAGACGGACGAGGAACGCGGTGACGACGCGGCCGATCCCCCGGGCGGTGTCGAGCAGCAGGTCGGGCTGGCGCGGGTACTGCGCCAGGCGGTCCACGAGCGGGGCGTCGTAGCCCGGGATCGGCTCGTAGTGGAAGCCCGCGTCGCTCACATCAGGATCCCCCCGCCGGCGTCCGGGAACCCGCCGAAGAGATAGCCCATGAAGTGGGCGAAGGCCGGCGCCGTGATCATGAGCGAGTTCACCCGGTCGGTGAAGCCGCCGTGGCCGGGCAGCGCGGACCCGAAGTCCTTCACCCCCACGTTGCGCTTGACGTTGGCCATCGTCAGGTCGCCGATCTGGCCTCCGACCCCCACGATGAAGCCGGCCGCGATCACGCCCCACCACGGCACCTGGGGAAACGCGATCCACCACTGGCCGAACGCAAGCACCATCGTGGTCGCGGCGGCGAGGATCGAGCCTTCCAGCGTCTTGTTCGGGCTGATCGGCGTCCAGCGGTGGCGCCCGAGCGTCTTGCCGTACAGGAAGCCGAGCGCGTCGTTGAGCTGCGTCCCGAGGACCACGTAGAGGACGTAGCCGTACGTGGGCTCGGAGTGGGCCAGGTACGTGAGGTGGGCCAGGAAGTAACCGAAGAAGATGACGCCGACCGTCGAGAGGGCGACGGACTGGAGCATCCCCTCCGTCCGGTTCAGGGCGATCGGGACCAGGCAGATCGCGAGGATCGCCCACGTCGGGGTGGCCATGAAGATGTCGTAGGCACCGACGAAGGCGGCGACGTTCTCGACGAGGATCGCGACGTAGACGACGACGACGAAGAGCCGCTCGCGGTAGAGGCCGGTGACCTTGGCGAACTCCTTGAAGGCGACGACCGAGACGACGGCAACGAGGATCGCCCAGGCCCAGGTGCCGATCCACAGGGCGCCGAGGACGACCGGCAGCATGACGAGCCAGGTGCGGATCGGAACCCAGACGCCCGGCAGCCGGATGATCGCGAGGAGGGCCGAGACGACCACGATCATCACGGCCGTGGCGACCGTGTAGAAGGGCAGCGGCTCCTGGAGCACGGCGACCAGATCCACGTCCATCGCGTGTCCCTGCCTGCTGGGTGCCACGGGGCGCGGGGCCGGGCTCGCCCCGCAGTTGCCCCTCCAGTGTCCGGAGGCCCGGATGGGGGTCAAGTGACGTTCGGCCCGCATTGGACGTGCGGCCGGCCACCGGCGCGCGATCGGGACCAACGCCTCTGGTCGTTCACCACCGACGTGCGATCCTGTTCCGTGGCCACGCCGCGGGCCGGGTCCCGTCGACCCGGGTCGCGGCCCGGCAGCGGGGAGTGCTCGCATGACGGTGACGGCGGCCGCGCCCGTCGCGGCGGTGCGCGAGGTGACGGTGGAGGCGAGCCCGGAGGTCGTCTGGGCGACGCTGACCGAGGTCGACCGCTGGCCCGCCTGGAACCCGGACGTGGCGTGGGTCCGGTCGGACGGTCCTGTCGCCACGGGGATGACGTTTCGCTGGAAGTCCGGGCCCGGATCGATCCACTCGACGATCCGCGAGCTCGAGCCTCCGCGGCGCCTCGTCCTCGTCGGCGGCACACTCGGGATCGCGGCGCACCACGACTGGCGGCTCGAGCCGGGACCGACCGGCAGCACGATCGTCCGCACCGAGGAGACGTGGAGCGGCCCGCTCGCGCGCCTGCTGCGCCGGCGCCTCCAGGCCCGGCTCGAGCGGCGCCTCGACGAGCGCCTGGCCCACCTCGGCGCGGAGGCGGAACGGCGGGCCGCGGCGGGCGGCGGCGGCGCGGCTGCCGGCGGCGCGGGTCGGCCGTCGAGCGGGTGACCGGGGGGGTAGGCCGTGGCCAGGATCCGGGACGAGCTGCCGGGGCTCGGCGCCGCGGCGCTCCTCCTCCTCGTCGTCCTCTTCTTCTCCGGGCGCTCGACCGGCGGCGACTGGCCGACGGGCCGCGAGGCGCTCTGCTACTGGGCGCCGTCACTCGTCGATCCCTACGCCCAGTCGGACTGGACGGCGCCGCTCGCCTACGTCTACTCCCCCGCGTTCCTCCAGGCCCTGGAGCCCCTGCGAACCCTCCCCTGGCTGGCGTTCCTCGCCGCCTGGACGGCGATCCTCCTCGGTGCCGTCCGCTGGCTCGTCGGGTCGCGCCTCTGGCCGCTCGGCCTCCTCGTCGCCGCGCCGGAGATCGCCGGCGGCAACGTCCACCTCCTCCTCGCGGTCGCGATCGTCGCCGGGTTCCGCTGGCCGGCTGCATGGGCGTTCGGGCTGCTGACGAAGGTGACGCCGGGGGTGGGGCTCCTCTGGTTCGCGGCCCGCGGAGAGTGGCGGCACGTCGCCGCGGCGCTCGCGGCGACGGCCGCGATCGTCGCCGCCTCGGCCGTCGTGGATCCCGGATCGTGGGTCGAGTGGGTCGGCGTCCTCGCCGCCAGCACGGACCGCACGACCGGGACGTGGTCCGCGGTCGGGATCCCCCTCGCGGTCCGACTGCCCGTCGCCGCGGTCCTCGTCCTGTGGGGCGCCCGGACCGACCGTCGCTGGGTCGTGCCGGTGGGCGCGCTCCTCGCCCTGCCGGCCGTCTGGTTCGGGAGCCTCGCGATGCTGCTCGCCGTGATCCCGCTCCGGAAGGCCGCGGCGCCTGGCCGGCCAGCGAGCCCGATGCGCGAGCCGCGTCCGCGGCCGGTGCCGGCAGGTCGCGCCGCCCGCCCGGCGTCAGCCTAGCGGGCGGCCATCCGGTACGCCGTGGGCGTCGCTCGGCACCCGCGGCGCCGAGGCGCCCGGGCAACGGCCGTCGACCGCGTGCCGACGTACGTTGCCGCGGCGCACCACGAGCGTCGGCACTTCTGACTGCCGACGTCGACCGAGGACGCGGCCGGCGTGCGGTTCCCGCAGCCCGCCGCCCCTCGTAGCGTGGACGCCACCGCGAGGCCGACGGCCGACCGCGGGCGCCACACGAGGTCACCGGGATGGACGACATCCAGATCGTCATGGGGGTCATCGTGTGGCTGGCCGTCCTCGGCCTGGCCCTGTTCCTCGTGCCGGGGGGCGGCGGGAGGGCCCAGATCGGGACCTGGTTCATCCTCACGACCCTGACGATCGCGGTCGAGTTCATCGTCCTGTTCCTCGTCGCCTACGGCCTCCTCTTCGTCCTCGGCAAGGAGGCCGCCGGGGTCGGTGTGATCCTCAGCTTCCTTCTCATCACGGCCACGCCGGTGATCTGGGCGGTCATCCTGCGGCGGCGCGCCCGCCACGACTCCGTCCAGGGCTGAGCGGGACCGCGAGGCCACCGACGACGATGACCGAGCCGACGACACCGCCCGCCGACGACGGCCGCCCGCTCGGGGTGGCGCTCGCGATCCTCGACTTCCCCGCCCTCCGCACGGCCTACCGGTCCGTCGTCGAGGGCCAGCCCGACCTGCGGGTCGTGGCCGACGTCGACGATGGGGCGGACCTGTCGGCCCGCCTTGCCGCCGCTGCGCCGGACGTCGTGATCGCGGAGTGCGGCGGGGCCGCCGCGACCGGCTGCGCGGCGATCACGGCGGTCGAGGAGCTCCGGGCGGCCGTGCCGGCGTCGCGCCTGCTCGTCGTCGACTGCCGCTGCGGGGGCGAGCAGTTCGCCACCGTCATGAAGGCCGGCGCCGACGGGTTCCTGGCGCGGGAGTCGGGCCCGGACGACGTCGTCGCGGCTGTCCGCTGCGTGGGCCGCGGCGAGCGCTACGTCAGCCCGGCGATCGTGACCTCGATCGTCAACCGCTACGTCCTGCGGACCGACCCTGCGCCCGCGGACGACGCCTACGAAGGGCTGAGCGACCGGGCCCGCGAGGTGTTCCGGCTCGCCGCCACGGGTCACTCGAACCGGGAGATCGCACGCGTGCTCCACATCTCCGAGCAGACGGTCCACAACCACCGGGCGGCGATCATGGAGCGCCTCGGCCTCCACGATCGGGTCGAGCTCGTGAAGTACGCCCTGCGCCGCGGCCTCGTCCAGGTGGCCGAGCTGTGAGCCGGCTGCGCGCCGCCGCCGACCGCCTCCGCCCAACGAGCCGGAAGGGCGCCGTCGGGCTGTTCCTGGGCGGCGTGGCGCTCGTCGCCGTGACCGTCGTGGGGCTCGTCGTCGTGCTGCCGTGGGCCTACGGCATGTACGGCTTCCATCCGGAGGAGAACGCCGCTTCGTGGGCCTCGCTGACGCCCCAGTACGCGCAGTCGCCGGCCTGCCAGCGCTGCCACGCCCAGGAGTACGAGCCGTGGCAGGAGGCGGAGCACCAGGTCGTCGCCTGCGAGAGCTGCCACGGCCCCCTGGCCGAGCACGCGGCGACGGCCCCGGAGGGCGCGACCGCGGCGATGCCGAACGAGGTCGATCCGCCCCACGCCGACCTCTGCGTCCTCTGCCACGAGCAGGCGCCGGGCCGCCCGGCGGGCTTCCCGGTCGTCGACCTCGAGGCCCACTACGGCGGGGCCCCGTGCATGGGCTGTCACGAACCTCACGCCGTCGTCGCCCTCTCGCCCCCGCTCATCCCGCACGCGCTCGAGAACCTCCCGGCCTGCATTGACTGCCATGCCCCGGACGCCCTCGAGCCCGTCCCCGTCGGCCACGAGCCGGCCGAGGATGCCGTCTGCCGGCAGTGCCATCTCCTCCCCGCCGAGGCGCCGCCCCCGCTTCCATCGCCCAGCCCGCAGGAGCCAACCCCATGAGCGAGATCGGCCCGACGACCGTCTCCCGCCGCCGCGTCCTGCAGGCCGGCGTCGCCGCCGGCGCCGCGCTCTGTGGCGCCCGCCTGCTGTCGGCGGTCGTGGGGGTCCCGCCCGACGAGGCCCGCGCGGCGGACGACGCGACGGCCGTCGCCGGCGACGCCCCGCCGTACGACCCGTCGGCCCACGACTGGGGCTTCGTCATCGACACCACGACCTGCATCGGGTGCGGTCGCTGCGTCGACGCCTGCAAGCTCGAGAACCACGTCCCCGAAGAGCCCGAGATCAACCGCACCTGGGTCGAGCTCCACGTCCTCGACAGCGACGGCAACGTGACGATCACCTCGCCCGAGGGCGGCCGCGAGGGCTTCCCGGCCGAGCAGGCGCCGGAGGTCGCAAACGTCCAGTCGGCCTACTTCGTGCCCCGGACGTGCATGCAGTGCGAGAACCCTCCCTGCACGTGGGTCTGCCCGGTCAGCGCCACCTTCCGCATCGAGGACGGGGTCGTCCTCGTCGACGAGAACCGGTGCATCGGCTGTGGCTACTGCATGCTGGCCTGCCCGTACGGCGCCCGGTACATCGTCCCGGCCGGCGAGGAGACCCCGAAGGGCGTCGCCGGCGTGGTCGACAAGTGCACGTTCTGCTACCAGCGGATCACCCGCGGGCTCCTCCCGGCCTGCGCCGAGGTCTGCCCGACGAACGCCCGCATCTTCGGCGACCTGCGTGACGGGGAGAGCCCGGCGAGCGTCGCCCTCCGCGAGAACCGGGTCCGGGTGATCAAGCCGAGCCTGGGGACGCGGCCGCGGGTCTGGTACATCGGCCTCGAGGGCGAGGTGTTCTGATGACCGCCCACGTCGCGGAGAGCATTCTCACCCCCGACCCCCGGGCAGCGTTCCGCTTCGTCCGCCGCGACATCGCCTCGTGGCCCCGCGCCCTTCGGGCCTGGGTCGGCCTCCTGCTCGCCATGTGCGCGATCGGCGCCGTCGGGGCCCTGCTCGCCCTCCCGCCCGGCTGGGAGGTGCTCGGCACGAGCCCCAGCTTCGAGTGGGGCATCCTGATCACCGGCTACGTCTTCTTCGCGATCACGACGAGCGGCCTCTGCCTGGCGTCGTCGCTGGGCACCGTCTTCGGGATCGAGATGTTCCTGCCGCTCGAGAAGCGCCACGCCGTGCTCGCGTGGCTGACGCTCGTGACGGCGTTCGGGCTCATCGCCCTCGACCTGCACTACCCGATCAGCATGGTCTTCGGGGCCGTGCTGAGCCCGTCGCCGTTCTCGCCGATGTGGTGGATGGGCGTCTTCTACGGCGTCTACCTCGTCGCGCTGTCGGTCGAGGTGTGGAGCATCTTCTCGGGCCGCTGGAACGTCCACCGCTACGCGTGCACCTTCTCCTCGATCATCGCGGTCGCCGCGCCCACGACGCTCGGCGCGGTCTTCGCCGTCCTCGCGGCCCGCCCGTACTGGCACGGGGCGTTCACGCCGCCGGCGATGGTGACGATGGCGGTCCTGTCCGGGACCGCGCTGCTCGGGATCGTGTTCTGGGCCGTCTTCCGCTACCGGCTCGCCGGCTGGGAGCGGGCGGGGACGCTGGCGATCCCGGCGATCCGCCTCATCCTCACGATCGGGCTCGTGGTCTCCGGGCTCGTCGTCGCCTGGCAGATCCTGTGGGGGATGTACGGGGTGATCCCCGGCCTCTCCGACGCGAACCAGGCCGTCTTCGCCGGGCCGCTCGCGCTCCAGTTCTGGGTCGTCCGCGTCGGGCTCGGGCTCCTCGTGCCGCTGGCACTTCTCCTGTACCCGCGGACGCGGACGCCGAAGGGCCTCCTCTGGTCGAGCGTGCTCATCTTCGTCGGCATCTTCGCCGACCGCTGCATCTTCGTGAGCGCCGGCCAGATCGTGCCCGGCACGGCCGTCGGCGGCGTGGTCTCCACCCCGTACGCCGAGTATGTCCCGTCGCTCGTCGAGATCGCGATCATCGTGGGCGCCTTCGGGATCTTCGGCCTCATGTACACGCTGGCCGAGCGCTGGCTGCCGATGGACGAGCACTTCGGCCACGGGGCCGGCGGCGTCTTCGCGCCGGCCCACCGCGAGGCGCAGATGGTCGAGGTCGGCGTCGCCTGGGTCGCGGACGAGGAGGAGATCGCGGTCGTGCACCCGGACGACGCGGTGATCGAGCGGGCGCCGGCCGCCGAGGGAACGGTCCCGGCTGCCGAGCCAGTCGATCCGCCGGCGGAAGCACCCGTCGAGGTGCCCGGGGCGGCCGATGCGGCCGATGAGTCGGGGTCGGGCAGCGAGCCCGCGGGAGGTGCCTCGTGAGATCGCGCAAGCTCCTCCGCGCCGCCGGTTGGCTCGTCGCGATCGCCGTCGTCGTCGCGGTCGGCGTCGGCGTCGGGCTCGCCGTCGTCAACCTCGCCGAGCCCGGCAGCGTCGCCGTCCGGCCGACCCCCACACCGTTGCCGACGACGCGGCCGCTCGTGACGCCCACGCCGGGGCTCGGCCCGGGCGGCATGCCGACGAACGGCGACTGCACCGCCTGCCACAAGTCGCAGGACGGTGTCCCGGTGGCTGCGAACGCCCCCGCGCTCGCCCATCCCCGGGAGGGCTGGGATAACTGCACGGCCTGCCATGCCACCGGCAGCCTCGTCGAGACCGCCCCCGGCCACAGCGGCATCCACGCCGACGAGTGCTTCGTCTGCCACACGGGCGAGACGCCGGCCGCCGAAGACCGTCCGCACTCTCTCGACTCGAACGCGCAGTGCCTGTCCTGCCACGGCTCGCTGGCGCCCGGGCCGCCGGCCGACCACGAGGGTCGGGACGAGACGACGTGCTTCCTCTGCCACCGCGGCACGACCGTGAAGATCCCGGGCTTCCCCCACCCGGACCCGCCGGACGGGAACTGCCTCGCCTGTCATGTCGCCGGGGAGGTCGGCGCACTGCCCGACGATCACTCCACGCGGACGAACGCGATGTGCTCGTCGTGCCACTCGGCTGCGCCCGAGCAGGCGCCGCGGAACCCGCACGACATGCGCGTGGTCGAAGGGATGTGCTCGTTCTGCCACGGCGAGGGAACCGGCTCGCAGCAGGACTGAGCGGGCGGAGCGAGGATTCCGGCTGGTCCGCGTCGGCCGTCGGCGGGCCGGAGGCCCCCCGCCTCTGCGACCGATGGCCCTACGCGGCACCCCCCGCCGTGGGCAGATAGTGGCACCTGCGTCCCCCGGGCATGGGCCCGGCGTGGAGCGATGCCTGGAGGTGATCACCGGTGGCATCCGGTGCCAACGGGTCCGGCGACGGCCCGGTCGGCGTGCTCCTCGCGATCTTCGACTTCCCGATGCTCAGCGTCGGCCTTCGCGCGATCGTCGACGCCGAGCCCGACCTGCGCGTCATCGGCCAGGTCGCGAGCCGCGATGGGCTTGAGGCCGAGCTGGCCCGGACGACGGCCGACGTCGTGATCACCGAGTGCCTCCCCCTCGACCGATCTGGCTGCACGATGTTCCAGTCGATCGAGGCCGTCCGCTCGACCAAGCCGGCGATGAAGATCCTCGCCCTCGAGTGCCGGAGCAGCACCGAGCAGTTCTCGCTGGCCCTCAAGGCCGGCGCCGACGGCTTCCTCACCCGTGAGGCGCAGGCGGCCGACATCGTGACCGCGATCCGCTCGGTCGCCCGCGGCCAGACCTACGTGAGCCCGGCGATCGTCACGAAGATGGTGAACACGTACGTGCTGAAGACGCCCGGCGGGACGCTCGAGGACCCGCTCGAGACGCTCAGCGAGCGCGAGCGCGAGATCATGCTCCTCGCCGCCGTCGGGCACACCAACCGCGAGATCGCGACGGCGCTCCACCTCTCGGAGCAGACGGTCCACAACTACCGGGCCAACGTCATGGAGAAGCTCGGTCTCCACGACCGGGTCGACCTCCTGAAGCTCGCCATCCGCCGCGGCCTCATCGACGTCGCCGACCTCTAGCCGGGCCGTCCGGCGCGCCGGACGAGCCGGCGCTCCGCCGGCGTTGCGTTCAACTCAACACCCGGCACCCGCGAGCGCGTGGACGGCAGGATTGCGAACGTCCAACGCAAGGATTTGGGACTGCGCGCCGCCGATCGCCGGGAAACGTCCGTTCGACGCAAGGATTCAGGCGGGCCGCGGCGTCTGCGCGTCGAGTGTTGAGCTCAACGCAACGGGGTCCGCGCCGGCCGCCAGGGAACGCGGCGCGCGACGAGACGGCCACGTGGCGCCTCGTGGCGCTGTGTGCACGGCGTCCCGGGACCTCCGGCCGGCCCCGTGCGACATCCGGCCCTCCCGCGCACACGCCCACCTCGGGCACCATCGCCTGCGGAGGTACGCCCCTGATGTTCCGTCTGTTCCGCCTCGCCGGCCTCGCCGTCGGCATCGCCTGCGCCCTCGGGGGCGTCCTGGTCCTGACCAGCCGGCGCTTCGGCGCCGCCGTCGCCGCCGACCGCCACCGTCTCCTCGACGCGCCGCGCCCGCCGCATCCGCCGCTCGTCACCGAGGAGATGCTGGCCGGCCTCCCGGAGCCGGCCCGGCGCTACCTCCGCTACGCGGGCGTCGTCGGGAAGCCCCTCGTCGACACCGTCAGGCTCCGCCAGCGCTGCCGGATGCGCCCGGGGCCCGGCATGCCCTCGTTCCCGCTCGTCGCCGAGCAGTGGTACACGGTGGACCCGCCGGGCTTCATCTGGGACGCGACCGTCCCGGTCGAGGGCCTCCCCCTCGTGCGTGGGCGCGACGGCTACGTCGAGGGCCGCGGGCTCATGACGATCCTCCTCGGCTCGGTCGTCCCGTTCGTGAACGCCTCCGGGCCGGAGATGGACGACGCCTCGCTGCTGCGCCACCTCTCGGAGATGACCTGGTTCCCGAGCGCCTTCCTGCGCTCGAACGTGACCTGGGAGGCGATCGACGACGCGAACGTCCGGGTCACGCTGGCCGACGGCGACCGGCGGGCGACCGGCGTCCTGGAGATCGACGCCGAAGGGCGGCTCGTCGCCTTCCGCGCCGAGCGCTACGCGATGGTCGGCACGGGCTTCGAGCTCCGGCCGTGGACGGCGCCGACGTACGAGTACGGCGAGCTCGCGGGGCTCCGCCTGCCCGTGCGGGGCGCAGCGGTGTGGACGCTCCCCGACGGGAGCGAGCTCGAGTACATCACGGTCGAGCTGACCGAGCTCGAGCTCGACCCGCCGCTCCCGGCCTGACGCGGTCCGGCGCGCGCGCCGCGGGGTCGACCGCCCGACGCGGGCGCCCGGCCGGTCGTCGCGGCCGGCCGGGCGTGATGTCGCGCCGCCGCCTACTTCGCCGCGGCCTCGTCGATCGCGGCCAGCAGCGCCGGCCGGCCGGAGAGGCCGATCGAGTCGTGGTTGGCGCCGGGGAGCTCGCTCAGGGAGACCGGATTGCCGTTCGCCTTGAGGGCGGTGTAGAGGACGGCCTGCTCCTGGCCGATGTCCCCGTCCTCGCCATCGGTCAGGGCGGTCCTGAGGGCGGCCCGCAGCGCGACCGGGTCGCGCTCCGTCGCCAGGTCCACGGGCGGGTCGCCGAGCGGCGGGTCGGTGACCCCACCCGAACCCTCCGAGACCAGCATCACGACGGGAAGGTCGGCGTGCTCTTCCAGGCCGTTCCACGGCGTCCCCTCCGAGAGGACCGCTGGGTCGTCCGGGATCACCTGGTGCCACATCGAGTCCATGAACAGCCAGTCGCCCTCGAAGGTGACGAGCGAGGAGATCGGCCCCAGCTCGTCGCCCCCCGGGCAGCCCTCGCTCGGGGTCGGCCGGTTGAAGGCGAGGACGGAGGCCGTGTTCGCGCCGGCCGAATGGCCGAACAGGACGAGCGTCGAGGGGTCGCCGCCGTACTCCGCGGCGTGCGACCGCGCGTAGGCGACCGAGCAGGCCGCCTGGCGGCCGTTGGCGGCGAGCCACTCGCTGCGCGGCACCTTCTGGGCGGCCGGGCTGCCCAGGCCCCAGGCGGGAACGAACACGACGTAGCCCTCGGCAGCGACGTCCTGGGCCCAGCCCGCGAGGTAGTCCTTCGTGAGGATGCCCGCTCCGCCGTGGAACATCACCACCACCGGCCACGGCCCGGGCGCCGTCGGCGCGTAGACGTCGAGCGCGCGGGCGGCGAGCAGCGGCTCGGCCGTCTCGTACTCGATGTCGGCCGCGACCAGCCCGGCGGCGGGTATCGGCTCGGGCGTCGGCGCCTCTGTGGGAGTCGCGGTGGGGGCGGCGCTGGCCACCGGTGCCGGCGAGTCCGAGGCCGGAGCGGGAGTGGCGCCACCGCCGGCGCCGCAGCCGGCGGCCACGAGCGCCGACGCCACCAGCGCGGCGGTCGCGAGGCAAACGGATTCCCTGTTCATCTCGGTCTCCCATGCTGGACGTGTCGCGCCGCAGGGCTGCGGCGCCGAGGCGTTACCTGCCGGCGGCCTCCTCGAAGGCGGCCAGCAGCGTCGGCCGGCCGGACGCGCCGATGTGGTTGAAGTCGGCACCGGGGATCTCGGTCAGCGAGACCGGGTTGCCGTTCGCCTCCAGCGCCGCGTGGAACAGCGCCTGCTCCTGCGCGGCGTCGACCCGCTGCCCGTCGGCGCCCTGGTCCAGGAACGCGGTGCGCAGCGCGACGAGGTCGCGCGCCGTCGCGTAGTCGACGGGCGGGTCACCGGGCGGCGGTTCGGTGACGCCACCTGAGCCTTCGCTGACCAGCATCACGACAGGAACATCGGTGCCGCCCGCGAGGCCGTCCCAGGGGGTGCCTGCGGAGAGAACCGCGGGGTCGTCCGGAATCATCCGGTCATACTGCTGGTCCATCAGGAGCCAGTCGCCCTCGAAGGTGACGATCGACGAGACCGGCCCCAGCTCCTCGCCTCCCGGGCAGCCCTCGCTGGGCGCCGGTCGGTTGAAGGCAAGGATGGCCGCCGCGTTGGCGCCCTGGGCGTGCCCGAACAGGATCACCTTCGACGGGTCGCCGCCGTACTCGGCGGCGTGCGAGCGGGCGTAGGCCACGGCGCAGGCGGCCTGCCGATGGATCGCGGACAGCACCGCGCTGCGCGGCAGCTCCTGGGCTGCGGGACCGCTGAGGCCCCATCCAGGGACGAAGACGACGTAACCCTCGGCCGCGACGTCACGAGCCCAGTCCTCGAGGAAATCCTTCGTGAGCACGCCGATGCCGCCGTGGAACATCACGACGACGGGCCACGAGCCGAGCGCAGTCGGCGCGTACACATCGAGCGCCCGGGCCGCCACGAGCGGGTCGGCGGACTCGTAGGCGAGGTCACGAACGACCCCGATCTCTGGCGACATCGGGCTCGGCGTGGGGGACGGGGTCGGCGTCGGCGGGACGATCACGCCCTCGGGCCCAAGGAGCACCTGTGGCAGCAGGCCGTCGCGGACGATCTGCGCCCCCACGGACGCCCCTGCCACGGCTGCCAGGACGAGCGCTGCCGTCAGCAGGATGGGGACGAGGCCGCGGGCTGCCGGCCACGGCATCGGGAAGCGGGCGGCCGCCCACGGCAGGAGGCCGACGCGCGAGCGCTGCTGCGGCGAGCGCCGGATGTCCGCCGAGATCGAGGCCAGCAAGCTGGGCGGCGCCGCGACCTCCGGCGCCGGCATGAGCGCGGCACGGAGGACGGCGTCGGTGAGGCGCGGCGTGCGGCTCATCGCGATTCCTCCTCGAGCGCCTTCTCGAGCGCGGCGCGAGCCGCGTGGAGGCGCCACTTCACGGTGCCGGCCGGGATCCCGAGCGTGGCTGCGATCTCGGCGACCGGCCGTTCCTCGACGTGGTGGAGGACGAGGATCGCCCGCTTGTCGGCATCGAGGCGGCCGAGCGCTCGCCGGACGAGGTCCACGCTCGCGATCTCGTCGTCGGGCCCCGGCGCCTCCCGAGCGCCCGCCCGCTGCTCGGGCGGGTCGCTCACGTCGATCTCGCGGACCCGGACGACCTTGCGGTGACGAAGCGCCATCCGGCAGGCGTTGACGACGATCCGCTCGAGCCAGGCGTCGAAGCTCGCAGGGTCGCGCAGCTTCGGCAGCTGGCGCCAGGCGGCCACGAACGCCTCCTGGACAGCGTCCCGGGCATCGGGCTCGGAGTGCAGGATCGCGACGGCGAGGCGGTAGGACCGGTCGATGCGGGCACCGGCGAGCCGGTCGAACGCCGCGGCGTCGCCGCGCTGGGCGAGCCGCACGAGGGCGACGTCCGGCGCCTCGCCCGTTCGATCGATCGACGTGACCGCCACGCGGGCACCCCAGCCTGCGGGTTCGCAGGGCTCGAGGATCGTGGCGCGCGGCGGTCGCGTCATGGGCCGTCCGTCCTGTCGTCGGCGGTTCGGACTGGTCGTCCGACCGTCAGTAGCTGATCTCGCCGGCGTAGTGCATCGTCGTGACGTTGGAGCCGATCACGCCCCAGCCGACGCCCGCGATGTCGGCCCGGGCGTTCTCGAAGCGTCCCGTGCCGCGGACCAGCTCGAGGTGCAGGTCGATATGGCTGGTGGTGCCCGCGTCGCGCATCTCGAAGGTCCCCCAATCCTCGAAGACCAGCTGGTCGCCGTTGGCGGCGGTCATCGTCAGGACTCCGGGCCCGAAGTGGCCGTCGAACCAGCTGCAGTGGCTCACCTCGACCCACACGCGGCCGAGATGGGTGACGGTGATCGAGCCGGCGCTCGAGTAGGTCCAGCCGGCGCCGGCCGGGCAGCCCGCCGGGCCCGTCATGGTGTCGGCCGTCGTCCCGCCGCCCTTGATCGGGCGCCAGGGATCGGCGGCGGCGGCCGGGGCGGCCAGGGCAAGGCACAGGATCGCCGCGACGGCGATCGTCACGAAACGCTTCACGATCGGGCTCCTCTGCGTGCGTGGCGCCGACACCGCGGCCGGTCGCCTGGCGGAGTGGGCGGGACGTTCCCTCTACGCGATCAGATGCGCGGGAGGCAGGGGCGGTTGGCGGGCACCGGCCGGCAGGCCGGGGCGAACCCCCTCAGGCGGCGCGCATTCCCGCCGGCACGCGCCCGCCGAGCCACCACAGGCCGCCGGCGACGAGGCCGCAGGCCGCCGCCGCGCCGAGCCAGACGGCCGGGCCGGGGGCGACGTCGAGCACGGCGCCCGCCAGTGCCGGCGCGATCGCGCTGCCGAGGCCTGTCGCAGCCCCGAGATACCCCTGGTAGCGGCCCCTGATCGCGACCGGCGAGAGGTCCGAGACGAACGACGGCGCGACAGGGAAGAACGCCATCTCGCCGAACGTGACGAGGATGATCGCCCCGGCCAGGAACGGCAGCACGAGCGCCGCGCCGGGCATCGCCGCCACGACGAGGTAGGCGAGCCCCGAGCAGAGGGCGCCCGCCGCCATGAACCGGGGCCGTGAGCGGCGCTCCGACAGCGAGCTGATCCGCAGCTGGAGCAGGAGGATGAGGATCCCGTTGAGGGCGAAGAGGAGGCCCCAGCTGGCGGTCGACACGCCGAGGTCGTAGGCGAAGATCGGCAGGATGGCGACCCACAGGAACTGCACGCCGTGGAAGACCGCCGCCAGGACGAGGAACGAGGCGAAGACGCGCCGCACGCCCATGGGTTGCCTGGTCGCCGGGCCCGGCCGGGCCGGCTCGTCGCTGCCCCCCGGTTCCATGGCGACCTCGGCGGCCACATGCGCGGCCGTCGCATCGACGAAGGCGAGCTCCGCCGTCACGGGCATCGTCGGCACCGGCCCACCGGCTGGCCGCGTCTCCCGCAGCCCGACCAGGAGGATCACGGCGTACCCGGCCACGATGACGCCGGCCGCCACGAACAGGACGTCGAAGCCCAGGCTCGACAGCCCGGCGCCCACCGACGGTCCGACGATCCAGCCGACACTCGCCGCCATCCCGAGCAGGCCGTAGGCTCGCGGGCGCCGCTCGGGCGCGACGACGTCGGCGACGGCGGCGCGGGCTGCCGGGACGAACGGCGGGTCGACGAAGCCGAGGACCATCGTCAGGCCGGCCACCCAGGCCAGGTCGCGGACGAGGCCCATCGCCGCGATCACGACGGCCGTGCAGATGATCGAGACGACCATCACCGGCTTCCGCCCGACGCGGTCCGCGAGCACGCCCCCGAGGGCCGTCGAGACGATCGACACGATCGAGTAGAGGCCGAGGACGAGGCCCGCCTGGGCCGCGCTGGCGCCCAGCTGCGCGGTCAGGTAGATCGTCAGGAACGGGAAGACGAGGCTGAAGCCGAAGCTGGCGACGAGGTCGCCGAGAGCGAGGACGAAGATCGCCCGGTCGAACTCGTCGCGGAGGGCTCGCAGTCGTCGGGTCGGCGAGAGGCGCGTCCCGAGGGTGGACACCCGACGAGTATGGCCCTCCGGGCAGGGCCGCCGCCGAGCCACGTCCGACGCGCGCGCAGGCCGGGCGACATCCGTGCCGGCGCCGCCCCACTGTGGGCGGCGGACCTGCCGGGGAGGCTCGCGTCCCCCGAATATCACCGCCACGACTAACGGGCGGTCGTTTCGCGACGGCGGCGGAAGAGCGGCGGGTGCCGGCCGGTCGACGCGCGGCCCGCTCGTTCGAGTCGCGCACGGCCGGACGGCAGCAGCGAGGTCGTCAGCGGCGGGCGAGCCCCCGAGACGGAGCTGCCGGGCCCCGGAGACGGCGGCAGCCTCGGGTTGGCGTGTCCGCCAATCGTGGGAGTGATATCGGGGCCCTCGGCCGGGGGTCTCCGGCTCGCCCGCAACGCGGCGTGCCCCTTGTGCGTCTCAGTGGCGACTCTCCCCCCGGCCGCGGACCACATGGACGACGAGCGATGCGACGACTGCACAGCCTGCTGACGCGCGAACGAGTCGACCCGAACCGGGTCCACCCGTTCCGGGCCACGAACGACGGGAACGGAGGCTTCTTCGCGAGCGCCCAGGCGAATGGCGACGCGCTGTTTGCCGTTCCGGTGCGTCGCGAGTTCGACCCGCGGCGCGTCCGGTGCGAGGTGCGCGGCTGCCGCCGCCTCCGCGACGACCCGATCCACGGCGCTCCCGAGGACTGACCGGGCGCGGGCCCGCCGCTCGCCCGGCCCACCGCTCGCCCGGCCCGCCGCTCGCCCGGCCCGCCGCCCGCCGGGCCCGCCGCTCGCCCGGCCCGCCGCTCGCCGGGCCCGCCGCTCGCCCGGCCCGGCGGTTGACAGCCCGCGCCACATGCGCGACAAACGCCGCATGGCCAGCCACCGCGTCGTGATCGTCGGCGGCGGGTTCGGCGGGCTCAACGCGGCGCGCGAGCTCGGCCGGGACCCGCGGGTCACCGTGACCCTCGTCGACCGCCGCAACTTCCACCTCTTCCAGCCGCTCCTGTACCAGGTCGCGACCGGCGCGCTCTCGCCCGGCGACATCGCCCAGCCGCTCCGCTCGATCCTGCGTCGCAACCGGAACACGACGGTGCTGCTCGGCGAGGCGGTCGGGATCGACCTCGAGCAGCGCCGGGTCCTGATGTCGGACGGCGGGCCGATCCCCTACGACACGCTCGTCGTGGCGACCGGCGCCCGCCACAGCTACTTCGGCAACGACGACTGGGCCGCCCACGCGCCCGGCCTGAAGTCGATCGACGACGCCACCGAGATCCGGCGCCGCATCCTCATCGCCTTCGAGGCGGCCGAGCGCGAGCAGAACCCCGAGCGTCGCCATGAGTGGATGACGTTCGTCGTCGTCGGCGGCGGCCCGACCGGGGTGGAGCTGGCCGGCGCCCTCGGCGAGATCTCGAACGACACGCTCAGGCGCGACTTCCGCTCGATCCACCCGCCGGACGCCCGGATCATCCTCGTCGAGGCGCTCGACCGCGTCCTGCCCGCCCTATCCGCCCGATCGCTCGGCCTCCGCGAAGCGCCAGCTGGAGCGACTGGGCGTGGAGGTGCGGACCGGGACCCGCGTCGTCCACATCGACGAGCGCAGCGTCCGGGTGCAGGTCGGCGATGCCGAGCAGGAGATCCCCGCCCGAACGGTGCTCTGGGCCGCCGGCGTGCAGGCGTCGAGCTTCGCCCGGGCGGTCGCGACGGCGACCGGGGCCGAGACCGACCGCGCCGGCCGGATCGTCGTCGGGCGCGACCTGACAATCCCCGGTCACCCGGAGATCTTCGCCGTCGGCGACGACGCGGTCCAGCCCTGGAAGAAGGGCCGGCCGGTCCCCGGCGTCGCCCAGGGCGCGATCCAGCCGCGGCCAGTACGTCGGCAAGGCGATCCGCGCCCGCCTCGACGGGAAGCCCGGCGCGCCCTTCCGCTTCACGGACAAGGGCGACGTCGCGGTCATCGGGCGGCTCGCCGGGGTGACGAACATCGGCTGGCTCGGGCCGTTCGGGAAGCAGGCCGGCTTCATCGCCTGGCTGATGTGGCTCGTCATCCACATCTTCTACCTGATCGGGTTCGCCAACCGGATCGTCGTCGTCGTCCGCTGGGCGTGGAGCTTCTTCACCGCGCGGCCGCGGCACGCGGCTCATCACGGGCTCGCCGCTCCTGCCGCCGATCGAGGACCCCGCCCCGCCGGCAGGTGCACCCGCGGTGTCGGGGCCGGAGACGTCGGAGGGGCCGCAGAGAGCGGGCTGAAGGGGCGGCGTCAGCGGCCCGGGACCTCGACCAGGCCCGCGCGCGCGGCGAGCGCAGCTGCGGCACCGCGGCTCGTCACGCCGAGCTTGTCGAGGATGTGCGTGACGTGGACGCTCGCCGTCTTCTCGCTGATGAAGAGCGCCGCCCCGATCTCGCGGTTCGTGCGGCCGTCGACCAGGAATGCCAGGACCTCGCGCTCGCGCGGGCTGAGACCGTACGGGTCGGGAGGCGCGGCGGCGCCCCCGGGCGGCGCGGCGACGTCGTCGGGAGGCGCGAGCGCCTCCTCCGCCAGGACGAGCCGGCCGCGCCGCGCGAGCGCCGTCGACGTCCCGCAGCAGCGGCTCGGCGCCGACCTTCAGCGCCCAGGCCCGCGCAGCCTGCAACGCCTCCACGGCTCGCGGCCGATCGCCCGGTCCGGCCAGGGCCGCCTCCGCCTCGCGGAAGCGGCAGTACGCCGCCAGGTGTGTTTCGCCGACCGCGGGCAACAGCGACGCGGCAGCCGCCCACGCGTCCGGGTCGGGGTCTCCCACGCACCGGCTCGCCTCGGCCATCCCCCACGCGCACATCGCCCGGACCAGGTCGTTGACGCCGCCCCCCTCGACGAGGCGGCCGTCGCGTGCCGCCTCCAGGCGAGCGAGGTACCGGCTTCGAGCTCGCCCGGCATCCGCCGCACCGTCTCGGTCGCGTCGCGCCTTCGACACCTCGGCGAGGTCGGCGGCCGCCTGCAGGCCGGCCGCGTACAGGCGCGCGCGTCGGGAGACGTCGTCGGTCGGCTCGAGGACGGCCAGCCCCTCGTGGACGGAGCGGAGCGCTCCTGACGGGTCACCCCGCCCGAGCGCGGTCTCTGCGATCAGGGCGTGGACCTCGGCAACGGTCTCGGCGAAGGCCACTGCGCGAAGGTCGAGCGCGCGGCGAAGGTCGCGCTCTGCGGCGTCGAGCCGGCCACGGCGGAGCTGGAGGCCACCCCTGAAGCACAGGAGGTCCGCGCTCGACGGCGGCGTCGTCCCACTCCTGGCGAGGTACCCGGAGGCGAGCTCGACTGCGTCCGTCCAGCGACCCTGCCAACCGAGGACGACGGCCTCCCAGAGGCCGAGATACGACTCGTTCAGGACGCCCGAGCCTTCGCGGTCGATAGCGGCTCGAGCCTCCGGGAGCATGCCGGCGACGCGATCGAGGTGGCCCGGGAATCCAGCGGCGGCAAGGCAGTTGATGGTCGTGATCACGACCTCCTCGGTCCCACGCGACGTGGCCGCCAGATCCGCCGCGCGCGCTGCCTCGGCGGCCGCCTCCTCGTCCCGCGCCAGGCCGACCAGGGCAATGCTGGCCATCGATCGGGCCATCGCCTCGTACCCCGTGGCTCCGCATGCCGCGGCGACGTCCGCGGCCTGGCGAACGGCCCGGAGCTGCTCCAGGTTCCGGCTCTGGTGCGAAGCCTTCGCCCCGAGGCCGATCAGCGCAAAGGCCCGCTCGGCCGATGGCGGGTCGTCAGGCACGAGGACCAGGGCCCGCTCCGCAAGCGACGCGAGGGCCTCGAAGTCGACCTCCTCGGTCCACTCGATCAGTCGCACCAGGAGGTAGCCCGTCCGAACCTTGTCGCCGGCGGCATCGGCCTCGGCGACCGCCGCGCGGCCGAGCCCGATGGCGCGCGGCACATCGCCGGCGTGGAAGCTCGCTTCGGCGGCCCGGTCGAGCAGGGTCGGATGGTCGATGCCGGCGCGCACGTCGCGGCATCCGGCACGCGCTCCCACAGCTCGAGCGCGCGCTCGAACAGCGTGCGCGCCTCTGGGTACGCGCGGGCAACGACGGCGGCGTCGGCAGCGCGCACGACCGCCTCGAGCGCAGCCGGCAGATCGCGAGACTCGAGGAAGTGGTGGGCGAGCTCGGCAGCGGCGCCGGCCGGCGTCGCGCTGGCCAGGTCCGGGCGCGTGGCGAGGATCCGGGCCAGCGTCGCGTGAAGGCGGACGCGCTCGCCCGGCAGCAGGTCGTCGACGACCGCCTCCGCGAGCAGGGCGTGCCGGAACGCCAGGCGCCGGCCGTCCCCCGGGTTCACCACGAGCAGCCCCCGGTCCACCGCGTCCCTGAGGGCGCCATCGAGGTCCGCCCCGGACCCGTTCCACGCCAGCTCCACCAGCTCGGCTTCGGCCGGCCGGCCGAGGGCCGCGACGATCCCGAGCGCGCGCCGCGTCGAGGCGTCGACGGAACCCACGCGGGCGAGGAGCAGCTCCCGGAGCGTTCCGGGGATCGGCTTCGCCTCGCCGACACCAGCCGCGATGAGCTCCTCCAGGAGAAATGGGTTCCCCTCCGACCGCCGGGCAATCGCGTCGACGACGGCGACGGCCTCCGCGTCGACGCCGAGCTCGCGGACCAGCCGGGCGCTCTGGGCTCCGTCGAGCGGGCCGACCTCGATCCGCGTCGAGCGGCCGGCTCGCGCGAGCTCCGCGAGGACCGGAGGGAGCGGGTGCCGCCGATGGAGCTCGTCGGTGCGGTACGTGGCGAGCAGCAGGGTGCGTCCGTGCCGGAGCCGGCGGGCCAGGTAGTCGAGGAGCTCGAGCGTGGACCGGTCGGCCCAGTGGACGTCTTCGAGGAGGAGGACGAGCGGGTCGGGCCCCCGGTCGAGGACCGCCCGCACCGCCTCGTACATGCGACCGCGGCTGCCCCCTCCGCCGGTTGCCGGGTCCGTGCCCGGTGAGAGCCCCGGCAGGAGGATCGCGAGGTCGGGCCGGGCCGCGCCGAGAAGCTCGTCGGCGCCCTCGCCCAGGTCTTCGACGAGACGACCGAGCGACTCGACGAACGGCGCGTAGGGCAGGAGGTCTGCGCCCAGCTCGACGCACGACCCGACGGCGACGGTTGCCCCGGCGGCGAGCTGGCGCTCCCGCAGCTCGCGGACGAGACGCGTCTTGCCGACGCCTGCCTCGCCGGCGACGAGGGCGACCGGCCGCTCCGCCCGGTCGCGGACGGCCTCCTCGAGGGCAAGGAGCTCCGCCTCCCGCCCGATCATGATGGGGCTCGTGCGCCGCGCGCTCACGCGGGCACCCTACGCGGCCCGGTGGTGCCGGTGAAGGTCCGGACGGCCCGTCGTGAATGAGGGGGGCCGGATCGGCCGGGTAAGGCAATGCCCGATGGCCGGACGCGGCCGGCGCGCGACAGTCGCGGCAGGCAAGCGCCGACGATCCCCGCCACGACGAGCCACCGGCCGTCGGCGGCGGATCACCAGGTGCCTGGCCGGGAGGTGTCCGAATGCGACGGTCCATGCTCTTCTCACGTCGGCTGGTCGGCGCCGCGGTCGCGGCGAGCCTCGTCCTCGGCATGCTGGCAGGGCCCGCCACCGCCGGCGTCTTCCACCTCGAGCTTCCCGCCGGGATCGCGTGCGCGGGCTTCGACCTCGCGATCGACGGCAGCGAGGCCGTCGGCGGAGGCGTGTATCGCGAGTTCACCGACCGCGATGGGAACCTGGTCCGGACGCTGTCGGCCGGGACCGGCTCCGCCCTGAACTTCACGAACCTCTCGACCGGGACGACGTTGGCGCTGCGGTCGAACGGCGCCGTCGCCAGCACCCGGCTCGGCGCCGACGGCACGCAGCACGTCACCCTGCTCGGGCATAACGTGATCATCCTGTTCCCGACGGACGTTCCCGCCGGGCCGTCGACGACCCTCTACGTCGGCCGGGTCACCTACTCGGTGGACCAGGCCGGGATCTTCAGGCTGGCGTCCTCGACGGGCACGAGCCTCGACATCTGCGCCGCCATCGATTGACGCCCTGCGGCTGGGACCGGCCGGCCACGGCGTCCTCGAGCAGGCAGCGCTGCCCCGCGGCCGGCGGGCCCAGCCGAATGAGTGGTCTCGCGCCGAACGATTGAGTGAGTGCCCGATGGCGGCGAGGTGGTCGGGGCCTACGGTGCCCCCATCACGACGCGCGGCTGCAGCGGACGCAGCGGGACCGAAGGAAGGAGACCGAGATGCTGTACGGAGCCCCGAGGCAGTCCGGTCTCCTCGCCACGGACCTGCGAGCGGCTGTCCGCGAGGCGGCGGAGCGGGACCGGCTCAGCGCCGCCGGCAACACCGCTGGAACGAGGCGCGACCTTGCGCGTGCGACGGTCCGGCGGTCGCTGCTCGCCACCGTGCTGCGGCACGTCGGACGCCGGTCCGCAGCGCACGCCGGGGCGCGCTGACGCCACCGAGGTCGTCGCCGGGGAGACGCCGTCGCGGCGCCCCGCGCGTCAGCGCCGGCCGACGGCCACCAGCTGCGTCGCGCTCGTCGCGCCGATCGTCCGGAGCCGGGCTCGCAGCTCCTCGCCCTGCGCCCGGAGATCCTCGCGGAGCGCCGGGTCGGAGATGCCGCCGGCCCGCTCCTGGAAGCGGTCGATCGCCGCCTCGAGCTCGGCGACGATCGCCGGGTCGTGCGGGTCCTCGGCCGGCTCCTCGAAGTCCCACAGGCGGACGTCGGCCAGGCCCAGCCCGGCGACGATCTCGACGATCGCCGCCCGCTCGTACGTCTCGCGGTGGACCTCGCCGGTCGCCCGGCCCACCGCGGCCCACCAGTGGTGCAGCAGGACGTGGGTCAGCTGCGTCTCGGACTGGTCGTCGCGGTACATCTCGTTGACCACGAGATGGCCGCCCGGCCGCAGCACCCGCAGCATCTCGGCGAGGACCGGCACGGGGTCCTCGAAGTGGTGGAGCGAGTTCGAGACGCAGACGGTGTCGAACGACGCGTCGGCGAACGCGAGGCGATGGGCGTCCATCGCCTCGAAATGGACGCCGGGCCGGCTGCCCACCACCTTCTCGAAGGCCTCCGCCCGGTCGGCATTCGCGTCGATCCCGACGATCTCGCCGTGGCTGCGGAGCCCGTCGAGGAGGAACTCGACGAAGCCGCCGGTCCCGGTGGCGACGTCGAGCACGCGGCCGCCCTCGATCTCGCCGAGGACGGCCTTCGGGTCCGGGGCGACACGGGGAACGCTCATCGAGAGGATGGTACGCGCGCCGGCCCCCCGCGATCCGCCGGGCCGCCACCGGCGAACCACGACCGACGGCGACATGCGCCCGTCACGAACCCCGACTACCCTCGGAGCCGATGTCCTCGAGCACGCCGACCGCCACGCCGCCTTCCGCTCCGGGCCTGCCGTCCGCCGGAAACGCGGCGCTGGCCGGCATCGCGGCCGGGCTCGTCGCGATCGCGGCCGGCGAGCTGTTCGCCGGGCTCGTGGCCGGCGCGCCGTCGATCGTCGTCACCGTGGGCGACCTCGTCATCGCTCTCCAGCCGCCCGGCGCAAAGGAGCTCGTCGTCGAGCTGTTCGGCGGCAACCACAAGGTCGCCCTGCAGCTCGTGATCGTCGTCGCGGCTCTGGCGATCGCGGCCGGCGCCGGCGTCCTCGCCCGGCGGCGGTTCGAGCGTGGTGCGTGGGTGTTCGTCCTTGCCGGCGGGTTCGCCCTCGTCGTCTCCCTTGCCGCCGCCGGCGGGCTCGCCGAACCGATCCTCGTGCTCGCGGCCGTCGGGATCGCCGTCGGCGCCGGCCTGGTCGCGCTCCGCTGGCTCCTGGGCATCGCCTCGCGGGCTGCTGCGGCTCCGCCCGAGGACGATGCCGAGCAGACGGCCGGGGCGTGGGCCCGCCGCCGCTTCCTCATCGCCAGCGCCGCCACGATCGGTGGCGCGGCGGTCGTCGGGACGGTCGGTCGCGGGCTCGTCGAGCGCCGCGCGGTCGAGGAGGTGTTCATCGCCTCGAAGCTCCCGCCGGCGCTCGAGCCGGCTCCGCCGATCGCCCCGGACCAGGAGCTGGCCGTCGAGGGGCTCACGCCGCTCGTCGTCCCGACGACCCAGTTCTACCGGATCGACACCGCGCTCGTCGTCCCGCGGGTCGACGTCGCGAGCTGGCGCCTCGCGGTCATCGGCATGGTGGACCGGCCGCTCGACCTCACGTATGACGACCTCCTCGAGCTGCCGCTCGTCGAGCAGCACGTGACGATCGCCTGTGTCAGCAACCCGGTCGGCGGCGACCTCGTCGGCAACGCCCTGTGGACCGGCGTCCGTCTCCGCGACCTGCTGGAGATGGCCGGCGTGCAGGACGGGGCGACGCAGATCGTCGGCCGGTCGGTCGACGGCTTCACGGCCGGCTTCCCGACCTCGTGGGCGCTCGACCCGGGGCGCGAGGCGCTCGTCGCCGTCGGGATGAACGGCGAGCCCCTTCCGGCGAAGCACGGCTTCCCGGCCCGCCTGATCGTCCCCGGGCTGTACGGCTACGTCTCGGCGACGAAGTGGCTGGCGGCGATCGAGCTGACGACCCGCGAGGCCGTCGATGGCTTCTGGATCCCGCGCGGCTGGGCAAAGGACGCCCCGATCCTCACCCAGTCGCGGATCGACGTCCCGGCGTCCGGGGCGCAGCTGGCAGCGGGGCGGGTCGACGTCGCCGGCGTGGCCTGGGCGCCCGATCGTGGGGTGGCCGGGGTCGAGGTCCGCATCGACGACGGGCCCTGGCAGTCGGCCACGACGAGCCGGCCGATCTCCGCGGCGACGTGGGTCCAGTGGGCGTTCGCCTGGGAAGCGGCGCCGGGCGACCATCGCATCGAGGTCCGGGCAGTCGACGGAGGAGGCGAGGTCCAGACCGACCGCGAGACCGACCCGGCTCCCGACGGCGCCCGCGGACACCACCGCATTACCGTCAGCGTCGACTGACCGTCGGTCACCACCGACAGTCGATCGCCTACCGACAAGACGCCGCGGGAGGTCGTGGTCTGCTGAGCGTCATCCGCTCCGGCTGTCGCGCCAGTCCAGCCACGCCGTGCCGGCGTCGACATTCCAGTCCGGGCCGTTGAAGCCGAGCGTGAACTGGGTGAAGCCCATCTCGACGAGCCGGTCGGCGTCCTCGCGGAGGAAGCGGTCGAGGTCGTACGGCTCGACGCCCAGGCCCCACTCGATGTCGGCCGGGTCACGGCCCACCTCGCCACACCAGCGGCGGAGGGCCGCGACCTTTGGCTCGAGCTCCTCCGGGCGGTCCGGGAAGGCCGCGTGCCAGCTGTCCGCGTGCTCGGCAACGAGACGGAGGGTTCTCCGCTCCCCGGTGCCGGCGATGAGGAGGGGCATGCGCCGGAGGGGCCTCGGGTTCAGCGTCTCCAGCCGGGCGCGGATCACCGGCAGGTCCCGCGCCAGATCGGCGAGCCGCGTCCCGTGCGTGCCGAACGGGTACCCGTACGCGTCGAAGTCCCGCTCGAACCAGCCGGAGCCGATCCCGAGGATGAAGCGTCCGCCGCTCACGTGGTCGATGGTCCGGGCCATGTCGGCGAGCAGGTTCGGGTTGCGGTAGGCGTTGCAGGCGACCAGCGGTCCAAGCTCGATGCGGCTGGTCGCCTCGGCCCAGGCCGCGAGGAGCGTCAGGCCCTCGAAGTGCCGGCCGGCCCGGTCGCCGTAGAGCGGCTGGAAATGGTCCCACGTGTAGGCGATGTCGTAGCCGATCTCCTCCGCTCGCAGGACGGCACGGCGGAGGCCGGCGTAGTCGCCGTGCTGGGGATGGAGCTGGGCGGCGATGCGGATCGGGCGCATGGCGTTCCTCCGGGCGGATCGCGAACCTATCACCTCCTCGACCGCGACGGTGGTCCCCCGCTACCCTACCCGCCGTGGCCCACGATGCCGACTCCACCTCCACGCCCGCCCTGCGAGCGCTCGAGGGCGCCGGCATCCCGTTCGAGGTCGTTCGCACCGTGCCGGCACGCAACGCCGAGGAGAGCGCGGCCCTGCAGGGGATCGACGTCGGCAGCCTCCTTCGCACGATCGTCGTCCGGCGCGCCGAGGACGACTACGTCTTCGTCCTGGTGCCCGGCGGGCGGCGCTTCGACTGGCAGAGGCTGCGGGCGCACCTCGGCGTGAGCCGGCTCTCGCTGCCCGACCAGGACGAGGCGCATGCCGTCACCGGCTACGAACGCGGCGCCATCACCCCCTTCGGCGCGACCCGAGCCTGGCCCGTCATCGGCGACGCGGCGATGCTCGCGCACGAGCGGGTCGCGATCGGCGGAGGCGCCCGGGGCGTGAACGTTCACCTGGCGCCGGCCGACCTCTTGCGGGCCCTCGACGCCGACGTCGTCGACGTGACCGTTCCGGAGGATGGGCCGACCGCGCGCTGAATCCTTCGCCATCGCGCGCCGATCCGCTACGCTCGCGCCTCCAACGACGTCGAGGTTCCCGAATCGTGACCTGTCCCGCCTGCGGCCACCAGAACCCGCCCGGCATGAAGTTCTGCGGCGAGTGCGGCACGCGCCTGGCCGCCGGCTGCCCGGCCTGCGGCTTCGAGAACCCGCCCGGCATGCGGTTCTGCGGCGCGTGCGGGAGCGCGCTCGCCGGGGTGGCCGCGGGGTCGCCCGCCGTGGGCGGCACCCCTTCCGCGCCCGCCGGCCCGGTTCCGCCGGCCGGCGCCAGGCCGGCGGTTGCTGCCCCCGTCGCGGCCGCGACCACCGAGCGCCGCCTCGTCAGCGTCCTGTTCGCCGACCTCGTCGGCTTCACGGCGCGCTCGGACGCCAGCGACCCGGAGCAGGTCCGGGAGTTCCTCGCCCGGTATTTCGACCTGTGCCGGGAGATCGTGGAGCGCTATGGCGGCACCGTCGAGAAGTTCATCGGCGACGCCGTGATGGCCGTGTGGGGCACGCCGGTTGCCCAGGAGGACGACGCCGAGCGGGCGGTGCGGACCGCCCTCGAGCTCGTGGACGCCGTCCGCCACCTCGGCCGGCAGTCCGGCGACGAGGGGCTGGAGCTCAGGGCGGGAGTCCTCACCGGCGAGGCCGCGGTCGCCCTCGGCGCGGTCGGCCAGGGGATGGTCGCCGGCGACCTCGTGAACACCGCCTCGCGGCTGCAGTCGGTCGCTCCGCCAGGCACCGTCCTCGTCGGTGAGTCGACGAAGCGGGCGGCCTCCGGCGCGATCGCCTTCGAGACGGCCGGCGAGCAGCTCCTGAAGGGCAAGCCGGCCCCCGTTCCGGCCTGGCGGGCGCTGCGCGTCGTCGCCGAACGCGGCGGCCAGGGCCGCGCCGAGGGCGTGGAGGCGCCGTTCGTCGGCCGCGACGACGAGCTCCGGCTCCTCAAGGACTTCCTCCACGCGACGTCGCGCGAGCGGCGCGTCCGGCTCCTCTCGATCACCGGCCAGGGGGGCATCGGCAAGAGCCGGCTCGCCTGGGAGCTCCTCAAGTACATCGACGGCGTCCGCGAGGACATCTACTGGCACCAGGGACGGTCGCCGTCCTTCGGCGAGGGCCTGACCTTCTGGGCCCTCGGCGAGATGGTCCGACGGCGGGCCGGGCTCCGCGAGGACGACGACGCCGCGACGACGTACGAGCGGATCGGGGCGACACTCGACGAGTTCGTCGACGACCCTGCCGAGCGTCGACGCCTCGAACCGGCCCTGCTGTCGCTCCTCGGCGTCGGCGAGCCGCCGGCCGGCGGGCGCGCCGAGCTGTTCAACGCGTGGCGCACGTTCTTCGAGCGGATCGCGCTCCGGGGCACGACCGTCCTCGTCTTCGAGGACCTCCAGTGGGCGGACGTGGGCCTGATGGAGTTCATCGACCACCTGCTCGAGTGGTCGATCGGCCACCCCATCCTCGTGATCACGCTCGCCCGTCCCGACCTTCTCGAGCGTCGGGCCGACTGGGGCGCGGGACGCCGCAACTTCGTGGCCCTGGCGCTCGGGCCGCTCTCCGACGACGCGATGCGCGAGCTGCTGGCCGGCCTGGTCCCCGGCCTCCCGGCAACGACCGTCCGGGCGATCCTCCAGCGCGCCGACGGCATCCCCCTGTACGCCGTCGAGACGATCCGGATGCTCGTCGAGGACGGCCGCCTCGAGGAGGCCGACGGCATCTATCGCCCGACCGGCGACCTCGGCGAGCTCCAGGTGCCGGACACGCTCCATGCCCTCATCGCCGCCCGCCTGGACGCTGTCGAGCCGGCCGACCGGGCGCTGCTGCAGGACGGCTCCGTGCTGGGCCAGTCGTTCTCCGTGGCCGCCCTCGCGGCGCTGCGGGGCGAGCCGGCGGACGCCCTCGAGCCGCGACTCCGCGGCCTCGTTCACCGCGAGATCCTTCACCTCGACACCGATCCGCGGTCGCCGGAGCGAGGCCAGTTCGGCTTCACCCAGGCCCTGGTCCGCGAGGTCGCCTACTCCACGCTCGCCCGTCGCGACCGGCGGACGAAGCACCTCGCCGCCGCCCGCTACTACGAGTCGCTCGGCGACGAGGAGGTCGCCGGCGTCCTCGCCACCCACTACGTCGACGCCTACGAGGCGGCGCCCGAAGGACCCGAGGGCGACGCGGTCGCAGCGCAGGCCCGGATCGCGCTCCGGGCCGCGGCCGACCGGGCGACGGCGCTCGGCGCCACCGAGAGTGCCGTCGGCTACTGGGAGCGCGCCCGGGCCGTCACGCGCGACGCGGCCGAGGAGGCCGACCTGATCGAGAAGATCGGGCAGTCGCAGCGCGACCTCGGGCGCTTCACGGCGTCCGAGGGCGCCTTCCGCGACGCCCTCGAGCGCTACCGGTCGCTCGGGGACCGGATCGGGGTGGCCCGGGCGTCGCACGGGCTGTGCCGGGCACTCGGCGCGTCCGACCGGCTCCTGGAGGCGGTCCCGATCGGCGAGGCTGCCGCCGCCGACATCGCTGACCTCGCGCCCCACCGCGCCATCGTCGAGCTCCGGACCTGGCTGGCGTCGGCCCACAGCCAGCTCGGCGACCAGGCGGCATCCCTCGCCGCCGCGGAAGCTGCGCTGACCGATGCAGAACGGCTCCGCCTCACGGACCTGGTCGTCGAGGGGATGCAGATCAAGGGGACCGCCTTCATGCTCGCGGGGCGGACGATCGAGGGGCGCGCCCTGGTCGAAGCGTCCCTCGGCCTTGCCGAGCGGGTGGGCGCCGGACCGCTGACGGCCCGTTCGGCCTTCACCCTCTCGCTCGCGCTGTTCGACGAGGATCCGCACGCCGCGGTCGAGATGGGTCGGCGCGCGGTGGATCTCTGCCGGCGATTCGGGCTTGCCACGCTCCGGCTCGGGGCGCTGATGAACACCGCCGAGGTGTCGATCGCCGTCGGCAGCTGGGCCTGGCTCGAGGCCGAGCTGGACTCGGTCGATCGGGACGGTCTCGAGCTGATCGACCAGATCTCGATCGACCTCGCCGGCGCGGAGATCGCCGCGATCCGCGGTCGCGATCTCACGGCGACCGTCGATGCGATCCGGTCCGCCCTGCGGACGATGCACGACCCGCAGCAGATCGCCGCGGTCGCCGTGGGGCTCGGCCTCGTGGCCCTGGCCGAGGGGCGGTTCGAGGACGCGATCCGGGAGGTCGAACCGGCGGAGCGCGACGATCTCAACCAGCCCGGCGCCATGGTCATCTCGGGGCGCGCCGCGATCCGCCTGCGGGATCCCGCCCGGGCTCGGGCGACGCTCGACGCGATCGACGCGGCCGGGACCCGGGGCACCGCCGGCGCGATCAACCGCGATGCTCATGCTGCGGGCGTCGCGGCGCTCGAGGGGCGCTGGCCCGAGGCTGCCGCGGGGTTCGCGGACGCGTGGCGCCGATACCGCGACCTGCGCGTTGACGTCGGGCTGGCGCTGAGCCAGCTCGACTGCATCGCCGTCGCCCCGCCCGGCGACCCTCTCGCGGAGGCGGCCGCCCGCGAGGCGCACGAGATCCTCGAGCGGGAGGGGGCGGTCGCGTACCTGCGGCAGCTCGACACGCTCCTGGCGGAGCGCGCGGCGGGGAGCAGCCCCGGCACGGCAGGGAGCGGCCCCGGCGCGACGGCGGGGCAGGCCCGCACCGTGGCACCGGCGGGGAGTGCGGGCCCGGTCTCCTAGGCGACGACCTCCGGCGGCCGCGCGGCGGGGTAGACCCACCGCCCGAGCTCCGGGAACCGGCGCGCCACCGCGCCGAGGCCGACGAGGCACAGGATTCCCCCGGAGAGCACCGACAGCTCCGGGCTCGTGAACGCCGCGACCGCGGCCGCCTCCGCGTCGCCGAGCCGCGGTCCGCTCGTCACGACGAGGATGTGGATCGAGGCGACGCGGCCGCGGAGCTCGTCCGGCGTGTCGAGCTGGACGATGGCCGAGCGGAGGACCGCGCTGATGACGTCGGCCGCGCCGGCGCAGGCGAGGAACAGGAGGGCGAGGGCGAAGCTGAGCTCCGGCGACCCGAACAGCATGAACGTCGTGATCCCGAAGGCCGTGATGGCGGCGCCCCAGGCGGCGACGGCGAGGATCACGGCCGCGCCCCGGGCGTCGGAGCTGCCCGACCCACCCCGAGAATGCGGCCGCGAGCAGCGCGCCGGCGGCCGGCGCCGCCGTCAGCAGCCCGACGCCGGCCGGCCCGACGCCGAAGACGTCGAGCGCGAGCGCCGGGAACAGCGAGGTCGGCATCCCGAAGACCATCGCCACGAGGTCGACGACGAAGCTCGAGAGGACGACCCGCCGGCCGCGGACGAAGCGAAGCCCCTCGCGCACGGTGTCGAGGCTCGGTCGCGCCGCGCCCGGGTGGGGCGGGATCGGCGCGATCACCAGGAGGGCGACGATCGCCGCCGCGAAGGTGACGGCATCGAAGAAGAACGCGGCCGGCACGCCGACCGTGGCGATGAGGAGCCCGCCGAGGGCCGGGCCGATGACGGCCATCGTGTTGAAGCCGAGCTGGTTCAAGGCGATCGCCGCCGGCAGCCGCTCCGCCGGGACGAGGCGCGGGATCGATGAGGTGCGGGCGGGCTGGTCCACGGCCCCGACCCCGGCGGCCACGAACGCGACGACGTAGTACCCCCAGACCGGCGCGTCGGGCGTCGCGGCCAGGATGAAGAGCGTTGCGCTCGCCCCGGCGAGGGCGAGCTGGGTGACGATGAGGAGCCGCCGCCGGTCGACGGCGTCGGCCATGGCCCCGCCGCCGAGGGCGAACACGAGGATCGGGATCAGCTGCACGACCGCGAGCAACCCGACCGCCAGCGTGGATCCCGTCAGCACGTAGAGCTGGAAGGGCAGGGCGACCACGGTCACCTGGCGGCCGACGCCGCTGATGATCTGGCCGGCCCACAGGAAGCGGTAGTCGCGGTCGCGGCGCAGCGGCTCGACGTCCACGAGGATCCCGCCGAAGCGCCTCGCGCGCGGGACGGGGTCGTCGGACATGGCGGCAAGCATAGGGCGCCGCCCACCACGCGCGACGGCGCCCACCGCCGTTGCGGGCGCGCCTACCCTTTCGCACATGGACCGCTACGCCGACGTGTCGTACTGGCTGGAGACCGCCGGCGACCTGGCTCCCCGTCCACCGCTCGACGGCACGACCGAGTGCGACGTCGCGATCCTCGGCGCCGGCTACACGGGGCTCTGGACCGCCTACTACCTGCTCAGGCGGCAGCCGGACCTGCGGATCGTGGTCGTCGAGGGCGAGATCGCGGGGTTCGGGGCGTCCGGCCGGAACGGCGCCTGGTGCGCCCCCGACCTCAACGTCTCGATGGACCGCCTCGCTCGCCTCCACGGCGAGGACGCGGCGCGGCGGATCCAGCAGGCGACGTACGACGCGGTCGACGAGGTCGGGCGGGCGGCCGCCGAGGCCGGGATCGACGCCGGCTTCCACAAGGGCGGGGAGCTGCTCGTCGCCCGCGGACCGCACCAGGTCCCGGCGATCGAGGCCGCGTTCCGTGATTACGAACGGCACGGCTTCGGCGACCGCTACGGGCTGCTCGACGCGGCCGGGGTCGCGGAGAAGGTCCGCATTGCCGGGGCGATCGCCGGGCTGTGGTCGCCGAGCGCGGCGGTGATCCACCCCGGGCGGCTCGTCCGCGGGCTGGCCGCCGCCGTCGAGCGGATGGGCGCACGGATCGTCGAGCGGACGCCGGTGACCGACTTCCGGGCAGCGGTGAGCGGGCCGGCCGGTGCCGCTCCCGCGGCGCTGATCACGCCCCGCGGCGAGGTCCGGGCTCCCGTCGTCGTCCTCGCCGGCGAGGCGTACCTCGTCCGCCTCGCGAGACTCCACCGCCAGCTCGTGCCGATGTACTCGCTCATCGTCCTCACCGAGCCGATCGACGACGCGACATGGGACGAGATCGGCTGGGCCGGCCGGGAGGTCGTCGCTTCCGCCCGGCTGTCGATCGACTACCTCTCACGGACCCAGGACGGCCGGATCCTGTTCGGCGGCCGCGGCGCGCCCTACCGCCTGGGGTCGCCGATCCGGGATGCGTACGACCGGCACGACCCGACGCACGCCATGCTCCGCGACTTCGTCCGGGCATGGTTCCCCATGCTTCGCGACGTCGGCTTCACGCACGCCTGGGGCGGACCGCTCGGGATGCCGCGCGACTGGCACCCCACGTTCGCGTTCGACCGGCACACCGGGATCGCCAGCGCCCGCGGCTACGTCGGCCACGGCGTCTCGACGGCGAACCTTGCCGGGCGCACGCTCGCCGACCTCATCACCGGGGCGCGGAGCCCTCTCACCGAGCTGCCGCTCGTCGACCACCGCAGCCCGGACTGGGAAGTGGAGCCCCTGCGCTGGCTCGGCATCCGCTACACGCAGGGTGCGATCGCACGTCTCGACCGGAGGTCGGAGGCCACCGGCACGCCGCCGACCGGCCGCTCGCTGGCGGAGCGAATCGCGAGCCACTGAGGGGGGCGGGTCGAGATCTGGCTGATACTCCCAGGTAGTATCTTGACACGAGCCCGGCGCTGGCTCAAAGATACTCCCAGGTAGTATCCGCCGCCGGCAGTCGGCCGGCGACGCAGACAGGGTGGGGGGATCACGATGAACCACGACATGCGACCGGACGCAACCGCCGCGGCCGGCTCGATGACCGGGGGCGGGAGCCACGGAGCGCATCCTGGCGCCCACGCCGGACATGCGACCCAGGCCGGCCACGACAAGCACGCCGGCCACTCGGTCGCGATGTTCCGCGACCGCTTCTGGCTGAGCCTGCTGATGACGATCCCGGTCGTCCTGCTCAGCCACGACGTGGCGATGTGGCTGGGCTACGAGATCCCGGCGATCCCGGGGATCGAGCTGCTGCCCGCCCTCCTCGGGACGGCCGTCTTCCTGTACGGCGGCCTCGTCTTCATCCGCGGCGCCGGCGGCGAGCTGCGGGCACGGCAGCCCGGGATGATGACCCTCATCTCCCTCGCGATCGTGGTGGCCTTCGGCACGAGCTGGGCGGCGACCCTCGGCCTCTTCGAGGTCGAGATCTGGTGGGAGCTCGCCACCCTGATCACGATCATGCTCCTCGGCCACTGGCTCGAGATGCGGTCGATCGCCCAGGCCCGGGGCGCGCTGTCCGCGCTGGCGGAGCTGCTTCCCGATACCGCGGAGCTGGTCACCCCCGCCGGTACCGAGAGCGTCCCGCTCGCCGCGCTCCGCGCCGGTGACGTCGTCCTCGTCCGGCCCGGCGCGCGGGTACCGGCCGACGGCACGATCGTCGACGGGATCGCGGACCTCGACGAGTCGATGATCACCGGCGAGTCCCGTGCCGTCACCCGCGAGCCCGGCGAGCGCGTCATCGCGGGGACGGTGGCAGCCGGGGGCGCCCTCCGCGTCGCCGTCGACGCCGTCGGCGAGGAGACGGCCCTGGCCGGGATCATGCGGCTCGTCGCCGCGGCCCAGGCCTCCGCGTCGCGCGCCCAGGCGCTCGCCGACCGCGCCGCCGCGCTCCTCTTCTACGTCGCGCTGGCGGCCGGCGCCCTCACGCTGGCCGCCTGGTGGGTCCTCGGCGACCCGGAGGAGGCGCTCGTCCGCACCGCGACGGTCCTCGTGATCGCCTGCCCCCACGCGCTCGGCCTCGCCATCCCGCTCGTCATCGCGATCTCCACGTCGTTGGGCGCCCGGAACGGCCTCCTCGTCAAGGACCGCCTCGCGCTCGAGCGGGCGCGCGAGCTCGACGTCGTCATCTTCGACAAGACCGGCACCCTCACCGTCGGCGAGCCGGTCGTGGCCGCCGTCGTGGCGGCACCGGGCGAGGACGAAGCTGCGGTGCTCCGAGCCGCAGCCGGGGTCGAAGCCGACTCCGAGCACCCCCTGGCCAGGGCCGTGGTCCGCGCTGCCCGGGAGCGGGGCGTCGCTGGAGCGGCTGCCCAGGGCTTCGAGGCTCTTGCCGGTCGAGGCGCGCGCGCCACGGTCGACGGGCGGTCCGTCCACGTCGGCGGGCCGCGCCTCCTCGAGGAGCTCGGCGTCGTTCCGGACGCCGCGCTCGACGCCGCGACGACGGCATGGGCGGCGGACGGCCGGACGGTCCTCCACGTGATCGTCGACGGCCGCGCCGTCGGCGCACTCGGGCTCGAGGACGAGATCAGGCCCGAGTCGCGCGAGGCGGTCGACCGCCTCCACGCGATGGGCGTGAGCGTCGCGATGATCACCGGCGACAGCCGGGCGGTGGCCGACGCGGTGGCTCGCCGGCTCGGCATCGACGAGGTCGCCGCCGAGGTCCTGCCGGTCGCCAAGGCCGACGCCGTCCGCCGTTTCCAGGCCGGCGGCCGGCGGGTGGCGATGGTCGGCGACGGCGTGAACGACGCCCCGGCGCTGGCGACCGCCGACGTCGGGGTCGCGATCGGGGCCGGCACGGACGTCGCGGTCGAGTCGGCCGGGATCGTGCTGGTCCGCAGCGATCCCCGGGACGTGGTCGGCGCGATCCGGCTCTCCCGGGCGACGTACGCCAAGATGATCCAGAACCTCGTCTGGGCCACCGGCTACAACGTCGTCGCGATCCCGGTGGCGGCCGGGGTCCTCGTGCCGTGGGGCATCGACCTCTCGATGGCGGTGGGGGCCGTGGCGATGAGCCTGTCCACGATCATCGTCGCGGCAAACGCCCAGCTCCTCCGGCGCGTCACGCTGGCACCGCGGCCCGTCGCCTGAAGCCGCGCCGTCCAGGGCGCATGGCGCCCGCGACGCCCCCGGTGCGCAGCGCCCGCGACGCCCGCGTTCCGGGGGCTCGCGGCGGCGCCCGGGGCACCCCATACTGCGCGGAACGACCGCCGTGGGAGACGAACGTGGACCTGATCCGGGAGATCCTCGCGTCGCACGAATCGGGAATCTCGCGCGACGGGCTGTTGGCGTGGGCACGGCTCCGCGGCAACCCGCAGATGACCGACGAGGAGCTCGAGTCGGCGCTTGCGGCCATGGGCGACGAGGTCGTCGATGTCCAGGGGTTCCTCTACCTGCGGCGCTTCGCCGCGCCCGGCGCGACGCGCGACGCGGCCCCGCCGCCACCGCCCCCGCCGGCCCCGCCGGCCGCGTGGAGCGCCCCCGCCGAGACGACGCCCGGCCAGGTGGGCGCCGGGACCGAGCCCGTCGCCGCGGGAGTCGCCGGCGCCGGCGCAGGCATCCCGTCATGGGTGCCGCCGGATGCGCCCGCGGCCGCCCCGCCGGACGGTGGAGCGTGGCCGCCGCCTGACCAGCCGGCCTGGGGAGAGCCCGATCAGCCCGCCTGGCCGACTTCGGCGCAGGCGGGGAGCGGCAGGCGGTCGATGATCGTTGCCGCGGCCGGCGTCGGGATCTTCCTGGCGATCTCGCTCGGCGTGTCGCTCGTGCTCCGCGACGACGACGCGGCGGCCGAGACCCCGGCCCTGCCGACGCCCACGGCGGGCACGGTGGTCGGCGCCGAGAGCCTCGCGGTCGGCAACTGCATCGTCGTGCCGTCGGAGGACGAGTTCGACGAGGTCCGCACGCTCGCGTGCACCGAGATGCACGACGGCGAGGTCTTCTTCGTCGGCGACCACCCCGACGGCGACTTCCCGACCGACGAGGCGTTCGAGGCGTTCGTCGACGAGCAGTGCCTGCCGGCGTTCACGACGTACACGGGCAGCGACTTCTACGAGCAGGACGTCCTCGACGTCGGGTGGTTCGTGCCGACCGAGAGCGCCTGGGGCCGCGGCGACCGCGAGATCGTCTGCCACCTCACGCCGATCGACGGCTCGCAGACGGACCGCTCGTGGCAGGGGGGCAACCCGTAGCGGTCGGTCGGCACCCGCCCGGCCCGGCCGGACGAAGTTGGGTCGTTCGGACCCTCGACGGGCGCCCACCGCCGGGCGAGACTCGGTCCAGCCGCACGGAGCAGGACCGTGGAGACCGTTCGCGACATCCTCGCGGCCCACCGGTCCGGCATCTCGAAGCCGGGCCTGATGGCCTGGGCGCGCCTGCGGGTCGATCCCGCGATGACCGACGCCCAGCTCGACGAGGAGCTTGCCCGCCTCGGCGACGAGGTCGTCGACGTGGAGGGCTTCCTCTACCTCAGGTCCTACGTCGAGCCGCCTCGCCGCCCCGCGGCGCGGTCGCGAGCGGAGGAGAAGCCCGACTGGAGCCGCTGGACCCCGGCCGAGGAGGCGAGCCGACGGGGCTGTGGGGTCGGCGGCGTGTGGCGGATCGTCGGCGTCGGCGTCTTCCTGTGGTGGCTCATCGGGTTCGTCGGGGGGTTCCTCGAGGACGGCGTCGACCTCTTCCCCGAGGCCACGCCGGCGCCGACGGCTCTGCCGACGGCCTCGCCGACCCCGCCCATCCCCCCGACGCCGTCGATCGGCGAGGTGGTGCCGTGGCGGCAGATCGCCGTCGGCGACTGCATCGTGGTGCCCCGCGAGGAGACGGTCGGCGTGCTGCGCCGGGTGCCCTGCGACACGCGCCACGGCGGCGAGGTGTTCGCCCTCGTCGACCACCCGGGCCCCATGTCGGCCTTCCCCGCCGACGCGTTCGCGTCGTTCGTGGCCGAGCGGTGCGAGCCGGCGTTCGAGGCGTGGACCGGCGCGGCGCTGGACGACCAGGACCAGCTCCGCGTCCAATGGTTCTCGCCGACCTGGGAGGGCTGGGTCGAGGGCGACCGCGGCGTCGCCTGCTACCTCGTCCAGGCCGACGGCGCGAGCATGTACTCGTCGTACCGCGCCAACCCCTGAGCGGCCCCCTGCGGCCCGGGGTTCGGCGGCGCGGGCACGTCGTTGGTGCCCGATCGCCGGCAGGGGTCGGATTGCGTCGCACGCGATCCTTCCTGCTTCCCGCGACGCTGCAGCACCTCGTCGCGCCCGGAACGGCCCTGTTCGTTGCGTGGCACGCGCAACCGGAGCCGGAGGCGGCGGTCACGGCGTCGCGACGCAGAAAGGATCGCGTGGCACGCGAACCACGGCCCGCATCGCGGGCCTGCACCCGGGGCCACACGGCCGCGGGCCCACACGGCCGCGGGCCCACACGGCCGCGCGCCCATACCGTCGCGCCAGGGCGAGCGCGGCGATCTCCTCGGGTCCGGCCGCGGGACCAGCGTCAGGCGAGCGCGGCGGCGACCCCCGGCAGCTCCTCGGCCAGCCCGAGCGGCGCACCCGCCGCCCGGACGAGGTCGACCATCGCCGCCTCAACGGACGGGTCGAGCGCCGGGCGGGCGTAGCCGGCCAGCAGCTCCTCGACGCGAAGGTGGGCTCGGGCCGCGGCGTCCGGTCGGCCGGCGTCCTCCCAGGCCCGCAGCGAGGCCCGGTCGATCACCGCCGACGGCAGCGCCTGCTCGGAGCGGAACAGCCGCCGCGTCTCCGTGAGCTCCAGGAAGCGGGCCTCCCAGCCCGCGGCGCGGATCGCCGCCGTCGCCAGCGTCTCGGTCGGCGTGGCAACGCCCCGCAGCAGCCGCTGGGCCATCGCGATCCCCTCGGCGTCGAGGACGAGCTTCTCCGCGCTCTGGCAGCGCAGCGAGTCGAGCATCCCGGCACCGGAGATCATGTCGATCCCGGCGAGAGCCCCGACGAGGGCGGTCATCCCGCTCTCCATGCCGGCCTGGTGGTCGATGACCTTGCCGTCGGTGGCGCAGAGATAGCCGTGGGTCGGCAGGTTGAGGTCCTTGCCGACCTGCGCGTAGGCCGCGTCGAGCATCGCCGTCTCGATCGCGCCCATCGGGGTGACGCCGGTCCGCATGTCGACGATCGCCGGGGCGCCGCCCCAGACGATCGGGGCGCCCGGCTGGGCCAGCTGGTGGATCGTGATCCCGGAGAGGCACTCGGCGGCGTGCTGGACCACCGAGCCGACGAGCGTGACGGGCGCAGCGCCGCCGGCGAGCGGCATCGACACCATCTCGGCCGGGACGCGCGCCCGGGCGAGGTCGACGAGGTTGCGGGCGCCGAACGCCGTCCACGTGAGCGGCGGGGACGGGCAGACGTCGAAGACGGCCCGCGGCCGGGCCGCGAGCGCCTCGCGCCCGCCGGCGTCGATGGCGAGCAGGTCGATCATCGCGGCCGTGCCGAGCGGGCTGAAGGCCCCGGTCACGACCGGCTTCGCCGACCCGAGGAGGACGAGGAAGAGGCGGTAGAGGTCGCCGATGTCGGCCGGGACGTCGTTGCAGACGATCGCCGTCGACTGGGCGGCGTACGCCGGCAGCGTCTCGGCGACCCGGACGAGGCGGACGAGGTCGTCCGCGGTGGACGGCCGGTGATCGCCGGTGGCCGGGTCGAGGACGTTGACGCCGGACGAGCCCGGGTCGAACTGGACGACCCCGGCCCCGTAGCGGACCGCGGGCTCGCCCGACCGGTCGAACAGGTCGAACCGGGCCGGGCACCGAGGCGAGCGCGCCCTCGACCAGCGAGGCCGGGAGGCGGGCGACCTCGCCCTCGACCCGGGCGCCCGCGGCGGCAAGGAGCGAGCGCGCCTCCGCGTCCTGGACGCGGACGCCCGGGTCGCGGAGGAGCTCGTAGGCCTCGTCGAGGATCTGCCCGACGAGGTCGGCGGACAGGAGCCGGAGACGCGGCCGGAGCGGCTCCGCGGCCGCCCGGCTCACGACGCGGCCCCGACGAGCACCGGGTCGACGACGGTCGGCGCCGGCTCGACGCCGGCGTCGCGCTCCACCGCGTGCACGATCCGGGCGAGCTCGATCGCGAGGCCCGGGTCGAGCGGCTCGGGCGCGTGCGTCGCGAGGAGCTCCTTCGCCTTCGCGTTCGCCCAGGCGCGGGGCCCGCCGCCCTCGGCCTCGACGGTGCCCATCGGGCGCCGGTCCATGAATCGCGGCCGCCACAGCTCGCGCATGTGGCGCCGCGTGTGCTGCGCGGTGAGGTAGTCGCCGGCCGGGCCGACCTCGGCGATCGTCTCGAGCGCGAGCGACTCGTCGTCGACCGGGATGCCGCGGAGCGTCGCGCGGACGATCGAGAAGATCTCGGCGTCGAGGAGGAGCTGCTCGTGGGACCAGATCCGGCTCCCGTTCAGGAGCCCGAGCCCGAGGAGCATGTCCGAGCCGACCGCCGACGCGAGGAACGAGGAGAGCGCATTGTCGACGCCGGCCTGCCAGTCGGGCGCCTTGGCGCCGGTGGCGAAGGCCCCCATCGAGAGCGGCACCCGGTAGAAGTCGGCGAGCTGGTTCGTGGCGGCGCCGAAGAGGAAGTCCTCCGGGCCACCGCCCGTGTAGGCGCCGGAGCGGAGGTCGATCGCCGTCTGGGCCGCCGCGTAGTAGACGGGACAGCCGGGCTGCGCGATCTGCATGAGGGCGAGCGCAGTGACGACCTCGGCGTTGCCGACGACGAGGTTGCCGGCCAGCGTCGCCGGGCCCGTGAAGGCCGCCGACGCCATCGTCATGAACCCGACCGGGATGCCGGCCTCGGCCGCCTCGAACGCGGCGTCCAGGCTGCCGCCGTCGTGGCCGAGGGGGCTCGTCGTGCACTGCATCATCGACAGGACCGGGCGCTTGCGGAGGGCGTCGCGCCCGCCGGCGATCGCGGCCGCCATCTCGATCGCGGCGCGCGCCTCGGGCGCGGTCACGATCGACTCGGTCTGGACGTGCTTCGTGCTGTTGGCCCAGCAGGCGAGGAGCTCGTGGAGCGACCGCGACGCGGCGGGCCGATCCTGGGCCGACACCGGGATCCAGTGGAACGAGACCTCGTCGAGGGCGTCTGCGAGGCGGGCGATCTCGGCGACGTCGGCGATCCCCGACGGGCGCCGCTGGCCGGTCTCGAGGTCGGCGACCTCGATGCCGCAGCCGTCGGTCGCGGCGTACACGTGCTTGCCGTCCAGCGGCAGGTCGAGCGCCGGGTCGCGGGCCGCCAGGGGGTAGACGGGCGGGGCCGTCTTCAAGGCCGCCTCGATCATCGCGCGGGGGACGCGGACGACCTCCTTCTCGCGGTCGACCGTGGCGCCGGCAGCGGCCCAGGTGTCGAGCGCGCGCCGGGAGGGAAAGCGGACGCCGACGGTCTCGATGACGTGGAGAGTGGCCTCGTGGATCCGGGCGACCGCCTCCCCGTCGAGCGCCTCGACGCGGATGCCGCCGACGACGGCAGGGTTGACGGCGGCCATCACGCGGCCCCGCCCGCGGCCACGAGCCGCTTCGCCAGCTCGACCGCGCCCATCGCGTCCTCGGAGTAGCCGTCGGCGCCGATGTCGGTCGCCCACTGGCCGGTCACCGGGGCCCCGCCGACCATCACCTTGACGGGCGGGCGGAGGCCGGCGGCCGTGAGCGCCTCGATGACGGTGCGCTGCCCGGTCATCGTCGTCGTGAGCAGCGCGGAGAGGCCCACGATGTCGGCGTTGTGCTCGCGGGCCGCCTCGACGAAGCGCTCCGGGGCGACGTTCACGCCGAGGTCGTGGACCTCGAAGCCGGACGTCGAGAGGAGCATCCCGACGAGGTTCTTGCCGATCTCGTGGATGTCGCCGGCGACCGTGCCGATGACGACGCGGCCGGCCACCGTCCGTTCGACGGACGCCTTCTTGAGCTCGGGCTCGAGGACGCCGAGCGCCCGCTGCATGGCCCGGGCGGCCAGCATCATGTCGGGGAGGAACAGGTCGCCGGCGGCGAAGCCCGCCCCGACCTCCTGCATGCCGGGCATGAACCCCTCGTCGATCGCGGTGAGGGGCGGGATCCCGGCGGCGACCGCCGCCCGCGCGGCGGCCTCGGCGGCATCGGCATCGCCGTCGACGACGGCCTGGCGCATCGCCTGGAACGCTGTGTCGGTCATCGGACTGCTCCTCGGGTGACGTGGCGGTGGGGGGAGGGAAGGAGACGGGGCGAGGATGCGGCGCCCGCCGGGCGCGGGCCGGCCGTCAGAGGCCCGCGGTGGCGTTGGCGCGGTCGACGACGGCCCGGACGGCACGCTCGACGTCGGGGTCGAGGGGTGCCGGGACGTGGCGGCCGAGCAGCTCGTCCACGCGGGACGCGGCCCGCTCGGTCAGCGTCGCGGCGCCGGCCGCGCGCCAGGGCTCGAACGCCCGGCGGTCGAAGAGACCCGGGTACCAGCGCTCGCGGTAGCGGGTCATCGTGTGGTCGGTCTCGAGGAACGAGCCGGCGACGCCGAGCTCGTCGACCAGGTCGAGGGCGAGCGCGCCGTCGGAGACGTCGACCGGGCGGAGCATCGCCCGGATCCAGCCGGCGATCTCGTCGCAGACGACGAGCTGGGCGAGGGAGCCCGTGAGCCCCGACTCGAGGTAGCCGCTGTCGTGGATGAGGTGGCCGCCGGCGACGGCGTCGGCCAGCATCGTGAGGGCCGCCTCGGCCGCCGCCTGGCCGTCGACCGCCTTGGAGTCGCTGCCGCCGCCGAGGCTGAACATCGGGAGGCCCCAGCGATGGGCGAGCGCCGCAGCCACGCCCTTCGGCTCCGGGCCGCAGTACGGGTCGACCATCGTCCGCAGGTCGAGCGAGTCGCCGCCGAATCCCGGCACCACGACGGGCGTGCCCTCGCGGGCGAGCTGGGCGAGGACGACGCCGGCGAGGACGCCCGCCGTGTTGACCGCCATCGTGCCGGCGAGGGTGATGGGCCCGGTCGTGCCGCCCGAGGTGACCGGGATCCACAGCGCCGGGATGCCGCGCTCGGCGCAGGCGAGGAGCTTGCGGACGGAGTCCTCGTTGCACTGGAGGCCCCGGGTGACGTTGATGTAGACGGCGACCTGCGGGCGCGCGGCGTGGGCCTCGCGGCCGCCGGCGACGAGCTCGGCCATCTCGAGCGCGTCGAGCATCCCGGCGAGGTCGTACGTGACGAGGACGATCGGCTTGCGCGTCCGGGCGAGCATCTCGGCCGCCTGGTGCCGATCCGCCAGCGCCTGGTCGAGGTCCGACGGAAGGAACATCGACATGACGAAGTCGACGTTCGGGAGGGCGTCGGCGAGCGTGAGGCCCTCGGCGAGGTCGGCCGACGTCGCCCGCCGCCGCTCGCCCGTACGGTGGTCGAGGACGTGGAGGCAGTCCGATCCGGGCCCGAAGTAGGCGGCGTTGCCGGCCAGCCGGATCGAAGGCGCGCCGGCGCGGTCGTGGAGCACGACCTCCTTCGGCGCGGTCCCAAGGGCCGCGGTGACCAGGCGGGCGGGGATCCGGACGCGCGCACCGTCGACGTCCGCCCCGGCAGCGCGGAAGAGGTCGAGCGCGTCGGGGACGGGGAACTCCACGCCGGTGCGCTCGAGGATCGCGAGCGCGGCCTCCTCCAGCCGGGCTGCGGTCGAGACATCGAGACGCTCCCAGCGCGGGGTCTCGCGCGCGTCGGTCATGCGGGCTCCCTGGTCTCCGGGCGGCCGACGGGCACACCGCCCCACCGTGCGAGCGTGCCGGGCGGGCCGGGCGCCGGACAGGGACCTTCGGCCCGATTCCGGCCCGTTCGGCGGACGGCCCGACGACGGAGGACCGGGGACGTCCTCGACTCGAAACCGTTCTGCACGTTCGTGCCCGGCACCGACTGGCCGGCGTGGACGACCTGTCCCGGGGCCGTGAGTCGGCTCCCGACTCGGAATCGGGGCTGCCACGCTCGACATATCCGCGAACACGCGGCCTTCACGTACCTGCCACGCTCGGCCTTCCACCCCCTGAGTCGCAATCCGACTCAGTGCGGCCGGGCCGTGAGCCATGGAGCAGTTCCAGGCCGGCGGCACGTGCCGCTTCGGTGGCTGCGTCCCGGTCGAGGTGGCCGACGTCCTCGTCCGCGCCTTCCTCCCCGAGCGCTCGGCTGCCGTGCTCGCCGGCTCTGCCTGAACCGACGCCGCGAGCACCGGCGGGGCGCGCCCGAACGAAATCGCTCGAATCGCTCGATCGCATGTATCGGACGATCCATCCGGGCCGTCCGCCCGTGTCGGCCGATGGAGAGATTCGACCCGGGAAATGTGCGCGGCGGGCGATGACGGCGGCGACGCCGGAGCCGCAGATTCAGGGCGCCTGCCCGGTCGTTCGGCCGGGCGCGATTCGAGCGGTATGAGCCGTTGAACTCCCCCGAGACCCAGGCGACCGAGGCGCGCGCGACCCGCCGACGGCCTCCCGTCGATCCCGCGACCGAGTGGCTCTCGATGGGAGAGGCCAGCTTGCTCCTCGGGGTCGCGCCCCCGACGCTCCGCCGCTGGGTGGCAGAGGGCAGGATCCCGGCGCTCACGACGCCCGGCGGGCACCACCGCCTCGCCCGCGGCGCCGTGGAAGCGCTTCTCCCCCACCCGGCCTCGACATCGTTCCCGGCCGCGGACGCCGGGACGGCGGACCGGATCCACCAGGCCTACCGCCGGGCCGCCCGCGAGCCGGGCGAGCGGCCGACCTTCCTCGACGACGTGCCGAAGGAGGCGCTCGAGCCGCTGCGGGCCCACGGTCGAATCATCACGGGCTCGATCCTGCGGTACCTCGAGGCCCCGGACGGGGATGCCCGGGAGGCGGCGCTCGCCGAAGGGCTGATCGCCGCCGCGGCGTACGGTCGGATCGCCGCGTCCCTCGGCGCCTCGATGCGGGAGACGGTGGCGACGTTCCTCCGCTTCCGGACACCCTTCGTCCACGAGATGGCCGGGGCGGCCCGCCGCCAGGGTCTCAACGCAGCGGGCGCTGCCGACCTCCTCGAGGCCGTGACCGTCGCGATCGACCGCCTTCTCGACGCGACCATGGAGGGCCACGAGCACGCGACGCAGCGCCCCGTCGAGCGGGGCAGGCGGCGGGGGACGGCTCGATGACGGCGGACCTTCGCCCGGCGCCGTACGCCGAGCCCGGCCCGGCGGCGTCGCTGCGCTTCGACCCCGCGGCCCCAACCGTCGTCGCCGTCGCCCTCCATGCCCGGGCGGTGCAGAGCCTTGCGCGCGAGGCGTACGCGGCCGCCCTTGCGGCCATGCCGGTCGATGACCGCACGATCACCGTCCATACCTGTCACCGCGTCGAGGTGTACGTCGCCCCGGGCGCTGCCGGGATGCCGGAGCTGCCGGCTCCGCCCGAGGGGGCCGTCCGGCTCGTGGACGCCGACGCGGTCCGGCACCTCGTGGCCGTCGCCTGTGGGCTCGACTCGGCGGTGTTCGGCGAGGACCAGGTCCTCCACCAGCTGCGAGCGTGCCTCGCGGAGCGCCACCTCGCCGGGCCGCTCGACCCGGTGCTCGACCGCCTCTTCCACGCCGCCCTGCGGGCTGGCCGCCGAGCCCACACCTGGTTCGACGGATCGCCCCGCTCCCTCGCCGACGTCGCACTCGACCGGATCGCCCGGACGACCGGGGAGCTGGCGGGGCGGACCATCCTCGTCGTCGGAGCCGGACGGATGGGGAGGCTGGCCGCGTTCGCGGCCCACCGGCGCGGGACGAGTGTCGTCGTCGTCAACCGGACCGACGAGCGCGCCGCCGCCCTCGCGGCCGAGGCGGGCGGCACGGCCCGCCCGTTCGCCGCCGACGGTGGGCTGCCGGCGCTCGCCGGCGTTGTCGTCGCCCTCGGCGGTCCGTGGGCACCCGGGCCGTCGGACGCCGCCGCCCTTGCCGCCGGGCAGATCGAGGTCGTCGACCTCTCCTCGCCCCCGTCGGTCGCCGTCGACCTGCGGGCTCGGCTCGGCTCCCGCTTCACCTCCGTCGACGACCTGACCGTTGCCCCCGAGTTCGAGCCGCAGGACCGGCTCCGCCGGCGCCTGGAGGCGCTCGTCTCCGAGGCCGGGCGCGAGTACTGCGCCTGGCTCCGCGGCCGCGACGCTGTCCCGGTCATCCGGGCACTCACGGCCGGCGCCGAGCACCTCCGCGAGGCGGAGGTCGAGTGGCTCCTCCACCGCCTGCCCGACTTGCCTGCCGACGACCGGGTGCTCGTGGAGCAGATGAGTCACCGCCTCGTGGCGGCGCTCCTGCACGCCCCCCTCGCGGCGCTCCACGGCGACGAGACCGGGACGCTGGAGCGGCCCGCCCGCGACCTCTTCGGGGTCTGAGCGATGACGGCCGAACGACCCGCCCTCCGCCTCGGCACGCGCGGGAGCCAGCTCGCGCTCGCGCAGTCGGGCCTCGTCGCCGACGCGCTGCGGGCACTGCATGCCGAGGTGGAGCTCGTCGTCATCCGGACGACCGGCGACGACCGGCCGCCGTCGACGACCTGGGGCGAAGGTGCGTTCGTCATGGCGCTCGAGGCGGCCCTGCTCGACGGCCGGATCGACGTCGCCGTCCACAGCGCGAAGGACGTTCCCACCGCCGAGGACCCGCGCCTGGCGATCGCGGCGTATCCGGTCCGCGAGGATGCCCGCGACGCCCTCGTCTGCAGGGACCCGAGCGCCACGCTCGAGACGCTTCCCGCGGGGGCCGTGATCGGCACCGACAGCCCCCGCCGGGCGGCTTTCCTGCGGGCGCGCCGCCCGGACCTCGTCACGCGGCCGCTCCACGGCAACGTCGACACGCGCCTCCGGAAGCTCGCGGCCGGCGAGGCGGACGCGCTCGTCCTCGCCGTCGCCGGGCTCAGCCGGCTGGGCCTCGCGGAGCGGATCACCGAGGTGCTCCCGGAGAGCGTGGCCCTTCCCGCCCCGGGGCAGGGGGCCTTGGCGGTCCAGGTCCGAGCGGACGACCCGGTCACGCGGCCGCTCGCGGCGCGCCTCGACGACACGGCGACGCGGGCCGCCGTCGAGGCCGAGCGGGCCTTCCTCCGGGCGAGCGGCGGCGGCTGCCGGGCGCCGCTCGGCGCGTTCGCCGAGGTCGACGGCCCGACCATCACGATCCGGGGCGCGGCGGCCCACGAGGGCTCCGTTCCGGCGGGGGATGCCCCGCCGACGGACGCGGCCGCCGCGCCCGGGACGACCTTCACGTCGGAAGCGACCGACGGCCTGCCGGCGCCCCGCGTGGCGCGCGGAGAGCGGCGAGGACCCGTCGCCGATCGCCTCACGCTCGCGGCCGACCTGGCGGTCGCGCTCGCGCAGGAGCTGACGCGGGAGCCCGGGGGAGGAGCGCCGCACGCAGCCGATGCCGCCGTTCCCTCGCCGGGCCCGGCCGGCGCGACGCCTCCGCGCGTGCTGGTTACCCGGGAGCCCGGCCATCCCGGCACCTTTGCCCGGGCGCTCGCGACCCGGGGTCTCGAGCCGATCGTCGTCCCGACGATCGAGCTGCGGCCGGTGATTCCCGGCGGACCGCTTGACGCGGCGGCGGCCGACCTCGGCCAGTATGCCTGGGTCGTCGTGACGAGCGCGGCCGGCGCCGCGGCGCTCGCCGAGGCCGTCGTCCGCGCGGGCGGATCCCTGGCCGCCGCCCGCCTCGCGGCGGTCGGGGGCGCGACCGCCGATGCGGTCGCGGCACGCGGCGGACGGGCGGACTTCGTCCCGAGTCGGGCAACCGGCGCCACGCTCGCCGCCGAGCTCCCGCTGGCGCCCGGCGATCGCGTCCTCGTGGCCCGCGCGGACGCGGCCGACGCCACGCTACCGGAGGGCCTCCGCGCCCGGGGGGCGCTCGTCGAGGAGGTCGTCGCCTACCACACGGTCGAGGCGCCCGAGGCCTCCCGCGGCCCGGCCCGCGATGCCGTGCGGCGCGGCGTCGACGCGATCGCCTTCACGAGCGGGTCGACCGTGCGCGGCCTCCTCGCCCTCCTCCCGCCGGCCGAGCGCGACCTCGCTCGCCGGACGCCCGCCTGCTGCATCGGCCCGACCACGGCCGCCGTGGCGCGGGCCGAGGCGTTCGAGCGCGTCCTCGAGACCGACGAGTCCTCGATCGACGCCCTCGCCGACCTCGTCGCCACCAGCCACGCCCGCGCCCCCCGGGGCCGGCCACTCGAGGTGCCCCGATGACCACGATCCTCGACCCGCGAAGCGCACCAGCCCCGGCCGCCCCGGAGGCCCGGGCCGTCGCCGCCGGCCGGGCTGCAGACGCCGCCGGTCACCCCGGCCCGGTCCCCGCGCCCGGCCGTCGCCTTCGGCGGACACGCCGAACTCCGGCCCTGCGCGCCCTCGTCCGCGAGACGCGCCTCCACCCGGCGATGCTCGTCGCGCCGCTCTTCGTCGTCCCCGGGCGCGACATCCGCCAGCCGATCTCGTCGCTCGCCGGCGTCTCCCGCCTCAGCCCGGACGCGGCGCTCGCCGAGGCCCGGATCCTCGCCGACCTCGGCGTGGGCGGCGTGATCCTCTTCGGGCTGCCGGCCGCCAAGGATCCCGTCGGGTCCGGCGCCTGGATCGAGGACGGCGTGGTCCAGCAGACGTCGCGGCTCCTCCGCGACGCCAACCTCGACCTGGTCGTCATCGCCGACACCTGCCTGTGCGAGTACACCGATCACGGCCACTGCGGGCCGCTCCTCCGCGACGGGCGCGTCGACAACGATGCCTCGATCGCCCTCCTCGCCGCGACGGCCGCCTCCCAGGCGGACGCAGGCGCCGACGTCGTCGCCCCCTCCGCGATGATGGACGGCCAGGTCGCGGCGATCCGATCCGGCCTCGACGCCGCAGGCCACCACGAGATCCCGATCCTCGCCTATGCGGCCAAGACCGCCTCGGCCTTCTACGGCCCGTTCCGCGAGGCGGCCGACTCCGCGCCCGCCTTCGGCGACCGGCGCGGCTACCAGATGGACCCGGCGAACGCCCGCGAGGCGATGCGGGAGATGGCGGCCGACGTCGCCGAGGGCGCGGACATGCTCCTCGTGAAGCCGGCGCTCCCCTCGCTCGACATCCTGGCCCGGGCCCACGACCGCTTCGACCTCCCGATCGGCGCCTACCAGGTCAGCGGCGAGCACGCCCAGATCGCCGCGGCGGCGGAGCGCGGCTGGATCGACGGGCGCCGAACCCAGCTCGAGGCGCTCACCTCGATCGTCCGAGCCGGGGCCTCGTTCGTCGTCACGTACGCCGCGGCCGACGTCGCGCGCTGGCTCCGGGAGGAGGACCGATGATCGCCCGCGCCGTCAACGGTGCCGACGCCGCGCCCGACCCGGCCACCGCACCGCCTTCGGGCCGGATGGCGGATCTCCGCGCCCGGGCCGAGGACCTCTTCCCGGGCGGCGTGAACAGCCCCGTGCGGGCCTTCCGGTCGGTCGGCCGGCCACCGCTCGTCCTCGACGCCGGCGCGGGCCCGCGGGTCCGCGACGCCGACGGCCGCTGGTACCTCGACTACATCGGCTCGTGGGGCCCGGCGATCCTCGGTCACGCCCATCCGGCCGTGATCGAGGCCGTCCGCGAGGCGGCCCTCGCCGGGTTCGCCCTCGGTGCGACCGGCCCGCGCGAGGTGGAGCTCGGCGAGCTCGTCCGGGCGGCGTTCCCGTCCATGGAGCGGATGCGGTTCACCTCGTCCGGCACCGAGGCGGCCATGAGCGCCGTCCGCCTCGCCCGGGGGGCGACGGGCCGCGACCTCGTGATCAAGCTGAGCGGCGGCTACCACGGCCACAGCGACGGGCTGCTCGTCGAGGCGGGCTCCGGCGTCGCGACGCTGGCCATCCCCGGCAGCGCCGGCGTCCCGGCGCAGACCGCGGCCGCGACGATCGTGGTCCCCTTCAACGACGCGGCCGCGGTCGAGGCGGCGCTCGCCGCCCACCCGGGTCGCGTGGCGGCCGTCATCCTCGAGCCGGTCGTCGCCAACGCCGGCGTGATCCCGCCCGCGGCGGGCTACCTGCAGCTGCTCCGCGAGCTGACCGCCGCGGACGGTGCGCTGCTGATCTTCGACGAGGTGATCACCGGGTTCCGGGTGGGCCCCGGCGGGGCCCAGGGCCGCTACGGCGTGCGCCCCGACCTGACGGTGCTCGGCAAGATCGTCGGCGGCGGGATGCCGGTCGGCGCCTACGGCGGCCGGGCCGACCTCATGGACCTCGTCGCGCCGTCGGGACCCGTCTACCAGGCCGGCACGCTCTCGGGGCACCCGCTGGCGATGGCCGCCGGCGCCGCCACCCTCCGGCTGCTCGGCGCGGACCGGTATGACGCCCTCGAGGCGACCGGCGCGCGCCTGGAGGTCGGGCTGCGCGAGGCGGCCGCGACGGCCGGCGTCGCGGTCGGGATCACGCGGGTCGCCTCGCTCCTCACCGTCTTCTTCCGCAACGGGGCCCCGACCAACGCCGAGGAGGCCTTCGAGGCCGACCGGGCTGCGTACGGCCGCTTCTTCGGGGCGATGCTCGACGCCGGCGTCCTCCTCGCGCCCTCGCAGTTCGAGGCCTGGTTCGTCTCGCTGGCCCACGGCGACGCCGAGATCGAGGAGACGCTCGCCGCTGCCCGCGGGGCCTTCGCGGCGGTCGCGGCGGGCGCGCCCACCGAGGTCTCGGGCGGCGGCGACTACGCGCCGGGTGCCGGCCCGGCTCACGCCGGAGCCCCGGCATGAACGACCGCTTCCTCCGCGCCTGCCGCCGCGAGCCCGTCGATGTGACCCCGGCCTGGTTCATGCGCCAGGCGGGGCGCGCGCTCCCCGAGTACCGGGCGATCCGCGAGCGGGCGACGTTGATCGAGATCACCCGCGACGCGGCCCTCTGCGCCGAGGTGACGCTGCAGCCGGTCCGCCGGCTCGGTGTCGACGCGGCGATCCTCTTCGCCGACATCACGACCCCGTTCACCGGCCTCGGGGTCGACTTCGACATCGTCGAGGGGCGCGGACCGGTCGTCGCCGACCCGATCCGGTCCGCCGCCGACGTGCCCCGACTCCGCGCGTTCGAACCGGAGGAGGCGGTCGCCCCGCTCCTCGAGGCGATCCGGCTGATCCGGGCCGAGTCGCCGGTCCCGCTCATCGGGTTCGCGGGCGCTCCGTTCACGCTCGCCTGCTACCTCGTCGAGGGCGGGCCGTCGAAGAGCTTCGCCCGCACGAAGACGCTCATGCACGCCGAGCCGCAGGCGTGGGCGGCGCTCATGGACCGCCTCGCCGAGACGACCGTCGCCTACCTCGCCGCCCAGGTGGCCGCGGGTGCGCAGGCGGTCCAGGTCTTCGACTCCTGGGTCGGCGCCCTGAGCCCGGCCGACTATCGCCGCAGCGTCGCCCCCTGGATGGGCCGCATCTTCGCCCGGCTCGCGCCGCTCGGCGTGCCGACCATCCACTTCGGGGTCGTCTCGGCCGGCCTCCTCCGCCAGCAGGCGGCCGCCGGCGGCGACGTGATCGGCCTCGACTGGCGGATCGACCTGGCCGAGGGCTGGGACGTCGTCGGGCCGCGGCACGGCGTCCAGGGCAACCTCGACCCGACGCTGCTCCTCGGCCCGTGGGACGCCGTCGCCCGCGACGCGACGGCGATCCTCGAGGCCGCCGGCGGACGGCCCGGCCACGTCTTCAACCTGGGCCATGGTGTCCTCCCCGGCACCGATCCCGACGTCCTCGCCCGCCTCGTCGACCTCGTCCACGAGCACAACTTCGTCCCCACCGCCGCCACCGGGAGCCCCGCATGACCGTCGACGCCGTTCTCCTCATGGCCTACGGGAGCCCCGACCGCCTCGACCAGGTGGAGGCCTACTACACCGACATCCGGCGCGGGAGCCCGCCGCCGCCCCACCTCCTCGAAGAGCTGCTCGGGCGCTACCGGGCGATCGGCAGCGGCTCGCCCCTCTCCCGGATCGTGGAGCGGCAGCGCGACGCCGTGCAGACGGAGCTGGCCCGGCGTGGCCGGCCGATCCGGGTCTACGCCGGGATGCGCCACATCGAGCCGCGCATCGGCGCGATCGTCGACGAGATCGTCGCCGACGGCGTGGAGCGCTTCGCGGCGATCGCCCTCGCCCCGCAGAAGTCGTCGAACGCGGCCGGCTACCGCCGCGCGGTGGACTCGGCGCTGGCCGGGCTCGACGGGGAAGCGCCGCGAGGTCGTCTTCGTCGACTCGTGGCACGACCAGCCGCGCTTCATCGAGGCCCTGGCCGGGACCACTGCCGAGGCGCTCCGCCGCTTTCCGGATCCCGCGGCCGTGCGGGTCATGTTCACCGCCCACAGCCTGCCGGCGCGGGTGGTCGCCGAGGGCGACGTCTACCCCGCCGAGCTCGCGGCCACGGCGGCCCTCGTGGCGGCACGACTGGGGATCGACACGTACGAGTTCGCGTTCCAGAGCGCCGGTCGGACCGGCGAGCCGTGGCTGGGCCCGGACATCCTCGACGAGATCCGCCGACTCGGGCGGGAGGGCGTACGCGAGCTCGTCGTCCGCCCGGTCGGCTTCGTGGCCGACCACCTCGAGGTGCTCTACGACATCGACATCGAGGCCCAGGCCGTCGCCCGGGAGGCCGGGATCCGCCTCGAGCGAGCCCGCTCGATGAACGACGACCCGACCTTCATCGCCGGCCTCGCCGACCTGACCGAGACGGCCCTGGCCGCGTCGACCGTCGCCCGCTGATCACGAGAGGAACACCACCGATGGTCGAGACGCAGCGTCCCCCGGCGGCCCCGGCCGGCCGCCCCGCCGCATCCAGTCCCGGCGTGCACCCGGGTGGCCATCCGGGCGGGAACCCCGGCGGCCACCCGGGAGCGCTGCCGGGGGTCGGTGCCGTCAAGCCGCGCGGGCTCGTGTACGACCGCGCCCCGATGCTCGTCTACTGGGAGACGACGCTCGCCTGCGGCCTCGCCTGCCGCCACTGCCGGGCGACGGCGGAGCCGGAGCGGAGCCCGCTCGAGCTGACGACCGACGAGGGCCGCGCGCTCCTCGACCGGATCGTCGGCTTCGGCGAGCCGCTCCCCCACGTCGTCTTCACCGGCGGCGACCCGCTCCGCCGGCCCGACCTCGAGGAGCTCGTCGTCGCTGCGACAGAGCGCGGGATCGGGGCCTCGCTGGCACCCGCCGTCACGCCCGACTTCACGCTCGATCGGCTGCGCTCGCTCAAGGCGGCCGGCATCCAGACGATCTCGCTCAGCCTCGACGGCTCCGACCCGGAGCGCCACGACGGCCTCCGCGGCGTCGACGGGACGTTCGACATGACGATGCGGGCGGCCGAGTGGGCCAACGAGGTCGGCCTGCCGATCCAGGTCAACACCCTCGTCACCGATACGACGCTCGACGACCTCCCGGCGACCTACGAGGCGGTGAGCCGGATGGGGATCCTCCGCTGGAGCCTGTTCTTCCTCATCTCGGTCGGGCGCGGGAGCGTGCTGCAGGAGATCACGCCGGCCCAGTCGGAGAAGCTCTTCCACTGGCTGTACGGCCTCTCGAAGGAGGGCCGCTTCCAGATCAAGACGACCGAGGCGACCCACTACCGGCGGGTGGCGATCAAGGCGATGGAGGCCGAGGGCATGACCGACGAGGAGATCGTCCGGACCTCGGTCGGGCGCGGCTTCGGGATCCGCGACGGCAACGGGATCATGTTCGTGAATCACGCCGGCGACGTCTTCCCGTCCGGCTTCCTGCCGGTCGCGGTCGGCAACGTGCGGAAGGACGACGTCGTCGACCTCTACCGGACGCACCCGACGTTCACGTCGCTGCGCGACACGACGCAGTACAAGGGCCGCTGCGGGATCTGTCCGTACGTCGAGCGCTGCGGCGGCTCGCGGGCCCGCGCGTACGCCTGGACCGGGGACGTGCTCGAGACGGATCCGCTCTGCCCGTTCGTGCCCGGCACGGACTAGCGGGCGATGGAGGACCTGGTCCGGGGCTCTGAGTCGGCTTCCGACTCGGATTCGGGGTTGCCACGCTCGACAGATCCGCGAACACGCAGAGTTGACGTACATGCCACGCTCGACGTGCTGCGTCCTGAGTCGCATTCCGACTCGGTGCGGCCGGGGCGAGGGCCAATGGCCGCGGCCACGGGCACGACCGCCGGGGTGCGGCCGGGCACGGCGGCCGGGGCGCGGCCGGGCACGGCGGCCGGGGCGCGGCCGGGCACGACCGCCGGGGTGCGGCCGGGCACGACCGCCGGGGTGCGGCCGGGCACGACCGCCGGGGTGCGGCCGGGCACGGCGGCCGGGGCCGGCGTCGCCGGTGGAGGCCGCGACGTCGTGGTCGTCGGAGGCGGGATCAGCGGCCTCGCGGCGGCATACGAGGCCGCGCGGGCCGGCGCCCGGGTCCTCCTCGTGGAGGCCGACGACCGCCTCGGCGGCAAGATCAAGACCGAGCACGTCGAAGGGTTCGTCGTCGAGGCCGGGCCCGATTCGTTCATCTCCTACCGCCCGGCCGCCACGGAGCTCGCCCGCGAGCTGGGCCTCGGCGAGGCGATCATCCGGACGAACGAGCCGCGCGCGGTCTTCATCCGGGCCGGCGGCGAGCTGGTCCGGATGCCGGACGGGATGGGCCTCGTCCTGCCCACGCGGATGGCGCCGTTCGTGACGACGCGACTCTTCTCGTGGCCGCAGAAGATGCGGGCGGGGCTCGACGTCGTGCTGCCGCGGCGGCTGAACGGGGCGGACGTGTCGATCGGGTCGTTCCTGCGGGCGCGCCTCGGGCCGGCGATGGTCGAGCGGCTGGCCGATCCCCTGCTCGGCGGCATCTACGGGGCGCCGGTCGACGAGCTGAGCCTGCTCGCGGTTGTGCCGCAGCTGCGCGACTACGAGCGCGACCACCGCAGCCTGCTGCTCGCGAGCCTCGCCCAGGGGCGCGCGGCGCGAGCACGGGCGAAGGCGGCAGCAGCGTCCGGCGTGGGCGGCGCCGGGAGCGCGGGGTCGCCGTTCCTCAGCCTGTCCGGCGGCCTCGGCACGCTCGTCGACACGCTCGCCGAGGCGATCGCCCGCTCGTCCGGCACGGAGATCCGGCTCGACACGCGCGTCACGCGCCTCGAGCGCGACGGCGGCCGCACCCGGGTCACGCTCGGCGACGGCACGCGACTGACCCCCGACGCGGTCGTCCTGGCGGCGCCGGCGCCGGTGACCGCCGCTCTCCTCGCCGACGAGGTTCCTGCCGCCGCGGCCGCGATCGACGCGATCCCCCACGGGACGACGGGCGTCGTCACGCTCGGGTACCGCCAGGAGGCGCTGACGCGGCCGCTGCCCGGCCAGGGCATCCTCGTCGCGACCGACGAGCCGCTCGTCGTCGGCGCCTGCACGCTGACGTCGGCGAAGTGGGTCGGCCGGGCCCCCGACGGCACGGTCCTCGTCCGAGCCTTCCTGCCCGAGCGCTCGGCTGCCGTCCTCGCCGGCGACGACGCGACGATCGCGGCCGCCGTCCACGCCGACCTCGTGACGCTTCTCGGCCTCCGCGGAGACCCGATCCTCCGCCGCGTCGCCCGCTGGCGGGAGGCGATGCCCCGCTACACCGTCGGCCACCTCGACCGGGTTGCGGCCGCGGAAGCGGCGCTGGCCACCCGCCCCGAGCTGCTCCTCGTCGGCGGCGCCTTCCACGGCGTGGGGATCCCGGAGTGCGTCGCGCGCGGCCGGGCCGCCGGACGCCGGGCGGCCGAGGTGTCGGGCGATGGGGCCGCGGCTGCGTCCCCGCCCGACGCGGAGGTCGCCGGCGCCGCCTGAGCGACGCCGCGATGGGCCCGCAACCGGCCCGCGCTCAGCCCGCGGCGGCGAGGTCGTTCGCGAGCGCGGCGATGTCGGCCGGGCCGACGCGGCAGCAGCCGCCGACGAGGTTCGCCCCGGCGGCGACCCACGTCCGCGCCGTCGCGACATCCACGGTCGGGCCCGTTGCAGGTCGCCAGCGCCGGGCTGCGCGCGTCCCAGGCCTCGCCGGAGTTCGGATACACGACGATCGGCTTCGACGTCGTCGACCGCAGCCGGGCAGCGAGCTCCGCGACGTGCTCGGGGGCGGTGCAGTTGACCCCGACGGCCAGGAACCCGGGCGTCGCGTCGGCGAGCGCCGCGGCCTCCTCGACCGGCGAGCCATCGCGGAGATGACCGCCGTCGGCGCACGTGACCGAGAGCCAGCCGACGGCCGTCGTCTCGGCGAGGAGGTCCGCGAGCGCCTCCGCCTCGGCGAGGACGGGGATCGTCTCGCAGGCGAGGAGATCCGGACCGGCGTCCCAGAGGACCCGCAGCCGGGCCCGGTGCCAGTCGCGGAGCGCGGTCCGATCGAGCCCGTAGCGGCCCGTGTACTCGGAGCCGTCGGCGAGGTACGCGCCGTACGGCCCGACGGACGCGGCGACGAGGAGCGGCCCCGGGTCGGCAGGTGCGACCTCCTCGCGGTGCCGTTCGCGCGCCTCGGCCGCCAGCTCGACGCTCCGGCGCAGGAGGCTCGCCGCCGCGTCGCGCTCGATCCCGCGGGCCGCGAAGCCCTCGAACGTCGCCTGGTAGCTGGCGGTGATCGCGACGCGGGCGCCGGCGCGGAAGTACGCCAGGTGGGCCGCGACGATGGCCCCCGGCTCGTCCGCCAGGAGGCGGGCCGACCACAGGCGATCGGCCAGGTCGTGCCCGGCGGCCTCCAGCTCGGTGGCGAGGCCGCCGTCGATCACGACGACGCCGCCGGCGAGGAGCGGCGCCAGCGGGTCGACCGAACGCCCCACGGGTCTTCCGGGCCGCGTCAGCCGGCGCCGCCGATGTCGATGGCGTAGGCCTCCCAGACCAGGTCCGCGCCGCCCTGGCGGTGGCGGACGATGCGGCCCATCAGCCGCTGGAGGTCGTCGCGGACGGCGTCGACGTCGGCCTCGGACGCCAGCGGGCCGTCGAGCCGCCGGTGGCCGTCCGCGATCGCCGCACTGATCGCCGGATGTTCAGCACGGAGCCGGCTCGCGCGGGCCGCGACGTGCGACGCCTCGCGGGACATCTCGTCGTACAGGCCGCCCGGACGCTCGGTCTCGACGACGTGCTCGGCGAAGGCGTTCTGGAGACCCTCGAGACGTTCCGCGACGTCGCGGACCCAGCTCTCGATGTCGCGGAACGGCGAGGCGAGCGCGTCCTCGAAGGCGACCAGGGCTTCGCGGAGCTCCCTGCGGCGGCGCGCCGCCGCAGCGAGGGCGGGAGTGGGCTGCGGCTCGGTCGTCATCGCACATGCCTCCGGTTCGACGTCACCCTGCCGCGCATGGTAGGCGCTTGACTCACCGCTCGCGGCGGGGGCTCGCACCGATCGGACCGACGGCGGTCCGCCAGGCACGGGTCAGCATCCTGAACTCGTCGGCCGGGATGCGGTCCGCGGCGACGATCGCCCCGGCCGTCTCCGCGGCGCACTCCGATGCCTCAACGCGCACCTGCTCCGCGACGTTCACAGCGGCGAGCGCCCGCCGGGCCGCGTCGCGCGCCTCCTCGGCGGCGGCCCGAGCGGCGTCGTCCCGCTCGCTCGCGAACGCCCGGTCCCGCGCCCGGCGGGCGGCCTTCGGCAGCTTGTCGAGGCGCGGGTCCCAGTCGAAGGCGCGGCGGCGCTCCGCGGCGAGCGCCCCGGCAGCGGGCGCCGCGAGCTCGGCGGCCGCGGCCAGCACCTGGCGGACCGCGTCACTCCGGGGGCCGAAGTCGCGCGCCTCCCGCAGCGCCGCGACGCGGAGCCGCCGGCGGCGGAGGTCGAGCCGATGCGCGGCGAACAGGACGAGGAAGAGGGCGACGAAGCCCAGGGTCAGGAGGATGTCGGCGGTGAAGGTGCGCAGCGCGTCCTCGGTCACCGGGCGATTGTGCGCCACGCGGGGCGAGGAGGCCCGCGACCGGGCCACGCCGCCGGGCCGCGGGACGGCGCCGACGGACGGTGGTCCCGTGGTCAGCCGGCCGGGGCGTCCCCGCCGTCCGGGCCGGTGGCCCGGACGGCGCTCCGGAAGCCGATGGACCGGTGGGTGCTGTCGCAGAACGGCTTGGTGGCCGAGGCGCCGCAGCGGCAGAGGAAGACGGGCTTGCCTGCCTCGACCTCGAACGCGTTCCCCTCGCCGTCGAGCAGGGTGATCGGGCCCACGACGCGCAGGTTGCCGTCGTCGCGGACGGTGATCGTGACGTCGGCCGAGGCGGCTGGATCGGGCATCGTGCGGCGGACCTCCGGTGGGACGATTGGTGGGCGGATGGAGCGGACGAGCCGCTGGGGGCGGCTCCCCCGTCGGCTGCGCCGTCTCATCGTACGGTTCGCGGCAGCCCATCCGCCGGATCCCCTCGGCCGATCCTCCTGCGGAACCGGGCGCTGCCCGGGCCACGCGCTATCCTTACCGCGGCCCAGCGCGGCGACACGCCTCCTCACGCGTGTGCCGCTGCCCCACTGGGTCCCATCGAGTCACCCCAGGGAGCCCAGATGAAGGTCGGCGTTCCGAGAGAGACGCTGCCCGGCGAGCACCGCGTTGCCCTGGTCCCGGACGTCCTTCCCAAGCTGAAGGCCGCCGGGATCGACGTCCTCGTGGAGCGCGGCGCCGGGTCGGCCGCGTCGTACACCGACGCGATGTACGAGGAGGCGGGCGCGACGCTCGTCACCGGCGACGAGGCCTGGAGCCAGGGCGACTGCGTCGTCAAGGTCCAGAAGCCCACCTCCGACGAGGTCGGCAAGCTCCGTTCCGGCCAGGCGCTCGTGGGGCTCCTGTCGCCCCTCATCGAGCCAGCCCTGATGCAGGCGCTGGCCGAGCATGGCGTCACCGCGATCAGCCTCGACGCCATCCCCCGCACGCTGTCGCGGGCGCAGTCGATGGACGTCCTCTCCTCCCAGGCGAACATCGCCGGGTACAAGGCGGTGCTCGTCGCCGCCGAGGCGTTCGGGCGCTACTTCCCGCTCCTGACGACCGCGGCCGGGACGGCCAAGCCGGCGAACGTGCTGATCCTCGGCATCGGGGTGGCCGGCCTCCAGGCGATCGGGACGGCGCGCCGCCTCGGCGCCGTCGTGAAGGCGTACGACGTCCGCCCCGAGACGAAGGAGCAGGCCGAGTCGCTCGGTGCCCAGTTCGTCACCCTCAAGACCGCCATCGACGCGACCGGGTCGGGCGGCTATGCCCGCGAGCTGACGGCCGACGAGCGGGCGGCCCAGCAAGCCGAGCTCAACGGGGTCATCGCGGGGATGGACGTCGTCATCACCACGGCCCAGGTCCCCGGGCGCAAGCCGCCGGTCCTCGTGACCGCCGACGCCGTCCGCGCGATGAAGCCCGGCTCCGTGATCCTCGACATGGCCGCCAGCGCGCTCGGCGGCAACTGCGAGCTGTCGAAGGCGGGCGAGACGGTCGCGACCGAGGACGGCGTGACGATCCTCGCGCCCGACAACCTGCCGGCGACCGTGCCGATCAGCGCCAGCCAGTTCTACGCCCGCAACCTCCAGGCCCTCCTCGTCCACCTCGTGAAGGACGGCGAGCTCGTCCTCGACACCGAGGAGGAGATCACGGCGGGCGTCCTCATCACCCACGGCGGGAAGGTCGTCCAGCCGGCGACCGCGAAGCTCCTCGAGCCCGCCCCCGCGGCCGGAGGTGCCTCGTGAACGAGCTGCTCGTCGCGATCACGATCTTCACCCTCTCGATCCTCGTCGGCTTCGAGGTCATCGCCAAGGTCCCGGCGACCCTCCACACGCCGCTCATGTCGGGCGCCAACTCGATCCACGGGATCATCGTCATCGGCGCCATGGTCATCGCCGCCGAGGCGGACGACCCGCTCGGCTACGTCCTCGCCTTCGTCGCTATGGCCTTCGGCGCCATGAACGTGGTCGGCGGGTACGTCGTCACCGACCGGATGCTCCAGATGTTCAAGAAGAAGCCTGCGGCCCCCAAGGCCGAGGCGAAGTCCTGACGGGGGCCGCAGTGGACGGCGAGACCCTCCAGACCCTCGTGTTCATCGCCCAGCTCGGCGGAGCCGTCTGCTTCGTGCTGGGCCTCCACCTCATGAACTCGCCGGCGACCGCCCGCAACGGCAACCTCCTGTCGGCCGGCGGGATGACCGTTGCGATCGGGGCGACGCTCATCGGCCTCGTCCTCCGGGAGGAGGGGCTCTCGGTCGCCGCCTGGGCGATCATCGTCGTCGGCTTCGCGATCGGCGGCGGACTCGGCCTGTGGACGGCGCGGACCGTCCCGATGACCGGCATGCCCCAGCTGGTGTCGCTCTTCAACGCCGTCGGCGGCGGCGCGGCCACGCTCGTCGCGATCGAGGACTTCATCGGCCACGCGACCACCGGCACGCCGGTCGTCTCCACGACGGTCTTCACCGTCCTCGACGTCGTGATCGGGGCGGTCACCTTCACCGGCTCGCTCCTCGCGTCGGGAAAGCTCATGGGCGTCGTCAGCGGCAAGCCGATCATCCTGCCGTTCACGCGACCCCTCACCGTCGTCGTCGCGCTGGGCGTCGTCGCCGGGACCGGCCTTCTCGTGTCCAATGCCGCCGGCGCCATCGCCCTGGACCCGGCCGTCGCGATCCTCGTCCTCGGCGCGATCCTCGCCGCGTCGCTCGTCCTCGGCATCACGATGGTCCTGCCGATCGGCGGGGCCGACATGCCGGTGGTCATCTCGCTGCTGAACGCCTTCACCGGCACGGCGGTCGCGATGGCCGGCTTCGTGCTGAACTACCCGATCCTCATCATCGCCGGGGCCCTCGTCGGCGCCTCGGGCGCCATCCTGACGAAGCTCATGGCCGACGCGATGAACCGCTCGATCCTGAACATCATGATCGGCGGGTTCGGCGGCGGCGAGGGCGAGGTCGGGGCGGTCGCCGGCGCGGGCGGGTCGGTCCGCTCGATCGGGGCCGACGACGTCGCGATCCAGCTGGCGTACGCGAACAGCGTCATCGTCGTCCCCGGCTACGGCCTCGCCGTCGCCCAGGCCCAGCACGCGGTCCGCGAGCTGGCCGAGCTCCTCGAGGAGCGCGACGTCGAGGTCACGTACGCGATCCATCCCGTGGCCGGCCGGATGCCGGGGCACATGAACGTCCTTCTCGCCGAGGCGAACGTGCCCTATCCGCAGCTCAAGGAGATGGACGAGATCAACCCCGAGTTCGACCGCTGCGACGTGGCGCTCGTCATCGGCGCCAACGACGTCACGAACCCGGCGGCGCGGCGGCCCGGCAACCCGGTCTCGGGCATGCCGATCCTCAACGTCGACCACGCGAAGTCGATCATCGTCATCAAGCGCTCGATGGGCCGGGGCTACGCGGGCATCGACAACGAGCTCTACGCGAACCCCAAGACGGGGATGCTGTTCGCCGACGCGAAGGACGGCATCGCCCAGCTCATCACGGCGGTCAAGGCGCTGTAGAGGGCCCGCGCCCCGGGATGGTCGCGGGTCGCGGCCGGCCTCAGCCCTCCGCGGCCGCCTCGATCCCGAGCAGCCGCAGGAACGTGGCCGGCGAGGGCTCGCGACCCAGGAACCCGCGGAGCAGGTCGATCGCGGCGCGGCTGCCGCCCGGCTCGAGGATCTCGCGCCGGTAGTCGAGGCCGACGGCGGGCGACGTCACGCCCTCGGTCTCGAAGCGGCCGAACATGTCGTCGCCGTACACCTTCGCCCAGAGGTAGCCGTAGTACCCGGCGTCGTACCCGCCGGCCAGGTGCCCGAACGCCGTGGGCTGGTGGGTCCCCTCGTGGTACGGGAAGCCGGTCCGCTCGTGGGCCAGCCGGTCGGCCTCGTCGGGGTCGACCGGCGTGGCGCCGTGGATCCCGAGGTCCATCAGGCCGAGGGCGATCTGGCGGAGGGTCTTGAGGCCGACGTCAAGGTCGCGGCTCGCGACGAGCCGGTCCACGAGCGACCGCGGGATCGGGGCGCCCGTGCGGTGGTGGCGGGCGAACCGGGACAGGACGTCCGGCTGCCACGCCCAGTGCTCGAGGATCTGGCTCGGCGCCTCGACGAAGTCCCATTCGATCTCGCTGCTGAAGCGGGTGAAGCGCGTCCGGATCAGCGTCGAATGGAGGACGTGCCCAAACTCGTGGAAGAGCGTGACCACGTCGTCGTGGCGCAGGAGCGCCGGCGCGTCCGCGGACGGCGCCGGGAGGTTGGCGACGATCGCCGTCAGGGGCGGGCGCCGCGTGCCGTCGGTCAGTCGCCGGGACGGGGCGAGCGGGAACGCCGCGGCGTGGCCGTACTTGCCGTCCCGTGGGTGCAGGTCGAGCAGGACGTCGCCGAGGACCTCGCCGTTCGCCGCGTCGGTCACCCGGAGGCCGCGAACCTCGGGGTGCCAGGCGTCGTCGGTCGCGATGGCCTGGTATCGCAGGCCGAAGACCTCGGCGGTGAGCCCGAGCAGCCCATCCAGCACGGCGTCGAGCGGAAGGTGCGCCGCGAGCTCGTCGGGATCGACGGCGAAGGCGCTCGACCGCCGGCGCGTGTCGCACCAGCGCCAGTCCCAGCTCCGCACGGGCGGCTCCTCGCCGGCCCCGCGAAGCACCTCGACCATTGCGGCGAGCTCGTCCACGGCCTTCGCCCGGAGCGGGCCGACGATCGACGCGTAGAGCGCCTCCACGGCCGCGGGGTCGGCGGCCATCTTCTCCTCGAGGCGGTAGTGCGCCCACGTCGGGTAGCCCAGGAGCGCGGCCGCGCGCCGCCGAATCTCGAGCGCCTCCGCCAGGAGGGGTGCGTTCTCCTCGTGCGCCTTGCCGAACCAGGCGGCCTCCAGCCGCTCTCGCAGGTCGCGGCGGGTGGCCTGCTCGAGGAAGGGCATGAGGTCGGGCGTCGCCAGCGTGACCCGGAGCGTTCCCGCGTCGCTGCCCGGCTGCAGCCGGTCGACGTAGGCGTCCGGCAGGCCGGCCAGGTCGTCGCGCGCGAGGTCGAGGCCGCCCTTGAACTCGGCGAGGTTCCGGGTGAAGGCCGACTCGACCGCCACCAGCCGGCCGAGCAGGACCCGGACCTCGTCGCGGACCTCCGGCGCGAGCCCGTGGCCGGCCCGCCGGACGTCCCGCTGCAGGTGGTCGAGGAACCGGCGCTCCTCCGGCGCGAGGTCCCGCGCCCCGGGCGCCGACGCACACGCCGCGACGGCGGCCGCGACGTCGTCGCGGAACGGGAGCTCGACATGCCACGTCGTGAGCCGCTCGTCGGCCTCCTGGGCGGCGTCCCGCACGGCCGGATCGACCGCCACGGCGGCGAGGAACGCCCCGCGACCGTTGGCGACGGCGAGGGCGTCGAAGGCGTCGTCGAACAGCTGGATCGTGTCCTCGGCGCGTGCCCCGCCGGCCGCGGCAACGGCGGCCGCGACGAGGGCGTCCGCGTCGGCCAGGGCGGCATCGGTCAGGGCCCGGACCTCGTCGGGCGTGGCGGCGAAGTGCACGGGAGCCTCCGGATCCGGGTGGCGCGGCGCGACAGCGGCGCGGCACGTGCGGACGGCGGCCCGCGCCGCGTGCCACCGCCGAGTGTGCGCGACCGGCGGCGAGTCTGCCACGCCGGCGACGACGGGAGTGTCGGATCCGCGACAGGTCGCCTGTCGGGCCCGTGGCAGCAGCCGAGCGGACCCGGCGCGGCGAGGCCGAGGCCCCCGGCGGCGGCGGCGCCATGTCCGCTCTTTATTGGACATTGTCCAATGTAGGTGGTACGGTTCCGGCGCCACCGCGACCGAACCACACCGAAGGAGACCCCGATGCCCGCCGCCCCGTCGACTCCGTCCAAGGCCGTGAAGAACGCGCTCCAGGACAGCCTCGTCGAGCTGATCGACCTTGCCCTCCAGGCGAAGCAGTACCACTGGAACGTCGTCGGCCCGCACTTCCGGGCCGTCCACCTCCAGCTCGACGAGATCACCGACGCCGTGCGCCTCTGGTACGACGACGTCGCCGAGCGGCTGACCACGATCGGCGTGACCCCCGACGGGCGGGCCGCCACGGTCGCGGCCGCCACGCCGCTCCCCGAGGCCGGGGCCGGCTGGCAGCGCGATGAGGCGACCGTCGAGGCGATGGCCGAGCGACTGTCCACGGTCGCCGCCCGCCTGCGCGACCGCGCCACCAAGATCGGCGACTCGGACCTGGCCACCCAGGGCATCCTCATCGAGATCGGCGGCGGCCTGGAGAAGCAGGTCTGGATGCTCCGCGCCCAGATCCGGTGAGCGGCGACCCGGCGGGGCGGTTGCGGGCCGACCCGGCAGGGTTGCGGGCCGACCCGGCAGGGCGGCTGCGAGACGCCGGCCTCCGGGTCACGCGGGGCCGCGTGGCGATCGTCGAGGCCCTCGAGCGGAGCGGCGGCCACCGCACGGCCGACGACGTCGCCCGGGAGATGGCCGCGGCCGGCGCCGCGATCCCGCGGGCCAGCCTGTACCACGCGCTGGCGGCGCTCGTCGCCGGCGGCGTCGTCCTCGTCGCGGACGCCGGCCCCGGCACGACCCGCTACGAGGCGGCCCGCACCTGGCATCACCACCTCGTCTGCCGTGCCTGCGGAACGGTCGTCGACGTCCCGTGCGTGCGGGGCGAGCGGCCGTGCCTGGAGCCGGACGTCGCCGGCGCTCGGATCGACGAGGCCCAGGTGATCTTCCGGGGCCTCTGCGCGGCCTGCGCGGGAGGCGGACTGAGCAGCACGGCCGCAAGCTGACCCGAGGGCGATCCAGCCGCACCCTGGACCTCATCCTGTCAATTGCGCGCCGGACGAACCGTATGGTCGGTCGGGAGTCGCGAGCACCCACCCGCGGACGTCGCGCGGTGCCTCCGGCGGCCGCGGCCGAGGTGCCGTGAGCACGAACTGGACGCTCGCCACCGCCACAGGGCGGTCACGACCGAGCAGAGCGGGCCCGCGACCGCGCATACGGTGTGCAGGACGAGCTTCTGACAGGTTGGCCGCCCGCGCGCGGGCGCGCTCGTCGCCGCGCGGTCCTGCCGCGCGCGGGCGTGCACCACGGGTCGCCGCACGCCGGTCCGCGGCAGCACGGGCGCGGTATCGTGAGGGGAGGCCGCCGGCGGCCCGCGACGGCCACATGCGACGAGGTTCCCGATGACGCAGAGCCCACGCGCCGGACGCCCGGCGGAACCCTCCGACCTCGTCGACCTCGACGCCCTCCTCCGCGCCTATCACGAGATCGCGCCGGACCCCACGGTCCCGGCCCAGCGCGTCGCCTTCGGGACGTCCGGGCACCGCGGGTCGTCGTTCCGGGCCGCCTTCAACGAGGCCCACATCCTGGCCACGACCGAGGCGATCTGCCGCTACCGGGCGTCGAAGGGCTACGACGGGCCGCTGTTCCTCGGGCGCGACACGCACGCGCTGTCGGAGCCGGCCTTCCGGACCGCCCTCGAGGTCCTCGTGGCGCGCGGCGTCGACGTCCGGGTGGACGCGGCCGACGGCTTCACGCCGACCCCGGGGATCTCGCACGCCATCCTCGTGCGCGAACCGGGAGCGCGGCGCGACCGGCCTCGCCGACGGCATCGTCGTCACGCCCTCCCACAACCCGCCGGAGGACGGCGGCTTCAAGTACAACCCGCCGAACGGCGGCCCGGCCGACACGGACGTCACGCCGGGCGATCCAGGACGAGGCGAACCGGATCCTCGAGGCGACCGGATCCGACGGCCTCGCGGGCGTCCCGCGCGTGCCGTACGAGCAGGCGCGCGCGAGCGCGACCGACCACGACTTCCTCGGCACGTACGTCGCCGACCTCGGCGCCGTCGTCGACTCGAGGCGATCGCCGCCTCCGGCCTCCGGCTCGGCGTCGACCCGCTCGGCGGCGCCGAGCGTCGCCTACTGGGGCGCGATCGGCGAGCGCTACGGCCTCGACCTGACCGTGACCAACGACGACGGTCGACCCGCAGCTTCGGCTTCATGACCCTCGACTGGGACGGGCGGATCCGGATGGATCCCGTCGTCGCCGTACGCGATGGCCCGGCTCGTCGAGCTCCGCGACCGCTTCGACCTGGCGCTCGGCAACGACGCCGACGCCGACCGACACGGGATCGTCACGCCGGGCGTCGGCCTCATGAACCCGAACCACTTCCTCGCCGCCGCGATCGCCTACCTGTTCGGCGGCGGGCGGACCTGGGGCGCCGGACGTCGCCGTCGGCAAGACGCTCGTCTCGTCGAGCATCATCGACCGCGTCGTCGCGGACCTCGGGCGGCGACTCGTCGAGGTCCCGGTCGGCTTCAAGTGGTTCGTGGACGGGCTCGTCGACGGCACGCTCGGCTTCGGCGGCGAGGAGAGCGCCGGCGCGTCGTTCCTCCGCCGCGACGGCACGATCTGGACGACCGACAAGGACGGGATCATCGCCTGCCTGCTCGCCGCGGAGCTGACCGCGCGGACGGGCCGCGACCCGGCGGCGGCGTACGCGGCGCTGACCGACGCGCTTCGGCGCGCCCGCCTACCGGCGCGTCGACGCGCCGGCGACGCCGGAGCAGAAGGCGGCCCTGGGCCGGCTTTCGCCGTCGGACGTCACGGCCTCGACGCTCGCCGGCGACCCGATCACCGCCGATCCTCACGACGGCGCCCGGGAACGGCGCGCTCGATCGGCGGGCTGAAGGTCGTGACGCACGCAGGGCTGGTTCGCGGCGCGGCCGTCGGGCACCGAGAACGTCTACGAAGCTCTACGCGGAGAGCTTCCTCGGCGAGGAGCACCTCGCCCGCGTGCTCGAGGAGGCGCAGGCGGTCGTCGAGGCCGCAACCGCGTAGGCCGCCCTGCCCCAGGGCAGGAACCGCCGTGGACTCGGGAACGCGCCGGGCCCTGGGGGCGCCGCCTCGCCCTCCGCGGCCCGCGCGCGAGCCGTCTAGTCGTCTAGACTGCCTCTCGGTCGGCAGACCCTGCGTTGAGAAGGAGAGGCCAAGCGGATGAGACGCGTCAGCGACGTCGGCGCCGCCGTCATCGGCAGCGGGTTCATCGGCACCGTCCACATCGAGGCCCTGCGCCGGCTCGGCGTCCACGGTCCACGGCCTGCTCGAGGCTCACCCGGAGCACGGGGCGAAGCGGATCGCCGAGCTCGGCCTCCCCCGCGCCTACGCCACGCTCGACGAGCTGCTCGCCGACGAGCGCGTCGACGTCGTCCACGTGACGTCGCCGAACGTCCTCCACTTCCCGCAGGTCAAGCCGGATCCTGGCCGCCGGACAGCACGTCGTCTGCGAGAAGCCGCTCGCGCACGACGTCGGCCGAGTCGGCGGAGCTCGTCCGGCTCGCCCGCGAGGCCGGCGTCGTCAACGCGGTCAACTTCAACATCCGCTTCTACCCGCTCAACCAGCACGCCGCCGCCATGGTCCGCGCCGGCGAGCTCGGCGACGTCCGGCTCGTCACCGGCCACTACTTCCAGGACTGGCTGCTCCTCGACACCGACTGGAACTGGCGGCTCGACCCGAGCCGAGGGCGGCACGCTCCGCGCGGTCGGCGACATCGGCACCCACTGGCTCGACCTCGTGTCGTTCGTCGGCGGCCGGCGCATCGCAGAGCGTCATGGCCGACCTGGCGACGTTCGTCAAGGTGCGCTACCAGCCGACCGGCCCGGTCGAGACCTTCTCGACGGAGCGGGCCGCTGACACCGTCGCCCGCGAGATCGTGACCGAGGACGTCGGCGACGATCCTGCTGCGCTTCGAGGGCGGGGCGCGCGGCGCGCTCGCCGTCTCCCAGGTGAGCGCCGGCCGCAAGAACTCCCTGCAGTGGGAGATCGACGGCTCGGTCGCCGCCGCGGCCTGGGACTCCGAGAGCCCCGACGCCCTGTGGATCGGCCATCGCGACGCGCCCGAACGAGCTCCTCCTGCGCAACCCGGCGCTCATGAACGCCGCCGGCACGGCCGCGGCGAGCCTCCCCGGCGGCCACGTCGAGGGCTTCGCCGACACGTTCAAGGCGCTCTACCGCGCCGTCTACGCGGCACGTCGCCGCCGGCGGCCCGGCCGATCGCCCCGTCTACCCGACCTTCGCCGACGGCCACGACGAGATGCTCGTCGGCGACGCGATCGCGACGAGCGCCCGCGAGGGCCGCTGGGTCGACGTCGACCGCGACGCGTGAGCCGGGCCGTACCCGCCCGACCGCGCAACCACGCCACCACGGAGGACGCATCGCGATGAAGCTCGGCTTCCTCACCGCCCCGTTCCCCGAGACGCCGCTCGATGGAGGTCGCCGACTGGGCGGCCGCGTCGGGCTTCGAGGTCCTCGAGATCGCCTGCTGGCCCCGCACCGCCGGACCGACCCGCCGCTACGCCGGCACGAGCCACATCGACGTCGCCAACCTGTCCGACGCCCAGGCGACGGAGATCGTCGACGAGATCGCAGCCAAGGGCCTCTCGATCTCCGGCCTCGGCTTCTACCCGAACCCGCTGCACCCCGATCCGGCCCATCGCGAGGCCGTCATCGGCCACCTCAAGGCCGTCATGGTCGCGGCGCGGAAGATGGGCGATCCCGCTCGTCAACACGTTCATGGGCGGCGACGGGTCGAAGAACCAGGACCAGAACTGGGAGGAGGCCCTTCGAGTCTGGCCCGACATCGTGGCCTTCGCACAGGACCAGGGCGTGAAGATCACGCTCGAGAACTGCCCGATGCTCTTCAGCTACGACGAGTGGCCGGGCGGGCACAACATCGCCACGACCCCGCGGATGTGGCGCCGGATCCTCGAGCAGTGGGGCGACACGATCGGGCTCAACTTCGACCCGAGCCACCTCGTGCTCCAGATGATCGACATGCGCCGCTTCCTCAAGGAGTTCGGGCCGCACGTCCTCCACTACCAGGCGAAGGACCTGATGATCGACCGCGACGGGCTCTACGAGCGCGGCGTCTTCTCGCTCGGCATGGGCTGGCAGATCCCGCGGATCCCCGGCCTCGGCGAGGTCGACTGGAGCGTCGTCTTCAGCGAGCTCTACCGCCAGGGCTACGAGGGCGACTGCATCATCGAGCACGAGGACCGCCGCTTCGAGGGCACCGACGAGAAGGTCAAGCAGGGCTTCCTCATCGCCCGCGACGTCCTCCGGCCGTACTGCCGGTGAGCGTCCCGACGCCCTCCTGGGCCGAGGTCACGGCCCCGCGCCAGCCCGGGGATCTCACCCCGGAGCTCCTCGCCGACCTCCTCGGCCGCGTGACCGAGCGCGACATCGCGAAGACGATCGACCACTCGCTCCTGCGGCCCGAGCTCGACGACGCCTTCGTCGAAGACGGCTGCCGGCTCGCGGCCCGCTACGACGTCGCCTCGGTCTGCGTCCGCCCGGCCGACGTCGCCCGGGCCGCCGCGATCCTCGCCGCCACCGACGTGGCCGTGGGCACGACGATCGGCTTCCCCCACGGCAACCACCGCACCGAGACGAAGCTCCTCGAGGCTCGCCTGGCCCTCGACGACGGGGCGAGCGAGCTCGACATGGTGCTCCGGATCGGGGCCCTCAGGTCCGGCCGCGACGCCGACGTGCGGGACGACATCGCGGCGGTCGTCGAGGTCGCCCACGCTGGCGGCGCGATCGTCAAGGTCATCTTCGAGAACGCCTACCTGACCGACGACGAGAAGGTCCGGGCCTGCCGCCTCACCGAGGCGGCCGGCGCCGAGTTCGTGAAGACGTCCACCGGCTTCGCCCCGAGCGGGGCCACCCACGAGGATCTCGCCCTCATGCGGGCGAGCACCTCCCCGCACGTCCAGGTCAAGGCCGCCGGCGGCGTCCGGACGCTCGACGCCCTCCTCGCCGTCATGGCCCTCGGCGTCACCCGAATCGGGGCGACGGCGACGGCGACGATCATCGACGACTTCCGGGCGCGGCGGGCCGGCGCGATGCCGGCGATGGCCGCGACCGCCGAGACTGGAGGCTACTGATGCGCCCCGTCGGCGTCGGGATGCTTGGCTCTGGCTTCATCGGGGAGTTCCACACGCTGGGCCTCCGCTACGTCCCGGACGCCCGGGTCGTGGCGAACGCCGACGCGAACCAGGAGCGGCGCGACGCGTTCGCCCAGCGCTTCGGCAGCCGGCCCTTCGCCACCATCGAGGAGCTCTGTGCGGACCCGGAGGTGGACCTCGTCGTCGTCTCGCTGCCGAACCACCTCCACAAGGAGGCCGTCCTCGCCGCCGCGGCGGCGGGCAAGGCGGTCGCCTGCACGAAGCCGCTCGGGCGGAACGCGGCGGAGGCGGCCGAGATGCTGCGGGCCGTCCGGGCCGCGGGCGTCTGGAGCGCCTATCTCGAGAACGTCGTCTTCAACCTCGACATGATGCGGATGAAGGAGATGGTCGACGCGGGCGCCATCGGCCGCGTCACCACGATCCGGGCGCGCGAGGGCCACAGCGGCCCCCATGCGGCGCACTTCTGGGACGCCGAGCTGGCCGGCGGCGGGGCGCTCCTCGACATGGCCTCGCACGGGGCCGAGGTCGCCCGCTACCTGCTGGGGAAGGACGTCCCGGTCAAGGAGGTCTTCGCCTGGGGCGACACGCTCGTCCACGGGGCGCGGACGAGCGGCGAGGACAACGCGGTGATGGTCATCCGCTTCGCGGACGGCCGGGCTGCCACCTGCGACGTGTCGTGGACCTCCAAGGGCGGCCTCGAGGGCCGCTTCGAGGTCTACGGCGACAACGGACGCATGGTCCACGACATGGGCACCGGCGCCATCCGGGCGTTCATCGGCCACGCCGCCGGGTATCTCGGCGAGAAGGCGGACACCGACACCGGCTGGGTCTTCCCGATGCCCGACGAGGTCCGCGTCCACGGCCACGACGCGATGATGGCCGACGTCGTCGAGAGCTTCCGGGCCGGCACGCCCGCCGAGCGAGACCCTCGAGGACGGCCTCGTCGTGAACGGCATCCTCGACGCGGCGTATCGTTCGATGCGATCCGGTCGGTGGGAGCCGGTCCTGCTCGACGAGGAGGTTGCCGCCGGATGACGTCGCCGCACCTGGCTCCACCCCGCGACGTGATGAGCGTCCTCTCGGCCGGCGGACGCTCCGCGGTGCCGGTCGAGATGGCCCGCAGCGCCCGCCGCCGCAGCATCCGTGACCTCTTCGACGAGGCGTACCGGGAGCGCGCGCAGCGTCTCGCGCGTGCGATCATCCAGCAGGGGAATGCAGACCCCGAACAACAGGAGGTGTAGCGGACCCAAGCCTGCATGTTCCCCCACGGGAAGACAAGGCGCCAGGCGACGCGGACGCGCGCCGGCGCACAAGGAGGAGTCAATGTTCGACAAGCGATCCCGCGTGGCCCGACTGTTCGTCGGGCTCGCGGGCTTGGCGATCGTCGTCGGCGCGTGTAGCAGCGACGGCGGGAGCAGCGACCAGTTCAAGATCGGGTACTCGAACGGCGCCTCGGTGGGCAACGGCTTCCGCGAGGAGCAGGTCTGCACCGCCAAGGCAGAGGCCCTTGCGTCCGGCGGCGTGTCGGAGCTCACGGTCATCCACCGGAACACCGACGCGGCCGGCCAGCTCTCCGACATCCGCGACCTGATCGCCAAGGGCGTCGACGCGATCGTCTTCAACCCGAACGATCCGTCCGCGCTCAACCCGGCGCTCCAGGAGGCCAAGGCCGCCGGCATCAGGACCATCTCGATCGACGCGTACGTGACCGACCCGGACACGTACAACCTGTACAACAACCAGATCGAGTACGCCAAGCTCGGCGCCAAGTGGCTGTTCGAGAAGCTCGGCGGCGAAGGCACCGTCTACTACTCGCGCGGCGCCGCCGGCCATCCGGCCGACTCGGACCGCGACATCGGCTTCCAGGAAGTCCTCAAGGACTACCCGGGCATCACAGGTCGTCCCGACCGCGGAAGGCGTCTGGACCGGCTGGGATCCGACCACCGCAACCCAGCAGATGAACGACTTCATCGCGGCCGGCCAGTACGACGAGATCGACGGCATCTGGTCGTCCGGCATGGGCAAGCAGATCGTCGACGCCATCAAGGCCGCCGGCAAGGAGTTCGTGCCGATCGTCGACGCCGACATCGGCGGCTTCGTCGCCCAGCTCCTGGACCCGGAGGGCTTCCCGGGCCTCGAGGGTGCCGCCGTCACGAACACCGCCGCCGTCGGCGGCGCTGGCGTGAGCCTGGCGCTCAAGCTCCTCCGGGACGAGACCGTCGAGACCGATCCGTCGGCCACGCAGCCGAACACGGTCCTCCTCAGCCCGATCGTGGTCGACAACCTGACCGACGAGGGCAAGTCCACGCTCGAGTCCTGGGTGACCGTCGAGGGCCTCGACCCGCTCTGGCCGCTCGGCCTCGAGATCGAGGGCTGGACGAGCTACACCCCGGAGCAGGCCGTCGCCTGCAAGGGCCCGAACGACTAGACCTTCTGGTCGCTGACATCGTGGGGGATGCCGGTCCGCCGGCATCCCCCACGCCTCCCCATCCACCGGCGGATCGATGACCCTCACCGCTGCCGACCTCCTGCTCGAGGCGACGGGCGTCTCCAAGACGTACGGCGCCGTCGTCGCGCTGAGATCCGCGTCCCTGTCCGTGCGGCAGGGCGAGGTCCACGCGCTCATCGGCGCCAACGGCGCCGGCAAGAGCACGCTCGTCAAGATCCTCACCGGTGCAGTCCATCCCGATGCCGGAACGATCGCCATCCGCGGCCGGGAGCGCACCGTCCACTCGCCGGCCGAGGCGCGCCGCGGCGGCCTCGTTTCCGTCTACCAGGAGCCGGCGCTCATCCCGGACCTCGACATCCGCTCGAACCTGCGCCTCACGGAGACGCCGATCGAGCCCTTCCGCCACTGGATCGGCGAGCTGGGCCTGCCGTCCCTGGATCTGTCGAGCATGGCGCGGCGCGTGCCGCTCGCCTCGCTCCGGATCATCGACCTCGCCCGCGCGCTCGCGATCGAGCCCGACGTGCTCATGCTCGACGAGATGACGGCGGCCCTGCCCGCGAACCTCACCGAGCGCGTGCTGGAGGTGGTCGGCCGCCAGCGAGGCGGGGAGCGGTCCGTCATCTTCATCTCCCACCGGATGATCGAGATCGCCGCCGTCTGCGACCGGGCGACCGTGCTGCGCGAGGGCGAGACCGTCGGCGTCGTGGACGTCACGCCCGGCTCGGAGGAACGCATCGTCGAGCTCATGCTGGGCCAGGCGGCCGGGGACATGTCGGCGCAGTCCGACCGGGTCGCCCGGAAGACCGTCGCTCCCGATGCGAAGCCACGCATCACGGCCCGCGGGCTCAGCCACGGCACCAAGCTGCACGACGTCTCGTTCGACCTGTACCCCGGCGAGGTGCTGGGGGTCGTGGCTCTCGAGGGCCAGGGGCAGGACGAGCTGTTCGACGTCCTCGCTGGCTCGGTGCGCCCGAGTGGCGGCGAGCTGCTCGTCGACGGCTCGCCGGTGGCGTTCCACCATCCCGCGGACGCCATCCGCGCCGGCCTGGTCTACGTGGCGGCCGATCGCGCGGAGGCCCTGCTCATGCAGCGCTCGGTCCGCGAGAACATCGCGCTCCCGTTCTCCACGCGGCTCCGCCGCTGGGGCCTCATCAACCTCGGCGACGAACGGAAGCGCGTTGACGGCGCCATCTCCACCCTGCAGATCGACACCCGTGCGAAGGGCGAGGTGCGACGGCTCTCCGGCGGCAACCAGCAGAAGGTGACGATCGCGCGCTGGGTCGCCGGCGGTGTCCGGACGATGCTCTGCTTCGACCCGACCCGCGGCATCGACATCCGCACCAAGGCCCAGATCTACGTGCTCCTCCGCGACCTCGCGGAGGCCGGCGCCGCCGTCCTCCTCTACACCTCGGAGCTCAAGGAAGTCGAGCTCGCCTGCGATCGCGCGATCGTCATCTTCGGTGGCCGGGTGGTGGCCGAGATCGACGGGGCGGATGCTGACGAGGCGGGCCTCCTCCGGGCGGCCTACAACCTCCGGGCGGACGCGCGGATGCCGGAGCACCTCGCGGCCGAGCACGTCGCGGACACCGGGGGCGATGGGCCGGCACCATCCGACGGCGACGGCGGGATGCCGGCGAGCGACCGATGACCACGGCCACCGCCCCCGTCGAGGCCGCTCGCGCTCGCCCGGTGGACGCGCTCGCCTCGTGGGTTCGCCGCAACGCGTGGACGCTCAGCCTCGTCGGGCTGCTCATCGTCCTCGTGGTGTTCGCCAGGGTGCTGCAGCCTCGCTACGGCGTCTCCGCGATCCAGGGCCTCGCCATCGCCGTGCTGCCGCTCGCCCTGGCGGCCGTCGGCCAGGCGGTCGTGGTCATCTCGGGCGGCATCGACCTGTCGATCGGGTCGATGATGGCCCTCACGGGCGTCATCACGGCGACGGCGATGGAAGGACAGTCCGCGGAGTTCGGCGTCGTCGTTGTCGTGGGGGTGCTCCTCCTGGGGCTCGCGCTCGGCGCGGTGAACGGCAGCCTCATCGTGCTGACCCGCGTCCCGGACATCGTGGTCACGCTGGCCATGTCGTTCGTGTGGGCCGGGTGCGCGTTGCTGGTCCGGGGTGCGCCGGGGGGCGCAGTGGCGCAGTGGTTAAAGGACCTGGTGTCGGGTGGGATCGGCGTCGACTGGATAGCCAAGGCCGCGATCGTCCTCGTGGTCGTCGTGGCCGTCATCTGGATCCCCGTCCAGCGGTCGCGGCTCGGCCTCTCGATCTACGCCATCGGCAGCAACCAGCTGGCGGCCTTCCGGAGCGGCGTGTCCGTCGGCCGGACCAAGGTGCTCGCCTACATGCTCACGGGCCTGTTCGCGGCCCTCGCCGGCCTCTCCCTGGCCGCGAGCACCGGGATCGGGACCCCCGTCCCCGGGCCGTACACGCTCATGAGCGTGGCCGCGGTCGTCCTCGGCGGTGTCAGCCTCTCCGGCGGCCGGGGCGGCGTCTTCGGCCCGATCGTCGGGGTCGTGGTCCTCCAGATGATCCGGACCGACATCACGTTCCTCAACGTCAACCCCAACATGGCGGTCGTCGCCCAGGGATTCATCCTCATCGGAGTGGTCATGGTCGGCAGCCTCGTCGAGATGCGGCGGAAGAAGCAGGCATGAGCGAGACCGTGCGCGTCGACGACGCTCGCAACCCGTGGCTGACGGCGGCGGCGTGGCGCACCCTCTTCCGCGACCGGCCGATCGTCCCGCTCATCGGCCTGCTCGTCCTCCTGGTCGGGGCCATCCAGCTCGCGCAGCCCGGCATCGTCGGGCCCACGTGGGCCGGGGTGATCCTGCGGGCGTCGGTGCCGCTCGCCATCCTCGCCGGGTGCCAGGTGCTGACGATGCTGACGGGCGGCATCGACCTCTCGGTCGGCGCGGTCGCCTCGATGGCCGGGTTCGTCACCGCGACGTTCGTCAACAGCCCCGGCGGCTGGCCGCTCGGGATCGCCGTCGCCCTGACCGCGGCGGCCCTGGCCGGGCTGCTCACCGGGATCGGGGTCGGCGTGTTCCGGGTGCACCCGCTGATCATGACCCTCGGCATGAGCTTCGTCGTCCTGGGGCTGGCGAACGTCTGGCAGCTGCAGATGGTCCAGACGGGCGCCGGGGTCCCCGAGGAGCTCCGCTGGCTCGGGTCGGGCACATTCCTGGAGATCCTGCCGAACAGCCTCCTGCTGTTCATCCCGCTGGCCGCCCTGATCCTCGTGAGCCTGCGGCGGACCGGGTACGGCCGGCTGCTGTTCGCGATCGGCGACAACCCGATCGCGGCGCGCCTGTCGGGAGCCCGGGCGTGGCAGGTCCTCATTGTGCTCTACGTCATCTCGGCGTTGCTCGCGGCCATCGCCGGGCTCCTCGTCTCGGGCCTCTCCAACACCGCCAGCGTGTCGCTCGTCGACAGCTGGGTGCTGCCGTCCGTCGCGGCCGCAGTGATCGGCGGGACGTCGATCATGGGCGGCCGGGGCGGCTTCGGCGGTGCGATCGTTGGGGCGCTCATCCTCACGGTGCTCACGGCGCTCCTGACGGTGATCGGGCTGCCCGAGCCGTCGCGGCAGGTCGTCTTCGGGTCGATCATCGTCATCGTCGCGGCTGCGTACACGCGCATCACGGCCGAGTCCTGAGGCCCGCAGCGGGAGAGGAGCACGTGATGAGCGCCGGGCCGGCGACGCGCCACCTTGGCCTGGACCTGGGGGCCACGAACCTCAAGTGGGCGATCGTCGAGCACGACGCCGGGGACTGGCGCCTCGTCGCCGACGGGCAGGTGCCGACGCGGCTCGGCATGCCGCCCGGCGAGGTGCCCGACGCGGTCGTCGCCCAGCTGGTCGACGTCGGGCGCGAGGCCGTCTCCGCGCACGGGCCGGTCGCCAGCGCCGGGATCGGCGTGCCCGGGCTCTACGACCCGGCCGCCGGGACGATCCGCTTCCTGCCGAACGTGCCGGGCCCGTGGGCCGGCCACCCGGTCGGCGGGCCGGTGGGTGCGGCCCTCGGGGTGCCGGCGTTCCTCGTCAACGACGCCCGGGCGTTCGGGCTCGCCGAGCTGCGGCTCGGGGCCGGCCGCGGCGCCTCGTCGATGATCGGGCTGACGCTGGGCACGGGCGTCGGGGGCGTCATCGCGGTCGCCGGCCGGGTCCACCAGGGCCACGACGGGACCGGCGGCGAGCTGGGCCACCAGACGATCGACCCCGACGGGCCGTGGTGCGGCTGCGGGAACCGCGGCTGCGTCGAGGCCTACGCGAGGGCCGACCAGATCGCCGCGGCCTGCGGCACGGCGACCGTCGAGGAGGCCGTCCGGGCGGCGGAGGGGGGCGACGACCGGGCGCTGGCCGGCCTCGCTGCGGTCGGCCGGTACCTGGGGATCGGGATCGGCAATGCCGTCGTCGTCGTCAATCCTGATCGGATCGTCATCGGCGGCGGCGTTGCGGCGGCCGGCGAGCTCCTCTTCGCCCCGATCCGGGCCGAGCTCGCGAAGCGGGTGACGATCACGTCGCTCGACGAGGTGGAGCTCGTCACCGCGGAGCTGGGGACGCTCGCCGGGGCCATCGGGGCGGCGATCCACGGGGCCGAGCGCGCGGCCGAACGCGCGGCCGAACGCGCGGCCGAGCGCGACGGCGTCGAGGCCGCGGGCGAGCGCGACGTCGAGCGTGCCGCCGAGGCTCCGGGCCCGAACCCGGGCCACGGGGAGCGCCGGTGACCACCGACCGCCACCTCCCCCGCTACCGCGAGATCGAGCAGTCGCTGCGGGCCCGCGTGGCGGCGCTCGAGCCGGGCGACCCGCTGCCCTCCGACGCCGCGCTGTGCCACGAGTTCGGGGTCAGCCGGATGACCGCCCGCAGCGCCGTCCAGCGCCTCGTCGAGGAGGGGCTCATCAACCGCGAGCCGGGCCGCGGCAGCTACGTCGCGGTGCCGCCCGCGCATCGGCGGGCCAACAGCCTGATGGGGTTCTCCGAGGAGATGCGCCGCCAGGGCCGCGAGCCCCACTCGCGCCTCCTCCGCCGCGAGCTGCGCCCGGCGAGCGCGGGCGAGATGCGCGACCTGCGGCTGCGCGACGGCGAGCCCGTCGTCCACCTCATCCGCCTGCGCCTGGCCGACGACGAGCCCGTCGCGGTCGAGTCCGTCGTGCTCCACGGCGCCTGCGCGCCCGTGGCGATGCAGGCCGAGCTCGAGGACGGCTCGCTCCACGAGGCGCTCGCGGCGGCCGGGTTCGTGCCGGCACGGGGCCGGGCGACGATCGCCTCGGAGGCCGCCACCGCCGAGGATGCCCGACTTCTCGGGATCGACCCGGGCAGCCCGCTCCTCGTGGAGCGGCGGGTCATCGTCGACCTGGGAGGGCGCCCGCTCGAGACGACGGCCTCGCGCTACCGGGCGGACCGGTACGCGCTCGACGTCGACTTCGAGGTCGAGGCCGCCCGCGAACGGGCAGCTCGCCGCCGCGCGGTTCATTGAGGCGCCCGATGGAACCCCGCGAGCGCCTCCGAACCGCTCTCGAGCATCGCGAGCCCGACCGGGTCCCCCGCGACCTCGGGGCGGTGCGGATGACCGGCATCCACGCCCGGGCGTACCCCGGCCTGCGCCGGGCGCTCGACCTGCCTCCCGTGGAGGTCCGAATCGCCGACGTCTCGCAGCAGCTCGCGGTCGTCGACGAGGACGTCGTCGAGCGGCTCGGGATCGACGTCCGGGGCGTGGAGCCGCGAGGACCCGGCGGCTGGCGCCGGGAGATCGTCGAGCAGGACGGGGAGCGCGCCTTCCTCGACGAGTGGGGCGTGCGGCGGCGGATGCCGGCCGGCGGCCTCTACTACGACCCGGCGACGGCGCCCCTCGCCGGCGAGATCGACGCCGGTCACCTCGCCCGCTTCGCCTGGCCCGACGGCGGCGACCCCGCCCGGCGCTCGGGCGTCGCGGCCGCGGCAGCGCAGATCGTCGCGGAGGAGCGCCGGGGCGTCTTCGTCGGCTCGGTCTGCGCCGGCCTGACCGAGATGCTGTTCCGGCTCCGTGGCTTCGAGGACGGCTACATGGACCTCGCGGCCGACCCCGGCCTCGCCCGGGCGCTCATGGAACGGGTGCTCGAGGTGAAGCTCGGCTGGTGGGGCGCGATCCTCCCGGAGCTCGTCGACGCCGTCGACGTGGTCGGCGAGGCCGACGACCTCGGCGGCCAGGCGACGCCGCTCTTCTCGCCGAAGACGTACCGCGAGCTCGTGAAGCCCCTCCACGCGGAGCTGTTCTCGTTCATCCGGGCGCGGACCCGGGCGAAGATCCTGTTCCACTCCTGCGGTGCGATCCGCGAGCTGCTCCCCGACCTCGTCGAGATCGGCGTCGACGTCCTCAACCCGGTCCAGGTCTCGGCGGCCGGGATGGAGTCCGCCGCGCTGAAGCGCGAGTTCGGGCGGGACCTCGTCTTCTGGGGCGGTGGGGTCGACACGCAGCGGGTCCTCGGCGCGGGGACACCCGCGGACGTCCGCGCGGAGGTCGCCCGCCGCATCGCCGACCTCGCCCCCGGCGGCGGGTTCGTGTTCGCGTCCATCCACAACATCCAGGCGAACGTCCCGGCGGAAAACCTCGCGGCCCTCTGGGAGACCGTCGAGGAGCTCGGCGGCTACCCGGCCGCGGGCGACCAGCACCGGCACCTGGCCGGCGCGCAAGGAGGAAGGTCATGAGCGGAACGGCACGCACCGGCGGAGAGATCGTCGTTGCCGGCCGCCTCGTCCTCGACGAACGCGTCCACGCCGGTCGGATCATCGTGCGCGACGGTTGGATCGCCGCGGTCGAGCTCGACGGCGGGGGCGAGGCGGCGACCGGCCCGTTCGTCGCACCCGGGTTCGTCGACGTCCACGTCCACGGCCGCGGCGGGCCACGACGCCATGGGGCCGGACGGGGCGCTCGACGGGATGGCCCGGGCGCTCCTCCGGCACGGCGTCACGTCGTTCCTGCCGACCGCGGTGACGGCCCCGCTCGACGCGCTGGCGACGTTCGCCGATCGGGTGCGCGCCTGGATGCCGGCCGCGCCCGACGACGGCGCCGCCCCGCTCGGGTTCAACCTCGAGGGGCCGTTCATCAACCCGGCCCGCAAGGGCGCCCAGAACCCGGACCACATCGCCGTCCCCGCGGAGGTGACGACGGCCGACCTCGAGCCGCTGCTCGACGGCCTGCGGATCACGACGATCGCCCCGGAGATCCCCGGCGCGCTCGACCTCATCCGCTGGCTGCGGGCGCGCGGGGTCGCCGCCTCCCTCGGCCACTCGTCGGCGACCGCGGCGGAGGGCCGGGCGGGCTACGCGGCGGGCGCCCGGACGACGACCCACCTGTTCAACGCGATGACCGGCGTCGACCACCGGGCGCCCGGCCTCGCGGTCGCCGCCCTGCTCGAGGACGACGCCTACGTCGAGCTGATCGCCGACGGCCACCACGTGACCGAGGCCCTCTGGCCGCTCATCCTGCGGGCCAAGCCGGCCGACCGGCTCATCCTCGTGAGCGACGGCGTCTCGCTCGGCGGCACGACGGCCCGATCGGGCGTGCTGGGCGGGCTCGAGGTCGTCATCGACGGCGACCGCTGCATCCTCGTCCACGGCGGGAACCTGGCCGGATCGGTGATCGCCCTGGACACGGCGGTGCGCAACCTGGCCCGCGCGGGCGTCGGTCTGCCCCGGGCGGTCGCGGCGGCCACCCGCGAGCCGCTGGCGCTCCTCGGCGTCACCGACCGCGGCCGCCTGGAGCCGGGCCAGCGGGCCGACCTCGTCGAGCTCGACGAGGACCTTGGCGTCCGGCGGGTGATGCGCGGCGGCCGCTGGTTCGCCGGCCCGGGCTGATACCACCCGCGGCGGGCGGGGCACCGGGGGTGCCAGGGGACCGCGACCCAGGCGACGAGGGGCGACGCTGACGCGATCTCGATCGAGAAGCCGCGTTCCGGAACACGGAAGTGGGCGAGTACCGCCCCCTGCAGCCAGGATCGCCCGGACTTCCGAGCGTAGACGAAGGCCGCTGCGTATCCGAATTGCGCTCGCGGCTCACGGCGCCGCACCGGTGAGGATGCCCGCGCGTCGGGGGTGGCCGCCGGCGATCCCTGGCGGATCACCATCCGATGTGAAGAATGAACGCCCGCGACGCGACGCTTCCCATATGAGGACATAGGCGCCCACCTCCGGGCGCCCGCAGAGGGGGGACAGGGGTGGATCGCGGTCTCGTGGAGGCGGCCCAGCGCGGGGACCGGGAGGCATATGCCGACCTGGTCCGCGTCCGCGGGGACCGGCTCTTCGCGATCGCCCAGCGGATCCTCCGGGACGTCGACCGGACCGAGGATGCCCTGCAGGAAGCGCTGGTGATCGCCTGGCGCGACCTGCCCGGGCTCCGCGATCCGGACCGGTTCGACGCCTGGCTCCATCGCCTCGTCGTTCGTTCCTGCGTCGCGGAGGCGGTGCGCGCGCGCCGCCACGTGGCCAACCTGCACGTGCTCCCGGTCGACGTCGCGGCGACGTCGGACGACTACCTGTCCGTCGCCGACCGCGACCAGCTCGAGCGTGGCTTCCGGCGCCTGCCGCCGGAGCAGCGCGCCATCCTCGTGCTCCGCCACTACGCGGGCTTCGAGCCGGCGGAGATCGCCGACGCCCTCGGCATTCCCGCCGGCACCGCCCGCTCCCGACTCCATCATGCCCACCGCGCGATGCGCGCCGCCCTCGAGGCCGACGCCCGCATGGCCGCCGTCGGAGGATCCCCAGCATGAACCGCGAGCGCGACATCGAGCGCGTCCTCGACGCCTGGCTCCAGCCCGGCCCGACGGTCATGCCGGACCGCCTCTTCGACGACGTGCTCGAGCGGATCGAACGTCAGCCCCAGCGGCGCCTCGCCCGGCTCCAGCTGAGGATCACGACCATGCGCCCCGTCACCATCGTCGCGGTCGCTGCCGCGATCACCATCGCCGTCGGAGCGGGGATCGTCCTGCTCGGACGGCCGTCCACCACGGACGTCGCCGCGCCGACCGCGCCGGCACCGACGGTCGCTCCCGCGCCGAGCGCGACGGCGGCCCCGACCACGTCGCCGGCCGCTCCCGTGTTCGGCCTTCCAGCCGAGCTGCGGTACCGCTGGATCGGCGCACCCCGCCCGCTCCCGTCGCTGAGCGACGCCGCCGAGGTGTTGACGCTCCTCTGGCTCGAGCAGACCGAGACCTTCATGAACGTCGACCTGAACGGACGCCACTTTGCGTCGTATCCGAGCACGCCGGCGCCGGGTGAGATCACGTTCGCGGCCGCCGACGGCACGACCGGGTGCGAGGCGGGCACCGAGGGTCGCTATGCGTGGCGGCTCTCGACGGACGGGACCATCCTGACGCTCGAGTCGTTGGGCGACCCATGCGCGGCGCGAGCCGAAGCGTTCGGCGCCACCTGGACGCGCTCGGCGTGCCGGAACAGCGCCGACACGTGCCTCGGCCAGGTGCCGGCGGGCACGCATCTCTCGACCTTCGTCGACCTCCGGAGCGCCCCGGGTGCCGTCGCCTTCCAGGGGGCATTCGGCCAGCTCCGGTACACCACGGCCGACGCGTCCTGGGCGAACGCGGATGACTGGCCCGACCTGTACTCCCTGATCCCAGCCGACCAGTACGCGGGTCCGGTCGGCGACCCAAACCGTGAGGACCTGTGGCACGGCATCTACGTCCGGCCGCGCCCCGCCGCCGCGGCGGGCGGCGAGACCTGCAGCACGGCGCCGGCGCCGGGTGTGGGGACCTCCGCGGCCGAGCTGGCCGCAGCGATCGCGGCCAATCCCGCGCTCGTCGTGAGCGAGCCGGCCGAGGTGCCCGTCGGAAGCCGGACCGGGGTCATGGTCGACGTCACGCTCCGCGAGGACTGGACCGGCACCTGCGCAGAGCTGGCCGGCGACGAGCCGACGTCGTTGCTGCTCGTCGAGCAGACGCCGACGTCCGACGGCTGGGACTGGGGCATCGTCCGCGACGAGCTCCAGCGCCTGATCTTCGTCGACATCGGCACCGGGACCACCATCGTCATCATCGTCGACACCAACGGCGCGCCCCTCCAGGCAAGCTTCGACGCGCTCGTCGCCGATGCCATGCCGCTCATCGCCACCTTCGAGTTCCCCGAGCCGTGACGGCGAGTCCCGGGCGGCCGGCCGGCGCCCGGGACCGGACAGCACGCCTCGCCCGTCGTCCCATCTCCAACCCATCGGAGGCTCACCATGCGCGCTCACCCAGCGACCATCACCCGTCTCGCGCTCGCCGGGACCCTCGCCTTCGCCATCGCGGCGCCCGCCCAGGCGGCCGCCGGGAGAGTCGAGATCACCCTCGACGCCAACTTCGCCGCCCACACCGAGACCTTCACGGCCGAAGGCGCGTTCTGCGCCGTGGGCACCGCCACGACGCCGCCCGTCCGGTTCGCCGGCCACGGCCGCGGCGTCACCTTCCACCTCGAGAAGACGCTGACCTGTGCCGACGGGTCCGGAACGCTGACGATCCGTGTCAATGCGGCGACGATCGACGGGTCGCCCGTCGACCAGGGCGGCTGGTCAGTCCTCGCAGGGACCGGAGCGTACGCCGGGGTCTCCGGCGGCGGCTCGCTGCGCGGCGTCTACTACGACAACGGCGCCGGCGACGCCGGGGTGATCGATCACTACGTGGGCCGCCTGGCCGACTGACCGCCGACCCCACGACGAAGCGCCGAGGCCGCGACCCCTTCGGGCCGCGGCCTCGGCATGCGCCCTACGTCGCCGGCGAAGCTACTCCTGCGCCGGCCACGGCTCGATGCGGATCGAGTCGAGGATCGCCTGGAGCTCGACCAGGTCGGCCTCATGGCGGCTCGGATCGGGTGCCACGCCCTGGTTCGCCTCGTGCGGCGAGATGTCGCCGAACTCGGTCGTCCGGATCGCCAGCAGCTGGTCGCCGACCTCGAGGATCCGGAACGTCGCGGCGCGTCGCACGTCCGGGGCGCCGACCATCGGGTACGCTTCAACCGGCGTGGATGCGGGCGTGAGCCAGATCACCTGGCCCGGGCAGTCCGCCTCGGCCCTCGCCGAGGTGACCTCGACGAGCAGGCCGCTCGACCCGGCGACCGTGACCTCGACCGGCTCGGACGATTCGAAGCCCGGCCAGGCGGCGATCGCCGCCGCGAGCTCCAAGGCCGTGTCGACCTTCTCCGGAGCGTACGTGCCCGCGTCGTCATTGCAGGGGTCCCGGGACACGGAGCCGATCACGCTGAACATGACGCCCCAGCCGGATCCCTCCGGCGCGTCGGGACCGGAGTCCACGAGGACGCCTTCGTATCCGGCGCCGGGGAAGTACGTGAACCAGCCGGCCGGCACGTCGAGGCTGATCTCCGCCGGCCAGATCGTGCCAGTGAGCGAGTAGGTCCCCGGTGCGATGCAGTCACGGCGCGTCGCCTCCGGGTAGCAGGCCGCGCTCAGCGCGGAGCTGAGGGGCTGAGTGCCGGTCGCCGCGGTCGGCGTCGGGGCGGGTGTCGCGGTCGGCGTCGGCGCCGCCGTGGGAGTCGCGGTGGGAGTCGCGGCGGGTGGGCCGCCGACGAGGTCGGTGCGGCCGCCGTTGAGAACCGCCGCCCCCAGGACGACTGCCGCGACGACCGCCGCCGCAGCCACGCCCCACCGGGCGGTGGAAGATCGAGTAGCCATTCTGAGCACCCCCATTGGGCCTCGCCGGGCTGGCGCCTGGCGGGTCCGTGGCAGCGCGGCATGGATCGCATCGCGGGTGCGTTGCGGCAGCGGCGTCGTGCCATCAAAGGAGTCGAGGTAATCCTCGAGCCGGTCGATGAACGGGTCGTTGCTGGTCATGCCGTGCCTTCGCTTCGTTCGAGTCGCGCATCGGCCTCGAGAGCCTCGCGCAGGTACTTCAGGGCGTAATGGAGTCGCGACCGGACCGTGCCCACGGGCGTCCCCATGGCCTCCGCGGCTTCTGCCGCCGACAGTCCGACGTAGTGGACCAGGACGACAACCGTCCGGTGCTCGACGCCGAGTCGCCGGAACGCGCGATCGAGCTGGTGCCGCTCGGCGATGCGAGCGGCGGAGTCCGGGACCGCCGGCTCGTCGGACGTCAGCAGTCGAAGGTTGCCGCGATGACGTCGTTCGCGGCGCGCCTCGGCATGACAGGCGTTGACGAGGAGCCGGTAGGCCCAGGCCTCGAACCGGTCCGGGTCCCGCAGGCGGGGCAGGCTCTGCCACGCGTCGAGCAGCGCCCGCTGCGTGGCATCCTCCGCCAGGTAGGTGTCGCGCAGGATCCGGCGCGCCACCGAATGGAGCTGATCGCCCACGCGATCGACCAATGCGCCGAATGCCGCTTCGTCGCCGCGCATCGCCCGCTCGACCAGGATCCGCTCCATCCATCCCCCCCTTGGCCACCCCCTGGTGGCCGGTTCGAGGAGTATGAGTCGAGGACCGTCGATTTCATTCAACGGAGTGGCGGCCGGCGGCCGCGACGTTGCCATGCCCGGCGCGCGCCCGCCGGGCGTGGCACGATCGGGCGCATGGAACCGATCTTCCTCATCGTGGGTGGCCCGGGGGTGGGCAAGAGCGTCACGAGCCGCGCCCTCGCCGCGACGTTCCCCAGGAGCCTGCACATCCCGGTCGACGACCTGCGCGACATGGTCGTGTCGGGGCTGTCGCTCCCGGCGCCGGACTGGACCCACGAGCTCGTATGCCAGATCCGGCTGGCGCGGGAGGCTGCGGTCCGGATGGCGATCGACTACTCGGACGCCGGCTTCGCCGTGGTCCTGGACGACTTCTGGGATCCGAACGGCCTCGTCGAGTACCGCGCCCTGCTCGAGCGGCCCGAGACGTACAAGGTCGTCCTCTACCCCACGGCCGACGAGGCACACCGGCGCAACCGGGCCCGGTCGGGCGACGAGGACGGCTCGTACATCGACGCGGCGATCCCCATTGCGTACGAGATCCTCGCGCCCGTCATCGGAGGTCTTCCGACCGAGGGCTGGCTCGTCCTCGACACGACCAACCTGGACATCGCCGGCTCCGTCGCCGCGATCCTGCGGTACGCCCGGGACGGCGCCTGACGCGAACACCGGGCGCAGTCGATCACCGCCCGATCGGCCGGACGCCCCAGGGCGCCGTCAGGCGGGGTCCACGAGCTCGATGCGGATCCGCTTGTTGATGCGACCCTTCGACTCGTAGCCGGTGACCCGGATGCCGCCGACCTCGCTCGTGTTCGCCACGTGCGTGCCCCCGTCGGCCTGGAGGTCGAGGCCGACGATCTCGATCGTCCGGATCGTCTCGATCCCCGGCGGCAGCAGGTTCACCTTCGTCCGGATCAGGTCGGGGATGTCGAACGCCTCCTCGCGCGGCAGGAAGGCGACCCGCACGTCGCGGGCCCGTGCCAGCTCCTCGTTGACCGTCGCCTCGATCGACCCGACGAGGTCGCCCGACATCCGCTCGAACTCGAAGTCCATGCGCCCGCCGCCCGGCTCCATGTTGCCGCCGGTGACGAGCGCGCCGTAGTCGCGCCAGACGACGCCGCAGAGGGCGTGGAGGGCGGTGTGGGTCCGCATCAGGCGGATCCGGCGATCCCAGTCGAGGTCCGCCGTGAAGACCGTCGGACCGGAAGCCGGGGGCTCGGCGCCGGGCTCGAGCTCGTGCCAGATCTCCTCGCCCGTCTTGCGCGCGGCGACGACCTGCCACGTCCGGCCGTCCGGGGCCCGCAGCTCCCCACGGTCGGCCGGCTGGCCACCGCCGCCGGGGTAGAAGACGGTCCGATCGAGGAGGACGAGGGCGCCCTTCCCCTCCGCTGCCGGGACCTCGACAGCCCGCACGGCCGCGGCCACGCTCCGGGCATAGGCGTCGACGTAGCAGACGTTGTCGCTCATGGCCGCGATGGTACGCCGGCCGCCGCCCCTGCCTACCCTCCGACGGTGAGGGTGCCCTTCATGTTCGGGTGAACGGTGCAGATGAACTCGTACGTGCCGGCGGCGAGGGCCGGGACGTCGTAGGTCCGGGTCTCAACGCCGTTGAAGATGTCGCCGACCCAGACGGACTGGCCGTCCTTCTTGATCTCGACGTTGTGGGGGATCCCCGCGTCGTTGTTGGCGAAGACGATCTGGAACGGCGTGTCGGCGGGGGCGGCGAGCGTGTCGGTGTCGAAGGCGATGCCCTCGGCGGTGATCTCGAGGACGGCGCCGACGGGACCACCGTTCCCGCCGTCGCTCGGTACGGGGGTCGCCTCGCCACCATCGGGCGGCGGGGCCGTCGGCTCGACCGAGGGGGCGACCGTCGGCGTGGGCGTCGGGGCGAACGTCCAGCCGGGCGTCGATTCGCCGGCGCAGGCGGCGAGGGCGACGGCGAGGGCGGCGAGGAACACGAGCGGGCGGGCGAGGCGCATCGGGCGGCGGGACCTCCGGGGCTGGATGACGGGCAGCGGCGAGGATGCTACTCAAAGCGCCCGATTCGTGCGCGCGGCGCCCGCTCAGCCGCCGGCCAGCGGGCCCCCGACCAGCACGACCTCGAACACCTCCAGGCGCGTGGTCGGCTCCCGCCACGCATCCGCCCGCAGGCCGGCCTTCTCGCAGACGGCGGCGAGCATCTCCGCGGCGCCCCAGCCCATCTCGGTCGCGACCTGGGGCAGGAGGAGCGCCCGCCGACCCCGGGCCTCGACGACGATGCCGTCGCGACCCGGCACGAAGTCGGCGGCGTCCGCGAGCGGGCGGGCCGGACCGAGGACGCTGACCTCCACGTCGAGGTCGGCCAGATCGTCGGCGGAGACCGGGTCGAACCGCGGGTCCTCGGTCGCGGCCATCCGCGCGGCGTGGACGACGGCGCGGCCGATCGGCCACCCGGCACCGAGCGTCCCGATGCACCCTCGCAGCCGGCCGTGCCGGCGGAGGGTCACGAACGCGTCCGCCGGGGCCTCCCAGCCCGCGGTCGACATCGCCGGCTCCGGGCCGCCGGTCACCTCGGCGATCACCGCGGCGCGGGCAAGGTCGAGGAGGGTCCGCAGGGAGACCGGGTCGAGCGGCGGCGCTGCCTGGACCCGATCGGCGGCTGCTTCGCGGCTCGGCATCTCGATCGACCTCCGGCACGCATCGTGCGACCGGCCCGCCGGAGCGGCCAGTACCGAACGGCGCGGCCACACGGGCCGGAGGGCACTGGCCGGAGGGCGGACGGAACCCGAGACTCGGAGCGAGGCCACCCGTGTCCAGTCTGCCTGCTTCCGGCCGCCGTCGCCCCGCCGCGTCCCCGCGGACCGTCGGGGTCGTTCCCGCGCTCCTCGCCGAGTCCTTCGAGGACGGGAGCGTCCGCTGCAACGCCTGCGCGATGCGCTGTCTCGTGCGGCCCGGCCGGCCCGGCATCTGCGGTGTTCGCGAGAATCGCGACGGGGTCCTCTACTCCACCGTGTACGGCCGGGCGGTCGCGGTCGGGATCGACCCGATCGAGAAGAAGCCGCTCTTCCACGTCGCACCGGGGGCCCTCGCCTATTCGATCGCGACGGTCGGCTGCCCGTTCCACTGCACGTTCTGCCAGAACTGGGAGATCGCCCAGGCGCCGCGCCTCGGCCTCGACCTCCCGACGCGCCATCTGCCGCCGACGAAGGTCGTCGACGAGGCCCTCACGGCCCGAGCTCGTGCCATCGCGTACACGTACGTCGAGCCGACGGTCTTCCTCGAGTACGCGCTCGACACGGCCCGCGAGGCGCATGCGGCCGGCCTGCTGAACGTCTTCGTGACCGACGGCTACGCGACGCCGGAGGCGATCGACCTCCTGCAGCCGTACCTCGACGCGGCGAACGTCGACCTCAAGTCGTTCGACGACGGCTTCTATCGAAGGCTCTGTGGCGCCCGCCTGGCACCGGTCCTCGACGCCGTGCGGGCCTACCGGCAGGCCGGCGTCTGGGTCGAGGTGACGACGCTCGTCATCCCCGGCCACAACGACGACCCGGGCGAGCTGCGCGCACTCGCCGGCTGGATCGCGACCGAGCTCGGCCCCGAGACCCCGTGGCACGTCAGCCGCTTCTTCCCGGCGCACCGGATGCTCGACGTGCCGCCGACGCCGCTCGAGACGCTCCGCCTGGCGGCCGACATCGGCGGCGAGGCCGGCCTCGCCCACGTGTACGTCGGCAACGCGCCGCAGCTCGAGATGGAGGACACGCACTGCGCCGCGTGCGGGCGGGTGCTCATCGAGCGCCACGGGTACCGGGTGATGGACCGCCTGGGCCCCGGTGCGGTGTGCCCCGGCTGTGGGCACGCCCTGGCCGGCCGGGCGCTCGACCATGACGGGCGGGTGCCCTGCGGATGAGCGACGCCGAGGGCTCCCGGCCGGCGCCCGCCGCGCGGGCGCCCCGACGGCCGGCCGTGGCCGGCCTCTTCTACGACGACGACCCCGCACGGCTCAGCGCCGACGTCGACGAGCTCGTCGGCGCCGCCGACGAGCGCTTTCCCGTGCCCCCGGAGATCCGCGGCGCGCCGCTCGCCGGGATCCTCGTGCCGCATGCCGGCCTCGTCTACTCCGGGGTCGTGGCGGCGACGGCCTGGCGGCTGCTGCGGTCGGTGCCCGGCGCGGCGGCGGCCGACGATCGGTCGACCGACAGGGCGACACCCGGCGCGACGGCGGCCGACGGCGGGGCGGCGGGCGGAGCGACGGCGGCCGGCGGCGGCTCGGCCGGCCCGACCATCGTCCTCCTCGGCACGAACCATGGGGCTGCATGGCTCACCGGCGTCGGCGCGTGGGACGGGGGCGCGTGGCGGACACCGCTGGGTGACGTCGACGTCGACGACGAGCTCGTCCGCGAGGTCATCGGGCTGGGCCCGCCGTTCGGCGCCGGACCGCCGGTGCCACCTCGGCGAGCACTCGCTCGAGGTCCAGCTCCCGTTCGTGGTGCGGGCCGCCCCGGGCGCGCGGATCGTGCCGCTCTCGGTGGGGACGGGCACGAGCGGTCGGGCGGTCGAGGCCGGCGAGCGGCTCGGGGCGCTCCTCGCCGAGCGACGCGCTGCCGGCGCGCGGATCCTGCTCGCGATCAGCTCCGACATGGCCCACTACCCGCGCGCGGCGGTCGCCGAGCGCGTCACGGCGACGCTGCTGCCCTACGCGCTCGCGCTCGACCCCGCCGGCCTCGCCGAGGCCGAGGCGCGCGTGCGCAGGGACGAGCCCCGGACGTCATGCGGCATGTGCGGCATCGAGCCGGCGGTGCTCGGCCTCGCAGCTCTCAGGGCGATGGGCGCCGAGCGCGGGACGACGCTGGCCGCGGCCACGTCGGCCGACGCCGGCGGCGACCCCGGCCGAACGGTGGGCTACCTGGCGGTCGCGTTCCCGGCAGGCTGACGACGGGGGCGTCCGCGCGCGCTTCCCCATCGACCGACCGTCTCGCGATCGGCTGCCGACCGTCTCGCGATCGGCTGCCGACCGCCCCCGGTTCGGCGCCTGCCGACCGCCCCCGGTTCGGCGCCTGCCGACCGCCCCCGGTTCGGCGCCTGCCGACCGCCCCCGGTTCGGCGCCTGCCGACCGCCCCCGGTTCGGCGCCTGCCGTCCGCGGGCCGCCTCGGAGTCAGCGGCGCCCGCCGCCTCGCTTCGGCGCCAGCGCGAACAGCGCGAACAGCGCAAGCGGGCCAAAGAACACCGTGAGGATGGCCCAGTTGATCGCGCTGCGACCCCGCCGCGGGGCCTGCTGGTAGGCGGCGACGACGCAGACGATCCAGACGACGAGACCGAGGATGACGAGGCCGGTGCCGGCAACGAGGATCGGATCCATGCCCGGCAGTGTAGCGGCGCGCGGCACGCCGGGTTGACTGGGGCGGGAGGTCCGCCGTCGATCCTCGCTTCTGGCCCCGGCTCGTCACCCGCGCGACCCGCGATCCGCTGGCCCGGCGCGCGCCGTCATTAGCTGGACCTTCGCCCGGCCAGGCGCGCCGGCCAGGGGCGCGTGCCGCGTGCGTCGGTCCACAGCAGCGCGGGCCGGCTCGGGAGTCGTGCGGCGGGATCGTCGAGGGCCTGCAGCCACGCCCTCCCCGATCCGGGAAACCGGGCCGCGAAGAGGGGAGCGAGCTCGCCGACCAGCGCCCGGTTCCGCTTCGTTCCCCGGAGGACCCACAGGCCCGCCACGGTCCATCCCGCCCGCTCGCGCCGAACCGCGGCCACCTTCTCGTCGAGCGCGCGGAAGGCAGCACCGACGTCCGCGAGCCAGTCCCAGACCTCGACGACCGCCGCCTCGCGCCGCACGTCGCGCTCGAGGAGCAGGTCGATGACGCGCCCGGGCGTCGCGGCGGCGACGGACGCTTCCGGGGCCACCGCCCAGCCGCCCGCCGTTGCCCGCGCGGCGATCGCGCTCTGACGGCGGAGGTGCTCGATGTCGCGGGGGAGATCGGCTCCCGCCGACCGATCGAGGAATGCGGCCAGCTCCATCTCCACCGTGGCGGCGACGACGGCCCACGTCGCGAGGGGCGCCCGCGAGCCGAGTCCGCGCTCGAGGTTGCTCCACCTCGCCTGGCTGATGCGGGCGTCGCGCGCGCACGCGGCCTGGGTCGTGCCCGCCCGTCGGCGAGCCTCTCGCACGGCGATGCCCAGGCGCTCGGCGAGGGTTCCGGCCCGCTGCCGGCCGGCGAGCACGCGGCGATTGGCGCGCTGTCGGGCAGGGGGTTCGTCGACCGCGGGTTCCGCGGGGCGCGGGCCGCCCTCGGGGCGCGGGTGGCCGTCGGGGGGCGAGCTGCTGTGAGCGTCCATATCAGCACCATGATTAGCCGGCGCCCTTATCCCACACGTATCCCGCCTACCGGCGCCCGGCTGCGGGCACGTGCGGTCGCGAACCGGCCGCGACCTCGCATCCGTGCGCGCAGGGACCGCCGGGAGTGCCCCTGCGCCGCGGGACCCGTGGTGCGGGGCTCGCGGCGGACGCCTCGACGGGCGCCTCGACGGGCGGTCTCCGAATCGGGGCGCCCCCTAGTCATGGGGTTGATATCCGCGGTCGGCGGGGCGGGCGCGGCCGGGGCGGGGCGGACGCGGCCGGGGCGGGCGGCGCGGCCGGGGCGGGCGGCGGTCAGCACTCCTCCCGGGCGGCGGTCAGCACGCCTCCCGGGCGGCGATCAGTACGCCTCGAGGTAGCGGTCGAGCTCCCACTGCGTGACCTGCGTGCGGTACTCGTTCCACTCCTCGGTCTTCGCCGCCACGTAGTGCTCGAGGACGTGGTCGCCCAGCGCCTCGCAGACGACCGGGTCGGCCTTGAGCTCGTCGATCGCCTCGCCGAGCGTGCCCGGCAGCTCCTGGATGGACCGCTCCGCGACCCGGGCCGCGTCCATCTCGAAGAGGCTCTCCTCGACCGGGTCGGGAAGGGCCAGGCCCTTCTCCACGCCGTCGAGGCCGGCGGCGATCATCACGGCGAACGCGAGGTACGCGTTGCTCGACGGGTCCGGGCAGCGGACCTCGGCCCGCGTTCCCTCGATGCTCTTGCCGGGCGAGATCCGCGGGACCCGGATGAGCGCCGAGCGGTTGGTGCGGCCCCAGGTGATGTACGTCGGCGCCTCGTAGCCCGGGACCAGGCGCTTGTACGAGTTGACGGTGGGCGCCAGCACGGCGGCCATGCCCTTGGCGTGGGCGAGGATGCCGGCCATGTACGAGCGGGCCACGTCGGAGAGCCCGTACGTGTTGTCGGGATCCGCGAACGCGTTCCGATCCTGCTCGATCGAGTAGAGGCTCTGGTGGGTGTGCATGCCCGAGCCGTTGATGCCGAAGATCGGCTTCGGCATGAAGGTGGCGTAGAGGCCGTGAGCCTGGGCGATGGCCTTGAGGGTGAACTTGAAGGTGATCGCGTTGTCGGCCGTAGCGAGGGCGTCGGCGTACTCGAAGTCGATCTCGTGCTGGCCGGCCGCGACCTCGTGGTGCGCGGCCTCGACCCGGATGCCGAACGCCTCGAGGGCATCGACCATGTCCTGGCGGACCTCCTGGGCAAGGTCGGCCGTGAAGTCGAAGTAGCCGGCAAGGTCGTGGGGGAGCGGGAGGACCTTCCCGCTCGCATCGCGGCTGAAGAGGAAGAACTCGAGCTCGGGCCCCATGTTGACGATGTAGCCGAGCTTCCGGGCTCGCTCAACCTGGCGACGGAGGACGTGGCGGGGGTCGCCGACGAAGGGCTCGCCGCCCGGCGTGAAGACGTCGCAGATCACCCGGGCGCTGCCGCGGGGCCCCTCGCCCTTCTGCCAGGGGATCTCGGCAAAGGTGCTCATGTCGGGCATGAGGTACTGGTCGGACTCGGCGATCCGGGTGAAGCCCTCGATCGACGAGCCGTCGAACCAGGTCCCGTGCTTGACCGAGCTCCCCATCTGGTGGATCGGGATCGTCACGGCATTGACGATCCCGAGGATGTCGGTGAACTGGAGGTGGACGAACCGGATCCCGTCCGCCTTCGCCTTCTCGATCGTCTCCATCGCGCCTGCGTCGGGCATGGGGCTCCCTCCCGGGGCGCCCGGGAATGCCCGGGCGCCCGGCTCGCGTTTCGTTCGCCACCCGGCGAACGTTCGACCGTGGACTGCTCGAGGATAGCAGCGGCCTCCGGCCGCAACCCGGGGTCGCGGCCCGCCGGCGACGTGCGGGGCCGGCTCAGTACTGGAAGAGCAGCTCGCGGTACTTCGGCAGCGGCCACAGCTCGTCGGACACCAGCGTCTCGAGCTCGTCGACCACGGACCGCAGGGCTTCCTGGGCCGGGATCACGTCGTTGGCGTAGGCGCGGGCCTCCGCCTCGACCGATCCGGCCCCATGGGCCTCGTGCTGCTCGTGCGCCAGCGCGTCGATGGCCTCGACGAGGGCGTCGGCCAGGCCGGCGACACGGCCCGCGACGGCCGCAATCCCCTTCGAGGCGGTGCCGCCCGCGAGCTGACCGAGGTACCGGGCCGTCGCCGGGAGGATCATCGTCCGGGCCATGTCGAGGGCGCAGCTCGCCTCGATGTTCGAGACCTTGACGTAGCGCTCCCAGAGGATGTCGACCCTGGCGGCCAGCTCTCGCTCGGACAGGACGCCGAGCCTGGCGAACACCTCCGTGGCCCGGGGTGTGGCCAGGGCCGGCAGCGCGTCCACCGTGGTTCGGTTGTTGGGGAGCCCGCGTCGGGCGGCCTCCTCGTGCCACTCCGGGGCGTAGTTGTTGCCCTCGAAGAGGACCGACCGGTGCTCGTTCACGATCCCGGAGAGGACCGCCGTCAGGCCGTCGAAGTCCTCCGGATCGATGGCCTCGAGGTCGTCGGCCAGCGCGGCGAGCGAGTCGGCGACGGCGGTGTTGAGGACGGTCTGCGGCCAGTAGATGGGGGCCGACGAGCCGACCGCCCGGAACTCGAACTTGTTGCCCGTGAAGGCGAATGGAGACGTCCGGTTGCGGTCGGTCGCATCCTTGGGCAGGACCGGCAGCGAGGTGACACCGAGCGCGAGCTCTCCGCCCTGCCTCGACCCGTTCGTGCCGCCCCTGGCGAGCTGGTCGATGACGTCCTCGAGCTGGCTGCCGAGGAAGATGGAGACGATCGCCGGCGGCGCCTCGTTGGCGCCGAGGCGATGGTCGTTCCCCGCGTCGGCGATGCTCGCCCGCAGCAGGTCGGCGTGGCGGCTGACACCGCGGATGACCGCGACGAGGAACGCAAGGAACTGGGCGTTGGCGTGGGGATCATTGCCCGGGTCGAGGAGGTTCTCGCCCTCGTCGGTCGACATCGACCAGTTGTTGTGCTTGCCCGAGCCGTTGATCCCGGCGAACGGCTTCTCGTGGACGAGGAACATCAGGCCGTGCTGTGGCGCGAGGCGCCGCATCGTGGCGATCACCACCATGTTGTGGTCGGAGCCAACCGACGTCGGCTCGTAGACCGGGGCCATCTCGAACTGCCCCGGCGCCACCTCGTTGTGGCGTGTCTTCGCCGGGATCCCGAGCCGCCACAGCTCGCGGTCGAGGTCCATCATGTAGGCCAGGATCCGCTCCCGGATCGGGCCGAAGTACTGGTCCTCCAGCTCCTGGCCCTTCGGCGACGGGGCGCCGAAGAGCGTCCGCCCCGTGAGCACGAGGTCCGGGCGCTGCTCGGCCAGGCGACGGTCGACGAGGAAGTACTCCTGCTCCGGCCCGATGCTGGTGAACACGCGGCTGGACGTGGTGTTGCCGAACCAGCGCAGGATGCGGAGCGCCTCGCGACCCAGCGCCTCCTGCGACCGCAGCAGCGGGATCTTGTGGTCGAGCGCCTCGCCGGTGAAGGAGACGTAGGCCGTCGGGATCGTGAGCGTGACCCCGTTCGGCTCGACCTGCAGGAAGATCGGGCTGGTGACATCCCAGGCGGTGTAGCCACGGGCCTCGAAGGTGGCCCGGATGCCGCCGGACGGGAACGACGAGGCATCCGGCTCGCCCTGCAGGAGGTTCCGGCCGGAGAACTCGGCGATGACGTTGCCGTCGCCGACCGGCGTCAGGAACGAGTCGTGCTTCTCGGCGGTGGAGCCGGTCATCGGCACGAACCAGTGCGTGTAGTGGGTGGCGCCATGAGCCATCGCCCACTCCTTCACCCCGTGGGCGACCGCGTCGGCGATGACCGGGTCGAAGGGCTCCAGGCCATCGATCGTCCGCCGCAGACGCCGGAAGATGGGCTTGGCGAGGTACTGCCGCTGCGCCCCCTCGTGGAACACGTACTGGCCGAAGATGTCCTCCCCGGCGTGCTCCAGGTACTTCTGGTTCGACGCAACCCGGTGGTTGGCGATCGTCGCGATGGCTTGGCGGCGTGCGGTCATGGGGCTCCTCGTGGGGTGTCCGGGGCGGCGTGCGCGGTGCCGGCGCCGCTCGCGTGTCCACCGCCCCGGTCGGCCCCGGGCGTGCGCCGCGGCGCACGGGAGAACGGCCGGGAGCGGCCCGGCAGGCCGACGGTACGACACGAGGCGGGCCTCGAACCCCACGGCATGGTTGCCGTTTGGAGTCATTCCGGGCGTGGGGCCCGGCGCCGCACCACGCGCCAGCGGCAGCGTCCGACCGGGACCGGCGCGCGGTGCGAGAATCGTCGCCATGGTCGACCCCGACGCCACCGCCCGCGCCGTTGCCCGCGCCGTCTCCCTGCAGGTCCCTCCCCCGCTCGATCCCGGCTTCCGGCCGATCGGCCGGTCGCGCCGCGCCGTGGAGGCTGCAGCCCGCGCCTCACGACGCGCCGTCCCGGTGACGCTCGCGGTCGAGCAGCCGAGCGGGACGGTGAGCCGCTGCGAGACGGTGGTCCTGCCGGACGGTCACCCGGGCGCCGCGATGACCCACCGCCATGCCGAGCGGATCGCCAAGACCCTGCTGTGGGCCCGCGGGGGAGACCGGCTCCACGTGGACGGGCCCGACGGGCTGGTGGCGCACCTCCGTCGCCACTACGCCGAGACGCCGACGGGCGCCTTCGACGCCCGGGTCACCGAGGCCTTCTACCTGGCACCGCTCGAGATCCTGCGCACGCCCGCCGCGGAGATCCCGGCCTCGCGGACGGCGACCTCGTCGCTCGGGGGCCACCTCGAAGGCTGCCGGATCGGCTTCGACCTCGGAGCGAGCGATCGCAAGGTCGCCGCCGTGGTCGACGGCGAGGTGGTCTTCTCCGAGGAGGTCCGCTGGGACCCGGCCGCGCAACCCGATCCGCAGTGGCACCGCGACGAGATCGACGACTCCCTCCGCCGGGCGGCCGCCCACCTGCCGCGCGTCGACGCGATCGGCGGGAGCGCGGCGGGCGTCTACGTCGACAACCAGGTCCGGGCCGCGTCCCTCTTCCGGGCGGTGCCGCCGGACGTGTTCGCGGCCCGCGCCCGCGGCCTGTTCGACGACCTGCGCCGGAGCTGGGGCGGCGTCCCCTTCGTCGTGGTCAACGATGGCGAGGTGACCGCGCTCGCGGGCTCCATGTCGACCGGCGCCGGGGCGTTCCTCGGGATCGCCCTCGGCTCCAGCCAGGCGGCCGGCTACGTGACCCGGGAACGGACCCTGACGTCGTGGCTCGACGAGCTGGCGTTCGTGCCGGTGGACGACCGGGACGACGCGCCGGTCGACGAGTGGTCGGGAGATCGCGGCTGCGGCGTCCAGTACTTCTCGCAGCAGGCCGTGGGGCGACTCCTCGGGCCGGCCGGCATCGAGGTCGATGCGGACGCGGCCCTGCCCGAGCGGCTCGTCCACCTCCAGGAGCTCATGGCCGCGGGCGACCCGCGGGCGGAGCCGGTCTACGCGACGATCGGGGCGTACCTCGGGTACGCGCTTCTCGACTACCGCGAGTGGTACGACGTCGAGCACCTGCTCCTGCTGGGACGGGTCATGACCGGGGCCGGGGGCGACGTGATCATCGAGCGGACCCGCACGGTCCTGGCGGCGGAGGATCCGGCCGCGGCCGAAGCGATCACGATCCACGTCCCCTCGGAGCGGGACAAGCGCCACGGCCAGGCGGTCGCGGCGGCGTCGCTGGCGGCGCTGGGCTAAATCGTCGAGCCCGGCCGGAGCCGGGCTCGACGAGCATGGCGGGGGCGGGGCCCGGCAGCGGGCCGCGCCGGCCCGGCTGGCGGGTCGCGCAGCCCGGCTGGCGGGTCGCAGCAGCCCGGCTGGATTCGCGTCCCGCGCCATCCTTCCTGCTCCGCGCGGCTCGCCGAAGCTCACCGCGCCCTCCAGCGTCGGGATCGTCGCGTGGGACGCACAGCCGCGGTCCGAAAGGTCAGGATTCCGCGCCCGCGACAGGAATGATGGCGTCCCGCGCGATCCCGGGCAGGCGACTGCGCCGACGGCGATGCCGGCCCCGCCGCCCGGTAGCGACTACGCCTTCGACGAGGAGCGCGCCGGCTCACGCGTCGCGATCACGACCGCGAAGTCGGCCAACGCGTCGGCCAGCGCCTGGGCGGCAGCCTTCGTCTCGCGGAGCATCGTCCGGGCGGCGTCGCGCGTCTCCGTGTCCTTGAGCGCGCGGGCGATCTTGAGGACGGCCCCGGCGGAGTCCTGCTGCTTCCGCTTCAGGGCGAGAAGCACCGCGTGGGCCTCGTAGGCCTCGCTCTCGGCCTCGGAGGCGCTCTCCGTCGTCGCCCGGGCGAGATCGCGGAGCGCCGCGGCGACGTCCTCGAACTTCCCGCTGGCGCCGTACTGCTTGCCGAGACGCTCCAGCTCGCGGAGCTGGCGCTCGTCGTCACGCACCATCCCCTTGATGAGGCGGCGCGCAGCCGGCTCGGGGTGGGCGTCGGCCAGCTTGCGGACCGTCTCGACCGTCACGGACTGGATCGAGATGGCCTCGTCGAACTCGTGCTTGATGAACTCGCGGCCGTACTTCGCTTCCGACATCGTGGTCCTCCGTTGGTGTGTCCCGGCGGCGCCTGGCGCCGCGGCGGTCGGTGGGTCGAGCATGCCGCTGCGGGCATGCCGGCGGGGTTACGGACGGTGGGCGGGACGCTGCGCGCCCGTTGCAGCCCTCGACACGCCGAGGCCCCGCCTCGGCGCCGACAGGTGTAGCCGACGACCGAGGGCGGAGCCCTGGCGAAGAGGCGATGGGCTACCGCACGGGATACGTGGGATCCACGGGATCGACGACGTCGGTATCCTCCTGGACCTTGTCGCCGACGCCGGCGCCACCGGCCGCGCCCACGGCGCCACCCACGATCGCGCCTGGCGGCCCGGCGATGGCACCGCCGATCACGGCACCCGTGGCACCGCCGGCGAGGCTGCCGGCACCGGCGCCCTCCTCGTCGTTGCCCTCCATGGCCTCACCGGCGACCGCGCCGCCGATGGCGCCGATGGCGCCGCCGACGACCGCGCCGACGGGGCCGCCGACAGCCGTCCCGACTGCCGCACCCGCCAGGACGCCGGCGCCCGCGCCGATCGCCTCGGCGCCGTGCTCGTTGCCGTCGTCGTGCAGGTCGTCGTGCAGGACGTCGGGGTCGGCCGTGTGCGGGTGGGTATCGTGCGTCGTCATCGACTTCTCCTCGAACCGTGCCGGCGTTCACAGGACCGGCGTGCCAACACGGTAGGAGGGGGCGGGGCCGTCGCGGCCTCGCACGAAGGCCGCGGACGTTGCAGCGACGCGACAGCGCGGGCGAGCGCAGGATCGGGTGGGGCGGGCCGGCGTCGGGCACGCGAACCGTCGCAACGCGACCCGTCCCCGCGGTCTGGCGGTGCAACGCAGCAGCAACGGCCCCGGCCGTGCCGCCGGATCGGAGGCAAGGCGCGCCTGCGACCATCGACCGCATGGGACTCGTCGCCGCGCTCTCCGGCCTGCTCGTCAAGGCACTCGGCCGCATCGCCACGGCCGCCTTCGGCTGGGCGGCCACGCTCCTGTTCGGCCGCCAGCCGCGCGAACGGGAGCTCATCCTCTCCGCGATCACCCTCGCGTCGCTGGCCTGGGTGGCGACCGTGGTCGGCGTCGTCTGGCCGGAGGTGGGGCTTTTCCTCATCGCTCTCGTCCCGCTCGCCGACCTCCTGCCGCCCGACGTGGCGCGGCTGCTCATGCTTGTCGTCGCGGTCCTCCTGCCCGCCGTGGTCGGGGTGGCGCTAGCGACGGTCGGCTCACCCGCCGCCGGGCTGCGGGGGCGCCTCGCGGCGATCGGGCGGGGGTACCTCGTGACCCCGCTCCTCGCGGTCGTCGTCGCCTGGCTCGCCGCCTACGGCATCTATCGCCGCGTCCGGTTCGCGACGAGCGGGTGGTCGCAGGTGCACCTCCCCCTCGTCATCGCCGAGGGGCGCACCGACGAGGTTGCGGCCACGGCGGTCGCGGCGCTCGGTCGGGCCGGCGTCGACGTGACCTCCGGGGAGCCGGACCAGGCGGTCGGGCGTCCCGCGGCCTGGCTCGCACGGGCCGCCGGACGCGGGGGCGGCGACGCCGGCGGCATCGGCCGGGCGGTTGTCCTCCGAGGTCCCGATCTCGAAGTCGCCCTCTATCCGTTCGACGCCGCGCTGGCGGGATCCCGCGAGGCGGTGGCTCGCGCCCGCGCCGCGCTCGCCCTCGCGCTCTCCGATTCACCGGCCCACCTCACGATGGCACCAGAGGCGCAGCGTCTCGAGGACGCGATCCGCGCCGCGCGGACCATGGATCACGTCCGCAGCGCGGCCGCACTGCGCGACGTGGACGCCCGGCTCGCGGCCGAGCCCTACGAGTCCTCCGACTGGGACGTGCTCGCCCGGCTCCGGTTCGCGGCCGGGCCGGGCGGGCCGGCCGGACGGGCCGTTTCGGCCGGACCCGCTGCGCCGGTCGCCCGCCCGGGTGCCCCGGACGAGGCCGTTCCGGCCGCCGGAGAGGCGACACGGGCCGACGCCCGCTGGCTGGGCGTCGCGGCGCTCACGATCGTCGCCAACACGCTCCTCGTGCTCGGCTCCGTCGCGCCCCGGGTCGCAGCCCTCGCGGGCGCAGACCGGCGGGGACGCCGCCGGGCCGGCTGATCAGGCGCGCTCGGTCTCGGCCTCGTCGATCACGGAGGCGGCGTCGTCGGTGACGGCGTTCTCGACGTCGAGAAGGTAGCCGATCCCCTGGAAGGTCTTGATCCGGCCGGGCTCGCCCGGCTGCGCGCCCAGCTTGCGCCGGACGCGGCTGATCCACACCCGCAGGTACTGGAGGTCGTCGCGGTACTCCGGGCCCCAGACCTTCGTCAGCAGCTCGGTGTGGAGGACGACCTTGCCGGCGTTCGCCGCCAGGTGCTGGAGGAGGAGCCACTCGGTGCGCGAGAGCTGGACGAGCTCGCCGTTCCGCAGGACCATCCGGCGCTCGAGGTCGATCTCGACGTCGTCGAAGCGGACGATGCCGGCCCCGGGCGTGGCGCCGCTGCTGCGGCGCAGCACGGAGCGGACGCGGGCGGCCAGCTCATCGGGGTGGAACGGCTTGGCGACGTAGTCGTCAGCGCCAAGGTCGAGCCCCTTCGCCTTGTCGGCGGTCGAGCCCTTGGCGGTCAGCAGGATGACCGGCACCGCCCGGCCCTCGCGAAGCTGGCGCATCACCTCGATCCCGTCGAGGTCCGGCATCACGATGTCGAGGAGCACCACGTCGGGGCGATACTCCTCGGCCTTCCGGAGCGCCTCCTCGCCGTTGGCGGCGGTGATGACCTTGAAGCCCTCCTCGGCGAGGGCGATCGCGACGAGCTTCGTGATCCGGGGCTCATCGTCGGCGACGAGGACGAGCGGTTGCGAGGCCACGGGTACCTCCGACACGGCCTCCCGCGATCCCCCGACGACCGTCGCCGGGGCTGAGACGGCCCGGTGTCAGGATGACCGATCCGGCATTCCCGATGCGGTGGAGACCTGGCCCGACGACGTTACACCCACGTAACAGCGTCGCCGCTCGCAGCCGGCGAGTGCCCCGCCGTCCCATCGCCGGACAGCCGTTCGCCGACCGCTCCCTCGAGCAACGCTCCCTCGCCGGCGGGCAGGAGCAGCTCGGCCCGGGCGAACGCCGCGCCGGTCGCGACGGAGAGCGTTCCCCCGAGACGCTCCGCGAGCACGCGGCTGGCGACGTCCCGCAGGGGCGCGGCCGGGCGGACGACCGAGGTCGCCTCGCGCCGAGGCAGCCTGCCGACGACCCGGACGCGAATGCGGCGGCCGGGCTCCTCGACGAGGATCGCCTCCACGAGCCCGCGATCCCCGGCCGCGTCGACGGCCACCGCCACGAGGTTGCGCACGAGGTGCTCGACGATCCCGCCGTCGGCGGCAATCGGGGGGACGTCGGCCGCCAGCAGCGTCCGCACGGAGAGCTCGGGCACGAGGCGGCTCGCCCGGTCGATCTCCGCGCGCAGGGTGGCCTGGAGGCTCACCGGCTCGGGATCGACGGCGGCGGTCGCCTCGAGGCCCGCCAGGACCAGGAGGTCCTCCACGGCGTCCGAGAGACGCTGCGCCTCGGCGGCGACGTCGCGGACGATCTCGCGCCGGCGGGCCTTGTCGACGGAGTCGCCCAGCAGGATCCGGCTCCCGACGACCAGGCTGGTCAGGGGCGTGCGGAGCTCGTGGGCGACCACGTACTGGGCCGACGCGGACCGGGCGGCGGACGGCGGCGCCTGGCCGGCGCCCGGCGTCGCCGGCCGGGCCCGACGAGGAGGAAGTGGCAGGCGCGGGCGTCGCATCCGGCCGACTCGATGCCGGGGCGGTCGCCGCCCCGTCGCGCTCATGCCCGCTCCACCGCGCGCCGGAAGATCAGCCACCCCACCAGCCCGTAGGTCGCCGTCAGGCCCACGAGCGCCGCGACGTTCGCGGTCGCGGCGGACAGGCCCCGGAGCATGAGGTCCTGGAGCAGGGCGATCCCGTGGGTGACGGGGAGCAGCCAGGCGAAGGCCTGGGCGAGGGGCCGGAACTCGTCGATCGCGAGGACGAAGCCGCTGAAGAACACGCTCGCGAGCAGGATGAGGAGCGACAGCTGCACCGCCTGGCGGTCGTGCGTCGACACCGCGCCGACCATGATGCCGAGGGCGAGCGACGCGGCGGTGGTGAGGGCGATGACGCCCGCCGCCGGCAGGGCTCCCGACAGGAGCGGCACGCCCGCCGCCACGAGCCCGACCATCGTGATGACCGCGACGAGGCCGGCCAGGGTCGCCAGGGCGAGTCCCTTCCCCAGCAGGATCTCGCCGGCCGACACCGGCGCGACGCGGAGGATCTCGAGCCGCCCGCGGCCGCGCTCGGCGACCAGCGAGAGGGCGAGCAGCGTCACGGCGAGGTGCTGGATGATGAGGGCCAGGGCCGCGGGCCCGTAGAAGTTGACGATGCTCGGCGTCGTCGGCGCCAGGTTCGCCGTCTCGGAGCGGGTGGGCGCGGCGACGACCTCCGGCGGGATCCGGTTCGGCTCCGGCGCGCCGACCAGGGCATACGACTCCGACTCGGCGACGGCCTCCTCGATGAGCATCCGGTTCGCCTCGCTGGCGACCTGGCGGGCGAGGAGGTCCGCCTGCGAGCTGCGGATCGGGTCCACCTGCGAGTACTCGACGCGGATCACGGACTGCTCGCCGGCCCGGAACCGCTCCCGCAGGTCGGCGGGCGCGGCGATCACGAGGTCGGCCTCGCGGTCGTCGACGCGCTGGCGGGCCTGCTCGATGTCCGGGACGACATCGACGATCTCCATCCCGGCGGGGGTGCCCCTCCGATACGCCTCGACGTCCGCCGGCAGGCCCGACTCCGGGGGCACGACGAGGATCGCGGACAGGGAGCGGAGGCTGCCGTCGTACCCGGCGCCGAAGGCGAGGATGAGCGCCAGCGGGCCGATGACGAGGCTCACCACCGCTGCCGGGCGCCGCACGGTCTCGACGAGCTCCTTGCCGATGAAGGCCAGGATGCGGGTGACGAGCGCGAACAGGGCGAACAGGGCGGTCATGCGGCCTCCGAGGCGGATCCGTCGGGATCCGCGTGCGCGGACGGGCCGGCGTAGTCCGGGCCGTCCTCCTCCATCGGCTCGCGAGCGCGCTCGACCAGGGCGGCAAAGACCTCGTCGAACGACGGCCGGCGCTCGCTGGCCTCGATCACGTCGATCCCACGGTCCCCGAGCGCCTCGACGAGCGCCGGAATGGCCGTGGCTGCGGATTCGACCGTCACCCGCATCCGGGTGGAACCGCGCATCGCGACCGCCCGGACGCCGGGGAGCGCGGCCCGGTCGGCGTCGCCGATCGGCTGTGCGGTCCGGATCTCGACCTGCTCTCCGCCGGCGACCGAGGCCCGGAGCCCGTCGGGCGTGTCGAGGGCAACGAGGCGACCCTCGGCGACGAGCGCCACGAGGTCGCACTCTTCCGCCTCGCCGACGTGCTGCGTCGTCACCAGCAGGGTCCGGCCCGCATCGCGCAGCCGGCGGAGCTCGCTCCAGATCGTCACGCGCAGGAGGGGGTCGAGGCCGGCCGTGGGCTCGTCCAGGAAGAGGATCGTGGGGTCGTGGACGAGGGTGGCGGCCAGTTGGAGCCGTCGCTGCATGCCGCCCGACAGCCTGGAGGCCCGCCGCTTCCGGACGTCCCACAGGTCGACCGTGCGCAGGACCTCGGGGACGCGCCGGCGGCGTGACGGCCACAGCATCCCGAAGAGGCTCGCCATGAAGTCGACGTTCTCGCGGGTCGTCAGGTCCGGGTACAGCGAGAAGTGCTGCGGCATGTAGCCGATCCTGCTGCGCGTCTCCCGCCGGAAGCGGCGGGGGTCCTCCCCGAGCACGCGAACGACCCCGCCCGTTGGGGCGAGGCCGCCCGTGAGGAGCCGGACGGTGGTGGTCTTGCCGGCGCCGGAGGGGCCGATCAGGCCGACCAGCGCCCCGGCCGGGATGCTCATCGAGAGGTCCTCGATCCCGGCGGCCTCGCCGAACCGGACGGATGCGTCCTCAAGGACGAGGGCGGCGTCAGGGGTGTTCATCACAGCGAAAGCGGGGGCGCCGCGACCGTCGCGGCGCCCCCGTCCTCCACGATCGGTCAGAAGGGCCGATTCGCCGGAGCGACGTCGGGATCGTCGATGGCGACGCCGTCGCTGTCGGGGTCGATCCTGCGACGGGCCTCGTCACCTGCGTCGCCGAGGTTCTTGCGGATGTCGTCGCCGAGGTTGCCGACCTTGTCGGCGAGGTCCTCGCCGTCGCGGTTCCGCCAGGCCTCCTTGGCGGTCTCGTCGGCCTCGCGATAGGCGCTCTTCGCGTCGTCCATGCTCGTGTACCTCGCGGTGGGGGCCCGGTCGGTCCGGGCGATGGCCAGAGGATCGCCGAGCGGCCGTTGCGGCCATGCCGGCTCCTGCCGGCTCGGCATTGCGTGACGGTTGCAGCCGCCTGCGCGCGGGCGAGGCCCGGGCTCCGGGCTCCCGTCGCCGCTCGTCCGCCGCAGCCTCGCCGGCACGGGCGGACACGCCAACGCCGGCCCGCGGCGGCGGGCCGGCGTTGGCGATGCAAGGGAGCGGACGAAGGCTAGGCGACCCCGCGACCGGCGCGAGAGCCGGTGATGGCGCCCACGACGAGGACGACGATCACGGCACCGATCGTGGCGGTCACGATCGAGCTGATGTCGAAGGCCCCGTCGACCGGGTTGACGTTGAGGAACACGCTCGCCAGGAAGCCGCCGATCAGGGCGCCGACGATGCCGAGGGCGATGTGCCCGATGACGCCGAGACCCTCGTCACCCTTGACGAGCAGTCCGGCCAGGTACCCGGCGATGGCGCCGAGGATCACCCACGCGATGAGACTCATGTACGTCCTCCTTCCAACGGGCCCTGGGCCGGGCCCCTGTTTCATCCAGCCTGCGGCCCGCGGCAACGCAGTGGCCTCACGGCGAGGTCCCTCGGCCTTGCAGGCGCGTGTCGGTCAGACGTGATCGCCGGAGCGGCCGATCCTCAGGACGGCCAGCAGAACGAGCTCGACGATCGTCCAGCCGATGAGGGCGACTACCGCGGCGAGGTCCAGGACGGCCCCGCCGGACGCCAGCGCGTCCGAGTTGAGGATCCCCTCGAACGGAGCGACGAACGGCTCGCTCAGGGCGAGAATCCCGGCCACGAGCGCGTTCCCCTCCCGCGCGTCGAGCGCGAGGAGCACGATCCGGGCCCCGATGAGCAGCTGGATCAGGCCGAAGACGACGACCACGACGCGGGAGACCATCGTCGCCCCCGTCGGCCGGGTCGTGGCGACCCGACGCTCGGCGACAAGGTTGCCGTCCGTCGTGACGAGGGTCGGGCTGACCGGCTCGACACGTTCGCGGACCACGGTCCGCCGTTCCTCGAACGTCATATCACTCCTCCTGTTCAGGTTCGCTGTCGCCGCCGCGTCAGGGCGCGACGGTGGGCTCCACGGACGGCTCGACGGGCATCTCCGTCGGCGGAAGCGGAGTCGTCGTGGCGCCCGGGACGCCGGGGGTGCCGGCGGGGTCGTTGCAGCCGGCGAACAGGCCTGCCGCGGCGAGCAGCAGGATCGCGAACAGTCGCTTCATGCTCATTCCTCGTGTTGGGGCCTGGGGCCCGGGGTTGGACGCCCGCAGCACGGGCTTCGAGATGCCGCCGACCGTAGGTGCGCGCCGGGCACAGCCGCACCTCGCGACGGCGGCGCGACATTGCAGTCGCCTGACAGGCCGGCCGGCGCGCGAAGCGCTACGGGACGGCGGGGGCCGGACCGCCGGCCGATTCCCCGGCCTCGTCGAGGGCCTCGTCGAGGAGGTCGTCGACGTCGCCGCCGTAGCGGGGCAGGACGAACGAGAATTCGCTGCCACCAGTCGCGCGCCGAGCCGCCCAGATGCGGCCGCGCATTGCCTCCACGAGCCGCCGCGAGACGTACAGCCCGATCCCGGCACCGCCGGCCATCTTCGCCGTGGACGCGGAGCGGTAGAACGGGTCGAAGATGTCCTCGGCCTCGAGCGGGTTGATACCCGGCCCGTCGTCGCGGACGTGCACCGCGACCCCATCGGCGATCGCGTCCACGACGACCGTGACGCTGCCGCTCGCATCGCCGTACTTGGCCGCGTTCGAGATGAGGTTCCGCAGGACCTGGGTGATGCTCGTCTCGTCGCCCCGGACTGCCGGGAGGTCGGCCGCCACCTCGACCGCGAAGTCGACCGTGGGCCACCGGCCGCGCTCCTGGCCGACCACGACCGGGACGAGACGCTGGAGGAGGGCCGGCTCGTCGCCGAGCTGGATCCCCTCGTCGAAGCGGGCGAGGACGAGCAGGTCCTCGACGAGCCGGTAGAGGCGGTCGGCCTCGTGTGCGACATCGGCGAGGATCTCCGCCCGGGTCGCAGCCGCCAGGCTGGCGTCCGACCTGGCGAGCACGGAGGCACCGCCATAGATCGTCGTCACCGGCGTGCGGAGCTCGTGTGACAACAGGCCGAGGAACGCCTCCCGCAGCGCCTGGCCCTGGCGGAACGCGGAGACGTCGCGACAGACGATGACGCGGACGGCCCGTCCCTCCTCCCCGCCCGATGCCACCGGGTACGACGTCACCTCGACCCACGACGTGGGACGCCGCGCGAGCCGGTACTCGGCGGGGCCGGTTGGCAGGCGGCGCGGCGGGTCTCCGTCGGCGTCCACGAGGCTGCCGAGGAACGCCTCGACCGACAGGCCCCCGCCGCCGAGAAGCGTTGCCGCGGCGGCATTCGAGGCGCGGATCGTCCCGTCCGGCTCGGCGACGAGGATCGCCTCGCCGATCGCGGCCACCACGGCCTCGAGCTCGGCGGCGTGGCGCCGCTCCGCGTCGAACAGGCGGGCCCGGTCCATCGCGGCCGCGCCGAGGCGCGCGATGGCAGCGATGAACGACCGGCGGTCCGCGGGAAGGTCGTGCGGCCCGTTCCATGTGAACCCGACCGCGCCGAACTGGCGGCCCTCCACCTCGAGCGGGACGACGGCGACGGAGCGCGGCTCGACGGCCAGCCCGCGCGCCTCCAGCGGCTCCCGGTAGCGGGCAGCGTACTCGTCGGGATCCTCGATGAAGACCGGCTCCCCCGTGCGCGCGACATCGGTGGCCGGCATCGGGATCGTCAGCGGGAGCCGCTGGAGCGATCTCGCCCGCGCCTCGTCGTAGCCGTGCCACGCGACTGCCACGAGCTCGTCGTCGCCGGGCTCGAGGAGGAAGACGGCCCCGCCGTCGGCCTGGAGTGCCGTCATCGCCTGGGACAGGACGAGGTCCACGATCTGATCGGCGGTTGCCGCGCCGGCGAGCTGCTCGGCGAGCGCCTGGAGGGCGACGAGGCGCCGCGCCACGAGGTCGGACCGTTCGCGCGCCGTGGTGGCCGACAGGCTCGCCGCCTGCGCCCGCGCCTCGGCGCTCGTCCGCAGCCAGGCGAGCCAGCTCGCCAGCACGCCCGTCAGCCCGAACAGGACGAGCCGGATCCGCTCGCCATCGACGGTGAGCGAGCCCTGGGGCTCCATGAAGACGGTCGCCTCGACCACGATGCCGAGCGCGGTCGCGATCACCCCGGGGAGGAACCCACCCAGCCAGGCCGCCACGACGACGGCGGCCAGCGCGGGGATGAACCCGATGTCGACGTGGGCCGCGTCGTTGAGCCACGACTTCACGGGCACGACGGCCAGCGCGGCGACGACCGCGATGAGGATCGCGGCCAGGCGCTGGAGGCTCCCCGTGCGGCCCGTCACGGCCGGCCGCCCGGTGCGCGGCCCACCTTCGGCATGCGTGCGCAACGTCGTGGCGCCCGGCCGTTACGCGGAGGGCATCCCGGACGCGCGAGGCTCGTCGCGAAGCGTACCGAGGAGGAACCCATGCAGACGTCGCGAGCGCGGGTGCCGCCCGCTCCCCTTCCGCGCGAGGACCGGTCGATGCTCGTGCTCGAGCGTGCCGTCGCCGTGCTGGCGATCTCCGCCGCCGTCCTCGTCTCGCTCGCCCGGTGACCGCCACTGCGCCCGGCGAGGGCCGGCCGCACGTCGAGGCCCGCCTGTACGACGCCCGCGGCGAGGACCGGGAGATCGACCTGTTCCGCGACCCGCCGGGCCGCCTGCGCGACCACCAGCTGCTGTGGGTCGACGTCGCCGGCCGCGATCCCGCGACCCTGCAGGCGATCGCCGAGCCGCTCGGCCTGGCCCCGAGCACCGTCCAGGCGCTGGCACGGGCCGGGGACCGGCCCCTCGTACGACGCCACGACGACTACATCCATGCCGGCTTCCGAAGCGCGGAGGCGGCTCCGGACGGGACGCTGGAGATCGTGGCGCTGGACCTCGTCGCCGCCCCGAACATCGTCCTGACCGTCCGCGACGGGCCGGTCGCGGCCTTCGACCGCTTCCGCGAGGAGATCGACGGCATGACCCAGGTCGGGCGCCTCGACACGGCCTCCTTCACCTCGGCACTGGTGGACGCGATCCTCAACGGGTACCTGGCGCTCGTCGAGGACCTCGAGCGGAAGATCGACGAGCTCGACGACGCCGCGCTGCACGCCCGCCGGCCGGCCGCGGTCCTCGACGAGCTCACGGCGCTGCGGGGCCGCGCCGCCGCGCTGCGCCGGGCGCTCGCCCCCCACCGCCAGGTGTTCGCCGCGCTGGCGCGACCCGACGTCGCGCTGCACGAGGCACTCGGCCGCCCGTGGCCCGGACTCCTCGACCGGCTCGACACGACGCTCGCGGCGATCGAGACGGCCAGGGAGCTGCTCCTCGGGACGTACGACCTGGTCATGACCCGCGTCGCCCAGCGGACGGACGAGACGGTGAAGGTCCTCACCGTCGTCTCGGTGGCGCTCCTGCCCGCCGCCCTCATCTCGTCGATCCTGGGCATGAACTTCAATCTGCCGTTCTTCGAGGATGCCGGGAACTTCTGGGTGAGCGTCGCCGCCATGGCCGCCCTCATCGCCGGGACCGTCGCCGTCGCCGTGCTCCGGGACCGCGCCTAGGCATCGTCCATCACCCGAAGGGAGAAGCCGAACTCGGCGCCACCGCCGGCCCGCGGCCGGCCCCAGATCCGACCGCCCATCGCGCCGATGAGGCGGGCGCAGACGAACAGGCCGATCCCGGCCCCCGCGGCCTGTGCGGCCGTGGCAGGCGAGCGGTAGTAGAGCTCGAAGAGCCGCGCGGACTCCTCGACCGCGATGCCGGGCCCCCGGTCGAGCACGCGAACGACGACCTCGTGGCCGGCCGCCCGCGCCGTCACCAGCACGGGACCGGCGGGGCCCGCGTACTTGGCGCCGTTGCTCAACAGGTTGCGAACCACCTGCTCGACATACACGGGGTCGGCGACCACCGTCGGAAGCCCCGGCTCCATCTCGAGGGCGAGCTCCACGCCCGGCCAGCGAACCCGCTCGGCCTCGACGGCCGCCGGGAGGATGCGCTGGAGGAGGACGGGCTCCCGGCCGATGTCGCCGCCGTCCTCGCCGAACCGCTGGAGGGCGATGACGTTCTCGACGAGACGCTGGAGCCGCTCCGACTCGTCGGCGATGTCGGCGAAGAGCTCGTCGTGCCGGCCGGAGCGTCGGCCGCCGTCGCGGGCCAGCAGCTTCGCCGCGCCGTAGATCGTCGTCACCGGCGTCCGCAGCTCGTGCGACAGGACGCCGAGGAACGTGTCGCGGAGCAGCTGGCGACGATGGGCCTCGGTGACATCGCGGAGGACCACGATGGCGTCGCCGCCGTCGGGGGCCGCCCGCGGCCCGGCGACCGGGTAGCAGGACAGCTCGATCCAGCACTCGTCCGGGCCGGCGCGGCGGAGCTCGAGGCCCACGCAGTCTCGCGGCCGCTCCGGCAGGCGGTCGCTCCCGCCGTCGAGCCGGGCGACCAGGTCGGCCCACGCCCGGCCCTCGAGGCCCGGGAGCAGCCGCTCGGCGGCGGGGTTGGCGAGGCGGATTCGCCCGTCGCGGTCGACCACGACGAGCCCGTCGCCGATCGCCCGGATCACGGCATCCAGCTCGGCCGCGCGGGCCCGTTGGCCGGCCACGAGGCGGCGCATCCGCTCGGCCGCCTCGAGTCGCTCGCCGACGTCGCGGGCGATCCCGACGACGCGATCGCCCCCCTGCTCCGATGCCAGGGCCTGGAGCGACAGCTCGATCGGGCGCCCGGCAGCCGGGGGACCAACCCGGAGCGTGACCCGGCGGCCGGTGCCCGGGCGGGCCGCCACCGCCGTGAACGCGGCCCGCAGCGCCCGCCGGCCGGCCGAGGCGAGCGTCTCGACGGGGCGCCCCACGAGGCTCCGCCGGTCGTCGCCGAACAGCGTGCCGGCAGCCTGGTTCGCGTACTCGACCCGCCGCGACGGGCCGTCGACGATGACGATCCCCTCGTGGGTGGCGTCGAGGACCGCCTTGAACCGGCGCAGGTCCTCGACGAGTCGCGCGTTCTGGATCGCCGCGGCCGCCCGCGACCCGAGCGCCTCGGCCAGGGCCAGGTCCTCGGGGCCCAGGCGGCGACCGGACTCGGCGGTCACGAGGTTCAGCGCCCCGATCGGCTCGTCGCCCGCGACGAGCGGGATCATGAGCACCGACTGCAAGCTCAGCGAGCGCACGAGGGTGCGCTCGCGCTCGTCGAGGCGGGGATCCTCGATCGCCTCGGGTGGGATCTCCGGGACGAGGAGGGGCTCGCGCCCCCGGATCACGGCGTGGAGGCCGATCGGGTCGGACGGCTGGGGCGGCTTCCGATACCGAAGCTCGCGGGCGAGCTCGAGATGCTCCGGGTTGCTGTGGGCGAGCCCCGCCTGCCGCAGTGAGCCGTCGTCCTCGAGGATCTCGACCGAGCACCAGTCGGCGATCCTGGGGACGGCCAGCCGGGCAAGGGCGCCGGCAGCCTCGCCCACGTCGAGCGTCCCGCCGAGCAGGGATCCCGCCTCTGCGAGGTACGTGCGCACTTCCCGTGCCTGGCGCTCAGCGGTGACGTCGGCGAGGATGGCCATCGCGCCGGCGATGCCCTCCTTCCCGTTGCGGAGCGGGGTCGCCGACACGCGCACGACGACGGGGACGCCGTCGGGCCGGACGACGGTGACCTCCTCGTCCGCCACCGCCTCGCCACGCTCGAGCGCCCGGCTGAGGGGCCAGTCGTGCGGGTCGAGCGCGGTGCCGTCGGGCCGGAACCAGCGCAGCCTCGCGTACTCGTCCGTCGTGGCGAGGCCGTCCGGGGACGTGCCGACCATCTCGGCGGCCCGGGCGTTGGCCAGGGCGATGCTCCCGTCCGCGCCCGCCACCAGCACGCCGATGGGAAGCTGGCGCAGGATCGCCTCGGCGGCGGTTCCCACGAGCCCGTCGGTCCCCTGCCCGTTCCGGCGCCGGGCAGGAGCGCTCACATCGCCTCCGCAGAGACCGCCGGGACGGGATCGGCAGCGTCGTCGAGATCCACGCGGGGCTCGCTGGCGACCGGCACGTCGCGGGCCTGGAACGGCTCCACGAGGATCTCGATCGCGGCGGCCACGGGCACCGCGAGGAGCGCCCCGACGATGCCGGCCGTCGCGGCGCCGGCGAGAAGGCTCAGGAGAACGAGCAGCGGGGAAAGGCCCACCGCGTTGCGCATGACGACGGGGACGAGGACGTTGCCTTCCACGAACTGGATGAGGACGTAGACCACGGCGACGGCGAGCGCGGTCTCGGGCGAGATCGTCAGGGCCACGAGCAGGGCCGGGATCGCGCCGAGCAGTGGCCCGACGAGGGGGATCACTTCGCAGATGCCCGCGATGAGCCCGAGCAGGAGCGCCGAGGGAAGGCCGAGGACGTGGTACGCGATGCCGGAGGCGATCCCCACCGTGGCCATGAGGACCAGCTGTCCACGGGTCCACAGGCCGAGCCGCCGCTCCACCCGGTTCCAGGCCGCCCGGCCGCCGGCGCGCCGGGCATGGGGCAGGAAGGCCAGGACGTAGCGCTGGAGGCGCGCCCGCTCCACGAGCCAGAAGGCGACGACGACGAGAAGCGTCGAGACCGTGATCACGGCCTCCGCGACCGTGAAGCCGACCTCGACGACCTCGTCCGCAGCCGGGGGGCGATTCGCCCCCGCCAGCTGGTCCTGGGCCGCCGAGATCAGCTGCCGCAGCGTGTCGCCGAGGGCACTGGGCCGAACGGTCTCCGTCCACGCGGCTGCGCTCTCGAGGACCTCCGGGATCCGGGTGACGACGCGCTCCGCCTCTGCGATCGCCGCCGGGACGACGAGGAGGCCGACGGCGACGACGGCCACGAAGAACGCCGCGTAGGCGAGGAGGATGGCCTGGCCCCGGCTGAGCGGGAAGCGGCGTCGCAGGCGGGCCACGAGGGGCTCGAGCGAGGCCGCGAGCAGAACCCCGATGAAGACGAGGAGGAGGACGCCGAGCGATCGCGAGGCGACGAATGCGACGAGCGCGACACCACCGGCGCCGAGTGCAAACCCGGCGCCGCGAACCGTCCACTGCACACCGTCCGCCCGCACGGGCGGAGGATGGCCGCTCGGGCCTCGCGGACGCGACCCCGACGAGCTCCCGGCACGTTACAGCCGCGTTGCGGCCATCGCGGGTGATTGGCCGCGGGTCAGCCGGCGAGCGCAGGGTCGGCCGCGGGTGCGGGCCCGTGGCGAGGTCGTGACGGGGCCGTCACGAGGCGCATCGACCGGCCCTCCCCAGCGCCTCCCGCGTCGGCGACGACGGCCTGCATGAGCCGCTCGTAGCCGTCGGCCATCCTGACGGCGCTGAAGCGCTCGATCGCCTCGTCCCGTATCTGCTCGCGGTCGATCGTCGGCACCCGCTCCACCAGGCTGGCGAGGTGAAGGACGTCGTCCCCGAAGAAGCCGTCGACGCCCTCGCGGACGATCTCGGGCAGGGCGCCGACGCGGCGCGTGATCACCGGCGTGCCGCAGGCGAGCGACTCGATCGCGACGAGCCCGAACGGCTCCGGCCAGGCGCCCGGCATGAGGGTCGCGAAGCTGGTGGCCACGACCTGGTCCCGCGACGGGCCGTCGAGCTCCCCCAGGAACTCGACGTCGTCGCCGGCCGCCCGGAGGGCCGGCTCGAAGACGTCGCGATTGTAGGCCTGCTCGTGGGGCGTGGGACCCACCTTGGCCACGATCCGGAGGGGACGGCCGGCCCGCTTCGCGACCTCGATGGCCTCGACGACGCCCTTCTCGGGGCTGACCCGGCCGACGAACACGAGCGCGTCGTCGCGCCGGCGCTCGAAGGGGGCGCCCTCGAGGCTGAGACCGTTGTGCACCACCGCCGCCCACGGTGCGTCGGGCTGCGTCGAGGCCTGATGGGCGCTGATCGCCACGTGGTGGGCGCGCGAGCCGCGGAGGGCGCGACCGCTGGCAGGGTGGTCAACGCGCCCGTGATGGGTCGCAATCACCGGAACCGGTGACGCGTCCGCCAGCACAGCCCCCAGGGTCTCCAGGTGCGTATGGATGACGTCGAACGCCCCGCGCCGGGCGTGCCCGAGCACCTCGCGCACGGTGACCATGAGCCAGGTGAACGCATCGTCCTGGATCTCGGCCGGCCGGAGGGCACGCGGCACCGTCGGGACGAGGGTGCCAGGGACCCGCGAGTCGCCGCTGGCGAACGTGGTCACGGCATGACCGCGCCGGTCGAGCTCGACCACGAGCTCGTGGACGATCCGCTCGGTGCCGCCGTACCCGACGGGCGGGACGGCCTCGGCGGGTGGGGCGACCTGGGCGATCCGGAGATGTTGCATCGGTCGGCTCCTGTGCTCGGTCTTCGGAGCAACGATGGTCCCGGGTTGGCGGCGGCGCATCACCGGCCGGCCGTCCCACGTGACGGGAGCGTTACAGGCGGCACGGCGCGATCACAGGCGGACCGTGACCCGCACGTCCCCGCTCCGACGGAGCACCTCGGCGCTCGTGGTCCCGCGCCAGCGGTGGAAGAGGAGATCGACGCGGCCCGCCCCCACGGGCAGGTCCCGGACCACGACCCGCCCCAGGCCGGGTGGCAGGACGGGGCGCACGATCTCGAGCTCGCCGGCCGGGGCGTGCGGCGCCAGCCCGAGCATCGTCGTCACCAGCCGCAGGGCCGCCGCGGCGGCCCAGGCCTGCGGAGCGCACGAGACCGGGTGGACGACCGGTGTGCCGAGGGCGTCGCGATCGAACCCGCAGAAGAGCTCGGGCAGCCGGAATCCGGGCGACCTCCGGGCCGCGTCGAGGACCGCCCAGGCCACCGTCGTGGCCTCCTCGTGGAACCCGAAGCGCTTGAGCCCCGCGGCGGCGATCGCGCTGTCGTGCGGCCAGACGGACCCGGTGTGGTAGCCGAGCGGGTTGAACCCGGGCTGGTCGGCCGCGTACGTGCGGACGCCCCACCCGGAGAAGAGCGGGGGCGTGACGAGGGCGCGCGCGACCGCCGCCGCCCGGTGCGGCGGAACGGCGCCGGCCCAGAGGCAGTGCCCCACGTTCGACGCCAGCGCGTCGGCGATCTGCCCCCCGGCAGCGATCGCCATCGCGTACCGCTCGCCGTCGGCCTGCCAGAAGCGGGCGTCGAAGCCGCCGGCAAGCTGCGTCGCCTCGGCCTCGAGCGCGGCGGCGAGCCCGTCGTCACCTCGCGATCGGGCGAGGCCGGCGACCCGGCGCCGCGCCTCCACGGCGTAGGCCTGGACCTCCGCCAGCGCGATCGGGGGCTCCAGGATCCGCCCCTGCCGGTCCCGGATCGCGTCGGCCGAGTCCTTCCAGCCCTGGTTGCGCAGCCCGCCGACGGCCCGAGTCCGGTAGACGAGGAACCCGTTCTCGTCGCGTGGAGCGCTCCGCAGCCATTCGACGGCCCCCAGGGCCGCCGGCCAGAGGCGGTCGACGAGGTGCCCGTCCCCGGTCCAGGCGACCGTCTCGCCGAGCAGCATCAGCCACAGGGGTGTCGCGTCCACCGAACCGTAGTAGCGGGCGAACGGCAGCTCGCCCGTGCGGGCCATCTCGCCGGTCCGGAGCTCGTGCAGGATCTTGCCCGGCTCGGCGTCGGCCGCCGGATCGTCGCCGTCGGCCTGCAGGCGGGCCAGCACCGTCAGCGCGTCGACGGCCAGCTCGGGCAGGAAGGGCAGGGCGGAGCCGGCCGCGATGAGCGAGTCCCGTCCGAAGAGCGTCGTGAACCAGGGGATGCCGGCCGCCACGAAGTGCTCTCCCGCGCCCGGACCGGGAGTGCGGAGCAGCCGCAGGTCGTCAACGGCCCGCTCGAGGATGAGGTTGACGATCTCGTCGTCGGTCTCCACGGTCGCTCCCGGAGCCGCGGCGCGGGGACTCGGACGGTCGCTCGCGGCCGCCGGCGTGACGGGGCGAACGGCGTTGGTGCGAGGGCCCGGCCCGGGCAGGTGCCAGGCGGCCGTCACGGACCAGCCGAGGCCGACCTCGCCGCCGGGCGGGAGCAGCAGCGCCCACCGCGCGGCGACGGATCCGGGGTCGTCGGCCTCGGCTTCGCCGAGCGCGTCCGGGGCGCCGTCGAGCCGGACGTCGCTGTGCAGCTCGCCGCCGTCGAGCGCCCGGTACCGGAAGCGCACGGTTCCGGCGACCACCTCCACCGGCAGCAGCGTGCCGCGGCGCGGGCGCCGCCGGCCGCGGACCTCGAAGATGTCGGCCCCGTCCGCGTCCAGGACGAGTCGGACGGCGACCCGCTGCGGCGCCCCCGTGTAGTTGGTGACCGCGAGCCGCTCCCTGAACACGTCGCCTTCGATGCTGCGCTCACGCCGGATCCCGATCGACTGGCGGGGGAGGGCGATCGGGAGGTCGAGTGCGCGGATCGGGTCCGCGGCCAGGTCGGGGTTCGTCAGCTGGACGACGCCCGAGGCGGCGCCGCCGGGGTCGGCGCGCAGCAAGGTCGGCGATCGGTCCTCGACGAGGAGGGCAAGGGTCGAGAGGACCCTCGTGTCACCGCGGTAGAGCCCGAGACCCCGGCGGTCCGGGACGACGTCCCCGCGCGCGTCGGAGACGAGGACGAGAGTTCCGGACTTGAGCACGCCCACCGAGCCCAGCTCGGTGGCCCGGATCACGGACCGGGGCCGCGGGGCGACGAACCCCGGAACGGCCCCGGCCTTCCTCCCCGTCACGCGGCCGGGGCGCCCTGGGTGACCGGGAGGCCGTAGGTCTCGTACGACGATTCCGACGTCGTCGGCTCGTCCGGGGCAGCCCCGCCGGTGAGCCGCCCGGCCACGTCCCCGGCCATCTCCTCGGCCGTCGCGAGGGTGTCGCCCGCGATCTCCAGCACCCGCTCGCGGTTGCGCCAGATCACCGCGCCGAGGATGGCCAGCAGGCCGCCCACGACCGGAATGACGGCGAGTCCCGGCATCCGCGAGGACTGCTCGCGGCGGTCGCGGATCGCCTTCCCGCCGAGGGCGAGCGCAGGTCCGAGGCCGGCGAGGGCCGCGCCGGCAACCGGGAGGAGCACACGCCAGGCGCCCGGCTCCACCGCCCGCTCCGCGGCGTTCTTCGCTTCCTTCTTGGCGTCCTTCTTCGTGGCCATGTGGCTCTCCTTCTCCAGGCCCGGGGCGAGTCGCACTTCCACGACGCCGTGCCGGGATCCCAACCCTCGGCCGCGGCGCGCCGCCTGCGCGCTCCCCGGCGGGCCGTGGGCATTGCACGAGGCTTGCAGCAGGCCAGGTGCAACGCCCGCGCAACGGGCGCGCCGGCCGCGGTGAGGCCCGCGCGCCCCGGCCGGGTCGAGGATCGGAGCGTGGCGACGGCTGGCGCACGCCGGCCGGGCCGAACGAACGGAGAGCTGCCATGTGCCTGAACTGCGGCTGCAACCAGCCGAACGAGCGCCACGGGAACAACGCCAACATCACGGCCGACGACGTCCGACGGGCCGGTGAGGCCAACGGCCAGGACCTCGCAACCTCGGCCGCCAACATGCGGTCGGCGCTCAGCGACCTGACGGGGAAGGGCACGACCGAGGAGGGTGCGAAGGCGCGCGATGCTGCCGCCGCCGCTCCCTCCGTGACGAGCACGACGCGGGCGCCCCGCTAGGAGCGCCGTCCACGACCGAGGTGCACGACCCCGGGCCGACCATGGAGGACATGACCATGCCGAAGAACGCGACCGCCGCTGCCGCGGCCGACCCCGCTCCCCCGCCGGCCGACGAGACGGCTGACGACGCGACCGCCGCCGACGCCGGTCCCCTCGAGACAATGGCGTCCAAGGCGGCCGGGACCCTCGACGGCGCGGTGGAGCTCGCTCGCGGGCTCCCCGAGACCGTCGACCGCGCCGCGGCCACGACCGGGCGCGCGCTGGGGGATGCCCAGCGAACCGTCCAGCGCGGCTCCGACGCCGCTCTCCTCGCCGGCGCGTCGATGACCGCCGGTCTGGCCCTCGGGCTGCTCGTCGGGCGCGTCCCGCGGCTCGTCGTCGCCGTCGCCCTCGTGCCGGCGGCCGCGCTCGCGGTGGCCCTCGTGGACCGCCGCTCGGCGCGGCCGGTCGACGGCGGGACCCTGCTCAACTGAGGAGGGCACGATGCCGACGGCCTGAAGCACGCCGTACGGTCCGCGCCGGGCGCCCGGTCAGGGTGCCGGCGCGGGCCTCGCGATCCCTCGCTGCGCCGCCTCGAGGGTCGTCGTCTCGCGGGCGGGCTCCATCGCGTCTGCGGCGAGGATCGTGAGGGCCGCGTCGGTGAGGTCGCGCGCCTCCATGTCGCAGGCGCGCGACGCGAGCCCGCGGGCGGGCGCCGCCGGGCCGACGAGGATCGTCCGGAGGTGCCGGCATGGCCGGCCCTGGGCGCAAGCCGCCGCGTCGCCCGCGATCATCCACCCCTGCGGGTCCTCGGGCAGCTCGGGCAGCAGAGTCCAGCCGGGAATGGCCCCCTCGCAGCCCCCGATCGCGTCGGCACCGCCGAGCAGGATCACCTCGAGGCCGGCCTCGCGGAGGTGGCCGAGGGCGGAGTCCGCGTCCGGGGCCAGCCGCGCGGCCCCGGGGCCGGCGGCGGCACCCACGAGGAGGGCCCGAGTGTCGACGTAGACCGTCGTCATCGCGCGCACCCGGCGATGGATGTCCGGTCCGGGTTGAGAACGCCGAGCGTCATGGTGCCTCCCTGGCGGCCCGCCGCCGGGACTCGAGTCCACGGCCGTGGTGCCCAGCGAAGCGTAGGGAGCTGCCGGTACGGGCCGCGACAACGCCTGGCCCATGTGCATGTCAAACGGGTATCAGGTCCTGCGAGGCCCCTGCAATCCCCGAGCAGCGGGCGCGAGGACGGATGCAGCGTCGGTCCGCCCACGATGTCGGCAGGAGGTTCCCGATGAGCACTCACGACACCGCCGCCACCGCCCCCACCCCGCCGACGTCGCCCGTGGACGACCGGACGTACAACCTGCTGCAGGCACTGACGTCGACGCTCGAGGCGCTCGACGCCTACGAGGTCTATGCGCAGGACGACTCGAATGGCATCTTCGTCGAGCTGATCGAGGACGAGCGGCGCCACGCCGAGCGCCTGCTCGGCGAGCTCCGCAGCTGCCTTCTCGCCGCGGACCGCTGAGGTCCGCCCACCGGACCCCGCGCCGCGCGTTCTCCCCGCGCGGCGCGGGGACGCCGGCCCGCTCGATGCGTCGCGCGTCCCCCGTGCTCACTCGCTGGTGCGCCCGGCGGCCTGATGGCAAGATGGGTCGTCAACCGGACCTGGGAGGGAGCTCGGAATGGACGGCCTGCGGACCTACGTCGCGGTGCTCGCCCTGTCGATTGCCGCCGTCGTCGGCCGGGCGATGCTGGAGCCGGTCCTCGTCGACCGCGCCCGGTTCCTCGTGCCGCTCGTCGTCGTGGTCGTGGCGGCCGTGGCCGGCGGCCGCGGGCCGGCCATCCTCGCCGCGATCGTCACCGGCGCCGGCACCGTCCTCTTCGCGCTCGCCAGTGGCACCACTGCCCCGGCGCAGGAGCTTCTCCCCGCCGCCGCGTTCATGCTGGGCGTCGTCGCGGTCATCCTCCTGACGGAGCGGCTCCGGGGCGCCCGCCGGGCGGCGGAGGCCCAGGCCGCGAGCCTCGCCACCGCCGTCGCAGCTCGCGACCGCGCCCTCGAGCGTGAAGGGCGCGAGCGCGAGCTCGCCGAGCGCCGGGCGCGGATCCTCGAGGGGAGCCAGGCCATCTCGCTCGAGGTCACGGCACCCGCCCTGGCGCCCGACGCCGCCGGGCGCATTCTCGACGTCGCCCTCGAGGCGCTCGGCGCCGCAACGGGCGCGATCGCCCAGCTCGACGGCGGGGGCATGACCCTGCGAACGGTCGCGATGCGCGGCTATCCGCCCCGCGTCGTCGAGGAGTACGCCACGATCCCGCTCGACGCCGAGCTGCCCTTCGCCCGCGTGGCGCGCACCCGGAGCGCGGAGTGGCTGGACGGGCCGGACGAGCGCCGCGCGGCCATGCCGCCGCAGGTGGCCGCGGAGCTCACGGACGTCGGCGGGGCGGCGCTTCTGCCGCTCGAATCCGGCGGCCGCGCCTACGGGGTCATCGCGATCGGGCTGCGGCCCGGCCGGACGATCACGCCGGACGACCGCGCGTTCATCGGGCTCGTCGCCCGCAAGATCGGCCAGGCTCTCCACCGGGCCTACCTCGAGGAGGCGCAGGCGGCCGCCGTCCGGGCCGAGCGGGAGCGCGCGGCCCAGCTCCGAGCCGTGGTCGACACGATCGAGGACGGGATCGCCGTCATGGCGGGCGGCGACATCCTGGTCCGCAACGCGACCCTGAGGGGCATCGTGGGCGAGGTGGACACGGTCGACGACCTCGCCCGCACCCTGGGCCTTCTCCGCCCCGACCTCGAGGTGGCGGACGGCGTGCGCGAGGCCGAGCTGGTGCGGCCGGGTGGCGAGCGGCGCTCGCTCGAGCTGCGCGTCTACCCGGTCGACCCGGGCACCGGGGCCGCCAGCCCGGAGACCCTCCTGGTCGTGCGGGACGTGACCGACGAACGCGCCGCGCTCGCCGTCCGCGACGCGTTCGTCGGCATGCTGTCGCACGAGCTCCGGACCCCGGTCACCGTCATCATCGGCTCGGCAGGGGTCCTCGCCCGGAGGCTCCCGGCCGGCGACACGGCGCTCGAGCTCGTCGAGGATATCGCCGCCGAGAGCGACCGGATGAACCGGCTCATCGACGACCTGCTCGTGCTGAGCCAGTCGGACGCGGGACCCGCCGTCCAGCCCGAGCCGGTGCTCGTCCATCACCTGGTCAACCGCGTCGTCGCCGCGACGGCGGACCGCCACCCGGACGCGGACCTCGACGTCGACGCACCCGCGGGCCTGCCGCCGGCCGCGGGCGACGCCACGCTCGTCGAGCAGGTCGTTCGCAACCTCGTCGGGAACGCGCTCAAGTACGGCGGGCCGCGGCCGGTCGTCCGGGTGTCGGCCCGGGAGGTCGACGGCGCGATCGAGGTCGTCGTCGAGGACCAGGGGCCGGGCGTCCCGGAGCACGAGCGCGACGCGATCTTCGACATCTTCTTCCGTTCGCGCTCCACGGCCGCCCGGGCCGGTGGCGCGGGGATCGGGCTCTTCGTCTGCCGCCGGCTCGTCGAGGCGATGGGCGGCCGCATCTGGGTCGCGTCGGGCTCGACCGGCGGCGCCCGCTTCACGTTCACGATCCCGACGTACGCCGCCTACGCGGCCGAGCCCCCGGCGCCGATGCTGACGCCGACCTCGTAGCGACGGCTTCCCGGCGACGGCTGGGCACGCCGGCGCGGGCGCGCAGCAACCGAAGCGTCGCGGTCTCGTCGTCCACGGCGCGGCCGGCCCGGTCGTCGGGCAGCGTCGCCTCCGTGAAGGCCTCGATCACCGCGGGATGGACGTACGCCTCGCGGGCGACGGTCGGCGTGTTGCCGAGCCGGTCGGCCACGAGGCGCATTGCCTCGCCCACGGCCTTCCGCGGCGCAGGCGTCGATCCGCCGGGCGTCTCGGCTCGCTCGCGGAGCGCGGCGTCCGCCAGGACGGTCGCCGCCCAGGTCCGGAACATCTTCGCGGTCACGTCGGCGTTCGCCGCCAGCCGCAGGTACTCGTTCACGTCGTCGGAGCGAACCCGGCAGGCATCACCGTCCTCGGCCACGTACTGGAAGAGGTAGCGACCGGGCAGCTCCCGGCAGCGCCTGACGAGGCGCGCGAGCCGGCGGTCGCGGTGGCTGATCTCGTGGACGCGCCCCGACTTCCCGTGGAAGCGGAGGTGGATCGTCGACCCGACGACGCGCACATGCCCCTTCCTCAGTGTTGTAAGTCCGAACGAACGGTTCTGCTCGGCGTACGAAGCGTTCCCGATCCTGACCAGGGTGGCATCGAGGAGGCTGACGACGAGCGCGAGCACCTTGTCGCGGGGGAGACCGGGCCGGGCGAGGTCCCGGGACACCCGGGCGCGGATGCGGGGCAGCGCCGCCCCGAACTCCACGAGCTGGCCGAACTTCGCGGCGTCCCGCGCGATCCGCCAGCGCGGGTGATAGCGGTACTGCTTGCGTCCCCGGCTGTCGCGCCCGGTGGCCTGGACGTGGCCACGCTCGTCGGGGCAGATGCGGACGTCCGTCCAGGCCGGCGGGATCGCCAGGGCACGGATCCGGTCCAGGACAGCCCGGTCGCGCACCGTCGTGCCGTCGGGCGCGCGGTACGTGAAGCCGCGGCCGGAGCGCCGGCGGACGATCGCCGGTCCGTCGTCCGACCATCGGCGCAGCCCGGCAAGCTCGGACGTGGCGGATCGCGGGGCCGGTGGTTGCATGGCGCACCTGCGGTCAATGCTGACACCGACCCCGGGTCTCGGGGACCCGGGGTCGGTGGGGCCGTTGCCCGCGGCTCGCGCCCCGGGCGGGAGGGGAGGGACTCGCCGGCACCCCCCTGTGAGCACGAGCGAGTCGACGCCAGTGTCGCAGTGCGCCCTTGCCGGAAGGCTACCCGGCACCGACGTGAAGTTGCGATCCCGTTGCAGCGGGGCTGCCGTCTCCGTCGACCGCGTATCCGATAGGCACCTGCAACCCGGGCGGGGCATGCCCCTGCGCACCCGTCGGGCGGCGCGCGACACGCTGGTCGAGCGACATGGCCGGGGCGTCCCGCGGACTCCGCGGGACGGTGACGCGGCCGTCCAACCCGAAAGGAGCGGTCATGAGTCGGATCGACCACACGATCGAGGTCGACGTCCCCGTGCGGACGGCATACAACCAGTGGACCCAGTTCGAGGAGTTCCCGCGCTTCATGGAGGGCGTCGACCGCGTCGTCCAGCTGGACGACCGAATGCTCGAGTGGACCGCGACGATCGCCGGCCAGACGCGCCAGTGGCAGGCCCGGATCGTGGACCAGGTCCCCGACGAGCGGATCGCCTGGGTGTCCACGAGCGGCGCCCGCAATGACGGGATCGTGGCGTTCCGGCCGCTCGCGGCGGACCGGACCCGGATCGACCTCGCCATCGAGTACGAGCCCGAGGGAACCGTCGAGAACCTCGGCGATGCCCTCGGCGTGGTCGAGGGCCGCGTCAGGGGCGACCTCGAGCGGTTCCGCGACTTCGTCGAGCAGCAGGGCGTCGAGACCGGCGCGTGGCGCGGCGCCATCCCGGACGACCTCGTCGGCGATGTCTCCGCCGGCCACCCATCGGCGCGGCCCGTCGACAGGGCCGCCGTTTCCGGGGCCGGCAGCGCCGGATCCACGGCGATGAGATCGACGGTGGACGAGGAAGCGACCGGGCGCGGCTTCGCCGAGGGGAGCGCCAGCCCGGCGCTGACGCGGCAGCCGGCCGGCAGCTCGACCGGGCGTGGGACGGACCTCGACGAGGAGGCGACCGGGCGCGGCTTCGCGGAGGGGATCGCCAGCCCGGAGCTCACCAGGAAGGAGCCGGGGGCGGTGGTCGACGAGCCGGCGCTCCGGCGCACGACGCGCTAGCGCCACACTCCCATCGCGGCCGAACGGCCCCCGGGGCGACGCCCGGGGGCCGTTCGCGTCTGCACCCTGGGCGTCAGGGTCGGGGGTGCGTCATGGCCGGGCCGGGCCGGGCCGGGCCGGGCCGGGCCGGGCCGGGCCGGGAGAGTTGCGTCGTGCACCGGCCGGCCGCCCAGGTCCAAGCCAGCCCGGCCGGATTGCGTCCCGCGCCATCCTTCCTGCTCCGCTCGGGTCCGCGAGCCTCTCCGGTCCGTCGAGCGGCACGATCGTCGCGTGCGACGCGCAAGTGGAGGTCTGAGCAGCTCCGACCGGGCGCCCTGGGCACGAAACATTGCGTCGCACGCAATCGCGCGCCGCGGCACCCGGCGCCCTGCGCCCGGCACGCGGCACGCGGCGCCCGGCACGCGGCACGCCAAACGCGACGCGCGGCACGCCAAACGCGGCGCCCGGCACCCGGCACGCGACACGCGCCGCCGGCACCGGCGTCAGGCCGGACGTCGCCTGGCGACGAGATCCTCGAGGATGCGCGTGAACTCCCGCCGGAGGTCCACCTCGCGATCGGCGCGGGCGACGAGCCGCAGCTCCCCGTCGGGCGCGAGGCGCGCCCAGACCCGCCGCCGCGGGAAGTAGAACGTGAGCGACAGGCCGGCGACGAGGAGCGCGAAGCTGATCCAGACGATGTTGGCCCCGGGGTCGCGCTTGACGATGACGCCCGAGTACGCCGTGACCTCCTGGAACGTCAACTGGAGGTCGCTCGTCTCCACCACGTACGTCCCGCCCGGCGAGGCGCCCCCGACGAACGTCGTCTCCACGACCGGCGCGCCGTCCGCGTCCTCCCCGACGATCCGATAGCCGACGACCGCGAGCGAGGGCGCCCCGGCGGCGTCCTCGCCGAGCAGCATCTCCAGGCCCTCTTCGCGTCCGGGGATGGCGAACCTGCCGTACGGCCGACCCGCGTTCTCCTCGTCGAGCGGGATCGGGCCCGCCCACAGCAGGCGCCCCGCGCCGTCGCGGATCGTCAGGTCGATCGCCGGCCCGAAGAAGTTCTGGTGAAACGTGAAGCCCGCAGCCTCCAGCGGGTCGTTCACCCGGATGGTCTTACGGGCGATCTCCTCGCCGCCGCGGTAGACGGCGAGGTCGGTCGTGAAGTCCTCGAAGCGACCGGCGTCGTCGCGGGGCGCCGTGAAGCCGAGGTTCTTGACGCTGACGAGGTCGGGCGAGCCGATCGAGGCGATCGGGATCGCCTGGCCCTCGGGCAGGAGGAGCCCCGTCTCGAAGCCGAGCCCACTCGTCACGGCCGCAGCAACGATGAACCCGACCAGGCCGGCGTGGGTGACGAGCGTGAACAGCTTGGCGTGCTGGTGCCGATCGCCGTGCAGGTGGCGCACGCCGGCCGCGTCCTCCGCCTCGCGGACGCGGAATCGGGACCGGCGGAGGGCGGCGCGGACGTCCTCGGCCGTGAGCCCGCCGGCGATGACGGCCCGGCCCGGCAGGGAGGGGTCGAAGAACGGTTCCGGCTGGACCACGCGGACCTCGCGGGCGGACCGCCAGAGCCGCGGTGTCCGGTCGAGCGTGCACACGACGATCGAGACGGCGAGGAGCGCGAGCATCGCGGTGAACCAGGGGGCCGAGAAGACCCGGACGAGCCCCAGCGCCTCGAAGGCGTCCACGAGCCCCGGCCCGAGCGACGGCTCGAGGCGATCGCGGAGGATGGCCATCTGCTCCGCGTAGTCGGCCGGCGAGCGGAAGGCGATGCCGGGAAGCTGCGGGACGATGATCCCGACGACGCCGGCGAGGGCGATCGCCGCGATCTGGACGACGGCGAACCGGACCGACGTCAGGAGGCCGTAGATCGCGCGGCCGAGGCGGGCCGGCGCGTTCAGCGGGCTGCGCGCGGGTTGCGCACGGGCCGCCGCGACCGCCGGGGAGGGCGCCGTCATCCCACCGCGCGCGCCGCCGCGAGCGCGCTCCCGAGGGGCGCGTGGACGCGCTCCTCGAGGGAGCCGGTCGTGAACGCCCGCGTCCGGAAGCTGTCCATGGCCGGCGATCGTACACCGGGTGGCCGAGCATCCCGGGCGGGGCCACGACGCGGCGCCGGCGAGGCGTCGCGAGCACCTGCTCGCGGCCGGTCAGGGCCTCCCCGCGTGCTCCCCTCGTCCGGGCACCACCGCGGCCGCCGGGGCCGGCTCGCCCGGACGCCCCGGTCCGACCGGGGTGAGCGCGGCGGGGCGACGGGTCCGGCGCTTGTCCCGGTACATCGCGTCGTCGGCCTCGGCCATGACGTCGTCGATCGTCCGGCCGGGCGCCCACTCCCCGATCCCGACCGAGACGCCGATCGTGACCCGCCGGTCGCGCTCGACCACCCGGACCGCCGCCGCCCCCTGGCGGATCTTCTCGGCAACCACCCGAGCCCCTTCGCGGTCGGTCTCGGGGAGCAGCACGACGAACTCGTCGCCGCCGAGCCGGGCCGGGGTGTCGATGCGGCGAACGTTCTCGCGGATGACGGCCGACACGGCCGCAAGCGCCCGGTCCCCCGCCCGATGGCCGAGCGTGTCGTTCAGCTCCTTGAGCCCGTCGAGGTCGGCCATGAGGATGCAGAAGCGGTGCCGGTACCGCGTCGCCCGATCGATCTCCCGTTCGACGGCCGCGAGGACGTACGCCCGATTCGCCAGCCCGGTGAGCGCGTCGACGGTCGAGAGTCGCAGCGCGGCGTCGCGCGTCCGCCGCTGCTCGCGGGCGACCATGGCGGCCACGTACGCGAGCAGGAGGAGGGCGGTGAGGTTGATGGCCGCGATCGCGACGTCGCCGGCGTCGAGTGGCGCCCCGCCGGTCGCCACGGCCGCGGCCACGAGGTAGCCGGCGATCGCGAGGCCCGCCGAGGACCACGGTCGCGAACGGGCGGACGACGAGGGCGGCGCCCGCGACGATCAGGGCGTAGGCGTAGAAGAAGGGACTGGTCGCTCCGCCGGTGAGCGTGACGACGAGGCTCACCATCGTGATCGCGACGGTGCCCTCGATCACGAAGCGGGCCGACCCCAGGCCCGTCGACGGCAGGATGTCGTGGGCGACGAGGATGAACACGCCGCCGATCGCGAGCACGAGGAGGAGCGGCTCCTCGGCCTCGGGCCAGAGGCCGGTGGCGTAGACGATGACCGCAGTCGAGAGGAGGTAGGCCCAGCTCGCGACCCGGACCACCCGGTCGAAGGCCGACGTGGAGAGGCCGTCGGCGATCAGCGAGCCCGGGTCGAGGGCGGCGATGGCGCGCAGGTCGAGCGGTCCCCCGGGCGCGCCGCCGCGCCGAGCCGCGCCGCCGTCGTCGAGGCGCCGCGCAAGCGCGGGGCCGATGACGATCCAGGCGAGCGCGAGATCGATCGCCACGACGACGCCGAGCCCCGCGGCGAGCCAGGCGTTGGTCACGCGTCTCCTCTCCCGGATGGCGTGCCCGGCCACGCCGCTCCTGCATCGGGCCGGATTCTCGCATGCCGGTGACCGGAGCGACCATGAGACCGGGCCGCGCAACGGCGTCGACCACGCTGCGACCTCCGTTCGCGGTGCCCGGACGCACCACCGGGGTCGGGCGTTGCGGTCCGCGGGATTCCGCGCCACGCCGCGCGGCGTCTGCTACGGTCGCGCGACGCGGCGCGGGGCGTCGGCGAGCGACACGCGGACGGGCGGAGGGCGCGACGCGCCGGACGACGCGCACGGTGGAGAGGCGGTGGCCGAGTGACGCAGCAGGCGCGGGCTCGAGCGAACGGGGGAGCCGGATCCGGCGGCGAGATCTCCGAGCTCGACAAGCGGATCATCGAGCATCTCCAGCAGGACGGGCGGCGGCCGTTCACCCAGATCGCGGCGGACCTCGGGGTCTCCGAGGCGTCCGTCCGGGCGCGGACGAACCGGCTGATGGAACGAGGAATCCTCCAGATCGTCGGCGTCACGGACCCGCTGAAGCTCGGCTTCCACCAGCAGGCGATGATCGGTGTCCGCTGCCAGGCCGACCGCCTGATGGAGGTCGCCCGGGTCGTCGCCGAGTTCCCGGAGGTCGACTACCTCGTCGTCACGGCGGGCTCGTACGACCTCCTCGTCGAGGTCGTCTGCGAGGACAACGACGCCCTCCTCCGATTCCTCACCCACCGCCTCCGCCAGGTGGAGGGGGTGCGCGAGACCGAGACGTTCGTGTACCTCCGGATGGTCAAGCAGGTGTACGCGTGGGGGACGCGCTAGGCGGACCGCCGGCCGCCGCCCGCACCCGCCGCTCCACCGCCGGGAGCGGCTTGCCGGACTCGGCCAGCCAGCACGCGGAGGCCCGTCCGTCGCCGAGCTCGATGAGCGGCGGCTCCTCCGTCCGGCACCGCTCGAGGATGCCGGCCTGCTCGGCGAGCGGGCAGCGCGGATGGAAGCGGCAGCCCGTCGGGATGTGGGCCGCGTCCGGGCGTCTCGCCGGCGAGGATCGTCGCGGCGGGCGCGCTGGCCGGGCTGCGGCGGCTCCGGCGTGGGCATGACCGACACGAGCGCCCGCGTGTACGGGTGGCGGGGATCGGGATGACCGTCCTCGGCCGGGCCGATCTCCATGATCCGTCCGAGGTACATGACCGCGATCCGGTCGGCGATCACCCAGGCGACGGAGAGGTCGTGGGTGATGAACAGGTACGTGAGGTCGCGCTCGCGCGCGCAGGTCGAGCATGAGGTGGAGGATCTCGGTCCGGATCGAGACGTCGAGCATGCTAGACCGGCTCGTCGGCGACGACGAGCTGCGGGTCGAGGACGAGGGCGCCCGCGATGACGACGCGCTGCCGCTGGCCGCCGGACAGCTCGTGCGGGTAGCGGAAGGCGAAGTCGGTGGCCGGCCGCAGGCCGGCGGCGTCGATCGCCTCGATGACGCGGCGCTCGCGCTCAGCCAGCCCGCCCCGACGCCCTGGACCTCGAGCGGCTCGGCCACGAAGTCGTGGATCGTCTGCTTCGGGTTCAGCGTCTCGTACGGGTCCTGGAAGATGAGCTGGACGCGGCGCCGGTAGTCGCGGAGGCGGGCCCCGCCCCAGACCGCGGTGACGTCCTGGCCGTCGAGGAGGACGCGGCCGCCGGTCGGACGGGTGAGCTTCACGATGACCCGGCCGGTCGTCGTCTTGCCGCTCCCGGACTCGCCGACGAGGCCGAGCACCTCGCCGCGCCGGATCGCGAGATCGATGCCGTCGACCGCCCGGACGTAGCCGCGCGGCCGACGCCGGACCATGTCGACGAGGCCGCCGCGGATCGGGAAGTGGACCTCCAGCCCCTCGAGGCGGACGAGATCCTCCCCGTCCGGGCGCACGCTCACTGGACCGGCTCCGCGACCGGGAGGTCGCGCGGCGTGCCGTCGCTCCCCGGCGGGTAGAGGTGGCAGGCGACGCGAACGCGGTCCTCGAAGCGGACCTCCGGCGGCACCTCCTCCCGGCAGACGTCCATCGCGGCCGGGCAGCGCGGGTGGAAGCGGCAGCCGGGCGGCGGCGTGCGCAGGTCGGGCGGCGACCCGGGGATCGTGCCCAGGTCGCGGCGGCCGGCGTGGACGTTCGGGAACGCCCGGAGGAGCATCTGCGTGTACGGATGGCGGGGCGATGCGAAGACCCGCCCGACCGGCCCCTCCTCGGCGACCCTCCCCGCGTACATGATCATCACCCGGTCGCAGGTCTCGGCGATCACCGACAGGTCGTGGGTGATGAGGATGAGCGAGAGGCCGAGCTTCTCGCGCAGGTCCTCGAGGAGCTCCAGGATCTGCGCCTGGACCATGACGTCGAGCGCCGTCGTCGGCTCGTCGCCGATGACGACCGCCGGGTCGCAGGCCAGCGCCATCGCGATCATCGCCCGCTGGCGCATGCCGCCGGACAGCTCGTGGGGATACGACTTCGCCCGCGCCTTGGGGATGCCGACGAGCTCGAGGAGCTCGCGGGACCGCTTCGCGGCGTCGGCCGACGACAGGCCGAGCCGCTCGATCATCGGCTCGGCGATCTGGTCGCCGATGCGCTGGACCGGGTTGAGGGCGTTCATCGCGCCCTGGAAGATGATCGAGATCTCGCGCCAGCGGTAGCGCCGGAGCGCGGTCTCGGACTTCGTCCGCAGGTCGATCCCGAACAGCTTCACCGAGCCCCCGACGACCTCCGCGTTGCTCGGCAGGAGCCGGAGGAGCGACAGGGCCGTCGTCGTCTTGCCGCAGCCGGACTCGCCGGCGATCCCGAGGGCCTCGCCGTCGTCGAGCGTGAAGCTGACGTCGTCGACCGCGTGGACGGTGGCATCGCCGAGACGGAAGTGGGTGGTGAGCCCCTCCACGACGAGGAGCGGCGCGTCGGGGTCGGCCTGCTTCGGCAGGGGCCACTGGCGTCGACCGCGCTCGGCGGCACGGGCGAGCCCGGCGGGCGGCGGCGCCGGGCCCTCGGCTGCCGCGGGCACCGGCGCGCCGGAGCCCGACCGGCCAGCCTCCTCGGCGAGGCGCTCGGCGGCCGCAACGTCCTCGACGAGCTCGGTCGTCGCCTCTCGCTCGGCGGCCGAGAGGTGGCCGTGGTCCGGCAGCAGCGTCATCGCCGCAGCCCTGCCTTCGGGTTGAGGACGTCGTCGAGCGCGTTGCCGACGAGCGTGAAGGCGAGGATCACGACGACGACGCAGAAGGCCGGCGGCACGATGCACCACCAGGCCCCGAGCCCCATCGCCCCGAAGCTCTGGGCGTTGTTGAGGAGCTGGCCCCACGACGGGGCGAACGGGTCACCGAGCCCGATGAAGGCGAGCGTCGTCTCGGTGAAGACGGCCGCGGCAAAGGTGAGGACCGTGTTGGCGACGATGAGGTTGATGACGTTCGGCAGGATGTGCCGCCGCATGATGTGGCGGCCGCTGCCCCCGATGACCCGGGCCCGGTCGACGAACATCCGCTCCCGCACCGACAGGGCCTGCGAACGGATGATCCGCGCGGTCGCCGCCCAGCTCGTGATGCCGATGACGATGACGATCACGAGGAGCGTCGCCCGGATCCCGAACAGCTCGGCGTCGATGCCGATGAGGTCGAGGATGAGGGGCGACAGGACGATCGCCAGCACGAACGTCGGCAGGACCAGGAAGAAGTCGGTGAGGCGCATGAGGAACTGGTCCCACCGCCCGCCGACGTACCCCGACGTGATCCCGACGACCGCGCCGATGACGATCGTGATCAGCGTCGCGAGGAGCCCGATGACCATCGAGATCCGGGCCCCGTGGACCGTCAGGTTGAGCATGTCCCGCCGGGACTGGTCCGTCCCGAAGATGTGCTCCAGCGACGGCGGCTCCAGCGGCATCCCGCTTGCCGTCGTCACCGTCTCGAGCGGTCCGACGAACAGCTCCGGGGCGATCGCCAGCACGGCGAAGACGAGGAGGATGACCGCCCCCACCACGCCGTCGGTCCGGCGCGCGTAGCGGCGGCCGAAGTCCCGGGCGTTGCGCAGGCGGAGCCGCCAGCGCTCGTTGCGCAGGTCCGCCGCCGACGTGAGGGTGCTCATCGGCGCACCCGCGGGTCGAGGTAGCCGTAGACGATGTCCGCGGCGAAGTTGGCGAGGACGACGGCGATGCTGAGGAACAGGAAGATCCCCTGGATGACCGGGTAGTCGCGGGCGTCGAGGGCGTCGACCGTCAGCGTCCCGAGCCCGGGCCAGTTGAAGACGATCTCGGCGGTGATCGCCCCGCCGACGACGTAGCCGAGGTTGATCGCGATCAGCGTGACGGCCGGCAGGAGCGCGTTCGGGAAGGCGTGCGCGCGGAGGATCCTCCCGTCGGAGAGCCCCTTCGCCCGCGCCGTCGCGATGTAGTCCTCGGCCCGCGTCTCGGTGACCGAGGAGCGCATGAGGATCGAGTAGCCCCCGATCAGCCCCAGCGCGATCGTCGTGAGCGGAAGGACGAGGTGCGATACGAGGTCGACGAGGAAGTCCACCGGTCCGTCGTACTGCGCCCCCGCCGTCAGCATCCCCGAGGTCGGGAACCAGCCCAGCCCGGCGGCGAAGATCATGATCAGCGGCATGCCGATCACGAAGTAGGGCATCGAGTAGAGGATCAGCGACATGCCGTTGCCGATGCGGTCGGCCTTCCCTCCTCTCCGCCACCCGGTGTAGGCCCCCAGGGCCAGGCCGACGATGATCGCGACCACCTCGGCCAGGCCGATGAGGAGGATCGTCGGCCAGAACCGGTCGCCGATGACCTCGACGACCGGCTGGCCCTGGAACTTCATCGAGAACCCGAGGTCGCCCCGCAGGGTCGAGCCGACGTAGGCGACCAGCTGGTCCGGGATGAGCGGCTTGTCGAGGCCCCAGCGAGCCCGGGCCTCCTGCCGCATCTCGGCCGTGACGTGCGGGTTGCGCGGGTTCACCCGGTCCGGCGAGCCCGGCATCATCCGGAACAGGATGAAGTTGAGCAGGACGATCATCGCGATCGTGACGATCGCCTGCAGCGACTGCCGCGCGAGATACCGGGCGCTCACCGCCGCGGTCGCCGGGGCACGAGGTCCCGGCCGGTGGCTACTCCTCTTCCTCGGCGGGCCCGCCGCCGGACCGCCGGCGGAACACGATCGCCAGGGCGATCCCGGCGACCACGATCACGGCTCCCAGGATGCCGGCGAAGAGGACGGTGTTGTCACCGTCGCCGTCCGTTCCGCCGTCGGCCGTCGGGGCCGGCGTGGCCGGTGCGGCCGTGGCGCCCGGCTCCGCCGTGGGCTCGGGCGTCGCGGACGGCTCGGCCGTCGCGTCGGTCAGCATCGTGTACTGGAGCGTGCTGTACGTGAAGAACGGCGTCCCGTTGTCGATCGGCTGGTTCTGCCACCCGGCGAAACGGTCCGTGCGGTAGGCCGCCAGGTTCGCGTCGTAGAAGAGGATGTCGTAGACCGCTTCGTCGTAGAGGATGTTCTGCATCTCGGTGAGGATCGCCAGCCGCTCCTCGTCCGTCTGGGCGGCGGCCTGCTGCGCGTACAGCTCGTCGTACGCCGGGTTGCAGTACTGGCTGTCCGACGACGAGCCGATCGCCTCGCAGAGGAAGACCTGGAGCGCGTTGTTCGGGTCGGGGCCCCAGGACCAGCCCCACAGCTCGATGTCGTAGTCGGCCTTGTACTCGGGGCAGTTCGGCTCCTCGCAGGCCTCCGGCGGCAGGATCAGGTTGCCGAGCGTCGTCGAATCGAACGCCTGCGCCGTCACCTTGATGCCGAGCTCGCCGTACCAGTCCCGCACGAACTCGGCCGAAGTGGCATAGAGGGAGTCGCTGTCGGGGAAGTACAGCCGCAGGCTGATCGGCTTGCCTTCCTTGTCGAGCCGGGCGCCGCTCGCGTCGAGCGCGTAGCCGGCGGCGTCGAGCTTCTGCTTCGCGAGCTCGATGTCGAACGTGCGCGGCGTCGTCGGCTCGACGTGCCACTTCCCGATGACCGGCGGGATGACCGTCGTGCCCACGTCGCCGAAGCCGCCGAGGACGCGCTCGACGAGGAGGTCCTTGTCGATGGCGTAGCCCAGGGCGTCGCGGAACTTGGGGTCGAGGAGGGCCTTCGTCGACGGCCCGCCGTCGGGGATCGTCTTGCCGTCCGAGGCGCCGTAGCCGTTGAAGGCGAGCTGGGTCCAGCCGTTGGCGCTGCCGGCCACGATCTCGATGTCGGGCTCGCTCTCGAGCGCCTTGAGCTGGTCCGCGTTCGGCCCGCGGGCGTAGTCGATCTCGCCGGCCTTGAGGGCCTGGAGCATCGTGTCGTCGCTCTTGAAGAACTGGATCACGACCCGATCGGCCGCGCCCTGCGTCCCCCAGTACTCGGGGTTCCGCTCGAGACGGACGAACTGGCTCGTCTGCCACTCCTGGACGATGTACGGCCCGGTGCCGACGAGCGGGGCCTCGAACACGGCCTCGCCGAGGGCCGCGTAGTCGAGCTCGCCCCAGATGTGCTTCGGGAGGATCGGGATGTACGTCTGGAGGATCCGCTGCGAGGCGTCCTCGGTGTACGCGATCATCGTCGTCGCGTCGGGGCACTCGACCTTCGTGACCCCGGCGTCGGTGATCCCGGGATCGATGTATCCGGCGCCGATGCTCGCCTCGGCGGCGACGGCGTCGATGTTCACCTGCCACGAGAAGCAGGCGTCCGCGGACGTGGCCGGCGTGCCGTCCGACCACTTCAGGTCGTCGCGGAACTTGAAGGTCCACGACTTGCCGTCGTCGGCGCGCTGCCAGCTGGTGGCGAACCCGGGGACCGGCTCGAGGTTGGGACCGAAGTCGACGAGCAGGTTGTACGTCAGCTGGAAGACCTCGTAGCCCGACACCAGCAGGGTGGCATAGGGATTCAGGGAGTCGAGGTCCTGTGTCGTGCCCACGGTGAGAATCATGGGATCTTCCGCGGCTCGGGCCGGCAGCGACGCCGCGGGAGCGAGGAGCGCCCCCGCAAGTCCGAGGGCCGCCAGCAGGCGAGCCAGGCGATGGACGACGGGTGCTCGCATCGGTGCTCCTCTCATCGCCGACCGGGCGACCCGGCAGCGCTGCGTCCCGGGGCCGCTCCCCCGATGCCCCGTGCCACTCTAGGCTTCGCCGATCGGCCGGGTCAACTCGCGGCGCAGGTCGTGGGCAGCCTCCGCTCGCGGCTCGGTCGGCGCAGGCCGGGTCAAAGCATGCCGGCGGCGCGGGCCTCGACGATCGCCGGGTCGATTGGCAGCACGACGACGTAGCCGCCGTTGAGGACGCTGCCGGTTCGGGTGCGGGGCCCGCGCTGGAAGCGGACGAAGTGCCGGGCGAGGGCGTCCGGGCTCAGCTCGGTGCCGGGCGCCATCGTGCGACCGCGGTTCCCGGCCGGCCGCGGCCACCACGGGTCGTTCACGACGAGCCCACGCAGCCGGAACCCGCCCGGGGCCGCCGGATCCACGCTCGAGCGGAAGCCGCTCACGACCCACGCATGGGCGCCCTGCCAGACGAGGAGGCCGGCCGGGCGGCCGGTCGAGCGGATCGCGGTCGCGACGGCGCGGAGGGCGGCCGCCCGGCTCGGGAACGATCGGACGCGATACGGGCCGGCGCCGAGGCGCTCCAGGGCATAGGCCCAGCCGAGCGCGGACGCGCCGCCGTACCGGCGGACGAAGATCGGGTTGCTCACCTTCTGCGCGGTTCGCAGCAGCCGGGCCTGGGTCGCGGCCGAGCGGTCGGCGCCCGGGCGCACGATGTTGAGCATCGTCTGGACGCTCGCCCCGACGCAGGCCACGTCGGTGTACTGGGTCACGAAGTCGCCGCGGCCGAGCAGGTCCATCCGGTACTCGCGGTTCGCCGCGGCGGCCGGCCCGGCGGCGGGCGGGGCGAGGATGGCGCCGAGCGCGAGTACGGCCGCGACGGCGCCGGAGAGCGGGGCGCGGGCGCGCGAGCGGGGACGCATGGCGCCATGATGCCCCGCCGGCCGCGATCCGTCACCGGGCTGCGCGGGGCGGGCCCGGCGCGGGGGCACGGCCGTGTCCGGGTCCCGGCCCGTTGCCGCGCCGGGGGCAGCGCCGCGCCGCGTCCGCCCCCACGCCGGGCCGGGTCCGCAACATCGCGCGTGAAGTGAACACTCGGGACCTCCCGGACGGCTCCGGCGGCCCCGCGAGGTCGCGCGCCGCCCGTCGGCCGAGTCGAGCGGCAGGACACCGACGTCCAGTCGAGCGTGGCCCGGGGCCTGCGCCGCCACGATGCCGGCCGGGCGTCCGCGTCCGGGGTGCTCCAGCGCGTGAACGTTCACTTCACGTGCACTCCAGCACGCTCGCCGCGCGCGTCGCCGGGCCTCGTCCCGGACGCTCGGGCGGCGCCACGGGGGGTGGTGCGGGGGGTGGCGAGCGCGCCGCGCTCCTACCCCCGGTCGAGGTCCTCGAGCACGGGGGCCAGCGCATCGATCGACGCGAGCGTGATCGGGTCGAGGACGAGCTGGACCTGGGCGATCCCCTCCGCCGCGAACGCCCGCAGCGTCGCGGCGATCTCCGCGGGCGGGCCCTCGACCGGCGGGATCGCGTCGTTCGCGGTCTCGCCCTGGACCCGACCCTGCCCGCCCGGAAGACGGACCTGGACCGCCACCGTCCGCTCGATCGCGGCCGGGTCGCGCCCCGCCGCGCGGGCGGCCGCGTCCACCCGGTCCCGCAGGGGTGCGATCCCGGCGGGCCGGTTCCCGAACGCGTCGAACCACGCGTTCCACGCAGCCACGTGCGGCGCCGCGATCTCGAGCATCCGCGGACCCGTCGAGCCGATCATCAGCGGCGGGCCGCCCGGCCGCGGCCGCGGGGCGAGCTCGCAGTCGCGCGCCGTGTAGAACTCGCCCGCGAAGTCGATCGCACCGTCGCGCAGGAGCGTTCGGACGATCGTGAATGCCTCGGCGAAGCGGCTGATCCGCCGGTCGTAGGGGAAGCCGAACGCGGCGAACTCGACCTCGTTCCAGCCGGCGCCAAGGCCGAGGACGAGCCGTCCCCCGCTGATCTCGTCGACCGTGGCGGCCATCTTCGCCAGCATCGCGGGGGCGTGGAACGCCGTGGCGGCCACGAGCGGGCCGATCGTGATGCGAGAGGTCGAGGCGGCCAGCCCGGCAAGGACCGTCCACGCCTCCCACGGCCCGCGCGCCCGATCGTCGCCGGGACGCCGGTAGAGCAGGTGGTCGCCGTACCAGATCGCGTCGAATCCGAGCTCCTCGGCCCGCAGCGCCATCGCGCGCAGGTCGCTCCAGCGCGCCTCCCACTCGACCTCCGGGAGCTGGAGGCCGACCTTCAACGGACGACCGGGCATGGACACCTCCTGGCCGGATCGTAGGCCATCCGGCATGCCGCCGCCGATCGCAGGAGGGGCCGTCCGGCCGTTCCCGACATCCCGCCCGGCGAACATGATCGGCCCGGGTGTCGGCCCCGCCGGCGCCCGGACGTGCCCGTCGAGCCGACCCGCTCGACGAGGCGATAGCGGGGGATCACGATGACAGCAAGCACCCCAGACCACGCCGCCGAGCCGGTGCTCGTCTGCCGCGACCTGCGGAAGCGCTACGGCGAGCGCCAGGCGGTCGACGGCGTCGGCTTCGAGATCGCCGGCGGCGAGACGTACGGGCTGCTGGGCCCCAACGGCGCCGGCAAGACGACAACGATCTCGATGATCTGCGGCCTGCTCCGTCGCGACGGCGGCGAGGTGCTGGTGGCCGGACGCCCGGTCGACATCGGGGCGACCGACGCGAAGGCCGCGATCGGCTACGTCCCCCAGGACCTCGCGATCTACCCCGATCTCACGGCCCGCGAGAACCTGCGCTTCTTCGGGCGGCTCCAGCGGCTGCGCGGGAAGGAGCTGGAGCGCCGCGTCGACGAGGTCCTGGCGGTGATCGACCTGGCCGAGCGGGCGGGCGACCGCACCGACGGGTTCTCCGGCGGGATGAAGCGGCGCCTCAACATCGGGATCGGCCTGCTCCATCGTCCGCGGCTGCTCGTCCTCGACGAGCCGACCGTCGGCGTGGACCCCCAGAGCCGCAACGCGATCCTGGCGAGCGTCTCGGCCCTCGAGCAGGAGGGGATGGCGATCCTCTACACGACCCACTACATGGAAGAGGCCGAGCGGCTCTGCGACCGGATCGGGATCATCGACGAGGGGCGGATCCGGGCCGAGGGCACCCGCCGTGAGCTCGTCGCCCTCGTCGGCGAGAAGGATCGCGTCCGGCTGACGGCCGGCGGGGCGGTCGGGCCGGCCGTGGAGGCGCTGCGCCCCCTCGACGGCGTCGAGGAGGTCGGTGCGTCGGACGGCCGGATCGAGCTCGTCGTCGACAAGGCGCGCAACCGCCTCCCCCTCCTCCTCGAGGTCGCGGCCGCGGCCGGGGCGACGATCCGCAGCGTGGAGGTCGTCGAGCCGGACCTCGAGGCCGTCTTCCTCCACCTCACCGGCAAGGCGCTCCGGGACTGACCGATGCGTGCCGCGCTCGTCATCGCCGCGAAAGACCTCCGCCTGAGGCTGCGCGACCGCTCCGTGCTGCTCATGGCGGTGGCGGCGCCGCTCGGCCTCGCCGTCCTCTTCTCGACGATGCTGCCCGACCAGGACACCTTCCACGCCACGTACGCGGTCGTCGACCTCGACGGCGGCGAGGTCGCCCGCGGGCTCGTCGAGGGGCCGCTGGCGGGGCTCGTCGAGGCTGACGTCGCCGACCTCACCACGAGCGCGAGCGAGGCTGACGCGCGAGCCGCGGTCGAGGCGGGCGACGTCGACGCCGCGATCGTCGTCCCGGCCGGCTTCACGGAGGCGGTCGAGGCCGGCGCGCCGGCCCGGGTCCTCGTGATCGCCGGGTCGTCGACGCTTCCCGCCGAGGTCGCCCGGAGCGTGCTCGTCGGCTTCGGCAGCGAGGTGACCGGGGTCCAGGTCGCCGTTCACACCGCGATCGCGGCGGCGGGGGCGAGCCCCGATCCGGCCGACGTCGCAGCGCTGGCCCGGGCCGCCATGGCGGCGCCGCCGCCGATCGTCCTGGCCGCCGACGAGACCGCAGATCGCACGGCGTCGTCGAAGACGTTCTATGGCGCCTCGATGGCGGTCCTGTTCGTCTTCTTCGCCGCCCAGTTCGGCGTCCTCGGCCTCCTCGCCGAGCGCCGCGACGGGACCCTCGCCCGGATGCTCGCCGCGCCGATCGCCCCGTGGGCAATCCTTCTCGGCAAGGTGATCGTCAGCCTCGTCGTGGCGGCCGTCTCGATGACCGTGATCGTCGTCGCCACGACGCTCCTTCTCGGCGCCGACTGGGGCGACCCGCTCGGCGTCGCCGCGCTCGTGCTCGCGGTCTCGGTCGCGGCGACCGGGATCGCGACGCTGGTCGTCGGCTTCGCCCGGACCGAGGACCAGGCCTCGAGCGGGATCGCGATGGTCGCAATGGTCCTCGCGATCTTCGGTGGATCGTTCTTCCGGATGTCCCAGGCACCCGAGGGGATGGCCGCCCTGTCCGTCCTGACCCCGCACGCGTGGTTCATCCGCGGGATCGACGACCTGGCCGGGGGCGGTGGCCTCGCGGACGTCGTGGCGTCGCTCCTGGTGCTCGTCCTCGTCGGCGTCGTCACCGGCGGGATCGGCCTCTTCCGCGCCCGACGGGTGGTCGCACCGTGAACGCCCTGTTCATCGCCGCCGTCAACGTCCGGCGCCTCCTCCGCGACCGGACCAGCCTCTTCTTCGTGTTCGTCGTGCCGATCGTCCTCATCGTCGTGCTCGGCACGATGTACGGCGGCCGGAGCGCGCCGCGGATGGGAATCGTCGTCGTCGAGGACGGGCCGCTGGCGACCGAGCTGGTCGCCGCGATCCGCGACGGCCCCGTCGCGCTCGAGCTCAGCGAGCCCGCCACCGTCGACGAGCTGCGCTCGCGGGTCGAGGACGGCACGCTCGAGATCGGCGTCGTGGTGCCGGCCGGCTACGACGCGGCGCTCCGGGGGGGCGGCGCGGCCACGGTGACCGTCATCGGCCAGCCCGCCACGGGCGTCTCGGCACTGCAGGAGGCCGTCACGACGGCGATCGCAAAGCAGGCCGCCGTGATCACCGCGGCCCGGGTCGCCGTGGATCACGCGGGCGTGCCGTTCGAGGAGGCCCTCGCGATCGCCCGCGAGATCCGGAGCGACACGGCCGGGGTGGCGGTCGTCGTCGAGAGGGTCGGCGAGGGGCTGTTCCCGGCGGGCACGGGCGCCTTCCAGCCCGGCGCCCAGAGCCAGCTCGTCCTCTTCATGTTCCTGACGTCGATGACGGCCGCGACCCAGCTGATCCTCACGCGTCAGCTGGGGGTCTCGCGGCGGATGGTCGCCTCGCCCGTCGGCGTGAGCACGATCCTCGTCGGGGAGACGCTCGGCCGGTTCGGGGTCGCCATGCTGCAGGGCGCCTTCATCGTCCTGCTCTCGGCCGCCCTGTTCGGCGTCGGCTGGGGCGACCCGGTCGCGGCGACCACCGTCGTCGTCCTGTTCGCGCTCGTCGGCACCGGGGCGGCCATGGTCGTCGGCGTCTTCGCCAGCAACCCCGACCAGGCCGGCTCGGTGGGGGTGATGGCCGGGATGCTCCTCGGCGCCCTCGGCGGGGCGATGGTTCCCCTCGAGCTCTTCCCCGAGCCGATGCACTCCCTGGCCTACCTCACGCCGCAGGCGTGGGCCGTGCAGGCGCTCCGCGAGGTTGCGCTGCACGGTGGTACGGTGGTCGACGTGATCACGGAGCTGGGGGTGCTGGCGCTCTACGGGACGGCCCTGCTCGCGATCGGCGTGTGGGGATTCCGGCGGAGCCTGACGCGATGAGCGACGAGCCGGACGGCAGCTCGGCGGCCGGTGGCCACTCGGCGGCCGAGGGCCCCGCCCCGGCATCGGGAGGCCGTCCCCCGGCGTCGGAGGGCGCTGCCGCGGCATCGGGGAGCCGTCCACCGCCGGCCGTTCCCGTGGCGATCGTCGAGCTCGAGACCGTCCGCGTGGCGACCGTGCGCGCCATCGTGGACGCGGACGACGTGCCGGCGTTCATGGCCGACGCGCTCGGGATGGTCGCCCTGGCGCTTCACGACGCGGGCGTTCCGCCGGCCGGACCGCCGTTCGCGCGGTACTTCTCGATGAGCCCCGAGGGCCTCGACGTCGCCACCGGCTTCCCGGTCGCCGAGCCGTTGCCCGGGGCCGGGGTCGTCCATCCCGGAGAGCTCCCGGCGGGCCCGGCAGCCGTCGCGACGCACGTCGGGCCGTTCGAGGGCCTCGAGGCGGCCTGGACGGCGTTCCGGACGGCCATCGACGCGCTCGGCCGGTGCCGCGCCGACGATCCGTGGGAGGTCTACGTCGTCGGCCCCGGCAGCGGCGTCGACGAGGCGGACTGGCGCACGGAGCTCATCTGGCCGCTCGAACCCGGCGAGTAGGCCGCCTGCTCCTCGGACGAGGCTGCGGAGCCCCGACGGGACGGCGGCAACCTCGCCCTGACCGTGCACCCTGCCCTTGCGATCGATCACGGGCGAACGACGGGCCGTGCCTCGCGGCTCGCGGCTCACGCCCCGGCTCGCGGCTCGCGGCTCGCCGCCCGCGGCTCGCGGCCCCGACGGGATCCTCTCAATTGCGCGCCTGGCGAACCGTATGCACGTTGGGACGCGACCCGGGCCGGCCGGCGACCACCCTGAGACCGGCTCGGAGTCCCCGGCCGTGCTCACGGTCCTCCGCCTGGTCGTCGCCTGCGCCCGGCGATGGGACGTCATCGAGCTCCCGACGTGCGCGAAGTCGCCGTACGGCTCGCCAGGTGAGCTTCTGAGAGGGTCGGGGCACACCTGTCCATCGGCACGTGAAGTCGGCCGCGTGAGCTGTTCATGGCGGCGAACCCGCGAGGCGGTGCCTACCCTCAGCGCCGTGGGTCGTCAGCTCGCTCAGACCCGTCCGTCGCCCCGGCCGCGCTCGGCGAGGCGGGCGAGGACGGACGCGAGACGGGCAGCGCGCGCGATCGCCTCGGGAGAGGCAGGGCCGGCGACGATCCCGTCCCGTTCGAGCGCGGCCAGCTCGTCCGCGTCGAAGCCGGCGGCCGCCAGCACCTCACGGGTGTGGTCGCCGAGCCCGGGCGCCGGCGGTTCCGGGACCGGCGGTTCGGGGACCGACGGTTCGGGGACCGGCCGCTCTGGGGCAGCTTCGGCGACCGTCTCCGGGACCTCCTCCGCGGCCACGGCACCTCGAGCCTCGGCGGTGGCTCCCGCGGCCACGGCACCTCGAGCCTCGGCGGTGGCTCCCGCGGCGACGCGGCCGAGCGGCGAGACCACGTGGGCCGCGGTCCCCTCGCCGACGACGAGACCGCGCGCCACGACCTGCGGATCGGCCTCCGCCTCGCGGGGGGCGTTGACCGGCGCGACGCAGGCGTCGTCGCCGAGCAGCTCGAGCCAGGCAGCACGCGGGCGGGTCGCGATGATCGCAGCCACGTCCGGGACGGCGGTCCGGTCGTACTGGCTCGGGACGAGGTCCTCCCGCCCCACGCCGCGGCAGAACGCGACCCAGAAGGGCGGCTCGAGGGCCCCGACCGCGAGGTACGCCCCGTCAGCGGCGGCATACACCCCGTAGCACGGATACGCCCCGGAGAGCGGGCCGGCCGCGGAGCCGGCCGTCGCGACGCCCTCGCCGAGCGGCCCCAGCCAGGCGACGACCGCGTCGAGGATCGCCACGTCGAGCGTCGCGCCATCTCCGGTGCGTTCGCGCCGGAGCAGCGCAGCGACGATCTCGAGGGCGGCCAGCGTCCCGCCGGCAAGGTCGGCGATCTGGAGCCCCGGCGGAACGGGGCGGGCGCCGACGGGACCGAGGAGCGCGAGCAGCCCGCTGATCGCGAGGTAGTCGAGGTCGTGGCCCGGCCGGTCACGGTACGGTCCCGCCTGGCCGTACCCGGACAGCGAGCAGTAGACGATCCGAGGGTTTGCGGCGCGGACGTCGGCGGGGCCAAGCCCACGGCGCGGCAGCTGGCCCGGCATCGACGCCTCGAGGAAGACGTCGGCCGTCCTCGCCAGCCTGAGGACGACCTCGCGTCCCCGCGGCAGCCGGTAGTTGACGGCGACGCTCCGCTTCCCGCGGTTGATCGATTCGAACACGCCGCCGAAGCCGAGCTCGGGCGGGGCGATCCGCGCGTAGTCGCCGGCGAGCGGCGTCTCGACCTTGATGACGTCGGCCCCGAGGTCGCCCAGCATCTGGGAGCACCACGGCCCGGGGATGAGCCGCGACAGGTCGAGGACGCGGATCCCCGCGAGCGGGCGGAGCGCCGCCTGGGCGCTCACGACAGCACCCACGATGATCGCCTCGTGACCATCGCCGCCATGCGCGGCCTCTTCGTTCCGGCGGGATCGCCCATCGGTCGATCATCGCCTTCCGCTCGCGCCCCTCAAGGGCCAAAGGACCATGGCCCGGGCCGGGCGTACGATGCCCGCCCAATGGGGGATCCGATGACCACGACCGATCCGGCCGACCTGCTCGAGCGGCTCGACGCCCTCGCCGCCATCCTGCCGGCGCTCGAGGCGTCCGACGGCGACTTCGGGCGCTGGGAGCCGATGGTGCAGGGGCGCGACGGCACCTACAACCTCCCGTACTTCGTGTCCGGGCCCCTCTTCCAGGCCTTCACCGGCGCGGTGGCACGGGGCCGATGGATGATCGTCGGCTTCGACTGGCCGACGTGGGCCAGGACCGACCGGGCGCAGGCGCTGTGGAAGGACCCCAGTGCCATGGCCACCGCCACGCCGGACGAGCTCGCCTGGTTCCTGACGGCCCTGGTCCGCTCCGAGCGTTTCAGCGAGGGAACGCTCGACGAGGCGTACGAGTCGGGCCTTCTCGCCCGGATCGCCCGGCGCGCGGCCGTGCTGGCCTCGGAGCTGCGGAAGGCGAACGGGGGAGCGTCCTCGACGGGCTGACCCGTCCGCGACTCGGCGCAGGTCGCCGTCGGGTGGCCGGCAGGGCGCTCGCCGGCCCGCAGGATGTGGTCGGGGCGGTGGGATTCGAACCCACGACCTCGTGCTCCCAAAGCACGTGCGCTACCACTGCGCTACACCCCGACGGATTCGTGCTCACGAAACGCATGTGCTTCGGGAGCGACGCCCCGAAGACTAGCCTACAGCGCTCGAACCGCACGATGCTGCCGCCCTCGCCGTGCGTTGCAACAGCGACGCCGCGCCGCGCGTCTCACTCGCGGCCGACGGGATACCCAAGTCCGACCATCGGGCCCGAAGCCGACCACGCGTCCCGCGCAATGGCGTCCCGGGAGCATGGCGATGCGATCCAGGTTCGGCGGCCTCCTCGCCGCGATGGCGATCCTCGCGGGCGCGTGTGGGGGTGCCGGCTCTCCCACGACGAGCCCGATGCCGACGACAGCTCCGTCGGTAGTGCCGCCGATTAGCACGCCGTCGCCGACGCCGACACCGACGCCCACCCTCCAGCCGGCGGCGGCGACCACGCGGCCGACCACCTCGCCCGCCGCCGTCGGGGCGGCGTCGCTGCCCGTTCGGGCGAACGCCGCTTCGATCAGCGTTCGCTTGGCGCCCGCCGGGGGCGGGCGCCTTTTCATGGCGGTTCCGGCCGAGATGGGCACCGTCCTCGCCCTCCTCGACGCGAAGGGGAAGGTTCGAAGCGGCTGGCCGGCGTTGCTCAAGGGCGCGTCCGACTGCGAGATCGACGCGGACCCTGCCGACGGGTCCGTCCGCGCCGTGTGCGCGGTCGGGAAGTCGGTGCGGGCGTACGCCCTCGGCGTCGGTGGTCGGCTCATGTCGGGCTGGCCGGTCGAGCTTCGGGGTGGCTCGCTTCAGACCTACCGGAGCGATGGCACGCGGATCGTTGATGGCGACCTGTACGTGCTTCTCCAACGGTGGGGAGAGAACGGCTTCAGTGCGACGGTGGCTCGCGTGTCGGTCGACGGTCTGCTCCGGATGGGCGTGACAGTGCCAAGCGTCGGCCACTCCGGATGCTGCTCGGCCATCGGCCCCGATGGATCGGCTTATCTGCTCGGCGACGAGGGGATCTGGGGGCTCAACCTCGACGGCGTCCGGCCGGGATTCCCAGTTCGGATCGAGGGGTGGGCCTCGTCGCCGTCGTTCGGCCCGGGGGGCCGGCTCTACGTGGCGGCCGATGACCCGGACGCATCGGACGGGCCGCCCTCATCCGAGGTCGTGGCGATCACCCAGGATGGCGGCATCGCCCCCGACTGGCCGGTCGAGATCCCCATCGATACGTGGACCGCGCTCGGCGATCCGACAGGTCCACCGTATGCACCCGTGGCCCTCTCCGACGGCTCCGCGTACGTCAGGGGATGGGTGGCGGACCTCGGGGGCGTCGCCGCCTACGCCCTCGGTCCCTCCGGCGCGCGACGCCCCGGTTGGCCATTCCGATCCGACGAGACCATCAAGTTCGGCCGGCCGAGTGCCTTCGTGTGCCCCTGCGAACCATGCGTCGTTCCCGACTACTCCATCGACACACCGCCTCTAGCGGGCCCCGGCGACTCCCTGCTGCTCGTCCAGATCGGCGACGAGAGCGTCAGCGGCGGCAACCGGGTCGTCGCCATCCGCCCCGACGGGAAGGTGAAGGCCGGCTGGCCCGTGACGCTCACCGAACCGGGCTCCTGGTTCGCCGGCATCGCGACGGACGGTGACGACCTCGTGTTCGGCTACGCCGTCGAGCCCGCCGGCACCCGGCGCAACGACTGCGGCGAGAAGGACTCGGTCTACTCGGGCACCATCGTCGCCCTCGACGGGCACGGTGACTCGATCTACACGACCGCGATCATCGCGCCGTAGCTCGTGCTTGCGAACCGCACAACAACCAGGCGAGTCTCGTTCACAGGACTCGCGCCTGCCGGTGAAGGACCCTCCACCGTTCGGCCCCAGCGGCTCCCAAAGCACGTGCGCTACCACTGCGCTACGCCCCGACGGATTCGTGCTCGCGACACGCATGTGCTTCGCGGGCGACGCCCCGAAGCCTAGCCTACAGCGCTCGAACCGCACGACTCGACCCGAAATGGGCATCGTCGGCCCTGCCGGTCAGCAGATCTACGGGTCGATGCCGGTCACCCGGTAACGCACCGTACCGTCGGGCCGGATTGCCAGGGTGGCCAGCGAGGCAGGCTCCGTCCGCGTGCTCGCCAACCGCACGTCGCATGGACCCGTGCTACACTGAAACCGTGTAGCACGGGAGCCAATGTGCATGGCCAACCTCACCATAGCGATCGATGAGCAGCTGCTGAAGAAGGCCCGCATGCGGGCTCTCGAGGATGGGACCTCGGTGAACGCCCTCCTTCGAGCCTATGTCGAGCGCTACGCGGGCTCCGGCGACTCGACGGAGGCGCTGGCCGGCTTCGCGCGCATCGCCCGGCGTAGCGCCGCCACGAGCGGTCCCGGTGGCCGGAGCTGGACGCGCGCCGAGCTCCACGACCGGGACGCAGGCAGCGCCTCGTGACCGAACCCGTCTTCGTCGACACGAACATCTGGGTCTACGCAGTGGACACCGCCGACCCGGCGAAGCGTCAGCGTGCCCTTGAGGCGGTCGCGCCGGTTCCAGGTCGCGATCTCGTCGTCTCGGCACAGGTTCTCACCGAGTTCTATGCCGTCGTCACCCGGAAGCTCGCCGTGCCGGTGCCCCTGGACGATGCCGAGGCGATGGTCCGCCAGCTCATGGCCCTGCCGGTCGTCGCGATCGACCCATCGCTCGTCGCCTCGGCGGTCGCCGGCAGCCGCGAGTGGCAGATCTCGATCTGGGATGCCCTGATCGTCCGCGCCGCGGCGGTCGCGGGGTGCCGACGCGTTCTCAGCGAGGACCTGGCCGACGGCCGGACCTACGGCTCCGTCATCGTCGAGAACCCCCTGGCGGGAACCTGATCGTTGCCTGCGGACCCTCAGAACGCTCGATTGCTCCGCTCCGCGAGGAGGATCGCCTCGGCCTCGCAGTAGACGCGGTTGAGCTCCGCTGTCTCGACGAACGTGATGAACACACGGCCTTGCGGCTCCCAACGCACGTGCGCTTGCACTGCGCCGCCATGGGTGGGAGCCAACGGCACCGGCGCTGCGGTTGGCTTCGTCGACACACCGGTGCCGTCAGCCGCCCCTCTCCAGCGTTCCCGCGACCATCTCGAGTCCGCGCCCGAAACCTGCCGGCAGCGGCTCCTCGAGGACATCCAGCGCAGCGGCGAGACGCCGGCGACGGCGCCCGGCCACGTCCTCCCAGAGACGCAGCCCCGACTCGGTCGGCCGCACGATCGTGGCCCGGCGATCGCGCTCATCGCGCGTGGCGGTCACGAGGCCTCGTCGCTCGAGACGGCGGACGAGGCGACTCGCCGCGGGCAGGCTGACCCCGATTCGGCCGGCCACCTCGCCCACCCGGCTGCCATCGGATTCGGCGACCACCACGAGAATCCGCCACTGCGGCAGGGTGAGCTCGCTCGCCACGCCCGCTTCGCCGAGCACGACCGTCGTCAGGCCGACGGCCGCGGTGACGAGCCGTTCCAGGGCCTCCACGACCTGCGCGTCCGCCACCTGCATCCCTCCATCGGCTGCCCCCTTCCTTCGCACAGGATAGCCGGATAATGAATTCATGACAATACTTGACATATGACAACTACTACCATAGGTTTCACAGCACGGGTCGCGTGGCGCTCCACATGACGAGTAGGCCGCGACCGGGCAAGGCAGTCTGAGAGGTCCGACATGACGAAGGAACGCTATCGCGGGAGTTTCGCGGACGGCAACACCAAGCAGCACGTGAAGCAGGGCACCCTGATGGGTGATTTCGCAGCCGGCCAGGAGACGGTGCCCCGGGTCGGGACGGTGCAGCCGCGGGGCAGCTACGCCGACGGCGTGAGGAAGCAGCCGGTTGATCCCGCGGCCCCACGTGGTGATTTCGCCGAGGGACAGCGGACGAAGGAACGCGACTGATCGAACCGCCGATCGGTCGTACGACCACTCGCCTGGGCGGCCGTCTCGCGGCCGCCCATCTCGCGAGCCGCGTCGCTCCCGTCCCGTGATCGGCCAGGTGTGCGCCGCCCCTTCGTGGTGACGTCGCCGGTGCCGCCGGCCGTGGCTCACCCGACACGAGACATGGGCGAGATGCTCCGGGTTGTGAGCCAGCACGAGCACGAGGAGGGACCACCATGGGACAGGTACCAGGGCGCCTTCGCCGCCCGCCCGCCGAGCGGTTTTCCGGCACCGAGCACGTCTACGACCTCGCTGAGACGGCCGCCCGGTTGCGAGGGGAGCCACACCCCGCCACGGACGGTCATCGCCAGATGACGATCGCCCACCTCGGATCCGTCGCGCTCGTGCTGTTCGACTTCGAGGCCGGCGGACGACTCGTTGACCACGTGGTCGACGGGCTGGTCACGATCCAGACCCTGAACGGCGATGTGACGGTGCGAACCGCGGAGGGCGATTACGAGCTCGGCGCTGGGAACCTCCTCGTGCTGTCCCCGGGGGTGGCGCATGACCTGCACGCGAGCGCGCCGAGCCAGGTCTTGCTCGCAGTGCACATGGAGCCTGACACGGAGAGCGACGCGACGAGGGTCGATGGGCCCGGCCGCGGATCGTGAGACAGGGGGGCACCTCGAGGAGCGATCTCATGGTCAGCGTGACCGGCTCGGCCGGGCCGAACTCGAGGACCCTGGCGATCGTGGCCATCAACCGCTGGAACAGGCTGGCGGTCGGCTTTCGCCGACCGGTCGGCTTATACGTCTCCGATCGCCATGCCGAGGCTGCGGCAGTCTCATGACCTGCCCACGGAGCAACGCCCGACTGCGACGCGCCTGCGACGATCCGACCCCGGACGACGGCCACCGCGTCCTGGTGGATCGTGTCTGGCCGCGTGGGCGGACCAAGGAGCAGCTCCGACTCGACGCCTGGGCGCCCGACGTCGGTCCGAGCACGCAATTACGCAAGTGGTTCGGGCACGACCCGGCACGCTGGGAGGAGTTCCAGGGGCGCTACCGCGCCGAGCTCGCCGACCCCGATCGGGCGAAGGCGCTCGACGCCCTCGCCGAACGAGCGCGTCGCCGTCCGCTCACCCTCGTCTTCGGGGCGCGCGACACGGAACGGGCGACGCCCTGAATCCTCGCCTGCACGGGTCCCCAGGCACCACCGATCCAGCCGGCAGGGGCGCGTCACCGCGGCCCGGTGAGCCTGCCGCCGATTGCCTCAACGAAGCCGAAGTCGCGGGACGCAGGATCCGTCGGCTTGTACTCGAGTCCGATCCAGTCGTCGTAGCCCGCCGAGTCGAGCGCGTGGAGGATCGCCGGCCAGTCGAGGGTGCCTGTGCCGGGCTCGTGGCGACCCGGGTGATCCGCGAACTGCACGTGTCCGATGCGGCCGGCGGCGGCGCGGGATACGGCGATCGGATCCTCGCCCCCCATGACGGCGTGATACACGTCGAGCTGATAGCGCACGTTCGACCTGCCTGTACGGGCCACGACGTCCAGGGCAGTGGCCGAGTCGAGCACGAGGTAACCCGGGAAGTCGACGGGATTGAGCGCCTCGAGCATGACGGAGATGCCGGCCGAAGAAGCCATCTCGGCCGCCTCGTCGAGTCCCTCCACGAGAACCCCGAGCTGCGTCTCCCTGGTCTCGACGGATGCGGCGTTCCCGGCGAGCGCGTTCAGCTTCCGACATCCGAGCTCGGTGGCCAACCCAATGGCCACCGGGAGACTGGCGCGGAAACGCCCACGAGCCTCTGGCACGCCCGCCAGGCCCCGCCATCCGGCGGACATGTCCCCCGCGTCGAAGTTGAAGAGAGGGACCTGCAGGCCGGTCGAGCGGATGAGATCGCCGAGCTGCGGGATCGACCACCCCTCGAGCTGCTCGTCCGAGGGCCAGAGGAACTCCACGGCCTCGAACCCTGCGGCCGCTGCAGCGTCGAAACGTCGCAGGAATGGAAGGTCGGTGAAGAGCATCGACAGGTTCGCGGCGTATCGAGCCATCGCAGATCCTCGGTCTCGGTCGTGCCAGGTCGCCAGCCTACACCGCGCCTCTTCGCGCCGACACGATCCGCGGGACTCGCGCCGCCGGCGGTGAGGGCTGGCGAAAGGCCCGGAGCGTCGATGCGGCCCCGAACGACACGCCCGACCGGGCTTTCATCCGCACGCTACAATAGGTTGCGTTCAGCGCACCAAGGGTTCACTGAGTAAAACGATGGTGACCCGCACCCTGAGTCGAGGCCTCGACGTCCTGGAGGCCCTGGCGCGCGCGGACGAGGACGGGCTCGGGCCCTCCGCGCTCGGCCAACGGGTCGACCTCGACAAGGCGACCGTGACGCGCCTCCTGCGGACCCTCGTCGAGGCCGGGTACGTGACCCAGGACGAGACGACGCGTCGGTATCGACTCACCGGCAGGATCCTGTGGCTGGCTCACCGAGCCACCGTCCGCCTCGACCTTCGGAGCGTCGCCCGGCCGCACCTGACGGCGCTGCGCGACGAGCTCGGCGAGACCGTCCACCTGGGCGTGATGGAGAGCCTTCGCATCGTCTACGTGGACAAGCTCGAAGCGGAGAACAGCATCCAGCTCGTGTCCGCCGTCGGGCAGACGATGCCGCTCCACTCGACGTCGCTGGGCAAGGCCATGCTGGCCGCGCTGCCGGAGGCGGAGCGCGAGGCGACGTACGCCCGGCTGGAGCTGACGCCGCGCACCGACCGGACGATCCGCGACCTCGACGCGCTCCGGGAGGAGGTCCGGCTCACCCAGCTCCGCGGCTACTCCACCGACGACCGGGAGAACGAGCCGCACGGCGCGTGCGTCGGGGCGGCGATCTTCGGAGCCGACGGCCGGCCGGCCGGCGCGATCAGCATCTCCGGACCGCACTTCCGCATCCACGATCGCCTTCCGTACTTCGGCGAGCGGGCACGCGCGGTGGCCGGGGCGATCGCCCGGGAGCTGGGGGCCGACGCCGGGGTGCCGACCGACGGTCGCGGCCACGCCACCCGCGAGGTGACCTGATGCTCCCCCTCGAGGTCGGGGCGAAGCTCGCGGGCGTCTTCGCGCCGATCTGCACGCCCTTTGCCGCGAACGAGGACGTCGACCACGGCGCCCTGCGGTTCAACCTCGCCCGCTACGCGGAAACCGGGATCCTCGGCTACCTGGCGCTGGGGTCGAACGGGGAGAACCGGAGCCTCGCGGAAGACGAGAGGCGGCACGTCCTCGACGTTGTCGTGCGGCACAAGGGGGCCGGGCAGGTGGTCCTGGCCGGCGCCGCGTACGACGGGCAGCGCGAGGCGGAGGGCTTTCTCGCGGCCGCGGCGGACCTCGGTGCCGACTTCGGGCTCGTCCTGCCGCCGGGCTACTTCCGGGCGCAGATGACCGACGAAATCCTGTACCGGTATTTCTCGACGCTGGCCGACGCGGCGCAGATCCCGCTCCTCCTCTACAACGCCCCGGGCTTCTGCGGCGTCACGCTGAGCCCCGACCTGGTGGGGCGCTTGGCGGCCCACCCGAACATCGTGGGCCTCAAGGACAGTGCGACGAGCGGCATCGACGCCTTCCTGCGGTTCCAGGGCCCGTCGTTCCACGTCCTGGCGGGCTCCGCCAACTTCCTCTTCCGGGCCATGATGGGCGGCTCGCCCGGGGGCACCGTGTCGCTGGCGAACTCCTTCCCGGAGCTCGCGCTCGACCTGTTCGGCTACGGGCGCGCTCGCGACGAGGCCAACGGCGTCCCGCTCCAGGATCGGGTCAGCCGCATCAACGCGGCCATCTCCGGCGCCCACGGGGTGGCCGGCGTCAAGGCGGCGATGACCCTCGCCGGCTTCCAGGGCGGCATCCCGCGGCGCCCGCTGCTCCCCCTCGAGCCGGCCCAGGTCGAGGCGCTCAGGGCGCTCCTCGAGGCGGAGGGTCTGCTGCCGTGAGCGGCGACATCCTCGCCATCGACGTCGGGACGAGCGCGCTCAAGGTCGGTGTCTTCGGCTCCGGCCTCGAGCAGCGAAGCGAGGCGCGGCGTACCTACGGACCGCACATCTACGATCGGGGCAAGGCGGATATCGAGCCCGAGACCTGGTGGGAGGCGCTGCGCGAATGCTGCGCAGAGGTGGCGGCCAGTCTGGCCGGGGTCGGCGTCGTCTCCCTGTCGGTCACCACGCCCGGCCTCACGCCCATGGCCGCCGACGGTACGGCACTCGCGCCTGCGGTGCTGTTCCTCGACGGCCGCTCCCGGGCCCAGTCGGCCGCCATTCGCGAGCTCGTTGGAGAGAGGAGGTTCCTGGCCGAGACGTGCAACCTTCCCGTGTCGGGCGGATCGTCGCTGTCGTCCATCCTCTGGTTCCGGGACGAGGAGCCCGAGGTCTGGGCGGCAGCCGCGAAGTTCGGCCACACCAACACCTATCTCGTCAAGCGGATGACCGGCCGCTGGGCGATCGATCCGTCGACGACGTCGATCACCGGCCTCTACAACACGGCCCGCAACGACCTCACCTGGAACCGCGAGATCCTCGACCTGGCCGGCATCCCGCAGGACCGGCTGCCGCCGCTCATGCCGTCCCACGAGCCCGCCGGCCGGCTGCTGTCCCCGGTCGCCGATGAGCTCGGCCTCCCTCGCGACTGCTCGGTGCTCTGCGGGGGCAACGATGCCGTGCTCGCGGCGCTGTCCGGGGGCCTGACCGAGCCCGGCGACATCAACATCATCAGCGGGACGTGCGACATCGCCAACGTCTGCACCGACCGTCCCGATCGCCTCGCCCACCTTCAACGTCCGGTGCCACGTCCTCCCCGGTCGCTGGCTCACCTTCTTCGTCCTCAATGCCGGCGGCGAGGGGCTGGACTGGTTCCGTCGGATCGCCTGCAGCGAGCTGGGCGACGACGAGTTCTACGGCGAGTACGTCCCACGCGTGCTCGACGCCTTCTTCGGGGATCCGGACCCGGATGCCCGCGAAGCCGAGCTCCCCGAGTACGTGCCGTACCTCGGCGGGAGCCGGTACTCCCTCGAGCGGCTCACGGCCGGCTTGAACGGTTTGACGCTCGAGACCACGCGCGAGGACCTGTTGCTCAGCCTCGTCCGTGGCAACGCGACGTACCTCGGCGGGCACCTCCGGGAGGTCGCCGAGCTCGTCCCCATCGGCCGCCGGGTGGGGATCTCCGGCGGCGGGGCGAGGATCCGCGGCATGCTCGAGGCCCGGCGCCGCTGGACCGGCGACTTCGAGTACGTGTACCAGGACCAGTCATCGCTGCTCGGCGCGGCGATCCTCGGCCAGATCAGTCAGTCGGGACGGCTGCCCGGTTCCGGACAGGTCCCCTCGAGAGTCACCCAGGAGGCAGTCTCATGAGCGGAATCGGCACCGGCAGCACGACGTCCACCGATGCAAAGGCGGCGGCCGCCGAGCTGGTCGAGCAGGCCAAGGCCGGGCTCGAGGGCACCCCGACGATGGCCATCCTGTTCGCGACGACGCAGTACGACACCGAGGCCCTGGTGTCGGGCGTGTCCGAGCTGCTCGGCGACGTGCCCCTCTGGGGCGGATCGTCGTCCACGGGCGTCTTCCAGGACGACGGCTGGGTCACCGCCGAAGGCGGCGCGGCCAGCCTGATGCTGATCGCCGACCGGCCGGCCGGAGTGGGCGTGGTCGTCGTCGGCGAGGGCGACGGCTTCGCGGCCGGCAAGGAGGCGGCCCAGGCGGCTCTCGCCCACCTCGGCGGTCAGGCCGGCGTCCTGCTGACCATCGCCTTCATGGGACCCGAGGAGGAGATCCTGCGCGGGATCGCCGAGGTGGCACCGGGCGTGCCGGTGGTCGGCGGGACCGCCTCGGACCACTCCCCCGAGGGCAAGTTCCAGCAGTTCGCGAACGGCCACGCCTACACGAACCACTTCGCCATCGCGGCCCTCGGGGGCCCGATCGGCTATGCGTTCACGAACGGCTACCGACCGACCGGCAAGAAGGCCACCGTCAGCAAGGCTTCGGGCCGCACGGTGTTCGAGCTCGACGGCCGCCGGGCCATGGACGTCTACTCGGAGTGGGTCGCGAAGCCCGAATCCGAGATCGGCGGCGGCGCGCTCGTGTCCTTCAGCGTCCAGTACCCGCTGCTCTTCCACAAGGACGGCATCACGTACTCGGCCCACCCGGTTAACAGCAACCCCGACGGTTCGATGGACTTCGGGGCGGCCATGAGCCCCGGCATGCTGCTGGAGCTGGGCGAGGCCTCCGTCAACGGGCTGATCGCCGAGGCGGGCAACGCCGTCTACAAGGCAGCTCTGGGCGTCGGCCGGCCGAAGGCCATCCTGCTCGCCCATTGCGGAGGGCGCGCCATCGCCCTCGGCGACCGGATCAGCGAGATCCCGGCCGAGGTCGAGCACGCCGTCGGCCATATGCCCTTGATCGGCTACCTCGCGTTCGGCGAGCAAGGCGTCTCGGTGGAGGGCATCCCGACCCATGCCGATCTGAGCCTGTCTGCGCTCGTCCTGGGCTAGGTGCCGGTGCCAGTGGTGTCAAGGTCCGGCCGCGCCGGGGGCGCGGCCGGACAACCCGGAGGAACACGATGGCTGTCGCAACTCGCCGCTACCAGAACTACGTGAACGGTCGGTTCGTCGACGCGCAGGGCGGCAAGACCCTGGTGGTCGAGAACCCGGCAACCGGCGCCGCCGTGTCGGATGTCCCCGACTCGACCGTCGAGGACGCCCGGGAGGCGATCGAGATCGCCGACCGGGCCCAGCGCCAGTGGCAGAAGCTGGCGCCGATCGAGCGCGCCGGGTATCTGCACCGGATCGCCGATGGGATCCGGAAGGACGCCGAGCACCTCGCCCGGGTGCTGTCCGAGGAGCAGGGCAAGCCCCTCGACCAGGCGCGGGGCGAGGTCAACGGGACCGCGAACTACTTCGACTACACCGCTGAATGGGCCCGCCGGATCGAGGGCGAGGTCATCCCCAGCGACCGGCCCAACGAGATGCAGCTGCTGCTCCGGCAGCCGATCGGCGTCATCGGCGGGATCGTGCCCTGGAACTTCCCGCTCTATGTCCTCGCCCGCAAGGTGGCGCCGGCGCTCCTGACGGGCAACGCGATCGTCGTGAAGCCGAGCGAGATCACCCCGAACAGCACGCTCGAGCTCGGCCGCATCTTCGACGAGGCCGAGGTGCCCGCGGGGGTCGTCAACCTCGTGTGCGGCTACGGACCGATCGTCGGCGAGGAGCTGGCCTCGAACCCGCTCATCGGCATGGTGAGCGTCACCGGCAGCATCAGGACGGGCGCCCGGGTCATGGAGCTCGCCGCGCAGAACATCACCAAGGTGAGCCTCGAGCTCGGCGGCAGCGCTCCGGTCATCATCATGCCGGACGCCGACCTCGACCTCGCGGTCAGGTCCATCAAGGACTGTCGCCTCCTGAACACCGGCCAGGTGTGCGGCGCGGCCGACCGGACGTACGTTCACGAGCAGGTCGGCGACCAGTTCATCGACCTCCTGGGAACCGCGATGGGCGAGGCGACGTACGGGAACGCCCTCCTCGACGATGGCCGCGACCTCGGTCCGCTGGTGAGCGCCCGGCAGCTCGAGGCCGTCAGCGGCCGCGTCGAGCGGGCCGTCGCCGACGGCGGCCAGATCGTGGTCGGCGGCAGGCGGGCCGAGGACATGCCGGAGGGCAACTACTACCCGGCGACGGTCATCGCCGACTGCCGCCAGGACATGGCGATCGTCCGGGAGGAGATCTTCGGCCCGGTCATGCCGGTCGTCACGTTCGGCGACCTCGACGAGGCGATCGCCTGGGCGAACGACTCGATCTACGGTCTCGCATCGTCGATCTTCACGAAGAGCGTCGACGTCGCCATGCGTGCGGCGAACGAGCTCCGCTTCGGCGAGACGTACATCAACCGCGAGAACATGGAGAACATGCAGGGGTTCCACGCCGGCTGGCGCAAGTCCGGGATCGGCGGCGCCGACGGCAAGCACGGGGTCCTCGAGTACACGCAGACCCACGTCGTCTACCTGCAGTACGACCTGGCAGCCGGGCGGCCGTAACCTCCCGGCACCCCGGCTGCCGAGGCTGCCGGGAAGTACCAGTCCGCGGCGGCGGCCCGAAGGTGCGGTCGCCGGTCAACGCCGTCGGGGCGCCCCGAGCCACGCTCGGGGCGCCCTCTCGCGTCGGCCGGTCGTCAAGGACGTCCACCCTGTGACGACCGACGACCAACGAGGAGGCAACCCACCGGCCTAGCTTCCCTGTTCGACCACTCCGTGCTCGTCACCGGGGAGGTGCCGCGGGTGACCGGCTACGAGCCAGGGCTCCCGCACCAGGAGGCCAGACACAACGAACACTGGGAGCCGGACCCCCTCGTGCGGGACGACCAGGCGATCGTCCTCCACGTCCGCGGCAAGGGGCTCGTCGTGATCACCGGCTGCGGCCACGCGGGCGTCGTGAACATCGTCCGCCACGCGCGGGCCCTGACCGGCGTGGACCGGCTCTGCGCGGTGGTTTGCGGCTTCCACCTGGGCGGCCCTGTCTTCGAGCCGCTGATCGGCCGCGTCTGCCAGGACCTGGCGGAGCTGCACCCGACCTGAGTCGTGCCGGGGCGCTGCACCGGCTGGCGCGCCCTGCACGCTCTCGGCCGTGCCTTCGGCGAGTCGTTCATCCCCAACGCGGTCGGCACGCGGGTCACGCTGGGAGCCCGCGGTTCCTGACGCCCCGCGGGGCGGGCCGGCGGGCCGGCGGGCCGGCCTGTCCGCCGGGCGTCAGGCCGGTGGGCTGCCGGCTGCCGGCGCTTCCGCCCGCTTGCCGATGGCGCCCGCGAGCACGATCAGCACGATCGGCATGACGAGCGCCCCGACCAGCGTGAGGACGACGACATCGCCCCCGATCGTCGTCGCCACCACGATCGCGGCGGCGATGTTCCGCTGCGCGGTGGCCAGGCCCAGCAGCACGCGGTCGCCCGGCCGCCCCACGCCGGCGAGCCACCCGACTCGCCAGCCCGGCCACGAGCACGATCGCGACGCCGACAGAAGATCCACGTCCCGATCGCGCCGATGACGTCTTGCCACGAGACGAAGAGGGCGCTGGTGATTCCGAGCAGGAGGCCGACGGTGGACGCCGGCCACCGGCCCGACCCACGAGTCGGCCAGCTCGGGGAGCCTGGCGCGCACCAGGAGCCCCAGGCCCAGGGGGATCAGCATGAACAGCACCAGCGACTGCGCGACGGCCAGGGGGTCGACGGTCACGCCGGGGATCACCAGGGGGACGACGATCGGCGCGTAGCCGACGGTCACCACCATCAGGAGCACCATCGACCCCACGGCGAGCGCCACGTTCGCCTTCGCCAGCTGGGCGAGCTTCGGCAGGAACGGCGCTCCCGCCACGCAGCCGACGAGCACGACGGCCGTCGCGGCGTCCTGCTCCATGGGAAGCAGTCGCGCCGCGGCAATGGCCGCCGCCGGCACGACCACGAAGTTCGCCAGGAGCAGCAGCAGCACCATGCGGACGTCCCGGAGCGGTGTGGCGATCCGCGACACCGTGAGACTCAGGCCCATCGCGGCCATGCCGCCCACGACGAACAACAGCATCCCGACCTGGGTCACGACCTCGAGGATCTCGCTCAGCATCATGGTCACTCCGCCGGGCCGGGAGGAGCAGGTCGGTGGGCGATCTCGCCGCCTGCGATCGCTATCCGAGTGTAGCCAGTCAAGCCCCCCGGGGCACGCCAGTGGATCGCCCGGTGTGCCCGCGCTCGTCGGCGTCCACGGCCGGGAGCAAACGCGAAACGACCCGCATCGCGAGCCTCGCGATGCGGGTCGTTGGCGGGGGATGGGAACGCCCGGTGCGGGTCCCTAGGTTGTGCTGTCGGCGCTGTCGGCGAAGGTCCCCGCGACATCGTCCTCCGGCGTGAGGGGCTCCGTGCGTCCACCGGCGGCGAAATCGCCGTGGAGGCCCTCCTCCAGCACTTCTTCCGGTGTCGGGATGGCGCTCCGCTCTCCGGCCGCGAAATCACCCTCGAGAGCCTCCTCTCGCGCCTCCTCGGGGGTCGGGAGATCGGTCCGCTCTCCGGCGGCGAAGTCGCCCGGCAGCACGGGCGCCTGGGTGGTCCTGTCGATCATCTGTCTCTCCTCTGCCATTGCCGCCACGTGCCTTCTGCTTCCCGCCGGTTCCAACGCGGGCAGGAGTGCCGGTTGGGCCCATCCGGACGGTGCGGGGTTGTGCGACCGCAGTGAGGACGGCGGCCGTCGCTCGATTGCGAGTGTCCCCCTGCAGCGACGCGGAGTCATTACAGCGCGTCATCCCGGGGCAGTCGCCCCCGCCATCGACCGTCTCGCGTAGCCGCTTCCGGACCCGGCGAACCTCAGTGCCGCGGTGCGGCGGGCGGCTCCTTGCGGTCGTACCCCGCTCCCCAGCCCGCGTTCGTGAAGGTGGGGATGAACCGGTACCCCCGGCCGGGGACCGTGGCGATGAAGCGCGGATGCCGGTAGTCGTTCTGGAGCTTGACCCGCAGGCTGCGGATGTGGCGATCCACGATGTTGCTCTCGGTCAGGAAGTCGGTGCCCCAGACGGCGTCGAGGATGTCCTCGCGCGTGAGGACGCGTCCGCTGCTGCTGGCGAGGAGGTACAGCAGGCTCTGCTCGATGCCGGAGAGGTGCACGACCGAGTCGCCGGCGCGCACCTGGCGGCTGAGGATGTCGATCTCGATCTCGCCCAGGCGGATGGTGGGGATGATCGGCCGGTCGGTGCCCGTCGCGCGGCGGGTGATGACGATCGACCGGGCGAGGAGCTCCTCGGGCGAGAAGGGCACCGTCAGGATGTCGTCGACGCCGAGGTCGAACGCGCGGAGCTTGGTCTTGAGATCGCCCCGTCGCGTGAGCCCCAGGACCGGCGTCGCGCTGTGGGTGAGACCGCCCGACGCGCCCAGCCGCTCGAGCAGCGCCTGGCTGTCGTCGTGGTCCATGTCGATCACGGCCATGTGCGGACCCCACTCCGCGAGGATCGCCTCGGCCTCGGCCAGGCTGCTCGCGGCGCGGACGGCGAAGACGCCGTGGTTCAGCGTCAGCTCGATGAGGTCCACGACGAGCGGGCGGTCATGGAGCACCAGGGCGCGGCGCGCCTCGCCCACCGGTGCGCCCGGGTGGCCCGGGGTCATGGCTCACCCTCCCGCGCTGAGAGAATCAGAGTTAGCGTCTGCGGGCGGCCTGCTTCGGTTCGACCGCCAGCACCGCGATGTTACTCCGCGAGTGTCGACCCTGGCCCGCAGGACCCAGGCTGCTGCGACCGATGCCACACCCGTCGCCTCCCGCACACGCCTTCCGCCTCGCCGCGCCAGGCTCCCCCCTCGCGGAGCCCCCCGAGTCGCGGAGCCTGGCGCGCGACGATCCCGTCGCGCCCGGGCACGCAGGCGGCGGGATCGTCGTGGTCGTCAACCTACGCTTCTTCCTGGCGCCGGCAATGTCGGAGTTTACGTGCGCGCCGGAACCAGCCCTTGATACGATCGGAGCAACTCGAAGAGGACCTCGATGGGCGCGATCCAATCGGTTGGTTCCCATTTGGCACGGCTGCTCCCGAGCGCCAGCGCCGGCACTTTGCATCGCCTGGAGCAGGGGGCCCGGGCACGGACCTTCTCCCGCCGCGACCTGTTGCACTCGAGGGGGATGCACCTGCCTCCCTTCGTGGTGCTCGATGGGCACGTCATGAATCGTCGCACCGTGGAGACGGGCCAGGTGTACGCGGCACTGATCGCGGGGCCTGGCTACTTCGGCGGACTTCGGTCGATCAGCGACCCGGACGCCGACGCGCTCTACGAGCTCATCGCATTGAACGACGGGACATGGGCGACGTGGGATCCGGCATTCATGCGCGACCTGGCGCTCCAGGACGCCGGACTGGCAGTGAGCCTCCTCGACCTGTCATCGGACTTCGCAGTGGTTCTCAACGTGCGGCTCGATGAACGGTCCTTCGAGAGTGCGCGCCAGCGGATGGCCGCGATTCTGCTTCGGTACGGGAGCGTGATCTTCGACACGCCCCATCCGGTGGCGCAGCGCGCCGACCTGGCAGCCATGATCGGCACGAGCCGCGTGATGATGTACCGGACCTTGCGTGGGCTGGAAGCCGACGGCCTCGTGAAGCGGCAACACGGCGGCGGCATCAACGTCCTGGACAAGGATGGGCTCGAGCGACTGGTTGCGGTGGCGGCCCCGGACGAAGCTCCGTCACTCTGACCGACCGGCCTGGCCGGTACCTCTAGCGGCGCAACAGCGCGCCCCTCGTCCGAGTGCCGACCCGGCGACATGGCCGGTGCCTCGAGGCACCGCCGGCGCGATCGCCGAACGCGAATAGGACAAGTTGTATATCCGCAGGTCGAATCACCCAGTACGTTCGGCCGGCGTTCCTCCGACCAGGTGGCACCTGATCCCGTGACATCCCGAGGGAGAGCCGGCCGCGAGTGCCCACGCGGTGGCCGCGCACCCGTGTCGTCGAGCAGACGCCGGCGGCATCGGCACCTGAGGTCCCGGACCGACGCGATCCGCCGACCCAGCGTCTGTCCGCACCGCCGTCGCCGCACGTTTCTGCGGCCCGCGGTGCTTCGGAGGGATTCATCGTGCGAAGGATTCTCGCATCCTTGTTCGTCATCTCTGCGCTGCTCGTCACTGGCGTCTTTGCCACGGGCGCGTACTTCCAGTTCCAGGACGATCAGACCTTCACGATCGCGTCCGGCGAAGCCACGCTGTGGGTGACGACCGAGGACAGCAACATGGCACCCGGCGACAAGGTCGGCCCCGGCTACAGCGGCTTCGTGTGCGTCAAGATCCTCAACGACGGTGACTACACCCTGAGGGTGACCGAGAGCCTCGCCTTCCCAATCGGGGAGCCGGGCCTCTTGGACGCTGTAGGCCTTAACTTCGCCTTCAGCACCGGCGGCTGCCCGGCGGCCGGGTCGTCCTTCCCCGCGCTTCGCGACTACATCGGCTACACGCAGGAGCTCAGCGCGTCCCTGGCCCCCGGCGCCAGCGTATACGTGCGCCAGACGCTTGGCTGGATCGAGACGGGTACGGACCAGTCAGCTCTCATGAACAAGGCGCTCGACATCAACGGCACGATCACTGGACGGACGCTGCCCTGACGTCACCGGTCATTGGCTGGGGCGCGGCCGCGCCACGCCCCAGCCATGCCGATCGGGGATCGACGATGCGACGATTGATGCGAGCAGCAGGAGCCTTGCTGGAGGGTGCCCTGCTCACGCTGCTCGTCGCGATCATGACGCTGCTCGCGGTCCCGCGCGTCTCGCCGTTCGACCTGCTCATCGTCCGCGGCGGCAGCATGGAACCCGCGATCCCCGTGGGAAGCGCCGTGCTCGTGGACCGCGCCGCCCGGACACCCACGGTCGGGGCCGTCATGACGTTCCGTGACGCCGTGTCGGGGGTCGTCACGCACCGGGTCGTTGCGGTGCTGGACGGCTCATTCGTGACCAAGGGCGACGCCAACGCGGCCGCCGACGTCACCCAGCGTCTGTCGTCCGACGCGATCGGGACGGTCCGCTTCAGCGTGCCGCTCCTGGGTTACGCGCTGTACGTGCTGCAGCAGCCGATCGTGTTCTTCGTCGCACTCGTCGCCACGCTCACGGCCCTCATTCTCGGCCAGGTGCGCGACATTCGCGACGAGGTCCGTCGGATTCGCAGCCGCCGCGGTGTGGCGCTCCCGGCGGATTGCACGGAGCCCGAGCCCGATGCGTAGGCCCGGTCGACCCGCCGTCCTCGCGATCGCCGTGCTGGCCGTCGCGTGCCTTGCCCCCGCGACGATCGGCACGTCGGCCTACTTCAGCGACGCGGCGACGTTCGTGATGCGCCTCATCGTCGCGAAGCCGGAACCGACTCCCACGCCACCCACCCCGCCCGAGTGCGCCGACATCGACTACGCCCAGGCGATCGTCGGGACGCCGGGCGACGATCACCTCGTCGCGGGCAACGGCGGTGCCCTCGTCTTCGGGCTCGGCGGCAACGACACGATCGACGGCGGGAACGGCAAGGATTGCCTGGTCGGTGGGGAGGGCAACGACAGCCTGGTCGGCGGGAGCGGGAAGGATGTGCTGCTGGGCGGCGAGGGCGACGACACGCTCCACGGCGGTGGCGACGACGACGTCGTCGAGGGCGGCAACGGGAAGGACCGCCTCGACGGCGGGGCCGGGACCGATGCCTGCTACGGCACGACGAACGACCTCTTCAGCCACTGCGAGACCGTGTCACGGGACGGCTCGGAGGCTCCGGCGGAACGGCTGGTCACAACGCCCGATCCCACACCGGCGCCGGACCCGACACAGAACCCGGAGACGGGGCCCGATACGGTCACGCCCCCTCCGTCGACGGAGGTGACGCCGACACCCGAGGCGACACCCGAGGCGACACCCAAGGCCACACCCGACGCGACCCCGACGCCCGAGCTCACCCCGGAGCCGACACTCACGCCGACCCCTGAGCCGACTCCAGCTCCAGCGCGGACTCCGACACCAGCACCAACTCCCAAGCCTCATCCGACCCCGGAACCTCGGCCAACGCCGACGCCCGAGGCGACGCCCGCTCCCTGAGAGGTCGAGCGGGTGGCGGGGGTGCCGCCGCGGATCCCACCAGGGTCGACCGGCGCGCCGGCGCGGCGACCATGCGGGGGTCGCCGCGGGCCGTCTCGTCCAACCGGGGGGCGGTCGCTATGATCGACGCGTCCTCCTGTCGTGGCGACGGCGGACCGGGTCAGGCCACGCGCTGACGGCGGACCATGAGATCGATCAAGCCGCTCGGAGCCCTGCCCGGTCGCGATCGCCGACGGGCTCGCTCGGATGCCGACCTCGAAGAGCCGATCCTCGCCGAGCTCTTCAGCGTGGAGCGGCTGGAGCAGCACGCCCGTACCCTGGCCGCGGCCCAGACGGTCACGGACACGCCGCGCGAGGGACAGGCCGTCGGGCCCCGTATCGCCGACAACGGCCGCGTCCTGCTCGACGCGTACCGCGTCCTGGCCCGTGCGATCAAGGACGAGCGGGTGATCACGCCGGCCGCCGAGTGGCTCGTCGACAACTTTCCCATCGTCGACGAGCAGCTCCGCGAGATCCGCGACGACCTGCCGCCCGACTACTACCGCGAGCTCCCCAAGCTGGCCGACGGCCATCTCGCGGGCTACCCGAGAGTCCTCGGCCTTGCGTGGGCGTACATCGCGCACACGGACAGCCGGTTCGACCCCGAGAGCCTCCGGCGGATGGTGCGTGGCTACCAGGAGGTGGAGCCGCTGACGATCGGCGAGCTGTGGGCGATCGCGATCAGCATCCGCATCCTGCTGGTCGAGAACCTCCGCCGCCTCGCCGAGCAGATCGTGCGCAGCCGGGCGGCGCGCGAGAAGGCCGATCAGCTCGCCGACAGCCTGCTCGGCCTCGGCAAGGACGGCCCGGATGCCGCCGCGGCGGCGCTCCGCCGGCTCTCGCGGGAGACGCTCCCCGCGGCGGCCCGGGTCCAGCTCTTCCAGCGCCTGCGCGACCAGGATCCGGCGACGACCCCCGCGCTCCGCGGGCTCGATGAGATGCTCGCGGCCCAGAGAACGACCGTCGAGGAGATGGTCCGCCTCGAGCACCAGCGCCAGGCGACGATGAACGTGACCGTCCGGAACGTGATCACGAGCATGCGCCTCATCTCGTGGTTCGACTGGGCCGATTTTGTCGAGAGCGTCAGCCTCGTCGACGACGTCCTGCGCACGCGAGGTCCCTTCGCCGAGATGGACTTCGCGACCCGCGATCGGTACCGCCATGCCGTCGAGGTGCTCTCCCGGGGCTCCGGCCTCGGCGAGGTCGAGGTTGCCCGGAAGGCCGTGGAGCTGGCGGACGCCGCGACGACGACCGGCGACGCCGAGCCACGTCCGACGGACAGGCGCCGGGACCCCGGCTACTACCTCATCTCGAACGGCCGCGCCGCGTTCGAGCGCGCCATCGGCGTTCGCGTGCGCTGGGGTACCCGGCTCCGGCGCGCCTACGTCCGCGCGGGGGCCGCCGGCTACCTGGGAACGCTCACGGCGGTGACGGCGGTCGTCCTGGCCGTGCCGCTGCTCTGGTCGTGGGTCGGAGGCGCCGCCGGTGCGGCCGTCCTCGTGATCGCGATGCTCGCGCTGGGCCCCGCGTCCGACCTCGCCCTCGCCGTCGTCAACCGCGGGGTCACGAACGTGCTGGGCCCGAAGGCGCTGCCCCGACTCGACCTGGACGACGGTGTGCCGACCCGGCTGCGGACCCTCGTCGTTGTGCCGATGCTCCTCACCAGCCAGGCCGACGCCGAGGCCCAGGTGGCCGGCCTCGAGGTCCACTACCTGGGGAACCGCGACGGCGACATCAGGTTCGCGCTGCTGTCGGATTGGCTCGACGCCCCGACCGAGCACGTTCCCGGCGACGACGAGCTCCTCTCGGCGGCCGCGGCCGCCGTCGACCGCCTCAACGAGCGCCACGGCGAGGCGCCCGGCGGAGGCGCCCGGTTCCTGCTCTTCCACCGGAATCGCAGGTGGAACGGGGCCGAGGGCTGCTGGATGGGCTGGGAGCGCAAGCGCGGCAAGCTGCTCGAGCTGAATGCGCTGCTGCGCGGCTCCACGACGACCGGCATCCTCACGACGGGCCGGGCCGCGTTCACGCCGCCCACGGACGTGCGTTACGTGTTCACCCTCGACGCCGACACGCGGCTGCCTCGTGGCGCGGTCGGCCGGCTGGTGGGGACGATCGCCCATCCGCTCAACGAGGCGTCGTTCGACGGCGGGGAGGGCCGGGTGATCGACGGGTATGCGGTGCTCCAGCCTCGGATCACCTCGACGCTCCCGGCGGAGCACGGCGGGTCGCGCTTCCAGCGGGTCTTCTCGGGACCGGCCGGGATCGATCCGTACGCGTCCGCGGTCTCCGACGTCTACCAGGACCTGTTCGGGGAGGGAAGCTTCACCGGCAAGGGGATCTACGACGTCGACGCCTTCAGCGCGGCGATGGCGGACCGGGTGCCCGAGAACGCGCTCCTGAGCCACGACCTGTTCGAGGGAGTCTTCGCCCGGGCCGGGCTGGTGACCGACGTCGAGCTGTTCGACGAGTTCCCGTCCAACTACCTCGTCTCGACCGCTCGCCAGCACCGCTGGGCGCGAGGCGACTGGCAGCTCCTGCCGTGGATCCTCGGCCGCGCCCGCGACGCCACGGGCCGGCGGCGACGCAACACGCTCCCCGCCATCGCCCGCTGGAAGATGGTCGACAACCTCCGCCGGACGCTCTCCGCTCCGTTGACCCTGGCCACGCTCGTCGCGGCCTGGACCCTTCCGGGGGTCTCGGCCGGGGCCTGGACCGTGTTCGTGCTGGGCTCGATCGTCATCCCCTCGGCACTGCCGGTCGTCGGGGGACTGCTGCCACAACGGCAGGGCATCTCGAAGCGGAGCCACCTGCGCGCCCTGGGCGAGGACCTCGCCCTGGCCGGCGCCCACGTGGCCCTCGGGGTCACGTTCCTGGCGGACCAGGCGTGGCTCATGGTCGACGCGATCCTGCGCACCCTGGCGCGGGTGTACGTCACCCGGCGGAACCTCCTCGAGTGGACGACCGCAGCCCAGGCCAAGGCCAGCCACGACCTCGACCTCGCGGGGTTCTACCGGCAGATGGCCGGCGCCATCGTGATCGCGGTCGCCACCGCCGTCCTCGTTCTGGCCGTCAAGCCCGAGGCGGCCTGGATCGCCGCGCCGTTCGCCGCCCTGTGGCTGATCTCGCCGTTCGTCGCCCGCTGGGTCAGCCTGCCGCCCGCCGATTCGGCCGCGCAGCAACTCTCGACGGAGGACATCGAGTCGCTCCGCCTGACCGCGCGTCGGACCTGGCGGTTCTTCGAGACCTTCGTCGGGCCAGCGGATCACTGGCTGCCGCCCGACAACTTCCAGGATGATCCCCGGCCGGTCGTCGAGCATCGCACCTCGCCGACGAACATCGGGATGTACCTGCTGGCGACCGTGACGGCCCGCGACTTCGGCTGGATCGGGACGCTGGAGATGGTGGAACGCCTGGAGGCGACCCTCGCGACCATCGACAGCCTGGAGCAGTTCCGCGGGCACCTCTACAACTGGTACGACACGCGCGACCTGCGCCGGCTCGAGCCCGAGTACGTGTCGTCGGTCGACAGCGGCAACCTCGCCGGCCACCTGCTCGCGCTGGCGAATGCCTGCCGCGAGATCATCGACCAGCCGCTCCCGGTCGCGACTGCCCTGGCCGGGATCGGCGACGCCATCGCGCTGGCTCGCCAGGCTGCGGGCGCCATCGGTGACGACCGGAGGAGCCAGACGCTCACCCGGCGGCAGCTCGACGAGGCCCTCGCGCCCCTTGCCAAGGGCGTGTTGACGATCCCCGCCACGCCCGAGGCATGGGCGGCCCGGCTGGACGAGCTCGCCGCGCACGCCCGGACACTCGCGGACGTGGCTGCGGCCCTCACCGCGGAGCGAGGCGAGGGCCAGGACGGCGAGCTCGTGGCCTGGGCCCGGGCGGCGCGAGGGGCGGTCGACAGCCACCGGCAGGACCTCGCGCTCCTCCAGCCGCTTCCACCGGCAGGCGCCTTCCCCACGGTCGCCGAGCTGTCCGATCCGCCGGACCGGCAGCCCGGCGAGGGGTCCCCGGCCGCGGTGGCGCTCGTCCGCCGACTCCAGGCGATTGCCGACCGGGCGCAGCGGCTCTTCCGGGTGATGGACTTCAGCTTCCTGTTCGACCCGACCCGCAAGCTCTTCTCGATCGGGTTCCGGGTCCGGGACGGCATGCTGGACCCGAGCTACTACGACCTCCTCGCCTCCGAGGCCCGCCTCACCAGCTTCCTCGCGATCGCGAAGGGAGACGTCCCGCCCGACCACTGGTTCCGGCTCGGCCGCGCCCTGACGCCCGTGGGTCGCGGCTCGGCGCTGATCTCGTGGTCCGGGTCCATGTTCGAGTACCTCATGCCTGCCCTCGTCATGCGCGCCCCGGCCAACAGCCTGCTCGACCACACGTACACCCTCGTCGTGGCTCGCCAGATGAGCTACGCCGCGGAGCTCGGGGTGCCCTGGGGGATCTCCGAATCAGCGTTCAACGCTCGCGACCTCGCCCAGGCGTACCAGTACTCGGGCTTCGGGGTGCCCGGCCTCGGCCTGAAGCGGGGCCTCAGCGAGGACGTCGTCGTGGCGCCGTACGCAACGGCCCTCGGCGCGATGATCGACCCCGCGGCCGCGGTCAGGAACTTCGCCCGGCTGAGCAGGGCCGGCGCAAGCGGCCCGTACGGGTTCCGCGAGGCGCTCGACTACACGGCTCGCCGACTCCCCGAAGGCGCGTCCGTCGCGATCGTCAGGAGCTACATGGCGCACCACCAGGGCATGGCGCTGGTCGCCCTCGGCAACGTCCTCAACGACCGCGTGATGGTGGACCGCTTCCACGCCGACCCGATCGTCGAGGCAACTGAGCTGCTGCTCCAGGAGCGGATGCCGCGCGACGTGCTCGTGGCCCGGCCGCGCGCGGAGGAGGTCAAGAGCGCCGCCGATGTGCGCGAGCTCGTTCCGCCGGTCATGCGCCGCTTCACGTCGCCGCACGACGCGATCCCGCGAACGCACCTGCTGTCGAACGGACGGTACGCGGTCATGGTGACGGCCGCGGGCTCCGGCTACAGCCGCTGGGGCGACCTGGCCGTCACCCGCTGGCGCGAGGACGCGACGTGCGACTCGTGGGGCAGCTACCTCTTCCTCCGCGACATGCAGAGCGGGGCGGTCTGGTCCGCCGGCCACCAGCCCAGCTGTGCCGAGGCGGACAGCTACGAGGTCACCTACTCGGAAGAGCACGCTGAGTTCATCCGTCGCGACGGCTCCATCACGACCGGCCTGACGATCGTCGTCTCGGCGGAGCACGACGCGGAGATCCGCCGCGTGTCGCTGACCAACCTCGGCTCGCAGGCCCGCGAGGTCGAGTTGACGTCCTACGCGGAGATCGTCCTGGCGCCGCCAGGCGGCCGACGTCGCGCACCCGGCCTTCCAGAACCTGTTCGTGCAGACGGAGTTCGTTCCCGAGCTCGGGGCCCTCCTGGCGACCCGCCGTCCGCGATCCCGCGACGAGCCGCGGGTGTGGGCAGCCCACGTCGCGGCCGTCGAGGGCGAGGCGGAGGGGGTCGTCCAGTACGAGACCGACCGCGGCCGCTTCATCGGCCGCGGTCGCTCGGTCCGCTCGCCGGTCTCGGTCATCGACGGGCGCCCGCTCTCGAACACGGTCGGCCCGGTGCTCGACCCGATCTTCAGCCTCCGCTGCCGGGTCAGGCTCGCACCCGGCGCGACGGCCCACGCGATCTTCTCCACGGTCGTCGCCGAGTCGCGCGAGGAGGTCCTGGACCTCGCCGACCAGTACCGCGAGGCGGCCACCTTCGAGCGCGCGGCCACCCTCGCCTGGACGCAGGCCCAGGTCCAGCTCCATCACCTGGGGATCGAGAGCGACGAGGCCCACCTCTTCCAGCGCCTGGCCAACCGGATCCTCTTCTCCGACCCGTCGCTTCGGCCGGCGGCGAGCCTGCTGGCCCGCAATGAACGGGGGGCGCAGGGCCTCTGGGCCCACGGCATCTCGGGCGACCTGCCCATCGTCATGGTCCGGATCGACGAGCTGGAGGACGTCGACATCGTCCGGCAGCTGCTCCGGGCGCACGAGTACTGGCGACTGAAGCTCCTCGAAGTCGACCTCGTGATCCTGAACGAGCACGGCGCCACGTACGCCCAGAACCTCCACGACTCCCTCGAGGCCCTCGTGCGGACGAGCCGGTCCACGCTGGCCCACGAGGGCCGGCCGGTCCGCGGAGGCGTCCACATCCTGCGCGGCGACCACCTCTCCGCCGAGGATCGCACGCTGCTCCAGGCCGCCGCCCGGGCCGTCCTCCTGAGCCGCCGGGGCACGCTCGCCGACCAGGTTATCCGCCTCGAGCGCTCCGGGCGACGTGCGCCGCCCCCCGCACCGTCACCGCCGCGCGAGACCGGCGGCGATGCCGCCGCGCCGCGGCCCGAGCTGGAGTTCTTCAACGGGCTCGGCGGATTCGCAGACGGAGGGCGGGAGTACGTCACGATCCTCGGCCCGGGGCAGGCCACGCCGGCGCCGTGGCTCAACGTGATCGCCAACCCGACGTTCGGGTTCCTCGCGTCGGAGTCCGGCGCGGGGTACACCTGGTCGGGCAACAGCCGCGAGAACCAGCTCACGCCGTGGTCAAACGACCCCGTCACCGACCCCGCGGGCGACGCGATCTACGTCCGCGACGACGAGACCGGCGACCTGTGGAGCCCGACGATCCAGCCGATCCGCCGGGAGCAGTCGACGTACGTCGCCCGTCACGGCGCCGGCTACAGCCGCTTCGAGCATCTCCACGGCGGCATCCAGCTCGACCTGGTGCAGTTCGTCCCGCTCGACGACGCCGTGAAGGTCTCCGTGCTGACGATTGAGAACCGATCCGGGCGGACGAGGCGCCTGTCGGTCGCGGCCTACGCCGAGTGGGCGCTGGGGGCGTCGCGAGGGGCCGGCGCCTCCCGGATCGTCACGGCGCTCGAACCGGAGACTGGGGCGCTCCTGGCCCGCAACCCGTGGAACATCGACTTCGGCGGCCGGGTCGCCTTCGTCGACCTCGGCGGCCGGCAGGGGGCCTGGACGGCCGACCGGACCGAGTTCCTCGGCCGCAACGGCTCCTCCGAGCGGCCGGCCGCCCTGGCGCGGGGCTCCCGGCTGCGGGGAGCCGTCGGCGCCGGGCTCGATCCCTGCGCGGCACTGCAGACGACCTTCGAGCTGGCCCCCGGAGCGCGGACGCGGGTGCTCGTCCTGCTGGGAGAGGCGGACGACGAGGCGGCGGCGGCGGAGCTCGTCCGGCGCACGCGGGCGGCCGACCACGACGCGAGCCTGCGCCGGGTCGCAACCTTCTGGGACGACATGCAGGGGGCCGTCCAGGTCCGGACCCCCGACCGCTCGATGGACATCCTGCTCAACCGCTGGCTCCTCTACCAGGCGGTCGCCTGCCGGCTGTGGGCGAGGACCGCGTTCTACCAGGCGGGCGGCGCCTACGGGTTCCGCGACCAGCTCCAGGACGTCATCGCCCTCGTGACCTCGGGGCGCGACCTGGCGCGCGAGCACCTGCTGCGCGCGGCGGCCCATCAGTTCGCCGAGGGCGACGTCCAGCACTGGTGGCACCCGCCATCGGACCGGGGCGTCCGGACCCGGATCTCCGACGATCGCCTCTGGCTCCCGTACGCGGTCGAGCGGTATCTCGCCGTGACGGGCGACGCGTCCGTCCTCGACGAGACCGTCCCCTGGCTCGACGGGCCGTCGCTTCGGCCGGACCAGGAGGACGCCTACTTCGCGCCGGAACCGTCGTCCGCGATCGGCGTCCCTCTTCGAGCATTGCGCGGCGGCGCTCGACCGGAGCCTCGAGGCGGGCGTGCACGGGCTGCCGCTCATCGGGTCGGGCGACTGGAACGACGGCATGAACCGGGTCGGCCCGGAGGGCAAGGGCGAGAGCGTCTGGCTCGGCTGGTTCCTGCACACCGTCCTGGCCGCCTTCGCGCCAATCGCCGAGGCCCGCGGCGATCGTCCTCGGGCGGCGCGCTGGCGGGCCCGCATGAAGACCCTGCGGCGCGCGCTCGAGCGCCACGGCTGGGACGGCGACTGGTACCGGCGGGCCTTCTTCGACGACGGCACCCCGCTCGGCTCGGCCCAGAACGCGGAATGCCGGATCGACTCGATCGCCCAGTCCTGGGCCGTCCTCTCGGGAGCCGCCGACCCGGCCCACGCGGCGCGGGCGATGGCCGCGGTCGAGGAGTACCTCGTCCGGCGCGGTGACGGCCTGGTCCTGCTCTTCTCCCCGCCGTTCGACCACTCCGACGTGGATCCCGGTTACGTCAAGGGATACCCGCCGGGCGTCCGCGAGAACGGCGGCCAGTACACCCACGGAGCCATCTGGTCGGTCCTCGCCTTCGCCGCTCTGGGCGACGGCGACAAGGCCGGCGAGCTGTTCTCGATCCTGAACCCGATCAACCACGCCAGCACCCGGGCCGGCGTCCATCGCTACAAGGTCGAGCCGTACGTCATGGCCGCCGACGTCTACACCGAGCCGCCGCACGTTGGGCGCGGCGGCTGGACCTGGTACACGGGGTCGGCCGGCTGGATGTACCAGGCCGGCATCGAGGGGATTCTCGGCTTCCGCCTGCGCGGGACGACGCTCCACGTCGATCCCTGCATCCCGCGGGCCTGGCCGGGCTACGAGATCGACTTCCGGTACCTGTCCACCAGGTACGAGATCGTCGTCGAGAACCCGAGCGGAGTCAGCCGCGGCGTCGCGTCGACGGAGCTCGACGGCAGCCAGCTGGCCAGCGGTGGCGCGGCCATCCCGCTCGTCGACGACGGTGCCACGCACCGGGTCCGGGTCGTCCTCGGCTAGGCCTCGGGCCGGCGAGGGGACCCGGTCGGCGGGATCAGACGCCTTCGCGCTGCTTCGTCTCGCGGACGGCGTCCTGGACGTCGCCGAGGACCGCCGACGTGTCGGAGGTCTGGTCGATCGGACCGGTCGGCGCGGTGCGGCGCAGGGCAATGGCCGCGCCCATGAACAGCGCCGGCGCGGCGCCTGCCGCCGTCACGAGTCGCGGCGCGCCGGCGAGCTTGAACCCCGTCGCGAGGCCGACCGAGCTGGCCGTGAGCCAGCGGAGCTTCGAGTCCGGCAGGCGCTGCAGGGCGATCGTCGTCCGGCGCGCGCCCGTCCGCGCAGCGCGGGCCGTCCCGGGGCCTCGCCTGGCGATCGTCGCGATGCCCGCGCGGGCGGCGTCGACGGCATTCCTTGCGCCCTGCGAGATGCGCGCCTTGCGTATCGGCATCTCGACGTCGGTCGGCGGCGCATCCCCCGCCAGATCCGCCGGTCGCTCCTCGGCGTCCGCGTTCGTCATTTCCTGGTCGATGGACATGCTGTTCTCCGTCTGCCTGCACAGGCATCCGGGGTAGCGGGGCCTCATGACCTCCGCCGGGCGACGCTCCGGCCACTGCTGTCCTTGCAGTAGACCACGAGTTGGTGGTATTGTCAACTGTAGTGGAATAACTCTACTGTAGAAGGGAGGCGGCGGTGGCGCCATCGATCGGGGCCGTGCTCAGGCAGGCGCGCCAGGTGCGTCGGCTGTCGGCCGTCGACGCCGCACGGGCGGCCGAGATCTCGCCCGCCTACCTCAACAAGCTCGAGAACGACGCCGTCAAGCGCCCCTCGCCGCACGTCCTGCACCAGCTGGGACGGGTCCTGGCGGTGCCGTACGCCGAGCTCATGCGCCTCTCCGGCTACCACGTCCCGGGCGAGTCGGAGGCGGGCCCAACCGGGACGGTCGCGGCGGCGCTCTTCGCCGACCTCACGGACGACGAGCGCGAGGAGCTTGTCGAGTACCTCGCCTGGTATCGCGCCCGGCGACGGACCCGACCCGGCGGTCCGGCCCAGCGAACGGGTCCGTAGCCGCCGCGGGCTACCGACGTGCCCACGACACGGCGGGCGGACGCCGGATCAGCGGCCCGCCAGGACCTGCCGTCGGACCCTTGCGGGCGCGTGCACGGCTCGGCGAGGCTCGGAGATCGCCGGGCCGCGCGAGCCCAGTCCCGGCAGCCCGGAGGACGCACCCGAGATGCCTCCAGGAGCCCTCCCGCCGTCCCAGCTGCCGAAGGCTGGGAAGCTGCGGATCGCCGCCGCCTACTACGCTACCTACGTCCTGCTCGGCCTCATGCTCACCGCCATCGGCCCGAGCCTGGACGCGCTGCGGGCGCAGAGCGGCTCCTCGACCGAGGCCATCGCCCTCCTCTTCACCGCGAATGCGCTCGGCTACATCGCGGGCTCGCTCGTGGCCGGGCGCCTCTACGGGCGCCTCCCAGGACACCGCGTCCTGCCGGTGACCCTGCTGATCCTGGCGGCGCTGACGCTCACCGTGCCCGGGCTGGGCTCGCTGGGCCTCCTGATCGTGGCGTTCGCGCTGATCGGGATCCCGCTGGGAGTGATCGACGTCGGCGGCAACACACTGCTCGTGTGGCTGTACCGGGACGACGTTCCGCCGTACATGAACGCCCTCCACCTGTCCTTCGGGGTGGGCGCCGTCATCGGACCCCTCGTCTTCGCCTGGTTCGCGCTGGCCACCGGGAACGCCGCGACCACCTACTGGCTGTTCGCCGCGCTCATGGTCCCCGTCGCGCTCTGGCTGGCCCGGCTGCCGAGCCCGGACAGTCCCGTCGCCGCCGGGCCCTCCACGGATCCCCGGGGTGTCGTCCGCCGCCACGCCTGGCTGGTCGGGCTGATCGCGATCTTCTTCTTCCTGCACATGGGCGGCGAGATGGCCTTCGGTGGCTGGATCTTCTCCTACGCCGACGACGCCACCGGCTCGCAGACCACCGCACGGCTGATCAACTCGGCATTCTGGGGCGGGCTCGTGATCGGGCGACTCGTCGCGATCCCCCTCTCCCTGCGCTTCTCGCCGCGGGCGATGCTCCAGGTCGACCTCGTCGGCACGGTGGCGAGCCTGGCGCTGCTCATCGCGGCCCCCGACTCCATCCCGGCGCTCTGGATCGGCACGGTCGGGTTCGGCTTCTTCGTCGCCTCGATGATCCCCAGCAGCTTCAACCTGGCCGAGCGGCGGATGCCGGTCACGGGCCACGTCAGCGCGGCGTTTCTCGTCGGCGGCAGTCTCGGGACGATGACGCTGCCCTGGCTCGTCGGGCAGCTCTTCGTGCCGTACGGACCGCTCTCGGTCATGTACGTGACCGGGGCCGCCATGCTCGCGGCCTGGGTCCTGTTCGCGCTGATCGTCCGCAGGCGGCGCCCGTCGGGCGCGAGCGGATCGACGCAGGCGCCGTCGGCGGTGTAGCGCCCGCGCCGCGCCGTGGGCCCGGCCGCGTCGCCCCGGACTTCCGCTACGCCAGCAGGGCCGGCAGCGCCTCCAGCGGGACCGGGTTGGCGGCCAGGACCACCTCGGCCGCGGCTCGCACCTTCGACGCCGCCGAGGCCACGTACGCCCGCGCCACCGGCTTCTTGTGCTCGGCGACCGTGGTGTCGCGCAGCACGAGCCAGCCGTTGACGACCTGGACCGCCATTTCCACGAGGTCGACGGCGTAGTAGTCGACGCGCTCGCGCTCCGGCAGCGCCTTGAGCGCGTCGATGGCCTCGCCGAGGCGGGCCGTCAGCTCGACGAGGATCGCCTTCTCCGCGGCCATGTCGGCCGGATACTCGGCAGCGGCCCATTCCGCGAGGAGCGGGTCGAGCGAGTGGTTGAGCAGCTTGCCGATCGCCGCGACCACCTGGAGCTGGCTCGTGCCCTCGTAGATGTTGGTGATGCGGACGTCCCGGAAGAGGCGCTCGATGTTGAACTCCTGCATGTAGCCCACGCCGCCGTGGACCTGCATGGCCTGGTAGCAGACCCGGTTGCCCATCTCCGTGGCCCAGAACTTGACCATCGGGGTGAGCGTCTCGGCCAGGGCCTGTGCCTGCTTGTGGCGGGCGCGCACGGCCGGGTCGACCTCGCCGCCCTCGCCGACGGCGTGCTCGTACACCTTCCAGAGGTCCACCCAGCGTCCCGTCTCGGCGAGGAGGGCCCGCGTGGACTCGATGTCCGTCTTCATCGAGAGGAGCAGCCGGCCGACGGCCGGCAGGTGCCGGATCGAGCGGCCGAACTGGATCCGCTCGCGGGCGTAGCGGTCGGCCTCCCGGTACGCCCCCTCGGCGATGCCGAGGCCCTGGGCGGCCACGGCCAGCCGGGCGCCGTTCATCAGGTTCATCGCGTAGCGCATGAGCCCGAAGCGGCGCTTGCCGATCAGGATCGCCGGCGTGTTGTCGTACTGGATCTCGCACGTCGGCGAGGCGCGGAGCCCCATCTTGTGCTCGATGCGCCGGATCTTGACGGTCTCGTCCCGCTCGACGAGGAACATCGAGAGGCCGCGGGCGTCGGACGAGCCCTCCTCGCTGCGGGCGAGGACGAGCGACACGTCGGCCAGGCCGTTCGTGATGAAGCGCTTCACCCCGTTGAGGTGCCACGTCCCGGTGGCCTCGTCGAGGGTTGCCTTCGTGGAGACCGCGCCGAGGTCCGAGCCGGCGTCGGCCTCCGTCAGGACCATCGCCCCGGAGACCTCGCCGCGGGCGAAGCGGGGCAGGACCCGCGCCTTCGTCGCCTCGTCGGCGTACTCCTCGATCGACGAGGCGATCTCCTGGAGGCCGTAGACGGTCATCAGGCCGCTCTCGGCCCGGGCGACCATCTCGACCATCATGGAGTAGACGCACTCCGGCAAGTTCAGGCCGCCGTATTCGCGCCCGAGCATCGCCCCGAAGAGCTCCGCCTGGCGGAGCGCCTCGATCGCGTCGAGGGTCGCCGCAGCGTAGGTGACGACGCCGTGGTCGAAGTGGGCGCCCTCCTCGTCGGCCTCGGCCGCCCGCGGTGCGACGCGCTCGCCGCAGACCTCGCCGAGGACCTCGAGGACGATCCGGTAGCTGTCCCGGGCGTCGGCGTAGCTGCGCGGGGCGGTCGGGTAGGCGTCCGCCTCCGCGTAGCCCCGCTCCTTGAGGTCGACCACCTCGCGCAGGTCGAGCTGCTCGAGGCGGAGCTGCAGGTCGGGGTTGTCGAGGAAGAAGTTCTCGCTCACTGGGCTGCTCCCTCGGCTGCGGGCGCGCCTGCGGCGCCTGCGGCATCGGCGGCCGCGGCGACGTCGGCCGCACCCCACGATGCCGCCTCGTCGGCCGATCGCTCGCGCAGGGCCTTGATGATCATCGGAACGACGTCGCCGGCCTTGCCGACGATGCGGTAGTGGGCGATCTGGAACATCGGCGCGTTCGGGTCGGTGTTGATCGCGATGATCTTGGAGGACTGGTCCATGCCGGCCCGGTGCTGGATGGCGCCCGAGATGCCGGCGGCGATGTAGAGGCGCGGCCGGACGGTGGTGCCGGTCTGGCCGACCTGGTGGTCCTTCTCGATGAACCCGGCGTCGACGGCGGCGCGCGACGCGCCCACCTCGCCGCCGAGGAGGTTCGCGAGGTCGCGGAGGAGCTCGAACTCCTTGGGATCCGTGATGCCCGCGCCGCCGGCGACGACGACCGCCGCGTCCTTCAGCTTGACGGTGGAGTGGCGCTTCTCGTGGCTGAGGACCTCGAGGGCGAAGTCGCCCGGCTCGAACTCGGGGATCACGCGCTCGACCACGCCGGTCCGACCCGGATCCGCGGCGGGCATCCGCATGACGCCCTCGCGGACCGTGGCCATCTGCGGCCGCGTGTTCGGGTTGACGATCGTGGCGACCAGGTTCCCGCCGAACGCCGGCCGGATCTGGAGGAGGAGGTCCTCGTACGTCCGGTTCTCGCGCTTGACGGTGTAGTCGCCGATCTGCAGGTCGGTGCAGTCGGCGGTCAGGCCGCAGCGGAGAGCACTCGCAACCCGCGGAGCGAGGTCGCGGCCGTTCGGCGTGCCGCCGACGAGGAAGATCTCCGGCCTGCGCCGCCGCGCCTCCGCGATCGCGACGCGCGCGTACGGGAGCGTGCGGTAGTGGGCCAGCTCCGGGTGGTCGGCCAGCAGGACGCGGTCGGCGCCGTGGTGGATGACCTCCTGCGCCAGCGCGTCCACCCCGTGGCCGCACAGGAGGCCGACGACCTCGTAGCCCAGCCGGTCGGCCAGCTCGCGGGCGCGGCCGACCAGCTCCAGGCTGACGTCGGCGATCCGGTCGCCGGTGTGCTCGATGAAGACCCAGGCGCTCTTCTGCTCGGTCATGGCCGTCACCCGACGATGTACTCGTGGACGAGCTCCGCCACCATCGCCGCGATGGCCGCGGGAGTGGGCTCGACCGTCTTGCTCTCGGTGTGCTCCAGGACCACGAAGTTGACCTTGTGGACCTGGGTCGGAGAGCCGGCGAGGCCGATCGTCTCGGCGGCGAGGCCGATGTCGTCCGCCGTCCAGACCGGGATCTCCAGGCCGCGGGCGCGGACGTGCGCCCCGAGCGCCTCCGCGGTCTCGAACTCGGGCCACCGCTCCAGGAGCGCCGGGATCTCCGCGGCGGTCGCGGCCAGCTTGAGGGCGATCCGCCGGCGGGCCGACGGCGGCCGCGGCGTGTTGGCGGAGCCGACGACCGTGAGCAGGCACGGCATCGTGCAGCGGACGACCTCGGAGCCGGCGTCGAGGGCGCGCTCGGCGGTGATCCGGCCGTCGGCGATCTCGAGGATCGACTCGGCGTAGGTGATCTGCGGGATGCCCAGCTTCTCGGCCGTCTGCGGGCCCACCTGGGCCGTGTCGCCGTCGATGGCCTGGCGCCCGGCGAGGACGAGGTCGTAGCGGCCGATCTTCTCGATCGCCTTCTGCAGGGCGAACGAGGTGGCCAGCGTGTCGGCGCCGGCGAACTTCCGGTCGGTCAGGAGGATGACCCGGTCCGCCCCGCGCCAGAGCGACTCGCGGAGGATGTCGGCCGCCTTGGGCGGGCCCATCGTGAGGACGGTGACCGTCCCGCCGTGGCGCTCCCGGACCTGGAGCGCCATCTCGAGCGCGTTGAGGTCCTCGGGATTGAAGATCGCCGGCAGGGCGTTGCGGTTCATCGTCCCGTTGCTGGTCATCGCGTCGCCCGTCACGTTGTGCGTGTCGGGGACCTGCTTGACCAGCACGACGATGTCGATCGGTCGGGGATCGCTCATCAAGGTCTCCGGGATCGCCGGCCGGCGCCGGCAGCTGGGGCGGGGCTCTCTCGCGGATGCCCGGCGGATCGGCCGCGGGCGGAACGCGCTCCGCGAAGGATACCCGCGGGGCGAGCCGGGCCGTTCGGTCCCGGCCAGCGCACCCGGGGTGGGCGGTTGGCGGGCACTGGTAGATTGTCGGGCAGCGGGCAGCGTGCCCGCGGGTGAAGGGGGGAGCCGGGATGGGCGGCATTCGAGTGTCACCGGGCGTGCTGTTCGTCGGTCGGTACCGGATCCCGCCGGGTGCGCTCGAGGAGTGGCGGGCGGCGCAACGCGAGATGACCGCGTTCGTCGAGGCGAACCTGCCGGACGTGCTCGCCTTCGACGCGTACCTCGGCGAGGACGGGACGGAGGCGACGAGCATCCATCTCCACCGCGACGCGGCGTCGTTCGAGCGCTACCTCGAGACGATGGCGAGCCGGATCGGGCGGGGGACGCAGATCGTCGAGGTCCTCCGGATCGACCTCTACGGCGAGCCGAGCGCGGCCGTCGTCGAGCGCATGCGTCGCATGGGCGGCTGGCCGGTCGTCGTGTGGCCCCACGTCCACGGGCTCGGCGGCGCGAACCCGGTCTGGTGGCCGGAACGGGGATGAACGCCTCGGGCCCCCCGGACACCCGCGGCGTGCCTCGTGTGTGACCTCCGGCGCACCCGCGGGAGGCATTCGGCACGATCGCGAGCCCCTCGAGGGGGGGCACGATGCGCCGTACAGGGCAGCGTCCGAGCCCAGCCTCATGAGGTTCCCCGATGGATCGTGAGCTCCAGCACGATGTCGTGATCCTGGGAGCGGGGCTGGCCGGCCTGCGCGCCGCGGTCGAGATCTCCCGGCGCCTCGACGGCAAGGTCGACATCGGCATCGTCTCCAAGGTCCAGCTCATGCGCGCCCACTCCGTCTGCGCCGAGGGCGGCACGGCGGCGGTCCTGCGCGAGGACCTGGGCGACTCGCGCGAGCTGCACGCCTGGGACACCGTCAAGGGCTCCGACTTCCTCGCCGACCAGGACGTGGTGCGGACGTTCGTCGACACGATCCCGAAGGAGATCCACCAGCTCGACCACTGGGGCATCCCCTGGACCCGCGATGACGACGGCTACATCTCGCAGCGCCCGTTCGGCGGACACAGCTACCCGCGGGCGACGCTGGCCGCCGACAAGACCGGCTTCTTCGAGATGCAGACGCTGTACGACCAGCTGCAGCGCTACCCGACGTTCACCCGCTACGACGAGCTCTTCGTCACGGACATCCTCGTCAACGGCGGCGCCTTCGCGGGGCTCGTCGGCCTCGACATGGGCTCGGGCGAGACGGTCGCGATCCGCGGCAAGGCGCTGCTCATCGCCTCGGGGGGCGGCGGCTGCCTGTACGGCTTCACGACGTACTCCCAGACCGTGACGGGCGACGGCATGGCGATGGCCTACCGGGCCGGCCTGCCGCTCGAGGACATGGAGTTCCTGCAGTTCCACCCGACGGGCCTCGTGCCGAACGGGATCCTCATGACCGAGGCCTGCCGCGGCGAGGGCGGCTACCTGCGGAACAACACGGGCGAGCGGTTCATGGCGAACTACGCGCCCAAGCTCGTCGAGCTGGCGCCGCGCGACATGGTCTCCCGCGCCGAGACGGAGGAGATCCTCGCCGGGCGCGGCTTCAAGACGCCCGACGGGCAGGACTACCTCGAGCTCGACCTCACCCACCTCGGGGCGGACCGGATCAACACCAGGCTGCCGCTCATCCGCGAGGTGACGATCAAGTTCCTCGGGCTCGACCCGATCGAGAAGGCGATCCCGATCCGGCCGGTCGCCCACTACTCGATGGGCGGCATCGAGACCGACATCACGGGTCAGACGAGGGTGGCCGGCATCTGGGCCGCCGGCGAGGCGGCCTGCGTGTCGCTGCACGGGGCGAACCGGCTTGGCTCCAACTCGACGGCGGAGTGCCTGGTCTGGGGCGGCATCGCCGGACGGGAGATCGCGGCGGCGCTGCCGGGGATCGCGGCGGCCGCGCCGCTGCCGGCCGATCGGGCGGAGGCCGCCGAGGAGCGCGTCCGGCAGGTGCTCGCCCGCGAGGGCGACGAGAACCTCTACCAGCTGCGCCGTGAGCTGCGCGAGACGATGGACGCGAACGTCGGCGTCTTCCGCAACGGCCCCGACCTGGCGACGGCGCTGGCGAAGATCGGCGAGGTCCGCCGGCGCGCGGAGCACGCCCCGGTCGCCGACACGTCGCGCGTCTACAACTCCAACCTCGTCCACGCCCTCGAGCTGGACAACCTCGTCGACCTCGCCGAGGTCACCGTGGCCGGGGCGCTGGCCCGCGAGGAGTCGCGCGGCGCCCACGCCCGGCGGGACTTCCCGACGCGCGACGACGAGAAGTGGCTGAAGCACACGCTGGCCTTCCACGCCGACGACGGCCCCCGGTTCGAGCACAAGCCGGTGACCATCGACATGTGGAAGCCGGTCGAGCGCAAGTACTAGGCCCGGAGGACGTCATGGGATCGCGTGCACATCCGAACCGCCTGGGCATCCGGGGCTGGGTCGGCGGCGGCCGCTGGGGCTTCGAGCGCTACCTCTACACGCTCCACCGCGTCACCGGCCTCGGCCTGCTCGCCTACTTCGTGATGCACATCTTCGTCACGTCGAGCCGCGCGCTGGGGCCCGAGAGCTGGGACCAGGCGATGGCCGTGGTCTCCGGCCCCCTCTTCATGATCGGCGAGTACCTCGTCTTCGCCGCCTTCGCCTTCCACGCCGTCAACGGGATCCGGCTGGCGATCATCGAGCTCGGCTACGCCGTCGGGCGGCCGATCGAGCCGGTCTACCCGTACGCGACCTCGGTGGGGCGGCAGCGGCGGCTCGCGCGAGCCGTGCTCATGATCGCCGCCGTGATCGCCCTCTGGGGCGGCCTCGACTTCTTCGTGCTGGCGTAGGAGGGCGGAACGATGCGCGACCGGACCCTCTGGACCTGGCACATCGGCGCAGGCGTGGTGATCCTCGTCCTCCTCGGCCTGCACATGGCGATCATGCACCTCGACGCGACGCTCGGGATCTTCGGCGCCGAGGGCGTCGAGCCGGTGGAGTGGGAGAGCGTCGTGCTCCGGGCGCAGAGCCTGTTCTTCACCGTGACGTACGTGCTGCTGCTCGGCGCGGCGCTCTACCACGGCTTCTACGGCCTGCGGAACATCCTCATGGAGCTGAACCCGGGGGCCGGCCTGCGGACGACGATCAACGTCGGGCTCACGGTGCTCGGCGTCGGGCTCTTCGTCTTCGGGACCTGGGCGGCGCTCGCCGCACCGGGCGCGTCGTCGATGGCGATGGGAGGCTGACGTGACCGACGCCATCGCCCGCCAGGTCACGTTCCACCTCCGCCGCTTCGAGCCCGGCAAGGACAAGGAGCCGCGCTGGGAGAACCACCGGATCGACGTCCTGCCCGGCATGACCGTGCTGGACGGCCTCTGGAAGGTCAAGGAGGTCTCGGCCCCCAGCCTCGCCTGGCGTTCGTCGTGCCGGATGGGCATCTGCGGCTCGTGCGGGATGCTCATCAACGGGCGCCCGCGGCTCGCCTGCAACACGCAGATCGCCGAGCTCGACAGCGACGTCGTCGCGGTCGCGCCGCTGCCGAACTTCGACATCGTCAAGGACCTCGTCCCGGACCTCCACTCGATGTTCCGGACGCACCGGGAGCTGCTGCCGTACCTGATCCGCGACGACACGGCCGAGCAGGACGACCCGACGCGGGAGTACCGCCAGTCCCCGCACGAGCTGGAGGAGTACCTCCAGTTCAGCTACTGCATCAAGTGCGGCTGCTGCATGGCGGCCTGCCCCACGGTCGCGACCGACCCGCAGTACGCCGGGCCGATGCCGCTCGGCCAGGCCCACCGCTACAACAGCGACACGCGCGACGCGGGGTTCGACGCCCGGCGCGAGGTGCTCTCCGGCGGCAGCGGCCCGTGGCGCTGCCACTTCGCCGGCGAGTGCTCGCAGGTCTGCCCGAAGGGCGTGGACCCGGCCAAGGCGATCCAGCTCATGAAGCGCGAGCTCGTGCGGGACCTGCTGCGGCTGCGCCGCCGCACGCCGTGCGCGGCGGTGGCCGACCCTCCGCACGGCACGCACCGCGAGGGCATCGCCGCGCCCCCCGAGCGGACCGCGGGCGAGGCCTGAGGCCGCTCCCGCCAACCCGGCCAGGGACCGCTCCTCTCCGTTCGGGCAGGGCTACCTCCCGGCACGCCACACCAACGCCGGGTGGTGACGCCGTTACCGTCGGGGCGCCCTCCCCCGCCCGGCGGCGGGGCGGCGTAGAGCCGGCGTAGAGCCGCTCCGGCCACGATCGCGCTCGCGCTTGACGAGCGCAGGCCGCCAGCCCACCATCCACGGACCGCGGCGGACAGGGGGGATCTCGATGCAGTTCCGGCTCCTCGGCGTCCTCGAGGCGGGATCCGGCGGCGCGACCTTCGACCTCGGCCCGCCAAAGCAGCGTGCGCTGCTGGCGATCCTGCTGCTGCACGTCGGCGAGATCGTCCCGCTCGATCGGCTCATCGACCTCCTGTGGGGCGTGGCCCCGCCCCGCACGGCCGCGCACTCCATCCAGATCTACGTCTCGGAGCTGCGCAAGGCGCTCGAGACGCCGACGGGCGGACGCCTCATCCACACTCGGCCGCCCGGCTACCAGCTGGATGCACCCCGCGACACGATCGATGCCTGGCAGTTCGAGGCACTGGTCGGGACGGGTACCGCGCGCCTCGACGCCGGCGACCGGGAGGGCGCGGTCGCCGCCCTGCGGTCCGCCCTCGAGCTGTGGCGAGGGCCCGCGCTCTCCGACTTCGCCTACGAGGAGTTCGCCCAGCCGTACGTCCGCCGGCTCCACGACATGCACCTCGACGCCGTGGAGACCCTCGCCTCCGCGGAGCTCGAGTCGGGGCAGGCCAGCCGCATCGTGCCGCTCCTGGAGGCCGCGATCCGCGAGGACCCCCTCCGGGAGCGGTCACGCGAGCTGCTCATGCTGGCGCTCTACCGGTCCGGCCGCCACGCGGAGGCGCTGCGAACCTACGAGAACCTGCGCCACGTGCTCGGCGACGAGCTCGGGTTGGATCCCTCGCCCCCGCTCCAAGCGCTGCGCGACCGAATCCTCCTCCACGATCCGGCTTTGTTCGCGGCCGCCCGGGCCGAGGCTGCGCCGGCGACCGCCCGGAACCCGTACAAGGGCCTGCACGCGTTCGGCGAGGGCGACGCCCACGACTTCTTCGGCCGCGAGGCGCTCGTGGAGCAGCTGGTGCAGTCCCTGGCTGCCGGGCGGCGGCTGCTCGCTCTCGTCGGCCCGTCGGGATCCGGGAAGTCGAGCGTGGTCGCAGCCGGCCTCGTCCCGCGGATCCGCGCCGGCGACATCGCCGGGTCGGAACGCTGGCGCATTGCGAACGTCGCGCTGGGGCCAGACCCCCTGGGCGAGGTCCGGGCGATCGTGCGGCGCGCGACCGCGAGCGCCCCGCCGGGCGATCGCCTTGACCCGGCGGGGCTCGCGCTGCCGGCGCTCGGGGACGGCGCCCGCCTCGTGCTCGTGATCGACCACTTCGAGCAGCTCTTCACGGTCGCCGAGGAGTCTCGCCGCGGCCAGCTCCTTCGGGCGCTGGCGGCCGAGATCGAGAGGCCCGGGAGCCCCCTTGTCGTGGTCCTCACCCTCCGCGCCGACTTCTACGACCGCCCCCTGCAGCACCCGGAGTTCGGTGCCGCGTTCGTGCCGGGCGTCGTGCACGTCCTGCCGATGACCGCCCGCGAGCTCGAGGCCGCGGTTGTCGTGCCGGCCGAGCAGGTCGGTGTGCGGATCGAGGCGGCCCTGCTGGCCGAGCTCATGGCCGAGTCGGTATCGCGTCCCGGGAGCCTGCCGCTGCTGCAGTACTCGCTGACCGAGCTGTTCGAGCAGCGCAGCGGGCCGGACCTGACGCTCGCCGGGTACGCCGCGATCGGCGGCCTCCGCGGCGTCCTCTCGCGCCGCGCCGAGGCCGTCTTCCTGGGCCTGGACGCCGATGAGCAGCGGATCGCGACCCAGGTCTTCCTGCGGCTCGTCCGGCTGGGGCGCGGTGCAGCCGATTCGCGTCGGCGGCTGACGCTCTCGGAGCTCACGGACCTCGGGATCGATCCCGTCGCGCTGTCGACGGTCCTGACCTCGTTCGGCCGGCATCACCTCCTGACCTTCGACCACGATCCCGCCACGGACGAGGCCACGGTCGAGCTGGCGCACGAGGCCCTGCTCACCGAGTGGGAGCGGCTGGCCGGCTGGATCGACCGGCATCGCGCGGCGCTGCGGCGGCGGGACGCGCTTGTGTCGGCGGTGGACGAGTGGGAGCTGTCGGGACGCGACCGCGACTACCTGCTCTCCGGCAGCCGTCTCGCCGAGTTCGAGACCTGGAGCCAGGAGGGCAGCCTGCAGCTGACGAGCCGGGAGCGAGACTACCTGGAGGCCGGCCTCGAGGCGCGCCGCGGGCAGGAGGCCGCCGAGGCGGCGAAGGTGGAGGCGCACCGCCGCCTCGCGCGCAGCGCGCGGGCCCGGCTCCTCGCCCTGGTGGCTGCCGTGGTGGCCCTGGTCGGCGGGGCGGCCTACGTGGTCATGGCCGCGCCCGGCCCGGTGCCGGACCCGGTCGCGTTCGTGTGGGCGGACGAGGGCCTGGTGAGCGTCCAGGCGGTCTCCGGTTTCGACGGGGCGGTCACGGAATTCGGCCTGGTGGGGCGCAAGCTCACCTGGGAAGGACTCTGGGCCGGACTCGAGGCAGAGCTCGGCGAAGCGTTCTGGGAAGGCATGACCGATGAGCAGATCGACGCGCAGCTCGCGCGGGCCCAGGCGGACGACGTCCGACGCCTGTCGGAGGAGGGCGTCGGCCTGATCGTGGTGCAACAGATGTCCGTCGAGGTTCTCGACGAGATCGCGGCGGACTATCCCGGGACACGGTACGCCACCGGGCAGCCCGGCAGCGCTCCGAACGTGGCGTACCTGACGGTCGTGCAGTCGGAGCCGTCGTACCTCGCCGGAGCGGCGGCCGCGCTGAAGAGCACGACCGGCGTCATCGGCTACGTCGGCGGCGTGGACTGGGACGGGATCTGGGGGTTCCAGGCCGGGTTCGAGGCGGGGGCCCGCGCCGTGGACCCGGACATCGACGTGCGGGTCACCTACTTGAGCGAGGGCGACTTCACGGGGTTCGGGGACATCGCCGGGGCGAAGGCCGCAGCGCTGGAGATGTTCGGGCGTGGCGCCGACGTCGTCATGCACGCCGCGGGGACGGCCGGCCTCGGCGTGATCGAGGCGGCCACCGAGTACTCCCGAGCCGAGGGCCGGCATGTCTGGGCCATCGGCGTGGACACCGACCAGTACGAGACGGTGATGCGGCTCCCGGGAGCGACCGACGCGGGCGCGTGGCAGTCCCACATCCTGACGTCGGTCCTGACGGGCATCGACACGATGACCTACGCCGTCGTCGCCGACCACGCGCGGGGGACGTTCAGGCCCGGCGCCTGGAAGTGGGGCCTCGCGTCCGGCGCCATCGGCATCTCGTACAGCGGCGGGTACATCGACGACATCCGCCCGCGGCTCGAGGAGCTGCAAGCCGACATCGTTGCCGGCCGCATCGACGTGCCCTGTATCCCACCGGACAGGCTGGAGGCAGCCGCCGCTCTCGGCATCGGCCCGACCGACTGCCGCGATTGACCCGGCGCCGCCGCGTGCCCGCAGGCCGTCGGCGCACCGGCCATCTCGGCCCGCGGCATGGAGCGCGCATAGAGGGCGCGTAGGGGGCGCATCGACGCGCGGGCCGCATCGTTCCGTCCACGAACCGGCGAGTGGCGCCGGCGACGGCAGCGATGCAAGGGGGACACGATGATCCAGGTACGCAGGTTCGGGATGCTGGCCGCGACGGTGGTGATCCTGGCACAGGCGGCGGCCTGTTCGGGACCCGCCACCCGGCGGGAGCTCGCCGACGAGGCGTGGTCGACACGCCTCACGCAGCAGGCCGAGCGCCTGCAGCAGCAGGAAGCCCGCGATGAGGCACGCCGCGAGCGTGCACACGACGCGTGGACGCAGCGCCTCCAGGCCCAGCTCGTCAGCTACCAGGCGGACCAGGCACGGGCCGAACGGGCTCGGCAGGCCTGGTCGGACCGGCTCACCGAGCAGGCCGGCTCGAACACCGGTCCGGCGGGCATGAGCGACCGCGCGGCCGCCGCGTGGACCGAGCGCCTCACGCGGCTCGCGGAGCGGAGCACGGCCACCCGGTAACGCGCGCAGGCGATGGCGAGGAGGGCATTGCCGGGCATGGCGACGGCGAGGCCCTCCGCCGGCCACTGCGCACCGTCGCGGCGCCCGGCGCCTCCGACGCAGGCTGGAAGACCGGGTCGTAGCCGAAGCCGTTCGAACGCCTCTACCGGATCTCGACCGTCGTATCCGGCGTGAGGGCCAGGCTCTCCGACGTGCCCTCGAGCTGGAGGATGGCGGGCTCCCACCGGTAGGTGCCGGGGGTCACGACCCGGGCCCGGTAGCTCGCCGAGGGGGCCTTCGGGTCGAGACAGAGCGTGACCCGCTGCCCGCCGTCGCCGAACGGCGCGAGGCCGGACGGGAGCGTGTCGGTCACGTCGTAGCAGCCACGGACCGCCTGCGGCCCGAACGTCGCGGTCAGCGTCACCTCGACGCGCCCCGAGGAGGAGATCACCGGGCCGGGCGTGACCGTCCGCCGGAGTGTGAACGACGGGTCGGTCGCGAGCGTGCCCGGGTCGACCGCGGCGTCCCAGGAGACGGCGAGATCGACCTTCCCCGCGACGGTCCGCGCGCGGAACGTCGCCCACTGGGCGGGGGTCAGCGTCAGCGACAGGGCGTCGCCGGCCGGGATGGCGACGGTCCGCTCGGAGCCGTCGACGGCGTAGGCGACGCGGGCTGCCGCGGCCGGGGTCCGGGCCAGAACGCGCTCGACGTAGCCGGCGCGCTGCAGGCTCATGAGGTCGTCGCGGGCCGGGTTGGCCTCGACGTACGCCTCGGCCCACTCGGCGACTGGGTCGCCGACCGTCGCCCCGATGAGGGCGACGAGCGCGGTCGCCTCGATCGTGTCGTCGAGCGAGCTCCCGACCCGCAGCCGGAGCCAGGGGCCCATCCGCTCGCCGTGCCGCGTGAGCAGGTCACGCTCCACGCGGAGCGCCGTCGCGTGGTCGCCCAGCGCCGCCGCGCCGAGGGCGAGGTAGAGGCGCTCCCGGATCGTGAGGTCGGGATCGGCCAGCGCGGCGCGGATCGCGGGGACGACCGGCTCGCCGAGGCCGGCGAGCCCTGCCAGCGCGAGGCTGCGGCTCTCGCGGCCGGCCGGTGGCGGCCCGTAGTCCTCGAACTCGGCGTCGCCCTTGGCGGAGCGGAGCCAGCGGAAGTAGTCGGCCAGGTCCTCGCCGGCGACACGAGCGCCGCCGAGCAGCGCCGCCCGGGCGGACAGCGCCTCGTCGGCTCCAGCGTAGGGCAGGAGGGCCAGGCCCCGGATCTCGTAGTCGGCATCGTCGTCGTCGCCGGCCGCGCGGACCAGGTATGGCGCCGGGTCGAACGGCTCACCGTCGAAGCGCGCCGGGTCGACGTCGAACGTCGTCACGAGCAGGTCGCGAGCGATCGCCGCGGCGAGAGCCTGGTCGAGCCGCGCTCCGTCGCCGTCGGCAAGCTCCTCAAGCGTGCCGAGATGCCGCGCGCGGCCGGCGTCGGCGAAGACGATGTCGACGAGGCTCGTGCTCGCGGCGACGTCGGGCAGCCCGTCGGCCAGGTCGCCGTACGCCGTCCGCCGCTGGGTGAATCGCGTGTCGACGACCCGGATCGTCCGGACGAGCCGGTCGCGCGCCGCGGCGGCGCCGGTGCCCGCCGAGGCCTCGATCGTGACGGCATGGTCGCCGGCCACGAGGCGGGGCATCGGGACCTCGACGGCCTCGAACGCCCGCCCGACGACCGTGGCCGTGGCCATCCCGAGCGAGGGAGCGGACACCGTGAACGTGACGCGGTCGCCCGCGGTCAGCGCCTCGCCGTACGCCCGGACCCTGAGACGCGGGCGGTCGCCGGTGAGGTAGTCGGGGGCGAGCGGCGCCTCCACGAAGAGCGGGAGCGCGACGGGGACCTGCACCGTCCCCTGGCCGACCTCCTTGCGAGCGCCGATCGCGGTCGCGGAGACCCGCCAGGACGTGAGGTCGTCGGACAGGTCGAACGAGGCCGTCGCCCGGCCGTCGGCGCCCGTCCGCACGCGCCGGAAGAGGAGCGTGTCGCGGAAGTCGTCGCGGGTGGTCACGTCCTCGCCGCCGCCGCCGGTGGTGCCCGGCCCGCACGTCTCCCCGGTGAACGGGACGAAGACGGGGAGCGAGTGCGATCCGGCGGTCGCTGCGAGGCCGTCGCCGCTCGCGATGGACCAGTAGAGCTCGTCGAGGGCCTCGCCCTCAAGGGCGCCGCCGATCGCGTACAGCTTCTCGTCGACGGCGCGGAGGATGACGTCGGCCGCCACCGGGCGCCCCGCCGCATCCGTCGTGCGGATCGCCACGGTCGCGGTCTCGCCGGGGCGATAGCGGGCGGCGTCGGCCTCCAGCTCGACCTCGAGCGCGCGCGTCGTCGTGTCGAACGATGCCTCCACGGTCGGGAGGTAGGCACCACAGCCCCAGTAGACGCTCGTGACACCGCCGGTCGTGCCGTCGAACCACGCGGCCCCGATCGAGAGGCCGGGGATGTCGGCCTCCGTGAATGTCGAGCGGAGTCGCGGCGTCGCCTCGACGCGCGCGTCGAGATGGCCCGGCCGCGCCGTGAAGAAGAGGTACTGCCGGTCGCCCCCGGTGGGCATCGGGGCGCCGTCGGCCCCGCGGATCGTCGCCCGGATCGGGTCGCCGACCGCGTACGCGCGCTCGCCGTCCGCGTCGACGTTGCCGTCGAGTGTGAGTGTCGGCAGCCCGCCCTCGCCGCCGCGATCCAGGGCCTCCTCGCGCTCGGCCCACAGGTCGAGCCTCGTCGTCCGGCCGTCGGCGTCGTCGGCGAGCACGTCGATCGTGTACCAGTGGTCGGACGCCACGTCCGTCTCGAGGGCGAAGCGCCCGTTCGCGTCCGTCGTCACGCGGCGCGTGCCGAGGCTCCGCTCGCGGTCCCGATACTCGTACGTGTCGATCGCCTTCTTGGCGATGAAGTCGTACACGCGGCCGGTCGGAACCTTGACCTGCCAGCGCTCTTCGATCCTGATCCGGACGGTCGCCCCGGCAACGGCGGCGCCGTTCGGTCGGATCTCCTGGTCGAGGCCCGCGCGCACCTCGCCCTCCAAGCGCTCGAGGTCGACCTGGTGGAGCGAGCCGGCGATGGCCAGGCTCGGCCCGTCGAGCGTCGCCTCGCCGTCGAGGACGACCCGGCTGGCGAAGGCCAGCACGCTGGTCGACGCAGAGATCGAGGCCTCCTCCGGCCCCTCCGGCCAGACAGCGACCTCCCGCCACGCCCACTGGCCGTCGTTGATCTCGACGGGGACGACGGCGTCGCCCCTGCCGTCCGCACCGGTCGTGCGGGTCGCGACGTCCTCGCCCTCGTCGTCTTCGAAGCCGCTCCCGACGACGAACGCGACTCCCGGCGCGGGCGTCCCGTCGAAGAACGACGCCGTCGCCGTGGCGACGAGCCGATCGCCGGCCACGACCACCGTGCGGTCCGTGACGACATCGAGCCGGTACGCCGGCTTGCGGATGACGCCGATCGCCAGGTGCGTGCCGGCGGCGCGGAGGTCGTCCACGTAGAGGGCGAGCTCGTAGTCCCCGGCCGGGACCCCGGCGATCGGCACGCTGGCCGTGAAGACGCCGGTCGATGCGTCCGGCCGCACAGCCGCGCGGACGATCGCGACGTCGGCGCAGGACTCGCCCTCGTCGTCGTAGCCGTCCCAGCAGCCGCCCGCCACGAGGCGGAGCTCGGCCGCCGGTGCCGCGCCGCCGCTGCGGGGCTGAAGGACACCCCACGCCTCGATCGTGTCCGTCGAGCGGAAGAGCGAGCGGTCGGTGTAGAGGAGCCGCCAGAAGCGATCCCGGAACGGGACGTCGGAAGCCCAGGCGTCCACCGGGAGGAAGAGCGTCCGGTCCGGCCGTGGGGCGGCGCCGGCCTCCTCCCCGGCGGCGCGGACGACGATGATCCTGTCGCGAGGCGCGGCCTCGAGGTCGGCCGTCGCGAGGCGGGCGGGCGTGGGCGCGACGAGGAGCCCGTCGGCGGCGGTCCGTCCGAAGCGACCCCGGTCGAGGCCGCGCACGGTGGCGCCGCCGAGGGGCCCGCCCGCCGCGAGGTCGTGGGCCCAGATGACCGTCCGTCCCGAGCCGGTGATCGCCGTCGCCTGGACGTCGGTCACCTGGAGGACGAGCTGTACGTCGCGCCCGTCGCGCGGAATGGTCACGAGGTACCAGCCGGCGGGCAGCGAGTCGGGGAACTTGATCCATCCGCCGTCGCGGCCGTCGCTCGGCCAGTGGTTGACCGGGACGCTGAACCGCGCAACCCGGGCGAGGCCGGCAACGGGCACGACGCCGGTGTCGGAGCGCTGGGCCCAGTCGGGCGCATCCCGCAGGGCGAGGTAGGCGCGGACGGCGCCCTCGAGCGTGGGGAGCCGGTGGACGCGGACGTCGACCCTCGTGATACGGCGGTCGGCCGAGACGGAGATGAGGGGGGCGCTGCCCGTCGGCGACTCGACGAGCGGTTCGGCCGCGAGCCAGCGCGGACGCTTCACCTTCGTCCCGTCCTTTGCCCGGGTCTCGAACTGGAAGGTGACGTCCCTGTCGAGCACGAGCCGCGAGCCCTCGAGGTCAACCCCGCGGCGGACGGTCACGGTGTAGACGGTCCGCGGCTGCAGGGCGTCCGGGACGAAGACCGCCGTGCGGCCGTGGCGCTCGAAGCGACCGCCGACCTTCGGCGAGATCGAGAAGTACGGCGCGAGATTGCCGACACCGTCCTGGTCCCAGGTGATCTCGATCCCGGTGTCGACCGGGACGTTGGTGCGCTTGTCGGCCGGCAGGGTCCGCGCGACGCGCGGCGCGCTGCCGGTCTGGTAGACCCACGAGCCGGCGAGGGAGCCGTCCGCGAGGCGGAGCGCGAAGCGATACGTGGTCCCCTGGTCGAGCGGGACCACCGGGGTGAGGCGGACGCTCGCGGCGGTGCCGCCGCGGGCGACGGCGAGATCGACCGGCGGGACGACCTCGAGGTGCTTCGCGAGGTCGGCGGCGGGGCCGCTCCGGCTCGTGAGGACGAACGCCGTGTCGATGGACGCTCCGCCGGGCTCGGTCCGGGTCGGAGCGAGGTCGGCGACGGGCTCGTACGGCGGCAGGTCGACGGCGGACCAGCCGGCGGGGTCGACGGTGGGCTCGGGCGTCGTCACGGGGGTCGGCCCGCCGGGCGGCGGCGTCACGGGGGCGTTCGATCCGGTGCCGCCCCCATCGCTGGGCCCAGCGGTGGCGCGCGCGACGCCCGGGGAGCCGGAGGGGGCGGCGCCGCCGCTCGGCGTGGTGATCGTGATGCCGACCAGGACGGCGGCGACGAGGGTCAGGCCGGTAAGGAGGGCTCCCTGGCGAGGCGTCGGCGAGGAGCGCCTGCGGGCGACGCGATGGCGCTGGGGAGGACCGGGCCGCGGCGGCCGCGGCGTTGCGTCGTCGGGCCTGAACGAACCGTTGCCGTCCATCGTGGCACCTGTGCTGCCGGCCCGTCGCGGGCCGCTCGGGGACGCTCCGCTGCAGCCGTGGGACGCGCGCCGACCCGGGGCTGTTACAGGCCGGGCGCACCCGGTTCACCTTCCGGGCCCCACTCTGCGCAGGTGCGGTGTGGCTCAGAAGCCCTCGCGCTCCAGGATCAGGGCCATGCGGCGCGCCGCGCGGGCGCGGTGCGAGAGGGCCTGCTTGCGCTCCGCCGGCCACTGCGCGACGGTCGCGCCGCCGGGCGGTTCCGTCGACGGCTCGAAGATGGGGTCGTAGCCGAACCCGTTCGAGCCGCGCGGGCGCGCGCCGATCCGACCCTCGAACGTGCCGCGCGTCATCGTCACCGGCAGGCCCCCTCGCGAGCCCGCCCGCTCGGGGAGCGCGAGCGCGAGCACGCAGCGGTAGCGGGCGCGGCGTCCCTCGGGCGGCAGCCCGGCCAACGCCGCGAGAAGCTTCACGTTGTTGTCGTCATCCGTCGCCTGCTCGCCGGCGTAGCGGCGGGTCCTGACCCCGGGACCCCCCGCGAGCGCGTCGACCTCGAGACCCGAGTCGTCGGCGAGCGTCGGGAGCCCGGAGCGGCGGGCGTAGAAGCGGGCCTTGAGGGCGGCGTTGGCCGCGAACGTGGCCCCGGTCTCCTCCACCTCGTCCGCGATCCCGACGTCGTCGAGGTCGACGAGCTCCGCGCGGCCGAGCCGAAGGAGGTCGCGCAGCTCGGCGAGCTTGTGCCGCGAGCGCGTTGCGACGAGCAGCCGAGGACGTTCGACCGGACGCGCCTCCCGGCGTCGCCGGCGCTCCGTCACCGCTTGACGGTCGCCAGCGCGGCCGCCTGGGCCTCGAACAGCTGGCTGAGCCCGGCGCCGGCCAGGTCGAGGAGAAGGCCAAGGTCCTCGCGGGAGAAGGGCTTGCCCTCGGCTGTTCCCTGCAGCTCGACGTAGCGGCCCGCGTCGGTGCCGACGACGTTGAAGTCGACCTCGGCGACCTTGTCTTCGGCGTAATCGAGGTCGAGGACCGCGACCCCATCGTGGATCCCGACCGAGACCGCGGCCACCTTGCCGACGAGGAGTCGCTCCATCCCGTACGTGATGAGCGCCGTCGCGAGCGCCACGTAGCCGCCGGTGATGCTCGCGGTGCGGGTGCCGCCGTCGGCCTGGAGGACGTCGCAGTCCACGGTGACGGTGCGCTCGCCGAGGCGGCCCAGGTCCACCACGCCCCGGAGCGAGCGCCCGATCAGCCGCTGGATCTCGTGGGTCCGCCCGCCGACCTTGCCGGCAGTGGCCTCGCGCTGTGTCCGCTCCGCCGTGGAGCGCGGCAGCATCGAGTACTCGGCGGTGACCCAGCCGCTCCCCTTCCCGCGCAGGTGCGGCGGGACCCGGTCCTCGATCGTGGCCGCGCAGAGGACCTCGGTGTCGCCGACGCGGATCCGGCACGAGCCCTCGGCCCACTTCTGGACGCCGAGCGTCATCGTCACCGGCCGCAGCTCGTTCGGCCGCCGCCCCGAGGGGCGCAGCTGCGCCCGGTTGCCGATCGTCATCCCGTCTCCTCGTCCTCGTCGCCGCCGGCGGCAGCTCCCGGCGCCCCGGCCGCGTCGCCATTCTGGCGCGCGGCGGCCACGTCCGCCGCCCCGGCCAGCTCGGCCTTCGCCGCGTCCCACAGCTCGTCGAGCTCGGCGAACGAGAGGTCACGGAGGGCGACCGCCCGTTCCGACGCCAGCCGCTCCACGATGCCGAAGCGGGACCGGAACTTCTGGTTGGCGGCCCGCAGCGCCGCCTCCGCCTCGACGTCGTGGTGGCGGGCGAGGTTGACGACGACCATCAGCAGGTCGCCCAGCTCCTCGGCGCGTGCGGCCGGCCCCTCCGCCACGCGCAGCTCCTCGAGCTCCTCCGCGACCTTGCCGAGGATTCCCTCCACGCTGGGCCAGTCGTAGCCGAGGTGGGCGGCCCGCTCCTGCATCTCCTGGCTCGCGGCGAGGGCCGGCATCGAGCGGCTCACGCCGTCGAGGGCGCTCTTCGGCGCCGGCGCGGGCGCGCCCTCCTCGCCGGCGGTCGCGGCGGCCGCTGCCTCCGCGGCGCGCTCCGCCTGCTTGATCCGCTCCCACTGGCGGTTGACGTCGGTGGCGGTGCGGACCTCCGCGTCGCCGAAGACGTGCGGGTGGCGGCGGACGATCTTTGAGGCGATCGCGGCCTGGACGTCGGCCAGGTCGAACACGCCCGCCTCGGCTGCGAGCTGAGCGTGGAGCACGATCTGCAGCCACAGGTCCCCGAGCTCCGCCGCGAGGTCGGGCGTGGCCCCGCCGGCCAGCGCGTCGTAGACCTCGTAGGCCTCTTCGAGGAGGTGGTTCCGGAGTGATTCGTGGTTCTGCTCGCGGTCCCACGGGCAGCCGTCCGGCTCGCGGAGGCGGTTCGAGATCCAGGGCATGCCCCACGGCGATCCCGCCGCCAGCTCGGGTGAGACCGGGGCGAGGTAGAGCGGTTCCGCCAGGTCGGCCTTCGCGAGCTCGCCGACGGTCGTCGCGTCCGTCGACCCGAAGCGGCCCACGGCGTGCTCGGCGGGGTACAGGCGGCGCAGGACGGCGAGCGCGTCCCGCCCCGCCGGACCGTGCCGACCCGCCAGCGGCACCGGCGCGGCGGCGGGCGCGGAGGCCCCGAGCACCGCGAGCGGCACGACGAGGACCGGCCGCGCGGGGTCGAGCGGGACCTCGACGAGCCGCTCGGCAGGAACGACGGCGAAGCCGTGGGCCGGGTCCAGGCCCCAGCGGAGGCGAGCCTCGGCGAGGAGGGCGTCGAGCACGCGGCCCTCAGCTCTCGAGGAGGTTCTCGATCGTCGTCTGCTCCGGGTCGTTCCGGATCCCCAGGTACCAGTTCACGAACGCATTGTCGCGCAGCTCCTGCGCCTGCTCCTCGTCGGGCATCCGGTTCGCGATCTCGTCGACCTTGAAGAACGTGAGCCCGTCGAGCGCCACGATCTCCGAGACCGAGTTCGCCTGCGTCGCGAAGACCAGATCCTCGCGATCCTTCTCGAGCTGGTAGCGGGCGACCCAGCCGAGGTCGCCCCCGTCGGCCGCGGACGGCGCGATCGAGCTCTCGGCGGCGAGCGCGGCGAAGTCCGTGCCCGGCTTGACCGCGTCCGCGGCGAGGCTCGCGACCCAGTCGGCCGGCTCATCGTGCGTGACGACCTGGATGACGTGCCAGCCGAAGGCCGACTTCACCGGCTCGAGGAGCTGCCCGTCCTGGACGCCGTCGGCGAAGATCGCCTTCGCGAACGCCTCGTCGAGACCCGTGCTCGGGTCGTAGTAGCCGAGGAAGCCGTTCCGCGCGGCCGAGCCGGTGTCGTCACTCGTCGGGGCCAGGTCGACGAAGCGGGCCGAACCGGCGGCCAGGTCCTCGTACGCCTTGCGAGCCTCGGCCTCCGCGGCGGCCCAGGCGGGGTCGTCCGCGGCCAGCTCGGCGGCCCCGTTCGGGTCGTCCCCGGGCGAGAACAGGAGGTGCTTCGTGAGGACCGCGCCCTCGGCGAGCGGGAGGCCGCCGTTGTCGTCGACGACCATCTCGGCGGTGCGCCGCTGCTCGGACGGGTTGTCGACGACCTCCGCCAGGATGTTCGTCTCGAGCTCGTCGCGGGCGACGATCGACGACGCCACGCGCCGGTAGGCCTCCTCGTCGACGCCGGCGTCCGTCGCCCGGCGCATGTAGTTGGGATCGACGACCTCGGCCGCGATCTCGGTCATCCGCCCGATCCGGAACGTCCCGTCGGCCCCCTCGACGACGTCGGTGTAGCCGGGTGCCTCGAGGGCGAAGATCGCCTCGACGAAGCCCACGTCGGGCGAGGTCGACCCCTCGTCGAGGAAGTAGAGGTCGCCGTTCGACTCCACGGCGTCCGCGTCGCCGGACGCCTTCACGACGTCCTCCCACGACGTGCCGCTCTCGAGCTGGGCGCGCAGGTCGTCGGCCTTCTTCTTCGCCGCGTCGACCTGCTCGGGGGTCGGCTCGGCGGCGCCGGGGCTCGTCTCCGGGGCCACCTGGATCATGAACGTGTGGCGGCTCTCGGGGGTCGTCGCGTCCTCCTGGATCTGCGCGTCGATCGCCGCCTCGGTGATCTCGACGCCCTCGGTCGTGCCGAGCTGGAGGATGAGCGTCGTGTCGATCTCCCGGTCGTAGGCGTACGTGCCGATGTCCTGCTTCTGCTCGGCGACGAAGTTCAGGAGCTGCTGACCCTGGGCCTGCGACATCCGACCGGCGTTGACCTTCTCGCGCGTCTGCGACTCGAGGGTGTCGAGACGGAAGGTCTCGATCGCGACGCGCTCGCGGAGGCCGTCCTTCGTGATCGTCTCGCCGTTGACGCGCGCGACCGGGGCGAGGTGCTCGTCGTACCAGCTGGCCGCGGCGGCGCCGACGAGGAGGAGGACGGCGACGACGACGACGGCGCCGAAGGCGAGGTTGAAGTAGAGGTTGCGGCGGGCGTCGGACTCGTGGCCGCTGCGGCGGCCGGTCCGCGTCGGCTTGGCGCGGAAGGTCATGGTGTCGAGGACTCACGGTGCGGGGGCGGCGCCGGGTAGTGGCGCGCGGGCACGCGACTCCCGCCGCGAGCGCGGCGGGCGGCCCGGCGCATGGTACCGCACCGCGCGCTCGGGGCCGGTGGGATCGGGACGGCGACCCGCCAGCCTGCTGCAGGAGGGTCGCACGGGAGCGTCCGGCCGAGTGTGCGTGCTACCCTTCGGCGGTTCATGAGCGTGTCCACGAACGATCCCGTCACCTTCCGAAGCTCCGCTGCCCGGCCCGGGGCGGCGCGCCTCGTCGTCGAGGGATTCCGCGACGCGCTGTCGCGACGCCGGCTCATCCGCTACCTGATCCAGGCGGACCTCAAGAAGAAGGGCTCCGACACGGTCCTGGGCAACGTCTGGTGGGTGCTCGACCCGCTCCTCCAGATGCTGGTCTACGTGATCCTCGTGTCGGTCATCCTCAAGCGCGGGGGGCCCGACTACGCCCTGTTCGTCTTCTCGGCGATCCTGCCGTGGAAGTGGTTCTCGAGCAGCGTGAGCGACGCGATCGCCTCGGTCACGAGCCAGGAGCGCCTCATCAAGCAGCTCCAGTTCCCGAAGATCGTCCTGCCGGTGTCGGGCACGCTCGCCGGCGGGGTCAACTTCGCGTTCGGGCTCATCCCGCTCGCCGCCATCCTCGTGCTGCTCTTCCCGCACCGGATCTCCCCCTACCTGGTCTTCATCCCGGTCATCGCGTTCGTGCAGCTCGTGTTCACGATCGGCCTGGGATTGTTCCTCGCGACGGCGAACGTCTTCGTCCGCGACGTGGCCAACATCGCCCGCCACGTCCTCCGCCTGTGGTTCTACCTGTCGCCGGGTCTGTACTCGCTCTCGGCCGTGACCGACAGCAACCTCGGGAAGGAGTTCCCGGCACTCGTCACGCTGCTCCGCCTGAACCCCTTCGCCGTCCTGTTCGAGGCCTACCGGGCCGTCATCTACGGGACGCCCGACGGCGGACCGGCGACGATGCCGAACTGGACCGCCCTCGGGATCCTGCTGCTCGTCTCCCTGGTCCTCGTCGTGGCCGGCACCGCCGTCTTCAAGCGGCTCGAGCCGACGTTCGCGAAGGTCGTATGACGACGCTCGAGCCCTACCCCACGGCGGCCGCCACGCTCGGCGACGAGCGCGCCGACGAAGCAGCCTACGACGACGCCACCGCAATCGAGGTGCAGGGCCTGGGCGTGCGGTACAGCCTTCGGTTCACGCGGAAGACCACGCTGCGCCAGTCGTTCCGCAACCTCGCCCGCCGCGGGGAGCAGCGGGAGTCGGAGTTCTGGGCGCTGCGCGACGTGAGCTTCCGGCTTGTCAACGGCGAGTCGCTGGCGGTCATCGGGCCGAACGGTGCCGGCAAGAGCACGCTCCTCCAGGTGCTGGCCGGGATCCTCGTGCCGTCCGAGGGCTCGATCGAGGTGCGCGGCCGGATCTCCAGCCTCCTGACGCTGGGGGCGGGCTTCGACCAGGAGCTCGCCGGGCGCGACAACATCCGCCTCGCGGGCGCGTTCCTCGGGATGGAGAAGGCCGAGATCGACGAGCGCCTGCCCGGCATCGTCGAGTTCGCCGACCTCGGGGAGTTCATCGACGCTCCCCTCAAGGTGTACTCGTCGGGCATGCGCGCCCGGCTCGGCTTCTCGATCGCCACCTCGGTCGATCCCGACGTCCTCCTCCTCGACGAGGTCCTCGCCACCGGGGACCAGGTCTTCCGGGCGAAGTCGAAGGCCCGCGTCATCGAGCTGGTGCGGGCCGCGAAGGCGATCGTGCTCGTCACGCACGACATGGCATGGGTCACCGAGTACTGCAACCGGGCGCTCCTCCTCGAGCGCGGCCGCGTCGTCAGCGAGGGCGAGCCCGCCGAGGTCGTCGAGCTGCACAGCGAGCACTCGGAGCGCCAGAAGGCTGAGAAGCTCGCCCAGGTGTCCCGGTACGGCGGCGTCGCCCGCGTGGCCGGGCCGGGCGGGCGGCGCGGCGGGCGGGGGCGTCGAGAGCGCGACTGACCGGACGCCGGGAGCGGCGGTCAGGCCCCCCGGGCGGCGCGGAGCGGGTCAGCCCCGGCGGCGGGCGAGGGCGATGAGCGCGATGAACGCGCCGAGGGCTGCGCCGAAGGCAAGTCCGCCCCGCCAGTCCAGCAGGATCTTCGCCTCGCCGTCGATCCGTCGCGCGACCGCCACGAGGATCCCGGTCGTCGGCCCCGCGGTGACCCGGTTGGCGACCACCGAGCGCACGACGGCCTGCTCCACGTGGACGTGCTGGGCCAGGACGCCGCGCACCGCACCCTGCTGGACCGTGACGTCGCGGGCGGCGATGCCGTTGACGAGGCCCATCTCGACGGAGGCGTGACCGGCCGCGATCCCGCCGACGATCGCCTGGCGCGCGGCCACGTCACCGGCCCGCACGCCCCCGATCGCACCCCGCTCGAACTCGAGCAGGTCGACCTCGAGGCGGTCGATCGACCCCGTGCCGCGGGTGGGTTCCGACATCGGCGTCGGTGCCGGGATCGTTGGAGCGGCCTCGGGCTCGGGCGCCGGCGGAGACGAGTCCGCGGGCGGGCCCGGGGAAAGGCCAGGCTCCTCTGCAGCGGCCGCGGTCGGCGCGGCGTCGGCTTCAGGGATGTCGATGTCCGGCGGTGAGGCGGCCGGGGAGGCGCGGCGGGGACGCTTGGCCTGGGTCGTCATCGCCGCCTTCGTCGTGGCGCGGCGGCGAACGGGCTTCGGGATCGGCTGGTCGGTCATCGGGCTCCCTCGGCGGGCGAGGCGGAGGCGGCGAGTCGCCGGGTCGGGCGGGGCCGCGTGTGCCTGCACGCAGCGTACCCCCGCCGGCGCGGGGACGCAGGGACGGCCACGGAGAGCGCGCGATCGCGGAGCGGGCCGACGATCCCGCTCCGCGCGGCGGGGTATGCTCCGGCCGCCATGCCGAGGATCCGTCGCGCCCGACAACACCCGCTGGCGACGATCGCCATCGTCGCGATGCTGCTGGTCGGGGCCTGCGGCGGTCCGACGACGCCGGCCACCACGCCGGCCGCAACGACGGGCCTCGGGCCGACGCCCGCGGCGACGCCGTCCGGGACGGCCCCGGCGACGCCGAGCCCGACGCCCGCGCCGACCCCCACGCCGACGCCCGTCCCCACACCCGTCCCGACCCCGGAGCTTGCCGTCGCCCCCCTCACCGGGCGGCTGGTGAAGCCCGCCCTCGCGGCCCGCCACCCGATCGCGGTCATGGTCGACGACCACTGGGACGCCCGGCCGCAGAGCGGCTTCAGCGAGGCGTCGGTCGTGTGGCAGGCGCCCGCGGAGGGTGGGATCCCGCGCTACATGCTGATCTTCGGCGAGGGCAACCCCTCGTCCGTGGGACCGGTGCGGAGCGCCCGCGTCTACTACGTCCAGTGGGCGGCCGAGTGGGACGCCGTCTTCGTCCACGCCGGCGGCAGCCCGCAGGCGAAGGCCCTCCTCGCCGCGCGCGGCAACGGGGACCTCGTCTACGACGCCGAAGGGCTCGGGTCGCTCGGCAATCGGTACCTGTGGCGGACGACCGACCGGTTCGCGCCGCACAACCTGTACACGGACGGCAAGAACCTGCGGGCGATCGCGAAGCGGGTCGGGGCGAAGGCCGTCGAGGCCGAGCCCGCCTGGCGCTTCGCGCCCGACGCGCCGATCGACCTCCGACCGGCCGGCTCGACGATCCGCTTCTCGTACCTCTACAACGACATCGCCTACCGCTACCACCGCGCGTCGAACACCTGGCGACGCTCCGTCGAGGGCAAGGCCCATCGCGACCGCGCCGGCGGCGCGGTCGTCGCGCCGAAGAACGTCGTGATCATGGAGGTCGCCTTCGGGCTCCTCGGACCCGGCCAGAAGGGCCGCCTCGAGGCCGCGAACGTCGGCCGGGGACGGGCCTGGATCGCCACGAACGGCACGACGATCAGGGGGACGTGGCGCAAGAAGTCCGTCACCGCGCCGACGCAGTTCTTCGACGCCGCCGGGGAGCCCGTCGAGCTGACGGCGGGCCAGACGTTCGTCCAGGTGATCCCGAAGGGCACGAAGGTGCGGTTCAAGAACGGCCCGCGCGTCTTCGACCCCGCGAAGGCTGCCGAGCGCGGGGTCCTCTAGCCCTTCGCCGGCTCCCCGGCGCCGGCCTCGGGCCGACCGGCCACCTCCGCGTAGACCGCCCGCGTGGCCCGGGCGACGTCGGCCCAGGTCCTCCGGCCATCACCGGCCCGGGCCGCGGCGGCGTTGGCGATCGTGCGGTGGACGCGCTCGTCGGCCCACGCCGCGCGCAACGCCTGGGCCAGCCGGTCCGGGTCCCGCGGCTCGACGAGGAGGCCCGCGGGTCCGACCACCTCCGGAAGCGCCCCGACGACGCTCGCCACGACCGGCGTGCCCGCCGCGAGGGCGTCGAGCACCGGCAGCGCGGCCGCGTCGCTCACGACCGCGTGCACGGCCGCGCGCGCACCGGCCACGAGCCTCGCCACCTGCTCGGGGGGCAAGCCGGGCGTGAAATGGAGCAGATCGCCGACGCCGGTCGCGGCCGCGGCCGCGGCCACGGCCGCTCGGTCGTCAGGTGTCGTGTCGACGAGCAGGACCCGGGGCGGCCACGGAACGGACTTCGCGAGTCGCGGTGGGCGACCCGCCGCCGCGAGGAGGGCGAGGGCGTCGAGCAGCGTCGCCAGGTCGTGCCGCGCGTCGTGGCGGCCGGTGTAGACGAAGTAGCGCGACGGGACCCCGAAGCGCTCGAGGTCGGCCGCGAGGAGCGCGCGCTGCGTGTCGCCCACCTCGGTCCCCACGAGGGAGAACGGGGAGAACGCGTCGCCGCCGGCCAGCGGGACGACGCGCAGCCGCGACGCGCGCACGTGGAGGAGGCGCGTGGCGGCGCGGGCGATCGCGTCGGTTCCGACGACGACCGCGGCCGCGTCGCGCAGGAGCTGGGCGCGCAGCCGCTGGCCGAAGCGGGCGGCCGGGGAGCGCTGGTACTGCCCCGGCAGCTCCCAGGAGGCGAGGTCGAGGAGGGTCGCCACGACCGGCAGGCCGGACCCGATCGGCAGGGAGCCGCCGACCGCGTGCGCGATCGCCCGCCGGCCGTCCGGCCCGGCGCCCCTCCCGCTGCCGATCGACGCCCCCCGGACGAGGAACGGGTCGAGGGTGAGGGCCCCCGACCGGAACAGGCGGGTGATCGGCAGGCGTCGACGCCCCGCAACCGGGAGCCCGGCGAAGGGGGCCGTCGGATCCTCGGCCCCGAGGTCGAGGAGGATGACGAACGACTCGCCGTCGAGCGGCTCGCGCGCGTACGCGCTGAGGAGGCCCCGGAGGTACGCCGCCGTCACGGGTGCGCGGTCCGGGTCCTGGAGGGATCGGACGTCGAGGACGACCCGCGTGCCCTCGACCTGCGCCGCCGCGCCGGCGCCCTCGCCGAGCCTCACGACGACCTCCGCGGTCCCCGCCCGCGCAGCTCGTCCCAGCGCAGCTGGAGGACGACGACGAGGGCCTCGACGACGATCCGGCGGCTCATCTTGCTCTGGCCGACGCGCCGGTCGCGGAAGGTGATCGGGACCTCGTGGATCCGGGCGCCGAGCCGGTGGGCGCGGTACGTCATCTCGACCTGGAAGACGTACCCGCCGGCGTGAACGCCGGCGAAGTCGATCGCCGCCAGCGCCTCCGCTCGCCAGGCCTTGAAGCCGCCCGTCAGGTCGTTCGCCGGGAGGCGGAGGACGACCCGGGCGAAGAGGCTGCCGCCGCGGCTGACGAAGCGGCGGACGACGCCCCAGTCGACGACCCGCCCACCGGGCGCGTAGCGCGACCCGATGACGAGGTCCGCGGCCCCGGCGTCGATCGGCGCGAGGAGCGAAGGCAGGGCGGCGGGATCGTGGGACCAGTCGGCGTCCATCTGGACGAGGCGACTCGCGCCGCCGTCGAGGGCCGCGCGGAACCCGGCAAGGTACGCCGGCCCGAGGCCCGCCTTGGATCGCCGGTGGAGGACGCGAACACGCTGATCGGCGACGGCCAGGCCGTCGGCGAGCGCGCCGGTCCCATCGGGCGACCCGTCGTCGACCACGAGGAGGGTCGCCCCGGGGAGCGCAGCCAGGATCGCCGCGGCGATCGCGTCGACGTTCTCGGCCTCGTTGTACGTCGGGAGGACGACCCAGGCGCCGGCGCCCACGGCCCCGGACGGCGCGGCCGCGGGCGCGCCGGGCGCAACGGGGGCCGCGCCGGCGGATGGATCGGCTCCCGTCGCGGAAGCAGCGGCGGGGGAGGCCGAGTGCTCGCTCATGGCGGCGAGTGTAGCGGCCGGCGACGCGGGCCCGCGGCTGCCGGCGCCGGCGGTGCAGGACCCTGCTAGCGGATCGTGATCACGAGGTCCATCCGGTTGCGCCCCCCGGCGGTGTCGCGGCCGCGGAGCGAGACCGTCGCCCGGCCCGCGGCGTCGGCAGGGACGACGGCCGAGGCCCGCCACGAGCCATCGGCGAGGCGGACGACGGACATCGCGATCGCCGTGCGACCCGTGACCAGCAGGTACGCGCGGGGCGCCGCGGCGAGCGGCTCGACGCTCCGGAACGTGACCCGGAGGCGCGATCCCGCGTCCGGCGCGTTCGTCGACGGGGTCGCCCGGAAGGCGGCCGCGACGACCGCCCGCCGCAGCACGGTCGTCCCGAGCGGGGAGACGGCGGTGAGCTCGGCGATGTACGAGCCCTGCGGCGCCCAGGCGCCGCTCGACGTGCGGCCGTCCCACCGCCACGAGCGGGTCCCCGCCCCGAGGTCGCGGCTCGACCACGGCCGCCGGACCTCGGCGCCGGACGCGTCGAGGATCCGGAGCGTCACCCGCGCCGTCCGGGCCAGGCGCACGGACACCGTCGAGGCCGACGCGACGCGGTCCCCGTCCTGCGGGAAGAACGCCGCCGGCGACCAGCGCAGCCATCCGGCCGTGCGGTCGACGACGAGGCCCGTCGACCGGGCCGCCCGGTTGGCGAGGGCGTCCGACGCGCGGACGGTGACCGTCAGGCGGCCGTCGGCGACGAGACGGCCGTCCGCGTCGCGGCCGTTCCAGGCGGTCGATCCGGAGGTCCCGGAGATCGACCATGCGCGGAGCCTCGTCGTCCCCCTCGAGACGATCAGCTTGCCCGTCACGGGTTCCGTGCTGGTCCACGTCAGGCGCGTCGTGTCCGCGCTGCCGTCGCCGTTCGGCGAGAAGGCGGCCGGGACGGCGCCCACGGTGAGCGCCGGGGGCGTCGTGTCAAGGGCGACGGTCCATGAGCGCGTCGCCGCGTTGCCGGCCGCGTCGAGCAGGCGGACCGAGACCCGGTAGCTCCCGTCGCGCACGCGCGAGCCGCCGTCGGCGGTCCCCTTCCAGGTCGCCGATGCCGTCCGACCGCTGCCCGCGATCCGACGAACGGGGCTGCCGCCGCTCGCCGGCGCGACGAGGACCTCCCAGCGGACGGCGTCCGCCGAGCCCTTCCCGGTCACGGCGATCGCGTCGTACGCCCCGTCGCCGTTCGGCGAGAGCTTCGTCGCGCTGATGGCCGACGACTCGAGCTGCGGCGGCACGCGGTCGATGCGAACGCCGACCCGGGCGGGGATCCCGTTCGCGGCGGGCGACGGGGCCGGCCAGCGGTACGCCGCCCCGTCCGCCGTCCCCGCGAGCTGGAGGAGGTACGCGCCGTCGGCGAGGCTCGTGCCGTCGGCGGTCCCGTCCCAGGTGATCTCCTGCCACCCGGCCGCCGTCCGCGCCACGTCGCGCGTGCCGAGCAGCGAGCCGTCGGTCCGCAGGATCCGGAGCTCGAGGGTGTCGAAGGCGAGGCGGTTGTTCCAGCGAATGGCCAGCCGGTCGCCCGAGCCGTCCCCGTTCGGCGAGAAGCTGCGAGCCCCGACCGCGGCCGCCGACGTGCCGAGGCTGGCGGCCCCGGCCCCGCCGAAGCCGACCGACCGGATGCCGGCCGCCACGACCGTGCTGTTCGGCGCCCGGACGGCGACGGCGTTCGTCACGGTCGAGCTCGAGGCAGCGACCCAGGCGAGCGTGAAGACGTCGCCGACCGCTCCCCAGGTCGCCAGCGGGCCGGTCACCTGGTACCAGGTGTAGCCGTCGGCGGACCGGGGGCCGCCGGTGATCGCGAAGACGTCGCCCTTCGCAGCCGTGGCAAGCCGCGATGCACTCGTGTCGGGCGCAGCGCGCACGTTGAGGCTCTCCGCGGTGACGCGCAGGAAGCCGCCCGACGCGAGTGCCGGAGACGCCGCGTACACGCTCGTGACGTTCCACGGCGACGTGTTCCCCTTGCCGTCGCGGGCCCGCACGCGGAACGCGTAGCCGACGCCGTCGCCGCCGAGGAACGTCGCCCTCGTCGCCGTCGTCGCGGACAGCCAGGCGGCCCAGGCGCCGCCGCCGGTGGAGACCTGGACGTCGTAGCTCCTGATCCCGCTCCAGTCGTCGGCAGCGGTCCAGGCCACGACGAACCCCTCGTCGCGCCGGGCGGCGGTCGAGAACGCCTCGATCCCGGCCAGCGGCGGGGTCGTGTCGTTGAGGAACTTGTCGGCGAGCGCCCGGTTGAGCTCGGTGCGCGTCCCCTCGTAGCCGAGGGCCCACATCCCGGTTCCCCGCAGGCCGGCCCGGTTCACGAGGTCGTAGCGGGCCTTGAGCGTCGCCGCGTCGTCGTAGTAGACCTGGCGCCACGAGGTGACGCAGCCGTACGCGGACGTGCACGTCTTCTTGCGGTAGGCCGTCCAGGCCGAGACCTCGGTCGTGTCGTAGCGGCGGCCGTGCTCGGCCGCGAGCTCGACCGCGTTCTCGTAGTTGACCGCCACCGACGATCCGTACTTCGCGGTGTTGTCGCGCGTCGGGGCGTTGAGGGCGTCGGTCGTCGTCGACCAGGCCCGCCCGTAATACGGGACGCCGAGGATGACCTTGCCGGCCGGCACTCGTGCCGTGTACGTGCGGACCGTGTCGGCGAGGTCGTACGCGGGCCCGGCGAGCGGGTCGATCGAGCCCGCGCGGCCGGCGCTCGCGGTCCGGTAGTCGTAGCCCATGACGAAGACGGCGTCGGCGCCGCCGGCGGCGAGCGCGCCCTCGAGCGGGTAGTTGCCGGGGTAGCCGAGGGTGTCGAACGAGAGGTGGTATCCGGCGGCCTGGCGGTTGAGCTCGGCCCGCATCGTTCGCACGAGCGCGACGAACTCGTCCTCGTACCCGGACACGAGGGGCTCGAAGTCGAGGTTGATCCCGTCCGCTCCCCGATCGCGAACGGCCGCGGCGGCCTGCTTCGCGAGGTTGAGCCGGGCGGCCGCGCTGCCGAGCAGCGCCTTCTGGGCATTCGCATTGGCCGTCGACCAGGCGAACGCCGTGATCGTGAGCGTCACCCGGCTCTTCTTCTGGTGAGCCGCGTTGATGAGCGCCGTCATCTTCGAGCTCGTCCAGCCGGCCCACCCGGTCGTCAGCGACCCGTCGGCGTTGCGCTTCTTCAGGTTCCCGCTCCCGTCGACGCCGACGGAGAAGTAGGCCATGTGGGTGATCACGCTGAAGTCGACCCGCGTCGTCGCGTCGGCAACCTCCCAGTACGGCAGGAACCCGTACACGTCGCGCCGCATCCCGACGGCGGAGGGGGCAAGCTCCGCCGCTTCGGCCGGGGCGACGTACGAGGTGCCGAACGCCGGGATCGGGGCCGGGGCGGCCGGTGCGTCGACCGGGGGCAGGGGCTCGAGGCTCGGGGAGGGCTCGGGGATCGGCGTCGGGGCGAAGGTCGCGTCGGGCGCGGGATCCGCCGCTGCCGGGTCCTCGGCGGGCGTCGGCCCCCCGGCGGGCGTCGGGGCCGCTGCCGGCGGCGATTCCTCGGGCGGAGCCGCTGGATCGGCGATCCCGGCCATCGCGGCGCCCGATCGCCGTCCGGCGGGGAGCGGCCGCGGCGCCCGGCCGCCGATCGGCCAGCGGTCGTCTGCCCGGGGGGAGAAGCCGACCGTGACACGGCCGCCCGGCGTGAACGCGAACTGGCGACCCTCGGCGGCGAGCGTATCGAGATAGGCCTGGCTCGGCGGGTCGCCCGGCCGCACCTGTCGGGCGCGCACCTCGGTGCCCGGCGCGGCGCCGGGGTCGGTCGGCGGCGCCGGCTCGGCAGCGCCCGCCGTCGCGGGCAGGCCGACGAGGAGGACGAGCGTCAGGGCGGCGACGAAGGCGCGGCGGGCGCGCCCCGGGAGCCCGGGTCGGCTGGTCATGGGACGGTTACCCTACCCCGCTCGCCGCCCGGACGCCACCCTCCCGATGGTCCCGCCGTGGGGTGGTACCGGGGCGTGCGGTGCGGTCCGGTGCGGTTTCCAGCGGGGCCGGGGCGGTCGGCCGCCGACGTCACTCCATCCCGAAGACGAGCTTCGTCGCGTTCCTCCCGCCATCGCGGTCGCGGCCGACGACGCGGATCTCGAGCGGCCCGACGGATCCCTTCGAGCTGAGCCGGAAGGTGACCTTGTAGCCGTACGTGGACGTGCGGACGGTCGACACGGTGACCGTGCTCAGGCCCGGCTGCGTGAGCTGCAGCCGGGGGTTCGCTCGCAGCGGCTCGGTCGACACGATCTTCGCGGTGACGAGCTGGCCCCGCGACGGCGACGGGTCCGAGAGCGTGACCCGGAAGGCGTTGACGACGACCTTCGCGGCCTGCGTCACCGTCGTCACGCCGTCGGTCGCGGTGACGCGCGACACGTACGGGCCGCCCGGCGCCCAGCTGCCGTCGGGCAGCTTCCCGTTCCACGTCCATGCGTACGTCCCGGCCGCGAGGGTCACGGCCTCGTAGCGCGTGATGACCGGCGTCCCGGCCGCGTCGAGAACCTGCCAGGTCACGGTCGCTGGATGGAGGAGGCGGAACGAGAGCGTCGTGCGCCTCGCGAAGCGGTCGAGGTCGCGCGCGTGGAACGCCCTGACGGACGAGGCGACGAACCCGAGGGCGCCGTAGGCCACGACCGTCGTCGTGAGGGCGCCACCCTTGTTGCCGGCCCGGTCGGTCGGGCGAAGCGAGACGTCGTACGTGCCGTCGGCGGCGAAGCCGCCGGCCGTCGTCCGGCCGTCCCAGGCCGTCGACCCGGGGCCGGCCTTCATGTCGATCGTGAACGAGGCAACGGTGGTGCCGCCGGCGTCCTTCACCGTCGTTCGCACCGAGCCGGCCTCGTTGGCCACGTAGCCGACGGCCACCTTGTCGCTCGTCCCGTCGCCGTTCGGCGTGAAGATGGGCGCGCTCATGGCCTGGGTCGCGAGGGCGTCGAGCTGCGGGGCGACCGTGTCGACGGCGAGGTCGACCGTCGCGGTGGCCGGCGGGTTGCCCCAGGGGTCGGTCGCGGTGATCGTCGCCCGGTAGGTCCCGTCGGGAACCGGCTTCCCCTCGAGCTTGCCGTCCCACGTCAGCGAGGCCGCCTCGCCGCTCGCGGTGAGTCGGGCGACGCGGTCCCCGCCGGGAGCGGCGATGTCGGCGCGCCAGGCGACCACCTCCGAGGCCCGGGCCTCGATCGTGACGGTGTCGCCGCTCGCATCGCCGTTCGGGCTGAGGGCCCGTGTCCCGGCGTCGAGGTCCCAGATCCGCGGCGACGTGCCGTCGCGCGGCACGAGGCCGGTCGTCGTGAGCCACCCCGTCCGGTCCGGCGCGTCGAGCATCGCCACCTCGAAGACGGCCGCGCCGTCCGGGGCGGTGCCGGCCGCGGCGAGCAGGCGCAGGCGCGTGCCGGCAGGGAGCGTCGCGGGCGCGAGGCCCGTTCCCGCGTCGGGGGTGAGGCCGGGGTCTGCGAAGAGCCCCACGCCGCCCTCGGCGACCACCTCGGCCGCGCCCGGGGCGCTGAACCAGCCGGGATGCGCGTCGGTCCGCGCGTAGCGGCCGCCCGTCACCTGCTCGGAGGTGAGGGCCGGGTCCCTGCGGGTCACGAGCGAGCGGTAGTAGCCGCTGTACCCGCTCGACGTCCTGCGGTCCGGGTCGGCGAAGACCGTGTGGCCGGCCGAGCGGTTGCTGGAGAACGTGAAGACGTTGCCGTTCGGGCTGGGGCCCGCGCGCCAGATCTGCTCGATCGTGCCGCGCTGGGTGAACACCTGGTGGATGTACCACGACGGGTCGCTGTGGCCCTCGGCGATGACGGCCCGGGCCCCAGCCCTCAGGAACCCGGCGGCGAAGTTGTCCATCCGCGCCTTCGCCGTCGCGAGCGACGGCTCGGCCTTCCCGGGCTCCGAGTTGCCGGAGGCGTAGCAGAGGTGGCTGAGGATGACGAGGGCATTCGGCGCGAGGTCGACCTCGTCGGCGATGTACTTCTCGCCGAAGTACTTCGTGTTGCTGTCGCCCTGGCCGGCGGCGCTGTTGAGGCCCATCCCGTTCTGGCTGTACAGGTTCAGCGTCGTCGAGTACGGGCTGGGGAACCCGTTCCCGTGGCCCATGTAGACGACGATGCTCGCCCCCTGCATCGCCGCCCGGACCTTCGGCCAGGTCGCGTTCGGGCTGTACACCTTGACGAGGTTGTCCGTGTACTTCGCGGCCGCGGCGGCGACGACGTTCATGTACGACCGGTACGTCGAGGTGGTGCCGTGGGTCGCACCGACGACGAGGACGACCTTCGGGTCGGCCGTGCCCGCGGCGGCGGGACCGGGTGCGGCGGTCGAGCCGAGCCCGACGACGAGCAGGCCGGCGAGGACGCCGACGACGAAGCGATGCACGATGCGGAGCCTCCGGGACGGAGCGCGGATGAATGCCGCACCACCCTGCAGGGGGGCCGGGGAGGGCTCAATCGCGCCTTCGGCGGCGCGCGGGTGGTCCCGATGGGCTACGGCGGGTGCCCGAGACGTGGGGAGCGGTGCGGTCCGCCGAGGTTCGGGCGGGTCGTCGCCGCATCGGGGTGGTGCGGCGGCGCACCGAGGAACCGGTGCGGACGCGCCCCGCGGGCGGGCGGCTCAGCCGGCGCGGAGCCGGGCAGCGAGCTCGACGAGCGACGGGTTCGCGCGGTCGCGGTCCGAGAGGATCGGGCGGCCGTCGGACGTGCCGGGGATGTGCGGCCAGGGCACGGCGGCGAGCGGGTCGTCCCAGGCGAAGCCGAGCTCGTCGCTCCCGTCGAACTCGTTCGTGACGAGGTAGACGAGCTCGAGGGGATCCAGGGCGAGGAACCCGTGGGCCACGCCGGCCGGGATCGTCACGGTCCCGTCCGGGCCGAGCTCGCGCACCTCCACGATGGGGCGGCCGGCTGGGTCGGCGACGAGCGGGCGGACGTCGACGAGCGCCACGAACGCCCGACCGGCGGCGACGATCCAGTGGTCGAGCTGGCGCCGGTGGAAGTGGAGCCCGCGGAGCACCCCCGCCGCGGAGGTCGAGAGGTTGGCCTGCACGAAGGCCGCGTCCGGCCGCCCGACGAGGTCGGCGTCGAGGTCCCCGAAGGCGCTCGCCCGCCAGAGCTCACGGAAGCTGCCGCGCACGTCCCCGTGGCGGGCGACGGCGCCCCATGTCACACCCGGGATGGTCATCGCGCGGCCTCCGTTGGCCGGTCCCGCAGGAGGATCGGCAGGTAATCGGCGAGCGCCGCCACCCACGAGCGGAGCGGCGCGCCCGACGGGAGCGGCGTCGGCTCCAGCACGGCCCGGGGCGGGACCGCGGACGGCCGCACCCACGTGGCGAGGGGCACCTCGACGATCGGCACGTCGACGTGCGCCGCTGCGAGGACCGCCCGGGCCCACCCGGCGCGCGACACCGCCCCGCCGTTCACGACGTGGTGGATCCCGGCGTGGGCGCCGCTCGCCACGAGCTCGACGATCGCGCCGGCGAGGTCCCTCGTGTAGGTCGGCGAGCCGATCTCGTCGCCCACGACGCGGAGCGGCTCGCCCGCGGCCAGGGCACGGTCGGCGGCGGCGAGGATCTTGGCCGGGAAGTCGTTGCCGGGGGGGCCGAAGAGCCACGCCGTGCGCACGATCGCCAGCTGCGGCCGGGCGGCGTCGCGCGAATCACCGGCGGCCTCGACGAGGCCGCCTCCCTCGGCGAAGACCGCCCGGGCGGCCACCTCCCCGGCGCGCTTGCTCGCGCCGTACGGGTTGGCCGGGGACGGCTCGTCGTCCGGGCGGTAGCCACGGCCGTCGGTGCGCTGCCCGTCGAAGACCTCGTTCGTCGAGACCTGCACGAGGCCGACGCCGGCCCGGACGCAGGCTCGCGCCAGGTCCCCGGCCGCGGTGCCGTTGCGCCGGAGAGCGAGCTCGGGATCGCGCGCGCACCCGTCGACGTCGGTCCAGGCCGCGGTGTGGATCACGACGTCTGGGCGATCGCGCCGGACCAGCCGGCCGGGGCTCTCCGGATCGTCGAGATCGTGCTCCGGCACGTCCCAGCCGAGCGCCGCGATCGGCCCGAACCCGCGCGCCTCCGCGAGCGCGTCCAGGAGCGCCCGCCCGAGGCGTCCACCGGCGCCGGTCACGGCGACCCGCATCGTCAGGCCCCGGGGCCCGGGATCTCGGCCGCGACCGAGCCGGCGAGCCGGTCGGCGTACTGGCGGGCGTAGTAGGCGTCCCAGTCGCCGCCCCTCGCGGCGCGCCACCAGGCCTCGTGCTCGCGGTACCAGGCGACGGTTGCCGCGAGGCCCTCCTCGAAGTCGACACGGTTGGCCCAGCCGAGGTCGCGGAGCCGCGAGCCGTCCATGGCGTACCGGCGGTCGTGGCCCGGCCGGTCGGCGACCGCTCGGACGAGCGACCAGGGCTTCCCGAGGAGGTCGAGGATGCGGGCCACGACGTCGCGGTTCGTCCGCTCGGCGGATCCGGGGACGTTGTAGGCCTGGCCCGCCACCCCGTGGGCGAGGACGTGCGCGACGGCCCCCGCGTGGTCCGCCACGTACAGCCAGTCCCGCCGCTGGAGCCCGTCGCCGTAGAGGGGCAGCGGGAGGTCGTCGAGCGCGTTCGTGACGAAGAGGGGGATCAGCTTCTCGGGGTGGTGGTACGGCCCGTACGTGTTGGACCCGCGGGTCACGACGATGTCGAGCCCGTACGTGGTGTGGTAGGCGAGGGCCAGCAGCTCGCCGGCGGCCTTCGCGGCCGCGTACGGCGACCGCGGCACGAGGGGATCGGCCTCGACGGACCACCCGGCCTCCACCGACCCGTAGACCTCGTCGGTGGACACCTGCAGGAACCGCGGGGGCGCAGCCCGCTCCCCTGCGGCCGCACGATCGGCCTCGCGGCGGACCGCTTCGAGGAGCACGTGGACGCCGTCGACGCCGGTCCGCAGGAACGCAGCGGGGTCGAGGATGGAGCGGTCGACGTGGCTCTCGGCCGCGAAGTTGACGACCGCGTCCGCGGCGCCGACGAGGGGCCCCACGACGGCGGCGTCGGCGATGTCGCCGCGGACGAACGTGAGCCGGGCGGCCGTCTCGGGATCGTCCTCGACCTGGGCGAGGTTCGCCCGGTTGCCCGCGTACGTCAGCTTGTCGAGGACGGTGATGCGCGTCCCGTCGCGGCGGCCCAGGACGTCGCGGACGAAGCAGCTCCCGATGAACCCGGCGCCGCCGGTGACGAGGAGGTGGGCCCCGCGCCCCGGCGCCGTCACGCGGGCGGGCGCTGCGGCGGGGGCGCCAGCGTGCCCGCCGCATCTGCCGCCGCCGCCAGCTCGCCGGCGCGGAGGAGCGAGTCGACCGTCCCCGCATCGGTCCACTCACCCTCGTAGCGCGGCGCGAAGAGCCCGCCGCGGCCGATGTAGTGGTTGAGGACGTCGGTGATCTCGAACTCGCCGCGGCGCGACGGAAGGAGGTGGTCGATCACGCCGAAGGCGTCGGGCCGGAGGAAGTAGACGCCGATCGGGATGAGGTCGCTCTTCGGAACGGCGGGCTTCTCCTCGAAGCCGACGACGGCGCCCGTCGTCGTCGAGCTCGGCGACCCCGAAGCGCTCCGGGTCGGGCACCCGGTAGAGGAGCGTCCCGGCGCCCCACGACCCGGCCTCGAACTCGCGGGCGAGCGGCTCGAGCGGCGGGCCGTGGAGGATGTTGTCTCCCAGGACGCAGCAGAACGCGTCGTCGCCGACGAAGTCCCGGGCGAGGCCGATCGCATGGGCGATCCCCAGCGCTCCGCGCTGGTAGCGGTACGTCAGGCTGAGCCCGAAGTGCTCTCCGTCGCCGAGGAGCTCCACGACGTCACCGACGCTCTTGCCGCCGACGATGACGAGGACTTCGCGGATCCCCATCCCGGCCAGCGTCTCGAGCGGGTAGTAGATCATCGGCCGGTCGTGGACCGGGAGCAGGTGCTTGTTCGTCACGATGGTGAGCGGGAACAGCCGCGACGCCGTGCCGCCGGCGAGGACGATCCCCTTCACGGTGTCACCTCCTACGGGCGCCGCGTGGCGCGCGGCTCCGGCGTCGCCGGCTGGTACGGCTGCTCCGAATCGGGCAGCGTGCCGTCGGGATTGAGCTCGTCGGTCGGGAGCTGGTCGATGCCGGGGATCCCGCCCTCGTAGTCGGTGATGACGAGGAGGAACTCGAGGCGCTCGAGGTTCACGGCGGGCTCCACGAACGCGGTCTGGACGACGGCGTTGGGGTCGCGGACGACGTCGATGATCCGGCCGATGACGAGGCCCTCCGGGTACGGCGAGCGGACCGCCTCGTCGAGGCTGATCCCCGCGGTGACCACCTCGTCGCCGAGGTCGACCTGCTGGGTGGCGTCGATCTTTCCCATGACGAGCGTCCCGCCGAGGTCGCCGACGACCTCGCCGGTTGCCCGGCTCGACACGACCTCGCCGATGACCGTCGAGGCGGGATCGTTGATGAGGGTGACCCGCGCGGCCGACATCCCGAGCTCCGTGACGCGGCCGGCAAGGGCGCCGCCGTCGCCGATGACCACGTCGCCGATCTCGAGCCCGTCCTCGCTGCCGGCGTCGATCATGACGACGCGGCGGACGTCGACCAGCTCGCGGGCGATGACCCGCGTGGCGACCGTCTCATGCTCCAGCGAGTTGCGGATGGCGAGCAGCGCCGTGAGCTGCTCGTTCTCCACGGCAAGGGCCTCGAGGGTCCGGTTGCGCTCCTCGAGGCGGTCGTTCTCCGATGCGAGGGCGTCGTTCTCGCGGCGCAGGCGGTCGATCTCGGCGACGGCGTCGACGACCGAGCGCACCTCCCGCCCGACGCCGTTGACGGCCTCCGTGAAGGGCGCGAGAGCGAAGGCCAGGCCCCGCTGGAGCTCGGCCACGGGCGCCGTGGCACTGGCGATCATGAGGATCATCGAGATCCCGAGGAGGATCGAGAAGACGATGGCGCGGCGCCGGGCCACGCGCGGTGCGCGCTGTCCGTAGCCGACGAGCCGGCCGGTCATCGCGAGCCCTACCGGAGCGGCCGCGCGTACGTGTCGGCCACGAGGACGCGCGTCATCCGGTCGAGCTCCTGGAGGACGACGCCCGTGCCGCGGGCGACGCAGGTGAGCGGGTCGTCGGCGACGTGGACCGGCATCTGGGTCGCCTCCGCGACACGCCGGTCGAGGCCGAGCGAGGAGCGCGCCGCCGCCGGCGAGGACGATGCCCTGGTCCATGATGTCGGCGACGAGCTCCGGCGGCGTCTCCTCGATCGTGTCCTTGATCGTGTCGACGATCTGCTGGACCGACGGCTCGATCGCCTCGCGGATCTGGTCGGCGCCGACCTCGACGCTCCGCGGCAGGCCGGTGAGGAGGTCGCGGCCGCGGAGCATGACACGCTGGCCGTCCCAGTCTCCTGGCGTAGGCGGACCCGATGGCGATCTTGATGTCCTCCGCCGTCCGCTCGCCGAGGAGCAGGTTGTACTCGCGGCGGGCGAAGTTGACGATGTCCTGGTCCATCTCGTCGCCGCCGATCCGGATGCTCCGGCTCACGACGATGCCGCCGAGGCGAGATGACGGCGACCTCGGTCGTGCCGCCGCCGATGTCGACGATGAGGCTCCCGGTCGGCTCGCTGACCGGCAGCCCGGCGCCGATCGCCGCCGCCATCGGCTCCTCGATGAGGCGGGCCCAGCGGGCCCCGGCGTTGAGGGCCGCGTCGCGGACGGCGCGCTTCTCGACCTCGGTGACGCCCGACGGGATGCCGAGCACCATCCGCGGCCGCGGGATGAGCCCGATCCGGTCGTGCACCCGGTGGACGAAGTACTTGATCATCTGCTCGGTGACGTCGAAGTCGCTGATGACGCCGTCGCGCAGCGGCCGGATGGCGACGATGTTCGCCGGCGTCCGGCCGACCATCCGCTTGGCCTCGGCGCCGATCGCCAGCACCTTCTTCGTCTTCGCGTCGATCGCGACGACGCTGACGGCTCGCTGATGACGATCCCGCGGTCGCGGACGTGGACGAGCGTGTTGGCCGTCCCGAGGTCGATCCCGATGTCGCGGGAGAAGAGGCCGAGGAGCGCGTCGAGCATGATGCGGGCGGGGTCCTTCGTCTGGGTCGCTCGGGGGAGGCCGCGCGCGGCGGACACCCCTCGTGCCGGGGCGCGCGGCGGCGCGTGCGGCCGGTCTCGCGACCGCCGCCGGAGTATACCCCGGCCGCCGGCCGGGGCCGGCCGCGGCGGCATGTGTCCGCCGCGACGGCGAGGACCGGCTCGGGTGCGCGGGCGCGAGGCGCCGGCCGCGTGCCTCACTCGGCCGCGGCCGGCCGGCGGCCGAGGCCAGGGCCCGCCCGGTCGAAGGCGATGCCGCGGTCGCGCAGGCTGACCCAGGCGTCGTGGCCGATCACGACGTGGTCGAGCAGCTCGATGTCGAGGAGGCGGCCGGCGGCGAGGGCCTCGGCGGTGAGGTGCAGGTCGTCCGGCGACGGCGTCGGGTCGCCGGACGGGTGGTTGTGGACGAGGATCGACGCCCGCGGCGTTGACCCGCACCGCGTCCCGGAACAGCTCCCCGACCCGGACCAGCGCTCGCGCTCACGTTCCCCTGGTAGACCGTGACGACCTTGAGGACCGCGTTCTTCGCGTTGAGGAGCACGACCCGCAGCTCCTCGCGCTCGAGGTGGCCCATGGCCGGCAGCAGCCGGTCGGCAACGTCGCGCGGCGCCCGGACCGTCCAGCGCCCCGCAGGCCAGTCGGCGAGGAGCCGGCGCCCGAGCTCGAAGGCGGCGGCGAGCTGGGCCGCCTTGGCCGCGCCGACGCCCGGCAGGTCGACGAGCTCGAGCTCGCTCGCCCGGGCGAGGCCGGCGAGGCCGTCGTGCCGGGCGAGCGCCTCCTCGGCCAGGTCGACCGCGCCGAGGCCGCGGGCACCCGAGCCCCAGACGAGGGCGATGAGCTCCGGATTCGTGAGGCCGGCGATCCCCCGAGCGGCAAGTCGCTCGCGGGGCCGCTCCTCGAGGGGGATCTCGCGGACGCGCCGCGCCGGGCGCCGGCGCGCGCCGGCAGGGGTCGGGTCGACGATCGTGCCGGGTCCGGCCACCGTTCACCTCCGGTGCTTGCGACGGGGTGTGGATCCCCGGGCCCGGTCGACGGAGCCCGCCGATTCCCCCGCCAGCCGAGCCCGGGGACGACGCGGATCCTACGGATCGCCTCTCACCCGGCACTCAACCGCGGCTTGCCGCCGGCTGCACCGACGCGCGGCGCCTCAGCCGACCGGGGCGCCTCCCGCGAAGGCCACGAGCAGCACCGGGATCGCGTTGTAGGTCGCGTGCAGCACGACCGGCGCCACGAGCGTCCGCCGGCGCAGGAACACCCAGCCGAGGACGAGGCCGACGGGGAGCCGGATCACGAAGGCGATGAAGGCGACCCGGGCGGCCGACTCGAAGTCGGAGCCGCCGAGCGTGATGACGTGGATGAGCGCGAAGAAGACCGCCCCTCGGACGATCGCCGCGCGCGGGCCCGCGGTCCGGGCCCAGGCCGTCGTCACGAACCCCCGGAAGAAGGCCTCCTCCCACAGGGGCGCCACGATGGCGGCCGCAAGCAGGTTCGCCGCGATCCCGGCCGGATCGCGCGCCGGCGGGAGGGGCGCGTCGGGCGTCACGCCGAGGATCGCGACCAGGATCGCGGCGAGGATCCCGGTCGCGAGCAGCGTGGGCACCGCGAGGGCGACCCCCCAGGCCACGTCCCCCACCACCGAGCCCTCCCCGGGACGCGGAAGCCGGAACCCCATCTCGCCCCACGAGAGGGCCCCGGGAGACACGACGACGAGGGCGACGAGGCCGAGCGTGATCGAGGCGGTGATGAGGACCGAGGCGAGGACCGCCGGCGCGCCGTCGTCGACGACGCCGAGCGACCCGACCGCGAACCCGGCGACGAGCGTCAGGCCGAGCGCCGCGGCGAAGACGAGGATCGGCGACGGGCCCGTGTAGTCCAGCCCATCGGCGCGGCGCTGCAGGGCCTGCGATCCGGCGCCGGCGGCAATCCCGAGCGACAGGGCCGCGATGCCGATCACGAAGGCGACGCCCGCACCGGTGCCGCTGCCGCCGGCCACGGCGATGAACACCGCCCCCAGGCCGCCGATCGCGAGCACCCACGCGACGAGGTAGAGGCCGGGCGCCGCCCGTCCGTCGAGGGAGAAGGTGGCGCGACGCGGCACGGTTGCCGGCGGGCCGGCGTCGGGCACGCGCTCGGCGGCCGGCGGGCCGGCGTCGGGCTGGCGCTCGGCGGCCGGCGGGCCGGGATCCGTCACTCAGCCCCGGGGCGAGGGGCGAGGGACGAGGGGCTGCCCGCCGTCCGGGCTGCGGTCGAGCCGGACGACCGCGGGGTGCGCGTCGCGCGAGTCGTGGCGACGGCCGCGGCCGGCGCCTCCGCGAGCGGAGCCGGCAGTGACGCCGTGACCGGCTCCGGGCCCGGTCGGACCGGGATGGCGCCGACGGCCGCCACCGCCTCGCGGCGCTCGAAGTCGCGGCCGCACCAGGCGCAGAGCGACCAGTCGAGGCCGACGAGCTTGCTGCAGTGGGGGCAGACGCGCTTGAGGCGGGTTCGGCAGGTCGGGCAGATGATCCAGTCCTCGTGGACCTTGCGCCCACACGTGGCGCAGTGCTCGATCTGCTCGATCTCGGCGATGAGGGCCTCCTCGGCGAGGCCGCGCTCGTACGCCTCGCCGAGCCGCTCCTGCGGCCGGATGATCCGGTAGACGAGGATCCCGAGCAGGAAGAAGACGGGCGTGAACCCGACGACGAGCCCGGCGGCGAGGTACGGGAGGACGGGGTTGCCGGTCCGGCCCTGCATGTCGCGGAACGCCCAGTAGGCCGACGCCATCCAGATGATGACGACGTAGATGCCGGTCGCCTGGATGCCGACCTGCACCAGCGGGCTGTTGATGAAGGCGTCGATCGCGTCGCCGATGCCCGAGAGGAAGTCCAGGTTCATGCGGTGGGCTCACCCACCTCCGTGCGGGCTCCTTCACGCCGCCGGCCTGGGCCGCGGCACGCGCCGCAGTGTAGCAGGGCGTCGCGAGCGATCCGGCGGGTGGCGCTCTTCGGACGCGCGGGGCGTTCCCGCCGTTACGCCGGCGTCGCGTCCGAACCGGACTGCCGGCGGCGGCGCAGCAGCTCCGCGGTGGCGAGGCAGCCCCGCCAGGCGGCGGCAACCGACGCCAGGAGCAGCACCCCGGCCCAGGCCGTGGCGAGGACGACCGTGCCGCCGGCGGCCGCCGGCGAGATGCCCTCGTCCACGAGCGGGGTCCGCGCCAGCTCCCAGGCCCAGGCCAGCACCCACACGGACGGGACGAGGGTGGCGATCCCGATGGCCAACGCGGCGACGGTCGTCAGGAGCGTCCCGACCGGCGCGCGGACCGGGTCGACGAGCCCGTGCCCAATCGCCCGCGGCCAGCCCGTGTCGAGGAGCACCGCGCGACGCGCCGCGAACGCGCCGACGACCTCCGCGGCGATCCAGGCGAACATCACGAGGCCGCCGGCCGCCGGCGCGCCCGCGAGCACCCGGACGGCGAGCGGCGTGACGAGATCGGTTGGCAGCGTCAGCTCCCGGTAGGCGACCTCGATCCAGGCCGGCAGCGCGGCGGCGACCGCGGCCGCGACGGGGACGAGGAGGACGAGCCGGAGGGCGGCGACCCGCGTCGTCCCGCGGCCGGAGCCGGCCGGCGCGAGCGTGGTGCCGAACAGGATCGGCTCGCGCCGGCCGTCCGGCGCCAGGGCGACGCTCGCCCGCAGGAACGCCGTCTCCGCGGCGGCCGCCACGAGCGTGCCGACGGCGACGACCGCGATGCTCGCGGCGATCCCCGCAACCACGAGCGCGACGAGGCGCGGCGCCGGGCCGCCGGCCGTGACCGACGCCGGTCCGACGAGGTTGGAGATCCCGATGAGCGTCGGGAGCACGACGATCGGGAAGGCGAGGACGAGGATGCCGCCCCGGGCCAGGAAGGCGACGAGGGCGAACGGCCACAGCGCCGGCCGGCGCGCCGTCAACGACGCGGCGAGGACGGCGGCCCGCCACCAGGTGGCCGCCGACCCCGGCCCACGGCTCGAGGTCGCCGGTTCGGGCGGCCCGATCGGCGTGCCGTCGATCTCCTCGAGCACACCCTCGTCCGGCACGGGCCCTTCGGCCGGGCTCACGGGACGGGGGTGGCGCCCCCGCCGGTGAGGAGATCGAGCTGCGCGAGCGTCCGCTCGACCTCGTCGATCTCCCGCCCGTACGTCGCGAAGTCCCCGCGCCGCAGCGCTTCCTGGGCCGCCTCGAAGCGCTCGTTCGCGTAGTCGACGAGCGCCGCGACGTCGGCCGGCGGCGGGGTCACGCCCGGGCCGGTCGTCGGGACCGGCGTCGGCGAGGCGCCCGGCTCGGGGCTGGGTGTCGGCGTCGGGGAGGGTGTCGGCCCGCCGGCGATCAGCAGCGTGAGCGCCTCTTCCAGCGTGTCGCCCCAGACGATCGTCGTCGGGCTGGCGACGACGATCTTCGTGAACTCCGGGATCGCCGAGCCGGTCGACTGGAGGTAGATCGGCTCGAGGTAGATGATCGAGTCCTGGACGGGGACGACGATGAGGTTGCCCCGGATGACCTGGCTCCCGGCCTGGCTCCAGAGCGAGATCTGGGCGCTGATCTGCGGGTTCTGGTCGATCCGGGCCTCGATCTGGACTGGGCCGAAGACCGAGGTGTCGCGGGGGAACCGGTAGACCCGCACGTCGCCGTAGGCCTCGCCGTCGTTGCGGGCGGCGACCCACGAGATCATGTTCGGCCGGGCGGCCGGCACCATCGGCTGGAGGAGCAGGAACTCGGGGTCCTCCTCTCCCGGCATCCGCATGTAGACGTAGTAGGCCTCCTGGGGCAGCTGGTTCGTCCCCGACGCCTGCTGGATCTGGGGGACCGTCCACAGGTCGTCGCCCTGGAAGAAGACGAGCGGGTCGGTCACGTGGTACTGGGCGAACATGCGGGTCTGGACGTTGAAGAGCTCCTCGGGGACGCGGAGGTGCGACAGAAGGCCCTCCGGCATCTCGTCGAGCGGCCGGAACAGCTCGGGGAAGACGCCCTGCCAGGCGACGATCAGCGGGTCGGTCGGGTCGACCACGTAGAACGTCATCGTCCCGTCGTAGGCGTCCATCACCACCTTGACGCTGTTGCGGAGGTAGTTGAAGGCCCTGCCGCTCAGCCCGCTCTCCCCGCCCAGGCTGGAGCCGTCGAAGTACTGGGCGTTCGGGTAGCGATCGGAGAGCGTGTAGGCGTCCTGGATGTAGACCAGCCGGCCCTCGTCGTTGACCACGACGTAGGGGTCCTTGTCGTAGGCGAGGAACGGGGCGATGTTGGACAGGCGGTCGCCGAGGCTGCGGTGCATGAGCAGCTGGCTCGACGAGGTCACCTGGTCGGTGATGAGCAGGTTCAGGTCGCGGAACCGGGCCGCGAACAGGAGGCGGGTGAGCAGGTTGTCGAGACGGATGCCGGTCGTGCCCGTCCAGCGCGTCTCGGGGGCCTCCTCGTCGACGACCTCCGTGCCGTCGCCCGTCCCGATGGGGAAGTCGAACTCCGGCTGCTGGGCGCCGGTGACGACCCAGTCGTTCGGGCGCTCGCCGAAGTAGATCCGCGGCTCGGTGACCTCGGGCGCGCCGGCGCTGGCGACGGGCGGCAGGTCGCGGATGATGAGCTGCGGCAGCCCCTGGCTGTCGACCTCGTTGACGGGGACCATCGTGATCCCGAAGCCGTGGGTGAAGACGATCCGCTGGTTGACCCACGAGCCGCCCTGCGGGTTGCGCTCGGGGGCCAGCTCGCGCGCCGAGAGCATCACCTGGCGCGTCTCGCCCTCGATCTCGTAGCGGTCGACGTCGACGTCGACGAAATCGTAGTACTGGCGGACGGTCTGGATCTGGCTCAGCGTGGTCTGCAGCGGCCGGTAGTCCCAGAGCCGGGCGTTCTGGAAGGTCGCCGCCTCGCTGCGGAGGGCCTCCTCCGTCAGCGGCGCGTCGCCGCGATAGGAGCGGTCCTCCCACAGGTCGAGGGCGAAGGCGCGCCGCGTCATCGTCACGTTGTTCTGGATGTAGGGCTGCTCCTGGGCGTACTCGTTCGGGTCGACCGTGAAGCGCTGGATCAGCTCCGGGTAGACGCGCCCGAGGAGGAGCGAGAGGGCGAACCACACGACGAGCGCCGCGCCGAGCGGCCAGATCCAGCGGGTGAACGCGCCGCCGACGAGGAGCGCCGCGACGAGCCCGGAGACGAGCGTCAGGGCGTCGAAGGCGAAGAACTGGGCCGCCTGGTCGGTGTAGCTGACGCCGATCCCGACGCCGCGGGCGCTGTAGACGAGCTCCATCTTGTCGAGCTGGTACCCGGCCGCGACCGTCAGGAGGTAGAGCGCGCCGAGCACCGCAAGGTGGACCCGGACGGGCGTCGTGAAGCCGCCGCCGCGGGCGGCGGAGAGGACGTACCGGCCGCCGGCGACGAGCAGGCCGCCGATCAGCAGGCCGGCGACCACCGCCTGGACGAGGCGCAGGAACGGCAGCTCGAAGAGGTAGAAGGAGACGTCGCGGCCGAAGACCGGGTCGGCCACGGCGACCGCCCCGGCGACGGCCGACGGCACGCGGTTCTGCCAGAGGAGGATCGTGTCCCAGCTGGCGGCCAGCGCGCCGGCGGTGCCGAGCGCAGCCAGGATGGCGAGGAGCGCAAGGCCGGCGATGGCGAGCGGTGACAGGTCGGGGATCTCGTCGGTCTCGAAGACGATCGCGGGTCGCTGCGGCTGGCGGTCGTCGCCGCCCTGGCCCCGTCGGGCGCCGAACGGGTCGGTGCGCCCGAGCTGACCCTCGGTGGTCGCCCGGGCCGCCTCTCCGAGGCGACCGACGATGCCGCGGACGCGCTTGCCGGCCTCCGCGTCGGGCGGCGGCGCCAGCCGCCCGGCCAGCCAGAGGTTGCCGAGCAGGAAGACGAGGGCGACGACCAGGGCGCCGAGGAAGAGGCCGACCTGGGCGCCGAGGCGGGTCCAGAAGACCGGGTCGTAGCCCACGCTCTGGAACCACATCGCGTCCGTGACGAGGTCGAGCCCGATCCCCACGAGGAAGATGGCGGCGAAGAGGACGAGGCCGACGATCGCGAGGAGGGCCTGCGGCCCGACGCCGCCGAGCCGGTCCGACCACGACGCCCCGTCGTCGGGACCGCCGGGGCGCCGACGCGGCGGGCGCCCGCCGCCGGAACCGGCGGCCCGTGGCCGGCGGGATGACGTACGGCTCCTCGTCGGCGTCGGCGTCGGCGTCGGCCTCGGGCGCATCCGTGTCCGCCGTCGGCCTCGGGCGCGTCCGTGTCGCCGTCGTCGGTCGCGAGCACGTCGGCGTCGCCCGGCTCTCCGTCGGCTTCCAGCGCGGCGTCGCGCTCGGCGCCGTCGCCCTGCAGCTCGTCGCCCTGCGGCTCGTCGCCCGGCGGCTCGTCGTGCGGCGGCTCATCGGGCCTCGGACGGCCACCCTTGGCGGCGTTCTGGCGCTCGTTGAGCTCGCGGAGGAAATCGTCGAAGAGGTCGCGCATGGTCGTAATGCTACGCGGAGCCCCCTCGTGGCGCCGCCGGGGTCGCGGGAGCCCCCGCGAACGACGGCCTCAGGGCCGGTGGACCGCCTCAACGGCGCGCCGGAAGGCCGCCAGCGCGACGTCGCCCAGCTTGTTCGGCGTCATCGAGGCTGCGCGGGCGGGCTCCCAGCGGACGGCGAGCTGGACGACGAGCGGGGCGCTCCAGGGGTGGTTCGCCTCGACCGGCGGGACGGGCAGGCGAAGCCGCAGCTGCTGGCGTCCGCCGTCCTCGAGGACGAAGCCGGAGAGCCCGCCCGCGATCAGCTGCCCGAGCCGGACGTGCGGCGGGTCGGGCGGCGGGCCGGCGGCGGGCACGATGTCGCGGCAGTCGACGATCCCGCCGTCGTCGGCGACCCACAGGACGGCGAGCCACCAGCCCTCGATCTCGGTCGGCCGGTCCAGGCCCGCGCGCAACCGCCGCTCGCCGAGGACGACCTCGTGCTCGCGGACGTACGACGCGGCGGGCGGGGGAAGGCGGGGCATCGGGCACAGGATACGGCGCCCGTGCCGGGAGCCAGCGCTAGCGGTCCGCGGCCTCGGACGGGGGCTCGGCGGCGGAGTCGGCGGTCGGCGACGCCTCGGCGGGTTCGCCGAGGGCGGCCTCCACCAGCTCGGGGTCGATCTCCACCGTCGTCGGCCGGCCCTCGGCCTCGAGCATCCGGGCATCGGCCTGGAGCGCGGCGAGCCGCGCCTCGAGCTCGAGTCGGAGCATCTCGCGGCGAACCTCCGCGTCCGGCCGGGCCAGGGCCGGCATCTCGGCCTCCGTGGGCGGCGGGATCTCGTCGTCGTCGCTCACGAGGAGCGACCCGAACGTCCGCTTGACCCGGCGGGGAGCGGCGGCGACCCGGGCGAGGGCGGGGTCGATGGCGGTCACGCCGGGGACCTCCCCCACCTCGCCGTCCCCGCCGAGGTGGGCGCCGCAGCTCGGGCACTCGGCCGCGTCGGAGGCCGGGAGGGACTCGGAGCACCAGGGGCAGGAGGCGGTCAGCCCGGCGTCGTCGGCCATGTGCGCATGCTACAGGCGGCGACCTTGCGTTTCACCTGCCAGCGGGCGCCGGTGGTGCCGAGCCGCGCCGGCCGCAAACGCGGCCGGGTCGCGCCCGGGCGCCTACTCCCACTCGATCGTGGCGGGGGGCTTGCTGCTGATGTCGTAGACGACGCGGTTGACGCCGGGGACCTCGTTGACGATCCGGCTCGAGATCTTGCCGAGGACGTCGTAGGGGAGCTTCGCCCAGTCGGCCGTCATGCCGTCCTCCGACGTGACGGCGCGGATCGCGCAGACGTTCGCGTACGTCCGGCCGTCGCCCATCACCCCGACCGAGCGGAGCGGCGTGAGGATCGCGAAGCTCTGCCAGAGGCTGCGATAGAGGCCCGCTGCCTTGATCTCGTCGATGACGATCCAGTCCGCCTCGCGGAGCGTGTCGAGCCGCTCGGCCGTGACCTCGCCGATGATCCGGATCGCGAGCCCCGGGCCCGGGAACGGCTGGCGAAAGACCATCGCCTCGGGCAGCCCCAGCTCGAGGCCGACGAGCCGGACCTCGTCCTTGAAGAGGTACCGCAGGGGCTCGATGAGGCTGAAGCGGAGGTCGTCGGGCAGGCCGCCGACGTTGTGGTGGGTCTTGATCTTCTGGGCCGCCTTCGTCTCCGGAGCCGTCGACTCGATGACGTCGGGGTAGAGCGTCCCCTGGGTCAGGAAGTCGATCCGCCCGATCTTCGCGGCCTCCTCCTCGAAGACCCGGATGAACGCGTCGCCGATGATCCGCCGCTTCTCCTCCGGGTCGGTGACGCCGGCGAGGCGGGCCAGGAAGCGCTCGCGCGCGTCGACCATGACGAGGTTCATGCCGAGGTTCTGCTCGAACGTGACGCGCAGGAGCTCCGACTCCCGCTTCCGCATGAGGCCGTGGTCGACGTAGATGCAGGTGAGGCGGTCGCCGACGGCGCGATGGACGAGCGCGGCGGCAACCGCGGAGTCCACGCCGCCCGACAGGGCACAGATGACCTTCCCGTCGCCGCCGGTCTCGTGCGCGTGCGCGTCCACGCGCGAGCGGATCTCGTTGACCGTGGACTCGACGAAGTTGGCCGGCGTCCACGTCGGCCGTGCGCCGGCGATGCCGACGACGAAGTTGCGGAGCACGTCGCGACCGCGCGGCGTGTGGACGACCTCGGGGTGGAACTGGATGCCGTACAGGCCGCGGTCGGTGTCGGCGATCGCGGCGAACGGCGTCGAGTCCGTCTGGGCGGTCGCCCGGAAGCCGGCCGGCGGGCTGACGATCGAATCGCCGTGGCTCATCCAGACCGGCTGGTCGCGCCCGAGCCCGGCGAACAGGTCGCCGTCGTCCTCGGTGAACGTGATCGTGGCCGGGCCGTACTCGCGCTTCTCGGCGGGGATGACGTCGCCGCCGAGCTCGCGGGCCATGAGGTGGAGGCCGTAGCAGATGCCGAGGACGGGGACGCCGCCGGTCCACAGGCCCGGGTCGGGACGCGGGGCGCCCTCCTCGTACACCGACGCGGGGCCGCCGGAGAGGATGACGGCGCGCGGCCGGCGCCGCTCGATCTCGGCCCAGGGGGTGTCGAACGGCAGCAGCTCCGAGTAGACGTGGAGCTCGCGGACGCGCCGGGCGATGAGCTGGGCGTACTGGCTGCCGAAGTCGAGGACGACGACGGTGTCGGGCTCGGACGCCGACGGCTCGCCGCGCGGGACGCCCCCGCCGGGAACGTCGAGGTCGGGACGATCGGGCGGAGGGGCGTCGAGGGCGACCTCGAGGTAGGCCTCGACCTCGGCGTCGTCGGGCGCCAGGACGCGGTGACCGGCGTTGGCGAGCTCGCCGTGGACGGTCTTGCCGCGCCGGCGGGCCGGGTGCTCGTGGTCGTCGAGCGGGCGTTCGTCGGGCTGGCCGCCGCCGGCGCCCGGCTCCGGCGCCGGGCCGCCGCTGCCGGCTCCGAGCGCGGTCGACTCGCCCGCCGCCTGGTCCTCCGCCTCGCCCATCCGCCGCCTCCTCGGATCGCTGCCGTTCGGGGAAGTCTACCGGCCGACCGCGATCCGAGCGGTGCGGCGCCGCACCGGACGAGGACGCCGGAACGGGCCGTTCGGCCCGTCACCGACGCGGGGACCCGTCGCACGATGCGGGACATGCGGCGGGGCGTGTTCTGCCGCCAGCGGAGGGATCACGATGCATCCTCTCGTCCCGCGCCGGAGGGCGGACGCTCGCCGCCTGCTGGTCGCCCCCGCGGCGCTCGCCGTGGCCGCCGTCCTCGCGATCGGCGGCCTTGGCCCGGCAGCGGTCGCCGCCGACCCCATCCCGACCACGACGACCCTGGCAGCATCGGCGGACACGCTCCAGACGCACCACCCGCTGACCCTGACGGCGACGGTCGCGGCGGTTGCGGCGCCCGAGCCGCCGCCCGCGCTCGTTGGGACGGTGGCGTTCAAGGACCTGTACAACAGCGACGGCATCGACCTCGGGTCGGTCGCGGTCGTCAACGGGCAGGCCGTTCTGACCGTCTCGTCGCTCCTCGTCGGGACCCACGTTTTCACCGCCGAGTTCACGGGCGACGGGACCTACGACGACTCGAACTCGAACCTGCTCCCGGTCGAGGTGGTCGTGACCGCGGACCTCGTGGAGGCGACCGGCGTCGGCGTCTCGCCTGCCGTGTTCTACCCGAAGGTCGACGGCTACAGGGACATGCTGAAGATCGCCGGCACGCGGATCGAGCCGCTCACCGTGGGGATCGTCATCAAGAACTCGGCCGGCAGGATTGTCCGATCTGTGTCGCTCGCGAAGGCCGCCGGCACGTACACGTGGTCGTGGAACGGCAAGAACAAGGCCGGCACGCTCCAGCCCGCCGGCAAGTACACGGTCCGCCAGACCCTGGGCGACGGCTTCAAGACGATGGTCGTCACGAAGACGGTCACGCTCTCGTGGAAGAAGCTGGACTGGCGGACGTACACCAGGACGAAGAGCCTGTCCGGGAGCGCCCGGATGACCAGTGAGTTCGCGGGCTGGGCGTTCACGGTCCCATCGGCGGCGGTGTACGGCAAGCTGACCGCCAGCGTCTATGCGAAGGGCTCGGGCTTCGTCACGGTCCGCGACGCGAGGTGCGCTGGATTGACCTGGGACCCGTCCCCCTGCTGGGGGGTCGCCTACAAACACTTCGACAGCAACGTGTGGGCGTGGCGGACGATGGCGAAGGCGTCGGGCGCGAAGTTCGTTTCGAGCACCCACGTGGTCCGGGTCAAGGTGCAGGCCGACGGCCTGCTCTGGGTTCGCAGAGCCGACACTGTGAGACTCACGCTCCGGTACGGCGTCCTCCGCTAATCGCACCGTCGGTGGCGACCGCCCGGGACGCGCCGCCTGGCGCTTCCTCACGGCGTTGACAGTCGCGGCGGCCCCACACCGGGGCCGCCGCTGGTCGAGCGGTCGTCGGGCGCCGGACCGAGAACCGGGGCAGGTGGTGCAGAGGAGCCACGGTCGGTACTTTCGCCTCTCGGCCCCTTCCTCACTTCCGGCGTAGACTCGGGCCGCCGCGGGGGTGGTGTCGTCGGAGGTTCCACGTGTTCGGACGCGTCGCTTCTCGGTCCCTCGTCGCGCTGCTTGCCGCGCTGCTCGTCATCCCGGTCGTGCCGGCGGCGCCGGTCGCGGCGGCCGCTCCCGCGTCGATCACGCTGTCGTCCACGACGGGGGAGACTTCGCCTTCCGTCGCGAACATCGTCTACGGCGACCGCTTCACGATCGTGGCCACGATCGATCCGGACGGTCCGACCGGGCCCGAGGCGGTCGACGACGGGACGGTCACGTTCACACGGAATCCGGGCGACCCCGTCACCGTGCCCGTCACCGACGGCAGCGCCAGCACGACCTGGGACCTGATCGGCAGCACCTTGATCACGGCGACCTACCAGGGCGGGTCTGCGTACGAGGTTGCGGGCAGCTCCAGCGTCTACTCCCTCACGGTCACCCCCGTCCCGGTAACCGTGGACTACGCCGCGACGCCGGCGAGCCCGGTCTTCGCCGGTGCCATCTCCCTCGACGTGACCGTCGATCCGTCGGTTGCCACGGACTCTGACTGGGAGCGATCGGATGTCGCCTTCGGCGGCGTGAAGGTCTACCGCGTTCCGTCGTCAGGCCCGGACGTCCTCATCGGCGAAGCCCCGGCCACGGCCGGGCTGGCGACCGTCGCGCTCGACCAGCCCGCCGGCGTGCCACTGCCGGCCGGGACGAACACGATCCGCGTCGAGTATCTGGGCGGCCAGGTCGATCCGCCCGATAGCACGGTGTTCCTCGGGTTCGCGCCGGGCAGCGTCACCGGAGCGCTCACCGTCGCCCAGGTGGCCGCAACCGTCGGCATCGACGGGCCGGTCACCCTCGCCAGCGGGGAACTCGGCACGTTCACTGTCACCGTCGGCCCGGCCGCGGCTGCGTATCCGCCGACCGGCATCGTACGGCTCTACGATGGAGTTCCGGGGAGTGGCGGGACCGAGATCGGGGCTTGGTTGCTCGCCTCCGGCGACGCGGGGGAAGCGTCGATCACGCTGGCAAGCCCGCTGGCGGCCGGTCCCCACACCCTGTACGCCACCTTCGACGGAGCGACGGCTGGCAACGAGGACCCGAACCGCCTCGGCGGGACCAGCACGGGTCATGCGGTGGCCGTCAACAAGGCCGCCCAGGAGGTCCTCTCGATCACCGGCCCGACGAGCGCGACGTACGGCGCCCCGGACGCGACGATCGTCACGACGGGCGGCAGCGGGACGGGCCTTGTCACGTTCGACGTCGTCGACGCCTGACTGCCTGCTCGATCGTGGCCGGCAAGCTCCACGTCCTCTCCGGCACCGGCACCTGCACGATCACCGCGACCAAGGCCGGCGACGACGACTACGAGCCGACGACGTCGGCGCCGTTCACGTCACGATCAACAAGGCCGCCCAGGCGACCCTCTCGATCACCGCCCCGTCGACGCGACGTACGGCGCCGCCGGACGCGACGATCAGCGTGACGGGCGGCAGCGGCGGCGGCGGCATCACCTTCAGCGCCGGCAGCTCGACCGCTTGCTCGATCGTCGGCGGCCTCCTCCGCGTCACCGCCGGGGCCGGCACCTGCACGATCACCGCCACCAAGGCCGCCGACGCGAACTACCTCGTCACGACCTCGGCGCCCTTCGGGATCACGATCGGCAAGGCCGCCCAGGAGGTCCTCTCGATCACCGGCCCGACGAGCGCGACGTACGGCGCCCCGGACGCGACGATCGTCACGACGGGCGGCAGCGGGACGGGCCTTGTCTCGTTCGACGTCGTCGACGCCTGACTGTCTGCTCGATCGTGGCCGGCAAGCTCCACGTCGTCTCCGGCACCGGTACCTGCACGATCACCGCGACCAAGGCCGGCGACGACGACTACGAGCCGACGACCTCGGCGCCCTTCAACGGTCACGATCAACAAGGCCGCCCAAGCGACCCTCTCGATCACCGCCCTCGGCGAGCGCGACGTACGGCGCACCCAGACGCGACGATCAGCGTGACGCGGCGGCAGCGGCAGCGGCGCCATCACGCTTCAGCGCCGGCAGCTCGACCGCTTGCTCGATCGTCGGCGGCCTCCTCTGACGATCACCGCCGGCGCCGGCACCTGCACGATCACCGCGACCAAGGCCGCCGACGCCAACTACCTCGTCACGACCTCGGCGCCCTTCAACGTCGACGTGACCCCCGTCCGATCACCGTCACGGCAGATGCGAGGACCAAGAGTCTACGGTGACGCCGATCCCGCCCTCACCTACCAGATCACCGTCGGCTCGCTGCTCGGCGGCGACGGCCTGTCGGGGAGCCTCACCCGGGTCGCCGGCGAGAACGTCGGGGCGCGCGCTATCCAGCAGGGGACCCTCAGCGGCGGCACCAACTATGCGATCACGTTCGTCGGCGCGAACCTGACGATCACGAAGGCGCCGCTCACCGTGACCGCCGACGACAAGACGAAGACGTACGGTGCCGCGAACCCGGCGTTCACGGTCCACTACAGCGGCTTCAAGCCTGGCGACACCCTCGCGACGTCGGTGACCGGCGACCCGTCGGTGACGACAACGGCGACGCTGACCAGCCATGTCGCGACGTACCCGATCACCGTGTCGGTCGGAACGCTGGCGTCGAGCAACTACTCCTTCACATACGCGCCCGGCACCCTCACAGTCGAGAAGAAGTTGATGACCGTGACCGCGCCAAGCGCGACGGTGACGTACGGCGCGACGCCGCCGCCGCTCTCTCCGCAGTACGACACGGCAGCCTGGGTGGGCACCGACAAGGCGAACGACCTGAACACGCGGCCGACCTGCTCGTCCGATTACGACCAGTACGACCCCGCCGGCGGCACGTACACGTCGACCTGCAGCGGCGGCGTCGACAACGACTACTCGTTCACGTACGTGCCCGGGACGGTCACGGTCAACAAGAAGAGCCTGTCGATCGCGGCTACCGCGACGACCCGCGCGTACGGCAGCCCGAACCCCACGCTCGCGTTCACCTACTCGGGCTTCGTGGGCACCGACGACGCGGGCGACGTGGACACGTCTCCCACCTGCTCGACGACGGCCACGACCGATAGCCCCGTTGCCACCTACCCGATCACCTGCTCGGGCGGTGCCGACGTCAACTACTCATTCGCCTACACGGCTGCACTGCTGTCGGTCACGAAGGCACCGCTGACGGTCACCGCGGACAACAAGAACCGGACGTACGGCGCTGTCAACCCCGCGCTGACCGCGACCATGACGGGCTTCGCCAACGGTGAGGTGCTCGCGACGTCGGGTGTGGCGGGGGCTGCGTCGTGCTCGACTGCCGCCACCTCGACGAGCCCGGCCGGCAGCTACGCGATCACCTGCACGGTGGGGGGGCTGACCGCAGTCAACTACAGCTTCGGGCCGTTCGTCCCCGGCACGCTCTCGGTCGGTGGAGCCTCGCTCACGATCACGGCGAACAACGCGACGAAGACGTACGGGAACGCCAATCCCGCGTTTACGGCCGCCTACGGCGGGTTCGTGGCCGGCGACGATGCCGGCGATCTCGACACCCCGCCGACTTGCTCCTCGGCTGCGACCACGACCACGCCCGTCGGGACGGCCCCGATCACCTGCTCCGGGGCAACCGACGCGAACTACGTGGTCGACTACGTGCCGGGGACGCTCACGATCAACAAGCGGGCGCTCGTGGTGTCGGCGACCGGGATCAACAAGGAGTACGACGGCACCGTGGCCGCCAGCGTCACGCTGTCCGACAACCGGGTCAACGCCGACACGCTCGCGGTCGCCTACACCGGCGCCTCGTTCGCCACCGCGGCCGTCGGCAATGGCAAGACAGTGAACGTCACGGGGATCAACGTGACCGGCCTCGACGCCGGCAATTACACGTTCAACGCGACCGCCTCGACGACCGCGGACATCACGAAGCGGTCGATCGCGCCGATCGTGAGCGCGCCCGACAAGGTCTACGACGGGACGACCGCCGCGCCCGGGACCACCTGCGCGCTGACGGGCGTCCTCGCGGACGACGCCGGGAACGTTGTCTGCTCCGGCACGGCGGCGTTCGCCGACAAGAACGTCGGGACGAGCAAGACCGTCACGCTGAGCGGTATCACGCTCGCAGGGACCGCCGCCGGCAACTATGCGCTCGGCGCTGCGACGGCGACCGACCCGGCGACGATCTCGCCGAAGCCGATCACCGTCACCGCGACCGGCGTCAACAAGGTCTACGACGGCGGACTGGTCGCCACGGTCACCCTCGCGAGCGCCGGCAAGGTCAGCGGCGACGACCTCACGTTCGACTACGCCAGCGCTGACTTCGTCGACCCCGACGTCGGGGCCGGCAAGCACGTGGACGTCCTCGGCATCACGAAGACCGGCGCGGACGCAGCCAACTACACCCTCCAGAGTACGAGTGTGTGGACGACGGCCGCGATCACGAAAGCCACGCTGACGGTCACCGCAATCGCGACCAACAAGGTCTACGACGGGACCACGGCGGCGAGCGTCACCCTCGGTAGCAACAAGGTCGGCGGCGACGTCGTCGACATCGCCCACACGACCGCCGCGTTCAACACCAAGCACGTCGGCACGAACAAGCCCGTCACCGTCTCCGGGATCAGCATCGGCGGAACCGACGCCGGCAACTACCAGCTGGCGGCGACCACCGCGGCCACGACCGCGACGATCACCGCCCGACCGATCACCGTGACGGCCGTGACGGCGACGAAGGTCTACGACGGAACTCTCGCGGCGGCCGGGACGCCGACGATCACATCCGGCGCGCTCGCCGGGACCGACACGGCCACCTGGACCCAGGCGTTCACGACGAAGACCGTCGGCACGAACAAGGCGATCGTCCCGGCCGGCACGGTGAGCGACGGCAACCCCACCACGCCCGGCGCGAACTACGCCGTGACGCTCGTCAACGACACGACGGGCGTCATCACCGCGAAGGCGCTCACCGTCAGCGGCATCTCGTCGCCCGGCAAGGTCTACGACGGGAACACGACCGCGCCACTGGCGGGTCTGGGCAGCGCGACGCTCGTTGGGCGGGCCACAGGCGACACCACGACGACGCTCGTGACGGCCGGCGCCACCGGAACATTCGCCGACAAGAACGTCGGCACCGGAAAGACGGTCACCGTGGCCGGCCTGTCGATCACGGGCATCGACGCGGCAAACTACACGCTCACCCAGCCAGCCACAACGGCGAGCATCGCGAAGGCGACACTGACCGTCGCGGCCGAGCCGAAGAGCCGCCCCTACGGCTCGCCGAACCCGGCCCTCACCTGGTCCTACACCGGGTTCGTCGGCGGCGAAACGCTGGCGACGTCCGGCGTGACCGGCAACCCGACGTGCTCGACGATCGCGACGACCGCCGACGGCGTCGGCCCGTATCCCATTGCTTGCCTCCCCAACGACCTCGCCGCTGCGAACTACTCGTTCAACGTGAGCGGCGCCACCCTCACGATCACGCCCGCCGCGCTCAGACTCACCGCCGTCGCCAAGACCCGCCAGTACGGCCTGCCGAACCCCGTGCTGACGGCGACCGTGACCGGCTTCGTCAACGGCGAGACCGCCGGGTCGGCGGACCTGACCGGCTCCCCGTCCTGCTCGACGACGGCGCTCGTCACCGACAACGTCGGCACGCGCCCGATCACCTGTGCGGCCGGGACCCTCGCGGCACCCAACTACGCCGTCACGACGCTCGTGCCGGCGACCCTCACGATCACGCCGGCGATCGCAGCTCCGGCGGTGACCTCGACCGCCAACCCGGCCGTCGCCAGCCAGGACGTCACCATCACGGCGACGGTCACGTGGCCGCCGACCGGCGCGCCCGGTCCGGCGCCGACCGGAACCGTCACCTTCTTCGAGGGCGCCACGGCGATCGCCGGCCCGGTCGCCCTCGTCGGCGGCATCGCGTCGTTCGACACCTCGTGGGAAGCAGTCACCGACGAGGACACGCACGACATCACGGCGGTCTACTCGGGCAACGGCGGCAACTTCGCGGAGGCGTCCGCGGCACCGTTCCGCCAGGTCGTCGGCAAGTCCGGCGTCGAGGTCGTCGTCACTTCCGACCGCCTGACCTGGGAGTCGAGCGTGCCGGTCAAGCTCACGGCTAGCGTCCACCCCGTCGCCACCGGGGTGACCCGGGAGGTCGCCGGCACCGTCGCCTTCCGCGTCGACGGCGTCCTGAAGGCGACCGTCCCCGTCGTCGCCGGGGCCGCCTCGTACACGACCACCCTCGCCCTCGGGGCGCGCTCCGTCGTCGCCTCCTTCACGCCCGACGTCAGCGTCGAGACCGTCTTCAAGCCGGGCTCCGGTGGGCTCGCGAAGACCGTGGTCGCCAACACCGTCAACGCCTCGGGCGTCGGCGTCAGCAGCTCGTCGGTGTACCCGGTGAAGGACACGTGGAAGGACACGGTCGCGATCAGGGGCACCCGGAACGAGGCGGCCTCCGTCTCGATCAAGGTCTACCGGGTGGTGTCGGGCAAGGACCCGGTCGTCAAGTCGGCCTCGCTCGCCCGCGCGAGCGGCCCGTATGCGTACTCCTGGAACGGCCGCACGTCGAGCGGGAAGGTCCTGCCGGCCGGCAAGTACAAGGTCGTCCAGGTCCTGGCCGACGCCTTCGGCGCGAGGAAGACGTACACGTCGTACGTGACGCTGTCGGCGAAGAAGATGACCTGGTACACGAAGACGATCACGGTGTCGCCGGGCCCGCGCAGGTTCAGCGCCCCCAGCGACCCGTCGATCCAGTCCCAGTACAGCACGACGAGCACCGGGGCGCTCACGATGGCCTTCACGCCGCCGTCGGGGAGCCCCGACGCGGTCGCCTGGCGGGCCGTCGGCTACCAGTTCTACCTGCCGTCGGCCTCCACGTACTCGTCGCTCTCGTTCCAGGTGCAGGGCTCCTGGACCGGCACGACGGCGCCGAAGATCGGCCTGGCCCCGTGGAACGGCGGCGACTGGGGCTCGATGTACAACACCACCCGGGCGCGGGTCGCGATGGACACGATCGCGACCGACTTCGACGGCCAGACGATCACGAACCTCACCGGGATCCGTTCCGGCCGCTACGTGCGGGCCGTGATCGACTCGTTCACGGCACCGAGCGGCTGGTCGAAGGGCCCATTCAGCTACAAGATCACCGCGGTCCGGCTCGTGGTGAAGTACGGGATCCTCAAGTAGTCGAACCGTCGAGCGTGGCATTGCGGCCGCCCGGCCGCCCGCGCCCGGCCTCAGCCGACCTGGCGGAGCCGGAACGCCGGGCCCGAGCCGAGGCTCTCGGCCGGGGTGCCGTACTTGAGGATGAGCTCGGCGATCGCGCGCGAGCGGTCGGGGCCGTCGATCTCCTCGGCCGTGTAGGGGCGCCGCTCCTCGCCGATCGTGCCGTGGCAGGCCGGGTTCGCCAGGAGGTTCGCGGCCCAGTCTGTCTCGGCGCTGCCGGCCGCGACGAGCAGGCTCCCGTCGGGCTCCTCGACGAACCCGACCGCGGTCCGCGCGGCTGCCCGCTGACGCGCCCAGTCGTCTCGAGGAGCACGACCTTCCCCCAGGCCGCGAGTTGCTCGCCGTAGGCGTCGGGCATCTGGGTGTGCGAGGCGTCCGGCGGGCGGGAGTCAGGCCCGGCCCGGCGCGCCGCCCTACCGGCCCCGCAGCTGCCAGGACTTGCCCTCGGTGCCGACCGAGGGCGCGTAGACGATCTCGACCTGCTGCATCTCGCGGATCGTGCGGGCGCCGAGCGCCGCCATCGACTGGCGGAGCGCGCCGACGAGGTTCTCCGTCCCGTCGGTCACCTGCGAGGGCCCGAAGAGGATCCGCTCCATCGTCCCGACCGTGCCGACGTGGATCCGCGTACCCCGCGGCAGGACCGGCGACGGCGCGGCCATCCCCCAGTTCGTGCCGCGGCCGGGCGCCTCCTCGGCGCGGGCGAGGGGGCTGCCCAGCATGACGGTGTCGGCGCCGGCGGCGATCGCCTTCGCGATGTCGCCGCCCCGCTTCATCCCGCCGTCGGCGACGACCGGCACCCAGCGCCCGGTCTCGGCGAAGAACGCGTCGCGCGCGGCGGCCACGTCGCTGATCGCGGTGACCTGGGGGACGCCGATCCCGAGCACCTCGCGGGTCGTGCAGGCGGCCCCGGGGCCGACGCCGACGAAGACGGCGGCCGCGCCCTGCTCGAGGAGCGCGAAGGCGGCCTCGGCGTTCGTCGTGTTGCCGACGGCGACCGGGATCGGCATGAAACGAGTGAACTCGGCGAGAGAGAGCGGCTCGTACTCGGAGGCGAGATGGCGCGCGCTGCTCACCTGGCTCTGGACGAGGAAGAGGTCGGCGCCGTGCTCCGCGCAGAACGCACCGAAGCGGCGGGCGGCGCCGGGGGTCGCGGCGACGGCGACCTTCGAGCCGGCGGCGTGGATCTCCTCGATCCGGCGCGCGATCAGCTCCTCGCGGACCGGCGCGGCGTACGACTCGGCGAGGACCGCCTGGACCTCCGCGGCGGGAGCCGTGGCGATCCGCTCGAGGATCGGGTCGGGGTCCTCGTAGCGGGCCTGGACGCCCTCGAGGTTGAGGACGGCGAGGCCGCCGAGAGCGGCGAGGGCGCCGGCGCTGCGTGCGTCGACGACGGCGTCCATCGCGGCCGCGAGGACCGGGATGCGGAGCGGGATCCCGGCGAAGTCCTGCTCGAGCGAGACGTCGTTCGGCTCGACGGTCTCCGTCCCGGGGGCGAGCGAGACGTCCTCGAAGCCGTAGGTCGGGCGGATGGTGTCCACCTTCGAGCGGAAGTGGCGCCGCGCCGCGGCCTCGGTCGTCTGCATCGTCGATCCCGCTCCTCCTGCGCCGCCCGTCGGTGCGGGGGATTGTACGTCGCGGGGTATCGTCCGCCCATGCCGAAGATCAGCGCGTCGGAACGGGCCCGGCTCCGGGACAGCGCCTTCGCCTACGTCGACGCGGAGGGGCGGCGGCGGCTGCCGATCCACGACGAGGCGCACGTCCGCAACGCCCTCGCCCGCTTCGAGCGGGTCAGGTTCGAGAGCGACGCGGCCCGCGAGCTGGCGCGGACGCGGCTCCTTCGTGCCGCGAAGCGCTACCGGATCGTCCCCGTGGGCTTCATCACCGGCCAGCTCCGGGCGGAGCGGCGCAGCCCCGCCTCGGTCGCCTCGCTGCCGACCGGCGCCGTGACGTTCCTGATGACCGACATCGAGGGCTCGACCCGGCTCCTGCACGAGCTCGGCGAGGGCTATGCCCCGCTGCTCGCCGAGGTGCGCCGCATCCACCGCCGGGCGGTCCGCGCCGCGGGGGGCCACGAGGTCGACGCCCGCGCCGACGAGTACTTCGCCAGCTTCGAGCGACCGGCCTCCGCGGTGGCGGCAGCGCTCGCGATCCAGCGCAGGATCGCGGAGGGCGTGGGCGCGGACCGGGTGCCGGTCCGCATCCGGGCGGGCATCCACGGCGGCCGGCCGACGCTCACGGAGGACGGCTACGTCGGCATCTCCGTCCACGCCGTCGCCCGGATCTGCGCGGTGGCCGGCGGCGGCCAGATCCTGGTCTCCGAGCGCACCCGGGATGCGCTCGGCGGGGAGCTCCCCGAGGGCTCTCGGGTCCGCAGCATCGGGGTCCGCGCCCTCCGCGGGATCCCGGGCGAGCACGAGCTCCACGAGGTGACGCTCGGACCGCCCTGAGGCGACCTTCCGGCCTGCCGCAGACGCGGACGCAAGTGCCGGGTGAGCGGAGTTGGGTACGGTGCGCCGATGGACGCATCGAAGGTCGGACGTTCGGTCCGTGCGCTCAGAGTGAGGGCGAACCTGCGCCAGGCCGACGTCGAGACGGCAGCGGGCGTGCCGCGAGCGGTCGTGGCCCGGATCGAGCGCGGCGACCTCGCCGGCGTGCGACTCGGTCAGCTCCTCGCGGTCGCCGGCTCCCTGGACGCCGATCTCGAGGTCCTCATCCGCTGGAACGGGACGGAGCTGGATCGCCTGGTCAACGCCGGCCACTCGGCCATGCACGAGGTGGCTGCCGGGGTGCTGCTCGCCGCCGGCTGGGAGGCTGTTCCCGAGCGCTCGTTCTCGATCTGGGGCGAGCGCGGCGTCGTCGACATCCTGGCGTGGCACCCGTCAACGCGGACGCTGCTCGTCGTCGAGCTCAAGACGGAGATCGTCGACGTCCAGCGGCTCATCGGGACGGTGGACCGGTACCGCCGCCTCGCCCCGGAGATCGTGAAGGATCTCGGCTGGATCCCCGACACGGTCGGCGCGTGGGTCGCCGTCGCGGACGGCGCCACGAACCGACGCCGGCTGGCGGAGCACGCGACTGTGCTGCGAGCGGCGTTCCCGACGGACGGCCGCACCGTCCCGGGCTGGCTCCGCTCCCCGACCGGGTCGATTCGCGCCCTGTCGTTCATCGCAGATGCTCGCGTGGCGAACCGTATCGCAGCTCGCTCCTCGCGCCGCCGGGTCCGGGTCTCCCCGTTGGTGCGGAGAGACGCTCGCGGGCGCCCGTGACTTCAGCAGAAGCAGCACCCACGAAGCGAGTGAGAGGATCTCATCGACCCGGGAGCGGCCGGAGCCGGCCGATCCGGGGTTGGATCTCCCGTACGGCTCGCGTGGTGAGCTTCTGAGAGGATCCGGAGGCGGGCGGGAGGTCGCTGAGGGCAGCGTTGGTGACGCGCGGCGCGCGCGCCGCAGGTGACGGCCGCGGGCGGCGGCCGGCCGGCTCAGCGGGCGAGGCGGTGACCCTCGAGGTCGAGGCGGAACCAGCGCTCGACGTCCGGGTCGAGGAGCTTGCCCAGGATCCGGTCGATCGTGTCGCGGTACGACGGCCAGATCACGAGGCGGAGGGCTTCCTCGCGGTCGGCCCAGCGGAAGCCGTCGTGCTCGTGGGAGAGCACGGGCTCGGCGTCGGGGCGGACGCGGAGGGCGAAGATCGCCCCGGCGACGATCGCGTCGGGCCCCTCGTCGTAGAAGTGGGTGACCTGGTCGAGGTCGTAGAACGCCTCGATCTCGGGCGGCCCGAAGCCGACCTCCTCGCCGACCTCGCGCAGCGCCGTCATCGGGACCCGTTCGCCCGGCTCGAGGCCGCCGGTCACGCACTGCCAGAGCCCCGGGAAGATGCGGTCCGGCCCGCGGCGGATGAGGAGGAACTCCGGCGCGGCTCCCGGCGGCAACCGGAAGATCCAGCACTCGACGAGGTCGGGTCGGTAGGGGCTCACCACCCGATCGTACGGGAAACGGCGACCGCCCCGGCGGCGGACCGGGGCGGTCGCTGCGGGGGGAGGGAGGTCGCCCCGCGGGGGAGAGGAGGAGTTGAACGAACGGTCGTCGTTCACCCCTTCCTTCGGGGGAACGCGTGGAGCGGATTTGCGGGAATCGGGGGAGCGTCGGACGCGCTGCCGCGCTGCCGCTCTGCCGCGGAACCGCTACAGGCGCTCGAAGCGATCCACGGGCAGAACGAAGACCGTGGCCCCGCCGACCTCGACCTCGAGCGGGTACGGCAGGAAGAACTCGCCCGGCTCGAGGATCGGCGGCATCGGGTTCACGAGCTGCGTCCGGGCGTGGCAGTGGTCCCGGATGACGCCCATCACCTCGTCGATCGAGTCCTCGTCGACGCCGAGGATGACGGTGGCATTCGTCTGCTTCAGGAAGCCGCCGGAGCTGGGCAGCCGCGTCGCCCGGAAGTCGCGCTCGAGGAGCGCGTCGACGAGGGGTGCGGCGTCCTCGGGGTTGACGATCGCGACCACGAGCTTCACGGGCCGGAGTATAGGGCGCGGCCGGCCCGACCGGCCGCCGAGTTATGGCGCGCCCGGCCCGACCGGCCGAGGAGTCGTACCGCGCGTATCATCCGCTCGACTCCGGCACCGATCGCCCGATCGAGGCCGCGCGTGGAGGGAGACGTGACCGACCCCGCACTGCCCGCCGTTCCGGCACAGGTCGCCGAACCGGCGCCGTCCGCCGAACCGGCGCCGTCCGCCGACCCGACCGCGTTCCTCGCTGCGGCGATCGCCCGCCTCGCTCGCTCGGCCGACGTCGACGCGGACCTCGGGGACCTGCTGGCCGGCGCGGCGTCGGCGGCGGGCGCCTCGAGGACGGCGCTGTTCGTCCGGGAGCCCGAGTCGGGCGCGCTGCACCTTGTCGCGAGCGACGGCTTCCCGCCCGGCGCGGAGGCGGCGTTCGCGGCCGACGTGGCGCAGCATCCCGACCATCCGATCGCGGTTGCGGCCCGCGAGGGGCGGCCGGCCGTCGGCCGGGCCGGCGCCTCGCCCGACGGCGCCGCCACGACCAGCGTCGACCTCCCCCTCGTCGTCGCCCACGACGGCGTCGACCTCGTCGTCGGGGTCATGGCGTTCGGCTGGCCCGGTGAGCGTGAGATCGACGAATCGACGACGCAGCTGCTGCGGGCGGCTGCGGGCATCGCCGCCCTCGCCCTGGATCGCGCCCGCCTGGCGTCGCTCGTCGAGGAGCGCGGCGACTGGCTGGCGCGCGTCGCCGGCACCGATGCCCTGACCGGGCTGGCGAGCCGCCGGACGCTCGACCGCGTCCTCGAGCTGGAGATCGCCCGGGCGGAGCGGCTCGGAACCGACGTGTCGGTGGTGGTCGTGGACGTCGACGCGTTCCGGGCGACGAACGCCGAGGCCGGCGCGGCGACCGGCGACGACGTCCTGCGGGCGGTCGCGGCCGTCCTCGCCGAGCACGTCCGCCTGGTGGACACCGTGGCCCGGATCGGCGGCGACGAGTTCGCCGTCGTGGCCCCGGGGAGCGGCGGGGTCGTCGTGGCGCGGCGCGTGCTCGACGCCGTCGAGGCCCTCGGGCCGATCGGCGGCCGCGCCGTGACCGTGTCCGCGGGAATCGCCCGCTTCCCGGTCGACGGCGCCTCGGCGAACGAGCTCCTGGCGGCGGCTCTCGCGGCGCTCGAAGGCGCGCGTGACTCCGGCAGTGGCGCGATCGCGGAGGTTCGCGCCGGCTGACGGTCAGCGCCGACGCACATCACGGCGTGCCGGACCGTTGCGGCCGCCGACCGGCCGCGTGCCTGCCGCAGGCCCGCGGGTCAGGCGGAGGTCTCGTCGAGGTCGATCCGGCCGGCGAGCGCGGCGAGCGCCGCGGCGAGCACGTCGGCTTCCGGCGCGGACGCGTCGATCACGACGTAGCGGTGGGGCTCGGCGGCGGCGAGCGAGAGGTACCCGGCCCGCACCCGCTCGTGGAACGCGAGGTCGAAGTGCGCCTCGAAGCGGGTCGTCTCGGCGTCGCTCTTGCGGGCGAGGCCGACCTCCACCGGGACGTCGAAGAGGATCGTCAGGTCCGGTCGCAGGCCGCCCGTCGCGAACCGCCCCACCGGCAGGAGCAGCTCCACGCCGAGCTCGCCGCCGAAGCCCTGGTAGGCGAGGGTCGAGTCGAGGTAGCGGTCGGAGATCACGACGCTGCCCCGCGCCAGCGCCGGCTCGATCACCCGCTCGACGAGCTGGGCCCGGGCGGCCATGAACAGGAGGGCGTCGGCCCGCTGAGTCAGGTGCACCGAGGACTCGTCGCGGTCCATGAGGATCGCCCGGATCCGTTCGCCGGCGGCCGTTCCGCCCGGCTCGCGGACGAGGAGCACGTCGCGGCCTGCCGCCGCGACGGCCGCCCGGATGCGCTCCGCCTGGGCCGTCTTGCCACTGCCGTCGGGCCCTTCGAGCGTGATGAAGAGCCCGCGCCCCGGCACCTCCGTCGTCATGGCGCTCAGAGTAGCGGGTCAGGCCGGCGGAGCGACCCCGTCCTCGAGCTGCCAGCCGGCCGGTGCGCTCACCCTCTGCACGGCATGCCGGGCGCCGGTACGCTGGGGCCCATGCGCGAGATCACCGACCGGGCTCTCGACACGGCGGCGGCCCGGGGAGCCACGTACGCCGACGTGCGGGTCGTCCGCCGCCGCGAGGAGTCGATCGACGTCAAGACCGGCCGCCTTGCCGGCGTGGTCAGCCACGAGACCGAGGGCTTCGGCGTCCGCGTCCTCGTGGACGGCGCATGGGGGTTCGCCTCGTCGCACCGGCTGGCCGCGGCCGAGGCCGACCGGGTCGCCGCCGAGGCCGTCCGGATCGCCCGGGCCAGCGCCACCGCGCTTCGGCACCGGGTGGCCCTCGACGACCGGCCCCCCGCCCGCGGCCGGTTCGAGACCCCGCTCGTCGAGGACCCCTTCGCGATCCCGTTGGAGACGAAGATCGCCGACCTCCTCGACGCCGACGTCGCGATGAACCGCAACCCCGGCGTCGCGTTCACCGACTCCACGTACGGCGCCCAGCGCGAGTGGAAGACCTTCGCCGCGAGCGACGGCAGCTCCACCGAGCAGGTGATCACCCATTGCGGCGCGGCGATCGAGGCGAACGCCGTCGACGGCGACGAGCACCAGCGCCGCAGCTACCCCGACGCCGGGGGGGCCTGGCAGGGCGCCGGCTACGAGCACGTCCGCTCGATGGACCTCGCGGGCGCGGCCGAGCGGGTGGCCGCCGAGGCGGTCGAGCTCCTCACGGCGCCCCAGCTGCCGCCCGGGCGGCGGACGATCATCCTCGACCCGTCGCAGCTCTACCTGCAGATCCACGAGAGCTGCGGCCATCCCATCGAGCTCGACCGGGTGTTCGGTACCGAGGCCAGCTTCGCCGGGACCAGCTTCCTGACGACCGACAGGCTCGAGAGCGGGTTCCGGTACGGCTCGGAGATCGTCGACATCGTGGCCGACGCCACGGCCCCGGACGGGATGGGGACCTTCGGCTGGGACGACGAGGGCGTCGCGGCCCAGGCCGTGCCGATCGTGCAGGCGGGGGTCTTCGTCGGCTACCTCTCGTCCCGGGAGACCGCGCCGCGGATCGGCCGTCGCTCCGGCGGCGCGATGCGGGCGGACGGCTGGAACCGGATCCCCCTCATCCGGATGACGAACGTGAACCTGCTCCCCAAGCCGGGCATGAGCCTCGACGACATCGTGGCCGACACCGACGACGGCCTGTTCCTCGCCTACAACCGGAGCTGGTCGATCGACGACCGCCGCCTCAACTTCCAGTTCGCCACCGAGCTGGCCTACGACATCAAGGGCGGCAAGCTGGGCCGGCTCTACCGCAACGCGACGTACACCGGGATCACCCCCGAGTTCTGGGGCAGCTGCGACGCGATCGGCGATGCGTCGAGCTACGTGATGCTCGGGACGGCGAACTGCGGCAAGGGCGAGCCCGTCCAGGGCGGGCACGTGGGCCACGGCTGCTCCGGGGCGCGCTTCCGCGACGTCCAGGTCGGGGTGATGGGATGACGGCGCCGGCGGGCGCCCGAGGCTCGACGGCGCCCGAGGAGGCACTCGCCCTCGCGGAGCGGGTGCTGCGCCTCGCCACCGCCGAGGGCGCGTCGGAGGTCGAGGTGCTCGTCGCTGCCGGCGACGAGGCGCTCACCCGGTTCGCCAACTCGGAGATCCACCAGAACGTGGCCGAGACGGACGTCCGGGTGAACCTCCGCTTCGTCCGCGGCACGCGCGTGGGCGTGGCGTCGTCCGGGCGCACGGACCCCGACGGCCTGCGCAGCCTCGCCGAGGCCGCCGGGCGGATCGCCGCCGTCGCCGAGGAGACGCCCGACTGGCCCGGCCTGCCGGCCGCGGCGCCACCCCGGCTCAGCGGCGCGGCGTTCGCAACCGGCACGGCCGAGGCGTCGCCCGAGCTCCGCGCGGCCGTCGTGCGGGCCGTCGTCGCCGCGGCGGATCGTGCGGGCGTGGCCGCGTTCGGCTCGTTCGCGACCGGCGTGGAGACGGTGGCGGTCGCCACGACCTCCGGCATCCGTGCGGCCGAGTCGCGCACGAGCGCACGGCTCCTCGCCGTGACGATGGGCCCGGACGACGGGACCGGGTACGGGGAGGCCGCCGCGGTCGACGCCACGACGATCGACGGGGCGGCCGTCGGTCTCGAGGCCGCCGAGAAGGCCCGCCGCTCGGCTCGGCCCGTCGACCTGCCACCGGGCGAGCATGCCGTGTTCCTCGAGGAGCACGCCGTCGTCGACCTCCTCGACAGCCTCGGGTTCGTGGGCTTCTCGGCCCTCGCCGTCGAGGAAGGCCGCTCGTTCTTCGAGCCCGGACGGCGCGTCGCGAGCGACCTCGTGACGATCGTCGACGACGCCGGCGACCCGGCCGGGATGCCGGCTGCGTTCGACTACGAGGGCGTTCCGACGCGGCGCGTCGTGATGCTCGACGCCGGGGTCTGCCGCGAGGTCGTCCACGACGCGGCGACCGCGGCCCGCGCAGGCGTCGCCTCGACCGGGCACGGCCTGCCGGCGCCCAACCCGTGGGGACCGTTCCCGCTCCACGCGGCGATGGCTCCCGGGACCACGCCGCGCGCCGACGTGCTCGCCGGGCTCCGTGACGGCCTGCTCGTGACGCGCTTCCACTACACGAACGTGGTCCACCCGAAGCTGGCGGTCGTCACCGGGATGACCCGCGACGGGACGTTCCTCGTCCGCGACGGCGAGATCGTCGGACCGGTCCGGAACCTGCGGTTCACCCAGTCCTACCTCGACGCGCTCGCAGCCGTCGAGGCGGTCTCGGCGGAGCGCCGGCTGCTCAAGGGGGAGCTCGGGGCGGTGCTCGTCCCCGCCCTCCGGATCGGCGCCTGGCGATTCACGGGAGCGACCGGCGGGGCCTGACGGCGAGGCACCGATTGCGGCGCCGATCGGCGAGCTGAGAGGATGGGCGGGTGACCAACATCCCCGACAGCGCGCTCGAGGCGATCGTCGTCGGCTCGGGCCCGAACGGGCTCGCGGCCGCCATCACGCTCGCCCGCGCCGGGCTCGCCGTGCGCGTGTACGAGGGAGCGCCCGCCGCGGGGGGCGGGCTGCGGTCGGCCGAGCTGACGCTTCCGGGGTTCGTCCACGACCCCTGCGCGACCGTCGTGGCGACCGCGCTCGTGTCGCCGTTCTTCCGGACGCTGGACCTCGCGGCGCTCGGCGTCGAATTGGCGCACCCGGAGGTGGCGGCCGCCCACGTGCTGGAGCCGGACCGCGGGGTGCTCCTCCACCGCTCGGTCGAGGAGACGGCCGCCGGCCTGGGGCGGGACGGTGCCGCGTGGCGCCGGCTCGTCGGGCCGCTGGCCCGGGACGCGGATCAGCTCATGCCGTGGGTCCTGGGGCCGGTGCCGCGGCCGACACGGCACCTCGTGACGGCGGCGCGCTTCGGCCCGGCGGCGCTCCTCCCGGCCGTCGCGCTCGCCCGCCTGGCGTTCCGCGAAGAGCCCGCCCGGGCGTTGCTCGGCGCGCTCGCCGCCCACGCGATGGTCCCCCTCGAGTCACCGGGGAGTGCCGCCTTCGGCCTCGTCCTCGCCACCGCCGCCCATGCCGTCGGCTGGCCGGTGGTGCGGGGCGGATCGCAGCGGCTCGCCGACGCGCTGGTCGCGGTGCTCGTCCGGCTCGGCGGCGAGGTCGTGACGGGCGCTCCGGTCAGCCGGCTCGCCGACCTGCCGCCCGTGCGCGCCGTGCTGCTCGACGTGACCCCGCGCCAGCTCGTCGCGCTCGCCGGGGATGCGCTGCCGAGCGGCCCACGGCGCCGCCTCGCCGCGTTCCGCTACGGGCCCGGCGTCAGCAAGGTGGACTGGGCGCTCGGCGGGCCGATCCCCTGGCGAGACCCGGCGCTGGCCCGGGCGGGGACGGTCCATCTCGGCGGGACGCTCGGTCATCTTGCGGCCGCCGAGCGCGCGGTCGCCGCGGGCCGGTTCCCGGGACGACCGTTCGCCATCGTCGTCCAGGCGACCGTCATGGACGCCTCGCGGGCGCCGGCAGGCCGGCACAGCGCGTGGGCCTACGCGCACGTCCCGCACGGCTCCGACGCCGACGCCGTCGAGGCGATCGAGCGCGAGGTCGAGTGGGCGGCGCCGGGCTTCCGCGACCTCGTCCTGGGCCGGCACACGCTCACGGCCGCCGGTCACGAGGCTTACAACCCGAACTACGTCGGCGGCGACATCGGCGGCGGCCTCGCCACGCTCCCGAACGTGATCGCCCGCCCCGTGCTCGCCGTCGATCCGTACCGCACCCCCATCCCCGGCGTCTACCTCTGCTCCTCGTCGACGCCGCCCGGCGGCGGGGTGCACGGAATGAGCGGCCACCGCGCCGCGACGAGCGCCCTTCGCCGCGAATTCGGCATCCGGCCCTGATCGTCGGGCCGTAGACTCCGGCCGATGCGCATCGCCGGCCGGCCGTTCGGTCTCTACGTGCTCGCCGTCCTCGGCCTCGCCGGGGCCGCCTGGGCGCTCACCGGCGTCACCGGCCTGCGGCCGCTCGCGGATCTCGCGATCAAGGGGCTCGCCGTGCCGGCCGAAGTGGTCCGGGCGGCGACCGCGGTCTGGGCGGCGATGTCCCTCGCCAGCGCGGTGCTCCTCTTCGTCCGGCCCCGCTGGGGCTGGACCTTGGCGATGCTCACGACCGGCATGGGCCTGCTCGTCATGCTCTGGACGTGGTACCTGGGGAGCGAGGACCCGGTCCGGCTCGCGATCGTCGTCGGCACCGCGTTCTACCTGAACGGTCGCGAGATCCGCGACTTGGTCGACCCGCCGGTCGAGCGAGGTTCGGCGGTGCCGCTCGCCCCGCCCGGGGGTGGCCGGCGATGACCGCCGCGACGCCGGATCCCGTCGACGCCGTGGAGCCGGCCAGCCCGCCGTCGAGCGCGGTGACCGGGGCGGGCTCGGGCGCGGCGTCGCTCACGGAGGAGGACCTCGACCTGCTCCGGGCCCACGAGCCGATCCTCCGCTACAACCGCGGGGAGCTGTTCTACCCGATGGCGGTCGAGCCGTATCTCGCCGCCTGCGACGTCCTCGCCGGCACCGGCGAGCGGGACCGCCGCGTGCTCGTCGCGCGCGGCGAGGTCACTCCCGAGCGCCTCGCGGCCGCGGCCGCCGGCCCCGGCGAGTCGCTGTACCTCCGCTTCGTGCAGGAGCCGCTGGGACGCCTGGAGCTGGCCCGCTGGCGACTGCGCCCCGAGCGCGAGATCCTGCGGGCGCCCGGCCGGCTGGCGCGCGTTGGCCTGTTCGCCCGGCTCGTCGACGCCGGCTTCACCGCCTCGCTCCTGCTCCGCGGGACGGTGCCCGGCGGGACGGCGGCGGCGGCGTCGGTCACGTACGAGGCGATCCGCGCGACCGACGACCGCAACGTGTACCACGCCCGTGTCCTGCGCCGGGACGGCTGGATCGTCCTCCATTACGTCTTCTTCTACGCGATGAACGACTGGCGCTCGACCTTTGCCGGCGCCAACGACCACGAGGCGGACTGGGAGCAGCTCTTCGTCTTCCTCGACGACGCGCCCGACGGCCCCGTCCCAGTCTGGGTCGCCTGCGCGGCCCACGATTACGTGGGCGACGACCTGCGGCGCCGCTGGGACGACCCGGCGCTGGAGAAGGACGGGACCCACCCGGTCATCAACCCCGGCGGCGGGTCCCACGCGGCCTACTTCGAGCGCGGCGACTACCTCACGGCCGCTCCGGTTCCCGGCATCGCCCGCCTTCGCGGCCCGCTGGCCGCCTTCCGCCGGTTCTGGCGCGACACGCTCCGCCAGCCCGACCCCGGCGACCTCGCGGCGAAGCTGGAGGGGGCCCTCAACGTCGGGTTCATCGACTACGGGAGGGCCGACGGGCTGGCGATCGGGCCCGGCCGCGACGCCGCCTGGACACCGGTCCCGATCGACGACTCCGTCCCCTGGGTCGACGGGTATCGCGGGCTGTTCGGCCTCGACACGTACGACCGCTTCGCCGGTGAGCGCGCGCCGGCCGGCCCGAAGTACAACCGGAACGGGACGGTCCGCCAGACGTGGCACGACCCGCTCGGCTGGGCCGGCCTCGACAAGGTGGCCCCGCCGAGCAGGGCGCCGTCGACGCTGGCGGCGCGGATCATGGCGCTGGGCGAAGAGGCGGCGGTGCTCGACGGCGAGATCGAGGCCGCCGGCGGCCAGCTCCGGTCGCTCGCGCTGGAGGTCCGCTCCCTGGAGGACGACCCGGCGCTGACGGGGTTGCGGGCCCGCGCGACGGCGACGCTCGCCGAGGCCGAGGCCGCCCAGGCCGCCCAACGCCGCCGCGCGGTGGACCTGGCCGAGACGACACGGGCCGCCCGGGATGAGCTCGACCGGATCCGGGCCGGCGATTGGGGCAACCCGCGCTCCCATCTTCGCCACGACCACCGGCCGATCCCGGCCGAGGAGACGCGCTACGGCCGGCTCGTCGAGCTGTGGGCGGCGATCAGCGTCAGCCTCGTGCTCGTCGGGATGGTGGCGCTCATCGCCCTTCGCGTGACCACCCCGTGGGCCGCGGTCATCGTGGTCATCGCCGTGTACGCCCTCGTCGAGGCGGCGTTCCGGCGCCGCCTCACCCTCCTCCTGCTGCGGCTGACGCTCGTCCTCGCCGCGGTCGGGGCCGTGGTCCTGACGACGACGTATGCCAGCCAGGCGGTCGTGGTGGCGCTCGTCGTCCTCGCCGGCATCATCCTCGTCGACAACGTCCGGGAGCTGCGCGGCGGCTGACGACCGCGACCGCGGCGGGCGTACCCGGCGACGCGCGCGGCGGAGTGCTCGGCGGCGCGCGGGCGCGGACGGGTGGACGCGGATCCTGTCAGGTCCTCGCGTGACGAACCGTATCGCGGGTTCCCGCGCCTCGCGGCCCCGCGGGAGCGACCCTCGCTGCCTCCACTGAGCACGAGTCGAGCGTCGCGGACCGGGCAGAAGCCGCCCGACCCCGCCTCCAGCGACCCCGACAGCGCATACGGCTCCCCGGGCGCGCATCTGACAGGATCGCGCTGGGGACGCGCGAGTGCGCGGCGACCAGCCCGCCCCGTCAGCCCAGGGGCTCGGCGTTGCTCTCGTCGGCGAGCACGCTCGCGGTCTGGGCGGCCCGATACGCGGCCAGTCGAGCGGCGAGCGCGTCGTCGCCGAGAGCGAGGATCGCGGCCGCGAGGAGTGCTGCGTTCTCCGCGTTGCCGATCGCGACCGTCGCCACGGGGATCCCCCGCGGCATCTGGACGATCGAGAGGAGCGAGTCGAGGCCGCCGAGGTGCTGGGTCGGGATCGGCACGCCGATCACCGGCAGCTGGGTCTTCGCCGCGAGCATCCCCGGCAGGTGGGCCGCTCCGCCGGCCCCGGCAACGATGACGCGGATGCCCCGCCCCGCGGCCGTCTCGGCATAGCGGAACAGGTGGTCCGGCGTCCGGTGGGCCGAGACGACGCGGAGCTCGCAGGGGATGCCCAGCTCGTTGAGGAGCGCCTTCGCCTTCTCGAGCACCGGGAAGTCGCTCCTGCTCCCCCCGACGATGCCGACGACGGGCCGGCCCGTCGGAACCCCGGTCCGGTCCGTCTCGCCGGCCACGGCCTACTGGCCCTGCGCCTTCGTGAAGCCGTCCTCGCCGGCGAAGACGTGGAGCTTCTCGAGGTGCGTCCAGGCGAACCGTTCGCCGACCCGCAGGACGAGCGCGGCGATGTCGGCGTCGCTCGCCTCGGCGCCCTCCTCCCGGACGACGAACCGGCAGCGCAGCAGGCCGACGCTGTCCGGCTTGAGCCCGGTGCTCGGCCAGACCATCGTCCCGCGGCTGGAGATCATCTGGAGCCGGAGCGCGTCACCGGCGAGTGCCTCGAGCGCGGCCCCGGCCGTGTCCGCCGGCTCCCACGTCTCGAGGAAGACGTCGACTCCCACCGTGGTGCGCGGGACGCCGGCGGACACCTCGGCGCCGTACGACCAGCGCGGCCGCGCGGGCGCCGTGCCGGCCCCCGCCGTCCGGTCGGCGCCGGCCCGCGCGGGCACCGTCGCGGGCTGCTTCCCGAGGTTCCCGATGATCGAGTCGGTGAAGCCGGTGGTCGACGCCGCCCGCTCCACGTCGCCGCCGGTCTGGCGGGCCAGGTCCTGGGTGACGGCCTTCCCTTCCTCGAGCGTGACGAGGACGGCGTTCTCGATCATGTCGGCCGCGCCCGGCTCCCCGATGTGGCGGAGCATCATCAGGGAGCTGAGGATGAGCGCGGTCGGGTTGATGACGTCCTTGCCGGCGTACTTCGGGGCCGAGCCGTGGACCGCCTCGAAGATCGCCACGTCGTCGCCGTAGTTGCCCGACGGCGCGAAGCCCAGCCCACCGACGAGCCCCGAGGCGAGGTCGCTGACGATGTCGCCGTTGAGGTTCGTCGTGACGACGACGTCGAACTGGGCCGGGTTCTTGGCCATCTGGTGGGCGACGTTGTCGATGATGAGGTGCTCGGGCGCGATCTCCGGGTACTCGGCGGCAAGCTCCTCGAAGGTCCGTTTGAAGAGCCCCTCGGTGAGCTTCATGATGTTCGCCTTGGTCGCGCAGGTGACCTTGGCGCGGCCCTCCCGCCGCGCGAGCTCGAAGGCGTAGCGGATGATCTTCTCGCTGCCCTTGCGGGTGATGATCTTCAGGCACTGCGCGACGTCCTGCGTCTGCATGTGCTCGATGCCGGCGTACAGGTCCTCGATGTTCTCGCGGACGATGATCATGTCGACGCCCTCGCCCGCGTAGCGGGTGGGCACGCCCGGCAGCTCGCGCGCGGGGCGGACGTTGGCGTACGTCTCGAAGAGCTTGCGCAGCGTGACGTTGGCGCTCTTCTCGCCGAAGCCGACCGGGGTCTCGAGGGGTCCCTTGAGGACGACGCGGGAACGCTCGATCGAGTCGCGTGTCTCCCGCGGGACGCCCGAGGTGTCGCCGCGCTTGAAGACCTCGGCGCCGGCCTCGGCCTCCTCCCACTCGATCGCGACGCCCGCCGCGGCGATGATCCGCTGCGCGGACCGGACGACCTCCGGGCCCACCCCGTCGCCGGGGATGACGGTGATGCGGTGCGGCTGACCTGGCATCGGGAGGTCTCCTGTGCGGCGCTCGGGCGGGCGAGGGTGGCGGGCGAGGCGGAGGGCGCCCGCTGATTCTGCCGCATCGCCGCCGTTGCGTTCGGCGCGAGCGCGCGGGAGGATCCCGACGCGTCAGCGGGCGAAGCCGAGGCCGTCGACGGCGATCCAGGGGCGACCCGGCGTCGCCAGGTTGGTGACGACGACGACGTGGGACCCGGCGGCGAGCGCGGCCCGGAACAGCAGCCGATGATGGCGCGTGATCGTCGCCCGGCGGCCGGCGTGCATCCCGGCATCGACGACATGGGGCGTCCCATCGATCGTGACGCGCATCCGGCCGTATGCCGGGCCCGACGGACCGACCAGGTAGAAGGCGGTGCCGCTGAACGAGACCGTGAGCGAGGCGCCCTGCCGCTTCGTCGTCGTCAGCGTGCCCCGGAAGAACCGCGAAGCGGACAGGCGCGCGGTGCCCGCCGAGAACGCGACGTGGCGGTCGTCCCGCGGGACCACGACGCGGATCTCGCGCCACGGGCTCCAGTTGCCGACCGCGTCCCGGGCGCGCACTGCGACGGTCCAGGACCCAGCCCCCGGAGCGAGTTCGCGCGACCGAGCCGTCGTCCTGGCCGGGCTCGACCAGGCGCCGTCTCCGTTGCGGGTCCGGAGCTGGTAGCGGGTGACGCCGACGTTGTCGGCGGCGCGCCACGTGACCCGGAACCGTCCGTCGTTCGCGCGCGCCACCCACTCCGACGGCGTCAGCGCGGTCATCTCGGGCGCCGCGGCGTCGACGACGACCGCTGACGTTCGCCACGCCGACCAGTTGCCGGCGGCGTCGGTGGCTCGGACCCCGATCGACCATGAGCCCGTCCCGAGGACGAACGTCCGGCTCGTTCCCGCGACGGCAAGGGGCGTCGACCAGGATCCCCCGGCAGGTCGCGTCCGCACCTGGTAGCCCGTGACCACGAGGTTGTCCCTCGCGGTCCAGGCGACGGCCACGGCCGCCCTGCTCGTTGCCGGCACCGTCAGCGATCGCATGACCGGGACCGCGTCGTCGGGCAGCAGGCGCATGACATAGGTGATGTTCCCGAGGTACGTCAGGTGCCGCGAGCTCCCCTCCTTCGTGCCCAGCCAATGGGCGCTCGCGGAGCTCACGGTCGTGTAGCCGCCCTCGTGGTACCGGAGGAGCAGCGCGGCGTACGCCCGGACGCTCGCGAGCCACGTCGGGTACAGCGCATACGTGTACCCGTTGCCGGGCGAGTACGGCACGGCGCCGTAGGCGGCCTGCCACGAGTAGTAGAGGATGTTCCCCCAGTTGCGGGTGGTGACGGCGTAGCCCCGCGTCCCGGAGTGGCTCTCCGCGTGGAACGTTCCCAGCGCGAACGCCGGGTTCACGCCCGCCGCCATGAGCGTGCGGTAGATGTCCCGTCCCTCCGCCAGCGCGGGCGACCCAACGGCCCGCAGGCGGTCGACGAACGAGGCCTCGGTCAGGGTCGGCCCGGCGAGGATGCGGTCGCCGGCGTGCGGCACGTCCGGCGGAGGCGGGCAGAGCGTTCGATCCAGTGTCGCCGCGACGCCGGCCGTGCGACCGGCGGCGTCCGCGACCTCGACCCCGACGCTCTGGGTCGTGATCGAGCAGTCGTTGACGACCGTGACCGTGACCGTGACCGCGTCCGTCTCGCCGCTCGCGACGACGCTCCCGCGGACGGCGATCACGTACCGCCACGGCCCCACGAACCCGGTCGGCGTGGTCGTGACACGGACCGTGGCCCTGTTCGTGGCCGGGTCGAGGGTGACGGCCCGCTGGGCGAGCACGACGGTCAGCGCAGAAACCGGGGTGGGCGTGGGATCGGGCGTCGGGGTCGGGGTCGGGTCCGGCGTGGGCGTGGGGTCTGCCGGCGGCGTGGGGGTCGGGTCGGGCGTCGGCGTCGGCGTCGGCTCTGCCTGGGGCTCGAGCAGGGACGACGGCGGCGGCTCAGCCGTGATCGGCGGCGGCTCAGCCGTGATCGGCGGCGGCTCGGCCGTGATCGGCGGCTCGACTGCGGGCGACGGCTCCGCTGCCCGTGCCGCGGGCGCCGCGGCCGACGACATCGCGAGGAGCAGGGCGAGGAACAGCGGCCCGAGGTGGTCGGCGATCGAGGTCAGGCGGCGCATCGGCGGGCTCGGGCTGGCACGGCCCGGGCATGGTCGCCGTGACCGCCTCCCGCGTCAACTCCACGATCGTACGGACCCGGGGCCGCCGACCGGCGGGGAGGTCGGCGCCCCGCCAACTCAATACGGGACGCGGTCGGGCTTCGCCAGCCACTCCTCGAAGACGGCGGCCGCCTCGGCGCGCAGGAGCGTGCCCGTGGGGAGCGACCGGTCCCCGGGCGGGAGCGGGACCTCGCGGTAGATGACGGCATCGTCGAAGCCGGCCCGCGCGGCGTCGTCGCGGGTCGCGGCGTAGACGAGCCGGTCGACGCGGGCCCAGTACGCGGCCGCCAGGCACATCGGGCAGGGCTCGCAGCTGGCGTACAGGACGCAGCCGGCGAGGCTGAAGCTGCCGATCCGGCGGCAGGCGCGGCGGATCGCGACGACCTCGGCGTGGGCGGTCGGGTCGTTGGACGACGTCACGGCGTTCCAGCCCCGGGCGACGACGATGCCGTCGCGGGCGATGACGGCGCCGAACGGCCCGCCGCTGCCCTCGCGCATGCGGGTCCGCGACAGCCGGATGGCCTCGCGGAGGAGCGGCGTGTCGAGCTCGGCGTTCGCGTCGTCGTGGGGCATGGCGCTCACCTCGCGGGCGACCGTAGTGGGCGGTCGCGGGCGAGTGTAGGGCCGAAGCGCCGGTTCGGGCACGCCGTCCGGCGCTCGACGTCGGTCGGCGAGCCGGGACGCCGCGGGCCGTCGGCCTCAGCGGGTCGGGCCGAGCTTCGCCCGGAGGGCCGACCGTCCCCGCGACAGCCAGCTCGCGACCGTCCCCTCGGGGACCCCGAGCATCGCCGCGATCTCGCGCTGCGTGTAGCCGTCCACCGCGTTGAGGAGCAGCGCCGCCCGGGTCCGGCCGTCGAGCTCGCCGAGCGCGGCCCACAGGTCCGGGTCCGAGCGATCCGTCCACGGCGCGGGCTCGGTGGCGCCGGCGCGACCGCCGAGGATGCCGAGCCAGCGCCGGCGGCGGCGCACCTCGTTGAAGGCCAGGCGGAGGGCGATCGTGTAGAGCCAGGCCCGCACGTCGGCCCCGTCGAAGCGGTCCCACGCGCGAAAGGCGCGCAGGTATGCGTCCTGGGCGACGTCTTCGGCGTCGTGCTGGTCGCCGAGGACGAGGGTCAGCCGCCGCACCAACGGTGCGTAGTGAGGCCGTGCCGCGGCCTCGAAGGCGTCGGCGTCGCCGTGGCGGCCGGCGGATGCACGCCGGCCCTGGGCCTCCTCGGGCGAGGTGGCGCGCACGAGGCGCCCGGTCGACTCCACGTCAGGGCATCCGCAGGTCGGGGCAGGCCCCGCTGCCGGTGGCACCCTCGCGCTGGTCCACGATCATGTACAGCTTCCCGTCGCTGAGGATCGCGCCGGGGACCACGTAGCCGTGCTCGGGCGGCGCGGCCTGCTGGACGGATCGGCTCGACTTCGCGCCTGCGACGCCCGACTCGACCTGCCACACGACGTCCGTGAAGCCGCGCTCGGCGAGGAAGGCGCGGGCCTCCGGCGGGCTCTTGCACTCGAGCTTCGCGCCCTCGAGCGGCTGACCCGGGTTCTGGACGCCTTCGGTCGCCTGGACGAGGGTCGCCACCACGGCTCCGCCGGCGGCAGCCGAGGCGACCATGCCGAGGAACAGGACGGAGGCGATGGCGAGGGGGGTCGCGAACCGGACGGACCGCCGGGATCCCTTCAGCTCGGGCGGCTCTCCGCCCGGCGCCCGAGCCTCGAGCGCGGCGAGCCGGGTGTCGATGTCGACGGGCGGCATGGTGGCTCCTTCGGTGGCGCTGGTCGTCGATCGCGGGCTCGACCGTGATTCGCCCCCTACAACACCGCAGCCCGGCGGATCCTTGCAGCGTTCCTGCCGGCACGCCGCGTCATCGGCCGGCCAGCTCGGCGGCCGTCCGCTCGCGGACCGCCCCGTGGTGCTCCGCCCATGCCTCCCAGACCGACGCCGCCCACCGCCGTACGACGACGGGGAGCTCGTCGCCGGTCGCGGCCGAGGCGTCGAGGACGGTCGTGGAGCCGAGGTCGGCGGGCGGCTCGAGCCACGGGAACGACGGGTGGTCGCGGAGCATCTCGTGCTTCAGGCGGATCCCGTCGGCCGGGGAGAGACCGCGCTCGAGGATCGCGCACAGGCTCACGAGGTGGACCCAGACCGACTGGGCCTGCCGGCGACCCTCGAGGCCGGGGTGCTGCGCGGCGTACGCGTCGACCGCGAGCGGCGCGACCGCGCCGACCGCCGGGTCGACGTAGCCGCGCGCCTGGAGCTCGCCCCACGCCGCCCAGCAGCCGGCGTTCGCCCCGAGATACGCGTGGGTCGGCCCGTCGACGTCGGGGACGAGCGCCCGGCAGTCGGGACAGGGGACGCGGCGCTCCTCGCTCACGCCCAGTGGAGCCTCGCGAGCGCGGCCCGGCCGCGGGCCAGCGCCTCCTCGGCGCCGGCGGCCCCCGCGACCGTGAGGTGGCCCATCTTCCGGCGCTCGAAGACCTGCCGCTTGTCGTAGAGGTGGAGGTGGACCAGCGGGTCGGCGAGCGCCTCTGCGACCCCTGCAAGGCGCGCCTCCCGGAGGTCGCCGGCGCCGAGGACGTTGAGCATCGCGCTCGGGCCCAGGGCCGACGGATCGCCGAGCGGCAACCCGCAGATCGCGCGGACGTGCTGCTCGAACTGGCTGGTGCGAGCCCCCTCGATCGTCCAGTGGCCCGAGTTGTGCACGCGGGGCGCCAGCTCGTTGAGGGCGAGGGTCCCGTCGCGGAGCAGGAACAGCTCGGCGGTCACGACGCCGACGGCGTCGAGCTCATCGGCGACCCTGGCGCCGAGGGCCCGGGCGGCGACGGCCACCGCGTCGGACACGGGCGCCGGCGCCACCGACTCGACGAGGATCCCGGCGTCGTGGCGGTTGCCGGCGATGGGGAACGCGGCGAACGAGCCGTCGAGCGCCCGTGCGGTGATGATGGAGAGCTCGGCCGCGTAGTCCAGCTCGCGCTCGACGAGGAGCGGGGTGCCGGGCGGGCGGCCGAGCCGCTCGATCGCCCCCGGGACCTCGTCGCGTGAGCCGATCCGCACCTGGCTCCGGCCGTCGTAGCCGCCGAGCGGCGCCTTGAGGCGGAGCGGCGTCCCGAGCTCGGCGGCCGCCGCCTGCAGGCCCACCGCGTCGGCGACCTCGCGCCACGGCGCCGTCGCGATTCCCAGCCCGCCGACGAACCGGCGCTCGGCGAGCCGGTCCTGGGTCAGGCGCAGGGCGCGGGCGCCGGGCCGGACCGGGACGCCGGCGGCCTCGACCGCGTCGACGAGCGCCGCGTCGACGTGCTCCAGCTCGTACGTGACGACGTCGGCGCCGCGGGCCAGCTCGATCGCGCCCGCCACCGAGTCGTACGCCGCGGGGACGACGCGGTCGGCGACCGCCGCGGCCGGGCAGTCGGGATCGGGGTCCAGCACGACGATCCGGTAGCCCATCGCCCGGGCCGCGAACCCCAGCATCCGGCCGAGCTGGCCGCCGCCGAGGATCCCGATCGTGGCGCCGGGGACCAGTGCCGTACCCTGGCGATCGGTCATCATGGCTGGGAGTCTACGGGCGGCCCAGCCCCCACGCGCCGGCAGTCCATCCAGCGACATCCGGGCGGGATGCCGGGCCCGAATGGAGAGCGAGGCGAGACCCCGACCTCCCGCCTTACGCCGCCCGCGGGGCGTGCACCACGAGAGGACACCGAGCGACCTGATGTCACCCACGATCGAGCCGGTCTACTGGATCGCCTTCCTGGCATTCATCGGCTTCCTGCTCTTCCTCGACCTCTTCGTCTTCCACCGGAACGCGCACGTGGTTCACGTGCGCGAGGCAGCGATCTTCTCCGCCTTCTGGATCACCCTCGGGGTTGCGTTCGGCGTCCTCGTCATCGTCTGGCTCGGCATCGACAAGGGGATCGAGTACTACACCGGCTACCTCATCGAGAAGAGCCTGTCCGTCGACAACGTGTTCGTCTTCGCCCTCATCTTCGGGGCGTTCGCCGTGCCGGCGCAGTACCAGCACCGGGTGCTGTTCTGGGGTGTCGTGGGCGCCCTCGCGATGCGGTTCGTCATGATCGTCGCCGGGGCCGCGCTCATCGAGACGTACCAGTGGATCCTCTACGTCTTCGGGGCGTTCCTCATCTTCACCGGGATCCGGATGGGCCTCTCCCACGGCAAGCCGGAGAAGGACCCCAGCCAGAACCCGGTCATCCGGTTCGCCCGTCGGCACCTGCCCTTCAGCGATGCCTACGACGGCCAGCGGTTCTTCACGCGCGTGAACGCGAGACGGGTGGCGACCCCGCTCCTGCTCGTCCTCATCTCCGTCGAGATCACCGACCTGATCTTCGCGGTCGACTCGATCCCGGCGATCTTCGCGATCACGACCGACCCATTCATCGTCTACACCTCGAACGCGTTCGCGATCCTCGGCCTCCGGGCGCTCTACTTCCTCCTCGCCGACCTGAAGAACCGGTTCCGCTACCTCAAGCTCGGCCTCGCGGTCATCCTCGTCTACGTCGGGATCAAGCTGACGGTGGTCAACCTCGGGATCAAGATCGACCCGATCCTCTCCCTGGCCATCGTGTTGACGATCCTGGCGGTCTCGATCGTTGCCTCGTGGCGGAACCCAGAGGAGCCGGAGGTCGAGGGGCACGTCCCCCTTCCCTGGCCGACCGACGAGGGCGATCCGACGGGCGGCGGCTCGGCGAGCGGCGGCTCGGCGAGCGGCGGGCCGCCGAGCGGCGGCGCGGTCTCCGGACACCCGACGACGCGCGGCGGGCCGGCGAGCGGCGACGCCTAGCCCCGTCGAGGCGACCGACGCGCGGGCTGTGGGCTGCACGCGCGGGCGACGTGCCGGAGTGCACGTGAACTGAACACCTGTCCGCTCTCGAGCCCTGAGCGGCGCGCTCGCCGGGGCAGCCCGTGTCGTGCCGAGCGCTGCCCCACGCTCGGCGGGCGTCCCGTGCGGTGCCGACGACCGCGCCCGACCCGCGTCCAAGGACCTGGCGGCTCGCCCGGAGCCGGCCGCGAGGCGCCGGATGTTCAGTTCACGTGCGAAGTCGCGGTTGGCGGGACGGGGCCGGTGCGGGGCCCGGGGCCGGGGCGGGGCCGGGGCTGGCCCGGGGCCGGCGGGGCCGGGCCCGGGCCGCGGCCGAGTCGGGCCCGGCCGGCGCGCCACACGGCGCCGATCCGCCGTGCGCCCTAGACTTGGCGCCCCATGACAACGACCATCGAGCCGGTCTTCTGGATCGGGTTCTTCGTCTTCATCGGGGCCATGCTGGCCCTCGACCTCTTCGTGTTCCACCGCAAGCCGGGCGAGGTCAGCCTCCGGTCCGCGGCGCTGACGTCGGCGTTCTGGATCAGCCTCGGCCTCGGCTTCGGCGTCGTCGTGTTCTTCTGGCTGGGCGCCGAGAAGGCCGTCGAGTACTACAGCGGCTATCTCATCGAGGAGTCGCTGTCGATCGACAACGTCTTCGTCTTCAGCCTGGTCTTCACCGCCTTCGCCATCCCCAAGCACCTCCAGTACCGGGTGCTGTTCTGGGGCGTGATGGGTGCCCTCGTCATGCGGTTCATCATGATCGTGATCGGGGCCGCGCTCATCGAGCGCTTCGAGTGGATCCTCCTCGTGTTCGGGGCCTTCCTCATCTTCACCGGCTTCCGGATGTGGAAGTCGACACAGAGCGAGGCCGAGCCCGACCCCGCGAACAACCCGATCGTGAAGTTCGCCCGACGCCGGCTCCCCTTCACCGACCGGCTCGACGGCCAGCGATTCTGGACCACCCTTGACGGCAAGCGCGTCGCGACGCCGCTCCTGCTGGCGCTGATCGTCGTGGAGGTCAGCGACCTCGTCTTCGCGGTGGACTCGATCCCCGCCGTCTTCGCGGTCACGACCGACCCCTTCATCGTCTACACGTCGAACGCGTTCGCGATCCTCGGCCTTCGGTCGCTCTACTTCTTCCTCGCCGACCTCAAGGACCGCTTCCGGTACCTCACCCACGGCCTCTCGATCGTGCTCGTCTTCGTCGGCGTCAAGCTGCTCCTGAGCCCGTGGCTCCACCTGCCGGCGTGGACCTCGCTCGTCGTCATCGCCGGCGTACTCGGAGCGGCCGTGGTCGTCTCCCTCCTCCACGCGCGCCGCGAGGAGCAGCGGGCCGAGGCGGCCAAGGTCCCCGTCGAGACGACCACCGAATGAGCCCGGCGGCCCCGGCGCGTGCCGGCGGCCGGCGCCCCGGAGGACCGCGGCGATGAGCGAGAGCCAGAGACGGACCCCAATCCTCCTCGACGTCGACACCGGGATCGACGACAGCCTCGCCCTCCTGTACGCCTGCGGCTCGGCCGAGGCCGAGCTGGTCGCGGTCACCTGCGTCGCCGGCAACGTCGACGCGCGGCAGGTCGCCGAGAACACCCGGGCCGTCCTGGAGCTGGCCGGACGCGAGGACGTCGAGGTCGCCCTGGGCCGCGAGGTGCCGCTCGTTCGGCCGCTCGTCACCACGCCGGAGACGCATGGCCCCAAGGGCCTCGGCTACGCCGAGCTGCCGCCCGCGCGGCGCCCGCTCTCGGATCGCCACGCGGCGGACCTCATGGTCGCGGAGGCGCGGCGGCGGCCCGGCGAGATCACGCTGGTCACGCTGGGGCCGGCCACGAACCTCGCGGTCGCGGTCCTGCGCGAGCCGGAGCTGCCGCTCCTGCTGCGGCGCTGGGTCCTCATGGGCGGCAGCTACCGCTCCCCCGGGAACACGGCGCCGACGACGGAGTGGAACGCGTCGGTCGACCCCGACGCCCTGAAGGTCGCGATCACGGCGTTCGCGGCGCCGGAGATCGTGAGGGCCCGCGTCGCGGCGGGCCTCGACGCCCTGCCGCTCGCCCTCGGCCTGGACGTGACGGAGCGGGCGAAGCTCCTGCCCGATCGGGTGGCGGCGCTGGCGGCGCGGGCTGGCGGCGGTGCCGCGACGGGGCCCGTCGTCCGGTTCGTGGAGGACGCCCTCCGCTTCTACATGGAGTTCCACTCGCGCTACGACGGCTTCTACGGAGCGTTCGTCCACGATCCGCTGGCCGTCGCCGCGGCGCTCGATCCCGGCCTCGTCCGGGCCGAGGAGCTCCCGGTCGACGTGGAGCTGGGGGGAACGCTCACGACCGGGGAAACGGTGACCGACTGGCGCCGGGTCTGGGGCCGGCCGGCGACGCTGGCGGTCGCCGTCGAGGCCGACGTCCAGACCTTCTTCGACCGGTTGGTCGAACGGGTGGGTGCGCTGGCGGCCGAGGTCGGCGCCGGCTGACGCGCACACCGGGCGGGTGGAGCGGGCCCGCGCGACCGCCGCACGGCCCAGTACGGCCGCTGCGCGGCCCCGGCACGGCCCAGCGCGGCCGCTGCACGGCCCCGGGCGCTGCACGGCCCCGGGCGCTGGCGCCATGAGCGCCCGAGGGGCGATACTGCGCCCGTCGCGCTGGAGGGCGGCGTGCCGCGGCGGTCGGCACGCCTCGCGCGGCGGACACACAGAGCAGGGAGGCACCGTCTCATGGACCTTTCGTGGCTCCAGGTGTGCGCCGAGGGCCAGACCGAGGGCTGCGTTCCGGCGATCCAGCTGCTCTACCTGGCGGCGCTCGCGGTCGGGGTCGTCCTGCTCGGAGTCATCACGCTGCGCACGCGCGACCTCTCGACGGCGACCCTCGCCCTCATCCCGGTCGCGATCGCGATCAACATCGCCGTCGGCGCGATCGTCGTTGCCCTGCGGCTCCCGATCTACCTCGACTCGATCGGCACCGTGCTCGTCGCCGTGCTCGCCGGCCCGTGGGCCGGGGCGCTGACGGGGCTCCTCGCCAACCTGATCTGGGCGATCCTCCCGGTTCCCGGCGGGGCCGGGCCGACGATCGCCTTCTTCGCTCCGGTCGCCGCGGTCATCGGGCTCATGGCCGGCTTCTGGGCCGGCCGGGGCGCCTTCCGGCTCCGCGCCGACGACGAGCGGGTCGGCGGCTTCCTGGCCCTCGCGGCCGGCGTCGCCGCCGCGGCGATCGCGATGGTCGTGATCCAGCAGACGGTCGGCCTCTCGTTCGACTGGGAGGACACCGCGTCGCAGATGCAGTTCGTCCTCCTCGGACTCCTCATCGTCGGCATCGGCGTCGTCGTGGCCTGGATCTCCGGGCGGACGGTCTTCCGGCTCGGCGCCGGCGATCCGCGGATCGCGCGCTACCTGGCGATCGCGACCGCCGCGTCGGCCGTCGTCCTCGTCTTCGCCGTGCTGCGGCTCCTGTTCGCGCCCACCGGCTACTTCTCGACGATCGACGGCGTCCTCGACGACGGCAGCCCGGACGCCTTCCTCGGCGGGGCGAACCTCACGTCCCTTGCGATCGACGACCCGCTCGGCCTCGCCGGCGTGGCGATCGTGGCGGTCGTGCTCGGCTTCCTCGTCTGGCGCTGGGTCCGGCAGGGCGAGCGCGCCCGGATGTTCCCGGTCTGGGTCGGGGGCCTCACGACCGGCATCGTCGCCGCCGCCATCTCCGCCCCGATCGCCGCCGGCGTCTTCGGCGGCGTCACGGGCTCCGGTACCGACGCGCTCGTCGCGCTCTTCCGGACGCTCGGGCTCAACGTCTTCGCCTCGACGTTCGCCCAGGGCCTCACGAGCGACCCGCTCGACAAGACGATCTCCTACACCGTCGTCTTCCTCATCCTCGCCGCGCTCCCGCTGACCGTCCGCACGATGTTCAGCCGGGGCGAGGCGACGATCGCCGACTGACGGCGGCAGACGGGACGGGCCTGCGGCGCGTGGAGGCTGCGAGCGGGTACTACCGACCCGGCACGAGCTGGCTTCACCGGCGGAACCCGGTCACGAAGCTGCTCGGCCTCGCCTGGGTGATCCTGGCGGCGTTCATCCTGCCGCCGGCCGCCCTGCCGGTCCTCGCGGCCGGGTGCCTCGTCCTCGCCGCCGCGAACGGGCTGGGCGGCTCGGTCGTGCGGTCGCTCCGGATCCCGGCGCTGCTCATCGCCTCGATCCTCGTCGTCAACGCGCTCTTCTTCCCGGGTGCTGACGACGTCCTCGTGGCGCTCGGGCCGCTGGCGGTCACGCGGGAGGGGCTCGGCTTCGGCCTCGTGACCGCCGGGCGGGTCCTCGTCGCGTTCGTCGCCTCGATCGCGTTCCTCCAGGCGACGCTGCCCGACGACCTGCTCGAGGCGCTGGTCGCACGCGGCGCGAGCCACCGGCTGGCCTGGGTCGTCCTCTCGGCCGTCCAGATGGTGCCCCGCCTCCAGGCGAGCGCGGCCGGGATCCTCGAGGCGCAGCAGGCCCGGGGTCTCGCCACCGGCGGCTCCCTCGCGACCCGCGTGCGGGCGCTCGTGCCGCTCATCGGGCCGGTCGTGCTCGGATCGCTCGTCGACGTCCGCGAGCGCACGCTCGCCCTCGAGGCGCGCGGGTTCGGGGCCGGCGGACGCCGGACGGCGTACCGGGTGGTCGCCGACCCGCCGGCCGACCGCTGGCTCCGGCTGCTCGTCCTGGTCGGGATCGTGGCGGTCGTGGCGTGGCCCTTCGTCGGGCCGGGCCTGGGCCTCGGATGAGCGACTCCGCCACTGCGGCCGCCGCGCCCGCGGCTGCCGCGCTCCGGATCGACAGCCTCGACGTCCGCTACCACGGGCGCCGCGAGCCGGCGCTCGCCGGCATCGACCTCGACGTCGCAGCCGGGCGAGCTCGTCGGCGTCGCCGGGCGCAACGGCGCCGGGAAGTCGACGCTCGCGCTGGCCGCGGCCGGCTTCATCCCCCGCGTCGTGCGGGCGCGGATCGGGGGCAGCGTGACCGTCGCCGGCCGCCCCGCGATCGGGGCGCCCGCGGCCGACCTCCTCGGCCGGGTCGGGATCGTCTTCTCGACGCCGTCGAACCAGCTCTCCGGGTCGAAGCTGACGGTGCGCGAGGAGCTCGCGTTCGGCCTCGAGAACCTCGGCACGGCCCGCAGCGAGATGGACGCCCGGATCGACGCGACGCTCGAGGCGCTCGGCATCGGTCACCTCGGCGGGCGCCTCCCGACGGCGCTGTCCGGCGGCGAGCAGCAGCGCGTCGCGATCGCCGCGATCCTCTGCATGGGACCCGGGCTGCTCGTCCTCGACGAGCCGACCGCCCAGCTCGACCCGGCGGCCACGCGGGCGGTCGCCGAGCTCCTCGCCGGGCGGGCCGCCGCCGGGACGGCCGTCCTCGTCGCCGAGCACCGGGATGTGGTCCTGGAGCGGACCGCCCGCTGCCTCGTCCTCGCCGGCGGGCGGGCCGTCGGCCTCGACGTGCCGGGCGTCGCGCTGGGCCCCGAGGTCGGGGGACGGGCCGGCGTCGCGGTGCCGGCGACCGCGGCCCTGGCCGCGGCGCTCGGGCTGCCGGCGAGATCGGGCCTCGATGCGGTGGCCGTTGCCACGGCGATCCGGTCCGCCGGGCCGACGGAGCGGGCGGCGGCAGTCCGGGCGCTGGCCGCGGGCGCTGCCGAGGGAGCCGGCGGCGGCCCGGTCGTGGCGCCCTGGGAGCCGGTGCGCGACGTGCCTCCTGCGGCGATCGAGGTGACCGGCCTGCGCCACGTCTATCCGGACGGGACCGAGGCGCTCCGGGGCGTCGACCTCGCGGTGGCGGCCGGTGAGACGGTCGCGATCGTCGGCCAGAACGGCTCGGGGAAGACGACGCTCGCCAAGCACCTGGTGCGGATCCTCGCCCCCGGCGAGGGCACCGTCCGGGTCGGCGGGGCGGACCTGGTCGGGCAGACGATCGCCGAGGTCGCCCGCACGGTCGGCTTCGTCTTCCAGGACCCCGATCGCCAGCTCTTCAGCCGGTCCGTCGAGCGCGAGGCCGCGTTCGGACCGCGCAACCTTCGGCTGGGGGACGCCGACGTTGCCAGGCTCGTGGTGCGGGCGCTCGAGGCGGTCGGGCTCGCCGATCGGGCGGCCGAGAACCCCTACGACCTCGGCCTGTCGGATCGCAAGCTCGTCGCCCTCGCGAGCGTCCTCGCGATGGATCCCGCCGTCCTTGTCCTCGACGAGCCGACCACGGGCCAGGACGGGCCGGGGATCGCCCGGGTCGGCGCGATCGTCGACGCCTGGGCCGCCGCCGGCCGGACGGTCGTCGCGGTCACCCACGACATGGCGTTCGCCGCCCGCCACTTCGGGCGGATCGTCGTGCTGCGGGGCGGGCTCGTCGTCGCCGACGGGGCGCCGTCGGAGGTGCTGGCGGCGTCGAACGCGCCGCTGCTCGCCTCGACCGGGCTGGAGCCGCCGCCGCTCGCCGTGCTGGCGGGGCTGGTCGGGCTCGGCGGGGTGCCGCTTCGGACCGAGGACCTGCTGGTCGCGGCGGGCTGACCGGCCGCGGGCGCCGGGGTTCGCCGCCGCCCGGCTCTCAGTCGGAGGCGCCCGGCCGGCGCGTCCCGACCACGAGGAGCAGCAACGTCGTCTCGATCACGTCGACGGCGCCGATCACGAACGCCACGACGAGCGGCAGGGGGTGACCCAGGAGCCACCCGGCGGCGGCCGAGAGCCCGGCGATGGAGAGGAACACGAAGCGGACGCCGCGGATCAGCGCGGCCGGGCCCCCGGTCTCCGGGTCGCGGCCCTCGGAGATGCGGCGGATCCCGCGCCCGAGGGCCCAGGCGGCGAAGAGCACGGCGAGGGCCACGAGCCCGGCCCGGACGATCGGCGGCGGCGTGACGACGGCGTCGACCAGGGTGCCGTCCCAGCCCATCGCCGTCCCGAGGACGAGCGCGGCGATGCCGCCGACGAGGGCGAGGACCGGGCCCCACGCAACTCCGGGGCCTCGGCCCGGGCCCGGCCTCCTCACTCGACGAGCTCGCCGGCGAGGAGCTCCATGAGCAGGCCGTCGACCCACGTTCCGTCCGGGCGCCGCTCGTACGAACGCAGCGTCCCGACCGGCCGGAAGCCGAGCGCCGCGTACGTGCGGATCGCCCGCTCGTTCGCGGCGGCCGGGTCGATCGTCAGCCGGTGGTGGCCGCGCTCGTCGATGAGCCAGCGCGCCACGGCACGGATCGCCGCTCGGCCCAGCCCCCGGCCCTGCGCCGCCGTGGCCAGGAAGAGGTCGATGCCGGCGTGGCGGTACTCCTCGTTCGGCTCCTCCCACGCCTGGATCGCCCCGACGACGTCGGGCGGCGCGTCGGGACCGCCGAGGCGAGCCTCAATCGCCCAGGCGACCGTCCCGGCCTCGCCGCCGAGGAGCTCCTCCTCGACGCGGGCGACGTCGTACCCGGGCCACCAGCGGGCGACCTCCGGCTCGGCAAGGATGGCGGCGAGGACCGGCACGTCCTCGGGCAGGACCGGCCGGAGTCGCACGCGGTCGGCGGCGAGGAACGGCGCGGGCGGTCCGGCGGGCGGGCGAAGGCGGGGTCGATCCATGGCCCCATCATCGCGCGGATGGGCCGGAAACGGCGACCTGGCCCCGGCGCGGGAGCTCGGTGCGTCCTCAGCCGCCGGCGACCTCGATTGCGACCTCGAAGACGGCGCCGTCAACGATCCGCCACGCGCGCACGCTCTCGGCGCCGGTCGCCGGGTCGGCCTCGCGTTCGTTCGAGCGAGACGAGGATGTAGAGGGCGTCGGGGTAGAACGCGAGGGCGACGTCGGTGGGGCTGGGGCGGGCCGGCGAACGGACGTGGCTGTGGACGATCCCCCAGATCTCCTCGCCGGCGTCGTCGACCGCGAGCGCGACCCGCAGCAGGTCCTCCGGGTGGACCTCGTAGCGGAGCGGGGAGGCGGCCCGGTTCCGGGTGGGATGCCAGGCCGTGGCACGACCGCCGTCGGCGGCAGGGGCCGTGCCGACGATCAGCCCGCAGGCCTCGTTCGGGTGCTCGGCACGGGCGTGGGCGACGACCGCGTCGCGGATCGCGGCCGGGAGGGCGGCCGAGGCGGGACCGGGGTGCCCAGGCGGACCCTGAGCATCGTCCCTGCCGCCCCCCATCAGGGAAGCGGAATCCGAACGGAGCTCACGCGCGGGCATCCCGGGGGGCGGGGAACGGGAAGGCGATCGCCTCGGTCGCGGGCGGGGGCCCCGAACCGGGCGCCGAACCCGGCACGGAGCCCGGCGCCACACCCGGCCCCGACCCGCCGGCGACGCCGGGGATCGGCAGCGGCATCCCGGCCTCCCGCGCGGCCACGGCCGCGTCGGAGCAGACCGGGCAGGCCGGGTCGCGACGCAGCTTCAGCTCCGTGAAGCTGGCGTCGAGCGCGTCGAACAGGAGGAGCCGGCCGGCCAGCGTCTCGCCGATGCCGAGGAGGACCTTGATCGCCTCGTTGGCCTGGAGGAGGCCCATGATCCCGGGCACCACGCCGAGCACCCCCGCGACGGAGCAGCCGGGGGCGAGCTCCGGGGGCGGCGGCGTCGGGTACAGGCAGCGGTAGCACGGCCCCTCGTACGGGACGAACGTCGTGAGCTGGCCCTCGAAGCGGAAGACCGACGCGTGGATCACGGGGATCCCGGCCGCGACCGCCGCGTCGTTGAGCGTGTAGCGCGTCTCGAACGTGTCGGTGCCGTCGAGGATGACGTCGTAGCCGGCGATGAGCGCGTCGACGTTCGACGGCCCCAGGACCTCCTCGTGGGCAATGACCTCGATCCCGGGGTTGAGGGCATGGATCGCGGCGGTCGCCGACACGACCTTCCTCTGGCCGACGCGGTCGGTCGTGTGGATCACCTGGCGCTGGAGGTTCGAGAGGTCGACGACGTCGAAGTCGACGATCCCGATCGTCCCCACGCCGGCGGCGGCGAGGTAGAGGGCGGCCGGAGAGCCGAGGCCGCCGGCGCCGATCAGCATCGCCCTCGAGCCGAGCAGCCGCGCCTGGCCCTGGGCGCCGACCTCGGGGATGAGGAGGTGGCGGCTGTAGCGGCGCCTCTGTTCGTCGGAGAGGGGGGCGGGCTGCGTCCACGGCAGGCCGAGCGACTTCCACTGCTCGAAGCCACCCGACATCGAGACGACGTTCGGGTAGCCCATCGACCGCAGCGCCAGGCCGGCGAACAGCGAGCGGACGCCCGCGGCGCAGTACAGGACGACCGGCGTCGACCGATCCGGGACGGCCGCCTCGATCTCCTGCTCGAGATGGCTCTTCGCGACGTGGTGGGCGCCGGCGACGTGGCCCTGCTCCCACTCGGCGTCCTCGCGAACGTCGACGAGGGCGGCGTGGGTGTCGGCGCGAAGCCGCTCAGCCTCGAGCGGGGTCACCTCGGGGATCTCGGCGCGCGCCTCCCGCATCAGGTCGGCGAAGGTCTTCGGCATCTGCGGCTCGAGTCAGGCCTCGGCCGGGGCGGAATCGGCAGTCGCGGGACCGGCCGTCGCGGGATCGGCCGTCGCGGGATCGGGCGGCGCGGCGGCGTCGGCGCCCGTCGTCCGCTCCTCCAGGGCGTGGCTGACGGTGTCGAGCGAGAGCAGGGCGCACTTGAGGCGGGCCGGGCTGATCTCGATGCCGAGCAGGTCGAGGACGTCGTCGGGCGTCATCTTCGCGACCTCGTCGACCGGCTTCCCCTTGATCTCGTCCGTGAGGAGGCTCGCCGACGCCTGGCTGATCGCGCAGCCCCGGCCGGTGAAGGCGACCTCGGCGATCACGCCATCGCGGACGCCCAGCATCATCGTGATCCGGTCGCCGCAGAGCGGGTTGGCGCCCTCGTACCGGGCGTCGGGGTCCTCGAGGATCCCGAAGTTGTGGGGCCGCCGGTAGTGCTCGAGGATGTAGTCGCGGTAGAGGTCGTCCATCGGGAGCCGAGTGTAGCGCGGGGCGACAACCGCCGCCGAAACCCGAGCCAACGAGTCGGGATTACGGGGTTGCGTGGCGGGCGCGCCGCCACCGAGAGCCGGGCAGCGCGGCCCGGGCGCGGGGAGCGCGGGCAGGGCGGGTGAGCGACACTGGACCCGCGCACTGCCGCTCCACGCGAGGAGGATCCCGTGTTCGTTCCGCTGTCGGTGCTCGAGTTCCGCGACCGGGCAGCGACCTTCTTCGGCGACAAGGTCGGCATCGTCGACGGCGACCTCGAGCTCACCTACCGGGCATGGGCCGAGCGGACCCATCGGCTCGCCAACGCCCTCGTCGACCTCGGCGTCCAGCCCGGCGACCGGGTGTCGTTCATCACGTACAACACGCATCACCTGCTCGAGGCCTACTACGGCGTCCTCGAGGCCGGGGCCGTCCTCAACCCGGTGAACATCCGGCTGGCGCCCCAGGAGATCGCGTACATCCTCGAGCATGCCGGCTCGCGCGTCGTCTTCTTCCACGCGGACTTCGCGCCGCTCGTCGAGAAGCTGGCCGCGCACCTGACCATGCGCCCCCGCTTCGTGGTCATGGAGGGCGAGGCCGGCGGGATCGCGACCGACGAATACGAGGCACTCCTCTCCGGCGGGTCGCGCGACGCCCGTCAGCCCCAGGTCGACGAGAACGCGACGGCCGAGCTGTTCTATACGAGCGGCACGACCGGGCTGCCGAAGGGCGTCGCCCTGACCCAGCGCAACCTCTACCTCCACGCCATGGGCGCCCAGGTCGCCCTCGGCTGGCACGAGGACGACGTCATCCTCCACGTCGTCCCGCTCTTCCACGTGAACGGCTGGGGCGTCCCCCACTTCGCGACGATGATCGGGGCCCGCCACGTCATGCTCCGTCGCTTCGAGCCGACGGCGCTCATGGAGGCGGTTCAGCGCCACCGCGTGACCCGGCTCCTCGGCGTGCCGGCGATCTTCAACGCGCTCGTCCATCACGGCGCGCACGCGAGCTACGACTTCTCGAGCCTGCGCCAGGTCGTCATCGGCGGGTCGACCGCCTCGCCGGCCCTCGTCGGGGCGATCGAGAAGGAGCTCGGCGTCGAGGCCGTCTGCGGCTACGGGCTGTCGGAGACGACGCCGATCGTGACGATCGCGCTCCCGCGGGACATCCTCGGCGCGACCGAGCCGGCGACGCGCGCCGTCGAGCGGCGGGCGATGACCGGCTGGCCGATCCCCGGCGTCGCCATGCGGGTCGTCGATTCGGCCGGCCACGACGTGCGGCCCGACGGCGAGCAGATCGGCGAGATCCTCGTGCGCGGCAACACGGTCATGAGCGGCTACTACCGCGATCCGGACGGGACGGCCACCACGATCCGCGACGGCTGGCTCCACACCGGCGACATGGCGACCCTCGACGAGGCGGGCTACGTCCTCATCAAGGACCGGTCGAAGGACGTCATCATCCGCGGCGGCGAGAACATCTCCTCGGTGGACGTCGAGAACGCGATCTCGGCCCACCCGGCGGTCCTGGAGTGCGCCGTCGTGGCCGCCCCGGACGAGCGGTTCGGCGAGGTGCCGGTGGCGCTCGTGGTGCTGAAGCCGGGCGCCACGGCCACGGCGGCCGACCTGAAGGCCCACTGTCGCGCGCACCTTGCCCGCTTCAAGGTGCCCCACGAGTTCCAGTTCCGGGAGTCGCTCCCCAAGGGCGGCACGGGCAAGATCCTCAAGACGGAGCTGCGCGAGCCGTTCTGGAAGGGCCACGACGCGCGGGTGCACTGAGGTCCGTGACGGGCCGCGCCGCCGGTCGGCCCAGCGCCTCGGGGCCTCGGGGCCGCGGCAGCTCGCCCTGCCCGCGTCTCGATCCTCGCAGATGCGCGCCAGGCGAACCGTATCCGCGGTCGGCGGCCCCGTCCGGGGCGGCGATCGCCCCTGCGTGCGGCTCGAGCCGATCAGATGCTGGTCCACCGATGCGTCTGACAGGATCCGACGCTCCTGGGGCGCCGTTCCGGCGCCGCGACGCTGGCGCCACCGCCCATAAGGACCGGCAGACGAGCATCTGCGAGGATCCGGTCACCGGGGAGCAGCCGCACCGCTCACCCGGGCCGTAGGCGGACCGTCAGGGCAGGAACGGCTTCAGCTGGACGAACCAGGCGTACAGGGCGTCGGCGTTCACGTCGTCGCGGGTGGCGAAGCCGAGGTACCGGCCCCCGTCGAACGTGAAGTAGATCCACGGGCGGCCCTGGAACGAGTCGATGCAGGCGAGGATGCCGGTGCCACGCGGGGTCCGCCACCGCTCGTACGCCTTCGCGTCGTCGGCGCAGGAGCCCAACGGGATCGCCCAGCGCCCGGTGAGCCGGATGATGTACTCGTCCGCCCAGCTGGATGCCTTTAGGCCCCAACCCGCGGGCCTGTCCGGCTCCGCGACGTAGAGGCGGTCCGCTCCCCTCGGCGGCTGGCAGGTGATCCCGGCCAGCACCCTCGGAGTGACGGGCCAGTCGGCCGCGGGAGCGTGTTCGGTCTCCTCCGTGTGGTACGACCCCACGAAGCCCGCGAGAACGGCGTCCTCGGGCGTCCCGCCGCGGGCACAGTTCGACACGACGCTGGGCGGCAGCGCCGCCATGATCTCCGACTCCGCATCCGTCGGAAAGGGTCCGAGCGACGGGGAAGACGCCGGAGCGGCTGTCGGGGACGCCGGCGAGGCGGACGCCGAGGCGACGGCTGCGTCCGAGGGGCCGCCCGTGTCTGCGGGGCCGGCGGTTGGCGTCGCAACCTGGCCTCCTCCGAGCGCGGCGGCGCCGGCTGCGGCGACCACGGCGGCGACCACGGCAACGAGCCCGGCAGCGATCAGCCACCGGCGGCGCCCCGCCGGGCGCGCAACCGGACCCTGGGCGGCGCCACCACGGGGCACGACCCGGTAGCAGGGAACCGGCTCCGGGACCCCCTTGAGGTGACGCGCTCCGAGCGGCTCGAAGGTGACCTCGAGCGACGTCCTTGTGAGGCCCCTGACGGTCTCCGACACGACGAGGTCGCCGGCGTTCGCCTGGGCGCACAGGCGGGCCGCGATGTTGACGGCCGAGCCGACGAACCCTTCCGTCGTCTCGATCGTCTCGCCGGCGTGGACGCCGACGCCGACGCGGATGGGATCGGGCGAACCGCCGGCGGTCGCCGCCGCCGCCTCGACGATCGCGAGGCCGCAGCGAACGGCCGAGCCCACCGAGCCGAACACCACGAAGAAGCTGTCGCCCTCCGTCCGGATCTCGGCACCCTGGTCGACCGCAACCGCCCCCCGGACGAGCGCTCGGTAGCGATCCAGGAGCGCGGCGCCGGCGCGGTCGCCGTGCGTCTCGACGTAGCCCGTGTAGTCCCGCAGGTCCGCGAAGAGGAACCCGTGGGTTGCGGCCGCTGTCCCACCACGCTGCGACCCCGCGGGCGCTGGCTCCACCGGCACCGACGGGCCGACCGCCGGCGCCTGCTCCGGACTGGCAGGCTCCGTCATGGATGACCTCCGCCGGTAGGGTCGTGCCTCCGCCGCCTGGCGACCAGAGGCGTTCGTCACGACCCGAGGGCGGGTAGGGCGCCCGGCGGCGTCCGGCCACGTTCGCCAGGTTCGCTAGCGCCGCCGCTCGCTCCTCAGGCTGGGAAACGGCTTCGTGAGGGGTGGGAGAGCGTCATCGGCCTTCGGGCGGGCCTTCTCCTTCGATTGCCCGCGGGCCAGGGCGTCGACGCCCTGGACGAGGGGGAGCACGTGCCCCTCGACGTCGTCGTCGGGCACGTCTCGCTGCCCGTCATCGGCTTCCGGCCTGGTGCTCATCTCCGTTCCTCCAACTTCGTCCGGGGATTGTGCGGGCCCGCAGCTCGGTCCGCGAAGACGCGGCGCCGACGTTCGCGGTGTCGGCCGGGCGACAGGTCCACCTCAAGGACTCCTCGGCCCGGCCGCGGGGACGGGGCGGCGGCCGCCGGCCCGGCCGCGGGGACGGGGCGGCGGCCGCCGTGTCCCGGCGGTGCGGGATGTCGGCCGGGGTGACGCCACGGATGTGGAACCAGCTCGAGAGGCGGTCGCCGAGGGCGGAGTAGGCACCCGCCTCGTGGCGGCAAGCACGGGCAGCCCACGCGACCGGCCCGGCCGAGCGTGTCTGACCGCGACGGCCGGCCGAGCGTGTCTCGGACCCGCGGACGGCCATAGCGCCACCCGGGGCGAGATCCCGGATCTCGAGGGCGCCGGCCGGCCCCACCCCTACGCCCCGAAGACCCGCTGGACCTCCCGCAGGCCGGCGGCGAGGGCGTCGATGTCGCGGGTCGTCGTAAAGACGGAGAAGCTGGCCCGGCCGGTGGCGGCCAGGTCGAGGCGCTCGTGGAGGGGCATCGTGCAGTGGTGGCCGGCCCGGATGCAGACGCCCTCGCGGTCCAGGATCTGGGCCACGTCATGGGGGTGGATGCCGGGCAGGTTGAACGGCACGACGCCGCCGCGCACCTCGGCGGGCGGGCCGTAGAGAGCGATCCCCGGCACCTCGCGGGCGAGCGTCTCCAGCGCGTAGGCGACGAGCTCGCGCTCGTGGTCGCGGACGCGGTCCATGCCCAGGTCGCGGAGGTAGTCGGCGGCAACGCCGAGGCCGATCGCGGCGGAGATGTCGGGCGTCCCGGCCTCGAACTTCCAGGGAACCTCGTTGAACTCGGACCGGCGCAGCCTGACCTCGCGGATCATGTCGCCGCCGGCCATGAACGGCGGCATCGCGTCCAGGAGCTCGCGGCGGCCCCACAGGACGCCCGAGCCGGTGGGGCCGAGCATCTTGTGGCCGGAGAAGACGTAGAAGTCGGCGCCGAGCTCCTGCACGTCGACCGGCAGGTGCGGGACCGCCTGGGCGCCGTCGACGAGGACGAGCGCTCCGGCCGCATGAGCCATCTCGACCATCTCCCGGACCGGGTTGATCGTGCCGAGCGTGTTGCTGACGTGGGTGAAGGCCACCAGCTTCGGGTGGAGGCGCAGGAGAACCTCGTAGACGTCGAGGCGGAGGATCCCGTCGTCGGTGATCGGGATGAACTCGAGGTCGCCGTCGACCTCCTGGGCCAGGATCTGCCAGGGGACGAGGTTGGCGTGGTGCTCCATCTCGGTGAGGACGATCGCGTCGCCCTGACCGAGGTGTCGGCGGCCCCAGCTGTAGGCGACGAGGTTGACGGCCTCGGTCGCGTTGCGAGTCCACACGATCTCGCGGCCCGACGGCGCGTTGATCAGGCGGGCGACCCGGTCGCGGGCGCCCTCGTAGGCGGCGGTCGCCCGCTCGCTGATCTCGTAGATCCCGCGGTGGACGTTCGCGTTGTACTCGCGGTAGTAGCGGTCCATCGCCTCGATCACGGCGAGCGGCTTCTGGCTCGTCGCGGCGGAGTCGAGGTAGACGAGCGGCTTCCCGTGGGGTCGCTGCCCGAGGATCGGGAAGTCGGCCCGGAGCGCGCGAGGGTCGAGGGGAGCGAGTCCGCCGCCCGCGGCAGGCGCCGGGGCGCCCTCCGGGGCGCTGCCGGAGGCGTTGCTGACGGCCAGGTCGGTCATGCGATCTCTCCCGCCGACGTCGCCGTCAGCCGGCCTCCACCGTTTCGGGGACGCGGGTCGCGTACGCGGCGTCCGACTCGTCGGCGTCGAAGCCGGCGGCGCGCAGGATCGGGGCGTAGCCGTGCTCCTCGAGCTCGAGGGCCAGCTCGCGGCCGCCCGACGTGATGATCCGGCCGCGGGCGAGGACGTGGACCCGGTCCGGCTTGATGTAGTTGAGCAGGCGCTGGTAGTGGGTGATGAGGAGCACGCCGAGGTCCGGGCTGAGCATCGCGTTCACGCCCTCGGCGACGATCCGCAGGGCGTCGATGTCGAGGCCCGAGTCGGTCTCGTCGAGGATCGCCATCTCCGGCTCGAGGACGGCCATCTGGAGCATCTCGAGGCGCTTCTTCTCGCCGCCCGAGAACCCCTCGTTGACGTAGCGCGCGGCGAAGGCCTCGTCCATCTTCAGGAGGCCCATCTTGGCCCGCATGAGGCGGCGGAAGTCGCCCATCGAGATCCCGCCGCGGGTCGGGTCGCTGGGGTCGACGTTCGGGTCCTTCTCCAGGCCCTGGCGGCGCGCGTTGAGGGCGGTCCGCAGGAAGCTGGCGACCGACAGGCCGGGGATCGCCGTCGGGTACTGGAAGGCGAGGAACATCCCCAGCCGGGCCCGCTTGTCGGGCGACAGCGCCAGGATGTTCATGTCCTTCCAGATGACCTCGCCCTGGGTCACGACGTAGGCGGGGTGGCCCATCAGGGCGTAGGCGAGCGTGGTCTTGCCGGAGCCGTTGGGGCCCATGATCGCGTGGACCTCGCCCTTGCCGACGACGAGGTCGATCCCCTGGAGGATGTGGCGCTCGGGGTCGGCGACGGGGGCAACGTGAAGGTTCCGGATCTCGAGGTGCTGGTCGCTCACGGGTGGGGCTGGCTCCTGCTGTGGGTCGGGTTCGGGCCGGGGCACACCCCGGCGGATGGGCGGTCAGACGGAGACGGGCTCGCGCTCGAGCGGGCGAGGGTCCTGGGTCGGGGGCGGGCGTCGCGGCGGCCGGCCTCGATGCCAGCTCGACGAGGTGCGGCGGGGGGATGAGGTCGGCGAGCGTGGTCGCGTCGAGGACGCCGCTGATCGCGTCGCGGACGCGGACCCAGAGAACGTTGACGGAGCAGGCGCCGATGCGGACGCACGCCTCCGTGTCGGCGGGGTCCTCGCTGGCACAGACCATGGGCGCGAGGGGACCCTCGAGGGCGCGCAGCGCCTCGGCCGTCGTGATCTCGGCCGGGTGTCGGGACAGCGCGTAGCCGCCGCGGGCGCCGCGGGTCGAGTGGACGAGCCCGGCCTCGCGGAGCGGGATGATGAGCTGCTCGAGGTAGGCCCGCGGCAGGTCCTCCTCGGCGGCGACGTCCGCCAGGCTCACGGGCACGGTCGCCTCGCCGGCCCAACGGCGGGCCAGCTGGACGAGCATCCGGACGCCGTACTCGCCCTTCGTGCTGAAGGAGATGGCGCCGGTGGCGTGGAAGGTGCGGACGCTCAGGGCGGGATCCTCGTCGAGTGCGGCCCTGGCGGGCCGGGAGCGGCTGGTCCGGTCGCCGTCGGAGCGGCCGGGGCGGAAAGGGCGGAAGGGGACGCGCCGGGCGACGGCGAGCCGCCGCAATTCCGACCTTTCCGCTCGGAAATCCTACACCGGCCGGCGGGGAACGGTCAACGCGAGGCGCCCCGCAGCTGTCACGTCGATTCGACGGCATGACCGCCTCGTGGCACGCTCCTGTGGCGACGGTTGCGGCAGGATGGAGGCGACGCGAAGACGGGATCACGGCGGGAGGCTCGGAGATGACCTTCAGGAAGGGCGCGCGGATCGATGCGTCGCAGGTCGAGGACCTGCGGGGCAGGCGCATCGGCGGGCGCGGCATGGCGGTGGGCGGCGGCGGGGCTGCAACCCTCATCGTTATCGTCCTGATGATGCTGCTCGGCGGTGGCGGCGGGGACCTCGGCACGCTCGTGGACCAGACCGTCGGCCAGGGCGGCGGGGCGGCCGAGCCGGAGAGCACGGTCCTCGCCCAGGAGTGCAAGACCGGCGAGGACGCCAACACCCGCGAGGACTGCCGCATCGTCGGGTACGTCACCAGCGTCCAGGCCTGGTGGACGAAGGCCTTCCGCGAGTCCGGCCGCACGTACGAGCCGGCGAAGACCCGCTTCTACAGCGGTGTCGTCCAGACGGGCTGCGGCACGGCGAGCTCCGAGGTCGGGCCGTTCTACTGTCCGGGCGACCGCTACGTCTACATCGACCTCGGCTTCTTCGACGAGCTCAAGACGAAGTACGGCGCCACCGGCGGCCCGATGGCCCAGGCCTACATCCTCGCCCACGAGTACGGCCACCACGTGCAGAACCTCCTCGGCCTCCTCGAGCAGCCGTCCGGGGCGACCGGGGCCACGAGCCAGGCCGTCCGGACGGAGCTCCAGGCCGACTGCCTCGCCGGCGTCTGGGCGGGCAACGCGGTCGAGACCGGCTACCTCGAGCCGCTGACCCGGTCGCAGGTCGCCGACGCCCTCAACGCGGCGGCTGCGGTCGGCGACGACCGGATCCAGGCCGAGTTCCAGGGCCGCGTGACGCCCGGAGTCGTGGACGCACGGCTCGTCGGAGCAGCGCCAGCAGTGGTTCACCACCGGCCTCGAGACCGGCGACGTCAACGCCTGCGACACCTCGGGGGAGCTCTGACGGGTCGACGCGACGGCGGCAGGAAGTCCGCGAGATCACCGTGGAGGACCAGGGTCGCGCGAGCGGGTCCCGTCACGGCGACGATCGTTTGGGCCGCCCGACTCGCACCCGGGTGAGCGGTGCCGCCTTGGCGGCGTACGCGTCGTCGGCGGTCTGGCGTCGCGCGCGATCCCTCGCCGGCCACCGCCATGGTTGCGGCTCCTCCTCCTGCACGCCGCCCGGCCAGCCATCGACCTCTGCTCGATAGAGCCGCGAGAGATGCGGCTCGGCCGAAGAGCACGCGGAGGAGTGCGATCGGCACGCCGACCATCGCGACGACGGCGAGTACGAAGTCAAGGCCGCCGGCGACCCCGTTCACCGCTGCACCTCGCCGGCATGCGCCGGAGCCGCAGCCTCGACCCACGCGACGAAGCCACGGTCGAGGTCCAGCAAGAGGCTCTGCTGAGGATCGACGACACGGCCCCGCAAGCGCGGCTCCAGCGCGTCGGCAGCAACGCCGCTCACGGCGGCGAGGGCCTCGAGGCCGAAGCTGCCGCCGAGGACCGCGGCGTCCTCGAGGAGGCCGCGGTCGGCCGGGTCGAGGGCGTCGAGGCGGGCGGCGACGAGCGAGCGCAGCGTCTCCGGGACCGCGAGGTCGCCGATCTCGCCGGCCGGGCACCAAGCCCCGTCGGCGCGCTCGAGCCGCCCGTCGACGACGAGCATCCGGAGCGTCTCAACGGCATACAGGGCGATACCGGCGGCGCGCTCGACGAGCGTCGCCAGCGGCCGCTCGGGCAGCTCGGGCACCAAACCCCGGATGAGCGCCCGCATCGTCTGCCGCCCCGAGCGGCTCGAGAGCGAGCGACGTGGTGGCCCTGGTCCCCGCGCCCCAGCCGGGCTGCCGCTCGAGGAGCTCGGGCCGGGCGAGAGTGACGACGAGGATCGGCGAGCTCTTCGCCCACTCGAGGAGGTGTTCGACGAAGTCGAGGACGCCGTCGTCGGCCCACTGGAGGTCCTCGAAGACGAGGACCGTCGTCCCGCGCGCCGCGATCTGCTCGAAGAAGATGCCGCCATCCGGCGAAGAGGACGTCGCGGCCGCCGGATGGCGGCGGGGCGAGACCGAGGAGGGTGAGGAGCGCAGGCTCCACCCATCGACGATCCTCGTCGCCCGGGATCCACTCGCCGAGGAGGGAGTCGATGGCTCGCCCGCGTCGTCGGCTCGTCGTCGTCTCTCGGCGAGCCCGGCACGCCGGCGGACCATCTCGCCCAGGGCCCAGGCGGCGACCCCGTCGCCGTGGGCCGGAGAGCGCCCGGCGATGCCAGTAGACCGGCTCGACGAGGCCATCGACGTACTTCTCGAGCTCCCATGCGAGGCGGCTCTTGCCGATCCCGGCGGCGCCTGTCACCGATACCAGCCGGGGGCGCCGGTCACGCCCGGTGGCGTGCAGGGCCTCCTTGAGGGCGCGCAGCTCCTCGGCGCGCCCGACGAAGGGGGGCTCGAGAACGTCGGGGCGCCCCCGCCCGCCGCGCTCGGCGACGACGGGGCCGAACGACACGGCGGCCCGGCCACCGGCCACCCGGCGCCGCGACGGTCAGGCGCCGGCGAGATGCCCGAGCGCGACACCCGCGTACACGGCCGCCCCGACCGCCATCGCCGGCTCGTGGTGGCGCACCCTGTTCGAGTGGTTCTGGGGCGCGGTGGCGGGGTCCTCCGCCGGGTCGAGCGCACCGAGGAAGAACATCGCGCCGGGCACGCGCTGGAGCACGTAGCTGAAGTCCTCGGCGCCCATGATCGGGTCGCGCATCTCGCGGACCGCGTCGGCGCCCACGACCTCCCGGGCGACGTCCGCAGCGAACGCGGTGAACGCCGGGTCGTTGACCGTCACCGGGTAGCCCGGCTCGATCTCGAGCTCAGCCGGCCACACCGTGGGCCGCGCAGATCCCGTCGACCACGCGCCGGACGTCGGCGTGAACGGCGGCCCGGTTCTCCTCGGAGGTCGTCCGGATCGTGCCCTCGAGAAAGGCCGTCTCCGGGATGATGTTGTTCGTCGTGCCGGCCTCGACGTGGGCGATCGTGACGACGGTCGGGTCGAAGACGTCGTGGCGCCGGGTGACCATCGCCTGGAGCGCCAGGATGATCTCGGCGGCGACCGGGATCGGGTCGACCGACTTGAACGGCTCCGACGCATGGCCGCCGCGGCCGCGGATCGTCAGGCGGATGAAGTCGGCGGCGGCGAGGAGCGGGCCCGGCCGGAACCAGACCGTCCCGCTCTCGTAGCGCGTCCAGATGTGGAACGCGAACGCGCCGGCGACCTCCTCCCCGCGCGGCCGATCCAGCAGCCCCTCCTCGAGCATGAACCGGGCGCCGTGGTGGCCCTCCTCGCCGGGCTGGAACATCAGCAGCACGCGGCCGGCGATCCGCTCGCGGCGCTCCACGAGCAGGCGCGCCGCGCCCAGCAGCATGGTCATGTGGGTGTCGTGGCCGCAGGCGTGCATCCTGCCGGCCGTCTCGGACGCGAACGGCAGGCCGGTCTCCTCGAGGAGCGGCAGGCCGTCCATGTCGGCCCGCAGCAGGATCGTCGGGCCCGGGCGGGCCCCCTCGACGACCGCCGTGACGGAGGTGGTCGAGGAGCCGAGCCGCGGCTCGAGCCCGAGGGCCCGGAGCTCCTCGACGACGACGGCCTGCGTCATCGGCAGCTGGAGGCCGACCTCCGGCGTGCGGTGCAGGCGCCGCCGCAGGGCGATCAGGTCGGGGAGGAGGGCCTCGGCGGCCGCGAGGAGGTCGGATGCCGGCGTCGTGCTCATGCCCGAAGGATAGGCGCCGGGTGGGCTCACCCGGGCGTCGACGGCGACGGGCGCAGCGCGACTCGCGACGTCTGTTGCCGCGTCAGGTGCCGCGCGGGACCTCGGCCAGCCGGCCCTCGGCGTCGGCGAAGTCCCACGCGTCGATCGCCGGCGGCTCGACGCCGAGAGACGTCAGGGCGGTGCAGACCTGGCTGCGATGGTCGGTGCCGTGGTGGAGGACCTGCGCGAGCCGGATGCCGAGGGGCGCGTGGCTGTCGATCCCGTCGTCGCGATGGCGGACGACGTCGGCGTCCGGGTCGAGGTCCTCCGCGACGAGCGACGCCCACGCCGGCCCGGCGGCGACCATCGTCGCCCGGAGCTGCTCGAGGTCCATCGCCGACTCGTCGATCTCCGGCACGCGCCCGCCGCTGAGCACGAACAGGTACGAGGCGTCGGCGCCGACGAGGTGGCGCAGCGTCTCGAGGATCGAGCCGTAGGTCCCGGGCACGGCGGTCGCGAGCTGCTCCGGGGGCAGGACGAGGCACGCGTCGAGGAGGCGAATCGTCGCCCACGCGTGGTGGGCCAGGGCGTCGGCGAGCAGGGGTCGATGCATGGCCGCACCGTAGCACCCCTCGGGCCGACGGGCTCCCCCGACGCCCTCTCCCGGCGCCTGCCAGAATCCCGTCCATGCCCGAGCTGCCCGGTCCCGTCGACTCCCTTCCCGGCGCCCGCTGGCGTCCCCTCGCGCTCGACGACGTGGCCGCCTGCGTCCGGCTGCTCGAGACGGCGCGGGTCGCCGACGGCGGCGAGGAGGTGGCGACCGAGGAGGCGACCCGGCGCGAGCTGGAGGACCCCAACGCGCCCCCGGCCACGAACACGCTCACCCTCGAGCTCGCGGACGGGTCGCTGGGGGCGTCGCTTGCTGTCATGGAGCGGCTCGAGGGGACGGAGGCGCGGCGGACCTTCGTCTGGGGCGTCACCCACCCCGACCTGCGCGGCCGCGGCATCGGGACGGCGATCCTCTGCTGGGGCATCGACCGCTCCGAGGAGATCCTGGCGACCCAGCCGGACGACCTCCCCGGCCTCGTCGAGACCTTCAAGGAGGACCGCCTGGTGGATGCGGTCGCCCTTCACGAGGCGCACGGCTTCCGGCCGGCGCGCTGGTACTTCGACATGCGGCGCGACCTGCGCGAGCCGATCCCCTCGATGCCCGACCTCGGCGGGCTGGCGATCCGGCCGTACGAGGCCGCCCTGGGCGAACGCGTGCGCCTCGCCCACAACGAGGCGTTCGCCGACCACTGGGGCTCGGAGCCCCAGACGCACGAGATCTGGCATCGCGAGTTCGTCGGCGACCCGCACTTCCGGCCCGACCTCTCGTTCGTGGTCCTCGACGGCGGCGAGATCGCCGGCTACACGGTCAACTACGTGGCCGAGGCCGACTGGGAGGCGAGCGGGATCCGCGAGGGCTGGGTCGGCCAGGTCGGCGTCCGGCGGGCGTGGCGCAAGCGGGGCGTCGCGACGGCCCTTCTCGTCCGCTCGATGGAGGCGTTCCGCGCGGCCGGCCTGGAGGCGGCCACGCTCGGCGTCGACGCCGAGAACCCGACCGGCGCCCTCGGCGTCTACGAGCGAGTGGGATTCCGCCCGATCCGCCGCAGCGTGCGCCTGCAGCGGCCGTTCGTCCGGGCTGCCGTCGGAGGCTGACTGGCCGCGCGGCGCGGCGCGGCGCGGCGCGGCGCGGCGCGCGGGCCGCCGGGTCCGCGTTCCGGCGCCCGGGCCGCCGCGGCGCGCCGGGCCGCCGCGGCGCGTGGGCCGCCGCGGCGCGTGGGCCGCCGCGGCGCGTGGAGGAGACCCGGATATCACTCCCATGATTGGCGGCGCGGCAGACCAGGCGATCCTCGCCGCCGCGCGGCCGGGCGGCGGCGCCGCCCAGCACCCCGCGGTCGACATCGACGTCCATCGTGCCCGTCCTGAGCGTGCGAGGTGTTCGGCCGGGGCCCCGGGTCCGGCTGGACACCGGTCGCCAGCGGCCTCCACCGCGCGATGGCCGCTCGCTAGTCGTGGCAGTGATATCCGGCGCCGGGCGGGCCGGCGCGGCGGCGGAAGACGCACGCGTGCCTCCGGCCGGGGCTCACTCGAAGTCGAGCTCGAACCCCAGGAGCAGGAAGTCCGGGAAGGTCCAGTCGCGCTCGGGCACGTGGCGGAACCCGAACCGCTCGTAGATCCGCTGGGCCGAGGTCATGATCGGAAGCGAGTGGAGGAAGACGCCCCGGCGCCCCTCGGCCCGGGCGCGCTCGAGGCACGCCGCCACCAACGCGGTGCCGACGCCCCTGCCCTGGCCGGCCGGGTCCACCGCGAGCATCCGGATCGAGGCCTCGCCCTCCCGCAGCAGCTCGGCCCAGGGATTGGCGGGATCCGGGACGTACGTCACGCAGCCCAGCAGCGCCCCGGTCTCGTCGTCCACCGCGGCGAGGACCACGGCCTCGCGGGCGCGCCGGGCGACGTCGCGCAGCACGGGGACGTAGTCGTCGTCGTCCTCGTTCGCGCCGATCGCGTCGTAGGCGGCGACCACGAGGTCGCCGAGCGGGCCGTGCTCGGCGGGCTCGGGCGGGCGGATCGTGAAGGTCATGCGTCGATTCTGCGCCCGGCCGCGCCCCCTGTGCCGAACGGCGGCGCCAGGCCCCGCGCGCGGTGAATCGAACGGCCCGGCCGTTGCCGACCGGGCCGCGTGCGTGGCGTGGGCGGGCGGAACCGCCCCGTGCCTACCCTCGGCTGTTGCCGAACAGCCGCAGGAGCATGAAGAAGAGGTTGATGAAGTCGAGGTAGAGCTTGAAGGCGCCCATGACGGCGCCCTTCTCCATCGTCCCGGCCCACGCGGCCACGTTGCCGCTCTGGATCTGCTGGACGTCGTAGGCGGTGAGCGCGGTGAAGATCACGACGCCGGCAACAGAGATGACGAACGAGAGCGTCTCCCAGCCGATGAACATGTTCACCAGGCTGGCGACGATGATCCCGATCAGGCCCATGAACAGGTAGGGGCCGAGGCCGGTCAGGTTCCGCTTCGTGACCGCGCCGTAGAGCGCCGCGGCACCGAAGACGGCCGCCGCCGAGGAGCCGGCGGCGAGGACGCTGCCGAGCTCATAGGCCACGAGGATGAAGCCGAGCGTCACGCCCGTGAGCGCCGCGTAGACGAAGAAGAGGAGGAGGCCGACGGTCGCCGAGATCTTCCGGATCGCCGCGGTCAGGACGATCGCCACCCCGAGCTGGGCGATGATCAGGATGAGCGAGAACCCGGCGATCCTCGAGATCGTCTCCATCGAGAGCGACGAGACCATGACGCCCACGGCCGTCGTGACGAGGAGGCCGAGGAACATCCAGAAGAACGACTGGGTGAGGAACGCCTGGGCAAGCCGGGCGTCCGGCCGAACGCCGAGCTGGCTGGGGGCGTAGGTCTGCTGCGTCATCGCGCGTTGGTCTCCAGTGTTCGGGGGGAACGATCCCCTGCTCCGTGAGTATGCCGAACCTGCGCAAGATCGGCCCGCGGGCCGGGTCGGGCGCGGTCGGCTCCCGCTATCTCTTCGGCGACGGCGCCTTCGCGGTTCGCGACCGGCGCGCCGGCCTGGCGGCCGTGGCCGTCCGGCTCTCGGCCTGCTCGGCGGCGCGGGCGACGACCCACAGCAGGTCGGCGAGGCGGTTCAGGTACGGCAGGAGGTGCTCGCCCGGAACAAGGCCGGCACGCTCCAGGGTGACGGCCCGCCGCTCGGCCCGGCGCAGGATCGTGCGGGCCAGCTCGAGGGCGGCGCTGGTGCGCGTCTCGCCCGGGACCACGAACTCGGTGGGGAAGGTGATCCGGGCCTCGTAGTCGGCGAGGACGGCGTCGATCCGGGCCACCATCGCCGCGGAAACCCGCGTCTGGTCGTCGCGAAGGCGATCCCAGGCAGCCGGGTTGGCCGCCAGCTCCGCCCCGACGACGAACAGCTCACGCTGGACCTGGAGGACGAGATCCTCGATCTCGCCGAGGGCTGCCGGCAGGACGCCAAGGCGACCCTTCTGGTCGAGCTCGGCCCGGGCGAGCCCGAGCGCGGCAACTGCCTCGTCGACGGTCCCGTAGGCCTCGGTTCGGAGGTCGTCCTTGGGGATCCGGTCGCCACCGAAGAGGAGCCCGGTCGTCCCGTCGTCGCCCCGCCCGGTGGCAACCGCCGAGGGCAGGCGATCCGCCGACGCCCGGGAATCGGTCGCGGACGAGCCGGGCGGGTCCTCGCTCACCACATGAGACCCGCGTCGCGCGGGTCCCAGCGCTCGGCGAGGAGCGTGACCTTGACCGGGTGGTCCAGGACCGACTCGGCCTGCTCCTTCACCTGGGCGATCATCGACCCGGCGTACGGACAGAACGGGGTCGTGAGGATCATCTTCACCTCCGACTCCGTGTCGCCGAGCAGGATCTGCTTGATCAGCGCCAGCTCGACGACGTTCATCCCGATCTCGGGGTCGACGACGTTGCGGAGCGCGTCGAGGATCGCGAGCTCCTTGGCCCGGCGCTCAGGGTCGAACGCGGGCGCCGCGGGTTCGGGAGTGGCTGTCTGCTGGTCGGTCATGGGCTCGTCGGTCCAAAGGCGTGGTCGTGGAGGCGCAAGCGTACCACCGATCGACCTATAGTCGAGTTGGTTACTCGGAATTGCGCCGGCTCCGGCGAACGCTCCGGGCCTGGCGAGCGGGTGCGGGGCCTGGCGGGTCGGCGCCGTGGCGGGCCGGGGCAGCGCTCAGCCGGCGGCTCCCGTGGCCGCCGTCCGCACGACCACTCCGGGGCGACGATACTGCTCCGGCAGCTCGGCCGCCTCCTCGACGGTGAGCCCCGGCCCGGCGAGCGCCCCGTCGGCGTCGAAGAAGTCGGCGTAGCGGTCGTGATGGTCGGCCGCGTAGCAGTAGGCCGCCGCGACCCCCATCCGGCGCAGCTCGGGGTGGTCGGTGAGGATCCGCGTCAGGTCGTAGCCGCCGGCGCGCATCTCGAGCAGCTGGCGCACGGTGACGCGGCTGCCGTAGCAGAACGGCTCGCCGTTCATCACGAGCGGATCGACCTGGACCCACTTGATGGTCATCGCCGGGCACTCCCCGAGGACGGCGTGGCGGCCATCGGTCAGCCGCCCTTGTAGAGCGCGGCGAGGAGCCGGTTGCGCTTCCGGGCGTCGCCGCCGATCCGGCGATACCAGCGGAACGTCTCGATCCCGGCGTCGAGGGCGGCGCCCGCCGGCACCTGCTCCTCGGTCGAGAGGACGGCCGACAGCGCGCCCCGCATCCCCTCGCTCAGGGTGACGAGATCGTCCATCGGGACTCTGCGGCGGCGGTAGACCGGGGCGACCCAGTCGGCCCACTCGCGGACCTGGCCCGGATCGCCGGAGGCGACGGCGCGCGCGACGCGTTCGACGAAGATCTCGGTGTCGCGGAGAAGCTGCCGGAGGCCCGTCTCGCCGAGACGCTCCCGCATCGTCGGGTCGCTCTGGAGGGCGACCTCGAGGGCGCGCGTCCCGAGGCGAGGAGCGGCGGCGCGGATCCGCGCGGCCCCGTCCGGGAAGCCGGCGCTCATGTCCGGCCCGGGGAGGCCGAGGGCGTAGTGGCTCACGCCCGAAGGATACCTGCTCCGTCAGTTCGGATGGGCGAGATCCCGGGGCCGTTCTGCCGTCCCGGGATCGTCCGGGGCGGTCCCGGCCGGCTCACGGGTCTCGACCGACCGCGGCCGCACGACGCGGTTGCGCAGGTCGCGGGCATGCGCCGCGCCGCGCAGCGCCAGCATGAGCTCGAAGTCGGCGTCGGGGCGGACGCGCGTCGCGCCGCGGCGGGCTGCGGGGCGCGCAGGCTGGGCGCGGGGCCGGGGTCGCCGGGCGCGCCGTCGGCGGGGTTGCGTGGCGGGATCGATGTGCTCATGTCACTACCCTGTTCGCCGCGACGCCCCGGGGGGATTGCCGAGCCGATGCCTACTTGTGTGGCGTGGGGCGCGAGATCGGAGTATCCGAACTCGCGCCCCGGCCGTACGATCGGAGGGCCATGACGCAGCAGCCGAACGAACGACCGGCAACCGAGGTGGGCGAGCGGCCGCCGAAGCGCCTCCTCGAGCGGCCGCCATCGGAGCGACTGGCTGACTCGAGTGCGGTGGCGGGCACGCAGGCGGCCACGGGCTCGGCCGCTCGGGCGTTCGCGTACGGGATGGCGGCCGCCGCCGCCGGCACGGTCGTCCACCTGGTCGCGGCGACGCTCCTTCTCCTGACGGGTGCGCTGCTCGTCGTTGCCGTCACGATCGGCATCGCCGTCGGGCTCGGCGTCGCGCTCGGCGGCGGAAGCGCGCTCCGGCCTTCCTCCCGGCGCGCGCTGGCCGCGGTCCTCGCCGTCGGGGCTGTCGTCGTGGCCGTCGGCGCCAACTGGGCCCTCTCCGGCATGTACCTCGGCCCCCTCGACTACGTGCTGGAGGTCTACGGCCTGCTCGTGCCGGCCCAGCTCGCGCTGGCCGCGGCCGGCGCCCTCGCCGGAGCTCGCTGAGGTTCCCGATGCCCGAATTCCCCGACCTCGATCACTGGCTCCCCCAGGTGCCCCCAACCCCTCGCAAGCCGGCGCCGTCGTTCGAGCTTCGCCATCCGACGGAGGTCGACCTCGCCTCGCTCGACGGTCGCCTCCGCGACTGGAGCGACGACCGCGGCGGGCGGCGGCGCCCGACCCGGCTCTGGTTCCGCCACCTGGCCGGGACCGGTTGGCTCGCCGAGGCGCGCAGCGACCAGCGGCCGCTTGGGCTCCTCCTCGGCCTCCGCTCCGCAGATCGCCAATCGGAGGCCGTGGTCCACCTCGTCGCCGTGGACCCCGAGTTCCGCCGCCGAGGGATCGGCCGCGAGCTCGTCGAGCGCTTCGCCGAGCAGCTGGCGTCGGCCGGGGCAAGCCGCCTCGTCGCCACCTGTCGGCCCGATGACCGGGTCGCCCTGGCGTTCTTCGGAGCCCTCGGCTTCGAGCCGGACGCCGGGCCGGACAGCACCCGCCTCTACGGCGTCCCGGCGTACGAGGACTGGGACGGCGCCGGCGAGGACCGGGTGCTGCTGGAGCGATCGATCGCGCCGGGCTGACGAGCCACCCGGGAGCCGGCCCCCGACCAGATGTCGCGCCGTCGCCCGACGAGATGGAGCGCAGGACTGCCGGCGTGGCTTACGGCCGAGGGTGGGTCGCCTCGGTCGCCGCGATCTCCTCGACGATCGCCGACGGCGTCAGCTGCTCGGCCAGCAGGCGACGGAAGCGTGCCGGCTGGTCGGCCGGCGGGACGAGCTCGAGCCAGCGGCGGAGGAGCCGCTCGCCCTCGAAGTAGACGAACACGTAGGTCCGCCAGAGCGGGTGGGTGATGAACTCCAGCCGTTTCGCAGCGCGTTCCGGCGTCGACAGCAGCCGCCGCCCGAGGTAGGCGAGGACCTCCTCGCGCGGCGCGCCGTCGGCGTGGAGCATGAGCGCAGCGTTGCCGGCGACTCCGCGAACCGACGCGAGCGCCCGGCTGATCGCGACCTGGGCGGCGGCGGCCTCACGGGCCGCGGGCGGGTCGGCGCCCTCGGGGAGCCCGGCCAGCCGGTAGACCTCGACCAGCAGGTCGAGCTCGTCGGCCGCCGGCACCGCGAAGCGGCGGCCGAGGTCGGCGAGGCCCTCCGACAGCAGGCACTCGGGCGTGTTGATGCAGAGGACGCTCGCCTCCATCCGGCCGAGCTCGTCGACCAGGTGCGCCTCGTGCCAGGCGTGCTCGAGGTGGTGGCCGGGGTACGTCTCGTGGGCGGAGGACGGCGAGCAGGTCCGGCGGCGCGGATCGGCAGGTCGGTGTTGAGGTCGACCCGGCTGCGGCGCCCCCCGTCGTACCAGTTGTAGCCGCTCCACGGCTGGTCGCGGACGAGCGACACCGTGAGGTCCTCGCCCTCCGGGAGCCCGAACAGCACGTCCGCGCGGCGCCGGAAGCCCGGGAGCAGGGCGTCGACGACCGCCCGCACGCGGTCGACCGGGACGGTGAAGCGGGCGTCCCAGGCGGCGATCCGCTCGTGGAGCGGCCCCATCGCCGGGGAGCAGCGCGGCCAGCTCGGCCTCGGCGGCGTCGAAGACGGCCTCCGGACGTGCGCGTCGGCTCGAAGTCGAAGCAGGCGGTGACGTGGGCGAGGTACGGCGCCGGGTCGCCCGCGAGCGCGCGGGCCTGCGCCTCGAGCGCGACGAGCTGGGCGTCGAGCCAGCGGCGGCGGTCCGGCTCGGCGACCTCCGCGGCGAGGCGGGCTCGGAGCGCCACCGCGTCCTCGGCCAGGCGGGCGCCCGGCCGGAGCTGCTCCAGGTCGACCTGCGCCTTGAGGTCGGCCGGGCCGAAGTAGCCGTCGACGAGCCCCGGCACCTGCTCGGTCGAGGCGGAGAGCGAGGAGGAGGTAGTCGCGGGCGAGCGGGTCGGGGACGGGGACCTCGCGCTCGCCGCCGACGGCGGGGGTCATCGGGCGGCTCACCAGCTCGGCCTCCTCATCGCTGCATCTTCTCCGGCCGCGGGGCGCGGAGCCGGTGCGCGTCGGCGTCGTGGCGAGCGGCCTCCTCGCGGGCGCGTCGGACGGCGGCGGTCAGCTCGTCCGCCTCGGGCGGGACGTCGAAGCGGGGGCGGCCGGGCGCGGCGGAGGGCACGGCGGGTCCGTCCGGCGGGGCGCCCGGCACCTCGCCCATCCCCTGCCCCGGGGCGACGCCGCCCGTCTCGCCGCGGAACGGCATCCCCTGCCGCTCGACCGCGTCGAGGCTCATCCGCAGGGCCGCCGTCTTCTGGCTCGCCACCTCGCGGACGTAGACCGACTCCTCGTCGGGCGTCATCTCGCGGCCGCGGACGATCCCCTTCGGCTTGCCGACCGACAGCCAGGCCAGGTGGTAGCGGTCCATGCTCCCCCACGCCGCCGCCAGCGTGTCGTCGGACAGCTGGAGCCAGAGCCGCAGCGACCCCATCGACGGCGCGGCCTGGAGGCGCTCGCCCTCGGCGATGAGGTCCTTGGTCGCGCGGATGAGCTCGTCCCGGGTCACGGAACGAGTGTACGGGGGCGCCGGCTGGCCCGCCGCCGCGGAACCGGATCCAGCGCTGCGAATCCGTCAGGCTGCAGCCGCCCGCCGCGCGGCCTGCCGCGCCTCGTACACGCGGTCGCGCACCGGCCGCAGCAAGAAGGCGGCGACCACGAACAGCACCACGGCGGTTGCCTGGGCGAGGCGGGGCCCGAACGCGTTCGAGACCAGGATCGTCCCGATAAAGATCATCATCCCGCCGATCGCCGGCGCCAGCGCCGTGGACGACGCCGTCGCCACGTTACTCAGACCCATGTACCGCCCCGCCGAGATCTTCGGGATGACGTCGGTCATGAAGGCCCAGTCGACGGCGAGGAAGATGCCGCTCGCCGCAGCCAGCAGGATCACCGCCGGCACCACCAGGCCGACCCCCGGAGCGAGGGACACGAGGGTCATGGCGATCGCGCCGAGGACGCAGGCGGTCCAGATCACCGGCTTGCGGCCGACCCGGTCGGAGATGCGCGCCGAGGGGAGGACGACGACAAGCGCGGTGATCCCGAACAGGAGGGTCGAGACGCCGATCCAGAACGCCTTGGCCTCGATCTCCTCCACGCCGGCGATCGAGAACGGCAGCGTCACATAGACGCTGCCGTCGAAGCCCATCGTCCGCTCCATGTAGAAGACCTGGGTGTTGATCAGCATCCCGCCCGCCGTCAGGAAGAAGAGCCGCGAGGCAACGAGCCAGACATAGTCGTGCTGGCGGAGCACGTCCATGGCCCACGTCTCGCGGGCGATCTCGCTCCAGCCGCGGCCCTCGCGTGGCTTGGCCGCGCGACCCTCGTGGACCCAGAGGACCGTCCCGATCATCGTCAGGAGCTCGACCAGGCCGAGCGTGATCGTGGGAATGACGTAATCGCCGGTGATCACGAAGCCACCGATGATGATCACCGTCCCCGCGATGTTCCCGAACACCTGCGCGAGCCCGGCGAAGCCGCTGGCGGTGCCGACCTGCTTCTCCGGCACCAGGTCGGGCACGTAGCCCTGGAACGGGCCCTGGGCGAAGTTGGACGAGAACTGGAGAAGGACCAGGAAGACGAAGAACGCGAGCGGCTGGGCGGCGAAGGCGAGCGCCGTCAGCCAGACCATGTCGAGGACGGTGCCGACGAAGATGTACGGCTTGCGCCGTCCCCAGCGGCTGATGGTGTAGTCGGAGATGTTGCCGACGGTCGGCTGCACGGCGATCGCCATGATCACCGCGATCGCCTCCATCAGCCCCAGGGCCGCGGGGGCCGTCGTCGGGTCGAAGAACTCCTCGATGCGCTCCTGGCCCAGGATCTCCCAGCCGCCCCAGACGACCGTCAGGCCCAGCCAGTACAGCGAGATCTGGACGAGCTGCGCCATCGGCAGTGGGCGGGTCGGCCGGCCCTCTTCGTCGAGGCCATCGTCGGCGACGGCAGCCGCAGCGGAGGGTGACATGCCGGCGGGACCGCCGGCCGCATCGCCCGTGCCGATCGCGTCGGCCGTTCCCAGCGTCGTCCCGACCATCGCCTCGCCCTCCGCCGAACCAGACGCGCCGATCGTGGGCGGGCGCCGCGACAGCGGCAAGGGTCATCCGGCCCGGCCCGTGACGCCGGGAGTGGCATGGCGAGACGCGGCGGCGGCCGAAGCGCGGCACGCTGCACTGGCGGACGCTACCCTCCCGCCTGCTCGACGATCCAGGCTTCGCGGGCCGCCCGAAGGCGCGCGGTCCACGCGCCGGGGACGCCGCCGGCGATGGCGGCCCCGTCGAGCGAGACGATCGGCTGGAAGCCCGCGACCGACGAGCAGAGCATGGCCTCGTCGGCGGCGAGCAGGTCGTCGGGGGTGAACCAGGCTTCGGCGGCGGCGAGGCCCAGCGCGGCCGCCCCCTCGGGCCGGAGGAGCCAGTCGCGGGTCGTGCCGGCGAGGATCCCCGCGGCGAGCGGCGGCGTGAGGATGCGCCGACCGACGACGATCCCGACGTTCGCCGTGGTCGCCTCGGCGACGTGGCCGTCGAGGGTGAGGGTGATGGCGTCGTCGGCGCCGGCGAGCTCGGCCTCGAGCTTCGCGTGGACGTGGTCGGCGCGAGAGGTCGTCTTGACGGTCGCCAGCGGGAAGGCGGGATCGCGTCGCCCCGAGGCGATGACGGCCCGCACGCCCCGCGCGAGGACGGGCTCCGCGATGGGGACATGGGGCCACGCCTGGATCACGACCGTCGGCGCAAGCTCCCGCCAGCCCGACGGGAGCAGGCCGCGCCCAGTCGGTGCGCCACGGCTGACGGTGACCCGGACGGCGGCGTCGTCCGGTGCGTTCGCCTCGACGATCGAGGAGATCGCCGCCGCCATCTCGCCGTCGCTCCACGGCATCGGGACCGCGAGGACGCGGAGGCCCTCGCGCAGCCGTGCCAGGTGCAGGTCGATCTCGATCGCCACCCCGCGCCGGACCCTCAGGGTCTCGAAGAGCCCATCGCCGAGCTGGAAGCCGCGGTCGCCGACGACGAGCGCCGGTTCGTCGGCGCTGACCAATCGCCCGTCGACCCAGGCCATCGGGCTGGCTCCCGCCCCGAGCGCCTCGTTGTCCGTCATTCGCTCTCCGCGTCCTCTTCGCCCTCGACGCTCGCCCTGATCGCCCGGAGGGGGCCGCGAGCCTTCGTCCGTGTCTCCTCCCACTCGGCCGCCGGGTCGCTGCGCCAGGTGATCCCGCCGCCGACGTGGAGCGTCAGCCGGCGCCCGTCGGCGACGAACGTCCGGATGAGGATGGACGAGCCCATCGCCCCGCCGGCATCGACCCACAGCGCCGCCCCGCAGTATGGCCCGCGGCGGACCGGCTCGAGCGATTCGATGAGCTCCATCGCCCGGATCTTCGGCGCCCCGGTGATCGAGCCGCCCGGGAACGTGGCCGCCAGGAGGTCGAACGCGTCGCGTCCCGGGGCGAGGCGGCCCGTCACCGTGGACACGAGGTGCTGCACCGACGGGGTCCGCTCGAGCCGCCAGAGCCGGGGGACGCGGACGCTCCCCGGGGTGCAGACGCGCCCGAGGTCGTTGCGCAGGACGTCCACGATCATCGTGTTCTCGGCGCGGTCCTTCTCCGAGGCGAGGAGATCGGCGGCGAGCGCGCGGTCCTCAGCGCGGGTCGCGGCCCCGCGGCCGGGTGCCCTTGATCGGGTCGGTCCGGACGACGCCGGCCGCGTCGAGGGCGAGGAAGGGCTCGGGCGAGGCGGAGACGATCGCCCGCCCGCAGCCGGTGCCGGGGCCCGCGGCCCCGTCGGCACGTCCCAGGTCGACGTACGCCGTGAACATCGACGGCTCGCCGGCCCGGAGCCGGCGGAACACCGACCACGGTTCCCCGTCGAACGCGGTGACGAGGCGCCGCGTCAGGTTGGCCTGGTAGAGCTCGCCGGCTGCGATCGCCTCGCGGACCGCCTCGACGCGGGCGATCCAGCCGGCCCGGTCGATCTCCGACCTGAAGGCGAGCCGCAGGAACGACGGCTCCCCGCGGAGGGGCACCCGCACGGCCGCCTCGGCGCGTGCCCGCACGCCCGCGAGACTGACCGCGAGCCCGACCGCGTCGCCGTCGACCGCCCGCCCGGTCAGCCAGGCCCCCCCGTCGCGCCCATCCCAGGCGATCGCCCAGGCGTGGAGGCCCAGTCGAAGGTCGGGCAGGCCGTGGTCGTCGAGCGCCCGTGCGGGCAGCCGCTCGAGGCGGCGCCCGAGGTCGTACCCGAGGTGGCCGACGAGGCCGCCGGCGAACGGCGGCGCACCCGGCGGCAGGGGGCGGCGGTCCAGCCGCGCCGAGAGCGCCCGGGCGCCGGCGAACGGGTCCGGTCCCGAATCGGACCCCTCGAGCACGTCGATCGGCTCGGCGACGAGGAACGACCAGCGGCCGGTGCGCCCGGGCCGCGCGCTCTCGAGCAGGGCGAGCCCCGGCAGGTCCCGAAACGCGTCGGCGGCGTCGGCCGGCGCGATCCCGTCGAGGGCGGGCAGCCGCTCGACGACGGTGCCGGCGGCCGGGTCGCTGGGCGAGGGCATGCCGCCGATTATCCGCGGCCGCCGTAGACTCGGCGCCGAGCACCGCGAACGGCTCGAGACAGACGGGGGACCGGCATGCGCGCACGCGACCACGGGATCGTCCTCGGCCGGCTGGAGCCGGGTCGCGGCAACGCGATCACGGACGTCGCCGGCGTCGCCGTCGGGCACACGACGCTCATCCGGGGCGAGGGGCCGAAGGTCGTCGGCGAAGGCCCCGTCAGGACGGGCGTCACGGTGGTCGTCCCCCACGACGGAGAGGTCTTCCTCGAGCCGCTGTTCGCCGGCTGCCATCGCCTCAACGGCAACGGCGAGCTGACCGGCCTCGAGTGGGTGCGCGAGTCCGGCTTCCTCACCTCGCCGATCGCGATCACCAACACGCACTCGGTCGGGGTCGTCCACGACGCGCTCCTGGCCCACGCGGTGCGGGCGCACGGGCCCTACGCGGACTTCTGGTCGCTGCCGGTCGTCGGCGAGACGTACGACGGCGTCCTCAACGACATCAACGGGTTCCACGTGAAGGCCGAGCACGTCGACGCGGCGATCGCGGCCGCGGCCGGCGGACCGGTCGAGGAGGGCGCCGTCGGCGGCGGGACGGGGATGATCTGCCACGAGTTCAAGGGCGGCATCGGGACGGCATCCCGCGTCGTTCCGGCCGACGCCGGCGGGTTCACGGTCGGCGCGCTCGTCCAGGCGAACTACGGCAGCCGCGAGCTCCTCCGGATCGACGGCGTTCCGATCGGCGAGGCGATCCCGACGAGCGAGGTCCCCAGCCCCTGGGATGCCGCGGAGGCATTGGCGCGGAGCCGGGGCGCCCACGGGACGTCGCTGGCGCCCGGGTCCGGCTCGATCATCGTCGTCCTCGCGACCGACGCGCCCCTCCTTCCCCACCAGTGCGAGCGCCTGGCCCAGCGGGCCGGCCTCGGGCTTGCCCGGATGGGCAGCATCGCCTCGACCGGATCGGGCGACATCTTCCTCGCCTTCGCCACCGGCAACCGGGGCCTGCCCGGCCCGGAGTCGACCCCCCGGCCGGGCGCCCCGGTCGCCGTCGACGTCCGGATGCTCGACGACGTCAGGGTCACGCCGCTCTTCCAGGCTGCCGTCGAAGCGGTCGAGGAGGCGGTCGTCAACGCGCTGCTGACGGCCGGGACCATGACGGGGGCGGACCGGATCACGGCCCACGGCCTCGACGGCGAGCGTGTCGTCGAGATCATGGCCCGTTTCGGGCGCGGACCGAAGGCGCATCCGGCGTAGGCCGATCCCCGGCGGGCCGGGCGGCTGGCCGCGCGACGTGGCCCTCGAATCGCACCGCCGCACGACGTCGCTCGACCGGCTCGACCGATCCGATCACATGGTCGTCATGCGAACCGTATGGCGAGAACGAGCGGGCACCGATGGCCAGGATCCTCTCAGCGGTTGCGCCTACCGAGCCGTTGATCGAGTCCGGGGAGGACCAGAGGCGCGGCGTGAGCGCGGGACCCCGTCGCATCCGACCAGCCCTGCGCCGCGACCCGCGATACCGCTCGCCACGAGCTCATGTGATCGGAACGAACCGGCCACGGGCCCCGGGCGGGGACGACGCCCGACCGCTGCGGGCAGATGCCCGGGCCTCGAGCTGGGCCGACGCCCGGCCGCTGCGGGCAGCGGAGGACGTAGACTCCGCGGCGAGGGAGGTGTCCGATGGTCGACTCGAGCTCGTCCGCGCCGTTCCCCGGCTTCTCTCCGGCCGCGATCCAGTTCCTGGCCGACCTCGCCGAACACAACGACCGGGCCTGGTTCCAGCCCCGCAAGGCCGAGTACGAGCGCCTGCTGCGGGAACCGCTCGAGCAGCTCTGTGTCGCCCTCGCCGCCGAGCTCGCGGCGCGCGGCGTGCCGCTGCGGGCCGACCCGAGACGCTCGCCGTTTCGCATCCACCGCGACACTCGCTTCAGTCGCGACAAGTCGCCGTACAAGACGAACGTCGCAGCGTCGTTCCCGTGGGTGGGGGGCGACAGCGCCGGGGCGACCGCGGCCGGCGCCACCGACGCCCCGATCGGCGCCGAGGAGCGCCACGCCGTGGGCGGCTACGTCAGCATCCGCCCGGGCGAGATGGTCGTCGGCGGCGGCATGTACATGCCGCCGAAGCCTCGCATCGACGCCTTCCGGCGCGCCGTGGCCGCCGACCCCGATCACGTGAGGATGGTGCTCGAGGACCCGGCGTTCGTCGCCTGGTTCGGTGGCGCCCACTCCCACGAGGCGCTCAAGCGCGTGCCGCCCGGCTTTCCGGCCGACCATCCGCAGGCGGACCTGCTGCGCTGGAAGGACGTGATCTTCATGCGCCGCCTCGCGGACGACGACGTCTCCTCGCCCGACCTGCCGACCCGGCTCGCCGACGGCTTCGCGGCCGCGTTGCCCGTCTTCCGGTTCCTCGCGGCCCTGCGCTGACGAACGCGGTCCGCCTGGGGAGCCCGGCCCCCCGCCGGCGGGCTCCTTCCGGTACGCTTCCGCACCATCGGGGATGGCATCGAGGGACGGATGGACTGCTCCAGCTGTGGGTTCACGAACGAGCCCGGCCGCAAGTTCTGCGGCGAGTGCGGCACGCGCCTCGCCTCCGGCTGCCCCTCCTGCGGAGCGCAGAACGGACCCGGGGCCAAGTTCTGCGGCGAGTGCGGCACGGCGCTCGCGGCCGCGCCGGAGGCAGTACCCGCCGTCCTCCCGACGACCGCCCCGAGCTCCACGGAACGGCGCCTCGTCAGCGTGCTGTTCGCCGATCTTGTCGGCTTCACGACCCTTGCGGCCAGCCGCGACGCCGAGGCGGTCCGCGAGCTTCTGACCCGCTACTTCGAGACGAGCCGCCAGACGATCGAGCGCTACGGGGGCACGGTCGAGAAGTTCATCGGCGACGCCGTGATGGCCGTCTGGGGCGCCCCGGTCGCCCGGGAGGACGACGCCGAGCGCTCGGTGCGGGCCGGCCTCGAGCTCGTGGCCAACATTCGCGAGCTCGGCCGCGAGGCCGGCCTGGAGCTGCACCTGCGGGCGGGGATCCTCACCGGCGAGGCGGCCGTGACGCTGGGGGCCACGAACCAGGGCCTCGTGGCGGGCGATCTCGTGAACACCGCCAGTCGGCTCCAGTCGGTCGCGCCGGCCGGCGCGGTGCTCGTCGGCGAGGCGACGCGGCGGGCAGCCAGCGCCGCGATCCTCTTCGAGGAGGCCGGGGCCCAGGTGCTGAAAGGGAAGGACGCGCCCGTCCCGGCCTGGCGCGCCGTCCGCGTGGTGGCGGAGCGCGGCGGCGCCAACCGCGCCACGGGCCTCGAGGCCCCCTTCGTGGGGCGCGAGACGGAGCTGCGCCTGCTCAAGGATCGCTTCCACGCGACGACCCGCGACGGCCGGGCGCGCCTCGTCTCGATCACGGGCCAGGCGGGGATCGGCAAGAGCCGGCTGGCCCGCGAGTTCTCCATCTACAGCGACGGCCTCGTGGAGACCGTCTACTGGCACGACGGCCGCTCGCCGGCCTATGGCGATGGGGTGACGTTCTGGGCGCTCGGCGAGATGATCCGCCAGCGCGCGCGGCTCCAGGAGGGCGACGACGAGGCGGCGACCCGGTTGCGCGTCGCCGCCACGCTCGCCGAGTTCGTCCCCGACGAGTCCGAGCGCCGCTGGATCGAGCCGGCCCTCCTCGCCCTCCTCGGCGTCGGCGACCCCCCGCCCGGCGGCCGCGACGCGCTCTTCACCGCCTGGCGCACGCTCTTCGAGCGGATCGCCGGCGCGGCGCCGACGGTGCTCGTGTTCGAGGACCTCCAGTGGGCGGACGCCGGCCTCGTCGACTTCATCGAGCACCTCCTCGAGTGGTCGGCCGCGTTCCCGCTGTTCATCGTGACGCTCGCCCGCCCCGAGCTCCTCGAGCGACGCCTCGACTGGGGGGCCGGGCGACGCGACTTCCTGGCGCTGTCGCTCGACCCGCTGCCCGACGACGCGATGCAGGCGCTGCTGACCGGCCTCGTGCCGGGGCTCCCCGAGGCGGCCGCCGGCGCGATCGTCGCGCGCGCCGACGGCGTCCCGCTGTACGCGGTGGAGACCGTCCGCATGCTCATCGCCGAGGGACGTCTCGAGGAGCGTGACGGCGTCTACGTGCCGACCGGGCCGCTCGACGCCCTCGCCGTGCCCGAGACGCTCCAGGCCCTCATCGCCGCCCGCCTCGACGCGCTCGAGCCGGCTGATCGGGCGCTGCTCCAGGACGCGTCCGTGCTCGGGCAATCGTTCCCGGTCGCGGCGCTCGCCGCGGTCAGCGGCCGCGAGGACACGGAGATCGATGGGCGGCTGCGGGCACTCGGGCGACGCGAGCTGGTGGGCCTCATCACCGACCCGCGGTCGCCGGAGCGCGGCCAGTGGACGTTCAGCCAGGCGCTCATCCGCGAGGTCGCCTACGGGACGCTCGCCCGGCGCGACCGGCGCGCGCGCCACCTCGCCGCCGCCCGCTACTTCGAGGCCAGCGAGGGCCCCGAGGCCGCGGCCCCGCTCGCGTACCACTACCTCGATGCCTACCGGGCGGCACCGGAGGGCCCCGAGGGCGAGGCGGTCGCGGGCCAGGCCCGGATCGCCCTCCGGGCCGCCGCCGAGCGAGCAGCGTCGCTCGGCTCGCACGAGCTCGCCCTCGCCTACGTCGAGTCGGCGCTCGAGGTGACGCCCGACGCGACCGAGGAAGCGCTGCTCCATCTCCTCGCCGCGGCTTCGGCCGACGCCGAGCTCGACGCAGACCAGGCGGTGTACCACTACCGGCGCGCGCTCGAGCAGTGGCGCCAGCTCGACGACCGGCCGGCGGAGCTCAGGGCGACCGTCGCCCTCGCCCGGTCCCTCGGCAACCACTACCGGCTCGACGAGGCCGCCGCCATGCTCGAGCCGGCTGTCGAACGATTCGGCGATCTGGCGGCGACGGCCGACGGGGTCGCCCTCCTCGGCGAGCTGAGCCGGATCGAGATGCTGCGCGAGCGGCCCTCCGAGTCCATCGTGCTGGCCGACCGGGCCCTCGTCGACGCCGAGGCGCTCGGCCATCGTCCCGCGATCGCCGACCTCCTCATCACGAAGGGCGTCAGCTTCGGCAACGCCGGGCGCGCGGTCGAGGGACGGGCGCTCCTGGAGGCAGGCATCCGGATCGCCGACGAGGACGGGCTCGTGCTGACTGCCCTGCGCGGCCGGATCAACCTGTCGGCCAACCCGGCGATCGAGCCCCGCCTGGGAGCGGAGGTGTCGCGAGCGGCCCTCGAGACGGCTCGCCGGATCGGGAACCGGAACGTCGAGGCCAGCCTCGTCGGGAACTTCGCGTTCACCGCCCTCGCCCTCGGCGAGTGGGATGACGTGGTCGCGGAGATCCGTGCCCTTCCCGCCGACGTGGCCAGCAACCCGGTCTTCCTGGGCAACACGGCCCAGCTGCTGGCGATGCGCGGAGAGCCATTCGACCGCGACCTCCTCGCCGAGAGCGTGAAGAGCCTCGACCCGGTCCTGGCCGAGGGCGTGCTGCTCGACACCGAGGCGACGCAGGCCCTCGTGGAGGGCCGGTCCGAGGACGCGGTCCGCAAGGCCATGCGACTCGCGGAGATCAGCGCCCAGTCGGCGCCCTACGCGAGCGTCCTGGCCGGGCATGCGGCGGTGTGGGGCGGGAGCGGCGCGGAGGCCCGCGCGGCGCTGGACCTCCTCGAGTCGACGCGCGTCCGGGGACCGGAGCTCGACGCGGGACGGGTCGCCCTCCGCGCCGCGCTCGACGCCCTCGAGGGCCGACGGGTCGAGGCCGTCGCGGGCTTCCGGCAGGCGATGGAGCGGCTCCGCGAGCTCGGGCTCCGCTACCCCCAGATGCTCGTCGCGATCGACGTGGCGGCCACGCTCGGCGCGAGCGACCCCGAGACGACGGCGCTCGTCGACGAGGGGCGGTCGCTCATGACCGACCTGGGCGCCGTGGCGCTCCTCGCCAGGCTGGCCGAGGCGGTGGGGACCGGCGCTCCGGAACCCGGGGACGGGTTCGCACGCAGCGACACCCGGGCCGCCGGGAAGACCCGGGCCGCGAAGGACGCGGCCGCCGGCTGACGCCCGATCCGGGGCGACGAGCGGCCGCCGAGCGACGAGCAGGCCCGGGGCGACGAGCGGCCGGCGGCCGCGGATCAGCCCAGGCGGTTGACCCCGTCCCGGCGGGCGAACTCGGCCAGCGCCAGCCGGCAGGCCCCCGCCGCCCGCTCGGCCTGGCGGACGATCCAGGGGTCGACCCGGCTCGAGTCCTCGAGGGTGACCGTCGCGCCGAGCGAGCCGTCGTCGAGCACGATCCCCGAGGCATTGCGATAGTCGGCCATCCAGTTGGCCTGCAGGGCCACGAGGACGTCGACGACGACGGCGCGGTCGAAGAGCCAGTCGAGATGCCGGGCGTTCAGGGCGTCCACGAGGTCGTCCAGGCGGACCGCGCGCCCGCGCTCGATCCGGGCCACGAGGTCGATGACGCGGATCTCGGCGAATGGGTCGCCGGACTCCGCGACGACGGGCGGAGCGAGGTCGGGCTCGGGCAGGCCGAGCGGCGCGGGGCGGAGGCGCAGCCCGCCGAGCGCGGCGAGAGAGGCTGGTCGGTCGGTCACGAGGCCCGACGATAGCACGGGCCTGCCGGCGGGCCGTTCGACCCCACCTCGGCTCGGCCCTCCGGCCCTTCCCCTGCGCTCGCTCCGCGGCGACAATCGGTGGCAGGCGGCGCTCGCCGTCCGCCCGATCCGGAGCACGAGCCGGGAGGTGCTGCGATGTCGAACGAGGTGCTCGTCGCATACGCCACGCGACACGAGTCCACGCGGGCGATTGCGGCGGCCATCGCCGAGGTCCTCGTCGGCGCCGGCGTGCCTGCGCGCCTCGAGCCGGTCGACGCCATCGGCGACCTGCGCGCCTATCGGGCAGCGATCATCGGCACGAGCGTCTTCGGCGGAGACTGGATGCCCGGCGCCCAGGCGTTCCTGGGCACGCACGAGCGCGCGCTCGAGGCGATGCCCGTCTGGCTCTTCGCGGCCGGCCCCATCGAACCCCTGCCGCCCGACCGCCCGCTCGACGTCCCGCCCGAGCTCGTCGCCGTCATCGAGCGGATCGCGCCGCGCGACGTCGCCCTCTTCGCGGGCTCGCTGCAGCCCCACCACATCGGGGCCGGCCTGCGGATCCTCGCCAAGCTGTCCCGGTCGAGCTTCACCGAGCACCGCGACTGGGCGGCCGTGGAGCGTTGGGCCCGGCACATCGCCGAGGACCTGGGTCCGACCGCCACGGTGAAGGAAACCTGATCGATCCGTCATCGCGCTCCAGCCCCGGATGGTGCATCGTTCGGGAGCCATGCATGACGACCGCTTCCGCGCGCCCGGCGCGCCCGACACGACGCCCACGAGCCAGCCGCCGAGCGGCTGGCCGCCCTCGACGCCGGCCCAGCCCGGCTGGACGCCGCCGGCTCCCACCGGCTGGGATTCGCCGCCGCCGAGCCGCGGCCGGGGGCTCCTCTCCGTCGCCGCGGTCGTCCTGGCCGTCGCCTTCGTCTTCTCGATCGGCCTCACGGTCGGCCAGGCCGCCTGGGCCCCCGGCGAGCCCGCCGCGACCCCGGCCTGGTCCCCGAGCGCGGACCGGCCGTCGTGGGAGCTGCTCGACGAGGCCTTCGACCTCCTCGATCGCAACTACGTCGATCCCGAGGCGCTCGACCCGCTCACCCTCGAGCGCGGCGCGATCAGCGGGCTGACCGATAGCCTCGACGACCGGGGCCACACCGGCTACCTGACCCCGGAAGAGGTCGCGGCGCGCGACGAGGGCCTTTCCGGGACGTTCGTCGGCGTCGGGGCCGTGCTCGACCAGCGCGACGACGGGGTCGTGGTGATCCGCGTGCTCCGCGAGAGCCCCGCCGAGCGAGCCGGCATGGAGGCCGGGGACGAGATCGTCACCGTCGACGGCGAGCCGCTGGCCGGGCTCACGATCGACCAGGTGGTCTCGCGCGTCCGCGGCCCCGAGGGCACGGACGTCACCCTCGAGCTGCGGTCACCGACCGGGTCCTCGCGCGAGCTCACGATCACGCGCGCCAAGCTCGACCTGCCGCTGGTCTCCTGGGGGATCGCGCCGGGAACGCGCGACGCCGTGATCCGCCTCGAATCGTTCTCGGCCGGCGCTGGCAAAGCCTTCGAGGCCGCCCTCCGGGAGGCCATCGACGCCGGGGCCGAGGGCGTCGTGCTCGACCTGCGGGGCAACCCGGGCGGCTACGTCAACGAGCCGGTCGCGGTCGCCAGCCAGCTCCTCTCGGACGCCGTCGTCTACGTGTCCGTGGACCGCAGCGGCAAGGAGACGCCGCACCGCACCGAGGGCACGCCGCTGGCCCCCGATCTGCCCCTCGTCGTCCTCGTGGACGGCCAGACGGCGAGCTCGGCCGAGATCGTCACGGGCGCCCTCCAGGACGCCGGCCGGGCCCACGTCGTCGGCGAGACGACGTTCGGCACGGGCACCGTCGTCAACACGTACCCGATGGCCGACGGCGGGGCACTGACGATCGGCACCGAGCGCTGGCTCACGCCGAAGGGCCGCGCCATCTGGCGCGAGGGCGTCGCGCCGGACGAGGCCGTCGAGCTGCCGGTCGGTGCGACGCTGGTCACGCCCGACGACTTCCCGACGCTCGGCGCCGACGGCCTCGCCGGCGCGGACGACACGCAGCTGGCCGCGGCGCTGCGGGCGCTGGCCCGGCTGCAGGCGGGCGAGGCGACCGCGCTCGACCGGGCGGCCTGAGGCTACGCTTCGCGGAGAGAGCCCGGAGTCCCGAGGAGGAACCGATGAGCACGCGCACCGACTACAGCGTCGAGGAGTGGGAGGCGATCCGCCGGACGCCGGCGGAGGCCGTTCTGGCGGTCGAGCAGGCTTCCGCGAGCGGCTTCCTTGGTCGACGGCGTGAGCGGAAGGCCATCGAGAAGGGGTTCCGGGAGGTGATCGCGCAGTTCACCGGCGTGGAGCTCATCGATGCGATCGTCGCGGCGAGCGAGGACGAGGGGCACCTTGTCGACGCCCTGCGCGCGGGCGACGAGCCGATGATCGACGCGGCCGTCGCATCGGCCCGCGCCGCCCGGCGCGCGGTCGACGCGAAGGGGAAGCGGGAGGAGGCCGAGGCCTTCGCCAACGCCGTGATCATGACCTGCGAGCGGGTCGCGGAGGCGAGCGGCGAACGGGGCGAGAACACGACGGTCAGCCGCGCCGAGGCCCTCGTCCTCAAGCGCCTCGGCGATGCGCTTGGACTGGCCGGCTACGAACCGCCGAACCTGGAGTGGAGGGGCCAGGCCCCCCTGCGCACGGACCTGTAGCCGCCCCGGTCAGCCGCGCCGACGGGGCCGGACGAGCGAGCCGGCCACGCCGCGCAGGACGCGCCGCACGCCCGGCCCGTTCCTCGATCCGGTCGAGGACGAGCTCGCGAGCTCGCCGAATGACCGCGAGGCGCTCGCTGAGGGACGTTGCTGCCCAGGGAGGCTGGCTGGAACGGTCGTCGCCGAGGCGCCGCGCGTCTACAGCAGCTCGTGATTGGCGGTGCCGGTCGGCATCCCGTCGGCCGGGCGAGGCTCCTCACCGGGCCCGAACTCCGGGGCGGCGTCGCCGTCACCGGCTGCATCCCCGGCGTGGAGGACCTGCAGCGGCTGGCCCGCCTGCCCCTCGAGCGCGCCCACGCCGTACGGCACCCACTTCGAGGGATCCTGGAGGCGGTGCGCCTCCTCGTTGCCGCGGGCGTGCGTCTCGAGGAACCCGGCCGGCTCGATCCACATCTTCTTGCCGTCGAGGAGACCGGTGATCCCCTCCTGGCCGGGCTCGGGCCGCGGGTTCTGGCACCAGCGGCAGGTGGCCCGGTCGTGCGGGGTGTAGCTCGTCGGCTCCTCGTACGTCGTGATGTAGCCCTCGTAGTTGCGGAGCACGACCTTGTGGTCCGAGTACGAGACGAGGTAGTTCGGCATGACCGGGATCTTGCCGCCGCCGCCGGGCGCGTCGACGATGTACTGGGGGACGGCGTAGCCCGACGTGTGGCCGCGGAGGCCCTCGATGATCTCGAGGCCCTTGCCGACCGGCGTACGGAAGTGGCCGGCGCCCTCGACGAGGTCGCACTGGTAGATGTAGTACGGCCGGACGCGGATCTCGACGAGCTTCTGGACCAGGTCGCGCTGGATGTGGACGCAGTCATTCACGCCGGCGAGGAGCACCGACTGGTTGCCGAGGGGGATCCCCGCCCGGCTCAGCTGGTCGCAGGCCCGGGCCAGCTCCGGGGTCATCTCGTTCGGGTGGTTGACGTGGATGTTCAGCCACATCGGGTGGTACTTCGCCAGCATCTCGCACAGCTCGTCGTCGACGCGCTGCGGCATGAAGACCGGCACCCGGGAGCCGATCCGGATGATCTCGACGTGGGGGATCTCGCGGAGGCCGCGCAGCGCCGACTCCAGCAGCTTCGGGGCGAGCGTGAGGCCATCGCCGCCGGAGATCAGGACGTCGCGGATCTGCGGCGTCCGCCGGATGTAGTCGAGCTGGGCCTCGAGCTCGCGGCGGTTGAAGTTCTGGGTGGGGTCGCCGACGATCCGGCTGCGCGTGCAGTAGCGGCAGTAGCTCGCGCACTGGGTCGTGATGAGCAGGAGGACGCGGTCGGGGTAGCGGTGGACGAGGCCCGGCACCGGGGAGTGGCGGTCCTCGGCGAGGCTGTCCTCCATCATCCCGGTGAACGCCCGGAGCTCCGATCCGACCGGGATCACCTGGCGCCGGATCGGGTCGTCGGGATCGTCGGGATCGATGAGCGAGACGAAGTACGGCGTGATGTCGACCCGGAACTTGTCCGGCGCCGAGAGGCCCTCGCGCTCGTCGTCCGTGAGATTGAGGACCTTCTCGAGCTCCTCGAGCGTGTTGAGGCGCTTCGAGAGCTGCCAGCGCCAGTCGTTCCACTTCTCGTCCGGGACGTCCTCCCAGATCGGGGCGCGGCGACTGACGGCGGGCCTGCCGTCCGGCCCCAGCTGGCGGGCCGGGTCGCGCCGGTTGACGAACGGGGCTTCCTCTGCCGCCTGCGTCGCGACCGCCGCCTTGATCTCGGATGCGTCCATCGTCCCCTGGTCCCTTTCGCGCTGCCGCCCGACGGATCCCGTCCCGGCGTGACACCCGCCGCCGGTCGGCCCAGCCCGTGCATAGATCCTATGCAGTGTGCATGGTCCGCGCATGATATCCCGCGCGGGCCGGGCGGTCCACCAGAAGCGGGGTTGTCGGCACGGGCGAAGGTCCGGAGTACAATCCGGCGGCGCCGATCGGCGCCCATGGACCGGGGAGATCCGCATGACGTTCGACCGCAGGGCGCTGGCCGCCGGCCTCGCCACGCTGCTTCTCGTCGCCGCCTGCGGCGGCGCGGCCACATCGGCGCCGTCGGCGCCGCCCGACGCGACCGATCCTCCGGCTGCCACCGACGCTCCGACCCAGACGCCGACCCAGACGCCGGCGGAGACGCCGGCCGTCGTCGCCACCGACGCGCCGGTGGGCCCCGGCGCGGCCACCGACCTCGAGGCCATGCTCCCGAGCGAGGTGAACGGCATCACGTTCGAGAAGGCCAGCTTCGACGGCTCGACGTTCCCCGGCGGGATCCCGATCGGCGGAGGCGACGACGAGTTCCTGCAGTTCCTGGAGGACAACGGCAAGTCGCTCGAGGACCTGCGGGTCGCGATCGCGTCGCCCACCGACACGGAGTCCGGTGGGAGCATGGTGATGGCGATCCAGGTGCAGGGCCTGGCGGCCGACAAGTTCCTCGAGTTCGCGACGTCCGACATGGCCGACCAGAAGACGACGGTGGCCGGCAAGGAGGTCTACGGCGCCGCGATGGGCGGCTTCGGCGCCTACGTCTACCCGAAGGACGACATCGTCTTCTACGTCCTCGTCATGGGCGGCGACGACCTGAGCGAGGGGATCTTCTCGCAGCTGCCCTGAGCCGGCACACGCAGGCGGGGCCCCGCCCCGAGCTCGCTCGCGGGCTGGCCCTGCGGCGCCGGGTGACCCGGTGCGCTACCGTCGCGGCATGACCGACCACGAGCGCACCGGCGGGGACCTTCCCGACCACGTCGTCACGAACCGCGCCTTCTGGACGGGCGAGGCCGCCTCGTACGTGGAGCCTGGCCGTCGCAGCTGGGCCGACCCCGAGCCGAGCTGGGGCATCTGGGGCGTCCCGGAGTCGGAGGTCCGGATCCTCCCCGACGTCGACGGGCTCGACACGGTCGAGCTGGGCTGCGGGACGGCCTACGTGTCGGCCTGGCTCGCCCGGCGCGGGGCGCGGCCGGTCGGCGTCGACATCACGCCGGCCCAGCTCGAGACGGCCCGGGCGCTGCAGCGCGAGCACGGCCTCGAGTTCCCCCTCGTCGAGGCCAGCGCGGAGGACGTGCCGCTTCCCGACGCCTCGTTCGACCTCGCGATCAGCGAGTACGGCGCTGCGATCTGGTGCGATCCGTACCGCTGGATCCCCGAGGCGGCCCGCCTGCTGCGGCCCGGCGGCCGGCTCGTGTTCCTCGGCAACTCGACCCTGTCGATGCTGTGCACGACGAACGACGACGCGGAGGACGAGCCGCTTCGCGAGCAGCTCGTCCGCCCGTTCTTCGGCGGCCTGGGCCGCATCGCCTGGTCCGACGGCAGCTCGGTGGAGTTCAACCTCGGCCACGGCGACATGATCCGACTCCTTCGTTCGAGCGGGTTCGAGGTCGAGAACCTCGTCGAGCTCCGGGCACCGGAGGGCGCGACCACCCGCTACCCGTACGTCACGCCGGAGTGGGCCCGCCGCTGGCCGTGCGAGGAGGTCTGGGTCGCCCGCAAGCGCGCCTGAGCCCTGTTCCGCGGGACGGGCCGCCGGCCGTCTCGCCGGGCACGCGGCTGCAGCGCCGCGACTCGTCGCCTACCATCGTGTCGATACCGACCGAGTCCCGCCGCGTCCAGCAAGGAGACCGCCGCGCCATGACCGCGACCAACGCCGCCCAGTGGACCGTCCGCATCGCCGGGCTCATCACGCTCGTGCTCGGGCTCGTCATCTGGGTCGGCGCGCCGGGCGTGGCATATCCAGTGCACATGCTCCTGGGGGTGATCCTCACGGCCGGCCTGTGGGCCCTCGCCATCCTCGGCATCCGGGCGGGCACGGGGCCCGCCCTGCCGGCCGTCGCGGTCGCCTGGAGCGTGCTGATGGTCCTCTTCGGCCTCAACCAGGTCCAGGTCCTTCCCGAGAACCAGGCGCTCGTCGAGGTCGCGCACCTGCTGGTCGGGATCGTCGCGATCGGGATCGGCGAGGCCCTGGGGGCCCGCATCCGGCGGGTGGCCGCGACCGCCTGACGCGCCCGACGGCCGCGCTACTCGCCGATGACGCTCCAGAGCAGGCCCATCATGATGAAGAACCCGCTGAAGAGGGCAATGAGCGCGAGCGCTCCGTAGGCCGACTCGGCCACGTTCGGGAACTGCGGGATGAGGAAGCCGAACCCGGCCGCCCAGGCCACGGCGAGGAAGGCGAACAGGTAGCGGGCGCTCGGACCCGTGATCGCGCGCACCCAGCCGATCGACCCGGCGCGGCGCTCCGGCGACATCGCGGCCCGCAGGAAGATCAGGACGAACGCGCCGGCGACGAGCGTCGACACGGCGAACTCGATCGGGTGCTGGATCGCCGTGACGAAGAGCTGCACCTGGTCGGCCTCCCGCAAGGGTCGTGGTCGGTCGCGCCGTCGCCTGCGCACGTGGCGGCGGCCGAACGCGCGGAATGATACCAGCGGCACGGCGGCGCGGACCATCGGGCCGCAGGCCGGGACAGCCTCGGGGCGCCCGGTGCATCATGGGTGGACCGGCGGGCGGCGACGCCGCGTGAACGGACTCGCCAGGGGGGACGGCGGGTGACCCATCCCAACGAACCCTCGGGAGCACCGATGAAGTCGATCGACCTGCGCTGGCGCCCCGGCACCGCTCGCTTCGAGGCTCGCGGCCGCTCCGGCGCGTGGACGACCCTCGCGGCCCCCGACGAGCCAGCGGGGGCGCCCCTCGACGACGGGCCCCACGGCGGCGACGCCGGGCCCGGCCCTGCCGAGCTCCTCCTGGTCGCCGGTGCCGGCTGCGCCGCCTGGGACGTCGTCGAGATCCTCCGCAAGCAACGCCAGGACGTGGTCGCGATCGACTGCCACGTGGATGGCGGGCAGCAGGCCGACGCGCCGTGGACCTTCCGCGCCGTCGCCCTCGCCTTCACGATCCGCGGCCGGGATCTCGACCGGGAGCAGGTGGAGCGGGCCGTCGCGCTCGCCGTGGACAAGTACTGCTCGGTGCTCTCGACGATCGCCCACGCGGCGACCGTCACGCACACCACCGAGGTGCTGGAGGCCGACGCCGCCGCCTGACGCCGCCGCTTGACGCCGCCGCCCGGCGCCCCTGTCGACATCCGAGCGCCGATTTCGGGGATTGACAACGCCGCCCGTTGTGAGATCGTTCTCACCTACGGAGTGAGATCCTTCTCACTCACCGTCCGGGACATCCCGGGGAGGAGTTGGCGGTGGCAGATCTCACGGCTCTCGTCGATGCGGCCCGAACGAGCGAGCTCTTCACCGCGCCGCGCCTCGAGGCCGACCTGCCCCGCTTCCTCGAGGAGCACGGCGACCGGATCCGGCAGCTCGCCCGCCGCACGGCCGCGGGCGAGTTCGAGCACGTCTACTTCGTCGGGAGCGGCGGCTCGTGGGCGAACATGTACACCGGCAAGTACCTGCTCGACCGGTACACCCGGGTCACGTCCGACGTCCTGACCTCCTACGAGCTGGTCTGGCGCAACCCGCCGCGCCTCGCCAGCCGCTCGCTCGTGTTCCTGGCGTCGTACTCCGGCGCGACCGAGGACACGCTCGCCGCCCTGCGCCACGCCAACGGCGTCGGGGCCCACACCGTGGCGATCGCGAAGCGCCGCCCGAGCCCCATGGCCGCCGAGGCGGCCGAGATTCTCGACTACGACTCGACCGCGCTGTACATCCTCCCGCTCGCGGCCGTGACGCTCTTCGCCCTCGAGCTTGCTCGCCAGGTGGAGGGCCCGAAGCGCGACGAGGCCGAAGCCGCCCTCGCCCAGCTTCCCGAGCTGGCCGGCATCCTCGGCCGGGCGTACCGCGAGGGCGAGGCGGCCGGCCTCGACCAGGCCCGCCACTTCCTGAGCTCCACGGCGCTCACCGTCTTCGCCGCCGGCCCGCTCCTCGGGCTGGGCTACAAGTTCGCCCTGACCGTCTTCATGGAGAACATCCGGGTCAACGGCTCGTTCGTCGAGTCGGCCGAGTTCCGGCACGGGCCCGTGGAGGCGCTCGAGCGCACGCGGCTCGACGTCGTGGCCCTCCTCGGCACGGACGAGACCCGGGCGATCACGCAGCGCTCGATCGACACCGCGACCGCCAACGGGGCGCGCGTCCTCGTCATCGACGCCGCCGACTACCCGGGCCTCCATCCGATGCTGGCGCCGTTCGTGCTCCTCGTCCCGCTGCAGTGGTTCACGGTCTACTCCGCCCTCCTGCGCGGCATCACCGACCTCGACGAGCGGGTCTTCATGGGCCATCGCGTCCTGGCCAGCGGGCCGGACGCCACCTGGCCCTAGCCCGGCTTCACACCCCGACCCACCCAACCGCCACCACGAAAGGAGTCCCACCCACGTGACCACCGCCAGCACCCTTCCCCTCAAGGCGCTCCCGACGGAGCGCCGGGCCGGCCTCGACGTCGTCCTCGGCCGCCGGGCTGACATCGAGGCGCTTGCCGATCGCATCGTCGGCGCCGGCCTCAAGAACGTCTTCCTCACCGGCAGCGGCGGCGGGCTCCTCACCCACACGCCCGTGCAGTACCTCCTCGAGCGGGGGACCGCCGCCTTCCCCACCTTCGCCTACTCGGCCAACGAGCTCATCTACCGCGAGCCGGCCGCCCTCGGGCCCGGCAGCCTCGTCCTCGTCGCCTCGAACACCGGGACCACCCCGGAGGTCGTCGAGGTGGCGACGTTCGCGCGGGCCCGCGGCGCCACGGTCGTGTCGTACACGAAGCTCGCGGACAGCCCCCTGGCCCAGGCGAGCGACGAGGCGTTCACGTACGGCGACGACAGCGGGATCGGCGACCCCAAGCAGCTCGCCGAGTCCCTCACCGTCCTCGCGATCCTCCGTGCCACCGGGGACCTCGCGCCCGACGCCTACGACGCGCACGTCCGCGCCCTCCAGGCGCTCCCCGACGCGTTGATCGACGCGGTCCGGGAGGGGGAGGACCTCAACCACCAGATCGCCGATGCCCTGAAGGACGCTCCGATCATCTACGTCCTCGGGTCCGGCCCGAACGTCGGCGTCGCCTACTGCCTGTCCATGTGCTACCTGCAGGAGATGCAGTGGATCCACGCCGCCCACTTCGACGCGGCGGAGTTCCTCCACGGCGCGATGGAGGTCGTCACCGACGAGACGGCCGTCATCCTCTACCTCGGCGAAGAGGCCACGCGACCGATCGACGAGCGCGCCAAGCGCTTCCTCGACCAGTACACGAAGAACGCCTGGTACGTCGACGCGCGCGACTTCACGCTGCCCGGGATCGAGCCGGCGATGCGCCCATTCGTCTCGACGCACGTCCTGTTCGCGATGCAGAGCCGCCTCGCCGAGCACTTCGAGGCCGTCCGCGGCCACGACCTCAAGACCCGCCGCTACATGTTCAAGGTCGAGTACTGAGATGCGGCTCCTCGGCGCCGGCGACAACGTCGTCGACCGGTACCACGACCTCGGCCTCATGTTCCCGGGCGGCAACGCCCTGAACGTGGCCGTGGCCGCTGCCCGCGCGGGCGCGGAGGCGGCGTACCTCGGCGCGGTCGGCACCGACCGCGCCGGCGACGTCGTGCTCTCCGGCCTTCGCGCCGAGGGGATCGACGTCAGCCGGGTCCGGGTCGTCCCCGGGCCCAACGCGTACGCTGACGTGACCCTGGTCGAGGGCGACCGGGTGTTCGTCGGCTCCGAGGTCGGCGTCTCCCGGTTCGCGATGGGCCCCGACGACCTCGCCTGGGCGAGCACGTTCGACCTCGTCCACACCGGCGACTGCAGCATGCTCGAGGACCAGGTCGCCGAGCTGGCCCGGGTCGCCGCGGTCTCGTTCGACTTCTCGACGCAGCGCGACCCCGCGTACGTCGAGCCGCTCCTGCCGCACCTCGCGATCGCCTGCTTCTCTGCCACCGACCTCACCGAGGAGGCCGCCCTCGACCTCGTCACCACCGCGGTCGCCCGCGGCCCGCGCCTCGCCCTCGCGACGCGCGGCACCGCGCCGACGCTCCTGCACGACGGCCGCCGGACCTGGCGCCAGGAGGTCGTCCCCACCCACGTCGTCGACACCCTCGGGGCCGGCGACTCCTTCATCGGCCGCTTCCTCGTCGGCATCGTCGACGGGGAGGACCCGGCCGTCACCCTGGAGGCCGCGGCTCGTGCCGCTGCCGCCACGTGCGGTCACTTCGGGGCGTTCGGGCATGAGAGCCCGCTTGCGCCGGAGTTCACCGTGTCCGCGACGTCGGCGCCCGCCGCGTCGTAGCTCAGCACCCGCCCGTGGAGCGACTGCGGCGGGCCAACAGGAGGAGCACCACGTGACCAACCAGACCTCGACGGGGGGCCGGCGATCCCGGCTGCTCGCCCTGCTGGCCGCGGCGGGCATCGCCGTCGCGGCCTGCGGCGGCGCGGCCACCGACGCCCCCGCCACCCAGGCCCCGGAGACCCAGGCCCCGGGCGCGACGACCGCGCCGGCCGCCGAGCTCGAAGGCAAGATCAGCTTCCTGCACAAGTACGCCGACCCGCGCTACGCGCCCTACTTCGACGCGGTCGTCGCCGCCTACATGGCCGAGAACCCGAAGGTCGAGATCGAGGTCATGGCCGAGACCGACCAGGGCGTCAAGGACAAGCTGCGCGTGCTCGCGGCGTCCAACACGCTGCCCGACGTCTACTTCTCGTGGGCCGGCGACTTCACCAAGAAGTTCGTCCGCGGCGACCTCGCCCGCGATCTCACGGCCGACGTCAGCGGGGAGTGGAAGGACAGCTTCACCCCGGCCGCGCTCGAAGCGTACACGTACGACGACAAGCTCTACGGCGTGCCGTTCACGCTCGACGCCAAGTACATCGTGTTCAACAACAAGCTCTTCGCGGACAACGACGTGGCCGTCCCGACCACGTTCGAGGAGCTCCTCGCCGCCTGCGACACCTTCAAGGCCAAGGGCGTCGCGGACCCGATGGCGTTCGGCAACCAGTTCGGCTGGCCCGCCATCCACTTCATGACCCAGCTCAACGCCTACTTCGTGCCCCCCGAGACGCTCGCCAAGGACTACGACCCGGCGACCGGTGAGTTCACCGACCCCGGCTACCTGCAGGCCCTCGAGGCGTTCGCCGACATCAACACTCACTGCCTGACCCCGGGCGCGAACGGCATCTCCCACGAGAACGCCCAGGCCAACTTCCTCAACAGCGTCGCCCCGATGCACTACATCGAGGCGGTCGAGTTCCAGGTCCTCACCGAGGCCGGCGGCGCCCCCGCCGACCTGGCCGCCAACTGGGACTTCATGAAGCTCCCGGCCCCGGCCACCACGCCCGGCGACGCCGGCGCCCTCACCGGGGCGCCCGACGGCTTCCTCGTCAACCAGGGCACCGAGCACCCCGACATCGCGGTCGACTTCCTCAAGTACCTGACCAACCTCGAGAACGCCCAGCAGCTCACCAAGGAGCTCGGCTGGCTCAGCCCGGTCATCGGGTCGGCCACCGCGGAGAACACGTTCCCGCAGAACGTCCAGGTCGTCGAGGACATCTCCACGGCGTCGAGCATGGCGATCTGGCTCGACACCGTCACCCACATCGACGTTGCCAACGCCTACCTCAACGGCGTCCAGGCGATGCTCGACGGGACCAAGACGGCGGCCGACGTCGTCGCCGACGTGCAGGCGGCGGCCGTCACGGCCAAGGCCTCCACGGAATAGCATCTCCTCCCGGGGGCGGCCGCCCGGCCGCCCCCGGGAGCGAGCCTCGCCGAGGAAGCACCGATGACGACGCGACGCGGTCGGTGGTCGATGCTGCTGTGGGTCGCCCCGGCGGTCCTGCTGCTGATCGTCTTTGTCTACTACCCGGTCGTCGAGAACCTCAGGCTCAGCCTGTTCCGCTGGAGCGCCTTCTCCAAGGAGGTGTTCGTCGGGCTCGACAACTACAACACGATGGCAGCGGATCCCGTCTTCTGGAGCTCTCTCTTCAACAACGTCGCCTATGCCGTCGTCTCGGTCGTCTTCCAGGTCTTCGGCGGGCTCGTCCTCGCGGCGATCCTCGAGGAGATCGTCCGCGGCCGCCTCAGGGGCATCTTCCGGACGATCTACTTCATCCCGGCCGTGCTGTCGCTGACGGTCACCGGCCTCCTCTTCACGTTCATCTACAACCCGCAGATCGGCCTCGTCAACGGGTTCCTCGACCTCGTCGGCCTCGAGCAGTTCCAGCACTCCTGGCTCGGCGAGTCGGCGACGGCCATCTGGTCGATCATCGCGATGAGCCAGTGGCAGTCCGTCGGCTACGTGATGGTCCTCTTCATCGTGGCCATGCAGCGGATCCCGCGCGAGCTCTACGAGGCGGCCTACATCGACGGCGCCAGCCGCATCCAGGCCTTCCGCCGGATCACCGTGCCGCTCGTCCGCGAGATGACCCTCCTCGCCACGATCATCACGATCGCGGGCGCCTTCCTCGTGATGAACGAGGTCTGGGTCATGACCGCCGGCGGGCCCAACAACGCGAGCCACACGCTCGCGTCGTGGATGTACAAGTCCGCCTTCTTCAACGACCAGATGGGCTACGCCGCCGCGCTCGCGGTCGTGATCTTCTTCATCACCATGGTCGCGTCGATCGTCCAGCTCTTCCTGAACCGGGACAAGGCGGTGCAGTACTGATGGCCGGCAGCGTCGAGCACCCGCGCTACGATCAGGGGCCCGCCGGGACCGTCGGCGCCGCGATCGGCCGGACGGTGGCCTACATCTTCCTCATCGTCCTGGCGGTGGCGATCCTCTACCCGATGATCTGGGCCGTCCTCAACGGCTTCAAGTCGAACCTGGAGCTCTTCGGCGACCCGTGGGGGCTGCCGTCGAGCTGGCGCTGGGAGAACTTCCAGAAGGCCTGGGACCTCGGCGTCGTCCGCTACCTCGCGAACAGCGTGATCGTGACCGGCGGCTCGGTCGTGACGACGATCCTCTTCAGCGCGATGGCGGCCTACGCCCTCACCCGGCACCGGGTGCCGTTCGGGGGCGCGATCACCGTCCTCCTCCTCGGCGGGATGATGCTGGCGCCGACGGTCGCGCTCATCCCGCTCTTCCGGCTCCTGCAGGCGATGGGCATCTTCAACACCTACTGGGCCCTGATCATCCTCTACACGGCCTTCCGGATCCCGTTCACCGTGTTCCTGATCCGGGCCTACATGATCACGCTCTCGCGGGAGATGGAGGACGCGGCGATCGTCGACGGGGCGAGCCGCTGGCAGATCTTCTGGCTCGTCGTGATGCCGCTCTCGCGACCGATCATCGTCTCGGCGGCCCTCCTCCAGGCGCTCTTCGCCTGGAACGAGTTCGTCTTCGCGCTGGTCTTCATCAACGACACCGACCTGAAGACCCTGCCCGTCGGCCTCCTCCAGATGCAGGGGCGAGTCCTGTCCGACTGGCCGGTCCTCTTCGCCGCGCTGACGATCGCCTCGATCCCGATGATCGTCCTGTTCCTGGCCGGCCAGCGCCAGTTCATCCGGGGCCTGTCCGAGGGCTTCGGCAAGTAGGAGACCGGCGCGCCGCGCACGCACGACGCGTGTCGCGCCGGGTAGCCTGACGTCACATGGCACGCCGCGAGATCCCGGACCACGCGACGCTCGACGACGTCGCCCGCGCCGCGGGCGTGTCGCGCGCGACGGCAGCCCGCGCCCTGGGCGGCTACGGCAGCGCGAGCCCGGCCGCCCGGGAGCGCGTCCTCGAGGCCGCGCAGGCGCTCCGTTACCGACCGAACGCGCTCGCCCGCAGCATGAAGTCGGGCACGACCCGGACGCTCGGCGTCGTGATCTCGGACATCCAGCTCACGTTCTTCGCCCAGGCCGTGCGGGGCATCGCCGACGCGGCCCGGGCGGAGGACTTCGAGGTCATCCTCGCCAACACGGACGAGGACCTGGCGCTCGAGCGGGCGGCGGTGGGCGTCCTCGTCGACAAGCGCGTCGACGGCCTCATCGTCGTACCGGCCGAACCGGCGGAATCCGCCTCCCACCTCCGCGAGGCGCAGGACCGGGGCATCCCCGTCGTCCTCCTCGACCGCGGCTCGCCGGCGATCCGCTGCGACGTCGTCGTCGTCGACAACCAGCGGGCCGCGAAGAACGCCGTCCGCCACCTCGTCCGGCTCGGCCACCGCCGGATCGCGATCGTCGTCGAGGGCCGGACCGCGCTGACGGCGGCCGACGTGGTGAAGGCCAGGCTCCGACCGGACGGCGGCATGACGAGCCCCCTCCGGGAGGCGGGCTGGGCGGCGGCGCTCCGGGAGGCCGGCCTGCCCGTCACGGACGACCTCATCTGCGCCGCCCGCTACGACCGCGACGACGCCCGCCGGGCGGCGGGGGCAGCCCTCGCGCTCCCCGATCGGCCGACGGCCCTCGTCACGACCGACGAGACGATGACGCTCGGCGCGATCGACGCGATCCAGGACGCGGGCCTCGTCATCCCGCGCGACATCTCGCTCGTGGCCTTCGACGACATGCCCTGGACGGCCCTGATCCGGCCGCCGCTCACCGTGATCGCCCAGCCCGTCCACGAGCTCGGGGTGGCGGCGACGCAGCGGCTGCTCGGCCGGGTGGCAGGCTTCGAGGGACCGCCCGAGACGACGATCCTGCCCACCTCGTTCGTGGTCCGCGGCTCGACGGGGCCGGTACCCGGCTCCTGAGGGACCTACGGTTCCGCGACGCCGGGGAGGTCGACGCGGGCCGTGACGGCCACCTCCCACGTCGCGGCCGTCACGTCGGCCAGGTCGCGGAGGGCGGCCCGGACCCGGCGCCCGGCTGCCGCGTAGGCTGCCCGCTTCGAGAGCGGAGCGTCGAGGCCGTCGTCCGCCGCGGCCATGAGCGACGCATACAGCCGGGAGGCGTCGGCGGCGAGTCCGGCAGCCGGGTCCCAGGCCCCGAGGCGGCGCGCGGCGTCGGCACCGATCCGCGCGTCCGTGTTGACGCGGCGGAGCACCGCCGCGATCTCGGCCGCCGGCCTGCGGCGCGCGAGGACGTCGTCGAGCTCGTCCGCCGACGCGGCGAGCCGATCGTTCACCGCGGCGACCTGCCTCACGCTCCCGGGGATGCCGAACGGGACCCAGGCGTCGTCCTGCTGCCCGTTCCCCCCCGCGGACTCGCCGGACCGGATCGTGGCGATCGCCGCGTCGCCGGCGGCGAGACGGGGCGCCATGGCGGCGCCGGCCAGGAGCGCCCCGCCGAGCAGCCCGACCATGCACCCGACGAGGGCGAACGCGGCGGCCGTCCGGGCGCGGACGCCGGCAACCAGCAGCAGGCCGCAGCCCGGGCAGCGGCCCGTGCCGCCGACGAGCTCGTGGCCGCAGGCGGGGCAGGATGCGGATGCCTCCTGGTCGTCGGCCGGCGCATCCAGGTCGTCGGAGGGTTGCCCCTCGACCTCGGGGGCGGCGACGCCCCCGCCGCCGAGGACGCGGTTGGCCAGGCCCTTGAGCTGCATCGTGACATGGGCTCCGGCGGACGGGCGGCGCCGCTCCGGGCGACGGCCGGCCGTCGAGCGGAGTCTCGACCACCACGAAGGGTTCGGCTACTGGGCCGAATGTCCCGCCGCGGGCCGGGACCGCCGTTCGAGACGGATCCCCGGTCGAGCCGGAGCGCCGGTCGAGTCGGCGCTCCGCCCTACGGCGCCGGCGACGCGGCGGCGAGCGCGCTCTCGACGGCGGCCCGGACGTCGTCCAGCGAGAGGACGCCCGGCTTCTGGAGGACGCCGTTGACGGCGATCGTCGGCGTGGAGACCACGCCTGCCGCCCGGCCCTGGGCCGTCTCCGCGGCGACCGCCTGCACGGCCGCATCGCCGTCGAGGCAGGAGCCGAAGGCGGCCATGTCGAGGCCGAGCGTCGACGCGATGAGGTCGAGGCGGTCGCGGCTGAATGCGCCGTCGTTCTCGCCGTCCTGGTTCTCGTACAGGTAGTCGTGGTAGGGCCAGAACTCGTCCTGCTCGCCGGCGCAGCGCGCCGCGGCCGCCGACTGCTGTGACTCCCCGCTCGCGTTCCCGCCGTCGATGAAGGCCATGTCGCGGTACACGAGGCGGACCGTTCCCGGCTGGACGAACTCCTCGACGAGGTCGGGCTCGACGGTCCGAGCCCACAGGCCGCAGGCCGGACACTGGAAGTCGGACCAGACCTCGATCGTCACCGGGGCCTCGCCGGTGGCGAGCGCCCGGGGGTCGTCGGAGGCGACGAGCTCGGGGGGCGTCGGGCGGATCGGGATCAGCAGCTCGTCGCCGGTCCCCCCGTTGCCGCGTCCACCGAGGACGCCGGAGGCGAGGAGGATGATGGCGACGCCGGCGACGACCGCGATGGCCGAGATGAGCACCATCGGCGACTGCCAGGCGGGCTTCGCGCCGCTCGTGCGAGCGTCGGCGAGGCGGCGATCGCGACGTGCGGCCTCGCGGCGGTCGCGGCGGGACGGCGGCGTGGCGCCGGTCTTCGGGGGCTGGTTCGACATCTGCGCTCTCGACTGGTTTCGGGGGGGCCGCGCCGGCGGCTCGACGCTCGCGGCGCGGATGGCGTGCGGCACAGGGTAGCGCCCCCGGCGCCGTGGCGTCGCCGGCGGAGCGGTGGGGACCCGCCGGCGGGCTACCCTCCGAGCGCGGCCCGGATCGCGGTCCGGATCTCGTCGGTCCCGACGATGACCTCGAAGCTGGCGACGATCCGCCCGGCCCCGTCGACGACGAACACGAACGGCTCGACGGGGACGCCGTACGCCCGGCTCCAGGACGCCCAGGCGAACGTGCTGCCTTCGAGCTCCGGCTGGATCCGCCCGCCGACGTCCCGCATCACGTACGGCTCGGCGTGGACGAACGCCATCTCCGGGAACTCCGCGGCGATCTCCTTCATGTAGCTGAGGAGCGGCCCGCAGGCGGTGGTGGGGCAGAACGCCGGCGAGTAGATCGTGAAGACGAACGGCTTCCCGGCCGCGAGGAGCTCGTCGACGGACCGATCGTAGAAGCGCGGATCCGGGAAGACGTCGCTCGAGATCAGCCGCAGGTTGCCGCCGACGTCGGCGGCGATCGGCGTTCGCACGCTCGGGGCGCGCGAGCCGATCGGCGGCGTCGGGCTCTCCTCCCGGGCCGTCAGCGCGAAGTCGGCGGCGCCGATCGGACCGGCCGGGCCGTCGAGGGAGATCGTCCCGGTGTACGAGCCGGCACGCGGCAGGTCCATCTCGGCGACGTAGGCCGCCTTGCCGCCCTCGACGACCCAGATGAAGCGACCGGGCGCCTCCACCGGCGGGAGCGAGGGATCGTCGGTCGAGCGGAACGTGAACCCGGCCACCACGTCGGGCTTGGCCAGCTCCCGGTTCTCGGGGTCGCTGACGGTGACGACGATCCGGTTCGGGCCGGCCCGCACGAGCGTCGATTCGAGGCGCACGCGGACCGCCGTGGCCGGGCTCGCCGTCGGGCCGGCGATCGCCGTTGCGGTGGGCGCCGGCGTGGGCGCGGTCGGGACCGGGGTCGCGGGAGCCGTGGTCGCGTCCGGTGGCGGCGCGGGCGTCTCGAGGGCCTCCGTCGCGAGGCCGTTGACCCGGGCGGCGAGGACCTCGGGCCCGGCCCCGAACCAGATCTGGTGGCGCAGCCGTCCCTCCGCGTCGACCAGGAAGGCGTCGGCGGTGTGGGCCATCACGTAGCCCGAGGCGGAGCCGGTGTCGACGCGGGCGTACTGGATGCGCCAGTCGCCGGCCGCCTGCCGGATCTCGTCCTCGGTGCCGGTGAGGCCGACGAAGCCGGACTGGTAGTAGTCGACGTACTGCTTCATCGCGGCCGGGTCGTCGCGGGCCGGGTCGATCGACACGAAGACGACGCCGACGGGCTCGTCGACGAGCTTGAGGGCGTCACGGACGTCGGCGAGCGTCGTCGGGCAGACGTCGGGGCAGTGGGTGTAGCCGAAGAAGACGAGTGCCGGCTTGCCGCGCATCGACGCCAGGTCGAACGGCCGGCCGTCCTGGTCCGTGAGGCGCAGCGACGGTGCCGGGGCAGGCGGACGGACGGCGGTGTCGCGGTCCATCCCCTCCGGCGTCGGCGAGACCGGCCAGATGTAGCCGCCCTCGTCGCCGGCCGCCGCCGGCTGGTTCGCCATGCCGACCACGGCCAGGGCTCCGATGCCGATCCCCACGAGCGCCGCGAAGCCGAGGGCCAGGGCAGCCAGCAGCGCGAGGCGAGTTGGTGCGACGGGGCGCGGGGACGCGGTCATCGTCCGGTCAGCTCTCGCGCACCTCGGCCGTGACCTTGACGTCGCCGGCCTTCTCGAACGTGAGGGTGATCTCGATCGTCTCACCGGCCTTGAGCTCCTGCTTCAGGCCGATGAGCATGATGTGGTAGCTGCCGGGCTTGAGCTCCACGGTCGCACCGGCCGGGATCTCGAGGCGTTCGATCGGCTGCATGCCCACCATGCCGCCGGTCGGGCTCTCCATCGCCGCCGGCGACTCCATCGCGGCCGGGCTCTCCATCGCGGCCGGCGACTCCATCGCCACCGTCTCATGCACTTCGACCGTCTCGGCGACGGGGCTCGCCGCGCCGAGAAGAGCGTCGGTCTCCGACCCGGTGTTCTCGATCTCCATGTAGGCCGCCCCGGCGGCGGCCATGGCAGACGACGCCCGGGCCCACGGCTCCGTGACGGAGATCGAGGCGGAGCCACCACCGGATGAGCAGCCGGCGGCGAGTCCCGCCACGACGAGGGCTGCGGCGGCGACTGCGACCAGGCGGCCGAGACTGCGAACGGGAGACATCGGGATCCTCCTGTGCTGGTGGCTCATCTTGCGCTTCCGGCGCTCAACCCTCGACATCGCGGATGCGATCGGCGATCAGCTCCGGGCTGGCGCCGAAGAACAGGTGGTGGCGCAGAACCCCGTCGGCGTCGACGAGGTACGTGTCCGTCGAGTGGGCCATCGCGTAGCCGGCCGCCGACTCCGAGTCGAGGCGGGCATAGGAGACGCCCCAGTCGGCCGCCGCCGCGGCGATGGCCTCCTCCGTGCCGGTGAGGCCGACGAAGCCCGACGCGTAGTAGTCGACGTACTGCTTCATCGCGGCCGGGTCGTCGCGGGCCGGGTCGATCGACACGAAGACGACGCCGACGGGCTCGTCGACGAGCTCGAGGGCGTCCCGGACGTCGGCGAGCGTGGCCGGGCAGACGTCGGGGCAGTGCGTGTAGCCGAAGTAGACGAGGACCGGCCTCCCGCGGAAGGAGGCGAGGTCGAACGGGCGCCCGTCCTGGTCCGTGAGGCGCAGCGGCGGCGCCGGCCGCGATGGGTCGTACGCGGTCTCGCGGACGCCGAGCGGCACCGGCGTCTCCGATGGCGTGGCGGTCGGGGCCGTCGTCGCGGAGGCACAGCCGGCCACGATGACGACAGCGACAAGGACCAGCGCGGTCGCCCGGGCGCGCCGGTGGGGGCGGGCGACCCGCCGAAGACGATCGATCACGGCCGCGATGCTACGGCATTGCACGGCTCCGGGCTTGGCGGGCCCCGAAAGCAGAGTTGATACCCAGTCTCGACAAACCGGCCCCGACCCGCTATCGTCCACGCATGGCCGATCCAGTGACGATCATCGACGCCCTCGAGCACGCCGGCTACCGGCTCACGGGACCGCGCCGCGCGCTTGCCGACCTCATCGCCGCCCGGGAGGGGACGACGTTCACGGCCGGCGACCTCATGGCCGAGGTCAGGGCCCGTCACCTCGGCGTCGGCCGGGCCACGGTCTTCCGGGCGATCGAGCTCCTCGAGTCGGTCGGAGCCGTCGAGCGGGTCGACCTCCAGAACGGCGACCACGTGTACGTCGCCTGCGTCCCGACCCATCACCACCACGTCATCTGCGCCCGCTGCGCCCGCACCGCCGAGACCGGCGACCTCGGCCTCGGCGCGGTTGCCCGCGAGGTCGCCCGGCGGACCGGCTACCGCGTTGACGAGCACCGCCTCGAGCTGTTCGGGCTCTGCCCGGACTGTCAGCGCGCCGGCAGCTCGGCCTGACGGCCAGGGAGGAGTCACCGTGCCCCACGTCGTCCCCCCGCAGCCCAGAGTGAGATCCGGTATCGCTGCAATCATCGTCGTCCTGGCCCTCGCGGTGGGCGCGTGCGGGACCGGCGCCACCGGCGAGCCGACAGGACCGTCCGTCGTCGTGACGACGTCGGTCCTCGGCGCCGTGGTCCAGGACCTCGTCGGCGACCGGGCGGACGTGACCGTGCTCATGGGCAACGGCGTCGACCCGCACGACTGGGCGCCCTCGGCGAAGGATATCGAGAAGGTCATGAACGCCGACGTCGTCGTGACGAACGGGCTCGGGCTCGAGGAGGGCCTCGAGAAGACGCTCGACGAGGCCGAGAGGGCCGGCGTGCCGGTGTTCCACGCGACGGACCACATCACGATCCGGGAGGTCGCCGACGAGGGCGACGATGGCGCGGCCGATGATGACCACGGACCCGGCGACCCGCACTTCTGGGTCGACCCGCTCTCGATGCAGGGGGTCGTGGCGGCCCTCGCGCCCGAGCTGGCGGCGGTCGGCATCGACGTGGCGGACCGCGAGGCCGACCTCGCCAAGCGGCTCGGCGACCTCGACGCGGACGTTCGGAGCACGCTCGATGCGGTCCCCGAGGCCAACCGGAAGCTCGTCACCGGCCACGAGTCGATGGGCTACTTCGCCGACCGCTATGCCTTCGAGCTCATCGGGACGGTGGTTCCCGGCCTGAGCTCGCAGGGCGAGGTGTCCGCCGGCGAGCTGGCCGAGCTCCGGCGGACGATCGAGTCGACGGGGGTCCCGGCCATCTTCGCCGAGATCGGGACGCCGGCCGCGGTCGTCGAGGCGATCGCCGCGGAGACCGGGGCCCGCGTGGTGGAGCTGCCGACGCACATCGTCCCGGACGACGGCTCGTACGAGACATTCGTTCGAGGCATCGCGACGATCGTCGCCGAGGCGCTCGGCTGAGCAGGCCCGCCGATCCTGCGGCCCGGGCCGTCACGGTCGCGCGGAGCGTCCGCCGGCACGTCCGTCGCGGGTCGGCGCGATGCTATCCTCGGCCTCGTTCCCGCCCGGCCGCGATCCCGAGAGAGTGGTGATGGGCCCGTTCCTCGACCCGTTCCTTCAGAACGAGTTCATGCTCCGCGCCCTCCTCGCGGGCGTGCTCGTCTCGATCGCCTGCGCGGTCGTCGGCACCTTCGTCGTCCTCCGCGGGCTCGCCTTCATCGGGGATGCCCTGGCCCACGGCGTCCTCCCGGGAATTGCCGGCGCCCTCCTGCTCGGCCTGCCGGGGATCGTCGGGGCGACCGTCGGGGCCCTCGCCATGATCGCCGGCGTCAGCGTCATCACCCGGCGCACGCGCCTCTCCTCGGACACGGCGATCGGCCTCCTGTTCGTGGCGATGCTCGCCCTCGGCGTCGTCATCGTGTCGCGCTCGAGCTCGTTCGCCGGGGACCTCGTCGGGATCCTCTTCGGCCAGATCCTCGGCACGAGCGTCGAGAGCCTCGCCACGCAGGCCGTGGCGACCACGGTGATCGTCGCCGTCGCCTTCGTCTGCGCCCGGCCGTTCCTGCTCCTGAGCTTCGACCCCGAGCAGGCCGACGTGGCCGGGTTCCCGTCGCGCCGCTATCACGCGATCATGCTCGTCCTCATCGCGGTCACTGTCATCGTGTCCTTCCAGACCGTGGGCACGCTGCTCGTCTTCGGGATGCTCCTGGCGCCGGCCGGGGCGGCCGCCCTCCTCGCCCACCGGGTGCCGGCGATGATGGCGATCGGGGCCGTGATCGGCGCCATCTCGTCGTATGTCGGCCTGCTCGTCAGCTACCACTTCGACGTGGCGGCGGGCGCGACGGTCGTCCTCGTCGCGTCCGCCATCTTCTTCGGCGTGCTCGCCGCGACGAACATCCAGGCCCGGCTCACGGCCGACGGGCGCGGCCCCGACGCCCCGGCCACGGGCCCCGCATGAGCCGCATGACCGGCGCCCGCTCGGCCGGCGACGCGCCGGTCATCGCCGCCCGCGACCTCTCGGTCGGCTATCGCGGCGTACCCCTCGTGCCCGGGATCGACCTCGTCGTCCCGTCCCACAGCTCCCTCGCGCTCGTCGGCACGAACGGGTCCGGGAAGTCCACCCTCCTGCGAACCCTCGTCGGGCTGCTGGCCCCGGTCGCCGGCTCGATCGTGGTCCTCGGCGCCCACCCGGGCGGCGCGCCCCGCCGTCTTGCCTACCTCGCCCAGTTCCACGCCTCGGGCTTCATCCTGCCCCTCCGCGCGATCGAGGTCGTCCGCATGGCGCGCTACCCGGAGCGCGGGCTTCTCGGCCGGCTGCGGCCGGAGGACCACGCCCTGGTCGAGTGGGCGATGGAGACGATGGGCGTGGCCGACCTCGCCCGCTCGCCGCTGCGGAGCCTGTCGGGGGGCCAGCAGCAGCGCGTCTACCTCGCCCAGGCCCTGGCCCGGCAGGCCGACCTCATCGTCCTCGACGAGCCGACCGCCGGGCTCGACGCGGGCGGTCGCGAGCTGTACCTGCAGGCCTTCGCGGCGGAGCTGGCCCGCGGTGCGTCGCTCGTCACCGCCACCCACGACATCGCCGAGGCGGTCGAGTACGACCAGGTGCTGCTGCTCGCCCGCCGCGTGGTGGCGCTCGGGCCGGGCGCCGAGGTGCTGACGGCGGATCGCCTCCTCGAGACGTTCGGCATCCTCGTCCGCGACCCGCACGAGGAGCATCGGGGGCGGTTCGTGGTCGCCGAGCGCGCGCGCGGCGCGCCGCAGATCGTGGACGTGGGGCCGGACGCCACCCCCTAGCCGGCCCGGCGGCGCCCGGCCCGGCGGCGCCCCGGCCGGCGGCAACGTCCGGAGCCGCGGAAGCCCGTCGGCGCGATCGCCACCGGCGGGCGCCGTCAGTGCTCGTCGTAGTGGACGTGGTGCCCCGCGTGACGATGGTCGCCATGGACATAGTCGACGTGGTCGCCGTGTGGCACGGCGGCGTGACCGCATCCGTCCGCGTGGACGTGCATGTGCCCGGCATGCGGCAGGTGGTGCCCGACGAGGTCGATCGGGCCGGCGTCGAGGTGGTCCTCGTGGACGTGGTGGACGTGCCCATCGTGGAAGAAGTCGACGTGGTCATCGTGGGGCACGGCGGCGTGGCCACAGTAACGGTCGTGGCTGTGGGGATGCTGCTCGCGCGGCAGGGGGGCGGCGTCACTCATGGCGTCGGTCACGGTAGCCCGAACGGACACCGCCCGCAAACGATCGTCCGGGTCGCGAAACCCGGCGGCCGCCGGCAGCCTCAAGGCGGGTACGGGCGATGCCGCCCGAGACTGCCGGAGGGAAGCCGCATGCCCGTCTTGAACAGTCCACCGCTCGTGGGGAGCCGGCGCCGATGCGCCTGAGCGCTCGCTCGTGGGTTGTCCTCGGGGCGGCCCTCGGCCTCCTCGTCGTCGTCGCCACCGACCAGGTGGTGCCGGCCACGTCCGAGTACCAGGCCCAGATGCGCCTCTGGCTGGCGGGTCGAGCGACGGGGATCGTCAGCTACCTCCTGCTGACCGTGCTGGTCACCCTCGGGCTCGTCCTGTCCCACCCGACGAACCAGTCCTCGTGGAGGCTGTCGAGGCGGCTCTTCCCGTGGCACGAGAACCTCTTCGTCTTCGTCGTCGCCTTCCTCGTCGCCCACGTCGTGAGCCTCGTGCTGGACCCGTACGCCGGCGTCGGCGTCGGCGGTGCGCTGGTCCCCGGCCTGTCCGAGTACCGCAGCGCGCCGGTGGCGCTGGGGACGCTCGGGCTCTACGCGACGCTCGTCTCCGGCGTGTCGGCCCGCTGGACGAAGCTGCTGCCGGCCGGCCTGTGGCTGAAGCTCCACCGCTTCGCGCTCGTGGCATGGCTCATGGGCTGGCTGCACGGCCTGACCGCCGGGACCGACGCCCTCCCTCTGGTCGGCATGTACGCCGTGACCGGGATCGCCGTCCTCGGCGCGGGCGCCTATCGCTACTGGGTCTCGAAGCGATCACGACCGACATTCGCCACGTCCCTCGTCGACGCCGACTCGCCCGCCGTCGGGGCGATTTCGGACACCGCGACCGTCCGCTCCCGCGGCCGCTCGCCCCGCAGAGGAGCCTGCCTGATGAACGCCACTGTCGCTCGCGCCGCGCGGCGCGCCCTCGTCACGGTCGCCGTGATCGGCAGCCTCGCCCTGGGTGCCGTCACGATCCGCGCCGCCGCGGCCTGGACCGCCGCCGAAGCACCGCTGCCCGCCCCGCCCGTCAGCATCGCGACGCTGCAGGCGGAGCTGGCCGCCGAGCGGGAGCGGGCGGCCGCCCTCGACGCGAACGTCGCATCGGTCGCCGACCGGGCTGCCGAGCTCGCGAGCGCCCTCGACGCCGCCACCGGCCGGCTCACCGCCGACCAGGAGGCCGCGGCTGCGCTCCGGGAGCGCCTCGCGACGGCGACGAAGAAGCTGGCCCGCCTGAACCGCGAGCTGGCGGCCGTCCGGCGGGCCGCGGCCAGCGCCCGAGCGGCCAGCGCCCAGGCGGCCGCGGCGCCCGCGGCCGCGGCGCCCGCCCGCAGCAGCGACGACGGGCATGACGATGACGACGAGCACGACGATGACGACTGAGCCCCGGGCGGGGTCGGGCGCCGGCGCCCAGGCTCCGCGCGCGGGGGCAGGTGCACCGCGCGCGACGAGCGTTCCGGCGCCCCGGCCGAGACCTGCCCGACGACAACCGGTCCACATCGCCGTGATGGCAGGCGCGGCGGCCGGCCTCTACGCGGTCTCGCTTGCCGGCGTGACGGCGCTGCAGGCGTCGACCGATGCCGGCCTCGCCGCCGCGCGCGACCCCATCGCGGCCGCCATCGCGGAGCAGCGCGCGTCGCACGATCGCCTCGACGCCGTCGTCGAAGACGCGGCTGCCTCGTACGCGGACGTCGCCGGCGCGTACGCCGCCCTGCTCGAGACGCTCGGCGACCACGAAGGGGCGCTCGCCGTCCTGGAGCGCGAGATCACCGCCGCGGAGGGATCGGCCGCGAGCCTCGTCGTCCCGGCCCGCCCGGCCCTGCCGACGATCCGGGCGACGGCCGGCACGCGGGCCGTGCCGCGGCCACGAACGAACGCGTCGACCGGGGCGTCCGGCGGGGGATGACCGATCCGGGCCAGCACCCGGCGACGCGGCGCTTCGAGCGGCGGGCGATGGGCTCGCCGCTCCGCCTCACGCTGAGCGGCTGCGACGAGGCGACCGCGTCGGCGACGTGGACGGCCGCGTCCGAGTTCGTGGAGGATCTCGAGGAGGCCCTGTCGCGCTTTCGGCCGACGAGCGGGCTGACGGCCCTCAACCGGCGGGCGGGTGACGCCGAGCCGGCTCCCGTCGTCCCGGCGCTCGCCCGGGCGCTCGCGGCCGCCGCATCGGCACATCGGCGCACCGGCGGCGCGTTCGACCCGCGCGTCCTCGCGGACCTGGAGCGACTCGGCTACCGCGGCGCCGACCTCCCGCCCCTTCCGGCCGTTGGGGGCGCGAGTTCGGATACTCCGATTTCGCGCCCCGTCTTCGGGGATGGCCGCTGGCTCCACCTCGAGCCTCGATCCGGCCGCGCCGCCGTCGCCGCACCCGTTGACCTCGGGGGGATCGGCAAGGGCCTCGTGCTCCGCTGGGCGTTCCGCCGGATTGCGCGCCTCCCGGACCTCGGGAACGGCCGCGGCGCGCTGCTCGAGGCGGGCGGGGACCTCGTGGCACGGGGACCGGCGCCGCAGGGAGGGCCATGGCTCGTCGGGATCGAGGACCCGGCCGGCAGGGAGGAACGGGCGGTGGTCGCCGTGGCGGACGGCGCCGTCGCGACGTCGTCCGTTCGCGTCCACGCCTGGCGGACGGACGACGGTCAGTCCGTCCACCACCTTCTGGATCCGCGGACCGGGGAGCCGGGCGGAGCTGGCCTCGCCTCAGTGACGGTGGCCGGGCCCGACCCGGCCTGGGCGGAGGTGTGGTCGAAGGCGCTCTTCCTCGAGGGCGCCCGCGGCATCGGCCCGCGTGCGAGGGCCATGGGCCTTGCGGCCTGGTGGATTCGCGACGACGGGCTCCTGGAGATGACGCCGGCCGCGCGGCCGCGCACGGCCTGGCTCGCCGACGGACCTTGACGGCTGGCGCCGGAGGCTCTACCCGGTGTGGAACTCGCCGCCGTCGACGTTGATGACGTTGCCGTTGATCCAGTCCGAGTCGGTCGAGGCCAGCGTGACGATCGCGTCGCCGACGTCCTCGACCCGCGTGAGGCGGCCGTGCGGGTTTCGCAGCAGCGTGTGCTCGATGACGCGCGCCGCCTCGGGGATCTTGCGGAGCGCCGGCGTCTCGGTGACGCCGGCCCGGATCGCGTTGACGGCGACGCCGGCGTCGAGGCGCGCAAGCTCCATCGCCAGCTGGCGGCAGTGCGACTCGAGGGCGGCCTTCGCCGCGGAGACCGCGCCGTACGACGGGATCGTCCGAGCAGATCCCTCGGAGGTCATCGCGTAGACCTTCGACCCGCGCTCGAGGAGCCCCGCCTGCCACAGGTCCTGGACCCAGTAGACGAGCGAGTTGGCCATGACGTCGAGCGTCATCTCCATCTGCTTGCGGCTGAGCCCGCTCCCGGGGTCCTCGGCGAGGAATGGCACGAGCGAGCCGAAGGCGAGCGAGTGCATGACGACCCGCAGGTGCGGGCGCTTCCCCTCGGCCCGGGAGGCGTCGAACCGCTCGACGATGCGCGCGATCGCGGCGGCCCGCTTGTGGTCGTCGGCGGCGTTCATGTTGATGAAGATGGCCTCGGAGCCGGCGGCCTTGATCGCGTGCTTGATCTCCGTCACGTGATGGAGGCCGGCGCGGAAGTCGAGGTGGATGCCGATGATCCGGTAGCCGGCCCCGGCCAGGGCGAGCCCCGCCGCCTCGCCCATGCCGCTCGACGCCCCCAGGATCAGCGCCCAGCGCTCGCGGTCGTCCGCCATCGAACCCTCCCTCGTGTCCCGCCGGTGGCTCGGTCGCGTCCGCCGGTCGGGATCGTGACCCGTGGCGCCGAGTCTACCAGCGGCCGGCCGCCCGGCCGATCGACCTGGCATTGCCGTGCCGTCCGGCGGCGCGGCGTCGTGCGGCGCGGCGTCGTGCGGCGCCATACTCCGGGCATGCGGCTCGAGCTCACGAAGCGCGGCGACTACGCGGTCCGGGCGATGCTCGCCCTGGCGCGCGCCCCCGCGGAGCGCCGCACGTCGGTCCGCCGGATCGCCGAGGAGATGGAGATCCCCGTCCGCTTCCTCCCCCAGGTCATGGGGGACCTTCTCGCGGCCGGCCTCGTCGAGGCCACCACGGGCCGGGCGGGCGGCTACCGCCTGGCCCGGCCGGCCGACGCGATCACGCTCCTTGACGTCGTCGACGCGGTCGAGGGCGACGGCCGGCGGCGATCCTGCGTCCTGCGAAGCGGACCCTGCGGGCTCGACGGGTACTGCGACGTCCATGACGTCTTCTTCGCCGCCCAGGACGCGATGCTGGCAACCCTCGCCGCGGCGCGCCTGGCCGATCTGCCGGTTCGGCGGGGCGGCCACATCGCGACCGACGACGGACGACCGGGCGGCGACGGCGGCTGATCCGCCCCCCATCGTGCCCGGACCCGGACGTGCTACCCGGCCGCCGGGCGGCGCCCCCGGCGGACCTGCGCGACGGCGAGCGCGGCGAGACCCAGCGAGGCACCGACGGCGAGGGCGACGAGGACCCCGCCGATCCTGACAATGTCGGGCGACGCGCTCGGCAGGCCGAGCGCCAGGAGCGCCGTGCCGCCGTTGAGCAGCGCGAGGCGCGGCGTCGCGAACCGTCCGAGGAGCGCCCGCTGGCGCGCATGCTCGGCTGGCCCCCCCGGCCCGATCGACGGCAGCAGGTGCGTCCACGCCGCGATGAGGGCCTGGACGACCCAGCCGACCGCGAGCGGAGCGATGACCGCCGCGAGGCGCCAGGCGTCCGGAGCGGCGCCCAGCACTGCGACCCGGCCGGCCGCGATCGCCACGGCCACGGCGAACCAGCCGACGGCGGCCACGAGGCCGACGCTCGCCATCCGGTGCCATCCGGCATCCGTCGACCAGCGCCCCCGAGCCCGGAGGACCTCGCCCGCGTGCCACGAAAGGGCCGCTGCTCCGGCAAGAGCCGCGAGAGCGCCCACGCGGGCGGCCAGGTCGCCCGCGGGACCCGGCTCGCCGGCAATCGTGTATCCGAGCGCGACGAGCGGGGCGCCGGCGGCGAGGCCGCCGACCGCGACCACGGCCGACCTGCGCGGGACGATCCGCCCGCCGAGCACCGTCGGGAGCAGGTGGAGCAGCGTCCCGGCGATCACCAGCGAGACGAAGCCGAGGAGGTTGAGCCACGCGTGGGCGGGCTTGAGGTAGGCCCATCGCTCGAGCACCGGGATCCACCCGGCCACGAAGAGCGTGGCCAGCAGCGCGCCCGCCGCGACGTCGGCGATCGCGACGGCGTAGGCCGTCGCAACGAGGGGTCGCGACGTCCCGAGGGCGCCTCGCAGCGGGGCGAGCGTCGCCCACCCGAGAAGCCCCGCACCGGCCAGGAACGCGACGCCGCCGGCGGCGGGGAGAAGGCTGCTCGGGTCGATCGAGCGCCCCGCGACGAGTGTTGCACCGGCAGCAATGAGCGCCAGGGAGGCCACGCGGACGGACGGCCGTGCCGGCGGGGCGGCCACGAGTGCCGAGCTGAAGAACGGCATCACCGCCGCGATCGCGGTCGACGCCGCACCGGCGAGGACGAGGTGCAGCGGCAGCCACCAGCCGCCCGGCGACGTCCCCGGCACGACGACGACCGCCAGCGCGACGGCGAGGAACACCGCGGCGACGACAAGGCCGGCGGCCGTGATCCGGCGATCGGCATTGCGATCGAGGCGTGCGGCGCGCGTCCGCGTCGCCGAGCCGCGCCGGTCGAGCGCCAGCAGCGGTCCCGAGGGCGCCGGAGCGGCAGGGCCGGCGGCGTCGGTCGACGCGGGACCTGGCGACGCTTGCCGAGGCGATGGCGTCGCGGGCAGCGGCTGCGCGCCACCGGCGGGCAGCCGCACCGCGACCGGTCCCGACAGGGATGCGTGACGGAGGGCGACGAGCCGATGCGGTGGCGGCGCCGGGCGGGTGCTCATGGGCGGGCGAAGCGGGGGCGGGTCGTCGCCCCCGCCGCACATCCCGCAGCAGGCTCCGTCCGCCGCCGCCGTTGCGGGCTCGCCGTCGGCCGCGACGGGCTCGCCGTCGACAGCCGCAGACAGGCGCACGGGCTTCTCCCTCGCAGGTATTGACATTACCAAGTAACTTGGTGATAGATTAGCGGCGAACACGACGGCGGGTCAACCAGCGAGGCAGCGCGTCCCCATGCGGCTCCAGCTCACGAAGCGAACGGACTACGCCATCCGGGCCTGCGTCCACCTCGCCACCGAGGGCCGCTGCCCGATCCCGAGCCGCCGCATCGCCGAGGAGATGGCGATCCCCGACCGCTTCCTTCCGCAGGTCATGGCGGACCTGTCGCGGGCCGGCATCGTCGGGGCCGTGAACGGCAAGAACGGCGGCTACTGCCTCCGCCAGGCTCCCGCCGACGTGTCCCTCCTCGACCTGATCAACGCGACCGAAGAGCCGCGGCACCGGGATCGATGCGTGATGCGCGACACGCCCTGCGACGCCGATCCTTCGTGTGCCCTCCACCCCGTCCTCGGCCGGGCCGAGGCGTCCTTCACGGGCGTCCTGGCCGGGACGTCACTCGCGGATCTCGCCACGTGGCAACGCGTGGCCCAGGAACGAACCGGGCAGGAGCCCGCGGAAAGGACAGAGCGATGAAGCGAACCCAGGTATGGGCCGGGCTCGCCATCGTGCTGGCCGTCAGCCTCGCGGGCTGCGGCGGCGCGGCGGCCCCCCAGTGGACATACGCCCCGCCGGCCGCCGAGGGCGAAACCGTGGCCGTCGGCGGAGGAGGCGCGGCCGCGACGCCGGAGCCGCCGGCGGCGAGCCAGGCCCCGTCGGGCGAGGCCCTCGGGACGCTCGAGGTCGACCGGCGTCGACATCGGCTTCGAGCCCGACACCTTCACCGTCGACGCGGCCGGGCGCCTACGAGGTCAAGCTCGTCAACGCGGGCACGATCGTCCACGACATCACGTTCCCCGACGGCACGAAGATCGTGGCCCAGGCCGGCGAGACGGCGTCCGGCGATCGTCGACGTCCCCGCCAGCGGGCTCGCCTTTCTGTGCTCGATCCCCGGCCATGCCGAGGCCGGCATGACCGGCACGATCTCCGTGAAGGGCGAGGCCGGCGGCTCCGACACCAACAGCCACGGCGGCCCGGCCCCCGTGACCGACGTCCAGCCCGACCCGAACGCCCCGGCCTACGTGCCCTTCGACCCGGCGGCCCCCGCCGTCCTCGAAGGCGAGGTGCACGACATCGACCTCGTCATCGAGGAGAAGCTCATGACGGTCGCCGAGGGCTTCAGCCAAGCGGTCTGGACGTTCGGCGGCACGGTCCCCGGGCCGGTCATCCGGGTGAAGCAGGGCGACCTGATCCGGATCCACCTCAAGAACCCGGCCACGAGCAAGCTGCCCCACAGCGTGGACTTCCACAGCTCGATGGTCGCCTGGAACGACGAGATGACCTCGATCAACCCCGGCGAGGAGAAGCTCTACGAGTACCGCGCCGAGTACGCCGGCGTCTGGATGTACCACTGCGGGACGGCCCCGACGCTCCACCACATCGCCAACGGCATGTACGGGATGATGATCGTCGAGCCGAAGGGCGGCCTCGAGCCGGTCGACCAGGAGTTCGCGATCGTCCAGAGCGAGTGGTACCTCGGCCCGCAGGGCCAGCCCGCCTCGCTCACGAAGGCCTCCGCGGCGGCGCCCGCTCCCGACTTCGTCATGTTCAACGGGGTCGCCAACCAGTACGTCGACACGCCGATCGAGATCCCGACGGGCGAGCGAATCCGGGTCTTCGTCCTCAACGCCGGCCCGAGCGTGGACAGCTCGTTCCACATCGTCGGCACGATCTTCGACCGCGTCGTGAAGGAGGGGATCGAGCTGAAGGTCGGAAACGCCGGCGGCTACGGCTCGCAGGCCGTCGACCTCTCCCCCGCCCAGGGCGCCTTCGTCGAGTTCACGATGGCCGAGGACGGCCTCTACCCGATCGTCACCCACGCCTTCAACTTCGTCGGGCGCGGCGCCCTCGGCCTCTTCCAGGCCGGCGACGGCGACCCGAAGAACTAGCCTGCCCCCTGCCGGCCCCCCGGCAGCCATCGAGCCGGGCGTCCTCCCCCCGGGACGCCCGGCTCGCTCTCGTCCAGGCGACCCGAGCCTCACGTCCCGCGACGGCGCCCGGCGCTACACGACGCCCGCGGCCCGAAGCCGCGCCACCTCGATCGGGTCGTATCCGAGCTCCGCGAGGACCTCGTCCGTCTGCTCCCCCAGGAGCGGAGGCGGCGTCCGCACCGTGGCCGGGGTCGCGCCGAGGACGAAGGGCGGTCCGACCTGGCGCAGCGTGCCGAGCACGGGATGCTCCACGTCGACGACCAGCCCGCGCGCCTCCACCTGCGGCGCCGTGAGAGCCGCGGCGAGGTCGTTGATGGGGCCGGCGGGCACGTCGGCGGCGGCGAGCCGGGCGAGCCAGCCGGCGGACGGCTCGGTGGCGAGGCGGCCGGCGACGATCCCCCGCAGCTCGTCGCGGTTCGCCACCCGATCGCCGTTCGTCGCGAATCGCGGATCGTCCGTCAGCTCCGGCGCACCGATCGCTGCAGCGAACCGAGGCCACTGGCGCTCACTCCCGACGGCGACGGCGATCGCGCCGTCGGCGGTCGGGAACGTCTCGTACGGGACGATGTTGGGGTGGGCGTTGCCGAGGCGGCCGGGCGGGTCGCCCGTGACGAAGTAGTTCTGCGCCTGGTTGGCGAGCCACGCCAGCGTCGACTCGAGCAGCGAGATGTCGATGCGCTGCCCACGGCCGGCGGCCGGCGATCCGGGCCGATCGCGACCGGTGAGCGCCGCGAGGACGGCGACCGCTCCCAGCATCCCCGTCGTGAGGTCGCTGATCGCCACGCCGACCTTCGTCGGCTCGCCGCCGTCGGCGTCGGGGTGCCCGGTGATCGACATGAGGCCCGAGACCGCCTGGACCACGAAGTCGTAGCCGGGCGTCGCTGCCTCCGGCCCGTCCGGCCCGTACCCCGAGATGGCGAGGTGGACGAGCCGCGGATTGAGCGCCTCGAGCGTCTCGTCCTCGAACCCGAGGCGGGCGAAGCCGCCGGCCCGCTGGTTCTCGACGAGGACGTCGGCCCGGGCCAGGAGGCGGCGGAGGACGTCGCGGCCCGCCTCCCGCTTCAGGTCGAGCCGGAGCGAGCGCTTGTTGCGGTTGATGGCGAGGAAGTAGGCAGCCGTCCGTGCCTCGCCCTCGCCCACCCACGGCGGCCCCCAGCCGCGCGTGGCGTCGCCCTCGGGCGGCTCGACCTTGACGACGTCGGCGCCGAGGTCGGCGAGGAGCATCGTCGCGTACGGGCCGGCGAGGACCGTGCTGCAGTCGGCGACGAGGATCCCGGCCAGGGGGCCGGGAGGCGCGCCGGGTGCCGGGCCGGGTGTCATGCCCGCTGCCTTCGCGAGCGGCCGACGAACGGAGCCGCCGCGCGCAGCCTCGTCCGTCAGCTCGCGGAGATGCGCCGGACGCGCCCGTTGCCGTAGTCGAGGACGTAGAGCGTCCCGTTCTCGGCCTCGCCGAAGGCGCTGATCGTCATCCCGGTGTCGCGCAGGAGCACGGGCGACTGGCGGGCGTCGCCGCCGGCCCGCACCGACCAGATCCGGCCGCTGCAGTAGTCGCCGAAGAGGTACCGACCCACGAGCGCCGGGTAGCGGCTCCCCCGGTAGACGTAGCCGCCGGTGACCGAGCAGCCGTTGGCCCCGTGGGCGTAGACGGCCAGCGGGAACGTGAGGCCCGCGGTGTCGCAGGGACCCTCGTAGCAGCACGCGGCCCTCGTAGCGGTCCCAGCCGAAGTTCTTGCCCTTCCCGGCCCCGTTCGACTTCAGGGCGCGGTTGACCTCCTCGTACTTGTTCTGGCCGACGTCGGCGATCCACAGCGACGCCGGTGCTCCGGTCGAAGCTGAACCGCCACGGGTTGCGGAGGCCGTACGACCAGATCTCCTGGCGGTAGGTCGCGTGGCCCTTGTACGGGTTGGTCGACGGGATGCGGTACGCCGGCGTCGCGCTCGTGACGTTCGGGGCGATCCGCAGGATCTTGCCGAGGAGCTCCTTCCGGTCCTGGGCGTTCTCGCCCGGGTCGCCGCCGCCACCGCCGTCGCCGGTCGCCGATGTAGAGGTACCCGTCCGGCCCGAAGGCGATCTGGCCGCCGTTGTGGTTCTCGTGGCCCGGATGCGGGATGCGGATGATCCGGCGCTCCGTCGTCGAGGCCCGGTTCCGGTCGCTGCTCGTCCGGCGGTACTCGCCCACCACGAGGGCGCCGTCGGCGTCCGTGTAGCTGAGGTAGAAGCGGCCGTTCGTCTCGTACCGCGGGTGGAAGGCGATGCCGAGCAGGCCGCGCTCGCCGCAGCACGCGACGCGCCCGCGGATGTCGATGAACGGCGTCGCCCGCAGGTTGCCGGCGGCCGTGATGACCCGGACCCGGCCGGCCTGCTCGACGACGAAGAGGCGGCCGCTGCCGTCGCCGGCGTTGGCCAGGGCGACGGGCCGAGAGATCCCGGTCGCGATCGTCGTGAAGCGGAGCGCGATCGCCGCCTTCGCGGGCGCCGGCGAGACGCCGGCGACGAGGCCGACGATCGCGAGCAGCGCGAGCGCAGCGGGCAGGACACGGCGGACGGGGGGGCCGGGACGGCGGGCAACGGACTGCATGGGTCTCCTCCGGGCGGCCGGACGAGGGGGGTGAGGCGACCGGTCACCGTCCCCGATGATGGCCGATTCCGCGGGATCCGGCCAGCGGGGCCACTCGTCGCGGTAGGATCCGGCCATGCAAGCGTCCCCACCCCCTTCCGCCCGCCGTGTGCTCATGCCCGTCCACGCCCACCCCGACGACGAGACGATCGGGACCGGCGGCGTCATGGCGAAGGCGGCAGCCGACGGTCACGGCGTCGTCCTCGTCACGTGCACGCGCGGCGAGCTCGGCGAGATCGTCGATCCCGCCCTCGACACGCCGGCGAACCACCGCCGCCTCGCCGAGATCCGCGCCGCCGAGCTGGAGGAGGCCCTGGGCGCGCTCGGCGTCGACGCGTGGGAGAACCTCGGGTACCGCGACTCCGGGATGATGGGCACGCCCGGGAACCTCGACCCCCGGTCGTTCTGGCAGGCCGACCTGGACGAGGCGATCCGCCGTCTCGTGTGGCTGGTCCGGGTCCACCGGCCCGACGTGATGACGCACTACAACGACTTCGGCGGCTACGGCCACCCCGACCACATCCGGGCCCACCAGGTCGCGATCGGCGCGTACTTCCGGGCCGGCGACCCGGAGTGGTACCCGGAGCAGGTCGCGCCCGAGCACGGCGGCTCCGGGCCGACGGCGGCGGACGGCGGGCTCGAGCCGTGGGCGCCGGCGAAGCTCTACGAGCAGGCGATCTCGCGCTCGCGGCGCGAGGCGATGGCGGCACGCGCCGAGGCCGCCGGGATGATCTCGTGGTGGTCGCCGCCGGCCGACGCCGACACCGCCGAGACAGCGCGCTGGGACGAGTTCATGCGGCGCTCCACGGTCGACGACGCGGCGATCACGACCCGCATCGACGTGCGCGACTTCGCCGACCGCCGCTGGGCGGCGCTCCTCGCCCATCGGACCCAGATCTCGCCGACCGAGAGCCCCCTCATGGCCCTCGGTCGGGAGGCGCTCGCCGAGCTGTGGGGCGAGGAGACGTTCATCCTCCGCGCCGCGCGGGTCCCGCTGGGCGAGATCCCGGAGACGGACCTCTTCGCGGGGCTGGGCTGACCCGCCGGGGACTCACGACGCCGGCCGCCCGCCGGCCGATCACCGCGCGACCGCGACTCGCCGGGAATCGAGACGCCCCGTCCGGGAACGGGGCGTCGAGCGAGGCGTCGATGGCGGACCCGACCGGATTCGAACCGGCGATCTCCAGCGTGACAGGCTGGCATGTTGGGCCGCTACACCACGGGTCCGCGGCCGGCGGAATTTAGCACGAACCGCGCCGGCGTGCCCGCCTCCGGGCGGCCGGCGGGAAGGCTCGTCAGGCGGCCGAGCGCCGGGGGCTCGTCCCGGTCCCGCCCGACGCGGCGCCCGCGTCGACCGGTCGGGCCGGTCGGGGCCGAAGCTCCGCCCGAGCCTGCAACATCGCACGTGAAGTGAACATGTGGGGCCTGGCACGCCCGCTGCATCGGGTCGGGGAGCCGTCGGCGGGACGGCCGGGGTCGTGTCGAGCACGACACCGAGCGCCGTGAGCTCGAGGCGCGTGGCATGGGATCGGCCGCCCGGTCGAACCGGCGCCTAGGCGGCGCCACGGCAGCACCGGGTGTTCAGTTCACGTGCACGTCCGCGAAGACCGCCTTTGGCCGATGGTGGTCCGGCGGCACCGGCCCCCGCACGGCCGGCTGACGGCGCCTCGCACGGGCCCCGCACGGCCGATGCGGCGCCCCCGCGCTATCCTGCCCGGGATGCCCCGGATCGACCTGCGCTCCGACACCGTGACCCACCCCACGCCGGCGATGCGCCGCGCCATGGCCGAGGCCGAGCTCGGCGACGACGTGTTCTCCGACGATCCCACGGTCAACGCCCTCGAGGAGCGTGCTGCGGAGCTCCTCGGCAAGGAGGCCGGGCTGTTCGTCGCGTCTGGGACGATGGGCAACCTCGTCGCCCAGATGGCACACCTCGCACGCGGCAGCGAGATCATCGCGGCCGAGACGAGCCACCTCGTGCTGGACGAGGCGGCCGGCCACGCGGTCGTGGTCGGGGCGTCCGTGCGCACGCTCCCGGAGCGGCCCGACGGAACGATCGACCCGGCGGCGATCGCCGCCGCCTTCCGCGATCCGGACGATCCCCACGAGCCCCTCAGCGGGCTCGTCACCGTCGAGAACACCCACGCCCACTCGGGGGCCCGACCGCTCCCCGTGGCGTACGAGGAGGCGGTCGCGGCGGTCGCCCGCGCGCACGGCGTGCCGCTCCACATCGACGGGGCCCGCTTCTTCAACGCGGCGCTCGCGCTCGGCGTGACCCCGGCCGCCCTTGCCGCTCCCGCCGACTCGGTGACGTTCTGCCTCTCGAAGGGGCTCGCCTGTCCGATCGGCTCCGTGGTTGTCGGCGAGCGGGCCTTCGTCGCCCGGGCCCGCCGCGCCCGCAAGCTGCTCGGCGGCGGGATGCGCCAGGTCGGCGTCCTCGCGGCGGCCGGCCTCGTGGCCCTCTCCGACGGCCCGGACGGGACGATCGCCCGCCTCGCCGACGACCACGCCAACGCCCGGCGCCTGGCCGAGGGCCTCGCCGACCTCGTCGGGGTCGAATTGCCCGGCGGGATCGCCCAGCCGACCCCGGGCCGCCTCGACCCGGACCGTGCCGTGACGAACTTCGTCCTCTTCCGCGTCGCCCGCGACCGGGAGGCGTTCCTCGCCGCGCTCGCCGCACGGGGCGTCCTCATGGTGCCGTACCCGCACGGGATGATCCGCGCCGTCACCCACTACGGGATCGAGGCGAGCGACGTCGACACGACGATCGCGGCGGTGCGCGAAGCGCTCGTGGAGACGGCCGCCACCCGCCCCGTCGAGCACGACTCGGCGGCGACCGGGGCCTGGGCTCGCCCGGCCGGCGATCGCGGCGCGGCGGGCGACTGAGGGTGCTCGTCATCCCTGCCCTCGACCTCACCGCGGGCCGATCGCGGATCGTCTTCTGGCCCGGCGCGGCGACCGGCGCGGGCGCCCCGACCGACCGCCCGGAGGTCATCGCGGCCCGCTTCGTCGAGCAGGGCGCCCGGCTCGTCCACCTCGTCGACGTCGACGGCGCCCGCCAGGGGCGGCCCGCCAACCTCGACGCGATCGGCCGCATCGCCGCCCGGGTGGCGGTCCCGCTCCAGGTCGCGGGCGGCCTCGACGGCCCGGACCAGATCCGGGTCGCGTTCGCCGCCGGGGCCACTCGCGCCGTCGTGCCGATGGCCCTCGCCGACGACCCCGCGGCCCTGAGGGCCTGCCTCGAGGTCGCCGGCGACTGGCTCGCGGTCGGCGTCGACCCGCGGCCCGACCGGATCGCCGCGTTTCCCTGGCGCCGGCCGCGTCCCCCCTCGTTCGAGGACGTCGCCGGCGAGCTGGCCGGGCTGGGAGTCCGGCGCCTCGTCCTGACCCACGGCGGGGCCGAGCCCGACGCCGCCGTGATCGGCCGCCTCGTCCGGGACCTCGACCTCGAGGTCCTCGTGGCCGGCGGCATCGTCGACCTGGCCGGGATCCGACGCCTCCGCGACGCCGGCGTCGCCGGCGTCGTGCTCGGAGAGGCGCTCCTCGCCGGCCGCATCGAGTACCCCGCAGCCCTGGAGGCCGCCGCATGACCCACGCTCACGCTCCCCGCCTCGCCGCGCTCGTCGCGGCCGCGGCGATCGCCGCCGCCGCCTGCACCGGCGGCTCGAGCGCCGCTCCGATCATGCCCTCCGGCGTCCCGACCGAGCCGCCCCCGACGGGCGTGCCGACCGCCGGCTACCCGGAGGGCTGCCCGACCGAGCCGCCGGCCCCGCTCGGCGACGAGAAGGTCATGGTCACCCTCGCCACCGAGCAGGGCGACATCGTCGTCGAGGTCGACGGCGCGCTCGCACCGAACGCGACCGCCAACTTCGTGGCGCTCGCCGAGTGCGGCGCCTACGACGGCGTCGTGTTCCACCGCCTCGTGCCGGGGTTCGTCATCCAGGGCGGCGACGTCGAGAACGGCCGCAAGCCGGGCGTCGACCCGGGCCTGGTCGGCAGCGGCGGCCCGCCCTACCGGATCACCGACGACCCGGTCACGACGCCGTATGGGCGCGGCACGGTCGCGATGGCCCGCACCCAGCAGCCGAACTCCCAGGGCAGCCAGTTCTTCATCGTTCTCGACGACGCCGCGCGGGGCGCCCTGGAGTCGGCCAACACGTACGCGATCCTCGGGTCCGTCACCGAGGGGATGGACGTCGTCGACGCGATCGCGGCCATGCCGAACTCCGGCGAGCCGGCGAACCAGGCCCTCGAGCCGGTCGCCATCACCGGGACGACCGTCGAGCGACCCTGACCAGCCGGGCCGCCGCCCAACGGCGACGCCCGACCCGAGACGAACCGGGCGACCGCCCGACCCATGAGGAGCGCACCCGTGACGAAGGCCACGATCTCGACCACAGCCGGCGACATCGTCGTCGAGCTCGCCGACACCGATGCCCCGAAGGCGGCCGCCAACTTCGCCAAGCTGGCGAAGGAGGGCTTCTACGACGGAGTCATCTTCCACCGCGTCATCCCGGGCTTCGTCGTCCAGGGCGGCGACGGCGAGTACGGCCGGGTCGACGAGAACGGCAAGGTCCGCAACCAGGGCCGCGTCGGCCAGGGCGGGCCGGGGTACCGGTTCCCCGACGAGCCCTTCAGCGGCGACTACGTGCGCGGCGCCCTGGCGATGGCGAACGCGGGCCCCAACACGAACGGCTCGCAGTTCTTCATCTGCCATGCCGACCTGCGCGGCAAGCTGCCCAAGAACTACACGATCTTCGGACACGTCCTCGAGGGGCTCGAGGTCGTCGACGCGATCGCGACCGCACCCCGCGATGCCCGCGACTACCCGAACGCGCCGGTCACGATGACGAAGGTCACAGTCGACGAGGAGTAGCCCCCGCGGGGGGTTTGCAGCAGCCGTCGACGCCGTCCCGTGCGAAGGTTGCGGAATATTAACCGCCAAACCGGCGGAAACCCTTGAGTCTCGAGCGGCGTTCGTCTACACTTCTGCGCAGTCGCGCAAGCGACGTGCTGCCCTAGTTTCAAGGTCATGGGTAGGTCGGGTCAGGGTAGCCGGTGCAGCCGGCGTGATAGATGCCCTTGAGACGTGGCAGAAGTGGTCCGGCAACGGGCCCGCTTCACCGGGACAGCAACGAAGCGGCTCCTTCGGGAGCCGCTTCGGCGTTTCCGGGCTCGCCCTGGGCCGGACCGGTCGTCCTCAGGCGCCGGCCGGCGATCGCGCGGGCGCCTCGGCGGTCTCGCCGTCGCGACCTCCGGCCGCGGCCGACCGGGGGAGATGGCGGGTGAACCAGAGGGCCAGCAGCGAGAAGACCGCCACCGCGCCGAGGGCGTTCCGCAGGCCGTCGAGCAGCGCATCCTCATAGTCGGCGGCCGCGGCCGCGGCCACGTCGGGCGGCAGCCCCGCGTCGAGGGCGATCTGCTCCGCCTGCGCAACGGGCACGATCGTCATGCCGGACGCCTCGACCTGCTGCTGGATCGCGGCCTGCGTCTCGGCGGGGATCGCCGGGTTCGTCGCCACCCCGTCGATGAACGCCGCCGTGAGGCCCGACAGGAGGATCGCGCCGATCAGCGCCGTGCCGAACGAGCCGCCGAGCATCTGGAACGTCCCCTGGAGCCCACCGGCCTCGTTCGAGCGCTCCTCGCGGACCGACGACATGATCACGTTGCCGACCTGCGAGGCGAGGAAGCCGGCGCCGCCGCCGAAGATCGCGAGGCCGATCCCGAACGCCCAGCCCCCGAGCGTGACCTCGAAGTTGGCCAGCACGATTGCGGCGCCGATCGCCATGCTGACGAAGCCGGCCCGGCTGACCGTGCGGGGCGACCGCCGGGCCGCCACCTTCGGCCCGGCGAGGGCGCAGATGAGCATCGTCACGGACATCGGGACGAGGCGCAGGCCGGTCTCGAACGCGTCGAGGCCGAGCACCGTCTGGAAGTACACGGGCAGGACGAAGAACGTGCCCAGCAGGACCAGCTGCAGCATGAACATCGACCCGAGGCCGGCCCGCATCGTGAGGATCTTCAGGAGCCGCACGTCGAGCAGGGCGTCCTCGCCGCGGTTGACGCGACGCTCCTCCCAGTCGCCGAAGGCCCACAGGAGACCCAGGCCACCGAGGATCATGAACGGCACGATGGAGAACCCGAGCGGGGTGATCGGGACGCCGTTGATCTCGGGCGCGCCGATCGGCTGGACCCAGCCCCAGGAGCTGCTCTGGAGCACGGCGATGACGATGAGGGCGAGCGCCGTGGCCGACATGGCGGCGCCGACGACATCCAGGCTCGGCGGGTTCTCGAGACGCGGGCTCGGCCGCATCCGCTTGCGGAAGAGGAGGATGCCGATGACGACCACGGTCTCGGCGGCGAACACGACCCGCCACGTCCACGTCGTGGTCACCCAGCCGCCGATGAGCGGCCCGGCGGCGATCGCGGCAGCCGCCACGCCGCCGATGATCCCGTAGGCGAGGGCCCGCTGCTTGCCCTCGTAGTTGGAGGCGATGAGGGCGGCGATCGCCGGCATGACGAGGCAGGCCCCGATCCCCTCGATGAGCGACCAGCCGACGAGCAGGACGGCCAGGCTCGGGCTGAACGCCGTCGTCAGCGATCCCAGGCCGTAGATCGCCAGCCCGACGGCGAACGTGCGATCGCGGCCGTAGATGTCGCCGAGCTTGGCGCCGACGAGCATGAAGGCGGCCATGACGAGCGTGTACAGCGTGATCGCCAGCTGGACGCCCTGGACGGTCGTGTCCAGGTCCTCGACGATCTGCGAGATCGAAACGTTCATGACGGAGCTGTCCAGCACCATCACGAACTGGGCGGCGGCGAGGATGATGATCGCGATCCAGCTGCTCACGTCTGCCCTCCGGTGATCGGGCTGTTGCGCGACGTGCGATCCCGCCGATCGCGGTCGAATGCGCGGTGGAGCGTATCAGCCGGGAGGTTGGCCGGTGCCGGTCAGCCGCGCGACATCGCCTGGTGCATCGTGGCCTCGACGATCTGCTCCTTGTGGGTGAAGGTGGCCAGGAGGGCGTCCTCCCAGCGCTTCGCCTCCTCGATTGCCATCTGCGGCTCGGCCGCCGGGTCCATGGCGTTCTGCGACCCGAGGTCCCACGTCGGCATGAAGGCCCGGACGGCGTCCAGCGGGGCGATGGACCACTGGTGCTGCAGACCGTAGATGGCGCGCTGGAGGCGGCCCACCTCACCGGCGAGCGCCTTCTGGACACCACCCCCGTCGCCGGCCGGCGCCGCGCCGAGCTGGCGCTCCAGCGACTCGACGCGCAGCCGGGCCTCGGTCACGGCCTTGCCGAGGTCGTCCAGGCCGCCCGGACGGAACGTGCCGCCCCTGGTCGAGATCGGGCCGCCCTCCAGTGATTCGCTGACGTCGACCATGGCGAGCCCGCCGACGACGCTCGAGTACGTGTACTCGGCGAGCGCCTTGTAGGCCTTGTAGTTGACGGTGACCGCCATCGCCCACGGCGACGCCCGGCCGGCCACCGCCGCCACGCTCTCGGCTCCCACGGCGCCGGCCGCTGCCCCGGTCACCTGGATGCCGCCGGAGGCGAGCTCCAGGGCCCCGCCGATCTTCTCCGACCCGCTGGCCTGGCTGTCGAGGAGGACCATGGCTCCGTGGAGGACGTCGATGACGGCCAGCGCTCCCGACAGCTTCTCCAGGCCCGCGAGCGCGTCCCCGACCGCGGCGGCCTGCTGGACCATGCCGCGGCCCATCAGTGCCGCCTTCATGCCCATGCCGACGAAGGTCAGGGACGACGTCGTCCACTCGACGGCCTTCTTGACGTGGTCCAGGACGGCGGCGCCCGCGCCCAGCATGCGATCCGGGTCGGTCCGGGCCAGCTGCTTGTCGACGTCGTCGACCAGCTTCGTGTAGGAGGGCCAGTCGTCCGTGTCGCAGAGCGCGATGATGCCCTTCAGGCCGGCGATGCGAGCCGCCCGCAACTCCTTGGAGGTGCCCTCGCCGAAGTCGGACTTGTCGAGGAGCTCCTCCGACATGACGTAGACGTCGAGCGTCTTGCGGGCCATCGCGCCCAGGGTCATGCGCTCAGCCTTCACGCGCGGCGAAACCAGCTCGGCGGTCTTCGCCTCCTCGGCGGCCGTGCTCCGCGCCCGGTCGGCCACGAGGTTGTCGTGGAGCCCGGCAAGGCCGCGCCGGGCGTGCGCCGCCGACGGGAGATCGCCGTCGGAGGCAGCCAGCGCGCGCCCAAGCATCGCCTCGAGCGGACCTCGTGCCGCCTCGTAGAGCGAGAGCTGCTCCTCGAGGGGGAGGGGGGCGCCGTCCGTCGTGCGCCCGTGGAGGCAGCGGAGGATCTGCTCGCCCGCCTGGCGGACCGTCGACGGGAGGTCGCCCAGGCGCTCCTCGCGGGCGCCCTCGAAGAGGATGGCTTCGAGCGCGTCGGCGCCCAGGATCTCCTCGCCCGAGACGACCTCGACGTGCCCGCGCTTCCTGCGGCGCTGGAGGGCGGCGACGCTGGACGCGACCGCGCGGTTGCCCGCCTGGTGCTGGACCGCCAGGACGTGGTCGACGAGGGGCGACGCAGCCGAGGAGCCGCGGCGGCCGGCCGGCCCGCGAAGTGCGCTGGCGTGGCCGGGCGCGGAGGTCCGGAGTGCCAGCATCAGCGGCCTCGACCCGTCGGATCCATCTCGTCCACCCCCCATCGTGACGCCCGTCAGGCCATGACGGTAGCCGATCAGTCAACGGGCTCGGTCGCGGCGGCTGGTAGACTGGCCACCTGCGACGTCACGCGTCGCCCCGCGCGCCTGTAGCTCAGTGGATAGAGCGTCGGCCTCCGGAGCCGAAGGTCGCAGGTTCGAATCCTGTCGGGCGCGCCAAACCACCACGTCTGCCGCAACCCACGCGGCCGGGCTGGTCGAGCCGTCCGGTCTGCCGGATCCAGTGCATCAGAGCGTGACCCACCGGCTCACCGGGAATCCCTGCGCTCGCCGTCGCGCCCAAGGTCGCTCCTCGCCACCTCTCGATCGGTATAGGCTACCCGGACGCTGGCGTGCGGCGATCATGCGGGACTCAGACGGTCAGGAACGACGATGAGCACGGACCGGTCGGCGGCGTTCACGTCGCTGCAGATGCAGGGCGTGGCGAAGGTGGACCTGCGGATCGATGCCGAGGCCGCCGCCGACCGGCTGTCCCGGGCCATCAGGTTCAGGACCGTGTCCAACCAGGACCGCTCCGATTTCGACGCCGATGCCTTCACCGGCTTCCACTCCTACCTGCGGGAGACGTTCCCCAGGCTCCACGCGACCCTTCAGCCCGAGGTCCTCGGCGATCCGCGGGCCCACAGCCTCCTCTACACCTGGACCGGCCGGGACCCGTCGCTGCCGCCGGTCGTGCTGATGGCCCACCTGGACGTGGTTCCGGTTGTCCCGGAGACCGAGGACCAGTGGGAGCACGACGCCTTCTCGGGTGACATCGCGGACGGCTACGTGTGGGGCCGTGGCTCGCTCGATGACAAGGTCATGGTCCTCGCGATCATGGAGGCCGTCGAGATGCGGCTCGCGGCGGGGTTCCGGCCCACGCGGACGACGTACCTCGCCTTCGGCCAGGACGAGGAGGTCGGGGGGCCCGAAGGCGTGCGGCACATCGTCGGGGTGCTGCGGGAACGTGGGGTCACGGAGGTCGCCCTCGTGGTCGACGAGGGCCTGCCCGTCACGGCGGGACTCTTCCCGGGTATCCCCGGCCCGATCGCGCTGATCGGCACCACGGAGAAGGGCTACGTGACCCTCGAGCTCAAGGTGGCCGCCGCGGGAGGGCACTCGGCGATGCCGCCCGCGAACTCCAACATCGGGGTCCTCGCCACGGCGATCACGAAGGTGGAGGCGAGCCCGTTCCCGTTCCGGGTGACGCAGGCCGTGCGCGACCAGGTGCGCTCCCTCGGGCCGAACCTGCCCGAGAGCTGGCACGCGATGCTCGCCGGCGTGGCACCCGGGGACGGACAGGACAGCACCGCCGACCAGCAGCTCATCGCCGCGATGACGTCGAGGCCCGAGACCCGGGCGATGCTCCACACGACGACGGCCGTCACGATGGTCGCCGGGGGTGTCAAGGAGAACGTCCTGCCGCCCGTGGCGACGGCGATGATCAACTTCCGGATCCTCCACGGCGACACCGTCGAATTGGTCACCGAGGACGTGCGGCGGATCATCGGCGACGACCGCGTGGAGGTGGTGCCGGGCGCCCAGGCCGTCGACCCGTCCCCGGTGGCCGACGCGTTCGGCACGGAGTTCAGGCTCATCGAGCGCTCGATCCGCCAGACGTGGGACCTGCCGGGCCTCCTCGTGTCGCCGTACCTGGTCATCGGCGGTACCGATTTCGAAGTGGTTCGCGCCGATCGCGAAGAACGTCTACCGGTTCACCGCGCTGCGCGTGGAGTCGGCGGCGGATGCGGCGCGCTGGCACGGAGTCAACGAGCGGGTCCTGGTCAGTGAGCTGCCGGGCACGATCACGTTCTTCCACCACCTCCTTGGCAACGTCGAAGAGCTCTGATCCCCGCTGATCACCGTCCCCGCGTGGGAACCGTCTGCCGGGATCGGCCGTCTGTCACCCGAGAGACCCATCAGCCCGGTGGTCGGCGCGTCCCGACCGCAGCTCGGTCCCGGCCACCACTCCCTGGAGGCGGCACCATGGCATCCCGAGCATTCCTGGCTGCGCTCCTGTGCGCGTCGGCGCTTGCGGCGTGCACCGCGACACAGGCCGCCGAGCCCCTCGGCGCGACGTGCGACCAGTTCCAGGCCACCCCGACGATCGAGCAGACGAGCACCGTCCCCGCCGGCGACGACGTCACGGTCATCCTCTGCTCGAACCCCTCGACGGGCTTCGCCTGGGACGAGCCGCAGATCGCCGACACGGGCGTGCTCGAGCTGGCGAACCGCACGTACCAGGCGCCGGACACGGCGTCCCTGCCGATCGTGGGCGCGGCCGGCGGCGAGGTCCTGACGTTCCGGGCCGTCGCGGCGGGCACCACGACCGTCACGATCACCTACAGCCAGCCGTGGCCCGATGGCACGAAGGCGGCCTGGACCTACCGCCTGTCCGTTACCGTGGAGTAGACAGCGGGCGACGCACCCGGCCGCTCATCCGCCCGGCGCCGGCGGACCGGGTTCGGTTCGCTGCGATCTACGAGCCGGAGACCCCATGAGCGCACCAGCCCAGTGAGAGCAGCCGTCTGCACCGGCTATGGAACCCCGGAGGTCCTGCGGATCAGGGACGTGCGGAAGCCCGTCCCGAAGGACGACGAGGTGCTCGTCCGGATCCGGGCCACGACGGTCAGCGCGGCCGATTGCGAGCTGCGGCGATTCGACTTCGCCCCCTGGATCTGGGTGCCGATGCGGCTGGCGTTCGGGATCTTCAGGCCCCGGCGGCCCGTGCTCGGGCAGGAGCTCGCCGGTGATGTCGAGGCCGTCGGCGGGAAGGTCCGGTCGCTGCGGACCGGCGACCGGGTCTTCGCGACGACGGGCATCCCGCTGGGCGCCCACGCGGAGTACATCTGCCTGCGCGAGAACCCCCCGACGGGGGCGATCACGACGATGCCGGCGAACGTGGATTACGAGGATGCGGCGGCCGTCCCCTACGGGGGTGGCGAGGCCCTGGGCTTCCTGCGGAAGGCGAGCGTCCGCCGCGGGCAGCGCGTCCTCGTCAACGGCGCGGGAGGGAGCTTCGGCACCTTCGCGGTCCAGCTCGCCAAGGATCTCGGGGCCCACGTGACCGCGGTGGACAGTGGGCCGAAGCTGGAGATGCTGCGCGCGCTCGGCGCGGATCGCGTCATCGACTACGCGCGGGAGGACTTCACCGCCGGCCCCGAGACCTACGACGTCATCTTCGACGTCGTCCGCGGCACACCATCCGCTCGCATGGTGAGGCGGCTGACCGAGAACGGATGGTTGCTGATGGCCAACCCGGGCTTCCTGCAGATCGTTCGCGGCAGGTGGGCGGCGAGAGGGACCGGGCGGCGGGTGTCAATCGCGGGAGCAGGCGGTACGAGCGACGACCTGGCCCACCTGCGCGGCCTGGTCGAGGCGGGACGGCTGCACCCGGTCGTCGACCGGCGCTTCCCGCTCGAGCAGATGGTCGAGGCGCACCGGTACGCCGAGTCCGGCCAGAAACTGGGGAACGTGGTCGTCACGGTCGCGTAGGCGGGGCTACGTGGCCGTTGAGCGCGGGGCCGCCGGTCGGAGACGCTCCAGGCCGTCGAGCAGGAGGTCGAGCCCGAACTCGAAGTCCAGCATCTGCGCGCCGGACATCGCCAGCTCGGCCATCGCGACAAGGTTCGGGTAGCGGTCCGCGAAGACGCGCGCGGCCATCTCCTCCGCGACGCCCGCGGCGCCGGCGGCGTCGAACGGCAGGGCGAGCTCCTGCATCGTGAAGCCATAGGTGTGGCTGTCGAGCGCCATGAAGGCCCGGGCGACCGTCGGGGTGTCGAACCCCGCGCCCCGGAGCACGCCGACGACCGCGTCGAGGTAGCGGAGCCGAGCCGGGCCGGGGTTGAGGCGCGACTCGAGGACGAGGCCCGCCCACGGGTGGCGGCGGAGGGCCTCGTGCGCCGAGATCGCGCTCCGCCGGATCGACGTCCGCCAGTCGAGGTCCGGCGAGGGCACCTCGACCTCGTCCATGACCAGGTCGGCGATCCCGTCGAGGATCGCCTCCTTGTCGGCGACGTGCTTGTAGAGCGACATCGCCTCGACGCCCAGGGCCTGGCCCAGCCTGCGCATCGACACGGCCTCGACGCCGCCATCGTCCGCCAGCGCGAGGGCGGCCTGCAGGACCCGCTCCCGGCTCAGCGGGACCCGGGGCGTGGCGTTCCGTCGGGCTGGATCGGGCGGCTTCGGCATCGGCTGGCTCCCCGGGGGCTTGACAGGCTTACGGTGTAGTCGTAGTCTGGCTTACGCCGTAGGCTTACAGTGTAGCAGCACACCAGGGAGACATCAACGATGCCGCAGCTTCTCGCCCTCGTCGGGGCCGTCGTGCTCGGGTTCGCCGCCGTTGCCTTCGCGTTCGTGGTGGGCTGGCGGGCCAAGTCGGGCTCGTCCTCGGGCCCATCGTCTGGATGAGCAAGAAGGTCATGAACCCGATGCAGATGCGCTCCGCGGGCACGTCCGGGGCCTACGCCTCGATCGTCCGCCACCGTGGGCGCGTCTCGGGAACCGAGTACGAGACGCCGGTCGGCGTGGTCGAGGACGGGGACGCCTTCCTGATCGCGTTGCCCTACGGCTCGCGCGCGCAGTGGCTGCGCAACGTCCTCGCTGCCGGGTCCGCGACGCTCGTCCACGAGGGCGCCACGTACCGCGTGGACCGGCCGGAGATGATCGAGCTGGCGACCGTGGCGGACCGGTTCCCGGCCTCGGACCAGGGCCTGTTCCGCTGGCTGCGCGTCGAGGACTGCCTCCGCCTCCGCAACGTCGCCCGCGAGGAGGTCGCCGCCCGGGCGGCCTGACGCTTGGGCCGGTGCGCCCGGCCCGCACCGGGCCTCCGGGGAACCGTTGCGGCGGTGGCAGGTGCCACCAGATGGGTACTTCGGCCCTGTGCAGCGGCTGCGGATAGCGGTACGCCTCGTCCCGGCTGGCGGGAGGCTCTGACACGCGGTCCACACCCCGGCCGCCGGGACCGCGCCGAGCCACTGGCGAGACCGACCCGCCCGGATCGCGTCCCAAGGAGGGACAGATGCGACGCCGTCGCACGCGGGTCTCGGTCCTGCTGGCGGTCCTGCTGCTCGTGCTGGTCGTGCCGACCGCCTCGGCCGGCGTGGCGCGCACCGACTACAGCGGCTTCCAGTTCCCGATGGGGTGGCCCGGCACGGATCTCCTCGGTTATCCCGGCTGCCCCGGCACGTACGTCACCACGCCCTTCCCGGCGTGCGTGGTCGAGCAGGGCACCGTCAGGCACCCGGACGGCGGGCGCTGGACGATCCGGGGGATGGGAACGCTCGACGGGATTCTGCCCACCAGCGACCCTGGCCTCGCCGGGTACCAGGTCGCGACCCTGAACGCCAACCTCGACGCCTCGGGCAACGGACCGGCATGGGGCACCTTCACCACCTTCACGTTCGCGGGCGAGCCGGTGTTCAGCGGAACCTGGAACGGCACGTTCGAGAACGCCCGGATGGGCGGCCACTTCGTTGCGAAGGGCCTCGGCGCGAATGCGGGCCTGCACTTCACGGGTGACCATCTCATGGTCGACACGCCCGTCGGCAACGTGATCGGCCAGATCAAGCGGACGGGACCGTGATCCGTCAGCCGACGACGGGCAGCGTCCTGCCGGCTCCCCTGGCCTGACCAGCGTCCCGCAACGTGCAGGCCGCCCGGGGTCGTCCGGGCGGCCTGCGTGGTCCGTCCCGCGCGTGTCGGTCGGACCGAGGTCCAGCCCCGCGCCGGGCTCCGATCTCCGCAGCCCGGAGCCCTAGAGCTCGTCCCAGATGACCCAGTGCTGGGCGACCTTGCCGTCCCGCATGTAGTAGACGACCACCGCGTCGGAGCCCGAGACGTCGTAGTCGCTCGAGACGTGGGCGGGGTACCAGACGAGGTTGTTCCGCACGCTGACGGGCCCGAGGCGCTCGACCGTGAACGCGGCCGTACTGGGCGAGCTCGATGATCTCGTCGATGCCGGACGCGGCCGGCGCCGTCGCGTCCGACGGCCACACGATCGCGTCCGTCGCGTAGTACTCCATGAGCTTGTCGGCGGCCGGCGTGTTCCAGGCCGCGATGTTGGCGTCGACCGATCGCCTGCTCGGGCGACGTGACGACGGCCGGGGCGATGAGCATCGTGCCGAGGGCAGCCACTGCGATCGCCAGCACGACGATGGCCCCGACCAGCCACGGCACCACGCTGCGCGGCTTCGACTCGGCGACCGGCCGGATTGCCGGCCCGACCGCCTGCTGCGTCGTCATCTCGTTCTCCTTCGCTGTCGTCACCGGGATGGGACGAGCGGACTCTCGCCCGCCGCGCTCAAGAACCGCTCAACGCCACCCGCCGACGCCGGGCCGGCCGTCATCGGGGAGGGCCCCGGTCGTCCGGGAGCGCCGGGACCTCGATCTCGCCGGACACGATCCGCTCGCGAATGACCGCGAGGGCCGGCAGCGAGCTCTCGATGAACCCACCGCTCTCCGCCAGCTCGAACACGCCGTCGGCGAGATGGAACCGTCGCTCGCCGGCCGCCAACGTGCCCTCCGCGTACGCGTCCAGCATCGTCGCGAACGCCTCGTCGTAGTGCGTGATCAGCGACGTCAGAACGTGCGGGCGCCACGCCGAAGCATCGTCGCCGGTTCCCGAGGCGACGAGCGGGAGCACGGCGTACCAGTCCGTGTCGAGAACAACCGCCCAGCAGTGCCGCCCGAGTGCCGCGGACTCCGAGTAGGCCGCTTCGAGCGCACCGAGCGGGGCGGCCTGGCCCGCGTAGAAGACGACGTCGGCACCACGCCGGTAGAGAGCGTGGGCCGCCGCATTCACGTTCCCGAACGGGAGCGATCTCACCATCGCGCCGGGCAGGTACGAGACCAGCACGCGCATGCCGGGGTCGACGGCCCGGACGCCGGCCGCGAAGCCGGCCGGATACGGCCAGTCGCGGTCGCTGTCGGCAGCGACCAGGATGCCGACGATCCCCGTCCGGCTCTGCATCGCGGCCGCCGCACCGACCAGGAACGCGCCCTCCTCGAACGCGAAGGTCGGCATCGAGACGTTCGGGAGCTCGCCGTGATAGTCGGCCGCCAGGTACCGCGTGCCGGGGTTGTCGCGCGCCGCGCGCTCCACCGCCGGGTTGCCCCACGGGAACCCGACGACGACGAGGCGCACCCCCTGCCTCGCCAGCCGGCGAAGGCGATCCTCGAGCCGGGCCTCCACCTCGACCACCACCTCGGCGTCGAGGTCGTGGCGGGCAACTCCGACGTCGACACCGGTCGCGATGCTGTCGGTGACGCGGGCACCGGACCCGGGGTAGACGAACGCCACGTCCGGGAGCCGGACCCGGCCACGAGGCGAGGACCCAGGCCCCGGCCGTCACCAGGACCGCGGCGACCGCAGCGAGCCCCGCCAGCCGCAGCCGGGATCGCCGCCGCAGGCGTCGCGCGGCGGCGGCCCGCGCGGCCTCCGCGGCGAGTGTCTCGTCACGGCGGGCGACGCTCTCGTCCAGGAACGCGCGTTCGTCGTCGGTCAGGCGCAGGGAGGTGGCGACGCTCCACGCGGCAAGCTCCTCGAGCCGCGCGCCGCCAAGCAGGTCCTCGGCGAGCCGGCCGGCGGCAATCCACTCGGCCGACCGGCGCTCCAGGGCAGCCCGCCGCGCCAGGTCGGCTCGCTGCTCGTCGATCCAGCCGGCGAGCCGCTCCCAGGCGGTCAGCAGCGCCTCGTGGGCGACCTCGACGGTCGCCCCGCCCGTGACGGGGTCCCGGTCGAAGGAGACGAGCCGGCCCTGGTCGAACGAGACCAGGACGTCCGACAGCAGGATCGGGTCGAGGCCCATGGCCATGAGCTCCCCGACGGGCACCCGCCGGACCGCGGTCCGGCCGCCGTCGCCCGCCTGCACCAGCCGCAGGAGGACCTGCCGGGCGACAGCCCGCCGCTCCTCGTCGAGGCCGGCGAGGATCGCCTCGGCCCGACGGGCGAGGGCCGCCCGCAGGCCGCCGAGCTCCCGGTACGCCTCCAGCGTGAGCATCGGGCCCGATCGCCGGTCGAACAGCTCGGCCAGCGTGTGCTGGAGCAGCGGCAGCGCGCCGGGCCGGTCGACGGTGGCCGCGACCAGCTCCGCGAGCAGCCCGGGCTCCACCTCCGTGGCGGCCGCCCGGGCGGGCCGGACCACCGCGTCCTCGATCTCGGTCGCGGTCATCGGCACGACGTTCACGACGCCCGGCCAGGAAGACCGGGGCGAAGCCGGCGTGCAGGAGCGGTCGGTCGTAGGTGTCCGCGCGGAGCGCGAGCACGACGCTGACGGCGCGATCCGGATCGTCGACCACCCGCACCAGCGTCGCCAGGAAGGCGGCGATCTCGGCCTCGCCGGCGGCGAACAGCTCCTCGAGCTGGTCGATCACGACGACGAGCCGGCCGCCCGGGTGCCCGAAGGGCCAGCTCGAGCGCGCGGAGCGGGGTGAGCGCCGGGACGCATGGTCACCACGGTGCCCGGCGCCGCTCCGTCGTCGCGAGCGCGCAGCCGGGCGACGAGCCCGGCGTGCAGGATGCTCGACTTGCCGGACCCCGACGGGCCCACGAGCGCGACGAGGCGGCTCCCGGCGGCCAGCGCGTCGGCCAGGCGACCGACGAGCGCGTCGCGGCCGAAGAAGTCGGACGCGTCCTCCTCCCCGAACGGGCGCAGGCCCTTGTAGGGGTTCCGGACCGCGAGGTGAGTGTCGGGCGGCCGGTCGCGGTGGACGACCGGGAGCGACGGGTCGTGGAGCAGGATGCGCTCCTGCAGGTCGCGCAGGCGCGGCGAGGGCTCGGCGCCGACCTCGTCGGCCAGCGCCTGCCGCAGGTCCTCGAAGGCGCGCAGGGCGTCCGCGTGGCGGCCGAGGCGGTAGAGCGCGAGCATCTGGGCCTCGCGGGCGGGCTCCCGCAGCGGGTCCTCGCGTGCGGCCGTGTTGGCCAGCGCCAGCGCTTCCGTCGCGCGGCCCTGCGCCAGCTCCACGCTCGCCAGCGTCTCGGTCGCGAGGAGGCGCGCCTCGGTCAGGCGCCGGATCGCCGGCTGGGCGAACTCCTCGTAGGTGAAGTCGGCGAGCGGCTGCCCGCGCCACAGAGCGAGCGCCTCGCGCAGCACGGCCGCCGCGGACGGTTCGCCATCGGCTGCTCGCCGAGCTCCCTCCGCCACCAGGCGCTCGAACCGGCGGGCGTCGACGGCGTCGGGGTCCGCGGCCAGCACGTAGCCGGGCGACCGCCAGGTGATGGCGTTCCCCGCCCCGAGGGGGGCGAGCGCCCGTCGCAGGTCCGAGACGTACACCTGGACGGCGTGCTGGGCCCGGCGGGGCGACTCGTCGCCCCACAGCTCCTCGAGGAGCACGTCGACGGGCACGATCTCGTTCGCGCGGAGGAGGAGCACGGCAAGGAGCGCGCGCTGCTTCGGAGGTCCGAGGTCGGCGCACACACCGCCCCCGGAGGCCTCGAGGGCGCCCAGCAGCCGGTAGACCACCATGCGTGGCCAAGCGTGACCCTCCGGCGGGCTGCCCGACAGGGCCGTGTCGCCCGATTGCGCGGGGGTGCGGGCGGGCACGGCCCATCCGCGTCACGGGCGGCGCCCCTCAGGCCGGGTCGAGGCGCCCCCGCAGCAGGTCGGTGCCGTCCGCATCGGCCAGGCGGTAGGCCCAGCCGGCGGGGGGCCCGTCGTCGCCTGCGCGCTCGAGCCAGGCGAGTCGACACGAGGGCCACCGCTGGTCCGGCCGGGCGGAGGTACTCCATCCGGTAGACCCTCGGGAGCGCTCGCGATCGCCGCCTCGCCGGTCGGCCCCGCGGCCGCGACGGCTTCGTCGAGCCAATCGAGGTAGACCCCGTTGTTCGCGTGGTTCATCGGGTCGAGCTCGCGGAGGCGGGGCGAGAAGCGGAGCGTCGTCGGGTCCGACGGCGCGGGTGGATGGTCGACGCGGATCGGCGCGAACGGGCCCGGGGCCGTCGAGCGGGGCCTGTTCGAACTCGACGGGGATGCGGACCGGCGCTCGGCCGTCGGTCATCGCCCAGTCGATCGTCACGACGGCGCGGAGGTCGCCGGCGGCGCCGGCGACGTCGGTTCGGCGGCGCATCATGACCCGCCGGGACCCGGTGAGCTGCGTGGTGACGACGAGCGTCTCGCCGTCGGCCATGGGTCCGAGGAACCTGGCCTCGACGGCGCGCACGAGCCAGGCAACGCCCTTCGCCCGGTACCAGGCGCGGGGAAAGCCGAGGGCCTCGGAGTGGCGCCAGGCGACGTCCTGGACGTAGCCGAGGAGCGCCGATCCGCGCAGGAGGCCGGCAGGGGTCGCCTCGTCGAACCGGACCCGGTACTCGGCCGTGTGGCGCATGGGGAGCGGGGAGCGACGCGGGTCGCTCACGCCGGCTTCCTCCCGGCGAGCGCGTCGAGCGTCTCCAGCGTCACGACGAGCGTCCCCTGGCGCGGCGCGGTCTGTTGCGCAAGCCGGACGGCGCAGCTCGTTCGCACGTCATAGACGACGAGGCCGACCCGCATCGCCGTCTCCTCGTCGGCCGCGTGGCGACGCGCGTCGTCGAGCTGGTTCAGGACGTCGGCGTTGATGCCGCGAGCGCCCCACTTGCAGTCCCAGGCCTCGGCCCGACCGGCGACCTCGACCGTGAGGTCGTACGGGTGGATCTCCGCGGGCACGCCGTCGAACAGGATGCGGCGCTCGCGGCGCACCGCGCCGGCCGGGGCGGTCGCGAACCGGCGCCCGACGAGGACCTGGGCGAGCTCCTCCACGAACGCACCGCGGAACTGCGACCGCGCCTGCTCGCCGCGTTCCGCGACGGCGAGGCTCGCGGCGAGGAGCGCCTCGGCCCGCTCGACGTCCGGCGCGCCCTCGCCGAAGACGGTGGGGAAGATCGTCCGCCACGTCGTCGGGTCGGTCGACTCGCCGTTCATGACGGCGCGTGCCATGAGGCGCTGTGCATACGTCGCGTCGGCTGCGAGCGCGGCCAGGCGCGCGACGAGGGGATCGGCCTGGATCCCGGCGTAGACGACGGTGCGCGCATCCTTCGCGGCGTCCTGGAAGCGCACCGTCATGCTCCCCCGCCGGTCGCAGGCGGCTCGCCGGCCATGGCGAGCTCCACCACGGCCGGGAACGTCGAGAGCCAGTCGATCGCGCGGTGCGGGTCTGCGATCCGGGCGGCCTCGTCGGCGGCGGCCGCCACGGCGGCGCCACGGTCCGGGGGGAGTGCCGCTTCCGGATCGGGTCCGGCGGCAGCGCGCAGGCGCCCACGCCCGGCCTCCGCGAGCGCCATGACGTAGGTCCACTCGTCGTCGATGTCCTCGCCGAGCGCGGCAAGCCGGTCGAGCGCCTCGAGCGCGACCGCGAGCGCGGCGCCGCGCGTTGCGGGTGGGTCGGGGACGGGGCGGGGGACGACGTCGGGCACGGCCCTAGGGTAGCGCCGGCCGGGCCCGGACGGCGGTCAGGCGACGCGTGTCGGGGCGCGGCGCGGCTGCTGGTCCGCCATCGCCTCCGCCCGCGCGAGGATCTCCTCGAGCCGCCGGTGGCAGCGGGCATCCCAGGCGCGGGAGTAGACCTCGATGGCCGCGGTCCGGAAGCGCGTGGCGTCGCGCCGGGCACCGAGCGCCTCGAGCCGGCCGACGGCGTCGAGGACGCGGCGGTAGACGCGGGGCAGGGTCTCGGCGACCGACGTGTCGGGATCCACGGCGGGAGGGTGGCCCACCTCGTCGCCGGGGGCCATCCCTCGATGGTACGGCCGGCCCGTCCCGCACGGGCGTGGCCGCGCCGCACCGGCGGCGCCGCGCCGGCGGCGAGGACGGGCGTGGCCGCGCCGCACCGGCGGCCGGACCGAAGGACGCCAGCGCAGGCGCACCTTCAGTCGCCGGGATGCGCCCCCGAGCGGATCGCGAAGCGCCCGAGCGTGCCGCTCGGCCGGCCCCAGCGCGGAACGACCCGGTCGACGCGGGCGCCGAGCGGGCCGCGCTCCAGCTCGACGAGGAGCGCCTCGAGAGCTGGGCGGGGACCCTCCGCGACGCAGCGCACCGAGCCGTCCGCCTCGTTCGCGACCCAACCCGCGAGGTCGAGGTCGCGGGCGACGTCGAGGACGAACCAGCGGAAGCCGACACCCTGGACGCGCCCGAACACCGCGGCGTCGATCCGCGCCAGGCCGCCCGCGACGTCGTCGTCCGTCACGGAGTCTCGTCGTCCGCGGCCGGCCTGGCGGGGGGCCGTGCGGCGTCGGGCGGCACGTGCGCGGACGGCCAGGCGACGACGAGGACGTCCACGAGCAGCTCGGGGTTCGCGTTCGCCTCGAGGAGCTCGGCCGCCCGCACGAGACGGTCGAGGAAGGCGACGACCGACGCCGACGCGACGCGGGGCGCCACGGCCACGAGGTCGTCGAGGAGCGCCAGGTCGCGGACGGCGCCCGGTGAGCCCGCCGCGGCGACGGCGAGGTCGCGGGCGACCGCCGTCCACGTTCCGAGGAGTGCCCTCGCTGCCAGGCGACGCTCCGCGGGCGTGCCCCGGGCGGGCGGGCCGTCGCCGGCGGGCGCACTCGCGACGCCGTCGGTCTCGGCGGAGGCCGAGGGTCGCGCGCCCGCGTCCGGCGACGGCGAGCCGCCCACGGCCTCGCCCACGACCTCGTCTGCCCGCGCGAGGTCGGCGGCGCGCCCGAGGAGCGCCCGACCGGCCGCCAGCCGGTCGGCGACCCCCGCGTCCAGGAGGTCGAGCAGGGACCTGGCGAGCTCCTCGCGGGCGGCGACGGCGTCGGGCGCCGCGGCAAGGGCGAGCGCGCGGCCCGGGCGACCGTCGGCGAGGCGCGCCAGGCGCCCGGAGTGCGGCGGCTCGAACCCGTGCTCGGCGAGCAGCTCCTCCATCGCGCGCACCGGGACGGGGCCGAGCCGGAGGACCGCCGTGCGGGACCGGACCGTGGGCAGGAGTCGCTCGGGCTCGTCGGCGCAGAGGACGAGCGTGGCCCCGGCGGGCGGCTCCTCGAGCGTCTTGAGCAGCGCGTTCTGGGCGTCCTCGTTGAGGCGGTCGGCGCTCTCGACGACGGCCACGCGACGGGCGCCCTCGACCGGGAGCCGGGCCAGCTCCCGCACGAGGTGCCGGACCGTGCCGGGCTCGGGATCCTCCGGGTCGCCGATCCGGACCTGGCGGCCGGGGCCCTCGGGGGCCAGGCGATGGAGGTCCTGGTGCTCGCCGGCGTCGACCAGGCGGCACGAGCGGCAGGTCCCGCACGGCCGGACAGCCGGGTCCGGCGCGTGGCAGAGCAGCCCGGCGGCGAGGTCGAGGGCGAGCGTGGTCTTGCCGACCGAGGGAGGCCCGATCACGAGGAGGGCGTGGGGTGCCCCGATCAGGACCATCCGCTCCACCGCGGCGATCGCGACCGGGTGGCCCCGCGTGGCGAACCGGACGTCGCCACGCGGCCGGACGCGCGGGGCCGGCCGCGCGCGCGCCGGGGCCGTCGGGGCGGACCTGGAGCGCGCGCGCGATGGCGGCACGGGCGTGGGCCTGGCCGGCGGCTCAGCTGCCCTCGGCCGGGGCCTCCGTCGGGGGCGTGGCCTTCCGCGTGGTCCGGCGCTTCGGGGCGGCCGGTGCCTCCCCCGTCGGGGCGGCGGCCGGGGCCGCGGCGACGACGACCGGCTCGGCCGGGGCCTTCGTCGGGGTCGTGGTCTTCCGGGTGGTCCGGCGCTTCGGCGCCGGGGCCTCGGCGACGACGACCGGCTCGGCCGGGGCCTCCGTCGGGGGCGTGGCCTTCCGCGTGGTCCGGCGCTTCGGGGCGGCCGGGGCCTCCCCCGTCGGGGCGGCGGCCGGGGCCTCCGCGGTCGACGTCGAGCGCGTTCGGCGCTTCGGTGCCGGGGCCTCGGCGACGACGACCGGCTCGGCCGGGGCCTCCGTCGCGGTCGTGGCCTTCCGCGTGGTCCGGCGCTTCGGGGCGGCCGGGGCCTCCCCCGTCGGGGCGACGGCCGGGGCCTCCTGGCGCGCGGTCTTCTGGGCGAGCTGCGCCCGGAGGAGCTCCTCGAGCTCCGGCGGGACCTCGCTCCACGGCTCGGACGACGGGCGGCGCTCCGGACCGCGGTCACGGACGGGAGACGGCTGCGCCGGCCGGGCGGGTCGCTGGTCGCCCCGTGGGCCACCCTGGCGGCCCTGGCCGGCGCGCCCGACGGGCTCGGTGACGCGGCTCGGACCGCGCGCCCCGTACCGCTCGCGGTCGACCGCTGCCGCATACGCTCCACCGCGGCCGCGCTGAGGGCCGCGGCCCCGCTGGCCGCCCGGGCCGCCCTGCGGCGCGCCGCGCCCGCCGCGCCGACGCTCGGCGAGCAGGTACTCCGGGATCGCCGGCTCGTCGTCGAACTCCTCGTCGTCGAGCGGCGACGTCGCGCGAGGCGCCGACGGGACGCCGATCTGGGAGTCCCAGACGGATCCGAACGCGGCCGGCCGGACGACCGGACGGGCGGGCTCGGCCGCCTCTTCGTCCTCGTCCTCCTCCTCGTCCTCCGCGGCGACGGCTGCAGGCTCGTCCGCAACCGGTGCGCCCTCGAGCTCCACCGGCTCCTGGCCCCGGCCGCGGCCGCGACCACGGCCGCCCCGGCGCCGACGCCGCCGGCGCCGCTCCTCGCCCTCGGCCTCGGTCTCGCCCTCGACGGGCTCACCGTCCTCGAGCTCCTCCTCGGGCTCGGTGTCCGCCACGACCGGCGCGGCCTTGGCGGTGCGCCGCCCGCCGGCGGCCTTCGACAGCTTCTCCCCCGGGAGCGCGACGAGCGCGGCGCCCGACGGGGCGGCTGCGACCGCCTCCTCGACCGGCGCCTCGACGGGCCGAGTGCGACCGCGTCCGCGGCCCCGGCCCCGGCCCCGGCCGGTCCCCTCGGACTCCTTGTCGGGGACCTCCGTCATCGAGAGGTCCTCGTCGTCGGACGCCACGCGGCGACCCGAGGCAGTCGAGCTCCGGTCGACCTTCGCCAGCTGCGTGATGTCCGTGAACTTGTCGGCGACGTCCATGAGGTCGGAGCTGGTGTTGCCGCGGAAGCTGATCACCTCGACGCGGACGCCCATCTCCTGGACGGCGCGGATCGCCGGGGCGAAGTCGCCGTCGCCGGAGACGACGACCGCGACGTCGAGGTTGCGGGACGTCTTCATCATGTCGACGACGAGCTCGATGTCGAGGTTCGCCTTGACCTTGCCGTCGCCGTACTTGCGGATGTCCTTGCTGACGACCTTGAAGTTGTTGCGCGCCAGGAAGGAATGGAAGTTCCGCTGGTTCTCGTTCTCCGGGTCGAGGCCCGTGTACGCATAGGCGCGGACGAGATCCCGCCCGGCGGTTGCCGACTTCAGGAGCAGGACGTAGTCGATGTCGACTCCCGCCGCCTTGGCCGCGTAGAAGATGTTCGCCACGTCCACGAAGACGGCGACGTTCTTGCCCACTGTGACTCCTCAGCTGTTGCTGGCGCGGGGGCCGATCGTCCGGCCTCCCGCCTGCCGGTCGCGCATGCCGCGCGTCCCGGACCTCACCCGTGTGCGGCGGGCGCCCGGCCCGCCGTGATTCGATGTTCGAGCCGCGGCCCGGCCGGCACGAAGCCGTGGCGGCCCCAGGCCGGCGGCACGTCGCCGTCGGCCATCGCCGGCGTCTCGACGACGGCGCAGCCCTTGTTGCGGGCCGAGCGAAGGATCTCCTCGACGAGGACCCCGGTCACCCGGTCGACATCGTGGGACGGGTCGACCACGAGGAGGTCGATCGTCCCGACGTAGCCACCCGCCCGGACGGACGGGTGGAGCGCGAGCACCGCGACCCCCGCCGTCGCCCGGAGCGTCTCCGCGACGAGCACGCTCGCCTGCGGAAGGTAGACCAGCTGGCGGAGGAGGTCCGCACCCTCGAGGATCGCGGAGCCCGCCGAGGGCACGGCCCGTTCGACGAGCGCGACGATGCGCTCGACGTCGGTGATCCGTGCCGCCCGAACCTGGTATTCCACTTCGAGGGTTCGACCTCGCGCAGGAGGGCGACGCTGATCCGAGCCAGGGAGCTGGCGGTCGGAACGACCGGGCTCCGGCGTCTGGCGCCGCACCGGGGCGGGGGAGCGCGTACCGCGCTCGCCCGGACCACGCCGGGGCGCACGACACCCATCTTGCAATCGGGTCGCCGTCCCCTAATATACGGCATCGCTCCACCGCCATCGCACGGAGCGCCGATCGCGCGGCGATCCGGGGTTGCCGTCCCCCTCGGGCGAAGGCTCGAAGGCCCCCGGCGCATCGAGAGGCGCTCGTCCACGGACGGTGCAGCCGCGGCCAAGGAGAGGGCCGCGTCATACATGGAGGAGGACTGGATGAAGCTCACCCGTGTGGGTGCGGCGATCGCTGCCGCATCCATCGTCGTCGCGGCGTGCAGTGGCACGGGCGGCGACGACACCAAGACCATCAAGGTGGGGATCTCGCTGCCGCTGTCCGGCAGCTCCCTGGCCAGCGCGGGGCCAGCCCGCGACGGCGCGCTCCTGGCGATCAAGGAGTTCGAGCTCGAGGGCTACACCGTCGAGGCGTTCGTCCTCGACCACGCGGTCAACGGGGTCCACGACCCGCAGCAGGGCGCAAAGGACATGACGACGTTCGTGTCCGATGACACGGTCGTTGCCGTCGTGGGCCCGTTCAACTCGAGCGTCGCGAAGGTCCAGATCCCGATCTCGAACGAGGCCGGGCTGTTCCAGTGCTCGCCGGCCAACACGAACCCCGACCTCACGATGGGCGCGGCGGGCAAGGAGCTGCGGCCGAACGACCCGACCATCAACTACATCCGCGTCGCCGCGACCGACGACGTGCAGGGTCCCGTGGTCGCCCGGCTCGGCGTCGAGGACCTCGGCCTCAAGAAGGTCGCGATCATCGACGACACCGAGACCTACGGCAAGGGCCTCGCGGACACCTTCGAGGCCGAGTGGAAGGCGCTCGGCGGCGAGGTCGTCGGACGCCAGGGCGCCCCGAAGGGCACGACCGACTACCTGCCGATTCTCACCAAGTTCAAGGAATCCTCGCCCGACGCGGTCTTCTACGGCGGCGTGACGGCGACCGGCGGCGGCCTCGTCCGCAAGCAGATGCCGCAGGCCGGCCTCGGCGACCTCGTCTACCTCGGCGGCGACGGAATCCAGGACGGCCGCGGCGACACCGCCGGCTCGTTCATCAACATCGCCGGCGATGCCGCCCCCAACTCCTACAGCTCGGTCGCGGCGATCGCCGAGTTCCCGGGCCAGGCGGAGTTCGCGGCCAAGTACGAGGCCGAGTACGACGTGGCGCCCGGCGCCTACGCCGCTTCCGGCTACGCCTGTGCCCAGGTCATCCTCCAGGCGATCGAGAAGGCCGCCGCCGACGGCGACGCCACCCGGGAGGCCGTTCGCGCGGCCGGCACCGACACCGCGGCGACCTGGTCCACCGTCATCGGCGACCTCCAGTTCGACGAGGTCGGCGACACCAGCCAGAAGTACATCTCCCTCTTCAAGGTCGACATGACGGCCGGCGAAGGGACGGGAGACTGGGTCTTCATCAAGCAGGTGACCTTCGGCGGCGAGTAGGCCGCCATCGGCTCCGAGCTGATCGGAGGCCTGGGAGCCCGTCCGCGGGCTCCCAGGCCTCCCTCACACCGTCGGGCAGTCCGAGGAGAGGGACCTGATGACCGCCCCAGCAACCACCGCCGACGCGGGCCGATCCCGGCCGCTGGCCGGAGCGAGCCAGACGCTGGTCCCGCTCCTCGTCGTCGTGGCCGCCCTGGTCGCCGCGTTCCTCATCCTGGGCCCTGAGCAGTTCGTCAACGCGCTGACCCTGGGGGCGATCTACGCCCTCGTGGCGATCGGCTACACGATGGTCTACGGGATCATCGAGCTCATCAACTTCGCCCACGGCGACGTGTTCATGGTGGGCACGTTCGTCAGCCTCTCGTTCCTCGTGTCCCTCGGCTTCTCGGGCGCCGTCCGCGAACCGCTGCTCCTCGTGGTGCTGCTGGTCGCGGTCTTCCTGTTCACCTCGGTCGTCATGGGGCTCGTCGGCGTCCTCATCGAGCGCTCGGCCTACCGGCCGCTGCGGAACGCGCCGCGGCTCGCCCCCCTCATCACCGCGATCGGCGTCTCCTTCATCCTCCAGAACATCGTCCAGATCTTCTACGGCCCGTTCCAGACGAACGCGCCGCAGGTCTTCCCGACGGACGTGTTCATCGAGGTGGGCAACGTCAGGATCCCGGTCCTCAGCTTCTTCATCGTGGCCGTGGCGGTCGGCCTCATGATCGGGCTGCAGCTCTTCATCGGACGGACCCGCCTCGGGCGCGCCATGCGGTCGACCGCGCTCGACCGCGATGCCGCAGCGCTCATGGGCGTGAACATCAACCGGACGATCGCGATCACCTTCTTCATCGGCTCCGCGCTCGCGGGCGCGGCCGGCGTCGTCTACGGCCTCCAGTACGGGGTGACCCGCTTCGACCTCGGCTTCCAGGCCGGCCTCAAGGCCTTCACGGCGGCCGTCCTCGGCGGGATCGGCAACACCGTGGGGGCCGCGCTCGGCGGCTTCATCATCGGCTTCATCGAGGTCGGGGCCGTCGCCTTCGGCTACGGGCGCTGGGGCCCGGCCGTCGTGTTCGGCGTCCTCGTCATCGTCCTCGTCTTCCGTCCCGCCGGCCTCCTCGGCCAGCAGGTGGGAGAGCGGGCATGAGCGTCGTCCAGGACGTCGGGGCGCCCGGCGGGACGGGCCTGCGGGGGCGCATCTCTGCCCTGCGGGCGCGCCTCAGCGCAACGAGCTCCCGCCACCGCTCCTGGAGCATCATCTTCGGGATGGCCGCCGTCGGGGCCATCCTCCCCGTCCTCGCGGTCGTCCCCCCGTTCTCCTCGTTCCAGACCCAGAACGCATGGATGGACGGGTTCACGAACGCCGGCGTCTTCGTCCTCCTCGCCCTCGGCCTCAACCTCGTGGTCGGCGTGGCTGGCCTCCTCGACCTCGGCTACGCCGCGTTCTTCGCGATCGGCGCCTACGCCTACGCATACGCTGCCTCGCCGTTCGGCAACGAGATCCTCGGCATCGACGTTGAGGCCGTTCTCGGCGACGCCGCGGGCCTCATCTTCTGGCCGATGCTCGTCATCGGGGCCCTCGTCGCCGCGGTGTTCGGCATCCTCCTCGGCGCCCCGACGCTCCGGCTGCGCGGCGACTACCTGGCGATCGTGACGCTCGGCTTCGGCGAGATCGTCCCGATCGTCTTCCTGAACTCGGACGACCTCACGAACGGCACGAACGGCATCGGTGGCATCTTCCGCCCGTACCTGCCCGGCATCGGGTCGTTCACGGCCGTCGACCCGTGGCCGTACTACGTCACGATGCTGGCGATCATCACGGTCGTCATGATCTTCTGCTACCGGCTCGTGGAGAGCCGGATCGGGCGGGCCTGGGAGGCGATCCGCGAGGACGAGCTGGCGGCGGCCGCGAACGGCATCAACACGGTCACCACGAAGCTCCTCGCCTTCGCCCTCGGCGCCTCGATGGCCGGCATCGCCGGCGTCTTCAACGCCTCGAAGCTGACGGTCGTCAGCCCCGACCAGTTCGGGTTCGTCGTCTCCTTCACCGTCCTGGCGATGGTCGTCCTCGGCGGCATGGGCAACTTCTGGGGCGTCGCGATCGGCGCGTTCGTGATCTACACGATCAACAACGTGTTCCTCAAGACGCTCAACCAGTTCTTCGACGCCGCGGCCAAGGCGCTCGGGGACATCCCGGTCGTCGGCGCGATCGCCGACTTCCTCGCCACGATCGACTTCATCGGTCTCCAGTTCCTGCTCTACGGCATCGCGCTGGTCGGGATGATGCTGCTGCGCCCGGAGGGCCTCTTCCCGAACAGTCGACGAAAACGGGAGCTCCATGCCGAGGTGACCCAGCCCGGCGAGGACGAGATGACCCTTCCCGAAGTCACCGAGGAGGGCGGGCGATGAGCCAGTCGGGCGACATCCTCGTGGCCGACAAGGTCAGCCGGCGGTTCGGCGGCCTGGTCGCCGTCAACGCGGTCGACTTCACGATCCCGGAGGGCTCGATCGTCAGCCTGATCGGCCCGAACGGCGCCGGCAAGACGACGTTCTTCAACGTCCTCCTGGGCATCATCGACCCGAGCGGCGGGACGGTCGAGTTCCGGGGTCGGCAGATGATCGCGCGGCCCCGCCGGGTGGGCCTCGAGTCGCTCGTCTGGGTCGCCCCGTCGGTCCTGATCGTCCTCGCCAGCCTGGCGCTCGGCGTCACCGGCGTCCTCGCCGGCACCGGGATCGCCCTGGCGGGGCTGGCCGCGACCGGCTGTCTCGTGGGCACGCTCCTGCTGGCGATCGTCCGGCCCCTCTGGTACCAGCGGTTCCTCCTGCGCCTCGGCATCTTCCGCAGCGCCCGCCCGAACGACATGGTCCAGGCAGGCGTCGCCCGCACGTTCCAGAACATCCGCCTCTTCAAGAACATGACGGCCGTGGAGAACGTCCTGATCGGCATGCACAGCCAGATGCACGCCTCGCTGCTCGACGGCTTCTTCAGCACCCGGCGGGCTCGCCGCGAGGAGGACGCCTCCGACCGGCGAGCGCAGGAGCTGCTCACGGTCGTCGGCCTGCGGGGCATCGGCAACGAGCTCGCGAAGAACCTGCCGTACGGCGATCAGCGGCGGCTCGAGATCGCCCGGGCGCTGGCCGCAAAGCCGAAGCTGCTCCTCCTCGACGAGCCCGCCGCCGGCATGAACCCGAAGGAGACGCTCGACCTGATGAAGCTGATCTCCCGGCTCCGCGATGAGCTGGGCCTGACCGTCCTCCTCATCGAGCACGACATGAAGGTGGTCATGGGGATCAGCGACCGGGTGACTGTGCTCGACGCCGGGCGCAAGATCGCCGAGGGAACCCCCGAGGAGGTCCGCAGCGACCCGCGGGTCGTCGAAGCGTACCTCGGGACGCCGGCAGCATGAGCGCCGCGACGATGCCGGTCGCCCCGGACACCAGTGGGACCGCGGTCCTCAAGCTCGACGACGTCAACACCTACTACGGTGCGATCCACGCGCTCCGCGGGATCAGCCTCGAGGTCCACCGCGGCGAGATCGTCACCCTGATCGGGGCGAACGGCGCGGGCAAGACCACGACGCTCAAGACGATCTCCGGCCTCCTCCACCCGCGAGCGGGCACGGTGGCATTCAACGGGACCGACATCTCCCACGTCGCGGCCCACGACCTCGTGAAGCACGGCATCGGCCAGGCCCCGGAGGGCCGCCGGATCTTCTCGCGCCTCACCGTCTTCGAGAACCTGCTCATGGGCGGGTTCACCCGCTCGAAGGCGGAGAACGCCGAGCAGGTCGAGCACGTCTACGAGCTCTTCCCCCGCCTCCGCGAGCGGGCCGGCCAGAAGGGCGGGACGCTGTCCGGCGGGGAGCAGCAGATGCTCGCGATCGGCCGGGCCCTCATGACCCGCCCGAGCGTGCTGCTCCTCGACGAGCCGTCGCTCGGCCTCGCCCCGATCCTCGTCCAGCAGATCTTCCAGATCATCAAGGAGATCAACGACCGCGGGATGACGATCCTGCTCGTCGAGCAGAACGCCCTCCAGGCCCTCTCGATCGCCCATCGCGGGTACGTCCTCCAGACCGGGCAGGTGGTCCTCTCCGGCACGGCCCACGAGCTGCGGGAGAACGAGATGGTCCGCAAGGCGTACCTCGGGGAGACGTAGGGGCGCGGCCGTGGCGCGGGGGGGCGGCACGGCGAGCGACGGCGGGGCGCCCGGGGCTCCCGGCCGGTCCGGCGGTGCGCCGGGCGTTCCGTTCGAGGACGTGGACCTGCCGGCAACGGTCCGTATCGGGCGCCCCGGCACGCCCGACCGCGCGCTGCGCGTCGCGGCGGCCTGCCTCGTCGCCGGCCTGGCCCTCGCCTTCGCCAAGCCCTGGTCGTGGGGGAGTCCGGCCGCCGCACCCACGCAGGCGCCCGACGTGATCGCGACGCCGGCGCCGGCAGCGTCGGCCGTCCCCGCCGCGCTCGCTCCGCGGCGGTGGACCGACCTCGGCGCGAGCGGCAGCTGCCTGTCGAACCGCCTCTGGATGGCCGTCGTCGACGAGGAGGACGACGGCGGGAGGACCGTGACCCGATCCTGGACGCGCCTCGACCCGGTGCCCGCGTCCGATCCGACCGACCCGGGGATCGTCCGGGCGCGCGTGTATGCCGAGGCCGTGCCGCGGATCGGGTTCTGCGCCCCGGCGGCCGCGGGCACGACGGAGCGCCGCCTTGCCGTGGCGGCATGGCGGCTCGAGCCCGGCACCGCGCCGGACGAGGCGACCGCCGTGCCGATCGAGCCCGTGATCCTCGCCGGGGGCGCGGTCGCCGACGGGGGCGCCCTGTACGGCCCGCCGACGAGTTCGCGGTCCGGGATCGTTCCGGGCGAGCCCGGGTCGCCGACGGCCGGCGGCGCGGACGCACGCGGCGCCCACGGCGTCGCCGCCGACCCCGAGGTGACGTGGTCGGTGGACGGCGGCGGCCCGTGGCAACCGCATGGCTGGACCACCGGGCCGGAACAGGCGGGCGCCGGCGGCTGGCTGCCCGGGACGTACGTCTTCCGGGTGGCGGTTCCGGGGGCCGCGGCCGACGACGCGGCGATCGCCTGGGTGGCGGTCGAGCTGCGCGGGCCGTGGCCGGGGACCGAGGCCGCGCCGCCGGACGCCTCGACGCCGCAACCCTGAGCAACTACTCCCGCAGCTCGCCGTACAGCGCCGCCGTCGCGAAGACGAGGCCGATGACGCCGGCGGCCGCGAGCCAGAGCCCCGGGGCCCGGTCGGGAAGCATCACCTCGAGGCCGCCGCCCTCGGCCGCGATGCCCGCGACGCGGGCCACGAGCCCGACAACGGCGACGGCCGTGACGGCGGCGTAGGCCCACCAGCGGTCGAGCGCCACGGGCCTGTCGCCGGCGGCGAACGGCAGGGCGACGAGGGCGAGCGTCGCGAGACCGGCGAGGAAGACGAGGATCCCGGCGCCCGAGAACGCGTTCCCTTCGATCGGCGGGATCCCGTCGCTGCCGCCGACCCGGAACCACGGGAGGACGCTCCCGACGATGATCAGGATCGCCGAGACGGCGGCGACGAAGCGGCCCCGCCCGAGCGGGCGGCGATGGAGGGTCATTCGGCGCTCGTGTAGACCTCGGGCCGGAGCACGCCCACGAACCGGAGGTTGCGGTACCGCTCACCGTAGTCGAGGCCGTAGCCGATCACGAACCGGTCGGGGATCTCGAAGCCGCGGTAGTCGATCGGGATCTCGACCAGGCGCCGAGCGGGCTTGTCGAGGAGCGTGCAGATCCGCAGCGACGCCGGGTTCTTGCCCCGCAGGTAGCGGACCAGGTAGTTGAGGGTGAGGCCGGTGTCGATGATGTCCTCGACGACGAGGACGTGGCGACCGTCGATCGACGACGAGAGGTCCTTCAGGATCCGGACCAGGCCGGACGACTCGGTGGCGGTCCCGCCGTAGGACGAGACCTCCATGAGGTCGATCTGGACGGGGATCGTGATCGCCCGCATGAGGTCGGCCATGAACGGCAGCGAGCCCTTGAGGACGCTGACGAGGGTCAGCTCGCCGTTGCCGTAATCGGCCGAGATGCGGGCGCCGAGCTCGGCGACCTTCGCCTGGATCTCCTCCTCGGACAGGAGCACCTCGGCGACGTCGGCGACGAGATCGGCGTGGTGCGTCATGCGCGAATCTCCGTGCCTGCTGCGGTGGCGGTGGTGGCGGGGCCGGCGGCCGTGCCGGCCGCGGCGGCGAGGGTGCCGGCGGGGCCGGCCGCGACGCGGGCGCGCGCCTCGGCCCGCGAGCGACGCGCCCTCCGGGCGCGGGCGGCCGTGGGCGGCGCTTCACGACCATCGGCGCGGCCCGGGCTCGACGCGGCATGGCGCGGCGTCCCGGCGGCGGGCTGCCGCGGGGGCGTCGACTGGCCCTCGGTGCCGCTCAGGGCGTCGGCGAGCGCGATCCGGCCGTACTTGAGCAGGAGCGCCCGGAAGTCGCGGGCGTAGAGGAGCTTGATCCGGACCTCCGGGTAGAGCGCTCGAAGCCTCCGGAGCTTGCGGTTCTTCTTGCGGACCAGGCGCTGACGCAGGGTGGTGATCTCGACGTACAGGTCGAGCTCGGGCAGGTAGAAGTCCGGGCTGAAGCTCTCGAGGACGGCGCCGTCGCGGTCGAAGAGGATCGGGTAGGTGTGGGGCTCGTAGGCCCAGGCCACCTCGTAGAAGTCGAGGATCCGCGCCAGCTCGGCCTCGCTCGCATGGGCGAACGCCGGCCGGGGACGGGGATCCGTCACCGGGCCACGGCCTCCGGGGTCGCGCGCCCCGCCGCCGCGTCGCCGGGACCGCGCCGAGCCGGGTGGTCAACCGGGTGATGCATCGCGCCCCAGTCTAGCCGACCGGGCCGCGTCGATGGCGGCGGCCGCCGGCCGCGGATACCCATGGGGAGTATCATGGGCCACGAGACCTTCGGGAGGACGACGAGGATGAAGAGCGACGCGACGCCAGCAGGCGCGGGGGACGACTCCCACTTCCGGCACAGCTACAGTCGCGACCGGGCCCAGCTGCTCCGCCGCCTCAGCCGCATGGAGGGCCAGGTTCGCGGGATCGCCAGGATGATCGAGCGCGAGGAGTACTGCGTCGACATCCTCCAGCAGACGGCCGCCCTGCGGGCCGCCATCGACGCGGTGGCGATCATGGTCCTCGAGGACCACGTGCAGGGCTGCGTGCGCACGGCGGCGGAGCGTGGCGAGGCGGACCAGTACGTCGACGAGGTCCTCGACGTCGTCCGGCGGACCCTCGGCCGACCGGTCCGCAGCGGCGCCCGCCCGACGGGCTGAGAGGGCGACCAGGGCCGCGACGCCATCGCGCCGCCCCGGCGCCGGCCCCCCGGCGTCCGGTACTTCCGGGAGAGCCGTCGCGACGCTCGGGGGATGGTGGAGGGCGGTGCCGGCGCGCACCCTCGGCTCGCATGGAACGCGATCCCCGAATTCCCGCGATCCCCAGGATCCCCGCCCCGCCGGCCTTCGCGGAGCGGCGCCGCGCCCTGCGGCGCGACGAGGACCGGCGGGTCCACGAGGAGCGCGTCCTCCTCGCGCGCTCCCTCGACATCCTCGCCGGGCCGGGCGACCCCGAGTCGCAGCTGGCCGACCTCCTCGGCCTCGTCGCTCGGGCCGTCGGAGCCCAGCGGGCTGCCGTCCTGGCGCGCTCGCCCGCGCGCCGGGTGCTCGTCGCAGCGGCCCCGGGCGAGGAGACGGCCGCCGCCCGGGAGCTTGCGGCGTGGCTCGACGCGCGGGCTCCCGACCCGCCCGCGGTGCGCGTCGCCCGGGGGCCGGCCGACGTCGTGGTCGTGCGCAGCCGGCGCGCCACCCCGGCCGAGCCGGCGCGGGCCGGGCCGACGATCGCGGCGTCCGACCGCGCCGTGGCGCCCGGCTCCGCCGGCTCCGGGGGGACCGCCGACGTCGTCTCGCTCGAGGCGCGCTTCCTCCGGCTCGACGGCGGGGGCTCCGGTGCCGCGCTCGGCCTGGAGCTGCGCCGACCCGGCGACGCGGCCCGCGTGGCCGGCCGGCTTCCCGCCTCGACGCTCCGTCACCTCCTCGCCGCCCTCGCCGCGGCGAGCTCGCGCGTGGCGGTGGAGGAGGAGCTCGCCGACCTCCGCGCGCGCGAGCGCGAGCGCGAGCAATTCGTCGCCGTCGTGGCCCACGAGCTGCGCACGCCGCTGGCCGGCCTCGGCGGCTACCTCGACCTGCTCGCCGGCGGCGCCGTCGACGACCCGGAGGTGGGCCACGAGTTCGTCGAGCGCGGTCGGGGGATCGTCGAGCGGATGGCGGCCCTCGTCGGGGACCTCCTCGAGATGAGCCGGCTCGAGGCGGGCAGTCTCCGCCTGGAGATCGAGGCGGTCTCGCTGGCCGAGGCCTGCGAGCGGGCCCTGGCGCCCGTCGCCCCGCTGGCGGCGGACCGCTCGATCCGCCTGGCGATCGACCTGCCGCCACGCCTGCGCACGGCGCGGGGCGACCGGCGCCGCCTCGAGCAGGTGGTCTCGAACCTCGCGGCGAACGCCTGCAAGTTCACGCCCGAGGGCGGCCTCGTGGAGGTCGCGGCGGGAATCGCCGATCGCGTCGCCCTCGTGGTCGTCCGCGACGACGGGCCGGGGATCGAGCGCTCGGACCGCGAGCGGATCTTCCAGCCGTTCGCCCGTCTCGCCGGCCACGAGCGGGTGCCCGGCACGGGGCTCGGCCTGCCGATCAGCCGCGACCTCGCCCGGGCCATGGGTGGCGACCTCGCGGTCGCGTCCGTTCCGGGCTGCGGGTCGGCGTTCATCCTCGGCCTGCCGACGACTCCCGACATGCCGCGAGCCGCCGTCGCGGCCGCCCTCGCTGGCGCCTGCGAGGCGCAGGAGATCGCCCTCGAGGAGCGGGCGGTCCTCCGGGCGGTCCGGGCGGGCGCCGGCGGCGGCGACTCGCGGCTCGGGCGATCCGCCTTCCCGCGCGAGCGGGGCGACGCGCTCCGATCCGCCGAGTCGAGCGTGCCACGCGGGGCCGCGATCGACGCCGCCTGACCCGGCCGCGGCGGCGCTCCCGTTGTCCACAGTCGCGCGGGAACGTGCGGCGGATGGTGGAAAACCCGGTGGATAACCCAGTTGACGGGTGAGCGACCGAGCGCCAACGATCACGGTCCGCATCGCCAGCGGACCCGTGACGGGGGACGACGCCCGCGAGGGGCCCAGGGGAGACCCGGCCGCCAACCGGACGGGCGCCGCACGACCGTCGCGCACGGGTTGGCACGGTGCGCTCGAACGGCGAGAGCCGATCGCCGGCCGGGAGCGGCGCGGTCCGCACGCACGGGACCCGCATGACGCGACGGAGGGTTCCGCAATGCGCGACCGCGCGCCGCTCCCGGCCGATCCCTCCCAGTGCCCGCCGCTGCCGGCGTCCGCGGTCGACCGGATCGACGCGGGCTGTGCCGCGCTTGGTCTCGGGGAGCTCCCGCCCGGCGCGCGCGAGGCGCTCCTCGGGCACCTCCGCCTCCTCCTCGCCTGGACGACCGCCATCAACCTCACGTCGATCCGCGACCCGGAGGTCGCCGCGACGGCTCACGTCCTCGACAGCCTGGCCGCGCTGCCGCTCCTCCGGGCGGCGCGCGTCCGGCGGTTCGTCGACCTCGGGTCAGGGGGCGGCTACCCCGGCCTCCCGCTCGCCCTCGCCCTGCCCGCCGAACGGGCCCTCCTCGTCGACTCGATCGCCAAGAAGGCAGCCTTTCTGGACGTCGCGGTGCGTGCCGCGGGCGTCGCCGACCGCGTCGCCGTCGCCGCCGACCGGGCCGAGTCGCTCGCCGCGGACCCCCGCCACCGGGAGCGGTGGGCCGCCGTCACCGTCCGGGCGGTGGCCGGCCTGCCCGACCTGGTCGAGCTGGCCTTCCCGCTGCTCGCTCCCGGGGGGCTCCTCGTGGCCTGGAAGCGGGGCGATCTCGACGCAGAGCGCGCCGCGGCGAGCGCGGCGATCGCTGCGCTCGGAGGCGGCCGCCTCGGCGTCGAGCCGCTCGCCGGGGCCGTCGATGGCCTCGAGGGTCACGTCCTCGTGACGGTGACCAAGGCCGGGCGGACGGGCGCCGAGTGGCCCCGATCGCCGGCGGAGCGGAAGCGGCGGCCGTGGTGACCGCGATCGCGCGCACGCTCGCCCGCCCACGCACGGGCTGATCGCTCCCACGGACGGGCCGGTCGCGCCGAGCAGGATCCGTTGCGCACGGCGGACGGCGCCGCGCTACGCTCCGCGACGATGCGGATCGCGGTCGTCTCGGACATTCACGCGAACCTCCCTGCCCTGGACGCCGTCGTCGTCGCCCTCGGGGAGGTCGACGCGTGGTGGCAGCTCGGCGACGTCGTCGGCTACGGCCCCCACCCGGACGAGGTCGTGGCCCGGCTCCGCGAGCTGGGGGCGATCGGCGTCCGCGGCAATCACGACGTCGCCGCCCTCGGCGGGTCCGAGGTCGAGTGGTTCAACCCGGACGCGCGCCGGGCCATCGAGTGGACCGAGCGGCGCATCGCCCCGGCGACCCGCGAGTGGCTGGCGGCCCTGCCGGACCGCCTCGTCGTCGACGACATGACCCTCGTCCACGGCAGCCCCCGCGACCCGATCTGGGAGTACGTCACCACGACGCCTGTCGCGCGGGCGAACCTCGCCGCGTTCACGACGCCGTACCTGCTCCACGGCCACACGCACGTGCCGGTCGCCTGGCGCGATGACGACGGCCATCTCGAGATCCTCGGGCCGTCGGACGGCTCCGAGCTGCCGCTCGACGAGCGCCGGCTCCTCCTGAACCCGGGGAGCGTCGGGCAGCCGCGCGACGGCGATCCGCGCTCGGGCGCCCTCGTCCTCGACACCGCGGCCCGGCGGGTCACGTGGCGGCGAGTCCCCTACCCGATCGACGCCGTCCAGGCCGACATGCGGGCCGCCGGCCTGCCCGCCCGGCTCGTCGAGCGGCTCTCCCGTGGCCAATGACCCGGATGCGCGGCGCGGCCGCCCGATGATCGGTCGTGCCAGGTGATCGGCGGCAGGCGCCCGCTCAGCGGGCGGAAGGTCGGCGACCGGCGGGTCCACATCGAGCGGCCCCACAGCGCGTACTTCCGGTACACGGGACCGGGCCAGCTGACGGCGAAGCCGGCGGCGAGCGCCCCCAAGACCGGGATCGGGAGGGCCTGGGCGCGGGCGAAGGCGTTCGCCATCGGCCGTCCGCTCGCGTCCGAGGAGGAGATCGGCGAGCGCCTCTCGAAGACGAAGGCCCTCGCCGTCTTCAGCTCGGACGCGATCAGCTCCTCCGCGTACGCCTCCGAGGAGATCCTCCGGATCCTCGTCCTGGCCGGCGGCGTGGCGGTCGTGTGGTCGGTGCCGATCGCCCTCGCGATCGCGGCGCTGCTCGTCATCGTCACGACGTCCTACCGCCAGGTCTGCCATGCCTACCCGTCCGGCGGCGGCGCTTATGCCGTGGCCCGGGCGAACCTCGGCGTGCCGGTGGCGCTGCTCGCGGCGGCGGCGCTCCTGTTCGACTACGTGATGACGGTGGCCGTATCGATCGCGGCGGGCATCGCGGCGATCACCTCCGTGGTCCCGGATCTCCTGCCGTACCGGGCGGAGCTCGCCATCCTGGCCACGATCCTGCTCGCCGTGGCGAACCTCCGCGGCCTGCGCGAGTCGGGGAACATCTTCGCGATCCCGACGTATGCGTACGTGGTGGGCGCCCTGGCGCTCATCGGGATCGGCCTCGCCCAGATCGCCACCGGCGACCCGAACGCGACGTTCCCGACGCCGACCGTCGTCCCGCCCGAGGGCGGCTTCGAGGCCCTCTCGGTGATTCTCATCGTGCGGGCGTTCGCCTTCGGCTCGGTGGCGCTCAGCGGCACGGAGGCGATCACCAACGGCGTTCCGGCGTTCAAGCCACCCGAGGCGCACAACGCCGCGAACACGATGACCGCGATGGGCCTCCTGCTCGGGACGATCTTCGTCGGCATCTCGGTCCTCGCCTTCGCCTTCGGCATCGTCCCGGACCCCAACGAAGAGGTCACCCTCATCGCCCAGGTCTCGCAGCAGATCTTCGGAGACGGCCTCGCCTTCGTGCTCTTCCAGGTCGTGACGACGCTCATCCTCGTGCTGGCGGCCAACACCGGGTTCAACGGCGCGCCCCGCCTCGCCCGGATCCTCGCCGTGGACGGCTTCATGCCGCGCCAGTTCGCGATCGTCGGCGACCGCCTCGCGTTCACCTGGGGGATCGGCATCCTCACCGGCTTCGCCTGCCTGCTCATCTGGCTCTTCGACGCGTCCGTGGCCGCCCTGATCCCGCTCTACTCGATCGGGATCTTCCTGTCGTTCGCGATCTCCCAGTCCGGGATGGTCCGCCACTGGTACGAGGTCCGGGGCGGAGGCTGGAGGTGGAAGCTCGGCCTCAACCTCGTCGGGGCGGTCATCACCGCGATGGTGTTCGTCATCAGCCTCGCGTCCAAGATTCCCAACGGGGCGTGGATCGTCCTCATCACGGTCCCCCTCATCGTCGGCCTGATGCGCTGGGTCCGCGGCCAGTACCGGGCGCAGGAGACCGAGCTGCACGTCGCGGCCGAGGCCGAGATCCTGCCGCCGCACCGGACGCAGCGAATCGTCGTGCCCGTCAACGGGATCAACCGGGCCGTCGTCCAGGCGGTGAACGTGGGCCGCACGCTCGGCCACGACATCCGCGCGGTGTACATCACCGACGACCCGGAGGCCGGAGAAGCGCTCCGGGAGCGCTGGACCCGCCAGCTGCCCGACGTGCCGTTCGTCGTCGTGGAGTCGCCCTATCGCGCCCTCGTCGGGCCGTTGGGCGCGTATCTCGACGTCCTCGACCGGACGTGGCCCCCGGACCGCGAGGTGCCGACGACCGTCGTCGTCCTGCCCGAGTACGTGGGCCGCCACTGGTGGGACCGGGCCCTGTACAACCAGGGCGCCCGGCGCCTGCGGGCCGCGCTCGTGGGCCGCGAGCACACGGTGATCCTCGACGTCCCCTATCGGCGGAGCGACCGGACACCCGGGGCGACCGGCCCGGAGTCGGGCTCGATCGACCACGCATGACGCTGATCCCGGGGCGGCGGCCGGGCGACCGGCGCGTCCGGGTCGCCCGGGTCCGTGCCGAGTCGTTCGAGATCGCGCCGCGGCGCCGGCGGCGGCGGCCGATCCCGCCGCCCGTTGCCGTCATCCTCGGGTTCGCGGGGCTCATCGGGATCGGGACCGTCCTCCTGGCCCTGCCGCTCTCGAGCGCGTCCGGCGCCTGGACGAGCCCCGTGGCGGCGCTGTTCACGGCGACGTCGGCGGTCTGCGTCACGGGGCTCGTGGTCGTGGACACGGGGACGTACTGGAGCCTGTTCGGCCAGGTGGTGATCTACTGGCTCATCCAGCTCGGCGGGTTCGGGATCGCCACGAGCTCGACCCTCCTCCTCGTCCTGGCCATCGGCCGGCGGACCGCGCTCCGCGATCGGCTGCTGGCGGCCGAGTCGACCGGCACGACGAACCTCGGGTCGATCGTGCAGGTGCTGCGCCGGATCGCCCTGTTCACGATCGCCGCCCAGGCGATCGGCGCCGGCATCCTGTTCGCCGGGCGGCTCGCGGCCGGGGCCGACCCGGCAGCCAGCGCGTGGTGGAGCCTCTTCCACGCCGCGTCGGCGCTCAACAACGCCGGCATGGACCTGATCGGCGACTTCCGCAGTGTCACGGGCTTCTCCGAGGACCCGCTCGTGCTCGGGACGCTCGGGGGCCTCATCGTGGTCGGCGGCCTCGGGTACGCGATCCTGGCCGACGCCGGCGCGAAGATGCGCTGGCGCCGCATGGCCATCGAGACGAAGATCGTTCTCGCGACCTCCGTCGCCCTGCTCGTCGGTGGCGCGGCGTTCGTCGCCGTCGCGGAGTGGACGAACCCGGCCACGCTCGGCGCGCTCCCACCGGAGTCGCGGATTCTCAACGCCGCGTTCCTCTCCGTGACGTCGCGGACGGCCGGCTTCAACTCGCTGGACACGGGGGCGCTGCTGCCGCAGACCCTCTTCGTCGTCATGGGCCTGATGTTCGCCGGCGGGGCCTCGGGATCGACGGCAGGCGGCATCAAGGTCAACAGCGTGGGAGTGATCGTCGTGGCCGTGATGTCCGTGGCCCGGGGCACGCCGTCGGCCACGGCGTTCGGGCGGCGCGTGCCCCACGGTGTCGTCTACCGGGCCCTGGCGGTGGCCACGCTCGGCGCCATCATCGTGTTCGGGGGCACGCTTCTTCTCGAGGTGACGACCGACGTCGAGTTCATCAGCGTGCTGTTCGAGGCGACCTCCGCGTTCGGCACGGTCGGCCTGTCCACGGGGATCACGCCGGGCCTGCCGGACCCGGCGCTGATCGTCCTCGCCCTCGTGATGTTCGCGGGCCGGCTCGGACCCCTCACGCTCGTGCTCGCGCTCGCGGCGCGCGCCCGCACGGTGGCGGCGCGGCCTGCGGTCGAGTCGCTGCGAATCGGCTGACAAGGAGGAAATCGGATGCGAGAGCAGGTCGCCGTCGTGGGCCTCGGCCGCTTCGGGGCGTCCGTCGCCCGGGAGATCGAGGCGTTGGGCCACGAGGTCCTCGCCGTGGACATCGACGAGTCGACGGTCAACGAGATCGCACCGGATGTCACCCACGCCGTTCAGGTGGATGCAAGCGGCGAGGGCGCCCTCGCGTCGGTCGGGGCGGGGGACGTCTCGACGGCGATCGTCGGGATCACCGGCGACACAGAGGCGAGCATCTTCGCCACGATGGCGCTCCAGACCCTGGGCGTGCGCACGATCGCGAAGGCGGGCAGCCCGCTCCACGCCCGGATCCTCGAGCGCCTCGGCGCCGCTCGGGTCGTGTCCCCGGAGCAGGAGGCGGGCGTGCGCGTGGCGCACACGTTCAACATCGACGGCATCGTCGACTACCTGGTGGTCGCCCCGCGCTTCGGGATTGCGCGCGTCGTGCCGCCGCCGGCGTACCTCGGCCGCTCGCTCCGCGACATCGACCTGCAGGGCCGGTTCCAGCTGACCCCGATCGCGCTCAGCCGGGGCGGCAAGGTCGTCGTCAACCCGACCCGGGACGAGACGCTGCGGGCCGGGGACGAGCTGGTCCTCGTCGGCCGCGACGAGGGGTTCGTGCGCTTCGGGGAGTAGACGGCCGCCGCGCGCTCGCCGCCGCGCTCGCCGCCGCGCGCTCGCCGCCGCGCCGCGGTGCTATCGTGGGCGCGAACGGCTGCCGCCGGACGATGCCCCCCGGCGCCGCGAGCCACCGACCGGAGGACCACTGCGTCCCGTGCCCGACAAACCAAGACCCGCCTTCTCCCGTGCCGTCGTGGCGCTCAACGGCGGAGCCTCCGACGCGCGCATCCTGCGCCTCGTCCTCGATCTCGCGAAGCTCACCAAGGCCGAGGTCGTCGCCGTCCACGTGGTCGAGATCGACTGGACCCTGCCGCTCGACGCCAGCGTCGCCGAGATCAGCGAGGACGCCCAACGGGTCCTCGACATGGCCGAGACGCAGGCCGAGCACGCCGGCTACCAGATCGAAGCCGTGCTCGTCCAGGCCCGCGACAGCGGGGCCGCCCTCGTCGACGAGGCTGTCGAGCGGGACGCGGACCTGCTGGTCCTCGGACTCCCCTACCGGACGAGGTTCGGGGGCGACTTCGCGATCGGCCGAGCCGTCCCCTACGTCCTGAAGAACGCGCCGTGCGCCGTCTGGGTCGCACGCGAGCCGATGCCCGAGGAGTACCGCCAGTGAGAGCTGTTGTAGTCGGCTGCGGTCGCGTCGGCGCCACCATGGCCCGGGCGCTGGAGACCGGCGGCCACGACGTCACGATCGTCGACCTCGTCACGAAGGCGTTCGACCGCCTTCCCGCGGCGTTCCGCGGCAACGCCGTCCGCGGCGACGGCACCGACGAGGACACGCTGCGGCGCGCCGGCGCCGAGGGCGCCGACCTGTTCCTCGCCCTGACCGAGGGCGACAACCGCAACATCATGGCCGCCCAGCTCGCCCGCGACGCGCTCGGGATCGGGCGGGTCTACGCGAAGGTCAACGACCCGGTCCGGGCGAAGGCGTATGGCGAGCTCGGGATCGGCACGGTCTGCCGGACGACGATGATGACCGACGCGCTGCTCGACGCCCTCGGCGAGCCGGTGGGGACGGAGCCGTCGATCCACGAGGCGAGGGGCGCCCGCGCCCATGCCGGCGCATTCGCCGGCCAGGAGGCCTGAGCGATGTTCGTGCTGGTCGTGGGGGGCGGCAAGGTCGGCTACTACCTGACGAAGGAGCTCAGCGAGTCCGGCCACGAGGTCGTGCTCATGGAGAAGGACCGCCATCGGGCCGACCAGATCGCCGACGAGATCGGCTCGATCGTCGTGGCCAAGGACGGCTGCGAGGGGAGCGCGCTCGCGGAGGCCGGCGCGAACCGCGCCGACGTCGTGGCGGCCGTCACCGGCGATGACGAGGACAACCTCGTCATCTGCCAGATGGCGAAGCACCACTTCGCGGTCCCGAAGACGATCGCCCGCGTCAACAACCCGAAGAACGAGCTGCTCTTCAAGCAGCTCGGCGTCGACGAGCTCATCTCCCCGACGCGGATGATCCTCGGGTCGATCGAGCAGGACATCCCGGTCCACGAGCTCCTGCACCTCGCCCCGCTGACGAGCGACTTCGAGCTGATCGAGGCCCACCTCGACGAGGACTCGCCGGCCGTCGGCAGGAACCCCCGCGAGATCGAGCTCCCGGTCGGATGCACGATCGTGGCGATCGTCCGCGACGACACCGCCCAGGGGATCCACCCGGACACGATCCTGCGCGCCGGCGACAAGGTCATCGCGACGGGCCGGCCCGACTGCGAGCCGGCGCTCCACGAGACGCTGATCGGCCAGGTCGCGGCGAGCTGACGCCGCTCGGCGGGACCTGCCCGCCGGGTGCTCGCACCGGGGCCGGCGGGCGACGCAGCCCCGTGGCGGTTCATGTTGCTGGCACACCTCTTGACAGTCTTGTTGATAGGGTTCCATACTTTGCCCGTGTTCGGAAGCGTCACAGTCTGGTGTCCATGGAGGACGCCCGGCGGCGACGCCGACATGCGACCGGACACCCCGCCACCGGGGGGCGAGCCACCGGGCGCGGGAGGAACGTGACAGCACCAGGAGGTGCATCGACATGACGCTGATCCGCAGGGCGAGCCCGTTCGACGAGCTCTTCACGCTCCGCCGGGCCATGGACCGGCTCTTCGACGACGACTTCGGCCGCGCGCGCACGTGGCGCCCGGTGACGCTCGGCGCCGAGCCGGCGCTCGACATCACCACGACGCCGGACGAGCTCGTCGTGAAGGCGAGCCTGCCCGGGTGGAAGCCCGAGGACGTGGACATCACGCTCACCGGCAGCACCCTCGTCATCTCGGGCGAGGTGAAGGAGGAGGCCCGCCGCGAAGAGGAGTCCTGGGTCCTCAACGAGATCCGCCGGGCGAGCTTCAGCCGGACGCTCGAGCTTCCCGAGGGCATTCTCGGCGATCGCACGACCGCCACCTTCGAGCACGGGATCCTCACCCTCCGCATCCCGAAGGCGGAGGAGGTCAAGCCGAAGCAGATCAAGATCTCCGCGACCTCCGATGCGCAGCCCGAGCCGGAGCTCGTCGGCGCCGGCGCGGCCCGCTGACGGCCCGACGACCGTGCACCACGGCCGGCTCGACCAGGATCCGACGCGCCCCGTCTACGTCATCTCCGTCGCCGCGAGGATCGTCTCGGTCCACCCGCGGACGCTCCGGATCTACGAGGACGAGGGCCTGATCGAGCCGGCCCGGACGCCGACGAACATCCGCCTGTACAGCGACGAGGACATCCGCCGGATCCTCTGGATCCGGCACCTCACCCAGGAGCGCGGCGTGAACCTCGCCGGGATCCGCATCCTCTTCGAGCTGGAGGAGCGACTCGGCGTCAGGATCCTCGAGGCGCTCTTCGACGAAGGAACCGGTGCGGGCCGCGACAAGGCCGCCCCAACCGCGGAGGGGGCCCACCGTGGCTGACCCGAAGCGGCCGAGGCGCTCGGACGATCCGGCACCGAACCAGACGACCACCAACGGGCGGACCCCGCGAGCCGCCGCCAGCACCCGGAGGCCCGCGGGGCCCGAGGCCCAGGAGACCAGCATGCCGAGAGCCAAGGCCGGCGCCGACCGCCCGCCCGCACCCATCCGCGAGCTTCCGCTCGTCGCACTCCGGGAGACGGTGATCTTCCCGGAGATGATCGTCCCCCTCCAGGTGGGACGGGACAAGAGCGTCGCCGCGCTCAACGCGGCGGTCGCCGGGACGAGCCTGATCGCGCTCGTCACGCAGCGCCGGGCCGAGCAGGAGGAGATCGACGACGCGGCCGACCTGTACGAGATCGGCACGCTCGCGAAGATCGCCCAGGTCGTCCAGCTCCAGGACGGCACCGTGCGCGCGATCGTGCAGGGCCAGGGCCGGCTCCGGCTCCACGGCTTCGCCTCCACGGCTCCCTACCTGCTCGCGCGCGTCGAGGAGATCACCGACGTCGCCCCGAGCGGCGTCGAGATCGAGGCGCTCATGAAGTCCGTCTCGAGCCAGATCGAGCAGTACGTGCAGTCGGGAGCTCCCGTGCCGCCCGAGGCGGCCGTGGCCGCCCGCAACATCACCGAGCCCGGCCTCCTGGCGGACATGGTCGCCTACAGCCCGGACATGACGACCGAGCAGCGGCAGCAGCTCCTCGAGACCGTGGACGTCGTCGAGCGCCTGAAGCTCTGCTCCGCCTTCCTCGCCCGCCAGATCGAGGTCCTCGAGCTCAAGGGGAAGATCCAGAGCGAGGTCAAGTCCGAGATGGACAAGACCCAGCGGGAGTACATCCTCCGCGAGCAGCTCAAGGCGATCCAGCGCGAGCTGGGCGAGGACGACCCCCAGCAGGCCGAGATCAACGAGCTGCGGGAGAAGGTCGAGACATCCGGGATGCCCGATGAGGTGCGCGCCCGCGCCCTCAAGGAGGTCGACCGGATGAGCCGGATCCCCTCCGCATCGCCGGAGGTCGGCGTCATCCGGACGTACGTCGACTGGCTCGTCTCGCTGCCGTGGACGACCTCCACGGCCGACAACCTCGACATCAAGGCGGCCGCGATCACCCTCGACCAGGACCACTACGGCCTGGAGAAGGTCAAGGAGCGGATCCTCGAGTACCTCGCCGTCCGGGCCCTCGCGGAGAAGATCCGCAGCCCGATCCTCTGCTTCGTGGGGCCGCCCGGCGTGGGCAAGACCTCGCTCGGCAAGAGCATCGCCCGGGCGATGGACCGCAAGTTCGTGCGGATGAGCCTCGGCGGCGTGCACGACGAGGCGGAGATCCGGGGCCACCGCCGGACGTACATCGGGGCCCTCCCGGGCCGCGTCGTCCAGAGCATCAAGACGGCCGGCACGAACAACCCCGTCTTCATGCTCGACGAGGTCGACAAGCTCGGGATGGACTTCCGGGGCGACCCGTCCTCGGCGCTCCTCGAGGTCCTCGACCCCGAGCAGAACAACTCGTTCCAGGACAACTACCTCGAGGTTCCCTTCGACCTCAGCAAGGTCCTCTTCATCACGACCGCCAACCTGCTCGACCCGATCCCGCCCCCCCTTCGCGACCGGATGGAGGTCATCCAGCTGCCTGGCTACACGCAGCTGGAGAAGATCGAGATCGGCAAGCGCTTCCTCGTCCCCAAGCAGCTGACGAACCATGGGCTCACCGAGAAGCACGTCGAGATCACCGACGAGGCGTTCGTGACCCTCGTCCAGGCCTTCACCCACGAGGCCGGCGTGCGAAACCTCGAGCGCGAGCTCGCGAACGTCTTCCGCAAGGTCGCCCGCCAGGTCGCCGAGGGGCGCAAGCGGAAGACCGTGGTCGACACGAAGAAGCTGATCCAGTTCCTCGGCCCGCCGCGGTTCGAGTACGGCGAGCTCGAGGCCGAGGACCAGACCGGAGCCGCCACGGGGCTCGTGGTCACCGAGGTCGGCGGCGACGTCGTCGCCGTCGAGGTGACGAAGATGGAGGGCAAGGAGGACTTCATCCTCACCGGCCAGCTCGGCGACGTGATGAAGGAGTCGGCCCGCGCCGCCCTGTCCTGGATCCGCTCGAACGAGACCCGCCTCGGCATCGAGCGCGAGGTGTTCGAGAAGAACACGCTCCACATCCACGTCCCCGCCGGGGCGATCCCCAAGGACGGCCCGTCGGCCGGGATCACGATGGCGACCGCGATGGTCAGCTCGCTCACGGGCATCCCCGTCCGCAAGGACGTCGCGATGACCGGCGAGATCACCCTCCGGGGCCGGGTCCTGCCGATCGGCGGCCTCAAGAGCAAGATCCTCGCCGCGCACATGTCGGGCGCCCGGGTGGTCATCCTGCCGAAGAAGAACGAGAAGGACCTCCGCGACATCCCGGAGGAGATCCGGAAGCAGATCAAGCTCGTCCTCGTCGAGTCGATGGACCAGGTCCTCGACGCCGCGCTCCGTCGCAAGCCGAAGGCCATCGTCGTGAAGGCGCCCGGCTCGTCCGGCGGCGGGCGGACGAAGGACGAGCCGGCGGCCGTCCCCGCGCCGCGGCCCGGCTACCCGGCCGACCAGCCGCCGGCGATGGCGACGGGCCGCCGGGCGTAGCCGATGCGAGGCCTCGTCGCGACCGCCGCGGTCGGGCGGGGCCTCGTCGCAGCCCCGCCCCGTTTCGGCGTGTCCGCCCGGCGGGGCGCCGCGCCCCGGGGGGAGGGCTGAGCCGTGGACTACAAGGACTACTACGCCGTGCTCGGCGTCCCCCGGACCGCGACGACCGGCGAGGTCAAGAAGGCCTATCGCAAGCTGGCCCGCCAGTTCCACCCGGACCGCAACCCCGGCGATGCCGAGGCCGAGCGTCGCTTCAAGGAGGCCAACGAGGCCAACGAGGTGCTCGCCGACCCCGCGAAGCGGAAGCAGTACGACGAGCTCGGCGCCCACTGGCAGGAGTACGCCAGGGCGGGCGGGCGGGCGGGAGCCGACCCGTTCGGCCCGGGCGGCCCGTTCGCGGGCTTCCGGCCGGCCGGGGCGGGGGGAGGCGGGGCCGGCCCGGGCGGCGTCCGCTTCGAGTTCGCCGGCGACCCCGGCGACTTCTCGGAGTTCTTCCGCACGTTCTTCGCCGGGGGCATGGCCGGCGCCGCGGCCGGCTCGCGGGCGGCGGGCGGGCGCGGGCGGGCGCGCGTCGCGACGGACGACCTCGGCGGCGCGAGCCTCGAGGACATCCTCGCCGGCATGGGCGGGATCGACTACGGGGCCGGGACCCGGCCCGCCGGCGCACATCCCGGCGCCGGCCGCCATGCGCGGCCGGCGCCGACCGAGGCCGCGATCGAGGTCTCGCTGGAGGAGGCCTTCGGCGGCGTCACCCGCCGGGTCGAGATCGACGGCCGGCGCCTGGAGGTGACGATCCCGGCCGGCGTGGAGAACGGCAGCCGGATCCGGCTGCGCGGCCAGGGGGGCGGGCAGGGCGGCAACGCCCGCGACCTCGTCCTCGTCGTGCGGGTTCGTCCGCATGCCGTCTACGCCCGCGAGGGAGCGAACCTGACCCGCGAGCTCCCGGTCGCCCTCCGCGAGGCGCTCCTCGGCGCCGAGGTGCCCGTGACGACCCTCGCCGGCAAGCGGCTCCTCCTCACGATCCCCGCCGGGACCCAGCCGGGACGCACGATCCGCCTCGCCGGCCAGGGGATGCCGCATCTCAAGGGCGGCGAGCGGGGCGACCTCCTCGTCCGCGTGAAGGTCGTCCTCCCGGTGCTCGACGAGCCCGGCCGAGCGGCCGCGACCGCCTTCCTCGACACCGTCAACCAGCCCGACCCGCGCAGGGGCGGGTGAGCACCTCGTCCGCGGAGCCGCCGCGGCAGCACCGGAGCACCGTCGCGCCATGAACCTCGAACGATTCACCCAGAAGGCCCAGGAGGCGATCGCCGCAGCCCAGGCCCTGGCCGAGCGCCTCCAGAGCCCCATCCTCGACGCCGAACACGTCCTCGCCGCCCTCGTCGAGGACGAGGAGGGGATCCCGGCACAGACCCTCCGCCGCGTCGGCGTCGACGTCGCCGCCTTCCGCGGGGAGCTCGCGGCGCTGCTGGCCCGCCGGGCCAAGGTCGCCGGCGGACAGCTCACCCTCGATGCGCGTGCCCGACGCGTGCTCGAGCGCGCCGCCGAGGAGGCCCGCCGCCTCGGCGACGAGTACGTCTCCACCGAGCACCTCCTCCTCGGCGTCGTCGAGGTCGGCGGCGAGGGCCACGCGCTCCTCGAGCGGCACGGGGCGGGCCGCGAGCCGCTCCTCGGCGCCCTGCAGGGGCTCCGCGGCGGCCAGCGGGTGACCTCCCCGACGCCGGAGAGCACGTACGCGGCCCTCGAGAAGTACGGCCGCGACCTGACCCAGGAGGCGCGGGCCGGCAAGCTCGACCCGGTCATCGGCCGCGACGACGAGATCCGGCGGGTGATCCAGGTTCTCTCGCGGCGGACGAAGAACAACCCGGTCCTCATCGGCGAGCCCGGTGTCGGCAAGACGGCGATCGTCGAGGGCCTCGCCCAGCGCATCGTCCGCGGCGACGTCCCCGAGACGCTCAAGGACAAGCGGGTCGTGGCCCTCGACCTCGGCGCCCTCATCGCCGGGGCGAAGTACCGCGGCGAGTTCGAGGAGCGCCTCAAGGCGGTCCTCAAGGAGATCAAGGACAGCGCCGGGCGGATCGTCCTCTTCATCGACGAGCTCCACACCGTCGTCGGCGCCGGCGCGGCCGAGGGGGCGATGGACGCCAGCAACCTCCTCAAGCCGATGCTGGCCCGCGGCGAGCTCCACACGATCGGGGCGACGACGCTCGACGAGTACCGCAAGCACGTGGAGAAGGACGCCGCCCTCGAGCGCCGCTTCCAGCCCGTCGTCGTCGACCAGCCGACCGTCGAGGAGACGATCAGCATCCTGCGCGGCCTCCGGGAGCGCTACGAGGTCCACCACGGCGTCCGCATCACCGATTCCGCGCTCGTGGCTGCCGCGACCCTCTCGAACCGCTACATCACCGAGCGCTTCCTCCCCGACAAGGCGATCGACCTCGTCGACGAGGCCGCCAGCCGCCTGCGAATGGAGATCGACTCCATGCCGATCGAGCTCGACGAGCTCGAGCGCCGGCGGATCCAGCTCGAGATCGAGCGCGAGGCGCTGCGCAAGGAGAAGGACGACGCCTCGAAGGCGCGCCTCGAGGCCCTCGAGGCGGAGCTCGGCGAGATCGCCGAGCAGGCCGGCGCGATGAAGCAGCGCTGGGAAGCCGAGAAGGAGGCGATCGGCGGCCTGCGCCGGACGAAGGAGGAGCTGGAGGCGGTCCAGCTGCGGATCGAGCAGGCCGAGCGCGAAGCCGACTACGGCACGGCCGCCGAGCTCAAGTACGGCACGGCCCGCGAGCTCCAGGAGCGGATGAAGGCGCAGGAGGCCGCCCTCGCGGCGACCGAGGGCGCGCCCCGGCTGCTCAAGGAAGAGGTCGACGCCGACGACATCGCCGAGATCGTCGGCGCGTGGACGGGGATCCCCGTCAGCCGCCTGCTGGAGGGCGAGATGGCCAAGCTCGTCCGGATGGAGGACGCGCTCCACGAGCGCGTCGTCGGCCAGGACGAGGCGATCGAGGCGGTCGCAGACGCCGTCCGGCGAGCCCGGGCGGGGCTGGGCGACCCGCGCCGGCCCATCGGCTCGTTCCTCTTCCTCGGCCCGACGGGCGTCGGCAAGACCGAGCTGGCCCGGGCGCTGGCCGCGTTCCTCTTCGACGACGAGCACGCCATGGTCCGCATCGACATGAGCGAGTACATGGAGAAGTTCTCCGTGCAACGGCTCATCGGGGCCCCGCCCGGCTACGTCGGCTACGACGAGGGCGGCCAGCTCACCGAGGCGGTCCGGAGGCGCCCGTACCAGGTGATCCTCTTCGACGAGATCGAGAAGGCCCACCCGGACGTCTTCAACGTGCTGCTCCAGGTGCTCGACGACGGCCGCCTGACGGACGGGCAGGGCCGCACCGTCGACTTCAAGAACGCCGTCCTCATCATGACCAGCAACGTCGGCAGCTCCGCGATCGCGGCCTACGCCGGGCGGCCTGCCGCCGGCGACTCCGGCTACGAGGCGATGAAGCGGGACGTCCTCGGGACGCTCCGGGGCACGTTCCGGCCGGAGTTCCTCAACCGCGTCGACGAGGTGATCGTCTTCCACGCCCTCACCGACGAGGAGCTCGTCCGCATCGTGGACCTGCTCCTCGCCGATCTCGGGCGGCGCCTCGCGGCGCACGACCTGGCGGTCGAGGTGACCCCGGCGGCCCGCGGGGTCATCGCCCGGGAGGGAACCGACCCGACGTACGGGGCGCGGCCGCTGAAGCGCACGATCCAGCGCCTCGTCGAGAACCCGCTGGCGCGGGCCCTCCTGCGCGGCGAGTTCCGGCCGGGCGCCGTCATCGGCGTGGACGCGGATCCGGTCGGCGGCACGCTCCTCTTCACCCAGGAGGGCGCGACCGTCGTGGCGGAGGCGTCCGACCGGCGCGACGCGCGATCCGGGGCCGGGCCGGCCGAGGGCGGCGAGGACGCCGCCGCGTCAACACGCGGGCGCGGCTCGCTCCTCGACCTGCCCCCGACCGAGCCCCCGAAGAAGGACGGCGGCGAGGAGCGGCTGAACTAGGAGCGCGGCGCGGAGGCGGTGCGGCTGCCCGGCCTTCGCGTGGCGCGGCGCGGAGGCGGTGCGGCTGCCCGGCCTTCGCGTGGCGCGCCGGGAGCGCGGACGCGGCGACGCCGGCGGGGCGCCGGGGGGCCACCTCGCGATCTCGATACGAATCGACCGGCCCCGAGCACGAATGTGCCGCCAGCTCTCCCAGTTGGGACCCGTTGCCACGACTTCCGTGCGTGGGGGCCGCGACATCTGATCGTGACGGCGCAGCGCGCCGCGATCACCGGCCGACGCGTGCCGGCCGCCGGCGCCGACGCGTGCCGGCCGCCGGCGCCGACGCGTGCCACGCTCCGACCCGTACGATGCTCCCGTGACGCCCGCCGAGGTCCGCGCGCTCGTCGTCGCGGCCGACCAGCCGCTCCCGCCGCCGCCGGCCTGGCTGCGCCCCGAGCGGCTGCCCGACGGCGTCCCGTTCGAGCGGCCGGCGCCGCCTCCCGACGCACGCCCGGCGGCGGCGCTCGTCCTCGTCTACCCGGACGCGGCCGGTGAGGCCCGACTGGTCCTGACCCAGCGCGTGGAGTACGGAACCGACCACCACTCGGGCGAGGTCTCGCTCCCCGGCGGCAAGGCCGACCCCGGCGACGCCGACCCCGAGGCGACGGCTCTGCGCGAGGCGGCCGAGGAGGTCGGCCTCGACGCGGACGCCGCCGGGGTCGAGGTGATCGGTCGCCTCGACGCGCTGTGGATCCCGCCCAGCAACTTCCTCGTGACGCCGGTCGTGGCCGTGGCGGCCCGGAGGCCGGTGTTCGTGGCCGACGCGCGCGAGGTCGCCGCGATCCTGGAGGCCCCGGTGGCAGCGTTCCTCCCGACCGTGGCGCCGTTCATGGTCGACCCCGACCCGCGGGGCCGGCCGTACCGCTACGGGGCGTACGTCGTCGAGGGGCGGATCGTCTGGGGCGCCACGGCTGCGATCCTCGGGCAGCTCGGCGCCGTGGTGGGGCGCGGCTAGGCGGCTGGGCGGACAGGCGGCCGGGCGGCCGGGAGCTGCCCGACGCGCCGCCACGGACCGGGGCCGCCGCGGGGACGCTACAGGGGCTCGCCCTCGGCGGCGGCCGGGGCTGCGTCGGGCGGGCGATCGGCCAGGCTGCCCGCAGCCCGCGCGGCCGCGGCGTGATCCGCGGACGTCCCGGGCGCCGTGCCGGCACCGGCGCCGCCGGCCGGCAGCGCCACGAGCTGCCCGTCGAGGATCCCGCGGAGATGCGCGTCGTCCGCCCCGGCGTACTCCACGACGATCGCCCGCATCTCGCCGAGCTCGGTCCAGGCGCCGTGGACCACGTCGGCCGGCCACAGGATGGCCTCGCCGGCGGCCACGCGGGCCCGGTCGTCGCCGACCTGGACCCAGCCGCCGCCCTCGATGACGACGAACCAGGTCGTGTTCGGGTTGGAGTGCGGCTCGACGGCCGCCCGGCGCGATGAACGCGAGCTCGGTGACCGTGCCCCGAACGTCCGAGTGGATCACCTGGCCGGTGACCCCGGTCGTCCTGGGCGGCCCGTCCGGGCGCCGGTAGCCGACGCCGAATCGCCGTATCTCCATCGCCTGCCCCTCCCTCCCGCGGTGCGTCGGCCCCGCCGGTTGCCGACCGACGAAGGCGGTCTCCCGGCCTCAGCGACGGCGCCGCGACGAGCGGGCCGAGCGCTTCGGACGGATCGTCGCCTCGGGGTGGGCGAACTTCCGCTTCGAGTAGTAGCGGGCCCTGGCCAGCTGCGCCTCGTACGAGGCGAGCATCGGCGGGAAGCGCACGAAGCGGATCCACAGCAGGACGCCGACCCCGACCGGGATCGTGGCGATCACGAAGATGAAGTCGAAGTGGAAGACCGCGTACGTCAGGAGGAGGAAGAAGAAGATGACGCCCGCCCACAGGATCCACTCGTACATGTCGACGTAGACCTGGTGGCGCCGGAGCTGGCGCGTCCGGACGTTGTAGAGGAGGACCGTGGCGGCGATGCCGACGAGGGCGAAGATCCAGATCGGGTTGAAGAGGTCGGGGAACTTGACGTCGTTGAACTCGGTGAAGAGGTAGTCCCAGGGCGGGAGCGTCACGGCTGCGCGTCTCCTCGAAGGTGCCGTCCGCCGGCGGTCCGGCGGCCGGGGGCTGCCCGGGGGTCGACCGATCGGCCGCACCCGGCGGGCCTTCCGAGTATGCCACGGCCGCGCGCTATACTCGGCCGCAGGAGCGTGAACGCCGCCCCAGCCCCTGGGCGGCGCTGACGGCGCGCGAGGTCCCCGGCGCGCCCATATGGAGGTCCAGCCGGGTGCGTGCCCTCCTCTCGGTCGCCAACCGCCAGGGCCTGACGGTCCTCGCCCGCGACCTTCTCGACCTCGGTGTCGAGGTGTTCGCAACCGACGGCACCCGCGATCACCTCGCGGCCGACGGCGTCGACGTCCTCCCCGTTGCGGCCCTCACCAACGCCGGGCCGCTCCTCGGCGGCGGCGTGAAGACGTTCCACCCCGCGGTCTACGCGGGGATCCTTGCCCGCCGCGATCAGCCGGAGCAGCTCGCGGAGCTCGCCGAGCAGGCGATCGGGCTCATCGATCTCGTCGTCGTCAACGTGAAGCCGTTCGCGCCACAGGTGGGCGAACGGCGCGTCTCCCTCGAGGACGCGCTCGAGATGATCGACGTGGGCGGCACGGCGCTCCTGGCCGCGGCCGCCCGCAACCACGCCGGCGTCGCCGCCGTGCCGAGCCCCGCCGCGTACGCGCAGGTGGTGGCCGACCTGCGCGCCCGGGGGAGCGTCTCGGCCGAGCTCCGCCAGCGCCTGGCAGCCGAGGCGTTCGCCGTCGTCGCGGCCTACCACGCCGAGATCGCCGCCTACCTGAACGAGATCACCAACACGACGTTCCCGCCCCACCTCAGCGTCGTCCTCGAGAAGGTGACCGACCTGGCCCACGGGGAGAACCCGCACCAGCGGGCGGCCTTCTATCGCGAGACGACCCATCGCGACGGCACGCTCGCCGACGCCACCCGGCTCCAGGGCCGCGAGCCGTCCTTCAACGACCTCCTCGACCTCGACGCCGCGTGGCGGATCGTGGCCGACTTCTCCGCCCCGACCGCGGCCATCGTCCGCCACACGGACCCGGTGGGGATCGCCTCGCACGCCGTCATCTCGACGGCGTTCCTCCACGCGCTGGAGACGGACCCCGCGGCGTCGTTCGGCAGCACGGTCGGCCTGAACCGGCCGATCGACGAGGTGACGGCGGCGGCGATCCTGGAGGGCTCGTTCGAGGCCGTCGTCGCGCCAGGCTACGCCGAGGATGCGCTCCGGGTCCTGGCCCGTCGGCCGGACCTCGAGGTCCTCCAGGTCCCGCCGAACCCGGCCGACGGGCTGCGCGACTACGGCATCGCCGCCCTCGACTTCAAGCGCGTCGGCGGGGGGCTGCTCGTCGAGACGCTCGACGCGACGGCCCTCGACAAGGGCCAGCTGCGGGTCGTGACCCAGCGCCGTCCGACCCTCGAGGAGCTGACCGACCTCATGTTCGCCTGGCGGGTGGCCGCCCACGTCCGCTCGAACGCGATCGTGCTCGCCCGGAGCCTCCAGACGGTCGGCATCGGCGGCGGCCAGGTGAGCCGCCAGGTCGCCGTCGAGATCGCCCTCCGCCGGGCCGGCGACCGCGCGCGCACGGCGGTCATGGCCTCGGACGCCTACTTCCCGTTCCCCGACGTCATCGCCCACGCCGCCGTCGCCGGGGCGACCGCGATCATCCAGCCGGGCGGCTCGCGGCGCGACGCGATGGCGATCGAGGTGGCCGATCGCCACCACCTGGCGATGGTCTTCACGGGTCGGCGCCACTTCCGGCACTGAGGTCCTCGGCCGGCGGGCGTGTGGGGCGTGGGGGGCGTGGCGGCGGGCTCCGGGGGCTCCGGGGGCTTCGGGGCCTGGGCGCGCTCGGCGCCCGCCGCCGGGCGTGCGGCCCACGCAATCCTTCCTGCCGCGCGACCGCCGGCGGGGCCCGGGAGCCACCGCACGTTGCGTGCCGCGCGACGCTCACATGCGCTGGCGCTCCTTCGGGCCTCGCAACGCAGGAATCATGGCGTGGCACGCGCGGCGGGCGCCGGGGCCGACGGCGGGCCCGCCGCCTCCGGCGCCCACGTACCCGACACGGCATCCCACCGGGCGACTGCGCGCACGGCGTCCGGGCCCTCGCGCGCTGCCGCCCGGGCGCGCGCCGTCGCGACCGTCATGCCCCAGCCGGGCGGGCGCAGGCCGGGCGCGAGGTCGCCCAGCGGCGCAAGGACGAAGAGCCGGTCGCGGGCGGACGCGTGGGGGACCTCGAGCCACTGGACGGCCGCTCTGGCCGGATCGTCGCTGCGGGCGGCCGGCGGTCGCTCGACACGGACGGCGTGGCGCCCGAAGACGAGCAGGTCCAGGTCGAGCTCGCGCGGGCCCCAGCGCGCGCGCTCGCGCCGGCCGAAGGCGCGCTCGAGGCCCTTCAGGGCGAGGAGCAGCGCGAGCGCGCCGGTGTCGGGGTCCGGGCCGGCCGGGACGTCGAGCGCGACCGCCGCGTTCCGGAACTCGGGCTGGTCCAGCACGCCGACGGGCTCCGTCGCGTAGAGGCGCGAGACGCCGGCGAGGCGCGTGCCCGGGAGCGCCGCCAGGGCGCGGATCCCGGCGGCGAGCGTCGCGGCCGGATGACCGAGGTTCGCGCCCAGGCCCACGTAGGCGCGGACGCGGCGGGGTGGGGCGCGACGGGGGACGAGGCGAGGCGGGGCGGGGCGGGGGCGCAGCGACGCGGCCATGGGCCGAGAATACGCGGATGGGCGACGTCACCGTCCTCGTCCTCCACCCGCCGCTCAGGTCCGGGGCGGGACCGCTTGCGCGCGACCTGGACGAGGCGCGCCGCCAGCTCGGGGCTCGCCACGTGGCGAGCTTCCGGGCGGCCGGCGCGGCGACGGCTCGGCTCGTCGAGAGGCCGGAGGACCTGCCGTTCGGCGCCCGCCTGCGCCACCTCGTGGCCGACCTGCGAACGACCGGCGTCGTCGTCCTCGGGTCGGGGGCGCTGGCCCTGGCGACGCCGGCCGACCTGCGCCTGTTCGTCGCGGCCGCGGCGGACGACACACCGCGTGCCCTGGCCAACAACCGCTACTCCGCGGACGCGATCGCGGTGGCCGGGGCCGCGGTCCTCCGCGACCTGCCCGACCTGCCGGCTGACAACGCCCTCCCGCGCTGGCTCGAGGAGGTGGCCGGGTACCCCGTCGACGACCTGCGGCGGCGGCGGCGCCTCGGGATCGACCTCGACTCGCCCGCCGACCTGGTCCTGCTGGGGCGGGCGCTTCCGCCCGGAGCGATCGGCTCGCCCCTGCCCGCCCGCATCGCCGCGGTGCGCGCGGTGCTGGCCGACCGACGGGCGGAGGTGACGATCACCGGGCGGTCGTCGGCGGGCACGCTCGCCGTCCTGGAGCGGCGGGCCGCCTGTCGCGTGCGGGCGCTCGTCGAGGAGCGCGGGATGCGGGCCGCCTCGCGCCTGGCGATGGACGAGCCCGGAACGGCAGGCGCCCGGCCCCCGGCGTCCGCGCTCGGCCTGCTGCTGGACCTGGCCGGGCCGGGAGCGCTCGGGCGCTTCCTCGCCCGACTCGGCGACGCCGCCGTCGTCGACACGCGGGTCCTCCTTGCCCACCGCCTCGGCGTCGACGAGCGACGGTGGCCCGACGCCGAGGACCGGTTCGCCTCCGACCTGCTGCTTCCCGGGCCGATCGTCGACCCGTGGCTGCGGGAGCTGACGGCCACCGCGGCATCGGCAACGATCCCGATCCTGCTCGGCGGCCACACGCTCGTGGGGCCGGGCCTGCCGCTCCTCGCGGCCGGCCGCCGGTGACGCCGGCCGAGGCGGCGATCCGCGCCGAGATCGCTCGCCGGGGACCGATCCCGTTCGCCGACTACATGGCGATGGCGCTCGGCCATCCGGACGGCGGCTACTACGCCGGACCGCGGGCGCGCCCGACCCGCGCCGGGGACTTCCTGACGGCGCCCGAGCTCCACCCGGTCTTCGGAGCGGCCCTCGCGCGGCAGGTCGCCGAAGCGTGGGAGCGGCTCGGGCGACCGGCGCCCTTCACGCTCCTGGAGTACGGCGGCGGCGGCGGCGCCCTGGCCCTGGCCGTCCTCGCCGGGCTCCGCGACGACGGGTCGCCGCTCGCCGGTGCCGTTCGCTACGCGCCGGTCGAGCTCAACGAGCACCGCCGCGCCGAGCTCGCCGAGCGGGCGACGGCGGCCGGGCTCCCCCTCGTCGACGCCGCCATCCTCGACGAGGCCCCGACGGCCGGGTTCGCGGTCGCCAACGAGTTCCTTGACGCGCTGCCGGTCCACGTCGTGGAGATCCGCGATGGACGGCCCCGCGAGGTCCACGTCGGCGTCGGCTGCGACGGCGCCTTCGAGGAGGCCCTCGGCGAGCTGTCGGATCGCGCGGTCGCCGAGCAGCTGGCGGCGCTGGAGGCGGCGGGGATCGAGCTCGTCGAGGGCCAGCGCCTCGAGCTGCGGCCGGCCGTGGGGCCGTGGGCCGCCGAGGTCGGGCGGCGCCTCTCGGCCGGCGTCGTCCTCGTGCTCGACTACGGGGCGCCGGCCGCGCAGCTCTACGGCCCGCGGCGGCGGACCGGGACACTCATGACCTACCGCGGCCACGTTGCCGACGGCGCACCGGACGCCCCGTTCCATGACGTCGGCGAGCGCGACCTGACCGCGCATGTCGACACGACGGCCCTCGTCGCAGCGCTGGCCGCAGCCGGGCTCGACCTCCTCGGCGAGACGACGCAGGCCGAGCTGCTCGTCGGCTGCGGGCTGGAGGAGCTGGTCCAGCGACGCCAGGCGGCAGTGCCGAGCGTCGCGGCCGCCCTGGAGCTCCGGAGCTCGGTCCTGCGCCTCCTCGACCCGCGACATCTCGGCGGCTTCCGGGCCGTCGTCGCGGGGCGGGCGGTCGCGGCCGACCCGCCGCTCCGGGGCCTCGCGTTCCGGCTGCCCAGCTCGACGCTGACCCGCCGCCGACCCGGCGTCGAGGCGCCGCTCGGGCCGCCCGGCCCGGGTGCCGAGCGGCGTGCCGATCGGCCGCGTCGGACGCGCCGCACCCGACGCGCCGCGCCGGATCGGCCCTGCTAGGATGCGATGGCACGCCCGAGCGCCCGGGCGACCGAGCGTGTGCGTCTCACCCGAGCTTCCCGCCGGGCCGGCGGGCACGAGGGTGCCGGAGCGGCCGAACCGCCGCGTCGCCACCCGCCGTCGGCCGCAGAGAGGTGCGATGGAAGGCATCTGGTACGTCGTCGGCTTCATCGTCGTCGGCGTGGGGTTCGTGTTCGCAGTGATCGCCGCCTCCTGGCTGATCAGCCACCGCACGAAGGGCAGCCCCCTCAAGGGCCTGCCGTACGAAAGCGGCATCCCGACGTACGGCGACACCCACGGCCGCTTCGGGGTGTCCTACTACATCTACGCCCTCCTCTTCGTCGCCTTCGACATCGAGGTCATCTTCCTGTTCCTGTGGGCTCTGGTCGTCCGCGATCCGATCCCCGGGATCCTCACCTCGATGGCGATCTTCATCGGCGTGCTCCTCCTCGGCCTCTCCTACGCCTGGCGGAAGGGCGTCCTGACGTGGCGTTGAACCGTCCGCCCGCAGCCGACGACGCGATGGGCGAAGCCGCCGCGGGCACACCGGGGAGCAGCCTGCCGGTGCCGGCGACGACGCCCGCCGATGCGCTCGTCGAACCGGTCACCGTGCCCAACCTCCTGTGGACACCGGAGGATCCGACCGCCTACGGCGGCGTCCCGGTGGACGAGGCCCCCACCCTCGTCCTGAAGCGCTACGAGGAGTCGGGCGAGGGGCGCCGGAACGACGGGCGCTGGGGCGCCCTCGACATCATCCCGACGAAGGCCGACTACGTCCTCGACCTCATCCGCCTGAACAGCCTGTGGCCGCTCCTGTCGGGCCTGGCCTGCTGCGCGTTCGAGATGATGTCGATGTCCACGAGCCGCCACGACGTCGACCGCTGGGGCATGTTCCCGTTCCGCGCCTCGCCGCGCCAGTCCGACGTCCTGATCGTCGCCGGCACGCTCACCACGAAGATGGCGGACCCGCTCGTCCGGCTCTGGGAGGAGATGCCGGAGCCGAAGTGGTGTGTCGCGATGGGCGACTGCACCTGCTCGGGCGGACGCTACAAGCGCAGCTACAGCACGATCCAGGGGATCGACCGGGTGCTTCCCGTCGACGTCTACGTCCCCGGCTGCCCGCCTCGTCCCGAGGGCCTCATCTACGGGATGATGAAGCTCCAGCAGCTCGTGAAGGAGCGGCGCGGCCACTGGCCGGAGCGGAGCATCGGTCCGACCGTGCCGGAGGGCATCTGACGTGGACCGCGCCTTCAAGGGCCTCCTGGAGCGGAAGCTCGACGCCTGGCTCGACGGCCCCGTCCGCCAGCGCCACGACGAGACCGAGGTCCGGATCCGCCCCGGCGACGTCCCCCAGGTGATGCGGGCGCTCCACGACGACCCGGAGCTCCGCTTCGAGTTCCTCGCCGACCTCTGCGGCGTCGACACCGGCACGACGTTCCAGGTCGTCTACCACCTCTGGAGCGACGTCACCCCCGACTGGCTGCGCGTCGTCGCCGACGGCATTCCACGGGACGAGCCGCGCGTTCCCTCGCTCACCTTCCTCTGGAAGGGCGCCGAGTGGCTCGAGCGCGAGGCCTACGACATGTTCGGGCTGGTCTTCGAGGGCAACCGCGACCTCCGCCGCATCTACCTTCCCGACGACTTCGGCAGCTTCCCGCTCCGCAAGGACTTCCACCTGGCCGACGACGCGGCGAAGTCGCCGGGCGGCGGGGTCCGCCCGATGGAGCGGGCCGGCGCGCCCGGGGACGCCGACGCGACCACCCTCCGGCGCACGTCGCCGGGGACGTAGGCGAGACGAGATGACGACACCGACGCGGCCCAGCCTCGACGATCCCTCGCTCACGATCCCGGTCGAGCACGCCGGGATCTTCGAGCCGATCCCGGTCCCCCGGACGGAGCGCCAGCGCGAGTTCTACGACCTCAAGGACGGCGAGCTCCTCCTGAACATGGGGCCGCATCACCCCTCGACGCACGGCGTCCTGCGGGTGGTCCTCAAGATCAACGGCGAGCAGATCGTCGACATCGACCCCGTCCTCGGCTACCTCCACCGCGGCGTCGAGAAGCTCTGCGAGAACGCCGACTACCACCAGGTCATCAGCCAGGTCGACCCGCTCGAGTACGTCAGCGCCCTGTTCAACGAGTGGGGGGCCGTCCTCTCGTTCGAGAAGCTCCTCGACGTCGAGGTGCCCCGGCGGGCCGAGTACATCCGGGTCCTCTCGGCCGAGCTCAACCGCGTCGCCAGCCACATGCTCTTCCTCGGGTTCTACGCCCTGGACCTCGGCGGCATCACGCCGATCCTGTGGAGCTTCGCCGAGCGCGACGAGATCATGGAGATGCTGGCGGCCCTCACCGGCCAGAAGCTTCTCTTCAACTACTTCCGGATCGGCGGCGTCAACGGGGACCTGAACCACGAGTTCCTGAGCCGCCTCGGCGACTGGATGAGCCGGGCCGGAACCCATCTCGAGGACGGGCATCGGCCCTCCTCAACGAGAACGAGATCTTCGTCCGGCGCACCCGCGGGATCGGCGTCATCGACCGGGAGATGGCGTCCCGGATGTGCGTCACCGGGGCGAACCTCCGCGCCTCCGGCGTCCCCTTCGACCTCCGGCGGGCCCACCCGTACAGCGTCTATCCCGAGCTCGACTTCGACATCCCGACCCGGAGCGAGGGCGACTCGCTGGCCCGCTACCTGCTGCGCTTCGACGAGGTGAAGCAGAGCCTCCGGATCATCGACCAGTGCCTGCACGAGATGCCCGACGGGCCGGTGACGGCGAAGCTCCCCCGCCTCCTCCGACCGCGGCCGGGACGGGCGTTCGCTCGGTCGAGGCGCCGCGCGGCCAGTACTCGACCTACGTGATCAGCGACGGCACCGACCAGCCGTTCCGGATGCGGATCCACGACGCGAGCTTCCTGCACCTCGAGATCCTGGGGCTCCTCATGCCGGGCACGCTCGTCGCCGACATCATGGTGGTCATGTCCTCGCTCGACCCGGTCATGGGCGGCGTGGACAAGTGAGGGACGCGCGTCGATGACCGCCGTGACCTCCTACTGGAACCGCCTCTCGATCTCGTCGAGGGTGCTGCTCGTCGCGATCCCGACGCTGGTGATCCTGGGCGCCGTCGCGACCGTGGCCCTGGCCCTCCTCGTGCCGCCGCTCGTCGACTTCCTCGCCGCGAACACGGACCTCGTCCGCTTCGTCGTCGCGATCGCGATGGTCCTCGTGCTCACGATCCCGACGGCGTTCCTCATCATCTACATGGAGCTGAAGGTCATCGCCCGGATGAACCTCCGGGTCGGGCCGGACCGCGTCGGGCCCTTCGGCGCCGCGCAGTCGGTCATCCACGGGTTCAAGGTCCTCAGCAAGGAGGACTACACGCCGACCGGCGTGGACGTGCCGATCTTCACGCTCGCCCCGGTCGTCACGTTCCTGGCGACGATCATGAGCTTCCTCGTGATCCCCTTCGCCCCGGGGCTCTTCGCGCAGGACTTCAACATCGGCCTGCTCTACTTCTTCGCGATCGGCGGCCTCAACGTCGTGGGCCTGATGATGGCCGGCTGGGCGAGCTTCAACAAGTACAGCCTCATCGGCGCCCTGCGGGCCGCGGCCCAGGCGATCAGCTACGAGATCCCGCTGACGCTGTCCGTCGTCGGCGTCGTGATCCTGGCCGGGACGATGAGCCTCAACTCGATCGTCGAGCAGCAGGCGGGCTCGTTCCTCGACTGGAACCTGTGGAAGCAGCCGCTGGCCCTCGTGATCTTCTTCATCGCCGCGATCGCGGAGGCCAACCGGACCCCGCTCGACATGACGGAGGCCGACCAGGAGCTCGTCGCCGGCTTCGCCACCGAGTACTCGGGGATGCGCTTCGGCTTCTTCTTCTTCGCCGAGTACGTCAACGTCTTCGTCGTCTCGGCGATGACGGTCGTCCTCTTCTTCGGCGGCTGGAACGCCCCCTTCGACTGGCCGATCGACCTCACGGGGGTCACGCTCGACCCGGCCAGCCTCGGCCTGGGCCTCCTGTTCCTCGTCGCCATCGTCCCGGTCCTGGGCACCGTCCTGCTCGCCCTGCCGTTCTGGCTGGGCTCGTCGAAGATCACGACCCTGCAGGCCCTCGGGATCGGCTTCGTCCTGTTCAACCTGCTGGCCGTCGCGGCGCTCCTCGGCTGGGCCTTCGTGAGCGTCGACTGGGTGGTCGGCCTCTTCTGGATGATGGCGAAGTCCTACGTCTTCGTGTTCATCTTCGTCCAGATGCGGGCCACGTTCCCCCGGGTCCGCATCGACCAGCTCATGGGCTTCGCCTGGAAGTGGCTCATCGAGCTGGCGATCCTCAACATCTTCCTCACGGCGGTCGCCGTCGTGATCATCGACCGGCTGAGGGCCTGACATGAGCTCGATCCCCGGCCTCGGCCTCGCCAAGGGCATGGCCCTCACGCTGCGGCGGTTCTTCCAGCCGGCCGTCACGATCAAGTACCCCGAGGTGCCGGCGGACATCGCGGTCAAGTACCGGGGCCGCCTCCAGCTCCTCCACGACGAGCACGGCACGCTGAAGTGCGAGACGTGCTTCCAGTGCGCCCAGGCCTGCCCGATCGAGTGCATCGACATGGGCGGCACGGACACGAAGGGTCGCTACGCGATCCACTGGGGCGCCTCCGAGACGTACGGCGAGCGGCGCGAGGAGTCGGCCCTGCGGCGATCCGGCCGCGAGGTGCCCGATTCGCCGTACACGCACTTCGAGCCGGTGGACGTCGCCGCGGTCGACCGGATCCTCGAGGAGCACGACCACGACCCGCACGCGATGCTCTCGATCCTCGAGGCGGTCCAGGCGGAGTTCGGCCACCTGCCGGTCGCCGCGCTCAAGCGGATCAGCCACCGGACCGGCGCCTGGTACGCGATGGTCTACGGGACCGCGAGCTACTACCGCCATCTCCGCTTCGAACGCACCGTGGAGGAGGTCGCCGTCTGCCGCTGCACCGCCTGCCTCATGGCCGGCGGCGGCCGCGTCGCGGAGGCGATCGGGGCGGGCCTCGGGACCGGCCTCGGACGGCCGACGCCGGACGGGCGCATCCGCTTCACCTGGTGCCCGACCCACGTCGTCGGCGCCGCGGCCCCGCTCGTCACGCTCGACGGCGCGCCGCAGCCGGAGGTCACCGCCGCCACCGCCACCGCCTGGGCCCAGGCGCTCACCGGGGAGCACCCGGCCACCCGCACGGTCCACTGAGGCGATGACGAACCTCCTCGCCGGCCCGGCCGGTCCCCGCCCGATCCTCGGCGACGCCACCGCGGCGGCCCCGACCGACCTCGCCGCGGCCGTCGGGGCCGGGGCGTTCGCCGGGCTGCGGAAGGTCGTCGGCGACCTCGGGCCGACGGGGACGGTCGCGACGATCGCCGCCTCCGGCCTGCGCGGCCGCGGCGGCGCGGGCCACGCCGCGGGCGAGAAGTGGCACGCCGTCGTGTCCTCCGCCGACCCGGTCCGCTACGTCGTGGCGAACGGCTACGAAGCCGATCCGGCCCAGGGGACGAACCGCCACCTCATGGAGACGCGGCCCTTCGCGGTCGTCGAGGGCGTGGCGATCGCGGCCCTCGCGGTCGGGGCGCGCGGAGGCGATCATCGCCGTCCGCGCCGAGTACGCCGACGCCGCCCGCGCGCTCGAGTCGGCCGCCTTCGACGCGGAGGAGGCCGGCTACCTCGGGACCGACGTCCTCGGCTCCGGGCGCGACGTCGCCGTCACCGTCCGCACGGTCCGCGGCGCCTACATGCTGGGCGAGGAGACCGTCCTCCTGGCGGCCCTCGAGGGGCGGCGGGGCCAGCCCGAGCAGCGCCCGCCGTACCCCAGCGAGCGCGGGCTGTTCGGCCACCCGACGGTGGTCCACAACGTCGTCACCCTCGCGGCCGTCCCGTGGATCGTGGTCCACGGCGCCGACGCGTTCCGCGCGATCGGCGACCCGGCCGCCCCGGGCACGGTCCTCGTCCAGGTCGGCGGCACGGTCGCGGCACCGGGGATCGCCGAGATCCCGACCGGGACGCCGCTCCGCGCGATCCTCGACCTCGCCGGCGGCGTGGCGGCCGGGCGGACCCTCAAGGCCGTCCTCGTCGGCGGGCCGACCGGCGGCCTCCTCCCGCCCGACCTCCTCGACACTCCCTATGCGGTCGAGGCCCTCCGCGAGGCCGGCGCTCACGTCGGCTCTGGGGCCGTCGTCGCGGTCGACGAGACGACCTGCGTCGTCGACCTCGCGCGCCTCCTCGTCCGCTACGGCGCCGACGAGGCCTGCGGCAAGACGATCCCCTGCCGCATCGGCCTCCGCCGCCTCGCCGAGATCGGGGAGCGCTTCGCCGCCGGCACGGCGCGGCCCACCGACCCGCAGCTCCTCGAGGACCTCGCCGCCGACTGCGCGGCGAGCGCCCTGTGCGACCACGAGCGCGTCGCCCCGAACCCGCTGCGAACGGCGATGCGATACTTCAGGCCCGAGATCGACGACCACATCGTCAGGGGCGTCTGCCCCGCCGGCGTCTGCAGCCCGATCCGGCTCGCGGCCGCCGCCCACGGAAGGTAGACGACCGCACGATGGCCGACCTGATCTCCCGACCCGCCGACCTCGCCCCGCCGAGCCGCCCGGAGCCGGCGGCCGAGACCGTCGCCGAGCGGTTCTTCCTCGCCCAGGCGCCGCAGCGGCCGCAGTCGACGCCGGCGATCCGCCTCGAGGTCGACGGGCGGGTCGTGGAGGGCCGCGAAGGCCAGACGATCCTCGAGGTCTGCCGCGACAACGGGATCGAGATCCCGACCCTCTGCTACGAGCCCAAGCTCCCCGGGTTCGGGGCCTGCCGGATGTGCGTCGTCGAGGTCGAGGGCGAGGAGCAGCCACCGATCTCCTGCTCCCGCGCCGCCGAGGCCGGGATGGTGGTCCGGACCCAGTCCGAGGAGGTCCGGCGCCTCCGGCGGACGAATCTCGAGCTCATCTTCTCCGACCACAACGCGTACTGCCTCCCGCCCTGCCAGAACAAGTGCCCCAGCCACATCGACATCCCGGGCTTCCTGGAGGCGAACGCGGAGGGCGAGTTCCGCGAGTCGGCCCGCATCTTCAAGCGGACGATCCCGTTCCCCTCGATCCTCGGCCGCGTCTGCCCGGCGCCCTGCGAGGAGCACTGCCGCCGCGACGAGGTGGACGAGGCGATCGCGATCCGCGACAGCCACCGCTACGCGGGCGACCAGGTCCTCCGCGAGATGCTGGAGCACGACGTCGACCCGCCCGTCCCGTTCGAGCTCCAGCCGAAGACCGGCAAGCGGGTCGCCGTCGTCGGCTCCGGCCCGGCCGGCGCGTCGGCCGCGTACTACCTCCTCATCGCCGGCCATGACGTCACGATCCTCGAGCGGGACGAGGCTCCCGGCGGGATGCTCCGCTACGGCATCCCCGAGTACCGCCTGCCGAAGGACCGCGTCCTCGGCCCGGAGTACGAGAGCGTCACCCGCCTCGGCGGCCGCTTCGTCTGCGGCCAGGAGCTCGGCCGCGACTTCACCCTCGACGACCTCCAGAACCAGGGCTACGACGCGGTCGTGGTGGCCATCGGGTGCTACGACACGAACAAGCTCGGCATCCCCAACGAGGACGCCGACGGGGTCATCGACGGGCTCGAGTACCTCAAGATCGCGACGCTCGGCCACACGTACCCGGGCCACGCGGGAACGCGCGTCGTCGTCATCGGCGGCGGCTTCACCGCGATGGACTGCGCCCGGACGTCGGTCCGCCAGCACGCGGCCGAGGTGACGCTCGTCTACCGCCGCGACATGAAGGACATGCCGGCCGCGAGCGAGGTCCACGAGGCGATCGAGGAAGGCGTCACCACGATCTTCCAGGCCGGCCCGACCCGCGTCGTCGTCGACGAGGCGACGGGCAAGGTCACCGGCGTGGAGTTCATCCGGATGCAGCTCGGCGCGCCCGACGCCTCCGGCCGGCGACGCCCGGAGCCGGCGGCCGGGACCGAGTTCGTCATCGAGTGCGACCGCGTGCTGCTCGCGATCGGCCAGGGCCCCGACCTGGCCTGGCTGGGATCGGGCAACGCCGGGCTCGAGAAGACGAAGCAGTGGCGCCTCAAGGTCGACCCGGTCACCTTCGAGACGGGTCGGGCGGGCGTCTTCGGGACGGGGGACGTCCGCACCGGCGCCGCCACCGTCGTCCAGGCGATCGCCGACGGGCGCCGCGCCGCGTACGCCGTCGACGCCTTCCTGCAGGGCCTCGACATGGGGGCGATCCGGACCCGCCAGACGCTGGCCGAGCCGCAGCCCGAGTTCCTGTCGATCGTGCCGTTCACCTCCGAGGTGAAGGAGTCGCGCCACCGGCTGCAGAGCATGCCGGCGGAGGAGCGGCGGACCTCGTACGTCGAGTACGAGATCCCCTACAGCCGCGAGGCGGCGGTCGCCGAGAGCACCCGCTGCCTCCAGTGCACGTGCGAGGCGATCGGCTTCTGCGACCTGCGCCGCCTCGGGATCGAGTACGGGACGACCCTCAAGACGCTCGAGCCGGCGCGCACGGGCCTGAGCTACCGGAGCGTCACCGAGAACCGCTTCACCGGCTACAACCACGACTACCTCCGCGACGACAGCCACGCCTTCATCCTCCGCGAGCCGTCGCGCTGCATCGACTGCGGCCGCTGCGCCCAGGTCTGCTCGGAGGTCGTCGGCGCCGCCTGCTACGACTTCATGCGGATCGGCTTCGACACGCTCGTGACGACGCCGCTCGACATGAGCCTCAACGACACGCCCTGCGTGTCCTGCGGCCGCTGCGCCGAGACGTGCCCGACGGGCGCCCTCATGCCGAAGCCGCGGATCCTCGAGAAGTACGAGGTCGACGAGAGCCGCTGCATCCTCTGCGGCATCTGCGTCGACGCCTGCCCCTACGACGCGCTCCGCTGCGGGCCGGACTTCGAGCTCGCCCACACGAGCCGCGAGGAGCCGATGATCGACCTCATCGCGATCGCCGCGGTCGACCGCGAGACGGAGATGACGTACATCCGGCGGGAGCGGGACTGGGCCGAGCGGGCCCGGGCCTCCGGCCGCGACATCGGCCCGCGCCTGCTGCCGGTCCTCCCGGCCTCGATCGCGGGGGGCAACGGGAGCGGCAACGGCCACGCGCACGCCCATGCCAGCGGCAACAATGGACACGAGACCGCCGGCGGGGCCGGCGGCCACGCAACCGAGACGTAAGCGCGGGGCGGCGCGGGCGTGGAGGGCGCCCGGGCCGGGACCCGGACAAGGACGGCGGAGAAGAGGGAACAGTGCCGATACCGGATACCGTGCCGGTCCTGGGGATCAGCTGGGCCGACGTGCTCTTCATGTCCCTCGCGGGGGTCATGCTCGGCAGCGCCCTGCTGGTCGTGACGCTGCGCGACATCATCCGCTGCGGCCTGGCGATGATCGTCTCCTTCGGCGCCCTCGCCGGCCTCTACGTGATGCTCGGGGCCCCCGTCATCGCCGCCGCCCAGGTGCTCGTGTACATCGGGGCGATCACCGTCCTCATCCTCTTCGCCGTCATGCTCACCCAGGCCAAGAACGCTCCCACGAAGCTCGTCTTCCAGACCCAGGCGATCCCGGCCGCGATCGCGGCCCTCGTCCTCGCCGTCCTCGTCGCGCTGACCGTGACCGCGACCGACTGGGGCGACGTCACCGGCGCCATCGAGACCAACACGAAGGAGCTCGCCCGCCTCCTCTTCGACCAGTACGTCCTGCCGTTCGAGATCGTCGGCGTGCTCCTCCTCGCGGCCGTGGTCGGTGGCGTCTTCCTCGCCAAGCGGGAGGACGGCGACGCATGAGCCAGTCGCTCGACGCCTACCTCGTCCTGTCCGGCCTCCTGTTCGCGATCGGGACGTTCGGCTTCCTGGCCCGGCGCAACGCGATCAGCATGCTCATGTCGATCGAGCTGATGCTCAACGCCGTCAACCTCGCCATCGTCGCCTTCGGCGCGTTCGTGCCGGAGCTCACCGTCGACGCCTCCGTGATCGCCCTCATGGTCATGGCGGTCGCGGCGGCCGAGGCGACCGTCGGCCTCGCCATCGTCATGGCGATCTACCGCAACCGGCGGACGCCGCTCGTCGACGAGTACGACGCGATGCGCCAGTAGCCGCGAGGAGCCCGAGAGACCCGCGTGTTCGACCACCTGATCCCGAGCGCCGCCCCGCTCCTGGCCGCCGCCTCCGAGGAGGTCGAGGCGGTGAGCGAGGTCGTCAACCTCGTCCCGCTGCTCCTCGTCCTGCCGCTGGCCGGCTTCGTGTTCACGGCGTTCTTCGGGCGCCGGATCGGGCGCTTCGCCTTCGTCGTCCCGCTCTTCCTCGTCATCGCCACGTGGGCCATCGGGATGGTCGTCGTGTACGAGGCGCTGACCGGCGGCTTCGGCGAGCACGGCGCCGGGATCACGCTCTACACGTGGATCCCGGCCGGCGCCTTCCAGGTCGAGCTGGGGCTCTTCGTCGACCAGCTGACCGCGTGCCTCCTCATCGTCGTCACGACGATCGGGATGCTCGTCCACCTCTACTCCGTGGGCTACATGGCCCACGACCCGGGGCGCTGGCGCTTCTTCGCCTACCTGAACCTCTTCATGTTCAGCATGCTGCTGCTCGTCCTCGGCGACAGCTGGCTGACGGTCTTCGCCGCCTGGGAGCTCGTCGGCCTCAGCTCGTACCTCCTCATCGGCTTCTGGTACCCGCGCCTGTCGGCCGCCCTCGCCGCGAAGAAGGCCTTCATCGTCAACCGCGTCGGCGACGTCGGCTTCGCCCTCGGGATCATGCTGATCTGGAGCGCGACGGGGACGCTGAACATCCGCGAGTCGTTCGAGCTCATCGCGGGGCTCGACGAGACGACGATCGCGGCGATCGCCCTCCTCGTCTTCTGCGGCGCGGTCGGCAAGAGCGCCCAGTTCCCGCTCCACGTCTGGCTGCCGGACGCGATGGAGGGCCCGACGCCGGTCTCGGCCCTCATCCACGCGGCGACGATGGTGAACGCCGGCGTGTACCTCGTGGCCCGGGCCAACCCGATCTTCGCCGAGGTCCCGGGCGTCATGGTCGTGGTCGCCGCGATCGGGATCTTCACGGCGATCCTGGCCGCCTCGATCGCCCTCACCCAGAACGACATCAAGCGGGTCCTGGCGTACTCGACGCTCTCGCAGCTCGGCTACATGTTCGCCGCGCTCGGGGTGGGCGCCTTCATCGCCGCGATCTTCCACCTCATGACCCACGGCTTCTTCAAGGGCCTCCTCTTCCTCGGCTCGGGCAGCGTCATCCACGCCGTCCACGAGGAGCAGGACATGAACAACATGGGCGGCCTGTGGCGGAAGATCCCGGTCACCCACTGGACGATGCTCGTCGGGTCGCTCGCGATCGCCGGCATCCCGCCGCTCGCCGGGTTCTTCAGCAAGGACGAGATCCTCGGCGAGAGCTTCAAGTTCGGCTTCTACTGGGTCTGGGCGATCGGCTTCGTCGTCGCCGGGATGACCGCCTTCTACATGTGGCGGCTCATGGGCAAGACGTTCTACGGCCAGCCGTCGGCGTATGCGAAGCGGATCTGGGACAAGATCCACGAGTCGACCTGGACGATGACGGTGCCGCTCGTGCTCCTGGCGATCCCCTCGATCTTCCTGGGCCTCGCGCTCGGCCCGCCGCTCGGCGACTCCACGATCAAGCACTGGCTCGAGCCCGTCTTCGAGGAGTCGGAGACGATGCTCCACGGCGAGGCCAAGCCGTACGAGCTCTTCGGCATCGACGGCGTCCTCATCCTCATGAGCGTCGCCATCGCCACGCTCGGCCTCGTGGTCGGGATCTGGCTCTTCGGCGCCTTCCGGCGCGCCGGGAAGCCCGACCGGGTGGCAGCGATCACGAACGCGAACGGCGCCACGCGGTTCCTGTACCGCGCCTCGCTCAACAAGTGGTGGTTCGACGAGCTGAACCACCTCCTGTTCATCGTCATCGGCGGGCGGATCGCCGCCGCCTTCTGGTGGTTCGACCGGGTCATCGTCGACGGCGCCGTCAACGGCCTCGGCCACGTGACGGTGGACGCGGGGCGCGGCCTGCGGCGGGTCCAGACGGGCCGGGTCCAGAACTACGCGCTCGGCATCGCGATCGGCCTGATCGTGATGATCGGCTCGTACCTCCTCATCGCGGCCAGGTAGGGAGGACGACCGTGACCGTCGACATCGGCGCCTTCCCGATCCTCAGCGTCATCACGTTCCTGCCGCTCGTCGGAGCCCTCGTCATCGCCCTCATCCCGCGGGCGAACGTGGGGGCGATCCGCGGCACGGCCCTGCTCTTCTCGCTCGCCGCCTGGGTCGTCAGCCTGTGGCTGGTCGTCGGCTACCTGCCCGGGCGCGAGACCGGCGCCGGGATGGCCTTCCAGTACGTGGAGCAGCTCGACTGGATCCCGCTCTTCGGCATCCAGTACAAGCTCGGCGTGGACGGCCTCTCGGTGGCGATGGTCGTCCTCACGACGACGCTCACGTGGATCTCGATCCTCGCCAGCTTCGGCCCGATCCAGGACCGGGTGAAGGAATACATGATGTCCTTCCTCATCCTCGAGGTCGGCATGCTCGGGGTCTTCGTCTCGCTCGACCTCTTCCTCTTCTACATCTTCTGGGAGGTCGTCCTCGTCCCGATGTACCTGATCATCGGGATCTGGGGCGGGGCGAACCGGATCTACGCGACGCTCAAGTTCGTCCTCTACACCCTCGTCGGCTCGCTCCTCATGCTCGTCGCGATCCTCGCGACCGCCTTCACGTACCAGTCGGCGACAGGATCGTGGGAAGGCGCCTTCGACCTCCAGAACCTGGCCGGCCACGGCTTCGACGGGACCTTCCAGGTCCTCGCCTTCGCCGCCTTCGTCCTCGCCTTCGCGATCAAGGTCCCGATGTTCCCGTTCCACACGTGGCTGCCCGACGCCCACGTCGAGGCGCCGACGGCCGGCTCGGTGATCCTCGCCGGCGTCCTCCTCAAGCTCGGCGGCTACGGCTTCATCCGCTTCGCGCTGCCGATCTTCCCGGAGGGGGCCACGACCTGGGCGCCGCTCATCATCGTGCTGTCGGTCATCGCGATCATCTACGGCGCGATCGTGGCCCTCGTCCAGCCCGACCTCAAGAAGCTCGTCGCCTACAGCTCGGTGAGCCACATGGGCTTCGTCACCCTGGGGATCTTCGTCTTCCAGGAGCAGGGGATGCAGGGCGCGATCCTCCAGATGGTCAACCACGGGCTCATCACCGGCGCGCTCTTCCTCCTCGTCGGCGTCATCTACGAGCGGACGCACGACCGGACGATCGCGAAGATGGGCGGCCTGGGGGCCCCCGTGCCGGTCTACTCGGCGATGCTTCGGCTTCTTCGTCTTCGCCTCGGTCGGGCTGCCCGGCCTGGCCGGCTTCGTCGGGGAGTTCCTCGTCTTCCAGGGCGCGTTCGTCTTCAGCCCCGCGGTTGGCGCGGCCATCGCTTTCGTGATGATCTTCGCCGCGGCCTACCTGCTCTGGATGCAGCAGCGGGTCCTCTTCGGGCCGGTCTCCGACTTCCTCAAGGGGCTCGGGCACCACCTCACGGACATGCGGCCGGTCGAGATCCTCACCCTCGCCCCGCTGGCCACGCTGACCGTGGTGCTGGGCGTCTACCCGGCCCTCGTCCTCGACCTCATCGCCGGTCCCGTGCGGGCCGTGCTGGCCGCCGTGGACCCGTCGCTCGCGACGGCGATCGGGCGCTGACGGGAGGCCTGCCGATGTCCCTTGCCGACCTGCCCGTCATCGCCCCCCTCCTGGCGGCCCTGCTCGTCGCCTGCGCGGTCATCGTCGCCGACATCGTGCGGCCCGGGAGCACGGTCCTCGCGACCGCGGTGTCGCTGCTGGGCCTCGGGATCGTCGCCGCCCTCGTCCTGTGGGCCGGGCAGGAGCCGGGGACCGCCTTCGGCGGCTCGTACCGGGTGGACGACCTGACGACGTACCTTCACCTCGTCTTCGTCGCGATCGCGGCCCTGACGATCCTCTTCGGGCCGGACTACCTCGTCCCGCGCGGCCTGCCGGTGGCCGAGTTCGCGGCCATCCTCGTGTTCGCCCTCACCGGCGCGATGGTCGTGGCCGCGTCGGCCGACCTCCTCGTCCTCTTCGTGGGCCTCGAGCTCATGGTCATCCCGGGCTACCTGCTGGCGGGGTATCACAAGCGGGACGCGCTCTCGACCGAGGGCGCCATCAAGTACTTCCTCCTCGGCTCGTTCTCGAGCGCGATCTTCCTCTTCGGCCTGGCCTTCGTCTGGGGCCTCACGGGCTCGACCCGGATCGCCGAGGTCGCCGGCGTCCTCGGCCGGATCGTGGAGGGCCAGGAGACCCTCTCCCCCGGCCTCGCGATGGGCCTCGCCCTGCTGACGACCGGCGTCGCCTTCAAGATCGCGGCCGTGCCCTTCCACTACTGGACACCCGACGCCTACCAGGGCTCGCCCACGCCGGTCACCGGCTACCTCTCCGTGGGGCCCAAGGTCGGCGCGTTCGCCCTCATCCTGCGGGTCTTCGCCGAGGCCCTGGCCCCGCTCCAGGACGAGTGGGTCATCGTGATCTTCGTCCTCGCGACGCTGACGATGACGCTCGGCAACCTCGTGGCCATCACCCAGGACAACGTCAAGCGGATGCTGGCGTACTCGTCGATCGCCCACACCGGCTACATGATGGTCGGGCTCGCGGCATACGCCGGCGGCCAGCTCGAGGGGCTCGAGGGCCTCCTCTTCTACATGGCCGCCTACACCTTCATGAATCTCGGTGCGTTCGCCGTCGTGGCCGCGCTCCAGAAGCGGCCGGGCGTCACCAGCCGCCTCGAGACGTTCGCCGGCCTCGGCCGCCGCGAGCCCGCGCTGGGCATCCTGATGGTCCTCTTCCTGCTGTCGCTGACCGGGATCCCGCCGACCGCCGGCTTCTTTGCCAAGGCCTACGTGATTCTCGCGGCGGTCCAGGGCGGCGGGTGGCTGACGCTCCTGGCGGTCATCGCCGTCCTCAACGCTGCCGTGGCCGCCTTCTACTACCTTCGCGTCGTCGTCTACATGTACATGCGCGAGCCGGCGGCCGAGCCGGCGCCCGTGGCCCACGGGGCGCTCCTCCGCATCGGTCTCGCGGTGACGGCCGTCATGACCGTCGCCCTCGGGCTCTTCCCGACGCCGTTCCTGGAGAGCGTCGGGTCGGCTGCCGAGGCGCTCGCGACCGCGCTGCCGTAGGACCCGTCAGGCGCCGCGGATCTCCGCGTCGAGGCGCCGGGCCAGGCCGCGCAGCACCTCGCCGACCTCGGCCGGCCCACGGAGCAGCACGTCGGCGCCGGTCGCGACCTCGATCGGCGTGTCGGAGCCCCGCCGCACGCCGATCGCCACCGCGGCGGCCAGGCGCCCGGCGGCCCGCGCGGCGGCCACGACGCGGAACGCCTCGGCGTCCGTCCGGTCGTCGCCGAGGACCGCCACCGCCGCCGGCCGATGTCGGGCGACCAGCTCCTCGACGGCCGCCCCCTTGGCGCCGGCCCCCTCGGGCCGGACCTCGACGATCCGCCACGTCTCGAGGCGGTCGAAGCGCGTCGCGCGGAGCTCGTCCGGCAACGCCTCGCGGGCCGCCCCGAGCGCCCCGAGGATCCGTGCCCGGGCCGCCTCGGGGTCGTCGGCCGTCCGGTAGTGGAAGGCGACCGACGGGCCCTTCGGCTCGATGTAGAGCCACGCGGCGTCGGCCAGCAGGCGGCCGACCTCGTCGCCGAGGCGGCGCGAGGCCGACGCGTGGCCGGCGTGACGCGCGGCGTGGGCCACGTGCAGGCGCTCGGCCGGCACGCCCGGCGGAAGCGTCCCTCCCTGGAGCCCGTGGTCGCCCAGGTACGTCACGCCACCGATCCGCACCCGTCCGGCCACGTCGAGCGCCGTCCGGCCCGAGAGGACGGCGAGCGCCAGGCGGTCCGGCCGAGAGCGGGCGATCCGGCCGAGGTGGCGGAGCGCCCGGCGGGAGGCCGGGTCGAGGGTCGCGCCGGCGGGATCCGGGTGGATCGCGGCCAGCGTGCCGTCGAAGTCGCAGACGACGAGGATGGGGCCCTCGACGTCGGCCAGCCCCGCGAGCGCGGCGGCGGCGGTCGCGGTCTCCGGATCGTGCTCGCGTCCGCGGTGGCGGTGGTCCGGACGCGCCGTGCCGCTCATTCGTTGAACGTGACGCCCGGCAGGATCGTCCCGAGGTTGGCGGCCATCTGGTCGGGGCCCAGGCCGCCGAGCGCGGCCTCCTGGATCACGCCCTCGGCGTCGATCCAGTAGTGGACCGGGAGGGCGACGGCGTCCCAGGTCGCCGCCCGGCTGCCGTCCTCGTCGAGGGCGACGGGGAACGTGACGCCGAGCTCCTCGACGAACGGCTCGACCGCGTCGGCGCCCTCCTTCACGTGGACGGCGAGCACGACGAGGCCAGCCTCCGCGTAGCGCGCGGCGAAGCCGTTCATCAGCGGGTACTCGTCGCGGCACGGCGGGCAGTACGTGCCGCCGAAGACGAGCCAGACGGGTTTGCCGCGGTACGCCGCGAGGTCGATCGACGACCCGTCCAGCCCGGGCGCGACGAGCGGCGGCGACGCCTGGCCGACAAGGGGGAACGGTGACGGGCTGCGCGACGCCTCCGGCGAGGCGCTCCCCGTGGCGGTCGGCGCCGGGCTGGGGGACGGCGTGGCGACGGCCACCGACGGGGCCGGCGTCAGCGGTGCGGACGGCGGGGCGGCCGTCGGCACGAGCGAGTAGACGGCGACGGCGAGCCCGAGGGCGAGGGCGACCCCCACGACCAGGCCGGCGACGATCGCCACGACGGTACGCATCGGCCGGAGCGTACCGGAGTCCCGCCTCTCGTGCGCGGGGCGCGGCGCACCGGCGACCGGACCACCGGCCCACCCGGACCGGGACGAACCCGCCGGGGGCCCCGGCCCGATCTCCTTGCTAGGATGCCCGCACCGATGCGCTCCATCCTCGACTGGGTCCGCAGCCGCCTCCTGCCCGCCCTCGTGACGGCGGCCGGCGTCGCGCTGCTCGCCGCCGGCCTCCTCTCGTACCAGGATCCACCGGAGGCGGTGGCGACGGCGCCCACGCCGACGCCGGCGCCGAGCGAGCCAGCGGCGCCGACGCTGCTGCCGATCCCGTCGCTCGCGCCCGGGGGATCAGCCGCGCCGACGACCGTCCCGCCGGCCGATCGCGTCGCCACGCGCGTCGTCGTCCCGGCGCTCCGCATCGACCTGCCCGTCGTGAGGCCCCCCGCCGATCCGAACCACTTCCCGTACTGCGACGTCGCCGAGTTCATCCAGGAGCTCAGCCAGCCCGGCCTTCCCGGGGCGACGTACCTGTACGCCCACGCCCGCGAGGGGATGTTCCTGCCGCTTCTCGAGACCGCCGACGCGAAGCTCTCCGGGATGCTGGTGCAGGTCTACACGAGCGACAACCTCGTCTTCCTGTACGAGATCAGGCGGGTCCTGCGGAACCAGAGCAGCCTCGACGAGGCGTTCGCGGCGACCGACGAGCAGCTCTGGCTCCAGACGTCGGAGGGGCCGACGGGGACCATCGGCAAGACCCAGGTCGTCGCCAGGCCGATCAGCGTGGGGCCGGCCGACCCGGTCGCCGCGAACCCGACGCCGAAGCCCGTCGCCTGCGAGTAGCCGTGCCGGCCATGCCGTGCCGTGCCGACCCGCCGGCGCGCCTCAGATCCAGTTGATCCGCCGCAGGATGACCGCGATCACCACGGCGAGTGCCGTGATCCCGAACGTCACGATCCAGAACCCGGGCGCCTCGCCGAGGCGGAACGCGGCCCCCGCCTCGCTCATCCCGAAGATCCCGGCGAAGGCGCCGATGCCGGCGAGGATGACGGTGATCCCCGTGAGCCGCTTCATGATGAGCGACAGGTTGTTGTTGACCGTCGACAGGTAGACGTCGAGGGCTGCCGACACGAGCTCCCGGAACGAGTCGTACTCGTCGGACAGGTGGACCGCGTGGTCGTAGATGTCCCGGAAGTAGATGACGTGCTCCGGCGCGATGAACGGCAGGGTCCGGTTCGTCAGCTGGTTGAAGACCTCCCGCTGCGGGGAGCTGACGTGGCGAAGGTCGACGAGCTGGCGCTTGAGGGCGAAGAGCTGCTCCAGGGTGTCGGGGTCGGGCCGGCTGACGATCCGGTCCTCGAGCTCGTCGACAGCGTCCTCGATCCGGTCGAAGACGGGGTAGTAGTCGTCGACAACGTGGTCGAGCAGGGCCCACAGGAGGTAGTCGGTTCCCCGGGCCAGGACGGGGGCCACGCCGTCGCGGAGGTGCTGGGCCCGCCGGGGATCCCAGTAGCGGGTGTGGACGGTCAGCAGGAACGAGCTGCCGAGGACGACGTCGATCTCGTCGACGAGGAGTTCGCGCTCCCAGGCGACGGCGAAGACGACGAGGTGCGCGGTGCCGTCGGTGAGCTCGAGCTTCGGACGCTGGTTGCGCTCGAGGATGTCCTCGGCGACGAGCGGGTGGAGCCCGAGCTCGGCGGCGACGGCTTCCACGAGAGCCGGGGAGGGGTCGACGAGGTCGACCCAGTGGCGCGCGGTGGATTCGCCGACCGCGTGCCGCAGCGCGTCGAGGCCGGCCAGCGAGCGGTGCTCGCCGTCGCGCCAGTGCTCGATCCGCAGGGAGGCGGCAGCCTCCTCGGCGAGGAGCCGGGCCGCGTCGTCGGGCGCGGCCACGGCGCCGGCCGCGGCGCCGTCAGAGGGCGAGCGTGGGCTCGGCGTCGCCGTCCGGCCCGCCTCCGGCTCCGTTGCCATCCGCACCTCCCGCGGCCGTCGCGCCGCCCCCGGTGGCCGGCTCGTCGCGCAGCATACGCGGGCGCGTCCCGAGCGCGAGCCCCGGCGGGACCGCCAGGGCGGTGACGACCGCCGCCACGAGGAAGAGCCCGACCATCGTCTCGGCCGCCCGCTCGGCGGCCCACGTCTCGAGCGCCCCGACCACGAGGGGATCGCGGAGGGGCCGGTCGGCGAGCGCCGGCGGGACGATCTCGCGGTAGGCGTCGGGCGAGCCGAACACCTGGTCGGAGTAGCGGGTGATCGCCGTCGAGCCGTAGGCCGTCAGGATCGCGAGGCCGACCGCCATGCCGATCATCCTGGCCACGGTGACCGTCGCCGATGCCGCACCGAACCGGGTCCGGCCGACGGCCTCCACGGCAGCCGTGCTGCGCGGCGTCACCGTCAACCCGAACCCGAGGCCGAAGAGCCCGCCCGCGGCCGCGACGACCGGGTACGAGACGGCGGCGTCCCACGTGCTCATCCAGGCGAGCCCCGCGATCGACGCGGCGAGGCCGGCCGCGGTCACGCTGCGCAGCGACCCGTGGCGCACGAGCCAGCCGGAGACGAGCGCGCCGACGGCCGTCGCCGCCGCGAGCGCCCCGAGCACGAGCCGCTGGTCGTCCGGGCCGCCGTACAGGACGCGGTCGACGAACACGGCCGAGCCGACGATCGCCGTCGCGAACGCGTAGCCGGTCAGGAGGCTGACCAGCGCAGCCGAGCTGAAGACGCGGTCGCGGAACAGCCGCGGGTCGAGGAACGGGTCCGGGCGCCGCAGGCCGTGGACGACGGTGGCGACGCCGGCGACGAGGCCCCCGGCCAGCAGGACGGCCGACACCGTCGTCGGGTCGAGGCCGGCCCCGCCGTCCGTGCCCGCGGCGGCCTGCTCGCCGAGGAGCGTCACCCCCAGAAGGATCGCGCCGACGGCCCCGGTGAACAGGGCCGCGCCGACGACGTCCACCCGCCCGCTGCCCCGCGGGGTGTCCCAGCCGGCCGTTGCCGCCCAGCCGACGGCCAGGGCCGCGATCCCGATCGGGACGTTGACGTAGAACACGTAGCGCCAGGCCGGGGCCAGGACCTCGGCAAGGGGCGTGCCGAGCAGCCCGGCCCGGGCGAGGGCGGCCTCCGGGTGGGCCGTCTCGAGGATCGCGGCGCCGAGGAAGGGCCCGGCGGCCATCCCCAGGAACGTCAGCGCCCCGATGACGCCGAGGGCCCGTGGGCGGGCGTGGCCCTCGAAGAGGTGCGAGGCGGCGGCCGTCGCGACCGGGACCAGCGCGCCGCCGCCCACCGCCTGGACCGCCCGCGCGGCGATGAGCTGGTCGAGCGTCTGGGCCATGCCGGCGAGGAGCGATCCGAGGGTGAACGCGACGAGCGCGCCGAGGAACAGGCGCCGGACGCCCCAGACGTCGGCGAGCCGGCCTGCCAGCGGCATCGTCCCGACGTACACCAGGAGGTAGGCATTGATGATCCAGCTGGCGTGGCGAAGCTCGGTCCAGCTGCCGAGGTCCACGACGATCGCCGGGAGGGCAACGGCCGTGATCATGAGCTCGAGGCCGGCCATGAACACGCCGGCGCCCAGCACGGCGAGGAGCACGAGCGCGACCCGGCGATCCATGGCGGGCAGTGTAGGCGAGGCGCCCGAGAGGGCCGCCGCGCCGATGCCGGGCGGCGGAGCGCCCTCATCCGGGCGCGTCCCGCGCGCGAACGGGGGATGCATACTGGACCACGCGGGAGGATCCATGGGCGGCGGACTCGAGATCGAGCGCAAGTACCTGCTGAGCGCGGCGCCGTCGGACGCGGTGCTCGGCGCACTCGGGGCCCGACCGACCCGCCTCGAGCAGGTCTACCTGCGCTCCTCCGACGACTGGATCCGGCGCGTGCGCCGCGTCGAGGTGGCCGGCCAGGTCCGCCACGTGCTGACGCGCAAGCGCGATGTCGAGGGGATCGTCCGCGAGGAGGTCGAGACGGACCTCTCGGTGGAGGAGTACGGCCGCCTGGTCGCGGAGGCGGATCCGGCCCGCCGCGTCATCCGCAAGGTCCGCCACGTGATCTCCCACGGCCGCTGGACCCTCGAGCTCGACGTGTTCACGGAGCCGCCGGGCCTGGTGCTCCTCGAGGTGGAGCTCGACCGGCCGGACGACGTCCCGGAGCTCCCGGCGTCGATCGCCGCCCTGGTCGTCCGCGAGGTCAGCCTCGAACCGGCCTACACGAACCACCGGATCGCGCTGCGCCCTTGACGCCGCCGCCCTCCACGCGCACGCTCGACCCATGGCCCACCACCCTCCCGACGAGGACGGCGACGACCTTCCCCCGACCGAGGCCGCCCGCGCCCGCCGGCGCGACCATGACGCCACGTCGGGGGCTCGCAGCGGCATGCGGACCGGCCTCGCCAAGCAGTTCAAGCAGGTCCTCGACGCCCAGGCGACGCGGGCGCGGGCGGCCCGCGCCCGGCTGAGGCCCCAGGGTCCCGGGGACGAGACCTCGTCCGACGCGCTGCCCGAGCCTCCGCCGAAGAAACGCGGCCACCACGGCCACCGCCCCGTCGAGCCCCGGTGAGGGACGACGCCGCCGACCCGACCTCGAGCCGGAGCCCGGGCCGAGCCCGACTTGACAGCGCCGCCCCGTCCCGCCTACCATCAACTTCCCTTTATATAAACGCGCATTGCTGCGCGCCTCCGACGGAGCCGCACCCCGGTTCGCCGCCACCCATCGATCGGAGACCCGCCTGAGCCCCACCCCCGCCCGGATCCGCGGAACCATCGCCTCGATCGTCGACCAGCCGGACGACCTCCGCGAGATCCGCATCTTCCACAAGGCCCTCGCCGACGTGAACCGGCTTCGCATCGTGCGCCGTCTCGCCGACGGCCCCGCGAGCGTCGGCGAGCTCATCGACCACGTGGGGCTCAGCCAGCCCCTCGTGAGCCACCATCTGCGCCGGCTCCGCGAGGCGGGCCTGGTCGTCTCGCGGCGGGCCGGGCGCGAGACGATCTGCTCCCTCCGCCCGGAGGCGTTCGGCGAGGTCGCCGAGCGCCAGCGGGCCATCCTCGGGATGGGGTGAACACATGACGATCTCCAACGACACCCGGGGCCGGGTCAAGAAGGTCGGCGAGCCGATCGCGCTCTTCTTCGGCCGCCTCGGGCTCACGCCCGACGGGCTCACGCTCATCGGCTTCGGCATCACGACGGTCGGGGCTATCCTCCTGGGCCTCCAGCTCTGGCTCGTCGGCGGCCTCGTCGTGTTCGTCGGCGGCGTCTTCGACATGTTCGACGGGACGCTCGCCCGGGCCACCGGCCAGGTCAGCAAGCTCGGCGCCTTCATGGACTCGGTCTTCGATCGCTGGGGCGAGGCCCTCGTCTACGTCGGCCTCGTCGCCGGGCTGGCGGCCAGCGGCTGGGGCTGGGGCCCCTTCCTCGCGGCGGCGGCGATGGCCTCCGCCTTCCTCGTCAGCTATGCGCGCGCCAAGTCCGAGGGCCTCGGCTTCTCGGCCGGCACCGGCATGGCCGCGGTCGGCGTGATGCCGCGCGAGATCCGCCTCGTGATCCTCTGCGGCGGGCTCGTCCTCGGCGCCCTGCTCGGCACGACGCCGCCGGAGAGCTACGCACCGTGGACCACCCCACCCCGGGGCATCCTCGTGATCTACGCGGCGCTCGCGATCATCGCGATCGGCGCGACGATCACCGTCATCCAGCGCGTGCTCCACACGCGCGCCCAGGCCCGCGCGGCCGCCACGACCACGGAGGCCGGCGAGCGGGCGAGCTGAACGAGAACCCACCGACCCCGAAGGCACGACATCCAGGAGACGAACGAGCAATGGCGAAGAAGAACGGGAGCAGCGGCGTGAGCAGCAACGGGAACGGCGAGAAGCCGGCCGGCACGTGGGCCGGCGCCCGGCGCAGGGACGGCAAGGTCCGCGTCGCGATCGTCGGCGTCGGCAACTGCGCGAGCAGCCTCGTCCAGGGGCGCTACTACTACGAGAACGCGAAGGAGACGGACTTCGTCCCGGGGCTCATGCACGTCGAACCTCGGCGGCTACCACGTCCGCGACATCGAGTTCGTCGCCGCCTTCGACATCGACAAGAACAAGGTCGGCAAGGACCTGTCCGAGGCGATCTACCCGAAGCCGAACAACACGTTCGTCTTCCAGCAGGTCCAGAACCTCGGCGTCACGGTCGAGCGCGGGATGACCCACGACGGCCTCGGCAAGTACCTCAGCCAGATCATCGAGAAGGCGCCCGGCCCGACGGCCGACATCGTCGGCATCCTGCAGGGAGCGCGAGGTCGACGTCATGGTCTCGTACCTCCCCGTCGGGAGCGAAGAGGCCACGAAGTGGTACGTCGAGCAGGCCCTCGCGGCCGGCGTCGGCTTCATCAACGCGATCCCGGTCTTCATCGGCCGCGAGCCGTACTGGCAGCGCCGCTTCGCCGAGGCGGGCCTTCCGGTCATCGGCGACGACATCAAGAGCCAGGTCGGCGCGACGATCACCCACCGCGTCCTGACCCGCCTGTTCATGGACCGCGGCGTCCGCCTCGACCGGACCTACCAGCTGAACTTCGGCGGCAACACGGACTTCCTCAACATGCTCGAGCGCGAGCGCCTCGAGTGCAAGAAGATCAGCAAGACGAACGCCGTCACCTCGATGCTCGACTACGAGCTCGACACCGACGACGTCCACGTCGGGCCCTCGCGACCACGTGCCGTGGCTCATGGACCGCAAGTGGTGCTACATCCGGATGGAGGGCACGACCTACGGCGACGTGCCGCTCAACGCGGAGCTCAAGCTCGAGGTCTGGGACAGCCCGAACAGCGCCGGCGTCATCACCGACGCCATCCGCTGCCTGAAGCTCGGCCTCGACCGGGGCCTGAAGGGCACGCTCGTCGCCCCGTCGAGCTACTTCATGAAGAGCCCGCCGCGGCAGATCCACGACGACATCGCGTTCAACCGCGTCGAGGCCTTCATCCGCGGCGAGGACAACGAGACGCTCGTCGGGACCGAGAAGGCGGCCGAGCGGAAGCTCCGGACGCTGGCGAAGGCGCCGGAGAAGGTCGCCGCGAAGTGACGGTGGACGCCGGGGGCTCCGGCGACCCGGCGGACGCCGGCCGGTCGGTGCCGCCGGCCACCGGCAACGGCGCCGGCAACGGCAACGGCAGCGGGGGGCGCTTCCGGGCGCCCCACCGCCGCGAGGCCGGCGGGCCGAGGATCCGCGAGCGCGTGGTGATCACCGCGTATCGCCTCGGCTCGTGGGTCCTCGGCCGGCTCCCCTTCGGTCCGACCGTCCGCGTCGCGGGCTGGCTCTCCGACGCGGTCTGGTGGGCCTGGCCCGAGAAACGGCGCTACGTCCGGGGCAACGCGGCCCGGATCCTCGGCCTGCCCCAGGACGACCGCCGGGTGGCCGCGCTGGGCCGGGCGGTCTTCCGCAACCAGACCCGCTGGGTGATCGAGGGCTTCCACCTCCCGCGCATGTCGCGTGACGAGCACGTGGCGCTCTTCGAGGCGCCGGCCGCCGACGCCCTCCACGCCGTCTGGGAGGCGTCGGACGGGCTCATCCTCGTCGGCCTCCACATCGGCAACGGCGAGGCGGCCGCGGCAGGGCTGGCCGGGCGTGGCTGGCCGATCCACGTCCTGGCCGACGACACCGCGTACGAGGCACTCTTCGAGCGAATGGTCGCCCAGCGCCGCGCATGGGGCGTCGAGGCGATCCGCTGGCGCAACATCCGCGACGTCTACCGCGTGCTGCGCAACCACCAGATCCTCGGGCTCCTCGTGGACTGGGGCTACCGCCCCGATGGCCAGCCCGTCCGGCTGCTCGGCTCCTGGACCACGCTCCCATCCGGCCCGGCGATGCTCGCCGCTCGGACCGGGGCCACGATCCTCCCGTTCTGGACCGTCCGGCGTGCCGACGGGACGTTCTTCGGGGCGATGGGCCACCCGATCACGGTCGCGACGACCGCGCCCGCCGACATCGCGCGCGCCACCCAGGCGATCGCCGACGCCCTGGAGCCGGTCATCCGCGAGGCGCCCGAGCAGTGGTGCGTCTTCAAGCCGATGTGGCCCGACGACCCGGCCCAGGAGGCGCTGCTCGCGGAGCGGGCCCGGGCGGCACTGGAGCTTCCCGTCGCCATGTCGGGCCAAGGCCGGCCCCTCCCGGGTGCCGGCGCGGCCGCGGGCGTGTCCGGGGCGCCTGCCGACGCGCCGGCCGCCCCGTCGCGACGCGCCGCCGGCGCCGTCGGATGAGCGCAGCCGCCGCCGACGAGCGCCCCGCCCCGCGCGGAACGGCGGCCCAACGCGGCCGCGCCGCCCTCGTCCGCACCGTGGCCGCGCTCCTCGCCCGGCTGCCCTTCGGGGTCGTCGACGGGCTGTGCGACATCGCCGGAGAGCTCTGGTATCGCGCCGCACCGCAACGCGCCGCAGTGGCCCGCGGCAACCTGCTCCACGTGGTCGACCGGCTCGCGGCTCGCGGCGCCGGGCCGGCCCGCGCCCGCGCCGCCGCCCGCGACCCCGACGCGCTCGAGCGCCTCGTCCGGGGCGCATTTCGGCACGGCGCGCGCGTGTACGCCGAGGCGCTCCGGGGCGTGGCCGCCGACCGCGACGTCCTCCGCCTCCTCGTCATCGAGACGCCAGGGGTCGTGGACGCGGCGTTCGCCGTCCCGGGGCCGGCCGTCTACGCCACGCTCCACTTCGGGTCGATGACGGGGATGACGGCGATCGTGGCCGCGCGGTCGCCGACGCCGCTGACCGGGCCGATGGAGACGCTCGCCGACCCCGAGCTCCAGCGCGTGATGCTGCAGCTCCGAACCCGGCCCGGGTCCACGATCGTCGGCCTCGCGGGGGCCCGGCGTCCCCTCCGCGCCGCGCTCGCCCGCGGCGAGGCTGTCGGCGTGGTCGGCGACCGCCCGATCTCCGGCGGCGGGGTGCCGATCCCGCTCTTCGACCTCCCGGCGACGCTGCCGATCGGGCCCGCGTACTTCGCGCTCGATGCCCGCGCCCCGCTGCACGTCGGCGCGATCCGTCGCGCGGGTCGGGGCTACCGCGGCCGCATGGTGACGCTGGCGCACGAGGACTCGGAGCTTCCGCTGCGATCCCGGATCGAGGCGCTCCTCGCCGCCGAGGCCGAGGTCTTCGAGGAGTTCGTCGCGGCGGCACCCGAGCAGTGGTGGGCGGTGTTCCACCCGATCTGGGAGGCGGTCGGGCCCCTCCCCCGCGCAGCGGCCCGTGAGCGCCTCCGCGCCGGAGCTGCGGCGTGACCGGGGCCCTGCTCCGCTCGGAGCACGGTCCGCATCCCGACGAGCCGCACGGGCGCGCCGACCTCCACATCCACTCCCTGGCCTCGGACGGCGTCTGCGGCGTGGAGGAGATCCTCGACTGGGTCGTGGAGCACAGCCAGCTCGACGTCATCGCGATCGCCGACCACGAGCGGGTCGACGCGGCCCACGCCGCCCGGGCGATCGCCCGCGCCCGCGACCTCCCCGTCGAGGTGGTCATCGGCGAGGAGGTGACGACCCGCGGCGGCCACCTCCTCGCGCTGTTCATCGAGGAGCCGATCCCGCCGCTGCGCTCGCTCCGCGAGTCGATCGGCCTCGTGCACGAGCAGGGCGGCCTCGCGATCCCCGCCCATCCCCTGTTCCCCTACCCGCTGTGCGCCCAGGCGCCGGTCCTGCGGGGCCTCCTGGGGGCCGCCGACCCGCGGGTCCGCATCGACGGCGTTGAGGCCTTCAACCCGACGACGTTCGGGCGTCCGGTCCACCGGCGGGTCGTCGCCTTCGCCGCCGAGCACGGCCTGCCGGTCGTCGGCAACAGCGACGCCCACGAGACGGCGAGCATCGGGGCCGGCTGGACGACGTTCCCGGGGCACACCGCCGAGGACCTCCGGGCGGCGATCCTCGCGGGCCGCACGGGCTGGCACGGCAGCTTCCACGAGACCGCCTCGCAGCTTCCGACGTTCGGCAAGCAGCTCCGCAAGTACGGGCGCGACGCCCGCGCCGAGGTCGTGGGTCGGGTCCGGCGCGACGGCACCGGCCGGGACCGTGGCTACCCCGGCGGCAACCGGCGCCCGCCGGTCCTCGACGTCGGCGAGATCGAGGCCGGTCGCGGCAGGGGCGAGTCGATGAAGATCGGCCTCGTGACGCCCTATGTCTACCCGCTCCCGGGCGGCGTCAACGACCACGTCGGCCATCTCTACGAGAGCCTCCGGACGCGGGGTCACGACGTCCGGATCCTGTCGGCCAGCCACGGCCTCCAGCGCCGCTCGGAAGGCGACGTCGTCCGCATCGGGAAGGGCTTCTCCGTGCCGGCCAACGGCTCGATGGGAACCCTCACGATCTCCCCGCGCTATCGCTCCCAGATCCGGGACGTCCTCGAGGCGGAGCGCTTCGACCTTCTCCACTTCCACGAGCCCTTCGTGCCGTTCCTGTCGCTCGTCACGCTCCGCGAGTCGCGCAGCGTGAACCTCGCCACGTTCCACGCCTACGCCGGCTACGCCCCCGGCTACCAGATCGGCGGCCGGATGCTCGGGCCGGTGGCCGCCAGCCGGCTCCACGGTCGGATCGCGGTGTCCGCGGCCGCCCGCCACTTCGCCGACCGCTACCTGCCCGGCGACTACAAGGTCATCCCCAACGGCGTCGACCTGCGCCGCTTCGCCCAGGCGGTCCCGCTCGCCCGCTGGCAGGACGGCCGCCCGAACATCCTGTTCGTCGGCCGCCTCGAGCCGCGCAAGGGGCTGCTCCATCTCCTCAAGGCGTTCCGGATGGTCCGCCGCGCCGGCTGCGACTGCCGGCTCCTCGTGGTCGGGAGCGGCCCGCTCGAGCGCGAGGCGCGGCGCTACGTGATGACCCGCCGGCTCCAGGGCGTCGAGTTCCTCGGGCGCGTCTCGGACCAGGAGAAGGTCCAGCTCTTCAAGACGGCGGACATCTACGTCTCCCCTGCGACCGGGCGGGAGAGCTTCGGGATCGTCCTCCTCGAGGCGATGGCGGCCGGCACCGCGATCGTCTGCAGCGACATCCACGGCTACAAGGGCGTGGTTCGTCGGGGCGAGCAGGCGCTCCTCGTCCCACCGGGCGACCACCGCGCGCTCGCCGAGGCGATCCTCCGGCTCGTCGCCGACCCGGCCCTGCGGCAGCGCATGGAGACCAGCGGGATCGCCCGGGCCGAGGAGTTCGGCTGGGACCGGGTCGCGGCCCGGGTCGAGGCCTACTACGGCTTCGTGATCCGCCGCCTCGCGGCGCAGGGGACGCTGCCGCCCCACTTCGACGCCCCGGTCCCACCGGACGAGCGGCGACCCGGCTCGCGCGGCTGAGCCGCCGCCCGAGTCGCCGCCCGAGCGTCAGGCCTCGGGGGCGGCCGCGTCGGCGGCCCGCTCGGCGAGGGCGAGCCGCCAGATCCACGCGCTGTAGGCGACGAAGACCGCCGCGAGCAGCACGACGACGAACAGGATGAGCGGCCACGGGCCGGCAAGCGAGACGGTCACCGCGGGGTCGGTGTTCACGGGGAACTGGAACGGGTAGAGCCACGTCGGCAAGAGGCCCTGGTACCAGTTGAAGATCGCCGTCGGGAGCGGCAGGGCAGAGAGGTTGGGGTAGAAGAGGACGAGGACGAAGGCGGCGGCGAGGACCGCCCCCACGGCGTAGCGGCGGGGCGACGTCGCCTGCCACGCGAGCCAGGCGAGCGGGGCGAAGACGACGAGGAGCCCGACCGCCACCGCCTCGCCGGGAATGCTCGCCGCCTCGACGACGGGCGTTGCCGGGAGCACGAGCCACGTGGCGAGCAGGGCGGCCAGGCCGGCCGCGGCCGTGATCGCCAGCCGCACGAGGCGCGGCTCGAGGTCGTCCGCGCCGTACGGGTCGCGGCTCGCCCGGTCGAGCGCGAGCAGCTGCCAGACGACGAGGATCGCCGCGACCGCGAGCACGGCGAGCACGCCGGCGAGCTGGATCGTGAGGGTCATGGAGAGCGAGGCTGCCCCGGAACAGGCCTGCGAGCCGGGGTTCGCCCGTTCGACGTCGATCACCGCGCAGAGCGGGCCGCGGAAGACCCACAGGATCACCGGCCCGAGGAAGGCGACCGCGGCGGCGGCCCGGGCCAGGAGCCAGGTCCGGCGCGACGGCCCGTGCCAGACCTCCGCCACGAAGTAGGCGAGGGCGAGGAGGACGAAGGGCAGGGCCGTGTAGTAGTGGTACTGGAACGTCGCCCGGTCGATCCGGGCCCAGGGCAGCCAGAGGGCGGCGAACATGATCGCGATCGCCGCCAGGGCAAGGCTGCGGCGTCGGAAGGCCTGCCAGGCGACGAAGGCCATCGCCGGGATCGACAGCCACCAGGTCGCCAGGTTGCCGGTGTCGTAGATCGCGGCCGTCGTGCCGCCGGCGAAGCTGTCCTGGTAGAACCAGACGGGCTTGAGGTTGGCCGGCCAGGCCCACCACGGCGACGAGGCCGCGTGGGTCGCCCGCAGGTTGTTGTGGTAGTCGTACATGCCCCGCGTGAGGTCGAGCAGCGTCTGGCCGTCGTTGCCGCGGGGGAAGCCCTCCACGATCTGGTTGCCCAGCGCGGCCCACGGCAGGTACGACGCGACGTACACGGCGAACGGGATCCCGACGAGGCAGACGGCCGCCCACAGGATCGGGATGCCGCCGAGCCAGCCGGGCCGCAGCCAGCCAGCCGGGGCCGGCTCGGCCGGTGGCAGCAGGGCGGCCGGGTCGTCCGGTCCCGGCGGCGGGGCGAGGGGTCCGAAGCCGAGGTTGCCGGCGAGCCAGAACGCACCGGCGGCGAACCCGCCGACGGCCATCAGCGCGACGGCAGCGGCGACCGCGACCGTCCCGAGCCCGAGGGCGAGGCCGCCGAGGCCGACGAGCATGCCCGCGATCGCGGGGCCGCCGACGGCGATCCGGACCTCCTCGACCGTCCACGCCACCGGGTGGAGGACGTTGACCGCGGCCGCCACGAGCGTGAGGGCGACCACGAGGAGGAGGAACGTGAGGTTGCCGCCCGACGTCGCCTCCGGCCCCGTGGCGATGGCCATGTAGCCGAGCGTCGCCGCGATGAGGGCGAGGCCGACGACGATGAGCCAGCGACCGAGCGCGGACCGGACCAGGATGAGGAGCGCGATGCCCCCGACGGCGTAGAGGGCCACCCACTTCGAGGCGAAGGCGAGCCCGAGGAGGACGCCGACGAGCGGCATGCCGACCCAGAACGCCCCGCGCCACCGCCAGGCCCCCGTCCAGATCGCGGCGAAGACGGTGACCGCGGCGGCGATGAAGAGGGCGACGTACGCGTCGTTCATCGCGATCCGCGACTGGGCGAACAGCATCCCGTCGGCGAGGACGAACAGCCCGGCGAGGACTGCGATCGAGCGGCGCCGGAACAGGATCCGGGCGAGGAGGAACACGAACGCGGCCATGAGCGCCCCGGCGAGGACGCCCGGCATGCGCCAGGCAAACGCGTTGCTGCCCACGTCGACGGCCGCGGCGGCGCCGTCGGCGGCGAAGACGAGGAGCTGCTGGCGGTCGTCGCTCGGGAACGCCTGCTCGACGTCGAGGGCCCACGCGGCCGGGTCGAACGGCACGGCGGCGTCGGCGAAGACCGAGTTGCCGCGCGGCTCGACGACGTAGACCGTCGCGGCGGTGCCGTCCGGGGAGCGGCCCAGCACGTGGAGCAGCTGCGTCGCCTCGTTGAACGCGATCCGCTCGACGGCGCCCGGCATCCAGACCGTCTTGTCCAGCGCTGCCGCGCCGTCCGCCTCGTCGCCGCCGGGGAGCTTCACGACCGCCAGCTCGTCGCCCGCCGCCGCGTAGAGGGCGGGCTCGTCGATGCCGCTCGCCTCGACGAGGCTCGTCGCCGGCGCCTCGAGCGCGACGAGGCCGGTCTCCCGACCCGTCGCCGGCTCCAGGAACGTCACGCCCTCCTCGCCCGCGACCGCCACGAGGGGCACGTCGCGGAGCTGGTGTCCCGGCAGCCGGCCATCGGCGATCGCCGCCGCGACGTCCTCGGTGACGTCGGCCACGTCGCTGGCGATCACGACCTCGGCGGCATCGCGAACGAGGAGGGCGGCGTACGTCGCCTCGTCCCCGCCGAGGAGCGTCGCCAGCTCGGCCGCGGCCGCGGCCGGGTCGGGCACGTCCGCGGGGACGGCCACGAGCGCCTCGATCCGGCCCGCGTCGACGACGTCGGCCCGGCCGGCGACGGCGGTTCGCGAGAGCTCGACGGCCGTCGCCGCGTCGAGAGTGACGAGGCCGTCGCCCGGCGTGCCGACGATGATGTAGTCGCCCGGGTCGGGAGCCCAGATGCGCTCGACGGTCGCGCCGTCCACGTCCGCGAACGGGGCCGGGGCGAACGCCTCGAGCGTCGTCGCGTCGGCGTTCCGGAGGGTTGCCGCGTCGACCGTCGTGTCGAAGGCGAGGATCGACCCGCTCGCGGTGCCGACGTAGACGAGGTGCGCGACGGGGTCGACAGCCACGGCCGACGCGCCCGGGACGGGGAAGCTCGCGAGGCGCTCGCGCGTCCGCAGGTCGTGGACGTCGAGGCTCGTGCCGGTGGCGACGTACAGGCGCTCCCCGCCTCGCCCGCCCGGCGTGACGTCGCCGGCCACGGCCGTCGGATCGTCCCAGCGGGCCTCGACGGCCGCATCGAGGACCGGGGTCCCGAGGTCGCTCGTCGCGACGACCTCGTTGTCCCCGAACAGCACGATCCCGACGGCCATCGCGTACTTGGCGAGGTGCGGGTGGGTGTACTCGTAGATGCCGTGCGGCTCGCCGTAGCGCCAGTGCTGGAGGAACTCGATGGCGGTCCGGGCGTGGTAGACCTCGTCGAAGTGCATCCGCAGCGGCTCGCCCAGCCGGAACGTGCGAAGGAAGAGGGCGGCGAGGACGAGGACGAGGACGAGCCACAGGTCCAGCCGGTCGAGGCGGCCGCCGCCTTCGCGCGCCAGCGACGTCGTGCGGTCGAAGGGGGCCACGGGCGCCACCTCCGGCTCGGGCTCCGGGGCATCGTGGGCGATGGTCGTCACGGCCGCGAGCCGGGCCGGCTCGGGCGCTCCCGGCTCGGTCGCTCCGGCTCGGGCGCTCCCGGCTCGGGATCCGGCGACAGCTCCCGGCCGGACGGGGTGGCGGCCGCCGAGCCCTCCACGGCTGCCAGCATGGTCGGCCAGGGGGCGCCGGCGTCGGTCGTCGACAGGGTCACCGTCGCCGAGCCGGCGGCCGGGCCCGGATCGGCGCCCACGGCGTCGGTCGGCGCCCACTCCGGGTCGTCGAGGTCGGAGTCCGTCTCGCCCGGGGCCGGGCGGGCCAGGAAGGCCACGGCCGCGACGAGGCCGATGGTGTGCGCCGTGGCCACGATCCACACGCCGGTGGTCGAGCGGATCGCCTCGCCCAGGCTGGCCCCGGCGCCCCCGAACGAATCGAGCAGCGGCCCGAGCCCCGGATTGTCGTAGAACGGCAGCGTCAGGATGCCGAACATGTTGGCGAAGTTGGCGGCGGCGAGGACCGCGTAGACGACCGCCCAGCGCGGTTGGAGCGCGAGGAGGATCGCCCCGAGCGCGAAGAACGGGTACAGGTAGCGCTCGTGAACCCGGGTCGGCAGGACGAAGAAGGCGATCGCCATGACGGCGAGCACGACGAGGAGTGCCCGCCGGTCGTCGTGCCGCCGCCAGAGCACGGCCATGAGGGCGACGATCGTCGTCGCGATGACCAGGGAGCCGAACAGGACGGCGGGCGCGCCGAGGACCGCGAAGTACGGGTCTGCCGGGTTCGCGGGGTTCGGCGCGTCGCGGATCCACGTCCCCGCGGAGGCGAGGCCGGAGCCGTCGAGCGTCACCAGCGCCCACGGGTTGTAGGCGTTGACCGTGACGTACGGGTACCCGCCGGCCGTCTGCAGGATCTGGCCCAGGAGGCTGTCCTCGAGGCCGATCCCGAGGAACGGGATCGGGACGATCGCCAGCCCGAACGGCAGGCAGACGAGCGTGGCCGTCAGCAGGCCCGCGATCGTGGTGGTGACGATCCTGATGGGCCCGCCGCCGAGGCGGCTCCCGTCATCGCGGCGCTCCACCCAGTGGCGGCGAATGATGACGACCGCGGCCAGCGGGATGAGGATCCCGAACTGGGGCTTGACGATGGCGGCGATCGTGGTGAGGACCGCCGCGCGCTCCGACCGGCCGCGCCAGAGGTCGCGGACCGCAAGGAGGAGGAACAGCGTCCCGACGGCGTCCACCTGGGACCAGACCGCGCTGTCGAACCAGGTGATCGGGACGAAGAGGACGACGGCGGCCGCGACGAGCGCGCCGCGCCTCGACGCGCCGAGCTCGGCCGCGAGGGCGAAGGCGGCGAGGGCGAGGCCGAGGTCGGCCGCGATCGCCGGCAGCTTGAGGAGCGACCCGATCGCGATGCCGGTGGCCTCGCTGACGAGGCCCAGCGCCCACAGGACGTACAGGTAGCCGGGTGTGTAGTCGACGAAGATCGGGCGGTCGTAGAAGCCCCACGGACCGTTCCGGGCGAGCTCGACCGCCCAGGCGCTGAAGCTGCCCAGGTCCACCCCGAACCCGGAGCCGGGCAGGAGGACGTATGCGATGATGAGCCGGAGGACGAGGCCGAGGGCGAGGAGGGCGCCGAGGGGGACGATCGCGTCCCGCATCCGAACCCGGGCCTGCTCGCCGGCCCGCTCGCTCTCGCCCGCAGCGGGGCCTGGCACGGGTTGTTGGTACGGCCTCCTGGATCGAGCGCTGAGGTGCACCGGAGTATAGCCCAGGGCCCGCCCCCGGACGCCGGGGCGACGCCCTCCGTCATGGCCGCCCCAAGGGCCCGGACCGCGATCGTCGTCGGCCTGGGCCTGGTCCTCGCCTGCCTCGCGCTCTACCAGGTCAGCCGGCCGGCCTACCAGGCGATCTACAACCACTTCGCGTGGCAGGCCGAGGCGTGGCTCGACGGCGAGTTCGCGATCCGCTACCCGGTGGACGAGTCGAGCGACGAGCCGGGCAACGCCTACTTCAACGACGTCATCGCCGTCGTCGACGCGGACGGCGCGAGGACGGGCCGCGGGATGATCCCGTTCCCGCCCCTGCCGGCGGTCGTCCTCCTGCCGTTCGTCGCCCTGTTCGGCCTCGCCGTCGACCAGACGTTCCTCGCGATCGTCATCGGCGCCCTCGACGTCGCCCTCGCCTTCTGGCTGCTGGGCCGGCTGCCGATCCGGCCGGTGGTTCGCAACCTGCTGACCGTGTTCGTCGGCGCCGGCACGGGGCTGTGGTATGCAGCGTCCCTCGGGTCGACCTGGTACTTCGCCCACGTCGTCGCGGTCGGGCTCACCCTCGCCTCCGTCGCCCTCGCGCTCGACGCCGAGGAGCGCGAGACACGGCGGGACCCCGGGGCGCCGCGAGCACTCCTCGACGCGCGCCAGCTCGCCGCCGGGCTCCTCCTCGGCCTGGCCGCCACGAGTCGGCTGACCGTCCTCTTCGGCCTGCCGTTCCTCCTGCTCGTCGGCGGTGGTGGTGGGTGGCTGCGCCGGGGCCTGTCGGCGGGGCTGGGGGCAGCCATCCCGGTCCTCGGGTTGGTGGCGTACACGCTGGCCGCCACCGGCGAGCCGTTCAACCCGGTCTACGAGGCGCTCTACCGCTTCGAGGTTCTCGCCTACCCCGACCTCGGCTACAACGGCGCCTGGGCGCTCCAGGACGTCCGCTACGTGCCCCAGAACCTCGCCCTGATGCTCGGGGGCCTTCCCGACCTCATGCCGCCCTGCGGGCCGGCTGTGCCCCGGGAGCCGTGGAGCGCGGCAGGGTGCTCGTGGCTCGTTCCGAACGAGCGAGGAACGAGCTTCCTCCTGTCGAGCCCGGCCTGGCTCCTCGTCCTCCCGGCCCTCCGGCTCGTCCGCGACCGGCGAGTCGCCGGCGCGCTCCTCGCCACCGCTGCCATCGCATTCGTCAACCTCATGCACTTCAGCCAGGGCTGGGTCCAGTTCGGCTACCGCTTCGCCCTCGACTTCATGCCGTTCCTGCTCGTCGCGCTGGCCCTCGGAACGGAGCGCTTCCTCGGGCCCCGCGACGCCGCGCGGCGGGGTCGCCTGGCCGTCGTCGTCGCCCTCGTCGTGCTGTCGATCGTCTTCCAGGCCTGGGGGATCGCCTGGGCCCGCACGCTGGGCTGGTGAGCGGCCCGTTCGCCGCGGGCGCAGGGCGCGTCGCGGCCGCCGCCGGCCCGCTCCTCGTGGGCGCGATCGCGTTCCTCCTCGGGTGGGCCGTGCTGCTGCCCGGCCAGGGCTTCTGGGACACCGGCGAGTTCCAGGCCGTGGCGCCGCTCTTCGGCACGGCCCACCCCACCGGCTACCCCACGTACGTGACCCTCGGCTGGGTCGCCTCGCTGGCCCTGGCGCCCCTCGGCGAGCCGGCGCTCCGAATGAACGTGCTCTCGGCGCTCCTGCTCGCCGCGGCCGCCGGCCTCGTCGTCGTGCTCGTGCGCCGGCTCACCGGGCACACCGCCGTGGGCGTGGCCGCCGGGCTCCTCCTCGCCCTCACCCCGATCGCCTGGGGGATCGGCGGGCTGGCGGACCCCCACGCGCTCCACCTGGCGCTCCTCGCCGCGCTCCTCGTCCTCCTGGCCGGCTGGGAGGGCCGGCGGCGGGCCGAGAGCCCCGGGGCGGATCGCTGGCTCGCCGCGGCCGCCGTCGTCTACGGGGTCATGCTGGGCAATCACACGCTCACCATCCTCCTCGCGCCGGGGATCGCCCTCTTCGTGCTGGCCGTGGAGCCGCAGATCGTCCGGCGGGGGCGGTTCGTCCTTGCCTGCGCCGCGCTCCTCCTCGGCACGACCGCCGTCCTCTACCTGCAGCTCCCGATCCGGGCCGCGATGGGGGCTCCCCTCGTCTACGGGCGCCCCGACACGTGGGAGGGCTTCTGGTACATCGTGCTCGCCGCCCAGTTCCGGGGCGATCTCGTCGACCCCTTCGGGGACCTCGGCGGCAAGGCCGTCGAGCTGGCCCGGCTCGCGTTCGCCCAGCTCGGCGTCGTCGCCGCCCTCGTGCCCGCCGCGTTCGCGGTCGTCGTCGTGCGGAGCCCCCGCCTCGCGCTCCTCACCGGGGCGTGGCTCCTCGTGACGTGCTGGTTCGCGGCCTCGTACACGAACGCCGCCATCGACCGCTACTACCTCGGCCCGCTGCTCGTCGTCGTCGTCTGGCTGGGGATCGCGGCCGGCCACCTGATCGACGCCGTCGTCGGGCCGACCGACGCGGCCGATCCCGCCGCGGCCGATGTCGAGGCGCCCGACGATCCGGAGGGGCTCGTCCCGGCCCCTGCCGGGACGCCCCGCCTCTGGGTCGGGCCGTGGGGCACGGTCGCCGCCGTCGCGCTGGCCGCGCTCCTCGTGGTCCCGGCGGTGCTGGCCGCGCCGGCCACGGCGGCGCGGGTCGACCGCTCGGCCGACACGCGGGCCGCCGACTGGAGCCGCTGGGCGCTCGCCACGGTCGAGCCGGAGGCCACGATCGTCACCTGGTGGAGCTTCTCGACGCCGCTGTGGTACCGGACGCTCGTCCTCGGCGAGCGGCCCGACGTCGCGGTGGTCGACGACCGCGACCGCCTCGACGAGGGGCTCGGCGAGGTCGAGGACGTCATCCGCGCCGCGCTCCCGACGCGTCCCGTCTACCTCATCCGGCAGCCGGCGGAGATCGCCGCCCTGGAAACCCGCTGGCTCCTCGAGACGATCCCCGATCCGCTCGGAATGCAGCCGCTCTACCGCGTCCTCGGTCCGCGCCCGGCCGGCCTCGGCCGCGTGTCGCCCGGCGCGCGCGGCGGCGACACCCCGGCGTCCCCGGCGGCTACGATGCGGACGTGAGCCAGCAGCCGCCGCGCGTGCCCGCGCTGTCCTACTTCTTCCCCGCCCACAACGAGGAGGCGAACCTCGAGGGGCTCGTGGAGGAGGCGCTGGCGACGCTGCCCGCCCTCGCCGAGCAGTTCGAGATCATCGCCGTGGACGACGGCTCCCGCGACGCGACGCCGGCGATCGCCGACCGGCTCGCCGCCGCCCACCCCGACGTCGTGCGGGTGGTGCATCACCCCACGAACCTCGGATACGGGGCCGCCCTGCGCTCCGGCTTCCGGGCCTCGCGCCACGACCTCGTCTGCTTCACGGACGGCGACCGCCAGTTCCGGGTGGCCGACCTCGGCCGGCTCACGGCCCGCCTCCAGGCCGCGGACGGCCCCGACGTCGTCGCCGGCTATCGCATCGAGCGGGCCGACCCGCCGATCCGGACGATCTACGCCCGCCTCTACCGGCTCGCGAACCGCGTCTGGTTCGGCCTCCCGGTCCGCGACGTCGACTGCGCCTGCAAGCTCTTCCGGCGGAGCGCGCTCGATGGCCTTCGCGTCGAGTCGGGCGGGGCGTTCCTCTCGGCCGAGCTCCTGATCAAGCTGCGGGCCTCCGGCCGCTCGATCGCGGAGGTCGGCGTCCCCCACCATCCGCGCACGGCGGGCTCGCCGACCGGCGCGAAGCCCACGGTGATCTGGCGGGCCGTGAAGGACTTCTGGGGCCTCCGCCTGCGCATGTGGGCGAACCGCGAGCGCGCCCTGCGCCGGGGCTCACCGCTCGTCGACGCAGCGCCGAAGGGCTGACCCCGGCCAGGGCCGGGCCTAGTCGCGCGGCGGGCCCTCGCGGGCCTCGTCGGTGCCGGGCTCGACGTCGAGCGAGTTGACGAAGTCCCGGAAGACCGAGAGGCGCTCGTCGTCGACCTCCTCCGTCTCGTCGGAGTGGTCGGCCTCGACGCCCGCCCGGTCGAGGACGGACTCGGCCGCGTAGATCCGCACGCCGGTGCGCACGGCGAGCGCCAGGGCGTCCGACGGGCGGGAGTCGATCTCGTGGAGGGTGCCACCGGCGTCGAGCAGGATTCGCGCGTGGAACGTCTCGTCGGCGAGATCGGCGATCACCACCTCGCGGACGGTCGCCCCCAGCTCCTCGAGGACGGCGGCGAACAGGTCGTGCGTGAGGGGGCGCTCCGGGGTCATGCCCTGGAGCTTCATGGCGATCGCGTTGGCCTCCCACGGCCCGATCCAGATCGGGAGGAACCGCTCGCGCTCGAGGTCCTTGAGGATCACGACGTGCTGGGTGGAGAGCATGTGGACGCGCACGCTCTCGACGGTCATCTCGATCAGGCGGCCGGCCATGCGCGGATTATCCCACGCTCGGCGGCGGGCGCTCCGCGGCGGCCGGCGCTACGGCGCGGGCGTCCTCTTGGGCCGCTTCGTGGGCTTCGGCGTGGGCTCCGCGGTCGGCTCCGGCGTGGGGCTGGGCGCCGCCGTCGGCGGCAGGTCCGACACGTCCTCCAGCGTGGATGTCGCCAGGCGCTGGCCGTCGATCCAGTAGATGAGCGGCGCCTGGCCCTGGGCCCGGTTGACGACGTAGAAGGCGCGCAGGTCGGCCCAGTCCGGGCCCTCGCCGGCGACGCGGTACTGGGCGATGTAGCGTCCGCTCGGCTTGTCGTAGGCAAGGATGCGGTCGCTGCCCGGGTCGTACGTGTAGAGCATCCCCTCCGTGCGCCCGTCGGGCGTGGCCACGAGGCGATGGGCCGGGGCCGGCCGCAGCAGCGTGTCGGGGGGCTCCGCCGGGGCCCAGCTCCCGCTCTTGCCGCCGACGTAGCGGGTGACGATGCCGGAATCGGCCAGGAAGACGTCGCCGTCGATCGCCATCGAGGTGACCTGCGACACGTCCTGGGGCGTCGTCAGCCAGCCGGTGCCGACCCCGGGGAAGCCACTGCCGTCCTGGGCCGGCGAGTAGCGCAGGATCTGCTGCTCGGACGGGTCGATGACGTAGAGGTTGTAGAGGCCGGCGTCCGGGTCTCGCAGGAACGTGCCGATGCCGAGGATGTCGGCACCCCACGTCGAGGCCTCCGCGATGCGGATCCGGGCCAGTGTGCCCTTGCCCTTGTTGTCGGCCGGGCGCCATCGCCACAGGGCGTTCTTCGCGTCGAGGACGAGGACGTCGCGGCCGCCGACGGCGAGGTGGCGGGGCTCCGCGACCTCGGCCTGGCCGACCTTCGTGCCGGCCCGGATCACGGGTGTCGCCTTCTTCGCCTGGAGGTCGATCCGGTAGACGGTCTTGGTCGTCGCGTCGAGGACGAACGGCACGCCGTCTGGTCCCGCGACGAGGTCCGTCAGGTTGAACTCCTGCTCCTGGTCCTCGAACGAGAAGGCCGTCTGCGGTGCGATCTCGACGACGCCGTAGAGGTCGTCGAGGCCGGTGGTGACCTGCTCGCGGAGGGGCCGCAGCGTCGTGGCGGGGACGCTGTTCGCTGCGGCGAGGGCGATCTGCTCGTGGGCCTCGACGAGGAGCCGCTCGGCGCCGCTCGGGTCGTCCTCGATGAGGTTCGCGCCGTTGCCGAAGACGAGGCGGAGGTTCTCCTTGGCGGCGGCGAGGGCCTTCTCGCCCGCGGTCACCTCGTCGATGACACCACCGTCCGCCCCGCCGACGACCCACAGGCCGACCCCGAGGACCGAGCCGACCGCGACGAGCGCAAGGACCGCAACCGCCGCGCGGCGCTGGGATTCCCGCCGCGTCGCCGCCGGCGTGACGCGCCGGTACCGCGGGGAGCGCCGCGGAAGGAGGTCCTGGATCGACCGCAGGAGGCCGCCCGCCGCGCCGCCCGCGGCGGACCGGGCCCGCTGGGCCCCGGAGGAGACGGCGGCGACGCCGCCCCCGACCGAGTCGGCGAGGGGGATCGGCGATCGGTCCGGCGTGCCTGCCAGCGGCTCCGGCGGGCGCACCGGGACCAGCCGGCCCCGCTGGCTCGTGGCCGCGACCTCCGAAGCCTCGATCGCCAGCGCGCCGTCGCTGCCGGTGCCCCCGGCCGCAAGGAAGGCCCGGTGGAGCTGCTCCATCGCCGCCTGCGGATGGAGCGTGTTGATGGCGTCCTTGAGCGCGTCGGTCCCGGCGGTCGCCGTCACGTTCCGCGAGACGAGGGCAACGGTGTCCCCGGCGACGACCTCGCCGCGCCAGATCTTCGGCGCCAGCTCGTCGACGGGGAGCCCGCGCCCGCCGTCCGGCTCCGGGAGCGTGAGGAGGTGCGCCTGGTGGACGAGGAACGCCTGGACCGGCCCCGCGGTCGCGACGTACAGCTCGCCGCCGCGGACGACCGCCACGCCGAGGCCGATCGGCCCGCTTCCCTCGGGGCCCAGGCCGAGCCGGTCGCGCTGGGCGACCAGCTTGCGGTTCGCCGTGCGGATCGCCTTCTCGAGGCAGACGATGAGCCCGGCCGACTCGTCGTAGTAGTACTCGCCCTGGACCGTGTCGGCGAGCAGGCGCGTGGCCTCCTGGAGGCGCCGCCCCCGCCCGATCCCGGACACGACGACGTAGAGGCTCCCCTTGGTGCGGGACGTGGCGCCGATCGTCGGCTCGACGACGGCGACGGTGTCCGGGGAATCCTCCAGTCTCTCCGCCTCGGCCACAACGCCGAGCTTCATCTGCAGTCGGACGGCCATCGGCTCACAGGACGGTGGAGGGCGCGCCGGCGTGACGCCGGACCGCCCGGCGACGGCGGCGACGGTGCGCCGCGGCCCGTCAGGGCCGCCCGATGATACCCCGGCCCACCACCACCCGCAGCCGCACCGCGGCCACGCCGCCCGGCGCGGCGGAGAGCGCCTCCAGGAGCTCGTCGGCCCGCAGGCGAAGCTCCTGGCCCACGATCGGGGCGGCGGCCTCGACGACGAGCGTCCCGTCGCCCTCGAGGCGCACCGGGGTCGAGGCGCCGGCGGCGCCGGGGAGATGCTCTGCCACGACCGCGTCCCAGGCGGCGGCGGCCTGCACCCACCGCAGCTGCTCCTCCAGCCCGAGCGCTCGCGCAGCGTCGGGGAGCAGGTCGCCCACGCGGCGGACCGGCCGCCGGCCCCGCTGGGCCGGATCGTCGAACCGGCGGGCCGGGCTCATGCGGCCGACGCGACGAGCCGGGCGCCGGCGGCGGCGTCACCCGCGTCGACGCGCCACGCCGTCCCGGCGGCGCGGAGGGCAGGGTCGAGGTCGGCGAGCGTGGTGGTCGTCACGAACGCCTGGGGGAGGGCCGAGATCCGCCGAACCAGGTGGGCGCGGCGGGCCGGGTCCAGCTCGGAGAAGACGTCGTCGAGGAGCAGCAGTGGTGGGCGCTCGTCGACCGCGGAGAGCAGGTCGAGCTCGGCCAGCTTGAGGGCCAGGATCGCCGTCCGCTGCTGCCCCCGCGAGGCGAACGTCGCCAGGTCGCGACCGTCGAGCTCGAAGGCGACGTCGTCGCGGTGGGGCCCCACGAGGGTGGCGCCGTTCCACAGCTCCTTGTCGGCCGTCTCCGCAAGCCGGCGCGCCAGCGCCGCCCCCGGCGTCTCGCTCCCGACCGGCGGGGCGTTCGAGACGTACCGGAGCCCCAGGGCGCCCTCCCCCGGGGCGATCTCCTCGTGGGCGGCCGCAAGCGAGGTGGCACTCTCGGCGAGGAGCCGGTGGCGGGCGTCGAGGATCGCCGTGCCGGCCTCCACCAGCCGGGCGTCCCAGAAGCCCAGCTCGTCGCGCGACGCCTGTTCCTCGCGGATGGCCCGGAGAAGGTGGTTCCGCTGCGCCAGGGTCCGTCCGTACGTCGCGAGGTCGGCCGCGTAGGCCGGGTAGCGCTGCCCGGCGAGCGCGTCGAGGGCGGCCCGCCGCAGCCCCGGCGAGCCCGCGACGAGGAGCATGTCCTCCGGCGCGAAGACGACGACGCGCAGCGCGCCGGCCAGGGCCGACGAGCGCCGCGGGACGCCGTTCACGCGGATCTTCTTGCGGCCGCCGGGCGGCCCGTCGCGCACCAGCGTCACGTCGAGGTCGGCGTCACCGCCGTCGCGCGAGCGCCGCCCGTCGACGCGGGCGAAGGGGGCGCCCCAGCGGATCATCTCGGCGTCGCTCGACGTCCGGTGCGACGCCCCGCGGGCCAGCAGGACGACGGCCTCGAGGAGGCTGGTCTTGCCGGCCGCGTTCGCGCCCCAGACGAGGTGGGGGCCTGCGCCGAACGACGCCTCGAGCGCGTCGTAGGCGCGGAAGCCGGCGAGGCGCAGCGACGTGAGCAGCGGGCCGCCGGGGCCCTCGAGCCCCGCCTCCGATCGCCTAGGAGGTCGTCCGGACCGGCATCACGACGTGCGTGTAGGTGCGCCCGTCGGCCGGCCGGAAGACGCCCGGCGAGAGCGGCCCGTTGAGCTCGATCGCGAAGCGATCAGCGTCGACGTTCTGGAGGACGTCGGCGAGGTAGCGGGCGTTGAAGGCGATCGTCGTCCCGTCGCCCTCGATCACCGCGTCCACGACGCCCTGGTGATCGCCGACGTCTGCCGCGGCCCCGACGGTCACGTGGGCAGCCCCGTCGGGTGCGACCTGGAGCTTGACGATGTTGGCGGAGGCGCTTGCGATGTAGGCGGCGATCCGGACGGCCTTGAGGAGGTCGTCGCGGTCGAGCTCGACCCGGGTCGCGTGCGTCGCCGGCAGGACCTGCTGGTAGTTGGGGAACTGCCCGTCGATGAGCCGGCTGACGAGGTCGACCCCTTCGAGGTGGAAGAGCACCTGGTTCTTCTGGGCCGCGAGGATGATCTCGACGGGGTCGTCGGTGTCGGTGAGGACGCGGGCCAGCTCCATGTATGAGCGTGCGGGCACGACGACGCTCGTCTCCTCGACGGCGTCGAGGCCCTGGATCGTCGTGATCGCGATCCGGTAGTTGTCGGCGGCGGCAAGCGTGATCCGGTCACCCTCGAAGCGGGTCAGGACGCCCGTGAGGATCGGGCGCGCCTCGTCCGTGGCGGCCGCGAAGGCGACCTCGGCGAGCGCCCGGCGGAGGACGCGCTGGCTCACCCGGGTCGTCGGCCGCTCACCGGCGGCGGGGATGGCCGGGAACTCGTCGGCGTCGATGCCCCGGAGGTGGGTCTCGAACCGGCCGCAGCGCAGGTGGAGCCGGTCGCCGTCGAGGAGCTCGAGATCGACCCGCTCGTTCGGCAGCGAGTTGACGACGTCGGTGAGCAGGCGGGCGGGCACGGTGATCGCGCCGTCGGTCTCGATCTTGCCGGGCACCCAGTAGGTGATCCCGATCTCGAGGTTCGTGGCCGTGAGCTTGAGACCGGCGTCCTCCGTCCTGAGCAGGACGTTGGCGAGAACGGGCAGGGTGCTCCGGCTCGAGACCGCATGGCTGACGACGGACAGGCCGCGGGCCAGGTTCTCCTGGATGACCGACAGGTTCACGGACGTGTGTCTCCGGGTGCGCGGGCGGGGCTGGCGGGTGGATCGGGGTCGGCCGGGTCACCCGTGGGCTCGTGGTGGGTTCCATCTTCGCAGAACGTCATCATCATCGTCATCATGGTGTGGACCGCGTGGACGACCGTGCGCGGCCGTGCGGCGGCAGGGCGTGGAGGACCGCCCCGCCACTGTCGAGAAGCACCTCCGCGCCGGGAGAGCACTGGGGACGAGTGGTGGACGGCCGCGGCCCGCCCCGAGATGGTCGCGGGTTCATCCGCCGCCGAGGCGTCGTCGTCGACAGCCGGCACGAGGGCCGGAGGGGGTCTCGTCCACACCAACCCTCGGTTGTCCACCATACGGAGCCGGTTCTCCACGATCGCGGCCGACGCGAGGGCGCAGCGGAAGGCCGAGGGGGCGGCCGGGGCACGGGGGCGCGGCGCCCGGCGGCCCGGGGTCAGTCGGCGTAGATCAGCTCGCGGACGGCGGCGATGTCGCGCCGGAGCTCGTCGTTCACGGAGACCTCGCGGCCGATCTTGTCGCAGGCGTGAAGGACGGTGGAGTGGTCGCGCCCGCCGAGCTCGGCGCCGATCCGGAGGAGCGAGACGTCGGTCTCCTCGCGCATGAGGAACATCGCGATCTGGCGCGGGGTGACGATCGCGCGGTCGCGCTTCTGGCCGCGCAGCAGGTCCATGCCGACGCCGTAGTACTCCGACACGGCCCGCGCGATCTTCTCGGGCGTCACCTGGCGCTTCTTCGGGTTGTAGAGGACGTTCGAGAGCACCGCCTGCGCCAGCTCGATCGTGATCGGCATCGCGCCCATGCTGGCGTACGCCACGACCCGGTTGAGCGCACCCTCGAGCTCGCGGATGTTGCTGACGACCTTGCGGGCGATGAACTCGACGACGTCGGAGCCGATCGGGGCCGAGGTCTCCTCCGCCTTCGCCCGCAGGATCGCGATCCGCGTCTCGAGGTCGGGGGCGGTGAGGTCGGCGATGAGCCCCCACTCGAAGCGGCTGCGGAGGCGCTCCTCGAGCGTCGTGATCTGCTTCGGCGGCCGGTCCGACGAGAGGACGATCTGCTTGCCGTCCTCGTGGATCGCGTTGAACGTGTGGAAGAACTCCTCCTGCGTGCGCTCCTTGTCGGCGATGAACTGGATGTCGTCGATGAGGAGGAGGTCGATCCGGCGGTAGCGCGCCCGGAAGTCGTCGATGCGCCCCTGCTGGATGCTCGTGATGAACTCGTTCGTGAACTTCTCGCTCGTGGCGTAGACGACCTTCTTGCGCGGGAACCGGGCGATGACGGCGTTCCCGATCGCGTGCATGAGATGGGTCTTGCCGAGCCCCACCCCGCCGTAGAGGAAGAGCGGGTTGTAGGCGTGGCCGGGACGCTCTGCGACCGACAGGGCGGCCGCGTGGGCGAGGCGGTTGGCGGACCCGACGATGAAGTTCGCGAACGTGTACCGCGCGTTGAGGCTCGAGGCGCCTCCGTCGGCGCCGACCCGCGTCGGCTCCACCCGCACCTGGGCGGGGGGCGCGGTCCCGGCCCCGGCGGGCTCGGCCGCGGGCGGCTCGGCCAGCACGACGAACTCGACCTGGACGCTGTAGCCGACGATGCGGGCGAGCGTCTGGGAGATGAGGGGGCGGTAGCGCGTCTCGAGCCAGTCCTTGGCGAACCCGTTGGGAACGGAGATCCGGAACCGCGTGTCGTCGACGTCGACGAGCGCGGTGTTGCGGAGCCACGTCTCGAAGTTGGCCGGGGACAGCGAGACCTGCAGCTCCCCCAGCGCCGCTCGCCAGATGTGCTTCGTGTCCATGAGGACCCTGTGGGCCGGCGGATGGGCGCCGGAGGTGGTGTGACGGTGGGCGCGGTGCATGATGACGGGGTCGACCGGGGGGCAGGCGCGCCGAGCGATTCCCCGGCGCTGCCGGGGGTCCTCCCGCGTCGCCCCGGGGGCTTCTCCGGGGTCGCCCGCGGGCGTCCTGGGCGCCGTGGGCCGCCGCATGGTAGCACCGCGCCGGACGGCCCCGCAAGGCGATTCGGCCCGGATTCACGCATACCCCCCAGGAGTATCGAGCGGGGCCGTGCTGGGAGCGCTCCCCCAGCGCGTCTTTGACACTCGCGAGCGGGCGTTCCTATAATCGCCCGGCGTTGACGCGCCCGGCGTACTTGCGCCAGGCGCGTTCGCGTGCCTCCCGAAGCCGCGCTGCGGCTCGATCCGGGGGCCGGACCAGACGAGGAAGACACGACGCCCAATGAAGCAGACCTACCAGCCGAAGAAGCGCCACCGCGCCAAGGAACACGGCTTCCGGGCCCGCATGAAGACTCCCGGAGGTCGCCGCGTCCTGGCGACGCGACGCGCCCGGGGCCGGAAGCGGCTGACGGTCTGACGATGGCCCCGGGCCGCCCCCGCGGGCGGCTCGCGATGGTCACCCGGCCCGCGGACTTCGAGGCCATCCAGGCAGGCGGGACCTCCCGGTCCCACCCCCTGATGACCGCCCGGTTCCTGCGGACCGACTCGGATGGCGTCCGGTTCGGCTTCGCCACCGGCCGGTCTCTCGGCGGCGCGGTCGTCCGAAACCGGGCACGGCGTCGACTGCGGGAGGCGCTCAGGGTGATGGCGCCCTCGTTCCGGCCCGGCTGGGACGTACTGATCATCGCCCGACCGGCGCTCGTGGGCGCGGACCACGAGGCGCTCGTCGAGGCGCTGGAGCAGCTCCTCCGCCGAGGGGGAGTGCTCGGAGGACCGGCGGACGCGTGAAGCGGATCGGGATCGGGCTCATCCACCTCTACCGCATCGTGTTCTTCTGGTTGCCCTCGAGCTGCCGCTACTACCCGACCTGCTCGCGGTACACCGAGCAGGCCATCGAGAAGTACGGGCTCTTCCGGGGAAGCTGGATGGGCCTCCGCCGCATCTCCCGTTGCCACCCGTGGCACCCGGGCGGCTACGACCCGGTTCGGTGAGCTGAGGACGCCGTGACACTCCCCCGCCTCCGGCGCGACCACCTGGCCCTGTTCGGCCTGCTCGTGGCCGTCGTCATCGTCGCAGCCGCGTGCGCCAACCCGGCCGTCGTGCCCGGCGGAACGGCGGCACCGTCGGTCACCGCTTCCCCGCACCCGCCGCTGGAGCCGGCGACCCCCGGCGCCGACCCGATGAGCCTCCTCGCCTGGGTCTTCAACCCGATCTTCCAGGCGCTCTTCATCCTCCTCGTGTGGGTCGACCAGATCACCGGGGACATCGGGATCGCCATCATCGTCATGACCCTCGTGGTCCGGACGGCGCTCATCCCGCTCTTCCGCCGCCAGATCGTCTCGACGAAGCGGATGCAGCTGATCCAGCCCGAGCTGAAGGAGCTCCAGAAGCGCTTCAAGGGCGACCGGGCCGGCTTCAGCCAGGCGCAGATGGAGCTGTACAAGGAGCGCGGCGTGAACCCGGCATCGGGCTGCCTGCCGATCCTCCTCCAGCTGCCGCTGCTGCTGATCGTGTACCAGGTCATCAGCCAGGGCCTGACGAACCCGGACCCGACGGCGATGCTCACCGTGTTCGGCGTCCAGGTCGTCGACGTCCAGTGCGTGAATGGCCTCGGCACCCCGGCCTACGACCCGTACGTTCCGTGCATCGACACCACCGTCGCCTGGCTCGGCGGCATGGACGTCTCGAAGCCGCAGGTCCTCTTCCCGCTGCCGCTGATCGGCGGCTTCAGCATCCTCGCGTTCATCGCCGCAGCCCTCCAGTTCGTCCAGAGCCGGATCACGATGCCGCCTTCCGATCCCGCCTACCAGGACCAGAACTCGAAGATGCAGCGGCAGCTCGTCCTCTTCCTGCCCCTCATCTCCATCCTGTACGGCGGCTTCCTTCCCGCCGGCCTCTTCATCTACTGGATCGTGACGACGATCTTCGGGATCGCCCAGCAGTACCTGATCGTCGGCTGGGGCTCCATGTTCCCGCTCTTCGGTCGGACGCCCGGGTTCGCGCAGGATCACCGCCCGCGCTTCCCCGTCGAGGCGCCCGCCCTCCGATCTGCGCCGCCCGGCGGCGCGAGCCAGGGCAACAAGTCCAAGCCATCCAAACCAGCCGCCCGGACCGAGGCCAGCCGCACCGCATCCGCGGCGGCCACCGTCCGCCCGCGCGAACGAGGCCGCCAGGGCCGCCGAGGGAGAAAGCGCTGACACCATGAGCGAATACCAGGAGTTCACCGGCAAGTCCGTCGAGGACGCCCTCCGGAGCGCCCGCGAGGCGTTCGGCGTCGGCCTCGACGAGCTCGACTTCGAGATCCTCACCCCGGGCAGCCGCGGCGTCCTCGGGATGGGTGCCGAGCCCGCCCGCATCGTCGCCGCACCCCGGAGCGCGCTCGGCGGTGCCGCCCCGAAGCGGGCGGCGGCCGAGTCCGCCCCGCTGCCGCCCAGGCCGCCGCGCGACGACCGCCCCCCGCGCCGCGACGACGACCGCCCCCCGCGCCGCGACGACGACCGCCCCCCGCGCCGCGACGATCGGCCGCCGCGCGCCGGGACCCGCCCCCCCCGCGACGCCCGACGCGACGAGCGTCCGGTGCGCCCCCCGGCCACGCCGGACGGGCGTGGCGGCGCGGCCGTCTCCACGGCCGAAGAGGAGATGGTGCAGGTCGCCCGCTCCGTCGTCCGGGAGCGCGAAGAGCTGCAGGCCGCCGAGGCATCGCCCACGGCGCTCGCCGCCGGCAAGGCGATCCTCGAGCAGCTGATGGGCCATCTCGGGTTCGAGGTGACGGTCGCCGTCGAGACCGGCGAGACCAATCGCCTCAACGTCGTGGGCAACGACGACGAGGAGCACGAGGCACTCGGTGCCCTCATCGGGCGCAAGGGCGAGCGCCTCTCGGCGCTCCAGCACATCGTCAACCTCATGCTCTCCCGGGAGATGGGCGAGTGGACCCGCGTCCTCGTCGACGTCGAGGGCTACCGCGGCCGCCGCGAGCAGCAGCTCCGCGAGATCGCCCTGCGTGCGGCCGAGCGGGTCGTCGAGACCGGCAAGATGCTCCAGCTGGAGCCGATGCCGGCGCTCGAGCGGCGCTGGGTCCACCTCGCGCTCAAGGGGCATCCGGCCGTCGGCACCCAGTCGATCGGCGAGGAGCCGAACCGACGCATCGTGGTCATCCCGCGCCCCGGGTGAGCCGCGGCCCCCGTTCCCCGGCGCCATGGGTGCGGACGCCGTTTCTGACCGAATGCTGGGTAGATTCTCGCACTCGATGACGACTTCGCCCGCCACGCATCCCGACCACCGCCGCTTCCCGTTCGGCAAGCTGCTTCTCGGCGTGCTCGCCGGGTTCGTCCTTGCCTTCGGGTTCGGGGCCGGCGCGCTCCTCGCCTACCAGGGCCAGTACGCCGACCGCGTCTACCCCGGGGTCACGGTCGACGGCGTCGACGTCTCCGGCCTGACGCGCACTGCCGCCGCCGCCATGCTCGAGGGCGAGCTGGCCGGGTACGGCGACGGCGCGGTCACCCTCGTCGTCGATGGGACGGAGGTCCGGATCCCGTATGCGGCGCTCGGTCGTCGGGCCGACGTCGACACGCTGGTCGACCTCGCCTGGTCGGTCGGGCGGAGCGACGGCGATGCGGTCGGCCGCGTCGCCCAGGGCGTTCGCAGCCTCCTCGACGGGACGGTGATCGGGCCACTCGTGGTGATCGATGCCGCGAGCGTGGCCCGCGAGGTCGAACGGGCCGCCGGAATCGTCGACCGCGCTCCCGTCTCCGGAACTGCCGCCGTCGCGAAGGCCGGGTTCAAGACGACCCCTGCCTCTGCGGGCCGGGGCCTTCCCCGCGAGGAGGTCGCGCAGGCGATCGTCGAGCGCCTTGCCGACCCCGCCGCGCCCGAGAACCTCGAGATGGCCTTCGACGCCGTGCCGGTCGATCCTGCCGTCACCGACGAGGACGTCGCCGACGCCGTGCAGGCGGCCACCCGGATGGCCCGCGACGTCCGCCTCTCGCACGGCAAGGAGGACTGGAAGATCGGCGCGGCGACCGTCCGCGACTGGATCACGTTCGGCGAGAGCGCCTCCGGCGAGTACGTCCCGACCGTCGCCCCGGACGCCGCCACGAAGGCGCTGACCGGCCTGGCCAGGAAGATCGACAAGGCCCCGAAGGACGCCACGTTCCTCGTCGGGCGCAGCGCCGGCGTCGTCGGTGTCGTCGCCGCGAAGAACGGCCGGACCCTCGACGTCGAGGCGTCCGCCGCGCTCGTCGCCGCTGCCCTGAACGCCCGGGCGACGACCGTGTCCACCGAGGCCCCGCCGCCCGTCGCGCTCGCGATCACCTCCGTGAAGCCGAAGCTGACGACCGAGGAGGCCGAGAAGGCGGCGCCGCGGATGAAGCGGCTCTCGCGCTGGACGACCTACTACGACGTCTCCGAGCGCAACGGGTACGCCAACAACATCAGCATCCCGACCCGCGACATCAATGGCTACGTCGTCGCGCCCGGTGCGGTCTTCGACTTCTGGAAGGCCGTCGGGCCGGTCACCTACGAACGCGGCTACCGCGACGGCGGCGCGATCCTCAACGGCCGAACCGAGCCGACGGGAGCCCTGGCCGGCGGGATCTGCTCGTGCTCCACGACGCTGTTCAACGCCGCGGCGCGGGCCGGGCTGGAGATCCTCAGTCGGGACAACCACTACTACTACATCTCGCGGTACCCGACGGGCCTCGACGCCACCGTCTGGAAGAGCGGCAGCTCACAGCAGAGCATGCGCTTCCGGAACGACACGAAGTTCCCGATCCTGATCCGCGGCATCGCGAGCCCCGGCGTGGTGACCTTCGAGATCTGGGGTCCTCCGACCGGCCGGTCCGTGTCGTTCTCCCGCCCGACCATCCGCAACGTGACGCGGGCGATCGACACCGTCCAGTACACGACCAGCCTCCGGGCCGGCCAGCGCCAGCGGATCGAGTACCCGGTCGACGGCATGCAGGTCTGGGTCACCCGAACCGTCCGCGACAAGAGCGGCAAGGTCATCCACGACGACACCTGGTACTCCGACTACAAGCGGGTCAACGGGATCGTCCTCGTCGGCAAGGGTGCGACGAGCAGCAAGCCGAAGCCCACGCCGACCCCGGCTCCGACCCCGGCGCCCTCCCCGGAGCCGTAGTCCCGACCGCTCGTCAGGGCGCTCTCGAGATCCCCCGGTACACGCCGTCGGCGATCCGCCGCGCGAAGTCGGCGTCGAGCGCGCCGCCGAACACGAGCCGGAAGTAGACCGGGCCCACGAGCATCTCCGTCGCGACGCCCGCGTCGGCGTCGTCGCGCAGGTCGCCGCGGGCGATCCCCCGGGCCACGACGCGCGCCACCTCCTCGCGCCGCGCCCTCACCATCGTGGCCCGGAAGGGGTCACCGACCGCCGGGTTGACCGCGATCTGCGAGAGGAGCGCGCGGACCACCGGCCCGAACGGGGTCTCGGTGACGGCGTACACGGTGTTCGCGACGCAGGCCAGGACCTCCTCCCGCGTGCTCCCCACGTCCGCCACGGCGATGTGGGGCGCCACCAGGCCTGCGAGGAGCTCGCCGGCGAGTGCCTCCTTGGAGGACCAGCGGCGGTAGATCGTCGCCTTCCCGACGCCGGCACGAGCCGCCACGTGCTCGAGTCGCAGGCGCGAGAAGCCGTGCTCGACGAGCTCCGCCCGCGCGGCCTCGAGGATCGCCCGGTGAACGCGGTCGCTCCGGGGGCGTCCTCCCTTCGCGCGGCCGGGCGCGACCACCGGGGACCGGTTGCGAGACGCTGCGTCTTGATTCACCGTCGTCATGGTGTTAGGATACGCAACGGATCGTTTCTACTCAAGGGATTCATGTCATGTACGACCGCGCAACCGTCCTCCACCTCGTCAACGACGCACAGCGCCGGACGCCGCGCTGCGCCTGCGGCGCGCCGATGATCCCCGTCGACCGCGACGGCGGGCTGTGGCTCGAGTGCACGGGCCGAAGCGAGCAGCCCCGCGACCTGTTGGCGCGCCTCGTGTCGCTGGAGTGGCTCGTCGGGCACGACCGGCGCGTCATCATCGACCGCTCGGAGCTCCAGGCAGCCTGACCCGGCGCCTTTGCGCCGGAGCCCGGCGGCCGGCACCGCAGCCGGGCGGCCGGCACCGGCTCGCCGTGGCCGTCGCCGTCAGCGGGCGACGGCGAGGCGCTTGAACTCCTCCACCTGGCCGCGGATGGCCCGCTCCGTCGGCAGCCGCTCGATGCTCGACGCGCCGAAGAAGCCGTGCACGCCTGGCATCCGCAGGAGCGCCCGGCCGACCTGGTCCGGCTCGTCGAACGGGCCGCCGTGGCAGATCACGAGGATGTCGTCGCGGACGCTGCGCCCGGCATCGGCGATCGCCAGCACCCGGTCGATCGCCTCGTCGAGCGTCAGGGCGACGCCCGCCCCGATCGAGCCGGCCGTCGTCAGGCCGACGTGGGCCACGAGCTGATCGGCGCCGGCCTCGGCCATCGCCCGGGCGTCGTCGGGCGTGAAGACGTAGGGCGAGCAGAAGAGCCCCAGGTCCGAGGCGGTCCGGATCGCCTCGATCTCCTTGTCGTAGCCCATCCCGGTCGCCTCGAGGTTCTTCCGGAAGTCGCCGTCGATGAGGCCGACCGTCGGGAAGTTCTGGACGCCGTCGAAGCCCATCTCCTTGAGCTGCCGCAGGAAGACCGGCATGAGGCGGAAGGGGTCCGTCCCGTTGATGCCGGCGAGCACGGGCGTGTCCTTCACGACCGGCAGGACCTCGCTGGCCATCTCCACGACGATGCCGTTCGCGTCGCCGTAGGCGAGGAGGCCGGCCAGCGAGCCGCGGCCGGCCATCCGGTAGCGGCCCGAGTTGTAGATGATCATCAGGTCGGCGCCGCCGGCCTCGGCCATCTTGGCCGAGATCCCGGTACCGGCGCCACAGCCGACGATGGGCACGCCGGCCTCGACCTGCGCGCGGAGGCGCCGGACGGTCTCGGCGCGAGGGATGAACGGCATGGTGTCCTCCTCTGGACGTCGTGGGGCGGCTGATCGCGCCGCTCGGAGGTCAGGCGCCGCGCAGCATCCCCAGCAGCGTCTGGGCGACGCGGCCGGAGAACTCGGGGTCGTTGATGTTCGCGTCGACCTCGATCACCGCGACGCCCGGCTTCGCGCCGGCGCGGATGGCATCGAAGCAGGCGGCGTCGGCGGCCGGGTCCCAGAAGCGCTGGCCTTCCGCGTCGAGCATCGAGACGCCGCGGAGGGGCAGGAGGACCGCGACGGGAGCGGTCGCGGCGTTCGCGGCGGCGGCGATGAGCTCGCCGATCCGCCGGTTCTCGTCCGGCGTGGTCCGCATCAGCGTGATGTTCGGGTTCCACTGGTAGAGGTTGCGGTCGCGGTATCGCTCCGGGACTGTCTCGATCCCGCCGAAGTTCGCCATGTCGACGCAGCCCGGGACGAGGACGGCCGGGATCCCGGCCCGAGAGGCCGCCAGGCAGCGCTCCGGCCCGGCCGAGAGAACGCCGCCGCAGACCTCGTCGGCGAGCTCGGTCGTCGTCATGTCGAGGCTGGCCGCGGCGTAACCGTCGGCGACCAGGCCCTCCATCGTCCGTCCGCCGGTCCCCGTGGCGTGGAAGACGAGGACCTCGTAGCCGGCGGCCTCGACGATGTCCTTCGCGTGGTCGACGGCCCTCGTCGTGTTGCCGAACATCGAGGCGACGACGAGCGGCCGGTCGGCGCGGCCGGTCGGGGCCTCCATCCCCACCATCCCGACGATCGCTCCCGCCGCGTTGGCATAGATCCGGCGGCTGATCCGGTTGAGGCCGGCCACGTCGACGACCGAGGGGATGAAGGCGATGTCCTTCGTGCCCGCGAAGGCGCTGACGTCGCCGCCGCCCATCGTCGAGACCATGACCTTGGGGAGCCCGACCGGGAGCGCGCGCATCGCCGCGGTCGCGATCGAGGTGCCCCCGCTCCCGCCCATGCCGATGATCCCGTCGACGCGGCCCGCGGCGTGGAGCCGGCTCACCACGGCCGCCAGGCCGGCGGCCATCGCTCGCATCGCCTCGTCCTTGTGGTCGCCCGACGCCATCCGCGCAAGGTCGCCGCCGCCCGCCGCCGCGACCTCGTCGCGGCCGATGTCCGGCTCCAGATCGGTGGGCCCCATGACGCCGAAGTCGACGAGGAGGGTCGCGAGGCCGGCGCCCTCGATCAGGTCGCGGAGGTACCGGAAGTCGTCGGCCTTCGTGTCGAGGGCCCCGACGATGACCACGGTCTTCGGCATGCGCTCCCTCCCGAGGTTCGATCGGGACCGGGCCGCCGGCGTGACAGCACCCGCCCTCGGCGCGACGAGCGGGAGGTTGGTGGAGATGGGGGAGAGTCGAACTCCCCGTCCGAAACCCGTGACCCGGAACCACTACGAGCGTGTCCGATGCTTGATCTCGGCCGGCCCGCCCCCATCGGCAGGAGCGCTGACCGGCCCAGCTGCGTGTCCCTAGATCGGGCTTGACTCCCGGCTACGCGGCGCTTGCCGGGGCTGCACCTCCGCTGATTGACGCTTCCACGGCCCACGGAGGGGAGGCCGCTTCCACGCTCACTCTACGGCCTAGGCCGCGTACGCGAGAGCAGGCTGCTTGTTGGCAGTTACTTCGGTTTGCCGCCTTGTTAACGAGGCCAGAGCGGCATCCTCGGCTCGCGTTCCCGGGCTGCGGGGCCCCGTCGAGACCACGCATCCCCACCGATCGGAGCGGCCGCGAGGCCGTTCCGCGCCGGCGCTCGGGCCGGCGAGCCGCCATTCTACCGCGGCCGGCCGATCGACCCGTGCCGACCCGGCGGGGGCGGCGAGGCCATGGGTCGGCTCGCTCTCGGCGAGCAGCAGGTTTGCCGACGCCGGCGGGCTCAGGACCGGCACCGGTGAGGCGGCCGCGAGCGCGAACCTAACGGAGGTCGTCGCGCAGGATCTTCTCGGCGTCCGGCCGGGCATCCACGAGCGTCGCCCGGCCGGGCGTCCCGGCCCAGCCGATCCCGACCCGGAGCGCCCCCATCGCGATCACCTGCTGGGCGCTCCAGGCCTCGCGGACGCGCTCGACGTAGTTGATCGCCGCGATCTCGTCGGTCTCGGTGAGGATGATCGCGAAGCGGTCGACGGCCACCCGCGCGACGTAATCGCTGGTTCGCGAGGTGGCCCGGAGCACCGAGGCGAGGGAGACGACCGCCTGCACGCCGACCTCGACCCCCCAGGACCTGGTCAGCTCGTCGAGGCCGGCCAGCTCGGTGAGCACCAGCGTCGCCGGTCGCCGATACCGCCGCCCGCGGGCGGACTCGGCCGCCAGGATCCGCTCGAAGACCTCGGGGCCGAGGAGGTCGGTGAGCCGGTCGACGTGCGGATCCGGCGGCGGGACGTCGGCGACCGCCGTCGTCGACTCGTCGGCCACGGCTTCGTCGGGCTCGTCGGGCCCGCGCTCGTCGGAAGCCGGCTCGTCGGGCCGCGCGGCTCGTCGGGCGCCGGCTCGGCGGCCGCGTCCGGCGTCGGCTCGTCGGGCGCCACGCCAGGTGGCGTCTCCGCCCCGGCCGGGATCGCGTCGGCCATCGCATCATTCACGCCATCCGCCGTCACGGGAGTGGGATCGGCCTCGAGCTTCGCGGGCGGCTCGTCCGGCGTGCGGTCGGGGCCCGGCTCGGCTGCGCCGGACGCGGGCATCACGTGCTGCGGCAGCGGCCACTCCGCGACGTCCTTCAGCCGATCGGCAAGGTCGGCGTCGGCCGGCGGCTTCGGAGCACGTCCCCCGCGTCCGAACAGCTTCATGCGTCATCCTCGGTCGAGCCGGGTCTGCGCTCGGCGGGTCTCGGCACGGATCAGGTGAGGCCGGTGGACGGAGTATATCCCGCGGCCGGTGCCGTCCCGGAGCCCACCGCTTCCGGATCGGCCGCCCTCATCGCTTGCCGGATGGGTCCGTCGGGCGAGCGATGACCCACTGGAAGGGGACGGCCCCCGTGGGCTCGACCGTCTCGACGACCTCGTCGACGAGCAGCTCGAAGCCGGCCTCTGCGAGGAGCCGCCGGTTCGTCGAGGCGTCGTGACCGCTGAAGAACATCGGCCGGCCCAGCCACTCCCCGGTCCAGTCGGGGCTGTCGGACGACGCGAGAACCGCCAGCAGGCGCCCTCCGGGTGCGAGCCAGCGGGCGATGCGGCGGAACAGGGCCGCATGCTCCTCGCGGGGGACGTGCGGGATCGAGTACAGGGCCGTCACGCCGTCGAAGGAGCCGGCGGGGAAGTCCAGCTCGACGAGATCGGCGCGAAGAAACGTCGCCCCGGGCACCCGGATCCGCGCTGCGGCGACCTGCCCGGCCGAGATGTCGACGCCGGTGACGGTGAAGCGCTCCGCCAGCCACTTCGTCGACGGCAGGCCGGCCCCGCACCCCAGGTCGAGGACCCGCGCTCCCGCCGCCAGCGGTGCCGAGAAGGCGTCGAGCATCCGATCACGGGGATCGACGACGCCGGCGGCCCAGGCGAGGTAGTCGTCGACGAGCGCGTCGTAGCCGTCCGCGACCATCGCCCTGCGACGATCCATGGTCTGCCGCTAGCGCCCCCGCCGGGCGTCGGAGAGCTCCCGCTCCACGTCGCGCCGCGAGTCCCGCTCGGCGATGTCGCGGCGACGGTCATGGAGCTGCTTGCCGCGCCCGAGGCCGATCTGCAGCTTGGCGTGACCGCGATCGTCGATGTAGAGGCGGAGGGGGACGAGCGTCAGGCCCTTCGACTTCGTCCGGCCGAGGAGCTCATGGATCTCCTGCTTGTGGAGGAGCAGCTTGCGGGTCCGCTTCGCCTCGTGGTTCCAGCGGTTCCCGGTGGCGTACGGGGCGATGTGGGCGCCGACGAGCCAGGCCTCCCCCCGGTCGATCCGGGCGTAGGCCTCCTGGAGGCTGACCTTGCCGGCCCGGATCGACTTGATCTCCGTGCCGGTCAGGACGATGCCCGCCTCGAGGGTGTCCTCGATGCTGTACTCGTGGCGGGCCTTGCGGTTGAGGGCGACGGTCTGCTCGCCCAAGGCGGGGGCTCCTCCGTTGTGCTGCGGATCAAACCGGCGCCGCGGACGTGCGGCGCGGCCCGACGGGTCGCCTCGCGGTAGCCGCTCGCGCCGGCGGGTGCGGGCCGCACGCAGGCGATCATGCCGCAGGCGAGCCTCGAACGCACGAACGCCGGCCCCAGGGCGGGACCGGCGTCCGAACGCGTTTCGAGTCACCCCACCCGCGGGGGACGTCCGTGCTAGACGGCCGTCTCCTGCGAGGTGGTGCAACGACGCTGGCTACTGTCCGTCACTGCACATCACCTCCTTTCGGTCGGGCGAACCGTACAGGACGGCGGATGATCGCGCAAGACCTCCGGCGGGTCAGGCGGCGCGTTCGAGGCGGCCGGGCACCGCCGCGGCATCGTCCAGGAGGTCGAGCGCGGCGTCCAGGTACGGGTCGCCGGTCGGGCCGGGCTCGCCCGCCGCGGCGCCGTCGGCCGGGATGGCGATGTCCGGGGTCAGGCCGGCCTCGTGGATCCAGTGCTTGGCCGGCGTGAGCCACTTCGCGATCGAGAGCCGGAAGCCGCCCGCATCGGCCGTCAGGTCGATCCACTGCTGGATCGTGCCCTTGCCGAACGTCGTCTCGCCGATCAGCGTGCCGCGGTCGGTGTCCTGGAGGGCGCCGGCGATCATCTCGCTCGCGGAGGCGGTCCCGCCGTTGACGAGCACGGCGACGCGGATGTCGTCCCCGGTCGCGATTCCGCCCGGGGCCGCGTTGGTGGCGACCTGCGAGCCGTCGGCCGCCTCCTCCCAGAAGATGGGACCCTCGTCGATGAACTGGCTGGCGATCGTGCGGGCCCCGGTGACGAAGCCGCCCGGGTTGTCGCGCAGGTCGACGACGAACTTCGTCACGCCCCGCTCGCGCGCGGCGCGCAGGGCATCCTCGAACTGGCTCGCGGCGTTGTCCGAGATACCGGCGATCCGGACGTACTCCACCGAGCCGTCCGCCAGCTCGCGCGTCTCGACCTGGCGCTGGACGATCGTGTCGCGGACGATCGACAGGTCCAGCAGCTCGCCGGCGCGGTCGATCGAGAGCACGACCGTCGTGCCCTTCGGGCCGCGGATCCGGGCGATCGCCTCGTCGAGCGTCTCGCCGTCGACGGATCGCCCGTCAACGGCGGTCACGACGTCGCCGGACCTCAGCCCCGCCCGCTCCGCCGGGGAGCCGTCCATCGGGGCCACGACGACGAGCCGGCAGGTCGGGCCGATCGTGTCGCAGCCGTCGCCGTCGTCCGTCGTCGGCCGGGTCGACACCTCGGCCCCCACGCCGGAGAACTCGCCCCCGATCGCCTCGCGCTGGCGCTGCAGCTCCTCGGGGCTCATGTACGACGAGAACGGGTCGTCGAGGGCGCCGATCAGCCCGTCGATCGCGCCCTGGACGAGCTTCGCCCGGTCGACCTCGCCGACGTAGCTCTTGGTGATCGACTCCCAGGTGTCCCAGAAGGGCGCGAACAGCTCGGCGTCCGACGCCGCCGTCCCCGGCGTGGTCGCCGTTCGCGATCCCAGCGAGAAGCCCGAGAGGAAGAGCGCGGCGCCGGCGAGGAGCGCGACCGTGGCGATCGCGACGTGGAGCGGGCGGACGCCGCGGCGGGGGGCCGGGGCGGGGTCGGCGGGGGCGCCCGACTCGGTCGGCGCGGCGGCGACCTCGCCCGGATCGCCGGCGAGTTCGCCGGAGACGGCGTCGGACGCGTCGTCGGCGGCGGGCTGGAGATCGAGCGGGTCGGGCATCGGCGTTCCTGGCGGGGCCGCGGCGCGGCGGCGCGGCGGGTCGGGCGGGCGAGAAGCGTACACCGGGAGTTCGGATCGGGCCGCCGAACGGTTTCCCTTGGCGACGCTAGCGGCCCAGGTAGCTGCGCACCGAGAGCCAGGAGCCCAGCACCCCGACCCCGAGGCCGGTGCCGACGACGAGGAGCACCACGTCGCGCACGATCGACCCCATCTCGAGGGGCAGGACCCGGAAGAACCCGTACATGAGGTCGCCGACCGGCGCCGCGACGACCGCCAGCACGACGAGGGCGAGCCCGGCGCCGAGCAGGCCGACGAAGGCGCCCTCGAAGATGAACGGCCAGCGGATGAACGCGTCGGAGGCGCCGACGAGGCGCATGATCTCGATCTCCTCGCGCCGGGCGACGACCGCCAGCCGGATCGTGTTCACGATGATGAAGAGGACGACGAACCCGATGAGGACGAGGATCACGAGGCCGCCCGTCCGGAGGACGTTCGTGACCGACGTCAGGCGGTCGATGAGCTCCTGGACCTCGACGACGTCGTCGACGATGTCCGTGCGGGCGGCGAGGAGGGCGACGACGGGCTCGTAGTCGCGGGCGTCGACGAGAGTGACCTCGAGGCTCGCCGGCAGCGGGTTCCGCTCGAGGTACCCGGTCAGGTCGACCTGGCCCCGCTCGCGGAGGCGCTCCCGGAAGCGGGCCAGGGCCTCGTCCTTCGAGACGAAGCGGACCTCGCGCACCTCCGGCAGCGCGGCCACGTCGGCCGCCAGCGAGCCCGCCTGGACGACGAGCGCGGCGTCCGCCCCGCCCACGTCGCGCAGGTCGGCCACGATCTCGACCTTCTCCTCGACGTAGGCGACGCCGGCGACGAGGCCGGCCTGAAGGAGCCAGAACCCCGCGAGGAGGAGGAGCATGAGGACCATCGTGGCGGTGGCCGCGAGGCTCATGAGCGCGTTGCGGCGGATCCCCTGCAGGGCCCGGCCGACGCTGAAGGCGAGAAAGCGGGGGAAGCCGAGGATCGCGCCCAGGGGAGGCCTCAGTCCTCGCGGTGGTAGCCGCCGACCTCGTCGCGCACGATCCGGCCCTCCTCGAGGGCCACGACGCGACGTCGGAGGGAGGTCACCACCTCGGCGTTGTGGGTCGCCATGAGCACGGTCACGCCCAGCTCGTTGATCCGCAGGAGGAGCTGGATGATCTCCCACGAGATGAGCGGGTCGAGGTTGCCGGTCGGCTCGTCGGCGATGATGAGCCGCGGCTCGTGGACGAGCGCCCGGGCGATCGCCGTCCGCTGCTGCTCGCCGCCGGACAGCGTCGTCGGGAGCTGGTCCGCCTGGGCCGCGAGGCCGACCACGGCGAGGGCCTGCTCGACTGCCGGGCCGATCCGCCGGCGCGGCGTGCCCGTCACCTCCAGGGCGAAGGCGACGTTCTCGGCGACCGTCCGGGCGGGGAGCAGCTTGAAGTCCTGGAAGACGATCCCGATGCGGCGGCGGAGCGAGGGGACGCGCCGGCGCGGGACGCGGGCGAGGTCCTGCCCGTCGACGACGACCTCGCCGGCCGTCGGGAGCTCGTCCCGGATGAGCAGGCGGAGGAGGGTCGACTTCCCTGCCCCGGACGGGCCCACGAGGAAGACGAACTCGCCCTCGTCGAGCTGGAGGTCGACGTCGCGGAGGGCGACCCGGCCGTTGGGGTACGTCTTGCCGACGCTGCGCAGGACGAGGACCGGGCGGCCGTCCGCGGCCTCGCCGCGCACCGGGCGGGCGGCTGCGGCGGAGGCGGCAGGGGGAAGGGTCGCGCTCGTCACGGTCGCCGCGAGGCTACCACCGCCCGCGGGATCCGTCGCGGGGCGATGGGCCGGCGTCGTGTCCCGTCACAGCACGGCGAGCGAGATCGGGACGTACCGCGAGAGGTCCGCGAACGGCCGGTCCCAGCACAGGAGCGCCGGGAAGTCCTCGATGCGCAGGCCGGCCTCGAGGAGGGCGGTCACGGCCCGCCCGGCCGCGCCGGGCACCCAGGTCGAGACCGCGCCGGCCGGCGCGACGGCGCCGAGCAGGTGCCCGAGGACGCCGGGGAAGAGGACCTCGTCCTCCACCGCGACCGGACCGAGGCGCCCCACCGCCGAGGCGTAGCCGTAGCCGACGACCCGCCCGTCCCCCGCCTCGTAGAGGTAGCCGAGGCGCCCGGCGGCGGCGAGATAGGCGTGGTCCTCGGGGTGGATGTAGCCGAGGAGCGCCCGGTCGACGCTCCCGACGCCGGCCGCCAGGCGGCTCGGGCCCGGGCCGCCGGGAGGACCGCCCGCGAGCAGCTCGAACGGGACCGCGCGGATGCCCTCGGGGAGCGGCGGCAGCGGGCCCCGGTGCGGGCGGCCGACGAGCTCCAGGACCGGCAGCCGGGGCACGATCCCGTGGCGGGCGTAGAGGGCGTTGCTGATCGGCTGCGCGGCGTCGGTGCACGTCCCGCGGGCGACGTCGTCCCCGGCCGCCGGGAGGACGGCCCCGAGGAGGGCTCGCCCGAGGCCCTGTGCCTGGACTGCCGGGTGCACGAACAGCATCGAGAGGAACCAGGTGCTGCCGCGCCGGATCGCCGCGACGAAGCCGACGACCTTCGAGGCGTCGTCGCCCTCCGTGCCCTGCCCCTCGGCCACCAGGAATCCGTCGGGATCGGTGGACCGGAGGTGGCCCAGGAGCCCGACGAGCGCCTCGGGGGCGGCGATCGTCGGGGGCCGCCCCACCCGGTGCCCGTAGTCGTCGAGGCCCGCGCGCCAGATCTCGGCGCAGGTGAGGAGCTCGTCGTCGCGCGCCGGGCGGAGCCTGACGCCCGGCGTCACGCGGGCTCGCCCGCGCCGGCCACGGGCGTCCCCGTCGCCTCCCGCTCGAGCTCGGCGTGCATGAAGGCGTCGAGCTCTCCGTCGAGGACGGCCGAGGTGTTCGACGTCTCCAGGTCCGTCCGGTGGTCCTTGACCATCTGGTAGGGGTGCAGCACGTAGCTCCGGATCTGGTTCCCCCAGCCCGCCTCGACGTGCTCGCCCTTGAGCAGGCGGAGCTCCGCCTCCTTCTCCTCGAGCGCCCGCTCGAGGAGGCGGGCCTTGAGGACCCTGATCGCGGTCTCCTTGTTCTGGGTCTGGGAGCGCTCGTTCTGGCTCTGGACGACGAGCCCGGTCGGGAAGTGCGTGAGCCGCACCGCCGAGTCGGTCTTGTTGACGTGCTGGCCGCCCGCGCCCTGGCTGCGGTACGTGTCGATGCGGATCTCGTCCCAGTCGAGCTCGATCTCGGTGACGGCCTCGTCCACCTCGGGCAGGACCTCGACGAGGGCGAACGTGGTCTGGCGGCGCTTCTGCGCGTCGTACGGGCTGATCCGCACCAGCCGGTGGACGCCGCGCTCCGCGCGCAGGAGCCCGTAGGCGCGGCGACCGTCGATCTCGACGGTCACGCTCTTGAGGCCGGTCTGCTCGCCCTCGGTCGCGTCCACGATCTCCGTCTTGAACCGATGCCGCTCGGCCCAGCGAAGGTACATCCGGAGGAGCATCTCGGCCCAGTCGGTGGCCTCCGTGCCGCCCGCCCCGGCGCTGATCGAGATGATCGCGCTGCCGTTGTCGTACTCGCCGGAGAAGAGGAGGGCGGTGCGCTCCCGCTCGAACGTGACGCGGAGGCTCTCGGCATCCCGGCCGATCTCGGCGAGCATCTCGTCGTCGCCGGCCTCGGTGGCCATGTCGAAGAGCTCCTCGAGGCTGATCGCTCGCGACTCGACATCGCGCCACAGGTCGACCTCGGCGCGGAGGCCGTCGGCCTCGCGAAGGACCCGCTGCGCGGTGCGCTGGTCATCCCAGAAGGCGGGGGCGGAGGTCAGGCCCTCGAGCTCGGCGAGTCGCGATTCCCGGGCGGCGAGGTCAAAGACGCCCCGAGGTCGCGCGGATCCGCTCGACGAGGTCGCGAAGCTCGGCCCGATCCACCTAGATCCGGCCTCGCGCGTCCTGGAGCAGGATCGGCCGCAGCTCGATCAGCCGGAGGGCCGTCTTGCTGCGGGCGACGACGGGGTTCACGCAGGGGCAGTAGCCGTTGTGCGGACACACGCCACAGTTGCCGTCGCAGTCGAGGGCTGCGGCGTAGCTGCAGGAGCGGCAGTCGCGCTCACAGGCGATGAGATCGACGAATGTGGCGTCCTCGACCTGCTTCACCACTCCCTCGCTCAGACCGATTTCGGTGTGCGGCGCGACCGTCCGGCACCTGGGCTCGCCGGGGGCGCTCGCCGCGCGCGTGCGCAGCATCGAACCGGAGTATAGGGGCGGAATGCGAAGTGGCCAAGAGGGAGTTTTGGGCGCCGCGCACAGATCGGGGCCCGAGGGGGCGTCTTCGCTCAGCGGCCGTGGCACTTCTTGTACTTGACGCCTGAGCCGCAGTGACAGGGGTCGTTGCGGCCGAGCTTCGCACCGGCGCCCGCGCCCTGCGCGGGGACGGCCGCCCGGTCGCCGACCTGCTGCTGCATGGCGCGGATCGCGGGTCCCGAGGGCAGGCCGCGGGCCACGACACCGCCCGACCCGACGGCCGTGGCGCCGCGTGCCCCGGCTCGGCCGCCCGCCGCGGGGGCGCTCGCCGCGGGCGCGGCTGACGTCGTCGAGCCGTCGGCGACGCTCGTGGACGCCCGTGCCCGGGCGCCGGCCCCGGCCATCGCGGTGGCGCCGGCGGCGAGGTTCGCCGCCAGCTGCGACTCGTCCGGGGTCGGGGCCGCCGGCTGCTTGACGATCTGGACCCGGAAGATCGCGGTGCCGACCTGGTGGCGGATCAGGGCGCGCAGCTGGTCGTAGAGGCTGAACGCCTCCTTCTTGAACTCGTTGAGCGGATCCTGCTGGGCGTAGCCGCGGAGGCCGATGCCGCGCCGCATGTCATCGAGCTCGGTCAGGTGCTCCACCCACAGCGAGTCGATCGTCCGCAGGAGCACGAGGCGCTCGACCATCGCCCAGTCGGTCTCGCCGACCTCGGCCTCCTTGCCCTCCAGCTTCGCGTCGGCGAGCTCGCGGAGGTGCGCCCCGAGCGCCTCGCGTGAGCCGACCTCCCAGAGCTCGTCCTCGGACGTCCCGGGCCCGTCGAGGCCCATCGCGTGGAGGGCGTGCTGCAGCGCCTCGAGACTCCAGTCGTCGGAGTGCTCGCCGGCGCAGTACGTGTCGAGGACGGCCTCGATCTCCTCGTCGAGGAAGGCCCGCACCGTGTCGGTCAGGTCCTCGTTGTGGAGGACCTTGTCCCGCTCGGCGTAGATCGTCTCGCGCTGCTTGTTGATGACGTCGTCGTACTCCACGACGCGCTTGCGGATGTCGAAGTTGAAGCCCTCGACGCGCGACTGCGCGCTCTCGATCGTCTTCGACACCATCCGCGACTCGATCGCGACGTCGTCCTCGAGGCCGAGGCGTTCCATGAGGCCGGCGACCCGCTCGGAGGCGAATCGCTTCATGAGGTCGTCCTCGAGGGACAGGTAGAAGCGGGACGAGCCCGGGTCGCCCTGGCGGCCGGCGCGACCCCGAAGCTGGTTGTCGATGCGCCGGCTGTCGTGGCGCTCCGTACCGATGATGTGGAGCCCGCCGGCGGCCACGACGACGTCGTGCTCCGCGTCGCAGCGCGCCTTCGCCTCGCGGAAGACCTCGTCGTACGTGGCCTTGTCCACCTCGGCCGGGTTGAGGCCGCGCTGGTGGAGCATCTCCGAGGTGAGCCCGGCCGGGTTGCCGCCGAGGACGATGTCGGTCCCGCGGCCGGCCATGTTCGTGGCGATCGTCACCGCCCCGCTGCGACCGGCCTGGGCGACGATCCCGGCCTCCTTCTCGTGGAACTTGGCGTTGAGGACCTCGTGCTTGATCCCGCGCCGGCGGAGCAGCTCGCCGAGGATCTCCGACTTCTCCACGGAGACCGTGCCGACGAGGACCGGGCGGCCGGCCTCGGTCATCTCCTCGATCTCATCGATCACGGCGTTGAACTTGCCGTTCTCGTTCCGGAAGACGAGGTCCGCGTCGTCGTCGCGGATCATCGGCTTGTTGGTGGGGATCGAGACGACCTCGAGGGCGTAGATCTTGTGGAACTCCTCGGCCTCGGTCATCGCCGTGCCCGTCATGCCGGCCAGCTTGTCGTAGAGGCGGAAGTAGTTCTGGAACGTGATCGTCGCGAGCGTCACCGACTCGCGCTGGACGCGGAGGCCCTCCTTCGCCTCGATCGCCTGGTGGAGCCCTTCGCTCCAGCGGCGGCCGGGCATCTGGCGCCCCGTGAACTCGTCGACGATGACGATCTCGCCGTCCTTGACCAGGTAGTCCTTGTCGCGCCGGTAGAGGGCATGGGCGCGCAGGGCCTGCTCGAAGTGCCGCGCGTACCGCGGGTCGGCGTCGTACAGGTTCGGCAGGTCGAGGAGGCGCTCCATCTTCGCCACGCCCTCCTCGGTGGGCGAGACGGCGCGGTCCTTGAGGTCGACGAAGTAGTCGCCGCCCTCCTCGGCGCCCTCGGGGCGCCCCTGGAGCTTCGGGACGAGGCGGGCGAACGTGTAGTAGAGGTCGGCCGACTCCTCGGCCTGGCCGCTGATGATCAGCGGTGTGCGCGCCTCGTCGATGAGGATGTTGTCGACCTCGTCGACGATCCCGAAGAAGCGCTCGCGCTGGACGCGCTGGTCGAGCTCCGTGACCATGTTGTCGCGGAGGTAGTCGAAGCCGTACTCGTTGTTCGTGCCGTACGTGATGTCGGCCGCGTACGCCTCGCGGCGGGTGACCGGGCGGAGGTTGATGAGGCGCTCGTCGCTCGTGGGGTGCCCGGGCGCGAAGACGTAGGCGGTGTCGTGGACGATGATCCCGACGGATAGCCCGAGGAAGTGATAGACGGGCCCCATCCACTGTGCGTCGCGGCGAGCGAGGTAGTCGTTGACCGTGACGACGTGGACGCCGCGCCCGGTGAGACCGTTGAGGGCGGCCGCGAGCGTCGGGACGAGGGTCTTGCCCTCGCCCGTCTTCATCTCGGCGATCTTGCCCTGGTGGAGGACGGCTCCGCCGATGAGCTGGACGTCGAAGTGGCGCATCCCGATCGTGCGCTTCATCGCCTCGCGGGCGCAGGCAAAGACCTCCGGGAGAACGTCGTCGAGCGCCGCCTGGAGCTGCTCGTTCTCCTTCTTGCGGCGCGCCTTCTCCGCGTCTCGGCGCCGCTCGGGGTCGTGCTGCTCGAGCTCGTCCTTCGACGGGCCGAATGCGGCCTGCACCTCGGCGAGCTCGGCCCGGATCTCGTCGACGCGGGCGCGGATCTCGGCGTCGGACTCGCGCTCGACCTCGGACTCGAACGCGTTGGTGGCGTCGACGAGCGGCTGGATCCGCTTGACCTCGCGGTCGTTGGAATCGACGAAACGGGAGAGGAAACCCATGACCATGGCCGCGACAGTATAGGCGGGGGTCCGTCAGGGGGCCGCCGGGGCCGTCGGCAATGCCGTCGGGCTCCCCGAGGCCGGGTCGACCCGGCCTCGCGTTCATCGCGAGTCGCGATCCGACTCGCCGGGGGCATCGCCACGCTCGACAGGTACCGTAACGCTGCGTGTTCGCGGACCCGTCGTGCTCGCAGGGTCGCCTGCTGAGTCGGAACCCGACTCGGCAGCGCAGTCTGGCAGCCAGCGCAGTCTGGCAGCCCGGCAGCCCCCGCCCGGCCCGCGCCGCTCAGCGTCCGTTCGGCTCCCCGACCTCCGACTCGCCCGACGGCGCCGACAGGACGATCACGAGCGGGTCGCCCTCCACGGCCGGCGGCAGGATCCCGCCGGCGAGCCCGCGCTGCTCCTCGCCGGGACGCACGCGCTCCTCGACGGGCGCGAGGTCGCGTCGCAGGCGTTCCTCGAGGTCCTGCAGGAGCCCACCCGCCACGACGGAGATGCCGCCTCGCGCCGGCCGGCGGCTCGAAGCGCAGGGCGATCCCGCGCGATCGACAGGATCGGCGCGAGGGTCGGGTGGCTCCGACGACCCCGTGCGGGCTGGCCTCCGGCGGGGCACCGAGCCTACGACCAGAAGCCGGTGCCGTACCCGACGAGGAGGAGGACGAACGTCAACGCGGCGAAGGCGCCCCAGAAGAGGACGCTCACCCACGTTCGCGTCGGGTTCATCTCCGGGTTCCTGAGCGGCGACGCGTTCCAGCGCGGCGACTCGAGCTGGTCGCGCCAGTCCTTCGGGGCCTCGGTCTGGGGCTCGAGGCCGCCCTGGCCGTCGGGCCGGTGGAGCTGGAGGGTCATCGGTCTCCCGGGGTGGGGGCCGGCTCGCCGCCGGCGATGAGGGTGGACGGGCGGGCGGGGGCGGCCGAGGCCCCGGCGGCCACGGCGTCGTGGGGTGCGTGCGCGGCGGCCACGTGATCGGACGCCAACGGCACTCCCGTGCGGGCGTCGACGATCTCCTCGGTCCCGTCGTGCCAGAACGTGAGCTCCTGCGTGAGCGCGACCTCGCTGGAGAAGAGGGCGCCGACCGACTCGCCGCGATGGATCCGCCGGATCGCCTCGCCGATGAGCGGGGCGACGGAGAGCGTCGTGATCTGGGGGAGGCGCTTCTCCGGTGGCAGCGGGATCGAGTCGGTGAGGACGACCTCCCGGATGCCGGACGCGGCGATGCGCTCGACGGCCGGCTCGGACAGGATCCCGTGGGTCGCGCAGGCGTACATCTCCACGACCCCCTCCCGCTCCAGGGCCCGGACCACCTCGCTGAGCGTGCCCCCGGTGTCGATCTCGTCGTCGACGATGATCGCCCGCCGGTTGCGGACGTCGCCGATGACGTTCATGACCTCGGCCCGGTCGAGGTTGCCCACGCGCCGCTTCTCGATGATCGCGAGCGGAGCGTCCAGGAGCTCGGCGAAGGTCCGGGCGCGCTTCGCGAACCCGAGGTCGGTCACCACGACGAGGTTCTCGAGCTGCTTCTGGCGGAAGTAGTTCGAGAGGAGGTGGACGGCGGTCAGCTCGTCCACGGGGATGTTGAAGAACCCCTGGATCTGACCCTGGTGCAGGTCCATCGACAGGACGCGGTCGGCCCCGGCCACCGTGATCATGTCGGCGACGAGTCGCGCGGTGATCGGGACGCGCGGCTGGTCCTTCTTGTCCGACCGGCCGTAGGCGTAGTACGGGATGACGGCAGTGATCCGGCCCGCGCTCGCTCGCTTGAACGCGTCAACCATGATCAGGAGCTCCATGATCGACTGGTTGACGGGGCGGCAGGTCGGCTGGACGACGAAGACGTCCTTCTCGCGGACGTTGTCGAGGATCTTGACGAAGATGTTCTCGTTCGAGAACGAGAAGACCTCGGCCCGCCCGAGCGGCACGCCGAGGTAGCGGCAGATCTTCCGGGCAAGACCGAGGTTGGAGTTGCCCGAGTAGACGTCGAACGAGTCGGAGTACACGGGCGCCTCCTCCGTGCCGAAGCCCCTCACGAGGTCGGGTCGCTCGCCGCGCCCGGGCCTCCTTCGGGATCGTCATTGTCGCCCATGCCCCCGCGCTCCGCCAGCCCTTCGCTGAAGGCGGCGATGCCGACGACCCGGTCACCATCGTTGAGCCGCATGGTGATGACGCCACGGGCCCCCGAGGAGTACCGGTTGATGGTGTTCGTCTGGGTCCGGACCACCTGCCCCCCGGCGCTGATGAGGAGCAGCTCCTCGTCCGCCTCGGTGACCTGCTGCACGGCGGCGACGCGGCCCGTCTTGCGGCCCTCGAGGGGGATGAGCATGACGCCCTGGCCGCCGCGGTGCTTGCGGCGGAACTCGGAGAGCGCGACCCGCTTGCCGTAGCCCGTCTCGGTGAGGACGAGGAGGTCGCGCCCCGGCTGGACGACGCTCATCGACACGACCTCGTCGCCGGCCCGTGCCAGGCGGATCCCGATGACGCCGGCCGCGTCGCGGCCCATCGGGCGGACCTCCTTCTCGATGAAGCGGGCGAGCTTCCCGAGCGCGGTCGCGATGATCACGTCGTCGGCGCCCGTCGCGACGTCGACCCAGGCCAGCTCGTCGCCGTCGGCCAGCGTGAGCGCCCGGATGCCGGACGAGCGCACCTTCTCGAACTGCTCGAGCGGCGTCTTCTTGACGACGCCCCGCCGCGTCGCCATGACCAGGTACTTGCCGGCCTTGAAGTCGGGGACCACGAGGGTCGCGGTCGGCACCTCGCCGGCCTCCACCTGGACGCCGGGCAGGTTGATGATGGGGATGCCCTTCGCCTGGCGGCTCGCGTCCGGCACCGCGTGGACCTTCGCGCTGAAGACACGCCCCCGGTTGGTGAAGAAGAGCGCCCAGTCGTGGGTGTTGGCGACGAGGAGGCTGTCGACCGCGTCCTCCTCCCGGGTCACGTGGCCGATGATGCCCTTGCCGCCACGGCCCTGGCGCCGGTAGGTGGCCACCGGCTGGCGCTTGATGTACCCGCGTCGGCTGATCGTGACGACGACGTCCTCGTCGGCGATGAGGTCCTCGTCGGTCATCTCCCGGCTCGAGTCGTCCACGACGCGCGTGCGCCGCTCGCCCGCGTACTTCCGCTTGAGCTCCAGGAGCTCGTCCTTGATGATCGAGAGGACGCGGGCCGGGTTCGCGAGGATGTCCTCGAGCTCGGCGATGAGCTGGATGACGGCGAGGTACTCGTCCTCGATCTTCTTGCGCTCGAGGGCCGCGAGGCGGGCCAGCCGCATGTCGAGGATCGCCTGCGCCTGGATCTCCGAGAGGTCGAAGCGCTCGATCAGGTTCCGGCGGGCGGTGTCGACGTCGGCCGACTCGCGGATCGTGCGGATCACCGCGTCGAGGTGGTCGAGGGCGATCTTGAGGCCCTCGAGGACGTGGGCTCGCTCGCGGGCCTTGCCGAGGTCGAACTCGGTCCGCCGCCGGACGATCTCGCGGCGGTGTTCGATGTGGTGGGCGATGACCGCCTTGAGCGGCAGCGTCTGGGGCTGGCCGTCGACGAGGGCGATCATGTTGAGGTTGAAGGCGAGCTGCATCGACGTGTGCTTGAACAGGTTGTTGAGCACCGTGTGCGGGTTCGCGTCGTTCTTGATCTCGATGTAGATCCGCATCCCGTCGCGATCCGACTCGTCGCGGAGGTCGGCGATCCCGTCGATCCGCTTGTCCTTCACGAGGTCGGCGATCTTCTCGAGGAGCGTCGCCTTGTTCACCTGGTAGGGGAGCTCGGTGACGATGATCGCCACCCGGTCCCGACGGGCCTCCTCGAACGCGACCTGGGCGCGCATGACGACCCGTCCGTGGCCGTGGGCGTACATCTGGCGGATCGCGTCGACCGTCTCGTTCGCCCCGGTGATCGCGTTGCGCTGCGTCTCGTAGCGGAAGATCGAGCCGCCGGTCGGGAAGTCGGGGCCCTTGACGTACCCGCACAGGTCGTCCGACGTGAGCTCGGGGTCGTCGATGAGGGCGATCTCGGCGTCCACGATCTCGCCGAGGTGGTGCGGCGGGATGTTGGTGGCCATCCCGACCGCGATCCCGGACGAGCCGTTGACGAGGAGGTTCGGGAGCTTCGCCGGGAGGATCGTCGGCTCGCGGTGCTGGCCGTCGTAGTTGTCGGCGTAGTCGACCGTCGCCCGGTCGATGTCGGCCAGCATCTCAGCGGCGATCGCCGTCAGCCGCGCCTCGGTGTAGCGCATCGCCGCCGCCGAGTCGCCGTCGACCGAGCCGAAGTTTCCCTGCCCGTCGATGAGCGGATAGCGCATCGAGAAGTCCTGCGCCAGCCGGACGAGCGCGTCGTAGATCGCTGCGTCGCCGTGCGGGTGGAGCTTCCCCATGACCTCGCCGACGATCGCCGCGCACTTGCGGTACGAGCTGGTCGCCGAGAGACCCATCTCCCCCATCGTGTAGAGGATCCGGCGGTGGACCGGCTTGAGGCCGTCCCGGACGTCCGGGAGCGCGCGCGCCACGATCACGCTCATCGCGTAGTCGAGGTACGAGGTCCGCATCTCGTCCTCGATGCGGATCGAGCGGACGTCGCCCAGGTTGTCGGTCACGGTCGCGTTCTCCGGTGCTGGACGGGGGGGCGGCGGGTCACGTCAGGGGGACCTCCGGGAGCGGGCGGCCGAGGCCCGCGGAGGTGAACGCCGCAGCCGTTGCGGCGGCGAGCGATGTGGACGGCGCGCCGGCGACGCGCCGGATGCCGGCGAGCCGGCTCCGGATCGCCGCGGCCTCGGCAGCGGGGAGCTTCGCGAGGGCGTCGCGGATGACCCACGCCCGGTGGCCGTCCGCGCCCGCCGCCGCGCGATCTGCCTCGACACGACAGAAGGCGGCCACCCGTTGCGGGTCGACCTTCGCGAGCTCGCGCAGCGCCCAGGACAGGGCCTTCTGGACGTCGGGCTCGGCGTCGCCGATGAGCTGGCCGATGAGCTCGATGGCGCGGCCGACGACCTCGTCGGTACGCCCGAGATGGCGGTCCACGTGCGGCAGGCTCGCGATCGTGGAGCCGACGAGCCGGCGCTCCCAGCGGATCGGGCTGAAGACGAGCTGCTCGAGCTCGGCCCACCGGTACGGCTCGCGGAGAATCCCATCCGCAGCGACGCCGGCCAGGGTGTCCACGGTGATCCAGTCGCCGGCCTCGCGACCGATCCGCCGGATGACCTGCCAGGCCCGCTCCGGATCGCCGGGAAGGATCGAGCCGAGGAAGTGGATCGCCAGCCAGCGCAGCTCGAGGATCTCCGCCCGGGCGAGCGCGTCCGCGACGGCGAGCAGCCGTGCCGGGCGAACGCCGCGCGCCGCGCCATGGAGCCCGACGACGACGCCCTCCAGGAGCGGCGTGCGCACGCCGAGCGTCGGGCCGATCCCCGGCGCGACGAATTGCTGCCCGTCGCGACAGGCGGGATCCGCGAGGGCGGCGAGGTCGGCCGCGGCCCGCGCCACGAAGGCCTCGGGATCGTCGATCAGGTCGGCCAGGCGCGCTCCGATCAGTCGGGCGGCGGGCAGCCGCTCGGCGACGAGGACTCGCGCGGCCGACGTGACGGGGCTCGCGGCGGAGCCGGAGTCCCCCTGGTCGGCCGGGACGGCACTCCGCCCCGGCCCGGCCGCTTCGGCGATCGCGAACGCGCTCGCCGTCACGGTGCAGGCTCGGGGGTCGGCCGCGGCTCGTCCGCCACGAACCGGAAGCCGTACCGTTCCTTGAGGGCGACCCGCTCTGCCTCGGGCGCGGTGACGTAGAGGCCGGTGGCGCTGGCCAGGACCACGCCGCTCGCCGGGTCGACCAGGGTGCCCTCGGTCGTGATGAGGCGCCGGCGACGCTCGATGATCCGGCCTTCGCCGCGGATCGGGACGCCGATCGGCACGGGGCGGCGGTACTCGAGCGCCAGGCGAGCTGTGTACCCCCACGCATCCTGGCTCGCGAGGGCCCAGGCCATGGCCTCGTCGAGGATCGTGGCCACGATCCCGCCGTGCGCGATCCCCTCCCAGCCCTGGAAGTCGGGACGCAGGACGAGCTCCGTCCAGCACACGTCGCCGGTCACGTGCAGGGCCAGGTGGAGCCCGTGCGCGTTCAGCTCGCCGCAGGCGAAGCAGGCGTGGGGTGTGACCTCGAAGCGGCCGTCGGCCGTGACCACGTCAGACGTCAAGGTTGCGCACCTTGCGGGCCTCGGACTTGATGAACTCCTTGCGGGGGCCGACCTTCTCCCCCATCAGCATCGAGAAGATCTCGTCGGCCACCACGGCGTCGTCGACCTCGGCCCGGAGCAGCGTCCGCGTCTCGGGGTTCATCGTCGTCTCCCAGAGCTGGTCGGCGTTCATCTCGCCGAGGCCCTTGAAGCGCTGGACGCTCACGTTCCTGCCCGGGAGCTTCTTGAGCGCGGCCTCTCGCTCCCGCTCGCTCTGCGCGTAGAGCGTCTGCTTGCCGGTGCTCACCCGGTAGAGCGGCGGCTGGGCGATGAGGAGGTGCCCGTTCTCGATGACCTGGGGCATGTGCCGGTAGAAGAACGTCAGGAGCAGGGTCCGGATGTGAGCGCCGTCCACGTCGGCGTCGGTCATGATGATGATCCGGTGGTAGCGGAGCTTGGCGAGGTCGAACGTCTCGCCGATCCCGGCCCCGAGGGCGATGATGAGCGGCCGGACGTTCTCGCTCGAGAGGACCTTGTCGAGACGCGCCTTCTCGACGTTGAGGACCTTGCCCCGCAGCGGGAGGACTGCCTGGAAGCGGCGGTCGCGGCCCATCTTCGCCGAGCCGCCCGCCGAGTCGCCCTCCACGATGTAGAGCTCGCTCTTGGCGGGGTCGCGCTCCTGGCAGTCGGCAAGCTTGCCGGGGAGCGACATGCCTTCCAGGGCGCCCTTGCGGATCACGAGGTCGCGCGCCTTGCGGGCGGCCTCGCGGGCCCGGGCCGCGGTGAGGCTCTTCTCGACGATCCGGCGTCCGTCCGCCGGGTTCTCGTCGAGGTGCTGGGCGATCCCCTCCGCGACGGCCGCCTGGACCTGGCCCTTGACCTCGGCGTTGCCGAGCTTCGCCTTCGTCTGGCCCTCGAACTGGGGTTCGACGAGCTTGACCGAGACGACGGCGGTGAGCCCCTCGCGGACGTCGTCGCCGCTGAGGTTGGCGTCGCTCTCCTTGAGGATGCCGGCCCGGCGGGCCCAGTCGTTGAGCGAGCTCGTCAGCGCCGCCCGGAAACCCGTGATGTGGCTGCCGCCGTCGACCGTGTTGATGTTGTTGGCGAAGGCGAAGACGTTCTCGGTGAACGAGTCGTTGTACTGGAGGGCGACCTCGATCGTCGTCGCGCCGTCGCGCTTCTCGACGGCGATCGGCCGGGCGTGGAGGACCTCCTTGTGGCGGTTGAGGTGACGGACGAAGGAGACGAGCCCGCCCTCGAAGTAGAAGGACCGCTCGCGATTCGCCCGTTCGTCGGCGAGCGCGATCCACAGGCCCTTGTTGAGGTACGCCGACTCGCGAAGGCGCTGCGCGATCGTGTCGAAGCTGTACTCGGCGTCCTGGAACATCTCCGGGTCGAACCGGAACGCGGTTCGCGTGCCCTTCCGGCCTCCCTGCGCCCCGGCCTTGGTGACCGGCATCGTCGGCTTCCCGCGCGCGTACTCCTGGGCCCACACGTGCCCGTCCCGGGCCGACTCGACCCGCATCCACTCGGAGAGCGCGTTGACCACGCTGACGCCGACCCCGTGGAGGCCGCCGGAGACCTTGTAGCCGCCCCCGCCGAACTTGCCGCCGGCGTGGAGCACCGTGTGCACGACCTCCAGCGCGTCCTTGCCCGTGGCGTGCCTGCCGACCGGGACGCCGCGCCCGTCGTCGGTGACGATCACCGTGGCGTCGGCCAGGATCCGCACGTCGATCCGGGTTGCGTGGCCCGCCATCGCCTCGTCGATGGAGTTGTCGACGACCTCCCAGACGAGGTGGTGGAGACCCCGCGTGTCGGTCGAGCCGATGTACATGCCCGGCCGCCGCCGGACCGCCTCCAGCCCCTCGAGGACCTGGATGCTCGCCGCCGTGTAGTCGCCGCCGCCGCCGCGGCGCGAGCGTCCCCCGCCCGCCGCGGGCGTCGCGGTGCCTGCAGGAGCCCGATCCGTCACTCGTTTCCTCCGGTCAACCGTTCGTAGAGCCGCTCGAGCTCCTCGTTGCTGTACCACTCGATGACGATCCGGCCGCCGCGCCGGGATCGGGCGAGGCGGACCTTGGTGCCGAGCGCGCGGCGGAGGTCGTCCTCGACGCGCTCGAGCTCGGCGTCGGGCTGGCGAGCGCTGGAGGTGCCACGGGCTGGTCCCGCCTCCGCGTCCCGGAGTCGCCGGGCGAGCTCCTCGACCTGCCGCACCGAGAGGCTCCTTGCCACCGCGAGGGCCAGGAGCTGGCGCTGACCGTTCGGCGCGATCCCGAGCATCGCCCGGCCGTGGCCCTCGCCGATCCGCCCGGCCTCGATGGCCTCCTGGACCTCGGGCTCGAGGTCCAGCAGGCGCAGCGTGTTTGCAATGGTCGGGCGCGCCTTACCGACGCGGTCGGCGATCTGTTCGTTCGTCAGCGCGAACTGATCACGCAGCTGGCGGTAGGCACGGGCGGCCTCGAGCGCGTTGAGGTCGGCGCGTTGGAGGTTCTCCACCAGCGCGAGCTCCAGCTGATCGCGATCGTCGGCCTGGCGGATGACGATGGGGATCCGATCGAGGCCGGCCATCTGGGCAGCCCGCAGGCGTCGCTCACCGGCGATGAGCCGGTAGCCGTCGAGCGTCTCCGTCACGATGATGGGCTGCAGGACGCCGTGGGCGGCGATGCTCGCGGCGAGCTCGGCGAGTCCCTCGCGCTCGAACGCCGTCCGCGGCTGGTGCGGGTTGCGCTCGATGCGGTCGATCGCGATCTCGACAGGCCCCGGCGTCGATGCGACCGCCTGGGGGATCAGGGCGGCGAGCCCGCGGCCGAGCGAGCTCGGACGGGGCGATCGGGCGGTCACGCGATGCTCCCCGCCGTGGCCGCCGTGGCCGCCGGCCGCCGTGGCCGCCGTGGCGCCGGCGCGGTCGCGAAGCTCGGCCGCGAGCGCTCGGTAGGCGATCGCACCACGACTCTCGGGCGCGTACTGGGCGATCGGCCGTCCGTGGCTCGGCGCCTCGGCGAGCCGGACACTGCGAGGGACGATCGTGTCGTACACGGCCCCGTCGAGGTGCCGACGAACCTCGGCTGCAACTTCGGCTGCGAGGTTCGTTCGGGCGTCGTACATCGTGAGGACGATGCCGTTCACCGCGAGTCCGGGGTTCAGGTGGTCGCGGACGAGATGGATGGTCGCGATGAGCTGGCTGAGGCCCTCGAGCGCGTAGTACTCGCACTGGAGGGGCACGAGCACGGCATCGGCCGCCGTGAGGGCGTTCACCGTCAGCAGGCCGAGCGACGGAGGACAATCCAGGAAGACGTAGTCGTACACCGACGCAACCGCAGGAAGAATGCGCGCGAGGCGACGCTCCCGCTGCGCCATGCCGGCCAGCTCGACCTCGGCGCCCGCCAGGGCGATCGACGATGGGACGATGTCAAGGCCGGTGGTCGCGGTCGGGTGGGCGAGGTCGCCGAGTGAGACGTCGTTGACGAGGGCGTCGTAGACGGAGCGCCCCTCCGACGCGCGAGCGGCGCCGAGGCCGCTCGTCGCGTTGCCCTGGGGATCGAGATCGACGACCAGCACCCTCGCTCCATCGGCCGCGAGGTATGCGGCGACGTTCACGACGGTCGTCGTCTTCCCGACGCCTCCCTTCTGGTTGGCGCAGGCAATCGTCTGGCCCACTAGCGGCCAGCCAGGTCGGGGATCACGATGCAAAGTCTACCATCGGACGCGTGCTCCTTCCGATCACGGACCGGGTCGAGGGCGTCTCGAGGGCCTCTCCCGGAGCGGCCCTGATCTGCCTCGGCACATCGTCGCGCACGTTGCTGCACTGGCCATTCACCGCCACTTCATCGATGTCCGCGTCGACCCGAGGGCGGCGTTTCACGTGAAACGGCCCGACCCAGACGCCCGACGTCGAAAATGGCACTTGGCCCGTTCCACGCAGACCAGCGAATCGGCCACGGCGGGGGCGCCGGTGCGACGGGCGGCGAAGGTTGCCGCTCGCTCGGGCCCAGTCCGACCGGGACCGCCGAGCTCGGAACGGACGGATGATTGCCGGTTCCGAAGGGGCATCGGTATACTCGGCCCCGCAGGTCTCGTGGTCCCGCCGGGTTTCGGCGCCCACGAGCGCACTGAGGTACGACCGTCTTGAGCCTCGTTCTCGCAGCGGTCGGCTCCACGGTGGCTGCGCTCATCCAGTCAACTGTCCTGCCGTTCGCCGCAGAGGGCGGCGGCGGCCTCGATCTCGTCCTCGTCATCGCCGTCGTGTGGACGATGGCGCTGGGCCTCGAGGGTGGCCTCGTGTGGGCCTTCCTCGGAGGGCTGGTCATCGACGTACTGCTGATGCGGCCGCTCGGGCTGACCGCGTTCATCGACCTCCTTGCCGTCGGCGCCGCGTGGGTGGTGGGCCGGCTGGCGTCCCGCGCCCTCTACCCGGCCATCGTGGCGACGGCGTTCGTGACGGCGGCCGTCGCGGCCCCCCTCACGACGGTCCTGTACCAGGCGCTGCGCGACGTGCCGCCCGGCGTCGACCCGCTTGCGGGCGCCGCCCAGTCGGCGATCCTCGCAGCCGTCGCCGCCGCCGTTCTCGCGCCCCCGGCGCTCGCGATCGCCCGCGCCCGTCGGGCCACGGAAGCGGAGCGGGTCGACTGGTGAGCGCTCTCGAGCAGCCGCTCAGCCGCCAGCGGCGACCCGCCCGGTTCGTCGTCTTCGGGCTCGCCGTCGTGGTCATCCTGAGCGGCCTCACCCTGCGCCTCTCCTCCCTTCAGCTGGCCCCGCCGAGAGCGGGCGCCGCGCCGGTCGTCCCGGTCGGGGACGGCCGCATCACCGCGCTCGAACCGGTCGCCTCGACCCGGGGGCTCATCCTCGACCGGGCCGGCCGGCCGCTGGTCGAGAACGTGCCCACCTTCACGGTCCGCGTGCGTCCCGCCGATCTCCCGAACTCGCGGCGCACCGAGGTCGTGGAGCGCCTGGCGGGCCTCCTCGACACGACGCCGGCCGCGATCAACAGCACCCTCGACGCCGGCAACACGTCGCGCTTCGACGCGATCGCGATCGCCCGCGAGGTACCCGAGACGACGGCCCGCCTCATCTCCGAGGACGGGCTCACCCTGCCCGGGGTCGAGGTGACCGTCGAGCCCCGCCGCGACTACCTCAGCGGGACCCTCATGACGCAGATCGTGGGCTACACGGGGGCCCTCTCCTCCGAGGGCTACACGGAGCTCAAGGAGTCCGGCTACCTCCCGGACGACCGGATCGGCAAGGCCGGCGTCGAGCTTTCGTACGAGGAGGAGCTCCGCGGCACATACGGGACGCAGCGGGTCGAGAAGGACGGCACCGGACGCACGATCCGCGTCGTCGGCGTCGAGACCCCGCCGGTCGCGGGCAGCTCGCTCGTCCTCACGATCGACACGGCGGAGCAGAAGCTCGCCGAGAAAGCCCTGATGTGGGGCCTCAACAAGGCCGGCCTCAAGCGCGGCGCGATGGTCGTCCTCAACCCCCAGACCGGCGAAGTCCTGGCGATGGTGAGCTACCCCTCGTACGACGCCAACCTCTTCTCCCGGGGGATCACCGACGCACAGTTCAAGAAGCTCCTCTCCAACCCGCACAAGCCGCTGATCAACCACGCGATCGGCGACATCCAGCCGCCTGGCTCGACGTACAAGCTCGTCACCGCGACCGGCGGGCTCGCCGAGAAGATCATCACGACGACCTCGACGATCACGAGCAAGCCGTACGTCCAGCTGGGCGCCACGAAGTTCTGGGAGTGGAACCGCCAGGGCTGGGGCCCCCTGACCGTGTTCAACGGCTTCGGGCACTCGAGCGACACGTACTTCTACCAGCTGGCCGACCGGCTGGGCATCGGGCGCCTCGCCTACTGGGCGCGCCAGCTCGGGTACGGCCAGCCCACGGGCATCGACCTGCCGAACGAGGCGGCCGGGCTCGTCCCGACGAACCAGTGGAAGATGGACACGTTCGGGGAGGAGATCTACCCCGGCGAGGTGCTGCAGGCGGGCATCGGGCAGGGGTACGACCTTGCGACCGTGCTCCAGGTCGCCAACTCGTACGCGGCGATCGCCAACGGCGGGAAGCTCTACCGGCCCCAGGTCGTGCGCGAGATCCTCGGGCCGGACGGCGAGGTGGCCCGACCCTTCGAGCCGAAGCTCATCCGGAAGGTCAAGGCTCCGGCGTCCGTCTTCACGACCATGCGCCGGGCAGCCCGGCGGGTCGTGACGATCGGCCACACGTACAACCTCGTCGACCTGCCGATCGTTGTCGCCGGCAAGACGGGCACCGCCGAGTTCGGCACGCGCGACAAGAACGGCGTCCTCCCGTACAGCCACTGGTTCGCCGGCTTCGTCCCGAAGAAGGCCTGGAAGAAGGACAACCCGACGGGCGACGTCTCGAAGCCGGATTCGGAGCTCGCCTTCGCGGTCTTCACGTACGACTCGCGGACGCTCGGCAACGTGGCCACCGAGGTCGCCAAGTACTACCTCCAGCTTCACTACGGGATCAAGAAGGACTATCGTCTCCCGGAGCTGCTCAAGCGGACGAACTTCTACCAGGGGCGGACCTGATGGGCGTCCTGCGGGTCGAGCGAGGCGCGTCCACCGGCCTGGTCGCCAAGGCGGCCGGGGTCGCGTGGCGCGACTACGACGTGCAGCTGACCGTCTACGCGGTCCTCCTGGCCGCGATCGGCCTGGCGATGGCGTACAGCCACACGACCGCCCAGCTCGGCGAGGCCCTGGTCGACGGCACGACGTTCGCCCGCGGCCTCCTGTGGGCCGGACTGGCGCTCGTCGTCTACGCCGCCGCCACGGCCTTCGACTACCGCTGGCTGCGCACGCTCACGTGGCCGATCTACGTCGCGAACCTCGCGCTCCTCGCGGCGACGCTGTTCCTCGGCGATTCGGATGCGGCATCGGCCCGTTGGATCTCCGTTGGCGGCTTCCAGTTCCAGTTCAGCGAGCTGTCGAAGATCCTGATGATCCTCGTCCTGGCCCGCTACCTCGCCGACCGCGAGCGCAAGCTCGACTCGCTCGGCACGATCGTCGGGGCTGGGCTCGTGATCGCCCCGGCCTGGGTCCTCGTCATGATCCAGCCGGACCTGGGGACCTCGCTCGTGTTCTTCGCCATCGTCGGCGGGATGCTGTTCATGGCCGGGGCGAGCCTCCGCTGGCTCGGCGCGCTCGCGCTCGCCCTCGTCGCGGCCCTGCCGCTCGTCTGGACGTACGTCCTTCACGACTACCAGCGCGAGCGCCTGACCAGCTTCCTTGATCCCGCCAGCGATCCCCTCGGCGCCGGCTTCCAGCTCCTCACCGCCCAGCAGGCGGTCGCATCCGGCGGGCTCCTGGGCGCCGGCCTCACGAACGGGGCCCAGAACCAGTCCGACCTCCTGCCGGTCCAGACGACCGACTTCGTCTTTGCGATCGTCGCCGAGGAGCTCGGGTTCGTCGGCGGGGTCGTGGTCTTCCTGCTGTTCGCAGCCCTCGTCTGGCGCGTGCTGGCGATCGCGTGGCGCTCCCGCGACCCGTTCGGCCTCATGGTCGGGGCCGGGGTCGCCTCGATGATCGTCTTCCAGCTGACGGTGAACGTCGGCATGGTGCTCGGCGTGATGCCGATCACGGGGATCCCGCTGCCGTTCATCACCCACGGCGGCTCGTCGCTCATGAGCCTCGCCATCGGTCTCGGGATCCTCCAGAGCATCTCGATCCGCCAGCAGCGCGCGGAGTGGTAGGCGCGAGGGCGGCGTGACACGAACAGGCGATTCGCCCGTGACGGGGGACGGCTCCCCGCCGCCGGCGCGCCTGGGCCCGCGGACCCCGATCACTGCGGCTGAGGGACTCCTGGCCATCGAGCCCGTGCTCGTGGCGCCCGACGACCACCTTGACGCCGTGATTCGGCGGGCGGGATCGGCGCCGGCGACCCGGGTCCTCGGGGTCGTGGACCCGGCCGGGATCCTCGTCGGCGTGGTGACGTCGCACGACCTCGTGGCGGCCGTCGTGGGGCGGCTCGCCCCCGGAGCCCTCCTGGCCCGGATCCACGACGCCGATGGCATGGGGGAGTACGGGCGATACGTCGAGGCGAAGGTCGCGGGCGACCTGATGCGCCCGCCGGCGTCCCTGCCGCAGTCGGCGACGCTCGCCGAGGCATTCCACCTCATGCACCTGCGAGACCTGTCCGGCGTCTACGTCGTCGACGCTGCCGGGCGCCCGACGGCGTATCTCGACGGACTCGAGCTCGCCGCGGCCGTCGTCACGGCCGGCTGACCGCTCCCGATGGAGCCCTGGGTCGCCCTCGCGATCTTCATCGCCACGTACGCCGCCATCGCCTCGGACCGGGTCGATCGCGCGCTGGCGGCGCTGCTGGGCGCGGCCGTGGTCATCCTCCTCGGCATCGTCGACCAGGACGAGGGGTTCGGTGCGGTCGACTGGAACGTCATCTTCCTGTTGCTCGGGATGATGCTGATCGCCGGCGTGCTGCGGCGGACGGGCGTGTTCGGGTGGCTGGCCGTTCGCACCGTCCGCGTGGCTCGCGGCGAGCCGCTGGCGATCCTCCTGCTCATGTCGGGCGTCACCGCCGTGCTCAGCGCCTTCCTCGACAACGTCACCGCGATCGTCATCCTGATCCCGGTGACGCTGTACATCGCCACGACGCTCGGGCTGTCGCCGATCCCGTTCGTCCTGGCCGAGGTGCTCGCCTCGAACATCGGGGGCACGGCGACCCTCATCGGCGATCCCCCCAACATCCTCATCGGCTCCGCCGCCGGCCTCACGTTCGGCGACTTCCTCGTCAACCTGACGCCGGTCATCGTCCTGGTCTTCGCTGCGTTCACCGTCATGATGGCCACGATCTTCCGCCGCCACATGTCGGTCACGCCCGAGGTTCGGGCGGCCGTCCTCGCGATCGACGAGTCGGAGTTCATCACCGACCGCCGGCTGCTGCGCCTGAGCCTGCTCGTGCTCGGGCTGACGATCGTCGGGTTCCTCCTCGCCGCCGCACTCGACCAGCGGCCCGCGACGATCGCCCTGCTGGGTGCGACCGCGCTCCTGATCGTCTCGCGCCAGGATCCCGAGGAGCTCCTGCGCGAGATCGACTGGTCGACGCTCCTCTTCTTCGTCGGGCTCTTCGTCGTCGTCGAGGGCCTCGTCGCGACCGGCGTCATCACCGCCCTCGGGGAGGGGCTGATCGAGCTCACCGGCGGCGATCCGACCGTCACGACGCTGGGCCTCCTGTGGGTCAGTGGGATCGCCTCGGCGGTCGTCGACAACATCCCGTACACGGCGACGATGATCCCGGTGGTGCAACAGCTCGGCTCGTCCGGGGTCGAGATCGAGCCCCTGTGGTGGGCCCTGGCGCTGGGAGCGTGTCTCGGCGGCAACGCCACGATCGTGGGAGCGTCCGCCAACGTCGTCGCCGCGAACGCAGCGGCGCGGGCCGGCCACCCGATCTCGTTCGGCCAGTTCCTTCGGGTCGGGGGGCTCGTCGCCCTGGTGTCGCTCGTGATCTCGAGCGCCTACGTCTGGGTCCGCTATCTTCTCTAGGACATGCCGTCCTTCGCGATCGCGCTCGACCCGACCCGCCTCCCGTCGCCACCGCCCGGAGCCGGCGCGGAGGAGACGCTCAACGTCCTCATCGGCCTCTTCATCCTCCTCCTGGGGGCGAAGGTCGGCGAGGAGGTCTTCCGGCGGCTGCGCCAGCCTGCCGTCATCGGGGAGCTGCTGGGCGGGTTCGTCGTCGGACCCTATGCGCTCGGGCTCGTGACGGTCGAGCTCCTGCAGCCCGGCACCACTGCCACGGTCCTCGCCGAGATCGGCGTCGTCATCCTCCTCTTCACGGTCGGCCTGGAGACGAAGACCGACGAGCTCCTCCAGGTCGGCCGGCCGGCGGTCGTGACCGCCGTCCTCGGGGTGGTCTTCCCGATCCTGGCGGGGGTCGGCTACGCCCTGCTCGCCGGCGAGGCGCCCACCACCGCCGCCTTCGTGGGGCTCGCGCTCGCCGCGACGAGCATCGGGATCACGAGCCGCGTGCTGTCGGACCTCGGCGTCCTCGACCGCCGCTTCAGCAAGATCATCATCGGGGCGGCGGTGATCGACGACATCCTCGCCCTGATCCTCATCGGCGTCGTGTCGGGCGCGGCCTCCGGCGACCTCGGGCTGGCGACGCTCGGCCTCGTCGTCGGCGGCATCGGCTTCGTCGTCCTCGGCTTCGCGATCGCCCGCCGGGCGCGCGGCCTGCGGCGCGAGGTCTTCACCTGGCCGCTCTTCGCCGACACGCCCCTCGTGCCGGTCTTCCTGATCATGCTCGCCCTCGCGATCCTCTCGGCCCTCATCGGCCTGGCCGCGATCATCGGGGCGTTCGTGGCGGGGCTCATCATCGCCGAGACCGAGGCCCAGGACGAGATCGAGCACGAGATTCGGCCGCTCGGCCAGATCATCACCCCGTTCTTCTTCGCAGTGACGGGCGCCCAGCTCGACCTGTCCGCGCTCCTCGACCCGGCGCTCGCCGTCGGGGCGGTCATGCTCGCCGTCCTGGGCATCGCGACGAAGGTGCTGGCGGGGCTGATCGGCGCCTGGGGCTCGGGACGCTGGAGCGCCCTCACCGTGGGCGTGGGCATGGCGCCGCGGGGGGAGGTGGGGATCGTGGTCGTCGGCCTCGGCCTCGGCCTCGGCCTCCTCTCCGCCGAGCTCTTCAGCGTCGTGCTCGTGGCGGTCGTCCTGACCACGATCGCGGCCCCGATCATGCTGAACCTGGTGATCCCGCGGGCGGACGCGGAGTCCGCGGCCGAACCCGGCGCGGCCGGCGCCTAGCCCTCGGCCGTGGCGGCCCGCGCTTCGCCCTCGTTCGGCTCGCTCGCGGCCGCGGCGGGGACGTGCTCATTGCCGGGCGCCTCGCCGGGCGCGGCGGCCCCGGCCACGTCGGGAGCCGGCGCGGGCTCGACCTCGAGGCCTCGAGGGCCGGTGTCCGCCGCCGGTCGAGCGTGCCCGGTCGCCGCGTCCGCCGGCGCGACGCCCTCGGCCCGACGGAAGGCGTACACGTAGATGTCGCGCATCGTGGCCGCGATCGGCAGGGCGAGGATCGCCCCGAGGAGCCCCGCGATCGCCCCGCCGAGGATGAGGGCGAAGATGACCACGGCCGGGTGGAGCTTCGTGGCGTCGCCCTGGATCTTCGGGACGAGGACCGTGTTCTCGACCTGCTGGATGGCCAGGTAGAGCAGGAGCGCGGCGACGATCCCGGCCACGCCCGCCGTCGCCCCGAGGAGGACGGCCGGGATCGCCGCGATGATCGGTCCGATGATCGGCAACAGCTCGAGGAAGCCGGCGATCACGGCCAGCAGGACCGCATAGCGACTGAAGACCGGGTCAACGAACGTCCCGAGGACCATGAGGCCGATGAACGTGGCCACGCCCACCACGAGCCCGAGCACGATCTGGCCCCGAACCCACGACCCGAACACCCGGCGCACGATGCCGAGCACGGCCCAGGTGTCGGCGCGCCAGGGCGTCGGGACCGCGCGGTCGAACGCCCGCACGATCGCCGGCCGGTCCTTGAGGATCCAGAACGCCCAGACCGGGATGATCAGGTAGCCGAAGACGGAGCCGACGAGGCCGACCACGGAGGTGAAGATCGGGCGGACGACCGTCGGAACGAGCGAGCCGATGTTGGCGAGGAGGTCACGGAGCGCCTCGTCGACCGCGTCCTTGACGTCGGCCGGCAGGTCGAGCCGGTCCCACCAGGTGAAGACCTCGCCGATCCGCTCGTTCAGCATGTCGTAGTAGCCGGGCGCGTCCTGGATGAACGCGCGGACCTGCTCGACGAGCGGACCGATGAGCAGGAGAAGCAGCTCGGCGACGACGAGGGCCACGACGACGTAGATGAGCAGGATGAGGAGCGCCCGCGGGATCCGGCGGCCGGCGATCTCCACCCGGGCGATCCGCTCGACGAGCGGATCGAAGAGGTAGACGAGGAGGAGGCCGACGACGAACGGGGCGAGGACGTCGCGTCCGACCCAGAAGAGCCCGGCGAGGACCGCGGTGCCGGCCAGAAGGACCAGGACGCGGCGCGAGGGCACCGGCAGGCCGGCGATCGAGGGCGGTGCGGCGGGGACCTCCATCCTTCCGGCAGACTAGCAGACGTGGAACCCCCGATCGCACCCCGCAACCCGCGCCAGCGCTGGCGCCTGTACGTGGCCCAGCCGGCCGCCGCGACCCCGGGCGAGCAGGCCGGCGGCGCCCGCGGCTGGGGAGCCATCCTCGGCGCGGGCGGGCTGCCGATCGCGGGCGAGAGCGCGAGCCGCGGGCGCGTCGTGCCGGCCGCCCCCCTCCCGCTCGGGATCGCCGGCGAGCGCGAGGTCGTCGACGTCTTCCTCGCGGAGCGGCTGCCGATAGCGAGCGTGCGGGAAGCCGTCCGGGCCGCGCTTCCGCCCGGCTGGTCGCTCGTCGACCTGCACGACGTGTGGCTCGGCGCGACCGCCGCCCCGGCCGCGGTGGTCGCCGCCGACTACCGGGTCGTCGTCGCCGGCGCGTCGAGGATCCGGCTCGACGCGGCGGCGCGTGAGCTGCTGGCCGCGGCGACCCTGCCCCGGGAGCGGCGCCGCGAGAAGCGGACCGTCGCCTACGACCTGCGGCCGCTCCTCATCGGCCTCGAGGTTCGCGCTGCGGGCCCGGGCGGCGTCACCCTCTGGATGCGGTTGTGCCACGGCCCGGACGCGGTAGGCCGGCCGGAGGAGGTCGTCGCCGCGCTCGGCGAGCCGCCGGCCCCGCCCCTCGAGTCGCCGCCGGGGATCGTCGAGATCGTCCGCGAGCGGCTCGTCATGGCGGACGACCCGGACGCGCCGCCGTATCCCTGACCCGGGCGGCCAATCCCGCCGCCGCTCCGCCGCCATTGCCGGCGCCACGGCGGCTGCGATCGGAGGGGCGCGATGACGGAGAAGCCGGACCGATGCAGCGGCACGCGGAGCCGGCACCTCTCGCCCCCACGGTCCGACTATCCTGAACGTCGTAGGCCCCGCAGCTCACGCTGAGCGGGACTTCACCCATGAGCAACGTCAGCGAAGGCGGTTGTCCGGGCCCATGAGCGTGCCTCAACACGATCTCTGGATCGCGTTCGCGCTCGTGTCCGCCGCGCTCAACGGCGCCCTCGCCGTGTACCTGTGGCGCCGGCGCGGACTGACAGGGGCGCTGCCCCTCGCGGTGGCGATGACCGCCGTCGCCGCGTGGTTCGTGGCCTATGCGGCACAGCTCGCCGCGGTCGACGAGGCGACGAAGCAGGCCTGGTTCCTCGTCGGCGACTTCCTCACGCTGCCGGCATTGACGGCCGGGTTGTGGTTCGCCCTGGAGTACGCCGGCCTGGAGCGCTGGCTCACCCGCCCCGTCATCGTCCTCCTGGTTGGGGCGGTGATCGTGCTCCTGTCGCTCTACTTCGTCGACGGAGGCCGGCTGCTGTGGGCCGAGCTTCCCTCGGATGCGAACGTCGGCGGCGAGCTCGCACCGCTCGGCCTCGTCTTCGTCCTGTACGGCTTTGCCGTGGCCCTGGTCTCGACCGCCGTGCTGCTCCTGCTCTTCGTGCGATCGCCCGCGCATCGAGTCCCGGTCGTCCTCATCGTGATCGGCCAGGTCACCCTCCGGGCCACCTACCTTCTCGAGGCCCTCGGCATCGACCCGCTGCCGGGGGTGCCAGCCGCGGCCCTGGCGATCGACCTCACGTCGTTGATGTACGCGGTTGCCCTCTTCCGCTTCCGCCTCTTCGACCTGCTCCCGGTCGCACGCGAGACGATTCTCCAGCGGATGCCCGACGCACTGCTCGTGCTCGATGCGGAGGACCGACTGGCGAGTGTCAACGCCGCGGCCGAACGCCTGATGGGCCTGCCGGTGGCCGCGGTTCATCGCCAGCCGGTGGCGAAGGCCTTCGCGCGCCACCCGGAGCTCGTGGCAGCCGTCGCCGAGTCCGGGCGCGACCGGTCCGACGAGCGCCCGGCCGAGATCTCCATCCAGGCGCCCGGCGGCAGTCGCATCTGCGAGGTGGCCACCACGCCGCTGACGGACTGGCAGGGGCGGACGATCGGCCGGCTCGTGCTCCTCCACGACATCACCGCCCTGCGCGGCGTCGAGAGACAGCTGATCGAGCGCGAGCGCGCGCTCGCCGCCGCGCAGGAGCGGGAGCGACTCGCGCGCGAGCTGCACGACGGGCTCGCCCAGGACCTGTGGCTGGCGAAGCTCAAGGCCACGCGGCTGGCGGCGCAGCCCGAGCTCGGCGCGGAGGCGCGGGTGCTGGGCGACGAGATCGCCGCCGCCGTCGACGCCGGGATCGCCGAGGCGCGCCAGGTGGTCGCCACGCTGCGGGCTTCCGATGCGACGAACGGCTCGCTGCGGGAGCTGATCGCACGCTCGCTCGAGGACTTCGAGGACCGGTTCGGGCTCGCCGTCGAGTGGGAGTGTCCGGCGGAGCTGCCGACCCTCCCGGCCCGGGCCGAGGTCGAGGCGCTCCGCATCGTCGGCGAGGCGCTCACGAACGTGCGACGCCACGCCGACGCCACGGTCGTGCGCGTGCGCGGCGGCGTGGAGGACGGCCGGCTGGCCCTCGAGATCCGCGACAACGGTCGCGGCTTCGAGCCGGCCTCGCTCGGCGCGGGGACCTACGGCGTGGCCGGGATGCGCGAGCGGGCGGCCCAGATCGGCGGGGAGCTCGAGATCGACTCGGCGCCGCGGCAGGGCACGAGCGTCCGCCTGCGCGTGCCCGTTGCCATGGCGACCCCGGTCGAGGCGGGCGCGGGATGACGGCGGAGAGCGCTCGCGCTCGCCTTCGCGTGATGGTCGTCGACGACCACCCGCTCGTTCGCAACGCGCTGCGCCAGGCGCTTGACACGCCCGATCTCGAGGTCGTCGCCGAGGCGGCGAGCGCCGAGGAGGCGCTCGAGCTCGCGCCGAACATCCGGCCGGACGTGCTCCTCGTCGACATCGAGCTGCCCGGCGTGGACGGCGTGGCGCTCGTCCGCGAGCTCGCGCCCAGGCTGCCCGAGACGCGCATCGTCATGCTGACCGCCTCCCGCGACGATCGGCACCTCCTCGACGCGATGCGCTTCGGCGCGGTGGGCTACCTCACGAAGGACCTGTCCGTCCAGGGACTCGTCCGGGCCGTGCGGGCGGCGTGGGACGGGGAGCTCGCGATGTCTCGCGTGGGCAGCCGCACACCTCGTCCGCCGCCTGGTCGAGACGTCGCGGCGGGTCGCGGACCCGACCGCGGCGGAACCCGTGCTCGCGACCCTCACCCCTCGCGAGCGCGAGGTGCTCCGCCTGCTTGCCGAGGGGCTCACCGACCACGAGATCGCCCAGGCGCTGACGCTCTCGCCGCGCACCATCGAGTCGCACGTCAGCAGCATCCTGCACAAGCTCGGGGTGCGGAACCGGGCCGAGGCGGCTCGGCGCTACCGGGCCGGCGGGGGAGGACCGGCGTCGAGTCCGCGATCCTGAGCTGACCTCGCAGCGGCGCGCGCCGCCGCGATCTCGACGCACAGCAGGCGCGGCTGCCCGACCTGGAGCGTGACACCCCGCCCCTCGCGGAGGACGAGCAGGAGGCGCTCGCCCGAGAGCACGGCGTCCTCGATCGTCTCGAGCCCGATCTCGATCGTCAGGCGCCCGACGAGGACGAGGCGCCGAGACGTCACGTACAGCTCGCCCGCGGCTCCGGAGGCCAGCCGCTCGCCGGGTGCCGGTTCGCGCCGGTCGAGCAGGGCTGCGTGGCGGACGGCGACCAGCCGCTCGCCGGGCTCGAGGAGCGGCGCGATGCGCTCGTCGGGCGGCAGGCTCGGGCGGGCCCTCGCGCCGAAAGCGCGCGCGAGCCTCGTCGGCCGCCGCCTCGTCGGCCCCGGCGCGCGCGACGATCTCGCCGGCATCGGCGAGCGCGCCTGCCTCCGCGTCGCGCGAGGCGACCGCGTGTGCCGATCGGTCGATCCGATCCATGCGCGGGACTGTAGGCAGTGGGGCGCGTCGCGCCATCCGTGGCGCCACGGCCGCGGGCACGGGGGTGCGGCCCCGGGTACGGGGCCCGATGCCGTATCGGCCCCCGTACCGGCACGGATGACGACGGCGGGTGCCGGGCGAGAAGGTCGCGGTGCCAGCGGGAGGCGTTGACGCGTGGTCCGTTGCCTAGTCGCCGGGACCGCGCCGAGCCAGTGGCGAGACGGACCCGCCAGTGTGAATGCCAAGGGAGGGGCGCCCTGATGCGCTTCGTCGATGCCATGGCTCCTAGCCGCTTCGGATCGCTCGTCGCAAGGGAACTTCGACGTGCCTCGGTGGCCACCATCGTGGTCGCCCTCGTGGTCCCTCTCCTCGGTCCGCTCGGCGTCATGCCTGTCGCTGCGCCTGTCGCCGCGGCGACCCCCGCCGCACACCTCGCGTACATCGCAAACTCCGCCGGGAACACGGTGTGGGTCATCGACACCGCAACTAAGGCACGGACGGCGACCATCACCGTGGGCGCCGGTCCGTTTGGCATCGCCCTGACGCCCGACGGACGCTACGCCTACACCGCGAACTACGACGCCGACAGCGTGTCCGTGATCGACACGTCCGCGAACACGGTCGCCGCCACGATCAGCGTCGGCGACGGCCCATTCGGGATCGCGATCACTCCGGACGGCACGAGGGCGTACGTCCCCAACTCCGGCGCGAACACGGTGTCCGTCATCGACACGGCGGCGAACACCGTCATCGCGACGGTGGCGAACGTTGGGTACATGCCCCAGTCCGTTGCGGTCACGCCTGATGGCAGCGCCGTGTGGGTCGGCAATTACGGCGACGGTTCCAGCGGGTCGACCGCGACCGCCGACGCGAGCTCGCTGACCAAGATCTCGACCGCGACGAACGCGGTCGTGTGGAACAAGCCGAACACCGGGCGCGGCGCGGTGGGCATCGCGATGAGCCCCGACGGCGCCTACGCGTTCATCGCTCAGTACGACAACGACGTCATCGCGCGGTACAGCCTGGCCACGGGGACGTCCGTCGAAGGCCCGTACGGGGCGATCGCGCCGTGGGTCCGCGTGGACCATTCGCCGATCGCCGTCGCCGTGTCGCCCGCCGGCGAGCTCGGGCTCGCCGTCACCAAGGACGCCAACGAGCTCACGACATTCACCGTCGCTGACTTCGACCACGCGGGCCGCACGACGATCGAGCGGCCGACGGCCGTCGCGGTCATGCCCGACGGGCGGACCGCCTACGTCGGCAGCCAGGGAGCCAGCGGGTCCGTCGTGCTCCCCGTCGACCTCACGGCCTACCCGCGAGCGATCGGTGCAGGCATCTCCGGCTACGCCGGGGCCATCGCATTCACCCCCGACCAGGCACCGGTTGCGCACCTGTCGGTCGGCATCGCCCGCACGGGCGTGCCCACCACCTTCGACGCCTCGGCCTCGACGGTTGCCCTCGGCACGATCGCCAGCTACGCGTGGGACTTCGGCGATGGCACGACCGCCACCACGTCGACCCCGACGACCACCCACGTCTACGCCTCCTCCGCGACGTTCACCGCGTCGGTCACTGAAACCTCCTCCGCCGGCACGTCAACCACGAAGGTGTTCACCGGTCAGACGATGAGCCGCAACGGCGGCCCGCAGGCACGGGCCACGGCCGGCGTCACCGTCGTCGATCCGCCCCGTCCTACCGTCAGTGGCATCTCGCCTGCATCGGGGACGCGCGCGGGCGGGACGCCCGTCACGATCACCGGGTCCGGTTTCTGGGGCGCGAGCGAGGTTCGCTTCGGCGCGGCGGCGGCCACGGCCATCAGCGTCGTCAGCGACACCGAGGTCCGCGCCACGACGCCCGCCGGCGTGGACAGCGTGCACGTTACGGTGACGACCGCTGGCGGCGTCAGCGCGACCAGCGCATCCGACCTCTTCACCTACCTCCTCCCGTCCATCACCGGGATCTCGCCCGCGACGGGCCACGGCGCGGGGGGCACGGTCGTCACCATCTCCGGCTCGCTCCTCACGGGCACGACGTCCGTCCGCTTCGGCTCGGCCGCGGCGACCGGCGTGACGGTGGTCAACGACAGCCGGGTCACCGCCATCGCGCCGCGCGGCACGGGCACCGTGCACGTCACCGTCACGACGCCCGGCGGCACGAGCACGACGAGCGCCGCGGACGAGTTCACCTACATCACCCCCGTGGTGAGCGGGATCTCGCCGGCGTCGGGAGCGGCGGCTGGCGGCACCACGGTCACGATTTCTGGCTCGGACCTCACGGGCGCCACGAGCGTCCGATTCGGCACTGCGGCGGCGACGGGCGTCACCGTCGTCAGCGACACCCAGGTCCGCGCGGTTGCCCCGGCGGGCAGCGGCACGGTGCACGTCACCGTCACGACACCCGACGGCACGAGCCCCGCGACCACCGCCGACAACTACGCCTATCTCGGTCCGACGGGCACCGGCCTCGCCCCGACCTCCGGGCCGGGAGGTGGAGGCACGACCGTGACGATCACCGGCAGTGCGCTCACCGGCACCAGCGCGGTGCACTTCGGGACCGCGAGCGCGTCGGGCGTCCATGTCGTCAGCGATACGGAGGTGACGGCGGTCGCGCCCGCTGGCGCGGGCACGGTCGACGTCACCGTCACGACCCCGGGCGGCACGACGACCGTGGGCCAGTTCTCGTATCTCGTCCCGGTCGTGACGGGGCTCTCGCCGTCGTCCGGGCCTGGCGGCAGCGGACTCAGCGTGACAATCACCGGCAGCGCCCTCACGGGCACCTCGGCGGTGCACTTCGGCACGGCCGCGGCTATCGGCGTGACCGTCGTCAGCGACACGGAGGTCCGCGTGGTGGCGCCGGCCGGCTCCGACACCGTCTACGTGACGGTGACCACCCCGGCAGGAACGAGCCTGGCCGTGGGTGCCTCGCAGTTCACCTACCTCGCGCCCACAGTGGCTGGCCTGACGCCGACCTCGGGGCCCGGTGGCGGCGGGATCACGGTGACGATCACCGGGAGCGCCCTGACGGGCACCAACGCCGTGCACTTCGGCAGCCGTGCGGCGACGCACGTCACGGTCGTCAGCGACACGGTGGTCACGGCTGTCGCGCCCTCAGGTTCGGGGACCGTCGACGTCACCGTGACCAGCCCGGCCGGCACGAGCAGCCCGGTGGCGTCCGCCCAGTTCACCTACCTCGTCCCGACCGTGACTGCGGTGTCGCCCGGCTCGGGCTCGGGCGCGTGGGGCGTGCCGGTAACGATCACCGGGACCTCCCTCATCGGCACGACCGCGGTCCATTTCGGTGCCGTCCGCGGGACGGGCGTCCATGTCGTCAGCGACACGCAGGTGACCGCGATCTCCCCCGGCGGGACCGGTACGGTCGACGTGACCGTGAGCACGCCTGCGGGGACGAGCGAGACGAACACCGACGCACGGTTCACCTACCTCGTCGTGCCGGCCGCCTGGGTCGTGAACATGGGCAGCAACTCCGTGACCCCGGTCGACCTGACGACGAACACGGCGGGGGCGCCGATCCCGGTCGGCACGTCCCCGACCGATATCGCGATCACGCCGGACGGCACCCGGGCCTACGTCGTCAACCAGGGCTACGGCGTGGGTGGGAGCCTGACGCCCATCGACCTCACGACGACACCGGTGACCACCGGCACCCCGATCAGCCTGGGGGTCATGCCCATCGCCATCGCCATCGCGCCCGACGGGCGCACCGCCTACGTCGTCGACTACGGCGCGTACCCCGGAACCGTGACGCCGATCGACCTCACCACGACCCCGCCCAGCCGGGGGACGCCGATCGCCGTCGGCGACGCGGCGATCGCGATTGCGATCACGTCGGACGGGAGCAGCCTACTCGTCACGAATGCCAGTGACGGCACGGTCAGCCGGATCGACACGGAGACGAACACGGTCACGGCGACCATCAGGGTCGGCGAACAGGACTGGGCATGGGTGGACGCCGTGGCGATCACGCCCGACGGCACGACGGCCTACGTCGCCGACGCAAGCGTCTATACGGCCACGCCGATCGCCCTCGCCACCAACACGCCCGGTGACCCCGTCGCCGTCGGGGTGTACCCGGACGACATCGCCATCTCGCCCGACGGGGCGACGGCCTACGTTGCGAACTACAACTCGGGCACCCTGACACCGATCACGGTCGCTACGAACGTGGCCGGTGAGGCGATCAGCATGGGTGTCTGGCCGACGTCGCTCGTCCTTAGCACGGACGGGCGGACGGCCTATGCCGCCAGCTACGACGCGCACAAGCTCGGGATCGTAGACCTCGTGTCGGGGTCCAGGACGACGGTCGCTGTCGGCTCCTACCCGATGGCCGTCGCGATCGTGTCCTCCACGAACGCAGCCAAGGTCGATCAGACGATCAGCTTCACCGCCCCCGCGGGCATGACGTACGGCGACATCGACCAGGCGCTCGGCGCAACCGCGACCTCCGGCCTGTCGGTCACCTACGCGACCGAGACGCCGCTCGTGTGCACGATCGTCTCGGGCAAGCTCCACGTCGTCGCCGCCGGTAGCTGCACGATCACGGCCTCCCAGGCGGGCAACACGACGTACAACCCGGCACCCGACGTGCGCCAGACCTTCGCGATCGCGAAGGCGGCACTCACGGTGACCGCCCCGGACCGGACGATCACGTACGGCCAGGCGACGCCGACGTTCGGCGTCACCTATGCCGGGTTCGTCGGCAGCGACAACGCGGCCTCGCTCGGTGGCTCCCTCGCCTACACATTCGCGGGCATCTCCCCCGCGTCGTACGGCCCGTCGACGACACCTCCGACCTGGGTTGGCAGCTACTCCATCACGCCGTCCGGCCTGACGAGCGCCAACTACACGGTCACCTTCGTGCCCGGCACGTACGGGATCAGCCCCGTCGTCGTGACGACCGCGCTGGCCTGGACGGGCGACCCGAGCCCCAACCCGGCCCGTGCCGGCCAGACGATCACCTTCGCCGGGGCGCTCACGGATGCCGGCTCGGGCGCGACGATCGGCGAGACGAGCCTGCAGATCTACCTCCGCGAGGCGACCGGTTCGAGCTGCGAGCTCCCAGGGTCCACGCGGCGCGACTTCGGCACCCTCGACGCCGACGGTCACGTCACGCTGTCGTGGACGCCGGGCGTCGCCGACATCGGCACCCACCACCTGCTGCTGGTCTTTTACCAGACGACCATCGGCGCGACGAACTACGCCGAGGCGACCTCGACCTGCGTGTCGGTCGCGGTCACGGCAGCCAAGGTCGACCAGACGATCAGCTTCACCGCGCCCACGCGGGCGTGACGTACGGCGACACCGACCTCGCGCTCGGCGCAACCGCGACCTCGGGCCTCGCGGTCAGCTACGCGAGCGCGACGCCGGACGTGTGCACGATCGTCGCGGGCAAGCTCCACGTCGTCGCCGCCGGTAGCTGCACGATCACGGCCTCCCAGGCGGGCAACACGACGTACAACCCGGCACCCGACGTGCGCCAGACCTTCGCGATCGCGAAGGCGGCACTCACGGTGACCGCCCCGGACCGGACGATCACGTACGGCCAGGCGACGCCGACGTTCGGCGTCACCTATGCCGGGTTCGTCGGCAGCGACAGCGCGGCCTCGCTCGGTGGCTCCCTCGCCTACACGTTGGAGGGCATCGCTCCCACCGTCTACACCGCCTCGACCACGCCGCCGACCCATGCCGGCAGCTACTCCATCACGCCGTCCGGCCTGACGAGCGCCAACTACGCCATCAGCTACGTGGCCGGCACGTACACGATCAGCCCGGCCTCGGTCAACACGATGCTCACCTGGGCGGGCAGCATCGCCCCCAACCCGGCCGTCGTCGGGCAGCAGGTCAGCTTCCCCGGCCTGCTGGTCAAGGAGACTGGGTCACCGACCGGCGACACTAGCCTGCGGGTCACGCTGCGCTCCTGGGACAACGCGGGCTGCAGTGGTGGCTTCATCGACCGCGACACGCAGTCGATCGATGCCGCCGGGCACGTCACACTCCACTTCACCCCGAGCGCTGTCGGCAGCTACCGCTTCACCCTGGTCTTCAGCGGCCAGACGAGCGGTGACACCTACTACGCGCAGGCGTCCTCGGTCTGCAACGCGATGACCGTCAACCCCGCTAAGCTCGACCAGACGATCAGCTTCACCGCGCCGACCGGCGTGGCCTACGGCGACGCGGATGTCGCCCTCGGCGCGACCGCCACCTCGAACCTCGCCGTCAGCTACGCCAGCTCGACGCCCACGGTCTGCACGATCGTCTCGGGCAAGCTCCACGTCGTCGCCGCCGGTAGCTGCACGATCACGGCCTCCCAGGCGGGCAACACGACGTACAACCCGGCACCCGACGTGCGCCAGACCTTCGCGATCGCGAAGGCGGCACTCACGGTGACCGCCCCGGACCGGACGATCACGTACGGCCAGGCGACGCCGACGTTCGGCGTCACCTATGCCGGGTTCGTCGGCAGCGACAGCGCGGCCTCGCTCGGTGGCTCCCTCGCCTACACGTTGGAGGGCATCGCTCCCACCGTCTACACCGCCTCGACCACGCCGCCGACCCATGCCGGCAGCTACTCCATCACGCCGTCCGGCCTGACGAGCGCCAACTACGCCATCAGCTACGTGGCCGGCACGTACACGATCAGCCCAGCCTTGGTCTCCATCGTGATCGGCAACACCAGCCAGACGTATGACGGCACACCGAAGGCCGTGACCGTCAAGGTGACGCCGACCGCCTCGCACACGATCACCTACGCCGGGTGGGATGGGACCAGCTACGGGCCGTCCACCTCGGCGCCCAGGGACGTCGGGACATACCGGGTGACGGTGGTCATCACCGATCCGGACTACACGGCTGACGACGAGTACGGGTACCTGACCATCGCGAAGCGCGACCAGTCGATCACGTTCGGCGCGCTCGCCGGCAGGACGTACGGTGACGCTGCGTTCGGCGTCACGGCCTCCGCCGGCTCCGGGCTGCCGGTGACGTTCACCGCGTCCGGGGACTGCACGGTTGATGCCGACGGCGACCCGGTGACGATCACCGCCGCCGGTTCCTGCACCATCACCGCCGCCCAGGCGGGGAACGCGAACTGGAACGCAGCCCCGGCCGTCCCGCAGACATTCGCGATTGCGAAGCGCGACCAGTCGATCACGTTCGGCGCGCTCGCCGGCAGGACGTACGGTGACGCTGCGTTCGGCGTCACGGCCTCCGCCGGCTCCGGGCTGCCGGTGACGTTCACCGCGTCCGGGGACTGCACGGTTGATGCCGACGGCGACCCGGTGACGATCACCGCCGCCGGTTCCTGCACCATCACCGCCGCCCAGGCGGGGAACGCGAACTGGAACGCAGCCCCGGCCGTCCCGCAGACATTCGCGATTGCGAAGCGCGACCAGTCGATCACGTTCGGCGCGCTCGCCGGCAGGACGTACGGTGACGCTGCGTTCGGCGTCACGGCCTCCGCCGGCTCCGGGCTGCCGGTGACGTTCACCGCGTCCGGGGACTGCACGGTTGATGCCGACGGCGACCCGGTGACGATCACCGCCGCCGGTTCCTGCACCATCACCGCCGCCCAGGCGGGGAACGCGAACTGGAACGCAGCGTCCAGGGTCGAGCGGACCTTCACCATCGCCAAGGGCGACCAGGCGATCACCTTCACCGCCCCGAGCGGGGTCTCCTTCGACCTCCCGGACTTCGACCTCGGCGCGACGGCCAGCTCCGGGCTGCCCGTCAGCTACGCGAGCTCGACGTCTGCGGTGTGCACGATCAAGGACGGCAAGCTCCACGTCGTCGCCGCCGGCACCTGCAAGGTCACCGCCTCGCAGGATGGCAACAACAACTGGAACGAGGCGCTAGACGTCGAGCAGACCTTCACCATCGCCAAGGGCGACCAGGCGATCACCTTCACCGCCCCGAGCGGGGTCTCCTTCGACCTCCCGGACTTCGACCTCGGCGCGACGGCCAGCTCCGGGCTGCCCGTCAGCTACGCGAGCTCGACGTCTGCGGTGTGCACGATCAAGGACGGCAAGCTCCACATCGTGGCCACCGGCAGCTGCACCATCAAGGCCTCCCAGGCCGGCAACGGCAACTGGAATGCGGCCTCGGACGTGCCGCAGACCTTCGCAATCGCAAAGGCCGACCAGGAGATCACGTTCGGGTCGCTGGCGGACAAGACGTTCGGCGATGCCCCGTTCAAGGTGAGCGCCACGGCGACCTCCACGCTGCCCGTCGCGTTCACCGCATCGGGCGACTGCACGGTCGACGACGATGGCGACCAGGTGACGATCACCGGCGCCGGTTCCTGCACGATCAAGGCCTCCCAGGCCGGCAACGACAACTGGAAGGCGGCCACCCCCGTCGAGCGGAAGTTCGCCATCGCCAAGGCGGCCGCCACGGCCGTCTACACCGGGCCGACGTATCAGCTGCTCACCTCGGTACCTTCGACCAGGGTGACGCTCTCGGCCGACGTGTCCCCGGCCATCTGCGCCGGTGACCTGTCATTCAGGGTGGCGTCGAACGACGGCACCGTCATTCCGACCGACGGCGGAACCGTCACCCTCTTGGCCGGCCTGTACTGGGTCGAGGCGATCGTGAACGGAGAGGACTGCACCGGCGGGCACGACGAGGCGACGATCTCGATCGTCTCAGCCGGCGACAAGTCCAACGGTGGCGGTTGGTACAAGGTCGAGGCCCACACCGGCTCACCGCGCGTCAACTTCGGCTACACGGTCCAGAGCACCACCACCAAGGACAAGAAGACCGGGATCGTCACGACGACATACAAGGGCCAGCTGATCTGGCTCAACAACGAGCAGTGGCGGCTGAAGGGCGCCATCTCGGGCGAGACGGTCACGGTCGCAGACGAAACCACCGGCACGGCGCCGTATGGGACGTTCGACTGTCCAACCAACTTCGCCTCGACCCTGCCGGCGACCACCTCAGGGTCCGGCTGCGGCTCCGTGACTGGGACCGGCGTCCTCCAGCGCTGGGATGCGTCCGCGCTCTCCTGGGTGGAGTCCGCGCACGGGTCCGTGACATTCACGGCCACGATGTACGACGGTGGCCAGGCGAAGGTCTGCAAGACCACCGGCAAGAAGACCACCTGTACCACGGTCGACAACCCCGACTGGTTCGGGATCCAGTTCGACGGCGTGTCGGGCGACGATGTCCGGGAGTCGGATCCCATCCAGCTCATGGGAGGGGCGCTACGGGTCAAGTGATCCCGGCGGGCGCGGCCCGCTCTGCGAGCCGCGCCCGCACCGTCCCCGGCCTCACCATGCGGCGGGCGAGCGAGCGGTGAGAGCGGGGACCGTATCCACGGGCGTACTCCTTCGGTGCTCGACACACGTGAAGTTGTACGCCCGCTCGCTCCGGGCTTTCCCACAAGAAACGTTACGTGACTGTCGCGGCGCCGGCTGTTGCGGGATCGGGCCGATCGCCGTACACTCGCTCTTCGCGCCCGGCGTGGCCGGACGTCTCGCTGTGCCCCCACGGCCCTCGGCCGTCTCACCAGCGGCCCCGCGCCCGCGCGCCACGGCCCCACCCCGGAGATCCATGTACGCAGTCATCGAGACCGGCGGGAAGCAGTACCGCGTCGAGGTCGGAACCGAGCTGGCCGTCGAGCTCCTCGAGGTCGAGGCGGGCCAGGAGATCACGCTCGAGCGCGTCCTGCTCGTGGCCGACGGCGACGAAGCGGCGATCGGCCGCCCGGTCGTCGACGGTGCGACGGTCAGCGCCACGGTCCTCCGCAACGACCGCGCCGACAAGGTCATCTCGTTCAAGTACAAGCCGAAGGCCCGCCGCCGGGTGAAGAAGGGCCACCGCCAGGAGCGGACGGTCCTCCGGATCACCGACGTCGTCCTCAACGGCCGCAGCGCCGCCGCGGAGGCTGCCCAGGCCGCCGAGGCGAAGCGGACGGAGCGCGAGCGCATCGAGGAGGCCGCGGCCACGCAGGCGGCCGCCGACGCCGCCCTCGCGGCCAAGCTCGCGGCGAAGACCGCCGACGCCGAAGCGCCCGCCAAGCCGAAGCGGACCCGCGCCGCCAAGGCCGAGGTCGTCGAGGCTGCCGCGGAGCCGGCCGATGCCGCGCAGGAGACGGTCGCGCCCGAGATCACCGTCGCCTCCGCAGAGGCAGGCGAGCCCGCGGACGACGCCGCGGCGGCAGGCGACACCGCCGCCGATGCCGAGGCGCCCGCGAAGCCGAAGCGGACCCGCGCCGCGAAGAAGGAAGACTGACGATGGCCCACAAGAAGGCAGGCTCCAGCTCGAAGAACGGCCGCGATTCGGTCGGCCAGCGCCTCGGCGTGAAGGTCGGCGACGGCCAGCTCGTCCCGGCCGGCTCGATCCTCGTCCGCCAGCGCGGCATGACGTTCATCGCCGGCACCGGCACCGGGCTCGGCCGCGATTACACCGTCTTCGCGACCGTCACCGGCCGGGTCCACTTCGAGCACCAGACCCGCAGCAAGAAGCGCGTCCGCGTCGAGCCCGTTGCCACGGAGGCCGCCGCGGCCGCCGAGGCTCCGGCCGTCGCCCCGGCGCCCGTCGGCGCCTGACGCGCCTCCCCGAGGTTCCCATGAAGCAGGGCATCCACCCCAAGTACCACAGCGCGAAGGTCCATTGCGGCACGTGCGGCACGGAGTTCGAGGTCGGCTCGACCCGCGAGTCGCTCCGCGTGGACGTCTGCAGCAACTGCCACCCGTTCTTCACGGGGAAGCAGATGATCGTCGACACCGCCGGCCAGGTGGAGCGCTTCCAGCGCCGCCTCGACCGAGCGCAGTCCGGCCGCTGACCGCGGAGACCGCCACGACCCGGGCCATCGTGATCGAACGGCGGGCCGCCCGGCCCGCCGTCCTGATTCCCGGCCGCTAGACTCGACCGATGGCACGGTTCTCCTACGGCGGCCAGGCCCTCATCGAGGGAGTCCTCATGCGCGGGCGCGACGCGATCGCGGTCGCCCTGCGCCACCCCGACGGCCGCATCGTCTGGTCGTCGGAGGAGCTCGGCCGGGGGTTCCGCGGCACCCGCTGGGCGAAGATGCCCCTCGTGCGCGGGCTCGTCGTCCTGTACGAGACGCTCGTGGTCGGCACCCGCTGGCTCATCCGGTCGGCCGGCGTCGCCGCCGCCGAGGAGCTCCCGGCCGGCACGACGGCCGACGGGCGTCCCGCCGACACCGCCGAGCTCGGCAAGTGGTCGGTGGCGCTCATGCTGGGCATCACGCTCGTGGTTGGCCTCGGGCTCTTCTTCTTCGCCCCCCTCCTCATCGCCCGCCTCGTCGCCGGCGACCAGCCGGGGATCGTGGAGCGGGTCGTGGAAGGCGTCGTGCAGGTCGCGATCTTCCTCGGCTACCTCATCGTCATCGGGCGGACCCCGGACGTGCGGCGGACGTTCCAGTACCACGGCGCCGAGCACATGACGATCCACGCCCTCGAGGCCGGCGACCCGCTGACCGTCGACGAGGTCCGCAAGTACCCGACGGCGCATCCGCGCTGCGGGACCGAGTTCCTCGTCGTCGTCATCCTCGTCTCGATCATCGCCTTCTCGCTCGTCGGCCGCCAGAGCCTGCCGGTGATGATCCTGAGCCGCCTGATCCTCATCCCGGTCATCGCGGCCGTTTCGTACGAGCTCCTCCGGTTCGGGGCGCGCCACCGCGACAACGCGCTCGTGCGGGTCTTCTTCGAGCCGGGGATCTGGGTCCAGAAGATCACCACGAAGCAGCCGACCGACGACATGATCGAGGTCGCGATCGTGAGCATGGAGCAGGCGCTCGACGCCGACGGCGAGGAGCTCCCGGCCGGCAGCGGCACGATCGAGCGCGACGCCCTCCTGCTCGCGGGCGCCCCGTCGGCCCCCGCCCCCGGCCCCTGACCGTGGACTCGCTCGACCAGAAGCTCCGGGCGCTCGTCGAGCAGCACGAGGCGACCCAGGCGGAGCTCTCGCGCCCCGAGACCATGACCGATCCGGACGCCCTCCGCCGCCTCGGGCGCGACCTCGCCCGCCTGGAGCCCGTGGTCGACGCGTACGGGAGGCTCCAGGCGGTCCGCGCCGAGCTCGCGGGCGCCCGCGAGATGCGCGAGTCCGACAGCGACGAGGATCTCCGGGCGCTGGCCCACGAGGAGGTCGGCCGGCTCGAGGTGGAGGAGGCGACCGCCCTCGAGGAGCTCAAGGTGCTCCTCGTCCCGCGCGACCCGAACGACGACAAGAACGTGATCCTCGAGGTCAGGGCGGGGGCCGGCGGCGAGGAGGCGGCGCTGTTCGCCGGCGACCTGCTGCGGATGTACCTGCGCTACGCAGAACGCCACCGCTACCGGACCGAGGTGATGAGCCTCAACGGAACCGGGATCGGCGGGGTGAAGGAGGCCATCGTCGAGATCTCCGGGGCCGGCGCGTACAGCCGCCTGAAGTACGAGGGTGGCACGCATCGGGTGCAGCGGATCCCCGCGACGGAATCGTCGGGCCGGATCCACACGTCGACCGCGACCGTCGTCGTCCTGCCGGAGGTCGAGCCGACCGAGATCGCGATCGACGAGGAGCGCGACCTGCGGATCGACGTCAAGCGCTCGTCGGGGCCCGGCGGCCAGTCGGTGAACACGACCGACTCGGCGGTGCGGATCACCCACCTGCCGAGCGGCCTCGTCGTCGAGATCCAGGACGAGAAGAGCCAGCACAAGAACAAGGCGAAGGCGATGGCCGTCCTCCGCGCCCGCCTGCAGGACATCGAGATGCGCCGCCAGCGGGACGCGGACTCCGCGGCCCGCCGCTCGATGGTCGGCGCCGGCGATCGGGCCGACAAGATCCGCACCTACAACGTTCCCCAGGACCGGGTGACGGACCACCGCATCGGGATGGACCTCTCGAACCTCCCCGGGGTCCTCGACGGCAACCTCGACCGCCTCATCGACGCGCTCGCCGAGACCGACCAGGCCGAGAAGCTCAGCCACGTCGCCGGGGAGGACGGGGCCGCCTAGGGCAGGGCGCGTGCCCGGCCCGCGGCACCGCCGCGATGGCAACGATCGGCGAGCTCCTCCCGGCCGCGGTCGAGCGGCTCCGGGCGTCCGGATCGGAGACCGCCCGCCTCGACGCGGAGCTCCTCCTCGCCGATGCGCTTGCCGTGGAGCGGACGACGGTTGTCGCCCATCCCGAGGCCGCCGTCGGCCCGGAGGCCGCGGCCCGCTTCGCCGATCACGTCCGGCGCCGCGCGCTCGGCGAGCCCGTGGCGTACATCCGGGCGATCAAGGAGTTCCACGGCGTCGCCTTCGCCGTGGACGCCCGGGCGCTGATCCCGCGCCCCGAGACGGAGCTGCTCGTCGACCTCGCCCTCTCCGAGATTGCCGACCGCCTGGGACGGCACGCGCGGCCGGCCGGCACGCCGCCCCTCGCGGTGGCCGACGTCGGCACCGGCAGCGGTGCCGTCGCCGTCGCGCTCGCCGTCACCCTGCGCCGCCGGGGGATGCTCGGCGACGTCGAGATCATCGCCTCGGACGTCGCCGAGGGAGCCGTCCAGCTGGCCCGCGAGAACGCCGTGAGCCATGCCGTCGGGGATCGCGTGGCGGTCTCGGAGGTCGACCTCCTCCCGCCGCCGGGCCGCGTCGTCGGGCTCCTCGTCGTCCCGGCCCGGTTCGACGTCGTCTGCGCGAACCTCCCGTACATCCCGACGGCCGTCGTGCCGACGCTGCCGGTGGCGGCCTCGTTCGAGCCGCGCGAGGCGCTCGACGGCGGCCCGGACGGCCTGGACGTCGTGCGGCGGCTCCTCGAGATCCTCCCCGAGCGGCTGGCGCGTGGGGGAACCGCGCTCCTCGAGATCGGGGCGGACCAGGGCGCGGCCCTCCACGACGAGGCCGCCCGCCTCCTGCCGGGCTGGGACGCGCGCGTCGAGCCCGACCTCGCCGGACGGCCGCGCGTCGCCGTCCTCTCGGCCCCGTCGTGAGCGGGCGCCGGATCAGGCTCGTCGCGCTCGACCTCGACGGGACGCTCGTCGGCGACGACCTGCTCCTCCGGCCCCGGACGATCGCGACGATCCGGGCGGTCGTGGACCGCGGCGTCCACGTGGCGCTCGTGACGGGCCGGATGACGAGCTCGGCGCTGCCCTATGCGCGGGAGCTCGGCCTGCGAGCGCCGCTCGTGGGGCTCCAGGGCGCGCTCGTCCGCGAGATGCCGGCCCCGGGGAGCCGGCGGCTCGGCCGGCTGCTCCTCCACCGCCCGCTCGCCGGCGACGTGGCCCGCGATGCGCTGGCCTGGTGCCGCGCCGCCGGGCTCGCCCCCCACGTCAACCACCTCGAGCGGATGGTGATGCCGGCCGACGACGACCAGGCCGACGACTACTCTCGGTGGTCCTTCGGGCCCGTGCTGCTCGTCCCCGACGTCGACGCCTGGGTACGGGGCCCGGTCACGAAGGTGATCTCGGTCGGGGCGCCGCCGCTGCCCGAGCTCGTCCTCGACCGCGCCCGCGCGGACTTCGCGGGACGGGCCGATCCGACGGTCAGCCACCCGATGTTCCTCGAGTTCCTCGCGCCCGGCGTGAACAAGGGCCGTGCGGTCCGGTACCTCGCCCGCCGGTTGGGCGTCGACCTGCGCGACGTCCTCGCGATCGGCGACCAGCGGAACGACATCGAGATGCTCGTGGAGGTCGGCACCGGCGTCGCGATGGCCGGCGCTCCGGGAGAGGTCCGCGCCGCCGCCCGCCTCGTCGCCCCGCCGCTGGCTGAGGAGGGCGCGGCGCAGGTCCTCGAGGAGCTGGTGCTCGGCGCCGGGCGGCCGCGGGCGGCCGCGAGGTCACGAAGCGCCGCCGGGCCGAGCAGCGCCGTCGTGCCGCCGGCTGCCGCCGCGTCCGGGACGAGCCGCGGCCGCATGGGCCAGAATGGCCCGGGTGGGTCGCCGCCCGCGCAGGTCGAGCGGGGAAGGAGTCGCGAGTGAGCACGACGGACGCGCTGCGCTCCGCCTGGTCGTCGGTGGCCGAGGTCGACCCCGAGACCTGGGCCGCGATGCAGGGCGAGGCCGAGCGCCAGCGCTGGAAGATCGAGCTGATCGCGAGCGAGAACTACACCTTCGCCGCGGTCATGGAGGCGCAGGGCTCCTGGCTCACGAACAAGTACGCGGAAGGGCTGCCCGGCAAGCGGTACTACGGCGGCTGCGAGTGGGTGGACGTCGTGGAGCGGCTCGCCCGCGAGCGCGCCCTCGCCCTGTTCCCCGGCGCCGCCCACGTCAACGTCCAGCCGCACTCCGGGGCCCAGGCGAACCAGGCGGCCTTCTTCGCGGTCCTGACACCCGGCGACCGAATCCTCGGCCTGCGCCTCGACCACGGCGGCCACCTCACCCACGGCCTGTCGGTGAACATGAGCGGCAAGTGGTTCGAGGCGCACCACTACGCCGTCGACGCGACCACCGAGCAGATCGACTACGAGGCCCTCGAGCGGCAGGCAGGGGAGATCCGCCCGAAGCTGCTGATCGCCGGGGCGAGCATGTACTCGCGCATCCTCGACTTCGAGCGCCTCGCGGCGATCGCGCATGGAGCCGGCGCCCTCCTCCTCGTCGACATGGCCCACATCGCCGGGCTCGTCGCCGCCGGCGTCCACCCGTCGCCATTCCCGCACGCCGACCTCGTCACGACGACCACCCACAAGACGCTCCGCGGACCGCGCGGCGGCCTCGTCTTCGCCACGGCCGAGCTGGCGAGCGCCGTCGACCGGGCGGTCTTCCCGGGGATCCAGGGCGGCCCCCTCATGCACGTCATCGCCGCCAAGGCCGTCGCCCTCCGCCTCGCGGCCACCCCCGAGTTCCGGGCCGACCAGCTTCGGACCGTCGAGAACGCCCGCACGCTGGCCGCCGAGGTGGCGGCCCGGGGCGGGCGGATCGTCGCCGGCGGCACGGACAACCACGTCTTCTCGATCGACCTGCGGTCGTTCGGCGTCAGCGGGCGGGACGCCGAGCGTCTCCTCGACGACGTCGGCATCACCGTCAACAAGAACACGATCCCCTTCGATCCCGCGCCGCCGAACGTCACGTCCGGGATCCGGGTGGGCACCCCGGCGACGACGACGCGCGGCTTCGGACCCGCCGAGATGCGCGAGATCGGGCGGCTCCTCGTGGACACCCTGGTGACCCGCGACGACCCGTCCGAGCACGCCCGGATCGCGGCCGAGGTGCGCGACATCTGCGCCCGCTTCCCGGTGCCCGGGCTGCCCGACGCGTGAGCTCCTCCCGGCGCGGGGTGTCGCGGTGACCGAGGCGAACCTCCTCGTGCCGGCGATCGCCGCGTTCGTCGCGGCGGCCGTCCTGTCGCTCGTCCTCACGCCTCTCGTCCGCCAGCTGGCCCACCGTGCCGACGCGATCGACCACCCCGACCCGCGGCGGGTGAACACGACGCCGATCCCTCGCGGCGGGGGCGTGGCGGTCGCGGTCTCGTTCCTCGTCGTGGGCGGCGTCCTGCTCCTCCTCGACGCGACGGTGGACCTCTGGCCGCCGCGCGACGCCCCGGCCGCGCGGGGCCTCAACGCGCTCGCGGTGGGCGGCGTCGCCGCGGTCGTGATCGGGCTCATCGACGACCGCTTCGACCTGCGGGCTCGCTGGCAGCTCGGCGGGCAGATCCTCGTCGCCCTCATCCCGGTCGTGATGGGGATCAGCGTCGGCATCATCGCGAACCCGCTCGGGACCGGGTCGATCCGCCTCGAGGGGGTCTTCGGCGCCCTGTTCGTCGTCGTGTGGATCGTCGGGATGATCAACAGCGTCAACTTCATCGACGGGCTCGACGGCCTGTCCGCGGGGGTCGCCTTCATCGCCTCCGTGACCCTCGCGATCATCAGCTTCTTCGCCGTCGGCCAGGAGCCGGTCGTCGGCCTGCTCTGCCTGACCCTCGCCGGCTCGCTCCTCGGGTTCCTGCGGTGGAACTTCCACCCGGCCTCGGTCTTCATCGGCACGAGCGGCGTGATGTTCGTCGGCTACACGCTGGCGCTGCTCTCGATCCTCGGCAACGCCAAGGTCGCGGTGGCCCTCCTCGTCCTCGGCGTCCCGATCATCGATGCGTTCTACACGATCGTCCGGCGGGTTCGCGCCGGCCGCTCGCCGTTCTCGCCGGACCGCGGCCACATCCACCACCGCCTCCTCGACATCGGCCTGAGCCACACCCAGACCGTCCTCGTCATCTACGCGATCTGCAGCGGCCTCGGGCTGCTCGCCCTGGTCCTCTCCGGGACCGGCCAGCTGTACGCGTTCCTCGGCGCCTTCGTCCTGTTCGGTCTGGTGATCCTCCTGCTCGACCGCGTCGTCGACGCGCGCGAGGCCGACGACGACTGACCGCGGTACGCTTCGTCGGCCCCGACGCCGCCCGCGACCCGAACTGGCGGTGATCGGCCGCACCGCGGTGAGGTCCGAGGAGGTCCTCCATCTTGACGGGGTGGGGTCGTCCGGGAGGATGATCGTGTCCGGCACCGGCGCGTGGGCGCCGACGCCAGGACGAGCACGGCTCTCGCGCCGCCCCGCGGCCCTCGCGAGCGGCACGGAAGCGGGCGACGGAAGGAGCGCAGACGGGATCATGGAGCCGACCCTCGAGGCAGCGCGCCCGCGACGCTCGCGGCGACGGCGCGCGCCCGGAGCACGGCGGTGATCCCCCTCGAGCTCGTCGGCGGTGCGGCGGCCGTTGCCGCACTCCTCGTCGCGGTCGTCGCGATCGTCGCCGCCGGCCGGGCACGGGCGCACCGGCGGGCGGCGGACGAGGCCGTCCGCCAGGCGGGCGAGCGCCTCGCCCTCGACCGGCTCGCCTGGCTCACCGGACGAATCGATGCGCCTCCCGAGATCCCCGTGCCGGCGCCGGGACCCATCGTTCCGGCCGAGGTCGCACCGGTTGGCCCGGAATGGGCCGTCTCGCCGCGGCGGCGCCTCTGGCGCGACACCTCGGCGGTGCTGCTCGTCGGCGTTGCCGGCGTGCTCGTCGCCGGCGTCCTCCTGCCCCCCGGAGGCATCCTCGAGAGCGGGGTGCTCGGGGCGACGGCAACGCCGCGGCCGACCCCGACGGCGACGCCGACCCCCACGCCGACCCCGCGGCCCACGCCCCGGCCGACGCCGACGGCCACGCCCACGCCGACGCCCACGCCGACGCCCACGCCCACGCCGACGCCCACGCCCACGCCGACCGCGAAGCCGAAGCCGACGCCGAAGCCCACGCCCCGGCCGACCGCCCGGCCCACGCCGCGGCCCACGCCCAGGCCCACCCCGAGGCCGACGCCCCGGCCGACGCGGACGCCGAAGCCGACGCCGCCGCCGGTCGTCACGCCGCCGCCGCCCGGGTCCTAGCCCGCCGGCCGCCCGGCGCCCCTTCTCGGAGGCAGTCTGCCCATGCGTGTCGCGCTGCCGCCGGCCGATGCCGTTCGCGACCTGGTCGCAACCCTTTGCTATACTCGCGCGGCCGTGACAGGCTGGCGATGAGCGGGCTCGGACGGGCCGGCGCGTACTTCGCGCTCTTCTCCCAGGTCGGGCTCATCCTGCTCGTGACCAACCTCGGCGGCGCCCTCCTCGGCCACTGGGCCGACGAGCAGCTGGGGACGGTGCCCATCCTGACCCTCGCCGGCTTCCTCGTCGGACTGGCGGCGGGCTGGGTGGCGGTCTTCCGGCTGATCAGGCGGTTCCTGGCCAGCTACGACGAGTGAGCATCGCGGGCGCGACCGGGCGGTCGCGCCCCCTTCGCGTGGAGCGGACGTGACGAGCCAACCGGAGACGGCGACGATCCCCGTCGAGGCCCCCAAGGCGGCCTCGAAGCGGAAGCGCAACATCCTGATCGTGGCGGCGATCGCCGTGATCGTCGTCGACGTCGTCGCCTACATGCTCTTCCCGCCGGTGAACCTCGACGACCCGAGCGCTCCGTACAGCTGGCCGGCCGACGCGATCAAGGGCAACATCGAGGCGATCGTCCCCCACACCGTCTGGGATCCGACGCCGGAGACGCCGCCGTCCACCGACCTGATCACGTTCGACGTCACGATCAGCGCCTCGCTGTTCACGATGTGGCTCGTGATGATCTTGGGGATCGTGCTCGTCGTCGCCGGGACGCGGCCGCGGCGCGAGATCCCCGGCCCGTTCCAGAACGCCGTCGAGTTCGTCTACGAGAGCCTGTCCAACTTCGGGACCTCGCTGGGCGGCCCGAAGGCGAAGGGGTTCATCCCGCTCTTCGCCAGCCTCTTCGTCCTCATCATCCTGTCGAACTGGAGCGGCCTCATCCCGCCGATCGGCAAGATCCACGAGCTGCGGGCCCCCACGAGCGACATCAACGTCACCCTCGGGCTCGCGCTCGTCAGCTTCGTGACGTTCCACGTCTCGGGCATGCGCGCCCTCGGCGTCGGCGGCTACTTCGGCAAGTTCTTCAGCCTGCGGGAGTTCAAGAACGGCGTCGCGGCCGGCCTCATCGCCCTCTTCGTCGGGCTGATGGAATTCATCCTCGAGTTCGTGAAGCCGATCACGCTGGCGATGCGACTCTTCGGCAACATCTACGGCGGCGAGCTGGCGCTCGCCGTGATCACGTCCCTCACGATCGCGATCATCCCGGTCGCGCTCATCGGCCTGGAAGTCTTCGTCGGGTTCGTCCAGGCGCTCATCTTCTCGGTCCTCACGCTCATCTTCACGATGCTCGCCATCGAAGGACATCACGACGAGGAGCACGCGGAGGGCCATGACATCGTCGAGGAGATGCCCCAGGGCAACATGGGCCCCGGCATCGACGCCCTCGACCCCCACGGCGCGGCCTGACGGGAGACCAACCAGCGGAACAAGCCGGGCCGCCCACAGCCGGGCACCGGAGGCAGGAGGAAGGAACACGATGGAGCACATTGGAGCGGGCCTGGCCGCGTTCGGCGTTCTCGGCCCGGCCCTCGCGATCGGGATCCTGACGGGGATGTCCGTGGCGGCGATCGGGCGCAACCCGGAGGCTGCGGGCCAGATCCGCGGCACGTTCATCATCGGGGCCGCGTTCGCCGAGGGCCTCGGCGTCCTCGCTGTGGTCGTGGGCATCCTGATCATCGTCCTCGGCGCCTAGGCGAGGCCCCTCGTAGGAGAACGCCGTGGACCTCTACGCGGCTGGCCCCGCCATCGCTGCCGCCGCAGCCGCCGTGGCGGCCGAGGAGGGCGGCGCCGGCATCCAGATCAACGTGTTCTGGGTCATCGTCGCCGCCGCGAACTTCGTCTTCTTCCTCGTCATCCTCGGGCTCTTCGCCTGGGGCCCGATGACGAGAATGCTCGACGAGCGACGGACGAAGATCGAGCAGGGCCTCAAGGACGCCGAGCAGGCTCGCCTGCAGCTCGAGCGCTCCTCGGCGGCAGCCGCCGAGGAGATCGCCGCCGCGCGCCGCGAGGCGCGCGAGATCGTCGACCGCTCGCAGAAGGTTGCCCAGGAGACCCGGGAGGCCGACATCGCGGCGACGCGCGAGGAGCTCGAGCGAATGCGCGTCCGCGCCGCCGCCGAGATCGAGGCCGAGAAGGGCCGGGCCATCGCCGACCTGCGGGCCGAGGTCGCCGACCTGGCCCTCGCCGCAGCCGGCCGCGTCGTCCGCGAGACGATGGACGGGGAGCGCCAGCGACGCCTCGTCGACGAGTTCCTCGCCGAGACCGCGCCCGAGGCGAAGGCCTGATGTCCCGCCCGTCGACCGCCGCTCGCCGCTACGCCGAGGCGGCGTTCGAGCTCGCCCGTCGCGACGGGACGCTCGAGCGCTGGCTGGCCGATCTCCGCCTCGCGGCCGAGGTCGTGGCGAACCCGGACGTCGCGGGCGTCCTCGACAACCCCGCCGTGCCGTTCGGTGCCCGGCGCGACATGCTGGAGAAGCTCCTCGCCGCGCGGATCTCGCCGCAGGCGCTCAACCTCACCCTCCTCCTCGCGAAGCGCGGCCGGATCGCCGTCCTGCCCGCGGTCGCGGCGGAGTACAACCGGCTCGTCGATCGTGAGCGCGGCGTCGTCGTCGCCTCGGTCACGAGCGCGACCCCTCTCGAGCCCGCCGAGCTCGAGGCGATCGGCGCCCGCATCCGCGCGATGACCGGGTCGCAGGTCGAGCTGGAGACGAGCGTCGATCCCGAGCTCATCGGCGGCGTCACCGTCCGCATCGGCGACCGACTCATCGACGCCAGCGTGCGGGGACGCCTCGAGCGGCTCCGCGACCGGATCGTCGCAGGAGCCCGCTGACCCGCCCCACGCCGCGCCGGTCGCCCGCCGGCCCGCCGCGCGCCACCGACTGGAGCACCGATGGCCATCCGATCCGACGAGATCATCAGCATCATCAAGTCCTCGATCGAGGACTTCGACGCGACCGCCGAGACCCGCAACGTCGGGACCGTCGTCGAGGTCGGCGACGGGATCGCCCAGGTCTACGGGCTGGCCGGCGCCCTCGCGTCGGAGCTGCTCGAGTTCCCCGGCGGCGTCTATGGGCATGGCCCTCAACCTCGAGGAGGAGACCGTCGGCGCGGTCATCCTCGGCGACGCCCGGGCGATCAAGGAAGGCGACACCGTCAAGACGACCGGCCGGGTCGTCGAGGTGCCGGTCGGCCCGGGCTCCTCGGCCGCGTCGTCGACCCGCTCGGCCGGCCGCTCGACGACAAGGGCCCGATCGCGGCCACGCGGTCCCGCCCGGTCGAGCGGATCGCCCCCGGCGTCATCGCCCGGCAGGGCGTCGACACGCCGGTCCAGACCGGCATCAAGGCGATCGACGCGCTCATCCCGATCGGCCGCGGCCAGCGCGAGCTGATCATCGGCGACCGCCAGACCGGCAAGACGGCCATCGCGATCGACACGATCATCAACCAGAAGGGCAAGGGCCTCGTCTGCATCTACGTGGCGATCGGCCAGAAGCTCTCGACCGTGGCGAACACGGTCGCCATGCTCGAGAAGTACGGCGCGATGGAGCACACGATCGTCGTCGTCGCCGGCGCCGAGGACCCCGCCCCGCTCCAGTACCTCGCCCCGTACGCGGGCGTCGCGATGGGCGAGGAGGTCATGGAGAACGGCGTCGAGATCCCGGCCAGGAGGCCTCGTCAAGGACGCCCTGTGCGTCTACGACGACCTCTCCAAGCACGCCTGGGCCTACCGCGAGATGGCGCTCCTGCTGCGCCGGCCGCCCGGCCGCGAGGCGTACCCGGGCGACGTCTTCTACCTCCACAGCCGGCTCCTGGAGCGCGCCGCCCGCCTCAGCGACGAGAACGGCGGCGGCTCCCTCACCGCGCTGCCGATCATCGAGACCCAGGCCGGCGACGTCTCGGCCTACATCCCGACGAACGTCATCTCGATCACCGACGGCCAGATCTTCCTCGAGACCGACCTCTTCAACGCCGGCCAGCGGCCCGCGCTCAACATCGGCATCTCGGTCTCCCGCGTCGGGTCGGCCGCCCAGACGAAGGCGATGAAGAAGGTCGCGGCGCCGCTCAAGCTCGACCTCGCCCAGTACCGCGCGCTCGCGGCGTTCGCCCAGTTCGCGTCCGACCTGGACAAGGCGACCCGCGACCAGCTGACCCGCGGCGAGAAGCTCTCCGAGATCGTCAAGCAGCCGCAGTACCAGCCGCTCCCGGTGGAGAAGCAGGTGGCGATCCTCTACGTGGCGACGCGGGGCGCTCGACGACATCCCGACCCCCGGGTCAAGGAGTTCGAGACCGGCTTCTACCGCTTCCTCGAGATGGAGCGACCCGAGCTGCTCGCGAAGCTCGGCGAGACGAAGACGCTCGACGACGAGATCGCGGCCGGCCTCGACGAGGCGGTCGCGGCCTTCCGGGCGACCTTCCTCGCCTAGGCCCAGCGAGCACAGGAGCGGACGTGGCCAGCCAGCGCGACATCCGGCGGCGCATCGGCGCCGTCAAGAACATCAAGCAGATCACCCGCGCGATGCAGTTCGTCGCGGCGTCGAAGCTCAAGCGCGCCCAGGACGCGACGCTCGCCTCCCGCCCCTACAGCGAGAAGATCGACGAGGTCCTCGCCGACCTCGCCGCCGTCCTCGACGCCGAGACCACCCGCTCCTCGCCCGCCGCGAGGGCGGGAAGCGGCTCATCGTGCGTCATCACGACGGACCGCGGCCTGGCCGGCTCCCTGAACACGAACACCATCCGCTTCGCGCTCAAGCGAGATCCTCGACCACGCGGGCGACGCTGGCCGTCGTCACGGTCGGTCGCAAGGGCCGCGACGCGATGCGCCGGGCTCAGCCTGCCGCTCGAGGCCCACTTCGCGGGCTTCGGCGACCGGCCGACGCTTCGCCGACGTCACCCCGCTCACGCGCCTCGTCACCGACGACTTCCTGGCCGGCACGTACGGCCGGATCGACATCGTCTACCCGCCAGTTCGTCTCGACGCTCGTCCAGCGCCCGACGCTGGACGAGCTCCTGCCGATCCAGCCGACGAGGACGACCGACGGGATCCCCGGCAACCAGTTCATCTTCGAGCCGAACGCCGTCGACCGTCCTGCGGCAGCTCCTGCCGCGCTACGTCGCGACCCGCCTCTACCAGGCCGTCCTCGAGACGACGGCGCGCGAGATGTCGAGCCAGATGGTCGCGATGAAGAACGCCACCGAGAACGCCGAGGAGCTCATCGAGGACCTGACGCTCTCCTACAACAAGGTCCGCCAGGCCAACATCACCCGCGAGATGATCGAGATCGCGTCCGGCGCCCAGGCGCGCTGACGGACGCCGGAGGAGGCAGACAGACCGATGGCGACCGCCGCAACCGCCGCGACCGGCCGGGTCATCCAGATCACCGGCCCGGTCGTGGACATCGAGTTCCCGCCCGGCCAGCTGCCCGCGATCTACAACGCGGTCGAGATCCAGCGTCCCGAGCCAGGACCCGCTCACCTGCGAGGTGCAGCAGCACCTCGGCAACAACTGGGTCCGGGCGGTGGCGATGACCACGACCGACGGCCTTGCCCGCGGCACCGCCGTGCGCGACACCGGGGCCCCGATCACCGTGCCCGTCGGCGACGCCGACGCTCGGCCGCGTCTTCGACGTCCTCGGCGACCCGATCGACGGCAAGGGCCCCGTGGACCGCACGACCGTGCTGCCGATCCACCGCGCCGCTCCGCCGTTCGACGAGCAGACCACCGAGGTCGAGGTCTTCGAGACGGGCCTCAAGGTCATCGACCTGATCTGCCCGTTCAAGAAGGGCGGCAAGATCGGCATCTTCGGCGGCGCCGGCGTCGGCAAGACGGTCATCATCCAGGAGCTCATCCGCAACGTCGCCCAGGAGCACGCCGGCGTCTCGGTCTTCGCCGGCGTCGGCGAGCGCTCCCGCGAGGGCAACGACCTCATCAAGGAGATGACCGATTCCGGGCGTCATCGCGAAGACGGCGTTCGTCTTCGGCCAGATGAACGAGCCGCCGGGCGCCCGCCAGCGGGTCGGCCTGACCGGCCTGACGATGGCCGAGTACTTCCGCGACGAGGAGGGCCGCGACGTCCTCCTCTTCATCGACAACATCTTCCGCTTCACGCAGGCCGGCTCCGAGGTCTCGGCGCTGCTCGGCCGGATGCCCTCGGCGGTCGGCTACCAGCCGAACCTGGCGACGGAGATGGCCGCCCTCCAGGAGCGGATCACCTCGACGAAGAAGGGCTCGATCACCTCGCTCCAGGCGGTCTACGTCCCGGCCGACGACTACACGGACCCGGCCCCGGCGACGACGTTCGCCCACCTCGACTCGACGATCCGCCTCGAGCGGAGCATCGCCGAGCTCGGCATCTACCCGGCCGTCGACCCGCTGACCTCGACCTCGCGGGTCCTCGACCCGCTCGTCGTCGGCCAGGAGCACTACGACGTCGCCCGCGAGACGCAGCGCGTCCTGCAGCGCTTCCGCGACCTCCAGGACATCATCGCCATCCTCGGCATCGACGAGCTGTCCGAGGAGGACAAGGCGACGGTGGCCCGGGCGCGGCGGCTCCAGCGCTTCATGAGCCAGCCGTTCTTCGTCGCCGAGGTCTTCACCGGCCGGCCCGGCGAGTACGTCTCGATCAGCGACACCGTGGCCTCGTTCAAGGAGATCCTCGAGGGGAAGACGGACACGCTCCCCGAGCAGGCCTTCTTCCTCGCCGGCACGATCGACGACGTCCGGGCGAACGCCGCGAAGCTCGCCGGCTAGGAGCGACCCGATGCCCCTCCTCCTCGAGATCGTCACCCCGGAGAAGCTGGCCTACGACGACGACGTCGACGCCGTCGTCCTGCCCGGGAGCGAGGGCGAGCTCGGGATCCTCCCGCACCACGCCCCGCTGCTCTCGATGCTCGGGGCGGGCGAGCTCCGCATCCGCAAGGGCGGCACGGAGGAGTCGTTCGCCATCGTCGGCGGCTTCGTCCAGGTCCTCCCCGACCAGGTCGTGGTGATGGCCGAGACCGCCGACCTCGCCGCCGAGATCGACCTGGAGAAGGCCGAGGAGGCTCGCCGCGACGCGGAGCGCGCGCTCGAGGCCGGCTTCGTCGAGCCGGCCGACATCGCCCAGGCCCGGGCCGCGCTCCAGGCCGCCCTCCTCCGCATCCGGATCGCCGAGCGCCGTCACCGGGAGGGGCCGCGCCGGCGCGGCTAGCGCCGGACCGGCCGCGCACCGACCCCGATGGCGGACGCCCGCCCCTTCCACTGGGAGTTCCAGCCCGCCCCCGTTCCCCGGGAGGTGTTCCGGGTCGAGGGCGGCCGCCCGCTGGCCGGCACGGTCCGCGTCAGCGGTGCGAAGAACGCCGCCCTCAAGCTGCTCGCCGCGGCCGTGCTGACGGGCGAGCGCTGCCGTCTCACGAACGTGCCCGAGATCGAGGACGTCCGGGTCATGGCCGAGACCCTCGCCGACCTCGGGGTCGTCGTCGAGCACCCGTCGCCGGACATCTACGAGGTCGCCGCGGGCGACGTCGACTGGCTCTTCGTCCCGCTCGAGGCGGCGGCGAAGATGCGGGCCAGCTTCATCCTCTTCGGCCCGCTCCTGGCCCGGTTCGGGCGCGTCATCATCAGCAACCCCGGCGGCGACCGGATCGGGCGGCGACCGGTCAACCTCCACGTCGACGCGATGCGCGCGCTCGGCGCCGAGATCGAGTACCGCAACGGCTACTACTACGCCAAGGCGCCCGGCCGCCTGCGGGGCGGCGAGGTGACCTTCCCGTTCGTCTCCGTCATGGGCACCGAGAACGCGATGCTGGCGGCGACCCTCGCCGAGGGCCAGACCGTCATCCGGCCGGCGGCCCGCGAGCCGGAGGTCGACGACCTTGTCGCGTTCCTGCAGAAGATGGGGGCGGCGGTGGAGCGGACCGCGCCCGACACGATCGTGGTGGAGGGCCGCCGGCGCCTCCGCGGCGCGGAGCACCACGTGATCCCCGACCGGATCGAGGCCGGCACGTTCGTCATCGCGGCCGCCGTCGCGGGGGGGCGGGTCACCCTGGAGGGCGCCCCCTGCGACCACCTCGGCGCCTTCGTCGAGACGGTCGGGCGGATGGGCGTCCAGGTCGCCTGCGGCCGCGACACGATCGAGGTCGAGGGCATCCCGCCGGGCGAGGGTGCCTACCGCGCGATCGACGTCGAGACGGCGCCGTATCCCGGGTTCGCCACCGACCTCCAGCCGCCGACGAGCGTCCTCCTGACCCGCTGCGGCGGCACGAGCCGCCTCCACGAGACGATCTACGAGGACCGCCTCGAGTGGCTCGGCGAGCTGCGCAAGATGGGCGCGGCCGTCGCCATCCTCGACCCGCATCACGCCGAGATCAGCGGCCCGGCGCGCCTCCGCGGCGCGGAGGTCGAGATCGGCGACCTGCGGGCGGGCGCCTCGCTCATCCTCGCCGCGCTGGCGGCCGACGGGACGTCCCTCATCCACGGCGGACACCACGTCCGGCGCGGCTATGAGAACATCGAGCGCAAGTTCAAGGATCTCGGCGCCCGGATCGAGCGCCTCCCCGAGCAGGTGAGCAGCACGCCTTCATGAAGATCGGCATCGACCTCGGCACCGCGAACGTCCTCGTCTACGTCAAGGGCAAGCGGCATCGTCATCCAGGAACCGTCCGTCGTCGCGGTGAGCGAGGACAACCGGATCGTCGCCGTCGGCGAGGAGGCCCGCGAGATGATCGGCCGCACGCCCGGCAACATCCAGGCCATCCGCCCGATGAAGGACGGCGTCATCGCCGACTACGTCATCACCGAGGCGATGCTCCGCTACTTCATCGGGCGGGCCCGCAAGGGATCGTTCGCCCTCGGCCGGCCCGAGGTGATGATCAGCGTCCCGGCCGGGGTCACGTCCGTCGAGAAGCGGGCGGTCCGCGACGCGGCCCTCAAGGCCGGCGCCCGCGAGGCGTTCCTCATCGAGGAGCCGCTCGCCGCCGCGATCGGGGCGAACGTCCCGATCAGCGGCCCGTCCGGCAACATGATCATCGACATCGGCGGCGGCACGAGCGAGATCGCGGTCATCGCCCTCGGCGGGATCGTCGTGAGCAACAGCCTGCGCGTCGGCGGCAACCGCTTCGACGACGCGATCGCCAGCTACATCCGCAGCAAGTACAACCTCATGATCGGCGAGCGGACGGCCGAGGAGGTCAAGATCCAGATCGGGACCGCCCTGCCGCTCGAGCGGGAGCTCCAGATGGAGGTCCGCGGTCGCGACCTCATCGCCGGCCTGCCGCGGACGATCCCGATCACCTCGTCGGAGGTGATGGAGGCGATCGAGATGCCGCTGCAGCAGCTCGTCGCGGCGGTCCGCGGCGTCCTCGAGCAGACGCCCCCGGAGCTTTCCTCCGACATCATCGACAAGGGCATGGTGATGACCGGCGGCGGGTCCCTGCTGCGGAACGTCGACCGGCTCCTGACCCAGGTGACCGGCGTGCCCTGCCACGTCGCCGAGAACGCCCTCAACTGCGTCGCGCTCGGCACCGGGCTGGCGCTCGAGCACTTCGACTTCTTCAAGAAGTCGCTCGTCCAGCAGGTCTGACGGGCGGATGGCTGCAGGCGGGGGCTTCGGCGGCGGGACGGGCGCCGCCTTCGTCGACCTGCACTGCCACACCAACGCGAGCTTCGACTCGCTCGCCGACCCCCTCGCCGTCGTGCGCGCGGCCCGCGATCGCGGCCTCACCCACCTCGCGATCACCGACCACGACCGGATCGACGGCGCGCTGCGGGCCCGCGAGGCCGGCATCCCCGGGATCACGGTCCTCGTCGGCGAGGAGGTCAAGACGAGCGGCGGCGACCTCATCGCCGTCTTCCTCCGGGAGGCGGTCCCGCCGGGCCTCTCGCCGGCCGAGGCGATCGCCCGGTGCGCGAGCAGGGCGGCCTCGTCGGCATCCCGCATCCCTTCGACCGCTACCGGGGCTCGATCGGCAAGGCCGACGACGAGGTGCGGGCGCTCGTCGGCCTCGTCGACTGGGTCGAGACCCACAACGCGCGGATCGTCGGCGGCAAGGGCAACGAGCTCGCCGCCGAGCTCGCCAGGGAGGTCGGGCTGCCCGGCGTCGCGGTCTCCGATGCCCACTCGGTCCTCGAGGTCGGGGTGGCGGCGACGCGGCTCGAGGGCGACCCCTCGACGCCGGCCGGGCTCCTGGCCGCCCTCGCCTCGGCGCGCCTCGTGCCCGGCCGCGCCACGTACTTCGTGCGGCTCGTCACGCCCGTCGCCAAGGTGGTCCAGCGCCTGCGGGGGAACGGGCGCGTCCGGGCCGGCGACGAGGCTGCCCGGTGACCGGGACGCCTCCGCCGGAGGAGCTGACCGGGCCGCCGACGCCAGCGGTCGGAGGCTCCGCCCGCACGCCGGACCCGCCGGCGCTGCCGGTCGACCCCGTCGTCATGGCCGCCGACCAGTCGGCTCCGCCCGAGCGCGAGGTCACGGCCGAGCAGCTCTCGCTGGGCCGCCGCCTGCGCCAGCCGCGGACGATCATCTCGATCGCCGTCCCGCTGGCCATCATCGCGACGTTCGTGGCGCTCAACCGCGAACAGCTGGCCCGGGTCCCGGAGCTCATCCTGGCGGCGAACGGGCTGCTCGTCCTCGCAGCCTTCGCCGTCTACTACCTCGGGTTCCCGCTCCGCGGCTACCGCTGGGCGCTTCTCCTCCGCGGGACGGGGTTCTACTGCCCGACGAAGGACGCCACCGAGATCATCTTCCTCTCGTGGCTCGTGAACTGCATCGTCCCGGCCAAGCTCGGCGACGTCTACCGGGCGTACCTGCTCAAGATCAACAGCACGGCGTCTCTCTCCCGCACGTTCGGGACCGTCTTCATCGAGCGCGTCCTCGACCTCTTCGCGATCGTCATCCTCGGCCTGGCCGCCGGGTTCTGGAGCTTCCGCAGCGGCCTCCCGCCGGAGATCCAGGTCGTCGTCGGCCTCGGGATCGGGGTGATGGTCCTGCTCGCGGTCGGCCTCCTGTTTCTTCGCAACGTGGGGGCTCGCCTCCTCGGCAAGCTCCCGCTGCCCCGCAAGCAGACGATCCTCGAGCTGTACGAGCGCTTCGAGCAGGGCGTCTTCGGGGCGATCGGCTGGAAGAGCCTCCCGCGGCTGCTCGTCCTGACGGGTCTCATCTGGCTGAGCGAGGGCCTCCGGCTCTGGCTCGTCGTCGAGTCCCTCGGGTTCGAGGACGTGGCGCTCGGTCTGTCGGGGGCGGTCTTCGTCGCCCTCATCGGGTCGCTGCTGACGGCCGTCCCGCTCAGTCCCGCCGGTCTCGGAATCGTCGAGGCCGGGATCATCGGGGTCCTGACGCTCGCCTACGACGTGCCCCTCGCCGAGGCCACCGCGATCGCGCTCCTCGACCGGGCGATCAGCGTCTTCTCGGTGATCATCCTGGGCTCGATCGCCTACGCGGTTTCGCCGAAGCCGCGCGGGGAGGGCCGAATCCCGGAGGCGCCCGCGGCCGCCGTCGCGCCCGCCTGACGCCCGGACCGCCCGTCGGGCCGCTGCAACGCGGACACCGGTACCTGCGATGCCGACCGGCCATGACCGGCGGTACCAACGGGTCATGGTTCCCGAACGCGCCACTCTCGATAGTGGGCCCACGCGGGACGACCCGCAGATCCCACGGAGCGCCCACCGGGTATGACTGAGCAGAACGGCCGCCCCTTCAACGAGTGGCTGCGTGCACAGCTCAAGGCGAAGAAGATGTCGCAGCGCCAGCTGGCGCAGGCATCCGGCGTCGACCACTCGACGATCTCCCGCCTGGTCCGCGGCGACCGGACGCCGTCGCTGGGCACGGCGACGAAGCTGGCCCGCGGCCTTCGCGAGCTTCGCGACGACGCGGACGCGCCGCAGTACCTCGGCCTCGTCTCGAGCGGCGCCACGGTCAACCCGACGGCTCGCGTGGAGTACGCGCTGCGGGCGGACGAGGCGCTGAGCGAGCCCCAGGTCCGCCAGATCATGGAGTACTACCTCGCCGTCCGGATGCGCCGCTACGCGCGACCCGTCGCGGCATCCTCGGGCACGCGTCCGGCCAGCCTGCCGGAGCGACCGCTCGGCCGCACCTCGCCGACCCAGCTCGCGTCGGTCGTCGGGCTCCCGCCCGAGCGCCGCATCACGAGCGTCCGCCCGGCCTCGATGCTCGGGCGCCGACCGCCCGGGAGGCCCTGACCGGGACCGGGAGGCTCAACACCACAGAAGCCACCCCGGGAGATCCCTCCTCTCCCGGGTCTCGGGGACAGCGAACGCCGGCGCACTGGGGCGCCGGCGTTCGCTCGTTTCGGGCTCGCCGCCGGGACGGGTGCGTCGATCGACGTCAGGCACCGGCTGTCGTCATCCGCGGCTCACGTCGGCGCCGGCGTGCGCGCCCGGGCGCTCGGCAGATCCAGCGCCTCCGGGGGCAGCGTGGCCAGCGGGCGGCCGGCCGCGAGGTCGCGAGCGCGGGACAGGTTCACGGCGTCATAGCCCGAGTCCATGCCCGGGGTCTCGAGGTAGTACGTGACGTGGGCGAGGTCGGGGTGGGTCAGGAAGCGCGCGAGGCCGTCGCCCGGACCCATCGCGCCCGCCCCCAGGTGCTGGTGCCGGTCGAGCCGGGAGCCGCGACCCACCTTCGAGTCGTTGAGGTGGACCATGACGAGCCGGTCGAGGCCGATCCGCGCCCCGACCTCGGCGACGACGGCGTCGACGCCATCGGCCGTCCCGGTGTCGTGGCCTGCCCCCCAGAGATGAGCCGTGTCGAGACAGATCCCCACGCTGCCGCTGGGCACGCCGCGGGCGGCGACCGCCGCGAGGATCCGCTCGAGCTCCTCCAGCGTCACGCCGATCCCGCCTCCGCCGCCGGCCGAGTTCTCGAGGACGAGCAGGGGACCGCCAGGCGCCGAGCCGGACACCTCGAGCCCAAGCGGCGCCTCGAGCGCGAGCGACGCCTCGAGCGCGCGGGCGACCCCGTCGGCGACCCGCTCGACGCCGCGGTCGAGACCGGCGCCCTTGTGGCTCCCGACGTGGACGTTCACGAAGCGGGCGCCGTAGGCGGGGGCGACCGCGAGCTCGTGGGCGAGGAGCTCGATCGACCGGCGATGGAGGTCGTCGTCGGGCCCCGCGAGGTTGACGAGGTACGAGGCGTGGACGGCGATCGGCCCGACCCCCAGCTCGGCGATGCGGGCCCGGAACGCCTCGAGCTCGGCGGGCGGCTCGGCCCGGCGCCTCCAGGCGGTCGGGTTGTCGCTGAAGACCTGGAGGGCGTCGGCGCCGATCGCGTGGGCGCGCTCGACGGCCCGGACCATCCCGGCCGCGAGGGGAAGGTGCGCCCCGAGGCTGCGCCCGTCGGGGAGCGGGGGGCCGAGCGCGTGGCCGGGCGGCGGCCCGGGCTCGTCCTGGGCGCGGGAGTGGTCCGGCATCGTGATCGGCATCGTACCGGTATCCTCGCCGCGTGGACGAGGACACGCTGCGCACGCTCAAGGCCCTGGCCGACCCGGCCCGGATCCGCATCCTCGGCCTGGTCGCGGACCGGCCGTGGCCCCTTGCCGACCTCGTCGGGGAAGTCCGGCGGGGCCGTGCGCCGCTCTCGCGCACGGCGATCTCCCGCCACGTCGAGCACCTGCGGGTGGCCGGCCTCGTGCGCGACGTTGAGACGCCGGCGGGACCGGCATTCGCCCTGCGCGTCGAGCGTCTCGGCGAGCTCGGCCGGGCGCTCGACGCGCTCGAACCCGATGCCGCGTCGTCGGGTCCGCCGCTGGTCGACGCCGCCGGCCGCCCGCTCCCGCCCGACGAGGCGAAGGTCCTGCGCTCCTTCGTCGCCGGCGATCGCCTGACCTCGATCCCGGTCCAGGCGCACAAGCGCGACGTCGTTCTGCGATGGCTCCTGGAGCGCTGCTTCGCCGAGGACCGGCCGTACCCTGAGAAGGAGGTCAACCAGCGGCTCGCGCTGCACCACCCCGACGTGGCCTCGCTGCGCCGCTACCTCGTCGACGAGGGGTACCTGGCGCGGGCAGCCGGCATCTACCGGCGGACGGCCTCACCCGAGGCCTCGGTCGATCCGTGATGTCGGGCGATCCGACCCCGCAGCCCCGGCCGGCCTCCCGGCTCAGCGCTTCGTGTCGCGACCGGCCGTGTACGTCCCGGCGATGACGGGCTCGATGAGGCCGTAGTCGCCGTCCTGGCGGCGATAGAGGACGTTCACGCGCTCGCCGTCGGCATTGACGAACACGAAGAACGCGTGGCCGAGCGACTCCATCTCGGCGATCGCGTCCTCCTCGAACATCGGCTTGATCGCGAAGCGCTTCGTCTTCACCACCCGGCGCTCGCGCCCGGCGTCGGCGGTCCCGTCCGCGATCCGGGCAAGGAGCTCCTTCTCCTCCGGCCCCCGGGCGCGCACCCGCGGCTTCTCGCGGTAGTCGACCGCCCGGCGCTCGACCTTGTCGACGACGGTGTCGATCGCGGCCTCGTACGTGGAGGCGTCCGCCCGACCCCGGAGCGGCTGGCCGTCGATGACGAGGGTCACCTCGGCGATCCGCGAGTCGTCGGTGCTCTTGTGGCGTTCCACCGAGAGCTCGATGATCGCGTCGGTCCGGTCGTCGAGGAAGCGCTCGAGGCGTCCCATCTTCCGCTCGGCGTACCGTCGCACGGCGTCCGGGACGTCGATGTTCTTGCCCTTGACGATCGTCCTCATCGGCTGACCTCCAGGGTTCGCGGACCGGCCGGTGTGCGGGACCCTGCGCCGGCGGCAGCCCGGTCCGTCGAGTATAGGGCCGGTCCCCGCCGGCTTCGACGGGCGACCGTCCCGATCGCACGGGCCGACCCGCCCGGACGCGACGCGAGCTGCCGCCCCTGCGTCACCGGGCGGCTCTGCCGCGCGGTCCCGCGCGTCAGCGGAAGTGACGCACCCGGCCCAGCAGGTCCGCCCGCGGCCGGCCCTCCACGCACGCCGACCACCCGACGAGGGTCGGCTGCGGGCCGAACAGCACGAGCACGCGCTCGCGGCGCGACGCCGCGGGCCGCAGGCCACCGTCGACGCGGAAGCCCGACGGCGTGCGCGGGAGGAGGGCCGCCGACGGCGCGATCAGCCCCGCCGCCCGCGAGCGCAGCCGCCGCGCCTCAGCCCGGCATGCGTCGTACGTCGACCGGTCGCCGGTCATGACCGCCGCCGGGAGGCGCGGTGTTGCCACCGGGGGCTCGGGGAGCTCGATCGCCCAGATCGACCGGACGACGCCCGCCAGGTCGGCCGGATCGGTGATTTCCTCGTGGCGCAGGAACTCCGCCCAGGCGCCGTCGGGCGTCTCGGCGAAGTACGCCACGGGCCCTTCGCCCTCCCCGTGCCAGCGCGCGGCCGGCTGGCCCGCGGACTCCCACAGGAACGGGTACCGCGCGTCGGCGTGCCGGAAGACGATCACGACGCCCCGGCGCTGCCCGTCAGCGCGCGGGCGAGCTCGGCGACGGCCGCGGCATCCGGGCCGTCGGGATCCCAGCTCGACCCGAGCGCGGCCCGGGGCGACCTGCCGTCGAGCGCGGCGCGGGGACGCTCCCACCAGCGGCGGAGCCCGAACTCGTTGTACGAGCCGGCGAGGTCCGACGTGACGAGCGCGACGTGGTGGATCCGGCTCGCGACGGCGTCCGGCACGGTCCGGGTCGCCCCGGCGTACCGCCGCAGGCTCGCAACCGACGTGCCGAGGAGAGACGCGAGGCCGTCGTAGTCGTAGACGCGGAGCAGGACGCCGAGCTCGCGTCCCGGCACCGGCGATTCGGCGAGCGCCGCGTCGAGCTGCGCGATGAGGCTCTCGAGCCGCGCGCCCCCGGCGTTCGGCTGCTCGATCAGTGCGATGGCGGCGTCGCGGCCGACCCCGGCGGTCGACGCTTCGCGGGCGATGCTCCGGATCAGGTCGAGATCGAGACGCTCGATCGGCTCGCGGTCGGGCAGCATCCCGAGACCGATCGCCCGCCGGACGAGGCTCATCGCGGCGGCCAGCAGGCCGGGCCGGTTCAGCGGCGCGCCAACGGACGTGATTCGGACAACGGTCATGTGCCGAATCGTATCCGTACCGCGTCCGCCGTCAAGCGTCACGCTTCGCGGGCTACCGCGAGTGCCGAGACCGCCACGGCGCCGGCCGCCAGGAGGGCGTCGGCGCAGGCGACGAGGGTGGCTCCGGTCGTCGCCACGTCGTCAACGAGGACGACCCAGTGGCCGGTCACCGCCGCGGCATGCGAGCCGTCCACCGCGAACGCGTCGCGGACGTTGGCGGCCCGGTGCGACCGGTCCAGCTCGAACTGGGGCGCCGTCGCCCGCTCCCGGCGCAGGGCCGGCAGCACCGGGAGCCCGAGCGGCGTGGCGGCCGCCCGCGCCAGGAGCTCGGCCTGGTCGTAGCCGCGGACCGCGCGGCGGGCGGCATGGACCGGGACGTGGACGAGCAGGTCGCCGCCGATCGCGACCTCGGCCCAGCGCGCCGCCGCGGCGGCCCCGAGCGGCGCGGCGAGACGGCGCTCGCCGGCGTACTTGAGGGCGTGGAGGGCATCGCGCACGACGCCGCGGAACGGGGCGCACCACTCCAGCTGGACGAGCGGCAGCGGCACGTCCGACGGCATCCCCAGCGGCAGGCCGGCGGGCAGCCCCCGCCGGGCCGAGAGAGCCGGGAGACACGCCTCGCACAGCGCCGCGCCCTCCTCGCCGCAGCCGGCGCAGGCCGGCGGCAGGGCCAGGTCGAGAAGACGCCCGGCGAGGCGGCGAGGGTCGAGCGCGCGGGTCACGAGCACGAGCGTGCTCGGCGGCGCTTATCGGGGGCTTATCCGCCCGATCCGTGTCATGCCTCGGCGTCGGCCTCCTCGAGGACGACGACGTCGCCCACGACCGTGCCGGTGGCGGCCGCAGTGCCAGCCGGCAGCTCCAGGCAGCCGTCGGCGCCGCGGGCCCACCAGACGACGCCGGTCCAGGGCCGGAGATCCGGGTGGACCGCGACCACGCGGCGTCCGCCGTCGGCCCCCGGTCGCGCCAGGAACACGGCGTCGATCGGGAAGCGCATGAAGAGCATGTGAATGCTCGATCCGGGCCGGAGCCACATCCCGCCGCCGGGAGGCAGGGCCTTGCGCCCCATCAGCCCCATGAAGCGCCCACCGAAGGACTCGGCGACCTCGAGCGAGGTCCCGAGGACGGTGCCGCGTCCCGGGTTGTGCGCGCCGAGGCGAAGGTGCATGGGGCGCGAGGCTCGCCGCTCTCGCCGATCAGCCCAACGGGTTGTTGAGCACCAGCGTCTTCGCAATGAGAATGAAGGCAGGCCCCAGGATGATGACGAACAGCGACGGGAAGATGCAGCCGACGAGCGGGAAGAGCATCTTGATCGGCGCCTTCGCTGCCATCTCCTCGGCCCGCTGTCGGCGTTCGATCCGGAGCTGCTCCGACTGGACCTGGAGCACCTTGCTGATCGCGACGCCGAGCTGCTCGGCCTGGATGACCGCCCCGATGAAGTTGGTGAGCGCCGGCACCTCGGTGCGGGGGACGATGTCCCGCAGCGCATCGCGCCGCGCCTTGCCGACGCGCACCTCGGCGAGGGCGCGACGGAACTCGTCGATGAGCGGGCCTTCCATCTTCTCGACGACCTTGCCGAGGGCGGCGTCGAAGCCGAGGCCGGCCCTGACCGAGATCGTCAGGAGGTCGAGGGCGTCAGGAATCTGGAGCACGATTGCATGCTGGCGGGCCCTGACCCTCCGGCCAAGCCAGAACTCGGGGAACATGTAGCCGATCGCGGCACCGAGTGCGGCACCAATGACTGCCGCGATTGGCCCGGCTCCCATGATGATCCCGGCAACGAGGAAGAAGGCGATCCCGAACCCAATGGCGCTGATCACCTTCATCCCGAGCCACTCTGGGACCCGCAGATCTCCGGGGTTTCCCGCCAGGGCGAGGTTCTTCTCGGTCTTGGACGTGAAGGAAGTCGAGGTGAAGCGCGTGGCGGTGCCGGAGAGGCGACCAGCCAGCGGCCGCACCGTGCGCTCGAAGAACGGAGCCTGGAGCTCGAGCTCCTCGAGGTTCTTCGCCTGCATCGACCCGAGCTGGGTGAGGCGAGCCTGGACCGGGTCGACCGAGGATCGGCCGGCCAGGCCGATCGCGATCAGGAGAATCGCGAGGGCGGCGGCGCCGGCGACCAGGATGGGGATCAGGGTTTCCATGCCCTACACCTCGATGTCGACGATGCGCCGGATGAGGATGAAGCCCGTGAACATCATGAAGCCGGCTGCGGCGATGAGGATGATCCCAATTGGGATCCCCGCGACGGCGACCTCGGCGTCGAACATCGGCGCCATGAAGCCCGGTGCAAGCACGAAGAGGAACCCGCCAAGGAAGATCGGGAGACCTGCCACGACGTAGCCGGACATGCGCTGCTGGGCTGTCATCGTGCGGATCTCGCCCTTGATCCGGATCCGTTCCCGGATCGTGTAGGCGATCGAGTCGAGGATCTCGGCGAGATTGCCGCCCACCTGGTACTGGATAGAGATCGCGGTCACCATGAGCTCGAGGTCGTCGGATCGGACCCGGCGAACGAGGTTCTCGAGCGCCTGATCGAACGGCAGGCCCAGGTTCACCTCGCGAATGACCCGCTGAAACTCCGTCGAGATCGGCGGCCGCGCCTCCCGGACGACGAGCTCGATCGCCTGCAGGAACGAGGACCCGGCCCGGAGCGCGTTCGCGATGAGCGTGATCGTGTCGGGCAGCTGCTTGTTGAACGCGTTGAGCCGCTTGCCCTGCCGGCGCCGCACGTACCAGCGGGGGATGAAGAAGCCGATGACAGCTCCGACCAGGAGGATGATCGGGTTCTGGAGGGCCGACAGCACGAACCCCACGAGGTACATCACCACCGGGATCCCGATGATCGCGCCGACCCAGATGAAGAGGTACTCGCTGACCTTCAGCTTCAGGTCGGCGCGGGCCAGGTCCCGGGCGATGTTCGCCCCGAAGTCGCGCTGCTCCACGGCCTTGTTGAGCTGCGAGATCGCGGCGCTCTGGGAGATCAACTCGCCGAGCGAGGCCGACGAGGCGTCGCCCTTCTTCGGATCCTGCTTCCCCGACGCGTACCGCTCGAGGCGCGCGTTGACGCCCGTCCCCGAGCCCGTCGAGGCGATCCCGACGGCGATGAGGAGGATGGCGAGCGCCGCGATCGCGGCGACGATCAAGGTCGGCGGCACGGTGTGCCCTCCCGCCTACTAGTAGCCGAAGCCGAAGAGTCCGGGCGGCAGGTGGATCCCCATCACCTCGAACTTCTCGACGAACTTCGGGCGGATCCCGGTCGGCTTGAGCCGGCCCTGGATCTTCCCGCTCGACGACGCCCGTCTGCTCGAAGACGAAGACGTCCTGCATGACGATGACGTCGCCCTCCATGCCCTGGACCTCGGTGATGTTCGTGATCTTGCCGGGTGCCGTCCTTGAGGCGGCTCTGGTGGACGATGAGGTCGACGGCGGAGGCGATCTGCTCGCGGATGGCGCGCAGCGGCAGGTCGACGCCGGCCATGAGGACCATCGTCTCGAGGCGGCTCGAGCATGTCGCGGGGGCTGTTCGCGTGGCCCGTGGTCATCGAGCCGTCGTGGCCGGTGTTCATCGCCTGGAGCATGTCGAGCGCCTCGCCGCGAGCGGCACTCGCCGACGATGATCCGGTCGGGCCGCATCCGGAGGGCGTTGCGGACGAGCTCGCGGATCGGGATCTCGCCGCGGCCCTCGATGTTCGGCGGTCGCGACTCGAGCGTGACCACGTGCTCCTGGCGGAGCTGGAGCTCGGCGGCGTCCTCGATCGTGATGATCCGCTCGTCGTTCGGGATGAAGGACGAGAGGACGTTGAGCGTCGTCGTCTTGCCGGAGCCGGTGCCGCCGGAGACGAAGATGTTGAGGCGGGCCTCGACGCAGGCCTTCAGGAAGTCGAACATCTCGGGCGTCGCGGTCCCGAACCGGACCAGGTCGTCCACCGTGAAGGGGGAGGCGGCGAACTTCCGGATCGTGATGACGGGCCCGACGAGCGACAGCGGCGGGATGATCGCGTTGACGCGGGAGCCGTCGGGGAGGCGCGCGTCGACCATCGGCGACGACTCGTCGACGCGGCGGCCGATCGGGGCGATGATCCGGTCGATGATCCGCATGACGTGGTCGTCGTTCTGGAAGACGACGTTCGTCAGCTCGAGCTTGCCGTTCCGCTCGATGTAGACCTGGCGCGGGCCGTTCACCATGACCTCGGTGATCGACTCGTCGCGGAGGAGCGGCTCGAGCGGCCCGAGGCCGATGATCTCGTCGGTGATCTGCTCAAGCATCCTCACCCGCTCGGCGCGGGTCAGGGCCAGGCCCTCCTCGTCGATGACCTTGCCGAAGATCTCCTCGATCTGGCGGCGGACCTCGACCTGGTTCGAGAGGTCGAGCTTCGGGTCGAGGTCGGAGATGACCCGGCTCTGGATCCGGAACTTGACGTCCCGGAACGACTCCCGGACCGGCGCGGTCGGCAGGAGGCGCTGGGCCGGGGCGAGCGCAGGCCCGCCGCCGCCCGGCGCGCCGGGACCGACCGGGGCCGGGGATCCGCCCGGCGCTGGCGCCGGCCCGGCCCCGCCGGGCTTCGCGCTCTCGATTCGCTTCAGCAGGGACATCGTCCCACCACCCCTTCACGCTCCACGGCGGAGCACCTCACGGCCTGTTACCGCCACGCAAAGAGCGACTTCTTCGGGGCCGGCTTCCGGCCCGCCTCGGCGGGCGCGGCATCCGGTGCTCCGAGAAGCGCCCGGGCGAGGCGGACGACGTCCTGGGACACCTGCGCCTCGCGGTTGCTCGTCACGAACGGCACGCCCCGGTTGAGGGCGTACACGACGCTGCGGCCGTCGCTGACGACCGTGTGATCGACCCGGCGGCCGATCGAGTGCTCGACGTCGGCGACGCGGATGCCGAGCGCCGAGTCGGACCGGTTGAGCACGAGCTCGATCTTGTCGGGAGCGTAGCCGAGCTGGTCGACCACCTCCAGGAAGAGCCGCATGTTCTTGATGCTCGTGATCTCGAGCGTGAGGACGGTGAGGATCACGTCCGCCTCGTCGAGCATCGCGAGCGTGGAGTCGCTGAAGGCCGCGGCGCAGTCCACGACCACGAGGTCGTATCGCTCGCGCAGCCCGTCGAGGATCCGCCGGACGGCGGCCGGCGTCACCAGCTCGGCCATCTCCGGCGACGGCGGCGCGAGGAGGACCCTGGCACCGGTCGAGTGGGTGATGAGGTACGCGTCGAGGGCGTCGGCCTGCGCGCCACCCTCGAGATCGGGGACGAGGTCGGCGATCGACTTGTTCTTCGGGTTCAGGTTGAGGAGGACGCCGACGTCGCCGAACTGGAACGAGCCGTCGACGAGGACGACCTCGCGACCGGGCTCGCCGGCCGCCGCGACGGCGAGGTTCACGGCGATCGTCGTGCGACCCACGCCGCCCTTGGGGCTGAAGACGGCGACGACCCGCCCGGGCTCGCGGGCCGGCGAGGGGGCGCGGGTTTCGGCCGCGCTGGCCGCCATGCGGCCGAACTTCTCGCGCTCGCGGCTGTGCACCTGGCGGATCGAGGCGGTCAGCTCGTCCGAGGAGAACGGCTTGACGAGGAACTCGCGGGCCCCCGCCAGCATCGAGCGGCGCAGGTAGTCGGCCTCGCCCTGGACGGACATCATGACGACCGCGGCGGTCGGGACGCGCGCCGTCAGGAGCTCCGTCGTCGCGATCCCGTCCATCTCCGGCATGTTGATGTCCATGAGGACGACGTTCGGGAGGAGCTTGGCCGCCATCTCGAGCGCCTCGGCGCCGGACGCGGCCGCCCCGACCACCTCCACGTCCTTCTCGAAGCCGAGCAGGCGGGAGAGGTGGTCGCGCGTCTCCGGGATGTCGTCCACGATCAGGACGCGGATCTGGTCGGTCATGGGCCGGTGGGCCTTCGCCTCGGGCTGCTGGTGGATGGACGGGGTTCGGTCGGGACGCTCGCGCCGGGGCGGGGCCACGGCGGCCCGCCCCGGGCGCGGTGTGCTACTCGGTCGGGAGGACCGTCTCGACGATCTGCGGCGGGATGACCGCCCAGGCGTCGACGAGCTGGCGGAGGGTGATGCCGGTGGTGACCTCGGCCGGCGCCTCCGCGTCGTCCGGGGAGCGCAGGATCAGCGTGATGCTGCCGTCGATCTGGCCGAACCGGATCACCTCGGCCTCCTGGGCGGAGACGGCAAGGATGACGATCTGGTTCTGCTCGTTGAGGGCCGGGGCGTTCGGGTCCGCATTCTCGTCGCCCTCGGTCTCCTGCACCGGCGGGAGGAGGGTTCCGACGACCTCGAGGTTCTGGATGATCGCCTTCACGGAGGTCGAGCTGACGCCGGGGACGACGGTCAGCTGCTCCGTCTCCGGGTCGGTGTAGACGACGGGAAACTTGTCGGCGCCGCTGATGCCGATCACGAGGTCGATGCGGTCACCCGGCTTGATGAGGGTGCCGACGCCCGAGACCTGGTCCACGCGCACGGACATCGCGCGCCGGCCGGGCTCGAGGAGGCGTCCGATGTTCGGGTCGACCGTCGTCGTGGCCCAGGCCGTTGCGTAGATGACCTGGCCCTTCGTGATCTGGGTCGTGACCGTCTGGCCGATCACCTCGCTCTCGAGGGTGAAGGCGCCGTCGGGCTTCTCGGTCTCCTTGACCGTCTGCGTCTCGACGAGCGCATCGGTGATCGTGGTGCCGAGCGGGATGTCCTGCGCGGCGACGACGATCGTCGACTCGTTGATGCCCTCGCGTTCGCCGCCGTTCCCGCCGCCACCTCCCAGCAGGAAGATGATCGCGAAGAAGGCGACCGCCGCCAGGAAGAAGCCGATCAACAGGACCAGGCGATTGCTGCGCTTCAAGGTTGTTCTCCCCGTTGCCGTGTGACAGGCGGCACCACTCTAGCATCGGGTGAGGGCCGCGCGACTATACGAAATGACTAGGACCGCTGGGAACAAATGGAAGGATACGCCGCACGACCGGTGCTGGCGTGCCGAGAGAAGGCTTGGCCGCCCCGCCGCGTCGACTCCCCAGCCAGGGACGTACGGATTTGGGTTGCCGTGGGACGGTCGACGCTGCATGAGATCGAGGTGACGAGATCGATCTGGAGACGCCGACCGCCGGTCTAGCGTGCCACTCGGCGGAGTCCGCATGAGTGATCTCTGGAGGGTACGGGAACGGAACGAGCCGCCGGTTGATCCGGCGGCTTGTCTCCGGAGATTCGCCAGCTACAGCGTGGTGGCGATGTTGTTGAGGATGCCCGCGATCGCGGGGCCAAGGACGAGAAGAGCGGCGATCGCGACGATCGCGATGAGCGCGAGGATGAGCGCGTACTCCGCGAGGCCCTGCCCCTCCTCGTCGGAGTTGAGAGATGGATGAGTGCGGTGAAGAACGACATTGCTGGTTCACCTCCTTCCCTTCGGAGTCCCCCGCCTCGGCGAGAGCTGGCCGTCCCCGAGACGGCGTCCGAACGGCGGGCGTACCCCCCTGACACGTCAAGTGCGTCGGATGAGGCCGGTGCCTGCGCGCGCCGAGCCGGATGCAGCGACGCCGGACCCGTAGGCCCGGCGTCGCGAAGTGGTCGGCTGACCGCCGGCTAGATCGACGTGGCGATCGTGTTGAGGATGCCCGCGATCGCGGGGCCCAGGACGAGAAGGGCGGCGATCGCGACGAGCGCGATGAGGGCGAGGATCAGGGCGTACTCCGCGAGGCCCTGCCCCTCCTCGTCGGAGCGGAGGAGAGTCGATGAGTGCGGTGAGGAACGACATGTGGTGGTTCACCTCCTTCCCTTGCAGAGTCCCCCGCTCGGCGGGAGCTGGCCGTCCCCGAGACGGCGGGCGAACGGTAGGCCGTCCGACCGGGAGCGTCAAGTGCCACGGACGGACTGGCGCCCGCACGCGCCAAGGCCGGGCACGGCGTGCGCCGGGCCCGAGGGCCCGGCGTCGGCAGAGAGTCGGGATCGCGCCGGCGTCAGACCGACGTGGCGATCGTGTTGAGGATGCCCGCGATCGCGGGGCCGAGGATGAGGAGCGCGGCGATCGCGACGAGCGCGATGAGCGCCAGGATGAGGGCGTACTCCGCGAGGCCCTGCCCCTCCTCTTCCTGCCGAATGATGCCGAGCACGTAGTCGATGAGCGCCATGAAGGCCTCCCTGATGAGTGCGCACACCCCGAGAGTGGGGCATGGCGAACGCTACGACCGAGTCGAGGTGGCCGCCACTCCCCACTTCGTACCTGCCGCTGGACTGGTACTTTCGGGAGATCCGGTCAGGCCAGCGCGAGGGCCCCGAGCAGCCGGCTCGACTTGTCGACCTCGCTGCCGATGAGGCTCAGGACGTAGGCGAGCTGCGGCCGCAAGAGGACGAGCACGAGGACCGCGACCACGGCGGCGAGGGCGAGGATCGCCCCGAACTCGACGATCCCCTGGCCGGCTTCTGCGGCGCGCTCGCGCGCGGAGGCCGGACACGCACGCGCGCGGACGTCGCTCACGCGTCGGGGCGGGGCGCCGGGAACGGGAAGTGGACCGTCAGCCCCCGGCCGTCGGCGGCGACCTCGAGCCGGCCCCCGGCGGCGGCCGTGCGGTCCTGGATCGATCGCACGACGTCGGCCGGCAGGCCGCCGGTGGCGGCGGCCCGGGCGCGGCGCTCGTCGAACATCACCCGCAGGGCGGCCGGCATGTCGGCGCTCGGCTCCCCCTCGATCGCGTCGACCGCGGCAGCGTGGGCCGCGCTCGCCACCAGGACGAGCTCGGCGTCGCGCCAGTCGAGCGCGAGGGTGATCCGCTCCGGGCCGCCGGCGAGCAGCCCCCCGAGGGCCTCGTCGGCGATCCGGAAGACGGCGCCCTCGATGTCCACCGGCAGCCGGCGATCCGAGCCGGCCGACTCGAACGCGACCGGCGTCCCGCTCCGGCGGCTGCGGTCGCGGGCGACGCGACGGAGCGTGGGCACGAGCCCGAGGTCGTCGAGGACGAGGGGCCGGACGTCGAAGATGACGGTCTTCGTCGCCTCCAGCGTGCGCTGGACCATCTCCACGAGCTCCTGGACGCCGGCCCTGGCGGCCGGCGGGTCGTGCTCGAGGAGGCGGTCGACGATCTGGGCCTGGAGCACGATGTTGGCGAGGCTCTGGGCCGGCCCGTCGTGGAGCGCGCGCGCGATCTCGCGCCGGAGGTCCTCCTGGGCGACGAGGACGACGCGCCCGACCGCCGGCGTCGCCCCAACGGGCGTGGACCCGACGCCTCCCGTCCCCGGGCCCGGTGCGCCGGCGCCGCCCGACGACTCCGCCGCGGCCGGCAGCACCGCGAGGCCGGCGTCGCCGAGGGCGTCGCGGACCCGGGTCAGGCCGTCGCGGTAGCGTTCCAGCGTTCGCTGCTTCCCGGCGAGCACGTCGAGCTGCGATTCCATGATCGCGGCCCGCCGCGTCAGCGTGACGAGCTGGGCGTTGGCGTCCGCGAGCTCGCTGACGCGCCCGGAGCCGGCGAGCCCGGCCGCTCGGTCGGCGGCCTGGGCGCGCTTCTGCTCGTGGCGGGCGGCCTCGGTCCGGGACTGCTCGACGAGCATCCCGATCTCCGCCAGCTCCTGCTCGAGGCCCCCGAGCTCGCCGTCGAGCTGCTCGCCGAGCGTCGGCGCCTGGTCCGTCATCGGCTCCGCTCAGTCCTCGGGCATCCGGATCCAGCCCTGGCGCATCGCGTACACCACGGCCTGGGTCCGGTCGTTCACGGCCAGCTTGCGCAGGATCGAGCTCATGTGGTTCTTCACCGTCTGCTCGCTGATCGAGAGCTGGTAGGCGACCTGCTTGTTCGTCATGCCCTGGGCGATGTTGTCGAGGATCTCGACCTCGCGCGGGGAGAGCGGGGCGAAGATCGGGGCCGCCTCCTGGCCGTAGATCGCCAGCTCGCGGAACTCCTTGAGGACCCGCGAGGCGACGGCCGGCTTGGCGAAGACCTTGTCGTTGATGAGGAACTCGCCGCCGGCGACGCGCCGGATGATCGTGACGAGGTCGTCGGGGCCGACGTCCTTGAGGATGAACGCGGCGGCGCCGGCGCGGATCGCCTGGAAGAGCGCCTCCTCGTCCTCGTCGGGGGCCAGGATGATGATCCCGGTGGCCGGCAGGTCGCGCTTGATCCGCTGGGTCGCCTCGATGCCGCCGGGGGCCGGCAGCGAGAGGTCCATGAGGATGATCTGGGGGTTCGTCTCGAGCGCGACGTCGATGCGCCGAGCGCCCGTCGTCGGCCTCGCCGACGATCTCGATGTCGGCCTCCCGCTCGAGGACCGCCCGCATGCCGACGCGGACGAGCGCGTGGTCGTCGACGATCACGAGCCGGATCCGCTCGTCCACCGTGCGCCGGTCGGGGCCGCCTCGCCGCCGATCCGGTCCGTTGTAGCTCATGTGCTGCCTCCTCTCCCCCCGAGGGGGATGTCGAGCACGACGACGGTGCCGTTCGCCGGTCGCGAACGGACCTCGAACCTGGCGCGGACGAGGTCGGCCCGCTCGCGCATGAACTGGAGCCCGAAGGTGCGCCGCCCGGGGCCGCCGACGGCCTCCGGGTCGAAGCCGCGACCGTCGTCCCGGACCTCGAGGATCCAGGAGCGATCGACGGTACGGGTCGTCAGGCCGGACGTGGTGCGCGCCGGCGTGCTTGCGGACGTTCTGGAGCGCCTCCTGGAGGATGCGCAGGACGACCACCTGCTCGCCGTCCCCGAGGTCGGCGACCGGGGCCGCGAGGTCGACGTCGACGGCCGCGCCGGTCAGCGCCGCCAGCGTGTCGGCGGCGTCACGCATGGCACCGTCGAGGCCCACCTCGTCGAGGATCGGCGGGCGGAGCTGGCTGATGAACGCCCGCACCTCGCCGAGCTCGCGCCGGAGCCGCTCGCGCATGAAGCGGAGCTCCATCCGGGCGCCCCGCCCGGTCGCTGTCGAGGATCTTCTCGACGTACTCGACCCCGAAGATCGCGTTCGAGAGCGCCTGGGCCGGCCCGTCGTGGACCTCCTGCGCCAGACGTGTCCGCTCCGCCTCGCGCGCCTCGACGATCCGCATCTGGAAGTCGTCGGCGAGGTCGGGGGCCGCCGGGTCGGCGAGGAGGGACGCGTCACCGCGCTCGAGGAAGAGCCACGTCCGCTCGAGGCCGCGCACCGCGAGCTCGAGGCGGGCGAGCTCCGTCTGGCGCTGGCCGAGCTCCGCCGTCCGCATGGCGATCCGGCTGCGCAGGTCCGGGGCGAGGTCGTCGGCCGGGCCGTTGCCGTCGCCCCCCTCGCCGTCGACCGCCGCCAGGCCGTGGCGGTCCGCCCGGTCGAGGGCGTCGCGTTCGTCGTGCCAGCCGCCCAGCGACGCGTGGAACGCCTCGCGGTACTGCTCGGTGACGGCGCGCAGGGCGTTGGCGGCGCGCGTCAGCGCCTCCTTCGCCTCGGCGTGGAGGGCATCGAACCGTTCCGCCGCGGCCCCGCCGGGGTCGATCTCCGCGCTCATCTGCGGGCCAGTATACGGGCCGCTCACGGGCAGACCACGCGGAAGGCCCGCATCTCGTTGGCGCCGGCCGGGGCGCCGGGACCCGGCGGCGGGAGGGCGATCTCCTCGAGGCAGCCGGCGTCGGGGTCGGTCGCGAGGCGGTCCGGCCAGCCGCCGTGCTCGCCGTCGAGGAGCACGACCTCGGCGCCGAAGGTCGCGGCGAGGTCGACGACGCTCGCGACGGGCTCGTCCGGGAGGGAGAGCGCGGGCGCACGCAGCACTTCCGCAAGCCAGATCGGGTGGTTCGCGATGACCGGGGCGGAGCCGTCGAGGGCGATGCCCGCCGCCGCGAGTCGTCCGCCGATGGCCGTGTAGGCAGCCTCGGTCTCGCGCGCCTGGGTGCCGTACTGGGCGATGCCGGGGACGAGGAGGAGGACGGCGCCGAGACCGGCGAACAGGGGTGCGAGCCAGGCGACGGGCCGGGTCCAGCCCCGGCGGCGGCCGACCCACGCCAGGCCTTCGTCGAGGCCGGCCAGCCCGGCGACGAGGAGAAGGACGGCAGCCGGGACCGAGGCGTGGAGGAACGTCCCCCAGCGCGTCTGGACCGGGAAGAGGAGCGTCGTGATCACGAACGTCAGCAGGGCGAGGATCAGCAGTGGGCGCAGCGATCGGAGCCGTCCCGCCCAGGGCAGGGCGATGAGGCCGACGATCGCGAGCGGCGCCCCCGGCAGGAGAAGGACGGACACGAGGTTGTGCAGGAAGCCGTCGACGCGGTGCTCGAGCAGCACCGCCGGGCCGAGGGCGAGGTACGCGGCCGCCGTGGCCGGCTCCTGCCAGGCGAAGATCTCGAACCCGGTGATCGCCCAGGCGTTCGTGATCGCCTGGCCGGGGAACGGCGAGCCGAACGTCGATCCAGTTGCGCACGAGCCAGGGCGCCATGACGGCGACCGCGATGACGCCCGGGACGGCGACGACCCGCACGACCGTACCGATCCCGGCCCGGCGGAACGCCGCGGCGGCGACGAGCAGCCACGTCAGGCCCACCCAGGCGGCCTCGTTCCGGGCGAGCCCGGCGACGCCGATCGCGAGGCCGAGGCCCACAAGCCGCGCGTCGAGGAGGCGTTCCGGTGGGCGCCGAACGAGCCGCACCATGAGGAGGCAGGCGAAGAGCGCCGGGATGGCGAACGGGTTCGTCGAGTCGAGATGGACCGAGGGGAGGACGAGCGGCAGCGCGACGGCGGCCACCAGCCCGGCGCCGAGCGCGAGCGTTCGGGAGCGCTCCGCCGACAGCTCGCGCTCCTCGGCCACGTCGGCGGCGATCCGCCAGGCGATGACGGGGACGAGGGCGCCGAGCACCGCGGCGACCGGCAGCGTGACGCCGTACTCGGTCGAGCCAGTCGCGAGCATCGGGACGAGCCCGAGGAGGCTCGGCAGCGGCAGCCAGATCTCGAAGGCCGGCCGCGGGAAGAAGAACCCGAAGGCGCCGGTGGCGGGATCCCGGGCCTCCGTCGCGAACGACCAGATCGCGTCGGTCACGAGGCCGCGCCCCTCGGCGAGGTTGCGGGCGACACCCCAGTAGTACGTCGTGTCCTCGGGGATCGCGAACGGGACCTGGGCCGCGGCCCAGAGGCGGATGGCGAATGCGACGAGGAACACGAGGGCGGCGCTCAGCCACGCTTCGCGCGCGCTCGGACGCCAGGCCCCGGCCTCGGCGGCTGCTCCCGACGCGGTCACCGCGAGTCCCCGGTGCGGCGGCCACTCGCGCGCGGCGCGACGGCGACCGCCGGCACGAGCGGGGCAAGCCCGAACGGCGCGAGCTGGATCCTCACGGCGGTGCACGGTAGCACCACCCGGTCCTCCCGCCGACCCGTACGGTCGGGGTGGTACCGATGGGCCATCCACCCGGCTCCGTCCCGGCTATCCCCGGCGCTAGGATGCCGACGTGACCGCGGAACCGACCAGCCAACCCACCGCAAGAGCATCGCCAGACTGGCATCGCGTCGCGAACCTTCTGCTCTTCGCGCTGGCGGTCGTCGGGGGGCTCGCTGGGCTCGGAGTGCTCGTCCAGCAGATCCAGGGTGGCGCGCTCGACGACGTCCGCGCGTACTACGACGCCGGATCCCGGCTCAACGGCGGCCTCCCGCTGTACCCGGCGGACGCGGATCCCAATGTCGCCGAGTTCTACCGCTATCCTCCGCTGCTCGCGATCGTCTTCCGCCCCCTCGCCCTCCTTCCGTACGAGACCGCGGCGGTGATCTGGGAGATGGTCGTGGTCGCCAGCTTCCTCGGGACGCTCTGGTGGGTCGGGCCACGGCGACGCGCAACCTGGCTCGCCGTCGGCATCCTCGCCGTCCCGATCGCCTGGTCGATCGCCATCGCCCAGGCGCAAGTCCCCCTCACGTTCCTGATGGCCGTTGGAGCCCCCTGGTCGATCGCCCTGGCGGCCAACCTCAAGCTGTTCCCGGCGCTCGTGGCGATCTGGTGGATCGGGCGACGGGACTGGCACCGGCTGCGCGCGTTCGCCGCGTGGATGGTCGCTCTCGTCCTGGTGCAGGTCGTCCTGGAGCCGCGCGGGTCGCTCGACTACCTGGCGACCCTGACGCTCGAGCAGGTCGGCGAGGTTCGCAACCTCTCTCCGTACGCGGTCTCCCCGGTCCTCTGGGCCGCCGCCGTCGCAATCGGCGTCCTGTTGGCGTACCGCCTGGCGCCGACGAAGTGGGGGTGGGCAGCCGCAGTCGCCCTGAGCGTCCTCGCGACGCCGAGGCTCCTCGTGTACATGCTGATGACGTTCCTGGCGATCCTCCGCGTCCCGCGGGATCCCGGCGACGAGCGACTCGTCCCTCAGGGCGACGGCACCGAACACCGGGCGTCGTCGGCATCCAGGCAGACCGGGTAGAGGGCGATCCCGAGCGCGCCCGCCGGGAGCGGCGACGCACCCGGAACCTGCTGGGCCGGACGCGAGCCGACCGGCGGCCCAAGCCACGCTGGACGGGGCTCGCCGTCGAGGATCGGGGCGACCGCCGCCACGGTTTCACTCCGGTCGATGACGAGCCAACGGATGTCGTACGCGCGGGCGACGTCCTCGATCGTGTCGAGCGGGTCGTTGACGAGGACGACCCCAGGATGGCCGCTCCAGTACAGGGTCCCCGAGGCGTCGATCGACATGACCCGGTCGGAGATGGGGGCGTCTGCCTCGGCGAGCCAGCGGTCGATGACCTGTAAGTTGTCGCGACGACCCGTCCAGGTCGCCTGGGTGGCGATCGCGCTCCCGCCGGCGGCCAGCACCGCGAACCCGATCGCGGTGACGATGAACACGCGGGTCGCCATCGGCGCGTGCCAGGTCGGGCGGCGCGCGGCAACCCAGGCGACCGCGAGGGCGATACCCTCGAGCGCGAGGATGTACGCGTGCGGGGCGAGCCCCACCGCCGAGTGGATGAACGTCCCGTTAGGCACATGGACCGCCGACACGAGTGCCGAGAACGCCAGTAGGATGCCCGCGTACAGGAAGAACGGACCGAAGTCGATCGATCGGCGGCGGGCCCAGGCACCAGTCCCCATGAACGGGACGAGGAGCACGCCGCCAACGAGCACCGAGAAGATCGTCAGTGCCGCGATGAACCCGGCGATGCGGCTCGCGAGGAGTGGCCCGACCCCCTGGCCCAGGAGCCACTCCAGATCCGCCGGTGTCGTGATGCTGTTCCACTCCTGCATTGACCGAATGAAGAGGACCTTGCCCGACGCGGATGACGGCGAGATCGAGCCGAAGACGGCGAGCTGGCGTGCGAGCCATGGCGCGACGACCACGAGGAAGAGAGCGAAGCAGGCCACCGCGGCCCAGACAGGAATCGCCGGGCGCCGGGATCCGCCGCTGCGCCACGCTCTCCATCGGTCCCAGGCGAAGGCGATCGCCAGCGCGGCGCCGACGAGGACTCCGTCGTTTCGCGAGAGTGTCGCGAGTCCGACGAGCAGGCCGCCGAGCACGAAGGCGCGGGCGTCGCCCTTCAGGCCCCGGGCACCCATCCAGAGGGCGGCGGCCACCAGCGGCTGGTAGAGGCCGAAGTTCTCCGGCTGGGCCATGAAGACCGCGCTGGCGGCGGGGATGGCTACGAGGATGCCGGCGCCGAGCGCGACCTCCCGGATCGCCCCGGCGTCACGGGCGATCGCCCACGTGAGCGGGGCTGCGATCGCGCCAATCATGGCGAGAGGGAGAGCGGACGCCAGCGCCGTGGGCCCCAGGACCCAGATGAACGGCACCTGGACCAGCGAGGCGAGCGGCATCCAGTGCGCGTTCGAGGGGACCGGCAGCGTAGGGCTGGCCGGGATCCCCCCGCCAACTTCCGGGAAGATCCAGATCGCGTCGATCTCGAACCCACGTCCCGCCGCGAGGCTCTGCGCGACATCAACGTAGTAGAACGCGTCCGGGTAGGCGGGATCGGCAAAGCCGGCCAGCAGCACGAGCCGCACGGCAAGCGCGAGCGCGTAGAGAGCGAGTGGCGTCCCCACGGCGGTGCACGGTAGCACCACGGCGTCGTCCGGCAGACCCGTACCGTCGGGATGGTACGGATGGGCCACTCGGCGGGGATCGTGATTGGGGTCCCGGCGCTACGATGCCGCGGTGACCAGCCGATCCGATCTCCGCTCCCCCGCCGGTGGAACTCCTCTCGTTCGACGCCTGGCGCGCCTCTCGCTGTTCGCCGTCGCGGCGATTGGCGGCCTCCTCGGGTTCGCGATGCTCATGGTGCAGATCGAGGTCGGGGCCCTGCGCGACGTGCGGGCCTACTACGATGCCGCGACGCGCCTGAATGAGGGGCTCCCGCTGTACCCAGCCGGCGCGGACCCGGACGCCGCGGACTTCTACCGCTACCCGCCGCTCCTGGCGATCCTGTTCCGGCCGTTCGCCAAGCTCCCCTTCGAGACGGTGGCTGCGATGTGGCAGGGGGTGGTCGTCGCCAGCCTGGTCGGTACGATCTGGCGGATCGGGCCGCGGCGCCGGTCGACGTGGATCGCCGTCGGCCTGCTCAGCTTCCCGATCGCGTTCTGCTCGGGGTCGCGCAAGCGCAGGTGCCGCTGACGTTCCTGACCGCGCTCGGCACGCCGTGGGCGTCGGCCGACATCCACCGGGGGAGTCTCGTCGGCGACGGAACCCCGTAGAGTGCCGCCCATGCCGACGCGTCACGTTCCCATCGTCGTGATCCTCGCCATCTATATGGCCGCCGTGCTCGTTGGGGCCACTCTCGTGTTCCTCGTCCAGCCGATGGCGGCCCGACTCCTCCTTCCCCACTTCGGCGGGAGCCCCGCCGTCTGGGCCACCTCGATCCTCTTCTTCCAGGCGGCCCTCCTGGTGGGCTACGGGTGGGCCCACCTCTCGACGACCCGTCTGGGGCTTCGGCGCCAGCCGGTCTTCCAGATCGGGCTGGTGCTCGTCCCGCTTATCGTGCTGCCGATCGCCCTTCCTGCCTGGGCCACGCCTCCCGCCGGCTCCGAGCCGGCTGCCTGGCTTCTGCTCGTCCTCGCCGCCATGGTTGGACTGCCCTACGTCGCCGTGACCACGGCGAGCCCCGTGCTCCAGAGATGGTTCTCCCGGACCAGCCACCCGCAGGCGGCGGACCCGTACTTTCTCTATGCGATGGGGAACGCCGGGAGCCTCATTGGTCTCCTCGCCTATCCCTTGGTCATCGAGCCGAACCTGACGCTGCGCGACCAGGCTGCGCTCTGGTCGGTCGGCTACGTGGCCTTCGTCGGTCTGACCGTTGCCGCTGCGCTCGTCCTGCGCCTGACGAGCGCCCCGGAGGGCGGTGCCCTCAGCCCCGGGAGCGGCGCCGTCCGACGCTCGGCGTTCCTCGTCGCCACCGGTCGACGACAGCCCGCGGCCGACCCGTCGCCGGCGCCTGGGCTGGGTGGCGATGGCCTTCGTGCCCGCCAGCCTGATGCTCGGGGTGACGACCTACATCTCAGCGGACCTGGCTGCAGTCCCGCTCCTCTGGGTGCTTCCCCTCAGCATGTACCTCATCACCTTCATGATCGCGTTCTCTCCCCGGAACCCGCTCACTGCACCACGGCTTGCGGCGTTCCTGCCGTTCGTCGTCGTCGCCCTGGCGATCACGCTCGTCGGAGCGGTTGCCCTGCCCCTGATCGTCCTGGTGGCCCTCAACCTGGGCGCCTTCTTCGTTGCCGCCCTGCTCGCTCACGTGCGTCTGGCCGCCGATCGGCCTTCCGTCCGGCACCTGACCGAGTTCTACCTGCTTCTGGCAGTGGGCGGCGCGCTCGCAGGACTCTTCAACGCGCTGGTCGCGCCCGCGATCTTCGACAACATCCTCGAGTACCCGCTGGCGATCACGCTGGCGCTGCTGCTTCGGCCCGGCCGGCCGGCCGCAGACTCTCAGGTTGAGCGACGGGCGCGACTCCTCGACCTCGGGGTCCCGGCCGGTGTCTTCATCGGCACGCTGGCGCTGCTCGCCGCCCTCTCGCGGTTCGTCGGGCTGAGCGGAACCGCGCTCGCCGTCGCCATCGCGGCGGTGGCCGTCGCCAGCCTCGCCCTCGCCTACCGACCCGTGCGCTTCGGCCTGACCATGGGCGGTCTCATCATGATCCCCCTCCTCGTCGGCCAGGCAACCATCTTCGTGGATCGAGGCTTCTTCGGCGTGAACCGGATCGCGGACGAAGACGGGATCCGCCTCATGATCCACGGAACCACCATCCATGGGGGCCAACTCCTCGACCCGGCTCGCGCCGGCGAGCCGTTGACGTACTACCACCGCAGCGGACCGTTCGGACGCGTGATGACAGCCCTCCAGGAAGCTCGACCGGGCACAGTGCGAATGGGTATCGTCGGCCTCGGTGCCGGAGGGATCACGGCCTACGCTCGAGCCGGGGACGAGATCACCTACTTCGAGATCGACCCGGTCGTGGCTCGCATCGCTCGTGATCCCGCGCTGTTCACGTACCTCGAGGACTCCCACGCCCGGGTGCGCGTCGTCGTCGGCGACGGCCGCCTGACGCTCGTCGATGAGGCCGACGGTGCATTCGACGTGCTGATCATCGACGCCTTCAGCGGCGACGCGACGCCGGCGCACCTTCTAACGCTCGAGGCCATCGATCTCTACATCCGCAAGCTCGCTCCCGACGGCATCTTGCTCTTCAACACGTCCAATCGGTACGTGGACGTCGCGGCGGTCGTGGCCGCCGGACTCAATGCCCGAGGGCTTCCGGTCGCCATCCCGCTCGACCCCGAGCCAGGTACGCCGAAGGACCCCGAGAAGCTGACGTCCGAGTGGGTCGTGTCCGCACCAAACGAGGAGGAGCTGGGCCGACTCCTGGCCGACGTCGCGGTGCTGCCCGAGGATCCCGCGGTAACACGGCCGTGGACCGACGACTTCTCCGATCTGCTCTCCGTGATCCGATGGGATAGGTGATGCGCCACCCGACGTGTTCGGCCGGCGACTATGCGCGACGTGAGCTGCGACCTTCGCGGCGGCATGCGCCGACGACCCCGCCTTCGGCACCCGTGCTTCGATCGACGCCGTATGGCCCATTCGCGGCGTCGTGAGGTCCTTGACGTGAAGAAGCGGACGTGAGCACGGGCGCGCCGAAGACCGGGACGTCCGACCGACGAGTGCGTTCCGTGGATCGGTTGGACTCGACGGAAGACAAGCAGGCCCGGCGCCGCGGAACTCGTGGAGCACGACGACTCACCCGAGTCGGCTTCGCGCAGTGCGCCATGGCTACTATCTGACCGCGTCGTTGTTCGCCGCGTACCTCTTCCTGGTCCTCGCGCCCGCCCGCGGCAGCGTGGGTCTCGACGCCTTCTCGGTTGCCGGCGTCACCACCCCTGTACGACGCCGCCCCCGGAGACCTCGGCGCGTACGTCTACAGTCCCGCCTTCTACCAGGACGGCTCCACTGCGCGCCCTCGACTGGCCGACCTTTCTCACGCTGTGGATCGGGTTCGCTCTGGGTTCGGCAATCTGGCTGGGGCCACTCGCGCTCGCGTTCCCGTTCACGTCACTCGAGATCTACCACGGCAACGTGCACCTGCTCATTGCTGTGGCGATCGTCCTCGGGTTTCGCCACCCATGGATGTGGGCGTTCGTCCTGCACACCAAGCCGACCTGCGGTGTTGGGCTGCTGTGGTTCGTGTTTCGCAGGGAGTGGCGGTCGCTGGCGATCGCGCTCGGAGCGACGGCCGCAGTCGCCGGTTTCAGCTTCGTGCTCATGCCGGAAGCCTGGCGGGAATACGTCACCTTCGGGGACGCGCTGGGCGGCCCGACGCGACCACCACGAAGGCCGGCCTGCAGGGCTTTCCCGTGCCGCTCGCGCTTCGCCTAGCCATCGCCGTCGTCATTGTTGGCTGGGGCGCTCGCACCGATCGCCGCTGGACGATTCCAATCGCCGCGGCTGTGGCCCTGCCCGTCTTCTGGTGGACCGGCCTGGCCGTTGCGGCCGGCGCCCTGGCGCTTGCCGCCAGGGATGCGAAGGCGTCACGCGTCGTGCTGCCTTGCGCGGCTGGACCCGGCGAGGCAGCCTGATGGAGTCGACCGGGCGGAGATGCCGATGAGCCAGGGGACTGAGCCGACCCCGGGGACTGCATCGAAGCGCTACGGCGGCCTCAGTGAGGCGCAGCTACGGCTGCTCCGACTCCTGCTGTTTGCGCTCGCGGTCTGCGGGGCGATTTTCGGCGTCGCGATGCTCTGGTACCAGCTGGTCCACAACCCGCTGGGCGATGCCCAGGCCTACTACAACGCGGCGACACGACTCAACGAGGGCGAGCCGCTCTACCCCCCCGACCAGCGGGTCAACACGGACACCGCCTACTTCTACCCTCCGCTGTTCGCGATCCTGTTCCGGCCCCTCGCCCTGCTCCCATTTGAAGTCGCGGCCGCGATCTGGGCGACCATCGTCGTCGCCGCTTCGGTGGCGACCCTCGTCCGCGTCGGGATCCGGCGGCCAGAGACGTGGCTGGCGGTCGGCATCCTCGCGGCACCGATCGCGGTCGTCCTCGCCGTTGCCCAGGCGCACGCACTCGTCACGCTGCTCCTCGCGACGATGACACCCGCCGGTGTGGCGATCGCCGGCCAGATCAAGCTGTTCCCGATCCTCGCCGCGGCGTGGTGGGTCGGTCGGCGCGATTGGAGAGGCGTCGGATGGATCGCGGCATGGACGGCGGCCCTGATCGCGTTCCAGCTCATCCTCGAGCCCCAGGCGTGCATTGACTACGTCCGTGCGCTGGGGCTCGGCTGGGTCGGCGAGGTCCAGAACCTGTCGCCGTTCGTCGTCTCGCCGGTTCTCTGGGTGGTGGCAGTCGGGGCGCTCGGATTCGCGGCCCTCCGGTGGGCTGGAGCGTCGGTGGGCTGGCCCCTGGCGGTCGCGTTCGCCACCCTGACTCCCCCGCGGTTGCCGATGTACCTGCTGATGGGCCTCCTCGCCGGCCTCGCGAATGCGCGGACTCGCCGGCTCGTCGAGAGACGACCGGCGGGGATCCGGTTGACGCCGCGGCTCCCGGCGCCTCTCCCGGGCCCGTAGGATCGTCGTCATGAATCCGCGGCCACCTGACGGTCGTCATGCCCGCCTACAACGAGGAGGCCCGCCTCGGCTCCGCGCTCGACGAGCTGTTCGGCTACCTCGGTCGCCATGGCGACCACCGGCCGCGACGGCGCGCCCGGGGCCGCGCGCCTGCCGGCCGACGTCCGCGTCCTCGTCGTGGACGACGGGAGCACCGACGGCACGGCGGCCCTCGTGCGGGCGCGCCCGGAGGCGCAGGAGACGACCCTGGCGGGGGCGCCCGCTGCTCGCCCTCCTGTCGGTCCCGCACGGCGGCAAGGGCGCGGCCGTGAAGGCCGGCATGCTCGCCGCGCGACGACCGACCTCGTCGTCTTCGCCGACGCCGACATGGCCACGCCGCCCGACCAGCTGCCCCTCCTCGTCGAGGCGCTGCGCGACCACGATGTCGCGCTCGGCAGCCGGATCCAGCCGGACGGCAGCGACATGCGCAAGACGCAGCCCGGCTTCCGGCGCCTGCTCGGCCGGGCGTTCCACGGGATGGCGTCGATCTGGGCCGTCGGCGACGTCCAGGACACCCAGTGCGGCTTCAAGGGGTTCACGCGCGACGCCGCCCACGACCTCTTCGCCCGCCAGAAGATCACGAGCATCGTCTTCGACGTCGAGCTGATCTACCTGGCGCGCCGCCGCGGCTACCAGATCGCGATCGTGCCGATCCGCTGGTCGGACAAGCGGGGCTCGCGGATGCACCCGGGCGCTCCGTCTCGGCGTGCGCGTCGCCTGGGACCTGCTCCGGACGCCGTTCCTGCACCGCCGCGCCGGCCGGCACCGCTGACGGCAGGCGACGTGGCGACCAACAGCCGGCCCGAGGCCCTGGCGGCGGCCCTCGCGCGGCTGGCTCCGTTCCTCCTCCTGGCCCTCCTCGCGGTCACGATTGCGGCAATCGTGGTGTCGTCCGGCGACACTCTCGGCTACGACTTCCGTGCCTACTCCCAGGCGGCCGATCGGGTCCTTGCGGGCGTGCCCCTGTACGATCCGAGCGTCGAAGTCGCCGGCGGGTTCGCGATCTACCTCTACCCGCCACCGTTCGTCGTGGTCGCGATTCCGTTCACACTCCTCCCGCAACCGCTCGACGTCTGGGCATGGCTCGCTGCCCTCGTCGCCTGCTTCCTCGCCGGGACCGCACTCCTGCCCGTCCGTGGCTCGGTCCGCTGGGCGGTCGTGGGGCTCGCGGCGATCAGTCTCCCGTTCCTCTACGGCCTGAAGCTCGGGCAGGTTGGCCCGATCCTCTACCTCTGCTTCGCGATCGGCTGGCGCGGGCTCGACCGGCCGGCCTGGCTCGGCCTCTCGACCGCCGCCGGGACGATCGTGAAGCTGCAGCCGATCCTCCTGTTCGGCTGGATGCTGGTCACGAGGCGCTGGGTTGCGCTGGCAATCGGCCTGGCCTCGCTCCTCGGGGCGGCTGCGTTGGCGAAGCTCTGGTTAGGCGTGACGACCTGGGTCGACTACGTGGACCTGCTCGGCCGGGTGAGCAAGCCCGTGACGACGCCCGGGAACTTCGCCCCGGGCGCAATCGCCTATCGCGCCGGCCTCCCGCTCGATGCCGCGACGCTCCTGCAGTACCTCGCGATGGGAGCGACTGTCGCCGTCACCCTGTTTGGCTGGCTCCGCCGGGACGCCGCCACCGGCTTCGTCGTCGGCGTCGTCGCGAGCCAGCTGCTGAGCCCGGTCCTCTGGGACCACTACGCGATGCTGCTGCTTCTGCCGACGGCGCTTCTCCTCGAGCGCCGCCAGTGGTGGGCGGCCGCGATCCCGATCCTGCCCTGGCTGCCGGTCGACGCGGTGTACCCGCTCGTCTTCGGGCTCGCGCTCGTTGCACCGATCCTGACCACGCAAGGACGGCGCATCTCGCCCATGTGATCGCCAAGTCCTGCGATCTCGAGCGTGTACCGCAGACGGCGCTGTCTGCGCCTAGCCGCATCGCAGGCACGCCCTTGACTCGGTCCGCCTTTCCGGCTACGGCCGCCAGGTGCCCGCCGTCATCGAGAGGTTGCCGGTGACTGCGCGGTAGTACTCGCCGGGGCGCCGCGGGTCCATGACCACCCGGTTCCCGGGCGTTCGCACCGAGTCGAACGTGATCCTGTACGTGCCCGTCCGGTTCGGCGCGCTCCAGAAGATCTGGCCCATCGTCTTGTTCGAGGCGAAGAGGCCGCGGATCACGTACGCGGCGTTCCCCAGCGTCTCGGCGAAGACCACCTTAGCGCCCGCCCGGAGGAAGCCACCGCCGTAGTTGTCGGCGCGCTGCTTGGCGACCTTCAGCGACGGGTTCGCCCGCCCGGGCTCCGAGCTGCCGGCCGAGTAGCAGAGGTGGTTGAGCAGGACGACCGCGTTCGGCGCCAGGGTGATGGCCCTGCGCACGTAGTACTCGCCGAAGTACTTCGTCGTCGTGTTGCCGCCGTCGAGCGTCGGGTTGAGGCCGAGCCCGTTCACCTTCAGCGGGTCCATGACGGAGTTGTACGGGTTCGGGAAGCCGTTGCCGTGGCCGAGGTACACGAGCAGGTTGACGCCCTGGGCGGCGGCCTTGACGCGGGTCCAGGTGGCCCGGGGGGTGTAGACCTCGGCGACGGAGGCGCCGTACGAGCGGGCCAGCGAGGCGTAGGCGCGGGCGTGCTTGATGTACGTGCTCGTCAGGGAGCCCGCGGGGCCGACGATGACGGCGACCCGGATGCCGGCGGCGGAGGCCGGGGCGGGGGCGGCGGCGATGCTGCCGACCGCGAGGAGTGCGGCGAGGAGGGCGACGACGATGCCGCGCCGCGGGGCCCTCCTGGTGGATGCGGCGACGGGACTGGACGGATCGACGGCCGCCCGATGGGCGACGCTGGCGTCGAACGACATGAGGCTCCTCTCTGCCGGAACGCCGCGCTGGGGCACGGCGACGAAGGGACACGGTGCCGGACCGGTGGGCGGGCCCGCTGGGGACGGGCCGGGTGGGGCGGGATCCGACGTGACCGCCCGCGGTGCCGCCTACCTTCGCCGATCCGGCGGGGGTTTGTCCACCCGCCGAAGGGTACGGGCGCACTGTGCCGGATGGCCGGTGCGCGCCGTCCCCGAGGTCGTCCGGCCACCCGGTGCTATTCTCGGCCCGATGCCCGCCCCCACGGACCTCGACCTTCCCTGTCCCCCCGCGCCCGCCGGCGAGGCGGGCGCAGCCGAGACCCCCGCACGATCCCCGGCGGTTCCGGGCGCCGACGCCGACCGCCCGCCGGGCGGCCTCCGCGCGCTCCGCCGCCCCTTCGACGCGATCGACCCCGGCGCCTGGGACGCCCTCGCGGCCGCCACCCCCTGGGCCACGCCGTTCGCCCGCTGGGCCGTCCACCGGGCCTGGTGGGACGCCTACGGCACGAACGCCCACGAGCAGACGATCGTCGTCGTCGATCCGGCCGCGCCCGACCCCGAGGCGCCCGTCGCGATCGTCCCGCTCATGCACCGCCACGAGGTGGAGCCCGACGACGCGATCCTGCGGACGCGCCTCCGCGGCGAGCAGCACCTTCCCCAGACGCCGGTCGAGCCGACCGCGAAGGCCGTCTTCTTCGGGGCCAGCTACCACGTCGACTACGCGACGATCCTCGCCCGGCCGGCCGACCTTCCGGCGGTGGCCGAGGCCCTCGTCGACGCGCTCGCGACCCCCGGCGCCGCCGACGACCCCGCGCACCCCGAGCCATGGGACGTCGTCGACCTCCGCCGTCTCCGCTGCGGCGACCCGGCCGCCGACGCCCTCGCCGCGGCGTTCGACGCGCGAGCCGGCGACGGCTGGGCGGTCGTCCGGGAGCGCGAGGAGGTGTGCCCGGTCGTGACGTTCGCGCCCGGCGCCGACTTCGACGCGTACCTCGGCACCCTCGGCAAGAAGGAGCGCCACGAGGTCCGCCGCAAGCTCCGCCGGGCGGAGGCCGCCGGCGAGGTCCGCCTGGTGCGGTCGATCGACCCGGTGGCCGACCTCGACGCCTTCGTCGACCTGCACCAGCGGCGCTGGGGCGACGCCGGCCTCTTCCCATCGACGCCCGGCGGCGAGCAGAGCAGGGCCTGGTTCCGGCGGCTCTTCGAGCTGGCGGGCGGCGATGGCACGGTCCAGCTGCACTTCCTCGAGGTCGCCGGCCGGCGCATCGCGGCCGGCGTCTGGTTCGAGGACGCCGACGCCTGGTACCTGTACAACGCCGGCGTCGACCCCGACGCCCGGGAGCTCTCGCCGGGCGTCCTCATGAGCGCCAAGGCGATCGAGGGCGCGATCCTCGCCGGCCGCGGTCGCTTCGACTATCTCCGCGGCGACGAGCCGTACAAGTACGAGTGGGGCGCCGTGGACGAGCCAATCCAGCGCCTCCTCGTCGTTCGAACGGGGGGCTGAATGGGCGCTCCGCTCCCCGGCGACGACTGCGTCAAGCCGAAGAACCGGCCTCCGGTCCCCGGCGGCGCCCCCGTGCGCATCGTCGAGCTCCTCGCCACCGGCACCAACGGCGGGGCCCAGGAGCACGTGTACTCGCTCCTCTCGCGCCTCGACCGGACACGCTATGACCCGACCGTCATCTCCCTGTCGTCCGGCAGTGCCGAGCGCCGGATCGCCCGTCTGGGGATCCCCGTCCACGTCGTCGACGAGCCCGACGACGCGATCGCCGTCGGTGTCGTGACCGCGCTCCTGGCCGACCTCCGGCCCGAGGTCGTCCACAACCACATGTACCGGGCCGAGCTCGTGGGGACGCGGGCGGCGATCGCCCTCGCCGAGGCCGGGCGGCCGCGCCCGTTCGTCGTCGGGACCGTGCACTCGAGCCGGATCCGCTCGGCCGAGGACCGCGAGGTCCTGCGCCGTCTCACGCCGCGCATGGACCACCTCGTCGCGGTGAGCCGGGCGATCGAGCAGAAGATCGCCGACGAGCGCCCGTCGGACGTCCCGGTCTCGCTCATCTACAACGGCGTCGATCTCGTCCGCTACGACCACACCGACCCGTGCTGCACGCTCCGGGAGGAGTACGGGCTGCCGGAGAAGGCGCAGATCGTCGGGGTCGTCGCCCGTCTCGAGCCGGAGAAGGGCCATCCGACGCTGCTGGAGGCGTGGCCGGCGGTCGTGGCTCGCGTGCCGCTTGCGCGCCTGCTCGTCGTCGGGGAGGGGAGCCGCCGGGAGGAGCTCGAGGAGCAGGCCGCTTCGCTCGGGATCGCCGACACGGTCGTCTTCACCGGGCGCCGCGACGACGTTCCCGCGGTGACGGCTGCCCTGGAGGTCGCCGTCCTGCCCTCCTACCGCGAGGCCCAGGGCCTCACGATCCTCGAGGCGATGGCACTCTCGCGGCCGGTGATCGCCTCGGCCGTCGGCGGGATCCCCGAGATGATCGTGGACGGGCGGACGGGGCTCCTCGTGCCGTCGCACGACGCCGGCGCCCTCGCGGCCGCGATCACCCGCCTGCTCACGGACCACGCCTACGCGGACATGCTCGCGCGAGGCGGCCACGACCTCGTCCACGAGCGGTTCTGCGTGGAGCTCATGGTGTTCGCGGTCGAGGAGATCTACGACGAGGGAGCGCGGGCCGTGCGCCTGCTCGAGGTCGCGGCCGCGAGCTGAGCGCCGGCGCTACAGCTTCGCGGAGGCCCAGTAGCGCTCGGCGAAGCCCGACGTGCCGCCGAGCGCGGCCACCTTCGTGCCGAAGCCACGGACTGCGTCGCCCATCGCGTCCTTGCCGCCGAAGAGGCGGTCGAGCTGGCTCTCGTAGAGCTCGAGGCCCTTGATCTTGCGCTCGACCTGGTCCGTGATGTCGGCGAGCTCGGGGGTCAGGCCCACGTCGGCGGGGAGGTTCGCGAACGCGCCCGCCGGGAGGTCGCCCAGCTGGCGGAAGCCGTTCCACCACGCGTACGGGAAGTCCTCGTAGTAGGTGACGATCCCGGCGTACTCCGGCCCGGGCATCACCCACCGACGGCCGAGCTGGAGGAGGGCGACCCCGACCTCGCGCACGAGCTGGTGGTCGACGTGGTCGCCGACGCCGAGCGGGAGGTAGACCTTCTGCGGCTCGAGACGGGCGATCTCCTTCACGAGGAGGTCGACCGGCGCGGTGTCGTCCGGGCGGGGCGCCGCGAGGAGCTGGTCGTCGCCCTCGTAGCCACGAAAGACGGCGTCGGGGAGGTCGAGGAAGACGATCGACGCCTCCGCGAAGTAGGCGTAGCGCTCGTCCTCGAGCCGCCGGGCGGCGGTGAGGTCGCCGGCCATCCTGGCCTCGACGAGCTCGGCCGTCAGCACCGCGCCCTGCTGGGGGACGTCGTCCATGAGCGGCTGGCCGTGGAGCGGCCGGTTGTGGATCTCGGCGCGGCGATACCACGACGCCCGCTGCCAGAACCGCTTGGCGGCGGCGTCGGCGTCGGCCTGGGTGGCGTCGAGGCGGGCCGGGTCGGCCGCGTACGGCGCGTCGGCGTCGGGATCGAGCGGCTGGTCGGCCCGCACGTTCTCGCGGTTGAAGGCTTCCGTCGTCGGCCAGATCGCCTTGCTGCCGAAGCCGAGCGCCTCGCGCTGGTACTGGGTCAGGCCGGTCGCTGCCCCGTTCCCGGAGAAGACCGTGAGGATCGTGACGGTCTGGCCGAGCTCGCGCAGGCTCGCGATCAGCCCGCCGCAGGAGAGGGCGACGTCGTCGGGGTGGGGGGCGACGAAGACGTGGGTCATGGCCCGGCGAGTATACCGATCGAACCGCCGTGGGAACCCCTCGTCGCGAGCAGCCGAACGGGTCCTTGGTTGGGGCGTCCGTGGCCATGGGTCGACGTCGCCGGCGCCCCGGGTCGGCGCCGCGGCGTCTCCGGCGCCCCCGCAGTCGCCCGCCCGCCGGCGGTCGTCAGCGGTAGCCGCCCTCGCCGACGAGCGGGACGAAGACGCAGCCGCCGTGATTCGTCGTCCGCAGGCGCGGGCCGTCGCGCTCGACGAGGAGGAGATCCTGCTCCCAGCGACCCCCGACCGGGATGACGAGCCGCCCGCCGTCGGCGAGCTGATCGGTGAGCGCGCCCGGGACGTCGGGTGCTGCGGCCGCGACGAGGATCCGCGCCCACGGTGCCTCCCCGGGCGCGCCGAGCGTGCCGTCGCCGACCCGGATCTCAACGGCGTCATAGCCGAGGCCGGCCAGGCGCTCGCGGGCCGCCGCGGCCAGCTCGGGCACCCGTTCGATCCCCAGCACGCGGCAGCCCATCTCGGCCAGGACGGCCGCCTGGTAGCCCGACCCGGTCCCGATGTCGAGGACCAGGTCGCCAGCGTCCGGGTCGAGCAGCTCCGTCATGAGCCCGACCATGAGCGGCTGGCTGATCGTCTGGCCGTGTTCGATCGGGAGGGCTTCGTCGGCGTAGGCGCGGTGACGCAGGTGCGCCGGCACGAACGTTTCGCGGGGGACCGCCGCCATCGCCCGGAGGACTCGCTCGTCGCGCACGCCGCGGGCCCGAAGCTGCGTCCGGATCATCGCCGCTCTGTCGGCGGCGAACGGGTCGCCGTCACCGTGACGCGAGCTCGGGCCTGAGGCCGTGGGTGCGCCGCCTGTCGTCTCGCCGCTCAGCCGCTCGCCGCCCTTCCGCTCGTCGTCCTCATCCGTTCCGGTCACGGATCCGAGGATACGCCGCTCGTCGTCGCCTTCAGCCGCGCGGCGGCGATCTCGATCCGGGTTGCGGTGATCGCCGGGCACCGGCGCAGGTGCCAGTGCGGTCCGGCGACCACTCAGACCCGCGGAAGTGCATGTGAAGTGAACACTGCGCCGCCTGCCGACGGCGTCGGGGGCTCTCGACGCGCCGGGACACCGTCCGCTTGGTCCGCGCCGGACCAGCCGGCGCTCAGCCAGACGGGCCGCGAGCCCCTCTGAACTCGTGGGGGTTCACCGCACGCCGTTCGGCCCCCAGTGCCGGCTGGGAACCGCGCCAGAAGTCCACCCTCGGTGTTCACTTCACGTGCGATCCAGCGGCGGGCCGCTCCGCGAGGCGGCCCGTGAGTCCGTCCCGGCTACGGAGCGGGAGTCTCGCTCGGGATGGGCGTCTCGGCGGGCGTCTCGGCCGGCGTCTCCGACGGGCAGCGGACTCGGACGGCGCCGGGGTCGCCGCGGGGCTCTCGGTCGCGGCCGGCGTGGCTGACGGGGCGGGCGTCGCGGAGGCGGCAGGCGTCGCCGAGCCGGACGGGGCCGGCGACTCGGACGGGGCCGGCGTCGGCGTGGCGGTGGCCGTGGGCGTCGGGCGCGGCGTGGGGGCCGGTGTCAGCGCCCCGCCCTTCCCGAAGAGCAGAGCGTTCGCAAAGATGAGCGCGAAGACGAGCGCGACGCCGACGACGAACACCTTCGAGATGCGATCGTCGATGTGAACGGCGATCTCCGACGGGGTCGGGGCTCGCTCGGCGTCGGTCGATCCGTGGCGTCCGGGCCGGCGCCCGCGACCGGCTGCACCCGCGGCCGCCCCGGCTCCGGCTCCCGCAGCCGCCCCGCCGGCCGCCCCGGCTGCGGCGGACTCTTCGGCCTCCGCCTGCTCGTCGGCGTCGTCCCCGGCCTCGTCGCCGTCCTCGCCGAGTGCGGCCTCGCGCGCCTCGGCATCCTCGTTGTCGGCCTCCTCGAGGTCGCCGGCGTCGATCGCTCGGGTGGCGTCGTCCGTGCCGTTCGCCTCGTCGGGGGCGTGCTCGTCCCGATCCGTCATCGTCCTGTCGTCACTCCGTGGTGCCGCCGACCCCGGCGGCGAGCGCGAGGGCCCATCGTCGGCCTGGAGCGCGCTCCGGCGGGAGTGTAGCCGAGGGGCGGGTCTCCCGCCGACCCGATCGGCCGTGGAACCGCGCGGGCGCGCACTATGCCGCTCCGTCCCGCCGCCGTCCCGCGGTGCCGTGGCCCGGGCACGGCGGTCAGGCCTCGCGGAGCGGGCGGCTCGCCAGGCCTGCCAGCCCGGCCAGGACCGTCAGCACGCCGAAGATCGCGAACACCGGGCCCGGGCCGACGAGGTCGCTCATGAGCCCGCCGACGGCCATGGCGATCGTCATCGAGCCGAAGACGGCCGAGAACCGGAAGGCGATGACCCGGCCCATCATCTCGTTCGGCGTCCGTTCCATGAAGAGCGCCTGGGTCGGGATGACGAAGACCATGTTGGCGACGCCCATCCCGAGCGTGAGCGCGAGGGCGACACCGAGGTTGCCGGTCAGGGCGAGTCCGGCGACGCAGGCGCCGTAGACGACGTACCCCGCGATCACGAGCCGCCCCTTCGCGATGCGCGTCCCCACGAGCCCGATGAGGAAGCCGCCGACGAGGTTGCCGATCCCGATGGCCATCTCGATGAAGCCGTAGCGGGCGCGCTCGTCGATCGTGCTGGACGTGAGGGCCTCGCTTGCGTAGATGGCCATGATCCCGATCGTGATCCCGATCGAGAACTGGGCGACGACGGCCTGCATCGTGTTGTGGAGGAGGACCGGCTCGCCGCGGAGGAACCGCCACCCGGCGACCAGGTCGTCCAGCAGGCCGCGCAGGCCCGGCACCGCCGCCGCCGCCGTGCGCACGACCGCCGGGATGATCATCGTCACGATGAGCGCCGCCGACGCGAGGTAGGTCACCGCGTCGACCCAGAAGGCGACCGCCAGCGAGCTGCCCACGAACGTCACGAACACGGCCGCGAGCGGGTAGCCGACGACGTCCGCCAGCGAGTCGCCGAGCCAGATCGCGGAGTTGGCGGCGACGAGCTCGTCATCCTTCACGATGCGGGGGATGACGGCCGTCCGCGCCGGCCGGAAGAAGATCGACACCGTCGTCAGCGCGAACACCAGTGGATACACGAGCAGCACGTTGACCGTGGCCGCGGCGGGTATCAGGAGCACGATGGCGGCGCGGGCGACGTCCGACAGCACCATCACCCGCTGCTGGTCCCAGCGATCGACGAGTGCGCCGGCGAGCGGGCCGAAGACGAGATTGGGGACGGTCGCGGCGACGAAGACCATGGCGACGGCGAAGGCGCCGTTCCCGGTCGCCTCGCCGACGAGCGCGACGAGCGCGAGCTGGTGGAGTCGATCGCCGAACAGGCTGACGAGCTGTCCGACCCAGAGCGCGCTGAACGACCCGTTCTGGGCGAGGCGGACATACGGGTGGCCCAGGGCACGGGCGACGACGCCGCGGCCCGCCCGGAGGCCGCCGGGGGCGCCGGGTGTCGAGGTGGGTGCCGGGGCTGCGACGCCGGCCCCCGACCCGCCGAGGACGATGGGCCGCTCGAGCGCGATGGTCGGCGTCAGGCCGGACGCGAGGCCGGTCGCCGGCCGGACCCGGAGGCTCGCAGATGGCGCGGCCCCGACCCGGTCGGCGGCCACGGCGTCGGGCGACCCCGGGGTGACGACGACGACCCCGCCGGCCGCCGAAGCGCCGGTTGTCCCGGTCGTGGCGCCCGATCCCACGCCGGCGGCTTCGCCGCGGACGGCGCGCCCCGCCGCCGCGCCGTCGCGTGACGGCTCGCGGAGGAGGGCCGCGAACACGAAGAAGGCCAGGCCTGCGGCCAGCAGGACGTCGCCGATCGAGAGGACGTTGCGGACGAACGGCAGGGGGACGGGGATCACGTCCCCGAGCGGCCCGAGATGGAGCAGGAACTCGAGGGGCGGCGTTGACGCCAGCAGGAAGTGGATCGGCGAGAGGATGTCCTCGGGCGCCATCCCCGCCGCCTCGAGCGCCTGGTCCCACACCGGCATCGCACCGCCGTTGACGAGGATCGCGGTCGCGTTCAGCGCCGTGCCGACGAGAGCCAGCCCGATGCCCGGGCGGGCGCGGTTCACCCACAGGGTGACGAGGAGGATCCCGTACGCAGCGCCCAGGAGCGGCATGCGCAGCTGCTCGGCGAGCGCGACGTCACGCGCGAGCGCCGCCTCGGTGCCGAGGCGGATCGCGAGCGCGACGAAGATCAGCAGCGTCCAGCGCAGCCGGACGGCGAGCAGGTTGTCGATGCGTCCGCCGGCCGCCAGGCCGGCGACCAGCCCCAGGATGATTCCGGCGAGCAGCACCGGGTGATTCTGTCAGGCGCTCAGGGGGCGGGGGCGGTCGCGCCCGGCGCGGCCGGCGGCGCGGACGTGGCGGCCGACGCGGGTGCCGCCGGAGCCGCTGCCGTACCGGCCGGGCGGAGCGCCGGCGCCACGCTCGGCTTCGGCGTGCCGGCGATCGACGTTGCCCCGGACGGCCCACGTCTCGCCTGGTCGACGGCCCGAGGCCCCGTCGTCGCCGAGGCCTGGGCCATGCGGTCGGCTGCCTGGGAGAGGAGCGGCACGGGCGGCCGCGGCTCCATCGCGCGGCCCGGGTCGTTGACGCCGGCCGCCCAGTGCGTCTTCGTGAAGGCGTCCACGATCGACGGGTCGAACTGGATCCCGGCGAACTTCCGCAGCTCGCCGAGGGCCTGCTCGGCCGTGAGGGGCTTCATTCGGTACGGCCGGGCGGCCGTCATCGCCTCGAAGGCGTCGGCGACGTGAAGGATGCGGGCCAGCTTCGGGATCTCGTCGCCGATCAGGCGGTCGGGATACCCGGAGCCGTTGTACCACTCGTGGTGGTGGCGGATGATCGGGAGCTCGGGGGCCAGCTTCGTGACCGGCGCGATGATGTTGGCGCCGATGACGGGGTGGGCGTTCATGATCGCCCGCTCTTCCCTGGTCAGCTTGTCGGGCTTGTTGAGCACGTCGTCCGGCACGCCGATCTTCCCGATGTCGTGGAGGAGCCCGCCCCACTCGAGGGCTTCGAGCTCGCTCTCGGACAGCCGCATCACGCGCCCGATGTCCACGCTGATCTGCTTCACCCGCACGCTGTGGCCCGACGTGAACTTGTCCCGGGCATCCACGGCCTGCGCCAGGCTCGCCACCGTCTGCGTGAACATCTCACGCATCTCGATGAACTGGTCGAGCGCACCTCGGATGATCCATACCGGCAGGATGCGAAGAGCAGGGTCGCCCACCACCCCACGACCGAGGAGGCGACGGCCATCAGCCATGCAAGGGCGACAGTGCGACCCAGTTGGCGAAGAACGTCGGGAGATCACCCGACACGACAGCGCGAAGGGATCTGCCCGGTGCTTCAAGGACACGGTGACTGACGTGAAGGAGACGTTCAACACGAAGAACACGAGCGGCTCCGGCATGGCCGCGAGGAAGTCGACCAACGGCGTCGCGTGCCGTTGACGGCGGAATTCGCTGCCGAGTAGACAACACCTCCTATCACGACAGGAAGCACAAGCCCTGCGTGATTGGCGAGCGTGCCGTACCAGGGCACTCTCCCGTGAGTTCGCGCAGTTCGGTGGTTCCGATTAGGGCCACCCAACCAGCCGCGGTTGGCCCCCCGAGCGTCATCGCGGCGACCAGAGTTGCGATCGAAGTGTTGATGATCGATCCGCGCGGCATCACAACTGGGAACGCTGATGCCAGGAGGGTCATCAACGTCCAGAACGCAAGGCCAGCCGCAATGTCGACGGCTTCGCTCTCGGCGACGCCGAGGCCAATCCGCGGGTCGACGGGAATCACAAGACTCGTCGCAACCAACACGAGCGCGCTGGCTGCGACGAGCCCGGTGATGAAGATCTTGAGGCTACGGGGCATTAGACCTCGGGTCGCACCATCTGCCTGGGGCAGAATGTAGCCGTGCCGACAGTGCGGCCTATATGGGACCAAAGTACCTAGAGCCCCTTCAGTGATGCGCCACCGGCAAGCAGGGCGGCAGCCAACGTTGTGACTGCCGCCATGAGGCGGAGGAGTCGATGCTTCATCGATCGATATCCTGGCTACCTCGTGCTAGCCGTCAGAAGCCCTTGGAGCCGGACTCCGGACCCATCGTGTGCCCTCCAATGGGTTCCCGTGCTGCCAGCAACACAGAAACCGACCATTACCGGTCGGTTGCACTAGTCGCTCCGTCTCGCCCTAAGTGCCCAGTTCAGGCGAGACATCCGCGCGTCCCAGATTGACAGTGCTTCCCAGTACTCAAGTACCAGGGAGCAGGGGGACTCTAGGCTCCGCGCTCTCGTGCGGTCAATACTGAACCTTACTTAACCGCACCTTCGAGTGTCGTCGGTCCCTTGCCGCCTCACAGATCGTCCAGGCTTGGCACATCCACGCCGAGATCTCGCCGCATGGTCTCGGCGTAGTGGCCGTACTGCTCCGCCGCGGCCGCATGCGCTCCGGCCGTTCGGTATAGACGGAGCAGCGTGCGCTCGACGTCGTCGATCTGAGGGTCGACCTCGAGTACGCGACGCGAGAGCCCAATCGCCCGGTCGATGTAGCCGCCTTCGATGTCGGCCTGGATGGCCGCCTCCGCAGTCTCCAAGAAGCGGGCGTGTAGGGCCTCGCGATACGGCGAGGCCCAGTCCTCGTAGGCGAAGTCGAGGGCAAACGCACCTCGGTAGAGATCCGAGAGCTCCGCGACCTTCTCTGGGTCGGGCGGCCGTCCGCAGATGTCGAGGAGTCGCCGGCACGCGGCGCTACGGCTGTCAACCAGATCCCCATCCAGCCAGAGCAATTCCGGATCGTGATTGACATATCCGGGAGAGAGATCCTCCGAGTAGTTCGGTTCGAACACCCGTCGCAGGAAGTACACGCTCTGATGGAGTGAGTTGACGGTTTGGTCCGGATCCTGTTCCGGCCAAAGCGCATCCAGGACTTGGTCCCGTGACGCCGAGAGCCCGGGTCGTGTCAGTAGGTAGCACAGGAGGGTCAGGGCTCGGCGCCGGATTGACGTCCCAGGGATCTCCTCGGGCCCCACCTTCACGACGACGCGCCCTTGGTCCTCCACCCAGATGCGGGGCGCGATCCGCCTCGCCAGGTTCCGACCGAGATCGGGACGACGCAGGGCCCCTCTGAACGACCGACTCATGCTTCGCAGCCGCACGACGTCGGTGGAGTCACCCACCACCTCAAGCAGGCGCGCAGCCGCCAGCGCGGTCTCCGGGATCTTGACCTCCATCGCAAGCCGGAGAGCCGGCCGCCACCTCACCGGGCGACGCTCGGCCTCACTCCTGATCTGCTCCATGGTTGTCGCACTCAATCCGTGGAGACGCGCCGCCAGGACCTCGGCGTAGGCGCTGAGCAGCGCTGGCTCCGTGTCCCCGACTCGCGAGGCGGTCCGGTCTAGGCTGTCGGAGCCTGACACGGCCGCCCGCATGAGTTGAAGACCCAACAGCAAGTGAGCTGCACCTTGTCCGCGCGCTTGCGCGACGACGACGTCGATCTCGGTCCCGTCCACGGAAAGTCCCTCGGCTAGAGCGAGGTTGATCCGTGCCACAGACCTTCGCGATGCGAAGGCAGGGTGGCCCGTGATGAGGTCCTCAGGGCATGCGGCGAGACTCGCTCGTGCAATCGCGAATCTCCCACACCTCAGATCGTTCTCAGCGCTAGTGAGCGCGAAGAGCGCCTCATCGGCCGGGGAGTTGGGGACAGCGCTCGTGCGGGCAGCGATGAGCAAGTCCGCCGCCTCATCCGGGTCTATGTACGTCCCGACCACATCGGCCGTCTCGACGAGCATTTCAAACTGTGTTGCCGGATTGGCCTCACTCCGCGCTTGCCCCAGCTCCGCACGCGCCTCGTCGACACGCCCCTGATGTGCCAACGCCCAAGCACGCAGAACGTGGACTGTAGGCAATTCGGCCTTGGCCGAGGTCTCGCCCAGGGCGTCCTCGGCGGCCCTCGCGTCCTCCTCGACTTGGCTGGCTAGTCCTCGGTATCGATTCACCCACCCGAGGTTCAGCAGTGAGATCCCGTGGAAGTGCTTGTGGCCAAGCGAGGTCGAGAGACGGGCTGTGTCTTCGATCAGATGGGCAGCGCGGTCCAGTGATCCGTCCATCGTCGAGTCGGAGATCGCGAGGATCGCCTTCGCGACCGCATTGGGGAGTCCATCGGACTCTGCCTCCAGACTCCGCGCCCAGTTGGCTCCCTCAGAGTAGTCACCGCGGGCGAAGCACACAGCGATTTGTGTCATGAGCACCCACTCGCGCCCAACCGAGTGGTCCCCCTCCTCGACCGCGGCCCAAGCGCGGTCTGCCTCAAGTGAGCCGTCCGTGAGGCGTCCCTCCGCCAAATACCGTCGTGCCAGAAGCACACTGAACCACGCCGTTTCTGGTCGAAGCCCCGCGCTCGTCATCAAGTCGACTGCGGCCTGGGCGCCGCCCGAGCCGAGGATGGCCTCGAGGGAGGAGGAGAGGACACGGGCGACGTCGGCGGCGCGGCCGGCCGCGGCGTAGTGGTGGGCGGCGAGCCACCAGCTGTTCGCCTCGGCGGCAGCGGCGATGCGGACGTGGATGTCGGCTACGCCCTCCGGGCCGACGGCCTCGAGCAGGCGCCCCTCGAGGAAGCTGCGGACGAGCGGATGGAGCAACCGGCCTGCCTGGCCGGTCCGGCCGCGACGGGACAGGAGCCCCGCCTCTTCGGTCACGTCGAGCAGGCGCCGCGCGTCGGGCTCCGAGACCGCGGCTGCAACGGCAGCGAGCTGCGGCGTCGCCACGTGGAGGAGCGAGCAGCGCTCGAGGAAGGCCTGCAGCTCGAGCGGCATCCGCCCGACGACCTCCTCCGCGAGGTAGTCGTGGAGGTCGCCGTGCTGGGCCGAGAGGCTCCGGATCACGGCCCGGACCTCGTGGCGAGGCCGGCCGCGGACGGCGGTTTCGACCAGGCGCAGCGTGGCCGCCCAGCCCTCGGTCGTCCGGGCGAGGTCGTCAAGCAGGTCGGCCTCGAGCGGGTGCCGGTACGTGTCGCGGAACAGCCGCTCCATTTCCCCGCGGTCGAAGCGGAGGTCGGTCGTCGACAGCTCCGCAACCTCGCCGAGCGCCCGGAGACGGGCCATCGGGAGCGTCGGCGGTCGACGTGTCGAGATCACGATCGACAGGCGATCCGGGCCCCGCAGGATGAGCTCGCGGATGATCTCGCGCACCTCGGGGACGTCGTCGATCAGCTGGTAGTCGTCGAGGAGGAGCGCCGTGCTGCCCGCCACCCAGGCGCGGATCTCGGCCAGGAGCGTGCGCACGATCGAGGCTCGGTCTCCCATCCCCGCGCCGAGCTCCCGCAGGAGCGACGCCGTGTTCGGGGCGAACGACGGATCGATCTCGCGGCCGGCGGCCACGATGTGGTGGACGAACACGACCCAGTCGCGGTCCGTCTCATCGAGGCGATACCAGAGGGCGCGGACGCGAGTGCGGCGGCTCCAGTCGGCCAGGAGCGTCGTCTTGCCGTGGCCGGGGTCGGCGCAGATGAGCACAAGGCGCGAGTGGATCTTCGCCGCCATCCAGTCGAGCAGGCGGTCGCGGGCGAGCGTCTCCGCGGGCAGGAGTGGCGGCTGGACCTTCCCGATCTGGACCGGGAACCCGAAGACGTCGAGCTCGCTCATCGCAGCCGTCGGGGGGCGATCGGGGGAGGAGGGGGAGCTGCCGGGTTGCTCGGCGTGTCGACCGGGGACGGAAGCCGGCCCTGGTGGCCGACGACCGCTCGCGTCGCGGTGGCCCGTCACGCCGCCGCCGCCCGGCCGCCCATCGCCGATCGCGGGATCGTCCGACGCGTCGCGCCCGGGCCCGACCGCACGCAGCCCGCCGGCCGGCGCCAGCGAGGCGAGGCCGGCGCGCGGGCGCGCGCGCACCGGGGCGAGATCGCGTTGGGATCGGGCCATGCGGCGCATGCTGCCGCACGGCGCTCACCGGCCACTTATCTCTCTCGAGCGATCAGGCGCGCGGGATCGGGGCTGGTCGCGATCGGTCGCGATGCCATCGGGCCCGCGGCACGCGTGCGCTCAGCCCTCGTACTCGAACCCGATCCGCAGCTCGACGCGGTACTCGACGATCTCGCCGTTCTCCACGGCGGCGGTGGACTTCACCACCTCGACCGTGCGGATGTTGCGGACGGTCCGCGAGGCAGTCGCAACGGCCTGGCGTGCCGCGTCGCTCCACGAGGTCGGGCTCGTCCCGACCATCTCCCGGATGATGATGACGCCCATCGCTGACCCTCCGCTGCGGGGCGCACGCACGCGCCGGCCGTCCGCGGGCAGTCTAGGCGAGGCGGCTCGGCGAGACGGGCTCGAAGCGGCGGCGCAGGCAGGCGCCGCTGACGCATCGCCTCCTCCCGACGGAACCGGAGCGCCCGGTCCGCCGTCGAGGAGCCCATGTCCAGATCGAACGACCGCCGCTCCTTCGTCGTCGCCCCGGCAGCGGGGCTGGCCGCAGCGCTCCTCCTCGCCGCCTGCACGGCCGGCGCCGGCTCGTCGCCGACGATCTCCCCGTCGGCCGCGCCGTCCGTCACGCCCGGGGGCCCGCCGGTGATGTCGCCCGAAGCCTCGCCCTCGGCACCAACCGGGGCGATCTCCCACCCGACCGGCGCTGTCGACGTCGTCCTCCGCCTCAGCGAGGGCGGCGGCATGATGATCCCGACGTACACGCTCGCCCAGGTGCCCTACTTCACGCTCTACGGCGACGGCACCGTGATCTACCGACCGATCAGCGAGCCGCTCCCCGAGGTGCCGCCGGGCGACCCGCTCCGCTTCCCCCAGCTGCACGTCGCGACGATGACGGAGGACCAGGTCCAGGCCCTCCTCCGCGATGCCCTCGGACCGGGCGGCCTCGGGGTTGCGCGCGAGACGTACGACACCATGTTCGTGAGCGACGCTCCGACGGCGTTGTTCGAGATCGACGCCGACGACCGCGAGAAGACCGTCAGCGTCTACGCGCTCGGCTTCGCCCCGGCCGACCCGAACAACCCCGGCCCGGACGACGAGATCCTCGCGGCGATGGGCGCGTTCGGCGAGCGGCTCCGGAACTTCGACCAGGAGGTCGCCAACGGGACGGCGACCGATGCCGGCCTCTACGAGCCGACGGGCTACCTGGGCTCGCTCCTCGCGGGCGACTTCGCGGAGGGCCCGGCGCAGCCGTGGCCGTGGACGGCGTTCGGGCCTGACGACTTCGCGACCACCGGCGACGGGACGGGGTTCGGCTTCCCGACGCGGGCGCTCACGCTCGACGAGGTCGCCGCCCTCGGCATCGACGATCCTGCCGGCGGCGTCTCGGGGATCCCGCTCGCGGGGCCGGACGGCACCGTCTACGTGCTCGGCATCCGGCCACTCCTCCCCGACGAGGCCGCCTGAGGCCGCCCGGGCACGACCGCGCCCGGAGCACCGGCGTCGGGCGTCCCGGAGCTACGGGGCGGCGCCCGCGTAGCGCTCGCCCGCGTAGCTGACGAAGCGCGTCTGGCTCTTCTTGAACCAGAGGTCGATCTCGCCGGTGGGGCCGTTGCGGTGCTTCGCGAGGCGGAGCTTGATGATCTCGCCGTCGGCGTCGTGGTCCTCGCCGCCGCGGTCCTTCTCCCGCCAGAGGAAGATGACGAGATCGCTGTCCTGCTCGATGCTCCCCGACTCGCGCAGGTCGGACAGCCGCGGCTCCTTCGACTCGCGCATCTCCGGCTGGCGCGAGAGCTGCGACAGGGCGACGACCGGCACCTTCAGCTCGCGGGCGAGCGCCTTGAGGCCCCGGCTGATCTCGGAGACCTCCTGCACCCGGTTGGCGTCCTTCGTCGTCGTCGACGACTGCATGAGCTGGAGGTAGTCGACGATGACGAGGTCGAGCCCGACCTCCGCCTGGAGCCGGCGGGCCTTCGTCCGGAGCTCCATCGTGCTGATGTTCGGCGTGTCGTCGATGTAGATCGGCGCCTCGGACAGCGCGGTCATCGCCTTGGACACGCCGACGAAGTCCATCTCGTCGAGGAAGCCGGTCCGGAGGCGCTGGCTGTCGATGCCGCCGACCGACGAGAGGAGGCGCAGCACGAGCTGCTCCTTGCTCATCTCGAGGCTGAAGATGCCGACCGACTTGGCCGGCGTGTTGGCGACGGACGCGAACTCGGCGATGTTGAGCGCGAGGCTCGTCTTGCCGACCGACGGGCGGGCGGCGACGATCACGAGGTCCGACGGCTGGAGCCCGGTGGTGAGCGCGTCGAGGTCCGGGAAGCCGGTCCGGACGCCGCTGATCTCGCCCCGGTGCGTGTGCAGGTAGTCGAGTCGATCGAAGGCGTCGTGGAGGAGCTGCTTGAGCGGGCTGAACCCGGCGGCGAGGCGTCGCTCCGACACCGCGTAGAGCTCGGACTCGGCCCGGTCGATCGCCTCCTGGACCTCCGGGGTGTCCTCGTAGCCGATGCCGGCGATCCGCCCGGCTGCGGCGATGAGGTTCCGCAGGACGGCCTTGCGCTCGACGATCCGGGCGTACTGGGCGGCGAAGACGGCGGTCGGCGTCTGCTCCGACAGCGACGACAGATAGCCGCGGCCCCCGACCGTCTCAAGGTTGCCGGCGCGCTCCAGCGCCTCGGCGACGGTGACGATGTCGATCGGCTCGCGACGCTCCCAGAGGTCGAGCATGGTGCCGAAGATCGTGCCGTTGGCCTGTCGGTAGAAGTCGACGGGGCGGAGGATGTCGGCGACCTCGATGATCGCGTCGCGATCGATGAGGACGGCGCCGAGGACCGACTGCTCGGCCTCGAGGCTCTGGGGCGGAAGGCGGTCGACGGACACGGGTGCTCCGGGTGCGGCTCAGGGGTCGCGGTCATGGTGCCCGGCGAGGGCGGCGAGCGCGAGTGGGTTGTCCACGAGTCGGCGGCGGGCATCCACGATGGCGCCCGCGGGGTGGCCGTGACTGTGGATCGACTGTGGACGACCGCGGTGCACGGGCCGGTCGGATCGGTGGGTCCTCGCCGGCGTCGGCTTGCCGGGCCGCCGGCCGCTCAGTCCAGGCGGCGGATGACCCCGATGAGCTTGCCCTGGATCCGGACGTCGTCGTAGAACTGCGGCGGGTACTGTGGGTTGGCCGGCTGGAGCCGGATGCGGCCGTCCTCCTTGAAGAAGCGCTTCAGGGTGACGTTGTTCTCCTCGACCTGGGCGACGACGATGTCGCCGTTGCGGGCCGTCTGCTGCGGCCGGATCACGACGTAGTCGCCGTCGGTGATGTGCGCCTCGATCATCGAGTCGCCGCGGACGCGCAGGAGATAGGCGTCACCGGACGGCGCGAGGAGATCGGGGATGGCGCGGTACTCCTCCATGCTGGCGTAGGCCTCGATCGGCCCGCCGGCAGCGATCTCGCCGATCACCGGGAGGATGTGGGCCTCGACCGGCATCGACTGGGGAGTCAGCTCCGACGACAGGCCCATCAGCAGCGCCGCCTTCGGCGTCAGACGGATCATCCGGGACTGGGAGGCTCCGCGATCGAGGAACCCCTCCTCCTCGAGCGCCCGGAGGTGGTGATGCACGGCGGACGTCGACGCGAGGCCGACGGCCCGGGCGATCTCGCGCACGGACGGCGGCACGCCGTTGGCCCGGATCATGGCCGCGATGTAGTCGAGGATCTTGCGCCTGCGCTCGGCGTCGTGCCTGGTCACTCGTGCTCCTTCTCCGGCCGTTGATGGGAGAGTACCGAACGTCCGTTCGATTGTCAAGGCGGATACCCGACGCGGCGCATTCGCGGCCGTGACGCCTGGTTCTTGACGCCGCGCTCGTCCGCGCCCTAACGTCGCGACCCAGGTCGCTCTCCCGAGGTCCACGTGCGACGCCCCTTTGCCGCCCTCGCCCTGATCGTTCTCGCTGCTGCTGCTTGCGCTCCTTCGGCGACGCCGGCTCCGTCTGCGGCCCCGGCCACCGCCGCAGTGCCCGCCACCCCCGTGACCTCGGCGACGCCCGCCGCTGCGTCCGCGACCCCTGTCCTGACACCCCCGATCGGCATCCGCCCCTCCCTGCCGCCCGATGCCCCGGTGATTTCCGATCCCTACTGGCTCGTTGACCGCGGCACGAGCACCTCTACCTGGAGTGACAAGGACGGCGCGGTGCTCAAGACCATGACCGGGCGGACCTTCGGGGTCATCAGGGGCGGCGGCATCGAGGACGGGATCCTTGTCAACGGCACGGAGGTGGCGCTGCTCAGCGTCCACAGCGTCACCGGCGACGACCCGATCCCCGGCATCAACGCGATCGAGGAGCAGTACGGCGCCCAGATCGATGACGCGACCCCGGACCCCTCCCTCTCGCTCACCTCGCCGACCCTGGACAACCCCGACATCTGGGCGCGCACCACCCAGGCGCGGGGCGGGACGACGGTCTACGTGCGCACCGGGGATGTCGATGGGATCCCGGTCGCGGACGCCTACTGGTGGGGTGCCTCCCCGGAGGAGTTCCGCTCACTCACGCTGCAGCTCGACAGCAGCGAGGACTTCGACGCGCTCCTTACCGCCGTCCTCGGCCCGGCGGAGTAGAGGCGATTCGAAGGCCGCCATCGCGAGCGCCACGCCTGCGACAGGTCCACGTCCGTGCCCGATGGCCCGACTGACGGTGACGCGCGCCCGGAGCGCGGAGTGGCGATGCGAGGAGTCGCCTTCCAGCGCTGGGCGCCCCGGTCTTGGATTCGGTCGAGAGCTCCGACGTCTCAACCTGGGACCTGCAACGCCCCAACGGCCGGGTGTTGTCCTGCCCATACCCACGGGACACCCGACCTGAGCGACCGGAACGAAACGACCCCAGCCGGGCCACCTCGAGGCCGGTCGGCACTGGCGGTGCCGCGTATCCTGCGACCATGCCGCACCACGCCCGACCAGAGGTGGAGCCATGACCCGCGTCCTCGTCATCCACCACGACATCGACCTCGCGGACCAGGAGGTCGACAGCCTGCGAAGGCGCGGGTACGAAGCCCGCCAGTGCCTCGGCCCCATCGGATCGAGCTGCCCGATCCTGTCGGGGCTGCCCTGCGACCTGGCGGAGGGCGCAGACGTCCTTGTCTACGACGCGTTCGTGACCGGCGAGCCCGAAGGAGCCCAGGCCCTCATCGAGGGCATGCGCGAGATGCACCCCGACGTGCCGATCGTTCTCGTGGCCTCGGGCATGGAGCCGGCCTGGATCGAAACGGCCGGCTCGCACGGCGTGACGCCGCTCGTGGGCCTGCCCTCGGGTGAGCGCCTGGTGACGGCGATCGAGGAGGCGCTCGCGACGCGGACGACCGACGGCTCGGCCGGCGCCGCGGGTGGCGCAGGGGCCTGACCGGCGGACGTCGGGCCCGGGTCGGCGCCGGCCCCCGGGGCGCCCGGGCACTCGGGCGGGCCGAGCGGCGCGTCGGACCCGCCGGACGGCGCGTCGAACCCGCCGGACGGCGCGTGCCACGCCATCCTTCCTGCCCGGCGATGCCCGCAAGGGTCGCTCCGCCGGTAATCGTCGCGTGGCACGCGCAGGATGATCCGGACGACGCGCGATCGGGGCCGGAACGCAGGAAGGATGGCGCCCGACGCAACAGCCGCCGCCCGGAGGGCTGCTGCGCCGCTGCCACCGCCTGCGCTTCCCGCCCGCTCCCCGCCCGCTCCCCGCCCACGCTGCCCCTCTGCAACGTGCTGGTAGACTTCCCCTTCGCCCGCGCGCCGCGCGGGACCAGCGAGGAACGAGGCATCCCGACGATCATGGCGGGCACGAAGAGCGACACGCAGTCGGCCGCCGGTCGAAGGTCGCGCCGTGGGCGCCGGCGGGCGATGATCGGCCGCACGATCGCCCTGCTGGCCCTGCTCCCCCTCGCCGATCGGCTTCCTGCCTACGCCCGGTTCGCCGTCGGCCTGCTCGGCGACCCACGCGTTCCGGTGTCGCGCAAGGCGCTGCTCGCCGGGGCGGTCGGGTACACCGTCCTGCCGATCGACCTCGTGCCGAACCGCTTCCCGATCGTCGGCATTTTCGATGACGTCATCATCGCGGCGCTCGCCGTCGACGGCTTCCTCGCGGGCGTGCCCGAGGAGGTCCTCGCCGAGCGCCTCGACGCCGTCGGCCTGCCGCGGGCCGCGTTCGACGAGGACGTCCTGCGCGTTCGCCGCCTCGTTCCCCGGCCCATTCGACGGGTCGTCCACCGAATCCCCGCCGCCATCGACTTCGTGGGCCGGGTGGCCCGCGAGGCCGAGATCGGGCCGCGCGTGCGGGGGCTGATCAGCAAGGAGGGTTCTCCCGCGTGAAGGTCATCCTGACCAGCGATGTCGCCAAGCTCGGCAAGAGCGGCGAGCTCAAGGACGTAACCGACGGCTACGCCCGCAACTTCCTGATCCCGCAGAAGCTCGCCGTGCCGGCCGCCGGCGGGGCCTACCGCGCCTGGCAGCACGACATCGCGAGCCGCGAGGAGAAGCGCCAGCGCGAGCGCGGCGAGGCCGAGATCGCGGCCACGCGCATCGCTTCGACGACCCTCACCATGGGCGTGAAGGTCGGCGAGGGTGGGCGGCTCTACGGCTCGATCACGACGCAGGACATCGCCGACGCCCTCGGGCGTCGCGGCATCTCCGTCGACAAGCACAAGGTCGAGCTCGAGCAGCCCCTGAAGTCGCTCGGCACCTACAAGGTGGCGGTCAAGGTCTACGCGGGCATGACGCCCGAGGTGACGATCGTCGTCGAGCCGAAGGGCTGACGCCGGGCGCGGGCCGCCCCACGCCGGCGCGAAGCCCGGGCAGGGCGGGGCGATGATCGCCGCCATCGCAGCGCTGGCGCTCGCCGTCCTCGGCGGGACCGTCGCGACGTACTGGTACGACCCGGGCGCGCCGCCCGCGTCGCGGCCCTTCACGGGCGCCGCCACGGGCCTCGTTGCCCTCGCCGGGATCGGACTGCTCGCCGGCTTCCTCCTCGGCCCGACGACCACGAGCGTCGTCCTGGCGACGGCGGCCGTCGCCGCCCCGATCGGCCTCCTGGCCGTCCCCGCGATCCGCGACGCGGCGCTCGACGACCTTGCCGCCTCGGCGGCCTACGCGCGGCGCCTCGACCCCGTCCGGCTCGCGGCGCTCGGCGCCGGGATCGCGGGGATCGCCGTCGCGACCTGGCTCATCGTCGACCGGATGATGATCGAGGGGCCCACGGGGATCGGGACCGGGTACCTCAACAATCTCGGCGACCTCCCGTTCCACCTCCAGGTGGTGGCGAGCTTCGGCTGGGCCGGCAACCTGCCCCCGGAGGACCCGACGTACGCGGGGGCGGCGTTCACGTACCCGTTCCTCGCCGACTACCTGTCGGGGATGCTCGTCCTGGGCGGGGCCACGCTGCGCCAGGCCCTCCTGCTGCCGAACTACGTGCTGGGGGTCGCGCTCGTGGGCGTCCTCGTCCGGTTCGGCGGGACGATCACGCGCGACCGGATCGCGGCCGGGATCACGCCCCTCCTCGTCCTCTTCGGCGGGGGCCTCGGCTGGGTGATGCTCGTCGAGGGGGCGGCGTCCGCCGAGGGGGGGCTCCTCGGCAGCCTGCTCGATCCGCCGCAGGACTACACGCTGGTGGGCGATTCGATCTGGCGGTGGGGGAACGCGATCACGACGCTCCTCGCCACGCAGCGGAGCCTCCTGCTCGGGCTCCCCCTGACCGTCGTCGCCCTCACCCTCTTCTGGCACGCGGTCGGCCCGGCCCCCGACCGCACGGCCCGCCGCACGCGCGAGATCCGCCTCGTCGTGGCCGGCCTCGCCACCGGGGCGCTGGTGCTCGGCCACACGCACTCGTTCGTCGTGCTCCTCGGCAGCGGCTTCCTCCTCGGCCTCCTCTTCGCCGAGTGGCGCGACGGCCGCTGGCGAGGGTGGGTCGGCTACCTCGCCGCCACCGCCGTCGTGGCCGCTCCGTCCGCCCTGCTCCTGGTCGCCGACTCCTCGGCCAGCGCCGGCACGTTCTTCGGGATCCAGATCGGCTGGGACCGCGGCGAGACCGACCCGGTCACCTTCTGGCTGGCCAACACCGGCCTCTTCATCCCGCTCCTCGGGGTGGCGCTCCTTGCCGGCCGAGGCCCGTGGGGCTCGGGATCCCCGCTCGTCGACGGGCGGCTCCTGCGCTTCTGGCTGCCGTTCCTCGCCTGGTTCCTGGTCCCCAACGTCGTGAAGCTCGCGCCCTGGACGTGGGACAACATCAAGGTGCTGTTCTACTGGTGGGTCGGCTCGGCGCCCCTCGTCGGACTCGTGCTCGCCGCACTGTGGCGGGGGCGCTGGGGGCCGGGTCTGCGCGCCCTCGGCCGGCTCGCCGCCGCCGGATCGCTCGTGGTCCTCCTGCTCGCCGGCAGCCTCGACGTCTGGCGGGTCGTCGGCGGTCGGACCGAGTACGGCCAGTTCGACGCCGACGCCGTCGCGTTCGCCGAGCAGGTGCGGGCGGTCGTGCCGGAGGACGCGCTCGTCCTCCACGCTCCGACCTGGAACCCGCCCGTCTACCTGACCGGGCGCCCGTCGCTCCTCGGGTACCCCGGCTGGATCTGGGCCCACGGGCTCCCGTACGCTGATCGCGAGCGCGACATCGGCCTGATGTACGCGGGCGGCCCGGAGGCCGAGCGGCTCCTGCGCGACTGGAAGGTCGAGTACGTGGAGGTCACGCCGATCGAGCGGGGGATGCTCGAGGTCGACGAGGAGTTCTTTGCCGGCTTCCCGCTCGTCGCCGAGGTCGGGGATCACCGCCTCTACCGGGTGGAGCGATGAGCCAGCGGGATCGCCGGCGCGACGCGCGCCGCCGCGGCCGCGCCGCCCCGGCCCCGGCCTCCCCCTCGCCGTCTCCCTCGGCGGAGCCGGTGTCCGCCCCGGCACCGGCCCCGGCTGCGGCCCCGACGTCCCCGCGGGCCGACGCGCCGCCTCCCGAGCACGCCCGCCGCCGCGCACTCGCGCTCGCCGGGCTCGGGCTCGTCGCCGTCGTCCTGGGGGTCGCGGCGATCCTCCGGCTGTGGGACCTGCCGCTCGCGCCGTTCCACAACGACGAGGGAGTGAACGGCTGGTTCACGAGCCAGCTGCTGCGGACCGGGCAATGGGCCTACGACCCGGCGAACTACCACGGCCCGACGCTCTTCTACGCGGCCGCGCTCTCGGGGCTGCTCGTCGGCCTCGGCGACGTCTCGATGCGCCTGGTCCCGGCGGTCTTCGGCCTGGCGACGCTCGGCCTCGTCCTGCTCGCCGGGCGCTGGATCGGGCGTGCCGGGGCGATCGCCGCCGTGGCGCTCCTGGCCGTCTCGCCGGGGATGGTCTTCTTCTCCCGCTACGCCATCCACGAGATGCTGCTCGTGTTCTTCACGCTCGCGTTCGTGCTGGCGGCGGCGCGCTGGTGGGAGTCGGGTCGCACCCGGTTCCTGCTCGCCGCCGCGGCCGCGCTCGCGGCGATGTTCGCCACGAAGGAGACGGCGGTCATCACCGTCGTCACGCTCGCGCTGGCCGCAGCGTGCGTCCCCGCGTACGAGCGGCTGGCACCCCGGATCCTGCGGCGCCCGACCCGCTTCGAGGCGCTCCCCGCCGCGGCGGCGCCACCCGTCGAGCCTGCCCGGCGCACGCGGCGCGTCGACCCCACGCCGTACGCGCGGTTCGGCGGCCGGGATCGCCTCGTGCGCTCGCTTGCCGCCGCCGCAGCGGTCTTCGCCGTCGTCTGGGTCACCCTCTTCTCGTCGCTCTTCACGAACCCGGCGGGGATCGTGGACTCCCTCCGGAGCCTCGCGATCTGGACGCAGACGTCGGGGGCCACGCAGGTGTCCGGCCCGCTGACGTACCTCGGCTGGATGGTCGAGGAGGAGCTCCCGCTGCTCGTGGTCGGGCTCGCCGCATCGGCGTGGGCCGCGTGGGAGGGACGGAGCCGGTTCGCGATCTTCGCCGCGGCCTGGGCGACGGGGCTCTTCCTCGGCTACTCCCTCATCGGCTACAAGACGCCGTGGCTCATGCTGAGCTGGCTGCTGCCCTATGCGCTCGTGGGGGGCTATGCCCTCGGCCGGGCCTGGGCGAACCCGCGCCCGCTCGTCCGCCTCGGCGCGGCCGCGGCCGTCGCGGGAGCCTTCGCCCTCAGCCTGGTGCAGGCCGTCCAGCTCTCGTTCCGCGACTACGACGACGAGGCGAACGCCTACGTGTACGTCCAGACGCAGCGCGACACGCTCGACCTGGTGCGCTGGCTCCGGGAGGAGGACGAGCGGCGCGGCGCCGGCGGCGAGATGGGGATCGTCATCATGTCGCCGGACTACTGGCCGCTTCCCTGGTATCTCCGCGACGACCCGAAGGCCGGGTTCTACGGGTCGATCGTGGACGTCGAGGCGCCGGTCCAGGTCGTCAAGGCGGACCAGGTCGATGCCCTGCCGACGACGTTCACCGACCGCTACCGCGAGCAGGCCCGCTACACGCTCCGGCCCGGCGTCGAGCTCGTGGTCTTCGTCGAGCGCGACGCCTGACCCCTGGCCGGGCCGGCCGGTCGGCCTGCCCCCCGGCGGCATGCCCGGAGCGCTTCAGCCGCGCAGCCGCCAGACCTGCACGCCGTCGGCGTCGTAGACCGTCTCGAAGAGCGGGCTCCCCGAGAAGTCGGTCGGCTCCGCGTCCTCGCAGCCGGGATCGCCGCCCGGCGACAGCACGTACGTCGCCCCGTAGCGGTTCATGACCTCGACCGCCGCCTCGGGCCCGGCGCAGTAGGCCGTCCGGATGTCCTCGGAGCGGGGTGCCGGGTCGTAGCCGAGGTTCGCCGCGTAGGGCCCGAACGTCGAGACCCGCAGGCGTCCCGCGTAGTCGACCGGGCTGTTGATGAAGTCGTCGGTGACGAAGACCGACCGCTGCGGCGTGTTCGCGAGGATCCACCGCGCGGCCCGCTCCTGGCCGGCGTCGAGCGCCATCGGCTCGGACGTGAGGTGCCACGTGGCCACGAGGACGGGCGAGATCGCGGCCGCCGCCACGACGAGACCGGCGACGGCGAGCCGCTGCCGCCGCAGGAGCCAGCCGCCGAGGAGCGCCAGGGCGACGAACAGGAGCTGGAAGTACTTGTTCATGTCGAACTCGACCGCGCCGGCCACGACGAGGTTCGGCACGAGGAAGAGCGCCACCGCCCAGGTGGCCAGGAACGCCCGCCCGGGGGGCCGGGCGAACAGGAGCGCCGCCGCCCCGAGGAGGAGCGGCAGGCCCAGGTTCGTGAGGTAGAAGAACGCGACGGCCCCGGGTCCCTCTTCGAACGGCGCCTCGCTCCAGCCCTGGACGATCCGGATCGAGCCCCGGTCGCGCTGCAGGAGCGCGGGGCCGACGACGAACGGGAGCGCGAGGACGACCGGGGCGAGGAAGAGGGCGGCGTCCCGGAGCCAGCCCCGGCGCCTCCAGGCGCGCTTGGTGGCCGCGTACAGGAGGACCAGCAGGTACGTCGCCGGGAAGAAGTAGAAGTGGAACGGCGCGAGGAGCGCGGCGAGGACGCCGGCCAGGGCCATGCCCGCCGGCCGCCGGCCGTGCGACACGCGAACGAGGAGGAGGACCGAGAGGAGGCCCGGCAGGCCGAACACGGTTGCCCGGTGCGGGAACATCCCCGTCCCCAGGATCGAGGCGATCCGGAAGTACGGCCAGCCCGGCTCCCAGGTGTTGTCGTAGGGGTTGGCCTGGACGAGGTCCCAGGCCGACCCGGCTCCCGCGCCGACGTCGAGCATGAGGCGGATCCAGCCCATGCCGCCGCCGACGAGGACGAGGATCGTGGCGATCGTCGCCGCACGGCGGCTGCCGAGCAGGCTGCGGGCCAGCTCCCAGGCGACGAGGGCCAGTGCGCCGGCCATGAGGCCGTTCGTGACGACGAAGACCGGGATGACGTGCGTCCCCACGAGCAGCGCGGCGAGCGCCCCGTGGAAGTCGGCGAACCAGTGGTAGGTGAGCGGGACCCCGGCGAAGTACGGGACCTCCGGCGGGAAGTTGCCCTGGGCAAGACTCTGGCCGATCGCGACGTGGACGAGGAAGTCGCTCCAGTTCCAGCCGCCCGACACCCAGCCGCCCGGAATCTCGCGCCAGGCGTTCGCGGCGAGGATGCCGCCGACCGCGATGGCGGCGAACGCGGCCAGCACGAAGGGCATCCGCTCGCGGCGGGCCGCGGCGAGCGCCTCGCGGGGCTCGAGCGCCGGCGGCGGCGCGAGGCCTGGCAACGGCGCGACGGCGAGGACGAGGCTCGCGACCGCGAGCACGGCGACGACGGCGAAGGCGACGGGTCGGTCGAACCCGCCGCCGACGAGGCCGAGGACGTTGGCGAGATGGGCCGCGACGAACGTCGAGGCCACGATCCCGACGCCGAGCCGCCCGGCGACGCCGAGGCGCGGCACGGCCCGCGCGACCAGGAGCCAACCCGGGACGACGAAGAGGAACGGCCAGGCGGCGACGACCGCGACGGCCGGGGCTGCCCAGGCGAGCGCGAGGAGGCCGACCACGACGACGGTCGCGAGGGCGAGGAACGCTGGGCGCGAGACCGGCGCCGGCGCGACGCCGGGCGAGCTGTCGGGGGGGCTATCGGACGACATCACGACGCCGCGATGATAGGCGGGTGCGGACCAGCCCCACCATCCTCCACGTCGACCTCGACGCGTTCTTCGCGGCGGTGGAGCAGCGCGACCGCCCCGAGCTGCGGGGGAGGCCGGTCATCGTCGGCGGCGACCCCGGGGCACGGGGTGTCGTGTCGGCCGCGAGCTATGAGGCGCGGGCGTTCGGCGTCCACTCGGCGCTGCCCCTGCGGACGGCGGCGGCCCGCTGCCCTGACGGCGTCTTCCTCCCGGTGGACGGAGCGAAGTACCGCCGCGAGAGCCGCCGGGTCATGGAGATCCTGGGCCGCTTCACGCCGCTCCTCGAGCAGGTCTCGATCGACGAGGCCTTTCTCGACGTCGCCGGGTCGGAGGCGCTGTTCGGGCCGCCGGAGGAGATCGCCCGACGGATCAAGGCGGCGGTGCACGACGACGTCGGGCTGACGGCGAGCGTCGGCGTCGCGACGACGAAGCTGGTCGCCAAGGTCGCGTCCGACCTCCGCAAGCCCGACGGGCTGGTCGTCGTCCCGCCCGGCAACGAGGCGGCGTTCCTCGCGCCACTGCCGATCACCCGGTTGTGGGGCGTCGGCGAGCAGACGCGCGCGGCGCTGGCCGACCACGGCGTGCGCACGATCGGCGACCTGGCGGCGCTGCCGGTGGACGTGCTCGTGCGCCGGCTGGGGGCCCACGGCGCCACGCTCCACGAGCGGGCACTGGGGATCGACCCGTCCCCGGTCACGCCGGAGGTCGCCGCGAAGTCCGTCAGCCACGAGCACACCTTCGACGTGGACACGGCCGACCCGGAGGCGATCGAGCGGACGCTCCTCGCGCTCGCCGAGGGGGTCGCGTCGCGGCTGCGCGCCGGCCACGTGCGGGCCTCGACGGTCGCCGTGAAGGTCCGCGACTCGACGTTCCGCACCGTGACCCGCCAGCGGACGCTGCCGGAGCCGACCGACCTGGCCGACCCCATCTACCGGACGGCGCTCGAGCTCGCCCGACCCGAGATGCGCGGGCGGCGGATCCGCCTCCTCGGCGTGGGTGCCCACGGCCTCGGCGAGCCGGCCCAGATGGGCCTCTTCGCGAGCGAGGATCCGCGCAGGCGGGCGGCAGTCGAGGCGCAGGACGCGATCCGCCGCAAGTACGGCAGCCGGGCGCTGACGCGGGCGCGGCTCGTCGGCGACTCGCTCGCCGAGCCGGGCGGCCGGGACCCGATGCAGCCGCTCCAGCAGCGGCGGGTGGGCCGGACGCGCCAGGAGGCGGGGGACGAATCGGCGGAGCGCGACGACGATGCGCCCGCCGGGCCAGCGGACGTCCCGGTCGAGGACGATTGAACCAATCGAACGCCTGTGTCATTCAAGGTGGCACGACGCCGTCCGACGCTGCGCGCAGATCGAGGCCGAGGGCTTGACATCGAACGGGTGTTCGATCTAGAGTCCGGCGAACAGTCGAACAGGTGTTCTGTCTCCCGAGTGCCCCGGGACGTGGACCCGCCGAGAAGGAGCAGCACGATGGCGATGATCCGCGTCGAGCCGGTCGAGGTCCGGGTCCGGACCGACTGGCTCCACGGCCGCCCGCGGGAGATCCGCTGGGGCGACCGCACCATTCTCGTGACCGCCGTTGCGGCCGTCAGCCGCGAGACGTCGGCCTATCCGGCCGCCAGCGGGCCGCGCACGCGGTTCGAGGTCGACACGCCCGAGGCACGCCTGGCCCTGACGTTCCGCCACCGCGGCCGCCGCTGGCTCCTCGAGGGCATGGACCCGGAGATTGCCCGGGCGGCCTGATCTCGATCGGCCCGCCGCGCTGCGGCCGGGCCCGAATCACCGAGTGTTCGGCGCCGGCCCTTCCCGGCGCACGCCCGGCTTGCCGCCCTCCCGGCGAGCCTCACCTCGGACCCGGAGCGGGCGCGACCGGTACCGCGCTCGCTCCGGGTCCGGCCACGCCCGGAGCCCGCTGCGCCGGGACCGGGCCGCCGGTCACGAGCGGTCGGGCAGCGCGGCCTGTCCGGCGGGGCGGGTCGGCCCTTCCGGGGCGTGACCCGGCTCCTACAATCGAGCCCATGCCCGAGCCGTCCGCGCCTCGTTTCGGATCCCTCACCGTCGACGCCTTCCTCGAGCTCCTGGGTTCCGCGAGCCCGAGTCCCGGGGGTGGCGCGGCCTCGGCCGTGGCCGCCTCGTGCGGCGCCGCCCTCGTCGCGATGGTCGCGGCACTCTCCGCCGACCGCCCGAAGTACGCCGCGTTCGCCGCCAGCCACGCTCGACACGGATCGGCCGGTCGGGAGCTCGCGGCGCGCCTCATGACCCTCGCCGACGAGGACGCCGCCGCCTACGCGGCGTTCGCCGCCGCGCTCAAGCTCCCCCGCGAGACGGACGAGGAGAAGGCGGCCCGCACCGCCGCCATCCGGGCCTCGGCCCGCGTCGCCGCCGACGTCCCGCTGCGGACCGTGCAGGCGTGCCGCGAGGTCGTCGTCGCCTCGGAGGCACTGGCCGGACGGAGCAACCTCAACGCCGCCAGCGACCTCGCCGTCGCCTCCCGCCTCGCGGAGGCCTCGGCGCACGGGGCCGCGGAGAACGTCATCGTCAACCTGCCGTCGCTCGGCGACGAGGCCCTCGCCGACGAGCTGCGCGGCACGGTGGAGACGCTCCTCGCCGAGATCGAGCAGCTCGCCGAGTCGACGCGGGCGCACGTCGAGCGCGCCGAGCTCCGCGACCCGGAGCTCGACGAGCCCGCGGAGCCGGCCGCGACGGCCGCGTCGCCCGGGCTCGACCCGGAGCCCGGCTCGTGACGCTCCTCTCGGACAACGGCCCCCGCCTCCTGAAGGGCGGGCCGGTCGCCGCCGACGTCCGCACCGCGGTCGCCGCGGACGTCGCAGCCTTCCGCGAGGAGCACGGGTACACGCCCGAGCTCGCGGTCGTCATCGTCGGCCGCGACGCCCCGTCGACGGTCTACCTCCACAAGATCCTCGACGGCTGTCGCCTCGTCGGGATCCAGGACCGCCTCGTCGAGCTTCCCGACGACTGCGGCGCGGACGGGCTGGGCCGGGCGATCACGGCCCTCGGGGCCGAGCCGAAGGTGGCCGGCATCATCGTCCAGCAGCCGCTCCCGCCCTCGATCCCGCTGCGGGTCGTCATCGACACGCTCGACCCGGGCAAGGACATCGACGGCATCCACCCGCTCAACGCCGGCCTCCTGGCCCTCGGCTACGACGGCTTCCTGCCGGCGACCGCGCACGCGGCGGTCGAGCTCCTCAAGCGCTCCGGCGTCGAGCTCAAGGGGAGGCACGCCGTCGTCGTCGGGCGCAGCAACGTCGTCGGCAAGCCGGCGGCGTTGCTCCTTCTCCGCGAGCACGCCACGGTGACGATCTGCCACTCGCGCACGCCGGACCTCGGCGCCCGGGTCCGCGAGGGCGACGTCGTCGTGGTCGCGGCCGGTCGCGCCGGACTCGTCACCGGGGAGATGCTGAAGCCCGGCGCCGTCGTCGTCGACGTCGGCATCAACGTCGTCGACGGCCGCCTCACGGGCGACGTCGACTTCGACTCGGCGGCCCGGGTCGCCAGCGCGATCACGCCCGTCCCCGGCGGCGTCGGGCCGCTCACGAACGCGATCCTTCTCACCCACCTCATGTGGGCCGCCAGGAACCAGGCGGAGGGGAGGACCGCTCCCGGTGCCCCATCGCTCCGGGTTGGCCAGCTCCCGGGCGCTCCATCCGCGCCGCCCGCGCCCGCCGGCCCGGCGATCGATCCCGTCCGGCCCACCCCCACGTCGCAGGCCGCGCCCTGACGCGAGCCCCGGAGGCAGCCCCATGTCGTTCCCGTCCGACCTCGACATCGCGCGCTCCGTCACCCCGCGCCCGATCGCGGACGTCGCGGCCGAGCTCGGCCTCGCCCCCGCCGAGATCGAGTTCTACGGCCCGGTCAAGGCGAAGGTCACGCTCGCCGGGGTCGAGCGCGTCGAGCGCGAGCGGCCACGGGGCAAGTACGTCGTCGTGACCGCGATCACGCCGACCCCGCTCGGCGAGGGCAAGACGACGACGACGGTCGGCCTCGCCCAGGGTCTCAACCGGATCGGGCGCAAGGCGTCGGTGGCGATCCGGCAGCCCTCGCTCGGTCCCGTGTTCGGGATCAAGGGCGGGGCGGCCGGCGGCGGCTACAGCCAGATCATCCCGATGGAGGACTTCAACCTCCACCTGACCGGTGACATCCACGCGATCAGCGCCGCGCACAACCTCGCCAGCGCGTTCCTCGACAACCATCTCCACCACGGCAATGCCCTCGAGATCGACCTGCACTCGATCCGCTGGCCCCGCGTCGTCGACATCAGCGACCGGGCGATCCGCAAGGTGGTCATCGGCCTCGGCGGGAAGGAGAACGGCGTCCCCCGCGAGAGCGAGTACGTCATCACCGTGGCCTCGGAGGTCATGGCGATCCTGGCCCTCGCGAAGGACCTGTTCGACCTCCGGGCGCGGCTCGGGCGGATCGTCGTGGCCACGAACCGCGCCGGCAAGGCCGTCACGACCGAGGACCTCGGTGTCGCCGGGGCGATGACCGTCCTCCTCCGCGACGCGATCAAGCCGAACCTGCTGCAGACGCTCGAGGGCGGGCCTGCGTACGTCCACTGCGGCCCGTTCGCCAACATCGCCCACGGCAACAGCTCGATCATCGCCGACCGTGTCGCCCTCTCGACCTCCGACATCGTCGTCACCGAGGCCGGCTTCGGCGCCGACATGGGCGCCGAGAAGTTCTTCGACATCAAGTGCCGGGCGTCCGGGCTGCAGCCCGACGCGGCGGTCGTGGTGGCGACGATCCGGGCCCTCAAGATGCACGGCGGCGTCGGCCGGATCGTCGCCGGCAAGCCGCTCGACCCGGCCCTGCTGACGGAGAACGTCGAGGCGGTCCGGAAGGGCTGCGAGAACCTCGCCGCCCAGGTCGAGCTCGTCCACTCGTACGGCGTGCCCGTCGTCGTGGCGATCAACGCGTTCCCGACCGACACGGCGGCCGAGAACGAGGTGATCCGCGAGGTCGCGCTCGCGGCCGGCGCGCGGGACGCGGTGGTCACGACCAACTTCGCCGACGGCGGGAAGGGCGCCGAGGCGCTCGCGGCCGCGGTCTGGGAAGCCGCCGCGGAGGACGGCGGCGGGTTCCGCCTCCTCTACCCGGACGAGATGCCGCTCCGCGACAAGATCGAGACGATCGCCAGCAAGGTGTACGGCGCGGCCGGGGTCGACTTTGCGCCCGCCGCCACGAAGGCCCTCGCCGAGTACACGGCCCTCGGCTACGGCCACCTTCCGGTGTGCATGGCGAAGACGCACCTCTCCCTGTCGCACGACCCGAACCTCAAGGGCCGCCCGACCGGCTACCGCTTCCCGGTCCGCGACGTGAAGCTGGCCGCCGGCGCCGGGTTCATCTATCCGCTCGCCGGCGACATGCGGACGATGCCGGGCCTGCCGAGCCACCCGGCCGGCGAGAAGATCGACATCGACGCCGACGGGAACGTCGTCGGGCTCTTCTGAGCTCCCGATGACCGCCCCCGTTCCGGGGTCCCCCGGCTCGACGTCGCAGGCGCCCGGCTCGACGTCGACGCACCACGGTCCGACCGCGACCGACGTCCGTCTCGACGCGCTCATGCCGGCCGAGATGGCGGCGAAGGCCGCCGAGATCGGCGTCCGCAAGGCGGCCCTCGGCGTCGTCCCGATGTTCGTCCTCGCCATCCTTGCCGGCGCCTTCATCGCCCTCGGGGCCGCATTCGCCACGACGGTCGCCGCCGGTGCCGCCGGCGTCCTGCCGTACGGCGTCATCCGGCTCCTGGCCGGGCTCGCGTTCTCCCTCGGGCTCATCCTCGTCATCGTCGGCGGCGCCGAGCTCTTCACCGGGAACAACCTCCTGGCGATGGCCTGGGCGTCGCGGCGGATCAGCACCGGGTCGGTCGTGCGCAACTGGGTCATCGTCTACGCCGGCAACCTCGTCGGCGCCATCGGGACGGCGGTCCTCGTCGTGGCGGCCGGCCAGTACGCCTTCGGAGGCGGGTCCGTCGGGGCCGTGGCGCTCGGGACCGCGGCGACCAAGGTCGGCTACGAGCCGCTCCAGGCGTTCGTCCTGGGAATCCTCTGCAACGGTCTCGTCTGCCTCGCGGTCTGGCTGACGTATTCCGCTCGCACGACGACCGACCGGATCCTGGCGATCGTCCCGCCGATCGCTGCGTTCGTGGCCATGGGCTTCGAGCACTCGGTCGCCAACATGTACTTCATCCCGGCCGGGCTGCTCGTCAAGGCGTTTGCGCCGGCGAGCTTCTGGGCGTCGATCGACGCGGCGCCGGACGATTACGCGGCGCTCGATGTCGCCGGCCTGGTGGGCAACCTCGTGCCGGTCACCCTGGGGAACATCGTCGGCGGGACGGTCCTGGTGGGTGCCGTGTACTGGCTGGTCTACCTCCGCGGGAAGCACTGAGCCCGCGGGCACGGCACGCCACATTCCCGGTCCGTCCGGACGTCAGGGAGCGGCGAGGGAGCGCTCCACCTCGGCCAGCTCGTTGCCCGCGACGTGGGTGCGGGCGGACTCGAGAAGCAGTCGCTCGATGGTCCGCGCGGGGTCGGACAAGAGCGCCCGCTCGCCCCGGCCCGGCGGTGCCACGGCACCTCCATACGCGACGAGGGTGCCGTCGGAGCGCTCGATCGTGAAGCCGCGGTAGCCGAGCCCGGCTTCGGGCGGCCGGCCGACCGCGCGGGGAAGCGCATTCAGCGCCCGGTCGAGCGCCGCGACCTCGTCCGCGGCCAGCAGCCAGGATGGATCCTCCCGGCCCGAGTAGATGCCGAGGGTCACGCGGACGACGACGCCCGGAGGGGGTGTTCCGGGCCCCGGCGTCCAGGGCGGGATCGCAGTCGACGGGAGCGAGGTCCCACAGCCGGCGACGACCAGCACGAGCAGGAAGGCCCCGAGCCGGCACGCCGGCGAGATCACGTCGGACCCGGTTCCTCGTCCTCGGCGATGCCGGCCAGATCGCCGAGGACGTTGTCCCACGGCGCGTCGTCCGCCCGACCGCCCCCGGCCCCGTCCCGGCCCGCCCGATCCTCGAACGGCGAGCCCACCACCTGCTCCCACGGTGCGAGGAGCAGGTCCAGCTCCCAGCGCGCCAGCTGATCCTCCAGGACCACGGCATAGGCGGCGTCGAGGACGATCGGCGCGGCGGCGAGGCGCGTGCCCATCTCGCGGGTGCTCTCGCCGGCGCCGGCCACGCCGGCCGGGAACCAGTGCGACGTGCTGGCGGCCCAGTCGGCGACCTCGTCGCCGATCGCCCGCACCGCGTCCAGGCGACCGGACCGCCGCGCGATCTCCCGGAGACGGCCGCGCAGCTCGTCCCGCGCGCTCACGTCCGGATCGTCCTCCGCGGTCCCGAACGTCCCGCCGCCGGCCGCCGCAAGGGCCGCCACCGCGCCCGGATGGAGATGCTCGAGGTCGTCCAGCAGGCGCTCGGCCGCCACCGAGTTCCGCCCGTACTGCGCCTTCGGCCGGCCCACGCGGGCTACAGCGAGGTCGCGACGTACAGGGCGACGGCGACCGCGAGACCCGCCCCGACGCCGACGATCCCGGCGCCCCAGGCGGTCCAGTCGATCGGGCCGAGCGCGACGCCGTGGTCGGCGTGCTCGTCGTGCCCCCCGTGCTCCTCGTGCCCGTGGGCGTGGCCGGCCTCGTCGGGCTCGTGCACCGGCGGGTGCTCGTCGTGGGTGGTGTCGCTCATCGCGTCCTCGCCTGCTCCGTGAGCCGTTCGTCCCCCGCGTCCGGGCTGGCCGCATCGTACCCCGGCCGGTAGACTCCGGGCACGATGCTGACCCTCGTCCTCACGCGCCACGGCCTGACCGATCGCTCCGACCCCGAGCAGCACCTGGGGCAGAAGATCGACATCGGTCTCTCGAGCGCCGGGCGGGAACAGGCGGCGGCCCTGGCGGGGCGGATCGCGCACGAGCGGTTCGACCGCATCGTCGCCAGCCCCCTGCGCCGGGCCATCGAGACGGCCGAGACCGTCGCCGTCGGGCGCCCCGTGGAGCCCGACCCGCGGCTCATGGAGATGGACTACGGTGCCTGGGAGGGGCTCACGTACGAGGACATCGACGCTCGGGATGCGGCGCTCCGGGCCCGCTGGGTCGCCGACCCGGAGACGCTTGCCTGTCCCGCCGGCGAGTCCGGCGGCGACGTGGCGGCGCGGGCCCGCTCGTTCCTCGTCGATCTGCTGGCCTGGGCCGCCGACCGTCCGGGAGCGGACCCGGTCGTGCTCGCCGTCGCCCACAGCACGTTCAACCGGGTGCTGCTCTGCGTCGCCGTGGGGATCCCGGTCCGCGAGTACCGGCGGCGGTTCACGCAGAGCCAGGCGAACCTGACGGTCCTGCGCTGGCCGACGGGTGCGCCGCCGGAGCAGGCGCGGATCCTCGCCGTCAACGACACGTCGCACGTGGCGCCTCCGGGCCAGGCGCCGTGGGAGCCGTCCCCGGGGGCGTAGCGCGGGAGCCGGCGGCCGGTCAGGGCTCCTCGACGGGCACCGTCTCGCGGGCGAGGTCCCCGGGGCCGCCGCCGTCGCGCCATCGCCCCTGCTTCTCGCCCGCGGCCGGCTCGACGCGCTCGCCGCGGACGTGGGCGCGCACCCGCCAGGCGACGGCCACGACCGAGAACCCGACGAGCCCGACGAGCACGACGCGCTCGAACGGCTTGAGGATCGCCTCGATCGTCGGCCAGCTCTCGCCGAGCAGCGTCCCGGCGCCGACGAGCAGGATCACCCACGGCAGCGATCCGAGCGCCGAGTAGACCACGAACGGCCCCAGCGGCATCCGCGCGACGCCGGCGACGTAGCTGACGAGCGAGCGGACGACCGGGAGCATCCGCCCGAAGAAGGCGGCCTTGCCGCCGTGCCGGGAGAAGAACACCTCGGTCCGCTCGACGTCGGCCGGCTTGATGAGCAGGTACCGGCCGAACCGCAGGAGGAACGGCCGACCCGCCCAGTAGCCGATGCCGTAGGCGATGAGCGCACCCAGGACGGACCCGGCCGTGCCGGCGATGACGAGCACGACCGGGTTCCAGCGGGCGCCGGTCAGCGGCTCGATGGCCAGGGGGTCGGCCACGAGGAAGCCGGCGAACGGGAGCACGAGCTCGGACGGGATCGGGATGACGACGCTCTCGAGCGCCACCGCGAAGGCGACGCCGAGGTAGCCGACGGCGCCGTAGACGGCGATGACGAGGTCGCGGACCGGGCCGTCGAGGAAGTCGAACATCGGGGCGGGCCGCTCCTACTCGACCTCGGTGTCGACCGACCGGGAGCGACCCGGCCACGGTCGGCCGAGGCGGAACCACAGGAAGACGACGACAGCGGCCACGACGGCGACGGCGATGAGGAGGTCGAACGGCTGGAGCATCGCCCGGATCTCCTCCCAGTTCTCGCCGAGCTGGACCCCCGCCCAGACGAGTGCGATCGACCAGAGGAAGGCTCCGGCCGTCGAGTAGACGACGAACTTGCGGAGGTTCATCCGGGCGACCCCGGCGGGGAAGCTGATGAACGTCCGGACGATCGGCAGGAGCCGGCTGAAGAACACCGTCTGCGAGCCCCAGCGGGCGAAGAAGTGGTCCGCGAGCTCGATCTCGTGGGGTCGGATGAGGATGTACTTCCCGTAGCGCTCGAGGAACGGTCGGCCACCGTACGCGCCGATCGCGTAGGCGATGAGCGAGCCGAGCGTGTTGCCGATCGTCCCGAAGATCACGACGAGCCAGAAGCTCCACGGCCCGCCGGTCAGCGGCTCGACCAGGGTCGGGTCGGACACGAGGAAGCCGGCGAACGGCAGGATGAGCTCCGACGGGAGGGGGATCATCGCCGACTCGATGGCCATCGCGACCATGACCCCGAGGTAGCCGACGGCGCCGTAGAGGCTCTCGAGGAACGGGATGACGATCTCGTCGATGAAGGCAAGCATCGGGCCGGAGCATACGCGAGCCTCTCCGAACGGGCCGTGAGCCCATGGTCCGGACCGTCGCCCGGCCGATGGTCCCGCGCCCCGGCGGCCGCGTTCGCCCGGTCGTGGGGCGTCGGGCGGTCTATCCTCCCGGCGTGAGCGAACCCCCCACCCGACCCGTCGACCACCCGTCCGGACCCCACTTCGAGCCGGGCCGGCCGGCGCCGGGCACGCCCCCCGGCGAGATCGTCCTCACGGGCGCCGACCTGACCGTCACCGACGTCGAGGCGATCGCGCGTGGCGGGGCCCGGGCGACGCTCGACATCCACGCCCGCGAGCGGATGGCCGAGGCCCGCGCCGTCGTCGAGCGCCTCGTTGCCGCCGGCGAGGTCGTGTACGGGATCACGACCGGCTTCGGGGACCTGGCGACGACGTTCATCCCGCCGGCCGACGCCCGCCGCCTGCAGGAGAACCTCCTCGCCAGCCACGCCGTCGGCGTTGGGCCGGCCCTCCCGCGCGACGTCGTCCGGGCGATGCTCCTGCTGCGGGCGAACACGCTCGCCCTCGGGCACTCCGGCTGCCGCCCCGACGTCGTCGATCGCCTCCTCGCCTTTCTGACGCCTCGGGATCCACCCCGTCGTGCCGGCGCAGGGGAGTGTCGGGGCGTCCGGCGACCTCGCTCCGCTCGCCCACCTCGCGCTGCCGCTCGTCGGGCGCGGCGAGGTGGAGGTCGGGGGCCACGTCATGCCGGCGCTGCTGGCCCTGCGGGAGGAGGGCCTCGAGCCACTCGTCCTCGAGGCGAAGGAGGGGCTGGCGCTCCTCAACGGGACGCAGCTCATGAGCGCGATCGGGGCGCTCCTGCTCGCCGACGCGGACCGGCTTGTCCGGACGGCGTCGGTCGCGGCGGCGCAGTCGGTGGAGGCGCTGCTGGGGACGGACGTGGCCTACGCGGCCGCCTACCAGCTGGCGCGGCCGCACCCCGGCCAGGTCGCCGTCGCCGCGGAGCTGCGCCACCTCCTCCGCGACTCCGGCCTCATGGCCCACCACCACGGGTCCACGCACAAGGTCCAGGACCCCTACTCGCTGCGCTGCGTGCCCCAGGTCCACGGCGCCGTCCGCGACGCGCTCGAGCACCTGCGACGGGTGCTCGACGTGGAGATGAACGCGGCCACCGACAACCCGCTCGTCTTTCCCGAGGGCGGCGTCGCCGGGCCGGACACGGCGGCGACCGGCGGCGGGCTGGTCATCTCCGGCGGCAACTTCCACGGCGAGCCGATCGCTCTCGCGCTCGACTTCGCGAAGCTCGCCCTCGCCGAGCTCGGGGCGATCAGCGAGCGGCGGACGGCGCTGCTCCTCGACGCGCGCCTGAACGGCGGCCTGCCGCCGTTCCTGGCCCCGGCGAGCGGCCTGAACTCGGGGATGATGCTGCTCCAGTACACGGCCGCCGCCCTGGCCTCCGAGAACAAGGTGCTGGCCCATCCGGCCTCGGTCGATTCGATCCCCACGTCGGCGAACCAGGAGGACCACGTCTCGATGGGCGCGATCGCGGCCCGCCACGCGCGCGACGTGCTGGCGAACGTGGAGCGGATCATCGCCCTCGAGCTGCTCGTCGGGGCCCAGGCCCTCGACCTGCGACGGGACGCGGTGGCGGCCGCGACGGGCGCGAAGGCGGCCGCCGCGCCCGCGCCCGGGGCCGGCGTTGCGGAGGCGCACGCGCGGATCCGGCGGGTCGTCGCCCGGCTCGACGTCGACCGCGAGATGGGCGCCGACATCGCGGCGGCGACGCGGCTCGTCCGGACGGGCGCCCTCGCCGACCTCGTCGGCGACACGGCCGCCTGACGGCGATCGGCAGCGGCGCCGGCGGCAGCGGCACGCGCGGCGCCCGATGCTCGAATACCTGGCGACCGGGGCCCTCCTCGGCCTTGCGGCCGGGTTCTCGCCGGGCCCGCTCATGGCGCTCGTGCTCGCCCAGTCGCTGCGCTTCGGGACGCGGGAGGGGCTGAAGGTCGCCCTCGCGCCGCTCATCACCGACGTCCCGATCGTGATCCTGTCGACCGTCCTCGTGTCCGCGGCCGCGGGCATGGCCGCGGGACTGCTCGGGGCGATCTCGCTGGCGGGGGCGGTGTTCGTCGCCTGGCTCGGCGTCGAGTCGATGCGGACGACCGGCGTGGAGGCAGGCCGTCCGGACGAGGCTCCACGGTCGTGGACCCGAGGCGCCGTCGTCAACGCCCTCAGCCCGCACCCGTACCTGTTCTGGATCACCGTGGGCGCGCCGCTGCTCATCCGGGCGTCGGGGGAAGGGACGCTCGCCGTCGCCGCCTTCCTCGTGGGCTTCTACGCCTGCCTCGTCGGCGTGAAGATGGTCCTCGCGGTCGTGGCCGGGCGGGCGGGCGGGCGGCTTCGCGGCGGCGCCTACCGGGGGGTCATGGTCGTCCTCGGCGGACTGCTGCTCCTGTTCGCGATCCGCCTCGGGCTCGAGGGGCTGCGACTGCTCGGGCTCGTCGCACCCTGAGGTCGGCGGCTCGTCGCGGCCCGTCGCGGCCCGTCAGCCGCGCAGGGCCCGGCCGATCGCGCGCGCGGCCAGCAGCGTTGCCCCGACCGCAAGCGCCTGGCGCCATGCCCAGCCGAGGCCTCCCGGGTCGTCGGGCCCGGCCGCGAGCGGTGTCCCGTCGGCGGGGGCGATCCGGACGAGCGGCACCCAGGCCACGCACCCGAGGATCCGCTCGTCGGTCGCGGTCGGCGGGAAGCAGCCGATCGTCGCTCCCGGCAGCGCCATCGAGCGGCAGAGGGCGGGGATGATGCGGGCGCGGATCGAGGCGTCGGTCGCCTCTGTCGCGAGGGCCGCGATCGGCGGCCGGCCGGGCAGGAGGAGCGTCACTCGCGGCTCGTCGAGGACGTTGCGGTACCAGAGCGTGGCAGGCCCGTAACCGGCCAGGACCCAGGCGGCGCCGTCGGCCACCAGGAAGCCGAGCGGGGTGTGGCGCGGCAGGCCCGAGCGGCGCCCGGTCGTGGTGACGAGGCATTGCCAGCCGGTGATCGGGTTGCCGAGCCAGGCGGCCAGGCCGGCCCGGTGCCAGGGGATCATCGCGTAGCGGTTGGCGTAGCGGAAGCCGATCCGGCTCGCGTCCAGCATCGCCTTGGCGGCGCCCGAGGGAGCCGGGGGCGGGACAAGGGTCGTGGCGGCAGGCGGGTGGTCGCTCATGGCGCGACGGTGCGCGGTTCGGCGGCCCGGGCGCCAGTGCCAGCGGACCCGTCGGGTCGGGCGGGACGGACGAAGGCCAGCAGCACGAGCCCGCCAACGGCGCACGCGGCGCCGAACCAGAACGGGGCGGCCTGGCCGACGCGGTCCCACAGGAGTCCGGCCACGATCGAGGCGGGAAGGATCGCGAGGCCCGTCACGGCGTTGACGATCCCGAACGCCGTCGCCCGCAGCTCCGGCCGGGCGAGGTCGGCGACGAGGGCTCGCCCGACCGCCTCGTTGACGCCGTAGTACGCGCCGTACAGGAGCCACAGGGGCAGGACGGCCGCGGCGCCGTCGGCGAGCGCGAAGCCGGCATACGTCAGCGCGTAGAGGCCCCAGCCGATCGCCAGGAGCCGCCGGCGGCCGATCCGGTCGGAGAGCGCCCCGACGGGCCACGCGACGACCGCATCGACGACGTTGAAGGCGATGACGATGACGAGCAGGTCGCGGACCGACACGCCGAGGGCCTGCGAGCGAAGGGCGACGAAGGCGTCGGACGAGTTGCCGAGCGTGAAGAGCCCCGACGCTGCGACGAAGATCCAGAACGCGGCCGGGAATGCGCGGCGCCATCCCGGGACGTCGGCCGCGGACCCGGACCGGGCCGCAGAGCCGGGCCCTGCCTGACCCGTCTCCGGCGGCCGCGTCGCGCCCGTCGACCGTCGCGGCACGTCGCGGACGCCGAGGGCGATGACGACGAGCGCCAGCAGCCCGGGGAGAAGCGCCGCGAGGGCGAGCAGGTGAAACGTCTCTGCCTCGAGGTCGATCGCGTCGCCCTGCGTCGCTCCCACGATGACCGCGGCCAGGGCCACGCCGATCACCGCCCCGGTCGTGTCCATCGCCCGGTGGAGCCCGAAGGCCCGGCCGCGCGCGTCCGGCGCGGTCGAGTCGGCGATGAGCGCGTCGCGCGGCGCCGTCCGGATCCCCTTCCCGATCCGGTCGCCAACGCGTGCGACCAGGACGATCGGCCAGGCGGTCGCCACGAGATACAGCGCCTTCGCCGCGACCGACGCGCCGTACCCGGTCCCGACGAGGACGGTGCGCCGGCCGATCCGGTCCGACAGGGCCCCCGAGCCGAGCTTCACGAAGGCGGCGACGCTCTCGGCGACCCCCTCGACGATCCCGATCACGGTGGGCGTGGCGGCCAGGACGTTCGCGAGGAAGAGCGGGACGACGTAGACCAGCAGCTCGCTCGAGACGTCGGTCAGCAGGCTGACGACGCCGAGCATGACGACGTTGCGGGTGATCCCGCGGAGAAGAGAGGCGCGGACGCCGGCGGCTCGGGTCACGGAGGGCCATGATGCGCTCGATGGAGCCCGGCGTGCTCATCTTCGTTGCCTTCCGGGTGGCGACCGCCCTGCCGGTCCTGCGCTGGCCGCTCGCCGGTGGGCTCGTGGCGATCGGGGGAGACCTGGCGGACCTGCTCCTGCGGGACCTGCTCGGCCTCGGCGCGGTCGACTACCAGGTGCTCGACAAGCTGCTCGACCAGGTCTACCTCGCCCTCTTCCTCGTGGTCGCCCTGCGCTGGGACGGCGTCGAGCGCCGGGTCTCGATCGCGCTGTTCGCCTTCCGGCTCGTCGGCGCGTTGCTGTTCCTCGCCACCGACGACCGCCTCGTCCTCCTCCTCTTCCCGAACCTCTTCGAGACCTGGTTCCTCCTCGTCGCGCTCCTCCACCACCGGGCGCGGCCGATGGCGTGGACGGGGCCGCGGCTCGCGCTGGCGCTTGCCGGCGTCACCGCGGTCAAGCTCATGCAGGAGTGGGCGCTCCACGGCGGGCGCGTCTTCGACGGGATCTCGTCGCTCCAGTTCCTCGACGAGGTCCGACGCTGGCTTGCCGGCGGCGGATGACCGTGGTGCGTCGCGCCTCGGGCGACGCTATCGCGCTGGTGGCGCGATCGCCGCGGTGGCCGCGCGGTACGCTGCCGTCATGGACCGGATCCGGATCGTCGACGTCACCGACGGCGCCTCGTTCGGCGTCCTCCCGCCGTGCGCCGACGCCTCGTTCGATCACCGCACGTGCGACTACTGGGAGGACGCCGACCGGGGATCGAAGGCGCACCGCGCGAGCTGGCTGCGCACGGGCGAAGGATCGACCGGCGACGCGTCGCCGGCCCGCCGACCGCCGACGAACCCGTTCCTCGCCGACCTCGAGGCGCGCGACGACAACCCGTTCGCGCTGAAGCGCTCGGCGCCGGTCAACCCGTTCGCCCTCGATGACGAGGACGACGCGGTGGTCGACAACCCGTTCGCCCCGAAGCGGGCCGCGCGCCCGACGGTCGGCCCGGGCGCCGCCCCGAAGCTCGCCCTCCTCGGTCGCGGCCTGGGCGTCTTCGGAAGCTACGCCAAGGTGCTGCTCGTGCCCGACGATGCCGCCGAGGACGGGGAGCGGCCGGCCGCGTACGTCCAGTTCGGCCCGCTCTCGGCGTACCCGCGGGCCCTCCGGACGCGCGACCTCTACCCGCAGCTGCCCCAGGCGCCGCTCCCCGCGGTGATCACCTGCATCGCGGTCACGACCGACGACCGGGGGCGCGGGCTCGGGGCGCGCCTCGTCGCCGCAGTCTGCGAGGACCTCGCCGGGCGCGGCTTCGCGGCCGTCGAGGCGTACCCGGAGGTCGGGGCCCGGGCAGATGCAACGTCCGCCGCATCCGTGGCGTTCTGGGAGCGGTCCGGCTTCCGTGTCGCCGTAGCCGACGAACGCTTCCCCGTCGTCCGCCGGGAGCTCTGAGGTGACCGGGTGACGGAAGGCAGGGATCGTCGGCGGCGCGTAGGCAACGCAGGCGAAGCCGCTCGAAGCCGGCAGCAGCTGGGTGCAAGCGGTCGACATCCGCGACACCGGCATCGTGTACGAGGGCATTCAGCAGGTCCAGGTGCCGTTCAAGGCGGACGGGGAGATGCTCTGGGGCGTCGAGGTCCGCAATAGGCTCGCGGTTCCGGCCGCGCCTTCCTCGTCGTCCGCGAGCAGCTTGCCGCCTGCGAGCCGGCGCACGAGTCGTGGATGCCGGGAAGCGGCGTCGTCCGGGACACGCTCCCGCTCGACGTCTCGGTGCTCGGGATCCCGCGCTCGGCCGACGTCACACTCCCGTTCGCGATCCTCTACTCGTCGCCGCCGGGGGACTGCCCGCCGCCGTCGCCGCGGCGCACGCTCTGCCGCGGCGCACGCTCTTGACGCGTGGTCGTACCATCATGGCATGAGCGGTCGTACCGGGGGTCGTACCACGCCTCGAGCCCATGAGACCGGCGCGCCGTACGGCTCGGACCTCGTCGAGAAGCTCTCGATCAGCCTGTCGCCGCGGCTCGCCTCGCGCGCCCGCGAAGAGGCGCGCCGGGATGGGAGCTCCGTCAGCGCGGTGGTGGCGGCTTCCCTTCAGGAGCGGTTCGAACGCCTCGACCAGGCCGAGCTCGACGCCGTCCTTGACGCCGACCGCGACGAGAGCGTCCGCGCCGCGGAGGCCTTGCTGCCGTACGCGGCGGCGCTGTTCGCCGAGACCGAGTGGTGAGCATCGGACGTGAGGCCCGGCCTGCGCCGCTGCGGAAGGGCGACATCGTCGTCGTGGCGTTCCCGGACGTCGGCGGGCACGTCCAAACCGGGCTGCGGCCCGGCGTCATCGTCCAGGCAGATCGGCTCAGCAGGTCGGGAACGGTCGTGGTGTGCCCGATGACGAGCGCACCCCCGCGCGACGAACGGCCCCGCCCGCACCGCGTCCCGGTCCGGGCGGTCGAGTCCGGGCTCGAACGCGACGGCTGGGTGAAGGCGGACCAGCCGACAACCGTGCCGGCGGCGATCCTGCGCGGCTCGATCGGGCGGCTCTCGCCCGGCGCCCGCGAGCGCCTCGACGCGGCGCTGCGGTTCGTGCTCGACCTGTAGCGGCCGAGCGCCCGGCCCGGTCCCGTCGCCTGCCCGGCACCCCGGGCGATCGTCAGCCCAGGCCGCGGCCCCGGAACGCGTTGGCGTGGGCCGGGAAGCCCTCGTGGTCGGCGAGCGCCGTCGTCGGGCCGGCGAGGCCGGCGAGCGCCTCGGGCGAGAGCCGGGCGATCGACGTCGTCGTCTGGAAGGTCCGCGCGGTCACGCCGCCGTTGAGCGTGGCGAAGCCGCCGGTCGGCAGCGTGGCCGGGATCCCGATCGAGTAGCTCGACGCGCCGATCGGCGTGTCCTGGCCCAGGAGCATCTCGCCCGCGTAGCGGAGGTCGAGAAGCGTCGCCTCCGGGTCGGCGGTGGCAACCTGCATGTGCTCGGCCGCGTACTCGTTGGCGAAGGCGACGGCCGTCTCCATCGTGTCGAAGAGCAACACCCCGCCGAGGTCGCCGAGAACGGCCGTAGCGTAGGAGCGACGCGGCTCCGGCAGGGCGGCCACCTGGGTGGCAACCTCGGCCTCCAGCGCGACGGCGAGGCTTGCCGAGTCGGTTGCCACCAGCGCTGCCGAGTCCGTCCCGTGCTCAGCCTCGTTCACGAGGTCGAGCGCCAGGCGGTGCGGGTCGGCCGAGGCGTCGGCCAGCAGCAGGCTCTCGGACGGGCCGCAGAGCATGTTCGTCGCGGTCCCGAAGCGCTGAGCGAGCACCTGCGCCGCGGTCACGGCCGGGCTGCCCGGCCCGACGATCTTGCGAACGGCCGGGAACGTCGCCGTCCCGAACGTGAGCGCCGCGATCCCGGCCGGGCCGTTGGCCCGGAAGACGTTCGAGAGGCCCAGCTCGTGGGCGGTGGCCAGGGTGGCCGGGTCCACGGCGCCGGTGCCCGGCATCGGCGGCACGAGGACGGCGATCTCCGGGACGCCGGCGACGACGGCCGGGACCCCGATCTGCACGAGGACCGAGGGAAAGCTGCCCTTGCCGGCCGGCACGTACAGCCCGGCCGACGGGATCGGAGCGACCTGTTCGCCGAGGACGAACCCCGGGCGCACTTCCTCGCGCCAGCCGGTGGCGGTGGCGTGGACCTGGGCCTCGTTGAAGAGGCGGCTGTTGCGGATCGCCTCGCGGACTCCGGCCAGCAGCGGGGGCGGGCAGGCAGCGTGGGCCGCGGCGAGCTCGTCCGGCCGGACGCGCAGGTCCTCGGGCGCGAATCGAACGCCGTCGAAGCGAAGGGTGGCATCGACGACGGCGGCATCGCCGCGCTCGCGGACGTCGGCAAACAGCGCCTCGATCGCAGCCTGGAGCGCCGGTTCGAAAACGGCCGCGGTCGACCGGGCGAGCAGGCGGGCCTGCTCGGTGGCAGGAAGATCGGCCCAGCGGCGAACGGCAAGGATCGGCATGGCGAGGGGAGCGTAGCGGATCGCGCCACGGGAACCGCGCGGGCCTGTTGGGCGTCGGGCGAGCATGCGAAAGATCGTCCCGCTCCTCGCCGCATTCGTCCTCGCCGTCGGCGTCGTGGGCGCCTTCCCCGGCCGCAGCGTCGCCTGCTCGTGCATGCCGGCGGTGTCCTTCGCCGAGGCGGTGGCCCAGTCGCCCGACCTCGCCGTCTTCGTCGGGACCGTCACGGCGCTTCAGCCCGACGCGACCACCGGCGGGGGCCTGGCGACGATCGAGGTGGAGGGCTCCTTCCGCGGCCCGGCGCTGCCTCCGGCGATCGTCGCGCGGAGCGGCAACGGGGCCGACTGCGGCCTCCCGATGACGGTCGGCGAGCGCCGGCTCTTCACGGCGCGTGTCGACGAGCAGGGCACGTGGGCCCCCGGCATCTGCGACCCGCAGGCGCTCCTCGGCACGCCCGAGGGCGACGCGACGCTCGCCGACGCCGAGGCGGCGTTTGGACCGCTGCAGCCGACGGCCGGCCCACCGCCTCTCACGAACCCGGAGGCCGCGTCAGACGGCCCAGATTTCGTCGTCATCGGCGTTGTTGCCGTGGCCGGGCTCCTCCTCGCGGTCGTCGTGGCGATCGTGTTCCTCGCGCGCCGGCGCCGCGAGCCCGCCGCGTAGCGACCGCCGATTCACCCTGTACGGCGCGGCGCCGTCGCGCGACACTCTCGCCATGACGACCTCGCCCGGCGCCCACGACGCCCCGCCGCTCCCCGGCGCCCGCCCCGTCCGTGCCCCGCGTGGCACGGAGATCTCCTGCCGCGGCTGGCAGCAGGAGGCGGTCCTCCGGATGCTCATGAACAACCTCGACCCGGAGGTCGCCGAGAACCCCGACGCGCTCGTCGTCTACGGTGGCACCGGCCGGGCGGCGCGCTCCTGGGATGCCTTCGACGCGATCGTCCGCGAGCTGCGGGCGCTCGCCGACGACGAGACGCTCCTCGTCCAGTCGGGCAAGCCGGTCGGCGTCTTCCGGACGCACCCGTGGGCCCCCCGCGTGCTCATCGCCAACTCGAACCTCGTCGGGAGGTGGGCCACCTGGGAGCACTTCCGGGAGCTCGAGAAGGCCGGCCTGATGATGTACGGCCAGATGACGGCCGGCTCCTGGATCTACATCGGGACGCAGGGAATCCTGCAGGGCACGTACGAGACGTTCGCCGAGCTCGCCCGGCAGCACTTCGGGGGGAGCCTCCGCGGCACGGTCACCTTGACCGCCGGGCTCGGCGGGATGGGGGGCGCCCAGCCGCTGGCGGTGACGATGAACGACGGCGTCGTCATCGCGATCGAGGTCGACGGCGCTCGGGCGCGCCGCCGCCACGAGATCGGCTACGTCGACCGGGTCACCGACGCCCCGGACGCGGCGCTCGCGATGGCCCGCCTGGCGGCCGCCCGCGGGGAGGCGCTGTCGATCGCCCTCGTCGGCAACGCCGCCGAGATCGAGCCCGCCTGGGCGAAGGACGGCGAGCGGTTCGACGCCGTCACCGACCAGACGTCGGCCCACGACGCGCTCGGCGGCTACGTGCCGCCGGAGATGACCCTCGCCGACGCGCTCGTCCTGCGGCGAACGCAGCCGGAGGTCTACGAGCGACGGGCGCTCGAGGGGATGGCCGCCCACGTCCGGGCGATGCTCTTCTTCCAGGAGCGCGGCGCCGTCGTCTTCGACTACGGCAACAACATCCGGGCGCAGGCCCAGCGGGCCGGCGTCGAGAACGCCTTCGACTTCGCCGGCTTCGTCCCGCTCTTCATCCGGCCGCAGTTCTGCGAGGGGCGCGGGCCATTCCGCTGGGCGGCGCTCTCGGGCGATCCCGAGGACATCCACCGCACCGACGAGGAGATCCTGCGGCTGTTCCCCGAGGATGCCGGCCTGCGGCGGTGGCTGGAGATGGCCCGCGCGAAGGTGCCGTTCCAGGGGCTCCCGGCGCGGATCTGCTGGCTCGGCTACGGCGAGCGGGCGAAGGCCGGGCTGGCATTCAACGACCTTGTCCGCCGGGGCGAGGTGACGGCGCCGATCGTGATCGGGCGCGACCACCTCGACTCGGGGTCGGTCGCCTCGCCGAACCGGGAGACGGAGGCGATGGCCGACGGCACCGACGCGGTCGCCGACTGGCCGCTCCTCAACGCGCTCGTGAACACGGCGGCCGGGGCGACCTGGGTGTCGATCCACCACGGGGGCGGCGTCGGGATCGGCTACAGCCAGCACGCCGGGATGGTCGTCGTTGCCGACGGCACGGACCTCGCGGCGCAGAAGCTGGAGCGGGTGCTCACCTCCGACCCGGGGATGGGCGTGATCCGCCACGCCGACGCCGGCTACGAGCGGGCGCTCGAGGTCGCGCGCGAGCGCGGCGTGCGCGTCCCGATGCGCGACCGAGGGGTGATCGGCTAGGTCGGCGGCTCCCGCGGCTCAGGTGCCGATGAGCTCGTCGAGCGCCTCGAACACCTGCACGTCGTTTCGATCGTGGCCGACGCCCGGCCGCGGCCGACGCCGCCGTGGTCCCCCCGCACGCCACCAGGAGCTGCGCGAGGGCCAGACAGGCCATCCAGCGCAGTCGTCGCGACTCCATCGTGGGTCTCCCACTGTCCGTGCCGAACCCGCTGAGACGCGCATCGTCGGGTAGCCGCGTCCGAGCGTCGCGAGGCGGCTCAGCGCCGGACGCCCGGTCGCAGGGGCGCCATGCACCGGGCCCCGCTGGCAGTCGAGTGCCGTCCTGCCCGGCCTGGCCTCGCGGCGGGCAGGCGATCCGCACCGCGGCCGACCCCGCTCCCACGCCCCGGCCGGTGTGCCACGATTGCCGCCATGGCGCTCGTCGAATCCGTGCCCAACGTCTCCGAGGGCCGCCGGCTGGAGGTGATCGACCGGCTGGCCGCCGCGATCGAGTCGATCCCGGGCGTCCATCTCCTCGACCGCACGAGCGACCCGTCCCACAACCGGAGTGTCCTCACGCTCGCGGGGGAGGACGGCCCGGTCGCCGACGCGCTCGAGCGGCTCGTCGGCGTCGCCCTCCGCGAGATCGACATGGAGACACAGTCCGGCGAGCACCCGCGGATCGGCGCGGTGGACGTCGTCCCGTTCGTCCCGCTCGGCGACACCACCCTCGAGGACTGCGTCGGCTTCGCCCGCGACTTCGGACGGCGGCTCGCGACCCGGTTCGACCTCCCGGTCTATCTCTATGCCGCCGCCGCGACCCGGCCCGACCGGGTGAAGCTGGCCGACCTCCGTCGTGGCCAGTACGAGGGCCTGCGGGACGAGATCGCGACCCGCGGCCGCGAGCCGGACTTCGGGCCGGCGCGGACGCACCCCCGCGGCGGCGCGACGTGCGTGGGCGCGCGCCCGTTCCTCGTCGCCTGGAACGTCAACCTGGCCTCGGATGACCTCCAGCTGGCGAAGCGGATCGCCCACCGCGTCCGCGAGTCGTCCGGCGGGCTGCCGGCGGTCCAGGCGAAGGGGTTCTTCATCGACGAGCTCGGCTGCGCGCAGGTCTCGATGAACCTCCTCGACACCGAGCGGACGCCGCTCTGGGCGGCCTGGGAGGCAGTCCGAGACCAGGCGGCCGAGGACGGGGTCGATCTGGCGGAATCCGAGCTGATCGGGCTGGCGCCGCTGGCGGCATTCCAGGCGGTGGCCGACCGGGCCGGCGCGTCGCGTGACCTCCCGCCCGAGGAGCGGGTGCTTGCCGCGGGGCGGTTCCTCAAGCTGCGTGACGCGTCGCCGCTCATGGCGCTGGAGCTGCGACTCGCGCGGGCGGCCGGCGGATGAGCGCCGGCGCCGGCACCGCCGCGTCGACGCGCGCGCTGCTCGTCGTCGGCGCCGCCGAAGTCGTCACGATGGCAGGTGGGCTCCGACGAGGGCCAGGCCAGGACGAGCCCGCGATCGCGCCTCCCGGCACCGCGGTGGCATGCCTGGACGGCCGGATCGTCGCCGTGGCGCGCGAGCCGGAAGCGCGAGACGCGCTGGAGGTCGCGCTCGAGCAGGCCGGGGCTTCCGCGCGACGCGATCGACCGCCTCGACGTAGCGGGCGCCACGATCACGCCGGGCCTGATCGACGCGCACACGCACCTCGTGTTCGCCGGCTCGCGCGAGGGCGAGGTCGCGATGCGGGCGCGCGGCGCGACGTACCTCGAGATCCTCGCGGCCGGGGGCGGGATCCTCGCCACCGTCCGGGCGACGCGGGCGGCCGACGATGTGTCACTGATGGCGCACGGTCGGCGGTGGCTGACAGAGATGCTCCGGACCGGCACCACGACGGTCGAGGCAAAGTCGGGCTACGGCCTCGACACCGCGACGGAGCTCCGCCTGCTGGCGGTCGCCGGCCGGCTTGGCGAGGAGGGGCCGGTCGACGTGGTGCCGACGTTCCTCGGGGCCCATGCCGTCTCGCCGGAGGCCCGTGCGGCCCACCCCGTGGACCCGGCCGCGGCGACCGAGGCGTACGTGGCCGCGGTCATCGGGGAGCAGCTGCCGGCCGTCGCCGCGCAGGGCATCGCGCGCTCGTGCGACGTCTTCTGCGAGGAGGGCGTCTTCTCGCCCGACCAGGCGCGGCGGATCCTCCTCGCCGCACGCGCCCTCGGCCTTGCCGTCCGCCTCCACGCCGATGAGCTGGCGCCGTCGGGCGGAGCGGAGCTGGCCGCGGAGCTCGGCGCGCTCTCGGCGGACCATCTCGGGGCGCCGTCCGGCGCCGGCATCGCGGCCCTCGCGGAGACGGCGGCGGCCGGCCGCCCGGTCGTGGCCGTCCTGCTCCCCACCGTGCCCTGGTTCCTCGGCCTCCCCGAGCGGGAGCCGGCCCGCGAGCTGATCGAGGTGGGCGTGCCGGTCGCGCTCGCCACCGACTTCAACCCGGGCACCTCTCCCGTGACGAGCCTGCCGCTCGTCATGTCGATGGCCGCCGTCACGCTCGGCGTGTCGCCGGCCGAGGCGCTCGCGGCGACCACGGTCAACGCCGCTGCCGCCCTCGGCCTGGACGATCGGGGCGCGCTCGTGGCCGGGCTGCGGGCGGACCTCGTCGCCTGGGACGTGCCGACCCACGCCCAGCTGCCGTACTGGGCCGGCGCCGACCTCGTGCGGGCGGTCGTGGTGCGGGGGAGCGTCGCGCCTCGCGCGTAGGGCCGTGGGCGCCGCGCCTCGCGCGCGGCCGGCGCCGGTGCGGCGGGAGCGCCGCCCGACTCGGCGGTCAGACCTTGCCGCGCGACTCCAACAGGACGGTCGTCGTCTCGTCGGGGAGGCTGCCCGGCGTCATCGCCAGCCGCGCCTGCGGCTCGCCGGCCGACGTCCCCATCTCGTGGAGGAACCTGGCCAGGATCGGCTCGCAGGCCTCCTCGGTCTCGCACACGGGCATCGGGACGACGATCCGCGGGTCGAGCTGGGCGACGAGCTCGGCGGCCTTCGTCGGGGACAGCCGGCCCCCGATCGGCACGCAGGCGATGTCGACCGCGCCGATGTCGCCGAGCTTCTCCTCCGTCAGCGTGTGGGCGATGTCGCCGACGTGGACGACGTGGACGCCGTCGAGCTCGACGACGAAGGACACGTTCGTGCCGTGCTCGGCACCGCGCTTCTCGTCGCGGAACGTGCGCACGCCGGTGATGAGGACGTGCTTCACCTCGTACTCGCCCGGGCCGTCGAGCACGAACGCCTCCTCCAGGCTCGTCGGCAGGTGCGTCGTGCCATCGCGCGACAGGCGCCCCTTCGCCTTCGGCAGCGGCGCGTCGTCGGGGTGGCTGATGAGGACGATGTCGCCGGTGATCCCGCGGCCGGTCGGACCCACGACCGCCTGGTAGGGATCGACGACCACGACCGCGTCGCGGCCCTTGAGGCGGACGCATGAGCGCCCGAACCAGGTGAGTTCCATGGCGGGATTCTGCCACGCGCCGCTCACCCCGGGTATTGCGCCCGGGGCGCGTCGACGGCGACCCGCCCGGGCGACCAGCCCCCACCCGGGGCGACCAGCCCTGCGCGAACCGCCCCCGTGGCGACCTCGTGCCGACCTCCGGACGCAGTGGCCATGAAAACGGGAAGACCGGAGGCGCCTGCCCATCGGCGCCTCCGGTCTGAGGGAGGGAGGGCGGATCTGTGGGAGTCGGAGGGATCGACTCGTTTCCCGCAGGTCCATGGCACAGCCTAGGGACCGGAGGTTCAGGCCCAACGCCCCGTGAGGTTAAGAAACCGCCATCCGGCACCCCCGTGCCAGAATGCCGCCCATGAGCCGCACCCCCAACCCCACTCGTCACGCCGGCGTCGCCGCCGCGCGCCGCGTCGGCGCCGTCGCGACCCTGGCCCTTCTCCTCGTCGCCGCCTGCGGCGGCCCCGCGCCGTCGGCCGCCCCGAGCGCCACGCCGACGCCCGCAGCGAGCGCCACCGCCACGCCGGCGCCGTCGGCCACGCCGGCCGCCACAGCGATCCCGAGCGGCGACCTCGCCGCCCTGTATCGCCAGATCGAGGACCAGGTTGCCGGCCTGCGCGAGCTGCCCGTCGAGGAGCGCCTCGAGGCGGTCGTCCTCTCGCAGGACGAGGTCCGGGAGCGGATCCGCGAGCAGTTCGAGAAGGAGAACCCGGCCGACGACATCGCGGTGGCCGAGGACACGCTGAAGGCGCTCAATCTCCTGCCGGCCGACGCCGACCTCGGTGAGCTCTACGTGGATCTTCTCGGCTCGCAGGTCGCCGGCTTCTACGACCCGGAGACGAAGGAGATGGTCGTCGTCTCCAAGTCCGGTCGCGTCGGCGGCACCGAGAAGGTGACGTTCGCCCACGAGTTCACCCATGCCCTCCAGGACCAGGCCTTCGGGCTCGAAGGGATCGACGTCGACGCCGTCGGCCAGGGGGATCGCTCCCTCGGCCGGCTCGGCCTCGTCGAGGGCGACGCGTCGCTGGCGATGACGCTGTGGCTCTCACAGAACCTGGGCCCGGACGAGCTCCAGGAGCTGCTGCAGGTCGACCCCGAGGCCCAGGCGCAGCTCGAGGCGATGCCGGCGATCCTCCGCGAGACGCTCCTGTTCCCGTACCAGCAGGGCCTGGTCTTCGTGAACGGGATGTGGGCACGGGGCGGCTGGGAGGCCGTCGACCGCGCCTACGGCCGGCTCCCCGACTCGACGGAGCAGGTGCTCCATCCGGAGAAGTACGAGACGGGGGAGAAGCCGGTCGACGTGGCCCTCGACGCCGCCGACCTGGCCGCTGCGATGGGCGAGGGCTGGTCCGGCACGCCGGAGGACACGCTCGGCGAATTCCAGCTGTCGGTCTGGCTGCGCGAGAACGGCGCGAAGGCAATCGACGCATCGGCCGCCGCTGCCGGTTGGGGCGGTGACCGCCTCGCCTACCTGCGCGGGCCGGACGGCGCGTACGGGCTGGCGCTCGCCACGACGTGGGACACGGCCGCGGAAGCCGACGAGTTCGTGGCCGCAGCGGAGGCGGCGTCGCGGAGCCTGCCGGGGGCGGCCCGGGTCGAGCGCGGCGAGGACGATCGCTCGGCCTGGCTGTTCGCGGCGAACGACGCGGCCACGCTGGCCAAGCTCGCCGGGGCGGCCCGCGGCCTCGGCATCTGACGAGCGGAGGGTGGCGGGGGCGCCCGGCGGCTGCGACAGCGCCGCTCGCTGGGCGGCCTCGCGGGACGCCGGCGACCGACTCGCCGCCCTTCCTCTCAGAAGTACGCTGAGCGCACCGTACGGCGACCGTCCCCTGCGCAGCGTGGGCGGATCCTCTCACCCGTCACGCCGGCGGCACCCGTGACAGGATCCGCTGCGAGAATCACGTGTCCGGGCGCCCCTGGTGGGCCACCGCCGGCGCGGCCGGCGCGAGCGACCTCGCGTACGGTGCGCTGAACGAGCGTCTGACAGGTTCGCCTCCCGTGGCACGCGCCGGGGCCACGCCGGGGCCACGCCGGCGCCGGCGCCACGCCCGCCGGCGCCGCGCCGGCGCGACGCCCGCCCCGTGGCCCCGCCCGCCCCGTCCTACATCGACTCGGGCGCGGAGATCCCCAGGAGGCCGAGCGCGCCGGCCAGCGTGAGCTGCGCGGCGCGGACGAGCGCGAGGCGGGACCGCGAGCGCTCGGGCGCCTCCGGGTCCACGACCCGCGCGTCGCGGTAGAAGGCGTGGAACTGCGTCGCGAGGTCGGTGGCGAACGCGGTCACGCCCTGCGTCTCCTCGGCCGCCGCCGCGTCCTCCACGACCTCGGGGAAGCGGGCCAGGGCCCGCGCGAGCGCGCCCTCGGGCGATGACGGGTCCCCCAGCGATCCTGGCGCCACGCTCGCTGCCGGCTCGAGGCCCGCGTCGGCCCCCTTCCGCAGGATCGAGGCGATCCGGGCGTGGGCGTACTGGACGTAGTAGACCGGGTTGTCGCTCGACTGCTTCTTCGCCAGCTCGATGTCGAAGTCGATCCCCGACGTGTGGCCGCGGGCGGCGAAGAACCAGCGGGCCGCGTCGACCCCGATCTCCTCGAGCAGCTCGTCGAGCGTGATGAACTCGCCGGCCCGCTTGGACATCGAGACCTCGACGCCGTCGCGGACGAAGCGCACCCAGGCCATCAGGATCATCTGGACGGCCTCGCGGTCGTAGCCCATCGCCGCGGCCGCGTTCCGCAGCCGGGCCACCGTGCCGTGGTGGTCGGCGCCCCAGATGTACACGAGGTGGTCGAAGCCGCGGCTGAACTTCTCGACGACGTAGCCGATGTCGGAGCCGAAGTAGGTGTAGTCGCCGTTCGACTTGCGGACGACGCGGTCCTTGTCGTCGCCGTGGACGGTCGAGCGGAACCACAGGGCGCCACCGTCGTCGTACAGCTCACCCGACGCGCGCAGGCGCTCGACCGCCTGCTCGACCCAGCCGTCGCGGTAGAGCGAGCCCTCGCTCTTCCAGACGTCGAAGCGGACGCCGAGGCGGGCGAGGGAGGCCTCGATCCCGGCCCGAACGCGCTCCGATGCCCACGCGCCGACGATGGGCGCCGCGTCGGGAGCAGCATCGGCGGCCGCGAGCACGTCGGCCGGCAGCTCGCGGGCGAGGTCGTGGACGTACGCCCCGCGGTAGCCGTCCTCCGGGATCTCGTCACCGCGCCGGATCGCGAGGACCGACCCGCCGAGGTTCCGCACCTGGGCCCCGAAGTCGTTGAAGTAGTACTCGCGCGTGACCTCGTGGCCGGCGGCCTCGAGGACGCGGCAGAGGAGGTCGCCGACGAACGCGCCGCGCGCGTTGCCGATGTGGAGCGGCCCCGTCGGATTGGCGGAGACGAACTCCACGTTGACGCGGCGCGGGACGGCCGCCCGGACCCGGCCCCAGGCGTCGGGCGCCGCGAGCACGCCGGCGACCACGTCGGCGAGCGCCCCGTCCGCGAGCCACAGGTTGAGGAAGCCCGGCGGTGCGACGTCGACCGACGCGATCGGCGATCCCGCGCCGCCGGCCTCCGCGGTCAGCTCCGCGGCGATCGCCTCCGCGATCTTCAGCGGCGGCATCCGGTAGGGGCGGGCGAGCTTCATCGCCAGGCCGGTGGCGAGGTCGCCGTGCTCGGCATGCGCCGGCCGCTCGACCTCGACCGGCGGCAGCTCCACGCCCGCGGGGGACGGCGGCAGCGCGCCGGAGGCAACGCAGCGGGCCCACGCGGCGCTCACGGCGTCACGGGCACGAGTCCGCGGCGGGACCAGGTGCGGAAGGGGATCGTTCACCGCCCCATCGTAGCGGAGGCGCGCCGGCGACCCCGGGACCACCGTCCTGGTACCCGCGGTGCGAGACCGCACCGGAACAGCACGTCGGAGCCGTTCGGTGACAGGGCCAAACGGCCCCTTTTGACCGGTCGGGTGCAGTTAGCGGCAGTACCTTCGGCGATCCGTCGCTGGTAGCGTCGGCAGCCGGCGGGGGCAGTACCCGTCATCAGGTAGCCGGCCCGGGGACGCCGGGACGGGAAGCACTCATCCATCGGCATGAGTCGAGGCACCTATCGCCGCTCAGCCATCTCGGGGATCGGAGGACAAGATGTTCAGTGGGGGAATGAGGCTGCGCCGGAACGCGCGGGCTCGGCGGGGTGCCACCTTCTTCTGGGTGGCGCTCTTCGTGTTGTCCATCGGCCTGCAGTACGTCGTCGCCCTGGCGCCGGCGCCGGTCATCGCCGCGAGCGGCCTGAAGGCCGGCACGGTCGCCGGCTTCGAGGTCGACGGCGACCTCGTGGGCGGGAACGCCGGTTCGAACCCGGGCGGCATCCCGGCCGCCCTCCAGGCGACGCTTTCCAACGCCCAGGACTGGCTCGACGGCGGCGGCTTCAACGGCCTCGTCGACCCGGCCGATCCGCCCACCTCGTTCATCTTCCGGGACGCCGTCGACGGCCCCAACAACATCGCCGGCGACGCGACGCCCGACACCAGCGCCTACGTGGGCGGCAACAAGGAGTTCGACACCCGGGACTGGGGCTACGTCAACAGCGCCGGCCCCAACGCCAAGACCGACTACCGCCACGTGATGGCGGGCGTGAAGGTCGCGGGCGGGAGCCCCTTCGTCTTCCTCGGCGCCGAGCGCGTCGACGCGACCGGCACGATGGTGGTCGACTTCGAGCTGAACCAGAAGCCCTTCAAGACGTGGGCCGACGGCATCGCCAAGCCCGACCGCTCCCTCAACGACGTGCTGATCTCGCTCGAGTACAGCAACGGCGGCTCGAACCCGATCGTGACCCTGTACTACGTGTCGGCGATCACGAGCCAGACGGCGAACGGCCAGGTCGTCAGCTTCACCCAGCTCAGCGACGCGACGACGATCGACGCCGTCCGTTCGGCGACCAACTTCGTCGACCTGGCGGCCGTCCAGTTCCCCGCCACGGCGGCAGGCTCGGCACCCGCCCCGTACACGGTGGGCGCCTTCCGCTGGGCCGAGGCGTCGGTCGACCTCTCGGAGCTCAACCTCCCCGTCTCCTGCCTCAATTTCGGGCAGGGCTCGATCCGCAGCCGCACCGGCGGCTCGATCGACACGTCGCAGCTCAAGGACGCCACGGGCCAGTTCCCGCTGTCCGTCAACACCTGCGCCCAGATCCGCATCGAGAAGGTCGACAAGGCCGGCAACCACGTCGGCGGGGCGAGCTTCTCGATCTCGCCGAACCCGCTCGTCGGCGCGCCCGGCGGCTCGACCCTTCCCATCACCGACAACGACGCGAACGACCTCGACAATCGCGACGGCTACATCCTCATCGGACCCTGTGAGCCGCAGGTCGAGTACACGGTCACCGAGACCACCGCCCCGGTCGGCTACGTCAAGGACCCCGCGCCGCAGTCGAAGACCGCGCCGGCGGGCGAGACCGTCCGCTTCGAGTTCGTCAACGACCTCGGCTCGATCCGCTGGGAGAAGAACGGTCCCAACGGCACGAGCCTCCTCGGCGGCGCGACCTTCACGGTCACGCCCAACCCGAAGACCGGCAGCGGCGTGCTGACCGTCGTCGACAACGGCCCGAACGACACCGACGACACCCCCGGCGAGTTCCGGGTCTCCCGCGTCCTCGTCGACCGGGCCGGCGGCTACACGATCGCCGAGAGCGAGCCCCCGACCGGCTACATCGGCTCCGCCGCGACCGCCGTCGTCAACCCGACGTCGGCCGACCCGGACGTCGCCGTCGCGGCCGGCACGTGGGTCAACCTCCTCGGCTCGATCGCCTGGACCAAGCGCGGTCCAGACGGCACGAGCCTCCTCGGCGGCGCGACCTTCACGGTCACCCCGAACCCGAAGACGGGGACGGGCACGCTCACCGTCGTCGACAACGGCGCGAACGACGCCGACCCCGACCTCGGCGAGCTCCTCGTCAGCGATGCGCGCACCGGCACGTACGCCGTCCAGGAGACGGCCGCGCCGTCCGGCTACATCATCGACCCCGACCCGGCCAACGTGACCGTCTCCGCGGCGGAGCGCAACGCGTCCATCCCCGCTGGGACGTTCGTCAACAACCTCGGCAAGATCCGCTGGCTCAAGTACGGGCCAGACGGGCAGACCCTGCTCGGCGGCGCGACGTTCCAGGTCAGCCCCGACCCGACGGACGGCGTCGGCGTCCTCACCGTGGCCGACTGCGTGACCCAGCCCTGCACCGGGGCGGACCGCGACGACACCCCGGGCGAGTTCGAGATCCAGGGCGTGCCGGTCGGCACGTACACGATCACCGAGACCGTCGCCCCGGCCGGCTACATCAAGGCCGCGAACCCGCTCACCGCGCAGATCACGTCGCCGATGGCGGCGCCGTTCACGGCCAACGCCGGCAGCGTGACCAACACCCTGGCCGCCCTCTCGTGGCTCAAGCACGATGGCAACGGCCAGCTCCTCGGCGGCGCCGTCTTCACCGTGACCGGCACCGCCGGCGCGGCGCTCGGCTTCAGCGCCGACGTGGCCGACAACACCGGCCAGGCCGGCTACGCCGGACTCGACACCGACACCACGGCCGGCGAGTTCACGATCGCCAACCTCAAGCTCGGCACGTACCAGGTCGTCGAGAAGACGGCCCCGGCCGGCTACATCAAGGACACCGTCACCCGCACGGTCGAGATCACCGGCTCCACGGCCTCGATCAGCATCCCCTTCGTCAACACCCTGGCCGCCCTCTCGTGGCTCAAGCACGATGGCAACGGCCAGCTCCTCGGCGGCGCCGTCTTCACCGTGACCGGCACCGCCGGCGCCGCGCTCGGCTTCAGCGCCGACGTGGCCGACAACACCGGCCAGGCCGGCTACGCCGGACTCGACACCGACACCACGGCCGGCGAGTTCACGATCGCCAACCTCAAGCTCGGCACGTACCAGGTCGTCGAGAAGACGGCCCCGGCCGGCTACATCAAGGACACCGTCACCCGCACGGTCGAGATCACCGGCTCCACGGCCTCGATCAGCATCCCCTTCGTCAACACCCTGGCCGCCCTCTCGTGGCTCAAGCACGATGGCAACGGCCAGCTCCTCGGCGGCGCCGTCTTCACCGTGACCGGCACCGCCGGCGCGGCGCTCGGCTTCAGCGCCGACGTGGCCGACAACACCGGCCAGGCCGGCTACGCCGGACTCGACACCGACACCACGGCCGGCGAGTTCACGATCGCCAACCTCAAGCTCGGCACGTACCAGGTCGTCGAGAAGACGGCCCCGGCCGGCTACATCAAGGACACCGTCACCCGCACGGTCGAGATCACCGGCTCCACGGCCTCGATCAGCATCCCCTTCGTCAACACCCTCGGCGAGCTCCGCTGGACGAAGGACAAGGGCGACCAGGCGAAGACGCCGCTCGGCGGCGCCACGTTCACGGTCACGCCCAACCCGTACAGCGGCGGCGGCTCGCTCACGGTCGTCGACAACGACGCAAGCGACGTCAACAAGGCTGACGGCGCCTTCCGGCTGGTCGCCGTGCCGACCGGGACCTACCTCGTGGACGAGATCGCGGCGCCCGAGGGCTACGCGGAGACGTCCGCCACCTGCTCGATCACGGTCAGCGCGGCGAGCCCGACCGGGACGCCCGCCTGTTCCTTCAGCAACCCGCCCATCCCGCCGGCGATCGACGTCGTCAAGACGGCCGGAACGAGCCGGGCGAGCCAGGCCGCCGACGGCGCGACCCTCCAGGTCGAGACGTTCGCGCTGCCGAATGTCACCTACAAGTACGTCGTCACGAACACCGGCGTCGTTCGCCTCCTGAACGTCACCGTCGTCGACGACAACGGCACGCCCGCCAACGCCGCCGACGACTTCCAGGCCGCCTGTGAGGTCGACGGCACCGGCATCGCCCAGCCGTTCGAGCTGGACGCGGGCGACGCGGTCACCTGCTATGCGCTCCGCTCGGTGACGCAGGCCACGACGAACGTCGTCACGGCCGCCGGCGTGAGCGTCGGCGAGGGGACCCCGGTCTCCGCGACCGACGACGCCGTCGTCGAGATCGTCGGCCCGGCCATCGACGTCGAGAAGACGGCCGGCGCCTCCGCGGTCAGCCAGGCCGCCGACGGGGCGACCTACGAGACGGAGATCTTCACCGACAACGTCACGTACAGGTTCGTCGTCACGAACACCGGGACGACGACGCTCGTCAACGTCACCCTGACCGACGACAAGCTCGGCACGATCTCGTGCCCCGCGACCACCCTCGCGGCCGGCGCGTCGATGACCTGCACGGCCACGACGACGATCGGCCGGGACACGATCAACGTGGCCGTTGCGGCCGGCACGTCGCCGGCCGGCCAGGCGGTCGACGCCAACGATGCCGCCGCCGTGGAAGTCCTCGTCCCGTCCATCGACGTCGTGAAGACGGCCGGTGACGCGGCCGACGGCGCCACGCTCTACACGAACGGCGGGAACGTCCTCTACACGTACGTCGTCACCAACGACGGCGACACGGACCTCGACGACGTCACCGTCGTCGACGACCGCGGCACCGCGACCACGGCCGACGACGTCACCCTGTCGATCTGCACGAAGGACGGCACGGCCCTTTCCGCGCCGTTCGAGCTCGCGGTCGGCGAGAGCATGACCTGCACCGTGACCATCGCGGTCGACGTCGACACGACGAACATCGCGACGGCGACCGGCACCTCGCCGGCCGACGACGAGGTGTCCGCCAGCGACGACGCGGTCGTCCTCGTCCGGCGCGTGACCATCGCCAAGGTCAACGATGCCGAGGCCCCGCTGCCGGCCGGCGCGGTCGTCGCGTACACGCTCACCCTGGACGTCACCCACGGTCCGATCCCGGTGCTGACCGTCGTGGACGACCTGCCCGAGGACTTCGGAACCCCGTCGAGCATCTCCGACGGCGGCGTCTTCGACGCCGCGGCGAACACGATCACCTGGCAGCTGACGAACGTGGCCGACGGGAAGACGCTCACGTACGACGTCGAGATCGGCGCCACCACCGTCGCCGGCACGTACGTCAACGTGGCGACGATCACGGTCGGACCGTGCGTGGAGACCGAGGCGGACGACCAGTGCTCGGACGACTCGACGGTCGTCGTCGAGGAGCCCGGGCCGGCCTCCCTCATCGTGCGCAAGCTCTTCGACCTCGACGGCAAGCTCGAGACGACGAACGACCGTGTCGTCGCCGCGGGCTGGGCGTTCAACCTCACCGTTGCGAACGGCACGCTCTCGGCCCTGTCCGGCACCACCGGGCAGGACGGGACGGTCACGTTCTCCGTCACGATCCCGTCGAACGGCGAGACGGCCCTCGTCGGCGTCACCGAGGTCATGAAGAAGGACTTCAAGATCCTCGCGGCGTCGTGCGTCATGGGCACGCAGGCGCGCGGGACGCGCTCGGGCCTCGCGATGAGCGATGTGGCCGTCCGCCAGGACGAGACGGTCACCTGCACGTTCGTGAACGCCACGGGCGATGTCCAGGGGAAGACGTCCCCGCCGCGGATCACGCCGCCCCCGACGGACGCCCTCACGACCATTGCCGGGGACGGGAGCAGCGGCATGCTGCTCGTGATCCTGGCCCTTGTCGGCCTCGTGGCGGTGCTGGGGATCATCACCCCGGCCCCGGCGCGGGCCCGCCGGCGGAGCCGCCGCGGATAGGCCGCGACGGCCGGCCCTCGATCCCGGCCCGGGGAGACCCGGGCCGGGGCCAGCTGGACCGCCGGTCCCCAACGTTGGGTCCCCGAGACCCTGACGAGGCGCGCCTGCCTGAGGCGCGCCTCGTCTGTCTTCCCGGCGCCGCGGCGAGGGCTGTGGAGGTCCGACGGCCGGCGAACGGAGCCGGTGGCGGCCGTGCGCCGGGATCGCAGACCCCCGGGCCGCCGCGAGTACCAGGGGGGTCCTGCCCCGTTCGTTGCCCGTCGGCACCGCGATCGGCGGCGCCCGGTCGATGCGGTGGGGTTCGGTGCGGTCGGTGCCTTCGATACCGCGACCTGCGTACTGGACGAGTACCATGCGGAGATCCATCATCGTGATGTCGATCGGACGCCGGCAGTCAGGCCGCCGGCGTATGGGGATCCGACCGACCTGGACTCATCCGCGGCAATCCCTGCCGCAAGCCTCGGGGACACAGATCGATGAACACACCGTCTGCGGCGCGACGCCGCACCTCCACCTTTCGCCGTGTCGGCTGGCTGGCCGTCGCGGCGATGACGACCCTGGCCCTCGTGGGCCCCGCCGCCGGCCCTGTTTCCGGCGCAGACGCGATCACCCCCACCGTCTACACGTCGCTCGACAACCCGGCGCTCGCTGGCAACCCGACCTGCGCCGAGCTTGACGCGACGTTTGGTGGCGGCCAGGCCTGGAACGCCGACGGCGAGGTCAAGAGCGATCCGCCGGCCAGCGGCACCATCAACGTGCCCGGGTACGGAACGATCACGACGACGTGGAACAGCGGGACGCAGACGTTCAGCTGGACGTCGACGTTCGGCATCGACGCGGTCCTCTTCAAGACCGGCGTAGGCGGAGGCGGGTACAACACGCTGTTCGTCTACGCCCCGACCGCCGCGTCTCCCGAGGCGCTCAGCGGCTCCGGCACCAACAACGGCCCGACGGGTCTGAGCCACGTCAGCTTCTGCTTCGACGCGGACAACCCGCCCACGCCGACCCCGACCCCCACGCCCACGCCGACGCCGACCCCCACGCCGACGCCGACCCCGACCCCGACGCCCACGCCGACCCCGACGCCCACGCCGACGCCGACCCCGACCCCGACCCCCACGCCCACGCCGACCCCGACGCCCACGCCGACGCCCACCCCGACGCCCACGCCGACGCCCACCCCGACGCCGACCCCCACCCCGACCCCCACCCCGACCCCGACGCCGACCCCGACGCCGGAGTCCGCGCGGCTGATCGTCGAGAAGGTCTACGACATCGACCCGGGCGAGGCCGAGGTGCTCGTGCCAGGCGCCGGCTGGACGTTCGACGTCTCCGGTGACCTCGTCACCACGGACGCGAACGGCCAGGTCGCCGTCGACTTCGACGACATCGACGGCTCCGTCTCGGTGGACATCACCGAGGACGGCGCTCCGGCGAGTGTCGAGGAGTGGGTGATGGTCGACGGCTCCTGCGAGGTCACCGCCGACGCGAACGAGCAGATCGACGTCGCCGCGGTCGGCGACCTGCGCGGGACGCTCGTCCTCGAGGACGGCGCGATGCTGGACATCGTCGTCAACGCCGGTGAGACCGTCACCTGCACGTTCACGAACGAGACCGGCGAGGTCGCCGGCGAGACTGCGACCCCGAAGGTCACACCGCCGCCGACGGACACCCTGCCGATCACCGGGACGCCCGGTGGCGACAGCTGGCGGATCGCGCTCCTCGCGATCGCCGGCCTCCTGGCCACCCTGCTCCTCCTGACGCCGGCGCCGGCGAGGGCCCGCCGCCGCCGCTAGCACCCCGCGCTGTCCCCGAGACAGACTGAACGCCGGGACCCGGTCCGCCGGGCCCGGCGTTCGGATTCCCGGGACGGCCCACGAGGTCCGGCGCTCGCCCCGGCGCGGCACACGTGGCAGATCCGTGCGGTTCGGACCCATTTGGGTGCGTTAGGTACTGGACGGAGGTCGAGAAGCCAGTCACCATGTCGCCACCGATCGACCCGCGGCACGGGCACGCCGCAGGGAGGGAGCGACCGGCCGGCACGCCTTGGGCTCTCCCCGCCCGCGCAACCGGAGATTCGGTGATGGACCCCACGCGGCATCGGGTGCCCCGGACACGATCCCTCGACCGCCTGCTGGCGTGGACGGCCGCCGCCGCGCTCCTCATCCTTGCGGTCGTGGCGCCGGGCACGGATCCCGCCGCGGCCACGGGCGGGCCGGGCGCGATCTGGACGACGTCGGCAACGTGCCAGCCTCCCGCGCCGCAGAACCGGAATCACTACGCGGTCGGCGACGACGTCCACGTTCGGGGGGCGAACTTCGCCCCCGGCGTGACGCTCGCCTGGACGGTCGCTGGACAGCCCGGCGGCGCCAGCTCCGACCCGGGCATCGTGGTCGCGACTGGGACCGTGACCACCGACGTCGCCGGCGGGTTCTGCATCCGCGTCTACACGGTCCAGCCGGGCGACGCCGGCGAGTACACCGTCGACGTCGAGGACGCCAGGAAGAACGACAACTACCACGTCCGCGGCGAGAAGCCGACACCCACGCCGGGCCCGACGCCAACGCCGAAGCCGACGCCCACGCCGGTGCCGTCCTGCACTCCGAAGCCGACTCCCACGCCCACCCCGAAACCTTCGCCATCCTGCCCTCCCAAACCAACCCCGACCCCGACCCCGACGCCCACGCCGACGCCCACGCCCACGCCGACCCCGACGCCCACGCCCACGCCGACCCCGACGCCCACGCCCACGCCCGACCCCGACGCCCACCCCGACCCCCACGCCCACGCCCACGCCGACCCCGACCCCGACCCCGACCCCGACGCCCACCCCGACGCCCACCCCGACGCCGACGCCCGACGCCCACGCCCGACGCCCACCCCGACGCCCGACGCCGACGCCCACCCCGACGCCCACGCCGACGCCCACGCCGACGCCCGACCCCGACGCCCACGCCGACGCCCACGCCGACGCCCACCCCGACCCCGACGCCCGACGCCCGACGCCCACGCCGACGCCCACCCCGACCCCGACGCCCACGCCGACGCCCACGCCGACGCCCGACCCCGACGCCCACGCCCGACGCCCACGCCGACGCCCACCCCCGAGGACGCCCTGCTCGTGGTCCGCAAGTGGATCGACATCGACGGCCGCGCCGAGACCCGCGACGCCCCGGATCGCCTGCCGGCTCCCGCCTGGCCGATCCGGATCACGGTCTCAGGGGGCACCCCGGCAACGGCCGCGGGGGCCACCGATGCCTCCGGCTCGGTCGAGTTCCGGATCCTGCCCGGAGGCGATCGGGCGCTCGTCGACGTCGTCGAGGCGCTTCCGGACGGTGTCCGAGTGCTCAGGGCATCGTGCGAGGTGGCCGGCGACCGCCGCGGCCGGAGTGACGTGCCGGGCGGTGCCGTCCGGGACGTCCCGATCGCCGCCGGCGAGACCGTCACCTGCACGTTCGTGAACACGAGCGGGGGCGTGTCACCGGCGACGCCGCGCCCGACGACCCCCGCGACCTCCGGCCTCCCGACCGACGATTCGGGAGGCGGAGACCTGCGCGTGCTCCTGGTGGCGATCGTGGGCCTGATCGCGCTGCTGGAGCTGCTGGTCCCGACACGGCTGCTCCGGGCGCTGGCTCGCTGACGCCGGGCTCGACGGCGGGCCCGGCGACGACCGGCGCCGACAACCCGGTCCGCGCGGATCCTCGCGCCTCTCGACCGACGGGCGTGTCCGGTCGAGCCCGTCAGATGGGCCAGGTCTCCCCGTCGGCGACGAGGGCGACCGGCCCGTCGAACGCAGCGCGAACCGAGGCGATGGTGGCCGCGGGGTCACGGCCCATCTGGAGGTGGGTGAGGAGGACGCGTCCCGGGCGGGTGGCCGCCGCGAGCGCGCCGACGGCCGGGCCGTCGAGGTGGAGGTCGCCGACCGGGACCGGCCCGGGCCCGAACGCGACCTCGACGAGGAGCGTGTCGCCCGCCCGGACCAGCGGGCCGAGATCCTCCGCCCGACCGCAGTCGCCCGAGTAGACGAGGCCCGGTGCGGAGGGATCGTCGGCCGGCACGACGCGGACCGCGTACGCCTCGCGCGTGTGGGTCACGAGCGCGCTCTCGAGGCGCAGGCTGCCAACCTCCAGGGTGCCGACCCGGCGGTCCGCGACGTCGAGCGCCGCTGCCGCAAAGCCCGGCTCGGCGAGGAGGCCGTCAAGGCGGTCGCCGAGACCGGCGGGCGCGATGACGCGGAGGCGGCGCGGTGGGGCGAACTCGTAGCGCAGGTAGTGGCGGAGCGCGACGAGGTCGACGAAGTGGTCGGGATGGAGATGGCTCACGACGACGGCGTCGAGCGAGCTCGGCTCCAGGCGGCCGGCCAGGCCGGCGAACCCGCCCTGCCCCAGGTCGAGGCAGAGGCGCGTCGCGCCGTGCGTCACGACATACGTGCTCGAGGCCGTCCCGGGGCGATCCGGGTACGCGGCCCCGGATCCGACGACCAGGAGCTCCATCCGGGGGAGGGTAGCGGGTTCGCGGCTGCCGCGAAACCCCTTCGGCCGGCACGCGGCCCGACGGATCAGGGCTTTGGGGTCGCCGTCGACTGGTCGCGGGCCGGCGTCGCGTCGGGCTTCCCGGGAGACGGCGGGGGCTTCGGCTTCGGCGTCGGCCTGGGCGTCGCCGCGGGCTTCGGCTTCGGCGTCGGCCTGGGCGTCGCCGCGGGCTTCGGCTTCGGCGTCGGCCTGGGCGTCGCCTGCGGGCCGCCCGGGGAGCCGGGCCCCTTCGGGCCCTCGAGCATCTCGTTGATCCTGACCTCGGTCCGGTCGACGGCGGCCCCGATCGCCGCCGCGGCCCGCTCCGGGACGCCGGCCATGAGCGCCTGGAGGACCGCCACGTGGCGGGCGATCTGGGCCGCCACGTGCTCGCGCCGCGCGGCATCGTCGCCGGTGGATCCGAGGGCATCCTCTGCCGTCCTGCGGTACTCCTCGAGGGCCGCGATCACCGCGCCGACATCGCCCTGCTCCGCGGCCTGCCGGGCCTCGTCGAGCCGATCGTCGAGCCGGTCGAGCTGGGCGTCGTCGCGCGCCTGCGGCGCCGCGGGGAGCAGCTGCTCCTCGAGCCACAACCGGGCGCCGTAGAGGGGTCCGCCGGGTGCGCTGCCCGCGAGCACGCCGCCCGCGAGGGCCGCGGCGAGGAGGAGGCCGGCCGCGGCAAGCACGGGAGCGCGCATGGGGCGCGGCACTCCGAACCAGCGACGACGCGCGGGCGGGGCGGCAGCAGCGCGGCGAGCCTCGGCTCGGGCGGCCGCCAGCACGCGCGCGCGAACCAGGCCGGTGCGCTCCGGATCGGCGCGCAGGTGCCCGTCCGCGAAGGCGTCGAGCGCCGGGCCGAGCCCGCCGTCGTCGCCCCAGTCGTCGTGCATGTCGTGCGTCATCGTTCGCGGTTCCCTTCGACGGAGGTATCGGCTCCGCCTTCCAGGCCCAGGCGGCGCCGCAGCGCCGCGATTGCCCGGAACTGGATACCCCGGACCGTTCCTTCCTGCTTTCCCATCGCCGCCGCGGCCTCCCGCGCCGACAACCCCGCGAAGAACCGCAGGGCGATCGCGTCGCGCTGCTCGTCGGTGAGCTCCGCAAGTGCGGCGGCGATCTCGTCCATCTGCTGCCGGGCCAGGGCCGTGGCCTCGGGGCCGGCGCTGCCGTCCGTACGCTCGGTCAGGGCGTCGAGCTCGACGTGCTCTCGATTCGTCCGGATGTGATCGATCACCACGTTCCTGGCCAGCCGGAAGAGCCAGCCCCCGAAGGGGACGCCCCGTTGCTCGTAGCGCGGGAGCGCCTCCAGGGCCTTGACGAAGACAAGCTGCGCCAGGTCCTCCGCGTCGCTCGGGCGGCGCACGCGGGCGGCGATGTAGCGGTGGACGGCCTCGTGGTAGTGGTCGAAGATCCGGCCGAACGCCTCGACGTCGCCGGACTTCGCCGCGGTCACGAGGTCTTCGATCGCGGCCTCGCCGTCACGTCTCATAACGAGTCCGACACCCGGGCGTTAGGGCCGTGCCCGGCCGTGCCGTGCCCGGCCGCGCCGTTGCCGGCCGCGCCGTTGCCGGCCGCGCCGTTGCCCCGGCCAGCGGTTGCCGCCGCCCGGCGCCGCGACGCCATGGAGCGTCTCGCGGGATCGCAACCCGGTTCTCCGCCCGGGCGCCGCCCGGGCGCCGCCGGATGGCGACCTCGCCGAAGCCGGCCCCGGCCGCGATGCCGTAGGCGTGGGCGAGGCCGTAGGCGAAGGAGCGGGCCCGATGCGCATCGGAGCCGGCCGTCACGATCGATCCGCCGAGCTCGCGGTAGCGGGCCACCACCCACGGCGCGGGGTACGTCTCGCGCGGGGACTGGCGCAGCCCGGAGCTGTTCACCTCGAGGCCGGTCCCGGTCTCGACGAGGGCCTGCAGGACCGGCTCGTAGACGCCCGGCGCGGCCGCGAACGCCGTCGGGGGGACGTGATCGGCCACGTACTTCTTCACGTAGTCGAGGTGCCCGAGCGTGTCGAACAGCTCGGTCCGGGCCGCGGCCACGACCTCGTCGAAGTACGGCGCCACGATCTCGGCGAACGACCGCCCGGCGACCCAGCCGGCGACCCGGCTCCCGGTGTACGGCGAGTAGCGCATGACGTGGACCGACCCGATGACGAAGTCGTACGGATGGCGGGCGAGGTGCTCGCGGACCTCTGCCTCGCGTTGGGACTCGTAGCTGATCTCGACGCCGAAACGAATCGCCAGGCCGCGGTCCGACCACCGCTCGGCCGCCTCGCGCACGACGCGCTCCCGGCGGGAGAAGTCGCTGAACGCGAAGGCCGGGGCCCGCGGGTCGAAGTCCAGGTGATCGGTGATCGCGAGCTCCGGGATGCCCCGCTCGAGGGCCGCGGCGCAGTAGACGTCGATCGGGACGTCGCTGTCGGGCGAGAGGTCGGTGTGGAGGTGGGCGTCGAGCGGGAGGTCGTGATCGACCCCCGGTCCGGCGGCCGGCAGGCCCCCCGGGTCGTCCGTCACCCGCCCACGATCCCCAGCTCCCGGCCGACCCGGCCGAACGCCTCGAGGCACGCGTCGAGCTCGTCGTCGGAGTGGGCGGCGGTGACGATCGTCCGCAGGCGGGCGCCGTCGAGGGCGACGGTCGGATAGACGACCGACGTCGCCCAGACGCCTTCCTCGAGGAGGCGGTCGGCGAAGCGGATCGCGGTCGCAGCGTCGCCGACGATGACGGGCGTGATCGGCGTCTCGGAGACGCCGATGTCGAAGCCGAGCGACCGGAGCCCGTCCTTGAAGCGACGCGTGTTCGCCCAGAGGCGCTCGATGAGCTCGGGCTCCTCCTCCAGGACCCGGATCGCGGCGAGGCAGGCGGCCGCGACGGCGGGCGGGTGCGAGGTCGAGAAGAGGAATGGCCGGCCGCGCTGGACGAGCATCTCGCGGAGGACGAGCGGGCCGGCGACGTAGCCCCCGAGGACGCCGATCGCCTTGCTCAGGGTGCCGACCTGGATCGCGACCCGGCCGTGCAGGTCGAAGTGGTCGACCGTCCCCCGGCCGTTCCGGCCGAGGACGCCGGAGGCATGGGCGTCGTCGACGAAGACGGCCGCGTCGAAGGCCTCGGCCGCGGCGACGATCCCGGGGAGCGGCGCGATGTCGCCGTCCATGCTGAAGACGCCGTCGGTGACGACGAGGATCGAGCGGTACGGCCGCCCGTCGGCGCCTCCGTCTCGGCGGGCCGTCGCGAGCAGCTCGCGAAGGTGCTCCACGTCCTTGTGGCGATAGACGACCCGCGGCGCCTTGCTGAGGCGCATCCCGTCGATGATCGAGGCGTGGTTCAGCTGGTCCGAGACGATCAGGTCCGGCTCGGCCGCGACCACGGGGATGACGCCCGTGTTGCAGGTGAAGCCGGACTGGAACGTCAGGACCGCCTCGACGTGCTTGAACGCGGCGAGCGCCGCCTCGAGCTCCTCGTGGAGCGTCATCGTGCCGGAGATCGTGCGGACGGCGCCGGAGCCGGCCCCGAACTCCCGGTTCGCCGCCTCGGCCGCCTCGAGGAGCCGGGGGTGCGTGTTCAGGCCGAGATAGTTGTTCGAGGCCAGGGTGATGACGTCGCGCCCGTCGACGGTGACCCGCGTCCGGTTGGCGGTGCTCATCACCCGCAGCGGCCGGTAGAGGCCGGCAGCCCTGAGCTCGTCGAGCTCCGCCGCGAGATGGCCGAGGGGGGAGGGTCGAGCGGCGCTCGTCGTCATCGCGGCAGCCTCCTCAGGCGGTCCAGTCCATGACGATCTTGCCGGCGTCGCCCGAGCGGGCGGCGGCGAAGGCCGCCTCGTGGTCCCGGAACGAGAAGCGGTGGGTGATCACGGGCGCGATGTCCAGCCCCGATTGGACCATCACCGTCATCTTGTACCAGGTCTCGTACATCTCCCGGCCGTAGATCCCCCGGATCGTCAGCAGCTTGAAGACGATCTCGTTGACGTCGAGCGCGATGTCCTCGGTGGGGATCCCGAGGATCGCCATCGACCCGCCGTGGGCCATGCTGTCGAGCGCCGTCCGGATCGCGGCGGGATTGCCGGACATCTCGAGCGCGACGTCGAAGCCCTCGACCATGCCCAGCTCGCGCTGGACGTCGGCGAGGTCGCGCTCGCGCGGGTCGACCGCCACCGTGGCGCCCATCCGGGCCGCGATCGCGCGGCGGACCGGGTTCGGCTCGGACACGACGACGAAGCGGGCGCCGGCATGGCGGACGACGGCGCAGGCCATGAGCCCGATCGGTCCCGCGCCGGTGATGAGGACGTCCTCGCCGAGCACCGGGAAGGCGAGGGCGGTGTGGACAGCGTTCCCGAACGGGTCGAAGATCGCCGCGACCTCCTCGTCGATGCCCGGCCAGTGGCGCCAGACGTTCGTCATCGGGAGCGCGACGTACTCGGCGAACGCGCCGTCCCGTCCGACGCCCAGCCCCACCGTGCGGGCGCACAGGTGGCGCCGCCCGGCCAGGCAGTGGCGGCACCGCCCGCAGACGACGTGACCCTCGCCGGACACGAGGTCGCCGGGGGCGAAGTCGACGACGTTCGACCCGATCGCCACGATCTCGCCGACGAACTCATGGCCGACGACGAGCGGCGGGACGATCGTCTTCGCCGCCCACGGATCCCAGGCCGCGATGTGGAGGTCGGTGCCGCAGATCCCGGTCTTGCGGACCTTCACGAGGACGTCGTTGATCCCGATCGCCGGCTGGGGAACCTCCCGCAGCTCGAGCCCGGGGCCCGGGGCCGTCTTCACGAGGGCCAGCATCGCGGCCTCCTCTCCTCTGCCTGCCGCCGCCGTCTCCGGCGACGCGGCGTCTCCGGCGGCTCGGTCCTCCCTGCAGCCGGATGCGCCAATTCTGCGCTCTCCGCGGATCGGCCGTCCGTTCCGGCCGGCGGGCCGTCGGCTCAGCCGGGATCGGCCGCCCGAGGGTTGCCGCGCCCCGCGAGCAGCAGCGCCGCGGGCGACCCGTCCGGGACGCCTCCGTCGGCGTCGACGATCGGGTTCGTGAGCGACCCGATGCCCTCGACCTCGACGCGCACCACGTCGCCCGGCTCGAGGAAGACGGGCGGGTCCCGGAAGACGCCGACGCCCGACGGTGTCCCGGTGATGATCACGTCACCCGGCTCGAGGGTGATGCTGGCGGTGATGAAGGCGATGAGGTCCGGGATCGAGAAGATGAAGTCGGCCGTCGTGCCGTCCTGGACCTGGGCCTCGCGGCCGGCGCCCGGCCCGGCAGCCGGCACGTGGAAGCCGCGGACGGAGAGGTGGGCGGCGTCGCCGAGCTCGTCGGCCGTGACGAGGCACGGTCCGAGCGGGAGGAACGTGTCCGAGCCCTTCGCGCGGAGCCACTGGCCGTCGCCACGCTCGCCCTCGCGGAGCGCGGGCTTGCTGCCCTGGAGGTCGCGGGCCGAGATGTCATTGGCGACGGTGTAGGCGATCACGTGGTCGAGCGCGTCCCCGGCGTCCACGCGGCGGGCGCGCCGGCCGATCACGACCGCCAGCTCGGCCTCGAGATCGAGGGCGTGCGTCGACGGCGGCCTGATCACCGGCTCGCCATCGCCGACGACCGCGTTGGCGAACGCGGCGAAGAGGAGCGGGCGGATCGGCAGCGGGAGCCCCTGCTCGCGGACGTGGCCGGCGTAGTTCTGCCCGACGCAGACGATCTTGCCGGGCTCCAGCGGCGCGACGAGGCGGAGGTCGGTCGTGTCGGTGCCGACGATCCCCAGCTCGCGCGCCCGGGCGACCGCGGCGCGCGTCTCGACGAGGCCTTCGTCCTCGGCGAGGAGGCCGCGGGGATCGAGGATCGCGAGCTCCTCCGGCAGTCCGGCGTGCTCGGCCAGGACGTCGAGCGTGAGGACGCGGTCGCCGTCGAGAATGCCGGCGACGGGCAGGTCGAGGTCGTCGAGGTGGGCGATCAGGCGCACGCGGGTCCTCCGTCTACGGGGCGGGCGTCGCCGACGGCGCGGCCGTCGCGCCCGGGACGGCGGCCTCGCACTGCGGCTCGGGTCCGCGATCCGCACTCTGTGCGGAGAACGTCGCGATCTGCGCCGCGTCAAGCGTCTCGAGGAAGAGGACGCGGCCCCAGGCGACGGCGGCGTATGGGGTCGGCAGGTCGTCGAACCGGGCGACGGCGACCGCGCGGTCGGCCGGGAGCTCGCAGAGCGGGCTCGGCGGGAGCTGCTGCTGGAGCGCCCCGAGGGCCGCCTGGGCCGTCTCGTCGCAGCCCTCGGGGCAGCGGTACAGGACGGCCATCTGGCCGTGCTCCAGGTTGTGGATCCAGCCCTGGGGGTCGACCCGGTCGTCGGCGCCGTAGACGCGGGTGGCGATCGGGCCGAGCCGCGAGTCGTTGTAGTGCGGGCCGGACGTCGGCGGGCAGAACTCGTACGTCACGGCGGCACCGACGTCCACGTGCGGGCGACCGAGATCGCGCGTCACCTGGCCGAGCCGCGGCGTCGCTTCGGGCGCGGCGGTGGCGGCGGCCTCGGGCTGGAGGATCGCCTCGCAGGCGTACACGGGCTTCGTCGCCCCGAGGAAGACGAACGCGCCGCCGATGACGACCACGGCGACGACCGCCGCTCCCAGGATGACGCCGCGGTACCGCTCGAGCGGCGAGCGCGGCGCGGTCGACGTCACGCGGCCTCGGCGCGATCCTCCCGACGACGAGGGCGATGGGCCCGTGGAGCGCGTCGCCGGGGAGCTGACGGGTGGGCCCGGTTCGGGCGAGGCGGCCATCGAAGCGAGGCGGGCGTGGCCGTCCCGGCGGGGGCGGCGGCCCGCGCGGCCCGGGAGCGCTTCGACACGGCTGGCGGTCCTCCTGGATCGCGGTGGCTCGGATGGAGCGCACAGGGTACCGGAGGAGCGCCGAACGGGCAGACGACGCGGGGAGCGCGCCGCGACGCCGACGCCGTGCGCCCGTTCGCGCGGCGGCGCTGGGATGGCCGCTCGCGTGCCGGCCCGCGCGCGGCGGGGCGTGCCGTGCGGGTCCTACTCCTCCGTCAGCCAGGCGCGAACGGACGGCCGCGTGAGCCCGACGAAGAGGAGGACCGCGAGCCCAGCGGGGACGAGCGCAACCGCAGGCACCGGCCCGAGGAGGAGGAGGGCCACGGCGGGGATCGTGAGCGTCGAGAGGCCGAGCGCCAGGCCGCGGGCCGCCTGCTTGCGTTGGAGCACCAACGTGATCGTGAAGATCGTGTAGGCGAGCAGGACCATGGCCGCGATCCCGGGGATGCTGAGGGGGGCGCTGATCGCCTGGTCGACGACCCAGGGGAGGGAGATGCCGATGATCGCCAGCACCAGCAACGCGTAGGCGAGGAAGACGAGCAGGCCGGCTGGCGGAAGACGGCGCTCGGCGGCGGGGGTCATGGTGGCGATTCTGCCAGACCGGCGGAGGACCACGGGCGACGCAGCGGTCAGACCGCGGGACGCGCCCCGGCCCGGACCGCGGGACGCAGCGGTCAGACCGCGGGAAGCGGCCCGGGCCGCCGAGCCGGCGCGTCGCACGCCATGATTCCTGCTTCCCAGGTCCCGGTGGTCTCCCCTTGGCCCGGAGTCGTGCGTCCCACGCGACGGAATGGGGCTCCTGCGGGGCGAGGCGGGTCCTGAAGCAGGAAGGATCGCGTGGCGCGCACACGGGCAGCGCGCACACGGGCAGCGCGAACGCCGGCCCGGCACGCACGTCGGCAGGCGTCCCCGCGGCGCCACTCGCGCGTTACCCACTTGACACCATCCGGGCGTCCCGGTAGTGTCCGCTAAACCGGTTTGCTAAACCGGTTTGCAGGTTCGCAGCCGGCCGTCCCCCCGCCCGGCGAACCGGCCCCAGGAGGAGCACACCCCGCGTGGAGCAGCAGCGAGAACGGCCGCGCATCGCCGATGTCGCCCGCGAGGCGGGCGTGTCGAAGACGGCGGTCTCGTTCGCGTTCAACAGCCCGGAGCGGCTGAGCCCGGACACCGCGACCCGCATTCGCGAGGTGGCGGACACGTTGGGCTATCGGCCGCACCCGGTGGCCCGGATGCTGACGCAGCGCCGGACCCGGACCCTGGGCGTGCTGACCCCGCAGGCCCTGTCGGTGGTCTTCGCCAACCCGTTCTTCGCGACGTTCAGCGAGGGCGTGGCGGCGGTCGCCGAGGAGGCGGGCTACGGGCTCCTCTTCGTTTCGCCCCTTCACGGCTCGCTGGCCCGCGCGGTCGGGCGGGCGACGGTGGATGGGTTCGTCGCCATCGGCCTCTCGGAGGAGCACCCGGAGGTCGGGCAGATCCGCACCGCGGACCTGCCGATCGTGCTCGTCGATTCGGCGGCCTTTCCCGGGCAGCCCGCCGTGGACACCGACGACGAGGGCGGCGCCCGGGCCGCCGCGGAGCACCTGCTGGCGCTCGGCCACCGCGAGTTTCTCGTCATCGGCGTGGAGCCGCCCACCCCCGGTGCGCTCGCCGACTTCGGCGGCGTCGTCGGCCGACGCCTCACCGGCTATCGGGCGGCCCTGGCGGATGCCGGGATCGACCTTCCGGACGAGCGGGTCGTCGTCGGGCCGGCGACGGTCGACGGCGGCGCAGCGTGCCTGATCAACGCCTGGGAGGATGGCTTCCGGCCCACGGCCGTGCTGGCGATGAGCGACGCCATGGCCATCGGCGCGATGAGCGCAGCCGGCCGCCTCGGCCTCACCGTCCCCCGGGACATCAGCGTCGTCGGCTTCGACGACATCGAGTTCGCCCGCCACGTCCACCCGCCGCTCACGACCGTGCGTCAGCCGGCCCGCCGGAAGGGGGAGGAGGCCTGCCGCCTCCTGCTCCAGGCGATCGAGCGGCAGGACGTGGCCCGGCCCGACCATCGCCGCCTCGAGACCCGGCTCATCGTCCGGGCCTCCAGCGGCCCCGCGCCCGAGCCGCTCACGGAGGTGGCGACGGCCGACTGACCGCCCGGAAGAGCGGACGCCTGCGCGGCGATCCGCACCGGAACCCGCTCGGCACCGTGCCGGCGGGTCCACAATATCGTCGCCGGTACCACCGTGGTGACCGGCCGCAGGAGGAACACGAAGACCGATGAAGCACACGACCAAGCTGGCGAGCGCGTTCGGCGCGCTCGCCATCGTCGTCGCCGCGTGCGGCGGAGGGGCCACCGAGGCTCCGGCCGGCACGAGCGCGCCGGCGACCCAGGCCCCGGAGGCCACGCCCGTTCCCGAGTTCCCGACCGGTGAGTACGACCTCACCCTGTGGACGAAGGAAGGCGAGGCCGACGGCAGCCTGCAGTACGTCCAGGGCCTCGCCGACGCCTACACGATGCTTCGCCCGAACGTGAAGATCACCGTCGTCAACAAGGACGTCGAGGCGCTCCGCGAGGACTTCCAGACGGCCAGCCTCGCGGGCGATCCCCCCGAGATCCTGTGGACCGTCGCCGACCACGTCGGCCCGTTCACCGCGGCCGACCTCATCCTGCCCCTCGACGACATGACCGACCCGGCCACCTACGTGCCGGCCGCGGCCGACATCGTCACCGTTGACGGCACGCTGTGGGGCGCCCCGGTGTCCTTCGGCAACCAGCTCATGCTCTACTGGAACAAGGAGCTCGCGGGCGACGCGGCCCCGGCCGACACCGACGCCCTGATCGCCAAGGCCAAGGAGCTCACGGGCGACGGCAACTACGGCCTCGTCTTCAACCAGACCGAGTCCTTCTGGATGTTCCCGTGGCTGGGCGGGTTCGGCGGCAGCGTCTTCGCCGAGGACGGCGTCACGCCGACCCTCGACACCGAGGCCATGACCAACACCCTCCAGTTCATGTACGACCTCAAGTACACCGACAAGATCATGCCGGCCGAGGCCGACTACAACGTCGCCGACGGGCTGTTCAAGGACGGCAAGGCCGCCATGATCATCAACGGCGACTGGACCCTCGGCGCCTACTCCGCTCCGCCCGATGATCCCGAGGCCCCCGGCCTCGGCGACAACCTCGGCGTGGCCCCGATCCCGCAGATCACCGGCTTCGACTGGCCCGCTCCGTACGTCGCCGGCACGTTCATCATGGTCGCCAAGCCGGTCGGCGACGACGCCGACCTCAAGACCGTCGTGGCCGACTTCATCTCGTTCGCGACGAACGAGGCGAACCAGGTCGACATGGTCGAGACGCTGAAGCGCCTCCCGGGCAACGCAACGGCCATCCAGAACCCGATCGTCACCGGGGACCCGCTCCTCGGCGGCGCTGCCGAGGCCGCCCAGAAGGGCGTCCCGCAGCCGACCAACCTCGAGATGCGCTGCGTCTTCGACTCGGCGACCGCCGCCGTCCGTGACATGTACACGGGCAACAGCGACATCGCCGGCATCGTCGCGACGATGCAGACCACCGCGGACACCTGCATCTCGCAGCTCTGACCGTTTGGGAGCCCCGGGGCGCACGCTCCGGGGCTCCCCGACTGATCGAGGGTCGGTGACGGCCCGACCTGCACACGGGAGGGAGGTTTCGTGAACCTGAACCTGGAGTCGGTCACGACCGCGCTCGGGCAGGTCTCGCTCACGCTCCTCGTCATCGCCGCGATCATGGTGGTGCTCGAGGGAACCCTGTACCTGCTCCTCGTGAAGCTGATCAAGACGAAGTACGCCGTCCCGATCATGCTGGTCGCGCCGGCCGCCCTGGGACTCCTCGTCCTGATCGGCTACCCGCTGCTGTGGGAGCTGAACGTCTCCTTCACGAACATGAGCCTGCGGAACTTCAAGAACCCGGGGTTCCTGGGACTCGAGCAGGGGATGTTCGTCGGCCTCGACAACTACATCGAGGTCTTCACCCAGCCGGTTCTCAAGCTGACCGGCTTCTGGCAGATCTTCGCCCAGACGATCATCTGGACGTTCGTCAACGTCTTCTTCCACGTCTCGCTGGGCATGGCCCTCGCGCTCATGCTCCACCGCAAGATGCGGGGCAAGGGCATCTACCGCGCGCTCATCGTCCTGCCCTGGGCGATCCCGCAGGTCATCGCCCTCCTCGTCTGGCGGACCGAGTACAACTTCGAGTACGGCGCGGTCAACCAGCTCCTCGGCATGATCGGGCTCGGACCCTATCCGTGGCTGTCGGACCCGTTCTGGAACTTCACGGCGATGGTCATCACGAACGTGTGGCTCGGCGTCCCGTTCATGATGGTGATCATCCTCGGCGGTCTCCAGAGCATCTCGAACGACTACTACGAGGCGGCGGAGATCGACGGCGCGAACGCCCGGCAGGCGTTCCGCAACATCACGCTGCCGCTGCTCCGCCCGGTCCTGACGCCCGCGATCATCCTGGGCACGGTCTGGACGTTCAACAACATCAACGTCCCCTTCTTCATCAACCAGAACGAGCTGGAGACGAGCGACATCCTGGTCACGGCCCTGTTCCGGCAGGCGTTCCAGTACAACCGCTTCGGTGACGCGGCCGCGTTCGCCTTCGTGATCTTCCTGCTCCTGCTCGCCTTCACCGTCGTCTACATCCGCAAGACCGGCAGCCTGAAGGGGGCCTACGAATGAGCGGCTCGACCGTCGTCCCCTCCACCCCGCTCCTCAAGGAGACCGCGAAGACCGGCAGCACCGCCGGTGGGCGCACGGACAAGCCCCTCAAGCGCCTGCTCATCCACCTGGGCCTCGCGCTGGCCGCGCTCATCGCCTTCTTCCCGATCCTGCGGGTCTTCAGCGTCGCCATCCGACCCGGGAACAAGCTGCTGGACCCCGAGTTCACGCTGATCCCCGAAGGCGCCAGCCTCGAGGCGTTCCGGGCCGTCCTCGACCCGGCGGAGAGCGACCTGCTGCTCTGGCTCTTCAACAGCCTCGCCGTCACGATCGGCACGTCGATCGTCGGCGTCATCATCGCGGCGACGTCGGCGTACGCCTTCAGCCGCTACAAGTTCCCCGGCCGCGGGATCGGGCTGACGACGCTCCTCGCGACCCAGCTCATCCCGGCGGCGATGCTCCTCGTCCCGATCTACCTGCTGGCCGTGCAGCTCAAGCTGACCAACTCGTACGTCGGCATGATCATCGGCCTCTCCGTCACCGCGGTCCCATTCAGCATCTGGATCCTGAAGGGCTACTACGACACGGTGCCGATCGAGCTCGAGGAGGCGGCCCGGATCGACGGGTGCTCGCAGCTGGAGGCGTTCTACCGAATCCTCCTGCCGCTCTCGACGCCGGCCCTGGCGATCATCTTCCTGTTCAACTTCCTCGCGGCCTGGAACGACTACTTCCTCGCCCGCGTCCTGCTCTCCCAGGAGAACCTGCTCACGTGGCCACTGGGCCTGCAGCGGTACCAGCAGCAGTTCCAGACGCAGTGGAACGAGCTCGCGGCGGCGTCGATCATCATCTCGATCCCGGTCGTCGCGCTGTTCCTCTACTCGTCGAAGTGGCTCGTCTCCGGCGTGACGGCCGGCGGCGTCAAGGGGTAACCGGGCACGCCGGCCCCGGTCACCGGGGCCGGCGGCACGCCGCGACTCAGTGGTGCATGACCTCGCGCCACGGGCCGAAGAGCGTCTCGAACGTCTCCGGCTCGACGAGGTCGCGGACGAGGACCGCGAGGCCCGCGTTCGAGATGCATGCCGGAAGGCGCGACCGGCCTGCCTTCGATCCACACAGGCGATGGGCGATGACGGCGACGGCCGCCTCGAGCGCGCCGATCGCCGGCGAACGGCCGTCGGCCCGCCCGAGGACGAGCGCCCGGGAGCGGGCCGCGGGCATCGTGGCACCCGTCAGCGGGGTCAGCAGCCACCAGCGCCAGCCGGCTTCCTTCTCGAGGGAACGGCACTCGGCCGGCGTGAGGCGGGAAGCGCGCGAGAGGAGGTCGAGGACGACGTCGCCGTTCGGTCCCAGGTCCGCCGCCGTCAACCGCCGCCGCGCCGGCTCGTCGAGCTCTGCCGCGTCGACCGGCGGCTCGATCGCCCGCACCTGCATGCGCATCGCCGTCACCCCCCACGAGTCAGCGTGAGGTCCTTCCCGTGCCCATCGTAACCCCGGAATGGGTCCGCGACGCCGTCTTCTACCAGGTCTTCCCGGACCGCTTCGCCCGGAGCGGCCGGGTCGAGGCCCCCGGGCCGCTCGAGGACTGGGACGCGCCGCCGACGAAGCACGGCTTCAAGGGCGGCGACCTCCACGGGATCACGGAGCGGCTCGGCTACCTGCAGGACCTCGGGGTGACGGCGCTCTACCTCAACCCGATCTTCTCGTCGGCGTCGAACCACCGCTACCACACGTACGACTACCTCGCGGTCGACCCGCTCCTCGGCGGCGACGCCGCCCTGCGCGAGCTGCTCGACGCCGCCCACGCCCGCGGCATGAAGGTCGTCCTCGACGGGGTGTTCAACCATGCCAGCCGCGGGTTCTGGCCCTTCAACCACGTCATGGAGTGCGGCCTCGGCTCCCCGTACGTGGACTGGTTCCACGTCAATCGCGACTACCTGGCCACCGGCCGACCGCTCGGCGCCTTCCCCGAGGAATCGCTCGAGCTCGCGGTCGCCGGCAACGAGTGGGCCGAGCTGCACCGCTCGGGGATGGAGTCGTTCCGGACGCTCGGCTACCGGGCCTGGTGGGACCTGCCGGCCCTTCCCAAGCTCAACACCGACAACCCGAAGGTCCGCGACTACCTCTTCGGCGTCGCCGAGCACTGGATCCGGTTCGGGGCCGACGGGTGGCGCCTCGACGTGGCCGCCGAGATCGACGACCACGACTTCTGGCGCGAGTTCCGCCGGCGCGTCAAGGCGATCGATCCCGACGCGTACATCGTTGCCGAGATCTGGCACGAGGACCATCGCTGGCTGCAGGGCGACCAGTTCGACGCCTTCATGAACTACCCGCTGGCCGAGGCGGCGATCTCGTTCGCCGCCGGGCGCCACCTCGACGAGCACGTCGTCGGCCAGCACACGGAGCTCGCCGCGAACTGCCGCCGCGAGGACGGGCCGACGTTCGCCGCGCGGCTGGCCCGCGTCCTCTCGACGTACGACCCCGCCATCGATGCCGTCCAGCTGAACCTCCTGGGAAGCCACGACACGCCCCGCGTCCTGACGATGTGCGGCGGCGACCTCGACGGCCTGCGCCTCGCGACGCTCGTCCAGCTGACCGTGGCCGGGGCGCCGTGCATCTACTACGGCGACGAGATCGGCATGGCCGGCGAGCAGGACCCGCTCAGCCGGGCCGCGTTCCCGACCGACGAGGCGACCTGGGACCGCGACCTGCTCGCGTTCTTCCGGGGAGCCACGGCGCTCCGCCACCGCCATCCCGCCCTGCGGCGCGGGGAGTTCGCGATCGCCGGCGCCGCCGGGATGGCCGCCGCCTATCGCCGCTGGGACGACCGCGACGCGTTCGTGGTCGCCCTCAACGCCGGCGACGATCCGGCCCGCCTCGACGTGTCCCTGCCGGGGCTCGAGGGCCGCTCGCTCCAGCAGCTCACCTGGGAGGGCTGGCCGTGGCCTGCCGGCGGCGACGTCACGGTCGGCGACGACGGGCATGCCTCCGTCGACCTCCCGGCCCGCGGGGCGCGGGTCCTGCAGGCCCGCTGAGCCGACGTCCCGACGCCACGAACAGAGGAGCACGACGATGTCGACCACCGCCTCGCGACGCCGGCCACGCCGCCGGTCGGGCCTTCTCGGCGTGGTCGCCGTCGTCCTCCTCGCCGGCGGCGTGGCGGCGTGCGGACCCACCCCCGCGCCGACGCCGACGCCGTCGGGCACCCCGGCCGCCGTCGCCGACCTGGCGCCGCTCGCGCCGGACGGCCGGATCGACGAGGCCGACCTCGCCCACGACAGCCGCAGCGACCTGTACCGGACGCCGTTCGGGGCCGTCCCGGCCGGCACCGAGGTCACGCTTCGCCTCCGGGCGACCGCGGGCGACCTCACCGAGGCGACGGTGCGTGTGTGGGACGAGCTGGAGAAGATCCAGGCGCTCATCCCGATGGAGGTCGTCGCCAGCGACCGGACCGCCGGCGAGCACGGCCTCGACTTCTGGCAGGCGACGATCCGGACCTCCGCGAAGCCGACGGTCCTCTGGTATCGCTTCATCCTCCGCGACGGGCCGACGACGCGATACCTGGAGGACGACCCGCCCGACGACGGCGCGGCGGTTCCGGAGGGTGCCGACGGCGGGAGCGGGCGGGTCTACGAGGAGAGCATCGACAGCTCCTGGCAGATCGTGGTCCACGAGCCCGACTTCCGGACGCCTGCCTGGGCCCCCGGCGCGGTCGTCTACCAGGTCTTCCCGGACCGCTTCTTCGACGGCGACCCTGCGAACAACCCGACCCCCGACGCGGAGCAGGGGACCGAGGGCGCCGCCCGCTTCCGCTACGGCGACGTCTACGGCAACCCGATCCTCGTGAAGGCCTGGGACGACCTTCCCGAGGGCCACTGCCGGGCCTACCAGGGCGTCGCCTGCGACGAGGTGCCGCTCGGGCGTGACTTCTTCGGGGGCGACCTCGCCGGGGTCACGGCGAAGCTCGACGACCTCGCCGCCCTCGGCGTCACCGCGATCTACTTCAACCCGATCTTCGCGGCGCCGTCGAACCACCGCTACGACACGAGCAGCTACGACGTCGTCGACCCCGGCCTCGGGACGGAGGCCGACCTCTCGCGGCTGATCGCCGAGGCGAAGGCGCGCGGCATCCGCGTGATCCTCGACGGCGTCTTCAACCACGTCTCGTCCGACTCGCCCTGGTTCGACCGTGAGCGCCGCTTCGAGGAGGATGGCGCCTGCGAGACGGCCGAGTCGGCCTACCGCTCCTGGTTCACGTTCCGCGCCCCTGCCGCGAACGAGCCAGCGCCCTGCGCCCCGTCCACCGCCGGCGACGACACCTACTACGTCGGGTGGTTCGGCTTCGACACGATCCCCGAGCTCGTCGAGCAGGCCGCGACGAACGACCTCTTCGTCGGCGCCGACGGCGTCGTCGGAGCGCTGGGTCAAGGCCGGGACGGCCGGCTGGCGGCTCGACGTCATGGACAACATGAGCCACGGGCTCGTGCGGAAGATCCGCGAGGCGACGAAGGCCGCCGACGCCGACGCGCTCGTCCTCGGCGAGCAATGGCTCGACGGCTCGGCCTGGCTCCTCGGCGACCAGGCCGACTCGACCATGAACTACCGCTTCCGGCGCGCCGTCATCGGGCTCGTCAACGGCGACACCGCCGACCTCGACGGCGCGATCGTCGGCCTGGCTCCCTCCCAGTTCGCCTCCCGCATGGAGAGCGTCGTGGAGGACTATCCGAAGCCCGCCTGGGATGCCCTGCTGAACCTCGTCGACAGCCACGACACGACGCGGATCCTGTGGACGCTCGCGCCGGGCGAGGACGACCCTGCCGTGAAGGAGTCGCCGGAGGGCCTCGCAGCGGCGAAGGCGAAGCTGCGACTCGTCGCCGCGATCCAGCTCACCTGGCCCGGGATGGCCTCGATCTACTACGGCACCGAGGCCGGGCTCACCGGCCACGACGACCCCGACGACCGCCGGACCTACCCCTGGGATGCCATCGACACGGACCTGCGCGACTGGTACCGGACGCTCGGTCGGCTGCGCGGCGAGCACGAGGCGCTGCGCACGGGGAACCTTCGGTTCGTCCACGCCGACGATGCAGCGGGGACGCTGGCGTACGTTCGCCGGACGGACGAGGAGGCGGCGGTGGTCGTCCTCAACCTCGGCGAGGAGGAGCGGACGGTCGACGTGCCGCTCGCGGGCGTGCTCCCGGCCAGCGCGATCCTCGCCGACGCCCTCGGTGAGAGCTCGCTGACGGTGGGCGACGCCCCGATCTCCGTGACGGTCCCGGCACAGGGCGTCGCCGTCCTCGTGACGGAGCCCGGGACCGACCTGGCCGGCCCCGACGCCCCCGGCAGCGTGTCCGCGTCGGGCGGCGGCGGCCCGGTCGAGGTCGGCTGGGACGAGGTCGAGGGCGCGGCCGGCTACGAGGTCTGGCGCTCGATCGTGCCCGGCGGGGGATACGAGCTCGTCGGGAAGGGGACCGAGCCGGCGTTCTCCGACGCGACGGTCCGACCCGGCACCCGCTACTACTACGTCGTCCATGCCGTCGACGCCGCGGCCAACCCCTCGCCCCGCTCGGCCGAGGCGGCGGCGCTGCCCGAGCTCGCCGTCGAGGACGCGCGCCTCGACGAGCCGGCCGAGGTCAGCCAGCCGCTCTCCGCGGTCGATCCCGGGGCGCCGATCCGGGCCCTCGTCCGGGCCGACGGCACCGATGCCCCCGGCCCCGTCGTCGGGATTCGGGCCCAGCTCGGGGTCGGGCCGGCCCGCGGCGACCCGGCGACCGAGTACGCGTGGGCGGAGATGACCTTCGAGGCCGACGCCGACGGCGCCGACCGTCTCGTGGGCGCCGTCCGGCCCGAGGAGAGCGGGACGTTCAACGTCGTCCTCCGCGTGTCGACCAACGACGGTCGCGATTGGGAGTACGCCGACCGCGGCGGGATCGTGACCATCGACGACACGCCGTGGGGCTACCGGCCCGACCTGGCGGTCACGCTCGCGACGACGCCGGCGGCCGACACGGAGGCGCCGCCTGCGCCGTCGGCCCCCACCGTGGCGACCGTCGCCGGCTCCTCGCTGACGCTCGTCTGGGACGCGGTGACGGCCGCGGACCTCTACCGCTACGAGGTCCGCCGCGGGACCGCGCCGGGCGGCCCGTTCGAGGAGATCGGCGCGTCGGTCGAGCCGCGGTTCACCGACGACACGATCGCCGCCGGCGCGACGTACGTGTACGTCGTCCTCGCGGTGGACACGAGCTTCAATCGCTCGGCCCTCTCGCCGGAGACGAGCACGCAGGCCGAGACCCGGGACATCGCGGTGACGTTCACGGTGACCGTGCCGCCGAACACGCCGCCGGGCGACACGATCCACATCGCCGGCGACTTCCAGGGATGGGACCCGGCCGGTACGCCGATGACGAAGGTGGACGACGTGACGTGGGCGATCACGCTCCCCTTCACCGAGGGCGATGCTCCCCAGTACAAGTACACGCGGGGCTCGTGGGAGGCGGTCGAGAAGGACGCCGGCTGCGGCGAGATCCCCAACCGCACGGTGCCGGTCACCTTCGGCGAGGACTCGACGCAGGTCGTGGAGGACACGGTCGAGAAGTGGCGCGACGTCGACCAGTGCGGCTGACGCCGCCTGGCGGGCACGCAGCGGGGGCGTGACGACCGGCGAGACCGATCGAGGCGCCGGCCGGACCGTGCTCGCCCCGCGTGGGCGACGACGGTCCCCCGCGTGCCCGCGTATCCTCGCGTCCTCGTGGCCGACCTGCCCTTCGCCCTCAGCCCGCCCCTCGCCGCGCGCCTCGGCGCCGCCCTCGACGTCGAGGGCAAGCTACCGCGCGCCCTCGAGGCGCTGGGCCCGCTGGCCGGGCGTGACGTCGGCCTCGTCGACGTCCCCGACGGGCCGCTCGTCGCCGGCCTCGGGGGGCTCGGCGTCGTCCCCCGCCACCTCCTCGCGGAGGGACACAATCTCGACGCCGCAGCCGGGTCGCTCGACGCGCTCGTCGGCTGCTGGTCGTGGCTCCGGGGCGTGGACCCGCCGGCGCTCGCCGAGGCCGACCGGGTGCTCCGTCCCGGCGGCCGCCTGCTCGTGGTCCACGACTACGGACGGGACGACGTCTCCGGCCTTCGGGGCGCCGATGCCCCCGAGTACACGACGTGGAGCCGCCGCGACGGCCCGTTCCTCCGCGACGGGTTCCGGATCCACGTCGTCCACTGCTTCTGGACCTTCGACTCGCTCGACGACGCCCGCTCGCTCCTCCACGACGCCTTCGGGCCGGCCGGCGACGAGCTGGCGCTCCGACTCCGGCGCCCTCGGCTCGCCTGGAACGTGGCCGTCTACCACCGCGGGCGCGCCGCCTAGGGATCGCGCGGTCTCCCGGCCGGCCCACGAGTGCCGCGGATCCGTCGTACCCTCACGCTCGTGAACCGTCTGACGAGCCGGCCGGCCTCCGGGTCCGCGCTCCTGCCCCACCCTCGATGAGCGGCGAGCAACACATCGCGCCGCGGAACCCGGATGGATCGCGGGCCAGGGAAGGCCTGTGGCTGGGGCCGCTCCGGATCACCGCGACCCGCGTCGTTCTCCTCGTCGCCGTCCTCGGCTCCGTCGGCTACCTCGTCTACGCGATCACCGTTCGCGACCCGGCGCAGATTCCGATGCTCACGTCCGGGGCCGCCGTCCTCGGGATCACGTTCACCGCCCTCGCGATCGCGGGCGTCGCGGAGACGGTTCGCTCGGCCCGTGCCGACCGGCCGGGTCGCTCGCTGGTGGCCGCGATCTTCGGCGGAATCGCCGGCGTCATCGCACTCGGCTGCTTCGCCGCGGCCGTCGTCCTCGCCCTGCTGTGGGGGGCGCTCTGACCGGCCCGGCGGCCTCCTCCTGCTAGACTCGCGGGGCCTGCCCCCATCGTCTAGAGGCCTAGGACGCCACCCTTTCAAGGTGGAGATCGCCGGTTCGAATCCGGCTGGGGGTACCAGGCCTCCCCGCGAGCTGCACCGCGCGGCACGCCCGCCGGGGCCGCCGCGACGTTCTCGATCGGCGGTCGCTCTGCTATCCTCGGCCCGTGCCGTTCGACATCATGGGGATCCGCATTCCCACGATCCAGCAGGACAACGTCGCGATCCGCTGTCGCGGATGCAGCGGCGTCATCGAGGGCACCCCGTTCCGCGTCAACGTCCTGGACGTGGTCGCGACGGAGGTCGCCCAGTCGTGGGCCGGGGCGACGCCGATCAACCCGGGGCCGTACCAGTTCCACGCCGACCCAGCCTGCGCTCGCGCGTGGATGCGTGACCGCGGCTATCTATTCTGCCGGCGCTCGGCCGTGCGCGAGCTGATGCGCCCGATCGTCGTGCCGGGCGACCCGCCGCGCCTTGGCCTCTGCGACGGGTTCCACCGGGACGACCACGAGCTCGTTCCCGCCTGAGCCCGGCCCACCCGGGCGGGCCCCCGAGGTCCCCGCGTGTCCGCTGCCGTCCTCATCTCCGCCGCGACCTCGCTCATCGCGCTCTTCATGGCCCTCGCCCTGGCCGACCAGTGGCGCGAGCGGCGCCACACGTTCCAGCTGATCTGGGCCGTGGGGATGCTGTTCTTCGGGATCGCCTCCGGGTGCGAGGCGATCGCCTCGGCCGCCGGCTGGAACGAGGCGCTCTACCGCACGTGGTATCTCACCGGGGCCGTCTGGACGGCCGGCTGGCTCGGGCTCGGGACCGCCTACCTCCTCGGGCGCACGCGCTTCGGCTACGCCTTCGCGATCGGCCTCGTCCTGGCCGGGATCTTCACCCTGCTCACCCAGCGCCGCTACGACTATCCTGGCGCCGGCTCGTCCCCCGTGCTGTACCTCATCGCGGCGCTGATCCTCGCGCTCGCAGTGGCCGTCGAGACGTATTTCCAGAACGAGCGCTGGCCGCGCCTTGCGGCACTCGCGATCGGCGGGGCGACCCTCCTGAGCATCGCGCTCATGGTGACGACGGAGCTGCCGCCCCCCGGGTACGCCGTCGACCCGGCCACGGGGATCCCGACCGCCGAGCTCTTCCCGGGGACGCTCCGCCTCCTGACGCCGTTCCTCAACATCTCGGGCGGCTTCAGCCTTGCCTTCGGCGCGATCTTCTCGGCCTACGTCTTCATGCCCAAGAAGCGGGTCCTGGACTACTCGCTCGACCCGAACCAGAAGGGCGACGAGTTCCTCTTCAACGCCCTCATCGCCCCGGTCGCGATCACGGTGAACTTCCTGGCCTCGCTGCCGGGCGCCGTCCGAGCCCTGTTCGCCGGGCGCCTCCACAGTCGCGTGCCGGCGACGATCCTCATCGCCATCGGCGCCTTCGCGGCCTCGTCCGGGGACATCCTCCTGCGCTTCGGGATCACCGAGTACTTCTACGTCGGGAAGCTGGTGGCCGTCCTCTTCCTCTTCGTCGGCTTCCTCGTCAGCATCGAGGCCTTCGCCGAGTTCCGGATTCCGTTCACCCGGTTCGTGCTCATCCGCCGCCGGCGGGAGCGCGGCCCCCGCTCGGCCGAGACCGGGACCCCGGCCGAGACCGCGTCCGACGGCGGCCGAGCGTAGGGAGTGCCGATCCGCCGCTCCATCCTGCGTGGATCCCTGTTCGCGCTCACCGCGGCGAGCCTGTTCGCGATGCTGGGCCCGCTGTCCCGGTTCGCCGCGGAGGCGGGCCTCGACGGGACGGCGTTCGTCGCCTGGCGAGCGGGGATCGGCGCCGTCTCGCTCGCGATCGTGCTGGTCGCGACCGGCGGGGTCGCCGCCGCGCGGGCCGGACTTGGCGCCCTCGACCGCCGCGGTCGCGCGGCCCTCGGGACCGCCGCCGCGATGGCCGTGGTCATCAACGTCTGCATCTTCCTCGCCTTCGGGCGGATCACGATCGCCCTCGCCCTCATGCTTCTCTACACGTACCCCGCGCTCGTCGCGGCGGCCGGCGTCCTCCTCGGCGGCGACCGCCTGACCCCGCCCAAGCTGCTCGCCCTCGTCCTCGCCTCGGCGGGCGTCGCCGCGGTCCTCGCGGGCGCGCTCGTCGCGGCCGACGACGTCACCCTCGACGTGATCGGCGTCCTCCTCGGGCTGGGCGCTGCGGCGAGCCAGACCGTCTTCGTGATCGTCAGCCGGTCCGGGTATGCCGCCGTCCCGCCTGCGGCCGCCACGTTCGTGATCCTCGCCGTCGCCGCGGTCGCAACCGGCCTCCTGACCCTGGTGGCCGGTGCCGGATCCGCCCTCGCGGCGCCGCTCGGATCAGCGGACCCCTGGCCCTACGCCCTGATGGCCGGCATCCTCGGCGCCGCGCTCCCGTCGGTCCTCTTCATCACCGCGATCCAGCGGATCGGCGGCACGCGGACCGGGATCCTCATGCTCTGGGAGCCGGTCGTGGGGGTAGTCCTCGCCGCGGTCCTGCTGGGCGAGGTCCTCCTTCCGCTCCAGGTCGCCGGCGGTGCGCTCGTCGTGGGAGCCGCCCTCATCCTGCAGGTCACGAGCGACCCCGCGACGGAGCCGGTCGCCGCCGCGGTCGACATCGTTTGAGGTTCCGGGCCCTGGCCCGGGCCGGGCCGCGCGGGCGAGCCGCGCCGGCGAGCCGGGCTGTGTCGGCGGGCCGGGCCGCGTCGGCGAGCCGGGCCGCCCGGCCCCGGCCCTGGCCCCGGGTCGGCGTTCGGCGTCGTGCTCGGCCGCCCGGCGAGCCGGGTCGGCGCTCGGCGTCGCGCTCGGCCGCCACGATTGCGTCCCACGCCATGGTTCCTGCCTCGCGAGCCGCGGCGGGCGTCACCCGACAGGCTCCTGCGCGTCGCACGCAACGGCACCGGGGGATCCGGCCGGGAAACGCGCCGCCGAGCAGAAAGGATGGCGTCGCGCGCGATCCGCCGCAGGCGGACGACGCGATCCGCCGCAGGCCGACGACGCGATCCGCCTGCAGGCCGACGGTCGCGCGGCGCCGGGCCGGCGCGTACCCGCCACGTCCAGCCGCCCGCCACGTCCAGCCGCCCGCCACGTCCAGCCGCCCGCCACGTCGCACCCCGCCGCGTCACGCGTCGGCCTTGTGAGCCGTCGTGAGTCGGGGAGCCGACGGCCCCCGGGTATACTGGTACGACTCCCCGACCGGGCTCCGCGGACCGCCGAGCGGCCGCCCGCCCGCGATCCCTCTTCACGAGACCGAGGTCCGATGCGCGTTCGCAAGGCCGTCTTCCCCGCCGCCGGGTGGGGCACCCGCTTCCTGCCCGCCACGAAGGCGCAGCCCAAGGAGATGCTGCCCCTCGTCGACCGGCCGGTGATCCAGTACGCGGTCGAGGAGGCCGTCGCCGCCGGGATCGAGCAGGTGATCATCGTCACCTCGAGCCAGAAGCGGGCGATCGAGGACCACTTCGACCTCAACTACGAGCTGGAGCACCTCCTCGAGGAGCGCGGCGAGATCGAGATGCTGCGGCAGATCCGCCACATCAGCGACCTCGCCCAGATCGCCTACGTGCGCCAGAAGGAGCAGCTCGGCCTCGGCCACGCCGTGCTGATGGCGAAGGAGCTGGTCGGCCACGAGCCGTTCGCCGTCATCCTCTCCGACGACGTCGTCGTGGGCGAGCGCCCGTGCATCGGCCAGCTCATCCACGCCTACCACCAGACGCACGGCTCCGTCGTCGCCGCGATGGAGGTCCCCCGCGAGGAGACGCGCCGGTACGGCGTCATCGGCGGCGCCCCGGTCGAGGGGCACGACGGGCGCCTGTGGAAGCTGGACCGGGTCGTGGAGAAGCCCTCGCCCGAGGACGCGCCGTCAAACCTGGCGATCATCGGTCGCTACGTCCTGACGCCGAAGATCTTCGACAAGCTGGAGCAGACCCCGCGGGGCTCTGGCGGCGAGATCCAGCTGACCGACGCGATCGAGCGCCTCATGGAGGAGCAGCCCGTCCACGCCTACGCGTTCGAGGGAACCCGCTACGATGCCGGAACGCCGATGGGATGGCTCAAGGCCTCCGTCGAGCTGACCCTGGCCCGGCCCGACCTGGGCACCGAGTTCGCGGAGTATCTCCGCGGCCTCGACATCTGACCCGTCCCCGCGACGGCCTGAACACGAACGGGAGATCGAGGAGTGGCAGCGCTCGGCGACGTGCTCGGCGGCCGATACCGGCTCGTGGAGCTCCTGGGTCAGGGCGGCATGGCGACGATCTACCGTGCCACCGACGGCCAGCTCGGCCGCGAGGTCGCGGTGAAGGTCCTCCACCCGCAGTACGGGCGCGACCCGGACTTCGTGGCCCGCTTCAAGCAGGAGGCCCAGGCGGCGGCCTCCCTGAGCCACCCGAACATCGTCGGGGTCTACGACTTCGGCACCGACGCCGACGGGCCCTACATCGTCATGGAGCTCGTGGACGGCGAGGACGTGGCGACGCTGCTCGCCCGCAACGGCCCGCTCCCGCCGCGGCAGGCCGCCCGGCTCGCCGCCGAGGTGGCCCACGCGCTGGCGGCCGCGCACGCACGCGGGATCGTCCACCGCGACGTGAAGCCCGGCAACGTCCTCGTATCGTCGGACGGCCGCGTGAAGGTCGCCGACTTCGGGATCGCCCGGGCGTGGGCCGACGCGCGCCTGACGCTCCCCGGCGTGACCCTCGGTTCCGTCCACTACTTCAGCCCCGAGCAGGCGCTCGGCGAGCAGGCGACCGAGAAGTCCGACATCTACAGCCTCGGCATCGTCCTCTACGAGCTGCTCACCGGGCGCCGCCCCTGGGAGGGCGACAACGCCGCGGCCGTGGCGATGGCCCGCATCTCCGCGCCGCCGCCCCTCGTGTCGGACGTGCGGCCGAACGTCCCGCCCGTGCTCGAGGCGATCGACCGCAAGGCGCTGAGCCCGGATCCGGCCGCGCGCTACCCGACGGCCGACGCGATGGCCGACGCGCTCGAGGCGTTCCTCGACGAAGGCGCTCCGCGTCCGGGCGCGGTGCCCGCCGCCGGGGCGGCAGCCGCCGGCGTCGCTGTCGGCGCGGCCGCGACGGCCGCCCGGCCCTACCCCTCGGACGCGTACGCGGGGACGCCGGCCGGCGCTTCGACGCCGGGCCCGGCGTACGACGAGGAAGAGCCCGCCGGCACGAGCCCGTGGCTCTGGGTGGCCGGCCTGCTCGGCCTCGCGATCCTCGTCATCGTCGGCTTCCTCCTCTTCCGTCTCCTCTCCGCCGACGGCCCCGCCACCACTCCGGGGCCGGGAACCGTCTCCCTGCCGTCGTTCGTCGACCAGTCGTTCGACAACGCCGAGGCGACGGCCCAGCAGCTCGACCTCGTCCTCGAGCCGACGTACATCCAGAACAACGACAAGCCCGACGGCACGATCGTCAGCCAGGACCCGCCGGCCGGCACCGAGGTCGACCGCGGCTCGACCGTCCGCGTCGAGGTGGTGTCGGGCCGCGAGCTCGTCGAGGTGCCCCAGCTCACCGGCCTTCCCGAGAACGAGGCGATCCAGCTCATCGCCGACGCCAACCTGCAGCTCGGCGTTCGGACGCCGGAGTTCGACGAGGCGGTCCCCGAGGGCTCCGTCATCGGGACGTCGATCCCGGCCGGCACCCAGGTGCCGACGGGCACCCCCATCGACTACGAGGTCTCGCGCGGCCCCGAGCCGACGGCGAGCCCCACCCCGACGCCCACGCCGACGCCGACCCCGACCCCGGAGCCGACACCGACCCCGCGCCCGACGCCGCCGCCGGTGTCGGTCGGGACCTACGTCGACCTCACCGTCCAGGAGGCGACCGTCCAGGCCACCGCGCAGGGGCTCGAGGTCCGGTTCAACCCGTCGAGTCCGCCGGCGAACTGGATCGTGGTGAGCCAGGACCCGGCGCCGGGCCAGTCCGTGGAGGCCGGCTCGGTGCTGCGCCTGGGAGTCATCGCCCCGGCGACGCCGACCCCGCCGCCGGCGGAGACGCCGACGCCGACCCCGGCACCGTAGCCGGGACCCCGATCAGGCCTCGGGCTCTGCCCAGATCCCGCCGGGCATGGCGAACACGGGCCCGAGCGGGTCGACGACCGGGAGCGCGTCCGGGCCCACGGTGCGGCCGGGCCTGACCGGCCGCCAGCAGCCGCGCAGCTCGTCGCCCCGAAGCGGCACAGCCCGCACGTCGAGGCCGCACGTGCCCCCGACGAGCGGGGCGATCGACCGCCGGAAGTGGATGCAGGTCGCGCAGCTCGTGCTGGAGCGCCGGCAGACCCAGCAGCGCGCCGCCTCGGGTTGCGGCGTGCGGCAGTGCGGGCAGCGCCAGTTCGGCATGGGCGGATGGTAGCTGCGCACGAACCGGCTGTCGAGCGATTCGTCACGCTCGTCGAACGGAGGATCGAATCGGCGGCGAAGTCGTGCCGTCGAACGGGCGATCGATCCGGCCCCGTCCGGACAGGGCCGAGCCTTACCGAACGAGCGTGATCGAGGTACGCGCCGATGCCTCGCCGTGCTCGGCGGTGTCGACGAACGCGGTTGCCAGGCCGCTTCCGCGGGTGGCACCGGCCGGGATCGTCGTGCGGAAGGTCGCGACCCCGCCTGCCGCCGTCACTTCCTCGCCCGTGATCGCCGGAACCCCCGGCACGGTGAGCGTGAAGGTGACCGTCTCGCCCCGCAGCGGGCGGCCGTCGGGGTCGGTGACGGTCGCCTCGATCTCGATCGAGCGGGGGAGGGAGCGAACGCTGATCCGGTAGGCCGACGACGTGAGGGCGACGGCCAGCTTGCCCGAGCCGCGGCGCACTGTGACGACAGCCGTCGCCTCGTTGCCGGCCAGGTCGGTGGCGGTGAGGGCGATCCCGTTCGTCCCAGCGCTGAGCGGCACCTTCAGGGTGAACGTTCCGTCGTCCTTCGCCGTGGCGCTGGCCGACGTGCCGTTCGCCTCGTTCCGCGCGATCACCGTGGCCAGCGCCTGCGTCTTGCCCTTGATCGTGGCGTTCGCCCGATTGACGGTCGCGCCGTTCTTCGGCGACGTGATCGTGATCTTGGGCTTCGCCGTGTCGCGGACGTAGGTGATGACGGGCGACGGCTCGCTCTCGCCCCCCGGGCCAACGATCGTTGCCGTGATGTCGTTGCGCCCCTTCTCGAGGGGCAGCGCGGCGATCACGAAGGACGGGGTCTCGCCGACCGGGACCTCGCGGATCGCGATCGGCTCCTCGTCCGGGAGGGCGACGTAGACGCGGACGAGGTAGCCGCTGCGCCCGGCGACGTCCCCCGGGACGGTGCCGCTGATCGTCACCGTCTCGGCGTTCGTGTACGGGCTCTCGGGGGCGACGAGCGTCGGGGCCGGCGGGATCGGGATCGGCTCGATGGCCGGCGTCGGGGTCGTGAGGACGGAGTCGGTCAGGCCGCCGAACGCGGCCCCGATCGACGCCACGACCCGGGGCAGCGCGCCGCTGACGGTGGCGAGGACGACCGCGGCCAGCGACACGACGGCGACGACGAGCGCGAGCCGGGCGACGATCGGCATGCCCCGGGCCGGCTCCGGGCTGCGCGGCCGCACGGCCCGGGGCACCACCGGTCCGCGGGGGGTCGGGGGCAGCTGACGAGGTCGGCCGGACGAGGGCGGGCGCGGTCGAACCTGTCTCGGCCGGTCGCGGCGGGAGGTCATCGCCGCCCATTGTTGCACGACCCGCCGTCCGCGCCCGACCGGTGCGCGAACCGGCCGCGCCTCCGCGGTGTGGTCCGGTGTACGCTGGGGGCGTCGTGCACGTCCGGGAGCGTGCCGTCGAACGAGGTGGGGAGTGCAGGACCGCGAACCGATGCGACGGGGGTCGCCCGTGGCGCCGCGCCCGGCGCCGGCGTCCGCGTCTGCGCGCCCCGTCATCGGGGTCGGGCCGGGGGCGCGCCCGGCGGGTCTCTCGCCGATCCAGCCCCGCGTCATCACGCGCTCCGGCGGCTTGCCGACGCCCGACGAGCGCCGCGCGATGGGGCCGGGCGTCGGCAGCGTGCCGCGCGCCGTGCCCCCGGACCAGCCACGGCCGATGCACCCGCCGATCGCGCGCGTCGGCCTGCCGATCGCCCGCTCGGCGACGGCGATCCAGGCGATGGCGGCCGCGGGCCGGTCGTCGATCGAGGCGCCGAGCGCCGCAGCCGCCCGCCCGGGGAGTGCCACGACTGCGCCGCGCCCGGGAGTCCCATCGCGCGTCGGCTTCGGCATGCCGAACCTCCGCCGCAACGTCTGCCCGCACTTCTACATGACCGGCTCGCGCGGGGCGATCCCCATCCAGGCGCCGCACCTCCTCAAGGCGCTCGTCCGCCAGGAGGCGAACGTGTCCCGCTGCCAGCTCCGCGGCGGGGTCCACATGGAGCAGGGGTACGTCAACGACGTGTGCCTCTCGGCGCGCTTCAACCAGTGCGTCTTCTACGAGGACGAGCTGAGCCGGTGATGGCTGCCGGCGCAGCCGGGGGCCCAGGGCGGTGACCGTGCCTCGCCCGGCGGGGAAGCGGCCGGGGCCGCCCGACGAGCCCGACGTGCCCGGCTCGCGCGACGCCTCCGGCTCCTCCGCTCTGCCGGACGTCTTCGCCGCAGCCGTCGCCGCGGTCCAGGCGCGCGGCCGCTTCGGCATCCGCCTCGGGCTCGCGCGGACAAGGGCGCTGCTCCGCGCCCTCGGCAGCCCGGAGGCGGGCGTCCGCGGCGTGCTCGTCGGTGGCACGAACGGGAAGGGGAGCGTCGTCGCCCTTGTCTCGGCCTGCCTCGCGGCGGCGGGACATCGCGCCGGCGACACGCCGAAGCCGCACCTCGTCACGTACCGCGAGCGGCTGCGCATCGGCGGCCGCCTGATCGACGCGGACGCGTTCACCGCGCTCGTCCGCGACGTGCTGCCGGCCGCCGACCGGGTGGCCCGTCGCCACGGCCCGCCGACCGAGTTCGAGCTGATGACGGCCCTCGCGTTCGCCTGGTTCGCCCGGGAGGCCGTCGACCTCGCCGTCGTCGAGGTCGGGCTCGGCGGGCGGCTCGACGCGACCCACGCCTGGGACGGCGGCGTTGCCGCGATCACGAACGTCGATCTCGACCATACCGAGTGGCTCGGTCCCACGGTCCGTGACATCGCGAGGGAGAAGGCGGCGATCATCGTCCGCGGTGATCGAGCCGTCACCGGCGCCGCCGGCGATGCGCTGGCGGTCATCCGGGCCCGGGCACGACGCCTCGGCGTCGACCTCGTCGAGGTGGCGCCGGCCCCGGTGCTCGCGATGGACCGCGACGGGATCGTCGTCGACCTTCCCGGCCTCGGAGAGACCCGCGTGGGGCTCCTCGGGCGCCACCAGGCGGCCAACGTCGCGGTCGCCGACGCCGTCCTCGACGCGCTCGGCGAGGCGGGGATCGCGCGCGTTCCGCCGGATGCCCGCCGAGCCGGCTACGCGTCCGCCCGCTGGCCGGGCCGGCTCGAGCTGCTCGAGGTGCCCGGCGTGGGGCCCGGCGGCAGACCCGCCGAGGTGCTGCTCGACGGTGCCCACAATCCGGCCGGCGCAGCGGCGCTCGCGGCCGCGCTCGACGAGCTCCGGCCGCAGCTGCGAGGCGGCAGCGATCCGCGGCCCGCCCCGCTCACGCTCGTCCTGGCGATCATGGGCGACAAGGACGTGGACGGCGTCCTCCGGCCGCTCGCGGCCGCCCGGTCCCTCGCGGGCGCCCACGTGATCGCGACGCGGGTCGAGGGACCGCGGGCGCTCGCGGCCGACGCCCTGGCGGCGCGGTGGGCCGCGGCGGCCGGCGCCGGCGCCGGCCCGGTGGAGGTCGTCGCGGCGCCGGCGGCCGCCGTGGAAGCTGCGGTCGCCCGGGCGGAGGGTCCGGTCGTCGTCGCCGGTTCGCTCTACCTCGTCGGTACGGCGCGGGCCCTCCTCGTCGACGACCCGGACCTCCGCGACCCGGCCCCACCTGGCGCCGCCGGGCGTACGATCGGCCCGTGAGCGATCCCGCCGGCGACCCTGTCCGCGCGCTGCCTGCCGAGCGCGGCGTCGTGGCCGCCGATCCTGCCCGGGGCGGTGGCGCCGCGACGGCCTCGTTCGCGGCGCCGACCGCGACCCCGTCCGGGCTGCGGGGTCCCCTGCCGCCGCTCACGATCGGCCCGCGGACGTTCGTTTGGGGGACGCGGACGTACGTCATGGGCATCCTCAACGTCACCCCCGACTCGTTCTCCGGCGACGGGCTCCTCGCGGCGGCCGGCGGCCCCTCCGCCGCGGCCGCCGACCTCGCCCCCCGCGACGAGCTCCCGGCCGGCGACGACCCGGTCGAGGCCGCGATCGCGGCCGCCGTCCGGATGGCCGCCGAGGGCGCGGACCTCCTCGACGTCGGCGGCGAATCCACCCGCCCGGGCCATGCGCCGGTCTCCGCGGCCGAGGAAGCCGCCCGCGTCGTGCCCGTGATCGCGGCGTTGCGGACGGCGCTCCCCGACATGCCGCTCTCGATCGACACGACGAAGCCGTCGGTCGCCGCCGCCGCCCTCGACGCGGGCGCCCACCTCGTCAACGACGTCTGGGGCGTGGCGCCCGACGACGCCCTCGCCCGCCTCGCCGCCGAGCGCGGCGTGCCCCTCGTCCTCATGCACAACCGGGCCGAGGCCCGCTACACGGCGCTCCTCGCCGAGATCGTCGCCGACCTCCAGCGGGCGATCGATCGCGCCGTCGCGGCCGGCGTGCCGCGCGAGCGCCTGATCGTCGATCCCGGCTTCGGCTTCGGCAAGGCGCCCGAGCACAACCTCGCCCTCCTCGAGGACCTCGCCGTGCTGCACGTGCTCGGCCTCCCGGTCCTCCTTGGCGCGTCCCGCAAGTCGACGCTCGGCAAGATCCTCGACCTTCCGCCCGCCGAGCGCGTCGAGGCCACGGTCGCCACGACCGTCCTCGCGGCGGCGGCCGGCATCGACATCGTCCGGGTCCACGACGTGCTGCCGAACGTCCGGGCGGCGCGGATGGCCGACGCGGTCGTGCGCGGCTGGCGGCCCGACGGCTGGGACGAAGCGCGATGAGCCGCCGTGCCGGCGCCCTGCCGGGCGGCCGAGCACCCGGGGAGGGACGTCGATGAGCGACCGGATCGAGCTGCGGGCGATGCGCTTCGAGGGGCGCCACGGCGTCCTGCCGTCCGAGGCGGAGGAGGCGCAGCCGTTCGAGGTCGACGTCGTCCTCGAGCTGGGCCTCGTGGCCGCCGGCCGGCGGGACGACCTCGCCCGCACGGTCGACTACGGCCGGGTCTTCGACCTCGCGCGGAGCGTCGTGGAGGGACCCCACGTCGCCCTTCTCGAGACGCTTGCCGAGCGGATCGCGGTCGCGGTGCTCGCGGCCCACGCCTCGGTCGGGGCGGTGACCGTCCGCGTCCGCAAGATGCGCCCGCCGCTCCCCGGCGAGCTCGCCTGGGCCGGCGTCGAGATCCGCCGCTCGCGCTGACGCGCCGAAGCGCCGCCGGCCGCTGCGTTCGTCCCGGCCGGAACCGCCCTACAGGTTCGCCGGCCGCGTCCCGAGGGTGAGCGCAAGGGTGATCCGCTCGCCGTCGCGGAGGACCTCGAGGGCGATCGCCCGGCCCGGCGCGTACTCGGTGAGGATGTCGTCGAGCGGGCTGTCGCCGTCGATCGCGGTGCCCTCGACGGCGACGATGATGTCGCCGTCCCGGAGGCCGGCATCCGCGGCGGGGCTGTCGGCCATGACCGACTCGACCGGGCGCCCCTGGGCGTCCTGCGCCGTGACCCAGGCCCCGGCCTCGACCGGGAGGTCGTTCTCGGCTGCGATCGAGCGGGTGATCGGCACGTAGCGGATGCCGATCCACGGCCGCACCAGCTCCTGGCCGGCGAGCGCCTGCTGCATGATCGGCCGGGCGATGTCGATCGGGATCGCGAAGCCGATCCCCTCGGCCGTCTGGGCGACCGCGGTGTTGATGCCGATGACGTTGCCGCCCGAGTCGAGGAGCGCCCCGCCGGAGTTGCCCGGGTTGATCGCGGCATCGGTCTGGATGAGGTTGCGGATGGTCGTCCCGTCCTGGACCTGGATCGTCCGCCCGAAGGCGGAGATGATCCCCGCCGTCACCGAGTTCGTGTACGTCCCGAGCGGGCTGCCGATCGCGATCGCCAGCTGCCCCACCTTGGCCGCCGACGAGTCGCCGATCGGCGCCGTCGGGAGCCCGGACGCCTCGATCTTCACGATCGCCAGGTCGGTCAGCGTGTCGATCCCGTAGACCGTCCCGTCGAAGCTGCGGCCGTCCTCGAGGGTGACCCGGAGGCCCCCGCCCCCCTCGACCACGTGCTTGTTCGTGACGATCCAGCCGGCCGCGTCGAAGATGACGCCGGAGCCGACGCCCTCGGGGATCTCGAAGAAGGGGTCGTCCGGGTTGGCCGCGGCGCCGCCGACGGAGATCGTGACGATCGCCGGCGAGACCCCGGCCGCCGCCTGCGTGATCGCCGAGCTCTCGTCGATCGTGACCGGCTGCACCTGGCCCTGCGTCGGGAGCGGCTGCACCGTCTGGCTTCCCTGCCCGACGGGCGCGATCGACGGCGCCTCGCGGTCGAGAGCTCCGGTCGCGGTGAGGATCCCGTACGTTCCCAGCGACCCGAAGATCGCGGCGCCGAGGGCCGCCGCGAGGACGAGGCCCACCGTCGCGCCGCCGCGGGAGGGAGGCGGAGGGGCCACGGGGAGCGGATCCGGCTCGTACCAGCGTCGCGGCGTCGTCGGGGCCACGTTCTCGGCGTCGGCCTCGGCCGCGACATCGGCCCAGGCGGGCCGGCGATCGGCGCTCGGCGAGTAGACGACGGGCTGCGTCGGACGGTCCGATGCCGCGGGAGCAGCGGGTGTGGTGGGCGCCGGCATCGCGGGCGCGGGGTCTGCGGCCGGCGAGGGCGCCCAGGGCGCGGGATCCGACGGCGACGCGGGAACGTCGGGCGGGGGGTCGAGCGGGTAGGTCATGGGTGGACGGGGCTCCGGGATTCGATCGCTGGCGGGCCGGCTGGGGATCCGGCCCGGATCTGCGTCAACTGTGGCGGACCGTGATTGCGGCCCGGTCGGGCGGCGATGAAGAAATCGTCACATCGCGGCCGACTCTGCGGCCCCGGCGGTCCCGTCCCCGTCCGTGCCCCGCGGCCGCCGGGGCAGCGTCACCGTCATCGTCGTCCCGGCGCCGACGCGGCTCTCGACCGCGATCCGCCCGGTGTGCATGTCGACGATCGACTTCGCGATCGCGAGGCCGAGACCGCTCCCCGATCCGCGGGCCTCGTTCGCCCGCGAGCCGCGGTAGAACCGCTCGAAGATGTGGGGGATCTCGGACGCGTCGATGCCGACGCCCGTGTCGCGGACCTGGAGGCGGGCCCCGTCGCGGTGCGGCTCCAGCGTCACCACGACCGAGCCGCCGGCAGGGGTGAACTTGATCGCATTGCCCACGAGGTTCGCCACGACCTGCCCCATGCGCTGGGGGTCGTGGAGCGTGCGCAGGGGCGCGGGCGGGAGGTGGAGCTCGAGCGAGACTCCCTTTCGCCGCGCCGCCGGGCCGGCCTGCTCGCAGGCGGACTCGACGGTCGAGCGGACGTCCTCGGGTCGCAGGTCCAGGCGCAGGAGGCCCGACTCGAGCTTCGACAGCTCGAGGAGGTTCTGCGCCAGCCAGTCCATCCGGTCGAGCTGCTGGCGGCTCGTCTCGAGGAACTCGGCCCGGGTCACGGGGTCGTCGCCGGCCCGGCCCTGCAGCAGCTCGACGTGCATCCGAAGGGCCGCGAGCGGGGTTCGCAGCTCGTGGGAGACGTCGGCGAGGAAGTCGCGGCTGCGGTCGCGGTCGCGGCGGATGAGGTCGATCGACTCCTCGAGGCGATCCGCCATGACGTTGAACTGGCGGGCGAGCTCGGCGACCTCGGCGTACGAAGACTCGACCTCGGCAACGGGCACGCGCCCGCTCAGGTCCCCTGCGCCGAGACGGCGCGTCGCCTCGCCGAGCCGTCGCAGGGGGCGGGTGAACCGGGCGGCGAGGTACGCGGCCACGAGGAGCGTGACGATGAGGGCACCGAACGCGGTGATGACGATGAGGCCGGTGATCGTGCCGAGCGTCGAGGCGCGGGTGGTGTACGGGTTGGAGAGGATGACCCGGACGCCCCACGGATCGCCGAACGTCCCGCCGGCGACGGGGCCGGTCACGTCGGTCGCGACGAAGGGCTCGCGCGCCTGGCCCCGCTCGGCCTCGGCCGTGAGCGCGGCCGAGAACGTCCCGCCCTCGGCGGGTGCCACGACGACCCGGCCGTCCGCCACCTGGACCGCTCCCCCGAGGTCGACGCGGACGTCGGCCTGGGCCACCTCGTCGGCGAGGAACCGCAGGAAGTCGGGGTTGCCGACGGCCTCGGCGACGTTCGGGTTCAGCGTATTCCCGGCGCCGATCACGGTCCCGGTCGCGCCCGAGGCCGGGATGGCCACGATCGCGACGATCCGGCCCACCTCCGTTGCCCGCGCGCCGAGCGCCGCCTGCTCCTGGTCCCGGAAGTAGGCATCGAGCCGGTTGATGACGATGACCGCCGTGACGAGGAGGGAGAGCGCCACGACCGCGACGAAGGCGAGGGTGAGGCGTGCCTGGAACGTGCGACCGCCGCGGGACGGAGCCGGGGCGCTCCCGCTCCACGGCTCGTCGTCTCGCTCGGCGCCGACCGGGGCGTCGGGGTCAGCGGTCGGCGAAGGCGTAGCCGACTCCCCGGACGGTCAGGACGAAGACCGGTTGGGACGGGTCGTCCTCGATCTTCTCGCGCAGGTGGCTGACGTGGACGTTGATCGTCTTCTCGTCCTGGTCGAGGGCCTCGTAGTCCCGCAGGAGCTCGAGCAGCTCACCCCGCGTGTAGACGCGTCCGGGCCGGCTCGCGAGGTGGCGGAGGATCTCGAACTCGGTCGGGGTCAGGCTGAGACGCTTGCCGCCCCGCTGGACGCGCCGTCGCTCGAGGTCGATGACGAGGTCCCGGTGGCGGATGACCCGACCGCCGGCCGCGTCGGCGAGGTCGCCGTAGGCGCGCCGCAGGAGCGCCTTGATCCGGCTCATGAGCTCGCGAAGCCCGAACGGCTTCGTCAGGTAGTCGTCCGCGCCGAGCTCGAGGCCGATGACCTTGTCGACCTCGTCGTCGCGGGCGGTGAGGACGAGGACCGGCATCTTCGCCCCGGTCGCCCGGAGGCGGCGGAGGACCTCGAAGCCGTCCATTCCCGGCAGCCGGACGTCGAGGACGACGAGGTCCGGGGCCTGGTGGGTGGCGAACTCGAGCCCCTCCTCGCCGGAGCGGGCGACGCTGACGACGTAGCCCTCCTGGGCGAGCGCGAACTCGATTCCGCGGGCGACGGCGTGCTCGTCCTCGACGACCAGGATGGTGGCGACCATGGCGGCCGGATCGTACACCCGGCGCGCGGCCGAGCCGTGCTACCCTGCGTGGGATCGCGCGCCCGGCCCCGGTAGGGCCGCGCCGCCGCACGAGGCCGCACCGGCTCGCCCCGCAGACGTTGCCAGCACCAGAGGACCAGCATGAGCTCCGCCCGCCCCGCGCTCGCCGCCGAGCGCCGCACCGTCACCGGGAAGGCCGTCGCCGGCCTCCGTCGGGACGGCCTTCTGCCCGCCGTCGTCTACGGCCACGGCCTCGAGTCGGCGTCGGTCACCCTCGACGCCCACGACTTCGGCCTGCTGCGGCGCCGCGTCGGCCCCAACGCCCTCATCGACCTCTCGGTCGACGGCGGCAAGCCCACGCCGGTGCTCATCCATGGGGTCCAGATCCACAAGGTGAGCCGGCGCCCCATCCACGTCGACCTCTTCGCGGTGCGGATGACGGAAGAGCTCACCGTGGACGTTCCGGTCCACGGGACCGGCGAGTCGGAGGCCGTCTCCAAGCTCGGCGGGACGCTCCTCAACGCCTCCGGCAGCGTCAAGGTCCGGGCCCGGCCGGACAACCTGCCGCAGTCGATCGAGGTCGACCTCGCCGCACTCGTCGACTTCGACGCGGCGATCCACGCTCGCGACCTCGCGATCCCCGAGGGCGTCACGCTCCTCACCGACCCCGACGAGATCGTCTTCAAGGTCTCCCCGCCGCGCGTCCAGGAGGCCGAGGCTGCGCCTGCCGCCGAGGCCGCCGAGGCGGCCGGTGCCGAGGGCGAGGCCGCATCCGCCGCGGAGAGCGCCGAGTCCTGACCGGCGCCGCTGTTCGCATCGCATCCGCATCGAGCCCGGCCGGCGGCCGGGCTCGATCGATTCCGGGTGCTCGAGGAGGTCCTTGCTGCGGATCCGGCCGGGTCCTGGTCGGACCCGCGGAGCGGGAACCGCGCGGCGCGGTGGCGGTGGCGAAGCGAAGGCGGCCGGAGCCGCGGGTGGGCGTGCGCCATCAGCGCCGCCAGGATCCCGCCCACCGCCGCCGCGGCCGCGTGACGCGCCGGGCGGGCACGTGCGCGGTGGCGGGGTCGCCGTGGCGCGCGGGGCGCCGGACGCGCCCGCCGCCGGCCGCGTTGCCGCGGGTTTCCTGTCAGAAGCGTGCCGGCCGCACCGTATCGCTGGTTCCATCGGGGCTGAGACGGCCTCGACCGGAGTCCGAGCGTCCACCCGAGCACGGGTCCTGCGTGCCCGGCGCCCCCGCAGAGCTCCTCCGGTCCGGGAGCTGCCTGTCGACCTCCCATACGGTTCGCTGGACGCGCATATGACGGGTTGCACGACTGGAGGGCCCACGGCGGCTGCCACGGGCACCAGGCCGGCACGACCGGCGCCGCCGGCACGAACGGCGCGACCGGCACGACCGGCACGACCGGCGCGACCGGCGCCGCCGGCACGACGGCGCGACCGCCGGGGGCCGCGCCTCGGGTCGCCGGTCAGGCGCCGCCGGCCACCTGCTCCGCCTCGACGAGCGTTGCGCCGGCCCCGTCGAGGATCGTCAGGCGGCCGTCCGCGAGGTCGTACGCCTCGGCCCGCTGGAGCGCCGCGACGTAGCCCGCCTCCTGCACCATCAGCGCGGGCGGCTCGCAGAGCATGAGCGTCTGGCTGGCCAGGCCGACGGTGAGCTTCCGGTCGGCCTCGTCGACCGTGTAGTCCGCGCCGTAGCTGTTGCAGCCGGACGTTCCTCCGAGGCGTCCGTCCGCGCCGAACTCGAGCGTGATCGTCGTCGCCGGCAGCACCCCGACGAGGGCACCCGCCTCGCCGGCAAAGCGCGTCACGTTCCAGGCGGTGCCGGGGAGGGCCGTCGCGGGTTCGCCCGGAGCTCCGTCGGACGGCTCGGCCGGAGCGTCCGACGGCTCGGCCGGCGTGGGGCTCTCGACCACTGGATCGGTGGGGGGCGCGCTGGGCGTAGGGCCTGAGCCACCGCCGCAGGCGGCAACGAGGAGGACCGCGGCGACGGCCAGGGCGACGGTGGCGAGATTGGACGGTCGGGGCGAGGTGCGTCGGCTCATGGCCACCCCGACGGCATGCGACGGGCAACGGTTCCCCTGCCCCGCGATCCGACCGGCACGGGGGATCGGTTCCAACCGCCCTAGCCGCGGCCACCCGGCGGCGCGAACCTGACGGAGACAACCGAGCCGACCCGGCGTCCGGCCGACTCGCGAGCGGGAGAGTGGCGATGGAGCGAATCCTTCTCGCGTACGACGGAGGTGAGCCGGCCCGCCGTGCCCTCGAGACGGCGGCGGCCCTGGCCCTCGCGTTCCACGCCTCGCTGAGCGTGGTCTCCGTGGTCCCCCTCGACGGGAGCGGTCGGCCGATGGAGCCCTGGGACGGCGGCGAGGCGCACGCCCGGGAGCTCCACGAGGCAAAGCGCCTGCTGGCCGCTCACGGGCTCGAGGTGGACCTCCTCGAGCCGCTCGGCGATCCGGCTCCGACGATCGAGCGGATCGCCGTCGAGGGCGGCTTCGACACGATCGTCGTCGGCTCCCGGGGCCTTCGTGCCCTCGACCGGATGGTCGAAGGCATCCCGGAGCACGTCGTTACCCATACCTCTGCAACCGTGGTGGTGACCCATTGACTCACGTGGCCGCGCCTCCCGACTCCCGTACCCCCCTGCGGGTCGCCTTCCGCGGCCGCTCGCTGCTCGGGCGACCCCTGTACAACAAGGACGCTGCCTTCACCGACCAGGAGCGTGACTGGTTCGGCCTTCACGGGCTCCTGCCGATGCACGTCATGACCCTCGAGGAGCAGCTCGCCCTCGAGCTCGAGCACATCCGCCGCAAGGAGGACGACCTCGAGAAGTTCATCGGCCTGGCCGCGCTCCAGGACCGCAACGAGACGCTCTTCTTCCGCCTCATCGCCGAGAACCTCGAGGAGTTCCTGCCGATCGTCTACACGCCAACGGTCGGGCAGGCCTGCCAGAAGTACAGCCACATCTTCCGCCGGCCGCGCGGCGTCTGGATCACGCCGGCCGACCTCCACCGGATCCCGGAGGTCCTCCGGAACGCGTCGCAGACCGAGGTCCGGCTCATCGTCGCCACCGACAACGAGCGCATCCTGGGACTCGGCGACCAGGGCGCCGGCGGGATGGGGATCCCGGTCGGCAAGCTTGCCCTGTACTCGGCCGGCGCGGGGATCTACCCGGCCTGGACGCTGCCCGTCTCGCTCGACGTCGGGACGGACAACCAGGCGCTCGTCAACGACCCGTTCTACCTGGGCTGGCGCCACCCGCGGCTCCGCGGGCCCGAGTACGACGCGTTCATCGAGGCGTTCGTCGACGGCGTGCGGGCGGTGTTCCCGCGGGCGCTCCTCCAGTGGGAGGACTTCAAGCAGCACAACGCGATCCGCATCCTCGACCGCTACCGCGACGCCATCCTGTCGTTCAACGACGACATCCAGGGGACGTCCGCGGTGGTGCTCGCCGGGATCCTGACCGGGCTCGAGTACCTGCACCGGCCGCTCGTCGGCGAGCGGTTCGTGTTCCTCGGCGCGGGCGCGGCGGCGATCGGCATCGCCCGCCTCGTCCACGCGGCACTGCGCGAGGCCGGCGCGGACGCGGAGACGGTCCGGCGCTCCACGGTCCTCTTCGACACGAAGGGCCTCGTCTACGTCGGGCGGCCCGGGATCGAGGACGACAAGGCCGCCCTCGGCCTGACCCCTGACGACATGGCCGCCCTGGGGCTGCGTCCCGAGGACTCCCCCGTCGACGTGGTCCGCACGCTCCGGCCGGGGACGCTCATCGGTACGACCCAGACCCCCGGCGCGTTCACGGAAGAGCTCATCCGGGCGATGGCCGCGGGCTGTCCCGCGCCGCTCATCTTCCCGCTCTCGAACCCGACCAGCAAGACCGAGGCCACGCCGGAGCAGGTCGCCGAGTGGACGGACGGACGCGCAATGTGCGCGACCGGGAGCCCATTCCCCGACGTCCACCACGCCGGCCGCACGTGCGTCGTGGGGCAGGCGAACAACTCGTTCATCTTCCCCGGCATCGGACTCGGGGCGATCGTGGCCGGCGTCCAGCGCATCCGCGACGACGCGTTCCTCATCGCCGCCCGGACGCTCGCCGGGATGGTCACCGACGAGCGCCTCGGCTGTGGGGCCCTGTACCCGCCGGTCGCCGACCTTCGGAGCATCTCGCGCGCGATCGCGATCGCGCTCGTCGAGCAGATGGGCATGGTGGACGGCGAGCCGATCCCGGCCGGCGACGAGGGCAGGGCGCGAGCCGTGGCCGCCGTCGACGCCGCGATCTGGTGGCCCGACTACGCGAGCTACGAGCCGGCCTGACCGGCAACCCCGGCCCCGGGGCGGACGGCCGCCCCGGGAAGCCGGTCCGTGGAGCGCCACCGGGGCCCGCCGGGGCGTCGCCGGGCGTCGGCGCGCCGGTCGCGCATAATCCGCGCGTGCACCTCCCCGTCGCGCCCCCGCTGGCGCCGATGCTCGCGAAGCCCATCGCCGCGCTCCCCGACGGTCCGGGCTGGGCCTACGAGCCGAAGTGGGACGGCTTCCGGGCGCTCGTCTTCCGCGACGGCGGCGAGCTCCTCGTCCAGAGCCGGGACCTGAAGCCGCTCGACCGCTACTTCCCCGAGCTCGCCGAGCCGCTCCTCGCCGCCCTCCCGCCGCGAGCCGTCGTCGACGGCGAGATCGTCATTGCCGGCCCGAGCGGCCTCGACTTCGACGCGCTCCTCCTCCGGATCCACCCGGCGGAGTCCCGCGTTCGGCGCCTGGCGGCGGAGATGCCGGCGAGCTTCGTGGCCTGGGACCTCGTCGCGCTCGCCGACGCCGACCTGCGCGAGGAGCCGTTCTCCGAGCGGCGCCGGCAGCTCGCGGCCAGCCTCGCGCCGGGCGTGCCGCGCTTCCGCCTGACGCCACTCACCGAGGACCGTGACCTCGCCGCGGACTGGTTCGCCCGCTTCGAGGGCGCCGGCCTCGACGGGGTGATCGCGAAGCGGCTCGACGGCGCGTACGAGCCGGGCCGCCGGGGCTGGGCGAAGGTGAAGCACGCCCGGACCGCAGACGTCGCGGTCGCCGGGTTCCGGTGGCACAAGGACGAGGCCGGGACCGGGGTCGGCTCCCTCATCCTGGGCCTCCACGACGAGGCCGGCTCGCTCCACCACGTCGGCGTCGCCTCCGGCTTCAGCGCCGTGCGGCGCCGAGAGCTCGTCGACGAGCTGGCGCAGCTTCGCGAGGGAGCCCTCGACGGCCACCCGTGGCGCGAGTGGGCGACGGCCGAGCTCGCCGAGGAGGCGTACGGTCGGCGGATGCCGGGCGCGCAGAGCCGCTGGAACCGGGGCAAGGACCTCGGCTGGGAGCCGCTCCGCGTCGAGCGGGTCGCGGAGGTCGCGTACGACCACCTGCAAGGGGATCGGTTCCGCCATGCGACGCGGCTCGTCCGCTGGCGCCCCGATCGCTCGCCGGCCGAATGCCGCTACGACCAGCTGGAGGCGACCGTCCCCTACGAGCTGGCCGCGGTCTTCGAGGAGCAGCCGGCGTGACGCGCGGCTGGACGCCGCCGAAGCGGCCCCGTCGCCGACGCCGGGTTGCGATCGTCGCCGGCCTCGTCGCCGTCTTCGGAGTGAGCCTGGCGGCCGGCTGGGCGGTGGCCGACCCGGGGTCGTTCGGCAGCGCGATCGCGCTCGCCACCGGCGGCCGCCCGCTGGATCCCGCCCCGGCGGCGTCGCCGGCAGCGCCGAGCGCGGCATCCCCGGCCGCGCCGGGGACTCCCCCGGCGACGGTGTCCCCGACGACGCCCGATCCTTCCGCCACGCCGCTCCCGACTCCGACTCCGACCCCGACCCCCACCCCCACACCCTCGGCAACCCCGGTCCCGTCCGCGACGCCCGCGCCGACCGTCCCCCCGAAGACCGCGGCGCGCCTCGACCGGGCGCTGGCGCGGGCCCAGAAGGAGCTGCTCCTGCCGGGCGTCCAGGCGACCGTCACGTTCCCCGATGGGTCCTCGTGGACGGGGACGCTCGGGATGGCCAACGTGGCCGACGGCCGGAAGGTCCGGCCCTCGACCCCGTTTGCGATCGCCAGCGTGACGAAGACGTTCACCTCGGCCCTGATCCTCCGCTACGTCGACGAGGGCCGGCTTCGGCTCGACGAACCGCTGTCCCACTGGATCCCCGACTGGCCGGACGCGAACCGGATCTCGATCCGGATGCTCCTCAACCACACGAGCGGGATCCCCGACTTCTTCCGAAACCCGAAGTTCGACCGGGCGCTCAACAAGGCCAAGAAGCGCGAGTGGTCGCGCGACGACGTCCTGGCCAGATACGTCCGCCCGGGCAGCGTCTTCGCTCCCGGGACAGGGTGGTCGTACTCGAACACGAACTACGTCCTGCTCGGCATGGTCGCCGAGAAGATCGGCGGGGCGCCGTGGGCGGACCTCGTCCATCGCGAGCTCATCGACCCGCTCGAGCTGACGTCGACGTTTGTCCAGGCAGTCGACGAGCCGCCGGCCGCACCCGCCCGCGCCTACAACCTCGTCTACGGGGACGCGGGCCGCGTCACGCCCGTCGCCCGGACGGACGGCACGGACGTGGTCCCGTTCACCTCCGTCGTGACCGCGGCCGGCTCGGCGGGCGCGATGGCCTCGACCTCGACGGACCTGGCCCGCTGGGCCCGGGCCCTGTACGGCGGCCGGGTGCTCAGCGCGGCGACGCGGAAGGAGCTCCTGACATTCGTCCGTGCCTACACGTACGGCCTGGCGTCCTCGTACGGCCTCGGCGCGAGCCGCGTGCGATTCCAGGGCCGGCCGGCCTACGGCCACACCGGGGCCCTGGCGGGGACGCGGGCATCGATCCGCTACTTCCCGAAGGAGAAGGTGGCGATCGCCGTCCTGTTCAACCGCGAGACGTACGTGGGCGACGACGTCGTCCGGACCCTGGCGCGGGCGCTGTTCCCGGCTGCGCCGGCCTCGGCCTCGCCGTCGCCCGGCGCGACCCCGGGCGCGTCCAGCACGCCATGATCGGAGGCGGCAGGGCGGGCCGCCCGGAGGGAGGGATCGAACGATGACCGACCAGCACGGCGGGACGCAACCGGTTGGAGGATGGCGGCCCCCGGAGCCGGCGTCCGAGGCGACGTTCGTGCCCCCGCCGCCACCGCCCGCGCCCGCGCGTGGCCGCCTCCGCCCGTGAGCGCCCGCCCGCGTGGCCGCCTCCGCCCGTGACGAGCGATCCCGCGCCCGCGTGGCCGCCTCCGCCCGTGACGGCCACGTCCGTCGCCCCGTCGTGGCCACCGCCGCCGGCGGGCTGGCCCGGCGCCGCGGTCGCGCCGCCGCGCTCGACGTCGGTCCTCGTCGTCCTCTCCGCGATCTTCCTGATCGTCGCGGGCCTGCTCCTCCTGGGCATGGGCTCCCTGCTCCTCCTGGGGAGCGCGCTGTTTGCCGGCGCTGAAGGGACGGCCGAGCTCGAGGATCTGGTCGGGGGCGACCTTGCCACGGCCCTCGCCGGGATCTTCGCCGTCGTCGGCGTCGTCGCCCTCGCAGCGAGCCTCCTCCAGATCGTCGGTGCGTTCGGGATGCTGGCCCACCGCACGTGGGGCCGCGCGATCGGCCTCGTCGTGGGCGTGCTCGGTCTGCTGTTCTGGGGGCTGTCGTTCGTCGCCGCGCTCGGCGCGCCCGCCGACGCGGGATCGTCCCTCGGATTCACCGGCGCGTTCGTCGCCGGCTACGGCCTCACGGTCGTCGCCCTTGCCGGCGGCGGAGCGCACTTCAGGCGGGGCTGACCACGCCGCCTGCGAGCTCGATCGAGCGGCCGGCGCCCCGTCGGCCCGGTGGGGCGCCAATGCTCACTTCAGGATCGCGTACCGGTAGGTCAGCCGAATCTTCGCGCCGCGTGCCGAACGGCGCCGCGCGCTGAGCATCGACGCCATGCCGGAAACCGAGAAGGGCCCTTTGGCACCTGCCCGGCGCGGGACGCGAGCGCCTCGCGCCACCTCGTCGCCACGCCGTTGCCTCCCGGCACCGCACTACGATGACGGCCCGCTCGGCTTGCCCGGCCACTCCATGCCGGCCCACGGGTCGTAGTCGGGGTCGAGCGGCTCCTGGGGCGGGCGGAGCTCGGGCGGCACGTTCTCGAGGTTGACGCGGATGCGAGTCCAGGTGGTGGAGCGACCGCGCATCGCGTCGACGAGCACGTCGGCCGGGCGGAGGTGCGGCCAGGCGTCGGGGTGGCGCGCCTTCCACCGCTCGAGGCCGGCGATCGCGTCGGCCTGCTTCGCGGCGCGCCCGATCTCGATCAGCGGCTTCGTGCTCATCCGCCGCTTCGAGGGCTGGACGCGGGGCGGCTCGTCGAGCGTCTTCGCGTAGTTCGGCGGCCACGGGGCGTCGCCGAGGCCCTCGGCCTCGTGGCGGGCCGAGAGCTCGAGGAGGCCGTCGAGGCTCCCCGCCGCGTCGTCGATCCCGGCGTGCGGGTCGCCGAGCCGCGCGAACCGCTCCGGCACCGTCCGCAGGGTGAAGGCGGCCGCGTCGACGTCGGCCACCTCGTCCCACTCGAGCGGCGTCGAGACGCGCGCGTCCGGCCGCGGTCGGACCGAGTACGCCGAGGCGACCGTCCGGTCCTTCGCGTTCTGGTTGTAGTCGAGGAAGACGCCGTGGCGCTCCTCCTTCCACCACTTGCTGGTGGCGAGGGCCGGGACGCGGCGCTCGACGTCGCGGGCGAGGGCGAGGGCGGCCCGACGGACCTCCGGGAACGTCCAGCGTCGCTCGATCCGAACGTTGACGTGGATGCCGCGGCGAGCCCGACGTCTTGGGCCAGCCGACGAGCCCGACGTCGGCGAGGGCATCGCGGACGGCGAGGGCGACGTCGGCGCACGTCGTCCCACTCGACGCCGGGAACGGGGTCGAGGTCGACGCGCAGCTCGTCGGGATGGTCGAGGTCGTCGGCGCGGACCGGGTGCGGGTTGAGGTCGATGCAGCCGAGGTTGATCGACCCAGGCGAGCGCGGCCGCGTCGTCGACCACGATCTCGTCCGCCGTGCGCCCGGACGGGAAAGCCAGCTCGACGGTCCGCACGAAGTCGGGCCGCTTCTCCGGGGCCCGCTTCTGGAAGAAGAAGTCGCCGTCGGCGCCGTTCGGGTAGCGCTTGAGGGCCATCGGCCGGCCGCCCGCGCCGCGAAGGGCGCCGTCCGCGACGGCGAGGTAGTAGCGGACGAGCTCGAGCTTCGTGATCGGCCCGCCGGGCGCGTCGGGGAAGAAGACCTTGTCCGGGTTGGTGACGGCGACCTCGCGGCCCGCAACCTGGAGGAGCTCGGGACGTGGCGGCATGGTCCCGAGGATACGGGTGGTGTCGAGCCGGGGGACGCGGGCGCTCGACCGATGGGGGCGACGGTGCGATCATCCGGGCCTTCTGGCAACGGTCGACGGCCGGCTGTCGATTCGGGGGTCGCCCGTTCGTCGCCTTGATGACGGGGCGGAACGGCCGCCCGGCACCACCGTAGGAGGCTCCGATGCGCTACATGCTCCTGATCTACGGCCCCGAGCTCCCGCCGGCCGAGTACGCGCAGGCGATGGAGGACATGGCTCCCTGGAATGCGTACACGGAATGGCTCCAGGGCAAGGGCATCTACGAGTCCGGCGAGCCGCTGGCGCCGAGCGCGTCGGCGACCACGGTGCGCGTGCGCGACGACCAGCGGCTCACGACCGACGGGCCCTTCGCCGAGACCAAGGAGGTCCTCGGCGGCTACTACATCATCAGGACCGACGACCTCGACCTGGCGCTCGAGGCGGCGGCCCGCTGCCCGGGCGCCTTCTACGGGTCGATGGAGGTCAGGCCGATCGTCGAGACGTAGGTGAGCCGGCGGGACCGGGTGACGGGGGGGCGGCCGCCGCCTGACGCGGAGGTCCGCGCGCGCGTCGAGCGGACCTTCCGCGACGAGTCCGGCCGCGCCCTGGCGACGCTCATCCGCCTCCTCGGCGGCGACTTCGACGCCGCCGAGGAGGCCGTCGCCGACGCGTTCGTCGCCGCGCTCGAGACGTGGCCCCGGGACGGGATCCCGGCCAACCCCGGCGCGTGGATCACGACGACCTCCCGCAACCGGGCGCTCGACCGCGTCCGCCGGGCGCGCCGCCACCTCGACAACCTCGCCGAGCTGGAGCGCGGCCTCGTCGCCGCGGGAACGGAGTCGATCGTGCGCCTCGGGAGCGAGAGCCGCCTCGCCGACGACCGGCTGCGGCTTCTCTTCACCTGCTGCCACCCGGCGCTCGCGCTCGACGCCCGGGTGGCCCTGACCCTGCGAACCCTCGGGGGGCTCACGACCCCGGAGATCGCACGGGCGTTCCTCCTCCCGGAGGCGACCCTCGCCCAGCGGATCGTCCGGGCGAAGCGGAAGATCCGCGACGCCGGCATTCCCTACCGCGTGCCGCCCGATGACCTGCTCCCCGAGCGTCTCGACGGCGTGCTCGCCGTCCTCTACCTGGTCTTCAACGAGGGGTACAGCGCGACCGCCGGCGACGCACTCGTCCGACGCGACCTGTGCGCCGAGGCGATCCGCCTGGCCCGGCTCGTCGCCGACCTCATGCCCGACGCCATCGAGGCCCGGGGCCTGCTGGCCCTGCTCCTGCTCCAGGACTCGCGGCGCGACGCCCGCGTCCGGCAGGACGGGAGCCTGGTGCTGCTCGAGGACCAGGACCGAGCGCGCTGGGACGCCCCCGAGATCGCGGCCGGGCTCACGCTCGTCGACGCGGCCTTCCGGGACCTGCCGGCCGGCGCCGCGCCCGGTCCGTACCTCCTCCAGGCGTCGATCGCCGCCTGTCACGCGCGGAGCCCGCGGCCCGAGGCCACGAACTGGCGCGAGATCGCGGCGCTCTACGGGGTCCTCGCGACGGTCGCGCCGGGCCCGGTCGTCGAGCTGAACCGCGCGGTCGCGGTCGCGATGGCGGACGGCCCGGTGGCAGGGCTCGTGCTGGTGGATGCGCTCGGCGCGGATGGCGCGCTGGCGCACTACCAGCACTTCCACGCGGTCCGGGCCGACCTCCTGCGGCGCATCGGTCGCCGCGCCGAGGCCGCCGCCGCCTACGAACGGGCGCTCGCGCTCGTCGCCAACGACACTGAGCGGACCTTCCTCGCGCGGCGCCTCGCCGAGGTGCGCGCCGCAGGCTGAGCCCTCAGCAGGAGAACGTGCCGCGGACCGGCGTGCCGTCCTCGAGGCGGCCGCGGAACGAGCCGAGCGAGAGGTCCTTGGCGAGCTCCAGCACGAGGCCGCCGCGGGCGACGTTGCGGCCCGTGCCGTCGTGGCGCCACGTGAGGACGACGTCGTCGCCGCCGAACGTCCCGCCGCCGGCCGCGCCCCGCGTCGCCGCGGGCGTGTAGGGGCTCTGGCCGATGACGAGGCCGAAGTACTCGGCCCCGTTCGGGTGGCCGATGTTCAGGGCGAGCCAGCTGTCATCCGCTCCGCGCTCGCACGTCCCGCCCTCCCAGGCGACGGCCTCCGGCTCGTCGAGCCGGGAGCTCGCCGGCCCGCCGGTGAACGAGGCCTCCGGCACCGGGGCCGCGGTCGGGGTCGCGGGGCCGGAGCTCGGCGATGCAGCGGACCCGCACCCGGCAAGCAGGAGGACCGCGACGAGGGCGAGGGCGGCCCGAAGCCGCGATGGGACCCGTGAGGTCCGCCGGCGGCGCACCGGGCGGACGGCCGGGCTCAGAGGGCGCCGCCCGCGGCGCGCGGCGCGTCCGCCTCGGTCCCGTCGACCGCCCCGGCGGTTCGGGACAGGTAGTCCTCGGCCAGCAGGATGTTCACCGCGTTCGCCCGCTCGACCGTCCGCAGGAGCGCGCTCATGCTCGACATCTCCTCGAGCTGCTCCTTGAGGAACCACTGGAGGAACTGCTCGCCGATCCGGTTCCGCTCCTCGCGGGCGAGCTCGACGAGCGCCGAGATCTGCTCGGTCACCCGCTGCTCCTGGGCGAGGGCGAGGGCGACCGGGGCGACCGGGTCGGCGAAGTCGTTCGCCGGCGCCTCCACGCCCGGGATGACGACGCTCTCCCCGGCGTCGAGCAGGTACTGGACGAGCATCATCGCGTGGTTCCGCTCCTCCACGGCCTGCCGGTAGAAGTGGGCGGCGAGCTGGGGGAGCGTCTCGGCGTCGTACCAGGCCGCGATCGCGACGTACTGCTGCGACGCGCCGAACTCATTGGCGACCTGCCGGTTGAGGGCATCGGTGAACTTCGACATCGGGGAGCCTCCGGGGGTGGCCGTGTGCCGTCGGTGAACCCCCAGTCTACGACCGGAGGCGCCGAGGCCTGGCCCTCAGCCGAGGGAGGCGAGGAGGCGGTCGATGAACGGAACCTGCGCCTCCTTGATCCGGCGCCGCGCCTCGACCGGCGCGAACCACTCGACGCGGTCGAGCTCGGGGACCGAGATCCACGTGTCGGAGCCGGGGGGCCACCGCATCGCGAACGTGTTGCTGCGGGCGGCCACCGGGTCGAGGTCGCCCTCGAGCGCCCAGGCGTGGACGAGCTTGCCCCCCTTCTGGCGAACCGTCCCGAGCGGGATGCCGGGGCCGTCCGGGGCCGCGTGCCCGGTCTCCTCGCGGAACTCGCGGCGCGCGACCGCCTCGAGCTCCTCCCCCTCCTCGACCTCGCCCTTGGGGATCGACCAGTCGCCGAGGTCGCGGGCCGCGAAGTACGGCCCGCCGGGATGGCCGAGCAGGACCTCGACGCCGCCGACCGACCGCCGGAAGAGGAGGATCCCCGACGAGATGCGCTCGACCATCAGCGGATCGTTGCAGAGGTGGCGCGGCGGATCGTCTTCCTCATGCGGGGCGCCGCCGTCCCCGACCGGCTGCGCTGCCGCTCGCGGCGGAGGATGAACAGGCTGACGATCGCGACCCACGCCGGAAGCACGAGGACGATCCAGTCCCAGAACGAGACCACGAGGGCATGCCCTGCGCGGAACAGCTCGATCAGCTCCGCGTCGTCCGCCGACACCAGCGGCGAGCTCCGCATCATGACCAGCGTGGCCGTGAACAGCACGGCGAACAGCAGCCCCGCGACGCTTGCGGCCCACGGCGCCCGGAGCTTGAGGCCGGCCTCGTCGATCGGCCGTGATCGGGGAGCCCGCGGGGACGGGAGACGAGGACGGCGCCCCCTCGCGTGCGTCCCTGTTCTCGCTCACGCTCGCACCTCCTCGGACGGCGACAACCGGCGCCGCACGCCGATCATGCGCCCCTCGTCCCGGCTCGTGCTCACCCGAACGGCACGAACTGCACCTGCCCGGGCACGCGGGGTCGCGCGGCCCCCGCCGGACGGCGGTCCCGCGGGGCCTGCAGCGCGACCCGGCGCTGGCGCATGATCCGGGTCACCGCGGCGGCCGGGCGCCCGCTGCGCGAGGGAGGGCGTGGGCGTGGGCGAGCCGGGACCCGCAGCCGACCACGGCGGTGAAGCCGGCTCGTCGGGCGGAACCGGCGCGAGGCGGCGCGTCGCGGGCGCGGTCGCCGCCGCGCTACCCACGATCTCGCGCCTCGGCACGTACCGGCCGGCGTTCCTCCGCGACGACGTCGTGGCGGGCCTCGCCCTGACGGCGGTGCTCGTGCCGGTCGGCATGGGCTACGCGGAGGCGGCCGGGCTGCCGGCGATCGCCGGCCTCTACGCCTCGGTCGGCGCCCTCGTCGCGTACTTCCTCGTCGGGCCGTCGAGGATCCTCGTCGTCGGCCCGGACTCGTCCCTGCTCCCGCTCGTTGCGGCCGCCGTCGTGCCCCTTGCGGGTGGCGATGCGGCGCGCTCGATCGCCCTCGCGGCCGCCCTCTCGATCATCGCCGGCGTCCTCTGCCTCGCCGCCGCGGTCGCCCGCCTCGGCTTCGTGACGGATCTCCTGTCCCGCCCGATCCGCGTCGGCTACATGAACGGGATCGCACTGATCATCATCGTCGGCCAGCTTCCCAAGCTGCTCGGCTTCTCCGTCTCCGCCAACGACGCCGTCGGCGGCCTCGTGGGGCTCGTGCAGGGGATCGCGGACGGAGAGGTGGTGCCGCTCGCCGCCGCCATCGGCATCGGCGCGCTCGCGATCATCCTCGGCCTGAAGGTCGTCTCGCGGCGGATCCCCGGCGTTCTCGTGGCCGTCATCCTGGCCGGCGTCGTCGTGGCCGTCTTCGGGCTCTCCGCGGAGCTCGCCGTCGTCGGCGACGTGCCGAGCGGCCTCCCGGCCATCGGGCTCCCGGCGGTGACGATGGCCGACCTCGCGGCGCTCTTCCCGACCGCGCTCGGTATCGCGCTCATCGCGTTCGCCGACACCAGCGTCATCTCGCGATCGTTCGCCGCCCGGCGGGGCGAGCGCGTGGACGCCGACCGCGAGCTGGCCGCCCTGGGCGTCGTGAACGTCGCGGCCGGGCTCGTCGGCGGCTTCGCCTCGAGCGGCAGCGCGACCCGCACGCCGGTCGCGGAGGCGGCCGGCTCCCGGACGCAGGTGACGGGCCTCGTGGGCGCGGTCGCGATCCTCGTGCTCCTCGTCGCGGTGCCCGGGCTTCTCGCGCCGGTGCCGAACTCGGCGCTGGCCGCCGTCGTCATCTCGGCGGCGCTGAGCCTCTTCGACCTGGACGGGCTGCGGCGCCTCTGGCGCCAGCGTCGGTCGGAGCTCGGGCTGGCCCTCGTCGCGTTCCTCGCCGTCGTCCTGTTCGGGGCGCTGCCGGGCATCGCCGTGGCGGTCGGGCTGTCGCTGCTCAACTTCATCCGGCGCGCCTGGCGCCCCCACGACGCGGTCCTCGGGCGCGTTGCCAACTACAAGGGCTACCACGACATCGGGCGGCACCCCGAGGCACGGCTCGTGCCCGGCCTGATCCTCTACCGCTGGGACGCCCCGCTCTTCTTCGCCAACGCCGACCTCTTCCGCGAGCGATCGCTCGAGGTCGTCGACAACGCGCCGCCGCCGGTCCGCTGGCTCGCGGTCACGTCGGAGCCGATGACCGACATCGACACGACGGCCGCGGAGATGCTCGACGAGCTGATCACGGAGCTCGCCCGCCGTGGCGTCGAGCTGCACTTCGCCGAGCTGAAGGGCCACGTCAAGGACCGCCTCCGCGTGTACGGCGTCTTCGACCGGTTGGGCGCCGACCACTTCCACCCGACGATCGGCAGCACGGTCAAGGCCTACCTTGCCCGCCATCCCGACGTGACGTGGCTGGACTGGGAGGACGAGCCGCGGCCCCCGGAGCACGACCCGCTCGCCGGCGTCGCTCCGCGCGTGCGGCCGCCAGCCGCGGGGGGTGGCCCTGCGGGGGCCGGCCCGGGAGTCGACGGCCCGGTGGGTGATGGCCCGGGAGGCGGGCTCGCCGTCGAGGACCCGCCCCGGCCCGGCGACCCGGCTCCGGACGGCGGCGGAATCCGCCGATCAGGGTCGCCGCGTCAGCCGCGCGAGCCAGGCGTGGACGACCCGGCCGGGGAGGCGTGAGGCGAGACTCTCGGGCTCGATCGAGTCGACGCGCCAGCCGGCCGAGGCCCGGAACGTGGAGCGCAGCTCCCGGCGGGTCACCCGCCGCGGCCCGAACCCGAACGGGTTGCGGTCGCTCCAGCAGATGAGGAACGCCCGCCCGCCGGGACGGACCGCCGCTGCCAGGCTGGCGGCGTAGCGCGGACCCTCGTCGTCGCCGAGGGCGTGGAAGAGCCCGACGTCGAGCGCCACGTCGAACGGGCCCATCTCGCCGGCTGCGGGCGTGGCGACAGCGTCGCCGACGACGAAGACCGGCGCCGGCGTGACCGCTCGTTCAATGGCCTTCGCCCGCGCCCGCTGGATCGCCTCCCAGGCGACGTCGATCCCGACGACGCGGTGGCCGTGCGCCGCGAGGAGCAGCGCGTGCTCGCCGGTGCCGCACCCGGCGTCGAGGATCGTCGCGTCCGGCGGCCCGAACGCGCCGCTGTCGGCGAGTCGGACGACCGCCGGCTGGGGCCTGCCGAGGTCCCAGGTCGGCACGCCGCCCTCGGCGTACGCGGTGTCCCACGCTCCGCTCACGGGACGCGCCTCAGGACCGGTCGATCCATGCGGCGCCCGCGGGCACCGCGGCGGGCACCGACGCCACCGGGGAGACTGCGACAACGGGCCACGAACGGCAGCCGACGATCGCAGGCCGGGCGGGCGAGGACCGTTGCGGGCGCAGCATTCGCGAAGCCTACTCGAGTCGTGTCGTGCGTCTCCCGACCCGGCCCCTGGCCGGGCTGCCCTTCCTGTGCCCGGGTCGGGCTCCGCGGCTCCACGTGCCCCGTGGCTCCCGGCCCGGCCCTGGCCCGGGCCGCTCCCCGGCTCCGGCCGGGCCCCGCGGCTCCGGCCCGGCTCCCCGGCTCCGGCCCGGCTCCGGCCCGGGCCCCGCGGCTCCGCGGCCCGGCTCCGCGGCTCCAGCCCGGCTCCGGCCCGGTTCCGGCCCGGCTCCGGCGGCCACATTGCGGCCGACGCCATCCTTCTTGCGTGGCATCGCCCGGCAGTGCTCCGTCCGGGCCGCTCCGGCGCAATCGTCGCGTGGCACGCGCAGCCGGTGACGGAAGAGGGACCCGGGTGCGGCGACGAGCAGGAAGGATTGCGTGCCACGCGCCAGGCTCGCCCCCGCGGCCGGCGCCACGCGCCACGCGCCGCTCCCCCCGCCAGGCGCCGTCTCCGGGTCGCGAGCCGGCTGCTGCCGCCGCGCCGGCGACCGCCGGCGACGCGCCGATTCGGGCGGCTCGGCCCCCGTCGCACGGGCGTCTCGGCCCGCCCTCGCCGTGCGCCTGCCCGGCTAAGGTTCGCCGGACGACCCGCGCGAGTGGCCGCGCGCGGCGTCGGGACGAGGTGGGAGAGACGCGATGACGACGCTGGGCGCGAACTCGGGCCGGCCGGCGGCCCCCTACCCGGGCATGGCCCGGCCGGACGACGTGCCGGCGCTCACGCGCTGGGTCGACGAGGTCGCCGCGCTGACGACGCCCGACCGCGTCCACTGGTGCGACGGCACCGACGAGGAGTACGCCGCGCTCTGCGAGGAGATGGTGGCGTCGGGGACGTTCATCCGGCTGTCCGCGGAGAAGCGGCCCAACAGCTTCCTCGCCCGCTCCGACCCGTCCGACGTCGCCCGGGTCGAGGACCGCACGTTCATCTGCTCGCGCGACGCCGCCGACGCCGGCCCCACGAACAACTGGCGCGACCCCGACGAGATGCGGGCGACGCTGACCGACCTCTTCCGCGGCTCGATGCGGGGCCGGACCCTCTACGTGATCCCGTTCTCGATGGGCCCGATCGGCTCGCCGATCAGCCGCCTCGGCGTCGAGATCACCGACTCGCCGTACGTCGTCGTCAACATGCGGATCATGACCCGGATGGGCGCCGCCGCCCTCGGCGCCATCCGCGAGGCCGGCGACTTCGTGCCCTGCCTCCACTCCGTCGGCGCCCCGCTCGCCCCCGGCGAGGCGGACGTCCCCTGGCCGTGCGACGCCGAGACGAAGTACATCGTCCACTTCCCCGAGACCCGCGAGATCTGGTCGTACGGCTCCGGCTACGGCGGCAACGCCCTCCTCGGGCAAGAAGTGCTACGCGCTGCGGATCGCCTCGGTCATCGCCCGCGACGAGGGCTGGCTCGCCGAGCACATGCTCATCATCAAGGTCACCTCGCCCGAGGGTCGTCGGAAGTACTTCGCCGGTGCCTTCCCGTCGGCCTGCGGCAAGACGAACCTGGCGATGCTCGTGCCGACGCTGCCCGGCTGGCAGGTCGAGACGGTCGGCGACGACATCTGCTGGATGCGCTTCGCCGAGGACGGCCGGCTCCACGCGATCAACCCGGAGGCGGGCTTCTTCGGCGTGGCGCCCGGGACGAGCGAGAAGACGAACCCGAACGCGCTCCGGACGCTCGACGCGAACTGCATCTACACGAACGTCGCCCTCACCGACGACGGCGACGTCTGGTGGGAGGGAATGACCGACGAGCCGCCCGCCCACGCGATCGACTGGAAGGGCCAGGACTGGACGCCGGACGCCGGTCGCGTCGCCGCCCACCCGAACGCCCGCTTCACGGCGCCGGCCGGCCAGGACCCGGCGATCGCCGCCGAGTGGGAGGATCCTGCCGGGGTCCCGATCGACGCGATCATGTTCGGCGGCCGCCGGGCGACGATCGTGCCCCTCGTCCGCGAGGCGTTCGACTGGACGCACGGTGTCTTCCTGGGCTCGATCATGAGCTCGGAGACGACCGCCGCCGCATTCGGCGAGGTCGGGAAGCTCCGCTTCGACCCCTTCGCGATGCTCCCGTTCTGCGGCTACAACATGGCCGACTACTGGGGCCACTGGCTCGACGTCGGGCGGGCGACCGAGCCGGCGAAGCTGCCGCGGATCTTCTACGTCAACTGGTTCCGCCGCGACGCCGACGGCCGCTTCCTGTGGCCGGGCTTCGGCGAGAACAGCCGGGTGCTCGAGTGGATGTTCCGGCGCTGCGACGGCGAGGCCGAGGCGGAGGCAACCCCGATCGGGTGGCTGCCCGCCACCGACGCGCTCGACACCACCGGGCTCGAGATGCCGGCGGCGGACCTCGCGGAGCTGCTGCGGGTGGATGGCCCGGCCATCCTGCTCGAGATGCCCCAGTTCGAGGAGCACTACGCCCGGTTCGGAGCGCAGCTCCCGCCGGAGCTGGCCGAGCAACTCGCGACGATGAAGGACGCTCTCGGGGCCTGACCCGCAGACGAGGACCTTTGCCCGCTGCCGAGGTCCGGGCCGCTATCCTCGTTCGATGCCCGGCACGTCCGCCTCCGTCGACCCGCTCGCCACGCCGTACCTGGACCCCGCGCTGGTCGCGCGGGTCGTGGCGATGGACGACGTCCTGGCCCGGAACGCCGCGATCACCCGGGGCTACCACGAGCTGGCGCGCGCGACCGCAGGGATCCTGGGTCACGACCAGGCGAACTGGCTCGTCTTCGGCCAGTGGGCCAGCGCCGAGGCCCGGCGCTCGATGCTCGGCGAGTCGGTGCCGGCCGCACTGCGTCGCCTCCTCGTCGGCGAGGTCGCGGCGGCGGTGGCGGCCGGGAACGCCGCAGTCTTCGGCGACGTTGCCGGGCCGTTCATCCGCTTCGTGAAGGCCTTCGCCGATCCCGCCGTGGGCGCGGATGGCGCCCTGGCGGCCGCGGCGCTCGACCGGCTCTGCGACCACCCCCAGCTCGCCGCAAGCGAGGACCTGCGTCGGGCCTTCACGGCGTACGCGGATGCCGTCGTCCTCGGCGCGGCGATCCGGGCGGGCGACCCCGACCCGGACCTGCCGCGACGCCGCTCGGCTCGGATCTTCGTGGCGAACGTCTCGGTCGGGGCGCACGAGCAGGTTGTCGCCGACCCGTTCGTGCGGGCGGCGGTCCCGGGACGGTGGATCGTCGCCATCGCCGCGACCAGCCACCTCGGCCTGCGCATTCCCGACGGGGTGCTCTCGCTCGGCCGGGACGTCCCGCCTCCGGGCTACCTGGGCGGCGCCCAGTTCCCGCCGGAGCTGGCGACGCTCGACGATCCCGACACGCTCGCACTCGCCGCGCGGTTCGGCCAGGACGTCGCGTCGGCCGTCCACAGCGACGCCCCCGACTGGGAGTCGTACGAGGAGCGGATGGGCTTCATCTTCACCCTTCTCCGCTCGTTCCAGTCCGACCCTTCGCTCTTCGACCTGCCGCCGGGGACGCCGGAGGTGGCATTGCCCTGAGCACCGGGGCGCCTCCGGTGTCACCGTGTGCGGGGTCGCCGTACCACCGACCCGCGGCGCGGCCCGGCGGTGGCGCCCGACCGCCGCGGTCGCCCTGGCCCGTTCCCGCATTCGACCGGCCGGATCGGCCCCCCGAGGCGGGCGGACTGTCCCTTGACGGACCTCGGCAGCGGCGTGCATCGTCGCCCCGTGGGTGGCTCCCCGGCTCGCCTCCGCGCGGTCCGCCGAAGGCCCGGTGCCCACGTCGCGAAGGATGTGCCAGCGATGACGATCAAGGTGCCGGTCAGGACTCCCCACGCCATCCCGGTACCGCCGGGGCCGTCGGTGGAGGCACCCGCGGAGGCGCCGCGAGCCCCGCGGATCCCCGACCCCGCCGCCGACCCGCGGTCGGTGCCCCGGGTGGATGCCATTCCCAAGCTGCTCGGAGCCACCCGGTACACGGACGACTTCCTCGTCCCGGGAGCGTGGCACGGGAGCACGGTCCGGTCGACCGAGCCGCACGCTCGCCTGCTCGGGATCGACCTCGACCCGGCCTTCGACTGGAGCCGGGTGGTCGTCCTGACGGCGGCTGACGTGCCCGGCGAGAACGTCATCCACCTCATGAAGGACGACCAGCCGGTCCTCGCCGCGAACGAGATCTGCCACGTCGGCGAGCCGGTCGCCCTGGTCGCGGCACCCACCCTCGCGCTCGCGCACGCCGCGCGCGACCACGTTCGGCTCCGCACGGAGCCGCTGCCGGCCGTCACCGACATGCTCGCGTCCGACCACGTCTTCACCGAGTACCACATCGCCCGCGGCGACCTCGAGGCGGGCTTCGCCGAGGCGGACCGGGTGATCGAGGGAACGTACCGGGTCGGCCACCAGGAGCAGCTCTACATCGAGACGCAGGGCATGATCGCCGTGCCGCGGGCGGACGGCGGCGTCACGGTCCACGGCTCGATGCAGTGCCCGTACTACGTTCACGCGGCCATGAAGCGGGCCCTCGGTCTCGACGCCGAGCACTGCGTCGTCGTCCAGGAGGACACCGGCGGCGCCTTCGGGGGCAAGGAGGAGTTCCCCTCGGGGCTCGCCATCCACGCCGCCATGCTCGCCCTCGCGGTCGGTCGCCCGGTCCGCCTCATCTACGACCGCCACGAGGACATCTCGGTCACGACCAAGCGGCACCCGGCGGTCGTCACCCATCGCACCGGGGTGACGCGCGACGGCCGGCTCGTCGCCCAGGACATCGACGTCACGTTCGATGGGGGCGCCTACGCCACCCTCTCCTCGGTCGTGCTGTCCCGCGGGACGCTCCACTCCGCCGGCCCGTACGCCTGCCCGAACGTTCGGATCCGTGCCCGCGCGGTGCAGACCCACACGCCGCCCACCGGCGCATTCCGCGGCTTCGGGGCTCCCCAGACCGAGTTCGCCGCCGAGATGCAGGTCAACCGGATCGCCGAGGCGCTCGGCGTCTCGCCGGCGGAGCTGCGGGCGCGCTGGGCGTACCAGCTCGGCGACCAGACGCCGACGCAGCAGGTGCTGCGCGACAGCGTCACGGCGCGGGAGACCCTGGCCGCGGCGATCGCGGCGAGCGACTTCGAGACGCACCGGGCGGCGTTCGCCGCCGCGAGGAAGGTCGCCCGCGCGGCCGGCCGGCCGCGCACGGCGCCCGGCATCGGCGTCGCCATGGGCTGGCACGGGGCCGGCTTCACCGGCGGCGGCGAGAAGTACCTCGCCAGCATCGCCGCGGTCGAGCTGACGGCCGACGGCCGCGTCCGCGCCCTCTCCGACCAGACGGAGATGGGGCAGGGGATGCGGACCGTGTTCGCCCAGATCGTGGCGGACCGGCTCGGGATCCCCTTCGAGGACGTCGACGTCGTCCGCCAGGACACGTCGGTGGTCCCCAACAGCGGCCCGACCGTCGCCTCGCGCTCGACGATGGTCGTCGGCGGCCTCCTCGCCCTCGCCGCCGATCGGCTCCGGGCCGCGGTCGAGGAGCGCGCCGCCGGGCCGTTCCGGGCGACCCACGGCGAGGTCGGCCGGGCGCACGGCCCGCTCCGCTTCGACGAGCAGTTCACCGGCTACCCGGGGATCACCTGGGACGACGCGACGTACGTCGGCGACGCCTACCCGGCGTTCTCGTGGGCGGCCGCCACCGCGGAGGTCGAGGTCGACCTCGACACCGGCGAGGTGGCCGTCAGGCACGTCGTCTCGGCGGACGACTGCGGCACGGTCATCAACCCGCTGATGGCCGCGGGCCAGGTGGAGGGCGGGTCGCTCCAGGCGGTCGGCTACGCCACCATCGAGGAGATGAAGCTGAAGGACGGCCGGTTCCTCAACGACCGGCTGTCCAAGTACCTCATCCCGACCTCGCTCGACGCGCCGAAGATCACCGCCGTGCTGGTCGAGAACCCGTTCTCCGACGCGCCGCACGGCGCCAAGGGGATCGGCGAGCTGCCGATGGACGTCGTCGCACCGGCGGTCGTCGCCGCCATCCACGACGCCACCGGAGCCTGGATCCACGAGCTGCCGGCCACGCCCGAGCGGGTTCTCGCCGCCCTCGACGCAGCCGACCGCGACGCAGAGGAGGCCCGGTCGTGACGACCACCGCGCCCGTCCGGGCAACGCACTTCACGGTCAACGGGGATCCGGTCGAGGTCGCCGGCCCCGGCGGGACGCGCCTGCTCGACGCCCTGCGGGTCGATCTCGGCCTCGTGGGCACGAAGGAGGGCTGCGGGGAGGGGGAGTGCGGCGCCTGCACGGTCCTCGTCGACGGGACGCCCGTGCTCGCCTGCCTCGTCCCGGTCGGCCAGGTGGAAGGTCGCGACGTCGCCACCGTCGAGGGGCTCGCCGGGGACGGGCGTCTCGACCCCGTCCAGGCCGCCTTCGTCGACTCGGGCGGCGTGCAGTGCGGCATCTGCACCCCGGGCATCCTCATGTCGGCGCGGGCGTTCCTGGACTCCGGCGCCGCGCCGACCGACGCGGCCATCCGCGAGGTGATCGCCGGCAACCTCTGCCGATGCACCGGGTACATGAAGGTCATCGACGCGATCGCGAACGCGGCCACGATGGCCCCGCGCGAGGTGCCGGGCGGCCTGCCCGAGGTGCCGCGCGAGCTGCCCGGGCCGGCGATCCGGCCGAACGTCGAGCCGGGGTCCGACGTCCGCGTCGGGCCCGCCTTCGTGCGCCCGACGACGCTCGCCGACGCCTACGCCCTGCTCGCGGAGGGCTCCTGGCGGCCGATCGCGGGCGGCACCGACATCATGGTCGAGCTCGCCGGCGGGGCGGATGCCGACGGGCTGCTGGACCTGACCGGGATCGAGGAGCTGCGCGGGATCCGGCTCGACGGCGACCGGCTCGTGATCGGCTCGACGGCGACGTACACGGACCTCCGTCGGTCCGCTCTCGTGGCGGAGCACCTGCCGGCGGTGGCCGAGCTCGCCGCCGTGTTCGGGGCGACGCAGCTCCAGAACATGGCGACCCTCGGCGGCAACGTCGTCAACGCCTCGCCGGCCGGCGACAGCCTGCCGCTGATGGTGGCGGCCGAGGCCGTCCTGGTCGTCGGCGGGCCGGACGGCGAGCGGGAGATTCCCGCCGCGTCGTTCTTCATCGGCTACCGGAAGACGGCGCTCCGGCCGGGCGAGCTGCTGCTCCGGATGGAGCTCCCGGTCGGCGGCGGGCGGCACCTCCGCTACCGCAAGATCGGGACCCGGCGGGCGCTGGCGCTCTCGAAGGTCGCCCTGGCGGTCGCCTGGCGCGAGGATTCCGGGTCGCGGGCCTGGCGCGACGTCCGCGTCGCGGTCGGGACGATCACCGAGATCCCCATCCGGGCGCCGAGCGCGGAGGCGGTCCTGGAGGGTGCCATGCCGTCCGCCGAGGTGGCCGAACGGGCTGCGGCCGCGGTGCTGGAGGACATCCATCCCCGCGACGGCCTGCGCTCCACGGCCGCCTACCGCCGGTCGGCCACGGCGCGGGTGCTCCGACGGATGGTGGAGGACGCGGCCGGGTAACGTCGAGGCACTCCAGCGGGGTGCCCGGGGGTCGGTCGCGTGCCCGGGGTCGGCCGCGTGCCCGGGGTCGGCCGCGTGCCCGGAGTCGGCCATAACTCCCCGGGCCCCGCCGAGGTCGGCCATGACTCCCCGGGCCCCGCCGATATCAGCCCCATGACTAGCTGCAGCGCCACGAGGCTTCGAGCCTCCCCGGAAGGGTGGGTGAGGCGGCTGATGGCTCACGGTCTGCGCTGGACCGGGCGCCGGGCGTGTCGTCTGTGCTCACGGCACGCCTGGTGAACCTCCGCGATCGCGTCCATCCGCGGCCTCGGGGGCCCGGCCGGCGGCGCGGCCGGCGTCCAGGGCTCCGCTAGTCATGGGAGTGATAACCCGGCGCGCAGGAGCGACCCGCTGCCCGGCTGCTGCCGGCTGCGCCCCGGGGCCCGCCGCGCGGGATGATCCGCGCGTCATCGCTCGCCGTGGGATCATGCCCGCTCTGCGGGCGCTGCCCGCGAGGGGGAGGACGATGATGGCGAGCCGGGCGAGCGTCGACGCGTACCTCGCGTCCCTCCCAGAGGAGCGGCGCGGACCCATGGAGCAGCTGCGGGCCGCCGTGCGCGCCGCTGCGCCGGACGCGGAGGAGGTCATCACGTACAAGATGCCCGGCCTCCGCCTGGCCGGCCAATTCCTCGTCTCCTACGATGCGTTCGCGCGGCACTACAGCCTCTTCCCGGCAAGCGACGCGGTCCGGGCGGCGCTCGGCGAGGAGCTCAGGCCCCACCTCTCGGGCAAGGGCACGATCCGGTTCCCGGCGGACCGGCCGCTCCCGCTCGACCTGGTCCGGCGGATCGTCGAGGCGCGCGTCGCGGAGGTCGCGGCCGACGTGGGCTGAGCGCGCCGACGGCTCGGGGCGGGCCGGCCGGCCGGACGTCAGCCGAGCGACGGAGCGGGCACCCGCGTAGCGTCCGCGGCGGGAGAGGCCGTCGGAAGGTGCGTCGCGGAGCCGGCGATGCCGCCCAGCAGCGTCGCCAGGACCGCGGCCGGCTCAAGGGAGACCGGCGTGCCGTCGCCCGGCGCTCCCACCGGCTCGGCCTCGATGAGGGCGAACGTCGTCGCGTCGAGGATGGCGCGGACCCCAGGCGCCCAGTACGCGCAGGTGGAGTCGCCCGGCCGGCGGTCGAGCCGATGGGTCGCCCCGTCGAACCGGCCCTCGACGGCCCAGTCGCCGAAGACCCGGAAGGCGTTGTCCGTCTCGGCCTCGAAGTCGGCCGCGTCCACGTAGAGGCGGGGCTTGTCGCGGTACGGCTTGCCCGACGTCGGGCAGGCCGTGACGCAGGCGCCGCACTCGTTGCACATGTCGGCGAGGACGGCGACCTGGAACCGCTGGTCCACGGCGAAGGGCGTCGCGCCTGTGACCGTGACGGCGCCGCCATCGACGGCGACCGTCGGAACCTCGGCGCGGACCGGGGCCGACTCGTACGTCAGGAGGGCCATGTTCGGGCAGACCCCGACGCACAGGCTGCAGAGCGTGTCGCAGTCGAGGCAGCGGGCCGCCTCCCGCCGGGCCTCCTCGGCCGTGTACGGGAGGGCGGTCTCCTCGAAACCGGCGCGCCGGTCGAGGGGGGTTGCCAGGACGGGCACGCGGTACTCGCGGTGGGCGCGCCGCACGGTGAGCGCCCCGACGTCCAGGCCGGGAACCTCGCGGTACCCGGCCGGGGCCGGGAGCGCGGTGCCGGCCGGCAGCCCCAGGGTCGCCGCGATCGCGGCGGCGGCGCGTTTCCCGTCGGCCGCGGCCTTGACGATCGAGGCCGGGCCCTCCCCCGCCGCGTCCCCGCCGGCGAACACGCCGGGGATCGACGTCGCCAGCGTCACCGGGTCGACGGCGACGAAGCCGGCCGGCGTCAGCGCCGGCGCCCGGTCGCCGAACAGGTCGAAGAGCGGCGACTGGCTGACCGCCAGGATGAGCGTGTCGAGCGGCAGCTCGAGCTCGGAGCCGGGGACGTCGTGGGGGACCTTGCGCCCGGCGGCGTCGCGGTCGCCGCGGTACTCGGTCCGGCGGACGACGAGCCCGGCCAGGCGGCCGTCCTCGACCCGCAGCCCGACTGGACGGGCGAGCTCCACGACCTCGATCCCCTCTTCGCGGAGCGCGTGGATCTCCTCGCGGTCGGCCGGCATCTGGTCGATCGTCCGGCGGTAGACGAGCTGCACGGCGGCGGCCCCCGCGCGACGCGCCGAGCGGGCGCAATCCATCGCGGTGTCGCCGGCACCGACGACCGCCACCCGCGGGCCGACGGCGGGCGGGCGCCCCTCGCGGACGCCGCGCAGGAAGTCGACGCCGTCGAGGACCCCGGTGGCGTCCTCGCCATCCAGCCCGAGGCGCTTGCCCCGCTGGGCGCCGACGGCGACGAAGACGGCGGCGAACCCGTCGGCCAACAGCCCGTCGAGCGTCACGTCGCGGCCGGCGCGGACGCCGTAGCGGATCTCGACGCCGAGACGGGCCAGGACCGCCAGGTCCTGCTCGATCTGCTCCTGCGGCAGCCGGTACGCCGGGATCGCGCCGCCGACCATGCCGCCGGCGTAGGGGTGCTCCTCGAGGATCGTCACCGACGCGCCGGCGCGAGCCAGCCACTCGGCGGCGGCGAGGCCGGCCGGCCCGGCCCCGATGATCGCCACCCGGGGCGCGACCGCGGGCGGCGCGGCGACAGGGGCGGCGCCTTCCGCCTCGGCGTCCATGATGAAGCGCTTGATCTGCCGGATCGCGAGCGGCTCGTCGAGGTGGGTGCGGATGCAGGTGTGCTCGCAATGGTGGTCGCAGACGCGCCCGAGGATCGCCGGCAGCGGGTTGTCGAGGCGGGTGATCCGGGACGCCTCGGCGAGGTCGCCCTCGCGGACCGCGCGCATGTAGGCCGGCACCTGCTGGTCGACCGGGCACTCGTCGAGGCACGGCGCGGCGATGCAGTCGAAGGCGCCGAGGCGGCGGGTCGTCTTCGAGCGGTCGGTCCGGAACGTCTCCTTGCGATAGCGGCGGTCGGCGGGCGCCGCGGCCGCGAGTCGGCGGAGGTTGAAGCGGGCGCAGGCGGCGACGTCGGCTGCGTCGCCGTCGAACCCGGCGTCGGCCGCCGTCCGGCTGATGAACGCCGGCGTGTCGGCCGCCCCGGACGCCGCGTACGCGGCGTCCGCGTGCTCCGCGTACTGGGCGAGCCGCAGGTAGCCGCCCGTCTTGAGGAGGTCGGTGCAGACGGTGACCGTCCGCAGGCCGCCGGCCAGGAGGTCGGTCACGTTGAAGGCGTCGGCGCCGCCGGCGAACGAGAGCGGCACGTCGGGGCCGAGCTCCGCGGCGAGCGTGACCGCCAGGTTGACGGTCACCGCGTGGAGCGGCCGGCCCGAGAGATACATCGTGGCGTCGCGGTCGAAGACGCCGCGCCAGTTGTCGACCTCGAGGGTGTTCGAGAGCTTGAGGCCGAAGTCGAGCCCGCGCCCGGCCGCGACGGCCCGGAGCCGCCGGAACATCGGGACGGCGTCCTCGTACTTCAGGTCGTGGCCGAACGCAAGGTCCGGGATCGGCACGTCGCCGAAGCCGAGCCGCTCGTTCACGATGCCGCGGACGCGCTCGGGCCCGAGCAGCGTCGGGTTGCACTTCACCGAGGTGTGGAGGCCGCGCTCCTCGAGCAGGTAGCGGGTGATCGCCTCGATCTCGTCGGGCGGGCAGCCGTGCATCGTCGAGAGCGTCATCGTGTCCGACAGGCGGGCCGGGATCTCGACCTCGCGGACGGCCGGGAAGCGGCGGGCGACGACGTCGACGTAGGCGGGCAGCCAGGCCGAGGCGTCGGCCATGGCGTCGAGGTACCACTGGACGTTCGGCCGGAGGATCCCCTCGAGGTTGTACCCGACGCTCATGTTGAAGAGGACGCCGGGCCGCTCGCCGGGGAAGCCGAGGGTCCGGTGGAGCGCGTGGACGAGGACCCACGCCCGAAGGTACTCGTCGAACGACTCGTGGACGCGCAGCTCCTGGCTCCACTCGACGTTGTAGCCCTCGTCGGTGACGTCGATGCAGGGCTTGTTGACGTCGAGCTCGTCGAGCGTCTGGATCGTCTTGAGCTCGATGACGCGGGCGCCGGCCAGCCAGGCGGCGACGATGTTCTGGGCCAGCTGGGTGTGCGGGCCGGCGGCGACGCCCCACGGCGTGTCGAGGTCGACGCCGAGGACGCGGGCCCGGAACGGGTGGTCGGGGCGTGGCGTGAAGACGGCGGCGCGGGGCACGCCGAAGATCGAGCCGCGCTGCTCCAGCTCGGTGGCCGCCCAGTCGACGAGCTGCTCGAGCGCGAGGGGTCGGAAGCGGTCGGACATCGGGCTGGTCCTCGAGGTGGAGCCGGCGTGGTCGATGCATGCACGAACGGGCGGATGTGACTGACCGGATGGTACGTCCGGCCGGAGCCCGGGAAGGCCCAATGTCGCCCGGCCATCGGGACCCGGCTCATGCCTCTGCCCCGGCTCGGTCGGCACGCGCGCCCGACCAGCGTCGGCGGTGCGGCCGGGCACCGTCGATACGCCGAGCCGCCGAAGGGGAGGTGCCACGGGGCGTAGAATCGCGCCGCCGTCCCAGCGCTGTTGGGAGGTAGCCATGACCGGTCCGAATCGGGTGCCGACGGTGCCGACGCGGACGTGGCGGCGCCGGGCAGCGGGCGCGGGAGTCGTCGTCATCCTCGCCGCTGTGCTCGGCGCTCCAGCGGTGGCGGCCGAGCCCGCCGGCACCCTCGTCCTGAACGCCGGTGCCGCGCTCACGGCGTCGGCGACCGTCCAGGCCACCGTCGCCACCTCCGACGGTTCGACGCCGACGGAGGTCCGGCTTGCCAACCGCGGGACCGTGGTCGACGGGGTGCTCGAGGACGGCGAGACGCGACCCTGGACAGCCCTGCTTGCCTGGTCGCTCGACGCGACGCCCTGTCCGTGCGGCGATGGCGAGCGGACCGTCTGGGCGCAATGGCGAACGGCCGACGGCCCGTGGTCGGCGATCGTCAGCGACACGATCACGCTCGACCGGACGGCGCCGACGGGAACCGTCGTCATCGACGGCGGGGCGGCCACCTTCGGCGACCCGTGGGCGTGGCACAACCACGGGATGGTGCTCCCGTCGGTGAGGTTGACCATCACGGTGAGCGACGCCGGCCCGGATCTCCCGCCGGGCGCATGGGCCGTGTCGCGCGACGGGGCGAGCTGGGAGCTGCACCCGCTCACCGGATACGGCACGTACGAGCACGACTACGACCTGACCGCGGGAAACGAGGAAGAAGGCGTCAAGAAGGTCTGGGTGAAGTGGCGGGACGCCGCGGGCAACTGGTCCGAGCCCGCGACCGACACGATCAATCTCCAGTACGAGTACGTCGGCCGGGTGGTGGTGGGCGACGGTGGCGGCTACGAGGACAGCTTCGTCGTCCCGGTCCACTTCCCGGTTGACGTGCTCCCGCCCGAGGGCGTTGACAGCGTCTGGGTCACCAGCGACTACGAGGGCTGCGACAGCCCGCCGTACGACGACGAGTGCGCGGCTCGCCGGTTCACGTGGTCGCCGGACCTCGTGGTCCGCTGGGACCTGCGTGATCCGGCGTACCTGGGATCGGGTCGCGAGGGTCCTCGACGGGTGATGGCATGGTGGGTCAGCACGACCGGGCGGACATCGAACGGTTCCCAGCAGTTCTTCATCCTCGACCGGGAGGACCCGGTGGCAGGACCGCCGCGGCCCGTGATCGTCACCAACTCCGTCGTCGGCGGCGATCCCGCGATCAGCGCTGCATCGTCCGGCTCCCGGGTGACGGCCAGCATCCGCTGGAGCTCGGCCGGGACCGGCAGCCCGATCGCTGCGAACCGCCTGCAGCAGAGCACGAACAGCCAGGCGTGGATGGCCGTGGCGCTGTCCACGCCGAAGGAGACCTCCGCGACACGGACGCTGAAGCCGACGGCTACCTACCGCTTCCGTGTCCGCAGTGCCGACAAGGCGGGTAACTGGAGTCCGTGGACCACGGGGCCAACCTTCCGCGTCGCCCTGAACCAGCAGACCCAGTCGGCGATCCGGTACAGCGGGACCTGGCGGACGAAGGTCCGCTCGGACGCCTCGGGAGGCTCGCTGCGGTACGCACGTGGACGCGGCGCCACCGCGACCCTGCGCTTCACCGGCCGGGGCATCGCGGTCGTGGCGCCGCGCTCGCCGATTGGAGGCGAGATGAGCGTCTACGTCGACGGCAGGTTCATCAAGACCGTCTATCTCTACGGTTCGACATACCAGGCGCGGCGGGTCGTCTTCTCGAAGTCCTGGGCATCATCCGGGACGCACACGATCGCCGTCGTCAAGAAGTACGCCAACCCGGACGCCCCGATCTCGCTGGACGCGTTCCTGGTGCTCAAGTAGCGTTCGGCTCCGGGCCCGATCTGGGTCAGGCAGCAGGCCGGACGCCGCTATCCAGGGGGCGCGCACGCGTGCTGCATCCGCTTCCTGGCTCTCTGTGGATCGGCGGCGTGTGACGGCAGTCGCCCGTTGCACCGTCGGCCGCCGTGACGAGTCGATGCAGTCAACGCTGCCATCTCGGTTGACCGGCGTTGCCGCGCCAGGGGTCCTATCCGAACGGGTTCTCGATCCGGACGCCCTCGACACGGCGTCCGTCCTGGAGGTCCTCGGTGGCCAGCCGCGTCGCCCCCGCCCGGCGGGCTGCCTCGACGATGAGAGCGTCCCAGAACGATAGCTGGTGCTGCTCCTCGAGCCGCGAGGCCACGAGGATGAGCGGCAGGTCAACGAGCACGAGTGGCCAGGCTCCGTACAGGGTGACGATCTCGCGGGCCTCGGCAGCGCTCATCGGGGGGTCGAACTTGCGGGTCGCCACGGCATAGAACTCCTGGAGGACCTGCGTGCTGAGCCGACCCAGCCGGCTCTCCCAGAGCTCTTCCAGCAGCGCCTGCGCGACCGGCAGCTTGCGCGATTCCGAGCGGTCGTGGGCGTAGACCAGGATGTTCGTGTCGACGAACGTGATCTCCTCGACAGCCATCGCCGCTACGATTCGTACAGCTCGTCGCGCCGCCAGGTTCGACCTCCTCGTCCGGAGGCGGTTCGCATGAGACGCGCAGCCCGTTCGTGTGCCTCGGCGTAGCGGGTCTCCTGCTCGACGAGCGCCGCGAGGTCGGCCGCGACGAGTGCGCTCACCGACGTTCCGCGCTTCGCCGCCACGACCTTCGCCTGCCGGATGATGTCGGCATCCAGCTGGACCGTGAGGTTTGCCTTCGCCATTGTTGCGATCTCCACAGCCTTGAACGTGCTCCACAGTCTACCACAGTCCCGCTCGTCCACCTCGCCGACCGGCTCCTTCCACGCGGATCGGCCGGCCTGGCGATCTCTCAGATGCTCGCGTGGCGAACCGTACGGCGAGTCCGGCGGTCCCTGGAGCCGCCACCGAGCGTGCCGGAGCCCGCTCCCGACCGGCGCTGCGCACGAACGGGCCCTCCGGCGGCGGCCACGCGGCCGTGTGCGCTCCCTCGAACGACCATACGGCTCGCCTGGCACGCATGTGACAGGAAGGGCGGCGTCGGCACGGCGTCGCGCCGGCCGCGGGGGACGGTGGCGATGAAGGGCGCCTCGCCCCCGTCAGAGCCGGGCGTGGAGCCGCGCGGCCTGCTCGCGGGCCTTCGCCCGGACCTCGTCGGCGTCGACCCGGGTGGGGCGGCCGTCCTCGAGGACGACCTCGCCGCCGACGGTGACCCGCAGGGGCCGGATCCCGGGGGTGAAGGCGACGTGCCAGGGGTCCATCGGGTCGTACGACCACTCGACCTCGTCCTCGCGGGCCTCCGGCACCAGGTCCCAGCCGGCCTCGAGCCACGACCAGGCCGTGCCGGGCCCGCACGTGACGTCGACCGAGCGCTGGAGCACGTACGCCAGGCGGAAGGCCTCGAGCACGTTGCCGCCGATCCCGTCCGTGCCGAGCGCAACCCGGTTCGTGAAGCGGGCCGGGTCCGCGTACCCGACGGCGTTGTTGAGGTTGCTCATCGGGTTGTGGAGGATCGTCCCGCGCAGGGCGTGGTCGGTCGGCAGGTGGACGCAGTGGGCGAGGAGCCAATTGTCGCGCGTCAGCCCGTCGAGGCGGCGCGGCGCATCGACGTCGCCGACGCCCTCGCACACGTGGACGTGGACGCCCACGCCGAGGTCGGCGGCAAGGCCGGCCGCCGCCTCGAGCGACGCGTCCGTGCAGGTGAAGGCGGCGTGGATGCCGACGAGGCCGCGCCCGCCGGCGCGCAGGAACCGCTCGTTCTCGGCGAGGCCTCGCCGCGCGCCCTCGGGGCCGTGGCGGTCGGTGATCCCGTAGGCGACAACGGAGCGGACGCCGACGTCCGCGCAGGCCTCGGCGATGACGTCGAGGCTGCCCTCGATCGCGTTCGGCGACTCGTGGTGGTCGACGATCGCCGTCGTCCCGTTCTCGAGCGCCTCGAGGGCGCCGAGCATCGCCGACCAGCGGATCATCTCGAGGTCGAGCGCGGTGTCGAGGCGCCACCAGACCTGCTCGAGGATCTCCTGGAAGCTGGTGGCGACCTTCGGCGGCGCCGGCATCCCCCGCGCGAGTGCCGAGTAGAGGTGGTGGTGGGCGCAGACGAGGCCCGGGGTCGTCGCCGACATCAGTCCCTCCCTCCGGGTGCGGCGGCCGCCGCCGGTGTGTCGCCGGCCCGCGGCAGGTGGTCGACCCGTGGCAGGGCAGCGCGCGCCGCCGCGGAATCCCGCATCGGGAGCGCTGTCCGCCAGCGGCCGTCGAAGGCGTGGAGCGCGCCGGCCACCGCGGCCGGCGTCGGCACGAGGACGGCCTCGCCGGCGCCCTTTGCCCCGTACGGGCCCTCCGGCTGGTGCTCCTCGACGACGATGACCTCGACCGGGGGCATCCCCGCGGCGGGGATGATCCCCTGCGACTTGAGCGTCGTGGAGAGCGGGACGCCGCCCTCGGTCACGAAGGCCTCGGTCAGCGCGAGCCCGAGGCCCATGTGGACCCCGCCCTCGACCTGGCCCTCGAGGAGCGTCGGGTTCATCGCCCGTCCCACGTCCTGGGCCGCGACGACGCGCGCCAGCCTTCCCTCTTCATCGAGGAGCACGACCTGCGTGGCCCAGCCGTAGGCGAGGTGGGTGACCGGGTCCTCGATGTCGGGATCGAGCTTCGTCGTCCAGTCGACGACGAACTCGCCGCCGAACTCCTGCCCGGCGAGCGTCTCGAGGTCGGCGCCGGCCGGCAGGGCGTCCATCGCCGCCCGCAGCTTGCGCGCCGCCGCGGCGACCGCCTGGCCGCCGAGCGTGGTCGCCCGCGAGGCCGTCGTCTCGCCGGTGTCGAGCTCTCGCTCCGTGTCGACGCGGACGCGGACCGTGGAGACGTCCACGCCGGTCTCCTCCGCCACGACCTGGGCGAAGACGGTGTGCACCCCCTGGCCCATCTCGGTCCAGGAGTGCCACAGCGTGATCGACGCGTCGGGCTCCACGCGGAGGAGGGCCCGGCCGCGCTCCACCATCCCGTTGCCGATCCCCACGTTCTTCGCGGCGCAGGCGATCCCGACCGCCGCACCGCGGGTGCGGGCGTCGCGGTACGCGTCGCGGACGGCGAGGAGGGTCTTCTCGAGGCCGACGCCGGGGCCCAGGCGCTGGCCGGATCCGAACCGGTCGCCGGTCCGGCAGGCGTTCCGCCAGCGGATCTCCCAGCCGTCGATCCCGACCTGCTCGGCGAGGCGGTCGAGGCAGCCGTCCATCGCGAACGTGGCCTGCGGCACGCCGAAGCCGCGGAACGCGCCGGCCGGCGGGTTGTTCGTGTACGCGGTGCGGGCGATGACGTCGACGTTCGGGACGCGGTAGGCGCCGCAGGCGTGGCCGGCGGCGCGCTCGAGGACCTTCGCCCCGACGCTCGCATAGGCACCCGTGTCGCCGACCATCCGCGCCCGCACGGCGACGAGGCGACCCTCGGCGTCGCAGCCGACTTCGTAGTCCAGGGTGATCGCGTGGCGCTTCGGGTGGAGCCGGAGGCTCTCCGCCCGCGAGAGGGCGAGGAGCACCGGCTTCCCCGTGACGCGGGCCAGCAGCGCCGCCTGGCCCTGGACGGTGAGGTCCTCCTTGCCGCCGAACGCACCGCCCGTGGCGACCTGGGTCACCCGCACGGCCGTCTCCGGGAGGGCGAGGATCGAGGCGACCTGGCGCCGATCGTCCCAGGCGCCCTGGCCCTGCGAGAAGAGGTGGACCGCGGGCTCGCCGGGCGCGTCGCCCGGGACCGCCAGGCAGGCCTCCGGCTCGAGGAAGGCGTGGTCGATTGCGCTCGTCGTGAACCGCTCGCGAACGACGTGGACGGCGGTCGCGAGGGCCGCCTCCGCGTCGCCGCGCCGGACGATCGAGGTCTCGAGGAGGTTGCCGGCGGCATGGACGGCCGGGGCGTCCGGCTCGAGGGCGGCGAAGGCGTCGGCGACGGGCTCGAGGACGTCGTACTCGACGTCGATCAGCGCGGCGGCCGCCCGGGCCTCGCGGCGCGTGCGCGCGGCCACGGCGGCGAGGACGTCGCCGACGTAGCGGGTTGTCTCGCCCTCTGCCACGAAGGCCGGCCAGTCGTGGGCGATGAGCCCCTGGACGCGCTCGCCGGGGACGTCGGCTGCGGTCACCACGGCGACGACGCCGGGCGCCGTGGCAGCGCGGGACGTGTCGATCCGGCGGACGACGGCCCGCGGGTGGTCGGACAGGCGCAGCGCGGCGTGGACCATGCCTGGGGCCTTCATGTCGGCGACGAACGGCTGCTCGCCGAGGGCCATCTCCCGGGCGCCGATCCGGTCGGCCCGGGCGCCGACGCCACCACCGACCGGGACCGCCGTGAGCGGGCGCTGGCCGCGCCGGTCCGCCGCCACCGCCTCGATCGCGTCGACGATCTTCACGTACCCGGTGCAGCGGCAGAGGTTGCCGGCGAGCGAGCGGGCGATCGCCTCGCGCGAGGGCGCCGGGTCGCGCGCCAGCAGGCCCTCCGCCTTCATGACGATCCCCGGCGAGCAGAAGCCGCACTGGCTCGCGCCGGACGAGGTGAACGCCGCGGCCCAGGCGGACCGCGCGTCGGCCGGGAGCCCCTCGAGCGTGACGACCTCGCGGCCGGCGATCTCCCCGGCGGCGCGCGCGCACGACACGACCGGGCGGCCGTCGACGAGGACCGTGCAGGCGCCGCACGAGCCCTCGGGGGCGCAGCCATCCTTCATCGAGCGCAGCCCGAGGCCCTCGCGGAGGACCTCGAGGAGCGATGCCCCCGGCTCGGCCTCGACCGAGACCCGGCTCCCGTTCAGCGTGAAGTCCATCGTGTGCGCCCCGGTCCCGTGGGGGGGACCAACTGGCCCTACCGACGACGCCCGTCGGTGGGCGAATCTTGCAGGGTTCGCCTCCACGGGGAGGCGTGCCGTCCGGCCCGAAGTCGCGCCCCGGGCCGGCCCGAATGACATCAGGCGCGAGGCGGGCGGCTGCGACGCCCGGAGGAGCGGTTCATGGCGGCAGTCCCGGGCACCTCGCCGATCGACCGGATCGCGTACGAGCGGACCGTCCAGCGCTATCGCGAGACCCGGACCGTCCTGCCGACCTTCGCCCAGCTCGTCGACCCGGCGACGATCCCGGCGGCTGCCCGGGCAGCCCTCGACGGCATCGATCCCGACGCCCCCGACCCGCGGAACCTCTTCCGCGTCCACTGGCACAACGCGGCAGACCGCCGCGGCTTCGCGGCCGTCCCGGACCACGTCGTCCTGCCGTCGTCGTTGACCGGCGTCGAGGCCCCGATCGTCGTCGCCCTCGGCGACCGCTTCCCGATGATCGCCGCCCACAAGGTGCTCGCGGCCTACGCCTGCCTCGTCCCGCGCCTCGTGACCGGCGAGTTCGACCCCACGACCCAGCGCGCGGTCTGGCCGTCGACCGGCAACTACTGCCGCGGCGGCGTGGCGATCTCGCGCATCCTCGGCTGTCGCGGCGTGGCCGTCCTCCCCGAGGGGATGAGCCGCGAGCGCTTCGAGTGGCTGGAGCGCTGGGTCACCGAGCCGGGCGACATCATCCGGACGTTCGGCACCGAGAGCAACGTCAAGGAGATCTACGACGCCTGCGCGGAGCTGGCGAAGGACGCGGCCAACGTCATCCTCAACCAGTTCAGCGAGTACGGGAACCACCTCGTCCACTGGGCGGTGACCGGCCGGGCCCTCGAGCGGGTCGTGGAGGCCCTCGCCGACGAGCAGCCGGGGCTCCGGCCCGCGGCGTTCATCTCGGCCACCGGCTCGGCGGGCACGATCGGGGCCGGCGACTGGCTCAAGGACCGCCACGGGACGAAGATCGTCGCGGTCGAGGCCCTCGAGTGCCCGACGATGCTCAAGAACGGCTTCGGCGAGCACAACATCCAGGGGATCGGCGACAAGCACATCCCGCTCATCCACAACGTGATGAACACGGACCTCGTCGTCGACGTCTCCGACCAGGCCACGGACCGCCTCCTCGTCCTCCTCAACACCGATGCCGGACGGGCCCACCTCGCCGCCCGCGGGGTCCCGGAGGACGTCCTCGCGGCGCTCCCGTCGCTCGGCATCTCCTCGATCTGCAACATCCTCGCCGGCATCAAGACGGCGAAGCAGCTGGGTCTCGGGCCGGACGAGGCGATCGTGACGGTCGCGACGGACGGCGCGGCCATGTACCTCACCGAGGTGGACAAGATCCTCGCCCGCGACTTCCCCGGCGGCTTCGGCGCCCGTCGAGGCGGCCGAGACGTTCGGGCGCTTCCTGCTGGGCGCGGGCACGGACGACCTCCTCGAGCTGACGCCGCTCGACCGCGAGCGGGTCTTCAACCTCGGCTACTACACGTGGGTCGAGCAGCAGGGCGTGGCCTTCGACGACTTCGTCGCCCGGCGCGAGCAGGCCTTCTGGCGCGACCTCCGGGCGAGCATCCCGGCATGGGACGAGGCGATCGTCGAGATGAACGCCCGCGCCGGCGTCGAGGCCGCCGGGTGACGGCCCGGGCGCCGGGGCCGCCCCGCGCGCTGCCGACCGCGCTCGTCTGCGCGGGCTGCGGCCACCGCGTCCCCGACGACGCGCCGCTGGCGCTCGCCTGCCCGGCCGCCCGACCGGGCGACGACGTCGACCATGTCCTCGTCCGGCACCTCGACCGGGCGGCCGTCCCGCATGCCGCCGACACCGCGTCACCCAACCCGTTCGCCCGCTGGCGCACCCGCTTCCACGCCTACCACCGGGCGCGGGCGCTCGGCTGGAGCGACGCCCGGTACCACCGCTTCGTCGACCGGCTCAATGCCCGGATCGCCCTCGTCGACACGCAGCCGTTCCTCGTCACGCCGTTCGCCCGGGCCGACGCGCTCTCCGACGCCCTCGGCTTCTCCGCCGCGGGCGGCGTCTGGGTCAAGGACGAGACCCGCAACGTGTCGGGCTCGCACAAGGCCCGCCACCTCTTCGGGACGCTCGTCGAGCTCGCAGTGGAGGAGGCGCGGCTGGGGCACGGCGCGAACGACGGGCGCCCGCCCCTCGCGATCGCCTCGTGCGGCAATGCCGCCCTCGCCGCGGCCGTCGTGGCGCGCGCTGCCGACCGCCGCCTCGACGTCTTCATCCCGACCGACGCCGACCCGGTCGTCGTCGAGCGGCTCCGGACGCTCGGCGCGAACCTCACGGTCTGCGAGCGCGAGCCGGGCGTCGCCGGCGACCCGACGTACCACGCGCCTCCTCCGGGCCGTCGACGCCGGCGCGATCCCGTTCACCTGCCAGGGGAACCTCAACGGGCTCGCCATCGAGGGCGGGCTGACGCTCGGCTGGGAGCTGGCGGAGGCGATCGGCTCGCCCGACGGCCCGGCGCGCCTCGACCGGGTCGTCGTCCAGGTCGGCGGCGGCGCCCTCGCTCTCGTCCGTGGTCGGCGGCCTGGCCGAGGAGCTGGCGGCAACGGCGCCCGGCGCGCCGCTCCCCCGCGTCCACGCCGTCCAGCCCGCAACCGTTCACCCGCTCGCGCGCGCCTTCGAGCGCGTCCGTGCCCGCGTGGCCGGCGGCGAGCCCCTCGCCGACGCAGTGGCGGACGCCGCCCGCCACCGCTCGGCATTCATGTGGCCGTGGGAGGCCGAGCCGCACAGCGTCGCCCACGGGATCATCGACGACGAGACGTACGACTGGCGGGCCTGCGTGGAGGCGATGCTGGTCTCCGGCGGCGGCCCCCTCGTCGTCGTCGGAGGCGACCCTCGAGGAGGCCAACACGCTCGCCCAGTCGACCACCGGGATCGACGTCGATCACACCGGGAGCGCCGGGCTGGCCGGCCTCCTCGACCTCGTGCGGACGCGGGCCGTCGGGCCCGACGAGACCGTCGCCGTGCTCTTCACCGGCGCCGTCCGGCGCCCGCCGTCGCCGGCGCCCGGCGATCATCTCGTCAAGCGTGCGGCGCACCGGCGCCTGCACTCGCGATTTTCCGAGAGCGGAGGTTACTGATGCGGAGCTTCCTGGGGCGGGACATCCTGTCCCTCAAGGACTTCAGCCGGGACGAGTTCTTCCGGGTCTTCCAGGTCGCCGACGACCTGCGGCCGTTCGCCCGCGACCGGCGGAACACCGACCTGCTGAAGAACAAGACGCTGCTGACGGCCTTCTTCCAGCCGTCGACGCGGACGCGCCTCTCCCACGAGGCCGCCATGCACCGCCTCGGCGGGCACGTCCTCGGCTTCGCCGACGCGAAGATGACGCGCGCCGGCGACTTCTACCAGGAGTCGATCAAGGACACGTTCCACATGCTGGAGTACTACGCGGACGTGATCGCGATCCGCCACTTCCAGCAGGGCGCCCCGCACGAGGCGGCGCAGCTGGGTGTCCGTGCCGGTCATCAACTGCGGCGACGGCTGGGGCGAGCACCCGACCCAGGTCCTGACCGACCTGTACACGGTGAAGAACGAGCTGGGCACGCTCGACGGGCTCACGTACCTTCTCGTCGGCGACATGCGGATGCGGACGATGCACTCGATCCTGTACGCCCTGTCGCAGTTCGACGCGAAGGCGTACGTCGTCGGCCCGCCCGACATGAGCCTGACCGCCCGAGTTCAAGGCCGAGATCGACGCGCTCAACGTCGACTACGAGGAGGCCGGCGACGTCCGCGACGTCATCGACAAGGCCGACGTCATCTACATGGAGCCGGTCGTCCAGGCCGACTACACGTCCTCGCGCGTCGAGCGCGGCGACAAGGTCGGCGTCACCCCGCCCGAGTACGTCGTGACCCGCGAGCTCATGCGCGAGAAGGCGAAGCGCAGCTCGATCATCCTCCACTCGCTGCCGCGGATGGACGAGCTCCCGGCGGACGTCGACGCGACGCGCCACCAGCGCTACTGGGCGGAGGCCTTCAACGGCGTCGTCATGAAGATGGGCATGCTCGCGCTCATCCTCGGCGCGGCCGAGTAGGAGGCCCCCGATGCAGACGGGCCTTCGCGGCCGCGACCTCATCCGCCTCCAGGAGTGGACGAAGGAGGAGGTCGACTCCGTCCTCGAGGTGGCGGCCCGCCTGAAGATGGAGCGCGCCCTCGGGATCCGGCACCCGCTCCTCGACGACAAGGTCCTCGCGATGCTGTTCTTCTTCTCGAGCACGCGCACGCGCGCGTCGTTCGAGGCGGGGATGGCGCAGCTCGGGGGCCACGCCCAGTTCATCGAGAGCCGGACGACGCAGATCGCCCACGGCGACACGCCCGAAGGAGATCGGCGAGATCCTCGGCCGCTACAACGACGGGATCGCGATCCGCCACGTCACGTGGGGCGAGGGCAACGCGTACGAGCGCGCCGTCGCCGCGGCGAGCCGGGTCCCCGTCCTCAACATGCAGTGCGACCTGTTCCATCCCCACCAGATCCTCGCCGACCTGCTCACGATGCGGGAGCAGAAGGGCGAGCTCCGGGGGAAGACGATCACGGTCAGCTGGGCCTACGCGTCCAGCTACCAGAAGCCGCTCTCCGTGCCGCTCGACCTCGCCCTGGCCACGACGCGCTTCGGGATGAACGTCCGGCTCGTGCACCCGCCCGAGTACCGGCTCCCGCAGGAGTACGTCGACCAGGCGGCCGAGAACGCCCGGACGTCGGGCGGCAGCCTCGAGCTGATGGACGACTTCGACGCCGGCTTCGCCGGCTCCGACATCGTCTACGCCAAGAGCTGGGGCCCGCTCCTCGTCGCGAAGAGCGACGAGGAGGGCGCCGAGATCGGGCGGAAGTACACCGACTGGATCAGCGACGAGCGGCGGATGGCGCTCGCCGCCGACGGCGCCATCTGGATGCACCCGCTGCCGGCGGACCGGAACGTCGAGGTGGCGGACGCCGTCATCGACGGGCCGCAGTCGGTGGTCTACGACGAGGCCGAGAACCGGCTCCACGTCCAGAAGGCGGTGATGGCCCTCACGATGCGCTAGCGCGTCGGGGGAGATCTCGAGACGACGGGCCTGCCGCTGGTCGGCGGGCCCGTCGACCCCACGTGGAGGACCGGCCGCGGGCCGGGGAGGCTGCGATGACGAGTCCCCTCATGGTGGTGGCGATCGGCGGCAACGCGCTGATCGTCGACAAGCAGCACCAGACCGTGCCCGACCAGATGGCGGCGCTCGCGGAGACGAGCCGCCACATCGCGGCGCTCGTCGAGGACGGCTGGCGCCTCGCGATCGGGCACGGCAACGGCCCGCAGGTCGGCTTCATCCTGCGGCGCTCGGAGCTGGCCGCGCACGAGCTCCACGAGGTCCCGCTCGACGTCTGCGGCGCCGACTCGCAGGGCGCCATCGGCTACGAGTTCCAGCAGGCCCTCGGCCACGAGTTCGCCCGCCGCGGGCTCGACCGGCAGGCCGTGACGGTCGTGACCCAGACCGAGGTCGCTGCCGACGACCCGGCCTTCGCCAACCCGACCAAGCCGATCGGCTCGTTCCTGGACGACGAGGCGGCGGCGAAGCGGAGGGCCGACGGCTGGACGGTCGTCGAGGATGCGGGCCGCGGCAAGCGGGTCGTGGTCGCCTCGCCGCTGCCGAAGCGGATCGTGGAGCTGCCGGCCGTCAGGGCGCTCGCGGCGGCGGGCTTCGTGGTCATCACGGTCGGCGGCGGCGGGATCCCCGTGGTCGCGGACAAGGAGGGCTTCCTCTACGGCGTGCCCGCGGTGATCGACAAGGACTTCGCCAGCTCGCTCCTCGCGACCGAGCTCGGCGCCGACCTGTTCGTCATCGCGACGGCGGTCGAGCAGGTGGCCCTCGACTTCGGGCGGCCCGAGCAGCGCTGGGTGGACCGGATGACGGTCTCCGAGGCGAAGCAGTACCTCGCCGAGGGCACCCACTTCGCGGCCGGCAGCATGGCCCCCAAGATCGAGGCCTGCATCTGGTTCCTCGAGAAGGGCGGCCGGGAGGCCGTCATCACCGACACCGAGCACCTGCGGGCCGCCGTCCGCGGCGAGGCCGGCACGCACATCGTCGCCGACGCCTGACGGCGGGGCACGGCCGCGGCCACCGCGCCGAGCCAGGTCCGCTCAGGACGCGATCGCGGCCTCGTCGAGGTTCGACATCGAGGCGATGAGGGCGAGGTCGACGCGGTCGGACACGGGCCGATCGGCGGGGCGGCCGAGCAGGTAGCCCTGGGCGGCGGTGATCCCGAGCCGGCGGAGGGCGACGAGCTGCTCCGGCGTCTCCACGCCCTCGGCCACGACCGTCGCGCCCGACCGGCGGGCCATCTCGCGAAGTCCGCGGAGGACGGCGAGCGACGATTCCTGGAGCAGGCCCTTCTGGACGAGGGAGAGGTCGATCTTCACGATGTCGAAGGTGATCTCGCTCAGGAGGCGCAGGCCCGCGTTGCCGGCGCCCACGTCGTCGGCCGCGATCCGGAAGCCGGCGGCGCGGATCCGCTCGAGGTTCGCCCGCAGCCGGGTCAGGTCCTCGATCGCCTCCCGCTCGGTGAGCTCGACGACGACCTGGTCGGGTCGCAGGCCGTACCGGCGCATGATCCCGATCAGCTCGCCAACGTGAAACTGCTCGGTCTCGAGCGTTCGCGGTGACGCGTTCAGGCCGAGATACTGGCCGGGCAGCAGCTGTTCCACGTGGGCCGCGATCGTCTCGATCGCCGCCATGTCGAGCTCGACCGTCCGGTCCGCGACCTCGGCCGCGGTGAACAGGCTCCCGGCGTCGGCGAAGCCGGAGCCCGGTGCCGGCCGGACCAGGCCCTCGAAGCCGACCGGGAGGCCGGACGTCAGCGAGATGATCGGCTGGTAGACGGGGCGCAGCTCGCGCTGCGAGGCGACGCGCGAGACGGCTGCGGCGAGCTCCTCGGTCGAGCGCTCGTCGCCGACCGCCCCGTGGCGAGCCGGGTCGAAGACCTGGATGTCCGTGCGCCCGTGGCGCTTCGCCCAGTAGAGCGCCGCGTCCGCGTGGTGCGTCAGCCGGACTCCGTCGGCGCTGGGCATGGGGCACGTGGAGATTCCGGCCGAGAACGAGAAGTGGGGCGTGTTCCGGAGAGTCGGGTGGCCGCCGGTTGCGCTCGCGAGGAGCCGGCGGACGACGCCGAACGCCGCCTCCGTCTCCGTCGTCGGGAGCAGGAGCGCGAACTCGTCGCCGCCGATCCGGAAGGCGCGATCGGCGCCGCGCAGGGTGGCCCTGATGAGGCGGCCGACCGAGGCCAGCAGCTGGTCGCCGGCGGCATGGCCCTGGCCGTCGTTCAGGCGCTTGAGGTCGTCGAGGTCGAGGATGGCGAGCGAGAGCGGCCGCCCGTCGCGGGTCGCCTGGGCGACCTGGCGGCCGAGCTCCTCCTGGAAGGCTCGATGGTTGCCGAGACCCGTGAGTGGATCGAGGCGGGCGTCGAGGCTCGCCCGCTCGTAGGCGCCGCGGGTCTCGCGCAGGTCCCGCTCGAGCGCGGTCACCCTGCCGACGACACGACGGGTCGACGCGATCGCGATGGCGGCCGCCCCGGCCGCGGCGATCGCGAGCGCGAGCGGCACGGCGCCGCCCGTCGAGACCGCGACCGCCGCGAGCCCGACCACGCCGATGAGCCCGACGCCGCCGAACGCGAGCGCCAGGTCGTGCCGGACGTCCGGCGCGGTGTCTTGCGGCGCGCCGAGCTCGTCCCCGTTGGCGGGGAGCGCGTCGCCGGTTGCCCGCGGTTCCATGGCGTCAGCCATTGAACGGCGGATGGTGCGCCGGCGCACCCACCCGGAAGTACCACGGCTCTCCCCGGCTCCGCGAGGTTCCCGGCTATCCGAGGCCCCGGCTTCCCGGCCCGCCGGGTCCTGACGGGCGTGCTAGCCGACGAGCATGTCCGCGCGCGAGGCCTGGGCCATCAGCCGCGCGTAGCCCGGCTTGATCTGCTCGTTGATGAGGCGGATGCGCATGTCGAACGGGCAGAACGCGCTCTTCATCGCGTTCAGGGTGAGCCACTGCATCTCGGCGAGGTCGAGGCCGAAGACCCGGGCCAGCGTCTCGAACTCCGACGACAGCGTGACGCCGCTCATGAGGCGGTCGTCGGTGTTCACCGTGACCCGGAACCGGAGGCGCCGCAGCAGGTCGATCGGGTGCTCCTCGATCGACGCGACCGCCCCGGTATGGACGTTGGACGTCGGGCACATCTCGAGCGGGATCCGGCGGTCCCGGACGTACGCCGCGAGCCGCCCGAGCGCGACTCGCCCGTCCTCGCCGACGTGGATGTCGTCGACGATCCGGACGCCATGGCCCAGCCGCTCGGCGCCGCACCACTGGAGCGCCTCCCAGATCGAGGGCAGCCCGAACGCCTCGCCGGCGTGGATCGTGGCGTGGAAGTTCTCGCGGGCGACGTAGTGGAAGGCGTCGAGGTGGCGGCTCGGCGGGTAGCCCTTCTCCGCGCCGGCGATGTCGAAGCCGACGACCCCCTCGTCGCGGAAGCGGACGGCGAGCTCCGCGATCTCGAGCGAGCGGGCGGCCGTGCGCATCGCGGTCACCAGCGTCCGGATCTCGATCGGGCGGCCCTCGCTGCCCCGGCGGAAGCCGGCGAGGACGGCGCGCACGACCTCGTCGAGGGCCATCCCGCGCTCGAGGTGGAGCTCCGGGGCGAAGCGGATCTCGGCGTAGACGACGCCGTCGGCGGCGAAGTCCTCGGCGCACTCGGCGGCGACGCGCTCGAGCGCCTCGGGCGTCTGCATGACGGCGACGGTCTGGGCGAAGCCCTCGAGGTACAGGACGAGGTCCTTGCGGTCGGCCCCGCGGCGGAACCAGGCGCCGAGCTCGTCGGGATCGGTCGTCGGGAGCCCCGCGTAGCCGGCGTCGCGGGCGAGCTCGACGACGGTCGCCGGTCGGAGCCCGCCGTCGAGGTGATCGTGGAGGACGACCTTGGGAGCGGCGCGGATCGTCGCCAGGTCCAGCCCGCCCCGCCGGTTCAGCTCGCTCATCGCCCGGACCTCCGTCGACCGCGTCGTCCCACTGCCGGAAGCCTACACGGGTCGACGCCGCCCCGGCCCCGCCTCCGACAGGGGCGTGCCGTTCGACTCTCGACGGTCCGGCGAGCCGGCGGGACGATCCATCCGCCCCGAGCGTGCGGGGCGGACGATTCCGGGAGGCCGTGTCCATGCGACGCCTCGTTGCCCTGCTTGCCGCGTCCCTGCTCATCCTGTCGGTCACCGCCCCGGCGCTCGCCGCGCCCGGGAGGAGCGGGAGCCACGCGGTGATGTACTACCTCTCCCTCGGCGACTCGCTTGCCGCCGGCCAGCAGCCGATCGGCGACCCGGACAACGGTCACCGGACGAGCGACGGCTACGCCGACCAGCTCTACCAGATGGCGAAGGCCCACTACCCCAAGCTCCGCCACGTGAAGCTGGGGTGCTCCGGCGGCGAGACGACCACCACGTTCATCGCCGGCGGCATCTGCGACTACCGGCACGGCTCGCAGCTCGACGAGGCCGTGAGCTTCCTGCGGGCCCACCGCACGTTCGTCGCGTTCGTCACGATCGACATCGGCTGGAACGACTTCCCCTGCCAGGACGGGATCTCCTGCATCCCCGATGGGCTGGCGACCATCGGGGCGAACCTGCCCGGGATCCTCGACACGCTCCGTGCCGCTGCCGGGCCGCGCGTCCCGATCGTCGGCGGCACCCTGTACGACCCGTTCCTCGCCTACTGGCTGACGTACCCGGCGAATCCCGCCGGCCGCGACCTGGCGACGCTGTCGGTGCAGGCGATCGCCGGTCCCGGCGGCATCAACGACTTCGTGGCCGGCATCTACGCCTCGAAGGGCATCCCGGTGGCCGATGTCGAGGGAGCCTTCATGACCGAGGCCTGGGAGCCCCTCGTCCCCCTGCCGGGCTTCCCCGTGCCGGTCCCGCTCAACGTCGCCACGATCTGTGCCTACACGTGGGTCTGCGCCCCGCCGCCGCTGGGCCCGGACAACCACGCCACGCACGACGGCTATCGCGCGATGGCCCTCGCCTGGGCGGCGAAGCTGGGCCTCTAGCGCCGCGGTGACGCCCGGGCGCCGGCCGGTGCGGCGCCCGGGCAGTCGTTGCGCCTGGGGCGCAGGCGCGCCCGCCGCGCCGCCGCGCCTGGGGCGCCGGCGCGCCCGGGGCGTGCCATCTGGCCCTGTACGCGCGCCGACTGGCGCCCCGACGATCCGGCCACTCCGATCGCACCGGGCGGCCGGGGCACGGGAGCGGGGCATGGAGATCGCCGCCGGCGTCCACGCGATCCCGCTCCTCCGCGTGCGCGCGTTCGCCGTCCTCGGGGACGAGCTCACGCTCGTCGACACCGGCTTTGCCGGCTCACGAGGGCGGATCGAGCGCGGCCTGGCGCGGCTCGGACACTCGGTCGCCGACCTGCGGCGGATCGTCGTCACGCACGGTCACCCCGACCACGCGGGCGGCGTGGCCGAGCTCGAGGCGCCCGGCATCGAGGTCTGCATGCACCCGGCCGACTTCGCCGGGCTCCAGGTGGGCGTCCGGGACGCCCTCCGTTCACCGTCCAGGGGCCGGCTGTTCGCGTCGGTCACCCGCCCGCCGTCGGTCATTCGGCCGGTGGAGGACGGCGACGTCCTCCCGCTCCTCGGCGGCCTGCGGGTCGTCCACACGCCCGGCCACACGCCGGGGAGCATCTGCCTCTACGCCCCGCGCGACCGCCTCCTGTTCACCGGCGACGTCCTCCAGCGCCGACGCGGCCGCATCGTCGCCGCGAGCCGGATCTACAGCGACGACCACGCCGCGGCCCGCGCGAGCATCCGGCGGCTGGCCGAGCTCGACGTGGCGACGATCGTCTTCAGCCACTACCCGCCCCTCGCGGAAGGGGCGAACGAGGCCATCGAGGCCCTTGCGCGCACAGGTGCGCAGTGAGCCCCACCGACCCCGGAGGAGCTGCCATGGAGACGCTGGTCGATCTCGTCCAGGAGGTCGGCGCCCGGTTCGACCGCCGGCCGGCGCTGATGATCCGGCCCTCGTTCCGGACCCGGACGGTCCGCTATCGCGACCTCCGGCATGCCGTGCCGCGGGTCGCCCGCGTCCTCGCCGACGAGGGCCTCGCTCCCGGCGACCGTGCGATCGTCTGGTCGGTGAACCGGCCCGAGTGGGGGCTCGCCTTCTTCGGGCTCATCCATGCGGGCGGCGTCGCGGTCCCCATCGACGTCCGCCACCCGGTCGAGTTCGGGCGCAAGATCGCGGCCCAGACCGAGGCCCGCCTCGTCATCGCCTGCCGGCAGACCGAGAAGGCGGCGCGCGAGCTCGGCCTCCCGGTCGTCCTCGTCGAGTCGCTGCCGGATCGCGCCCGACGCGCCGAGCCGCTGCCGGCGGCGCCGGTCAAGCCCGACGACCTTGCCGAGATCGTCTTCACGAGCGGGACGACCGGCGATCCGAAGGGGGCGATGCTCAGCCATCGCAACCTGCTCTCCGTGACCGCCGGCATGACCGCGATCGTGCCGTTCGGCAAGAACGACCGGATGGTCTCGGTCCTGCCGCTCTCGCACCTCTACGAGCAGGTCCTCGGGTTCATCGCGCCGCTGACGGTCGGGGCCAGCGTCGTCTATCCCGTGAGCCGGCAGCCGATCGTCCTCCTGCGGACCTTCCGCGACTTCAAGGCCTCGATCCTGCTCATCGTGCCGCAGGGCCTGCGGCTCATCGACACCGCCATCGAGCGGCGGGTCGACCAGGCCGGCCGGCGGGAGGCGTTCGAGCGCCTCCACGCCCTCGCCCGGCCGCTCCCGAAGGCCGCCCGGCGGATCCTGTTCTCGCCGGTCCTCTCGCCGATCGGCGGGAAGCTGCACACGGTCGGCCTCGGGGCCTCGGCGATGGACGTCGAGCTCGGGAAGCGCTGGACGGAGATGGGGATCGACGTTCTCCAGGGCTACGGGGCGACGGAGATGGGGCCGGTCGTCACGTTCACCCGGCCGGACCGGAACCGGATGGAGACGGTCGGCGAGCCGATCCCCGGCGTCGAGATCCGCCTCGCGGAGGACGGCGAGGTCCTTGCCCGCGGCCCCGGCCGCTTCGCCGGTTACTGGCGGAACCCGGAGGCCACCGCGGCCGCGATCGACGCCGAGGGCTGGTACCACACCGGCGACCTCGGCCAGCTCACGCCCGACGGGTTCCTCGTCTTCCGCGGCCGCAAGAAGGACATGCTCGCCCTGCCCGACGGCCAGAAGGTGTACGCGGAGGACGTCGAGGCGATCCTCCGCCAGGACGAGCGCCTCACCGACGCGGCCGTCGTCGGCTGGCCGCCCGGCACGGACCTCCGCGTCCACGCCGTCCTCCTCCTCGACGACCCGGCCGTCGCCGAGGACGTCGTCAGGGCTGCGAACGGGCGCCTCGCGCCCCACCAGCGGATCCGCGCCTTCACGGTCTGGCCGGAGGAGGACCTGCCGCGCACCCACACGATGAAGGTGAAGAAGCCGCAGGTCCTGGAGCGGCTGCCGCAGCTGATCGAGGCCGCCGCGGCCGGCGCGGCCGCGGCGAGCGTCGGCTCGACGAGGATCGGGGCGAAGCTCGACACGCTGCCCGCCGACCCCGTCGCCGCCGTCATCGCCGAGGTGGCCGGCGTTCCCGCGGACCGGCTCGTGCCGACGGCGCGTCTCGAGTCGGACCTGGAGATGGACTCGCTCAAGCGGGTCGAGCTCCTCGGCGTGATCGAGGAGGAGCTCGGCATCTACCTCGACGACGACACCCTCGCCCCCGACGCGACCGTCGCCGAGGTGAGGGCGATGATCGAGGCCGCCCGGGGTCAGAAGCGCAAGCCGATGCGCTGGAGCTGGCCGCTCAGCCCGCTCGTCCGCGCCGTCGGCGTCGCCTCCCAGCTCTTCGTCATGTACCCGCTCGCCACCGTGTTCTACCGCGTCCGCACGACGGGGATGGAGGCGCTCCGCGACCTCGACGGGCCGGTCCTCATCACGCCGAACCACTGCCTCCACCTGGACAACGCGATCATCCTCAGCCGCCTGCCCCTCTCGGTCCGCTGGAAGCTGTCGGTGGCGGCCGGCGCGGAGACGATCTACGGCAACCCGGTCAAGGGCGTCCTCGCGTCGGTCCTGGCGAACGCGTTCCCGCTCGCACGCGAGGGTTCGGTCCGGCGCAGCCTCGAGCTGCTGGGCGCCCGGCTCGACCGCGGCTTCCACATCCTCCTGTACCCGGAGGGCAAGCTGACCGTTGGCGGGCCGCTCCAGCCGTTCAAGGCGGGGGCAGGGCTCATCGCCGTCGAGGGCGGGACGCCCATCGTGCCGGTGAAGCTGCGCGTGAACCGCATCTCGATCATCGACCAGCGACGCCTGCCGAGCTCGCTCCGCGGCGACGTCGAGCTCGTCGTGGGGAGGCCGCTCGTCTTCGACGCCGACACGGACGCGGCGGTGGCAACGGCCCGGCTCGAGGAGGCGGTCGCGGCCCTCTGATGTCGGACCGGCGCCGTTCGGCCCTTCGCAGGCGTGCGGCGCGGTCGCACAATCCACGCGATGGCCCGACACGTCAGCAGCCCGGTCATGGTCGGCCGCGCGGCCGAGCTCGCGACGCTCCTCGGCGCCCTCGACGACGTGGAGCGCGGCAGCCCGTCGATGATTCTCGTCGCCGGGGAGGCCGGCGCCGGCAAGTCGCGCCTGCTCGCCGAGTTCGCGACCGTCGCCCGCGGGCGCGGCGCCCTCGTCGCCCTCGGTGGCTGCGTGGAGCTGCGCGAGGGCGGGATCCCGTACGGGCCGTTCCGCGAGCTGTTGCGCTCGATCCTCGCGCAGGTTCCGGCGGCGGTGTTCGTCGAGCGCGGCGGCGTCGAGGGGGCGCTCGTCGCGTCCCACCTGGCCGGCGTGCCGGCCCCGATCATGGCGGCGGCCCCGCCGGTCCCCACCGACCAGGCCCGGATCTACGAGGCGGTCCTCGTCCTCGGCGGGCGACTGGGAAGCTCGGCGCCGCTCGTCCTCGCGGTCGAGGACCTCCACCTGGCCGATCCCTCCAGCATCGACCTGCTGCTCTACCTCATCCACGGGGTCACGACCGAGCGGGCGATGGTCGTCGGCACGTACCGGCCGGAGGGGATGGCGCCGGACCACCCGCTGCGAGCCCTCGTCGGGGCGGTGCGGCGGAGCCCGCGTGGCGACCTGCTGGAGCTCGGCGGGCTCACGCGGGACGAGACGCGCACCCAGCTGGCGACGATCCTCGGCGGCGAGCCCGCGGCGGGGCTCGTCGACGCGGTCTACCGGCGCTCGGACGGCAACCCGCTCTTCACCGAGGAGCTGGCCGCGTCCGCCCGGCTGGAGGGCGGCGGCGCCCTGCCCGATACGCTTCGCGAGCTGCTCCTCGGCCGCCTCGCAGGCCGCTCGCCGGACGTGCGGACGGTCGTGCGCCTCGTCGCGGCGGCCGGCCGCGAGGTCTCCGACCGCCTGCTGGCCGCGACGTCCGGCTTCCCCGACGCCGACCTCGACGCGGCGCTCCACGAGGCGGTGGACCACGCGATCCTCGTGCCGGTCCACGCCGCCCGTGGCGACGCGTTCGCGCTCCGGCACGCCGTGCTCGGCGAGACGGCGCTCTCGGAGCTGATGCCGGCGGAGCGGCGGTCGCTCCATCGCAGCCTCGCGACGGCCCTCGCCGCCGACCCGCTGCTCGCGGCCGGCGGCCCGGCGGCCGCCGCGCCGGAGCTGGCGCATCACTGGGATGGGGCCGGCCGCCTGCCCGAGGCGTTCGCCGCCTGGCTCATCGCTGCCGACGAGGCGGAGACGGCCCACGCGTACGCCGACGCCCAGCGCCACATGGAGCGCGCGCTCGAGCTCTGGGACGTGGTTCCGCCGTGGGTGCGGCCGCCGGAGATCGATCGCTCGCAGCTCGCCAGCTTCGCCGCCCATGCCGCCGCGCTGGCCGGAGCCCCCGCCACGGCCGTGCGACTCGAGGAGGTCGCCCTCGAGGCGCTGGATCCCGCCGGGGAGCCATCGCGCCGGGCCGCCTGCCTGCAGCGGCTGGCCTCCCACCTGTCGGCCGACGGCCGCGACGAGGAGGCGATCACGGCCGGCGCCGCCGCGCTCTCGGCGACCGCGCCGACGCCGCCGACCGAGCTGCGAGCGCGCATCCTCGCCACCCTCGGCGCCCTGACGATGCTGGTGGGCGAGTTCCGCGAGGCCCGCGACCTGAGCGAGCAGGCGATCGAGGCCGCCGTGGCGCTCGGCGCGCGCGAGGTCGAGGGGCGGGCCCGCGACTACCTCGGCGTGGCCCTGGTCGCGCTCGGCGACGTCGAGCGGGGGACGACCAGCCTGAGGGCGGCGATCGGCATCGGCGAGGAGGTCGGCTCGCTCGACGCGGCCCTCGATGCGCGCAACAACCTCGGCAACGCGCTGCTGCGGGCCGACCGGCTCGTCGAGGCGCGTGCCGTGCTCGCGGAGGGGACGGAGCACGCCCACCGCGCCGGGCTGGACCGGCGGTCCGGCGTCGCCCTGCGGGCATCGCTGGCGGCCGTGCTGGTCCGCGCCGGGGCGTGGGCCGACGCGCGCCGGGTGATCGACGAGGCCAGGGCCCTCGGCGCCGAGGGCGAGCAGGCGGGGAGTCTCGCGACGCTTGCCGGGTTCCTCGACGTGGCCGCCGGCCGCTTCGACAGTGGTCGGGCCCGGCTCGCGGAGGCCGCCTCGCTCTGCGGCCGGGGCCATCGGGTCGACACCCAGCCGTCACTCGTGGCGGCCCAGGCCGAGCTGGCAATCTGGGAGGGCGACCTCGACGCGGCGCGGACGATCGTCGCGGCGGCGACGGCGGACCTCGAGGCGTCGGACGAGGTCCAGTTCCTGGCCCCCCTCGTCGCCCTCGGGATCCGGGTCGAGGCCGACCGGGCCGAGCAGGCCCGCGCGCGACGCGCTCACCAGCAGGTGGACGAGGCGCGCGACGCGGCGGTGCCCCTCATCGGCCTCGCGGAGCTGATCGGCGCCGGCCACCCGGTGACGGGTCTCCCGCCCACGCCGGGGATGCGGGCGGCCGCGGCGTCGGCGGCGGCGGAGGCGACCCGACTCGAGGACGGCGACGGCGCCGCGGCCTGGGCCGCCGCCGCGGCTGCCTGGGACGCTGCCGGTGCGCCGTACCCAGCCGCGTACGCCCGGTGGCGCGAGGCCGAGGCGCTGCTCCGGGATCCCCGTCGGCGGCGCGAGGCCGAGGAGCGAGCGGCGGCGGCCTTCCGGGCTGCGGTCGAGCTCGGAGCTGAGCCGCTGCGGCGCGAGGTCGAGGCACTCGCCCGCCGCGCCCGGATCGACCTCGAGGGCCTCCCGGCGAGCGATCGGCCGGCGGCGGCCGCCCGCCCGGACCCCTTCGGCCTGACGGCCCGCGAGCGCGACGTCCTCGCCCTGCTGCAGCTCGGGCGGACGAACCGGCAGATCGCGGCCACCCTCTTCATCAGCGAGAAGACGGCAGGCGTCCACGTGTCGAGCATCCTCGGCAAGCTGGGTGTGGCCAGCCGCACCGAGGCGGCAGCGGTCGCCGAGAAGGCCGGCTTCGGGCGATCGGAGCGCCGCGCCGGCGGTGCGCCGGGTCGGGACCCCGTCGCCGGGGCGCGGGAACGGGATGGCGACGGCCGAGAGGCTCTCGACCTCCTCATGACCGACATCGTCTCCTCGACCGCGCTCGTCGAGGTGATCGGCGACGACGCCTGGGCCGACCTCGTGCGCTGGCACGACCGCACCGTCCGGACGACCGGCGATCGCTACGGGGCGCGCGTCGCGGACCGCACGGGCGACGGCTTCTTCCTCGTCTTCGGCGTGCCGTCGGCGGCGGCCGACTGCGCCGTCGCGATCCAGCGGGCCCTCGCCGACCACCGCCGGCTGCACGGGTTCGCACCTGGGGTCCGGATCGGGCTGCACCATGCCCAGGTCGCCGACATCGGCGGCTCGCTCGCAGGGCTCGGCGTCCACCTCGCGGCGCGGATCACGGCCGCGGCCGGTGCCGGCCAGATCGTCGCCAGCGGCGAGTTCGCCGCCGAGCTCGGGGCGCGCTACCCGACGTCCGAGCCGCGCGCGGTCTCGCTGCGGGGCGTCTCGACGCCGATCCCGATCGTCACCATCGACTGGCGGGACGTCGGGACCTGACCGCCGAGCGCCGCGACCGGTCGTGGCCGAGCGGCGAGCTCGGTGACCGGCGACGGTCGAGCGCCGGGCTCCTCGAGCGGCATGGACGCTGCCTCGATCTCCTCCCGCAGCCGTCGCCGAGCCCGGCAGAGGATCGTGCGCACCCCCACGTCGGTGCGGCCGAGGCGGGTCCCGATCTCGCGGCTCGACCAGCCGGCGGCGGCGAGGGTGAGGGCGGCCTGTTGGTCTTCCGGCAGGGAGCGGAGTGCCCGCTGCAGGCGGCGCACCTCCTCACGGTGCACGGCCGACTCCTCCGGCCCGTCGGGCGTGCTCGCGTCGACGAGGCGCGGGGCGTAGGCGCGGACGCGCCGGGCCCGCCGGGCGTCGTCGACGACGAGGTTGTTGGCGACCCGGTGGAGCCACGCGCAGGGGTCGTCCGGGGGCCGGCCGTCCGCAGCCGCGCTCGCCAGCCGCGCGAACGCCTCGGCGGCGAGGTCCTCTGCCAGATCGTGATCGCGGACGGCTCGGGCGAGGGAGCCGACGATCCGGGGGTGGTATCGCTCGAAGGCCGTCGTGACGGCCGCCTGCCAGCCCGTGCCCGAGCCAAGGGCCACGTCGAGGGAGAGCGCCATCGGTCCGTCCCCGTGCATGTCGGCTGCTGCCGACGTCGCCCACGATCGCCTGCCGGAGTCCGGCCGCCATCCGGAGACGCTTCCAGGTTGCGTGTGCGGGGCTCCCTATTCGGGGTGGTGGACCCCCTTACGTGCGGCGGAAACGTCGAAGCCGGCCCGGGCGGACCCGGACCGGCTTCGCGAGGTCGAGGCAGGGAGGGTTACTTCTCGACGCGGCGGGTGGCGAAGCGGCGGCTCATGCCGACCGTCGCGAGCCCGGCGATGCCGAGGATGCCGAGGATGGCGAGCATGCTGCCGTTCGAGGAGCCGCCCTCGGTCGTCGGGGCGATCGTGCTCGTCGGGGGCGTGGTCGCGTTGGCGCCACCGTTGTCGTCAGCCTCGAAGGTGGCGTCGACCACGGGAAGGAGCTGGAGGGCCGCGACGCCATCGCCGCCCGTGAGGGAGCCGATCGCGAAGACGGTGTAGGCGGTGCCGGCCTCAAGCGGCAGGGGGTCGGGGTTGACGGCGTCGGGGCAGGCGAGGGGATCGCTGCCGCTGACGCAGACCTTGAGGTCGTACGTGTCGGCGGGCAGGGCGAGGTAGCCGGTCGCCTGCGGGAACGCCAGGCCGTTGATGCCGAGGTCGCCACCGTCCTCGGTCAGGACGTCGACGGGAGGCGTGTCGGCCGAGAAGTGGACGACCCGGACCTGGGCGTTCTTCGCGTCGTCCGCGGGCGCGTCGGGGATCAGCTGCGGCTTGATCTGGGCGACGAGGTCGGTCGCGGCGACGGTGTACATCTTGCCGGCGTCGAACGTGAGGTCGATGTCGATGACGCAGGTCTCGGCGGACGGATCCGTCGTGGCGTCGTTCGCCACGCAGACCTTGATGTTGTAGGTGCCGCCCGGGACGGCGAGGTACTCCGAGATCGCGCCGAACGGAACGTTCGAGAGGATCTCGCCGTCGTTGGCGAACACGTCGACGGCGGGGGCGTCCGGCGAGGCGTGGAGGACGCGGACCATGGCGTCGTCGGCGGCGGCGACCGGCGAGACGGCGGCCAGGGCGAGGGCCCCGGCGCCGAGGAGGGCCGCGATGCGGCCAATGCTGCGGTGCATCTCTTCTGTCTCTCCCTGATCCCGGCAGCCGGACGACCTCCATGTGTCGCCCTGTGTCGTCTGCGTGGGTCGCCTCCTGTTTCGGGGCGGGGGTGGATCCGGATTGCCCCGTCTTCCAGGTCGAGGAGGGCGAGCCTCGCTGCCGGACGGTCCGAACGCCTCGCCTCGCGGCTGCCGATGGCCCTGTGCCGACGTGGCTTGCGCGGGCGACCATCGGAGCCGGGCCATCTCCCGGGCGGCCCGGCCCGGCAACGCGGAGCGTCACCGAATGCGCATCGACGTCGCGCTCGTCCCCGCGGAGGCACGACGCTGGACGAACACCGTCTGCATCCTCCTCGACGAGCTGCGCGCCAGCTCGACCATCGTCCGGATCCTCGAGCGCGGCGCCATCGCCGTGATCCCGGCCGCCAGCCTCGCCGACGCGCGCCGGCTCGCCCGGGCCGACGGCTCGGTCCTCGCCGGGGAGCACCGCGTCGTCCGGGCGCCCGGCTTCGACTACGGGAACTCCCCGGCCGAGGTGGCGGTGGCGGACCTGGCCGGGCGGACGGTGGTCCTCGCGACCCGGAACGGCACGGCGGTCCTGCGGGCGCTCCCGGTGGGTACGTCGATCCTCGTCGGCTGCCTCCTCAACGCGACGGCGGTGGCCCGGGCGGCCCACGCGCTCGCCCGGGAGCGCGGCGCCGACATCGGGATCGTCTGCGCCGGGCGACGGGGCGCCTTCGCCCTCGACGACGCCGTCGCCGCCGGGGCGATCCTCGAGCGGCTCCTCGCCGCGGCCGCCCTCGACGACGCCCTCCTGCCGACCGTCGACGGGCACAGCGACCCGCGGGCACCCCAGGTGCCAACGCCCGACGGCGCCCCGGGTCTGACCGATGCCGCCCGTGCGGCCCTCCAGCTGTGGCGCTCGACGCCGGACGTCGAGGCGTCGTTCCGGGCCTCGTTGAGCGGCCACCTCCTCGCCGGCGTCGACCTCCTCGCCGACATCGAGGCCAGCCTGCCGGTCGACGCCACGTCGATCGTGCCGCTCGTCGAGGTCGGCTCGCCACCACGCGTCGAGTCGCGTCGGCCGTGACGGTCGGGCCGGGCGGGCGCGGCCGGAGCCACGCGGCCGGGAGACCGATTTCTGCCACAATCGCGGGGCGGGTCCCCGATGCCCTAGTCCGCGAGCTGCCGCATGCGCCCTGCGGACGGGCGCCAGCCGGCCCGGTCCGTGCGGATCTCGCAGGAGGTACACCGGGGCCGTGACAATCGCTGGCCGGCCGGCGCTGCTGCTCGTCGTCGCGATCGCGTTCGCCGGCTGCGGCCACGTCCATCCACGCCGGTCCCGTTCGCGACCGTTACCGTCGGAGACCCCGGTTTCCGCGCCGACCCCGTCGGCCGGCCCCATCGGAGGCGGCGTCCACGCGTCACGCCGACCCCGCCCTCGAGGCGCTCCTGCCCGAGCTCGCTCGGGGCGTGTCAGCCTCGTCGTCGAGAGCCAGCACGGCACCGACCTGTCGCGCCGAGCGACGCGCTCGACGCGATGCTGACGGGATCTCGGCGGACCCTCACCGACTTCACGCTTGCCAGCGCCTACTCGCCTCCGGCGACGTCGAGGCGCAGGTGCACGCCTGGCGGGTCGCGGGGGTGACCACGGATGACCCATGCCTGGGTTGCCGTGGCAGTGCGGCGTCCAGCACCACTCCGCTCACGGTCACCGAGCTCACGATCGCTGGCCGCGCCGTCACGCGGATCGGCGCGCCGGGCCAGCTCGCCCAAGGTCCGCTCTACGCGTTTGCCCGAGGACGACCTCGTGCTCTTCGTCCAGACGCCCGATCCGGCGCTTGCCGCCGAGGCGCTCGCCAAGATGCCCTGAGTCGGATCGCCGGCGGCCGTGCGGGCCAGCGGCCGGCCTCAGCCGACGTGCGGGCGCCACTCGGCGGGCGCGCGGATCTAGCGAGCGCCGAGCCCGCGCCGGCGCGCCCTTCCGCCGCGTGAGGCTCTACAGCTCGGCGTTGACGATGAAGCCGGCGTCCACGAGCAGCGTCGCCGGTGACGTAGCTCGCGTCGTCGCTCAGCAGGAAGGCGATGGCCCCGGCGAGCTCCTCCGGTTCGCCGACGCGGTGCAGCGCGATCCGCTCGTGGTAGTACTTGACGACCTCGGGACGTCGAACATCGGCGCGCTCATGTTCGTGCGCACCGCGCCTGGCTCGACCACGTTCACGCGGATGCCGTGTTCACCGAGGACCGAGCCGAGCGCTTTGCCCAGCATGCTGATGGCGCCCTTGGTGCCGCAGTAGGCCACCTGGGTGGGCGCTCCCACGTGCGCCGAGATCGAGCTGACCATGACGATGGCGCCGCCATGACCCTCGCGCATCATCTGCTTCGCGCCTTCGGTGCACACCACCCAGGTGCCGCGGAAGTTGGTCTCGAAGAGCAGGTCGAAATCCTCGAGGGACGTCTCGTCCCATTTCATCAACGGGTTGATCGCCGCGTTGGAGACGACATAGTCGAGGCGGCCGCCGCGCTCGGCGACGGCGTGCACCATCGCCATGACCGCTCGGGATCGCGCATGTCCGCGACGACCGGGAACCCTCGCCGCCGACCTCCCGGATCCGGCGCAGCGTCTCGCTCGGGTCGCCCGTCGGGCGCTGGTTGACGCCGACGAGCGCCCCCTCCGCCGCGAGCCGCACGGCGGTCGCCTGCCCGATGCCGTTCGTGGCGCCCGGTGACCAGGGCGACCTTGCCGACAAATCGTTTCTCCATGCCCTTCCTCCTGTTTCAGCGAACCGAAGGTCACCCGGCCGCACGGCGGTTGGTCGAGTGGTCAGTCCGCGGAGATCTTCGATTTCGCGCCGGGCAGCACCTGGCCGCCGTCGACGTGCCAGACGTTGCCGGTGATCCAGCCGGCCCGCGGGCCGGCGAGAGCCGCGACCCAGTAGCCCAGCTCCTCGGCCGTCCCCATCCGGGCCAGCGGGAGCTCAGCGCTCATGCGCTGGTAGGCTCCGGCGACGTCGTCGCCGGCCCAGCTGAGGTGGATCGGCGTGTCCACGGGACCGGGGGCAATGCAGTTGACGCGGATCCCGAACGGGGCGAGCTCGGCGGCCAGCGAGCCAGTGTGGTACTGATCGCCGCCTTGGTCATCCCGTAGATCGACTGGCCGGGGATGAAGAGGGATCCCGACGACGACGAGACATAGACCACGGCCGGCGCGTCGGAGACCCTGAGCCAGGGCAGCGCGGCCTGGACCAGGAAGTAGGGCCCCCGGACGTTCACCGCCACGTGCGTGTCGAAGACCGCGGGGGTCACCTCCTCGAACGGTCCCGTCTTGATGGTCGCCGCGTTGTTGACGATCACGTCGATACGACCCCACGCGGCGACCACGGCGTCGACGATCGAACACGCGGGGCGCCGAGATCGGCCATATCAGCCGGAACCGCCATCGCGGCGCCACTGGCCGGCCCGCTCGATCGCAGCGACGGTGCGATCCAGCTCGCCACGTCGCCGTCCGCACACGGCGACGGCAACGTCCTGGCGCCCGAGCTCCAGGGAAGTGGCAGTCTCCAATCCCCGTGCCGCCCCCGGTAACGATCGCGACGCGGCCAGCCTTGTGCGTGTCGGTGCTCCTTTCGCGCGTCCGGCCGGGTCGTCGGCCGGCGTCGTCGAGGGCGCCTGGGGCCAGGCCCGCGGGCCGTTCGTCAGAAGATGGCGATCGGATTCCACGGCGTGCCGGTGGCGCCGGGCAGGCGCAGCGGCAGGCCGACGACCATGAACTCGAAGCGCCCTTCCTCCTCGCAGGCGGCGGCCAGTTCCTCGAGCTGCAGGCTGTCGGAGATGCAGCATGCCCATGGCGGTCAGCTGCAGCGGATGGATCGGGTAGGGCATGCCCTCGACATTGCTCGGCACCGTCTCGCCGTCGCCGTCGGGCAGGAAGGCGGCGATCCGGCGCTCATGCATCCACGGCACCGTGTCGACATGCAGGCCGGCCTTGCCTTCGCCGGCCGGCGGATATTCGTTGTTCCAGGCGCCGAGTGCGAGGCGGCGGGCGTGATGGCCGGTGCGGAAGACGAGGATGTCGCCTTCGCCGAGCCGGACGCCCTGCGCCTTCTCGATCGCCTCGAGCTCCTCGCGGGTGACGGCTTCGCCGGGTTCGAGCCATTCGACGCCGCGATGGCGCGCGGCATCGAGCAGGACGCCGCGACCGACGATACCGGTCGCATAGGCGGTGATGCTGCCCCAGTCGGAGCCGCGCGAGGTGAGGGTCGAGACCGGCTTGCCGTTGTAGAGCTGGCCCTTGTAGCCGACATGGTTCAGCGCATCGACATGGGTGTGGCATCGCCATGGCTCGCCATGCCGAGGTAGCACATGCCGAAGGTCAGCCCGCTCTCGCTGATCGGGATATCGTGCAGCAGCGACATGAGGTGTACGGCGGGGTTGGGATTGTCCGGCCCCGCCACCTTGTTGATCGGAATCGCCATCGAGACCGTCCGCCCACTCTTCACGAGCGCCGCGGCCGCGGCGACCTTGTCGGGCGTCAGGTAGTTGAGCGTGCCGCGTTCGTCGTCGGGTCCCCAGCGGCCCCAGTTCTTGACGTTCTCGAACATGGCATCGAACTCTTCGAGGAGACCGGGCGCGGGGGCGTCAGCTTGCGGGCCATCGAGTTCGGATCCTCGACGCGGCATCGAGGACGCACCGCGGCACGCTGGATCCGGGAGCGCTCGTCGGCGACTCGGCCGGAATTGATCGTGTCGCTCGACGCACGCTACTCGGCACGCTCGGTCGCGGCGAGGATCGTGTCGACATTGTCCTTGGTGACGAAGATCAGGCCCGAGTCGCCGATGCGCCGGCAGCGGGTTCTGCAGCCAGTGGTCCATGCCGAGGTTGCGGATGATGTCGTTGTGGAAGGTGTAGAGATACGACGACGGCGAAGAAGTCCATCGTCTCGTACTTCTCCATGTTGATCATCTTCACCGTGCCGTCCTTGATCGAGTTCAGGAAGTCGCGGCCGGCCTCGTTCGAGGTGACGATGATCTGGCCGGCCTTGCCGGCCTCGGTGACGGCGCGGACGATGCCCGGGCCGGCTTCGGAATCGAAGCCGACCATGCCGGTCAGGTCCGGGTGGCCCTGGATGATGGCCGCGGTGTTGGCGGCCACCTGCTCGACATTGGTGCCGGATTCCTCGTCGGCGACGACCTTGACGCCCGGGCATTCCTTGGCGAGCGCATCGCGCAGGCCCTGGCGGGCCGCGATGAAGTTGCTCGCGGCGAGGAACGAGATGGTGCCGATCTCGCCCGTCGTCGAGGCCGGCTTCCTCGTGGTAGCGGCACTGGTACTGGCCGTGCTGGTAGCCGAGATTGTACCAGTTGGTGCCGAGATAGGTGAGGCGCTTCGAGATCGGCAGGTCGCCGTCGGTGACGACGGTCGGCACCTTCTTGTCGATGCACTTGTCGACCTCGGAGGCGAGCGCGTCGTCCCAGCCGCCGACGACGATCACGCCGGCCGGGTTCTTGGTGCACTCGGCGTCGACGGTGGTGATGAAGGCCGCAAGATCGACCGAGGTCGGGCCGGCGATGCGGACCTTGACGTTGAGCGCCTTGCGCGCCAACTCGAGGCCCGGATAGACCCGCTCGACGAAGAGCGGCAGGTTCGAGGCGTTGCTGATCCAGACATATTCCTGGTCCGCCCGGCTCGGGTCGCCGATCGGAACGTCCAGGCCCGTCGGGCCGGAGCTCGCCGGCGAGTCGGGATCGGTCGCGGCCAGGATCGTGTCGACATTGTCCTTGGTGACGAAGATCAGGCCCGAGTCGCCGATCGCCGGCAGCGGGTTCTGCAGCCACTGATCCATGCCGAGGTTGCGGATGATGTCGTTGTGGAAGGTGTAGAGATACATGACGGCGAAGAAGTCCATGGTCTCGTACTTTTCCATGTTGATCATCTTCACCGTGCCGTCCTTGATCGAGTTCAGGAAGTCACGGCCGGCCTCGTTCGAGGTGACGATGATCTGGCCGGCCTTGCCGGCCTCGGTGACGGCGCGCACGATGCCCGGGCCGGCCTCGGAGTCGAAGCCGACCATGCCGGTCAGGTCCGGGTGGCCCTGGATGATGGCCGCGGTGTTGGCGGCCACCTGCTCGACATTGGTGCCGGATTCCTCGTCGGCGACGACCTTGACGTCCGGGCACTCCTTGGCGAGCGCGTCGCGCAGGCCCTGGCGGGCGGCGATGAAGTTGCTGGCGGCGAGGAACGAGATGGTGCCGATCTCGCCGGTCGTCGAGACCCGCCTCCTCGTGGTAGCGGCACTGGTACTGGCCGTGCTGGTAGCCGAGATTGTACCAGTTGGTGCCGAGATAGGTGAGGCGCTTCGACATCGGCAGGTCGCCGTCGGTGACGACGGTCGGCACCTTCTTGTCGATGCACTTGTCGACTTCGGAGGCGAGCGCGTCGTCCCAGCCGCCGACGACGATCACGCCGGCCGGGTTCTTGGTGCACTCGGCGTCGACCGTGGTGATGAAGGCGGCAAGGTCGACCGAGGTCGGGCCGGCGATGCGGACCTTGACGTTGAGCGCCTTGCGCGCCGATTCGAGGCCCGGATAGACCCGCTCGACGAAGAGCGGCAGGTTCGAGGCGTTGCTGATCCAGACATATTCCTGGTCGCTCCGGCTCGCGTCGCCGATCGGAACGTCGAGACCGGTCGGGCTGCCGCCGGCGCGGGCCGGGCTCGCACGGCAAGGGTCGCCGCGGCGAGGCGCGGACGGCGACACAAGCTGCAGCGCTACCGTCTCATGATCTCTCTCCTCCGTGCTGCTATTCGCTCCGCGAACCGGTCCTTGTCTCGACGGACAGCGCGTCGTGGCGGCACTCATCAGGTGCAGCCGCCGTCGAGCTGACTCAGCGCGCGCTGCGCGCGAACTGGTCGAGCCCGACGCTGACCAGCAGCACGATGCCGACGACGATCAGCTGCCAGAACGGGCTGATACCGGCGATGATCATGGCGTTCTGCAGCAGCGCCATGAGCAGCACGCCGAGGAAGGCGCCGAGGATCGTGCCGACGCCGCCGGACAGGCTCGCGCCGCCGAGGACCACGGCGGTGATGACCTTCAGCTCGACGCCCTGCCCGGCGAGCACGACGGCCGTGTTGAGCCGCGAGGCGAGCAGCGCGCCGGCGAGGCCGGCGAGGAGGCCCATGATCACGAAGAAGCATGAACACGGTGCGATCGACATTGATGCCGGAGAGCTTCGCGGCGCGGGCGTTGCCGCCGATGTAGTAGGCCTGCCGGAAGATAGCGGGTGCGGCCGACCAGGAAGGCGAACAGGAGCACGATCACGGCCATGAACCAGAAGGGCGAGTAGATGCCGAGGATCTGGGTCTGGCCGAAGATCGTGATAGCCGTTGCCGATGTTGGTGACGCCGGCGCCCGAGACGAGCTGCAGGCCGCCGCGATAGATCGACAGCGTGGCCAGGGTCGCGATCAGCGCGTTGATCTTGAAGCGCGTGACCAGCGATGCCGTTGATGATGCCGAGCAGCATGCCCCACACGCAGCCGACCAGGAAGGCAGGGATCGGCGGCAAGCCCAGCTGCTTGGCGGCGAGACCGGCCATGATGCCGGAGAAGGCGAGGATGCCGCCGATCGAGAGATCGAACATGCCCGCGATCATCAGCACCATCATGCCGCAGGCGAGGATGCCGGTCTGCGCGGTGTCGAGAAGAACGACGGCGGCGTTGCCGGGCGCGGGAAGGTCGTCGGGCTCGATGATCGTCATCACCGACGATGAGGGCGACGATCAGCACGATGAGCAGGAGCGGCCGGTCGGTTGCGATGCGCAGGAGCAGGCGCTGGCCGACGCGAGCCTCGTGCGGCGGCTCCGCCGGCTGCCGCGGGCCAGCTCCGCGGCATTGCTCCGGACGGTCGACGTCGCTGCTCATGCTGCTCCTCGGTTCGTTCACGGACTTCGGGCGCGGCGAGTTCGAGGATGGCGATTTCGGTTGCGCCTCGCGGCGTCCAGCTCGCCGGCCACCCGGCCTTCCGACATGACGACGATGCGATGCGCGAGCGCCAGCACCTCGGGCAGGTCGGAGGAGACGACGAGCAGGGCCATGCCGCTCGCGGCGAGGTCGCGAAGGATGCGGTAGATGTCGGCCTTGGAGCCGACATCGACGCCGCGCGTCGGCTCGTCGACGATGAGGATGCGCGGCTCGCGCGCCAGCCATTTGGCGAGCAGCACCTTCTGCTGGTTGCCGCCCGACAGGTAGCGCACCTCGCGCTCGACGCTCGGCGTCGCGATGCGCAGCTGCTTGACGTAGTCCTCGGCTGACCTCGCGCATCTCGGCTCTGCGACAGGAGGCCCCGTGCGTGTAGGCTCGCAGATTGGCGGCGACGACGTTGGCGGCGATGGTGAAATCGATGAAGAGGCCGCCGTCCTTGCGGTCCTCGGGCAGCATCGAGATGCCCGGCCGCCATGGAGTCGAGCGGGCTCGCGGGCCGCAGTTCCTGGCCGTCGACGAGTGACGCTGCCGGACTGGATCGGGCGCGCGCCGAAGATCGCCTCGCAGACCTCCGTGCGGCCGGCGCCGAGCGAGGCCCGCGAGACACACGATCTCGCCGTAGCGCAGCGAGAATGAGGCGCGAGACGACCGGCTCGGCGACGAGGTCGCGGACCTCGAGCGCGACCTGCGCGTCGGCGCGGCGCGCGTCGCGGATCGGGCTCGAAGGAGAGCTCGCGCCCGACCATCAGCGCGATCAGTTCGTCGTGGGTCATCGCGGCCGTCTCGCGCACGCCGGTGACGCGGCCGTCCTTCAGCACCGTGACCCGGTTCGAGATCTCGAAGATCTCGGCCATGCGGTGCGACACGTAGACGATCGCGACGCCCTGCGCCGCGAGGCGCCGGATGACCCGGAAGAGGTGGCGGCCCTCGTTGATGGTCAGCGACGAGGTCGGCTCGTCGAGGATGAGGAGCTTGAGCTCGTGCGACAGGCCCTTGGCGATCTCGACCATCTGCTGCTGGCCGGGCGAGAGGGTGCCGACCGGCGCCCGGATCGATGTCGACCTCGAGGTCGGCCAGGATCTCGCGCGTCCGCTCGATCATCGGGCCCCGCCGGATGACGCCGAACGCGTTGGTGGGCTGGCGGCCGGCATAGACGTTCTCGGCGACGCTCAGCGCGCCCACGAGGCTGCGCTCCTGGAAGACCATGGCGACGCCGGCGTCGGCGGCGCCCTGCTCGTTGAGGCCGACGATCGACGTGCCGTCGAGCTCGATCGCGCCGCTGTCGGGCTGGTAGACGCCCGCCACGAGGTGCATGAGCGTCGACTTGCCGGCGCCGTTCTCGCCGATCAGCGCGTGGATCTCGCCGGCGCGGACCTCGAGCGAGACGTCGTCGACCGCGCGGACGCCGGGGAACGTCTTGGTCACGCCCCGCACCACGAGCATGGGGCGGGCCGAGTCGTCTTCCGTGGCCGAGGATTGGGCCGGGGCAAGCGCCTCCCCGTCCAAGCTCATCGCCTGCCGCCCGGGCCGGAGGCCCCGCGTCTCGCACGCTGCTCCATCATCCTCTCCTCTCGGCTGCGAACTGCCGCCGGCTCATCCGACGCCTGCACGTACGTTGGATCGGTCGTCGCGATGGCACCGATCGTGTGCGTGTCGTGCCTCGCCATGCTCCCTGCCCGGGGCTCACGCGTAGGGCTCCGTGGACGCGCTTCGCCACGTCGCACTATGCTGGGGCCGAATGGCGCCTGTCAAGTAATTGCTACGGTGATACATGATCATGCCGTCGCCCGCAGCGCGATCGCCCAAGGAAGGATGCCGGGCAACCTTCGGTTCGACATCCTTCAGTCCGTCGACGACCCGACCCGCTTCGCGGCAAGGGCCCACAGGGAGACTGCGCACTACCTGGCATTCCGCGACACGGTGGCCCAGTGGATGGTCGAGCCGCGTCACAGCGCCCCCTACGAGAGGCTCCTTCCTGCAGGGGGATAGGCGGGTTCTTGCGATGGCCTCTGCACGCATCGTCATGAGCCGGACTTGTCGCTCGGCAACGCCGCGGAGCGGATCTGCTCGCGGGCGATCCTGGCGAAGGCTGTCGGATCGAGCGCCCGGCGACCGATGAAGAGCCCATTCACCCCCGGCTGCTCAAGCACCGCCGGCGCGACCAGCTCGTCGACGCTGCCGCCGTAGATCACCCGTGCGGCCTCGCCCCCCGGGGCGAGGCCGCACAGCCAGGCGTGGATCCCCAGGTGCACAGCGCGGATGTCCTCGGGCGCGGCCGCCGTTGCGTTCTCACCGATCGCCCACACGGGCTCGTAGGCGATCACGACCCTCTGAAGCGCCCCGGCCGGGACCCCGACCAGGCAATGCTCCAGGTCGGTCAGGACCTCAGTGAGCGCCGCGTCCGGCCCCTGGCGCCGCACTTCGCCGACACAGATGATGGGGCTCATCTCCCATCGGAGGATGGCCGCGACCTTCGCGGCGACGATCTGCGATGTCTCGCCATGATCTCGCCGACGCTCAGCGTGCCCAACCTCCACGTAGCGGCAGCCGAGATCGGCGAGCATCGGGGCCGACACGTCGCCGGTATGGGCGCCCCAATCCTGCGGATGGACGTCCTGTGCGCCCCACGCGACGTTGCTGCCGGCGAGCTGGTCCCGGGCCGCGAAGATGGCGGGGTAGGGAGGCAGGACGAAGAGGTCGCGATCCGTGACGTCGGCGACGAGCGGTCGAAGGGCGGCGAGGTACGCAACCGCCTGGGTCGCCGTGAAGTGCATCTTCCAGCTGGTGCCGATGAGTGGACGCATTGGTCCTCCTCGGCTCGATCGCGAACTGCTGGCCCGCGCGCCTAATGCATGCCGCGGCCCCCGGCCACGATGAGCAGCTCCCCGGTGATGAACGCGGCGTCGGGCGAGGCGAGGAAGACCGCCGACGCCGCGACGTCCTCGGGCGTGCCCCACCGGGCAAGGGCGGTCTCGTCGAGAATGCGCTGGTGCACCTCGGGGTCGATCTCCTCGAGCATGTCCGTGCGGATCCACCCGGGGCAGATGGCGTTGACGGTGACGTGCGGACCGAGCGCCAGGGCCAGCGCCTTCGTGAGGCCGTTCAGCCCGGCCTTCGAGACGACGTACTCGGTGAACCGCATGGCCGACGGGTGGTACAGCCCCGAGTTCGAGGACATGTTGATGATCGTGCCCGCCCCCTGGCGGATCATGATCGGCGCCACCTCCTTCGAGAGGAGATACGGACCCTTGAGGTTGACGTCGATCGTGCGATCCCAATCGTCCTCGGACGTCTCGAGGACGCCCTTGGCGACGTGGACCCCGGCGTTGTTGACGAGGATGTCGACCCGTCCGAAATGCTTCATCGTGGCCGAGACGAGGTCGTGTGCGTCGCCCGCCTGCGACACGTCGGCGCGTACCGCGATCGCGTCTCCGCCGCGCGCCTTGATGCCGTCAACGACGGCCTCCGCATCATGGGCGCCCGCGGCGTAGTTCACAGTCACCCGCGCGCCCTCGGCCACGAAGCGCTCTGCGATCGCCCGGCCGATGCCACGCGAGGCGCCGGTCACGATGGCGACCTTGCCGTCCAGGTGTCGCTGGGTCATCGTCCGCCTCCTCCGGTGCGCATGCCGCTATCGACCTCCAACGACCGCCCTGACGCCGGCGGCCACGTCCTCCACCTGCGGGACCGAGGCCCGTTCGAGTGTCAGGTTGAAAGGGATCACCGTGTTCTTGCCCGCGACACGGACGATCGGCGCCCGGAGCTGGTCCCAGGCTCGCTCGGCGACCGTCGCCGCCACGTCGCTGGCCACTCCGCCCCGCTTGACCGCTTCCTGGGCGATGACGAGCCGTCCCGTCCGGCCGACCGAATTGAGCACCGTCTCGATGTCCATCGGGACGAGGGTGCGCAGGTCGATCACCTCGACGGCGATGCCCTCGGCGGCGAGCTGCTCGGCCGCCGCGAGGCACTTCGACACCATGTGCGACCAGGCGACAAGCGTTACGTCCGATCCAGGGCGCTTCACCTCGGCCCTGCCGAGCGGGATCAGGAAGTCCTCATCGTCGGGCACCTCGCCGTCGGTCATGTAGAGCAGCTTGTGCTCGATGAAGACCACCGGGTCGTCGTCGCGGATCGCCGCCTTGAGCAGGCCCTTCGCGTCGGCCGGCGTCGACGGCATCGCGACCTTGAGTCCCGGAACGTGGCAGAACATGGCCTCCAGGCTCTGGGAGTGCTGGCCGGCGAGCGAGTTGCCGGCTCCTCCCTGCGTCCGGATGACGAGCGGCACGTTCCCCTGGCCCCCCGACATGAACCGGTACTTGGCGGCCTGGTTCACCACCTGGTCCATCGCCAGCAACAGGAAGTCGATGAACAGCATCTCGACAACCGGCCGCGAGCCCGCGATGGCGGCCCCCACTCCCAGCCCTACGAACCCGGCCTCGCTGAGCGGCGTATCGATGACGCGGCGCGGGCCGAACTGCGCGATCAGGCCCTCGGTCACCTTGTACGAGCCGCCGCGTTCACCGATGCCCTCGCCGATGCAGAACACGGAGGGATCGCGCTCCATCTCCTCGCGGAGCGCGGTGCGAAGGGCTTCGCGGTACTTGAACTTCGCCATCGTTCCTTCCTGTTGCCATCCTGCTGCCGACCGGTCTTCCGGGCGGCGAGATGCCGCGGGGGGGCGATCCCTAGAGCGTCTCCACCTCCGCCAGGAATGCCTCGACGGACGGCTCCGGGCTCGCCTGCGCAAAGTCCACGGCCTCGTCGATGCGCGCCGCGACCCGCGCATCGATGGCCTCGATGCGAGCCGGTTCCACGCCCGCCCCAGCGAGGCGCTCGCGCAGCACCAGCAGCGGGTCGTGGGCCTTCCAGCGTTCCAACTCATCCTTCGGGAGGTAGAGCCCCGGGTCGTTCACGTGGTGGCCGCCGTGGCGATACGTCATACACTCGATCAGCGACGGGCCCTCGCCCTCCCGCGCGCGCCGCAGTGGCTCCTGCATGGCCTCGTACACGACGCCGGCATCGTTGCCGTCAACCGTGGTTCCGGGCATCCCGTAGGCGGCTGCCCGATCCGATAGGCGAGCCACTCGCGCGCTGTCCGCAATGGGGGTGGAGACCGCGTACTGGTTGTTCTCCAGGACGAAGATCACCGGGAGATCCCAGATCGCGGCCAGGTTCATGGCCTCGTGCCAGATCCCGTTGGCCGACGAGCCATCGCTGCAGAACGCCACCACGACCTCGGTCCCGTCCCGCTGCCGGATCGCCATGCCCGCGCCGACGGCGATCCCGAGACCACCCCCGACGATCCCGTTCGCCCCCAGGTTCCGGACCGAGCGGCTCGCGACGTGCATGGATCCACCCCGCCCGCGGCAGTAGCCGGTCTCCCGGCCGAACAGCTCCGCCATCATGAGGCGCGGCTCATGGCCCTTGGCGATCGCATGGCCGTGTCCGCGATGCGTGCTGACGATGTAGTCGTCGGGTTTCAGGGCAGCGATCGATCCGACGGCGATGGCCTCCTCGCCGAGGTAGAGATGCAGGTAGCCGCGGATGTTGCCGAGGCGGTACTGCTCGATCGCGCGCTGCTCGAACCGCCGGATCGTGACGGCCGTTTCGTACATCGACTCGAGCAGTCCTGCCCTGATCTCGCTCATCGCTCCATGGTCTCCCGAGCCGAAGAGTGCTCGCCGCGTCGCCGGCGCCGCCATCTGGCCAGCGTTGGGATTTTGTTGCAACTTCTGTGTTAGGGTGGCACTCTGGGGTACCAAGTCCCGCTTGTCAAGGATGTATCAAGTGGTATTCTGTGGTTGAGGCCACATGCTCGAACCCACGGTTGTCGATCGAGCCGGGACACGGAGGGAATGGTTTCTTGTCCCAGCACATGCTCGCCGCGGATCGCCTGGAGTTGATCGCGAGCCTTGTCCGCGAGCGCGGGAGCGTGCGCGGCAGCGAGCTGGTCGACGTCCTCGGGGTGACCGACGAGACCGTCCGTCGGGATCTCGCGAGGCTGGCCGAGCTCGGGGTCGTCCGACGCGCCCATGGCGGGGCAGTCGCCGTTCGACCGAATGACGAGACGAATACGGCGGTCCGCCTGCGGGAGCACAGCCTGGACAAGATTGCCATCGGCCGCCGAGCGGCCGAGCTGGTTGCGCCCGGGACGACGATCATCCTGGACTCGGGGACCACGACGCTTTGCCTTGCCCGGGCCCTGCGGCGAACCCGCGACATCGTCGTCGTGACGACGGCCGTCACGAACGCCCTGGAGCTCGTCGGGAACCCCGGGACCACGGTCATCATGACGGGGGGCGTGATTCGCCCGATCACGTTCGGCGCCAGCGGGCCGCTCGCCGCCGCCACGCTGCACGAGCTCCACGTCGACCAGGCGTTCATCGCGATCCACAGCGTCTCCGTGCACGGCGGCCTGACCTACCCGTCGTTTGAGGAGGTCGACGCCAAGCGCGCCATCATCGAAGCGGCCACGGAGGTCGTGCTCCTGGCTGACCACTCGAAGTTCGGGCGCGAGGCGCTGGTCCGGGTAGCGCCCATTACGGCAGTCCAGAAGATCATCACGACCCCCGGGGTCGACCCGGCCGAGGCGGCCGCTATTCGAGAGCTGGGCATCGATCTCATCGTCGCGGAACCGGGTCCGGCGACCGCGGAGGACCCGGACCGCGCCGGTGACCGCAACCGGCAGGGAGGCAGCGCATGGCAACCAGGGTCGTGATGCCACAGGCCGGCCAGGACCTCGAAACCGGTGTCGTCCGGCACTGGCTCCGTGCGGAGGGCGATCGGGTTGCCAAGGGCGAGTCATTGGTCGAGGTCGAGACGGAGAAGCTGACGCTTGAGGTCGAGGCGCCCGCGGCCGGGGTCCTCCTCCGGATCATGGCGCCTGACGACACCGAGGTCGCCGTTCTCTCGACGATCGCCATCATCGGCGAGCCCGGCGAGGAGATCGCCGGGCTCGAGTGACGGAGGCCCGAGGTTCATGAGCCTGATCGGCATCGATCTGGGCAGCAGCTCGATCAAGGTCGCCGCCTACGCCGTCGACGGGACGGCCCTCGCCGCCGCCCGTCGAAACGTGCCGGGGTACCGACCCGAGCCCGGCCACTGGGAGGTCGACGTCCGCGAATCGCGGGCGGCCTTCTGGTCGGCCCTCGCCGCCGTCGCTGCGGACCCGGCGGTCCGCGCCGACCCGCCGGTGGCGATCTCGTTCAGCTCCTCCGGGCGCGAGGTCTTCCCAGTCGCCGCCGACGGCACACCGCTGGGACCGTGCCTGATGACGGCCGACATCCGCGGTGACGACGTCGCCGCGGCAACCGCGACCCTTCACTCGCCCGAGGAGTGGTTCCGTCTCACGGGCCACATGCCCCGGCGCATGGACCCCGTCAACCGGGCTCTCTGGTGGCGCCGCGAGCGACCGGACGTCACGGCACGGACGCGCTGGTTCATGAACTGGCACGAGTACTACGCGCTCCTGCTCAGCGGCCGGCCGGTGGTCGACTGGAGCGACGCCGGGACGTGGGCCACCTACGACGTCGCGACGGGAGGCTGGTCCGCGGAGCGGATCTCCGAGACCGGGATCGACCCGACGTGGCTGCCGGAGGTGCAGGCGAACGCCACGCCGATCGGGCGCATCCTGCCCGCCGTCGCGGCCGAGATGGGCCTCCCCCCGACGACCCTCGTGGTCACCGGCGCCTACGACACCTACGCCGCCTCGGTCGGCTCCGCTGCCGTGGACGTCGGTGTCATCGCCCTCTCGTGCGGGACATGGCACTCGTTCAACACGCCGGTGACCCTCGGGTGGCCCGTGGGCCTCGTCCACGACGGGCTGAACGTGTTCCCGCACCCGGGGCCCACCGGGTTCGGCATCCTCGTAACGAACCCGAACGGGATGAGCGTGATCGACTGGGCGCGCGACGCGCTCCGCCTCTCGATCGCGGACCTCGACGCCGGCCTCGCCGCGGCGGGTCGAGGGCCGGGGCACGTGTTCGCCGACCCGGCGTTCACGCCGCTGCCGCACGTCGCGGCGACCCCGGGGTTCGGCGGGATCGCTCCTCGGCGTCACGCTGGCGACGACGCCGGTGGACATCGTGCGAGCGCTCCTTGAAGGGATCGCCTGCCGGTTCGCGCTGACGCTCGACCTCCTGCGCCGGAACGGGATCGAGCCGACCATGGTCCGGGCGACCGGCGGGGGAGCGAAGTCATCCTGGTGGCTGCAGCTCAAGGCGGACCTGACCGGCATCCCGGTGGAGGGCGTCGCCCAGGACGAGCCCGGGGCGTTCGGCGCCGCGATCCTCGCGGGCGTCGGGGCCGGCGTCTACGAGTCGGTCTCCTCGGCCGTTGACACGCTCGTGGTCGTCGACCGGCGATTCGAGCCCGACGCGGTTCGGGCGGCGCTGTATGACGGCGTTCGGGACCGGCTCGCGGAGGCGGCGGGCTGACGCGAAGATGGAGACGCTCATGACCGAGCCCGCCGGCGCGTTGCCGCCGTTCACGACCCCCGCCCTGATCGTGGACCTCGATGTCTTTGAGGCGAACGTCGGGGCCATGCAACACCTCCTGCACGGTACCGGCAAGACAGTCCGGCCGCACATGAAGACGCATCGGACCCCGGAGCTCGCCCGGCGCCAGCTGGGCGGGTCGGCGGTCGGCATCACGTGCGCCACGGTCGGCGAGGCCGAGGTGATGGTGGCGGCCGGGATCGACGACGTCTTCGTGGCGAACGAGATCGTGGAGCCCGCCAAGATCGAGCGCCTGGTGTCTCTCGCCCACGCTGCGCGCGTCGCTGTCGCCGCCGACGACCCGGACCAGGTGGATCGGCTCTCGCGCGCCGCCGCGGCTGGGGGCGTGACGGTCCAGGTCCTGCTTGACGTCGACATCGGGCTCCACCGCTGCGGGCTGACCTCAGCCGAGGAGGCCGTAGCGCTGGCGGCTGTGGTCGAGCGGCTCCCGGGGGTCCGGCTCGGCGGGATCATGGGTTATGAGGGCCGCCTCCGCCTCACCGTCGAGGACCGCGACGAGAAGATCGACCGCGCCTACGCGACGCTGGCCGAGGTGCGGGCAGGGCTCCTCGCGGCGGGCTTTCCGGTGGACGTGGTCTCGGCTTCCGGCACCTCGACCCTCAGCGAGGCGATCGCCGACCCGACCATCACAGAGCTTCAATCGGGCGTCTACTGCCTGATGGAGCCCGAGCTCCTGGTCATGGACCTCCCGTTCCGCTGCGCGGTGACGGTCCGAGGGACGGTCATCAGCCGGCACCCCGGTCGGGCCGTCCTCGACATCGGGCGCCGGGTCGTCGGCCTGGAGAACGGGCCGCCGGTGCCGGCCGGGTTCACGGCAAGCCGCGTCGCCGTCAACGACGAGCACACGATCCTTGCCCTGGACGACCCGGTTCCCGCCCTCGGCAGCAACCTGGATCTCGTGCCGGGCCAGATCCGTACCACCTCCAACCTCCACGACTGGATCTGGGTCAGCCGGGGCGGTCGGATTCTCGACCGCTGGCCCGTCACCGCGCGCGGTCGCTCGTGGTGATGCCCCGCATCATGGCGCCGTCGGCGATGGTTGCCGGCACCTGGGAGGACGAGCGTTGAGCACGAACATCGTCGACGCGGCCCACGAGCGGGTGCGCGCCGCCTACGCCCCCGCGATCGGCGCGGCGCGCGCCGACCTGACGACCCCTGCGCTCCTCCTGGACCTCGGCGTGCTGCGGGCGAACCTGGGCTTCATGGCCGAGCACATGCGCGGCGCGCCGGCGTCGCTGCGAGCCCACGTGAAGGTTCACAAGAGCCCCCACATCGCACGTCTCGAAGTGGAGGCCGGGGCGATCGGCGTCGGCTGCGCCACCGTCTGGGAGGCCATCGTGATGGCCCGGGCAGGCATCCCCGACGTCTTCGTGATCAACGAGGTCGTGGGCGCGGAGAAGGTACGCGCCCTCGCGCTCCTCGCGCGCGAGGCGCAGGTGAAGGTGGCCGTCGACGACGCTGCGCAGGTGCCGGTCCTGTCGGCCGCGGCGGTGGCCGCGGGGAGCACGATCGGCGTCCTGATCGACGTCGACGAGGGCATGCATCGCTGCGGCGTCGCGTCGGCGGAGGAGGCGATCCCGCTGGCCCACCGGATCGCCGCTGCGCCGGGCATCGACTTCCTGGGGCTGACCGGCTACGAGGGGCACTGCTCGCTCGAGTTCGACGTCGAGAAGCGCCACGCCATGGCCCGCGAGGCGATGGCCCTGCTGACCGGCATCGCGAGCCGGCTCGCCGACGAGGGCCTCCCGTGCCGGATGGTGTCGGCCGCCGGGACGGGCACCTGGGAGGTCACTTCCCGCTATCCCGGCGTGACGGAGATCCAGCCGGGCTCCTACGCCACCATGGACGGCCACCATCGCGGCCTCGACCCGCGCTTCGGGTGGGCGACGACGGTCCTCGCGACGGTGATCAGCCGACGAGCGGACCGAATCGTCCTCGACGCTGGCAGCAAGTCGGTCGGCGCGTCGCACGGCATCCTCAAGGGCTGGGACCTCGACGTCTACCGGTTCGACGAGGAGCACTCCATCTTCAACGTGGACGGCGCGTGCCCGCTCAACGTCGGGGACACCGTCGAGATCCTCTGCAACTACACGCCGTTCGCGGTCGGCTACTTCGAGGCGTACCACGTGATCGAGGGCGACCGCGTCGTCGACGTCTGGCCGGTCATGCCGCGCGGCCCAGAATCGCGCTGGCTACTGGACCTGCTGGAGCAGGGGGACTGACCGCCCCGGAGGCGTCGCGCCCGGACGTCGAGCATCCCGAGAAGGAGACGCACATGAGGGATCCCGCGCCGCTCATCTCCGAGGCGCACGGCCGGGTTCGCGACCTGTATGGGTCGGCCATCGGGAAGCATCGGCATGACGTCATCACGCCGGCGCTCGTCATTGATCGCGACGTGCTGCGGGCGAATCTCGGCTTCATGCAGTCGCAGCTGCCCGGGCTGCATGCCCGGCTCCGGGGTCACGTGAAGAATCACAAGAGCCCCCACATCGCCCGGCTCCAGCTCGAGCACGGTGCATTCGGCCTGTGCACCGCCACGATCTGGGAGGCGATCGTGATGGCCCGCGCCGGCGCGGACGACATCCTCGTGGCCAACGAGCTGGTGAACCCCCGCAAGCGGAGGGCAGCCGCGCTCCTGGCACGCGAGGTCAACCTGCTTGTGGCGGTCGACGATGCCGACGATGCTCGGGCGCTCTCCGCGGCGGCCGTGGAGGCCGGGAGCGCGATCGGCGTCCTGGTCGAAGTCGACACCGGCATGCACCGCTGCGGGACCAGCTCGCCGGAGGAGGCGCTGGCTGTCGCCCGCACCGTGGACGGGCTGCCCGGGCTGCGCATGGACGGGATCTCCGGCTACGAGGGACACTGCTCATTGGAGATGGACACCGACCTTCGCCACGAGAAGCAGGCGGTCGCGATGCGCTACTTCGTGGAGGTCGCCGACCATCTCGAGGCGAACGGCATCCCCTGCCCGATCCTCTCCGCCGCCGGTACGGCCACGGCCTTCTGGACCGGTGCCAATCCGCGGCTCACCGAGCTCCAGCTTGGCTCGTACGCCGCGATGGACGACTATCACTACCTGATGGAGCCGCGCTTCAAGAAGGCCACGAGCGCAGTGGTGACGGTGATCAGCCGGCGTCCCGACCGCATCGTGCTGGACCTCGGCAAGAAGACGTTCGGTGCCGCCGACGTCGGCAACCTCCCGGCCTACCCCAGGATCGTCGGTTGGGAGGGCCTGCGGCCCTACCGGTTCGACGAGGAGCACGCCACGTACGAGGCCGACGACACCTGTACGCTCAAGGTGGGCGACGTGGTCGACTTCCACCTGGGCTACACCCCGTTCGCGGTCAACTACTTCGATGCCTACCACGTCGTGGAGGACGGCACTGTTGTCGACATCTGGCCGATCATGCCGCGTGGCCCCCTCCACGGCGGGCTGCTGACGATGCTGGAGGAAGGTCGCTGACCGTCGGGGACGTTGACCTTGTGTGGCGCGGCCCCCCAACCCGATCCGAGCGCAGGAGGTCCCGCCGGAGGGCAGATGAGCGATCAGGTCGACTTTGTGATGCCGGAGAGCATCGACTTCGGCGACTACGTTATCGCCACCTACCTGATGGGCACTGGCGCGCGCGTCGACATCCATCGTTCCGCCCTGGCGCTCGCTGAGCTCCAGTCAACGGGGACGTGGGTCGCCGTCGCCGGCGAGACCGCGGCGGTCCGCGAACGGCACGCCGGCCGGGTCATCGCGATCTGGGAGGTCCCCGACCACGAGTCGGATGTCCGCGCTCTCCAGGACGGCCGGGATTGGATCATCCAGATCGCGTACCCGGCCCACAACGTCGGCGAACAGATCCCGCTCCTGCTGGCGACCGTCTACGGGGAGTGTGCGTCGTCGGGCGCGCTCAAGCTCCTGGACCTCCAGCTTCCGCCGTCGTTCGTGCAGGCGTTCACGGGCCCCAAGTTCGGGTTGGAAGGGATCCGCGAGCGTGCCGGTGCCGTGGGCCGCCCCCTCCTCGTCGTGATCATGAAGCCCGCCCTTGGCCTGACGCCGCAGGAGAGCGCCGACGTCTTCCGCCAGGCGGCGCTTGGCGGCGCGGACATGGTGAAGGACGACGAGCTGTTGGTGTCGCATCCGTGGAGCCACTTCCTGGACCGGGTGCGGGAACACGAACAGGTGGCCCGCTCCGTCTTCGAGGAGACCGGCCACCGAACCCTGTACTTCGTCAACATCACCGACCGCCCGGACCGCCTCGTCGCGAACGCCCACCGTGCGGTGGAGGCCGGGGCGTCGGGGCTCATGGTCGACCAGGTCACGGTGGGGGTCTCGGCACTCGCGATGCTCGCCGAGGATCCCGCGATCGACGTCCCCGTCATGGGCCACCTCGCGTTCGCGGGTGCCATGTACGCGGCCCCCCGGACGGGCGTCAGCTCGCACCTCGTCCTCGGGAAGCTCCCGCGCCTGGCCGGCGCTGACCTCGTGGTCTACCCCAGCCCGTACGGGAGCCTCCACTACGCGCGATCGAAGCACCTCCGTCTCGCCCGCTCGCTGACAGCTCCCTTCCACGGCATCCGGAGCTCGGTGCCGACGCCCGGCGGCGGGATGCACGCCGGCACGGCCGCGCTCCTCGTCGACGACCTCGGCATCGATCACGCGCTGGCCGCCGGCGGAGCGGTGCACGGGCACCCGATGGGTGTGACCGCCGGCGTCCGGGCGCTGCGCCAGGCACTTGACGCGGTGGTGGCCGGCGAGCCGCTGGCCGAGGCCGCGGCGGCTCATCCGGAGCTGGCGGTCGCGCTCGAGATCTGGCCGGAGCAGGGCCGCGCGCAGCCCTGAGGCCCGCGCCTGTCAGGTGGGCCCGCGCGAGGCCGGAGCCTCTGCCGCCCCCTCGTCAGCCCGGGCGCTCCTCGCCCGGCGCAGCCCGTCGCGCGTCGTCGAGCGCGTCGATCTTGGCGACCTTGCGTGCCGAGCCGCCGCCGGCGAACTCCGACGCCAGCCAGTGGTCGACGAGCAGGAGCGCCACCTGCTCCCCGACGATCCGCGAGCCGAGGCACAGGACTTGAGCGTTGTTTGACTTGCGGGCCCGCTCCGCGGAGTACGGGTCCGCCACCGAGGCGGCCCGCACGCCGGGAACCTTGTTGGCCGTGATGGCCATGCCGATGCCGGTCCCGCACACGAGGATCGCGCGGTCAAAGCGGCCGGCCGCGACCGCGCGGGCAACGTCGACGGCGACGTCCGGGTAGTCGATCGGCTCGGGCTCGTGGCACCCGAAGTCTTCCACCACGTGGCCGAGCCGGCGGAGGTGGGCCGCGATGGCGGACTTCAGGCCGAAACCCAGGTCGTCGGAGCCGATGGCGATGTCCACGGCCCTACTCCACGGTCTGCTGGGGCGTGCTGACGTCCCATGCGTGGCCGGTGCCGATCATGATGAGCGCCTTCAGCTGCGCCTCCGAGTCGAAGAGGATCCAATCCGCCCCGTCGCCGACCCGACCCTCCGCCAAGACGTCGATCTCGAGCTCAGCACATGCGCGCCGAACCTGCTCGAGCTGGTCGCGGCTCGCGACCGTCACGCCGACCGAGGCCAGCCCCTCGCCCTTCGCGGCCAGGAATTCGTGCCACGGGCTTGTGCCGGCCCCCGGCTCGACAATCTCGAAGAGGAGGTCGCCGACCCGCGCTTGGGCCCACCGCACGTCGACGCGGGCCGGGCTCCCACGCACCGACACGTCGCGGAGGCCGTCGGGTGCGTCCGAGCCGTAGACCCGCCACGGTCCCCAGCCGAACGCCTCGCGGTACGCGGCGAGGCGCGTCTCGAGGTCGGCGGCGACCAGCGACACCTGCCTGATCGGGGAGACGAGGCCCGTCATCGGCGAGGGACCCGGCTCGGCCCCGGGATGCGGGTAGACGTTGGCCGGCTTCACGAAGTCGATGGCGTGGCCGCTCCCGACTCGATCAGACAGCCGAATCGCTCCTCCGTATCGAGGTAGTAGTACTCGATGTGGTCGCCGATCTCGGCGCGCATGGAGACCGGTATTCCCAGCTGATCCCGGAAGGCCGCCTTTGCGGCGTCGCCGTCCTCGCGCTCCAGGAACATGGTGGCGATCGAGGCGATCCCCTCGCCGCGACGGTCGATGAACTCCGACCATAGGTTCGGCCCCTCGAGCGGCTGCAGGAGCTCGAAGTTGAGGTCGCCGACGTAGACCTCGGCGCCGCGCAGCCCGTAGTGGACCGGCACGCCGCGGAGCTCGGTGGCGTGGTGGACGGGCGCGACGTGGTCGAAGACCTGCCAGGGAGCCCAGCCGAAGAGACGGTGGTAGCGATCCATGGTGGCGTCGAGATCGCATACCGCGAGCGAGATCTGGGTCACCGCGTAGCGCAGGCCGGCGAGACCCACGGGGAGCCTGCTGTCGGTCGAGGGATGGTTCATGTCGTCCTCCGTGGATGGGCCGCGTCCCCGCGGGCGTCCGATCGGCCGGCTGCCGGTCAGGCCGGTGCGGGCCCGAGGGCCGCGACGCGGTCGGCGAACCGGTCGATCTCGTCCGAACCCCGAAGGCCCCCGATCTCGAGGTCGTAGGTCCGTGCCTCGCCGGGCGCCAGCTCCCCGAGCTCGCCCCGCTTCCTCGCGTCCCAGCGGCCGGCGTCGCGGTTGGTGCTGGGTTCCATGGCCACGCCGTACGTGTCCTCGCCGAGCATCCTCCAAACCGTGTGGAAGGGAAGCTGGTTCCGGTTGAAGACCTGGTAGGCACCGATCCCGCGCCCCCGGTTGACGACCGCCACCGGGACCAGGCCGTCGGCCTCGGCGATCACGTCGTGCTCGAAGCATGCCTCCGTCGCGTTGCGGATCGGCCCGCTCAGCGTTCGATAGCCCTCGATCGACACCGCGTAGTCGGTCGTCGTCGCCCGGGCGGGTACCAGGAGCTCCGCTCCGTCATCGACCACCGGGAAGCCGGCGTTGCAGTGGTAGAGGAGCATGTGGCTCACCGGGGTGTGCCCCACGTTCTCGACCACGTCACGGATCCGGAATCGGGTCTCGCCCACGCGCGCCTCGATCCGGCGACGGAGGAGCAGGTGCTCTCCGTAGACCATCGACTGGAGCACTTCGCCTTCGGCCCACAGGACGCACTCGTCGCCGACCCAGCGCTCCCCGTAGCCGACGAGGCGGGCCGGGAGGCCGCCAATTCGGCCGTGCAGGCCGTACGATTCGGTCATCCGGAGGTGGGGCTGGTTGAAGTGCACGGCGGTGTCCTCTCCGGGCCCCAACGTGTGATCGAGGCCGCATGTGACCACCATCCCGCCGCCCCACGACCGGAACCAACCCCAGCCCTGCGGCTCGTAGTACCAGGGACCCACGACGCCGGGGTTCGCCTGCCAGCACAGCGAGGCACCGTCCAAGTCGCATCGCCCGATGTCGAAGGCTCGATCGACGAGCACGTCGAAGCTCAGCCCGCCACCGGTGCGGAACTCGACGACACGGACGCCACGCGCGGCTCCGTCCTCGAGGGTGACGAGCCGGACCCCGGCCACCTGGTCCAGCCGGCCGACGTGGCGGAGGAGCTCCGACCGCGTCCAGTCGCGCCCGTACAGCCGTGTCACCACTCCTCCTCGGGCCGCCCGGCCCCCCGGCGATCGCCGGGCCGCGTGCTCACTTCGCGCTCGCCAGGAGGGTCGCCGCCTCCTCGTCGGTGACGAGGACCGTCACGCAGCCCGTCCTCAGGGCCGCTGTGATCGCCCCTGCCTTGTGGGCTCCACCGGCCACCGCGACCACGAGCGGGATCGCGCCGAGCTCCTCCCAGCTGATCCCCACGGTGCGATCGTCCAGCCACACCACGGGCAGCCCCGCAGCATCAAAGAAGCGTGCGTTCATGCTACCGACGGCACCCAGACGGATCAGCAGCCGCACGTCCGCGGCGCTCAGTGCCCCGGCTTCGACGAGGGTTGCGTCCCTGTCCATGGGGCCGATCCCGACCAGGGCGAGATCGCTCGTCGCCGCCGCCCCGAGGGCGGCCTGGACCGAGCTGTCGCTCATGATGGCGGCGCGAATCGCCGCCGAGTCGACGATCGACGGCGCGTGGAGGTACTGGACGCGGCTGTCGGGGTAGAGCCCGGCCAGCTGCCGCACCAGCTCGTGGCCTTGGATCCCGGGCACCGACTCGCTGAGCCCTCCCGCGAGCTGGCAGATCGTGAGGCCCGTCACGGTGCTGGGCTCCATGAACTTGACGACCGAGGAGAGCGTCTGGCCCCACCCGACGCCCACTCGCATCCCGCTGCGGAGGAGACCGCCGATGTAGTCCGCCGCGACCGCCGGGAGGGTCGAGCGCGCCGTCTCGCTGCCGGACGACGCGACCACCACCCGGGAGAGCCCGTAGCGCTCCGCCACGGCTCGTCCCAGGTCGGCATTCTGGCGGCGAGGCGGGCGGATCTCGACACGCACGATCCCCTCATCGCGGGCCCGCTTCAGGTAGCGGGAGACGGTGGACGGGTCCAGCCCCATATCGCCGGCGATCCGGATCTGGGTGTCGCCATGGAGGTAGAACCGGGTCGCGATTTCGGTCAGGAGCTCGACGCCGCGCAGCTCCCCGACCCGTTGAGGCGCTCCCTCGGTCGTTGGGCTCGCCGGAGCCACGCGCTGCTTGGCGGTGCCCGAGCTCATGCGAGGGGCCCCATGCAGCGCACGACGGTCAGCGGTGCCTGCCCAGCCCGGACCCGAATGGGCAGCGAGGCCGCGCACGCGAACGTCTCGCCTCTCCGGACTTCGAGGCGGCCGAACTCGCCCTCCAGCGTGCCGTCCCCGTCGGTCACGACGCCGATCCAGAAGCGGCCGTCGTCCACGGCAAGCTCGTCCTGTACCTCCAGACGGGTCGCGTCGAAAAAGTCAAGGGCCTCCGGGTTGAACAGGCGGATCTCCCGGGAAGCCCCGATTTCACGCACGACCGTCGGCGCCTGGCGCGCGCGCGCGAACGTCGTCTCGGCATCGGCGCCCGCGTAGTCGATCATGTCGAGGGCCAGCTCCCAGCCGAGCCCCATCGTGGCGCCCGCATCGTCCTCGCCGCTCGTCTCCGGGATCACGATGTGATCCGTGGGCTCCTGGACCTCGATGAAGCTGATCCGGGGGCCCAGGTAGTGGGGCACGCCGGCGTGAGCGACGTAGACCTCGCCGGGCGTCACGTCGGCCCGGTGGAGCGTCCCGCGGATGTCGGCGTTGGCGTGGCGCCGGACGGCGTCCGCGAACCAGGCGCGGTCGATCCCGGGCCGGAACCCGATGCCCGCGTACGCCGGCTCGCTGCCGTCGCCGGGGGTGTCGAGCAGGATCCATGCCTCCGTCTTGCCGAACGGCGACCCGAGGTGCGTCCTCGCCCACACCCGGCTCGGGTGGGCATGGAGCGGGACCTGACCGGCGGGGGAGAGGAGCTTGACGAGGACGCCCGTCGTGAACCCCCACCGGTCCGCGAAACGCGCTCCGACGGCCTCCTCCGGGAACCGCTCCACCAGGGTGGCCAGGGCCACCGGAGGTCCGCCCGGCACATCGACCAAGGTCAGGCCCTGGGGCCGGCCGTCCGGGTCGTCGTTGTTCGCCCGAGTGCAGGATCCGACCCAGTCCTCCGACCACCAGTCGTCGGGCCGGTTGGGCAGCCCACGGAAGGCGCGCGTGAGTGAGCCCCCTTCGTAGAAGCGGTACAGCGGATGGTAGGCCAGGGCCATCGGGCGCCGCAGCGCCGCACGGAGCGCGCCGTCCTGGTGCATGTGACCCTCCCGTCGGGCGGTGGTCGGCGGGCGAGAGTCCTCGCCCGCCCTGATGGCTCGTCTCGTCAGCCGCTTGTGATCGACGCGCCCCGTCCCGCCACGGCGTCGCACATGAAGCGGAGGTTCTCTGGCGCCGCCTTCCCGTCGAAGACGGCGCTGCCCGTGACGATGACGTCGGCGCCCATGGCGGCGACCCGCTCGATGTTGACCTTCGTGACCCCGCCGTCGACGCCGAGCAGGATCGGACGTCCCGACGCCGCGATCATCTCGCGGAACCGGGCCAGCCGGTGCTCGGTGGAGGCCAGGAAGCCCTGGCCGCCCCAGCCCGGGTTGATCGCGAGGACGAGGACGTAGTCCACCTCGTCCAGGAGCGGCTCCAGCGCCTCGACGGGGGTGCTCGGGTTGATCCCGATGCCGCGGATGATCCCCCGCGCCGGGTCATTGACGTTGGTCGCGTCACGCAGGACCTGGAGGACGCGATGCGGCTGCCCGGCGCTTTCGACGTGGAACGTGATCATGTCGGCCCCCGCCGCGACGAAGGCGCCCACCTTCTCCAGCGGGTCGTCGATCATCAGGTGGACGTCCTTCAGGATCGTGGTCCGGATCGCCTTCACGACCGGTGGCCCCACCGTGAATAGCGGGCAGAAGACACCGTCCGCGACGTCGATGTGGACCATCGCGACGTCGGCCGCCTCGAGGACCTCGATCTCGGCTCCCAGGTTGGCCAGGTCGGCCGTGATCATGCCGACGGTCAGGCGCGGGCCCCCGCCGAGGAGCCGTTCGAGCTCGGTGCCGGCCACGGCCACACTCAGACCGCAGCCGGGACGGTCGCAGCTTCTCGGCGCACCGTCTCGAAGACCTCGAAGGCCTGCTGCGGGGTGAAGCCGTCGTGGACGACGGCGCGCACCGCCTGGAGCATGGCGATCGGGCGCGTCGCTCTGGAAGATGTTGCGGCCCATGTCGACGCCCGCCGCGCCCTCGGCGATCGCGCGGTAGCGCCATCGTGCAGCGCCTCGAGCTCCGGCAGCTTCTTGCCGCCGGCCATCACGATCGGCACCGGGCAGCCGGCGGTGACCGTCTCGAAGCCCTCCGTCGCAGTAGTAGGTCTTGACGACCTGGGCGCCGAGCTCGGCGCAGATCCGGGTCGCGAGCCGCAGGTAGCGCGCGTCGCGGACCATGTCCTTGCCGACCGCCGTCACGCCCAGGACCGGGATGCCGCGCGGTAGCCCTCGTCGACGAGCCGGGTCATGTTGTGGACGGACTGGGTCTCGAACTCGCCGCCGATGAAGACCTGGACGGCCATCGCCGACGCGCCGAGCCGGACGGCGTCCTCGATGTCCATCGCGAGCTGCTCGTTGGAGAGCTCCTTGAGGATGCGACGGGCCGCCGCTGGCCCGGACGCACGAAGCCCTGCTGCGATCGCGGGCGGGACGATCGAGCGCAGGATGCCGCGGGTCAGCATCAGCGCGTCGGCGTAGGGCACGAGCGGCAGGATGTTCAGGTCGATCCGCTCGAGGCCGGTCGTCGGGCCCTGGAAGTAGCCGTGGTCGATGGCGAGCATGACGGTGCGGCCGCTCGCCGGGTCGGAAGATGCGGGCCAGCCGGTTCTGCATCCCCCAGTCGTAGGCCGCCGAGCCCTTCAGGAAGAAGTGCTCGCTGGCGCTGCGGGACGTCGGCGTGGAACTGCTTGGATTCGGTGGCATCTGCCTCGGGCATCGCGGTGCTCCCTTCGGGTGACGGATCGGCGTGGCGGTTGGCGGCGCCGTCAGGCGCCGGCCGGCCACCACATCGGGCGGAGCAGGCCCTCCTCGGAGAGCTGGAGGACGCGCTGGTAGACGGACGTCCAGCGGGCGAAGTGATCGTCGTAGGCGGCCCGGACGTCGGCCTGCGGTTCCACGGTCCGCTCGAAGCGGACGATCCGCGGCCAGCGGCCTCGCCGAGGTCGGCATACAGCCCGACGCCGAGGCCGGCGCAGATCGCGGCGCCGAGGGCCGTCGATTCCTTGACCACGGGGACCTTCACGGCCACGCCCAGGACGTCGGCGACGATCTGGGGCCACAGGCGGCCCTTCGCGGCGCCGCCGGTGAACACGATCTCGTCGTAGGTGCGCCCGGTCAGCTCCTCGATGATCGCGAGGTGCCCGCGCGAGGCGTAGGCGGCCTGCTCCTCGATGGCGCGGATGCACGCCGATGCGGCCCGAGCCGGCCGGGTCGTCGACGTCGAAGTGGAGGAAGGACGGCGAGGCCTGCACCCAGCGCTTGGCGTCCATGACGTTGGAGAAGACGCCGATGACGCCGTTGCGAGCCGGGCGGGACCGTCGCCGCGGCCTCCTCCATGACCGTGTAGGCGTCGACGCCGCGGCGGTCCGCCTCCGCCTTCTCGAGCTCGCAGAACGCGTCGCGGTACCAGCGCATCACGATGCCGCAGTAGAAGCCGATCCCCTCGGTCATCCACTGGCCCGGCACGGCGTGGCACAGCGTCCGGACGCGGGCCTGCGGGATCGATCAGCGGGCGGTCGGTCACGATCGTCGGTCTGCCAGAAGCTTCCGCCGACGAGCGGTGACCCGGCTCCGGGATCGACCACGCCGATCCCGACGAGTCCGAGCTGCGTGTCCGCTCCGCCGGCCACGACCGGCGTGCCCGGCGCGCAGGCCCGTCGCCTCGGCCGCCTCGGCCGTCACCGCCGCCCACGACGGTTCCCGGCTCGACGACCTCCGGCACGATCGCCGGGTCGAGCCCGCAGCCAGCCCAGCACGTCGGGCGACCAGGCCCGCGTTGGCGAGGTCGAACAGGTTGGAGCTGGAGCCGCACGACGGGTCGGTCACGTACCGGCCGGCCAGCCGCGTAGAGCACCCAGTCGCGAGAGCATCCCGATGTGGGCGATCCGGGCCCGAATGTCTCCGGCTCGTGGTCGCGGATCCATAGGAAGCGGCCCGGCGAGGTGATCGAGACCCAGTCCCCGCCCTTCTCGAAGATCCGTGCGCGCCAGGCCGCTCCGGACGAGCTCGGTCGGCCTCCGCGGCTGCCCGTGAGTCGACGTTGGGGCAGGCCCAGATCTCCCGACCGTCGCGGTCGTAGAGGACCATGCCCTCGCGCATGCTCGTTGCGGAGACGGCGGCGATCCCGGTCGCGCCCACGCCCGAGCGGTCGATGGCCTCCCGGCAGCACGTCGCGATGAGCTGCCAGTTGCGCGCCGGTGTCGAAGACCTGCGAGCCCGGCACGCCGGGCAGGCCCGCGTGGGACCACTCGCGCTGGGCCGTGGCCGACCTGGCTGCCGTCGTCGGCGAAGACGATGGCCCGGCAGCTGCCGGTGCCAAGGTCGATGGCGAGGACGTGGCTCATCGCGCCGCCGACCTGCGGTACCGGCGAGCGCGGCGCGGTTCGCGACGTTGACCAGCGGGGTGCCGGCGATGAGCCGCTCGATCTCCGCGGCGACCATCTCGCCGCCGTGGAGGAGGGTCTCGTACGTGGCACCGCCAATGTGCGGGGCGAGGATCACGTTGGGGTGATCGAGCAGCCGGTGGCGCCTCCCCAGCTCGGGCGGCAGCGTCAGGTCCGGGGGGTTCACGAGGTCGAGCGCAGCACCGGCGACGCGACCGCTGGCCAGCGCGTCGTACAGGGCGGCCTCGTCGACGAGGGTGTCGCGGGCCGTGTTGACGAAGAGCACGCCACGCTTCATCGCGCGCGAGCTGCTCGCCGCCGATCAAGCCCCGGTTGTCGCCGTCGCCCGGGCGTGGAGCGATGACCACGTCCGCCTCGGCCAGCAGGTCGGCGAGTGCGCCGACCGGCGCCACGCCTGCGCGCTCGACGAGGTCCGACGCGACGAACGGGTCGTACACGAGGACGTGCATCCCGAAAGCGACGCCCGAGCGCCGCCACGCGACGTCCGATCTGGCCGAACCCGACGACGCCCAGGATGCGGCCCTCCAGGTCGTGGCCGAACCACTTCGCGCCCTCGTAGTTGTCCCGGGCAAGCTCGCCGCCGCCCTCCAGGTAGCGTGCGATGGACGGCATCCGTCGGGCGAGCATGATGATGAAGCCGATGCGTCAGCTCGGCCACGGCCTGGGCGTTCTTGCCCGGCGTGATGACGACGGGGATGCCCCGCTCGGTGGCCGCACCGACGTCGACGTTCACCGGCCCGCCTCGTGCTACGCAGACGAGGCGCAGGGTGGGAGCTGCGTCCAGCACCGCGTCGGTGATCGGCGCCCCCTGGACCACGAGAACGTCGTGGCCGGCCAGGCGCTCGACCACTTGGGCGGGGCTGCCGAGGTACTCCCTGATCTTCTGCTCCGACGGGCTCCGGGCCATCCAGCCGGGCTCGTCCACGATGTCGAAGGTGGTGACCTCGTGCTCGGTGCGAAGGCGCTCGAACGCGGCTCCGAAGACGCCGACCGGGCAGAAGCTGTCACCCACCACGAGGATCCTCATCGCGTCCTCCTGCGGTGGGACCGGGCCGGGAGCGCGGTTCGCCGTCGGCTCAGGAGTCGGCGGGCGGGTACTGGCGGACAGGGGTGAGCTCGATCGCGTGGCCCGACCCTGCCTCGGCGACGAAGTGGACCAGCGGCATCGTGTCGAGGTAGTAGAACTCGATCGTCTCGCCGATCTTGCCGCCCATCGTCATCGGGTAGCCGGCCTCGACGAACCGCTTCTTGAATTGGTCGGATTCCTCGAAGCTGTGCTGCATCATCGCGATGTGCTGCACGCCCTCGCCGTACTTCTCGAGGTGCTCCTTGTAGATGGAATCGCCCTCGAGCGGCTGGATGAGCTCGAATACCAGGCCCGGCTGAACCTCGCATTCGGCGCCGATCATCGAGAAGTTGGCCGGCTTGCCGTGGAGGTGCTGGTCGTGCAGCTTCGGGGGAACGTGCTCGTAGACGTTCCACGGTCCCCACCCGAAGGCTTCGTGATAGGCCTTCATCGCGGCATCGAGGTCGCGCACGACGACAGCGACTTGGCTGATCCGGTAGGGGTGTTCGGGCTTCTGCATGACATCACCTCTGCGTGCGGCACCACTCGCCGGCAAACCTGATCCCGCAAGATTATTCCATCATCGTCAAGAGAATGCAACGCCATGGTGCGGGTGGCCGCTCCAGAGGCCGATTGGTGGCCACTGCTGTGACGGCCTTGTTCAGTCTTCCAGGTCGACGCCACGTCGATCGTGCCGGTCGTCCGGCCGGGATCGCCCCGAAGATCGTCCGTCTGGCCTGACCGTCCACCGCGGCTGACGCTCTGGGCCCGTCCGCCCCCGCTCGCGTCGCGGGCTTCCGGGGCGTCAGCGGTCAGTGGCGGCTGCCCGCCAGCGTTGACAGGTGCTCGTCGATGGCGGCGGCCGCCCGTCGGCCCTCGCGGATCGCCCAGACGACGAGCGACTGGCCGCGTCGGCAGTCGCCCGCCGCGAACACGCCCGGCACCGTCGTCCGCCGCCCCTCGTCGGCCACGACGTTGCCCCGGGCGTCGAGCGCGCAGCCGAGCCGCTCCGGGAGCGATCGTTCGGGGCCGCTGAAGCCGAGGGCCAGGAGGACGAGGTCGGCCGCGAGGGTCCGCTCCGTCCCGGGCTGCTCGACCGGTGCGAGGCGGCCGTCCGGCCCCCGCTCCCAGGCCACGTCGACGATCTCGACGCCGGCGAGCCGTCCATCGTCGCCCGCGATGAACCGCCGGGTCCCCACCGCATACGCTCGCGGATCGGCGCCCCAGACGGCCGCCGCCTCCTCCTGGCCGTAGTCGAGGCGGTAGACGCGCGGCCACTGGGGCCACGGGTTGTCGGGGGCGCGCTCGTCGGGCGGCCGGGGGAGGATCTCGAGCTGGACGAGGCTTCGGGCGCCCTGGCGGACCGCGGTCGCCACGCAGTCGGTGCCGGTGTCCCCGCCGCCGATGACGACGACGTCGCGCCCGGCCGCCGAGATCGGCGCCGCTGCGGGCCCGGTCGGGCCGGGCCGGGTTGGGCCGCCTGCTGCGCCGGCTGGGTCTCCGGCGAGCAGCGCCCGCGTGGCGCCGCCGAGGTAGTCCATCGCGAGGTGGACGCCGGACAGGTCGCGGCCGGGGATCGGGAGGTCGCGGGCGACGGTGGACCCGGTGGCGAGGACGACGGCGTCGAATGCTGCCACGAGATCGAAGGGATCGAGGTCGGGCCCGACCTCGACGCCCGTCTCGAAGGCGATCCCCTCGTCGCGCAGGAGGTCGACTCGCCGCTCGACGAGCTCCTTGGCGAGCTTCATCGCGGGGATTCCGTACATGAGCAGCCCGCCGATGCGGTCGGCCCGCTCGTAGACGGTGACACGGTGCCCGCGCCGGTTGAGCTGCGCGGCCGCGGCGAGCCCGGCCGGCCCGCTCCCGACGACGGCGACGCGATGCCCGGAGCGGGCGGCCGGCGGCTCCGGCCGGATCCAGCCCTCGGCCCAGGCCCGGTCGACGATCGCTGCCTCGATCGCCTTGATCGCCACGGGCTTGCCGTCGAGGCCGACGGTGCAGGAGCCCTCGCACGGCGCCGGGCAGACGCGGCCGGTCACCTCGGGGAAGTCGTTCGTGCTCGCGAGGCGCCGGTACGCCTCCTCCCAGCGCCCGCGCGCGACGAGCTCGTTCCACTCCGGGATCAGGTTGTTCACGGGGCAGCCGAGCGCGGCGCCGTTGACCATGGCCCCGGCGTGGCAGAAGGGGATCCCGCAGTCCATGCACCGGGCCCCCTGCTCCCGGAGCGTCGCCTCCGGCAGCGGCACGCCGGTCTCGCGCCAGTCGCCGATCCGAACGAGCGGCGGCCGGGCGGCCGCCGCCGCCCGCTCGATCTCGACGAAGCCGCGCAGCCGGCCGCCTGCCATCAGTGGACCCCGGCCGGGGCAGCTCCCCGCGCGTGCTCGTCGAACGCGGCCAGCGCCGCCGCAGCCGGCGCCAGCCCCGTGGCCCGGTGCCGCGCCTCGGCCCGGATGGCCCGCGCGTAGTCGTGGGGGATCACCCGCACGAACCGGGCCCGGGCCGCCTCCCAGTCGCCGAGGAGCGCGGCCGCCACCGCGCTCCCGGTCAGGGCGAGATGCCGCTCCACCAGCTCGCGGACGGACGCCGCCTCGTCGGGGTCGTCCAGCGGACCCAGGCTCACGAGCTCGGGGTTGCAGCGCGCCGCGAAGCCGCCGTCGACGTCGAGCGCGTAGGCGATCCCGCCGGACATCCCGGCCGCGAAGTTGCGCCCGGCCCGGCCGAGGACGACGACCCGGCCGCCGGTCATGTACTCGCAGCCGTGGTCGCCGACGCCCTCGACCACGGCGGTCGCCCCGCTGTTCCGGACCGCGAAGCGCTCGCCGGCGACTCCCCGCAGGAAGACCTCGCCGGACGTGGCCCCGTAGCAGGCGACGTTCCCGGCGATCACCTGCTCCTCGGCCGCGAACGGGGCGTCGTCCGGCGGGGCGGCGACGATCCGGCCGCCCGAGAGCCCCTTGCCGAGGTAGTCGTTCGCGTCGCCGGCGAGGCGGAGGGTGATCCCCCGCGGCAGGAACGCCCCGAAGCTCTGGCCCGCCGACCCGGCGAAGCGAAGGTCGATGGTGCCGTCGGGAAGCCCGGCTGCTCCGTGGCGGCGCGTCACCTCGCTGCCGAGGAGCGTCCCGACGGCCCGGTCCGTGTTGCGGATCGGGAGCGAGAGGTGGACGGGCCGGCCCCCGTCGAGCGCCGGCGCGCAGGCCGCGAGGAGCACGCGGGCGTCGAGGCTGCGCTCGACGCCGGGGTCCCGCGCCGGCGGCGCGCCGTGCCTGGCAGGCCGCGCCCGGTGGAGGAGCCGGCCCAGGTCGAGACGGCGGGCCTTCGCGTGCTCCACGCCGCGCCGCGGGGCGAGGAGGTCGCTGCGACCCACGACGTCGGCGAGCGAGCGGGCGCCGAGCGCCGCCAGGTGCTCACGGACCTCGGCGGCGACGAAGCGCATGAACGTCACGACGTGGTCGGGGTCGCCGCCGTAGCGGGCCCGCAGCTCGGGATCCTGGGTGGCGATCCCGACGGGGCAGGTGTTGAGGTGGCAGGCCCGCATCATCACGCAGCCGAGGGCGACGAGCGGCGCGGTCGCGAACCCGAACTCCTGGGCGCCGAGCAGGGCACCGATGACGACGTCGCGGCCGGTCCGCAGCTGGCCGTCGACCTCGACGACGATCCGGCTCCGCAGGTCGTTCGCGACGAGCACCTGGTGGGCCTCGGCGAGGCCGAGCTCCCACGGCGCGCCGGCGTGCTTGATCGAGGAGAGCGGCGAGGCGCCGGTTCCGCCGTCGTGGCCGGAGATGAGGACGACGTCGGCGTGGGCCTTGGCGACGCCCGCCGCCACGGTCCCCACGCCCACCTCGGACACGAGCTTCACCGAGATCCGCGCCCGCGGGTTTGCCATCCGCAGGTCGTGGATGAGCTCGGCCAGGTCCTCGATCGAGTAGATGTCGTGGTGCGGCGGCGGGCTGATGAGCCCGACGCCCGGCGTCGCGTGGCGGACCGACGCGATCCACGGGTAGACCTTGTGGCCGGGCAGCTGGCCGCCCTCGCCCGGCTTCGCCCCCTGGGCCATCTTGATCTGGATCTCCGTCGCGCTGACGAGGTACTCGCTGGTGACGCCGAAGCGGGCCGAGGCCACCTGCTTGATCGCGCTGACGCGGGAGTCGCCGTTCTCCCCAGGCCGGTAGCGGGCCGGGTCCTCGCCGCCCTCGCCGGTGTTCGAGCGGCCGCCGAGCCGGTTCATCGCCACCGCCAGCGCCTCGTGCGCCTCGGCCGAGATCGAGCCGTAGCTCATCGCCCCGGTCTTGAAGCGCTGCACGATCGCCTCGACCGGCTCCACCTCGTCGAGGGGGACCGGCTGGCGGGCGGGGACGAGCTCGAGCAGGCTGCGCAGCGTGACGAGCCGGCGCTCCTGGGCGTCGATCCGGCCGCTGTACTCCTTGAACGCCCCGTAGTCGGTGTTCCGCGTCGCCCGCTGGAGGGAGTGGATCGCCTGGGGCGTCCAGAGGTGGGCCTCCCCGTCGTCGCGGTACTGGAAGCGTCCGCCGGATGCGAGCCCCGTCACCCCGTGCGGGCGCCGGCCCGGGTGGGCCCGGCCGTGGCGGCGCCGGACCTCGTCGGCGACGAGGTCGATCCCGATCCCGCCGATGCGCGTCGGCGTGCCCGTGAAGTACTCGTCCACGAAGTCCTGCGAAAGGCCCAGCGCCTCGAAGGCCTGGGCTCCGTGATAGGCCGAGATCGCCGAGATCCCCATCTTCGAGGCGACCTTCACGACGCCCTTCGTGATCGCCTTGACGAACCGCCGTTCGGCGGCCTCGGCCGGCCCGTCGATCGTCCCCCCGCGGACGAGGTCGTCGATCGTCTCGAACGCCAGGTACGGGTTGACCGCGCTCGCCCCGTAGCCGATGAGCGTGGCCACGTGGTGGACCTCGCGCGGCTCGCCGGACTCCAGCACGAGCCCCACGCGGGTCCGCGTCCCGGCCCGCAGGAGGTGGTGGTGGACGGCGGCCACGGCGAGGAGGGCCGGGACCGGGGCGTGGTCCTCGTCGTGACCCCGGTCGGACAGGATGACGAGGTCGCAGCCCTCGGCGATCGCCGCGCCGGCGTGCTCGCGGACGGCCTCGATCGCCCGCCGCAGGCCGGGCCCGCCCTCGGTCACCGGGTAGACGATCGGCAGGGTCACGCTCCGGAAGCCGCGCGCGGCCTCGCCGCCGTCGAGCGCGCGCAGCTGCTCGAGCTCCGCGTTGCGGAGCACGGGGCTCGGCAGGGCGAGCTGGCGGGCACCGGCGGGTCCGGGCTCCAGGAGGTTCGCCTCGGGCCCGATCACCGTCTCGACCGCGGTGACGATCTCCTCGCGGATCGCGTCGAGCGGCGGGTTCGTGACCTGGGCGAAGAGCTGGGTGAAGTAGTCGGGAAGGAGCCGCGGCTGGTCGGAGAGGACGGCGAGCGGGGCGTCGTCGCCCATCGAGCCGATCGGCTCGGCCCCGTCGACGGCCATCGGCGTGACGACCATCCGGATCTCCTCGGTCGTGTAGCCGAATGCCTCCTGGCGTCGCAGGACCGTCGCGTGGTCGGGCTCGATCGCGGGCCGGGGGGCCGGCAGGTCGGGGAGCCGGATCGTCGAGCGGCCGATCCACTCCGCGTACGGCTGCTCGGCCGCGAGCGACTCCTTGAGCTCGTCGTCGGGGACGATCCGGCCGGCGGCCGTGTCGACGAGGAACATCCGGCCGGGCTCGAGGCGGCCCTTGGCGACGACGTCGCGGGGCGCGATGTCGAGCACCCCCGTCTCGGACGCCATGACGACCCGCCCGTCGGCCGTCACCCAGTAGCGCGCCGGCCGGAGCCCGTTCCGGTCGAGCGTCGCCCCGACCACGGTGCCGTCGGTGAAGGCGATCGAGGCCGGTCCGTCCCACGGCTCCATGAGCGCGGCGTGGTAGGCGTAGAAGTCGCGCCTCTCCCGGGACATCGTCGCGTGGCGGCCCCACGGCTCCGGGATCATCATCGCCACCGCGTGGGGCAGGGACCGCCCGGCGAGATGGAGCATCTCGAGGACGTTGTCGAACATCGCCGAGTCGGAGCCGTCGCCGTCGACGACCGGCAGGACGCGGGCGAGGTCCTCCCCGAAGGCCCGCGATCGGAGCGTCGCCTCCCGGGCACGCATCCAGTTCACGTTGCCGCGCAGCGTGTTGATCTCGCCGTTGTGGCTGATGTAGCGGTACGGGTGCGCCCTCGCCCACGAAGGGAAGGTGTTCGTGGAGAAGCGCGAGTGGACCATCGCGATCGCGCTGACGAAGGCGGGATCGCCGAGGTCGGGATAGAACGTCCCGAGCTGCGAGGCGTTGAGCATCCCCTTGTAGACGATCGTGCGGGCGCTCAGGCTGGGCAGGTAGACCTCGCCACGGCTCCTGATGGAGGACCGCGCAATGGCCTTCTCGGCGAGACGGCGGCCGACGAACAGGCGCCGCTCGAACGCGAGGCCGTCTGCGTCGACGGGGTCGGCCGGGCCACGGGCGGCCGCCACCGTGTCTCCTGCCGGCGAGCCCGAGGTCGGCGCGTCCGCGGCCGGCCGGGCGACGAACACCTGGCGGACGACGGGCTGGCTGGCCCGGGCAGTTGGCCCGAGGGTGCGGTCGTCGGTCGGGACGTCGCGCCAGCCGAGGACGGTGAGGCCGGCCTCGCCGAGCGCCCCCTCGACGAGCCCGACCAGGGATTCGCGGCTTCGATCGTCGCGGGGCAGGAAGACCATGCCGGCGGCGTAGGCGCCCGCGCCCGGGAGGGCGATCCCGAGCCGTGCCGCCTCGCGGGCGAGGAACGCGTGGGGGACCTGGACGAGGAGGCCCGCGCCGTCGCCCGTGTCGGGCTCGGCGCCGGTCGCGCCGCGGTGCTCGAGGGCGACGAGGACCTGCAGGGCGTCGCGGACGATCGATGCGGACGCCCGGCCGCGGATGTCGCAGACGAAGCCGAAGCCGCACGCGTCGTGCTCGAAGGAGGGCTCGTACAGCGACTCTCTGGCCATCGCATCGCTCCGCGGTGGTTCGGGGAGTCACCCTAGCCCGCCCCTGCGCGACGACACAGCAGCGGCCCGGTCGCCGTTGGGTGACGGCAACGTTGCCGCTCGATGGCCGCGTCGGGTGGCACGTGGCCGCGAACCGGGGCGCGGCCCGCCGGGTGGCGCGGCGAGCCCCGGTGGCGCGGCGAGCCCCGGTGGCGCGGCGAGCCCCGGTGGCGGCGGCGTGCCCCGGTGGCGCGGCGTGCCCCAACGCCGCGGGGAGACTGCCCGGTATCAGTCCCACGACTCTCGGGCGCGGCAGAACGGCGTCGGGTAGTGCGTGTCCACCGGGCGGGGCCGCGGATGGCGGCAGGGAGGCGCCTCCGGACCTGCCCGCCCGTTCGACACGTCAGGCCGCGGCGGGCGACGCCGGCGGCGACGACGGGTTCGCCACCGCGCCGGGCCCTCAGCGCCGGATCGGCCCGCCTGCTAGTCGTGCGGCTGATATCGGAGGGCGCTCGGGCCGGCGCGCCCCCAACCCGCGCGGGCAGGGAGTCGGCGGCGACGGCCAGTCACGCCCGGGCGTCGCCCCCTTCGGCGGGGTCGTGCCCCGAGGCCGCGTCGCCCCCTTCGGCGGGGTCGTGCCCCGAGGCCGCGTCAGGCCCTGCGGCCGTGTCGGGCCCTGCGGCCGTGTCGGCGCCCTCGGCGACTTCGGCGCCCTCGGCATCGTCGGCCTCGCGGTTCAGGGCCTCGCCGACGATCCGCTGCAGCTCCGCGTCGAGCTCGACGAGCACGGGGTTGCGCGCGTGGCTCGCCTCCCGCGCGACGACCCGGTGGCGTCGGCCGGCGACCTCGATCTCCCACGAGATCTCGCTCGCGTCCTCGACGGGCGGGTTCGCCTGCACCGTCGCGGGCAGGCCGAGGAACCCGCCGCTCCGGGCGAGCTCGAGGAACCCGGCCAGGTCGTCGGCATCGACCCGGACGAGCGGCTGCCACCCGTCGGTGTCCGACCACTCGTCGGCGGACCCGTTTGCGCTCAGACGGGTGCCCCACGTCGAACGTCCGCGCACGAGGTACTCGACGACGATGCCGCTGCGATCCCCGCCGGGCATCCGGGCGTCGCTCATCGCCTGAGCCTCCATTCCGTCGAGCTGGTCACCGATCGGAGGGCCTCCATGAACGTGGCCAGGTGCGGGGACCGGACGACGCCGCCGAGCGACATGACGTTGTCGTTGTTCTCGGCGACCGAGGCGCCGAGACCGCCGGCCTCCGACGCCGCGCTGTGGCCCGACGCGGCGCCCGTCGCGCGCCCGGTGCCCGAGATGACGCCACCCGTGTCGACCGCGTACTCGTCCCGCAGCCCGATCATGTGCCCGAACTCGTGGACGGCGACGTTCTGGCTCCCGCCGCCGGCGAAGTTGATGTCGACGCGCCGACCCTCGTCGCCGGTCTCGCCGGCATCGCTCCCGCGGCCGGTCGTCGTGGCGATCCTCGTGGCGGCGTTCGAGAGCGTCGCACCGCCCACCCGCGTTGCGCGGAGGAAGTCGGCGACAGCCTGGGCCCGCTGCTCGGAGAGCTGCTGATTCCTCGTCCGCCCGGCCTCGGTCCGGCTGCCCGAGGTGTCGGAGTGGCCGACGATGTCGATCGCCGTCCCGGTGCCTCCGGCCGGTGTCTGGAAGCTGCGGATCACCGACTGGAGCCTTGCCTGCTCGTCGGCCGACAGCGTCGCCGAGCCGGGCGCGAAGTAGACCCGCTGGTTGAGGAGGTGCCCGTGGGTCACCGTCTGGCTGCTGCCGATGTCGAGCGTCTGGTCCGTGGCGCTGGTCGTGAGCCCCGGCGCGACGCCTGCCCCGAAGTCGTTGTTGCCGGGTGGCGTCTTGTAGACGTTCGCGGTGCAATGGGTCGGGCCGGCCGCCGCCGGGATCGTCGACGCGCCGGCCTCGGCGGGCCCGACGATGTTCTCCTGGGTGTTGACGGCGATGTTGACCCGGGCCAGCTGCGACTCCCAGCCCTCGTGGCTGCTCTGGAACTGGAGCCCGTGGCCGGCCGTGCTCCAGGCGTCCTGCGCGGCGCCGCGGAACTCCGCCATCCACTGCTCCTGGCCGCCGGACCACTGCCAGGCGGCGACGGCTTCGGCGCGGCGTCTCCGCGGCATGGCGTTGATCCGGTTCGCCGCCCCGTTGAGGCTCGGCTCGGCGGCGACGGCGCGATTGCCGCTCAGGGACATGCCGTCGAGGAAGTTGACGCGGACGTTCACGGTGATGCCCAGGGTCATCCCGACCGGGTCGTAGCGCGCCTGGAAGCCGCCGCGTCCCGTGCTCGGCAGGATTGTCGTGCCCTCCTCGGCCGCGGGGTACGGTCCCGCCTCCCGGAACGTCCGGAGGTCGTCGGGGATTGCCGGCGTCGCCGTGTCCGTCGCGGTGGTCGGGGCCGGGACGCCGGCCACCGGGGCGGGGACGCCCGCGTCGGCCGGCACGCCCGCATCGGGCCCCTCGCGCTGCACGACGCCGGCGACCGCCCGATTGCCGGCGGTCTGCTGGAGCCGCTCGATGACCTCGGCCTGGAGCGCGCCCGACTCGAGCATGCCCGCGAGCGCGTGCTCGAAGCCGCCGCCGCCGACCGCCGGGAGCCCTCCGCCGCCGCCTCCGCCCGACCCACCGGCGTGCTTGCCGCCGCGGGTCCCGCCCGATCCCGTCCCGCGCGAGGACGACCGCGCGGAGCCGCGCGACGAGGTCGCTGCGCGCCGGGACGCACCCATGGGTGCACGCTACCACCGTCGCGCCCGGATCCTCGGGCACCGTCGGGTGGCCGATCGGGCAACGACGCCGAGGCCGGACGCCTAGGTCTCCTCGTCGAGCCTCGCCAGCGCCCGGCCGTCGACCGCCGGCTCGACCCCCTGGAGGCGGGCAAGCCGCCCGATCCGTGCCCCGATCGACGGGTGCGTCGAGAACAGGCCGGTCCGCCGGTCGCTGCCGGCCTTCACCGGGTTCCGGAACCAGAGGTGCTGGGTGCCGCGGTTGGCGGCCTCCAGCTCGTCGCGATCGGATGCGATCGCCGCGAGCGCGCGCTGGAGCCCCGCCGGGTTGCGCGTGAGCTCGACCGACGTCGCATCGGCCAGGAACTCGCGCTCGCGGCTCACGGCCGCCTGCACGAGCAGGGCGAAGAGCGGTGCGACGACGCGGAGGACGGCAGCCACGACGAGGAGGAAGAGGCCCACCGCGATCCCGCTGACGAATCCGGCGATGGCGGCCCGGGCGTCGTCGCCGCCGGTCCAGATGAACGCGCCCTGCCGCCAGCCCTCCACGACCGCCCGCAGGAAGCCGTCCGTCACGAGCGCGATGAGGCCGACGAGGATCGCCACGTACAGGGCGTACCGCGTGTCCAGGTTGCGGACGTGGCCGAGCTCGTGGCCGACGACCCCCTGGAGCTGCTCGCGGTCGAGCCGCTCGAGGAGGCCCCGGGTCACCGCGACGGAGGCGTGGGCCGGGTCCCGCCCGGTCGCGAAGGCGTTCATGCTCCCGTCCTCGACGACGAAGACGCGCGGCTCCGGGATGCCGGCCCCCAGGCTGATCTCGCGGACGACGTTGAGAAGCACGCCCTCCCGGCTCGGGTCGGCGGGCCGCGCCCCCGCCGTCTGCAGGACGATGTCGGCCCCGAACCGCTCGGCGCCGACGGCGGCGCCGAGGCCGATGAGGGTGGCGATCCCGGCGGCCCAGAGCGCCGGCACGGGGTTGAACGTGACGACGACGGCCACGATCTCGGCGGTCGCGGCGACGACCGCGACGAGCGTCACGAGGAGCAGAAGGCTGGTGCGCCGGTTGGCTGCCGCCTGGGCATGGAACGTGCCGCCCGCGGCGCGACGGGTGAGGAGCGTGGCGATCGCGAACGTCACGGCCGGGAGGACGAGGACGAGGGCGACCGCGCCCCACGGGAGACGCTCGGCGGCGCTGCCGGTGACGACGACGTCCCAGGCGGCCAGCCCGATGCTCACGACGACGATGATCACGACCGCGGCGGCGGCAATCGCCACCGCGAAGACGACGACCGCTGCGACGCGACCCAGGGGGCCGGGCAGCGTCCCGTCGGCGACCCGGGGCGTCGTCGCCGCGAGCGCCAGCAGCGCCCCGGCGTCGATCGCTGCCAGGGCCGCGACGACGGCCGCGCCCGCGACCGGGGTGCCGCCGAACGTGACCAGCCCGCCGAACGCGCCCCGTTCGCCGGACGTCCCGAGCCCGCCGAGCGTGAGCCCGCCCTCCGCCAACCACAGGAGGAGCCCGCCGACGAGGACCATGAGCCACAGCAGGCCCGCCGCCGCGAGCGCCTGCCGGACGCCGAGCGGCCGGGGGTCGATGACCAGGGCGAGGCCGGCCAGGACGAGCACGAGCGCCGGCACGAGGAGGAGCCCGGCCACCCACCACGCAACGGCGTCGGGCGCCGGGCGGACGACGGAGGCGACGACTGCCCCGCCGAGCACGACGCCGAGGGCGGCGAGGACGAACGGCGGCATGCGTGCCGGAAACCCCGTCGTGCGACCCCGATCCACCATCCCTCGCCTCCCTCCGCGATAGCCTACTTGCGACGGGCGGCCGCGGGCGGTCTAGACTGCGCGCCGGTGGCCGGCGACAGCCGGCCGGCGGAGGTGGAGGTGGCAGTGCGACGTCGGAGTCGGCGTCCGTCGGCGGTTGCGCGCGCGATCGCGGGCGGGCTCGTGCTCGCGCTCCTGCTCGCCGCCTGTGGCGCAGGCGCGACCCCCGCCCCGAGCGGGCCGGCGGCGCTCCCGGCGGGCACCCACACGTCGCGCGTCTTCCGGCCCCAGGTGACCTTCACCGTGCCGGACGGCTGGTGGAACCCGTCCGACAGCGCGGCCCTCTTCTCGATCCTCCCCGTCGAGACCGACGTCGCCGGCATCTACCTGTTTCGCGATCCGCTGCCGGCGTCGCAGGACCCGACCTGCCCGACGACGGCCGAGCCCGGCGTCGGCACGACCTCGCTCGCGCTGGCGGCCTGGATCCGCGACCTGCCCGGGCTGATCGTCGGCAACCCTCGCCTCGTGACCGTCGGCGGCCTGCGCGGGACGGAGTTCGATGTCGCGATCGATGCGGGCTGGGCCGCCTCCTGTCCGTTCGCGAACGGGGTACCGACCGTCCCGCTCTTCGTCGGCCAGGACGGCCGCCTCCGCTGGGTGATCGCCGGCAGCGAGCGGCTCCGCCTGAGCCTCCTCGACGTCCCGGGCGGCGGGACGGTCGTCGTCGACATCGACGCCTTCGACGGCTCGCTCTGGGAGGACCTCCTGGCGTCGGCGACGCCGATCGTGCAGAGCTTCGTGTTCGCCGTGGAGTGAGCGGCTTCTCGCGCGGCGGGCCGGGTCGCGCTCGGAGCGCGGCGGCCGTTGCGGCCGTCGCCCGCGGTTCCTGTCACAAGCGCGCGGGGCGGACCGTATCGCGGGTCGCGGCCCCCGCAGTTCGGGCGCGGGCCGATGCCGCGGACCGTCTCACGCTCGAGCCGAGCGTCGCGCTCGCGCCCGGCGCCGTCGACGGGAGCGCCGGCGTCGGTTCGACCGCGCATACGGCGCGCCACGCGAGCATCTGACACGATCCAGGACGCTCCGTCTGCCCGCCCCGGGCGGCCGGCGCGGCAGGACGCGGCCGGGCGCCTGCCGTCAGCGGATCCCGACGGCGATCAGGCTCGCGGCCACCGCGCCGGCCGCGCCCGCCGCCAGCAGCACGGCGACGAGGGGCACGATCGAAGCGCCGCTCGCCCGTGCCCGCCGGGCGTCCACCACCACCCGGATGGCGAAGGCGAGCACGAACACGGCGAGGAACGCCACGGCGGCGGGCGCGACGCCCGGGCTCCCGCGGACGCCGGGGCCGACGAACCGGAGCACGGCGCCGCCGACGAACCCGAGCGCCGCGGCGCCGGACGCAGGCAGGATCATCGTCGACAGCCCCCGCGGCAGATACCCGGGCGGCCGGACCGGCCCCGGCTCGATCGCCCCGGCCGGCCGCTCGCCGAGGCGGCGGATCGGGGCGTGGGCGCCGACGGCGACGAGCAGTCGCTCGAACGCCGCCGGGCCGATCTCCGCCTCGTGGACGCCGAACGGAGCGACGTCCACCGGCCGCCTCCCGGCAAGGGTCGACGTGAACCGGTAGAAGCCGGCGTTCATGTCGAACGCGAGTCGCTCGACAAACGGTCGCTGCTCCGCCGGACGCTCGTCGTAGGGGACGAAGCCGAGCCGCCGGTAGGTTGCGGTCTCGCGGCCGCCCGCCGGTCCCATGGCATGCTCGACCCGGATGTCCCGGACGTCGGCCCAGCGCCGCTCGCCGAGGCCCGGCAGCCAGATGCCGTCGGCCCCGACCTCGATGGCGGCCGTGTCACCTCGGCGGAGCGCGGCGAATCCCCCCACGCCGAAGAGCACGCCGAAGAAGGCCGGCAGCACCGCGAACAGCGCCGCCGGCAGTCCCTGGCCGACGACGACGACCGTCAGGACGAAGAACGCGACGACGCCGCCGAACGACAGGGCCGCCTGGACGTGACTGCCGGGTCCGACTCTCGTGAAGCGCTCGCGATCGGGCGGATTCCGCTGGATCGATCCCACGGGGCGCCTCCCGCGTGAGCCTGGGCTCGAGCGCACCCGGTGGGCAGGGCCATCTGGCCCCGGCGGCTACAGCCCCGTCTCGAAGAGCCGGATGTCATGCGGCGAGATCACGTGGCCGTCGCCGCGGGTGACCGCCAGCGCGTCGCGCGCGCCGAGGGCGTCGAGGTCGGCCGGGAAGCGCCGCGATCATCTCGAGGACGACCTTCTGGATCCGGGCCGCGTTCTGCTGGAACACCTCGAGGACGCTGAGCGCGTCGACCGCCTCGGTGCCCTCGTGGACGCCGGCGTCGTAGTCGGTGATGAGGCTGATGTTCACGACGGCCATCCCGAGCTCGCGGCAGAGGAAGGCCTCCGGGTACTGGGTCATGTTGATGACCTCCCACCCGGCGTCGGAGAACCACTTCGATTCGGCCTTCGTCGAGAAGCGCGGGCCCTCGATGACGACGACGGTGCCCCGCTCGTGGACGGTGATGCCGTGCTCGCGGATCACGTCGATCGCGATCTGCCGGAGGACCGGGTCGTACGTCTCGGCCGAGCTCAGGTGGGTCGAGATCGGGCCGTCGAAGAAGGTGTCGTCGCGGTGGCGGGTGCGGTCGACGAACTGGTCGCAGACGACGAAGTCGCCGGGCGCGACCGCCGCGCTGGAGCGAGCCGGCGGCACAGGGGCTGATGACCGCCTTCACGCCGAGCGCGCGCATCGCCCAGACGTTCGCCCGGTAGTTGATCTTGTGCGGGCGGGATCGTGTGGCGCCGCCCGTGGCGCGGCAGGAACGCGACCGTGCGGCCGGCCACCTCGGCCAGGAAGACGCTGTCGGACGGCGCGCCGTACGGGGTGTCGACCTTGACCTCGCGGACGTCCTCGAGCAGCGAGTAGAAGCCCGAGCCCCCGAAGACGCCGATCTCCGCCCTGTCGCCCATCGTCGTGCCTCCTCGCGCGTCCGTCCCGTGCGCTGACCGCGGCCCCGAGCACTCGCCGCGGCGCCCGGCACGCCCGCGGCGCGTGCCGCACGGGTGAGCCTACCGCGCCGCGTCGCGACGCGGTTGCAGCCACGCGATGTTGCCAGGATCGAGCGCTGCGCAATTGTCCGGCGACGCGCGGCCTTCGACCCGTCAGGCCGCCAGCTGCGGCCCGGCGCCCCGCCCGGTCGCCAGCTCAGTGCCGGCGAGCAGCTCGCGGAGGGAACGGCGGGCCCGGCAGAGAAGCGCCCGGGAGGCGAGCTCGGTGCGCCCGACCGCCGAGGCGATCTCGCGGCTCGTGTAGCCGTCGGCGGCCATGAGGACGGAGCGCCGGGCGGCGGGGGAAAGCGCGCCGAGGGCGGCCCGCAGCTCCCCGTCGAGCGACCAGGCCTCGAGCTCGGCTTCCGCCGAGGCTGCGCGGGGCTCGGGGCGGCCGGGGACGTCGAGCTCGGCCTCGCGGCGACCCGGGCCCCGCAGCTCGGACACGGCGAGGTTGTGGGCCACCCGGTAGAGCCAGGGGCGGACGGCATCGGGGGTCCGACCGGCGGCAACCTCGCGGACGAGGCGGGCGAAGGCCTCCTGGACGACGTCGTCCGCGGCCACGTGGCCGCCGAAGCGGGCGAGGACGTATGCGTGGAGCTCGGGGGCGTGGGCCGCGTACGCGGCGGCGACGGGGTCGGCGGCCGGGGTGGGGGCGGTGGCGGCCGAGCGGCCGGTGGTGGTCGGAGGGCACTCTGCCCGGTCTGCGTGCATCTCGAGGATCCACCGCTGGGGATTGAGGCCCCGAACCTAGTCGCGCGAACCGGGCCGAACCATTCATGGGGCCCCGGGGGGCCGTTCCATGATCTTCCGGACTTGTCCGCGCCCGTGGAGAGGTCTACGTTCGTCTCGTGCTTCCGACGCGCCTGCGCGATGTCCTCTTGCTCACGATCGCGGGGTTGGTGCTGGCCGCGAGTGCGATCGTCTTGTACGCCCAGCAGCCCGACATTGGCTTCACGATCGTCGAGGCCGACGGACGTTACGTGATCGGCTCCGTCACGCCCGGCAGCGATGCCGCGCGCGCGGGTGCGGTCCCGGGATCGGTGGTCAGCACGATCGACGAGTCGATCGTCGGGCAGCCCGGCGAGCGAGACTTCGCGACCGCCATCCGGGATGTCGGTGATGTCCCCGACCCCGTGGCGTCGCTGCTATCGAGCTCGAGCGCGATCACGATCGAGGTCGCCGATGGCGCCGTCGGTATCGAACTGCGCGGTCCCAGGGGCAGGCTGTGGCGGACTCTCGGCGGCTTCCTGCTCGGCGTTCTCGTCCTCGTCGCCGGGACCTGGTGGATGAAGGGGGGCCGGGCCGGGACAGGGCTGCGGGACCTCGCGATCCCGCTCGCCTGCGCCAGCGCGGTACCGCTGCTGGCTGCGCCGCTCGCTGCATGGGGTGCGCCGCTGGGCCACGTCGCAGCCACGATCAGCCCAGCCCTCACATCGCTCCTGCTCGCGGATGCGATCGCCTCCCTGATCGCAACCCGCCGCGTCCGCGTTGGGGCCCTGGTTGTGGCAGCCGCCTGTGCCATCGCGGCCGCAGCGATCCTGCTCGTCGAACGCTTCGTGATCCCGTTGTGGGGCGTGGCGATCCCGCTGGCATGGTGGGCGCTCCTCGCGGTGTCGCTCGTGCCGATGCTCGCCCTGACCCTGCGCAGGCCGCTGCCGGGTACGCCGCTCGCTGCAGCCGACAACCCCGGAGCAATCTGGCTCCTCGCCGCAGCGGCCACGCCGGCGATCGCGCTGCTCGGACCCGTGGCATCCGGGGGCAGCGAGTGGGCGATCGGAGGGCTCGTCTGGCTCTGGCTCGTCGCGCTCGTCGTCGGGCGTGCGGTCGGCCGCAGCGTTGCCCGAGCGCGCCTCCAGCGCGATCTGGTCGTGACCGTCACCGAGGCCGAGCGCGCCCGGCTCGCGGCCGACCTCCACGACGTGGCGCTGCAGGAGCTGACGCTGCTCGTCCGGCGCCTGGACGCCAGCGGCGAGACGGAGGCGGCCGAAATGGCCCGTTCCGTTGCCGAGCGGCTCCGCGAGCTGTGCGGCGAGCTGCACCTGCCGATCCTCGACGAGCTCGGTGCCGGGCCGGCGCTCGACTGGCTCGTCGGCCAGGTGGCCGGCGCGACCGGCGAAGAGATCCGGCTCGAGCGCAGCGACCCCGTCCGACCGCCGGCCGGCGTCGAGCTGGCGGTCTTCCGGGTGGCCCAGGAGGCGATCTCGAACGCGGTCAAGCACGGCGGGCCGCCGGTCGTCGTGCGCTATGCGACGACCCCGACGGGTGCGTCCCTGGCCGTCGACGACGCCGGCCCCGGCCTCGACGTCGCCTCGCGCAGGATCGAGCCCCAGCCCGGCCACTACGGCCTGGCGACGATGCAGCAGCGCGCCGAGCAGATCGGGGCTCTCCTGTCGATCCGCGCCTGGCCGGCCGGCGGCACCCGCGTCTCGCTCGAGTGGAGGGCACCGTGAGCGCCGCCGACGCCGGCCACGAGGCCGGCACGTCTCCGATCCGCGTCGCCGTCGTCGACGACCACCCGGTGGTCCGCGAGGGGACGGCCAGGCTGCTCGCGGAGGTGCCCGACTTCGCCGTCGTCGGCCAGGGCGAGTCGGTCGAGGAGGCGCGCACGCTCGCCCTGTCCGGCGAGGTGGACGTCCTCGTCCTCGACGTGCGGCTCGGGACCGAGAGCGGGCTCCGCCTGCTGGCCGACCTGCGCGACGCCGGCGGGGCGGCCGTCGTCATCCTCACCTCGTTCGGCTACCCCCAGTACGTCGACGCGGCGCTCCGGAACGGCGCCTCCGGCTACATCCTCAAGACAGCGCCGATCAGCGAGCTCGTCGCGGCGATCCGCCGGGCGGCCGAGGGCGGGATGTCGTTCGGGGTCCGGCCGGGGGTCGGCGCCGACCGCCGCCCGACCGCGCGCGAGCTCGACGTCGTCCGGCTGGTCATCGAGGGACGCACGAACGACGAGATCGGGGCGGCACTCGGGATCGGCGCGAAGACGGTGGAGACGCACCTCCACCGTCTCTACGAGCGGTTCGACGTGGCCTCGCGGACGGAGCTTGCGACGCGCGCCCTGCGCGAGGGCTGGCTGGAGCTTCCGCCGGGCACGTGACCGACACGCGGGCGGGCGAGAGACGCCAGGCCGCTCGAGGACGCGCGGCCGACGGCCGTGTCGCGCGCCGCGCCATCCTTTCTGCTCCGTGCCAGCCAGATGGCCTTCCAGCCCCCGGTTCCGGTGGGATCGTCGCGCGCCGAGCGCGATCGCGGGCGGATGGCGGCCGGGGAAGGCCTGCCGAGCATGAAGGATGGCCTCCGCCGCCTCGCGCGCTCGTCGGCCCCGACCGATCCGCTCGGCTACCCGCCGCTGGTCGGCTGGCCCGGCTGCTCCGGACCGATCCGGAACGGCCGCATCATCTCGTTGTCCTCGTGCTCGACGATGTGGCAGTGCCAGACGTACTGGCCGGGCGTCGCGAACGTGGCCCGGACGCGGGTGACCTGGCCCGGGTAGGCGATCACGGTGTCCTTGAAGCCGGTCTCCCACGGCTCCGGCAAGCGTGACGGTGCCGTCCGGGATGAGGGGGCTCACGACCTCGTCCTGGTCGTCGAGGACCAGGCCCTCGCGATTGACGACCTCGAAGACCACCTCGTGGACGTGCATCGGGTGGGCGTCGCCGGTGGTGTTGTAGAACTCCCACACCTCGGTGGCTCCGACGGCCGGGTTCTCGGTGACCGGTTCGACCCACATCTTCGGGATCGGCATCCCGATCGAGCCCGGGTCGATCGGCAGGACCGTGCCCAGGAGGGCCTCGACCGGCCCCTCGATCTCTGCCCCGCCGGCGTCGTAGCCCATCCCCATCCGCTCGATGAGGGCGAGGGGCCGGGTGACCGTCTCGGCAGGCAAGGGCGCGATCACGGGCAGCTGCAGGAACATCGGCGGCGTCGTCGGATCGGGTGCGAGCGCCGGCCCGACGCGGAGCTCCATCACCTGACCGGTGGACGCCGTGTCCGCGGGATCGAAGTCGACGCCGGGTGCACCGCCGCCGAACGGCGCGTCAGGCCCCAGGTTGCCGAGGACGTAGCTCCCGACCGGCACGTTCGTGAAGTCGACGATGACGTCCGCCCGCTCGGCGAGCCCGAGGAGCAGCCGGTTCCCGAAGCCGGCCGTGAGGTTCACGGGTGCCGCGAGGAAGCCGCCCTCGTTGCCGATCTGCCAGACCTCGACGCCGGGGATGTTCGCGAAGTCGAGGATGAGGAAGCGCGATTGGCAGCCGTTGAGGAACCGGAAGCGGTAGCGGCGCTGCTCCACGTTTTGGAACGGCCAGGTGTTGCCGTTGACCATGATCGTGTTGCCGAAGTACTCGGGGTTCCAGATCGGCGCGAAGCCGTCCATGCCACCGTCGGGGATGAACGGCCCGACGATGCCGTCGAAGAACGCCCGCGTGTCGGGGTAGAACAGCGACCCGTCGTCGTTGAAGCTGCGGTCCTGGATCGCGACCGGGATCTCGTAGTACGCCCTGTTCGAAGGGAACTTGTCGCCTTCCTTCGGGGCCGGCCCCGGGAGGATGGCCGGCGTGCCGGAGCGCGTGTCCAGGACGGCCTTGTCGCCGTCCGGACCGCCGCGGACGATGTAGAAGCCGGCGGGGCCGGCGTAGACGTTCAGCCGGGTCATGCCCAGCGTGTGGTCGTGGTACCAGATCGTCGACGCGCGGTTCGCGTTCGGGTACTGGAACGTCGCGAATCCGGGGCCCCATGACGCACCGAAGCCCGCCTGCGCCTTGCCCGCGAAGAAGTCGTACCAGGTGCCGTTGGTGGCATACCCGGCCGGGACGTTGCCGGCCGCGGGCAGGAACCACGCCTCGGCGTAGCCGTCGCTCTCATCGCCGACGCCGACCGCGCCGTGGACGTGGGTGACCATCGGAACGGGGCCGGTGTACCGGCCGGGCGTCGGCATGCCGGTGAAGTCGGGGCGCGTGTCGCGGCCGGCCGTCCCGCCGGGTGGGTTCGCCCAGTGGAGGGTCGGGTCCACGGGGAGGAGATGCGGGAGGTAGTTGCCGTTCGCATCGACGAGGCCGTTGATCCACTTGACGCGGACTGGCCGGTTGGCCTGGGCCTCGATCGTGAGCGAGGGCGCATTGTGGATGAGCAGCGGGCTCTTCCCGCTCCCGGTGACGGCTCCGTAGCCCCAGACCGTGGTGCGACCGTGGGGAGCCGGCAGGATCTGCTGCGAGATCTGCTTCATGGAGATCTCGTAGTAGTCAGCGTTCTTGCCGCCCTTCAGCTTGATCGTCCCGGCCCGCGGCATGACCGGCGGGATGAGCAGCGGCGTGGCGAACTTCGCAATGTCCCCGGGGGTCAGCGTCCCGCCGGGCAGCGGCACGGCAAGGACGACGCGTCGCCCGTCCACCAGCGTGGACAGGAACAGGCCCGCGCCGGCGGCAGCCGAGCCGAAAAGGAACTGTCGCCTCGACAGCGGCATGGAGACCCCATCCTCTCGCTGGCCCCGGGGACGCGGGGTCGAATTCGGGATGGGAGTGCACGGCCGACGAGCGCTCGGACCTCGCCGGGAACGGGTGGGCACCACCATCCCCTGGTTCGGGCCGCCCTCCCCCCGGGTCGGGCGTGGCGGAACTGTACGGACGGCGGGTACGATCTGTCCAGACCCAAGTCGCCGAAGGTACCGGTGCGGTTCGTCCGCGAGCACGAGCCGGCAGGGCCGTCCCCGCGATGCTGGTGCACGCGCGCCACGAACGGCCGCCTTCGCCTGCCGGTCGCGGATCCTGACGCGGCCCGGACAGAAACCTGCCGCGGCGGATGATCTCGCCGTCCCGCCCCCGGCGCGTCGGCGGCCGTCCCGCCTACCCGAGCGACTTCCTGATCGCCTCGATCCGGTCGGCGAAGTAGTAGCCGCAGCCGGCCTTCACGAAGTCCGGCTCGTCCACCTTGAGCGCCGCGAGCGCCTTCTTCACCGCGGCCGGCGTCGCCCCGACCTCCTTCGCGATGGCGCCCGCCGAGAGGCCCTCCCGGCCCGTTGCATCCTTGACCATGTCGATCCTCCAATGTGCGGGTGGCGCCCACGGTACTCCCGCGGCCGGTCACTGATGGTCCCACGCACCGCCACGGGGCAGGGTGGCCCGCACGCCCCCGGCGCCGGCGTCTACACCCGGACGGGCGGCGAGCTGGGGCGCCAGCCGAGGTGCCGGGCGAGCGCCCAGAGACCCAGCATCGCGACGGCCGAGACGGGAACCAGCACGATGCCCGCGAGCGGGCTCGCCTCGAGGATGAGGATCCCGCAGAGCCAGGGGAGGACGGCGCCGCCAAGGCTGCCCAGCGTCATGACGATCCCGGCGATCGTGCCGGTCCCCGTCGGATAACGGATCGCGACGAGGGCGATCGTCGTCGGGTAGATCGGTCCGAAGCTGAGCCCGAGGAGGATCGCGGCGGCGATCGTCAGCGGCCCGCTGCCCAGGCCCAGCACGAGGCCGACACCCGCGACCACGGCCCCGCAGATGCTGACGAGCAGCAGCGACGGTGCCGAGAGCCGGGTGCTCGCGATGGCGGCGAGGAGGCGCCCGGCCGTGAGCGCGAGCCAGAAGCCCGACGTGGCGAGCGCGCCCTGGTCGAGTGGCGTCCCGGCCGTCTCCCCCAGGTACGTCGCGAGCCAGGCTCCAACGCTTCCCTCCGTGCCGACGTAGAGCAGGAGGATGAGCCCGAGGATCCACATGAGCGGGCTCGCCAGGATGGCGCGGAGAGCGCCCCGCCGCGACGGCCCGCGCCGGTCCGGTTCGGGGGTCGGGCGGCCGCTCCACGGGAGGTGAAGGGCGAAGGCCGACGCCGCCACGAGGAAGAGCACGCCCGCCGCCGCCCACAGGACCGGGAGCGCGGTTCCCCATGCAGCGAGGAGGACGCCGACGGCGGCCGGCCCGGCAATCGCGCCGACGCCGAAGAAGAGGTTCGTGAGGTTGAGCTGGCCGGCGCCGCCGTCCTCGAAGGTGTCGGCGACGACGAGGTTGGCACCGACGACGAGAGCGCCGTAGCCAAGGCCCATGAGGAAGCCCGCGGCGAGAACGATCGCGAGCGACGGCCCGGCGACGACGCCGATCATCCCGACACCCGCGAGCGCCGGGCCGGCGACGAGGACCGGCCGGTGGCCCACGCGGTCGACGATGGCGCCCGTGGCCAGCTGCGAGACGAGCGCCCCGCCGTAGAGCATGGTGAAGATGGCCCCGAGCGAGGCGAGCTGGGCGTTCGCGTTGCGCGCCAGCTCGGGGAGCGCGGGCCCGAGGCTCGCGAGTGAGATGCCGGCTGCGAAGAAGGTCGCGCTGGCGACGACGATGACCCTCCGGCGGGCGCGGGCGACGTCGCTGCCGGTCGGCGGCGCCGACGGCGGCCGGTCTCCCCGGTGCCCGGCGACGGTCATGCGGTCCGGTGGTACGGCCAGCCCGAGAGCAGCGCCCGGGCGGGCCGCCCCTCGATCTCCGTGTCGAAGGCGACCCGCTCCGGCCCGCCCGGGTCCTCGCCGACGCGGAACGTGTCGTCGCCGAGCGGCACCAGCGGCGCCTCCTCCTCGAACCCGTCCGGCGCATCGGCGAACGTGAGCCAGAGGCGATCGCCGCGGACGACGACCCGGAAGCACGTCGTCCACGGCGTGTGCGAGCGGTACGTGCCGGCACAGGCGGCCAGGGTGGGCGCGGCGGCCGGGAGCGGCCGCGGCGTCGACCCGTCCCGGACGTAGCGGTCGCCGCCGTGCCAGAGCTCGGGAGGTTCACTGCCGGTCGGCCCGCGGTCCACGACGAGCGGGTGCCCGTCGAGCAGGGGGTGCGGCGCGAGCCACCGGTCATCGTCCCAGGCGACGAGGGCGATCGTCGTCCCGGCGACCCGCACCGTGGGCCCGTCGTCGCCGGCGCCGATCTCGAGCGCGGCGTCCGGGGGGCCGTCGACGCGGCGCCACGCGCCGACGAGCTCAGCCGCGGATCGGGCCGTCGCGACGCTGCCGGGGGGCGGCGCCACGAGCGGGACCGTCGCGGGACCCTCGCCCGCCCCGGCAGTCGCGAGCGCATCCGCCACGAGCGTGACGATCCGCCGGGCGAGGGTGACCGGGCCTGCCCCGTAGCCGTTCTGGAGGACCACCGCGCCGATCCCGGCCTCCGGGTCGACCAGGATCCCCGCCAGGTACCCCACCATGCCGCCCCCGTGGCCGACGAGCGTCCGGACGCCGTCGCGCCGCACGACGAGGCCGTACCCGTACGTCGCGTCGGGTGCGTACGCGGCGTGCGGCGCCGTCATCCGCGCGAACGACGCCTCGCCGACGACCCGGACGCCTTCCGCGGAACCGCGCCCGAGCAGGAGCCGCGCATAGGCCGCCATGTCGTCGGCGGTGGCCGCGATCGAGCCGTCGGCCGTCGCGGTCTCGAGCCACGTCGCCGGCACGAGCGGCATCCCGGGGTGCCCGATCCGGTCGTCGTGGAGATACGCGTAGCCGACCGCGAGCCGCGCCCGCATCTCGTTCGTGATCTCCGGCTCGGCAGTCCGCATGCCGAGCGGGCCGAGGATCCGCGCCGCCAGGATCGCCGGGTACGGCCGTCCCTCGACCGCCTCGAGGACGAGCCCGAGCGCCTTGTAGCCGACGTTCGAGTAGTGGAAGCGCGCGCCGGGTGGAGCCGACGGCCGGAGGTTGCGGAGCGCCCACACCTGGCTCGCCGGCTCCGGCGTCGCGTCGATCCCGGCGGTGATCCCGGACGTGTGCGACAGCAGATGGTGCAGGGTGATCGGCGGCGCGTCGGGCGTCGCCGGCGGCACCGAGAACCAGGCGAGGTGCCGCGCGACCGGGTCGTCGGGGTCGAGCCGCCCTTCCTCGGCGAGCGCCATGACGCAGAACGCGGTGAACGACTTCCCGATCGACCCGATCTCGAACAGGGTCGTCGGGTCGACCGGCCGGCCGGACGCCACCTCGGCGAGCCCGAAGGAGCCGCGCCAGAGCGTCCCCGCCGCGTCCGTGACCGCGACGGCCATCCCGGGCGTGGTGCCGTCGGCGAGCGTCTCCTCGACGAGCGACCGGACGGCCGCGACCACCGCGACCGGGAGCCGCTCGCCGTCGCTCACCAGCCGTCCTCGCGGGAGAGGATGACGACGCTGTACGGGCCGACGGACACGAGCCCGCTCTGGGCGCAGCCGTCGAGCGGCTCGCCGTCCGCGTCGAGGTCGAACACCTCGTGGCTGCCGAACTCGTGGGCATACGTCGCCGCATCCGAGTTGAAGCGCACCTTCCAGCGGCCCGGCGCCGGGAACCCGATTCGCAGGTCGTCGACCGTCCGATCGGCGAAGTTGGCGACCACCACCGTGTCGTCGTGGGGCCCGCCGTCCATCCAGCGGTGCATCGCCAGCAGGCCGGCCGCTCGATCCGCGCGGAGGATCGCCACCTGCGACCCGCGCAGGCCCCGGGTGGCGCCGTCGCGCGCGCGGCGCAGGGCGATGAGGTCGCGGTGCAGCCGGAGGATGCCCTTGTTCGTGCTCGCCTTCTCCCAGTCGAACCCGACCGTGTCGTCGAACCAGCGATCCTCGAGCAGCTCCTGGCCCTGGAAGAGCATCGGGATGCCCGGCGAGGTGAGCACGAGCGCGGAGCCGAGGGCCGCGCGCTTCTTGGCCCACCAGCTGTCCGCGGCGCCCGGGGCGATCGCCTCGGGCACGCGGGTCTTGCCGTTGGCCACCTCGTCGTGCGACTCGGTGTAGATGACCCGGGTCAGCGGGGCGCCGCGGCCCTCGCCGCTCACCGCCGCGACCACCGCGTCGAGGTCCCGGTCGGCGTCGTTCGGCGCCTCGAGCGCCGCTCGCACGCGGTAGATGAACCCGGCGTCCCACTGGCTGCCGAACCCGGCGCCGCCCTCGCTCGTCGGGGCGACGATCGAGGGATCCTCCCGCAGGTCCTCGGCGATCGTGATCTTCCATGGCTGGCGAGCCCGGATCTCGTCGTTGAGCCAGGCCATGAACGACCACCCGTCGGGAATCGCCGATGCCGGGTTGCCGAGCTCGCCGTCGATCGTCCGGATGTGGACGGTCGCGTCGAAGCGGAGGCCGTCGCAGCGGAACTCCTCGAGCCAGGTCATGGCGCTGTCGCGCAGGAACGTGCGGACCTCGCCGCGCCCGTAGTCCGGGCGGGTGGCGCCCCATGGGGTCGCGGCTCGGCTGTCGTTGTAGAAGTAGATACCGCCGCCGTCGCCCTCCGCCCAGCCGTCGAACCGCCACAGGTCGAGGTCGGATGGCCCGAGGTGGTTGAACACCACGTCGACGATGACGGCGATGCCGTGGGCGTGGGCGTCGCGCACGAACCGCTTGAAGGCGTCGGGCCCGCCGTAGCCGGATTCGATGGCGAACAGGTGGGCCGGGTTGTAGCCCCAGCGAGATGTCGCCCGCGAACTCGAACGGGGGCATCACCTGGACGGCGGACACGCCGAGCCGCTCGAGATAGTCGAGGCGCCGCCGGGCGGCGTCGAACGTGCCGCGCCGGTCCTCCGTGGCGGCGAAGGTCCCAACGTGCATCTCGTAGATCACGAGGTCGTCCCAGGTCGGGGCCTGGAACGCGTCGTCGCCCCAGTCGAAGGCGGCGGGGTCGTAGACGATCGCGTTGCCGACCGAGTTCGTCAGGTGTCGCGCGTAGGGGTCCAGGCGCGACACGTCCCCGCCGGCCGTGCGGATCGTGAAGCGGTACTCGGCGCCGGGCTCGACGCCGGGGACGTCCACGGACCATGTCCCGGTCGACCCGTCGCCGTCTCGCCGGAGCTGGACCCGGTCGCCGGCCCAGTCGTCGAACGTTCCGGTGACGAAGACAGCGTCCGCGTGCGGGGCCCAGACCCGGAACGACGTTCCCCCGGCGTGGGGGGTGGCACCCATGCCGGGGCGCTGGGAGGGAGCGGTGCTGCGCATGACCGCACGATACGCGCCGCGCCGGGATCGCCGCCGGGTCGGCGGGCCTCCAGGGTTGCGTCAGGCCGAAGCCGGCGCTCACGACGCGCTGCACGCGGACGACGCTCGTCGTCGGCGTTCGGCGCCCGGGTGACGATCGACACGGGCGTCGAGGCCCGCACGCCGGACGGCCCCCTCGTGCTGCTCGCCGGGATGGCGATCGTGGAGACGACGTCGGCCGGGCCGCCGTCGGACGCCGATCGCGCCCTCTGGTCGCTCGGTCACCGGCCGACGCGGGTCTCGAAGTTCGGCACCAGCCTGGCGGCCGCTCGCCGTCGCGGTCTGACCGCGGGCGGGTCCCGGCTCGGGCCGCCGCTCAGGTCCGTGCGGAGAGGTAGCCGCCGAAGCCGGTCACCCAGATGACGATCGGGTAGGCGACCCAGCGCTCGACGCCGCCCGTGCCGAGCGCCGCCAGCGGCGCGCCGTCGCCCAGCAGGACGTACGAGATGAGCGACGCCAGCGAGATCGCGCCGAGCAGCACCGAAAGGTAGCGGAACGGCGGCCGCGTCACGGCGGCGGTGACGATGGCCGCAAGCCCGCCGCTCACGAACGTCAGCAGGGCGAAGATCGCGTGGAACCCCGCGACGTTGCCCGGGAAGACGCCGACGCCGAGCGCGCCGACGCCGAGCAGGCCGACGATGATCGACGTCGAGCGACGGCCGAGCCCCGCCTGGAGGCATGCTGCCGCGCCGAGCACGAGGAGCCCCCCGACGATCATCGTGAGGTTGAAGATCGTCGCCGAAGGCTGCAGGACGAGCCCCTCGGGCGGCCGCGTCCCGCCCAGGTCGCTGATCTCGTTGCCGCCGGTGGTGTACGGCGCCGGGTAGAGCGCCTCGGCCGTGATGATCCCCATCAACAGGACCGCCCCGGCGACGAACAGGAGCGCACCCGCGGTGCGGACGAGAGCGGCGTTGGACATGGGGCGAGGCTCCTCGGGGTTCCGGGGCGACTGGTCGATCCAGACGGTCGCAGACGCGCCGGCCTCGGTCCCAGAGCCGGCCGGCCCCCGATCACGATCCGTCATGGCCCCCGTCGGCGGGACGGACGGGCCCGATTCGACCCGACGGGGAGGCTACGATGCGGGAGTCTGGGGCGAGCAGCGCCTGCGGAGGTGGAGGAGCCGATGACCGCCGAGAAGGCCGGGCTGCACGAGCACGGCAACCCGTACAACATCTTCATCCTCGTCCTGACGCTCTTCTCGCTCGCGATCATGGCCGTCCTGCTGCTGCCACTGGACGACGACACGCGGGAGCTCCTGACCCTCTACGACAACGTCATCTGCGTCATCTTCCTCGGCGACTTCGCCATGAACCTCGCGCGCTCGAAGCCGAAGCGCGCGTACGTCATCGATCAGCGCGGCTGGCTCGACCTGCTCGGCTCGATCCCCAGCTTCGAGTTCATCCCGTTCACCGCGCTGTTCCGTCTCGCCCGGCTCAGCCGCCTCGCCAGGATCGGCAAGCTCCTGAGCGGGCAGAACCGGAAGCAGCTCGTGGACGACGTCCTGGGGAACCGCGGGCAGTACGCGACCTTCATCACCGTCCTGTCGGCGGGGATCGTGCTGAGCGTGGCCAGCGTCCTCGTCCTCCAGTTCGAGAGCCGCGATCCGGAAGCCAACATCCAGACCGGCGGCGATGCGATCTGGTGGGGGATCGTCACGCTCACGACCGTCGGCTACGGCGACCGCTTCCCGGTGACGTTCCTCGGCCGCTTGACGGGCGTGTCGGTGATGATGGCCGGCGTCGGGATCATCGGCGCACTCGCCAGCATCCTGGCGAGCATGCTGGTCCCGCCCCCGAAGGAGGCGGAGCCGGCGCCCGACGCCGCCGCGAGCGGCGCCACCGTATCGGGCGCTGCACCAGCCTCCGCAGCGGCGCCCGTGCCGACCGCGACGACCACGCCGGTCGCTTCCGCGCCGCCGGCGCCCGATGCCGTCGCCCGGGAGCTCGCCCTCCTGCGCGAGGAGATCGCCGCCCTGCGGGCAGCGATGCCGCGCGCGCCGGACTGATCCGCGCCCGCGCTGCGCGGTCACCGCGCCTGCGTCGCGACGCCCCCGTCGGCGCCTGCCGCGCGCTCGCGCGCCGCGCCGCGGAGCCCCGCAGCGGAGCCGCGCCTACCCGGAGGCGCGGATGTCGAGCGCCCGGCCCCAGTGCAGCACGCGCACGGCGACGAGCACGCCGACGGCCGCGATGACGAGGATCGCGGCGGCCGCCAGCGACGCGTCCAGGTCGCCGCCCTGGAACTCGCCGTAGACGACGAGCGGGAGCGTCTGGGTCCGGCCCGCGACGTTCCCCGCGAACATGATCGTCGCCCCGAACTCGCCGAGCGCCCGCGCCCAGCTCATGACCAACCCGGCGGCCAGGGCGGACCCGGCCAGCGGGACCGTGATCCGGCGCGCGACCTGTCGTTCCGAGGCGCCGTCGACGCGGGCGGCGTCCTCGAGGTCGCGGTCCACCCCCGCCAGGCCGGCCCGCGCGGAGCGCACGAAGAACGGCGCCGAGACGAACGTCTGGGCCAGAACGACGGCCAGCGTCGTGAACGGGATCGCGAGCCCGACGACCTCCAGGCTCTCGCCGAGGACGCCGCGGCGACCGAACGCGATGAGCAGCGCGAGGCCGGCGACGGACGGCGGGAGGACGATCGGCAGGTCGACGATCGCCTCGACCAGCCACTTGCCGGTGAAGCGGCGCCGGGCGAGGACGAAGGCGAGGGGCCCGCCCAGGGCGACCGTGAGCACGAGGCTCGCCGCCGTCGTCGCCAGGCTGAGCCACAGCGCGGTGAGGACGACCGGCGAAGCGGCGGCCTCGGCGAGCGACCCGTCGACGATGGTGCGGGCGACGAGCGCGACCACCGGCAGCCCCAGGAACAGGGCGAACAGGGTAGCCAGGGCGACGAGCGAGCGGTCGCCCCAGCTGCCGGACGCCCGGTGCCGGACCGCCGGTGGACGAACCGCCGCCGCGCCGGTCACCTCGCTCATCGGGCCGGGGGCAGGAAGCCGTGGCGCCCGAGGATCGCCTGCCCGTCGGGCCCGGCGAACCAGTCGAGGAAGGCGCGCGCCGCGGCCCGGTGCTCGCTGGCGGCCACGACGACGCCGGCATACGTCGCGGGCACGTTTGCCTCGTCGGGCACGGGGACGGCCCGGACCCTCGACGCGGCCGCGGCGTCCGTCACGTAGACGATGCCGGCGTCGCCCTCGCCGAGCTCGATCTTCGCCACGACTGCCTTGACGCTGTCCTCCTTCGACGCGACGTTCGCCGCGTAGGCAGCCTCGAAGTCGGGCGGGTACCCGGGGAGCGCCGCGAGGTTCGCCACGAGCTGCGTCGCGTACCTGGTGATGGGAGCCTCGTCGCCGACGGCGATGACGACGAGGCCGTCCCGCGCGAGGTCGGCCGGGGAGGCGACGCGGCCGGGGTTGTCGACCGGCACGATCACCGTGAGCTCGTTCATCGCGAAGACGACCGGGTCGCCCGCCGCGAGACCATCGCGGGCGAGCTCGTCGGGCGTCGCGGTGTCGGCCGACAGGAACACGTCGGCCGGGGCCCCCTCGCGGATCTGTGCGGCGAGCGCGGCCGACGAGCCGGTCGCCAGCGTCACCGTCGTCCCGGGGCTCGCATCCTCGTAGGCCGCAGCAGCCTCGCCCAGCACCTCCTTGAGCGAGGCGGCGCCAGCGACGGTGAGCTCGACGGCGTCCGATCCGCCGGTTCCCGGCGCGGTGCCGGGGCCGCACCCGGCGACCGCAACGGCGATCATCGCCGTCCAGGCGAGGAGGGCCGCCGGCGTGCGACGAGCCCTCGGTGCGTGCGCCGCCCCGCTCCCGGCCGCGCGCCCGCTCACGATCGCGGCTCCCTGCGGACCGGGACCTCGACGACGACGTTCGTCGCCTTGACCACGCACGTCGCCGCGTCACCCACCTGCAGTCCCAGCTCGGCGACGGATTCGGCCGTCATCAGGCTCACGATGCGATGCGGCCCCGCGATGACCTCGACGACGGCGGCGACCCGATCGTGCTCGATGCGGGTCACGACGCCGGTGAACCGGTTCCGCGCCGAGGTCGCCACTGGCACCGGCTGGTCCGCCTGGACCCGACGCTCGGCAAGGAGCCGGGTCACCTCGCCCAGGGGGACGATGCGCTGGCCGCCGGGTGAGCGCCCCACGGCGAGCCGCCCCTCGGTCTCCCAGCGGCGGAGCGTCTCGACGGAGACCTGGAGCATCTCGGCGGCCTGGCCGACCCGGAGCCCCCGGCGGGCTGTCATCTCGTTCGACATACGAAGGCATTGTGACAGAGTCGCCCGCTCAAACAGAGGTATCGGGCCGGTCACACGCAGACATGAGCTGGTGGGCGGCCCGCGGGTGCAGGAATCGAAACGGGCGGACCCCGGAGGGCCCGCCCGTTTCGTGCGACGTCGGGAGGAGTCGACGCCGAGGCTACTCGGTCGGAGGGAGGAGGACCGCGTCGATGACGTGGATGACGCCGTTCGAAGCCGGCACGTCGGCCGTCACGACCGTGGCGCTGTCGTTGAGCGTGACCGTGCCGTCCATGACGCTGATCGCGATCGGCGCGCCCTGGACCGTCGTGGCCTCGGTGAGCTCGACGACCTGGTCCGAGGTGACCTCACCGCTGACGACGTGGTAGAGGAGGATGTCGGCGAGCGCCTCGGGGTCGGCCAGCAGGCTGTCGAGGGTGCCCTCGGGCAGCGCCGCGAACGCCTCGTCGGTCGGCGCGAAGAGGGTGAAGGGACCGTCGCCCTGGAGCGTCTCGACGAGCCCGGCCGCCGTCGCGGCGGTCAGCAGCGTGGTGAAGGAGCCGGCCTCGGTCGCGACCTCGACGATGTCGCCCATCTCCTCGGCGGCGGGCGTCGGAGTGGGCGCGGGAGTGGGGGTGGCCGCCGGGGAGCAGGCCGCCACGACGACGGCGAACGCCGCGATGGAGAGGAGGATCGTGCGCTTCATTGGTGGTCCTTTCGAGGGTGGGAGACGCTCGGGGCGTCGGGAGCTCGTTGCTCGGTTCACCCCCTCTTTCGCGCCGGCCGGCACGACGGATGTAGGCGGGGCCGGCCCGTGCCGATCTACGGGATCGGGTCGCCTCCGCCGGACTGCCCGGTCGCCGGCAGCGGGAGGTGCTCGGCGAGCATCGGCGCGAGCGTCCGCGCGAACGTTGCCGTGAAGTGGCTCCGGTCGCGGTAGACGACGATGTTCCCGATGACGGCCGGGCAGGTGTCCTCGGTGCACACGCAGTCGGTGAGGTCGGCGAACACGACGTTCCCCGGCGGATCGGCGAGGAGCGTCGTCGGGTCCACCTCGGCGAGCGTCGAGGACCGCGGGATGTCGCACCGCTCGCGCTCGCCCCGGTGCGTGGCGAGGCAGTCCACCCGGCTGGTTGTCGCCCGCGGCGTGTCGCGGATCGCCAGCACCGGGATGCCCTTCCGCTCGAGCGCGCGCCACGCCGCGACGTGGCCGTCCGGGAGCTCCTCGTCGCCGACGGAGGTCACCGTCGACGTCGTGACGACGAGGTCGGGGCGCACCTCGAGGATGAGGTCCATGACGCCCTCGTTCCAGGCCGCGCACGACTCCCCTTCCTCGTCGCCGGTGAAGGGGCCCTTCGAGAAGCGGCAGCCGCCCTTCGTGGCCGTGACGAGGTGCCAGCCGCGGGTCTCCGCGATCAGCTCGAGGGCGGGGTGCCAGTGCGCGGAGTGGCTGCCCCCCACCAGCATGACCGTGACGGGCCCGTTCGGGTCCCCGTCGGAGCAGGTCAGCACCTCCGCGTCCCGCAGGTCCTGGTGGCAGCCGCCGGCGTGGGTGCCCGGCAGGTCGTCCGCGGCGACCCTGAGGTCGGGCTTGAGCGGGACCGGCCTGCCGGGGTGGGTGGGCGTCGGCGGCGCCGGTGGCCGCGAAGCGGTGGGATCACCCGAAGCGCCCGGCTCGCCCGTCGGCCCCGGCGACTCGTCGTCGGTCATCGCCCCGGCCCCTGGATAGAGGCTCCCTTCGAGCGCAGCGTCGACCGGGTCCAGCGTGGGTGGCCGGGCCAGCACCGAACCCGTGACGGCGATCACGGCGACCGCCGCGGCCCCCGCCGCCACGACGGACCACGGTCGCCGCGCCTTGGAGAGGGTGCCGCGGATCGGCTGCTCGACCAGGCGCGTGGTCACGACCGCGAGGACGAACGACACGGCGAGGATCGCCAGGCCCGCCCGGATGCCGACCGGCCCGTCGCCGCCGCGCTGCAGGCGGTAGAAGATGAGGATCGGCCAGTGCCACAGGTAGAGCGCGTAGGCAACGCCGCCGACGAACACGAACGGCCGCGAGCCGAGGAGCCGGCTCGACGCCCAGCGGTGACGCGAGTCGCCCGCCGCGATGACGAGCAGGGCCCCGATCACCGGCCAGAGGGCGATCCAGCCCGGGAACGAGGTCGAGACCGGGATGAGCACGCCGCAGCTCACGATCATCGCGAGCCCGACCCAGCCGCCAACGAAGCTGAGTCGTCCCCACGCCCGCGGCAGCCGCGCGATCGCGATCGCGAGGAGGCCACCCGCGGCGAACTCCCACATGCGGGCCCCGGTGTGGAAGTAGGCCAGGGGCTGGTTGCGGTCGGTGAGGACCACGGAGACGAACAGGGAGCCGACGAACACGAGGGTCAGCGCCGCCGCGATCGAGCGGCGGATGCGCGCGCGACCGGCCAGCAGGACGACCAGCCCGAACAGGGCGAGCCACATGAGGTAGAACTGGCCCTGGATCGAGAGCGCCCAGAAGTGCTGCAGGGGGCTCGTCCCGTCGTCGCGGGCCAGGTAGTCGACCGCCCTGGCGGCGAGGAGCCAGTTCTCGTAGTACAGGGCCGACGCGACGACCTCGTCGAACGTCGCCGCCAGGCGGGTGATCGGCATCCAGAGGAGCGTCGCAGCCGAGATCGCGACGAGCACGACGACGGCGACGGGGAGGAGGCGCGACGCGAGGCGCCCGAGGAAGCGTCCCACCTGCGGCCGCCCGACCCGCTCGACCTGGCCGAGCAGCGAGGTCGTGATGAGGAACCCCGCCACGACGAAGAACACGTCGACGCCGCCCGAGACCCGACCGAGGAAGACGTGGTAGACGGCGACGAGGATCGCGGCGACGGCCCGCAGACCCTCGATCTCGGGTCGGAAGCGGTGCGTCTGGGTCGGTGGTGAGGCGATCGTCCCGTCGGCGGGCTGGTGATCGGCGGCGGAGGGCAAGCCTGGCTGGACCTTCGTTGGCGTCGCGGCCTCCGGGACGGCGAGGCTCGACGTGGCGCGCGAATCCCGCGCGTGGGAACGACCTCGGACAGGATAGACGGCGTCCGGCCCGTCGGCTCGTCCATCGGCTCATCCAACCGAGGTGATGCGACGACGCGGAGGTTGCGGTGGAATCACCTCACCGATGAGCAGGCTGCGTCCCTGCGCCGCCCGTGCGACGTCGGGACCAGGGAGCCGACCATGTGCCTGTTCGCAATGCTCGCCGGGCTGTTCCCGCGGATCGCCTTCGCGATCTACTGGATCGCTCGGCCGGCTGCCGTCGACGCGGCCTTCGACACGCTCATCCTGCCGCTGATCGGCCTGATCTTCGTGCCGTTCACGACCCTGATGTACGTGCTCCTCTGGTCGCCGGGCGTCGGCGTGTCGGGGAGCGACTGGATCTGGATCGGGATCGCGTTCGTGCTGGACATCGGGCACTACACGTACAGCGCGTACGGCAATCGCGACCGGATCCCCGGGGTGGGCGGCCCTGCCTGATCCAGATTGATGGCCGGGCCGCGGCGCGGCCCCGACGGAACGCGCCCGGTCCGGCACCACGCACCCAGAGGAGAACGAGATGACCGACGAGACTCCCACCCCGAACGACGAGATGGTCGTCGTGACCGGCCAGATCGCGGATGACGAGGGCGTGCTGGCCGAGGCCGCGATCGCGGCCCGGGGCGACCACGCCCTCCTCGTTGCCCGCTTCGCCGATCCGACGCTGGCGATGGCGACGTACGAGACGCTCCTCGATGCGGAGATCGCCGAGGAGCTCGAGATCGACGGGGTCCTCGTCGTCAACGCCGACGAGAAGGGCCGGCTCCACGTCCAGAAGATGACCGACCACAGCACGCGCAAGGGCCTCAAGTGGGGCATCGTCGGCGGCGTGGTCGCCGGCATCTTCCTTCCCGCCACGATCATCGGCGGCGCGGTTGCGCTGGGTGTGGCCGGAGCCACCGCCGGCAAGGCGCGCAACCTCTATCACCGGGTCGAGGTCGAGGAGGAGCTCGCCGGCGTCATCACCCCGGGCACGTCGGGCATCCTGGCCCTCGTGTCCGGCTGGGCCGCCGAGGCCGTGGCGACGAAGCTGACGGCGGCGGAAGAGGTGAAGACGGTCCCGGTCGACCAGGAGACCGCCGAAGCGGTGAAGGCCGCCGCGGCAGCCGCCGACTCGGCCGCCCCTGCCGCCGAGTAGCCGATCGGCACGCCGGACGCTGGCTGATCCGGCGGCCGCGCCGCCCCGGTCGACGGATCGCCCCCGGTCGATCGGCCTCCGAGATCGGACCCGAACCACCCGAAGCCGGCCCGCGAGGGCCGGCTTCGGCATGCTCGGGGTGACGCGCCCGGCCCGCTGCGCGCCCGGCCCGCTGCGCGGCCGGCGACGCGCTACCGTACGGCCGATTGCGGCCCGCGCCTATCGGGCCTGCCGAACGGGAGCGCGTTCCATGACCTCGTCGACCCCCGGCGCGGGAGCGGCAGTTCCGGCCGGTGCTGCCACGGCACTCGTCGACGCACGTCAGTCGCTTGGACCGGCCAAGCTCGATGATCTCTTCCCCGAGGGCGCTGCACTCCGCGCCTCGCTCATCACCTTCAGCGTCCTGCTGGTCCTGGCAGCGTTCATCGCGTCGTTCGGCCTGTACCAGGACTCGGTCGCCTCGATCATCGGGGCCATGGTCGTGGCGCCGCTCGGCGGCGCCATCATGGCCTTCGCCGCTGCTCTGGTGACGGCCCGCAGCCGCTGGCAGTGGGTGACGGGGCTCCAGGTGATCCTCGGCGCCCTCGCCGTCGTGGCGATCGGTTTCCTCGTCTCGTGGGTCCTCCCCGACATCCTGGAGCTGACGCCGTCGCTCGACGCACGCACGGCGCCCGGCCTCCTCGACCTCGGGGTCGCCCTCACCGCCGGCGCCGCCGGAGCCTACGTGGCCGTCCGCCGGACCGGGACCGACGCCCTGCCGGGCGTCGCCATCGCCGTGGCCCTGGTGCCGCCGCTCGCCACGGTCGGGATCTGCCTCGAGCTCGGACGCATCGATGACGCGGGGGGAGCACTCTTCCTCTTCATCACGAACTTCGCGGCGATCGTCGTCGCGGCATGCATCGTATTCGTGCTCGCCGGGGCGGCCCCGTCGCGCGAGATGATCCGCGACCGCCATCGCGTCCGGAACGGGTTCGTCGCCGCCGTCATCGCCCTCGTCGTCATCGCGATCCCCCTGGTCGCCAGCGGCGTCCAGCGGGCGGCCGAGTGGACGCGGGCCACGACCGGGGCGCCCGTCGTCCGGGGCTGGATCGGCGAGCGCGACCTCACGGTGGAGGCCTGGTCCGTCGCGGGCGACACGGTGTCACTCGTCCTGGCCGGCCCCGATGTCCCGGGCGACACCGGGCAGCTGGCGTCCGAGCTCGCGGCCGCGTTCGGGGGGCCCGTCACGGTGGAGGTCGAGTACGTCGCCTCCGTGCGAGAGCGGGTCGACGCCACTCCGTGACGGGCTGTCGGGCCCGAGGTTGCCGTCGGCCGGCGGCCGCTGCGCCGGCAGCAGGGGCCGGCAGCACGAGCCGGCAGGCGCGTCGATCAGCCGGTCTCCGTTGAGGGCGGGGAGCTCTCCCCGGAGGGGGCGCCGGGCTCGGGCGCGGAATCCGGCTGGGGTGCCGACGCGGCCACGTGCGGGTCGTCGACCTCCGGCGGCCAACGCCGCTGGAAATCGGTCACGGCCGAGCCGATCGACAGGTACACGCGGTCCTCGCCGAGCCGGTCCATCAACCCCGTCTTCCGGAGGCGGTCGCGGACCGTGCCCTTCACCTGGGCGAGCAGAACCTCGACGGAGCGCGATCGGAGATCGGCGACGAGCTCGAACAGCATGTCGGTCGTCGTCACGTCGAGGTCGGCCGTCGCCGCGAGGTCGACGAGCACGCCGTGCGCCTCGGCCTGCCGCGCCGCGACCAGGTCGAGGATCTGCGCCTTCGCGACGTTGGCGTTGAAGAAGTAGAGCGGCGCGTCGAGCCGGACGATGATCAGCCCCGGAACGGGCTCGGCTTCCGGGTGGCGGGCCACGTCCGCGAACGTCGCCCGGTAGCCGGGCATCCTGCCCAGCGCCGCGACGTACGGCCGGCTCGCCCGGTACAGGACGAAGGCCACCGAGAGGATCACGGCAATGACCATGCCGGCCAGCACGGTCGTGAGCAGCACCCCCACCATCGCCGTCATCGCGATGAGGAAGTCGGTCCGCCGCCACCTCCAGTAGCGGCGCATCTCCCCGACGTCGATGAGGCCCAGCACCGCCGCGATCACGATCGCACCGAGGACCGCGTTCGGAAGGTTGGCGAACAGCGGGGCGAGCAGCAGCGCAGTGGCCAGGATCAGGGCCGCCGTGACGAGCGACGCCAGCTGTGACTTCGCGCCGGCCGTCTCGGCCGTGGCCGTCTGGGAGAGGCTCGCGTCGGTCGTGAAGCCGCCGAAGAGGCCGGACGAGAGGTTGGCCGCGCCGAGCGCCACCATCTCCTGGTCGGGGTCGATCTCGTAGCGGTGGCGCCCGGCATAGGCACGGCCCGCGCCGATCGACTCGCCCACGGCGAGGAACACGAGCCCCAGCGCGCCGAGGGCGAGGAGGGGGATCGACGACAGCGGCACGTCCGGGATCGACGGGAGCGGCAACCCCGTGGCAACCTCGCCGACCACGCTCACCCCGAGCGACTCGAGGTCGAGGGCGGTCACCGCGACGATCCCCAGCACGAGCGCGATGAGCGGCCCGGGGATCCGCCGCGAGACCCGTCGCAGGACGAGGATCAGGACGAGGGCGACAAGGCCCACGGCCAGCGTGTACGGGTTCGGTGTCGGGGAGCTCCGACACGAGCTGGACGACCTGCTCGGGCAGCGAGCCGCTCAGGCTCGCCACGCCCAGCAGCTTCGGCAGCTGGCCGATGATGATCGTGATCGCGAGGCCGATGATGAACCCGGTCACCACGGACTTCGTGAGGAAGTCGGCGATGAAGCCCAGCTTCGCCACGCCGGCCGCGACGAGGATGACGCCGACGGTGATGGCGAGCGCGGCCGTGAAGGCCACGTAGGCGGCGCCGTCGCCGCCCGCGAGGTCGACCACCACGGCCGCCGACATGATGGCCATCGTCGAGCTGACGGTCACCTTGAGGTGGCGGCTGGTCCCGAACACGGCGTAGGCGGCCAGCGCCGTGAACGCGGTCACGAGCCCGAGCTCGGGAGGCACGCCCGCCAGCCCGGCATAGGCCAGGGCGACCGGCACCATCACCCCCCACGAGGTGATCGCGGCCACGAGGTCGGGGCGCAGCCACTCCCGCGGGTACGCGGGCAGCCAGCGGGTGATCGGGACGTAGCGGGCGACCAGCGCCGGCAGCGTGCTCGAGAGGTCCACCGAGCGCCGGGACGTGCCTTCGTCGCCGGGCTGGGTCACGGCCGCGTCTCCTTCGTCGATGCCCGCTCGAGCTTCGTGTGCCGACCATCTTGCCGCCGCGGGGCCGGCGCCTGCTCACCCGATCCGGACGACGCGGGCGGCAATCGGTCGGCGATGATGTGCACGGCCGGGGCTCCCCGACACGCGAAGGCCACGGGCGCATCGTGCCGGCCGGAGGAGGGTGGATGTCCGATCTCGACGCGACCCCGGGCGCGTCCGCCGACCCGGGCGCGTCCACGATCGAGCACGGCCCGCCGGCCTTCCACCTGCTGGCGAAGCCCACCGGCGCGACCTGCAACCTCGACTGCTCGTACTGCTTCTTCCTGTCGAAGGAGATGCTCTACCCCGGCAGCCGCTTCCGGATGGCGGACGAGCTCCTGGAGCAGTACGTCCGCCAGCTCATCGAGGCCCACCGGATCCCCCACGTGACGATCGCCTGGCAGGGCGGCGAGCCGACGATGATGGGCGTGGACTTCTTCCGGCGAGCGACTGCGTACGTGGAGAAGCACCGTAGGCCGGGCATGACCGTCGAGTACACGATCCAGACCAACGGCACGCTCATCGACGACGAGCTGGCGGCCTTCTTCAAGGAGCACGACTACCTCGTCGGGATCAGCATCGACGGCCCGCCGGGGATGCACGACGCGTACCGGGTCGACAGGGGCGGCGCACCGACGTTCGAGCGGGTCCGGCGCGGCCTGGAGCGGCTCCAGGCCCACGGCGTCGAGTACAACACCCTGACCACGCTCCATCGTGCCAACGCGGACCACCCGGTCGACGTCTACCGGTTTCTCCGCGACGAGTGCGGCTCCCGGTTCATGCAGCTGATCCCGATCATCGAGCGCCTGCCGGCGCCGCGGATCGACGTGCCGCTCGCCGAGCTCGGCCTGGCCCCGGGCCTGGCGCAGGCCGCCCCGTGGACCTCGTGGCGCGATCGGCCGCTCTACCGCCAGGAGGGGAGCCTCGTCACGGACCGCTCGATCACCGCCGACCAGTACGGGGCGTTCCTCATCGGCGTCTTCGAGGAGTGGGTCCGCCGCGACGTCGGCGAGGTGTTCGTCCAGATGTTCGACGTCGCGCTCGCCAGCTGGCACGGCGAGCCGCCGTCACTGTGCATCCACTCCGAGACGTGCGGCACCGCCCTCGCGCTGGAGCACAACGGCGACCTCTACTCGTGCGACCACTTCGTCGAGGAGGAGCATCGGCTCGGGAACATCGCGGAGACGCCGATGGCGGAGCTCGTGGCCTCCGATCGGCAGCGGCAATTCGGCCTCGCCAAGCGGGACACCCTGCCGCGCTTCTGCCGCGAGTGCGACGTCCGGTTCGCCTGCCACGGCGGCTGCCCCAAGGACCGCTTCATCGAGACGCCCGACGGCGAGCCGGGGCTCAACTACCTGTGCGCGGGCTACAAGGCATTCTTCCACCACGTCGACCGGCCGATGCGGATGATGTCCGACCTCCTCCGCCGGGGCCGAGCGCCCTCCGAGCTCGTCGGCTGGTACGCGATCGAGGACGAGCGCCTTCGCGCGGCCGCCGCGAAGGCCGGCCGCAACGACCCCTGCCCCTGCGGCAGCGGCCGCAAGGTGAAGCACTGCCACGGCGCCACGACCTGAGGTCCCCACGATCCCCGGCGCGTGACGCCGGGCGAAGGAGATGAGATGACCGAGCCGACCAGGCCGCGACGGACGCGGAGGACCGTTCCCGACAGCGCAACCGCGGCCGAGTACGACGCCGCGTGGCAGGCCGGCCTCCCGGCCCAGGGTTCGACCTGGACGGCGCAGCCCTGGGAGGACCCGGCGGCCCGTGCCGAGCGGGGCAAGGCGGCCCGCAAGGGCGCCCCGCGAGCCTCCCACGCCGTGTTCGAGCCCGCGCCAGGTCGCGACCCCATCGCCATCCTCGAGGCCCAGGAGCTCGACCGGCTGCAGGAGCTCGTCCCGCTGCGCCACGAGCGGATGGCGGAGTCCGCGTTCGCCTACTACCGCGGCACGCCCGCGGTCATGGCCTTCGACCTGGCCGGCACCCCGCGGACCGACATCGTCGTCCAGGCCGGCGGTGACGCTCACATCTCGAACTTCGGCCTCTTTGCCTCGCCCGAGCGGACGCTCGTCTTCGACGCCAACGACTTCGACGAGACGCTGCCCGGCCCGTGGGAGTGGGACGTCAAGCGGCTGGCCGCGAGCGTCGTCATCGCCGGCCGCGCGAACGGCTTCACTGCCGTCCAGAACCGCTCGGCGACCATGGCCGCCGTGCGCACCTACCGCCAGTGGATGGGCCGCTACGCCGCGATGCGCCTGCTGGACGTCTGGTACGCCTCGATCACCGACGCCGACATTCGCGACGCGGGCGAGGCGAGCGGGCTAGCTCAGGGACGCGCGGGAGCCGAGCGCCGCGCCCGGCTCGAGGCGATGTTCACGAAGGCCAGGCAGCGCGACGGGATGCGCGCCTTCGAGAAGCTGACCGCGGTCGTGGACGGGCGCCGGGTCATCCTCGAGGATCCGCCGGTCATCACGCACGTCGACGCGAAGGGGCTCGCGAAGGTCTTCACCGACTACCGGGCCACGATGCCGGAGAACCGGCGCGACCTCCTGGAGCGCTACCGCTTCGTCGACTTCGCCCTCAAGGTCGTCGGCGTCGGGAGCGTGGGGACTCGCTGCTTCGTGCTGGTGCTCGAAGGGCGCGACGAGAACGACCCGCTCATCCTCCAGGCCAAGGAGGCGACGGCGTCGGTCATGGAGCCGTACCTCGAGACGAGCGGGCACCTCAACCACGCCCAGCGGGTCGTCGTCGGCCAGCAGCGCATGCAGGCCACGTCCGACATCTTCCTGGGCTGGACGCGCGGGCCCGGCGGACGCGACTTCTACCTGCGCCAGCTTTGGGACATGAAGGGCTCCGTGGACATCGCGACGCTCCGACCCGAGGGACTCGGGTTCTACGGCGGCCTGTGTGGCTGGTCGCTCGCGCGGGCGCATGCTCGCACCGGCGACGCAACGGCGATCGCGGCCTACCTCGGCACGAGCGACACGTTCGACGGGGCGATCGCGGACTTCGCGGAGACCTACGCCGACGTCAACGAGCGCGACCACGCCGCGTACGTCGCCGCCATCGAGGCCGGCCGCGTCTCGACGCCGGCGCGGTGAGCGACGGGCCGGACGAAGGAAGGAGCGTGGTCACGTGATCGCCCCGGCGGTCGTCATCGCGATCGCGGTGATCTCCTACGCGCTCGTCTCCAGGCGGCTCGCGTCCACCGTCGTCACGGCCCCGATCTTCTTCGCGGCCATCGGGCTCATCGCGGGCCCGGTGCTCGGCCTGGTCGACCTGGAGAAGGACGACGAGCTGCTGGTCCTCCTCCTCGAGGGTGCCCTCGTCATGGTCCTCTTCGCCGACGCGTCCAGCCTCGACATCGGGCGCTGGACGAAGGAGCCGAGCCTATCGGGCCGGCTCCTCGGCGTCGGGTTGCCGCTCACGATGGCCGCCGGCGCGGTCGCGGCGGCGCTCGTCTTCGGCGGCATCGAGCCGTGGCAGGCGGCGCTCGTCGGGGTGATCCTTGCCCCGACCGACGCCGCGCTCGGCCAGGCGGTGGTGGCCAACCCGCGCGTTCCGGCGATCATCCGCAACGCCCTCAACGTGGAGAGTGGGCTGAACGACGGCCTCGCGCTTCCCTTCGTCACGATCTTCATCACCGTCGGACTCGTCGCCGGCGGCGCCGAGACGGAGCTGCAGGCCGGCGAGACGCTTCTGCTCGCGCTCGGCGGCTCGACCGCGATCGGCCTGGTCGCCGGCCTCGGCGGCGGGTGGCTGCTCCGGATCGCCGCGGAACGCGGGCTCGCGGCGCCGGCCTGGCAGTCGATCGCCCTGGTCGCCCTGGCGGTGGGGACGTTCGTGGCGGCCGACGAGGTCGAGGCGAGCGGGTTCCTCGCCGTCTGGGTCGGCGGCCTCGCCGCGGGGACCGTGCTCCGCGGGCGCGTGGCCGGGGACGCCTTCCACCTCTCCGAGCAGGCGGCCAACGCGCTCGCGGCCGTCGGGTTCCTGCTGTTGGGGGCGTGGCTGCTCGCACCCGTGCTCACCCGCGCGACGCCGGAGACCGTGCTCTACGCGGTCCTCAGCCTGACGGTCGTCCGGATCGTCCCGGTCGCGGTCGCAATGCTGCGGACGGGGTTTGCGGCGCCGACGCTCCTCTACGTCGGCTGGTTCGGCCCGCGCGGCCTCGCCTCGATCGTCTTCGCCGGCGTCGTCGTCGAGGAGGCCGTCCCGGACGCGAGCGCGATCACCGACGTCGTGCTGCTCACGGTCGCGATCAGCCTCGTCGCCCACGGCGTCACTGCCGCGTGGGGCGCACGCCGGTACGCCGCGTGGTTCGAGCGGGAGGTGGCCGCCGACCCGGAGATCCCCGAGGCGGCGGCGCTCGCGGAGGGCGTCACGCACTACCAGGGGTCGTCCCGCCGCGCCGCCACGCACGACGCGTAGGGCCGCTCTTCGGCCGGTCGCACCGGCCCGAGTCCCGTCGGCGCGCGGCGTCAGTCGGTCGCCCGGCGCCGCGGCGACTCGAGGCCGGGATACGGCTCCAGCAGGCCGAGCTCGACGGCCCGCTCGACGGCCTCGCCGCGCGACGACGCCTGGAGCTTGCCGTAGATCGCCATCGCGTGGGTCTTGACCGTGTTGCGCGAGATCAGGAGCCGGTCGGCGATCTCCTGGAACGAGAGGTAGGTCGGCAGGAGCGGCAGGAGCCGGAGCTCGGCGTTCGTGAGGGTCGACGAGCCGGCCAGGGTGGAGGTCGCCTCGGCGAGTCGCGACCGCAGCTCCAGGAGCTGGTCCGTGAGCACGCCGAGGGCCGGCCGGTGGCGAACGATCTGCTCCGCCTGGCGGAGCGCCACCTGGGCGCCGGCCGGGTCGGAGGCGGCAAGGTAGGCGCGGGCGAGCTCGACGAGCGCGTGCATGGAGTACCAGGGAATGCCGTAGGAGGCCAGCGGACGGACGATCTGGGCCCTGACGAGCTCCTCTCGGCCGCGGGCGATGTCGCCGCGGTGGATGGCCACGCGCGCCGCGACCGCGTGCACGATGAGCGAGGCGACGAGCTCGTCGAAGTGGGCCGACACGAGGACCCGGTGGCTCTGCTGGTTGAGCTCCTCCGCGGCCGCCCAGTCGCCCCGGGCCATGGCGATGCTCGCCCGGCTCGCCATGGCGACCATCGCCGTCCCGCCCGAGCTCCGTCCGGCCGTGATGGCCTCCTCGAACCGCGCATCCGCGCCCGCCATGTCGCCGCCGAGCAGGTGCGCCGCGCCGAGCAGCCACAGCGCGTTCGCCCGCCACGGGCTCTCCGGGCGCTCCTGGTCGACCGCGAGCTGGGCGTTGGCGAGCACGTCCTTCGGCCCGTGGCGGCCCATGACCGCCCGGAGCATCGCCCGCTGCGACTCGAACGACGCGGAGCCGTCGCCGGGGCTCCCCACGAAGATGACGCGCTCCGCCATGTCCGCCAGGCGATCGGCGAGCTCCGGCCTGCCGTTGAGCAGGTGGATCCACGCGGTCATGACGGCCAGCGGCGGGTGCCGCTCGAAGCTCGGGCCGTCGAACGCCTGGAGCCAGCGGTCGAGCGTGCCCGGCTGGCCGCCGTAGAACGTCCTCAGCGCGACGCCGGTGACGTACCGGGCGGCGTCGTCCTCGTGGCCCCCCGCGAAGGCATGGGCGATCGCCCGGTCGACGTCGCCCTCGGCCGCATACCACGCAGCGGCGCGCCGGTGCAGCTCCGGCGTCACCCCGGGCTCACGGGCGTCGAGCTCGCCCAGGAGGAAGTCCCGCAGCAGGTTGTGATAGCGGATCGTCGGCTCGGGGCCGGCGATCTCCTGGATCAGCAGGTTCGTCTGCGTGAGCGACCGCATCCGCTCCGCGCCGCCTGGCATCCCGGTGACCGCCTCCGCGAGCCGCGGCGTGACCGTTTCGACGACGGCGGTCCGGGTCAGGAACGCCACGTCGTCGTCGGGGAGGTGGCGCTCGAGCTCCGATCGCAGGTACGCCGCGATGTAGTGATCGCGGCCCGACACGGCGGTCGTCGATGCGGTGTCCCCGCCGTTCGGGTCGCGCGCGAGGATCGCCAGGTAGATCCCCGCCGCCCAGCCCTCCGTTCGCGCCGCCAGGTCTGCAGCCGCCTCCGGGCTGAGGGCGTGGCCGAGGGCGGCCGCCAGCGTGGTCGTCTCGCGCTCGTCGAGGGCCAGGAGCCCCCTGCCGATCTCCAGCAGGTGGCTCTGGGCGCGGAGCCGGGCGATGGGCAGGTCCGGCTCGGTCCGCCCGGCGAGCACCAGCCGCACTCCCCGCGGCAGATGGTCGACGAGCGCGGCCAGCGCGTCGAGCGCCGTCCGGTCCACGATGCGGTGGACGTCGTCGAGGATGACGATCGCCGGCGTTGGCCACGCGTGCATCTCGGACGCGAGGCGCGGCACCGCGGTCGCGAGGATCCGCTCGCGCGGCGATGCGATCGACGCCCTGATCGAGTCGTCGAGCGGCGCGATGCGGTCGAAGGCGAGCGCGAGATACGACAGCATGACCGCCGGGTCGTTGTCGAGGTCGTCGAGCGTCAGCCAGGCGACGTGCCTTCGCTCCTGCGCCGCCCACTGGGCGAGGAGGGTCGTCTTCCCGTACCCGGGTGGGGCGATCGCCGCCACGACCGGCGGCCCGGGATCCGCCGTGAGCAGGCCGACGAGACGCGCCCGCTCGATCGCCCCGGGCCGGGGAGTCGGCACCTGGAGCTTACCCTCGACGATGGGAAACGCAGGGCGGAAGCGGGGAGCGGTTTCCGTCATCGCGACGCAATCTAGCACCTGCGACCGGCGCGCCGCGGCCGCCGGGTCGGCAGGAGCGCCGGCGACGGCCGGTCGGGGCCGTGCTCCCCCGCGTTCCGGTTGGAGATCAGCTCCCGGAGACCTGCTCCAACGCCGCCTCGATGTCGTAGCCGGCGGCCAGGGCGATCCTCGGAGCGGCCGAGACGACGCGCGCGGAACCGACGACGCCCGCGACCGACGTGAGCACCGCCAGCAGGTCGTCGAGCCGCGCGCCTGCCCGCTGCGCCTCCTCGACGGCGGAACGATACGAGGAAGGCGGAGCGTCGAGCGCGATCAGGACGCCGATCCGGACGAGCGCGTCCGTCCGCGCGTCCAAACAAGGACCGCCGAGAGCCCTTCCATCGCGGCCGGACAGCGACGCGACGAAGCCGGGATCGCCGATCGTGAGGCGACGGAACCCCTCTTCTGCGGACGGCATCTGACTCGGCGCTCCTCGTGGACCCGGAGGCGGCGGGACTCTGGCCTTCCCATCCCAACCGATCCTGCCCCGGTTCGCATCATCCCGCGGGGGTGAGGGCCGACCCGCGGCCGACCACCCCATTCGGATGATGCTGCCGGGGGCCGACGGGTCTGTAGTGGCAGCGACGCTGGCGCGAGGTCGCCGTGCCCACCTGCTCCCCAGGTTGAACCACCCCAGCCCGCGATCGCGAGCACGCACACAGGAGACCACGTCATGGCCGAGGAACAGAGCGACGTCCTTGTCGCCGGCTACCCGAGCGTGGAGGCGGCGAACGCGGACTTCGATGCTCTCGTCGCCGCCGTGAAGGCGAAGACGGTCCGGATCGAGGCAGCCATCCTCGTCAGCAAGGATGCCGCCGGCGACGTCGTCGTCGAGCAGACCGGCGACAACCTGGGCCGCAAGGGCCTCGGCTACGGCGGCGGGGTCGGCTTCCTCGTGGGTCTTGCGGCACCGCCGCTCCTCGCCGCGACCGTCGTCGGCGCGGCCGCCGGCGGGATCATGGGACGGTTCGCCAGCAAGCGGCTCGAGACCGGCATCCACGACAAGATCGGCGAGGCCCTCCCGCCCGGCCGGGCAGCGATCATCGCGACGTACGACGAGGACCAGAACCTCGCCGTCCAGCAGGTGCTGCCCCGGGCGTTGGCCCGCTCCGTCGTCCAGACCGACAAGTCCGGCGCCGGGGCGCTGAAGGGCTCCCTCGCGGCGGCGATGGGCAAGTTCGCCCAGGACCGCACCGTCCTGCCGATCCCCGACCGCACGTTCGGCGGCGCCATCGGGCGGACGATGGACCAGTCCGTCGGCGACTGGTCGATGATCCCGGGCCCGAAGGCGCCCGACGGCGCCCCGAACGTCCTGGTGGTCCTCATCGACGACGCCGGGTTCGGCGGCCCCGAGACGTTCGGCGGCGAGATCAGGACGCCCGCCCTGACCAGGGTCCAGCAGATGGGCCTGACCTATAACCGCTTCCACGTGACGGCCGTCTGCTCGCCGACCCGGGCCGCGCTCCTCACCGGGCGCAACCACCACCGCGTCGGGATGGGCGGGATCGCGGAGTTCCCCGGTCCGTTCCCGGGCTACACCGGGACGCGGCCGCGCACCTGCACGGCCCTGCCGCGGATCCTCAAGGAGAACGGGTACGTCACCGGCGGCTTCGGCAAGTGGCACATGACCCCGGGGCGCGAGATCGGGCCCGCAGGGCCGTTCGAGCACTGGCCGCAGGCGTGGGGCTTCGACCACTGGTGGGGCTTCCTGACCGGGGCGGCCGGCCAGTACGACCCGATCATCACCCAGGACAACTCGGTCGTCGGCGTGCCGGAGGGCAAGGACGGGAAGCTCTACTACTTCCCGGACGACATCACCGACAAGTCGATCGAGTGGCTCCACGCCGTCCGCGCCCACGACGCGCACAAGCCGTGGTTCGTCTACTACTCGACCGGTGCGACGCATGCCCCGCACCACGTCGCCAGGGAGTGGGCCGACAGGTACATGGGCCAGTTCGACGACGGCTGGGACGCCTATCGCGAGCGGACCCTCGAGCGCCAGAAGAAGCTCGGGATCGTCCCGCCGGACACCGACCTGGCTCCGCGGCCGGACCCGTACCCGGCGTGGGACACCCTGGGCGACGCCGAGAAGAAGCTGTATGCCCGCCAGATGGAGGTGTTCGCCGGCTTCTCCGAGAACACCGACTGGAACGTCGGCCGCCTGCTCGACGCGGTCGAGGACATGGGCGAGCTCGACAACACGCTGATCCTCTACATCTGGGGCGACAACGGCGCCTCGATGGAGGGCACCACCACCGGCTCGTTCAACGAGACGACCTTCTTCAACGGCCTGGTCCTCGACGCCGAGGAGCAGCTGGCACTGATCGAGAAGTTCGGCGGGCTCGAGGGCCTCGGCGGCTTCCACAGCGCCCCGCACTTCGCGGCGGCCTGGGCTCATGCCCAGAACACGCCCTTCCAGTGGGGCAAGCAGATGGCGAGCCACCTGGGCGGCGCCCGTGACCCGATGGTCATCGCCTGGCCGGGGCACATTCCGGCCGGCGGCCAGGTCCGCGACCAGTTCACCCACGTCATCGACGTGGCGCCGACGATCCTCGACCTGGTCGGCATCCCGGAGCCCACGGCGGTGGACGGGATCGAGCAGGAGCCGATGGACGGCGCGCCGTTCACCTACACCTTCGAGGACGCGGCCGCCGCGGAGCGGCACACCGTCCAGTACTTCGAGATGTACGGATCCCGGGCGATCTACAAGGACGGCTGGTGGGCCTGCGCCCGCCTGGACAAGCTGCCGTGGGACTTCTCGCCCGGCACGCTCGCCCGCTTCAAGCCGGGCAGCGGGTACGACCCGGACCAGGACCGGTGGGAGCTCTACTACCTGCCGGACGACTTCTCGCAGGCCCACGACCTTGCGGCCGAGCGGCCGGAGAAGCTCGCCGAGCTGCGTGAGCTCTTCTGGCAGGAGGCCGAGCGCAACCGGGCCCTGCCGCTCCTCGGCGGCATGGCCGTCTTCTTCGGGGTCCTGCCCCCGATGCCCACGACCACCCGGTACGAGTTCGCCGGCGACGTCCAGAACGTCTCGACCACGGTGATCCCGCGGATCTACGGGCGCTCGTACGCCATCGAGGCCGACCTCCACGTTCCCGAGGGCGGCGCCGAGGGCGTCCTGTGCGCCTTCGCCGACTTCATCGGCGGCTTCTCGCTGTGGGTCGACGACCGAGGCCACCTCGTCCACACGTACCAGTTCCTGGGCGTGGAGACCTACAAGCAGGTCTCGACCGAGCCCATTCCGAACGGCGACGTCGCCGTCAAGATGCTGTTCGAGATCGACGAGCCCAGGCCGGGCGCCGGCGGCACCGTCACCCTCTGGGCCAACGGGAAGCAGGTCGGCGAGGGCCGCCTCGACCACACGGTCGGGATGCTGTTCACGACCTACGCGGGCATGGACATGGGCCGCGACAATGGCGGCGTCGTCGACGACGCCTACGAGGACAAGGCTCCGTACGCGTTCACCGGAACGCTTCGGAAGGTCGTGTTCGACCTCAAGCCGATGAGCCTGGAGGCCGAGCAGGCGCTCCACCAGGCGGCGCAGACGGCCGGTGTCGCCGGCGGAGCCGGCGGGTAGCAGCTCGGTCGCGTGCCGGCAGAAGGCCGGCATGCGCCGAGGACGACGCACGGAAGCACGTGCCGATCGACAGCGAATGGAGGCATCATGACGGAGAGATCGCTCGACGAGCTGGGGCCCGTCGACTACCTGATCGTGGAGTTCCCGGCGGAGTCGCAGAGCTTCACCGGCGAGGGCGCTGCGGAGCTCGTCAAGCTCCATGACGCCGGGATCATCAGGATCATGGACATCCTGATCCTCGCCAAGGCCGCCGACGGCACGGTCGAGGCCATGGAACTGTCGGACCTTCCCGACCTCGGCGAGATGCAGCGAATCGAAGCCCAGCTCGCCCAGACGCTGGCCGAGGAGGACGTCGAGCACCTCGCCGCCGCGATGGATCCCGGCAGCGTCGCCGGCGTCCTCATCTACGAGAACCTGTGGGCTGCGCCCTTCGCCTCGGCCATGCGCCGGGCCGGCGGCCAGCTCATCGCCAACGGCCGGATTCCCATCCAGGCCCTCATCGCCGCCGTCGAGGCCGACGCGGCCCTCGAGATCGAAGGAGCCTGACATGCCGCTCGGACCAGGTCGTGCCGGTAGAGGGGTGATCGGCGCCCCCGTCGCCAAGGCCGCCGTCGTCGGCGCCGCCATCTCCCCGGGCCCGTCGCCCGTCGCCAAGGCCGCCGTCGTCGGCGCCGCCGTCTCGCCCGGCCCGTCGCCCGTCGCCAAGGCCGCCGTCGTCGGGGCCGCGGTCACGCCGGGTCGGCGCCGCCGCTTCTAGCCGCACAACGCAGGGTCGGCCGCCCGCCTCACGTTGGTGGGCGGCCGCGCCCGACCTCCCAGGTCAGGGCCGCGGTCGCCGTCGGGCCCTCCGGGCAGGCATGCCCGCACCGTCCGCGCAGCCGGGCCTGCGACCTGACGCCGAGCGGTCGCACGCGTCGGCGTCCGGCGATCGACCGAGCACGCCCGGCCATCACCCGCATCGGACGATGCCTCCCACCATGGGCCGTGGTCCCATGGTGGCGACGCTTCATCCGCGCCGAGATCCCATCCGCCGGACCGGCGCGGCCGCGGCGGCCCATCGCAGCAGGAGGTCATCCGTGACACTCGGACCGCTCGAGTACATCGTCATCGGATTCGAGGGCACCAAGTTCGACGGCAGCATCGCCCGCGAGATCCAGAAGGTCGTCGACCAGAAGATCATCCGGCTCGTCGACGTCGTGTTCGTCGGGCGCGACGCGGACGGCAACGCCCTCGTCATCGAGCTCGACAACAAGGACGACCCGAGGTTCGCCGCGTTCGCGCCGCTCCTCGCCGACCGGATGGGCCTGTTCACGCCCGAGGACCTGGCCATGATCGCCGGGTCGCTGCCGCCCGACACCGCCGGCCTGGCCCTGCTCTTCGAGCATCGCTGGGCCGAGGACATCAAGGTTGCCATGGGCGCCGCCGGTGGCTTCCTCGTCGACCGGGTCGTCATCGCACCCGAGATCCTCGAAGAAGTCGCAGCCGAGCTCGAGGCCGCGACGTCCGCGTAGGCCGCCCGACCACCGCGAATCCCGAAGGAGAGATCGAACGATGATGCGACGACGTGGCAGGCCCCTTGTCCGCATGGCGGCGACGACGGCCGTCGTGGCCGGCACGGCCGGGGCCGTTCACCACCACCAGGAGAAGAAGTACGCCAACCAGGCGGCCGAGCAGCAGGCCGTGGCCGAGCAGCAGCAGATGGAGGCCCAGCTCGCGGCGCAGCAGGCCGAGATCGACGCGATGGCCGCCCAGCAGGCCGCCCCGCCGGCCGCCGCTCCCGCTCCCGCCGCGGGCGGGATCGACTACGAGCAGCTCAAGCAGCTCGGCGACCTGCACACGGCCGGCGTCCTCAGCGACGAGGAGTTCGCGGCCGCGAAGGCGAAGGTGCTCGGCGTCTAGCCGCTCGGGCTCACACCGGTCGAGGACGTCGACCGGGGCGCCGGCCCGTCGGCGCCGAACGACGTCGCACGAGAGGGAGACACTCGCATGAAGAACCCGCCCATCCTCATCTCGGTCATCGGCTTCTTTGCCGCGCTGGGCGGCTTCGCCTGGCTCTTCATGGGCCTGCGGATGCTCGGCTTCGACTGGTTCGGCGCCCTCGGCGACCTCCCGGCCTTCGAGGACGTGGGCCTCTGGGGCTGGCTCGCCGTCGGGACCGGGGTCGTCTGGCTCCTCGTGGCCGTCGGTCTCTGGGCCCTCCAGCCGTGGGCCTGGATCTTCGGCATGGTCGTCGCCGGGTTCAGCCTCTTCGAGGCCGTCCTCGCGATGTTCCAGTTCCCGGGGACCGGGATCGGGCTCGCCATGGCGATCATGCCGGTCGTCATCCTGCTGTACTTCAACTCGGCCGGCGTGAAGACCGCCTTCGGCCTGAAGGATCCGCCGCCGGCTGCCTGACCGTTCCGCATCGACCGCGGCGCGGGCGCACTCCGCCGAGTGCGCCCGCGCCGTTACCTTGTCCCGAGTCCCGCCTCGAGGGCCACGGATGACCGGCGCAGCCATCCCCTGCACGACGGAGCAGACCGCGCTCGGCGAGGGCGCCCGCTGGGATCCCCGGCGCGATGAGCTCCTGCGGGTGGACATCCTCGCCGGGCGTGTCCATCGCGACCGGATCGCCGCGGACGGCGACCTGGTCCCGGTCGCGGCGTACTCGATCCCCGGAACCGTCGGCGCGATCGCCCCGATCGACGGCGACGACGGCTGGCTGCTGGCCGCCGGGCGCGACGTCGTCCACCTGCGCCCTGACGGGAGCCGGCGCACCGTCGCCGAGGTCTCGCCGCCCGGAACGCGGCTGAACGACGCCGCCTGCGACCCGCAGGGCCGGTTCTGGGCCGGCAGCCTGGCCGACGACCACCGCGAGGGCGGCGGCGCGCTCCACCGCCTCGACCGGGACGGCCGGGTCACGCGGGTCCTCGACGGCCTGACGATCTCGAACGGGCTCGGCTGGAGCCCGGACGGCGCCACGATGTACCTCGTCGACAGCGGCCCGCGCACGATCCGCGCGTTCGCGTTCGACGGCGAGCGGGGCACGATCTCCGACGGCCGGGTTCTCGTCACGCTTTCCGAGGCGGATGGCGCGCCCGACGGCCTGACGGTGGACGCGGCGGGAGACCTCTGGGTCGCGGTCTACGGCGGCGGCTGCATCCGTCGCTACGCACCGAACGGCGAGCTGCGCCGGGTGCTCCCGGTGCCCGCCGAGCAGACCACGTGCTGTGCGTTCGGGGGCCCGGGGCTGTCCACGCTGTACGTCACGACCGCCACCGAGCACTGGAGCGACGAGCGGCGCCGGGCCGAGCCCGCGGCCGGCATCGTCTACCGGTTCGCCACCGACGCCGTCGGCCGGCCCGCGTCGCCCTTCCGGCCGGATCCCGGCTGGTGGGCCTCCCTCATCGAGGAGGCCGAGTCCGGCGGCCGGTAGCTCGGTTGCCGTGCGACATCGGGCGTGAGGAGCCATCCGTCTCGGTCCGTTCGGCCCTAGGGCACTCCCGGGCGAGCGGCGACCATGGCGCCACCGGGTCGACCCGCTGCAGCTCGACGCGCGATCGGCCCCGTGAGGAGGCTCGGTGACGCAACCCGCGACCCAGGACGCGCCACCTGCGCGACAGCAGGGGTCGGTGCCACTCAAGGTCAAGGTGGCCCTGGCGCTGCTGTTCGGCGGCGTCGTCGGGCTGGGCCTCTTCACGACCTCGTATGCCGAGGGCACGTCGTACCTCTCCGACGACCCGGCGTCCTGCCGGAACTGCCACGTCATGAACGACGTGTACGACGCGTGGTCCCGGGGGCCGCACCACGCCGTGGCGACGTGCAACGACTGCCACATCCCCCACCAGTTCCCGGCCAAGTACGTCGTCAAGGCGCTCAACGGCTTCAACCACAGCCTGGCCTTCACGCTGCAGAACTTCCCCGAGCCGATCCGCATCACGCCGGCCAACAAGGTCGTCGCGCTCAACAACTGCGGGTACTGCCACGGCGACTTCGTGTCGCTCGTCGACCACCAGGGACAGACGGAGCTCGAGGACTGCACGCGCTGCCATGCCACCATCGGCCACGACGAGATCGGCGTCGGTCGGCCGTGACCACGAGCGGAGGGTGAACCCGTGACCGACGTCGTCCAGGAGCCCGCGCCGCGCGGCCGCCGCTCCGGCATCCTCGTGGTTCTCGCCTTCGTCGTCGGCGTCGTGCTGCTCGCCGTGGTCGGCGCGATGCTCGTCAACATCTTCGAGCGCAAGCAGGAGGCGACGGAGACGTTCGTGCAGGTCGTGGACGTCGAGGACGGCGAGATGGACGCCTCCGTCTGGGGCCAGAACTTCCCCCTCGAGTACAGCCGCTTTCTCATGATGGAGGACGACACCGTCCGCACCGCGTACGGCGGGAGCCAGCAGTACGACAAGCTGGCCCGCTTCCCGGCGATGCAGCGCCTCTGGAACGGCTACGCGTTCGCGGTCGACTTCCGCGAGGACCGCAGCCACTGGTACACGCTCGTCGACCAGAAGGAGACGAAGCGCCAGGAGGTGGTGCAGCAGCCGGGGGCCTGCGCGAACTGCCACGCCGGCGAGGCGCCGGCGCTCATCGAGAGCATGGGCTGGGAGGCGTTCAACAAGGGCCCGTACAGCGCGATCACCGACCAGCTCCACACCGGCGGCACGTGCAACGACTGCCACGACCCGGACACGATGGCGCTGCGGATCACGCGTCCAGCCTTCACGGCCGCGATGGAGGAGCGCGGCATCGACCTGGCGAAGGCGAGCCGCCAGGAGATGCGCACGTACGTCTGCGGCCAGTGCCACGTCGAGTACTACTTCGTCGGCGAGAACAAGATCCTCACCTTCCCCTGGGAGAAGGGACTCAGCATCGACAACATCAACGACTACTACGACGAGTACGGCTTCAAGGACTGGGAGCACAAGGACACGGGGGCTCCGATGCTCAAGGTCCAGCATCCCGAGTTCGAGCTCTACAGCACGAGCATCCACGCCCAGTCGGGCGTCTCCTGCGCCGACTGCCACATGCCGTACATCCGTGAGGGCGCCCTCAAGATCTCGGACCACTGGATCCGCAGCCCGATCCAGAACGTCGCCAACGCCTGCCAGTCGTGCCACAAGATGGAGGAGGCGAAGCTCCTCGAGCGCATCTCGACGATCCAGGGCCGGACGGCCGAGCAGCTGCGCGAGGTCGAGACCGCGATCATCGCCGCAATCGACGCGATCACCGCCGCGAAGGCGGCCGGGGCGACCGACGCGGACCTCGTCGAGGCGCGCGACTTCCAGCGCAAGGCCAACCTGCGCTGGGACTTCGTCTCGTCGGAGAACAGCACGGGCTTCCACAGCCCGCAGGAATCGGCGCGGGTGCTCGGCGACGCGGTGAACTTCGCCCGGATGTCGCAGCTGTCGGCGGAGCGGCTCATGGCGAGGCTGGCGAACCAGCCCGGGACCGACCCGCTGCTGCAGGTGAACGAGCCGGCCGTCGGCGACACGCAGTAGGCCGGCGGGCGCCGCGAGGCCCGCGAGCGCCGCGAAGGCGCCGCGAGGTCGCCGCGAGCGACGGCGCCGCTACATCGAGGCGACGTACTCCGGGTCGAGGAACGTCTCCGGGTCGTCGCGGAACTCGAGGAAGCAGCCCTTGCCGCAGAACACGTACTCGCGGTCCTCGTGCGTCGTCGCGAGGCCCTTGGCGCGCGCCTCCTCGGGATCCACGGTCATGCCGCAGACCGGGTCCTCGTTCGGGGCGATCGTTCGGTGCTCGGCCATGTCGACCTCCTTCGTGCGATGGGTTGGCGCGATCACGTGCCCGGCGCGGCCGCCTCGGCGACCTCGCAGATCCCGGCGTCGACGGGGCCGAGCGCCGCCGCGGCCCGCTCCGCGTCGAGCTGGGCCTTGACCTCCGGGTAGGCGTCGCCGAGGCAGCACGAGCAGCTCTCGTACCAGCGACGCATCCCCTCGTCGATGACGGGCAGCCCGGTCGCTGCCGGCGCCGCGAGGGCTTCCTCCGCCGCGGCGACGTGCTCGGCCGGGCTCTCGACGAACGCCCGGCGGCAGCCCGGCCGGCAGAACGCGTACGTCCGGCCCCCGTGCTCCAGGAGGAGGCCCGCCGCCTCCGCGCGGGCAACGTCCACGGTCATGCCGCAGACGGGATCGATGAGCTGGGTGGGACGCTCGGCTTGCATGTGGACCTCTGGTGGCTGCGGGTGTCCGCCGACCTCGTCGTGCGAGGCGAACGGTACCGGATCGCGGCCGCGGGGTGCGATGCGACTCCCGACTCCGATCGGGGCGGCCTCAGCCGCCGGTGGCGGCTCCGCCGCTCGATCCTGTCGGGGGCTCCACGATCGTGATGCGGCCGCCGTACATCCCCATCGAACAGGAGTACGCGAGCGTCCCCGGCTGCATCGCCGGCAGGTCGATCGTGTTCGAGCCCTTCTGCAGCCGGACCTGGATCCCGAGGTCGGGGACGACGAGGAAGACGGCGCAGGTCCGGTCGTTGGACGACTCGATCGTCCAGGTCGTGGGAATGCCGGCGTAGATCGACACGTTGCCCGGGCTGTAGCCGGCCGCGTCCTGGTAGGTGACGAGCTCCTGCGTCCCGTCGGTCGGGACGCCATCCGCCGGGGGCGGCGCGGCGGCCACCGGACCCACGCCCGGCAAGGGAAGGGTGATGCCCGCGAGCTGGAGGCCCGCGCTCGCGTTGACGAACGCGAAGCCGAGGACGACGACGCCGACGAGCCGCAGGAGCGTCGGGCGCATCCCGCTCGGCACGACGACGGGCAGCCCGGCCATGGCCAGCAGCCCTGGGGCCGTCCCGATCGCGAAGACGGCCATGATCGCGCCGGCGAAGAGCGGCGAGCCGGTCGAGAGCGCGTAGATCTGGACGGCCTGGGTGAAGCCGCAGGGCAGGAAGAACGAGGCCGCGCCGAGGCCGGCCGTCCGCGCGTCGGAGTAGGTGCCATTCGACTCCCCACCGAAGCCGAGCTGGCGCCCGAGCCCGAGGGGGAGGGTCGGCGACCACGTCGCGATCCGCGGCGACAGGCCGGTGAGGCGCGTCCCGAGGATCGTCATCACGATCGCGACCGCGACCATCAGCACCGCGGTCACCTGCGGCGGCATCGTGATGCTTGCCCCGACGGCGCCGAGCAGCGCCCCGAACACGGCGTAGCCGACGATCCGACCGGCGACGAAGACGAGGCCCGGCCGCATCCGCGTGGCGAGCCCGCCGTCCGGGATCCCCGCGGCCTGGCGACCCGCCTGGAACGACGCGGAGAGGGCGAGGACAAGGCCGCCGACGAGCGCCATGCACGTCGACACCCCCGCCGTGAGCCCGAGGAGCAGCGCCACGAGGAGGCCGCCGCTGCCAAGGTCGCCGGCGCCCGCGGCGAGGTCCGCGAGGCCGGTCAGCTGGGCCAGCACCGCGACGGCGAACACCACGGCGATGCCGGCCACGGCGGTGAGCCACACGTTGGGATCGCTCGCGAGCCAGGGCGTGCGGCCGATCTCGTAGCCGGCCGCACGGATCGCCTTCTCGATGGCGGCCGGGGGGACCGGGGCGGTGCTCTCGATCTCGACGCGGCCGCGGACCGCGGACGCCTTGACGTGCTGCACGTTCGGCAGGCGCCCGACGAACCGCTGGATCCGCACCTCGCACGCCCGGCACGTCATGCCGGCGACGGGGACGGTGGTCGCGATCGAAGCGGCCCCCGGGGCGGCGGCGGGCGCGTTCGCCTGGGCGATCGTCGGTGTCGTGGCCGCTGCTCCCGGCGCGCCTGCGAGGACGGCGGCCCGCCCCTCGGTGGCCATCTCGGAGAGCAGGCCGTCGACCGCGAGCCGGAAGGACAGGTCGGCCGGCACGGCGGGGGTTCGGTGTTCACGGCGGGGCATTGGGACGCATGCTCCTGTGGCCGATCGCTGGGCGCGACGGGCGGCAGGGGACATCGTGGACGCCACGGGCGTCCCCGCCAATGGAGGCCGGGGCAAGCCTTCGTCAAGCCTTGGTCAAGTCGCGCGGCGCCGAGCCCGGGGCCGGTGGACGGTCAGGCGGCCGGGACCTCCAGCAGGAACGTCGCGCCGGTGCCGGGGCCGTTGCTCTCGGCCCAGGCTCGCCCGTCCATCGCGCCGGCGAGCGCCCGCACGATCGCGAGGCCGATCCCCGACCCGCCGGACGCCCGGCTTCGGGCGGCATCGACGCGGTAGAAGCGCTCGAAGACGGCCTCGAGCTGGTCGGCTTCCAGGCCCGGGCCGCCGTCCGCGACGGCCAGGACCACCCGCCCGTCGGTCGTGGACGCGGCGACCGTGATCGTCGATCCGTCCGGGGCGTGCCGGAGCGCGTTCGTCAGGTAGTTGGCGAGCACCTGGGCCACGCGGTCGCGGTCGGCCAGGCAGCGCGCCGGCTCCGCCCGCAGGTCCAGGTGGACGCCCCGCGGCGCTGCGAGCGGGCCGAACCGGTCCACCACCTCGGCCGCGACCGCCGCCGCGTCGACCATCTCGATCCGCAGCGGGAGCTGGTGCGCCTCGGCCCGCCAGAGCTCGGAGAGATCGTTCACCAGCCGCGTGAGGCGCCCGGTCTCCGCCCGGAGGAGGCGCCATGTCTCGTCGGTCGGCTCGATGACGCCGTCCTCGAGGCCCTCGAGGTAGCCGTCGAGCGTCGTGAGGGGCGTCCGCAGCTCGTGGGCCACGTCGCCGACCAGCTGCAGGCGGCGGCGCTCGGTGGCCTCGAGCGAGCCCGCCATCTCGTTGAAGGAGGCCGCGAGCTCGCCCAGCTCGGCCGGCGCCGCCACGGGGACCCGCTCCCCGTAGTGGCCGCCGGCGATCCGTCGCGCGGCTCCGACCAGCGCGCCGATGGGGCCGGCGATCCGCGCCGCCACCGCGAGGCTCACGACCGTCGCGCTGGCGATGGCGATCACCGTGGCCGCGATGAGGGCGCGCTGCATCGCCTCCTCGAACGCGGCCTGGGTCGCGACGCCCATCGCCTCGCCCATCGGGTCGCCGGGCAGGTGCCCCATCGCCTCGGCGAAGTACCCCGGGCCGACGAGGAGCGCGGCCACGGCGACGGTGCCGAGCGTGGCCCCGATGACGACGAGGAACGCCAGCAGGAGGCGCGCCCGCAGGGAGCGGGGTAGCGCCATCAGCCGGCCTCGCGGAGGCGGTAGCCGACGCCTCGCACGGTCTCCACGAACCGTGGTTGCGCCGGGTCGTCGCCGAGCTTCCGGCGCAGGTTCGCCACGTGGACGTCGACGAGGTGGTCGTCGGCGACGAACTCGACGCCCCAGACGCGGTCGAGCAGCGCCTGCCGGCGGATGACGACCCCGGGATCGCGAGCGAGCGTGGCCAGCAGGTCGAACTCGAGGGCCGTGAGCTCGACCGGGCTGCCGTCCACGCGCACGGTTCGCCGAGCCTCGTCGATCTCGAGGCCGTCCGGCACGCGGCTCGCCGCCGGTCCATCGGCCGCGTCGTCGCCGGCTGCCCCGCCCCGACCGACGCGCGGCCGGCGCAGGAGCGCCTTGACGCGCGCCACGAGCTCCCGCGGCGAGAAGGGCTTGACCAGGTAGTCGTCGGCGCCGACCGTGAGGCCCATGATCCGGTCGATCTCCTCGCCCCGGGCGGTCAGCATCAGGACGTAGGCGTCGGAGAACGTCCGCAGCCGGCGGCAGACCTCGATCCCGTCGAGGCCGGGGAGCATGACGTCGAGCACGACGACGTCGGGGTCGAGGCGCCGCACGGCGTCGAGCGCGACGAGCCCGTCATCGGCGGAGGCGACCGACCACCCCTCGCGCTCGAGGTACCCGGTGACGAGCTCGACGATCGGCGGCTCATCGTCGACGACGAGGACCGTCGGCCGGCTGCGGCTGTCCATGGGCCGCAGTCTGCCATCTCGGCCGCCGACCGGCGCCGGCTACGTCCCGAGCGGGTACCGCCCGTGCTCCACGGCTGCGTCGACCATCGCGATGACGTTCTCCGGGGGCACGTCGCGCATGATCGTGTGGACGGCGCCCAGGAGGTAGCCGCCGCCGGGCCCGAGCAGGCCGATGACGCGGCGGACCTCGGCCCGCACCTCGTCCGGCGTCCCGCGCGGCAGGACGCGGTGCGTGTCGATTCCCCCGCAGAACGCAAGGGCCTTGCCGTAGCGGCGCTTCAGGCTCGCGAAGTCCGCGAGCCGGCCGGCCGACGCCTGGACCGGCCCCAGGACGTCCACCCCGATCTCGACGAGGTCGTCGAGGAGGGGCTCGACGTCGCCGCACGAGTGGAACATGACCTTCGCGGAGGTTCGCGCCCGGATGAACGCCAGGTAGTCCGCGTGGATCGGCTTGAGCACCCGGCGATACGTGGCCGGCGACATCAGCAGGCTGTCCTGCGTCCCCAGGTCGTCGCCGATCTTGACGATGTCGAGGAGGTCGCCGACCTCGTCGAGGAACGGGCCGATGAGGGCCGTGCAGACTGCCGCGGTCTTCCGGAGAAGCGCCTCCGCGAAGTCGGGCTCCATCGCGAGGTTGAGGAGGAACCCGTCGAGCCCCTGCATCGCGAACGCCCGCTCGAGGGGGAAGAGGAGCCATGGCACGCCGATGACGGCGACCTCGTCGTCGCCCGTGCGGGCCCGCAGGCGCTGCGCCTCCGCCCGCACGTGCGCGACGCGCGACCGATCGGAGGGGTCGGGCCACGGGTAGTGCTCGATCTCCTCGATCGTCGCCGCGTCGCGGAACGGGTGCGGCCCCGGGTGCCAGACGCCCGGCTCGACCTCGGTCTGCATGTGGCCCCAGTCGTCGACGTACGGGGTGCCGGGCGGCCGAGCCGCGTTGCGCTCGCGGACGGCGGTCGGGAGCCCGGGCAGGACCCCGCGGACGTCGGCGTGGAGTCGCCGGTACGTCTCCTCGTCGAGCGCGGCCGTCCCGAGCTCCGGCCAGTCGTAGACGTACTCGTCGGGGGCGTCGACGCCCAGGATCTCCTTGAGGCCACGGTAGACGGGCATCTGCATCCCGGTCGAGTGGCTCGGGCCGACGACGATCGGCACCCGGTCCGGCTCCTCGTGGGCCAGCGCGGTCAGGACGCGCTCGCGGGACGTCATCGGCATCTGCGCACCTCCAATGACCTCGATCGTACGCGCCATCGGTCGCGACGGGGCCGGCAGCCCGTCGCCTATGCTCGGCCGGCATGGAATCCCGCTCGGTCCGCCGCGATCCCTGGCCCTGGGTGGGTCTCGCCTGCGCGATGCGGCGACGTACGGGCTCCTGGCGCTCGTCGCGTGGCGGAGCCGGCTCCCGCTCGCGGCACGGCGGGCCGCGGTCGTCGCCGGAATCGTGCTGCCGATCCTCGTCGGTCTCTCGAGGATCGCCCTGGGGGTCCACTACCCGACGGACGTCCTCGGGGGCTGGCTCGCCGGGATCGCGCTCGTGGCGCTCGCGGCGACGCTCATCCTCCTGACCGGGGCCATGAGACGGGATCTCCCTCGGCCGGCGCCGCCGGGACGGCGCCAGACGCCTGGCCGCGATTGATGACATCCACCATGCTCATGGTAGACTTCCACCATGAGCCTCAACATCAAGAACGCGGCGACGTACCGGCTCGTCAAGGAGCTCGCGGACGAGACCGGCGTGTCCATGACGGCGGCCGTGACCGACGCGGTGCGACGGCGCCTCGACGAGGTTCGCGCCGCGCGGGGCGACGGCGGGATCGACGTCGACGTGGCGATGGCCCTCACCGCGGAGCTGCGCGAGCGCCTGGGGACCGACTACCTCGCGCGGGACTTCGACGCGCAGCTGTACGACGAACGCGGCCTGCCCCGGTGATCGTCGACACGTCGGTTCTCGTGGCGCTGCTCCGCGACGAGCCCGAGGCAGGGGCGTTCGCCCGTCTCCTGCGCGCGGCCGGACGCCGGCGGCTGTCGGCGGCGAGCTACGTCGAGCTGGCGGCAGTGGTCGACGGGCGTGGCGACGCCGTGCTGTCCGGCGCCCTCGACGCCTGGCTCGGGGCCTGGCGGATCGACGTCGAGCCGCTGACGGTCGCACAGGCCCGTCTCGCGCGGACCGCGTACCAGCGGTTCGGCCGCGGCAGCGGGCACCCCGCCCGCCTCAACCTCGGCGACTGCTTCGCCTACGCGCTCGCGCGGGACGTCGGCGAGCCTCTCCTGTTCAAGGGGGAGGACTTCGCGCTCACGGACATCGAGGTCGTGACCGAGCCGGTCCGGGAGCGCCGGCTCAGCGAGGAGGTCGCCCGCTACGGGACGACCGATCCTCAGATCGTCACGACCACCTTGCCCCGGGCGCGGCCCGTCTCGAGATAGCCGATCGCCTCCCCGACGCGGTCGAGGGGATACGTCCGGTCGAGGACCGGCCGGAGCGCGCCCGCGGCGGCCAGCTCGCCGAGCGCGAGCAGGTCGTCCCGGTTCGACCGCGCGACGAAGGGCACCATCCGCCGACTCCCGAGTCGCGACCGGAGCACCGCCGCCACGGGCCGGACGAGCGTGCCGAGCCCCCTGCCGTCGCCGGCCGCCCCGACCACGACGAGGATGCCGCCCTTCGCCAGCAGCCGGCCGAGCGCCGCCAGCGCCGCCCGTCCTGCGACGTCGACGATCGCATCGAACCGGTCGCCGCCCAGGGTCACGTCCTCCACCCCCCGGTCGACCACCCGGTCGGCGCCGAGCGCCGCGACCATCGCGACCCGGTCGGCGCCCGTCTCCGCCGTCACGTGCGCCCCGTGGGCCTTCGCGATCTGCACCGCGAGCGAGCCGACCCCGCCACCCGCGCCGGTGACGAGCACGCGGTGCCCCGGGTGGACGCGGCCGTGGTCGCGCACGGCCTGCAGCGCCGTGAACCCGGCGATCGGGATCGCAGCCGCCTCCTCGAACGACAGGTTCGCGGGCTTCGGGGCGAAGGTGCCGCCGGCGACGTACTCGGCGAACGCTCCGTTGCGCGCCCCGAAGACCTCGTCGCCGGGCTTCGCCCAGGTGACGTCCCGGCCGACCGCCTCGACCCGGCCCGCGACGTCGACACCGCGGATGCGGGCTCGCGGCCGGCGGAGCCCGTCGGTGAGCCGCACGAGGACCGGCGCGCCGCGCATCGTGTGCCAGTCGAGAGCGTTGACGGAGCTCGCCACGACGCGGACGAGCACCTGGTCGTCGGCCGGGACCGGCACGTCGACCTCGGCGGGCCGGAGCACCTCGGGCGGCCCGTAGCGGTCCTGCACCATGGCCCGCATCGTCCGGCGCGAGCCGATCCCCTCCGTCGTCGCCATCGACCTCTCCTTGCCGTCGTCCCGACGCGTCACGTGACGTACACTGTAAGTGTCGCCGGCAGCGTAGACGTACGGCGTAAGTATGTCAAGGCCGGGACCACGGAGGTGCGAACCGGTGCGACGCGAGGAGCGGCGAGGCCAGCGGGCGGACCTGAGCCGCGAGCGGATCGTGCGCGCGGCGATCCTGCTCGCGGACGAGGACGGCCTCGACACGGTGTCGATGCGGCGGATCGGCCATCGCCTCGGGGTCGAGGCGATGTCGCTCTACAACCACGTCCCCAACAAGGACGCGGTCCTCGACGGGATGGTCGACCGGCTTGTCGAGCAGATCGAGCTTCCGCCGCGGGATGCGCCGTGGCGCGCCGCCATTCTCGGGCGAGCGCTGGCGGCGCGGCGCGTGATCCTCGCCCATCCGTGGGCCCGCCGGCTCGTGGTCGCGCGCTCCACGACGAGTCGCGCGATCCTCGGCTACATGGACGGGATCGCGGGGGCGTTCCTGGCCGGGGGCTTCTCCAACCAGCTCACCCACGACGCGACGCACCTCATCAGCAGCCGCGTCCTCGGCTTCACCCAGGACATCTTCGATCCGAACGAGATCCCCCCGGAGGGAGCCCGGCTGTGGACGGAGGCGCTCGGGTCCGGCGCGTACCCTCGGCTCGCGGCCTCGCTCGACGGCGTGACCCACGATGACGAGCGGGAGTTCGTGTTCGGGCTGGAACTGATCCTCGACGGCCTCGAGCGGGCGCGCGACGCGAGCCCGTGACGTTGCGGCGGGTGCCCGTCGGCCCCCTCCGTCCTGCCCGCGAGCAGGTGGGGGAGCCGCGCGGGTCGTCCGGACCACGACGTCGGCGCCGTCCACGGATGCCTGACCGGTGGGCGACTACGCCGTGGGCCGGCCCCGCTCAATCCGGACTCGTGGCGCCGCGGGCCTGTTCGGCGACGACCCACGCCACCGCGTCGTCGTAAGCGCGCCTGACGGCGGCGCCCACCCGATGGTCGCCGGCGTAGACGTTGTCGGCGCCGATCTCCGCGGTGATGCCGGTCACGCCCAGCTGCTCGTCGATGCGCTCGTTCGTGGACACGAGGACGAGCTTGCTGCCGACCCCCGCGAGGCTTTGCGCGTAGCGGAGGAGCACGTCCATGAACGTCGTGCCGAGGTCGGTGCGACCGCGCAGTCGCACGATCACGGCGCTGTTTCGCGAGGCGTCGGTCACCGCCGGCAGGAGGGTCTCGAACACCGGCGCGGCCGCGAAGAACAGGCTCCCGTACGGCTGGAGGACGACCACGTCGGCGGGACCGAGCGCCGGGGGCGGGTCGGTCTCGATGACGTGCCCTTCGTCGTCGAGCTTCCAGCGCCGGATCGTGATCTTGTTCGACTGGCGCACGACGTACAGGATCACGGACACGCCCACGCCGGCCATCACCGCGTACTGGAGCGGGATGAGCATCGTCAGGATGAACACCATGACGAGCACGACCTTCTGGACGTTTCCGGTCCTCCACACTGACTTGAGGTCATCCGGCTTGACGGTGCGGAAGCCGATGAGCATGAGCAGGCCGGCGAGGGCGGGCATGGCGACGTAGCCGACCACCTCCCCGAACACGACCACCACGATCGCCATCACGAGGCCCGCGATCAGGAGCGACTGCCGCGAGCGCGCGCCTGCGGCCTTGTTGAGCGCCGACGCCGAGACCGACCCGCCGACCGGCATCCCCTGGAACACGCCCGCCGCCACGTTGGCCGCGCCCTGCGCCGCGAAGTCGCGCGACACGTCTCCGTAGGTCCCGTCCGCGTTGGGGAAGCTGGCAGAGATGCTCGCCCCCTGGACCAGGCCGACGAAGGCGAGGGACGCCGCGGGCACGATCAACGCGGGCACGATGCCGATCAGCGGGGCTTCCGGCCGCGGCAGCGAGCTGGCGACGACGCCGAGGTCGTTGAGGGTGGCGACCTGCCATCCGAGCAGCAGCGCGCCGGCCGACGTGATCACCACGGCCACCACCAGGCCCAGGGAGCCGACCCGGGTCCGCTCGAACAGGAGGATCAGGGCGACCGTGGCGACCCCGATGGCGAGGGTCTGCGAATCGAGCTGGCCCGGGCTGAGGAGCGTGTTGAGCGCCCGGACGACGCGGTTCGCTCCATCGGCGTCGTAGCCGGTGAAGTTCGCGAGCTGGCCCAGGACGATGTTCACGCCGACGGCGTTGATGAATCCGACCATCACGGCGTTGGACACGAAGCGCAGGAGCCCTCCGAGCTTGAAGAGCCCGGCCGCCAACATGATCACGCCGGTCAGGATCGAGAGCGTGAAGAGTGCCCGCTCGGCGTCGGCCGAGGAGTGGACCTCGGGGATGTCCGCCACGATCATGGCCATCGCGCCCGTTCCCTGGATGGCCATGAACGCCGAGCTGGTGACCAGCGCGCCCGTGAGCGTGCCGACCATGTAGGCGTACAGGCCCGCGAGCGGGTTGACCCCCGCGAGCAGCCCGGTGGCGAGGCCGTCGGGCACGCTCTGGACGCCGAGCACGAGACCGGCGACGCCATCGGCGCGCAGCGTGTCCCGGCGGATCGGAAAGCGGCGTCCCAACTCAAGCCCCTCGCGTGAGAGCGGTCAATATCGCAGGTGCGGTGGCGGCAGGGCGCCGAGCCGTCGGCGCAGGGGCCGTGCCGACGATCGGTCGCCCACCTGCCTTAATCCGCTGCAGCCTCGTCGCGGGTCGACCCGCGAACCGCTGGCGGCCGCGGAATCCCCAGCGGGATCACCGGCAGGCTCGTCCGGGCGGCAACCGGCGGCCCATCGTGACAGCGCTTCACCTTCAGACCGGAGCCACACGGGCACGGATCGTTCCGCCCAGCCGCCGCCACCGCCGTCGCGAGCTGCCCGTCGTACCCGGCCATCAGCTGCATGACCTCGGTCGCCTCACGGCCGGTCTTGAGCAGCCGCACGATCACCTTCGCCGGCTTGTCGATGTGCCGGAAGAACGACATGTACCCGGCGCACAGGTAGTTGAGGCCGGGCTCCCCGTCCGGCGTGGCCAGGAACCGGTTCTTGGGGCACTCGCCGTGGCAGGCGAACCGGACGTCGCACTCGCGGCACATCCGCGGCAGCGTGTCCCGCTTGGCCGCGCCGAACGCCTGCTGCTGTGGCGACCCAACCAGGTCCACCATCGGCAGCTGCCGGATGTTCCCCAGGCGGTGCTCGGGCTCAACGAAGTGGTCGCACGAGAACAAATCGCCGTTGTGCTCCAGGGCAAGGCCCGCGCCGCACGTCCCGTTGAAAACGCACAGCCCGGACCCGGCCGCCCCGAAGAAGTTGCGGATCGCCGCCTCGAACGTCTGCACGAACACGCGCCCGACGTCGTGCCGGACCCACTCGTCGAAGATCGTTGTCAGGAACCGGCCGAGCTGATCCGCCCGGACGGATCGGGACGACACCTCGGTCCCGTGCATCGGATCCGGGCGCCCGTGCTCGTCCATGCGCTCGACCACCGGGATGAACTGCATCCAGTCCGTGCCCACCTCGTCGCGCAGGAACCGGTAGACCTCGAGCGGGTAGTCGCCGTTGAGCCGGTTGACGGTGGTCAGGACGTTGTACTGGACCTTGTGCGCCTGGAGCAGCCGCAGGCCGCGCATGACGTCGTCGAAGGTCGCCTTGCCGCCCTTGTCCACCCGGTTGCCGTCGTGGAGCTCGCGCGGCCCGTCGATCGAGATCCCGACGAGGAACCCCCGCTCGGCCAGGAACGCCGCCCAGGCCCCATCGATCCGCGTTCCGTTGGTCTGGATCGTGTTCTCGAAGGTCATCCCCGGACGGCGGTACCGCTCCTGCAGCTCCGCCGCGCGGCGGAAGAAGTCCAGGCCCATCAGCGTGGGCTCGCCGCCCTGCCAGGCGAACGTGACCCGATCGGTCCGGTGCGCCTCGATCAGCCCGCGCACGTATGCCTCGAGCGTCGCGTCGTCCATGCGGAACGACGAGCCGGGCTGCATCGCCTCCTTGTCGAGGAAGAAGCAGTACGAGCAGGCGAGATTGCAGATCGCCCCCGTGGGCTTGGCCATCACGTGGAAGCGCGCCGGGGCAGCGGGAGCGGACGGGGACGTGGTCGGGGACGGCTGGACGGGGTCGCTCACCGGCGAAGTCTAGCCGTGGAAGACCTTCCGCCAGTCGCGGCGCATGCTCACCATCGTCCAGCCGAAGCGCAGAGCCGTTTCGGAGATGGGCTCCGCACCCGGATCGGTGAACGACGCGCCCGGGTAGGCGTACTCGCGATCCTCGTCGTCATGGTCGATGACGAGCGCGAGGCCGGGACGGTCGCCCGTGGTCGCGTACTCCAGCATCTCGCGGTCGCCTGCCGAGTTGCCCGCCGCGAGGATCGGGCGGCCGGTCCGCAACACTCGCGCAACCGCCCATCGCATGGGTATGCTGGCTGCCTCGCGAGGTGCGGACCTCGACGGCAGGACGTGAGGCAGGGACATGGCGAACGAGGTCACCGGCCGGATCCTCCACGTGGATCTCACCACCGGTTCCATCGACGTCGAGACGCCGTCGGCGGCGTTCGTCCGGACGTACTTCGGCGGCTCGGCGATGGGTGTCTACTACATCCTCCGCGACGTCCCAGCGGGCACCGGCGGGCTCGACCCCGCCAACGTCCTCACGTTCATGCTCAGCCCGCTCACCGGCGCGCCGATCGCAGGCCAGAGCCGGATGACGATCAGCGCCCGCTCGCCGCTCGTCGACGGCATCGGCGACAGCCAGGGCGGCGGATTCTTCCCGGCCGAGCTGCGGTTCGCGGGCTTCACGGGGATCGTCCTCAAGGGCCGCGCCGCCGCGCCCGTGTACCTGTGGATCCAGGACGGCGAGGCAGAGCTCCGGCCGGCCGGCCACCTGTGGGGCAAGACGACCTCGCAGACCACCGACATGCTGCGCGACGAGCTCGGTGACGCAAAGGTGGAGGTCGCCGCGATCGGGCCCGCCGGCGAGCGGGGCGCCCTGCTGGCCGCGATCATGAACATGGCCAACCGCGCCAACGGCCGCACGGGCATGGGTGCGGTGATGGGGTCCAAGAACCTCAAGGCGGTTGCCGTCCGCGGCCGCAACCGCAAGGTGCCGATGGCGGATCCCGCGGCCCTGGGCAAGCTCGCCAAGTGGGGCTCCAACGAGATCCCGAACAACGCCGACGTCCTCGACCTTCGGATCAACGGCACCGAGGGCGTGCTCGAGGGGCAGCACGCGGCGGGCGGCCTGCCGACCTTCAACTACGACGCCGGCCAGTTCGAGCACTACGAGGCGATCGGCGGCGCCACGATGACGGCCACGATCCTCAAGAGCCGCGAGACCTGCTACTCGTGTGCCGTCCGCTGCAAGCGGGCTGTCGAGACCGAGTGGGAGAGCCGGCCCGTCGAGGCGCGGCACGGCGGCCCGGAGTACGAGACGGCGGCCACGTTCGGTTCCTACTGCGGCATCGGCGATCTCCACGCGATCGCCCTCGCCAACCAGATCTGCAACGACAACGGCCTCGACACGATCGGGACCGGGGCCACGATCGCGTGGACCATGGACTGCTTCACCAACGGGGTCCTGTCCGAGGCGGAGATCGGCTTCCCGGCCCCATTCGGGGACGCGAAGGCCATGATCCGGCTGCTCGAGATGATCGTGGCCAGGGAGGGCATCGGGGACATCCTCGCCAACGGCTCGCGCAAGGCCGCGGACCTGATCGCCAAGGGGCACGACCACCTGATCACGGTCAAGGGCGCCGAGGCGCCGGCCCACATGCCGCAGGCGAAGCGGTCGCTGGGCGTCATCTACGCGGTCAACCCGTTCGGCGCGGACCACCAGTCGTCCGAGCACGACCCGAACATCGAGGAGGGCGCCGCCGACCTGGCGATGGAGCGGCAGGCGCTGCTCGGGTTCACCGAGACGCTGCCCTACGACTCGCTGGGCGCGGAGAAGGTCCGCTACGCCCTGCGGACCCAGCAGTTCTACTCGTTCCTCGACACCGCGGCCCTCTGCCAGTTCGTCTGGGGCCCGGCCTGGTCGCTGTTCGGGCCGCAGGACGCCATCGACGCCGTGCGGGCCGTCACCGGCTGGTCGGACTTCGACATCGACGAGCTGATGGAGATCGGCGAGCGCCGCATCAACATGCTCCGCGCATTCAACGCCCGCGAGGGGATCGACCGCGGAGCGGACAAGCTGCCCGCGAAGTTCTTCACGCCGCTCACCGGCACCGGGCCAACCCGGGGCGTCGCGCTCGATCCCGCGGTCATCGAGGACGCGCTGGACGAGTACTACCGCCTCGCCGGCTGGGACAGCGAGACCGGAAACCCCACGCCGGAGACGCTGGAGCGGCTGGGGCTGGTCGGCGTCGTCTGAGCGAGGCCCCGATCCCTGCGGTCGGTCGCCTGGCCGCCGAGGCCATCGCGCCAACGACGACGAGCGGCGACCGCCTTGAGGGTTCCCGTCACGACCCTGGCGGACTTCCTCTGGCGGCCCGCGGGAGATCCCCCGCCTCTCCGGCTCACCCGGCGAGGCCAGCCACGGCGAAGACCAGCCGCCGGTCCGGCAGGCCCTTGAGCGTGCGGCGGCCGCGGTTCTCCAGCTCGATCCCGGAGCCGGCGATCAGGTCGCGTACGGTTCCCGAGACGATGATCTCGCCCGGGCCCGCCAGCGCGGCGATCCGAGCGGCAACGTGGACGGCGAGCCCGCGAACGCCGTCCGACACCCGCTCGATCTCGCCCGTGTGAATGCCGGCGCGGGTCAGGATCCCGAGGCGCCCGGCATCCGCCCGGATCCGCGCCGCCGCCCGAATGGCGCGGGTCGGACCGTCGAACGTCGCGAGCAGCCCGTCGCCCGCGCGGTCGACCTCGACCCCCTGGTACGCGGCCAGGTTCCGCTCCACGGCCGCGTAGTGGCGGTCGAGGAGATCGCGCCACGGGCCATCGCCGAGCGTCGAGGCCATCGCGGTGGAGTCCACGATGTCGACGAAGAGCAGGGTCGCCAATGCCCGGTCGGAGATGATCGCCGGTGTGGACCCGGTGAGGAAGGCCCGGATCTCGGCGATCACGCGCTCGGGCTCCAAGGTGGTCAGGGCGTGCGTCGCGCCCGGGAACTCGACGAACCGGGCGCCCTCGATCCGGGACGCCAGGTCTCGGGCGGCCTCGATGTTGGCGACTGGATCCCCGGTCCGGTTCATCACGAGCGTCGGCACGCGGATGGACGGGAGGATGCCGCGGATGTCGGCCTCGGCGTTCATCAGCTCCAGGGCAAGGAGGGCGGATGGGCTCGCCCCCGCCTGGCCGTAGCGGAGCGCCCAGTCGAGCAGCGCCGGGTCCGCGTCCGGGCCGAGGCCCGCGCCCGGGCCGAGGAGGTAGTCCAGCGAGGGCCAGTTCTCGGCCGCCTCCTCGACCGTCGCCTGCCAGTCCTCGGCGCTCGGTCCCCACGGGTAGTCGTCCGTTCGCCCCCAGCGGGCCTGGCCTCCCCAGATCAGGAGGGAATGGGTGCGGTGGGGATAGGTCGCCGCGAAGAGGCACGCCATCGAGGCGCCCTCCGACACGCCGAGGAGCGCGGCGCGACTGCTCCCGGCGGCGTCCATGACCGCCCGGATGTCGTCGGTGCGCTCCTCGAGCGTGGCGGCGTCCGTGGGCCGGTCGGACAGCCCGGTGCCGCGCTTGTCGAAGCGGATGAGCCTGGTGAACGACGACAGCGCGTCGATGAACTGCGCCTTGGCCGGCTGCTCCCAGTCGAGGTCGAGGTGGGAGACGGTTCCCGGCGCCCAGACGAGGTCGATGGGCCCGGTCCCCGTCACCTGGTAAGCGACGTGGACCGTTCCGCTGGCGGCATAGCGGACGGGATGGCGCACGACACCTCCGGGAGATCACGGGCCATTCGGATGCGCACCCGGCTCCTGCCATTGTCGCATCGGCGGCGGCGAAGAACAGGAGGATGAGCCGACAGGACCTCGGATTTCCTCAGCCAATCGACCAGGGCCGTCGTCTTTGCGAAACCCGCCGGGGCCGACACGAGCGTCAACCGGGCGTCCCCGTCGATACGAGGATGGATGCCCGGCTGCTGCCGTGAAGATCGCGACGACGCACCGCAGCAGCTCGGCCGTGATGTCGAGCGTCCGCTATCGAGCGGTTCGCGCGATGTTCAGCCCGCCGTCCAGCCGCTGTCCGCCGCGATCACGGCGCCGCTCACGTTGGACGCCTCGTCGGACGCGAGCCACGAGATGAGCGTGGCGATCTCGTCGGGCTGGGCCATCCGCGTGCCCGAGGCGTGGATCCGCGCGAGCCGTTCGAGGCCCCACTGGCTCTTCGGGTAGGACGTCGTGGCGATGTTCGTCTCGACGCCACCAGGGCAGACGACGTTGCAGCGGATGCCCTCGGGCTGGTACGTCCAGGCGACGCTGCGGGTGTAGCCGATGAGCGCATGCTTGCTCGTCGTATACGCGCAGCCCGCTGCTCCGCCGCGCAGCCCGCCGGCGGACGACACGTTGACGATCGAGCCCGACTTCCGGGCCATCATCAGCGGCAGGACGCGCCGGCACATCAGCATCGGGCCGGTCACGTTGACGGCGAGGACGCGCGCCCAGGTCTCGTCGTCGACCTCGTGCGCCGGAAGGAAGAAGTCCCCGATCCCGGCCACGTTGGCCAGAACGTCGATCCGGCCGCAGGCCGCCACCAGTGCGTCCACCGCCCCGACCACATCGGCCTGGCTGGTGACATCGGCCACATGGAGCGTCACGTCGACGCCGGCGGTTGCGAACTCATCGGCCGCGAGCGCCAGCCCCTCTTCGTTGACGTCGATCCCGTGAACCGTGGCCCCCTCGCGGGCGAACCGAAGAGCGCTGGCCCGCCCGATCCCGTAGGCGGCACCGGTAACCAGGACGACCCGATCGGTGTGGCGGGTGGTATCCATGGAGGCGTGGGGCGTGGAAGCGAACATGGCTAGGCTGTCCCGAGGAACCGCTCGAGCGCGAGTCGGCCGGCGTCTGACAGGTGCCCGTCGCGCGACTTGAGCTCGAGGTCGATCCGGGTCGCTCTGCTGCCGACCGCCGCCCGCATCTTGGCGAACATGGAGCCCGTCGCGAGCTTGTAGGTGGTGAACAGCCCGACCCGTGCGGGACCGAGGGGTGGGAGATCGCGCACGAACGCCATCCACGGCTCGTCGGGATGCTGGGCGACGACGAACAGTCCGCTCGTCCAGCAGCCGAGCAGGACCAGGTCGACGCCGGCCAGCGACGCGGGGTCGGCGTCGCCGACCGACTGCACGGTCGCGGTGATGCCCCGCGACTCCAGGTACACGCCGATCTCCTCGGCGAGGCGACGGGTCGTGCCCGTGGCGCTCCGGTACACGACGGCGGCGGTCGGCATCGTCTAGCCCGCCTTCGGATAGCTGCCCGTCAACTTCTTGCCGACGCCGTGAATCCTGTGGAAGACCGGCGTGCCGGGCAGGAACATGTACGGGCAGTGGCCGGCGATGGCGTCGATCCCGTGGCGCTCGGCCGCAGCGATCGTTGCCGCGCTCGCGGCACCTCCACCCAGGCCGCCGTAGAGCCACACGTGGCCAATGCCGGCCGCGGCGCAATCCTCGACGACCTGCTCGGCGACGGCGGCCGTCGTCATGATCAGCGCGCCTTCCACCGGCGGATCGATATCACGGACGCTCGGGTAGCACGGCTTGCCGTCGATCTCGCTGGCGGCGGGGTTGACCGGCACGGCGTCATAGCGGCGCTGCCGGAACTCCTGCCACAGGGTGTTGCTGATCTCCTTCGGGTTGCGCGACACGCCGACGACGGCGATCCGCTTCAGCGCCAGGAAGCCATCGATCTGCCCGAGCGTTGTTGCCACGTATCTCCTCTCCAAGGTTGGAGCTTCGCATGGGATCAGTAGCGAACTTGACTGATGTGCGCTAGGGCCGGTGGGACGTTCTTCTCCGGCGGAAGGCATGAGTCGGCGTCGACTGAGCCCTGTCACCGCACTGCTGCCTGCTCCTGCTTCGGGCGCGACGTGGCCGTTCCAGCGGGTTGCCGCGCCTCTGGGGCGTCGAGGTCGCTGAGCCGGGCGTATTCGAAGGTGTCCTGCCACATCGGCCGTCCATCTGTGTCGCAGCGGAAGAAGATGTTCTGCCGAAGGTGGCCCTCGCGAACGAAGCCGATCTTCTCGAGCACCCGCCACGAGGCGACGTTGGCCGGATTGCAGTTGGCCACGACGCGGTGGACGCCCAACTCCGCGAAGGCGTGGTCGACGAGGGCCCGGGCGGCCTCGGTGGCATACCCCTGCCGCTGGTAGGCGGGATTGAAGATGTAGCCGAGCTCATGGGTCCGCAGCTCGGCGGGTTCGACGGGCTGGAAGTAGAGGTGGCCGATCATCCTTCGCTCGGCCCGGAGCTCCACGGCAACGAACGCCTGCCCACTCGACCGCTCGACGGCCATGGCCCGAGCCTGTGCGGCGTCGATTGGCTCGCCGGGCTCGAACGCGTAGATCTCGGGAAGCGAGAGGTAGTCGAAGAGATGGCGCCAGTCGTCGGGTCGAAATCGGCCGCACGATGAGGCGGTCGGTCTGGATTTCCATCGGGTGTCGGCTCTTGGCGCGGTGGGTCATTCAGGCGGCCATCCCTTCCGGGGCCGCCCTGACACCCTGTTCCTGCGTGATGTGCCCGCCGTTTGCGAGCGCCACGGCCCCCACCACGAGCCAGAGCGCTGCGCCCGTGGCGACGAGAGACGCGAACATCGCCTCCCCTGAGATCCCCTCAGGGGTGAGGACGAACTGACTGACGACGATCGGCATGTGCATGAGCATCGCCAGCAGGACGCTCTGGGTGCGGTCGTAGACCCACACCATCAGCACCCGATAGGGCGGCAGCCACGCGAAGAGCATCGCCGTCATGAAGAGAGCCGGCGGGATCCCTCCGGAGGAAGCTGCGCTGCCGGCGAAGAGCGGGAGGTGCCACGCGCCCCACAGCAGACCCATGATCAACCCGGTGCCAAGAACGCCGTGGTGCAACCGCAACCTGGGCGTGGCGAAGCCGGTCCACCCGACTTCCTCGAAGACGGGGACGATCAGCCCGACCGCGATGCCCGACAGCAGCAGGCCCGCCTTGTCCTCGGCCGTGATGATGGCGGGGACGAACGCCGGTGAGGTGAGGGACAGCGCGAGCAGGGTCAGGATCGTCACCAGCGGTGCGGTCAGGAGCGCCACCGCATACCAGCGCACGCCAACGCGCCAACGGCGGAGCCGTGACAGAAGGTCGCGCAAGCCCGCCCTTCCGTCGAGGAAGCTGGTGAGGAGGACGCCAGCCAGACTGGGACCCAGGAGCGACGTGAAGCCCACGAGGGCGAACGACGGGCTCGTCGAGGTCGTGGCCAGGAATCCCCCAGGGCCGACGACGAACAGGATGGCGCCCCACGAAATGGCAAACGCCAGAGCGTAGTAGGCCAGTACCGCGTGCTGCGTGACGAACGCTTTGATCGTCATCGCGATGACCTCCTGGGGCTCCCGATGGTTTCGACAGAGATCAGTGAAAGCCCGAGGTCCCGGATCGCGGCCAGGAGCCCATGGACGGCGGCCTGGTCGGCCAGCTCCCCGCTGATGAGCGTCGTCCCGTCAGGCTCGGCCGTCACCGCGAGATCCGAGAACACGCCGGACCAGGTCGCGGGCAGCTCGCCCTGGACCCGGACCCGAACCTGGTGGCGGACCAGATGAGCCATCGCCGACCTCCGCGTCCTCCGGTCCCTGACGGCCGGATCTGAGGACGAGCGTGCGGCTCAACCCCCGACCGGCGCATCCATCTGCGGATGGAGCAGGGGGGTTGGATTCGCAGCGAAGGCTCATCGAGGCCCGCGCTTCGCATGAAGTGGCGTCGAACGGCACTGTGCGACCGCGCTCTCGGCCCTGAAACTGCCCGAGACTCGTCCCGTCTCCGCGTCGTTACGGGAGGGCTGACCGGCACAATGGAGGCTCCAGGGCGCGATGCCCTGATCACAACGAAGCTCGGCGTCCAGGCGCGGGGCGAGCGCCACGTCGACCGCGAGCGCCTGCGGGCACAGCTCGACACTGCCACCGAGACGCGCCTCGTGCTCGTCTCCGCGCCCGCCGGCTTCGGCAAGAGCACCCTGCTCGCGGACTGGCTGGATCAGCCGGCCATCCGGGGCGCGTGGCTGTCACTCGACGCGCGCGACAACGACATCGTCCGGTTCACTCGCTATCTCGCCGCGGCCACGGCAGGCCTGGCAGGTGGAAAAGAGGACACCCCGTCGTTCGACGCCCAGTCCTTTGATCCCGAGCTCGCCCTGGCCGGCATCCTCGACCGCGTCGCAGCGGCTGGAGACGGTGCCGTCCTGGTGCTCGACGACTACCACCTGATCGATGAGCCGGCCATCCATCAGCTCATCGCGTCCCTCGTCGAGCGCCTCCCGCCAGGCGCCCGGGTCGCGATCGCCACGCGTGCCGATCCACCGCTCCCGCTCGCCCGCCTGCGGGCCCGCGGCGAGCTCCTGGAGGTCCGCGCCGAGGACCTCCGCTTCACCGCGGCCGAGGCCGACGCACTCGTGCGCTCGTCGGGGGTCGAGCTCTCCCCCGCCGAGGTCGAGGAGCTCACCGAGCGAACCGAGGGCTGGGCGGCGGCGCTGCGGCTGGCCGCGGTCTCACTGCGCGGGCGGCCCGACCACGCCGAGCTGGTGCGCCGGTTCGGGGCGAGCCACCGTTTCATCCTCGACTACGTCGTCGAGGAGGTCCTCGCGGGACTGCCGCGCGAGTCCCACGAGTTCCTCCTGCGTACCTCGATCCTCGAGCGCCTGTGTGGACCGCTCTGCGAGGCCGTCGCCGGAGGGGGCGACGGCCAGGAGCGACTGGAAGAGCTGGAGCGCGCGAACCTCCTGATCATCCCGCTCGACGACGAGCGACGCTGGTACCGCTACCACGCGCTGTTCGCCGAGATCCTCCGCGCCCGGCTGCGGACGCTCCATCCCGAGGAGGTCGCCGAGCTGCACGCACGAGCGTCGGCCTGGCACGAGGCGCGGGGGGATGACGACGAGGCGATCCACCACGCGCTCCGGGCGGGCGATCTCGAGCGCACGGGCCGGATCGTCGCCTTCGCCTCGGGCCGGCACGTCAGCGCGGGCGAGCTGCGCACCGTGCGGGGGTGGCTCGACGCCCTGCCGCCGGAGGTCGTTCGCGGCCACGCCCAGCTGAGCGCGTCGTACGCCTGGTGCCTCGTCCTCGCCGGGGAGACCGAGGGTGTGGCCGACCGGCTGGCCGACGCCGATCGCGCGCTCGCCGATGGTCGCGATGGCGGCCCGATGATGCGGCCCGCGATCCCGACCCAGCTCGCCCTCCTGCGGTCGCAGCTCGCTGCGCTCGAAGGGGACAGCGCCACCGCGATCGCGCAGGCGCGCCTCGCGCGCGAGCTCGTCCCGGCCGGGCTGCCTCCGGCATCGGAAGCGACCCTGCGCGGCACGGCGACCGTGCTGCTGGCCTTCGCTCTGGTCCATGCCGGCGACCTCGACGCCGCCGCGTGGCGTACGAAGACGCGCTGCCCGACCTTCGAGCCGGCGGCAACCGCTTCGCCACCGGCCGCGCGATCGGCGACCTGGCCAGGATCGCGATCAAGCGCGGCGATCCCGACGCGTGCGGTGAGGCTGTGCGAGGCGGAGCTCGAACGGACGCCGAGGGAATCGGCCGTAACCGACAGCCCAGCGGTCTGGGCCGTCATGGCCAGCGCCCGGGCCGAGCTCGGACAGGCCGAGCGCGCCGACGGCGACGCCCGTCGCGCCCTCGAGCTTGCGACCCGTGCCGGGGACGCGCCCTGCGCCCGGCTCGCCCGGGCGACGCTCGAGCGCGTTGCGCCCCTGCTCACGAGCGGCGGGCCCGAGCCCCGGGACGCGAGGGTGCGGGTCCGGACGGCCCCGTCGAGGCCCTGACGGCGCGCGAGGTCGAGGTCCTGCGCCTGGTTGCCCTCGGTCGGTCCAACAGCCAGGTCGCGACCGAGTTGTTCGTGACGGTGGGCACCGTCAAGTCGCACGTCCACACGATCTCGGGCAAGCTCGGGGCAGCGAACCGGACCGAGGCCGTGGCACGTGGCCGGGAGCTCGGCCTGCTCAGCTGAGGCACGCCGGTTCGCGTTCGCCCTTCGCGTCCAGAACCAACCACCGCATCCGTCCAACGATGGATGCGCCGGGTGCCGGTTGAGCTCCAGGGTGGACACGGTCAGCGGCGGCGTAGCACGAAGCAAAGCTCCCGTGACCGGCAGACTGGAGACCATCGATGAGCACGAACGGGAATGACCGCGACTGCCGGCGACAGCCTCCGTCCGTGTCACGGATGAGGCCGCGACGGGCAGGGCGCCTGTCAGCACCGAGACGGTCTGGCAGGCGCTCGCGAAGGCCTCGTTCGCCGTCGTCAGCCACGTCAACGCCGCGGGCGAGCCTCGATCGAGCGGCGTCGTCTATGGGGTTGTCGATCGGCGCATGTACGTCGCCGTCGCCGCGGATGGCTGGAAGGCACGCCAGATCGTGACCGGCCAGGAGGTCGCCGTCACCGTGCCGGTCCGTCGCGGCGGCATCCTCGCGCTGCTCGTGCCCATCCCTCCGGCCACCATCACCTTCCATGCCAGGGCGACGGTCCACCCGGCGGGTTCGCTCGACATCGGCTCCGTCTCGAAGGAGCTCGTGAAGCTCGTCCCCGAGGCGCGGAAGGCGGGGAGCTGCGTCATCGAGCTCGTGCCCGAAGGCCGGTTCCTGACCTACGGCATCGGCGTGTCGCTGATGGACATGGCCAACCCGGCGCGCGCGCTCGCACGCGTGCCGGTCGCGTAGGCGAGAGGAGACCCACGATGAAGCTGCTGATCGCCGTGTCGTCGAAGCACGGCAGCACCAGGGAGATCGCCGGCTCGATCGGCGAGACCGTCGCTGAGGCGGGCATCGAGGTCGACGTCGTCGACGCCCAGGGTGTCGAGTCTGTCGCTCCGTACGACGCCGTCATCGTCGGGAGCGCGGTCCACTGGGGACGTTGGATGGCGCCTGCGCGCGACCTCGTCAACGGCTCCGCGGATGCGCTGCGCATGCGCCCCGTGTGGTTGTTCTCGAGCGGGCCCCTCGGGCGCGACATCGTGGATCCCGCCGACGCCGCCGAGGGCATGAAGCTCCTCGAGCTCGTCGGGGCGAGGGAGCATCGGGTCTTTCCCGGCAAGGCGGACAAGCAGGAGCTCGGCTTCGTCGAGCGGCGGATCGTCTCGATGGTCAAGTCACCGTGGGGCGACCATCGCGACTGGCCGGCCATCCGCGATTGGGCCGCCTCGATCGCCCGGGAGCTCACGACGGTCCCGGCCGGCGCTCGAACCTGACGAGGATCGCGACCCAGCGACTCGTCGTGCGGCCGTCTCGAGTGCAAGGCTCGGGGCCCCCGCCGACAGTTCATCGAAGGGATGGATGATGGCATCGCAGACTCGCCACGCTCCCTGCAGCTGGGTCGAGCGGTGCCTCGCACTCTTCTGTGCCGCGGTGGTGGTGGCTTGGGTGATCCAACGACTCGTCCCCAACCAGGCGGACGCCATCGAGGCCTTCGCGGCTCCCGATTGGCTCCCGCTCGCCGCCGCGGGTTTCGCCGCAGCGGGGATCATGTCACTCGATCGCTCTGCCTTCTGGCTTCGCGTCCGGGCGGCGCTACGCTGGACCGGTCTCCTGCTCATGGTGTGGGCGGCGAGTGGGCTGCCGTTTGACCTGCTGACCGCGGCAGGCCTCATGGGTCACCGAACGGCCGCCGGGGAGATCGTCCTGTCCACCGTCTATTGGCCGGCGCTGGCGACTCGGGCATTCGCGCTCGCGGCCGTCGTCGTGCTCGCGCGTCTCACCCTGGCGCACCCGGCCGCCCCTGCGTTCACGCGTCCACCTGCCTGGTTTGGCTACGCGGCGTTCGTGCTCGCGCTGCCCTACCCTGTTCTCAGGGTCCACTGGGCGCTGGGAGGAACGCTCGGGCTCATGTCGCCCGGCGGGGCCGGCGCGGGCTGGGAGCCGTTGCTGATCGCGATCCCGTGGGCGCTCGCGGCCGTTCTGTCCCTGCTCCTCGCCTCAACGCCGCGCTGGATGCCGCGACGGCTGTTGCTGGCGGCGGGCTGGTCCGCCACTGCCATCGTCGCCATGATCGGCCCGGCTGCCTTCTGGGCCTTCGTCACTGCACTGGCCAGCGGGGGCGATATGGCCACCGGTGCGATCGACCTCTGGGTCTTCGGTCTCTTCTACGGCAGCTGGTTCCTCTGGGCGATCGCCGGTGGGGCCGCCACCCGCGCCTATCAGTTGCGCAGTGCACCTCTCGGGATGCCCTCGCCCGCATGAGCGAGGGCATCCCTTCCAGCCAATGGCTGAGCCACGCAGCCGCTGGCTTCGGTCAGGGGCTGGCCGGTCATCGCAGCAGCGCCACAAGCACGGCGACGTTCACGGCGATCGCCGCCAGGGTGTTGAACGCCGGCCACGTACCGAGGAAGAGGCCGATCCCTGCGAGCGAGACGATCGCCGAGATCAGGGCCAGCGGCCTCAGCGCATCAATGGGAACTGCGATGCCGGCCAGGGCGAGTCCAGCCGCGACGAAGCCGGCGAGCGCGAGTGCCCAGAATGTGCAGGCGACGGCGGTCGCGGTGTCCGCGGGGAGCGCGGGCATGAGCCACGACCTCGCGGCGTGCCAGTCGCCCGTCGGCCCGCCGGGCCGGGCGGCGATCCACGCAAGCGCGGCGATCGCGCCGCCGTGGCCGAGGCCATGGAGGAGGAGGACGGCCGGCAGGGCGGCCCGGATGGTCTGAGGGTCCACGGTGCTGACTCCTTGGGGTTGCGATTACCGGCGCCGCGTCAGGCCCGGGCCGGGAGGACGGCGGCAGGCCGGGCCGCATCGGTCGGGAGGCCCCGACCAGCGGTGGCCAGCCGGCCGAGGCGCACTGCCATGAGCGCGTACCAGGCGACGAGGACGAGCACGGAGAGCAGCGAGAGGGGGATGCCGACGACGGGCAGGAAGATGCACAGCCCGAGGACCGTGCCGGCGAGCAGCACCCGCCCCGCGGTGTGCCAGCCGGCCGTTCGGAGCATCGCCACGGCCGCCAGCAGGCCCCCGACGGACGAGATCACGTACCCGAGGACGAACCCGGTCCCCATGTCGAGGTAGCTCGCCAGCATCCCCTGGCCCGCGGCGAGGTACCCGGCGCGCGCGACTTCGGTCGTGGCGGCCGCGTAGCCGCGGGCGAGCGAGAGCATCTCGAAGGCGGTGTTGGAGCCGATGAACAGGAAGCCGCCCGCGAGCCACAGCGGAGCCGCGAGGGTCATCAGGGACTCGTTCGTCCGCCGCAGCACCACCCACAGCGCGATGACCATGGGAACGAGCAGGACCTGCTCCACCATCATGACCAGGTCCATGCTCAGGAGGCCCCACACCGGGTTCCCGTTGAACAGGCCGAACCAGTCCGCGACGTCGCGGCTGGCCGGCGGCGGCCAGGCGATGAAGAGGAGCACCTGGAGCGGGATGCAGCCCGCGGTCAAGGCGGCCCCGACCGCGCCGGCGAGGAACAGCCCGCGCCAGCGCGGGTCGGTGGAGCTGCGGTTCATCGGGAGCCTCCATGCGGGTCGTGGGGGATGCGGGAGACCGCCACCAGCCCGAGCCCGGCATCGCGCACGCGGCGCAGCAGGCCGTGCAGGCCGGCCTGGTCAAGCGGGGGCGTTCCGAGCCGAGACGTGCCGGGCGCCGTCGGCGCGAGGCGCTCGCAGCCGAGGTCGCAGCTCCTGCGCTCGCCGATCTCGGCGTCGAGGGTGATCTCGTAGCGGTCCATGCGGCCATGGTCGCGGTGCCGGGCGCCGAGAGCGCCTCCCGAACGGGAGGGGCGGGCCGAGTTCTCAGACCCTCCCGAAGTGGCGGCCCGTCGCCGGGCGAGCCGGTCAGAGCAGGCCGAGCTCCTGGCCGCGCACGACGGCCCCGGTGCGGCTCGTGGCCCCGAGCTTGGCGAGGACGTGGGCGACGTGCCACTTCGCCGTCCCGGCCGAGACGCCGAGCTCCGCGGCGACCTGCGCGTTGCGGGCACCGGTCGCCAGGAGCCGCAGGACGTCGCGCTCCCTCGCGGTCAGCGACTCCACGAGCTCGCCGCGGGGCCCGACGAGGACCGACGTTCCCCGCCGGACGATCCCTCGGGGAGCCTCGTCATCGCGCACCGCGGTCCGGACCCTCGTCGCGAAGCCCGGCCCCGCGGCGGCATCTCCCAGCAAGGGCAGCAGCGAGCGGCCGTCGTCGACAAAGCGCCGGGCGTAGCCGCCGGGTGCCGCCAGGCGGACCGCGAGCGACAGGTCGGCGAGCGCCGTCGCGCGGTCGCCGGAGGCGCGGGCCGCGGACGCGGTGAGGAGCACGGCAGAGATCAGGTCGGGTACGGTGCCCCAGGCCTCGAAGGTCGCGCGGGCGGGCTCCAGTGCCCGCAGCGCATCCGCGGGCCGGCCCTCGGCAAGCCTGATCCTGGCCACGGTCGTGTCCGCCGAGGCGCGGAGCATCGCGAGCAGCGGCGACCCCTCGGGCGCCTCGGTCAGGGCCTCGTCCGCCCACCGGGACGCCCAGGCGAGATCGCCCTGGGCCAGGCAGATCCGGGCCTCCGTCTCCCCGGCGAGCGACGGGAAGGCCATGGCGGGCGCCGGCCCGCGCTCGAGGATGGCGAGCGCTCCCCGGGCGTCTCCGGTCGCCTGGCGCGCCAGGGCGATCGCCGGCAGCGCCCAGCCGAGCACCTCGCGCCCAACCCCGAGCGACTCGGCGGCGGCCAGCCCGCGCTCGAGCTCGCCACGCGCCTCCACGACGTCCCCGCCCTCGAAGAGCGCGATCCCGAGCGTCAGGCGCGCGGGCCAGGCGACGGCGAGCGGCTCGCCACCGGGGCCGGGGTGAGCCGCGAGCACCCGCCGGGCCACCAGCTCGGCCTCGTCCCGGCGGCCTGTCGCCACGAGCGCGTGCCCGAGGGGGTTGACCGCCGGCAGCACGGCGATCGGGAGCCCCGACGCCTCGGCGGCATCGAAGGCCGCGCGGAGCGTCCCGAGCGAGGCCGCCACGTCGCCCCGCGCGAGCTGCGCGAGCCCCGCTGCCTGGAGCCCCAGGGAGCGGAACAGGTCGTCGTCCCCGACGAGGTCGATTCCCTCACGCGCCACGGCCTCAGCGTCCGGGCGCATCGTCGTGCCGACAAGCGCGAGCAGGACGAGCAGCCTCCCCCGTGCTGCCGACCGGTCGCCGGGCGTGGCCGTCACCCGCGCGGCGATCGCTGCGCCACCGGGCAGGTCGCCCGTGTAGAAGCGGGTCCATGCCTCGAGCGACGCGATCTCGAGGTCGGACTCCCGTACCTTCGGCGGCAGCGCCGCGACCCACCGCTCGAGCGTCCGGAGCTCGCCGGCCTCGAACGCGGCGCGACCCTCCCGGATGACGAGGCGGGTGGCGAGGACCGGCTCGCCCGCCTCGAACGCATGGGCCAGGGCCTCGCGTCCCATCCCGGCGGCGTCGAGCCAGGCAGCCGCGAGGGCATGGAGCCGCCGGCGCTCATCCGCCGGCAGCCGCGAGCGGAGGTAGTCCGCGAAGAGCCCGTGCATGCGGAACCAGCGGCCCTCGCCGTCGAGCGGGGCGAGGAACAGGTTCGAGCGCTCCGCACGGTCCAGCAGGGCCGCCGCGCCGGCGATCCCGGTCATCGCGGCGAGGAGCTTGGCGGTGAAGCGCTCCGCGACCGCGGCGGCGGACAGGAGCTCGCGGAGCTCGGCACCGAGCCCGGCCATCACCTCGTCGCCGAGGTAGTCGATCAGGTGCCGGTGCGTGCCGGAGACCACCTCGGTGGCGGACCGCGGACCATCGGTGGCCCTTAGGGTGATCGAGGCCAGCTGCAGCGCGGCCGCCCACCCCTCGGTGGTCCCCACCAGCCGCTCGACGAGGGCGGCGTCCGGCTCGACTCCCGGTTCGGCCATGAAGGCCAGCGCCTCGTCGACGGTGAACCGCAGGTCGTCGGCGCGGAGCTCGACGAGGGCACCGTGGGCGCGCAGCCGACCCAGCGGCAGGGCGGGGTCCTCCCGTCCGACGAGCACGAGATGCGCGAACGGGGGCATGCGCTCGACCAACCGGCGGATCAGCGCTACCGCCTCCGGCGCGTCGGCGAGGTGGCAGTCGTCGAGGACGATGACGAGGTCGGCGTCATCGGTGGCGACGGCGTCGACGACGAGATCGGCGAGGGCGCGGGCGTCCGGCGAGGCGCCGGGCGCGATCGCCTGGGCGAGGGCTGCGGCACCGGGTCGAGCCCCAGCGAGCGCCGACAGCACCTCGCGCGCAAGCCGTGCCGGATCGCCGGCCGCAGCGTCGAGGCTGACCCAGGCCATCGGGATGGCCCGGTCGACGATCCAACCCGCCACGGCGACCGACTTGCCGTAGCCGGGCGGTGCGGAGACGAGGGTCAGTCGCGTGGTCGGCTCGAGGGTGCGGTCCAGCCGTGCCGAGAGCCGCGGCCGACGGCCTCGAGCCACGAGCCCCGGGGGCGGACCGCCTCGCGCCCGTGCCGGGCTCGGATGGGCGGGCGAAATCATCAGAACGAGTATGGCCTCCCGGTCGCGCGACCGAGCGCCCCCGACGGGCGGCGGACCAGCGGCACCCTGGCGAAGGGGCCGCCGGAGCGACGCCGACGCCGCCGACAGTCGCGACGTTCGCCCCGACCCCTGGGCGACCGCCCAGAGCTCCGGCAGCGCCTCGGCCCGCTCGAGCACCAGCTCCGTCGCCCGGGCCTGCCTGTCGGGCGGGTAGCCGTGCTTTCGCGGACGCCGGCGAGCCGCTGCACGACGCCTCGCGAGCTCTGCGGGCCTCGGGATCCGCCTCGGCCGCGAGGCGCTTGGCCCACTTGCGGATCGTCTCCCGGCTGAGGCCGAGGTCGCGGCCGACCGATTCGTTGGTCGCCCCGGGCTCGGCCAGCAGACGCACGGCCGACGCCTGGAAGGCGAAGGTCCTCTAGGAGCCGCGAGTGGGCGGGTCTGGCCCCCGCATGGCAGGTGCGTCATGCGAGATTGCGTCCGCACCCTGCGCAGAATGCGCTGCCCTCGGGCGGACGGCCGCGCGGCGCAGGGCGCCGCCTCGCCCGGACGACTCAGGGAAGCGTGCGCACTCGCGAGGTCCCGGAGGTGGCGCTGCCGTCGATCGCGTCGCCCAGGATCGTGGCCGTGTCGGCTGTGAACTTCGGGCCGAACATGTAGGTCAGGCCGGTGTAGCCGTACGAGTTCAGCGAGGCCACCCGACCCGGGATGGTGCCTGGGTTCGTCGTGTCGGCCAGCCAGGGGCCTCCGGATGAGCCGCCGGTCATGTTGCAGGCCATCCCCCAGGTGTTCGCCCCGTACGGGTCGTTGACGAGCGTCCCCTTGCAGTACGTCAGGTCCTTGCCCTTGTACTTGCCGGCCGCCGGGTAGCCGAAGGCCCAGAGCGTGTCGCTGAGGGCGACGCCGCCGATCTTGAGGTCGTAGCCGCCGGTCACCGCGTCGAGCTCGAGGTCGGACGTCTCGAGCTTGCCCCCGCCCTCGACGCGAGCGAAGGCGAAGTCGACCTCCACCGCCTGATCGTTGAAGCCCCCGGCGGTGACGAAGCGGTCGTGGGCCGCGAGCCGGGTCGCCGTCCAGCAGCCGTAGAACGTGTTGGCGCAGGTATACGTCGGCGCATCGTCGAAGTCGGGGATGTAGAGCCAGTTCGTCGCCCAGCCGTCGACGGCGTCCCACACGCAGTGGCCGGCGGTGAGGACCGTGGAGTAGCCGTTGGACGTCGAGCTATCGGCCACGACCGAGCCCGGAGCAGATGTAGTTGACGCCGCCCATCGTGAACAGGATCCGGCCCGACTGCTTCTCCACGATGCCGTTGCCGGTCCACGACGCGCCCTTGACGGCGCCCGACGTGTCTCCGCCCGGCTTGGCCCGTGGAACGAGCCGGCCGCCAGCATCGCGCACGAAGTCACGGGGGATGGCCGAGGCGATCCGCCCCGGTGTCCAGTAGGCGAGGATCCGGGCGCGCTCCGATCTGGGCGGCGGCTCCCGGGCTGTCAGCGGCTGCACCGGCTGGCAGCAGAAGGGCGAGGAGGGTGAAGGCAGCCGCGATAACGACGAGGCGGCGACGCATGGGGCACCTCCGAGCGACGAGCGAGCGCCCGTCTGCGTGTATGAGACACCCGCGAAGGCGCCGACACAAGGCCCGAGGCACCAGGAAACCCGGCCAGTATGGCCGGGTTTCGCGTTCGGATCGCTGGAGCCGACACTCGGATTTGAACCGAGGACCTGCTGTTTACGAAACAGCTGCTCTACCGCTGAGCTATGTCGGCGCGGACGCCATTCTACCGCACGAGCCCGGGAGCGCCCGGCGCGTCGGCCGTCCGAGCGGCGCCCCGCGGCTCCGTGCGCTGCGCGCAGCGGGCTCGGCTCAGTCGGGCTCCCAGCGCAGGTCGCGCTCCACCCACACCGGGTCGTCGGCGTCGCCCGCGTAGGGCGGGCCGACGACGTATCCGTGCCGCTCCCAGGGGACGGTGGCCCCGTGCAGGAAGACGCTGCCGTCGAGGCGGAGCCGATCGCCGCCGCGGCCGAGCGCGACCGACTCGAGGACCAGGAGCAGTGCGGCCCCGGCCGCGCCGGCGTCCGGGGCCGGCTGGACGCACACGCGAGACGCTGCGAACATCCCGCGTCCCACGTCGGCAATCGCGGCCCCGGCGGCCGCCCGGCCGTCGGCGTGGATCACGACGAGCACAGTGTCGGGCAGGACGTCCCAGCCGGCGTGCCAGGCGGGGTGCAGCGCCGCCATCGCGTCGAGGAGCGCGCGCGCGTCGGGATGGTCGGCCCGGACGACCTCCGAACGGCTCGCGGCAGGCGACACCGCGAGGCGTACGACCGCGCCGCCCCGCTCGAGCACGTCGTGCGCGGGCGACGCACCGACCACCACCCCCGGGAGGTCGCCGGACGGCCGGCCCGCCAGGTCGATCGCGACCTCCCAGCGCCCGGTCGCGAAGGTCTGCGCGGCGATCCGCCGCTGGTACGGGTCCGGCAGGTCCTCCCCCGCGACGACGATCCCCCAGCGGCGCTGGTGCACGTCCCCCGAGACGGCCACCGGGCGGGCGATCGCCCATGCGCGGCAGAGCGCGCGCGCGTCGACCGGCGGGTCGAGCGAGAGCACGACACGCGGGAATGGCGACGGAGGACGGTCGGCCCCGACCCACAGGACGTCCGGCTCGAGCCTGCGGACGATCCCGACCCCGTCCGGCGGCGCCGTCGCCGCGACGAGCTCCGCCGGGCCGACGGCCGCGGCGAGGCGGCTCGGCAGGCCATCGAGATACGCCCAGCGCGTCGCCTCGTCCATCGGCGGATGGTAGCGGGCGCCCTCGTCAGGCGATTCCCGCGACGCGACCCGCGCATGCGCGCCGTCGCCTCGGCGCCCGGCTGGCGTGTGGCAGCATGTGAGGATGAGCGCCATCGACCAGCCGCGCGGCGACCCGCCGGCGCCGGCTGCGGCCGAGCTTCCGGCGGGCGTTCCCGACGCGGACTCGCGCGCCCGGACGCACCTCGCGAACGAACGAACGTTCCTGGCCTGGTTCCGGACCGGCCTCACGCTCATCGCGCTCGGAATCGCGGCGGCGCAGTTCCTCACGCGCGACGTCGTCGCCGGCATCCCGATCGTCTCCATCCTCGCCACGATCCTGGTCTTGACGGGGGTCGGCCTGGCGGCGCTGGGCGCGTGGCGGTACCAGCGCGCCAGGACGCGGATCGACGCCGCCGCATTCGAGCCGGCCAACTGGTCGGTCGTGGTGACGACCGCCGCCGCGGTCGCCACCGGGGTGCTCGCGATCGCCTTCGTGTGGCTCCTCCACGAGTAGGCGTCGCCGCACGGCGCGCCTGTCGGGGCGGACGGTGCGCTTCAGGCCGACTTCCGGCCGGTGCCCGGCCGAGTCGTGATCCGCTATACGGCGACGTCGCGCCGATCGAGGATGAAGCCGCCGATGGCGACGAACACCGCGCTCGCCACGAAGAGGACGGCCATGTCGGCCACCTGGAGGCCGTTGCGGAGCGGCTCGCCGCCCGAGTAGTAGCGGAACGGCGAGACGTCGCGCAGCCAGGCGATCTCGTCGACCATCGGGGCGAGGTTGTTGGCGAGGAACCCGCCGACCGCGACGAAGGCCACCGCCGCGTAGACGAGGCTTCGTCGTCCGGTCGCGGCGCCGACGCCGAGCGCAAGCGCCCCGAAGAAGATCCCGAAGACGACGAGGTGGAACGAGGCGGCCGCGAGGTTGGCCGTCCCGATGTCGCCGAGCTGGGCGGGGCCGGAGATGGCGATCAGCGAGATCGCCAGCGCCGCGCCGACGATCACCATGGCGACGACGATCGCCGCGAACCGCTGCAGCGCGACGCTCCAGCGGGAGACCGGGTGGGCCAGGGTCAGGTCGAGACGCCCGCTCTCCTCCTCGCCGGCGATCGCCGACCCGCCCGTGGCAGCCGCGAAGACGATGATGAGCGCAGGCCCGAGCAGGCCGAACGTCGTCGAGCCGACGTAGCCGGCAGCCGTGGTGATGTCGTCGTAGCCGAGCGCCTCGAGGAGCGCCGGCGGGAACGCCTCGAGCGCCGCCTTCATCTCGGGCGTGATCATGAGCGGCCAGAAGGCCGCGTACAGCACGCCGACGGCGACGATGGCGACGGTCCAGCCGAGCAGCGAGCGGCGCTGGTCCCGGAGAGTCTTCCCGAACACGCTACGCAGCATGGCCGGCCTCCTCGTCGCGCCCGGTGCCGTGGTAGAAGACGAAGAAGAGCTCCTCGAGGTCGGGCTCCTCGACGGTGAGGCTCGCGACGCCGAAGCGGGCGACGGCCTTCACGAGCGCGTCGGCGCGACCCGTCAGCCGGCACCGCAGGACGGCCCCGTCGACCTCGAGGTCGAGGACGTCGGGGAGCGCCGGCGAACGCCTCGGCCGCGACGGGCTCGTCGAAGTGGACCTCGACGCGTCGGACGGCCCGGCCGCGCAGTGTCTCCACCTCCTCGACGGCGACCATCACGCCCTCGCGGACGATCCCGACGCGATCCGCGCTCTGCTGGACCTCGCTCAGGACGTGCGACGACATGAAGACGGTCTGGCCCGCGGCCCGCGCCTCGGCAACGAGCTCGAGGAAGCGCTGCTGCATGAGGGGGTCGAGCCCGGTGGTGGGCTCGTCGAGGATGAGGAGCTCGGGCTCGTGCATGAACGCCTGGACCACGCCGATCTTCTGGCGGTTGCCTCGCGAGAGGCTCCCGATCCGGGACCCGAGGTCGAGCTCGAACCGGGCGGCGAGGGCGTCGATCTTCGCTGCCGCCACGCCGCCGCGGAGGTACCCCAGGTGAGTGAGCAGCTCGCGGGCCGATTGCCCGCCGCCGACGAGGAAGTCCCCGGGCAGGTAGCCGACCCGGCGGCGCAGGGCGGGTCCGCCGCGTCGGGGCGTCTCGCCGAGGACCTCGACGCGGCCCTTCGTCGGCCGGAGGAGGTCGAGGAGGATGCGGATCGTCGTCGTCTTGCCGGCGCCGTTCGGGCCGAGGAAGCCGTAGACCTCGCCCGCGCGGACCGCCAGGTCGAGCCCGTCGAGGCCGCGCCGCTTGCCGTAGTACTTGGTCAGGCCCTCCGCCCGGATCATCTCGGTCATCGGTCGCGTGTCTCCGTCTCGGCGCCCGAGCGGCGCCATCGCGCAGCCTCCGCCACCGCGGTCGCGACGCCAAGGGCCGAACGGCGGCTCGCGTCAGGCCCCGTGGCGCGATCGCCCGCGGCCCGGCCCGCTGCTGGCCGCGGCTCGAGACCCGCCGGCGTCAGGGTCGCAGCGTCGCGGTGATCGCCCGTTCGTCGAGCAGGAGGTCGAGGGCGTCCGTGACCGAGGTGCAGACCACGTCGGCCGCCAGCAGCGTGGCCGTCGCCGCTCCCTCCGTCCCGATCACGACGATCGCGAGGCGCGCGGCCCGCAACATCGCCTCGTCGTTGCGGCCGTTGCCGATGGCGACGACCCGGTCGGCGCCGAGGCCCACGACCCGCTCGGCCTTCTCGGTGCCGTCGACGATCGTCGTGATCGCGGCGCCGAGCCGCCTCGCCAGGCCCTCGGCCGTCCCGAACGTGTCGGCCGTCAGGAGGTGGATCTCCAGCACGTCGGCGAGGAGGCCCAGGCGCTCCGCGACGCCCTCGACCAGGGTCCCGTGATCGGTCAGCGTCCCGTTGATGTCGAGGACGAGGTGGTCGAGCTCGAAGGAGCCGCCGCCGCGGAGATCGATCGTCAGCACCGTGGTCCTCCCGGCATTCATCGCGTCCTGGCGGCGCCGCCCGTTGGCGCCGACCGCGTCGTGCGCTAGCATCGCCCATGGACCCCGGGCCACGCCGGGACCGTGGGTCTCACGGCGTTCGTGCCCGTCGAGGAGCACCGCAGATGACGACCGACAAGGCCCGCACGCCATCCGTCCTCGACGAGTTCCTTGCCGGCGTCGATCCCGCCGCCGCACCGCTCGTCGGCGAGCTCGATCGCCTCGTGCGCGCGGCCGCGCCGGAGCTGGGCTCCGCGATCAAGTACCGGATGCTCACCTACGCGATCGGCGGTGACTGGTGGCGGTGGGTGGCCGCGATCAGCGTCTCGAAACAGGCGGTGAACCTGCGGCTCCTCTACGGAACCCGACTGGAGGGCGGGGCGGGCGTCCTGCGCCCGGGGTCGAGCCACCTCGCGAACCTGGACGTTCCGCGCGGCGCCGCGGTCGATGCCGGCCTCGTGACGCGCCTCGTCCGCGAGGCGGTGGATCGCCACCCGGAGTTCCTCGCGGCGGAGCGCGCAGCGAAGGGCTGACGGGGTCGGGGCCGGATGGCCGGCGACGAGGCGGCCGTACGCCGGGGCGCGGCGCTCGGGGTCTCCGTCCAGACGCGCGGATATCAGCCCCACGACTGATGGGCGCCCTGACCGAGCGGTCGGACCCCTTCCGGAGTGCCCGGGGCCGTCCCGGCGTCGACGATCGCCCGGAAGTCCCGGGAGTTCGTGCTCGAGGGCGCGTGCCACCCTCGCCCTCGGTCATATGGCCGACCGCAGTGGGCGGCCGCTCGGGAGGAACGGCGGCTCGCCAGTCGTGGTGCTGATATTCGTCCACTCCGTGAGGGAACGGCACGTCGTCCACTCCGTGAGGGAGCGGCACGTCGCCCACTCCGCCCGGGACTGGCAGCACCCGCCGCAGCATCGGCGTGGGGTATTGACACGGGCCGGCGACTCGCGTATATATCGCGCCACGATATATCGTCAGTCGTAAGAAAGGTCGTCAGCCCACATGGTCGCCCCGCTCCCGGAGCTCGGACGGTTCGCCGAGCCGGCGCTCCTCATCCTCGTCAGCCTCTCGGACGGTCCCAAGCACGGCTACGCCATCATGGCCGACGTCGAGCAGGGGACCGGCCGGCCGATGGGTCCCGGGACCCTCTACGCGGCGCTGGCGCGGCTCGAGGAGCGCGGGCTCATCGAGGCGCTCCCGCCCGTCGACCGGCGGCGGCCCTATCGCCTGACCGCGGTCGGTGCCACGACGCTCGCCGAGCAGCTGCGCGAGCTGTCCGCCTTCGCCGACCTCGGGCTGCGCCGCCTCGGCCGGTCGACCGGCTGATCGGGCGATGCGTCCCGTGATCGCGCTCCTCCTCCACCTCTACCCCGCCCGCTGGCGGACACGGTACGGCGACGAGTTCGAGGCCCTCCTCGCGGAGCGGCCGCTGGGTCCGTTCGACGTGGCCGACGTCCTCCTCGGGGCGTTCGACGCCCACCTCCACCTGCGGGGGCTGGGCTCCTACTCGGAACATCGAAGGGGGTTTCCCATGTCGCTTCGCATCGGAGGGATCGCCGCCGTCGTCGGCGGCGCCCTGTGGTTCGCCGGCCTGATGTGGTCCACGCTCGACCCGGCGGATCAGGACCTCGGCGCTGTCCTGGCGGCGTTCGGAGCCGCCGCGCTCGTCGTCGGCCTGGCCGGCCTCAGCGCGTTCCAGGCCCGGCGACACCCTGTGCTCGTTTGGGCGGCCTTTGCCCTGCCGGCCGTGGGCGGCGCGCTCGCGACGCTCGGCCTGTTCATCATGGCGGCGGTGGGCGACCAGCCCGTCGCCGGCGTATCCGGCTGGGCCCTGCTCATCATCGGGGTGCTTGGGACCATCGCCGGCTCGCTCGTGTTCGCCTTCGCGACCTACCGGACGGCCGCGCTGCCGCGCTCGGGCGCGGTGATCCTGGGCGTCAGCGCCGTCGTCTCATTGATCGGGTTCGTCGCGGCGTCGAGCCAGGGCGGCACCGGCGGCAGCGAGCTGGTCTTCGTGGCCGCGTTCGGCTCCTTTGCCATCGGCTGGGTCGTCGTCGGCCTGCAGGCGATCCGCCTGGATCGACCCGTCATGGCCGCGGGCGCTGGAGCCGCCTGAGGACCCTCGGCCGGGCTTGAAACCCTCGATCACGTCACAGCCACCAAGGAGCGTCCCATGTTCCCGACCCGACGGTTGATCGCCATCTTCGCCGCACTCGGCCTGGTCCTCGCGCTTGCCGGCGGCACGCTCGCCGGTGGAGCGCGCCATGCCACTGCCTCGTTCGTGGACGCCACCGGCGCCACGGTGGGCTGGGCGCGCCTCGTCGAGGACGCGACCGGCCGCGTCCACGTCAGCATCCACGTGAAGGGCCTCTCGCCCGGCCTCCACGGCGTGCACATCCACGCGGTCGGTGCCTGTGCCCCGAGCTTCGCGGCCGCGGGCGGCCACTACAACCCGCTGGCCCACCAGCACGGCCTGGAGAACCCGGACGGCCCCCACGCCGGCGACCTCCCGAACCTCGTCGTGAACGAGGCCGGCGTCGGCCATCTCGACGCGACGACCGACCGGGTGACCATCTCGCCCGGGACGGCCACGCTGTTCGACGCGACCGGGAGCGCGTTCATCATCCACGCCAACCCGGACGACCAGCTGACCGACGCCACGAACGGCGGCAGCGGCGGCCGGATCGCCTGCGGCGTGATCACGCCCGGCTGAGCACCGCCGGGCGGCAGGGCTCCGACGTTTCGGCGGCGCCGGAGCTCTGCCTACCCCACGGCCTCGGACGGTTCGAGCGGCTCGTCGCTCTCCGGCTCGTCGCGTCGGAACGCCTCGGGATCCTCGCGCCGATACGGAACGGTCATGACGACCGTGTCGGGACGGCCGAGCAGCACTCGCCGCAGCTCGGCGGTGGACTGGTTGTACAGGAGCCGCTCCCACCAGTGGCGAGGGACGAACTCCGGGATCACGACAATCGTGATGGGGACGTCGGCCTCAGGTGCCTGCGCCAGGTCGAGGACGTCGAGGTAGGCGAGCAACGGGCCCGTCAGGGCCCGGTACGGGCTCTCGACGACGACGAGCGGGACATCCGGCACCTGCAGCTCCCACGCCGCCCGGACCTCCGTGGCCTCTGCCGGATCCTCGGTGACGAGGACGGCGCGGACGTCGGCCGACAGCGAGCGGCCGACGTTGACCGCCTGGACGACCACCCGGTCCAGCCCGGCCACGGGAACGATGACCCGCTCCCGACGGCGGGTCGCCGGCGCCACCCGGTCGGGGCGCAGGGCCACCTGTGCCTGCGATGCCGCGTACTGCCGGTGGATGAACGAGAACATCATGACCAGGGCCGGAATCAGCACGAGGACGAGCCACGCTCCGTCGACGAACTTCATGCTCGCGACGACGAGCAGCACGACGAACGTCAGGAGGCCCCCGGCCGCGTTCACCATCGCCCGGGTCCGCCAGCCGGCGTCCCTCACGGTGAGCCAGTGGCGGACCATGCCCACCTGTGACAGGGTGAAGCAGACGAAGACGCCGACCGAGTAGAGGGGGATGAGGGCGTGGGTGTCGCCGCCGAAGATCACGAGCAGGGCGCCCGCGATCGTCGCCAGCATCACGATGCCCCAGGAGAATGCGAGCCGGTCGCCGCGGAAGGAGAACTGGCGCGGCATGTAGCCGTCCTGGGCGAGGATCGCGGCCAGGCGCGGGAACGCGTTGAAGCTCGTGTTGACCGCCAGGAACAGGATCAGGGCGGTGGCCGCCTGGAACGCGATGAAGAGCGGCGATTCCGCGCCGAAGACCGCTGCGGCGACCATCGCGACCACGGTCTGGCCGCCCTCCTCGGTCGGCCGGATCCCGAAGGCGTCGACGATCACCGTGATCCCGATGAACAGGACGCCGAGGAGGATCGCCATCGTCAGCATCGTGTTCGCCGCGTTCTTCGCCTCTGGCGGCTTGAACGCGGGGACGCCGTTGGCGATCGCCTCGACGCCCGTGAGGGCGACCGATCCGGCCGCGAACGCGCGCAGCAGCAGGAAGATGCCGAGCGGCTCGGTGCCCAGCGCCACGAGGTCGTCCGGCGGCGCAGTCGCCGGGCCGATCCCGGTCGCGACCCGGACCAGCCCCAGGCCGATCATGAGGAGCGCGAGCCCGAGGAACAGGTACGTCGGGCTCGCGAAGAGCATCCCGGCCTCGCGGATGCCGCGCAGGTTGGCAATGGTGATGAGGGCAATCGAGATCAGGGCGATCTCGATCCGCAGGTCGTACAGCGCCGGCACGACGGAGTACACCTGGGCGACGGCCGAGGCCGTCGACACGGCGACCGTCATCACGTAGTCGATGAGGAGCGCACCCGCGGCGATGAGCCCGAAGAGCGGGCCGAGGTTCTCGCGGGCGACGACGTAGGCGCCGCCGCCGGACGGGTACGCGCGGCAGACCTGGCGGTAGGAGATCGAGACGACGGTCAGGAGGATCGTGATCGCGATCGCGACCTCGAGCGAGAGCATGAGGGCCCCGGCGCCGGCCAGCACGAGGACCCGCAGGATCTCCTCGGTGGCGTAGGCGGAGGAGCTGATCGCGTCCGAGCTGAAGATCGGGAGGGCGAGCTTCTTCGGGAGGCGCTCGTACGCTTCCTCCTCGTTCGACAGCCGCCGCCCGAAGATGAACCGCCGGGCCGTCGTCGCTGGACGGGCCGCTCCGGGGACGGTCGACGCGGCCGCCTTGGCCGTGAGCATCCCCGGGCCGGTGTACCGGAAGTACGGCGAGTGCGGGCGCTCCACGTGGACGCGGCGGTCCGCCACCTTGCGACCACGGAGCGGTCGGCGTCCCCCGATCACGGCTCGAGCGGCCCGACGACGACCGCCGGTGGTATCCCCGGCGTTCGCCGCAGGCAGAACGCGACATGCGCCGTCCGGGCGTGCCGGAGGGCCTCGCCCGCCACGGCCTCGATGCCTGGGACCCCGGAGATCACGACGCGCCGGGCGTGGCCGTCCGCGACGAGCTCGATCGCCGCGACGAGGTCGGCGAGCGCATGGTCAGCGGCCTGGTACGCGACGGGCAGGCGGATCACGCTGGAGGTTGCCACGCCTCCACGGTAGGCCGCACCGCCAAGAGGCCGCGCCGCTCGACGACGCAGTCGCGCTCAGGGTTGTCTCAGGATTGACCGGCGGTCGGGCCCGTGGCCGGCCGCGGTGGGAGCTCGCGGGACGTTTCGTCGGGGGCTCGGACGCGGTAGCCGACGCCGGGCTCCGTGGCGATGAGGTCGCGCAGGGCGCCGTCCGGGTCGGCGGCTGCCAGCTTGCGCCGCACCTGGCTGACGAAGACGTGGACGTAGTGGTCCTCGCCCGAGTACGCCTCACCCCACACGGCCCGCAGCAGGCGGCCGCGCGTCACGACCCGGCCGGCGTGGGCGAGGAGGACCCGGAGCACCTCGAATTCGCGCGGCGTGAGGTCCACGGCAACGCCGGCCACGTGGACCTCGTGGCGGGCGGCGTCGAGGACGAGCGTCCCGACGTGGACGCGACCATCCGCGTCGGCGGCCGGACCCGCCGCCCGCCGCAGCAGCGCCCGGAGGCGGGCGTGCAGCTCGGCGATCCCGAAGGGCTTCGTCACGTAGTCGTCGGCGCCAAGCTCGAGGGCTTCGACCTTCGTCGTCTCGGCGTCGCGGGCCGAGAGGACGAGGATCGGCGTCTGGGCCTCGCGTCGGACCCGCCGGATGACCCGCGAGCCGTCCATGTCGGGGAGCCCCAGGTCGAGGAGGATCGCGTCCGGCCGGCGCACCTCCCACCGGGCGAGCGCGCTCGCTCCGTCGGGTGCCTCGTCGACGCGGTAGCCGCGGGACGCGAGGTCGCGACGCAGCGCGGTCCGGGTCGCCTCGTCGTCCTCGACGAGGAGGATCGTCGGCCCGGCCGGGCGCTCCGCCGTCATCGTCGGGCCGCCGGACGCTCGGCCGGGGCCACGACCGGAGGCTCGACCGACGCTGCGACCGGGGGCTCGACCGACGCTGCGAGGAGACGCTGCCTCGCCGGAGGTCGCTCGCCCGAACGGCGCCGCGCGGAGCTCGAGGTCGATCGCGAGGCCGCCGAGCCGGCTCGTCCGCGCCCGCACGGTGCCGCCGAGGGCCGCCACGAGGCCGCGCACGACCGCCAGGCCGATCCCGGTCCCGCGCCGCGCCGCCGCGCCGGGGGTGGGCACGCGGTAGAAGGTGTCGAAGAGCCGCGGCAGCGACTCCGGGGACACGCCGGGTCCGGCATCCTCGACGGTCAGGCCGACCAGGCCCGGCGCGACCGCGGCCGCCGTGACCTGGACGGCCGTCCCGTCCGGGGTGTGGCGAACGGCGTTCTCGAGGAGGTTGACGAGGACTTCGTCGAGGAGCACCGGATCGGCGAGGACCGCCAGCCCCTCCGGGACCTCGACCGAGACCGGTCGCTGCTCGACGTGCGGCTCGACGTGCGCCACGGCGATCGCCACGACGTCCTCGACGTCGAGCACCTCGAGGACGGCCCGCAGGGCACCGCCCTCGATCCGGCCGAGGTCGAGCAGGTTGGTCACGATCCGGTTGAGCCGCTGCGCCTCGCGGTCGATCGCCGCCGCGCTTGCGCGAGCGTCGTCCGGGTCGAGCCGCACCTCCTCGTCCATGAGCGTCCCGGCGTAGGCCCGGATCGAGGCGAGCGGCGTCCTGAGGTCGTGCGACACGGACTCGAGCAGGGCCGACTTCAGCGCGTCGCTCTCGCGGGCGACCTCGGCACGCTGCGCCTCCTCCGCGAGCCGATCGTGGGCGAGCGCCTGCGCGACCTGGTCGGCGGCGGCGGCAAGCAGCCTCGTGCCGGGAGCGTCGGGAGGGCCGGCGTCCACCCCGCGGGCCGCCCAGATCGAGCCGAGCACCTGGCCGCCCGCGTCGAGGCGGACCCGGTACCGGCGCTGCTCGAGGCGCGGCGTCGCCGGGTCGGTCGGCGACCGGACCTGCGCCCAGGTCGACGGCGCCGTCCCCGGCCCGCGGTGAAGCGCCGCGTACGTGCCGCCGCGCCGGGGCGGCGGATCCTGCCCGGTGTCGGCGACGACCCGCTCGGTCGCGTCGTCGGGCCCCAGCGCGATCCACGCCCGGGCGAGCTCGGCCTCCCGGGCGAGCGTCGTCGCGATCGCGGGCAGGACGCCCCTCGCCGTGTCTCGCGTGGCGAGCGCCCGCGTCACCTCGACGAGAGCCCGTGCCTCGCGTTCGCGGGCGACCGCGAGGTCCGCCCGTCGCCGCTGCATGGCGGCCAGCTGACCCACCGTCACGGCCACGAAGAGGAGGAGGACGAGGTTCAGCCACTCGCCCGGGTCCGCGACCGCCAGGGTGTGCCGCGGGTCGGTGAAGAAGAAGTCGTAGACGACGACGGCCAGGAAGGCGGTGATGACGGCGCCCGTCGTGCCGGCGGCGATCGCGACGGCGGCGACGCCGACGAGATACACCGCCGCGGCGTTCGGGACGGCGAGGACCTGCTCGAGGACGACCACCGCGACCGTCGCCGCGGCGACGGCGATCGAGGCCGCGACGGCCGGCGTTGCGTACCGGAGCACCCGATTCGGGGTCACCGTCGGATGGTACGGTGTTCGCGACCGACGGGCCGTGCCGCATCCCAGGCGGACGGACCGCCGCGTCGCCGGGCGGCGGCCCGGCAAGCCACCGGGCGGGAGCCCGGACTGGAGGCAGTCCTTCGATGCGCGCGCTCATCGTCGTCGAGTCGATGTACGGCAACACGCGGACCGTGGCGGCGGCCGTGGCCGAGGGCCTCGGGACGCACCTGGTCGTCGAGGTCGTCGGCGTGGCCGATGCCCCGGACGCGGTTCCCGAGGACGTCCTTCTCGTCGTCGGCGGCCCCACCCATGCCCACGGGATGAGCAACCCGGACACGCGCCGCTCCGCCGCGAAGCGGGCGGCGGACTCCCTCGTCCCGTTCCGGACCGGAATCCGCGAGTGGCTGGAGCACCTGCCGCCTGCCGCCGGCGGACGTCCCGCGGCGGCCTTCGACACGAGGATCAAGGGCCCCGCGTTCCTGTGGGGCTCGGCGGCGCAGGGCGCCGAGAAGGAGCTCCGGCGGCTCGGCTTCGAGGGCGTGGTCGACCCGGGGAGCTTCCTGGTGAAGGGCCCGCTCGGGCCGGTCGTCGACGTGCTCGTCCCCGGCGAGCTCGAGCGGGCACGCGCCTGGGGCGAACGCCTGGGCGCCGCCGTCGTGGCCCGGTACGGAGGCTCGACCTCGTCCTAGCCGGCCTTCCAGGGGGCCCGCGGGGCCGCCCTGACGCCGGCTTGCGCCGCTTCGTCCGCCGTCGCCGCGTCGTCCGCTCGTTGCCGTCGTCCGGTGCGTCGCAGCATAGGCCCTTCGTTCGGCGGGACCGAACGGGCGGGCGATTGGCGCCTGCCGGGGCTGATCGCAGCATGTCGGCATGCCGGCCGACCGATCGTCCGTTGCCGAACCTGCGTGCACGGACCGTCGCGCCCGCCGGGCGTGGCCCGCGATCCTCTCGGCGGTGCTGCTCGCCGCAACCGTGACGGTGGCCCCCGCCGGCGTTCGCGCCGACCCGGTCGACCCGCTCGGCGACGAGCTCATGCGCGTCACGAACCTCGACCGCACGGCGTTCGGGAAGGTGGCGCTCGCGATTGACCCGCAGCTCGCCGCCTTCGCCCGCGATCTCTCGTTCGCCTGCCCGACCGACGCGTCGCTCGTCCTGCGCGGCCGCTCGCGCGACATGGCGGAGCGCAGCTACTTCAGCCACTCCGTCCTCGGCTGCCTCCGGACCGACGGGGCGACGATGAGCGCGCTCGACGTCATGGACCAGGTGCTCGGCTACCGGACGACACGCGGGGAGAACATCGCCTGGAACAGGGGGTATCCGACGACCGCTGCCACGTACGCCTACGGCTGCCCGCTGGGTGGCGCCGACGGCCCTGACTGCCTCGGAACGACGACGACGCCGAAGACGGTCGAGGTGGCCCAGCGCGGGTTCATGCAGAGCAGCGGGCACCGGGACAACATCCTCCGCGGGTACGACCGGTTCGGGTGCGGCTCGGCGCTGGCGTCCGACGGGGGCCGCTACTACACGTGCGTCTTCAGCCTCGGCGGCCCGGCCTCGACACCGACACCGACACCGACCCCGACGCCGATGCCCGAGGTGACCCCGAACCCGACCCCCGCGCCGACGCCCGAGCCGACGGCGGACCCGACCCCGACACCCGAGGTGGTCCCAACGCCGGATCCCGCACCGGTCCCGACCCCCGTGCCGACGCCTCCGCCCGACACGAACCGCCCGTCGTTCGTCCGCCTGACCGGCACGAGCGTCGTGCGTGCCGGGCACGGCCGGACAATCGGAGCCACCGTGGCCGACGACCGGGCGCTCCGCCGCCTCAGGGTCTGGGTGGACGGCCGTCTCGTCCGGACGTGGTCGCCCAGCGGCACGCGAGCGACGCGCAGCGTGTTCGTCTCGGCATCGCGTCTCCGGCAGGGCCGCCACATCGTCCGCTGGGTCGTGCGGGATGCCGCCGGCAACGTCCGGTCGGTCACGTTCCGCCTCTACGTCCGGTAGCGAAGCTCCCGGGGATCTCCCGGCCGCGGGAACCGCTCAGATCCTGTCCCACTCGAACATCTGCACGTCCTTGTTGTCGGGCGCCACCTTCACCGGGAGGACGACGCCGACGGCGATCCGGCCGACCTTCTCCAGGGGCACCATCGCCGCCGAGGGACCGCTCGTGATCGTGGGCCGGCCCGGCACCGTCACGGTCGTCGTCATCGTGAAGAGCCGCTCGTCGCCGATTGTCTGGCCGCTGTCCTCGAGCCGGTCGATGCGGGCGGAGCCGGAGACCCCGTTGGCCCGCAGGTACGCCCGCAGCTGCTCGATGGAGACGTTCGCCTGGTCGGCTTGCGCGAAGACCGGCGCCGCGTCGGCGCCGCCGGAGGCGCTCATCGCGGCCGCGACCTGCCCGAGCGACTCGTCGGCGTCGGAGCCCGGCCCGCCGAACCCACCGCCCGGCGCCCCGCCGACCGCCCCGGCGCCGACCAGCGCCCACTGGATGACGACGCGCTCGGGGTCCGCGGGATCCACGCGGACCGGCACGGTTCCCTGGAGCTGGTTGAGGCGGATGAGCGGGACGATCTCCTTGACGGTCACCCGGTACGGCGACCGGCCGATGACCCGAACCTGCAGGTCGAGCGCCACCTGGGGGTTGTTGTTCACGAACATCCCGGTCTGGGCGACGCCCATGATCTGTGCGGTGCCGCCGATCCCCTCCCGGCTGACGCGGTCCGTGGCGGCCGCGCGGCGCATCGCGACCAGCCCGATGACGAGGAGGACGACGCCCGTCAGGGCGAGGATCCCGGCCGTCAGGCGCATCCCGTCGCCGGCCGCCGGCATGTCCCCGAGGAGGAACCAGAAGGCCGCCGCGAGCGCCAGCTCGAACAGCCCCACGAGGACGAGGATCCGCCCGACCGAGCGGCCGACCGCCGAGCCCATCCGCAACCCCTCCCTGCGACGCGGTGTTCGCCGTACGGTAGCGTGGCCCCGGCGAGGCCGTCGCGACGTCCCACGCGGCGCTTCAGGCGCGCCAACGCCGGGCCGCGCCGCCGGGACGCGCCTCACGGCCCCGGGTCGCCTCACGTCCCGGGGCCGCGTCACGCCGCCGGGGGCGGGCTCGTCTAGACTCCGGCCCGGGACCCCGCCACTTCGGCCGGGGGCCGGCGATCAACACCCCTTCACCGAGGAACCAAGACACGATGCGTCAGATCTCCCCGGCCCCCGGGCGCACGCCCCGCGCCCTCCGTCCCGTCCTCGTCCTCGCGGCAGTGAGCGCACTGGCGCTCGCGGCCTGCTCCGGCGGCGGCGCCTCGCCGTCGGTTGCGCCGTCGACCGAGCCCGCCGCCGAGCCGGCCGCCTTCGAGGGGACGAACTGGCAGCTCGCCGAATACGCGACCGAGGGTGGAGCCGCGGTTCCGGTCCCCGAGGCGGTCGCGGCGACGGCCACGTTCGCCGACGGCACGGTCTCCGGCAACGGCGGCTGCAATAACTACCGGGCGTCGTACACGCTCGACGGCGGATCGATCACCATCGGCGAGATCGCCGGGACGCTCATGGCCTGCGACGGCCCCAAGGGCACGGTCGAGACGGCGTTCTTCACGGTCTTCCCGAAGATGACCAACGTGGCGGTCACGGGTGACGTGCTCGAGCTCACCGGCGACGGTGGCAAGCTCATCCTCCGCTTCACGGCCGTCGAGCCCGTCGGGCTGACCGGGACCACGTGGTCCGCGACCGGCATCAACAACGGGAACGACGCCGTCCAGAGCGTCGCCGCCGGCACCACGGTGACCGCGGTCTTCACCGAGGACGGGAAGGTCACCGGGAACGGCGGCTGCAACACCTTCAACGGCTCCTACACCGTCGACGGCGCGACCATCGCGTTCGGCCCGGTCATGTCGACCAAGATGGCGTGCGAGCAGCCCGCCATGGACCAGGAGGCAGCATTCCTCGCCGCTCTCGGGAACGCGAGCACGTACGCGATCAGCGGCGACAAGCTCGAGCTTCGCGACGCCGACGGCGCGCTCCAGGTCGGGTTCGTCGCAACGACCCCGTAGCCTCGACCCCGAACCGCACGCCGCGAGGCCCCCGGCAGCGATGCCGGGGGCCTCGCGATTCCGCGACGCGACGACAGGTCAGGTCGGTCCCGCATCGGCGGCGAGCGCCGTCTCGGCCTCGGCCGGCAGCCAGAACCAGCGCAGGTGCTCGAAGTCGTCGTCGATCGCCCACGCGGTCGCCTCGGGTGCGTCCGCGCCCGCGTCGACCACCGGCGGCGAGGCTGCCAGCAGGGCCCGTGCCTCGGCGAGGTAGTCGGCCAGGCGCGACTCGGGCTCGCGGTGGCGGTGGGCCGCGAAGCGCATCTCGCCGTCGACGTACTGGACGTCGTGGAGCGAGAGCGGCGGCTCGGGCGCCCCGGCACGGTGCCGCCACAGGCCGGTCGGCGGCTCGAAGCGGTAGTGCGGGAGGAGCCGCCAGCCGTCGCGGGCGACGAGGTCGACCGCGTCGAGGATGAAGTCGACGATGGCCTCGCTGACGAAGTAGTTGAAGTTCACCCGGACCCAGCCGGGCTTGATCCCCTCGCATCCCCGCGAGATGAGGCGCTCGAAGGCGTGCGAGCGCTCGAGGTCGATCCCGAGCAGCCGGTGGCCGTACGGGCCGGCGCACGAGCAGCCGCCGCGGGCCTGGATCCCGAACAGGTCGTTGAGGAGCGCCACCACGAAGTTGTGGTGGAGGTAGCGGCCCTCGTGGCGGACGACGAAGGAGACGATCGACAGGCGCGGCAGGTCGGGGTTGCCGAGGATCTCGAGATCGGGGTTCGACCGCCACCGAGCGATCGCCCGGGCGATGAAGGCCTCCTCCCGCGCCCGGATCGCCTCGACGCCGACGGCCTCCTTCAGCTGGAAGACGAGCCCGGCGCGGATCGATTCGACGATCGCCGGCGTGCCGCCCTCTTCGCGATGCTCGACGTCGTCCAGGTAGACGTGTTCGCTGGGATTGACATAGGCCACGGTACCGCCGCCCGGTACGGTCGGCACACGGTTACGGAACAGGTCGCGGCGGGCCACGAGGATGCCCGGCGTGCCCGGTCCGCCGATGAGCTTGTGAGGGCTGACGAACACCGCATCCTTCGTGTCGAGCGCGGCATCGCCGTCGGTCTCCGCGTCCCCTCCCGGCCCACCGGGGCCCGGTCGGTGCGGCGCCATCTCGATCTCCACGTACGGCGCAGCCGCGGCGAAATCCCAGAACGAGAGTGCCCCGTGGCGATGGAGGAGCACGGAGATCGCCCTCGTGTCCGAGAGGATGCCGGTGACGTTCGACGCGGCGGAGAAGCTGCCGATCTTCAGCGGCCGGTCCGCGTGGGCGACGAGCTCGGCCTCGAGCCGGGCGAGGTCGATGCGCCCGTCGGCGTCCTCCGGGATCTCGACGACGTCGGCGATCGACTCGCGCCACGGCAGCTCGTTGCTGTGGTGCTCGTACGGGCCGATGAACACGACCGGGCGCTCGGCGGCGGGGATCCGGGCGGCGAGGTCGTAGCGCTCGTCGAGCTGCTCCGGCAGGCGGAGGCCGAGCACGTGGACGAGGCGGTCGATCGCCGCCGTGGAGCCCGACCCGACGAAGAGGACCACGTGCTCGTCGGTCGCGCCGAATGCGTCCGCGACGATCCTTCGCGCCTCGGCCCGGAAGCGGGTCGTCTGGAGGCCCGTCCCCGAGCTCTCGGTGTGCGTGTTCGCGTAGAGCGGGAGGACGGCGTTGCGCAGGTAGTCCTCGACGAACGACAGGCTGCGGCCGGACGCCGTGTAGTCGGCATAGGTCACCCGGCGCACGCCGAACGGACCGGCCACTGCCTCGTCGTCACCGATCACGGAGCGCCGGATGAGGTCGATGAGCTGCGCGGCCGTCGCCGTTGCCGCGGCCGCATCGCCCGGGCCGGCGGCCGCACCGCCCGCCCCGGCGGCCGTGACCGCGCGGCCGTGCGTCGTCGGCGCCGTCGCATGCTCGATCCCGGTCGCCGGCCGCTCCATCATCGTCATCCGCCGATAGTAGTGGGCCGCGGCGTGATCCGAGGCGCCCGGTGCAAGCCCGGCTGTCGTTACGGCGGGGGCCGCGCTCGAGCTGCAGCCCGAACCGCGGGTCTGCCCGGCAAGTCGTGCGGAAAGGTCACCGCAATGACACCGGGGCTTGCATCGCGTGCGCGCCGGGCCGCGCAACGTCGGTAAAGCTTGCATCGCCTCCGTGTTCGGCCGCGCCGGCCCGGCGCCGCCTGCTGCCCACCGGCCCCGTGCCGACACGAACTCGCCCGCTACCCCCGCGGGATCAGCCGCCGTCCGTCGACCCAGCCCGACCAGCCGTTGACGGCCGCGACCCTGGCCCAGTCGCCCGCCCGTTCCACGACGATCAGCTCGAGGCGCCCGCCGAGGTTGACCATCGGGGCGTGCGCCGGGTCGGGTGCGGCCCAGGCGGCCATGCCCCCGTCCGGGACGCGGTGAGTCCCCCGCCATGCCGGCGGGGGCGGCGGCAACGGAGGCGAAGTGGCCGCGCCCGCCGCGGCGACACCGGGCCGCGGAGCCGAGGCCCCGCCGGCGCCCGGCGACGCTGCCCCGGCCGCAGCCCTCGCGCCGGTGCCGACCGCGGCCGCGTCCCTCCCGCCGGCCCCGTTCCCTGCCAGCGCCGCGTACTCCGCCTTGAGTGCCCGGACCAGGTCGCGCTGCTTCACGAGGTCCGGGTGGTGCGGCACGTCGCCGACCCGGCTCGCCACCATCGCCAGGTTGATCTGCTGGCGCTGGACCAGGCCCTTGAGCCGCTTGCCGGCTCCGCCGTGCCGTGCTCCCGCCGCCCGCCGGGCGCGCCAGCGGCGGCGGACGCTGGAGAGCTCGTGCAACTCGTCGGGGGTGATCGTGCCGTCGTCCACGTGGTCCGCCGTGAGCCGCTCGAACCAGCGGCGCTCGCGCCCGCGGGCCAGTCGCACGACCAGCACGAGCCCGATGAGCATCGGCAGGCCCTTGACCGTCGTGTAGACGAGCCAGTCGATCGGCGAGCCTTCACCGAGGAGGTCGAGCAGGAGCGGCGAGTTCCAGAAGAAGTGGGCGGCGACCCCGGCGGCCGCCAGCGCGATCCCGACGACCAGCCGGCGTGTCGGCGTCCGGTCCGTGCGCGTGTGGTAGTAGGCGACCCCCATCCCGATGAGGCCCGTGTACAGGAAGTGGCTGTACGGCCCGGCCCCGATGATCCGGATGAAGAAGATCTCGGCGACCCCGCCGTACGAGCCGCCGGCGTTCGCGTACGCCTGCACGAAGTAGAAGACGTCCTCGACCAGGAGGAACCCGATCCCGATCATCGCGCCCCAGACGAAGCCGTCGAGGACGTCGTCAAGCTCGGCCCGGGCGATCGACACGAGGAGGACGATTCCGAGCGCCTTGAACCCCTCCTCGACGAACGGGGCGGTGAGGGCGGCGCTCCAGTCCTGGGTGAAGATCGGGTCGGCGGTGAGCTTGAAGATCAGCTCGGAGATCGGCGCGTTCGTGTAGATCGAGAGCGTGGTGGCGACGATCCCGCCCCACAGCAGGGCCGCCGCGAGGATGCTCACCGGCTCCCGCTCGTACAGGTCGAGCCAGTAGACCACGAGGATCACCGGGATCGCGTACGGCGCCAGGAGGGCGAGCGTCAGGAACCACGCCTCGGGTGCGTAGGCGATCATCTCGAGCTGCTGGCCGACGGCGACGAACCCGGTGAGGACGAGGCTGACGATGAACAGCCAGAAGGCCGGCTGGCGGCGCTGCCAGAACGACGTCTGGTAGCCCCAGCGGGGGGCAACCCCCTCGCCGAACGTGCCGGGCTGCTGCGGCGTCATCACCCGCCTCCCGGGACGATCTGGAGCGTCTCGCCGATGACGTCGAGGTCGGAGGCCACGGCGCCGAACTGGCCCTTCGGGGCGATGACGTTGAGGACCATCCCCGTGCCCGAGGCGACGCCGGCCGCCACCGCGCCGTCGTACTGGCTCCCGTCGACGAACCCCGACCAGCCCACGACGACCGACGGGATCGCGTTCCCCAGCATGCCGGCCTGGGGCGTCGCCGCCGTGAACTGGCCGTCGGCGAAGAAGGCCGCGGTGTACTCGTCGGCGAGCGCGGCCGGGTCGCCGTCGAACGGGATCGCCAGGGCCAGGAGGACGACCCCGCCCTTCTGGAGGGCGACCTGGCCCGGCTCGGCGCCGACGACCGACCAGCCGGCCGGCGGGTAGAGCACGAGGCCGTAGCCGACCTCGAGGGCATCGCCCGGCTCCACCGGTCCGGCTTCGACCGGCGCGGGCTCCGCGGGCACGGGGTCGCCGGGCGCCGGCTCGCTGCCGGGGATCGCCGGCCCCGGCTCGACCGGGGCGACGGGCTCCGCCGGCAGCGGCACCGCCGCGTTCACGAGGTTCGCGGTGAAGACGGTCGCGACCATGAGCACGGCCGCGACGACCGTCGTGCGCCAGCCGCGCGGGTCGAGGCCGGCGAACCAGGACCCGGTCCGGGTGGCGACGGCCGGCGGGGCGGCCGGAGCGGCCCACGCAGGCACGGGCGCTCCGGGCACCTCGTCCCGTGCGTCGCCCGGCTGCCCGACCGGCACGTCTGCCTCCCTCTCCTCCAGGCCCCGTGGCGGTGCCACCCCCGGCCCGGCCGGGACGTGGGCATTCAAGCGTACCGGCCGCCACGTCGGGTGGCGAGCCCCGACCGGGCCGGGGACCGGGCGCCGGGCCGCCCCGCCCGGGTCGGACGGGTCGGAAGACCGGGCGGATCGGGCCTCACGGTCCCTGACGACGCCGGCGCCGCGGCGGTAGGCTGGCCCGACTGCATCACGTGTCTGCCCCGCCCCATGGCGATCCGGCCGGCCGATCACAACGGGGGACCATCGAGCGCATGAGCCTCGTCATCACCGACCTCCGGAAGTCGTTCGGGGACGTCCGGGCCCTCGACGGCATCAGCTTCTCGGTCGAGCCCGGCCAGGTCTTCGGCTTCCTCGGCGCCAACGGCGCCGGCAAGACGACGGCGATGCGGATCGTCCTCGACATCCTCCGCGCCGACGGCGGCTCCGCGACGTGGAAGGGCCGCCCCTCCACCGAGCTCCCCCGCGAGACGTTCGGCTACCTCCCCGAGGAGCGCGGCCTCTACCCGCGGATGAAGGTCATGGACCAGCTCGTCTTCTTCGCCGGCCTGTACGGCGTGCCACGGAAGAAGGCCGAGCAGGAGGTCCGGGCCTGGCTCGCGCGCTTCCGCGTTCCCGAGTACGCGGACCGCCGCGCGGAGCAGCTCTCCAAGGGCAACCAGCAGAAGATCCAGTTCATCGCCGCGATCCTCCACGATCCCGAGGTCCTGATCATGGACGAGCCGTTCACCGGCCTCGACCCGGTGAACGTGGCGCTCCTCAAAGCGGCCTTCCTCGAGATGCGCGACCGCGGCAAGACCCTCGTCTTCAGCACGCACCAGATGGACATGGCGGAGGAGCTCTGCGACGCCATCGCGATCATCGACGCCGGCCGGCTGGTCGCCTCCGGCCCGACGCGCGAGGTGAAGCGATCGACCGGCAAGCAGGTCGTCCGCCTGGCGACCGACGGCGACCCGGACCTCCCCTGGCTCGCCGAGGTCCCCGGCGTCGCGGTCGTCCGGCCGGGCCGCGACTACACCGAGCTCGAGGTCATCGGCGGGACGGACCCGGCGACGATCCTCCAGGCGGCGCTGGCCCGCGGCGACCGGGTCACCCTCTTCGAGATCGCGGATCCCTCGATCGAGCAGATCTTCGTCGAGCGCGTCGGGAAGTCGGCGCGCGAGGACATCTCGCTGGCCGGCGTGCCCGATGGGCCGGGGGCGGCGCGGGTCGGCGGTTCGGCGGCCGGCGGAGGGCTCGGCGGCGGAGACGGCGCCGGCGCCGGGGAGGCTCCGCGATGAACGCCAACATCCGCAACATCCTCGCCGTGGCCCGCCGCGAGTTCAACGTCCGGGCCCGGACCCGCACGTTCGTCATCGCCACGGCGTTCCTCGCCGCCGCCGGCGTCGCCGTCGCCCTCGCCCCGATCGCGATCAGCTGGTTCGAGGGAGGGGGCAGCGGCCAGGAGGAGGTCGGCGTCGTGACCGTGGCCGACCCGCCGCCGGCGACGAACGCGGTCGGCCAGCTCAGCTCGATCCTCAACGCCAGTGCGACCGACGGCCAGGGCGGCTACGCGGTGCAGGCGATCCCCGACGAGGCGGCGGCGCGGACGGCCGTGGACGAGGGCGAGCTCTCGGCCGCCATCGTGGTCGACCGGGGAGAAGACGGGGACCTCGCGTTCGTCGTCATCTCCGAGGAGACCCCGGGCCGGCGCACGCCCGAGCTCCTCCGCCAGGCGGCGCTCTCGCTCGCCGTCGCCGACCGGCTCGACCGGCTCGGTGTCGCGCCGGGCGACCAGGCGACGCTGTTCGCGCCGGCCGACGTGACGATGGACACCCCCACGGCACCGGGGCCCGGCGAGCCGTCGACGCCCGCCGAGTACGCCACGACCGCCCTGGTCGGGCAGGCTCTCGTCGTCTTCTTGCTGCTCGCGGTCGTCCTGTACGGCCAGTGGGTGGCCACGAGCGCGGCGGAGGAGAAGAGCAGCCGGGTGATGGAGATCGTCATCAGCGCGGCGACGCCGTTCCAGCTGCTCGGCGGCAAGGTGCTCGGCGTCGGCGGCCTCGGGCTGGTGCAGCTCGCCGCGGCCGTGTTCCCGGCGCTCATCGCGTTCGCCCTGTCCGGCGTGATCGCCGAGGCCGTGCTCGGCACGCCGTCGTCGGACCTGTCCGTGCCGCAGGTGCTGACGCCCGACGTGATCGTGGTGTTCTCGGTCTTCTTCGTCCTCGGCTACCTGCTGTACGCGACGCTCTATGCCGCGGCCGGGGCGATGGTGTCGCGGATGGAGGACGTCAACACGATCGTGGCCCCGATGTCGCTCATCGGGACCGCGGCGTACCTCGTCGCCGTCTATGCCTCGATCGGGATCGTGCCCGTCGACGCGGCCTGGGTCACGCTCCTGGCGTACGTCCCGTTCACGAGCCCGTTCCTGATGCTCTCCCTGTACATCGGCGGCCAGGTCGGTCCGCCGGAGGTGGCGCTCGCGGCGGCGATCCTCGTGGTCTCCATCGTTGTCGCCCTGTGGGTCGCGGCCCGCGTCTACGCGGCCGGTGTCCTCCTGTACGGCCAGGCACCGAGCTTCCGGCGGATGTTCGCGATGGCCTTCGGGCGGGGACGGTAGGGCGAAGCGGCGGGGCCGGAGCGCTGACGATCGGGGTGCCGCGGCTCGCGACCGGCCCCGAATCGCGTCGCACGCAATCCTTTCTGCGCCGCGGCTCCGGGCACGCCGCCCAGCGGCATGATCGTCGCGTGGCACGCACAGGCGGCGGCGCAACACGGCCGAGCACGGCCGCCACCAGGTCGCCGGACACGAAACATGGCGTGGGACGCAACAGGGGCCGCCCGAGGCGCCCGGCGCGCCGTGGGCCGCGCCGGCACCGCCCGGCGCGCCCGCCACGCCCGGCGCCGTGCCGGCGCCGTGCCGCGATCAGTAGCGGCGGTCGCGGAGCTCCACGGAGAAGTCGACCCAGCCGCGCAGCCAGGCGAGCGCCTCGCCCCAGCCCTCGCGCGCCTCCGAGTAGGCGTCGAGGACGCCCGGCATCCGGAGGTCGAATGGCCCGTCGGTCAGCGTCATGAGGCAGCCGTAGCCCGCGTGCTCGAGGGTCACCGAGACGGTCGTCACCCACGCGTCGTCCGGCAGCCACGGCCAGCGGAAGTCGAAGCGACGATCGCTCTCGAGCGCGGTCACGTCCCACCAGGTGCGCTGGTCGGGGAAGATGAGGGTGCTCCGCGTGTTGAGGGCGAGTGAGCCGTCGATCTGCTCGGGGAACCAGCGGACGATCTCCTCGGGGTCCGTCCAGCAGCGGTAGAGGCGCGCCGGCGGGGCCTCGAAGCGGCGGACCATGCGGATGGTCCGCGGCGCGGCGAGCGGATCGAGCTGCGTCTTGTCGTCGGTCGACACGGGCGGGCCTCCAGCCGGTTCGCGGCGAGGCGTGCACACGCCGCGACCGACCTCAAGCGTACATCCGATGGACCGACGAGGGCCGCCCCGGCGGGCGCGGGCCGGAGCGGGCAGCCGAACTCCGCGGTGCGCGCGGCAGGCCCCGCCACGGGTCCCGAGACGGGACCGCTGCGGGGCCCGCTGGCCGCCGCCCGGTGAGGAGCCCGGAGAGCTACTGGATGAGCTGGACGCCGATCGCGTCGCTGTTGCCGATCGGTCCCTGGCCGACCGGCCCGCGCGTCACGTAGCGCACGAACCAGCCGGCCATGCAGCTGCTGCTGCCGTTCCCGGCGATCGGGATGAGGCCCGCCTGCGGCTGGCAGGCCGGGTTGTTCGGGTTGTTGCTCTCGGACATGTAGTCCACCCAGAACGCGGCGACCTTGATGACCTTGTACTGGGCGTTCCCGCCGCCCGTGGTCGTGCACTCGTCGTCGCAGATCGGGACCATGTAGACCCGCCCGGGCTTCTTGTTGACTTCGTCGACGACCTTCTTCATGCAGTCGTTACCCTGGTCGCCGTTGATGTAGGTCGGGAAGCTGTTGAACGCGACCGCCGGGGGCGTGATGACCTCCTCGTCGCACTTCAGGCTGTCGTCGAGGTCGAGGATCATGAACTGGCCGGTGCCAGTCTTGCAGAGCGGGATGAGGTACTCGGGGCCGATCGGCGGGGCACCCTTCGTGGCGGACGGCTGGGCGATCTGCCACTGGTCCTCGCCCGTGCCGAGGTCGCCGTTCGTCTCGCAGTCCACGATGTTGATCGGGAAGATGACCGGCAGGAAGTTGCCGCCGACGAGGCGTCCGGTCACCGCCGTCGCGGAGGCGCCGGCCGTGAACGAGTTGAACCCGATCGCCCGCCCGAAGAACGTCCCGAAGGACCGGCTGCCGCGCACGGCGACGCCCTGGGCGCCGGGCGGGATCGTCCCGCTGCCGACCGTCGCGGCGGATTCCACCGCCACCACGCCCCCGGCCGCGTCGAGCGGCCGGCCCTGGATGTCCGTGTAGTAGGCGGGTTGCTGGTCGAGGTTATTGGCGCCGCCGATCGTCGTCACCGCCCCGGCGACGTCCGTGTCGGTGAGGACCGCGCCGGCCAGCCGCCGTGCGAGCACCGTCGCGCCGGCGTTCGCCGCCGCGTCCGCCCCGTTCTGGGTCACGCGCTGCTGGGCATAGGCGTTGCCGCCCTCCAGGACGAGCGCGGCCATGCCGATCATCGCGACCATCCCGAGGGCCGCGATGACGAGGATCTGGCCGCGCTCCCCCCGGCGGGGGCCGCGCGGAGCGGTGGACGAGGTCATGGCGGCTCTCCGGGTTCGCACGAGGGTCATCGTCACGGCTGCTTCGGGCACTGCGCGGCCGTCATCGAGCCGGACGGGCAGCTGTATTCGACGGGGAGGACGGAACGGGCATGCATCGTCACGCCGGTCGGGAAGATGATCGAGGCGATGATCGGCGTGAACGGGCGGTACGTCGTCTGGAAGCTGACGACGGCGATGCAGCCGACCGGGATCGGCGCCGAGCAGGTCGGGTTCTGGGTCGGGTCGGCATTCGGACCCGGTCGGAAGAAGCTCACGAGGACGTTCGGGGCCTCGGTCTCGGCGATCGCGGTGGCGTCCATCGCCCGCTTCTCGATCGCCGTCTGGCTCTGGTTGACGATCGCGAGCCGCACGCCCTCGCGGGCGGCGTTCGTCACGGAGTTGTAGGCAAAGACGCCGGCGCCGAGGTCGAACGTGCCGATCACGACCACGAGGAAGATCGGGATCACGAGGGCGAACTCGACGAGTGCCTGGCCTCGGGAGCGCGGGCGGCTGCGCCGGAGCGCCGCCGGAAGGATGGTCTTCATCAGTTCTTCTTCACGGTGATCGTGCTGCTGCAGGGGACGACCGACGCGCCGGTGATGTCCTGGCTCTTGATGAGCCACGGCGTGTCCTTCGAGTGGAACTGCACCTGGGTCGTGAACCCGGCGCCTCCCCAGAGGCTCTGGGCGCTGTCGGTCGAGACGTTGAAGAAGTTGGGGACGTGGCACAGCCCGGACCCGACCGTGATGTACGCGGTCTTCTCCAGGCTCGCCTTCGCGCCGGTGCTGTCCTCGATCTCGAGGCTGACGTCGTACGTCCCGGCGCTCGTGTACGTGTGGGTCGGGTTCTCCTCGGTGCTCGTCTTGCCGTCGCCGAAGTCCCAGAGCCACTTCACGGCATCGGCCGACTCGTCCTTGAACGTGACGGGCAGCGGATACGTGCCGCCGAGCGGCGACGCGGAGAAGGCGATCGACGACGAGGGGAGCACGATGATGTAGCTCGTCTTCGTGATCTTGTCGCTCCCCGCCGAGTTGGTGGCGGTGACGGTCACGTCGTACGCGCCCGAGGTGGCGTACGTGTGGAGCGGGCTCTCGCCCATCGCCGACTGGCCGTCGCCGAACTCCCAGAAGATCGAGGTCGGGGTGCCGCCGCCGCCGCTGTAGTGGAACTGCGCGGCGGTGCCCTCCTGGATCGACGTCTTGTCGGCGAAGAAGTCGGCCGTCGGCTTGTCGATGCCGCCGCCGGTGGCGCCGCCGTTGGCGATCATCCCGGTGCGGACCGGGAACGTCGCCTCACCGGCCACCCTGACGGTCCCGCCGACGATGTTCGAGATGACCGGCGTGATGACCCCGAAATCGCAGGTGATCCGGACCGTCGCGGTGTCGCCCACGTCCCAGCCGCTGAAGTTCGGGTCCGCCGAGGACGCCAGGGTGCCGCCGCTCATCGGCAGGCCGCAGTTGATGGCGCGCGCGTCCTCGAGGACCTGCCGGCGATAGCTCGCCTGGACCGCCCCGTCGGCGTTGAACCAGCCGTCCGGGTTGGTTGCCGCCTCGTTGGCCGCGATCCTGGCCATGTTCTGGACGTTGATATAGCCGAGGTAGACGCGCCCGAAGTCGACCGCGATCAGCAGCAGGACGAGGAGGATCGGCAGGACGAGCGCGAACTCGACCATGCTCTGCCCGCGCGAGCGCCGGCGCGCGTCACGCACGTGGGGCGTGGCGTCGGCGCCAGCTGCGGCGGCCGGCGCGATGGCCACGATGGCGACCGGTGCGGCGCCCCTGCGCGCGCGATCAGCCGCGGCGGATGCGCGCTCCCCTCGAGCTGCGATCTGCGGCCGGAACGGCCAGGACGACATGGCGGGCTCCCGTGACGTGGTCGACGTCGAGGAATGCTCGACGCGCCACCTTGCACGGTGCCTTCAAACGTTGCCCGCGTGCATAGCCCAATCGGTCAGGAGCGGGGGCTCGTTGGTCCTCCCGATTGGTGCGCTGCAGCACCGGCTCTTGTGCAGCGCATGGCACGCTGCCCGTGCAGTGTGGTGCCGCACCGGCGCTCGTGAAATGTCGAATGCAAGGTCGTCAGCCCAAGGTTAACGGGACCTACGTACTGGTCGCGAGGGGTACCGATGCCGCAGATCCAGCGAAATGGCAGTCGTCGACGGCGCACCGGAGGCGCTCGTGGCCAGGGACTCGTCGAGTTCGCCCTTGTCGCACCTGTGCTGCTGCTCATCCTCCTCTTGGCCCTCGACTTCGGCCGCGCCTTCTACAGCTGGATCAACCTCCAGAATGCGTCTCGGATCGGGGCGAACTTCGCTGCGCTCAACACGCAGGCTGGGAAGGTGCCGGCAATGCCGCCCTCCGGGCGGAGTACGCTGCACTCATCTTGAACGATGGAGGCGTGTCTGGATGCCCGGCGCCCCCGGCCCCGGTCTTCACCGACGGGACCGACACCTCGGGCGCTGGCCTGACGCCCGATACGGCATACGACGTTGGCGACACCGTGCGGGTGTCACTGACATGCCCGTTCCGACCGATCACACCGATCATCTCGACGATCGTGGGCAATACGGTCCAACTTGGCGCCAGCACGGAGTTCCGAATCCGGGCCGGGGACATCGCCGGGCTCCCGAACCAGGCCCGGATCCCGCCCCCGGTGGTCCCGACGCCAACACCTGCCCGCCCCGACGCCGACGCCCGTCGGGACACCGACTCCGACGCCCGTCGGACACCGACCCCGACGCCGGCTCTGCTTCGTTGTGCCTGATCTCGCTCTTGCACCGGGAGGCGGATCCGAGACCGTCGCCCAAGCGCGCCTCGAGTGGGCTGCCGCAGGGTTCACAGGTGCCTTCACGCCGGGCAGCTGGGCTCGAACAACAAGATCGTGACAGGGCAGAACCCGCCTGCGGGTGGCGCCTGCGTGCCGGCGACCACGCCGATGACGGTGACTCACACATGATCGCTCGCAAGACACGACCAGACGGCCAGGGCCTCGTTGAGTTCGCCCTCGTGCTGCCGATCCTGCTCCTGCTGTTCATGGGGATCTTTGATCTGGGACGTGCCATCTACGCGTACAACACCATCTCGAATGCCGCCCGGGAGGGTGCGCGCGTGGCGATCGTCGACCAGCGGACCACAGGCGGCATCCCGGCCGGCGCGACCGAGGCCGCGGACCAGGCGACCTCCCTCGGGCTCGATCCGACGACGGACGTCGACGTGGCGTATCTCCTGCCGGACCTGAGTGGGTCCTGCCCGTCGCGGAGCCTCGGATGCGTCGCCGAGGTCACGACGAGATACCGGTTCGCCGCGATCACTCCGATCATCGGGTCCTTGGTCGGACCCATCGACATGTCCGCGACCACTCAGCTTCCGATCGAGTTCACCAGGCCGTGATGGAAGAAGGATCCCGATGAACATCTCGACTCCGTGGAGCCGCCCGACTGAAGGCGGTCAGGTCATTGTCATCATGGCTCTCTCGCTGGTGGCTCTCATGGCCGCCGTCGCAGTCGTGATCGACGGAGGCAACGCCTTCGCGCAGCAGCGCCAGACGCAGAACGCGGTCGACGCGGCGGCGGAGGCTGGAGCCACGCAGATCGCCCGCATGATCGTCGGCGTATCGATCACGGACGCCGCTGTGGAGGCGGCGGTCAGCCAGACGGCGACCGCGAACGGCATCACGTCGATCGAGTCTGCCGAGTACACGGACCGCTCTGGCGCCGTGCTTGGCACCGTCGGCGCCGGCACGATCCCGGCTGGGACCCAGGGAGTCGCGGTGCGAGGCAGCCGCGAGTTCAGCACGTACATCGCCGGCGTCGTGGGCATGCCCACGTGGACCGCGGGAGCCGAGGCCACGGCGATCACGGGCTATCGCTGAGCGAGTCCGGGTACGGCGGGGTGGTCCCGCTGACCTTCCCGATCCTGCTCACTCAGTGCGAGAGCGGCGGCGGCCCGGACAAGCTCGTACTTCCCCAGCAATGGCATCGAGTGGCCATTCGGACCGAACAACCGGGTCGCGATCCCGCTCTGCTCGAACGGGCCGGGGAACGTCGGCTGGATCGACTGGGACAGCGGGGGCGGTGGCGTCCCGCAGATCAGCGAGTGGATCACGGGCGTCAACAAGAACCCGCCGATCACGACTCCGCGCTGGTACGAGGTAACAGAGACCGGCGGCAAGACCGCCCTCGACGCCCCGATGGACACCCTCGAGGGGACGGACATCACCATCCCGATCTTCCATGCGCGAGGCAGACAATCCCGCCACGACCTGCGGACGAGCGGCTGATCGGGACCTGCGACGCCGTCCCGGCGGGCACCAAGACGAGCCTCGGGGACTGCGCACCGGGAGACATCGGCGCGAACGGGCAGGGCTGGTACTTACCTGGTGACATTCGCCACGTTCCACCTCGAGCACTCGTACATCCAGGGGAACCACCAGGGCGAGTGCAACGAGCCCGTCCCTGGCGTCGCCCGCTTCGCCCACGAGCCCAGGCAACGACGTCAACAACTGCCTGATCGGCTACTTCAAGGAGCGCGTGGTCGCCCGCAACATGACCGTCGGCGATGCGACCCCCACGAACGCGTTCACGCCGCTGGCCATCCAGCTCATTCACTGATCCCGCAGTCCGTCCCTTGGGCGCGGGACCGTCACGCGGACGACAGCGCTAGAGTCGGACCGCATGGCAACGGCCGACGGTCCCATGTTCTGGGGGTACGACCTCGCCATGGTCTCGGGCGGCTCGAACCGCGACCATACGTCGGCATGAACAAGCGCATCGCAGCGGGAGTGCTCTGGTTCCTCGCCGGGTGGTACGCCGGTGGCTACATCGCGTTGTTCCTCGGCGTACCCGAACTCATCGGGCCGATCCTCGGGATCGCCTGCGCCGCGGTCTTCGCGGGCGACCCGTTGGGGATCATCTGGTCGACGCGTCAGCCGGTTGGCGCAGCTCCTGACGCCGTGATCGAGATCGACGAGCAGACCGAGCTTCTCGAGGCGGCCTGACCCCCGCTCCGATCACGATTCGGCTTCGCCGCGCGCTGGCCCTTCCGACGCGGCGCATCCCCGGCCGTGACAGTCGCGGAGGTCAGCCGCGCGCTCGGGCAGGTTCGCTACTCGACGAGTCCCGCGGCCACGATGATCGCCTTGTACAGGTCGTCTTCCGTCACCTCGATCGTGCCGCCGCCGCCGTCGATCTTGTAGGTGTTGGCGATGATCTGCCCGACGGAGAGCGTGCCGCCGTTGCCGTTCAGCTTCACGTCACCGGCCGGCACGTAGACCATCCCGTCGACGTGAGCCGCGGAGGTGGCGCCGTTGAGCGTCACGTCATCGCCGGCGATGTCGAGCGTCCGGTCCTGGAAGATGACGATGTTGTTGTAGATCGGGCGAGGGTCCTGGGCCGTCGCCTGGAAGGGCTTGAGCAGCATGGTGGCCGACGACGAGTTCATGTTGATCACGCCACCGGGGCTGGAGGGCAGGCTGGAGTTGTAGATCATGACCCCGCCGCCCCACGTCGCTCCCGCAACAGTCGTCGGCCCGGGCTCCGCGACCGTCATGATCGACGCGTCCGGTCTGGACGTTGAGGCCGCCCCCGCCGATCCAGTAGATGCCCGGCATCAGGTACGCCGTCGCCCCGTTCGTCGACCGAGATGCCGCCGGGGTAGAGGCCCGGGTAGAGCACCCAGGCCTTGCCCGCTGTAGGTGCTCCCGTTCCCGCCGACGTCACAGAGCCGGGGGCTGAGGCGCCGTGGCCGGCGTCGTCGAGGTGGGGCAGCCCGCCGGCGCGGCGAGCGTGTGCTCCGACCTTGCCCATCAGGGTCGGCAGGGTCGGGCATGGCCGGCGCCGGGAGGTTCCGCAGCGGGTCGGGCAGCGCGAACGAGTTCGGTGCCGGGATGCAGTCGCCCATGGTCCCGCTGCCCTGATCCTGGATCGGACCGACGGCGCGACAGTAGACGTTCGCGCCGACCGTGATCGTGCTTCCGCCGGTCCGGCTGAAGCTGATCGGTGGCGAGCACTCCTCGCCGGTCGAGTTCGATTGGATGCTGCCAGCGGAGATGATCTGGCCGGTGCCGGACACCTGGATCGCCTTGCATGCGGTCGGGTCGAGAGCCAGCATCCCGAACGGGAATGCCAGGTCCTGCCGATTGGTGGCGACCGCATACGCGCCGACGGGCCAGACCGCCCGGCCGATGATCCCGCCGAAGATGGAGGGGCGGTTCGCCTCGATCTGGACTTCGATGAAGCCCGGCATCCCGGCGTATCGCCCGTGGATCGCCGGGATGAAGATGTTGACGACCTCGTCCGCCGCGGCGTCGTCGTATCCGTTCGCCTGCGCGATCCTGCTCGCTGCGGTTCGTGCGTCGGATGTCGACGTCAGCACGAACCGAGCGCCGGCAAGAGCCGCCGCGTCGGCCGCGTTCTGCTGGTCGCGCCGCTCGAGAAGCATCATCCCGACGTCGAACGCGAGCGCGGCGATGATCAGAAGCGTCGACGAGCCCACCGGCGAACAGAACGAGCACCTGCCCGCGCTGGGCTGCGAGCTGATCCTGGGACCTAGTTGTTGACAACAAGGCTCGACTCCGCTTCGACGGTGATGGCCGGCAGGGGCACGATCGGGATGAGGGCGGAGTAGGTGTAGCTCGCGCGCACCGTCACCGTCGACCCGCGGCCGTTGGTGGCTGGGTCGTGCCACGAGGGCGTGACGGCGACGCCTGTTCCCAGGACGCCGAACGCGGCCTGCCGTACGCGTTCCACGACGTCCGCGCCGGCAGGATCGCAGGGGGAGGACCCAGGGGCCGGTGGTCCGGTGGGGCAGCCGAGGGTGTTGGCCCCGTTCACGATCGCGTACCGGGCACCTTCACGCGTCGCGTTGTTGAGGGTCTCGTAGTACAGCATGAAGCGCCCGGCTTCGATGATGCCGAAGAGGACGAGGAAGAAGATCGGGGCGACGAGGGCGAACTCGACCATCGCTTGGCCTCGGACGGCCCGGCCGCTCCTCGAGCGCCGTCGACGGATCATGGCGTCGGTGCCGAGATGTCGATGTCGGTCATCGCGAACGTGCTGTCCCGCTCGAACGTGATCGTCGAGGGGAAACCGATCTGGGAGCCGAAGACGTCGATGTTGAACGGTGAGACCAGCTTGAACGTGTGGGTGAGGGTCACGGTCACGGTGCAGGGAACCGCCCGTATCGGGTTCTCGCAGGATGCGGCGGCATCGAGGGGGCCACACCCACCTCCGAGCGACGTGGTGAGGCAGAAGGCGAAACTGGGGTTGACGCAGCCGGTCGACGGGTCGCCGTCGGGGTCCTCATAGTCGGGAAGGTCGCTGGCGGCCGTGCACGCCCGCTTGATCATCTCCGCGACGGTGGCATTCGCCGGCGCTCCGACCTGCCACTTCCCTGCCCCCAGCGTGGTCCCGTAGTCCGCGGCCTCGCGGGCTGCCGACTCCACGCTCGTCATCGTCGATGTAGATCCGGGAGAAGTCGAGGATCGCGAGCAAGAGGACCAGCATGATCGGGAGAACGAGTGCGAACTCCACGACGCTCTGGCCGCGCTCGCACTTCGTACGAAGCCGCACGTGGCCTCCCTGGTCCCCCGACGGGTGGTACTGAAGTACCGTACTGCCGCGTTCCTTGCAGTGGACCTTGCGCTGGTGCGAGGAGGCACCAGCGCGTCACGGCGGCCGAAGATCGGGGCCAGGTGGCCTGTCCGGCGAGGAGGCTACCCGCCGCCGGTCAGCCCTCCGTGGCCGGCTCCGCAGGGAGGCTCAGCGCAAACGCTGCACCGGGCGGGGCGGCGTCCGCGAGTCCGAGATCGCCCCCGTTCGCCCGAGCGAGGGCCCGCCCGACATAGAGCCCCAGCCCCGTGCCGTCGCGGTCGTCGGAGGAGCCGCCGCGGGCGTAGCGGGCGAACAGGCGCTCGCGGTCCGCCGGGGCGATGCCCGGCCCGACGTCGGCGATCGTCAGCTTCACCTGGCCGGCCGCCGCATCGACGCTCACCCGCGCCGAGACCGGCGCCCCGCCGCCGTACTTGACGGCGTTGTCGAGGAGCGCCCAGATCACCTGGTCGACCTGGTCGGGATCGGCGATCGCGAGCCAGCCACCGGCCTCGTCGACGAGCTCGAAGGGGACGCCGCCCGCGCGGGGGCCCGCTCCTGCCCCGGTGCGCCCCGCGCCCGCGCCGCCGCCCGCGCCGAGCGCCTCCCAGGCCCGACGCACGCGGGGCCCGAGAGCGAAGACCTCGGCTACGGGGCGCAGGACCCCGGAGTCGAGCCGGCTCACGGTGAGGAGCTGGCGGACCATCCGCGAGAGGCGCTCGCTCTGCTCGGCGATGATCGCGAGCCGTCGGTCGGCCGTCCCCTCGCCGCCCTCCGCCGCCTGCTCGGCGGCGATCTGGTCGGCGTTCGCCCGGATCCGCGCCAGGGGTGTCTGCAGGTTGTGCGACACGCCGCGGAGGAAGTCGTCCTTCTCGGCGTCGAGGGCGACGAGGCGCTCGTTCTGCGCCTCGACCCGGGCGAGCAGCTCGGCGTCGCGGAGGGCGACCGCGAGGCTGGCGGCGAAGAGCTCGAGGAGGTCCTGGTCGGCCGGCTCCCAGCGCGTGGTCGCGGGCGCGTGGCCGACGAGCACGCCGGCGACGTCGCGTCCGGTGCGCAGCTCGGCACGGACGGGCTGGGGATCGCCGGGAACGCGCTCCTCGTGCTCCACGCGGTGCGGGTCGCCGATGACGATCCGGGCATCGACGAGGCCCGAGGCCCTCGCGGGCGTCGCGGGCGGCGTGCTCGAGGAGCCGCTCGGCGCCATCGCCCGGGGCCCACGCGGTGATCGCGGCGACGGCCCGGGCCACCTGCCGGTTGCGTCGGGCGAGGTCGGCGGCGAGCTCCTCCTGGCGCTCGGCGAGGCGGCCGAGCTCGTCGTCGGCGAGTGCCGGGAGCGGCTCGACGCGCTCGCCAGCCGTGATCCGGTCGAGGCGGTCGGCGAGGCGTCGGATCGGGCCCCCGACTGCGCCGACGAGGACGCCCCCGGCGGCAAGGCCGACGAACGCCGCGACGACGAGCGCGGTGAGGACGAACTGGAGCGGGATCGGGCTGCCGCTCGCGGCGAGAAGGGCCGCAAAGGCAAGGACCGGCAGGACGGCGGTGGCGATCGCGACGAGCGTGATTCTGGCCCGCAGGCCGCCCCCGCTCACCCCGGTGCCGCCTCGAGCCGGTAGCCGACGCCGCGGACCGTGATGAGGTGGCGCGGCCGGTTCGGGTCGATCTCGAGCTTCGTCCGGAGCCGGCGCATCGTCACCCAGACGTAGGACGGGTCGGCGTCGTCGGTGTCCGCCCAGCCACGCTGGAGGAGCGTCTCGGTCGACACCGTCTGGCCGATGTTGGCCGCCAGAGCGTAGAGGAGCCGCGACTCGGTCGGGGTGAGGGCGACGTCGGTTCCGGCGACGGTCGCCGCGCGGCGGTGGAGCTCGAGCGAGAGCGTCGGCCCGAGCACGATCCGCTGGCTCGGGAGGCGATCGCCGAGGCGTCGCAGGATGCGGTTGATCCGCGCCCGGAGCTCCGGGTAGTGGTACGGCTTCGTGACGTAGTCCTCGGCGACCTCGTCGAGGAGCTCCGCCTTCGAGTCGGCGGCGTCGATCGCCGAGAGGACGATGATCGGCAGGTCGGCCCGGGCCTTGATCTCGCGGGCGAGGGAGAGGCCGTCGCGGCGCGGCATCATCATGTCGAGGATCGCGAGGTCGGGCCAGCCCGCCTCCAGGCGCCGCAGCGCCTCCTCGCCGTCGCGGGCCGTCACGACCTCGTAGCCGTCGTCGCGCAGCTGGTGGGCGAGCACGACGAGCAGGTCGGGGTCGTCGTCGACGAGGAGGAGCCGGGCCGGCCGCTCCTGCCCCGCGGGCCCGCCGCCGATCATCATGGGGCGGTGACCTCCCACCCGAGGTCGCGCGGGAAGCGCCGATCGAAGCTGTAGATCCTCGTCGCCCCGAGGGTCGCCATGCTCGCCGCGATCATCGCATCCCCCAGCGAGCCGATCCCGCCGACCTGCCAGCGCTGGATCATCGCCAGCGCGGTCACCTTTGGATGCTCGGCAATCTCGATGTTCGCGCGCGCCACGAGGTCGGTGATGGCGGGAGCGATGTCGCGGCTGCGATAGCCATAGACGCGGCGCAACACCCAGGCGGCCTCGAGGAGCGCTGCCACCGGGATCACACGCAACTCCTCGACCTCGATCGCCGACCTGGCTCGTGTCGTCAGCTGCTCGTCGTCGCCTGAGAGGTAGGGGACGATGACGTTGGCGTCGACGAACGAGCCCGGTCGGCGCTCACTCGTCGTCATCGTCGGTCTCCCCGCGCGCACGCCGTTGGTCGGCCAGGTACTCGGCCGCCGCCGCCTCCTCGACGAGCTCGTCCCAGCTCTTGCGCGGGTCCGGTCGCCGAGGCGGTGGTCCAAGGACTCCCGCAAGGGAGCGCATGTGGGGTTCGGGCTGCTTCAGGAACGTGACCACGAGCCGGCCATCCTCGACGTGCTGGACCGCGATGTCCTTCGGCCGGACGTCGAGTCTATCGCGGATCCCCTTCTCGATCGTGATCTGGCCCCGCTCGCCAACCGTGGAGCCGATTGCGTACTTCATTGCCGAAGTATGAATGAGCTCGTCAAGTTCGCCTAGGGCGCCTTCGAGTCCAGGAAGCGGCAGCGGGGCGCGATCGGACAGCGGTCGCAGGCCGGGCGGCGGGCGTCGCAGGTCTTCCGGCCGTGCTGGATGAGGAGGACGTGCGCCGGGTGGACGTCCTCGGGCGCCAGGAGGTGCCAGTAGATCTCGTGTTGCTCGTCGGGGCCGGCCTTCGGTGGGACGAGGCCGATGCGGCGGCTCACCCGCTCGACGTGGGTGTCGACCGGCATGAGCGGCCGGCCGAAGCAGAAGAGGAGCACGATCGACGCGGTCTTCTTCCCGATCCCCGGCACCTGGGTGAGCCAGTCGCGGGCGGCGCGCGGCTCCATCTCGGCGAGGAAGGCGAGGTCGTAGCCGGTGCCGTCCGTGTGCTCCCGGATGTGGCGCAGCGCGTTCTGGATTCGCGGCGCCTTCTGCGGTGCGAGGCCTCCGGGCCGGATCACCTCCATGAGCTCGTCGAGCGGAGCGTCCTCGATCGCGGCCCAGTCGGGGGCGCTCCCGGGGTCGAGGCCGCGACCGCCCCAGCCCTCGGGCGGCGCTTCGGTGCCGTCGGGCCCGACGATGCGGTGGAGGGTCAACGGCCCGTCCGCCGGGTACGCGTCCCGCAGGGCCTGGAACGCGCGCTCCGAGTTCACGTCGGCGGTGTTCTGGGAGAGGATCGTGAGCACGAGCTCGGACACGGGGTCGAGGCGGGTGTCGCGGCGGGGCAAGCCGTAGAGGGCCGTGAGCTCGTGCAGCACGAAGGAGACGAGACCGGGCCGCTTGCGCTCGAGGGCGCGGGCCCAGGTGCGGGCGGGGTCGGGCTTCCTCCGGCGGGCAGGCGTGCGGGCAGGCCTGGCGCGGGCGGGCCTGGCGCCGGCAAGCGCGCGCTTCGGGGCGGGCGCGGGCGCCTCTGCACCCAGCGGCAGGCTCACGAGTTGTGCGCCTTCGCGGTGCTGACGTTGACGATCGTGTCGGCCATGATCGGAGTGTGGCGGCGGCCCCGCCATCCGGTCAACGTCGCAGGTGCGCCGCGTCGGGTTGCAGCGAGGGCCGGGGCCGCCCTGGGACCCGATGTGGCGCCTGGTGCACGGCACGGAGTGCAAGACAGGCTGTCATCAGCGCGGCGTTCGAGCACGAATTGTTGGACGAATTGGGGTTTCACCGACAAGCGCCGCACGGACCGGGCGATAACGACAGGCAGCCTTGCATCGACGGCCAGGACTGCGCCCCGGGCCTACCGGTCCGGCCCCAGGCCGATCCCCAACCCGACGAGCCGCGCGATCCGCTCGCCGCAGCGCTCCAGGGGGTCGACCCCGGCGGCCATCGCCGCCTCGACGGACTGCGGCCGCTCCACGACCGGGACGGCCACGGCGCCCACGTCGGCGAGCACGGCGATGCCGTCCATCTCCACGCCGCCGCCCACGGCGACGCACGGCACGCCGGCCGCCCGGGCCCGGAGCGCGACCCCGAGGGCCGTCTTGCCGAAGCCGGTCTGGCCGTCGATGCGGCCCTCGCCGGTGAGGACGAGGTCGGCGCCGGTCAGCGTCTCGGCGAACCCGGCCGCCTCCATGACGAGCTCGATCCCGGGGATGATGGCGAAGGAGCGGAAGCGATCGCGGAGGCAGGCGAGGCCGAACACCGTGCCCCCGGCGGCGCCCGCGCCCGGCGTCCCGCGCTCGCGGCCGCCCGGTCGCGGCCTCCAGGGCGTCGGCCCAGCGACCGAGGGCCGCGTCGAGGTTGGCCACGTCCACCGGCGAGGCCCCCTTCTGCGGGCCGTAGACGGCGGCGGCGCCGGTCGGACCGAGGAGCGGGTTCGTGACGTCGCGACGCGATCCGCAGCTCGACCTCGGCAAGGCGCGGGTCCAGCTCGTCGAGGTGGACGGCGAGCTCCGGCTCGACGGTCAGCGCGACCCCGAGCGCGGCGAGGATGCCGAGGCCGCCGTCGGTCGTGGCGCTGCCGCCGACCCCGAGGTCGATCCGCCGGATCCCGGCGTCGAGGACCGCGCGGAGGACCTCCCCGGTCCCGAACGTGGAGGCATTGACGGGATCGCGCTCGTCGGCGGCCAGGCGCGACAGCCCCGAGGCGGCCGCGAGCTCCACGACCGCGCGGGTCCCGTCACCGGAGATCAGCCAGCGGGCTCCGACCTCGCGGCCGATCGGGTCGTGGGCGGCCGCCGTGCGCCACTGCCAGCCGCCGGACGCCTCGATCGCGACGAGCGTTCCCTCGCCGCCGTCGGCGAGCGGCGCGAGCCGGACGTCGTCGGCGGGACGGGCGCGGAGCCAGCCGTCGGCCAGCGCGCGGGCGACCTCGACCGAGGTCAGGGATCCCTTGAACGAGTCGGGGGCGACGAGCACGCAAAGCGGCCGGCCGAGGCCGGGGGCGCCTGGGCCGGGGGCGGCCGAACGGGGATCGCCGCCCGTCACTCTGCCGGGACGCCCGCGCGTCGCTCGAGGTACTCCGGGATCCGGATCATCGGCGGGCGCTCGCGGTCGGCGAGCTCGATGATCTCGAGTCCGAGGTGGTCGCCGCCGAAGCGCGGCAGCTTCATCGTCGAGCCGAGCTCGGCGAAGAGGCGGGCCTTCCGCCGCTCCTCCAGCCGCTTCATCACGGCCTGGAGGATGACGAAGCTCATCCGCGACAGCCCCTCGAGCTCCTGGTTGCGGTGGACTCGCCGCTCGAGGTCGACCTGGCCGAGCGCGTCGATGCCCGGACGCGCTCGCTGATGTCGATGAGGTGGCCGATCTCGACCGCGTAGCCGGTGAAGAACGGGATCGACTCGAGGAGCGTCCGGCGCCCGGCGTACTCGCCGGCAAGCGGCTGGATGAAGCCCGACAGGTCCGGGAAGAAGAGGTTGATGAGCGGCCGGGCGACGAGCTCGGTCACCCGCCCGCCGCCGCCCTCCTTGAGGATGCCCTCCTGGACGATCGGGCCGCTGGTAGTAGCCCTTGACGTACTGGATCCGCGGCTCCGTGAGGAGCGGGCCGAGCGTCCCGTAGGCCATCCGCGGATGCCAGTTGCGGACGTCCGTGTCGCACCAGACGACGATGTCGCCGCTCGTCTCGTAGAGGCTCTTCCAGAGCGCTTCGCCCTTGCCGCGGTACGAGCCGTAGCGGGGCAGGACGTCGGCGTGCTGGACGACGCGGGCGCCCTCCGCCTCGGCGATTTCGCGGGTGCGGTCGGCGGAGGCCGAGTCGATGACGAGCAGCTCGTCGACGAGCGGCACGCCGTCCATCAGGACGCCTCGCGCGCGCCGCACGATCTCGCCGATCGTCGCCTCTTCGTCCAGCGTCGGTAGGACGAGGCTGACCGTTAGTCCCTGCTGTTGTTTGAGGTCGACGAGGCGGCGCAGGTTGCGGAACTCGCCGTGGTGGAAGTTGGATTCGGCGAACCAGCGCTCCACGCGGGCGGGGATCGCCCGCGACTCCTCGGCGGCGCGGTCGGCGGCGATGAGCGACTCGGCACGCCCGGCCAGCTCCTCGAAGGTCGCCCGGCCGACGCGCTCGCGCGTCTTCACGACGATGACCGGGGTCGTCGCCCGGGCCGCGACGGCTTCGGGGAGCGCGCCGAAGAGGAACGCCTCGTCGGTCGTCCCCTCGGGAGCGACCGAGGCGCCCATGATCACGACGTCGGCCCTCTCGGCCTCGCGGAGGATCGCGTTGCGGACGTTCGGCGCCTCGCGGAGGACGCCGTCGGCATGGCCCCGGGCGTGCTGCTTGAGGAACGTGGCGAGGGCGTGCTCGGCCTGGGCGCGGACGGCGCTCGTCACCCCCGGCGGGATGACGTGGAGGACGACGATGCGGGCATCGTGGCGGCGGGCGAGCGCGTCGGCGAACTCGAGGGCGAGCTCGGCGTGGGGGCCGCCCCGGACCGGCACGAGGATGCGCCGGACCTCGCCGAACGGGCGCTGCTTGACGACGGCGATGTCGCACGGAGGCTCGCGGACGACGGCGTCGATCGTCGGCGAGAACGTCGCCGGTCCGCTCTTCCCCCCGCCCGGCCGCCCCAGCCGAAGATGAGGAGGTCCGCCTCGGTCTCGCGGGCGGCCTCGACGATTCCCTCGGCGGCGCGGCGCCCGATCCGCACGAGCGGCCGGATCCGCGTCCCCTCGGGGGCGTAGTCGAGGACCTTCTGGAGGAGCCGCCGGGCCTGCCGGGCGCGCGTGGCGCCCTCCGAGAGGGCGACGTCCTCGGGGACCTCGACGATGCCGAGGGCAGTGATCTCGCCGGCCCGCGGGTCGAGCAGGTCCGAGCCGATGCGGACGAGGTCCTCGGCCGTCGCCGGGTTGGCGACGGGGATGAGGATCCGGACGGGAAGCGGCGCGCGCGGGCTCATCCTGCCTCCCCCTCGCGGTCGGCCGCGCGGGCGGCCTCCTCGGCGGTGCGCCAGCGGTCCACCAGGTACGGCTTGCGCAGCTCGAAGGCGCGGGCCTGGCGCTCGACCCGCTCCTCGGCGTCCGCCTGCTCGAGGTGGCGGGCCTCCACGACGAGGCTGCCGACCCGCCCGAAGTAGAGCGGGACGAGGGCGGCCACGAGCCGCTCGATCGAGATCTCGCCGAAGCGGGCCGCAACGACGAGGTCGTAGACGATCCCCGCCCACAGCTCGTCGGGGAAGTGGTAGCCGGCGACGGCGTCGCTCATGACGTCCGTGGCGACGCCGTTCGAGCCGCTCTCCGTCCCGCCGATGCCGAGCGTGCGAGCCGCCCGCTCGGCGAGCTGCCCCGCCTCCTCGGCGAGCTCCTCGGCGGCCGCGGCGTGGGTCGGGTCGAGCATCGCCCGCCATGTCTCGGCGAGGGTCACCCGGCCGGCCTCGAACTCGGAGAGGAGGCGCAGGGTGTTCACCTGGAGCGGGCCCGGCTCGACCCAGCGCTCGAAGCCGTAGGCCGGGACCTCGTGGCTGCCCCGGATGTCGAGCCACGCGTCGGGATGGCGGCCGGCGAGCCCGAGGATCGTCCCGACCACCTGGCGGAACATCGGCCCGAGGTCGGACGAAGGGTCCTTGGGGTCGTGGACCTTGGCGCCGAGGCGCGTCTCGCAGACGGCGAAGCCGCCGACGAGGGCGTGGGTCGTCATCCAGATGTCGATGCCGAACTTGCTGACCTCGGGGGTCCAGTCATCCTGGGCGAGGTAGTGGCGGACGAGGTCGCCGGACACCCCGAAGTCGCCGCCGATCGGCTGGCGGATCCGGTGCCCGTAGAGCGCGCGCGTGAGCGGGTAGGTGACGGTGTTCGTGATCGTGCCGTCGTACTTGTGGCGGGCGTACAGCGGGGTCACGTAGTCGAAGCCGCCCTTGAGGATCGGCCCGGCGAGGAGCTCGATCCACTCGGGCGTGATCGAGCGCAGGTCGGAGTCGACCACGACGAGGGCGCGCGCTCCGAGGCCGGCCGCGATCTCGAAGATCGTGCGCAGGGCGGCGCCCTTCCCGCCGATCCCGTCGACCTCGGGGTAGGTCAGGGTGAGGCGCTCGAGGCGGTTGGTCGGGCGGACAAGGAGGATCCGCTCGACGTAGTCCGGCGGCTCGGTCTCGGCGACGACGCGCTGGGTCCCGTCGGGCGAGCCGGCGTCGGCGTTGACGAGGAGCGGCCGCAGGTCGGCGAAGTACTGGACGAGGCCGGCCTGGGCGGCACGGGTGACGTGCCCGATCGTCGTCGCGTTCTTGAAGCTCGGGATCCCGACCACGAGGTCGGCCCGGCCAAGGCGATCGATCTCGGCGCGAATCGCCGGCGTCAGCACGGTGGTCGGCACCGTTTCACCCTACCACGGGCGCCCGCCCATGGGTCAATCGTGTCCCCCTCGGGCTCAGCGGCGCGGCATGTCGATGAGCGACCACTCGTCGTTCGGGGCGCCGGGGTGATAGCGGCTGTTCGCCTCCTTGTAGGCGAGGCCTCCGAAGCCCGCCGCGCGCCAGGTGATGATGAAGCTCCCGGCGGGCTCGCGGACGTACGGCGTGCGGCGGACGCGCGGCCCCTCGGGGAGGACGCTCTCCAGGAGGCGCTTCCGCTCGAGGAGCGGGACCTCGAGGAGCGGCTCGTCGTCGAGCGCCAGGAGGTCGATCGCCATGAACGTGATCGCCACGGGCCCGGCGACCGCCGCCGCCTCGGCCTCGGCCACCGGGCGGGCGGCGGCCGGCCGGCCGGCGATGGGGCCACGACCCGCCACGAGGTCGGCGCCCTTCTTGCCGAGGAAGAACTGGGCCATGTGCTCGCCCATGCCGGGGATCTCGTCGAAGTCGAGGGACACGCCGACGCCGGAGGTCCGGGCCTGGTCGGTCAGGTAGCCGTCGACGACGAGGCGGTCGGCAAGGGCCGTCGCCCGGAGCTCGGAGACGATGGGCGGGTGCGCCTCGGCGAGGTCGTTCCCGTCGGCGTCGACGAGCGCCGCCCCCGCGGACGTGACGTGGGCGAGGACGCGGATCCCATCCCACGCCGGCTCGACGAGAGCGTCGGACAGGTGCTTGGGCTTGCGCTGCCCGAACGCCTGCGGGCGCCAGGTTCGCGGGTCCGGCTGCATGGTGCGATCGTACCAGCGCGGCCATGGCTCCCACGAGGGCCGTTCGGTCTCACCGCGGGGCGTCGGCCCCGCTAGGATCGCGCCCATGGCAGACCCGGTCGCGTCCGTCTCGAGCCCGCCGACGGGGCCGGTGCGCGGTGGCGTGGGCGGCCGGCTGCGGGGGCTCACGCCCTCGGGCCGGGCCCGGGTTCCGGCGAGCTGGGCCCTCTACGACTTCGCCAACACGGTGTTCAGCTACGCGATCGTCTCGACGGCGATGGGGCTCTGGCTCACCGATCCGGACCAGTTCGGGAAGGCCCTCGGCCAGCTGGTCTACACGATCTGCGTCGTCGTGTCGGTGGGGCTCAACGCCCTGATGTCGCCGCCCCTCGGCGCGCTCAGCGACCGGGGCGGCCGGCGCCTCCCGTTCCTCCTGTTCTTCACGGTCCTCACGATCGTCCCCGCGGCCGTGATCGGGCTCACGCCGGCGGTGCTCGGGGCGATCCTGTTCACGCTCGCCAACTTCAGCTACCAGGCCGCGCTCATCTACTACGACGCGACGCTGTCCACCGTCTCTCTTCCGTCGACGCGCGGCAAGCTCTCCGGCATCGGGGTGGGGATCGGGTACCTGGGGACGATCACGATCGCGCTCGTCCTCATCGTCCTCGACCCGCCGGTCGCCGGCTACTTCCCGATCGCGATGGCGCTGTTCGCCGTCTTCGCGATCCCGATCTTCGTCGTGGTGCGCGAGCGCGGGACGGGGGCGCCGGCGTTCACCCGCGAGGACGTCCGCAGATCGTTCGGGCAGGTGCGCCGCTCGATCGCCCATGCCCGAGAGGTCCCCGGCCTCGGTCGGTTCCTCGTCGGGCGCTTCTTCTACTCGGACGCGGTCAACACGATCATCATCGTCATGGCCGTCGTGGCCGTTCGCGTCGTCGGCCTCACGGAACAGCAGTACCTCATGGTCACGGTGCTGCTCACGGTGATCGCGATCACCGCCAGCTTCGGCTGGGGTCGTCTCGTCGATCGCTTCGGCCCAAAGCGGACGCTGCTCTGGGTGCTCGCCAGCTGGGCGATCGGCCTGCTCATCGGTGTGGTCTCGCTGAGCCTGCCGGGGACGCCGCTGGGGATCGGGCTGTTCGTGCTCGCCGGGGCGATCGTCGGGAGCGGTCTTGGCGGCGTCCAGGTCGCCGACCGGGTCTTCATGCTCCGCCTCTCCCCGCCGGACCGGATCGGCGAGTTCTTCGGGCTGTACGGGCTCGTCGGGAAGGGCTCGCAGGTCGTCGGCCAGACGCTGTACGGGGTGACCGTCTTCCTGCTCTTCGACACGCTCGGGAACGGCGCCTACCAGGTCGCCGTGCTGACGCTGCTCGTCACGATGGTGATCGGCTACCTGCTCATCCGGCCGGTCCGCGACCACTGGTCGGGCTCGATCGACGCGGACGCCCCTGCGGTCAGCGAGGCGCCCGCCCGCAGCTGAGGGCCGGGGGCACGACGACCCCGGACGGCCGAACGCCCCGGTGGCAGTCCGGGGCGTTCAGAGGAGCAGCGAGGAGTGGTGGGCGGTCGGGCGCGGCCCCGCGGCGCCGGCGGGCTTCGCGTCAGGCGACCTGGTGCGGGGCGTCGACGCAGGCCACGGTGCAGCCGCGGGCGTCGCGGCCGGCGGCGCCGGTGTAGTGGTAGAGGCTGCGGGCGCCGTCGAAACCGGCGTCGTCGGCCGACTCGCGGATCGTGAGGCGGCAGCCGCACGCGGCGCAGACCACCGTGTCGGCGCCGATCCTGGTCGCGCTCGCGGCGGGGGCGCCGTGGCCCCTGCTGTAGGTCGGGAAGGTGATGTCGATGGCGGTCATCGGTCGCGTCCTCAGTCCGGGTGGGCCGTGGGGCCGGGCACGCGGCGTGCACCGCGGGCACGCCACCCCTGGATCCCAACCGTACGGTCGAGGCCCGCGGGCGTCAGTGCCGCGGCAGGGGCGCTTGCGTTTCGATTCGGTTGCCCGGCCGGGCGCTCAGGCCGGGTAGCCGTCGGGATGCGACCGCCGCCAGGCCCAGGCCGAGGCGACGATCCCCTCGAGGTCCCGGTTCGCCGGCTCCCAGCCGAGGATCTCCCGCGCCCGCGTCGCGTCGGCCACGAGCACGGGTGGGTCGCCCGCCCGACGAGGGCCCTCGGTGCGGGGCACCGCCTGCCGCGTGGCCGCCTCCGCCGCCGCCAGCACCTCGCGCACGCTGAAGCCGCCGCCGTTGCCGAGGTTGATCGCGAGCGCCGCGGCGCCGCCGCCGGGACCGGACGTGCGGGCGTCGGTGGAGTCGGTTGCCTCGAGCGCAAGGAGATGGGCGCGGGCGAGGTCCTCGACGTGGATGTAGTCGCGGACGCACGTGCCGTCGGGCGTCGGGTAGTCCGTCCCGAACACGGTGACCGACGCGCGGCCCTCGGCGGCGGCGAGGACGTTCGGGATGAGGTGGGTCTCGGGTTCGTGGACCTCGCCGTTCCGGGCGGAGGCGCCGGCCACGTTGAAGTAGCGGAGGCTGACGCTCCGCAGCCCGTAGGCGGCCGCGTACCAGCGGAGCGCCCCCTCGAACGAGCGCTTGGTCTCGCCGTACGGGTTGACGGGGGCCAGCACGGCATCCTCCCGGATCGGCACGACCGCCGGCTCACCGTAGACGGCCGCGGTCGAGCTGAAGACCAGGCGGCCGACGCCGGCCGTGCGTAGCGCCTCGAGGAGCGTCACGCCGCCGGCGACGTTCTCGCGGTAGTAGAGCGCCGGGTCGGCCATCGACTCGCCGACGAGCGATCGCGCCGCGCAGTGGAGGACCGCGTCGACCCGGGTCGTCGCAAGGAGGGCGTCGAGCGAACCGCGGTCGGCGTACGTCCCGACGACGAGCCGGGCGCCTTCGACGACGGCCGCGCGGTGGCCCTTCGAGAGGTCGTCGAGGACCACGACCTCGTGGCCGGCCGCGAGAAGTGCCTCGACGGAGACGGAGCCGACGTAGCCGGCCCCGCCGGTGACGAGCACGCGCATCATGGCCTCCGGAGAAGGCGCCGCAGGACACCGCGGCGATCGGTTATGGGGCGGGGTCGCGAGCCGGCGGCCGGCGGAGCGGCGTCGGCCGCCTCGGTCGCACGGTACCGCGCCGACTCCTCGAGGCGGTCGACCAGCCGCCGGGCGGTGGCGTTCTCGGGGTCGATCTCGAGGGCGTCGCCGGCCAGCAGGAGTGCGCCGGCCTCGTCGCCGCGCTCGAGCGCCACGCGGGCCAGGCCCGCGGCGGCGATCCCGTTGCGCGGATCGGCGTCGAGCGCCTGCCGGTACGTCCGCTCGGCCTGGTCGAGGAGCCCGAGGGCGAGGGCGTCCTCGGCGGCGAGGAGGAGCTCGATCACGACGGCGACTCCCCGGCACTCGGCCCACCGGCCGCGTCCTCGCGCGCGAGCGCCAGGAGCCGGCCCCGCTCGTTGAGCAGCGGGTCGCCGAGGACCGCATCGAGCAGGCGGTCGAGGAGCGCACCGATCGCCGGGCCCGGCGCCATCCCGAGCGCCCGCATCAGGTCGTCGCCATCGACGGCGAGGTCGCCCCGGTCGAGGGCCACGTGCTGCGCCAGCTGGTCCCGGCAGCGGGCTCGCAGCTCCTCGAGCCCGTCGACGCCCGGGTCGAGGCCGCTGCCGACGTTGTCGGCCGCGCGCAGGTCGAGGAGGGCCTCGACGTCGCCGGCGCCGACCCGCCGGACGAAGCGGCGGACGGCCGCATCGGACCAATCGGGGCCGTACCCGAACATGTGGTGGCGAACGAGGTTCGCGACCCGATCGCTGAAGGCGCTCGGCGCGCGAAGGCCGTCGAGCCAGGCAGCCGCAAGCTCCGCCCCCGCGGCGTCGTGACCGACGAAGTGCCCGTCGGCGAACGTGGCCGGCTTCCCGACGTCGTGGAGGAGGGCCGCCACGCGGGCGAGCGGCAGACCGCCGTCGAGGGTCGCCGCGGCTGCGTCGACCGTTCGGCAGGTGTGATCCCAGAGGTCCTCGCCGGGGACCTTCGCCTGGGGAATGCCGCGCTGACGGGCGAGCTCCGGCGCGACGACCGCAAGCAGCCCCGTTGCCTCGGCGAGTCGGAGGCCGACGGACGGCCGGGCGGCGCCGAGCAGGCGGACCAGCTCCGCGAACGTCCGCTCGCCCGACACGTGCGCGGCGAGCGCGTGCTTCCGCGGCGATCGCGGCGCGCGTCGCCGGCTCCACCTCGAACCCGAGCGTCGCCGCGAAGCGGACGGCCCGCAGCATCCGCAGCGCGTCCTCGCGGAAGCGCGCCCGGGGATCGCCGACTGCGCGCAGGATCCCCGCCGCGAGGTCGGACGCGCCGTCGAAGCGGTCGACCGTGTCGCCCGGAGCCCCGGCCGCGTCGAGCGGGATCGCCATCGCGTTGATCGTGAAGTCGCGCCGGGCGAGGTCGTCGTCGAGCGCGTCGCCGAAGGTGACGTCGTCCGGGCGGCGGTGGTCGGAGTACGTGCCGTCGCGGCGGAAGGTCGTCACCTCGTGGACGCCGTCGGGGAGCGGCACCGCCACCGTCCCGAAGCGGTTCTCGTAACGGGCTCCCGGGAGGAGCGCCAGCAGGCGATCCGGTCGCGCGTCCGTGGCGACGTCCCAGTCGTCAGGAGCGACGCCCCGGAGGAGGTCCCGGACGCAGCCGCCGACGAGGTGCGCCTCGTGGCCGGCCCCGTGGAGGATCGTGGCGATCGTGCGGATGCCGTCGGGGATTGCGGGCGCCGCGGTCCGCGGGTCGATCGGCGCCGGCCGGCCGGCCGTCAGCCCGCGCCCAGGAAGAGGTAGCCGCGCCACGCCTCGTTCCGGTCGTCGGCGAGGTACGGGGTGAACAGGGAGTAGACGTCGCTCCGCGGCTCGTACGGCGGGCGGAGGAGGCGGAATCGGGCCTCGTCCGGCGTGCGGCCGCCCTTGCGGTGGTTGCAGACCTTGCACGCGGCCACGAGGTTCTCCCAGGTGTGGCTGCCGCCGCGGTGGCGGGGCACGACGTGGTCGAGCGTGAGGTCGTGCCCCTGGCGGCCGCAGTACTGGCAGGTGTACCGGTCGCGGACGAAGACCTCGCGGCGGCTGAGCCGGACACGGGGCCGAGGACGCCGGACGTGGTGCTGGAGGCGGATCACGGACGGCGCCCGGAACGACGTGCGGGGGGTCCGGATCGTCTGGTGGTCGTACTCGACGACCTCGGCCTTCGCGCCGAACAGGAGCCGGAACGCGCGGGGCAGGTTGCACACGTTCAGCGGCTCGTAGTTCTGGTTCAGCACGAGCACGACCCCGTCCATGGTGGCGCGATCGTAGCAGGAGCCGCGTGCCGGCCGTTCCGGCGGTCGTCGATCGCCCCGGGCCGGCGGCTCGCCCGCCCGGGGCGGCGGTGGCGAGGCCGCTACCAGCCGGCGCCCTCGGGGGCGGTGTCCCGGCGCAGCCAGACGAGGAAGGCAATGACGAAGCGGAGAATGAGGCTGACCCCGTAGGCCGTGCACCAGACGCAGACGGCCTCGATGAGGAAGACCTGGGCGAACATGAACCAGGCTTCGAACGTCACCCCGACCAGGCTCAGCGCGTAGTGGACGGCGAGGAGCCGTCGATCGCCGGTCTTCCACCAGCCCAGGGCGGCCGCCAGCAGGATGATCGAGAGCCCGACGCCGAACACCGCCACCGGGATCGGCCCGATCCACGCGTACTCGCTGTTGGCAACCTGCTCGCAGCCCTTGAGCGGGCCGCAGACCGGCACGTTGCCGGACAGCTCGACGACGGCGAGGTACGAGGCGACGACGAGCCCGAACGTGTCGAGCGCGGCGAGGATGAGCCCCGGGTGGATGTGCCGGTAGCGGATGGCGAACATCGCCACCGCGAAGGTGACGACGGCGACGACGATCCAGAAGACGACCCAGGCAAGCATGGGGTGCAGGGTAGCGAAAACCGGCGGTCCGGGTCGCGCGGCTCGTCCGGCGCCCCGGGTCGGCCGCTACCATCGTGCGATGCTGCTCGGGATCGACCACCTCGTCATCGCCGTCGACGACCCGGACGCGGCGGCCGCCGAGCTCGCGGCCGTCCTCGGCCTCGCCGCGACGGGTGGCGGCCGCCACGAGACGGGGACGCACAACCGGCTCGTCTTCCTCGGCGATGCGTACCTCGAGCTGATCGGCGCGTGGGACCGCGTGCGTGCCCTCGCCCACCCGATCGGCGCCGCGGTCGTGCGGGCGCTCGACGCGGGCACGCCCGGGCTCGTCACGTACGCGCTCGCGACGGACGGAGCCCGGCGTGAGGCCCGCGCCCTCCGGGCGGCAGGCTCGGCGATCTCCGACGCGCTTGCCGGGTCGCGAACGCGGCCCGACGGGGCGGTCGTCGCCTGGCAGTGCGCGTTCCCGCCGCTGCTCGGGCCGGCCGAGCCGCCGTTCCTCATCGAGCACGAGATGGTCGGCCCGGAGTGGGGCGACGAGGTGCGCCGGGCGCGCGCGGCGTTCGTCCACCCGTTCGGCGGGACGGCGCGGCTCGTCGGCCTCGAGCTCGCGGTCGCGCACCCGGCGGCCGTCGCGGGGGCGATCGAGCGGACGGTCGGCCTGCCGCTGCCGCCGGGCCCGGGTGCCGTCCCCGGCGAACGCGAGGGCGTCGTCGGGGAGCAGCGGCTGCGGCTCGTCCCCGCGTCGACCCCGGGCGCCGCCGGGATGCCGCCGGCCCGCGTGGGGATCGCCGGATCGGCCGGCCCGCACGCCCTCGTCGACCTGTTCGGGATCCGCTTCGCACGCCTGTAGGCCGCGCCCACGGGCGTGGCGAGCGACGTACCATCCGGCCATGGATCCCCTCGCCACGACCAGCCACGAGCACCACGGCCGGCTCGTCGCGCACGTCGACCGGTTGGCCGCGCTTGCCGCCGAGCTCGACGCGGGCGTGACGCCCGCCTTCCTCGAGGCGTGCGAGGCCGAGCACCTCTTCATCGTCGGGCAGCTCGTCCCGCACATGGAGGCGATCGAGACGACGCTGTACGGCGAGCTCGAGCGGCTCATGGAGGGTCGCCACTCGATGGCCCCGATGCGTCGCGAGCACGCCGAGCTGCGCCGCCTCATCGACGCGACGGGCCAGTACCACGATCTCGTGACGAGTGGCCGGCTCGGGCCCGCGGAGGCGATCGGCCTGCGACGCGCCCTCTACCGGCTCCACGCCCTGCTGCGGGTCCACCTCGCCGAGGAGGAGCTCTACCTGCGCGTGCTCGAGGGCAACCTGGGCGACGCGGAGAAGGCGGAGCTCGCGCGGGGGATCGAGCACGCCGCCGCCCAGCCCCTGTAGGGCGGCGGACGCCAGACCGCGCGCGGACGCGGCGGCTCGGCGTCAGGCGCGCGGGTGGCGGGGGCTCGTGACGGCGTCGAGGTACCGCCCGTCGAACTCGCCGATGAGGCGGGCCCGCTCCTTCATGACCGCCGCCCACTCGTCGAGCGCCGTGTACCCGGCCGCGGTCAGCTCGTACTCGCGCCGCTGCGGGCCGACGGCGTCATTCGACCACGCCGACGTGACGAGGCCGGACGCCTCGAGGTCGCGGAGGATGCGGTAGACCTGCCCGACGTCGACGGCGCCGCTCGTGATCCCCATCTCCTCGAGCTCGCCGGTGATCGCGTAGCCGTGGGCGCCGGTCGTGGCGAGGACCACGAGGACGAACGGCTCCATCCAGCGGTGCCGTCCGCCGAGCGGCGCCCAGCCGCGATGCACCGGAACGCCGGTGGCGTCGCGATCGGAGGCGAGCACGTCCGCGCCCGCCCCGGCGCTCTCTTCCATGTCCGTGGTCATCTGCATGTCGGAAGCACCCATCTGCTCCCGGAGCATAGCCTTCGGGCGGCTCACCGTCGCGCGCAGGCTCGGCCTGCAGGATGCGTGTCAGGCCTCGGCGATCCCCGGGTGCTTCATCGCGGCAGCCATCACCTCCGCGGCCTCGTCGCTGACACCGTGGGTCACGATCGGGATGTAGACCTCCTCCTCCACGAGATGGACCTCGAGCAGCGCGTAGAGCGCGTACAGGACGCGCCGCATCGAGACCTTCTTGCCGACGTGGAGCTCCTGGTCGTCGAGCCCGGCGACGAGGCGGGACCAGTCCGCCACGAGGCGGCGAATCTGGGCGTGCTCGCGACGCATCGGTGACATCGAGTGGCGGTTCTGGAGCATCCGCTCGAGCTCGGGATAGAGCGTCGCCTCCGCCGCGTCGAGGTGCGGGACGAGCAGGCCGGTCAGCCAGCCGTCCAGCTCGACGAGGCGCGGACGGAGCTCGTCGATCGGGGCGGCGAGGATCGCGCTCCCGACGGAGGGCATCTCCTCGACGTGGTGCATGAGGCGATCGTGGTGCTCATGGGCCACGCTCGGTAGGGTGGTCATCGGCGTCCTCCTCGCAGTATAGATGCCAAGTATACGTATATGTGTCAAGCATCTATCGCTGGGAGACCTCAGTACTCCGGGCGCGCATCGCGTGTCTGACGAGCCGCTGCGGCACAGACCGACGCGGGAGCGCCGTTCGCGCGGGATCAGCGCCTCTCGGCGGCGAGGGCGTGGGCGCGCATGAGGACGGCGTCGAGCATGGCCGCCGTCAGGCGACCCGTGAACGTGTTCTGCTGGCTCGGGTGGTAGGTGCCGAGGAGCGCGTACGGCCCGATCACCGCTTCGGTCCCGTGGCCGAAGTGGGGGAGCGGCCGCGCCAGGGGGGCGTGCGTCTCCTCGACCGCCCGGAGCGCCGACCGCCAGGCGAACGCGCCGAGGGCGACGATCACGCGGACGCCGGCCAGCAGGGCGAGCTCCCGGTGGAGGAACGGTGCGCACCGGTCGCGCTCATCCGGGAGCGGCTTGTTGTCTGGAGGCGCGCAGCGGACCGCCGCCGCGACGTACGCGCCGTGAAGCGCCAGCCCGTCGTCGCGCCCGATCGAGGTCGGCTGGCTGGCCAGCCCGGCCCGGTGCAGCGCCGCGAACAGGAAGTCGCCGCTGCGATCCCCGGTGAAGACGCGTCCGGTGCGATTTCCGCCGTCCTTCGCCGGAGCGAGGCCGAGGAGGAGGATCCGGGCGTCCGGGTCGCCGAAGCCGGGGACCGGTCGGGCCCAGTACTCCTCGCCGCGGAACCGGGCCGGGGGGTCGGCCGCTGCCGCCTCGCGCCAGGCGACGAGCCGAGGGCAGGCCCCGCAGGCGGCGACCTCCGCGGCCAGCGCGTCGAGGTCGTCTCGCGTGTTGCCCGTTGCCGTTCGCTCTCGCACGTCCGAAGCGTACCGTCGGTCGTGCCCACCCCGCCGCCGGCTGCTCCGCGGCCGGCGGCCCCGCCGGACCCGCGCGACCCCTCGGCTATACTCGGACCACGCGCGCGAGCGACGGCGCGACCCGTGCGGGCATGACCCCGCGGCCGGTCCCGCCCAGGCACCCGCCCGAACACCAGGGAACCCACACGCACATGACCGTCGAAACCTCCACCTGGGCCACCAAGAAGGGCCTCGCCCAGATGCTCAAGGGCGGCGTCATCATGGACGTCGTCACGCCCGACCACGCGAAGATCGCCGAGGACGCCGGCGCCGTGGCCGTCATGGCGCTCGAGCGCGTCCCGGCCGACATCCGCGCGGCCGGCGGCGTGGCCCGGATGAGCGACCCGACGATGATCGAGGGGATCATGGCCGCGGTCAGCATCCCGGTCATGGCCAAGGCCCGGATCGGCCACTTCGTCGAGGCCCAGGTCCTCGAGGCGCTCGGCGTCGACTACATCGACGAGTCCGAGGTCCTCACGCCGGCCGACGAAGATCAACCACATCGACAAGCACGCCTTCAAGGTCCCGTTCGTGTGCGGCTGCCGCGACCTCGGCGAGGCGCTGCGCCGGATCTCCGAGGGCGCGGCGATGATCCGGACGAAGGGCGAGGCCGGGACCGGCAACATCGTCGAGGCCGTCCGCCACATCCGCACCGTCATCGCCGAGATCCGCGGCGCCTGGCGTCGATGCGCGAGGACGAGCTGTTCGTCGCCGCGAAGGAGCTGCGGGCCCCGCTACGAGCTCGTCCGCGAGGTCGCCGCTGCCGGGCAAGCTGCCGGTCGTCAACTTCGTCGCCGGCGGCATCGCGACCCCGGCCGACGCGGCGCTGGCGATGCAGCTCGGCGCGGACGGCGTCTTCGTCGGCTCGGGGATCTTCAAGAGCGAGGACCCGGCCCGCACGGCCAACGCGATCGTCCAGGCGACGACGCACTTCGACAACCCGAAGATCATCGCCGAGGTCAGCAAGGGCCTCGGCGCCCCGATGCGCGGCATCGCCCTCGAGGCGATCCCCGAGGGCGAGCGCCTCGCGGTCCGGGGCTGGTAGCCACGACCCGGCGCCCGAGGCGCCCGGAGGACCTGCGGTGAGGATCGGCGTGCTGGCGCTGCAGGGCGCCTTCCGCGAGCACCTCGCGACGCTCGCCGCCATCGGCGTCGAGAGCGTGGAGGTGCGCCTGCCCGAGGACCTCGACGACGTCCACGGGCTCATCCTGCCCGGCGGCGAGAGCACGACGATGCGCCGGCTCATCCGAGCGCTGGGGCCTGCGCCGGGCCGATCCTCGACCTCGCCCGCTCCGGCGCCCCGCTGTTCGGGACGTGCGCCGGGATGATCGTCCTCTCGAAGTCGATCGCCGGCGGCGAGGAGCCGGTCCTGCCGCTGCTCGACGTCGTCGTCGAGCGGAACGCGTTCGGGCGCCAGCTCGACTCCTTCGAGACCGACCTCGTCGTGCCCGTCCTCGGGGAGCGGCCGGTGCACGCGATCTTCATCCGCGCCCCGATCGTCGACGCCGTGGGCCCGGACGTCGACGTCCTCGCCCGGCTCGACGACGGGCGGATCGTCGCCGTCCGCCAGGAGAACGTCCTCGCGACGGCGTTCCACCCCGAGCTGGCCGGCGAGACCCGGTTCCACCGGCTCGTCGCGACGATGGCCGCCGAGCACGCGGATCCCGGCGAGGGGTCGGGGCGTCGCCCGCACCCCCTCCGCCGGACGAGGTCGGAAGCGTGAGAGGGCGAGGGACGTGAGCGGGCGGCAGGGCGCGCCGGCGCGGGCCGGCAAGATCCGGCCGGCGCGTCTCACGGACCTGGCGGCCCTCGGCGAGCTGTCGCGGCTGGCCCAGGCCGCCGACTCGGGCGCGCGCTCCCTCGGGCTGCCGGTCGCCGGGCCGCCGATCGGCGTCTTCACGCTCTTCCGCTTGCCCCTCGGCGCGTTCCGCCCCCACGACCTCCTGTACGTCCACGAGATGGGCGGCCGCCTCGGGGGCCTCCTGCGCGTCGAGCGGGACGGGCACCGAGACGAGTGGACGATCGTCGAGCTCGACGCCGTCGGCCACGGCGACGCGGGCGACATCCGCTACCGGCTCGTGCAGGCCTGCCTCCGCGAGGTCGCGAAGCGCGGGGCGACCCGCTTCCACGTGGCCTGCGCCGACGCGGACGGCAACGTCGAGCTGTTCATGCAGGCGGGCTTTGCCCGGTACGGCGACGAGCTCATCTGCTTCCGGCCGCCCGATCGTCCGTTGCCGGCGCCGCTCACCGAGGCCGAGGTGGGCACCCTCGGGATCCGGCCCGTCGGCCCCACCGACGCGGTCGCCCTCTACCGGCTCTACGCGGCCGTGACGCCGCAGCCGGTCCAGCGCCTCGAGATGAGCCGGATCGCGGACTGGGAGCCGCAGCAGAGCGGCGCGCTCATGCCGCGCTCCAGCCTGACGCCGATCCTGCGCTTCGCGGACGTCGAGACCTTCCTCATGGAGGCCCCGGAGGGCGCGTCGGACCCCACGGCCGTCGGTGGCTTCGTCCAGGTCGGCGTGGCGAAGGAGGAGCAGCCCCATTACCTCCGCATCCTCGCCCGGCCGGGTCTCGACGCGGCGCCCCTCGTGCGCTTCGGCCTGGGCGTCATCGCCGCGCGCACCGAGCGCCGCGACCACCGTCGCGACCAGGGCGTCATCGCCCCGCTGCGCACGTACGAATCGCCGCTCGAGCACCGCCTCGAGGAGGAGGGGTTCGGCACGATCGCCACCGTCACGCTGCTCATGAAGGAGACGCTCGTCCGCGTCGCCGAGCCGGCCCTGGTGCCGGCCGTCCGCTGAGGGAGCCGCCCGTGGCCGACAGCACCAAGCGCGAGCTGACCGACGACCTCGACGCCCTCCTGGCCGCCCTGCCGCCGGAGATCGTCGAGGCGATCCACGCGCTCCCGGAGCGCACGGACCTCATCGAGGTCGTCATGGACCTGGGCCGGCGGCCCGAGGCCCGCTTCCCCGACAGCGAGGAGACGCTCCTCGAGCGCGAGGTCACCGAGGCCGACATCGCCCACGTCGTGGAGAAGATCGGCTCGTTCGGCGACGACAACCGCGCAGGGATCGAGCGCACGCTCCACCGGATCAGCGCGATCCGCAACCGCAACGGAAAGATCGTCGGGCTCACCTGCCGGATCGGCCGGGCCGTGTACGGCACGATCGAGATCATCGGCGACTTCGTGGAGACCGGGAAGTCGATCCTGATCATGGGCCGCCCCGGCATCGGCAAGACGACGATGCTGCGGGAGGCTGCCCGGGTTCTCGCCGACGACCTCGGCAAGCGGGTCGTCGTCGTCGACACGAGCAACGAGATCGCCGGCGACGGCGACATCCCCCACCCGGCCATCGGCAAGGCGCGCCGGATGCAGGTCCGCACGCCGGCCCTCCAGCACGAGGTGATGATCGAGGCGGTCGAGAACCACATGCCGCAGGTCATCGTCATCGACGAGATCGGGACGGAGCTGGAGGCCCAGGCCGCCCGCACGATCGCCGAGCGCGGCGTGCAGCTGATCGGGACGGCCCACGGCAACAACCTCGACAACCTCATGCTCAACCCGACGCTGTCCGACCTCATCGGCGGCATCCAGAGCGTGACGCTCGGCGACGAGGAGGCCCGCAGGCGGCGGACCCAGAAGAGCGTCCTGGAGCGCAAGGCGCCACCGACGTTCGACGTCATCGTCGAGATCGTCGACCGCGAGCGCGTCACGGTCCACGCCGACGTCTCGGAGACGGTGGACGCGCTGCTCCGCGGCGACCCCGTCGCGCCCGAGCTGCGCTGGAAGGACGAGGGCGGGGTCCACAAGTCACAGTCGCGACCGCGGCCCTCGCCGCGCGAGCAGCTCGGCCGCGAGCGCTTCTCGGGGCTCGTCGGGTCGGCCGGCCCCGGCTGGCGGCAGGAGCCCGGGTGGCGCGGCACCGGCGACTACCGCACCGCCCCGTGGGACCCGGGCGCCGGCCCGGCCTCGAGGCCCGGGTTCCGGTCCGGGGGGTCCGGCGGCTGGCGCGAGCCGCGCGGCCGCGGCGGCGAAGCCGGCGGGCGGACGATGCCCGGCGAGCGGATCGCCCGCCACGGCGACCGGGGCGACCTGGGCGGTGGGTCGAACGGCGGAGCGGGTGGTGCCGGGGGCCGCGGAGCCGCGGGCCCGGCCGCATCACGCGCGCGCGCCGCCGAGGTGCCGTTCGTGGCCGGCGAGATCGCCGACCGGGGCCCGGTGGAGCGGTCCGCCGTCGCGCCGGCCGTGACCGAGCCGCCCGCCCGCGACGTCCGCGAGCTGGAGCGGCAGGCCCAATGGCGCGATCAGGCCGCCCGCGCCCTCGAGGCGTTCCGCGCGGAGGAGGGGACGGGACCGGTCAACCCGGACGACCTCGTCGCCGACGACGAGGCGCTGGCCGACGTGGCGATCGCGGCCGCGGTCGACGACGAGGGGCCGGCGCTCCGCGTCGAGTCGGGCATCCTGCCGACGCTCCGGGTCTTCCCCCACGGCGTCAGCCGGAAGCGCCTCGAGCAGGCGGTCCGGGAGCTCCAGCTGCCGGTCATCGTCGCCCGCCTGGTCGACGAGGCGGACGTGGTCATGACCCTCCGCAGCGAGTATCGCCAGAAGGGCCCCACGATCCGCGAGGCGGAGCAGCGGGCGCTGCCGGTCTACGTCCTCAAGTCGAACACGATCGTCCAGATGCAGGCGAGCCTGACGTCGATCTTCGCGCTCGAGATCGACCCGCGCGAGGCGGCGCTCCGCGAGACGGAGGAGGCGATCGGCCTCGTCGGCCGCGAGGCGCAGCCCGTGGAGCTGGCGCCGCAGAACGCGTACATCCGGCGCCTCCAGCACCAGATGGCCGAACGGGCGAACGTCGTCTCGCGCTCGCGCGGCCGGGAGCCGTACCGGCGCGTGCGTCTCTACCCGGACGAGGCCCGTACCTGGCGGTAGGGTCGAGCCGGCCGAGCCCGCTCGACCGACGCGGCGCGATCCAGGGTTGGCGGTTGGACGGGAGTTCGAGCCGGCCGGCGGCCGGGTCCTCTCAGAAGCTCGCCATGCGAACCGTATGCGCGGTCCGCCCCGCGCCTCCGGCCCGCCGGGGGATCCCGAACCGCCGCCATTCGTCTCAGAGGTGTCGGTGCCGGAGCATCTGATCGGATCGAGGGGCTTCCGGCGCGTCGCCCGACCGCCCGGCGAAACCTCCGGAGCCGGCAGCAGCCCACCGGCCCGCGATACGGTTCGCTACGGCAGCTTCTGACAGGAACCGTCGTCGAAGGAGGTCGCGATGTCGCTCCGCGTGACCGAGGTCGTCATCGATTGCGCCGATCACGGCCGGGTCGTGGACTTCTGGGCCGCGGCCCTCGGCTACGAGCGGCGGCCCGTCAGCGAGCAGTACGTGGCGCTCGTGCCGCCGGCCCGCGAGCCGGGCCTCCCGCCGCTCCTGTTCCAGAAGGTCCCCGAGCCGAAAGTCGTCAAGAACCGCGTCCACCTCGACTTCCGCGCCGAGTCGATGGCGGACGAGGTCGCGCGCCTCGTCGGCCTGGGCGCCACCGTCCTCGCCGAGCGCAGCCTCGGCGACTTCGCCTGGACCGTGCTCGCCGATCCCGAAGGCAACGAGCTCTGCGTCAGCGGGGGCTGACGCATGCCGCAATCTCCAGGCGACGCGGCACCGCGACGGACACCCGTGCGCGAGCCGCTCGACGCGCCGATCCTCGAGCACGACCCGACGGTCGAGGCCGTCATCGAGCCCGCCCAATCCGAGCCACGGGACGAAGGTCGATCGGACCTCAGGCCGGCTCGACCGGTTGACGGATGAGCGTTCGGAGCTTCTCCGGCTTCGAACGGGTCGGGTCGCCGAGGTAGAGCTCGTGGTGACGGCCCCGCGGCCGGAGACCGGCCGCGGCGATCGCGGCATGGAGGCGCTCGATCGTCGGGCGCTCCTCCGCGTACGGCCCGAGATGGAGGACCTGGGCGGCGGCGCCCTCGTCGAGCGTCTCGATCCGCAGGTTCGACGCGATCTCCGGCGCCACCTTCGAGCGGCCCTTCGCCAGCGCCGCCGCGAGCTCCTCGTCGGTCGCCTCGTCCGGCAGGGCGATGAGCAGCGTCCAGCGCCAGGTCCCGCGCTCCGGGCCGAGGATCTCGTCGAGGTCCGTGGCGGCGTTCGAGGTCCAGTAGAGCCCCTCGAGCATCCCGACCCGGCGCTCGACGCCGCGGCGCTTCAGGGTGAACCGCAGGCCGTAGGCCGTCGTGTACAGGCCGGGCATCCGGGCGCCGAACGTGGCGTCGCCGGGGCGTCCCTCGCCGTCGACGAGCACCGCCCGGACCGGCGCCACCACGAGGAAGCGGATCGTCCCCGGGGCGCCGGCCAGCTCGGCGGCGCGGTCGGCCGGGCGCTCGAACGAGACGGACGTGGGGAGGGGGGCCGTCATCGAGCGCGCTCCCTCACCAGTACCGGATCCGCTCGGGGATGATCCGGATCGGGACCGAGAACTCCTCGGCGGTCCGCTTCTCGTCCATGCCCCAGTGCTCGAGCGGCTCGCGGTACTTGCGGCGGTACGCTCGATGCACGTCCGACCGGGCCTCGTGCGGGGCCCGGCCGGCAAGGCCCTCGACGACGACGACGTGGTCGCCGTACGGATCGCAGTTGAGGTGGAAGCTGACGTCCGGGTGGACGGCGAGGTTACGGATCTTCGGGGTGTCGGGCTTGCTGTAGAAGAGGATCCCCTCGCCGTCCCAGAGGAACGAGATCACGGCCGTCTGGGGCCGCCCGTCGGGCGCGACCGTCGTGAGCCAGCCGACGACGTCGTTGGCCAGGTGCTCGCGGACCTCGCCCGCGTCGTCGGCGAGCAGCGCCCGCCGGACAGGCTCCGGGAGGGTGAGGCTGACCGGGAAGCCGTCCCGGGTGACGGTCGTCGCGACGTTCATCACGGTCCTCCGGTGCGGCGTACGGTCGGCACGCGGCACCGTCCACGATGCCCCATCGCGGCCATGCGGCCAAGGGCCGGATCGCCGGTCCTGCCGGGACGCGGGACATGGGACGCCGGTGGACGGCCGCGGCCGGCCGAACCGGGCGCGCTGGGCCGAACCCGGGCGCGCTGGGCCGAACCGGGCGCGCTGGGCCGAGCGCGGCGGGCCGTCAAGCCCGGCGGATCGCGTCCCCCTGCCGCACGTCACCCGGCTCGACGACCCGGACGTGCAGGCCCCGCAGCCGGAGGGCTCGACCTTCCGGCGTGTTCGCGAGGCGGAGCGCGTCGCTGCCGAACCGCGCGCTGAACTTCGCGCAGCCCGTGTGGGGCGGTTCCGTGACCTCGACGAGCGCCGTGCCGATCGCGAGGCGCGTCCCCGCCGGGAGGTTCGGCTCGGACAGGTCCAGGTCGACGTACAGCTGGTCCCCGGCGAGCGGCCACGCGTCGCGCTCGCCCCCCGCGAGCAGGTCGACGAACCGGGCGCTCATCACCGTGACCTGGCGGTCGGGGTCGGCCGAGCCGTCGGGCGTCGAGCGGCTGCCGCGCGCCCGCCAGTGATCGCCGACGAGGCCGTCCTCCTGCGTGAGCCGGCCCACGGCCAGCTCCTCACGCTCGTCGACGCCCGGGCGTCGGACGATCATCTCGAGCGTCCCGGCATCCCGGGGCGCGGCGCGGACGTTCGCCATGCCGGCCGTCAGCTCCTCCGCGGTGCGATGTCGCATCGTCCACCTCCCTACAGCGCGAACCGCTCGACCGCCATCGCGGCCAGCTCGCGGCCGATCGCGAGGCTCGCCGTGGCCGCCGGGCTGGGGGCATTCTGCACGTGGAGGACGTGATCGCCCCCGGCGATCGCGAAGTCCTCGACGAGCGTCCCGTTGCGGCGCACCGCCTGCGCCCGGATCCCCGAGGGGCCCCACGCCAGGTCCCCGAGCTCGAGGCCCGGCGTGTAGCGGCGGAGCGCGCGCAGGATCAGGCGGAGCGACAGGTCCCGGACCAGCTCGGCCGCGCCGACCCGCCAGTACCGCCCGGCGAGGCGCAGGAAGCCGCGATCCCCGAGCAGGCCGGCCATCTCCCTCGGGTCGACGTCGCGGCGGCGGTACCCCTCGCGGGCGTAGGCGAGGACGGCGTTCGGGCCGGCCCACACCTCGCCGTCGATGCGCCGGGTGAGGTGGACGCCGAGGAACGGGAACCGGGGGTCCGGGACGGGGTAGATGAGGGCCCGGCAGAAGCGGCGGGCCTCCGGGCGGAGGACGGCGTAGTCGCCGCGGAAGGGGACGATGCGGATCCCCGACCCGTGCCCGGTCATCGCCGCCAACCGGTCGGACTGCAGACCGGCGCAGGTGACGAGGTCGCGCGCCGCAACGTCGCCGGACGTCGTCTCGAGCACGAGGCCACCGGGGTGCCGACGGATCGCCTCGACCTCGGTCCCCGTCCGGACCTCGCCGCCGCGGGCGCGGACCTCGTCGGCCAGCGCGAGGGCGAAGCGCTCCCAGTCGATGACGCCGGTGCCGGGGACGTGGAGGGCCCGGAGGCCGGCGACCTCCGGCTCCACCTCGCGCATCTCGCCCGGACCGAGCTCGCGGAAGGCGACCCCGTTGGCGGCTGCCTTCTCGGCGATCGCCGCGAGGCGGGGCAGCTCCTCGGGACCGGTCGCGACGATGAGCTCGCCGCAGCGGTCGTACGGGATGCCGTGCTCGTCGGCAACGGCGAGGGCGGTGGCCATCCCCTCGGCGCAGAGGCGGGCCTTGAGCGATCCCGGCGCGTACGTGTTCGGGGAGTGAATGACGCCGCTGTTGCGGCCGGTCTGGTGGGCCGCGAGGCGATCCTCCTTCTCGAGGACGAGGAGCCGGAGACCCGGCCGCGCCTCCAGCAGGCGATACGCGGTCGCGAGGCCGACGATGCCGCCGCCGACGACGACGAGATCGGCGCCGACGTCGGTCACCGGCGCCGCCCCCCGGTGTCCGCGGTCGGCGTCGGCATCAGCCGAGCCGGAGCTCGGGGAGGACCTCGCGGCCGAAGACCTCGATGAACTCGGCCTGGTTCTGCCCGACGTTGTGGAGGTGGACCTCGTCGAAGCCCATGTCGACGTAGTGCTGGATGTGCTCGATGTGCTTGCCGAGGTCGGAGGTCATGAGGACGCGGTTGCGGAAGTCCTCCGGCCGGACGAGCTTCGCCATCGCCGCGAAGTCCTCCGGGTTCCTGACGTCCTGCTTGGGGAACGGCATCCCGCCGTTCGGCCATTCGCGGACGGCGGCGTCGATCGCCTCCTCGTCGGTCCGGGCCCAGCTGACGTGGATCTGGAGGAGCTTCGGGATGCCGGCGGGGTTCTTGCCGGCCTCGCGGCAGCCCTCGTCGCACTTGTCCCAGAGCATCCGGATCTTGTCGTCGGCGGCCCCGACGGTGATCATCCCGTCGGCGAACTTGCCGGTCTTCTTCGCGTTGAGCGGGCCTGCGGTCGCGACGTAGATCGGCACGCGCTGCTCGTCCGCCGGTCGCGTGTAGAGCTTCGCGCTCTCGAGGGTGAAGTGCTCGCCGCGGTGCTTGACGACGTTGCCGCTGAAGAGCTTCGCGATCACCTCGATCGCCTCGAACATCATCGCGCTGCGGACGCCGATCTCGGGCCACGGTCCGCCGACCACGTGCTCGTTGAGGGCCTCGCCGGCGCCGAGGCCGAGCCAGAAGCGGCCGGGGTACATCGCGCCGAGCGTCGCCGCCGCGTGGGCGATGACGGCGGGGTGGTACCGAAAGCCGGGGCAGGTGACCGCGGTGCCGAACCGAAGCGAGGTCCGCTGGCCGAGCGCCCCCATGAAGCTCCACGCGAACGACGCCTGGCCCTGCCCGGGCGTCCAGGGATGGAAGTGCTCGGAGACCATGAACCCGGCGTCGAACCCGGCCGCCTCCGCCTGCGCGCACCAGTCGAGCAGGTCGGTCGGGTGGAACTGCTCGAGCATCGCCGCGTAGCCGATCGTCGCCATGAGTCCCCTTTCGTGCCCGCTCGGGTGCCGTGCCGGGGCCGCTCCTGCCCGGGTGCGGCGGCCCGCTCGCCCGCGGAGAGCGCTGGGCGCCCGCGGAGAGCGTAGGGCAATCGCCGCGTGTCGATCTGCGGCGGCCCGCTGCGCCCGTCCCGACGGTGGCCGATACACTCCGGCCGTGGACGACGAACGGCACGGGCCCGGGATGCCCGCTCTCGACCGCCAGCCCGAGCGGGCGACGATCGCCCTCCCGAGCCAGGCCGGGCTCCCGCCGCGGAGCGTCCCGGAGACCCGGCCCACGCCGCTCCAGAAGCACTACGTCCTGATCTCGGCGCCGGCGGTCGTGCTCGGGGCGGTCGCGATCACCGCCCTGAACGCGGGCGTCCCGGTCGACAGCCTCCTCGTGAAGGCCTGCGTCCTCGTCGGGGCCCCGCTCCTCGCCGTCGCCAACGCGGACGCGCTCGTGCGGATCTGGCGCTCCGCCTGGGCGTGGATGCCGGTCGACCGTGGGAGGGGACTCTTCCGGCTGGCCTGGGTCGCCGTCGGGACGATCCTCTACGTGCTGCTCCTCGCGGCGGCCTGGCTCGTGCTGACGGCGTGAGCGCCACGAGCGCCGCGACGACACGACGGCGATCGGCGCCGGGCCCGCCAGCGGGATGCAGAATGGGCATGCCATGAGCCACGGCCAGCGCACGCCCATCCCCCACGGCCTCTCCGACATCCGGGCGATCGACGAGGACGTCATCCCGGTCGCCGACGGCGCGGAGGCGGGCACGGGGGTCCCTCGTTGGCTCGCCTCGACCCTCAACTACTGCTCGCGCTGCGGGGCCGGCCTCCGGCTCGGACCGCTGCCCGGCGAGGATCGCGACCGCCTCGCCTGCTCGGCATGCGGGTTCGTCGCCTACGTCAACCCCCGGCTCGTCGTCACGACCCTTCCGGTCAACGATGCCGGCGACGTGCTGCTCCTCCGCCGCGGCATCGAGCCCGGCCGGGGCCTGTGGGCCCAGCCGGGCGGGTTCATGGAGATCGACGAGACCGTGCAGGAGGGCGCGATCCGCGAAACGCTCGAGGAGACCGGGCTGCTCGTCGAGCCGGGCGAGATCGTCGGGCTGTACACGCGCCCGGAGGCGGCGATCGTGGTGATCGCGTTCGTGGCCCGGATCGTCGGGGGCGAGCCGCGGCCGACGCCCGAGGCGCTGGAGGTCCGGGCCTTCCGCCCCGAGTCGATCCCCTGGCCGGAGATCGCCTTCCGGACGACCGAATGGGCGCTCCGCGACTGGGTCCGGCGCGTCCGGCCGGATCTCGTCGACGCGCCCCGCTGAGGGCGCCCGCTGGGCCGCCCCGGTCCGGAATGCCGCCCCGGGCGACGTTGCCGCAGCCGACCCCCTCAGGCGTTCTCGCCGGGCGGGGGTGCAGGGCGCCGCGGCCCCGGGTCGGGGCCGTACTGGGAGCGCCGCAGGCCGGACGCGATCGCGGCGAGCTCGGTGCCGGACACCCCCATCCGCTGGAGCGTGTGCCGGGCCAGCTCGACGCCCGCCTCCACCTCCGGGTCGGCCAGGCGGCGCACCCCGACGGCCCGCAGGCGTGTCCGGTCGCGGCCCCCCCGCGCCCGCGCCGCGACCTCGAGGTTCGGGTTGATGGCAAGCGCCCGCTCGGCGGCCAGCCGGGCGGCGAACGGGTCGGCCAGCGCGACGACGAGGAGCCGCGCCTCCGGGAGCCCGACTCGCTCGAGGATCGTCCGGCTCGCGGCGTCGCCGTAGACGACCTGGGCGCCGAGCCTCGTGGCGTCCTCGAGCCGATGACGGTCGCGGTCGACGACGACGCAGCCGAATCCCCGGGTCCGGACGGCGCGGGCCACGAGGAGGCCGACGCGGCCACCGCCGAGGACGACGACGTGCGGCCGCCCGTCGGACGTGTACGCCGCGCGGACGCCGTGGCCGCCCCCGCGCCCGCCGAGCGGATCGTCGGTGGGTGTCGCGGCGCCGTCACGAGCCTCTCGCGCCTCGAGCCGAGCGGCGACGCGGTCGGCGCCGCGCACGGCGAAGGGCGTGACGACGATCGAGACCAGCGCCGTACCGAGGAGCAGGTCGTACGCGGGCTGGGCGAGGATGTCGAGCCGCAGCGCCTCCTCGGCCAGGATGAAGCTGAACTCGCCGATCTGGGCGAGGGTCGCCCCGAGGAGCACGGCCGAGCGGGCCGGCAGGCCGAAGAGCCGCGCCAGGCCGGCCGACATCAGGCCCTTCACGACGACGGCCACGATGACGAGGACGACGAGCGCCCCGGGTTGCTCCGCCAGGCTCAGCGGGTCGACGAGCATCCCGATCGAGACGAAGAAGAGGACCGCGAACAGGTCGCGGAACGGCACGATCTCGGCGATTGCCTGGTAGGAGATCTCCGACTCCGAGATGAGGAGGCCGGCGACGAAGGCGCCGAGCGCAAGGCCGAGGCCGAAGACGACGCTCGACGTGACCGCGGCGATGAGGGCCGTCCCGAAGACGGCCAGCAGGAAGAGCTCGGACGACCCGAGCCGGGCCACGAACCGGAAGAGGACCGGCAGGACGCGCGTCCCGACGACGAGCGCGAGCCCGAGGAAGATCGCGACGCGCGCCGCGGCGAGCAGCAACGGCCCGACGGGGTCCTCGCCGGCGAGGGCAGGAAGCGTGGCGACGACGATGATCGTGGCGAGATCCTGCGCGATCATCCACCCGACGAGGGCGCGCCCGTGGGCCGCCTCGAGCTCGCCGCGCTCGACGAGGAGCTTGATCACGAGGAGGGTCGAGGAGATCGCGGCCGCCGTGCCGACGACGAACGCGCTCCGGGGGTCGAGCCCGAGCAGCACCGCGGCTGCGAAGCCGGCGGCCGTCGTCCCGAGGATCTGGAGCACGGCCGCCCCGAGGGCGATCCGGCGCACAGAGGCGAGCTCGCGCAGCGAGAACTGGACGCCGAGCGTGAAGAGGAGGAGGACCACCCCGATGTCGGCCAGGACCGTGATCTGCTCCTGGTCACCTTCGAAGCCCGGGGTGAACGGCCCGATCGCGACGCCCGCGAGGAGGTACCCGACGATCGTCGGCTGGCGGAGGCGGGCCGCGATCGCGCCGCCCAGCAGAGCGGCCAGCAGGGCGACGCCCAGGTTCAGGATGAACGTGAGCTCCTCGCCGAGCTGGAGGTCCGCGATGACCGGCATGGCGCGATTATGGGGCTCGGTCCGGACCCTCCCGTCGCCGAGGGGGCGCCGCGGCGCGGATCAGTAGATCAGCGAGGCGTCGTCGGGGACGGCAACGGTGAACGCGGCGTCGGGAATCGGGGCATCCGGCGCGATCTCCACGGCCTCGGCCCGCCGGGTCACGACATCGCCGAAAGACTCGACGAGGAGGGCCAGCAGGCCGGTCTCGCGGTCGACGGCCACCTCCAGCCGATGGTCCGGCCGGTCGCCGGCCATCTCGATCGTCCGGGGGTGGTCTGAGCGCAGGTGGACGACGGCGCGGCCCCCGACCTCGCCGGCTCCCGTCACCGTGCAGGCGCCGGTGGCGAGGACGTTCTGGGCGTATCCGGCCGGGTGGACGAACGTGTCGGCCAGCGAGTTCGGCGGGAGCGCCGTCAGCGGCAGGTACGGCCGGGAGGTGCCCGGCAGGTCGCGGTCGTCGATGCCGACCGCGCGCCTCCGGCCGGGCCGAGCCGTCGCCAGGCGATGCCCCGACCGGTATGTCCGGATCGTGGTGCCGTCGCTCAGCCAGACGTCGTGGTTGGCGGGGGCCGGGAGGTCCGGCCGGCGGACCGTCACCCGGGCGAGGCCGGGGTGGCGGACGAGGATCTCGTGGACCCGCAGCGTCTCGCCGCCCGCGATCCAGGCTCGCTCCTCGATACGGAGGCGCAGTCGATCCCAGCGCAGCTCGGCGTCGCGGAGGAACGTGAAGAGGGTCGCGACGTCCGGCACGTCGGGCCCGAGCTGCGGGATCTCCGCCGCGCGGCGGCCGGCGGCGAGCGGCACCACGGAGGCGCGGTCCCAACGGGCGGGGTTCGAGGCCATGGCGGGCATTCTAGCGTCCCTCCCCTCGCGCGACGATCGTCCCACCGGACGCGACGGTCGCCCGCGTAGACTGGCGCCGTGGAGCGTGCGATCGACGCAGCGGGCTCGGCACGTCGCGCCGCCGCCGCCGGTGCCGGCACGACGCGGTTCGTCGGGGCGAACGGGCTCCGGGTCGGCGTCGACGTCGTGGGATCCGGGCCGCCGCTCGTCCTGCTGCACGGGGCGTCGTCGGCGGGTCGCGAGGACTTCGGGGCGCAGGTTCCGGCGCTGGCGCGGTCATTCACGTGCCACCTGCCGGACGCGCGCGGCCACGCCACGACGGCCTGGGACCCGGCCGCCGGGCTCCACCTCGCGGACCTCGTCGCGGACCTGGACGCGCTGCTGGACGCGCTCGGGCTGGCCGCGGTCCATCTCGTCGGGTTCTCGATGGGCGGCTCGACCGCCCTCGCCTTCGCGGCCGCCCATCCGGAGCGCGTCGCCACCCTCGTCCTCGTGGGGACGGCCACCGAGCGCGAGCCGCGGACGAGCGTGATCCGCCGCCTCGCCGACGTGGATCGGATCGAGCGCGTGGACCCCGCCTGGGCGACCGCGCTCGCCCGCCGCCACGACCCGCTGCAGGGCCCCGGGGCGTGGCGGCGCCTCATGCCGGCGATCGCGGCGTTCGTCGCCGAGCAGGAGCCGCCGGCGCCGGCGGAGCTGCGGCGGGCCTCGATGCCCGCCCTCGTCGTGGTCGGCGACCGCGACCCGATCGTGCCCGTCGGCCAGGCGTGGGCGCTGGCGCGGCAGCTCCCCGACGCCCGTCTCTTCGTCGTCCCGGGGTGTCCCCACGAGGTGCCGTCGAAACGCCCGGGGCTCTTTCTCGAGGGGCTGCTCGGCTTCCACCGCTCGGTCGGCGCGATCGCCGTGGCGGCCGCCGGCGGCACGTTGCCGTGACGGCCGGCCCGGCGCGCCGTGATACTGCGAGCGTGGCGGCCCCGCGTGGGACCCTGCGCAGGAGGAGGAGATGACCGAGCAGCCGTCCACGGGCGCTGGCGCCGACCTCGTCCTCGTCGAGCACCCCGTCCGACGGCGCGGCCCGGACGGGGCGCCGCTCGATCCCTCCGACCCGATCCCCGGCGTCGCGCTCGTCACGCTGAACCGGCCGCGAGCCCTCAATGCCCTCAGCTTCGCGCTGCTGCTCCGTCTCGCCGAGTCGGTCGAGGCCCTCGACGCCGACCCGGCGTGCCGGGCGATCGTCATCACCGGGACCGGGACGCGGGCGTTCGCCGCGGGCGCGGACGTGGCCGAGCTCGCCGCCCAGTCGGCCGCGAGCCTGGCCGCCTCGGCCGGCTTCCGCGGCTGGGATCGGGTCGCCGCCGTCGGGACCCCCACGATCGCCGCGGTCCGGGGGTTTGCGCTCGGCGGCGGGGCCGAGCTTGCGATGGCCTGCGACATGGTCGTCGCCGCCGACGACGCGACGTTCGGGCAGCCCGAGATCAAGCTCGGGATCATCCCGGGCGCCGGCGGCACGCAGCGGCTCGTCCGGGCGATCGGCAAGGCCCGGGCCATGGAGCTCGTTCTCACCGGGCGGACCCTGCCGGCCGTGGAGGCGGAACGGCTCGGGCTCGTGACGCGGATCGTCCCGGCCGCCGAGACCCTCGGAGCGGCGCTCGACCTCGCCGCGGCGATCGCCGCCCAGCCGGTCGGGGCGGTCCGGGCCGCGGTGGCGGCCGTTCGAGCAGCCGACGAAGGACCGCTGGCGGCCGGGCTCGCCGTCGAGCGCGACCTCTTCGCAGCGCTGTTCGGCACGCCCGACCAGGAGGAGGGGATGCGCGCGTTCCTCGAGCGACGCGAGCCGCGCTGGCGTGCAGGCCGGGGTTCCGCGGAGCCGCCCGATCGGGCATCCTAGGCGTGTCGATGTCGGAGGAGCCAGCCCCCATGGAGCATCCCGAGGCCACGGCCTCCGCCGTCCCGGTCTCGCTGAGCCCGCAGCACCTCTGGGAGGCTGCGGCCGAGATCATCTACCCGGTGCTCCGTCCGGCCGGGACGCCCGGCCTGCGTCTCGACGACGTGACCGCGCCGTCCGAAGGCGCCGGGAACGTCGACCCGCTCATCGACGACGGACCGGTCGACCTCGTGATCGCCTACGCGATCGCCGGCGGCGGGTTCGACGTGCTCGCGAACGGCGACCACCTCTCGGGATGGGGCGTCACCCCGGCCACGGTCCGCGACGCAGCGTTCCGGAACCTGGAGGCCTGGGCGCTCGCGGCGCCATGGTCGGAGGAGGTCGCCGATCGCCGCCGCGTCATCTCGTCCGACACCGGCGACGGCTGGGACGCCAGCCGCATCCTGCTGCCCGACGCCGTGGCGTACCTCGAGGCGGAGCTGGCGGGCGCGGGCAGCCGGGCGATCGTCGGGCTCCCGGCCCGGCACCTCCTCATCGTGGGTTGCCTGCGACCCGAGGACCCGGAGTTCGCCGCGCTCTTCGCCGACTTCGTCCTCGAGTACGCGGGCGACTCGGACGAGTCGATCGACCGACGCGTGTTCGAGCTGCGGGACGGGCGGCTCTCGCTCTTCGACCCGGCGCGCACCTGACGCGGGCGCACGGCCCTCGGGCGACGTCCCGGCGGCGGCCCGAGAGGCCTAGAATCGTGCCATGAGCCGAGACCCGAGCCGCTCCGTCCGCGAGGCGTGGATCGTCGACGCCGTCCGGACCCCCTTCGGACGATACGGAGGAGCGCTCGCCGGCGTCCGCCCCGACGACCTGGCCGCGCTCGTTCTGCGGGCCCTCGTCGACCGCACGGGAATCGACCCGGCCTCCGTCGAGGACGTGATCCTCGGCTGCGCGAACCAGGCCGGCGAGGACAATCGCAACGTCGCCCGGATGGCGCTCCTGCTCGCCGGCTTTCCCGTCGACGTCGCCGGTCTCACCGTCAACCGGCTCTGCGGCAGCGGCCTCCAGGCCGTGAACTCGGCCGCGCACGCGATCGCGGTGGGCGACGGCGACGTCTTCGTCGCCGGCGGCGTCGAGTCGATGTCGCGGGCCCCGTACGTGATGCCGAAGCCGGAAGTGCCGTACGAGCGCGGCACGCACGAGCTCGTCGACACGACGCTCGGCTGGCGCTTCGTCAACCCGCGACTCGACGCGGCCTACCCGGCGATCTCGCTCGGGGAGACCGCCGAGTGCGTCGCCGACGAGTGGCAGGTGTCGCGCGAGCGCCAGGACGCCTTCGCCCTCGAAAGCCAGCGCCGGACGGCCGCGGCCATCGACGAGGGCCGCTTCGACGCCCAGCTCGTCCCCGTCCCGATTCCCCAGCGGAAGGGCGACCCGGTCCTCGTCGCCCGCGACGAGCATCCCCGGCCGGACGCCACCGCCGAGGGCCTCGCGAAGCTGCGGCCGGCGTTCCGCGAGGGCGGCACCGTGACGGCCGGGAACGCGTCGGGGATCAACGACGGGGCGTCGGCCCTGCTCGTCGTCGAGGCGGGGCGCGCCCGGGCGATGGGGCTGCGCCCGATGGCGCGGGTCGTTGCCACGGCCGTCGCGGGCGTCGACCCGCGGGTCATGGGGATGGGCCCCGTCCCGGCCATCCGCAAGCTGCTCGAGCGCGCCGGGCTGACGGTCGCCGACATCGATCTCGTGGAGCTCAACGAGGCGTTCGCCTCGCAGTCGGTCGCCTGCATCGACGAGCTCGGCCTCGACCCGGCGCGGGTCAACCCCAACGGGGGCGCGATCGCCCTCGGCCATCCCCTCGGTGCCTCCGGCGCGCGGCTGGTGACGATGCTCGTCCACGAGCTGGCCCGCACGGGGGGCCGGTACGGCGTGGCGGCGATGTGCATCGGGGTGGGGCAGGGGATCGCCACGCTCGTCGAGCGCGTCGATGCCTGAGCCGGGTCACGCGTCGGCGCGGCAGGGGCTCCCGCGTCACACGGCGACCCGGCGACGGGTCAACTAGGCGGTCCCGCCGATGCCCGAGGACGCCGTGCCCCAGGAGCCGCTCCCCGCCGCCCCGCCTGCCCCGGCGTCGCTGCGCGTGGAGGGAAGTGCCGGCGTCGTGCCCCGCGTCCGCGCGGTCGGCCGGCTCGTCGGCGATGCGGCCCTTGCTCCCGTCTACCGTGCCTACGCGGCTCGCCTGCGGGCGGAGGTCCTGACGCGCCCCGTCCCCAACCACGTCGCGCTCATCATGGACGGCAACCGGAGATGGGCCCGCGAGGTCGGTCTGCGCGGCATCACGTCCGGGCACCAGCACGGGGCGGACAAGGCGATCGAGCTCCTCGACTGGTGCTCCGCCGTCGGGATCGGCGAGGTGACGCTGTGGGCGCTCTCGCTCGAGAACCTCGACCGTCCCGCCGAGGAGGTCGAGGCGATCACGGAGATCGCCCGGGCGACGCTCGATGCGCTGGCCGCGCGCGACCGCGTCCGGCGCCTCGAGATGAGCCTCCGGGTGATCGGCCGGCGCGACCTGCTGCCGGACCGGCTCCGTGAGGCCGCCGAACGCGGTGAGGCCGAGACCCGCGGTCGACCCGGCCTCCAGGTGACGCTGGCCCTCGGCTACTCGGGCCGTGACGAGCTGGTCGAGGCGGCGCGGGCCGCGGTTCGCACGCTCGTCGCCGAGGGCACGCCCGTCGAGGAACTGGCCGACGCGTTCACGGCCGATCGCCTGGCGGCCCAGCTCTACACCCGCGGCTCGACGGACCCCGAGCTCATCATCCGGACGTCGGGCGAGGTGCGCCTCTCGGGCTTCCTCCCCTGGCAGAGCGCCTACAGCGAGTTCTACTTCTGCGAGGCCTACTGGCCCGCCTTCCGTGAGATCGACTTCCTGCGGGCGATCCGGACGTACCAGCAGCGCGCTCGCCGCTTCGGCCGCTAGCAGCCGATCAACCCGGCGACCTGCCCCGTGCCGGGCCGTCCGCGGGCCTGCACCGGCCGTCCGCGGGTCCTGCCGGCGTCGCCAGGCGGGCCGACTCCCCGAGATTCGCCCGAACCCTTGCCGTGAGCGGGCCGCGCCGGTACCCTCAGCCGCCACGGCGGGGGCAACGTTGAGGAGGGCGCTCATGGGTCATCGTCTGCGGGGCCTGGGAAGTCTCGTCGCGCTCGCGCTGCTCGCGGCCGCCTGCGGTGGTGGCGGCGGTGGTGGTGGTGGCGCGGCTGTCCCCACCGACCCGCCGAAGGCGACGCTGCCCCCCGACCTGGCCGTGCTCGAATGCTTCCCGGCCGGCCCCTTCACGACGGTGCCCTGCTCGCGCGCGGTCGAGACCATCTACGCCCAGGTCGCCGCGAACGGGCCCTACGAGGTCGTCCGGGTCCGGACGGTCGGCGTCGCCGACTGCGCGAACCCCCGCGAATGGCCGGAGGCAACGCCCCGCACCTCCGAGTGGTGGCAGATGGTCCGCTTCGACAAGGGCGGCACGGACTACGGCGGCTTCGTCGGGACGGGCGGCAAGCTCGGCGTGATCTGCGCCCCGTTCACCTCGGAGTAGCATCCGGGCGATCGTCGCGTCGCCCCGCCGATCCGGCAGGCCCGCCCGGGGTTCCCGCCGCCTTGTCCGCCGGATTTCGGCGGTCCTCTTGTCGAAAACCGGCCGACCCAATACGATCTGGGTCCACCACGCCCTTCCCTTCGTCCCAAGGAGGACGCGAGCACCGATGATCGACAACGGCCCGACCGTCGTGAGCCTCACCGACGCCGCTGCCGGCAAGCTCCGGGAGATCACGGCCGAGGAAACCAACCCGGACGTCGGCCTGCGCGTCTACGTCTACTCGGGCGGCTGCTCCGGCTTCCGCTACGGAATGATGATCGAGGACGCCCCGACCGCCGAGGACCAGGTCCTCGAGGCGTCGGGGATCAAGGTCTACGTCGACACGAAGAGCGTCGACCTCCTGCGCGGAGCCGAGATCGACTACGTCGACACGCTCATGGGCGCGGGCTTCACCGTCAACAACCCGAACGCGGTCTCGGCCTGCGGCTGCGGCTCGTCCTTCCGGACCGCCGAGTCGGCCGGCGCGCCGGGCGCCTGCCACTGACCGCCGGCCGGCCATCGCCGGCACGCCTGCCGCTCCGACGACGCCGCCGGTCTCCGGCGGCGTCTCACGTGCCGGAGTTGCCTGGCTCGCGCATCCATCCGACCCGCGCGCGCGAACCGCCGAATGATGGAGATCCCGCTCTTCCCGCTCCACGTGGTGCTCGTGCCCGGTGCGCCGCTGCCGCTTCACGTCTTCGAGCCGCGCTATCGCGCGCTGCTCGCCGACTGCCTCGCGAGCCGCGGACCGTTCGGCGTCGTGTGCCTCAGCGCCGGCCGGGAGGCCGGAGGCGAGGACGTGTCGTTCGCGGCCGTGGGAACGCTGGCCGAGATCCGCGAGGTCGCGCGGTATCCCGACGGGCGCGCCGACCTCGTCACGATCGGCACACGGCGCTTCCGCCTCGCGGGCGTCGTGGCCGACCGGAAGCCGTACCTCGTCGGCATCGGGGAGCTGCTCGACGAGCCGCTCGGCGATGCGGGGCGGGTGGCGCTGCTTGCCGGCCGCGTTCGGGGCCGGTTCGTCGATTACCTGCAGCTGCTCCAGCCGGATGCCGGCGCCCGCGAGCGGCTCGAGGAGATCGCGGCCCGCATCGCGCCGCTCGACGACCCGACGCTCCTCGGCCACGTGGTCGCCGGACTCGTCCAGGTGGAGCTCCCGCGCCAGCAGCAGCTCCTCGAGGCCGAGACGACCGAGGAGCGGCTGGCCGACCTCGACGCGCTGCTCGCCCGGGAGACGGCGCTCCTCGCCCGTCGCCTGGGTCCATTCGCCCCGGATCCGCGGATCCTCCCGCAGCGCCTCAACTGAGCGGCTTGACGCCGACGACGAGCGGGCCGTAGCGTCCCGTCCGGCGACGGAGTGCGCCCACACGGCCACCGGGCGCGCGCAGATGGGCACGGGAGGGGCGCATGAGCTTCCTGCAGAAGGCGCGGGAGAAGGCGGGCGACGTCGCCCGCGATGCCGCCGACGCAACGACGAAGGCCGCCGGCGCCGTTGCCACGAAGGCCCAGGATCCGGGCAACCAGGACAGGGTGAAGTCCGGCCTCGCGACCGCCGGGAAGACGGCGACGGACGCGTCGATCAAGGCGGCCGACGCCACGACGAAGGCGGCCGGCGCGGTTGCGGCGAAGGCGCAGGACCCGGACACGCAGGCGAAGGTGAGGGGCGGCCTCCAGGTTGCCGGGCGCGGCGCCCGGACGATGGTCGAGCGGATCGACCCGGGGATCCTCGCCGACGTCGTCATCAAGGCGACGGCGCTCCAGGAGAAGGTCAATGCCCGACTCCGCCTGAAGGGCTCGATCTACCGGATCGGGGAGCTGCAGGTCACGGCCTCGATCCCACCGGGCATCTCGTTCGGGATCGTGCGTGTCGACGAACCGAACGACGCCGGAGGCACCGACCGGCGCACCTCGCTGGAGATCGTCGAGGCGGCCGAGGCGGCCGAGGCGACGACGGCCGGTGCGGACGCGGCGCCCGGCATCGTCTCGCTCGATGGCGAGGAACAGGCCACGATCGCCTTCGAGCTCGCCGCGACGGAGGCGGCAATGGAGGCGACGGTCGACGCGCTGGCGGCCGGCGACGCGACGGACGCCGACGACGCGACGTCCTGACTACGCGGGCTCCGGACCGGCCGGCGCTCCCACCTCTGGCTCCAGCGGCAGCGCGTCTCGATCCTCGCCACGGCTGCGCCCCCGGACCCACGCTGCGGCACCGCGCCCGGGTCGCGCGAGCGTGCCGCCGACGGCGCGGGCCGCCCGCCCGCCCGCGCGGGCCGCGGCGGGCGCTCCGACCCGGACGGCGCCGGCGGTGGCGACGGCTGCCCGGCTCCCCGCGCGGCCGGCAACGGGCGCCCCGCGGCGGAATGCGGTGAGGCCTGCCCGCCCGGCCATGAGGGAGGCGGTCACGGCGAGGCTCGCCAGGCGCCGGCCGATCACGAACCCGCGCCGCGCCAGCCACGCGGCCGTCAGGCCGAGCGTGCCGAGGTCACGGTCCAGGGCGTCGGATGCGAGGCCCGCGGCGGCCAGCTGACGCTCACGGGTCGCCGGGTCGAGCGAGCGGAGGGCGGCCCGCAGCGCGAACAGGGCGACGGCGATGTCGTCGATCTGGCCGACGACCGGGATCACGCCGGGGATCGCGTCGATCGGCGAGGCGAGGTAGGCCGCCGCGGCCACGACGCCCGCCCGCGCCGCGGTGGACAGACGCGGCTCGCCCGCGAGCCCCCAGGCGAGGCGCAGGTAGCGCGGCAGGCGGCCGACGAGGTCGAAGAAGCGCTCGCGCGGGAACGGGTCGGCCGCGGTGGAGGCGGCCGGACGGTCGGCGGTCGGCGCGTCCGGGGCGCCTTCCAGCACCACGGGCAGGCGGTCGGTCATGCGAGCAGGGTACCGGCTCAGGCTCCGGCGAGGGACGCAGCCTCCCCGTCGACCGTAGCGCCCGGTGCCGCCGAACTGGTTTCCGACCGGGCGGCCACGGCGAGCGTCACGACGAGCGACCCGACGAGCCAGACCACGAGCCCGACGACCGCCGGCGCAAGATCCGGCCCGCCCCCGGCGACGAGCGCCCGGAACGCGTCGACCGCGAACGCCATCGGCAGGACGAGGCGCAGGAGCTGGAGAAGCTCGGGAGCCGTCGCCGCCGGGTAGAGCGCGCCGACCGCCGCGACCTGGATCGCGAGGAGGACGAGCGAGACGAGCCAGCCCCGGTAGTCGAACAGCGCGACGAGCGCCTGGTTGACCGCCACGAACGCGACCGCGGCGAGCGCCGCCACCGCGACGAGCTCCGGCAGCCGGGCGACCTCGATGCCGACGCCGAGCCGCAGGGCGACGACGAGGAGGAGCGCCTGGACGATCCCGAGGATCGCCGCCGCCCCGAAGCCGGCGAGCGCCCGACGCCACGGCCGCGCCGTGTCCCGCCGTCCGAGGAAGGCGGGCAGGACGAGGAACGCGGCGAGCGCGCCGATCCAGAGGGCCAGGGCCGCGAGGAGCGGCGCGAGGGCCGTGCCCTCGGTGGCGTACGCGTTGAGCCGGGCGCCGGTCACCGCGACCGGCGCGGCCACGAGCTCGTCGAGCGCGTCGCGGGCGTGCTCGGGGAGGACGTCGAGCTCGGCCGATCGGTCGGCGAGCCCGGTTGCGAGGTCGGCCGCGTCGTCCGCGACCGCGACCCCGTCGCTCGCGAGGCCGTCGACGTCGGCTGCCACCAGGCGCGCCCCCTCGGCGGCGCCGTCGATGCCGGCCACGATCTGGTCGGCGCCCTTCGCCGCCGCCGAGGTCCCGTCGGCGAGGCGATCCGCCCCGGTGGCGGCCGCCCGCGCGCCCGACCCGAGCGCCTTCGCCCCGTCGGCGAGGGTGCCCATCCCCTTCGCCATCTTCGCCGCGCCGTCCGCGACGGCATCGGCGCCCGTGGCCGCCTGCGCGATGCCCGCCTCGAGGGCGGGCGCCGAAGCCGCGAGCGCCGCGGTCCCGGCCGCGACCCCGGCCGTCCCCTGCTGGAGCGCCGCGGCACCTGCCGCGAGGCCCTGCCGAGGATCCGGGTTGGCGAGACCGTCCGCCACCCCGCCCGCGTAGGCGGTCACGCCGCCCGCGAGCTGCCGCAGCTGGTCGTTGCCGCCGGCGAGGGCCTGGAGCTGGGAGCAGAGCGGCTCGCCGCCCCCCAGTGCGACGCAGCCGTCCGCGAGCGACGCCACCGATCCGGTGTATCCGGTCACGGCGTCCTGGAGCTGGCCCGCCATCGTGGCCGTCGTCTGCGCGGTGCCGGCAAGGGCGGCGGCGCCGCCGGCGAGCGCCTGCGCTCCGCTGTCCGTTTGCTGCGCACCGGCGTCGAGCTGCTGCGCACCGGCGCCGAGACCTGCCGTCTCGTCGCTCATGACGGCGAGCCCGTCGGCCAGGTCCCGCGCCCCCTCCGCCAGCGCGTCGGCGCCGGCCGCGGCGGCCTTCACGCCGGAGGCGAGGCTCGTGGCCCCGTCGGCCAGCCTGTCCGACCCCTTCGCGAGGCCGCGCACGCCGCCGGCGAGGTCGCCGACGCCGTCGCCGGCGGCGGCCATGCCGTCGGCGAGCTCTCCGAGCCCCGTCACCAGCTCGTCGCTCGTGGTGGACGCGCTCGCGGCTCGATCGGCGAGGTCGGTCGAACGGGAGGCGAGGCGGTCGACGTCGCGCGACGCGTCGTCGAGCCCCGTCCGGGCGGTGTCGACGGACCGGAGGATGCGGCCGACGGCGTCGGCGGTCACGCTCCGCCCCGTCTCGGCAGCGAGCGCCTCGACGACGGCTCGCGCCGTCGTCCCGAGCGCGTACCCGGCGGCGTCGTCGGTCGCAAGCTCGAGATTCGCGGGCTCGGCGTCGGCGTCGCCGCGCACCACGGCGGCGACCGAGGCCGAGAAGCCCTCGGGCACCGTCAGGATGGCGCCGTACGTGCCGTCAGCGAGACCGGCCGCGGCCTCGTCGGCACTCGCCGCCGTCCACGTGAACGCCTCGCCCTCGGCGGTGGAGGTGAGCCGGGCGGCGATCTCCGCTCCGAGGTCGAGCGGCTCGGCCGTCCCGTCCGGCCCGGCAACCGTCGTGCCCTCGTCGAGGTCGACGACCGCCGCCGTGACCCGGTCGAGGTGGGCCTGCGGGTCGTTGAACGACCACGCGAGCACGCCGGCCACGAGGAGGGGGACGCACGCCGCGACGCCGAGCGCGATCGCGAGGCGCCGGCGCGAGGCCCGCCCGCCCGGCCCGGGCTCGGGGATCGTGACCGTGATCGGCCAGGTGCGCACCGCGGCCCAGCCGGACGGCCACCAGGCCCGCTCCCCGAACAGGGTCGTGATCGCCGGCACGAGGATGGAGCGGACGAGGAACGTGTCGATGAGGACCCCGATCGCGACCGCGAAGCCGACCTGGAAGAGGATGACGAGGTCGGCCGTCATCATCGCCGCGAACGTGCCGGCGAGGATGAGGCCGGCCGAGGTGATGACCGCCCCGGTTCTGCCCGAGGCGATCCGGATTCCCTCGTGGATCTCCCGCCCCTCGCTCTCCTCCCGGACCCGGCTCATGAGGAAGATGTTGTAGTCGGAGCCGATCGCGACGAGGAGAACGAAGACGAGGATCGGCAGGTAGAAGCTCACGCCGGGCTGCCCGAGCACGGACTCGAAGAACCACGAGGAGAGGCCAAGAGCGGTGGCGCACGACAGGAGGACCGTGCCGACCAGGTAGAGCGGGGCCACGATCGCCCGCAGCAGGATCATGAGGACGAGGAGGATCCCGAGGATCGTGATGATCCCGACCTTCGTGAAGTCGTTGGCGAGGACTGACTGGATGTCGGCGTACTGGGCGGTCGTCCCCCCCAGGTAGGCAACCGCGCCCGAGCCGAGGCTTGTCGCTTCGGTGGTGAGGATGTCCTGGACCCGGGCCACCGTCGCGAACGCCTCCTGGGCGTAGGGGTCGTCCGTCGTGCTCACGTAGAAGCGGGTCGCCGTGCCGTCATCGGAGACGAACGCCGCGATCGCGTCGGCGAGCTGCTCGCCGTCCTCGCCGCCGAGGTTCGTGGGCAGGAAGATGTCGTCGGTGCGGGCCGCGAAGACGGCGGCCAGGGCGTCGAGGCTCGCCGGCAGGTCGTCGAACGTCTTCTCGATTCGACGGCGGGCCTCCTTCGCCTCGGCCGTCCCGGCCAGGCTCTCCGGGAACAGCGTCGCGTCGGGAACGCCGTCGAAGTGCGTCGCCAGGCCGTCGAGGGCGTCCGCGAGGTCGAGCGCCGGCCCGATCGCGACCTTCCTCTCGAGGCTCGCGACGGCGGTCTCCGCGTCGTCGAACGCGGGCAGCGCCGCCACCTCGGGGTAGGCCGCCGCGAGCTCGTCGAGGTAGTCCCCGATCATCCCGATCGACTCGGTCGCGCCGCCCGCATCGCCGCCGGCGGCGGCGGCCGGGGAGGTCATCGCGTCCGCGAGCGACCGGAGCTGCGTCGAGACGACGGCGCCGTCGCGAGCCTCCCCGACCTGGTCCTGCGCCTTGGCAACGATCGCGGCCGCCGCGCGCATCTCCGTGCCGTGGGCGAGGTCCGGGTACGCCGCCCCGAGGTCGCCGAGGTATGCGGCCATCGTCGCGAGGCCGTCGGTCACGTCCGGGTCGAGGAGCGCCTCGCCGTCGGCGGGGGCGGCATCGTCGTCGGACCCGTCGAAGCCGTCGGCCATCTCCGCGAGCTGGTACGAGGGACGGAACCCGTCCGGAAGCCGTCCGTCGCCCTCGGGAGTCACGAGGCTCGTGACGCTCCCGACGCCGTCGGTTCCCTGGACGTCCTGCATGAGCGTGAGGAGGCGGGCGAGCGAGGCCGGCTCCAGGAGGTCGGCGCCGGGCCCGCCGTCGACGATCCCGGTCCCCTGGAAGACCTCGCCCCGCCCCAGGTGGTCGGCGACCGCGTCGAAGCCGATCCGGGCGTCGGAGCTCTCGGGCAGCTCGGCGAGGACGTCGAAGTTCGTCCGCATCTGGGGCAGGAACAGCGCCGGGATGACGAGCACCACGAGGAGGGTTGCCGTGACGGTGCCGGGTCGGCGCGAGACGGCGTCGGCGAGCCGGGCGAAGAAGCCGCCGGCCTTGCCCTCGCCGGGCGCGTGCGTGTGGCGCGGCCAGAAGAGGTAGTGGCCGAAGATCCCGAGGAGCGCGGGAGTCAGGGTGAGGCCGGCGATGAGGGTGACGAAGATCCCGATGGCGAGCGCCGGGCCGGTCGTCTGGATCATCCCGAAGTCGCCGAACGCCATCGCCCCGAGGCCGACCATGACGGTGGCCGCGCTCGCGCTGATGACCGCGCCGATCCGCCCGACCGTCGTCCTGGCGGCGTCGTGCCAGTCGCCCTTCGCGACCTCCTCCCGGAACCGCGAGATCAGGAAGATGGCGTAGTCCGTGCCGACCCCGAAGATGAGGACGACGATGAAGGTGTCGATGAGCGACGAGACCTTCCAGCCCGCCAGGGCGAGGACCCCCAGCGTGCCGCGGGCGACGACGAAGGCCGCGCCGATCGTCACGAGCGGGATCATCGCCGCGAGGGGCGCGCGGTAGATGATGAGGAGGATGACGAGGACCAGGAGGACCGTGACGATCGTCGTGCTGTCGGTTCCCGCGACGATCGCGGCGAGGTAGTCGCTGCCGATGCCGCCGGCCCCGGTCACGTTCGCCACGAGCCCGTCGACGTCGCTCGGCATCTCCTCGAAGTGGTCGCGAAGCGCGGCGACGACCGCGTCGCCGCCGCTGCCCGCCATGACGACGTCGAGGTTGACGTTCACCATCTCGAGCTCGCCATCCTCGCTGCGCAGGCGCGATTCGAGCTCGGGTCGCGAGGATGCCGTGTCGACGCTCGCGATGGCGTCGCGCAGGACCGCGGGCGCGTCGTCGCCGGTCATCCACGCCACCGCGTCCTCGATGTACGCGTGGTCGGCGTCGGTCAGGCCGCCCTCCCGCGAGAAGACGAGCGTCGTCGAGCTGACCGACGTCGAGCCCGGGAACGTGCGCTCGAGCGCCTCGTCGGCCTGCGCCGAGGCGGCGTACGGCGGCAGGAACGCCGTCTGGTCGGTCATCCCCTCGGCGGCGAGCGACGGCGCGAAGAAGACGGCCCAGATCGCGGCTGCGACCCAGGCGACGACGATCACGAACCGGAAGCGGTACGTCAGGGACCCGAGTCGCTCGAACATCGTCCACCTGCCTGGGCGGGCCGGCGCCGGTGGCGGGCCCACGTCGCTCTGCGGGGTTGCGGCGCGCTGCGCCAACGGTCAGAATACACTTGTGTATCGGATGCGTCCACGTATCGAATACGCAGTCGTATCCTGACGGTACGGCAGCCGGCGCCTCCGCGGACAGGGGAGAACGGCATGGTCGAAGGGGATCGATCGGTCGGAGATGCCGGCGACGGCGGCGTGCGGGCCCGGCCCTACGCCCGGTCGGCCCGGCGGGAGGCCACGCGCCAGCGGGTGCTCGACGCCGCCCGCGAGGTCTTCGCCGAGCGCGGCGTCATCGGCGGGACCGTCGAGGACATCTGCGAGCGGGCCGGCTTCACGCGCGGGGCGTTCTACTCGAACTTCGTCGACAAGGACGACGTCCTGCGGGCGCTCATCGCCCGCGAGCATGCCCGCCTCATCGCCCAGGTCGACGCCGGGTTCGCGCTCCTCGGGGAGGCCCTGGGCGGCGACGGGCGCGGCGCCGACGCCGGAGCGACGATGGCGGCCGTGGCCGACCGGCTCCTCCACGCGGTCCCGGATGACCGCCACTTCTCGCTCATCCAGGCCGAGCTCGAGATCCACGCCGTCCGCGAGCCGGAGGCGTCGCGGGCGTTCCTGGACGCCGACTCCGCGTTCCGGGCGCGGATCGCCGACTTCCTCGTGCGGGGCCTGCATCTCCTCGGCCGCGAGCTGGTCATCGACGTGGCCGACGCCACCGACGCGGTCATCGCGATCGTCGACCGCAGCACCCACCGGGCGCTGCTCCCCGGGCGGCCCGCGGACCCCGACGCGCTCGCCCTCGTGGTGCTGCCGCTCTTCATGGCCGCGGCGACACGACCTCGTACGTGAGGGAGACGATCCCGGTCGGGCGCCCGGCCCATACGATGGCGCGGTGACCGTCTACCTCGAGACCGAGCGGCTCGTCCTGCGGCGGCTCACGCCGGACGATCTCGACGCGGTGGAGGCGCTCGACGCCGACCCGGCCGTGATGCGCTACATCAACGGCGGCCGTCCCACGCCGCGCGACGAGCTTCGGGACGAGTACCTGCCGGCGTGGCTGGCCTACTACGACCGGGGCGACCGGTATGGCTTCTGGGCCGCGATCGAGAAGCCGGGCGGGCGGTTCCTCGGCTGGTTCCACCTGCGCCCGGGCCCGGGCGATCCCGACGACGAGCCCGAGCTCGGCTACCGGCTGCGCGCCGACGCCTGGGGTCGAGGCTACGCCAGCGAGGGCTCCCGGGCGCTCGTGCACACGGCGTTCGTCGACCTGGGTGCCCGCCGGGTCTACGCGATGACGATGGCCGTGAACGTCGGGTCGTGGCGGGTGATGGAGAAGGCGGGACTCCGCTTCGTGCGGGCCTTCCACCAGGCGTGGCCCGACCGGATCGAGGGCGAGGAGCTCGGCGACGTCGAGTACGCGATCACGCGCGAGCAGTGGGAGGCCGATCGGGCGCGCGACACTTGAGGGTTCAGCCCCCCGGCTCGGCAGCCGCGTCGTGGGTCAACCGGAGAACCGCTCCTCGCGCCATGGGTCGGCGTCGTTGTGGTAGCCGTAGCGCTCCCAGAAGCCCTGCATGTCGTGGTCGAGGAGCTCGATGCCGCGGACCCACTTCGCGCTCTTCCAGAAGTAGCGCTTGGGGACGAGGAGGCGGAGCGGGTAGCCGTGCTCCGGATCGAGCGGCTTGCCCTCGTACGTGTCGGCGAGCATGACGTCCTCGTCGTCGAGGATCTCGAGCGGCATGTTCGTCGTGTAGCCCTGCTCCGCGTGGACGAGTGCGTGCGTCGCCTCGGGGCGGACGCCGGCGAGGTCGAGGATCGCCCGGATCGGGACGCCCTCCCAGGTCGTGTCGAGCTTCGACCAGCGGGTGACGCAGTGGATGTCGACCGTCCGGCTCGCGCGCGGGAGCGCCTGCAGCTGTTCCCAGGTGAGGGTCACCGGCGCGTCGACGAGGCCGAAGACGCGGAAGTCCCACGTCGCGAGGTCGACGTGCGGGACCGAGCCGTAGTGGAGGACCGGGAACTTCTCGGTGAGGTATTGGCCGGGCGGCGTGCGCTCCGCCGAGCCCGGGTCGGTCGGCCGGTTGCCGAAGAGGCGGTCGAGCATCAGGGTCTCCTGGGCGAGGGTCGCATTGTCGTGCAACCGTCCATTCGCGGGAAGACCGGCCGCGGACGGCCGGTGGTTGCCGGCGGCCGGCGCCAGACGGCGAGACGCCCGCGGCCGGCGGACCGGCGCGCGGGCGTCGAAGATTCCGAGCGTGCCGCCCGCGCTGTTCCGCGGGCACGTCGCCGGCCTTACGGCATCGCCCCGGCAAGGTCGCTGAGCTTCGCGATCCCGTACCGGTCGGCAGTCTCCTTCGTGACGACGAAGCCATTCTGGTCGGTCGCGGGCGCCGGCTCGAGGGCCGTGAGGCCCTTCGGCTCGAGCCGCTCCCTGAGCTTGGCGACGGTCTCCCCGGCGTCGGTCGTGGCCTCGCCGGCGCCCTGGTTGACGAACTCGAGGGCCGTGGCGGCGTATTCGGCAAGGATGTCGATCTCGCCCGCTTCCAGGGCGGGAAAGACGATCTCGCGGTTGCCCAGCTGGAACTTGCGCTCCACGGTGAAGCCGTTCGCCTCGAGGACCTGGGCATAGAGCTCGCCGAGGATCTCCTGCTCGTAGAAGTTCGTCGAGCCGACGGTGACCTGCTTCCCGGCGCCGGCCGTGCCGGCATCCAGGCCGATGGTCGTCAGCCAGGCTGCTGCGGCGTCGGCCGGGTCGACCTGGTCGACGGCGACCTGCTTGTTGAGGTCGGTCAGGGCCTCCTGGGTCAGCTTCGAGCTCAACTCGTCCAGCAGCTTGGCAACCTCCGGCGTCGCGTCGAGGACCTCCTGCCGGAGCACCGGCACGAGGTTGTCGGCAAGCTGCAGACCCTTGTCGTCCTCGAGCAGGACGAAGTCGTTGACGGCGATCGCCGGGTCGGACGTGAAGAGGAGCCCGACGTCGATGCTGCCGTTCTGGATGGCGGCGACGGTGAGCGGGCCGCCCGGGTCGAGCGGCTTGAACTCCTTGAACGTGAGCCCGTACGTCTCCTCCAGGCCGACCGCGCAGAACGGGCGCTGCGGGCACTCGGGCGGTCCTCCGAGGATGAGGTTGCTCGCGATCGTGGTCCCGCCACCCCCACCCGACGTGCACGCGCCGACGAGCAGCGCGAGCAGTGTCGCCCCGAGGGCAGCCCTGCGGATGCTCCGCATGGGTTCTCCTTCCTGCTGTCCCGCGGTTCCTGGTTGGAGCGCGGCGCCGGCCACGATACCACCGGGACGTGACGCGCCCCGGGCAGGCGAGCCCTAGACCCCGAACCCGGCCCGAGGCGCGGTGTCGAGCGGCACGGCGGCCGGCCCCACGCCGGGCGTGACCACTCGCCGCTCCACGAGCGTGAAGCCGCGCTCCGTGGCGATGGCGAGGAGGGCGACGAGGATCGCCCCGGCGACCAGCCGCGCGGTTCCCTCCTCCCCGCGGAGGGCGAACCCGTCGACGATGTAGCGGCCGAGGCCGCCGCCGGCGACGAGCGCGGCGAGCGTTGCCGTGGCGACGACCTGGACGGCCGCCGTCCGCGCGCCGACGAGGATGAGCGGGAGCCCGATCGGGATCTCCACCCGCCGCAGGACGTCGCGCTCGCCCATGCCCATGCCCCGCCCCGCCTCGACGACGTCGCGGTCGACCTCGCTGATCGCGACGTGGACGCCGACGAGCAGCGGCGGGACCGCCAGCAGGACGAGGGTCGGGATCGTCGTCGGCGCCCCGAACGCCCCGGTGAGCGTGAAGAACACGAGGAGGAGCGCGTACGACGGGACCGCCCGGCCGATGCTGGCGACGTTGGTGACCGCGGTTCCCCAGCGGCCCGTGTGGCCCGTGTACAGCCCGATCGGCAGGGCGACGAGGGCGGCGATCGCGAGGGATGCCACCGAGATGACGACGTGCTCGATCGTGCGGACGGGGATCCCGTCCGGCCCGGTCCAGTGAGCCGGGTCGAGGATCCAGGCGATGCCCGACAGGAGGACGTCCACCGTCAGGCGGCCCGGGCCCGGGCCCACGGCGTGAGGAGCCGCTGCAGCCCCACGAGGAGGAGGTCGAGCGCGACGGCGAGGACGACCGACATGGCGACGCCCACGTAGACCATCGTGGGGAAGCTGCGGTTGAAGCCGCGCAGCATGAGCTGGCCGAGGCCACCCTCGCCGATGAGCGCCGTGACCATGACGAGCCCGACCGTCGTCACGGTCGCGAGGCGGACCGCCGTGACGATGACCGGGACGGCCAGGGGCAGCTCGACGCGGGCGAGGCGCTGGCGCCGCGTGTAGCCCATGCCCGTCGCCGCCTCCACCGCGTCGCCGGGAACGCCGTCGAGCCCCGACACGATGCCGCGGATGAGGATGAGGAGGGTGTAGCTGACGAGCCCGATCTCGGCCGTCAGGACCGTGAGGCCGGTGAACGGCACGAGCACGGCGAACAGGGCAAGGCTGGGGATCGTGTAGAGGAGGCCGGCGGTCCCGGCGATCGGCCCGTACAGCCGCCGCCAGCGGTACGCGACGAGGGCGAGCACGAGGCTCAGGGCAAACCCCATGACCACGGCAATTGTCGTCAGCTGGAGGTGCTCGAGGGTGGCGGCAGCGATCTCGTCGAGGTTGTCGGCGACCCAGTCCCAGCGGATCATCCCGGCGCGGCCCCGGCCCCGGCCCCGGCCCCGGCCCCGGCGACGCCGGGATCGGTCTCCGCCCCGGTTGCGGCCTCGTCCTCGCCGAGGTTGCCGGGAGCTGCGCCGGCCTCGCGGGCGACACCGGCGATCGCCGCGACCGTCACGAGGCCGAGGACCCGGCGGGCCCGATCCACGACGATCCCCGCGTGGACGTCGGCGCCCAGGAGGATGCTCAAGGCGTCCTTGAGCGTCGCCCGGCGGTCGAGGAGCGGCTCCGCCGGCGTCGACGGCGCGTCGGCCAGCGCTTCGCCCGGCCGGACGTCGTCACGGGCGACCCAGGCGAGCGGCCGGTCCGCCTCGTCGACGAGGAGCAGCCAGGGAAACGAGGCGCCGAGCGCGCGTCGATGCGCCTCGGTCGCCCGGTCGCCGGGGCGGGCCGTGACGGGCGGCAGCAGCGCGAGGTCGGCGACACGGCTGAGGCTCAGGCGCTTGAGGCCGCGGTCGGCGCCGACGAAGCGGGCGACGAACGGCGACGCCGGCCGGGCCAGGATCTCCTCCGGCGGACCGAACTGGGCCAGCGTGCCGCCGTCCTGGAGGACGGCCACGACGTCGCCCATCTTCACGGCCTCGTCGATGTCGTGGGTGACGAAGAGGATCGTCTTCGACAGCGACTCCTGGAGGCGCAGCAGCTCGTCCTGGAGGCGCTCGCGGACGATCGGGTCGACCGCCCCGAACGGCTCGTCCATGAGCAGGATCGGGGGGTCCGCGGCGAGCGCCCGGGCCACGCCGACGCGCTGGCGCTCGCCGCCGGACAGCTGGACCGGGTAGCGCCCGGCATACGTCGCCGGGTCGAGCCCCACGAGGGCGAGCAGCTCCTCGGCGCGCTCGCGCCGCCGCGCCGCCGGCCAGCCGAGCAGCCTCGGAACCGTGACCACGTTCTCGGCGATCGTCTCGTGGGGGAAGAGGCCAACCTGCTGGATGACGTAGCCGATCCCGCGACGGAGCTCGGTGAGGTCGCGGCCGGCCGTGTCCTCGCCGTCCACGAGGACCCTGCCCGCCGTCGGCTCGATGAGCCGGTTCACCATCTTGAGCGACGTGGTCTTGCCGCAGCCGGACGGTCCGACGAGGACGCACGTCCTCCCGGCCGGGACCACGAGGGAGAGGTCGTTGACCGCGCCCGGCGTCCCTCGCTTCGGCCCGCGCCGGTCGTAGTGCTTCGTGACGTGCTCGAACTCGACCGTGGCGGCGCGGCTCGCGGCGTGGTCGACCATGGATCCGGGGCTCCCCCTTGCTGCTTCGCGCCACCCTACCCGAACGGGCCGCGTGGCTGCTCAGGCCGTGGCCGCCCCGGCCCGCGGGCGGCCCACCGCCCCCCGCGTCGGCGGCCCGGCGCCCGCGTCGGTCACGCGCCGCCGGCGGGCTCGGCGGCCCTCGCCTTACCCGGCGTCGACGAGCGGTTTCACCTCGCCGATGAGCCGCTCCAGGGTCTCGACGTCGTACGGTGCCGGGACCTCGACGATCGTCGTCCCGAACCCGGCCGCGACGTAGGCGCGGAGGCGCTCGGCGACGAGTGCCGGCGGCCCGAGGAGCGGGCGATACGGCTCGGCCTCGGCCTCGGGCGTCGTCGTGTTGTGCGCCATCGTGGCCCGCCAGACCGCGGCGGCCTCCTCCGCCGAGTCGCGGATGACGAGCCAGAGGTTGCTCGTCCGCTCGATCTCGCGCTCGTCGCGCCCGACGTCGGCGCAGTGGGCCCGCAGGACGCCATCGAGCTCGGCGAGCTCGTCGGGGGTGCCGAAGCCGTTCCACATGTCCGCGTGGCGGGCGATCGTGCGGAGCGTCTTGGTCCGCCCGTTGCCGCCGACCATGATCGGGAGGTGGGCCTGGAGCGGGGCCGGAGCGTGACGCAGCTCGTGGAAGGCGTACCGGCTTCCCGGCGCCGACGTGACCGTGCCGCCGTCGAGCAGCGCCCGGCACGCCGCGACCGACTCCTCGAGCCAGTCGAGCCGCTCCCCGAAGCCGGAGCCGAAGTCGATCCCGTGGGCCTCGTGCTCCTCGTCCATCCAGGCCCCGCCGAGGCCGAGGATCGCCCGGCCGCCGGAGACGTGGTCGAGCGTGGCGGCGAGCTTCGCGACCAGGCCCGGGTTGCGGAACGTGTTGGCGCCGACCAGGAGGCCCAGTCGAACGCGCTCGGTGGCGACGGCCCAGGCGTGGAGCATGCCCCAGCCCTCGAGGATCGGCTGGTCGGGGGCGCCGATGATCGCGTAGAGGTGATCCCAGGTCCACAGCGAGTCGTAGCCCAGCCGGTCCACCCGCCGCGCGGCGTCGAGCATCTCGGGCCAGGTCGCTGCCTGGCTCCACAGGTTGATCCCGATCTTGAGGTCCGTCATGGGGAAGCGCCTCCGGTGGTGACTGCGCCGCCGATCCTACGCGGTCAGCCCGGGGAGCGACGCGAGGTCCCGCTCGATGACCTCGCGGTCGTCGGCGTCGTCGATGGCCGCGACACCGGCGGGTTCGCGGCCCGGGGGAGGAATGGTGAGCCCGCCATCCCGCCCGGTGTCAAGAGGGGAGCGCCGCCTTCAGGCCCGTTTCAGGGAGCCGGCCGATCGTGTCCTCGACGCGCACGGCCTTCCACCTCTTCGCCGTGCCGATCCAACGGACGGAGTGCCCAACCATGCGCTGGCAGACACTCGGCGCGGCACTTCTCGTCGTCGTGGGAGTCGGCGCCGCGGCGTTCGCGGTGATCGGCCCCGACCTCGGCGGGACGGCCGCGACCGAGTACCTCACCTCCCAGGCGGCCGTGACCGACGTCGTCGAGCAGGTCGAAGCGACCGGGACGCTCGAGGCCGCGACCACCTACTCGCTCGCCTTCGGCAGCGCCCCGACCGAGGTCGCGTCCGGGACGTCGGCGACCGGCGCCAGCGCGAGCACCGGTGCGGCCACCTCGTCGTGGATCGTCGAGACCGTCGATGCCGTCCCGGGCCAGGCGGTCGCGGCCGGCGACGTGCTGGCCACGGCCGACGGAACCGATGCCGAGCTGGGCCTCGCCTCGGCAGAGGCCACCCTCGCCTCCGCGAACGCTCGCCTCGCGTCCGACCGGAGGGGCCTCACGAAGACGGATCGAGCTGCCGCGAAGCTCCAGGTCACGCAGGCCATCCGGTCCCTCGGCCAGGCCCGGAGCTCGTACTCCAGCACCGTCGCGCAGAACCGCCTGAAGGTCAGCCAGGCCGCAGCCGCCGTCACCCGCGCTCGCAAGGCGCTGCGCCAGGCTCGGGCCGACGGCCAGCGAAGCTCGATCGACCAGGCGGTCGACCAGCTCACCCAGGCGAAGGAGTCGCTCGCGAGCCTCCGCCTGCAGGTCGGGCAGTCGAACACGCAGGCCGCGAACCAGGTGAGCAGCGCGCAGCTCCAGCTCCAGTCGGCCCGGATCGCCTACCGGCAGAAGACGGCCAAGGCCGACGCGGCCACGCTCGCGACGGACGCCGCCGCGGTTGCCGAGGCTCAGCAGGCGGTCGAGGCCGCGCGCGCCGCACTCGACCACGCGTCCCTGGTCAGCCCGGTGGACGGCGTGGTCGTGAGCGTGGCCATCACGCCCGGCCTCGCCGCCCCGGCAACGGGCGCGATCACGGTGCGCTCGAACGCGTTCCAGGTTGCCGCGGCGGTGACGGAATCCGACCTGCCGCTGCTGAGGATCGGGCAGGACGCCACGGTCACGATCAGCGCGCTCGACACGGACGTCGTCGGCACGGTGGAGACGATCGACCAGGAGGCGACCTCCTCGGAGTTCGGCGTCGTCAGCTACGCGGTCGTCGTCTCGCTCGCCGAGGCGCCGGAAGGCGCTGCGACCGGGATGACCGCCGAGCTCTCGGTCACCACCGAGTCCGCGGACGACGTCCTCGCCGTGCCGGCGATCGCCCTCGACACCGCGCTCGACGGGACGTACACGATCCAGGTGCTGGATGCCACCGGCCAGCCGCAGGCGGTGGCGGTCGAGGTCGGGCTCATCACCTCGTCGCTCGCCGAGATCACCTCGGGGATCGACGAGGGGACGGCCGTCGTCATCGGCACCGCGAGCGATCGGAACAGCACGACGACCACGACCACCGGGATCCCCGGTCTCGGCGGCGGCCTCCCGGGCGGCCAGTTCCCGAGGCAGCAGCCGTGACTTCTCCCGATCTTGCGGGATGGGCGGCGGATGCGCCCTTCGCCCCGCCGGACCCCGATGCCGCCGGGACCTGGCTGGCGTCCGCCGAGACGCCGGTCATCGAGCTGCGGGACATCACCCGCGTCTACTCGACGGGGCGCCTCGAGGTCGCGGCCCTCCGGGGCATCGACCTCGACGTCCGCGCCGGCGACTTCCTCGCGATCGTCGGGCCGTCGGGCAGCGGCAAGTCGACGCTGATGAACATCATCGGCTGCCTGGACCGGCCGACATCCGGGAGCTACCGGCTCGCGGGCACGGAGGTCGGGACGCTCGACGACGACGACCTCGCCCGCGTCCGCAGCCGCGCCGTCGGCTTCGTGTTCCAGTCGTTCAACCTCCTCCCGCGAACCAGCGCGCTCGAGAACGTGGCGACGCCGCTCCTCTACCAGGGCGTGGCGCGGCACGAGCGGCTGGAACGCGCGAAGGCTGCGCTCGAGCGCCTCGGCCTCGGCGACCGGCTCGATCACGAGCCGTCCGAGCTCTCCGGCGGTCAGCAGCAGCGCGTCGCCATCGCCCGGGCGCTCGTCACGCGCCCCGTCCTGATCCTCGCCGACGAGCCGACCGGCAACCTCGACTCCGCGTCCGGCCTCGAGGTGCTGCGGCTCCTCCACGAGCTCAACGCCGTCGGCACGACGATCGTGCTCATCACCCACGACTCCGACGTCGCGGTTGCGGCGACCCGCCAGGTCCACGTCCGCGACGGGCGGCTCGTCCCGTGAAGTACCTCGAGCTCGTCCAGCTCGCCGTGGGCCGGCTCGCCGCGGCGCGCCTGCGGGCCGTCCTCACGATGCTCGGCGTCATCATCGGGGTCGGCTCGATCGTCGCCCTCGTCTCGGTCGCCCAGGGGGCCACGAGCGGGATTACGAGCCGCATCGAGAACCTCGGCACGAACCTCCTCACCGTCATGCCGGGCTCGATGACCAGCGGTTTCGTGCGCCAGGGCGCCGGCACGGCGACGACGCTCACCCTCGACGACGCCCGGGCGATCACGGAGCTCGCCGACGTCTCGGCCATCTCGCCGAGCGCCTCGACGCAGGCGATCGTGGTCGCCGGTGACGAGAACACGACGACCTCCGTGATCGGCACCACCTCCGGCTACCTCGACGTCCGGACGTACGAGGTCTGGCAGGGTTCGTTCCTGACCGACGTCTCGGTCGCGGAGGAGCTCAACGTCGCGGTCCTCGGGGCGACCACGGCCGACGATCTCGGCCTCGGCGCCGACGACGTCGGATCCGAGATCCTCGTCGGCGGCATCCCGTTTCGCGTCGTCGGGATCCTCCAGTCGAAGGGCACGGGCGACGACATGGTGATCGTCCCGATCACGACCGCGCAGCGCTACTTCGTCCCCGGCGACTCGGTCTCCTCGATCTACCTCAGCGTGTCCACGGCCGAGGCCGTCGACTCGGTGAAGACGGCGCTGACGTCGCTGCTCGAGACGCGTCACGGGGCCTACGGCAGCGACGCCGACTTCAGCATCAGCGACCAGGCCCAGCTCCTCGACACGTTCTCATCGGTGACCGGGCTGCTCACGCTCCTGCTCGGGGGAATCGCCTCGATCTCGCTCCTCGTCGGGGGGATCGGGATCATGAACATCATGCTGGTGAGCGTCCGGGAGCGGACCCGCGAGATCGGCATCCGCAAGGCGATCGGCGCGCGCGGCCCCGACATCCTCCTCCAGTTCCTCGTGGAAGCCCTCGTCCTGTCGGTCGTCGGCGGCCTGATCGGGATCGCCCTCGGCGTGGCCGCATCGGTCGCGATCGGCGCGGTCGCCGGCTGGGGCTTCCAGTTCAGCCCGCTCACCGTCGTCGTCGCGCTCGGCTTCAGCCTCGGCGTCGGCGTCGTCTTCGGCGTCTGGCCCGCGCGCCAGGCCGCCCGCCTCGATCCCATCACCGCCCTCCGGTACGAGTAGGAGATCGCCATGACCGATGCCGAGCGCCACGCCGTGGCGGCCGGTCGACCGAGCGTCGACCCAGCCGGCGGACTCGCGCCGCCCGAGGCCGCCCCGCCGCTCGCGGACGTCATCGCCCGCCCGGAGGGCCGCTCGGGCCGTGGCACCTCCCTCCTGCTCGTGCTCGCCGGCGCCGTCGCGATCGGGGGAATCGCCTTCGCCGCGGGCCGGCTGACGGCACCGGCCGCGAGCGCCACGGGGCTCCGCGGGAACGGCGCACTCCCCGGCGACGTGACCCTCCCCGGGAACGGCGCACTCCCCGGCGACGGGCAGGGCTTCCCAGGCCGCGCGGGCGGCGTGTCGATCCAGGGCACCGTCACCGAGGTGACCGGTGACGCCATCACGGTCGAGCTGGCTTCCGGCACCACGGTGACGGTCCCCGTCGACGCGGACACCACGTATCGATCCGCGGCGACGGCGACCGCCGACGCGGTCGCGGTCGGCAGCGAGGTGGCGATCACGCCGGGTGCCCGGGTTGCCGAGCCGGATGCCACCGCGAATCCCGATGCTCTGCCGGGCCTGGCCGGCACGTCCTTCGGGGCGGCGTCCGAGGTGACCGTCCTCGAGCCGTAGAGCCGTCATCAGCCGCCCGGTGCCGAGCTCGGCGCGGGCCCGCGCAGCCGGGGGGATCAGGCGTTCGCCAGCTCGCGGTCGATCGCGCGCAGGATGAAGCGGGCCGCCTCGGCCGACTTGCCGCCGAGCTTCTCGCCGGCGTCGGTGTCCGCCTCGAGCGCGGCGGCGAGGTCGGCCAGCATCCGGTCGAGCGCCGGCGTCCGGTCGAGGTCGCCGGCGGCCAACGCCCGCTCCAGCCCGTCGGCGGCGGCCCGTGCGTTGTCGACCGCGTGGCCCTTCGCCTCGAGGTGCGCCCGGAAGGCGGCGCGAGCAGCGTCCGCGGCCGGGCCCGGCGAGCTCATGCGTCCGCCCCTTCCCGCGGCACCGCCGTGGCCGCCTCCAGCCCGAGAGCCCGCCCGCGCACCGCCCGCCACTCGTCCTCGATGATGCTCATGAGGATCTCGTCCCAGAACCGGCCGTCCCGCCAGATCGCCTGCCGCGACCGCCCCTCGGTCACGAAGCCAAGCTTGCGGTAGGCGCGGATCGCCCGCTCGTTGAAGGCGAAGACCGAGAGCGCGACCCGGTGCAGCCGCAGCGTGCCGAAGGCGTGCTCGAGCATCAGGGCGGTCGCCTCCGACCCGTAGCCGCGGCCCCAGCAGTCGCGCTCGCCGACCGTGATGTGGAAGAGCGCCGAGCCGTTGTCGCCGTCGAGCTGGCTGAACGCGCACGTGCCGATCAGGCGATCGGTGTCGCGCAGGTGGATCGCGAGGGCGAGCGAGCCGACCCCGGCCACCCGCGCCTCGAAGAAGCGGCGGACCTCGTCGGGGCGCATCGGCCCCTCCTGGTGGCGGGTCAGGCGGGCAATCTCGGGGTCGGCGTACCAGCGCATGAACGCTGCCAGGTTGCCCGCGTGGTGGCGCCGCAGGACGACCCTGCGACCCTCGATCGCCTCGGGAAACCAGCTCCGGGACCCCATGGCGGCGAGCGTATACCATCGCGCCCATGCGCCGGTGGAGCGAGGTCGCCGAGCGGGTGGCCTCCACCACGCGGACCTCGGAGAAGACCCGACTCCTCGCCGAGTACCTGGCGGGGCTCGATCGCGAGGTCCTGGGACCGGCGGTCGTCTTCTTCAGCGGGCGCGCCTTTCCCGAGTCCGACGGGCGGGCGATGGGTTTGGGCTGGGCGACGCTCGCCGAGTCGGTGACGCGCGTCGCCGGCGTCTCGCGGGCCGAGCTCGGCGCGGCCTACGACCGCTACTCGGACCTGGGGCGCGCGGTCGGCGACGTCCTGGGGGCGCATGCCGACGACCCGGGCCAGGCCGACGATCCGGGCCCTGACGAGGCCGATCCTCCGACCGTCCCCGAGGTCGCCGCGTCCTTCGCCGCGATCGAGGCCGCCCGTGGGCCCGCCGCGAAGGCGAGCGAATTCGAGTCGCTCCTCCGTCGCTGCGACCCGCTCACCGCCACGTACGTCGTCAAGATCCTCGGCGGCGAGCTCCGGATCGGACTGCGAGAGGGGCTCGTCGAGGCAGCCATCGCCCGCGCCTTCGATCGGCCGGTCGCGGCCGTCGCCCGCGCCGCGATGCTCACCGGCGACCTCGGCGAGACCGCCGTCCTGGCCCGCGACGACCGCCTGGCCTCGGCACGCCTGCGCCTCTTCCACCCGCTCCGCTTCATGCTCGCCTCGCCGGCCGAGGACGCCGCGGAGATCGTCGCGCGCCTCGGCTCGGAGGTCTGGACGGAGGACAAGTACGACGGGATCCGGGCCCAGCTGCACCGACTGGGCGACGAGGTCCGCCTCTTCTCGCGCGACCTGCGCGACGTGTCTGGCCAGTTCCCGGAGGTCACCGAGGCGGCGCCGACCGCTCGACTGGGACGGGATCCTCGACGGCGAGCTGCTCGCGGTTCGCGACGGGGCGGTCCTTCCCTTCCTCTCCCTCCAGAAGCGCCTCGGGCGGAAGGCGCCGCCGGCAGGGCTCCTGGCCGAGGTCCCCGTCACGTTCGTCGCGTTCGACGTCCTCGCTCTCGGCTCCCGCGGCGGCGACGTCGAGCCGCTGCTCGAGGTCCCGCTCCACGACCGGCGCGCCCGCCTCGAGGCGATCGACCTCGGCGACGCGGCGGCGGGTCGGTTCGCCCTGAGCCGGCTTGCGACGGCCCGCTCGGCCGACGACCTCGAGCGCATCTTCGCGGGCGCCCGGGCGCGTCGCAACGAGGGCCTGATGGTCAAGGACCCGGCGAGCCCCTACTCGCCCGGCCGGCGCGGGTACGGCTGGCTGAAGATGAAGAAGGCCCTCGCGACGCTCGACTGCGTCGTCGTCGGGGTGGAGCTCGGCCACGGCAAGCGCCACGGCGTCCTCTCCGACTACACGTTCGCCGTGCGCGACGAGGCGACCGGGGGCCTGGCGACGATCGGCAAGGCCTACTCGGGCCTGACCGACGCCGAGATCGCCGACCTGACGCGCTGGTTCGAGGCCCACACCGTCTCCCGCCACGGGCGGTACCGCGCGGTCGAGCCGTCGACGGTCGTCGAGGTCGCCTTCGACGTCATCATGCGCTCGGCTCGCCACGGGTCGGGCTTCGCCCTGCGGTTCCCCCGGATCGCGCGGGTCCGCGACGACAAGTCGGCGGCCGAGATCGACACGCTGGCGAACGTGGAGCGCCTCTGGCGAGAGCTCCAGGTCGGCGCCGAGCACCTCGTCACGCAGTCGGCCGCGCGCGAGACAGGGCCCGCCCGGACCCCGGGTCCGGTCCCGGTTGACGCCCCGGCGCCGTCGCCCGACGCCGTTGCGCAGTCGCGCCGCGAACGGCCGACGATGGTTCCCCCCGTCGACGGCGAGCCCTAGACTGTCGGCCATGAGCATGCTGTTCGACTCGCCGATGCCGACGCGGCAGCTGCCGCTGACCCTCTACACGGAGCAGCTGATCGTGCGGGGGGTGATCCAGACCCGCCAGCACCGGGTCACCGACGTCCTCAACATCACCACCGAGCCGTTCCTCGTCCTCGAGGACGTCTCCCTCGAGGAGTACGGGTCGGCCGAGCCGCCGATGCGGGCTGAGTTCGCCCAGGTCAACCTGGCCTCGATCCTGTTCGCGGTGTCGCTGACGACCGTGGAGCCCGTGCGCGAGCTGAGGACGCCGAAGATCGCCGAGCGAGCGCTCGTCTCCATCCCGCCGTTCCGCGTGGTCGGGCATGTTCACCTGCTGCCGGAGCGGAGCCTGCGCGACAGCCTGACCGAGCTCCAGGGCGCCTTCATCCCGGTCACCGACGCGATGTTCTGGTCGGATCGCCTCGGCGAGGCACGCCAGTCCGTCGCCTACATCGCCGTCAACCAGAGCCGGGCCCAGGTCTTCGCGCCGTTCCGCGAGGTCGACCCGTGGGCCGGTGTCGCGCGCCCGCCGGCCGACGAAGAGGAGCCGCCGCCCGCGGGCTGACCCGCCCCGACGGCTCGGAGCCGTTGCGACGGCCTACTGGCCGGCGGCGGGACCGCGTGCCACGAGCGGCCAGCGGATCCCCTCGGGGGCGGGCCCGGGGAGACCGCCGGTCGTGGCCGTCGTGACCGGCAGGACCGGTTCCGTGTGGCAGCGGGCGCAGTACGCGGGCTGGTGGCAGTAGGCGCAGGACTGGTTGCCGGACTCGCGGATCGTCGCGGCGTGGTTCGTCATCATCTCGTCGTGGTCCACGGTGACCGCGCCCGTGTCGTGGCAGTTGACGCAGTAGTCCCGGGCGTGGCACTCCCCGCAGCTCTGGGTGCCGGGGTCGAGGCCCGTCGCGACGTCCTTGTGGTTGAAGACGTAGAGCGGGTCGTCGTGGGACCCGGGCGGCTCGCCGAGCGGCAGGCTGGCGACCGCGGGCCCGATCTGCGGATACGTGTGGCACGTGTCGCAGGTCGCGGGGATCGCCTCGTTCGTGACCTTCCCGTCCTGCACGAGGTAGTGGCCGCCGTCGTGACAGCGGAAGCAGCCGGGGTAGTCGAGGTGGCCGAGGAAGTCCGGGTACGAGGCCGCCGTCACCTTCATCTCGGGCGTCGCCGTCAGCCGGTACAGGATCTTGATCTGCTCGACGGCCTCGTCGATCGCCTCGCCCCGGGTGGCGGCGACGTCCGGGTAGTGCAGCTCGTAGAAGTCGCGAAGCCCGTCGGCCTCCGCGAAGGCGGCCTCCTCGGTCGGGTAGTCGGCCCAGAGGATCCGCTGCCCCTCCCGCTTGACGTACGGCAGGGTGGCGTCGATCCGCCCGGCGGCGAGATCTGCGTCGAGCCCGCGCCGCGGGTTCGGAATCGGGTGCCCGACCCGGTTGTGGCAGGAGATGCAGTCCATCGTGCGCTGGGTCTCGCTCGCCTTGATGGCGTCGATGTCCGGCTGGACGTCCTCGGCGACCCGCACCTTGTCCTGGGCGATGAACTCGCGCACCTCGCCGTCCCGCGGGTGAACCGCGACGAGGTCGATCTTCTCCGCGTTCTCCTCCGGCGTCCAGAAGTTGACGGTCTCGAGCACGTGCCAGTGCACGCTGCGGTCCACGTCGAACACGTCGCCCGATCGCGGCCGGACCATGAGGCCGACGAACTGGCGGGTGTTCGCCTCGTCCTCGGTGAACGAGGTCCGGGTGATGAGGTTCGCCGTCGCGAGCCGGTCGAGCGAGTGGCAGTGGAGGCAGGTGTCCGAGACGGGCGGCAGGGCGCTGTGGTCGGGCGGGGGGATCGGCTGGGGGTACAGCCCCGTGATCACCTGGATGAGCTGCTTCGTGCCGTTGAGCTTGGACTTGATCCAGCCGTCCACGCCGGGTTCGACGTGGCATTCGCCGCAGGTGACCGTGCTGTGGGGCCCGCTCTCGTAGGCGGCCAGCTCGGGGCCCATCTGGTGGCAGCGCCCGCAGAAGTCGGCCGTCTCGGTCCAGTGGATGAGGGTTGCCCCGGTCCAGACTCCGGCGAACCCGAGCGCCCCGACGACGAGGATGAGCGCGAAGAGGCCCTTGCGGGAGCGCGGCAGCCGGATGCGGAACGAGACGATCCGCCCGCGCAGCCCACGCCGCGGAGCCGCGTCGTCAGCCACGACGCCGGCGTCCTCCGGGACGGCATCCCCGGGGATCGCCGGATCGGCCTCCACCTCGGTGGTCGCCTCGACCGGCTGGTCGCCTGGGACGCTCGCTCCGGGCTCGCTCAAGGGGTCGACTCCGTCAGCTGCCGAGGATCTGCCCGATGGCACGGTCCATGTCGTCGGGGGTCAGCCGCCCGATCCGGACGTCCTGGATCGTCCCGTCGCGGCCGACGAAGAAGTGGATCGGGATGCCGTAGGTCCGGTAGAGATCGGCGATCCTGCCCTCCGGGTCGGAGACGAGCGGGAACGTGAATCCGACCCGTTCCGCGTACTCCTTCGCGGCCGTCTCCGGCTCGTCGATGAAGACGCCGAGGATCGCGAGGCCCTGCGGGCCGTACGTCTCGTAGGCGGCCTGGAGGTCCGTTGCCTCGGCCCGGCAGTCCGGGCACCAGCTGGCCCCGAACGTCAGCCACGTCGGCTGGCCCTTGAGGGCCGCCATCGAGACCGCCGTCCCGTCGATGGCCGTGGCGCTGAAGTCGGGCGGCACGGCGCCGACCCGCGGGGGCTCGCCCGTCGCGACCTGGCCGGGCCGCACCGTGACGCCGTCATCGGCCGGTCGCTCCGCGACCCAGACGGCCACGGCGATGAGGGCCGCCGTGACGGCCAGGACCGCGACCGTCCGCAGCCGGCCCGCGCCGAGGCCCCGAGGCTGCGACGCGGGAGCCTGCGCAGCATCCATGTCGTCTCCCGGGTGGCGTGCGGCTCAGAGGCCGCTGTAGCTGTGGAGCCCGCCGAAGATGAGGTTACCGAAGTAGGTGAGGAGCGTGGCGGCGAAGCCGACGATCAGCAGGATCGCGGCCTTGTTGCCGCGCCAGCCGCGCATCACGCGGGCGTGGAGGTAGGCGCCGTAGATGAACCAGGTCACGAGCGAGGCCGTCTCCTTGGGATCCCAGCCCCAGTACCGGCCCCAGGCCACGTCGGCCCACACGGCGCCGAGGACGATGACGAGGGTCAGGAACGGGAAGCCGACCACGATCGCGCGGTAGCCGATCTCGTCGAGGACCGCCGGCTTCGGGAGGCCCCAGCGGCCGCCCTCCGGCTGGATCAGGTAGAGGAGTGCCGCGGCGAAGGCGATCGTGAACGACCCGTAGGCGACGATGGCGGTGGCGACGTGGACCGAGAGGAGGAGGTTGTTCTGGAGGGCCGGGACGAGCGGCTCGACGTCCGCGCCGTTCGGGATCTGGATCGCGTAGAGGAGCAGGCCGAGGGCAACCGGCAGGACGATGAGCCCGAGGACCCGCTGGTGGTACTTGCGCTCGAACCAGAGGTACGAGCCGAGGATGCCCCAGGCGAAGGCGATCGAGAACTCGTACATGTTCGAGAAGGGGCCGTGCCCGGTCGCGATGGCCCGGAAGACCAGGCTCGCGCCGAGGAAGGCGAAGGCGAGCCAGCCGAGGAGGCTCGCGTAGCGGCCGATCTCGGCCGTCCGCGGCCCCGAGACGAAGCCGACCCGGCTCGTCGTGAGCGGGCCGCCGGCAGCGGCAAGCCGCGCTGCGCGGACGCCGGAGACCGTGTACAGCACGTAGGTCAGGAAGGACAGGAACGTCGTGAGGATCCCGGCCTCGAGCGCGTAGACAGCCATCTTCTCCATGGTCGTGGCTCCTAGCTCTTCGCCTGGCCGACGACGGCCTGGCGGATGTCGGTGACGATTGCCGTGAACTCGTTGTCGAAGCCGGTGTCGCGGCGCCCGACCGCAGCGATCGCGAGCGATGCCCCGCCGTCGGGACGCGTCTCGAGGCGGCCCCAGAGCCGGCGGAAGGGGACGTACAGCCGAACGGCGAAGCCGGCGATCAGCAGGAAGCAGCCGAGCCAGACGATCGGCGTCCCGGGGTCGTTCGCGACGCTGAGGCCGGTGAACTTGGCCTCGCGCTCGAACGTGAAGGTGAGCCCCTCGATCTCCGTCGGCGCGCCCTGGTCCAGCACCTGCTGGGTGACCGCCTCGCCGGTGCTGAAGCGGTACAGCTCGACCGCGACCTGGCCGGGCTGGATCTCCGGGTCGTTCGGGCCGCTGGTCGCCACGACCCAGACGGTGAGGTCCTGGTCGGGGAGCGTGAGCGAGCCGACCTTGTTGCCGCCCTCGTCGAGCGTCCAGGCCAGCGGCACGCCCTCGCCGAAGGCCACCTCGCCCTCCGCGTCGGTGACGGTCAGGACTGCCGCCGGGCCGAAGAACGCCTGGTAGAAGGAGACGCCGCGGTACCGCAGCGGGTCGTTCACCCGCAGCTGGTGGTTGGCGACGACGACCTCGCCGTCCTGGGTCACGGTGACGTCGCTGACGTAGTCGAGCGGGGCGCCGGTCGTGGTGTTGTACGTGTCCTTGAAGGAGTTGACCGTGATCGTCGCGCCCGCGACCGTCGGGATCGCCGAGGTGCTCCCCTCGGCCACCATGAACTGCGAGTCGCGGAAGCCCCACATCGAGCCGATCATGGCGCCGGCGAGGATGACCACGATGCTGATGTGGGCGACCAGCCCCGACCACGGAGCCCAGCGGTTGCGGTCGGCGTAGAGGTGGACGACCCCGTCGTCCATGGTCAGGCTGCGGTACCCGTGGCGCCGCAGGACCTGCTGGGTGGTGGCCAGGACGTCCGCCGGCTGGCGCTGGAAGGTCATCGCCTCGTGCTGCGGCGCATGCTCGAAGAAGGCCGGCCCCACGTCCACGTGCGGCTTCGTCATCGTTCGCCACGTGCCCGGGATCCGGGCGACCGTGCAGGCGATGAGCGATGCCGCAAGCAGCGCCCCGATGGCCCGCAGCCACACCGACGTGAAGATCGTGAACAGCTGGAGGCGGTCCATGATGTCGGTCCAGCCGCCGAAGCGCGGCCGAACCCCGGCCAGCCACTCGCTGCGCGCCTGCGGGTCGTCCATGACCCCGACCGGAGCCTGGATGATGAGTGCTCCGGCGAGCGTCAGCGCCGCGAACAGCAGCATGAGGACGATCGCGAGCTTCATCGACGTGAGGAAGTGCCAGAGGCGGTCGAGGGCCGTGTCGATGCCGTTCGCCTTCTCGGCGGTCGGGGCCGGCACGGTGCCGCCCGGCAGCTTGCGTGTCTGTGCGTTCTGGGTCATCCGTCCGCCTCCGTCAGCCGCCGAACGGCGTGGGGAACGCCGCAAGGCGCCCGAGCAGGTTGGTGATCATGAGGACGCCGAGGACGACGAGCAGGGCTCCGCTCACGAGCGAGACGGCGTGGTGGTGGCGCCCCACCCAGCCGAGCCGGTGGGAGACCCACGTCGCGCCCATCGCGACGGCGAGGAACGGCACGGCGAGGCCGGCCGCGTAGGCGAGGAGCAGGACCGTGCCGGCGGCGACGCCGGTCGTGGTCGCGGCGAGACCGATGATCCCGCCCAGGATCGGGCCGATGCACGGGCTCCAGCCGGCGGCGAAGGCGACGCCGAGGAGGGTCGATCGGCCGTAGCCGGGAGTCCCGAGGCCGGCTCCGGTGCCGCCCAGGGCGATGGTGCCGCCGCCCGCCGACCCGCCGCCCATCGCCGGCAGGGGCCGTGTGTCCCGCCAGAGCGCCTGGAGGTTGATGACGCCGGCCACCTGCAGGCCCATCACGACGAGGATCACGCCGCCGACGATGTTCAGGTACCGCGCGTTGTCGGCGAGGACGTAGCCGATGGCGCCGAGCGAGGCCCAGAAGGCCACGAAGATCGTGGTGAACCCGGCGACGAAGGCGAGCCCGTGGAAGAGGCTCCGCCGCCGATCGGCGTTCTCCGTGGTCCCGACCATGTAGCCGAGGTACGCCGGCACGAGCGGCAGGCAGCAGGGCGAGGCGAACGAGATCACGCCCGCGGCGAACGCCACGGCGATCGCGATCCCGAGGCCCGCGTCGAGGCTCACGGCACCGGGCTCGCGGTCGGGGCGGGGGTGACCGCCGGCGTCGCCGACGCTTCCGGTGCGGGGCTGGGCGCCGCCGAGGACCCCGGGGCGGCCGAGCCGGCCGGTGCCGGCGAGAAGCTCGCGAAGGCGTCGAGGTGGGCGCTCACGGTCTTGGCGATCTCGCTGTCGGGGGCCAGCTCGACCACGCGACTCCAGTGGAGGCGAACCGCGTCCATGTCGGCGGGCTGGCGATTGAGGTACAGGAAGCCGAGGTCGTAGTGGGCCTCGACGTTCGTGTCGTCGATCGCGGCCGCCCCCTTCCAGGCGGCCTCCGCGGCGTCGAGGTCGCCCTGGTTGAAGGACGCCGCGCCGAGCGCGAGGAAGCCGCGGACGACGGTCGGCTCGACCTCGGTGACCTTGCGGAACCACTCGGCCGCCGTCCGGTAGTCGCCCGTCTTGTAGTACTGGTCGCCGAGGCTCATGAGGGCGTCGGCGTCGTCGGGGTTGGCCTGGATCTTCGCCATGAGGTCGGCGACGGCCGCCTGGTCGAGGACCGGGGCGGCGCTGGCGGGGGCGGGGGCGGGCGTCACCGTGGCCGCGATCCCGCCGCCGGGTGCGCCGAGGTTGAAGCCGACGACAGCGACGATCGCGATCGCCGCGACGGTCGTCCCGACGAGCGCGAGGTTGCGCGCCGTACGGCTGCCGCTGAGGCGGTCCAGGATGCCGGGCTGGGGCGCGCTCGCGGGCACGACGTCGGCGAGGCGCTGCTCGGCGGCCGCCCGCTGGGCGGGGGTCCCGACGATCTCCCGGTGGGCGCCGGGGTCGACCTCGGCGAGGAGTGCGTCGATCTCGTCGTCCGAGACGATCCGCCGGCCGTTCTCGTCGACCGCGGGCGCGGACGGGGCAGGCCCCGCGGGCACCGCTGCCGCCGCGGTGGGAACGACCGCGGCGGCAGCCGGAGCGGGGGTGTCCCGGTGGACCGGAGGTGTCGCCGGTCCACCGGGACGGACGGCCGGCCGTGCGCCCGCCCCGACGAGGGCGACGGCGCGGGCGAGCGCGGCCGGGTCCGTGAGAAGTGCGTACGCCTCGTCGGCGCCCGCGGCCTGGGTCCTGGCCCAGCCGCGGAGGCCCTTCGGCGCCGCTGCGAGGTACGCGGTCACCGCCTCGTGGGCGGCGGCGACGTCCTCGCGGCCGGCCGATGCATCGAGCCCGAGGCGCGCCAGGAGCTCGCGCTCCAGCTTCTCGGGGTCCATCGGCGTGCCCTTCGCGGCGGACGGCGCGGTCATGGCGCCGCTCCCGCCGGACGCGCCACCAGGGCGCGTGGTCGATCTCCGGTCATCGGTATTGCCCTCGTTGCTCGGCCGGGTCCATGCCCGCACCGTGTTGACACCTGCGTCGAAGTGTCGCGACGGGGGGCTGCGGATCCCATCCGCCGGGGGGCACAAATGCGCGGCCGCGCATGGGTTCGGGAGATAGGGGAGTGGCGCGGCCGCGTATACCGCTGGATACAGGACCGGGGAGGGGAGACGACGCAGCGTGTCGCAGGCGGGGCGCGCTCGTGGCGCTCCAGGAGCTCGGCGGGCCGTCAGTAGCCGAGGTTGTTGTGGTTGCGGCCGTGGCAGACGAGCGTGCAGTTGCCGCCCGTCGCCGTCCCCGTCCAGCTGATCACGCCCCGGAAGCCCGTGACGTTCGGCGAGAAGTTGACGAGGCGCTCCGTCGGGGCCTGGCCGTTGACGGCGTCCGTGGTGCCGTGGGTCCGGTAGTGGCACTCGGCGCAGATCGCGTTGCCCTGCCCGTCGCCCGGGCCCTCGATGTCCTGGCCGCCGGTCCCCTCGGCCGAGAGCGCGGCCGTGTGGTAGCCGTGGAACGAGAAGTTCGACGTGGCCGTCGCGTCGGCGGTCACGTCGACGAACGGCTGCTCCGCGTGGCACTGGTAGCAGAGGGCGAAGTCCGCGGCGCGATAGTCCTGCCCGGACGGCTTGAGCGCTCCCGTGAGGTCGCCCGCCACGATCTCGCCGGTGCGATAGCTCGCCATGAGGAGGCCCCGGTTCGGGCCGGCGTGCGGGGTCAGCCGCTCGCCGGGGTCGGGCGGGTCCGCCGGGGTCGCCTTCGCGGGATCGCCGTGGCAGCTGACGCAGCGGACTGTCGACGTCGTCTCGAAGGTCCACAGCTTGTACGGCGACGTCCCCGCGAGGCTCGCCGCCATGGCCGGCGTCTGGTTCTTGCCGGGCGCCTGGATCGGGTGGTAGGAGAGGTTGGCGGGGTTCGTCTCGACGGCCTTGTCGAGCGCCCAGCGGGACGGATGGGCCGGGTCGCGCGCGGGGAGGTCGGTCCAGCCGGAGTGGCACTTGAAGCAGAGCTGGTACTCGAGGGTGGAGGTCGGGTTCAGCGTGTAGGCCGGCTCGCTTCCGGCCGGCCCGTTGACGACGCTGACGCCCGACGCGCCCATCACGGCCCCGGACGCCGTCCAGCCGGCGTTCGTCTGGACGGCCGTCGAGGCGTCGGCGAGGTGCGGCTGGTGGCAGTCCGCGCACTGCGCGTGCCGCTCCGTCACGCCGCCGAACTCGTTCTCGCGGTCGCTCTCGTGGTCCGAGAGCTCGGTCGCCGGATGGGCATACCAGCTCCCCGTCGCGGGGTCGTTGGCCGGGACCGCGGGATCCTCGAACTGGGCGGCGACGTCGGCCTCGGCACCGGACCCGTCGTGACAGGTGAAGCACTGCGTCGCCTGGGGCGCCGGCTCACGGACGATCATCGCCGCCCGGCCCGTGTGCGTCGCGTGGCAGCTCGCGCACGCGTCCGTGACGAGCGAGTAGGCCCCGTGCGGGGACACGAAGCCGGCCTGTGGGCCGAACTGCACGGGCTCGCTCTCGGCGGTGACGGTGATCCCCGGCGCGGCGGTCCTCACGGCGAGCCGGTACCGGATCGCCGGCTCGGCGTCGGTGCCCGAGCGCTGCCCGGGGGTGAGGCGGATCTCGGGCTTGTCCCGCAGCCGGATGACGGCGCGAGCGCCGTCGACCGCCTCGCGCCCGTCGACGAGACGGAACGTGAACGTCTCGAGCCACTCGGCGTCGGCCGTTGCCCGCACGGCGAACTCGATCTCCGTGAAGGCATGGGCCCGGAGGCGCAGGGGCGTGCCCGGGTTGTCGCCGTGGTGAGATGCCCCCGTGGCCGGCACGGCGCGCTCGTCGCGGCTGGTGGCGAGGCGCAGCTCGGCCGGCGTGATGGGTTCCGTGCGCCGCCGGAAGGCATTCCCGTCGTCGGTCGCGACGTAGAACGGGCGGCCGGCGACCGGGTCCACGGACGGCACCGTGGTGAACGACGTCGGCGCCTCGCCGACACCCACCTGCAGGCGCGGCTCGACCGTGCGGGGCCCGTCGGTGGCGTTCAGGACCTGGAACCGGACAAGGTAGACGTGGAACCGCCGGGCGCCGGTCCGCGGGGCGTCCAGCGCCCCGGCGGCGCGGGTCTCCGCGGCACCGGTCACCGTGTCGACCCAGACGTGCTCGACGCTCAGGGCCACCGGCACGGCGGACGGCGACGGCGACTCGGCGGGACCGCCCGACGGGTCCGGCGAGGCACCCGGATCGTCGGACGGCGGGGAGCTGGGCTCCGCCGACGGGTCCTCCGAGGGCGTGGCTCCGGGGTCGTCCGTCGGCGCCACGGTGGGGTCGGGCGTCGGGGCGGCCGTCGGCTCGGGCGTCGGCTCGGGCGTCGGCTCCGGCGGGGGCGCGGCCGTCGGCTCGGGCGTGGGGTCCGCCGGCGACGGGGCCGGTGTGGGATCAGTGGCCCCGACCGGCTGGACGATCGGCGTGAAGGCGAGCACGGCCGCGGCGACGAGCAGCACGGCCCCGAAGAGGGGTCCGGCGCGGCGATTGCGGCGGGTGGTGGTCGTCTGGGTCAATGCTCGCTCGTGGAGGTGGTGCGCCGCGGCGACCCGGATCGGGGATCCGGGTGCCGCAGCGCGGGTGGGACGCGCTGGGTTCGTCGCGCCGGCTCGTCGCCGGCGGGGCGAGCGGCTAGGGGCGCAGCGGGTTCGGCACGGGGCCGGCCGACGAGCTCGCCGGGAAGGTGCCCGTCGGGTCGTGGCAGGCCTGGCAGGTGCCCCGCCGATCGATCTTGAGGAGCCGGCTCGAGGCCGACACCGCATCGTTCGGATAGGGGGCGTTCTGCGAGAAGACCGTGCCGGTCACCGGGTCGGCAGCCATCGACGCGTTCGAGCCGTGCGACACGTGACACGTGGTGCAGGCTCGGTTGCTCGCCGTGTTGTGCTGATACTTGAAGATGGCGTCGCCGGTGTTCCCGGTCCCGTCATCCGTCGAGTAGTAGCGGGTGTGGCACGAGCTGCACCACTGCGTGATCTGGTCGTTGAAGGACGTGCCGGTGCCGGCCGCGATGCCGTTCGGCGCGTCGTTGTTCTCGCGGGTGTCCCACCAGACGCCGCGATGGAAGTAGTCGCCCGAGGTCGGCGGATAGCCCGCCGCGATCACCTGGCTCGCGAGGAGCAGGGGGCCGCCGGTGGAGGCCACCGGGCGCGCGATGACGGTGTAGTTGCGGGTGTCGCCGGCGGGCGGAAGCGCCGCGTCGGTGACGATGTTGGCGGCCGTGTCCTCGACCAGCGGCCCGCCCCCGTCGCCGGGGATCGGGTTGAGGATGCGGTACTGCCCGTTCCCGTGCGGGTTGTGACAGGAGCCGCAGGACAGGCTCATGGCGGGGCCGGCGTTCGGCGTCGCCGAGATCGCCCCGTTCCCCCAGGCGACGCCCGGGAGGGTCAGGCCGTTCTCCGTCAGCGCGATGTGCGCCGAGGTGACGTCCTGCGGGGTGGAGATCACGGGGACCTTCGTCCGGATCGCGGCGGTTGTCGTCGTGATCCGGTAGACGTTGCCCGATCCGATCCTGGCCTGGTCGAAGCCGCCGTTCCGCAGGGCACCCAGCTGGGTGGTCCCGCGGAGGCCGTTGGCCCCCAGGCGGTACTGGACGCCGGTGACGACGTCCGTGGTGGCGCCCGTGCTTGCCGCGCCGTGGCACGTCAGGCAGATCTCTTCCTCGGGGGCCACGAGGAGCAAGGCGCCCTGGGCGGTGTGGGCCCGGTGGCAGCCGGCGCAGTTGTCGGCCGTCAGCGTGCTGACGCCCGAGTTCGCCGCGGCCACGTGGGGTCCGCCATCCGCCAGGGCAGGAACTGCGGCAAGGAACAGCCAGAGCGCGGCTCCTGCGAGCAGAAGCGTCCATCGCCTCAAACTGTCCTCACCTCCTTTCTGGCATGTGCAATGCGATCAGGGTGGCGGTGAGGTGACGGCGTGGGGGCCGTCACCTCCCGCGTGATGTGGCTACGGGACGGTCTGGACCGGGCCGAGGTACGTGCCCGCCGGGACGGTGCCCGTGGGGTCGTGGCAGGCCTGGCAGGTGCCCCGGTTGTCGACCTTGAGGAGCCGGCTGGAGGCCGAGATGGTCCCGTTGGGGTAGGGGAAGTTCGTCGAGAACGTCCCCGGCATCGCGGCGTTGGAGCCGTGCGTGACGTGGCATTCCGTGCAGGTCCGGTTGGACCGGGTCGGGTGACGGAACTTGAAGATCGCGTCGCCCGAGTCCGTGTTGTACGGGTTGCCCACGACGGGCGTGTTGCCGTCGGCCAGGTAGCGCGTGTGGCACGCGACGCACCACTGCGTCATCTGGTTGAGGAAGGTGGTCGGCTTCCCGTTCGGGGCGTCGTTCGCCACGGCGCAGCCGGCCTGGAGCGGGAAGACGGTGGGATCACAGGCGTTGTTCACGCTCGGGTTCCACGGGACCGTGCGGCGGAAGTAATCGCCGCCCGTCGCCGTGTAGTTGCCGGGGATTCCGGCGAACGTCCCGGCAGTCGCGGCGGTCGCAACCTGGTTCGCGGTGAGGAGGTACGTGGCGTTGTTGCCCTCGGTGCCCTTCACCTGGAGAACCGTGTAGTTGCGGGGGCCGCCATCGGCCGGCAGCGGCGCGTCGTCGACGGGGTTGGCCGTCGTGTCAGCAGCGATGCCGCTCGCCCCCGGAATGGGGTTGAGGATGCGGAACTGCCCGTTTCCATGGGGGTTGTGGCACGAGCCGCAGGAGAGGTCGGCCGCCGGCCCCGGGTTCGCGGTGGCCGAGAACGCGCCGTTGCCCCAGGCGATGCCCGGGAGGTTCAGGCCGTTCTCGGTCATCTCGATGTGGGCCGAGGTGACGTTCTCCGGGGCTCCGACGCCGACCTTGGGTCGCTGCGAGATGTCCGTCGCGCTCCTGTAGTAGGACACGCGAGAGACGACCCCGGCATCGATCCTGGCCTGGTCGAAGCCGCCGTTCCGCAGGGCACCCAGCTGGGTGGTCCCGCGGAGGCCGTTCGTGCCGACGGCGTACTGCACGCCGGTCATGACGTCCGTGGTGGCGCCCGTGCTTGCCGCGCCGTGGCACGTCAGGCAGAGCTCCTCCTCGGAGGGGGCGTTGATGAGAAGCGCGCCCTGGGCGGTGTGGGCCCGGTGGCAGCCGGCGCAGCTGTCGGCCGTCAGCGTGCTGACGCCCGAGTTCGCCGCGGCCACGTGGGGTCCACCATCCGCCAGGGCCGGAACTGCGGCAAGGAACAGCCAGAGCGCGGCTCCTGCGAGCAGAAGCGTCCATCGCCTCAAACTGTCCTCACCTCCTTTCTGGCTGAACTGGTATTGCGTTAATGGGCCGCCACCGGCGGCGGCGAGTCTCCTCCCGGGCGTCACCTCCCTTCCCTTCGTTGGGAGCTCAATAGCTCCAGACTTGAATGCGATCGTTGACCGTGTCCGCGACGTAGACGCGGCCGCGCCCGTCCACGGCACCGCCGTTGGGGAACTCGAACTTCGCCTCGTCGACGCCCTCGCCGCCGAAGTAGCCGAGGTAGTCGAGGCGCTGCTCGTCCGATGTGGGGCTCCGGTAGACGAAGACGCCCTGGCCGGTCGAGTCGACGACGAAGACCCGGCCCTGGCCGTCGACGGCGACGCCGCGCGGCAGGCCGAGGTTGCCCTCGCCCGAGCCCCGCCCGACCTGGGCGGCGAGCGAGCCGTCGGGGCCGAAGACCATCAGGCGCCCGTTGTTGCTGTCGGCGACGTAGATGTAGCCGGCGGCGTCGACGGCCATGCCGTTCGGGAACGACAGCCGCTGCTCCTCACCGACGGTGCGGACCACGTTGGCCTGGCGGTCGATGACCTGGATGCGCGGCGTCGGCCCGCTCAGGTCGGCGACGTAGAGCCAGCCGGCCGTGTCGAAGGCGATCCCGACCGGCTGCCAGCCCGAGATCGGCTGCGCCAGGGCGAGCGTCCGCAGGTAGACGCCGTCCCGGTCGTAGATGTAGATCTCGCCGGTCGGGCGGTCGGTGACGTACACCTCGCTCGTCAGCGGGTCGATGGCGATCCAGACGGGAACGTGCTCCGCTCCGGTGCTCGCCGGGGGAGCGGCCGTCCCGACCGGGTTCCCCGCGCCGTCGAAGACGCGGACGACGCGCTCGCCCTCGCTCTCGGCGGCGTAGATGCGGTCGCCCGTGACGCTGACCGCGACCCCGATGGGGTTGTTGACGCCGTAGATGCTCGTCGAATAGGCGGGGATCTGGGAGACGGGGATCGGGGGGAGCGGGTTGATCGGCTGGCGGAAGATCAGGTACCAGATCGCGATCGTGATGAGCATCGCGAGCAGGCCCAGGAGCAGGAGCAGGAGCGCCATCTTCCGCCGCCGCCGCCGCTCCTCCTCCTCGTCGACCTGGGGCTCCCCCTCCCCGCCGACCGGCGGGATCGGGGCGTCGTCGAGGCCGGGGACCGGCACGCCGTCGGCGGTCATCTCGGCCGTCATCAGTCGGTCTCCCCGCCCGGGGCGGCGGGCGTCGGGAGGGCCGGCAGCGGCGAGCCGGCGTCGCCGGCCGTCACTCGGCTCATGCCCATCCGGGCGTCCGTGCTGTCGGGCGCGATCACGAGGGCCTTGCCGTACCACTCGGCTGCCTCGGCCGTGTCGCCGGAGGCCTCCGCGACGAGGCCGAGGCCGACCGTCGCCTCGAGCGCCACGTCGCCGTCGACGATCGCGAGGAGACGGGTCCGCGCGGCGTCCGCCCGGCCGTCGCTGAGGTCGGCCATCGCGCCGGCCCACTCCGCCATGCCCGGCTGCCCGCCGGCTGCGTAGGCCGCCGCGAGCGCCGCGTAGGCCTCGCTCCAGCCGATCGGGACGAAGGCGACCGCCTTGCGCAGCGCGGTGACGGCCTTCTCGTTCTCGCCGGTGGCCACGTACGCGGTCCCGATGAGGTAGAGCGCGTCCGCGTCCGAGCGCTTGATGGCGAGGGCCTTCTCCAGCTGGGGGATCGCGTCGGCCGGCCGGCCCTCCATCATCGCGATCGAGCCGAGCTGGTAGTACGAGGCCTGGAGCATCGGGTCGACGTGGGCCATCTCGCCGCCCTTGGCCAGCTCGACGACCCGCTCGTAGTCGGCCGTCGCGAGGTCGTACTGCTCGAGGCCCATGTAGGCGGCCGCCCGCCCGTACGTCGCGAGCTGCTCGGCCTTGCCGGTGGCGAGGATCGCCTCGTACTGGGCGATCGCCTCGTCGAAGCGACCCTTGGCGACGTACGTGTCGGCCAGCTGGCCCCGCGCGACCATGTTCTCGGGATCGTCGCGGACCGCCTGCTCGAGCGACGAGAGCTGGCGATCGACCATCGGCGTCGACGGAGCGCGCCACCGGTCGAAGACGTAGAAGCCGGTGAAGACGACGACGCCGGCGACGAGGAGCAGCGCGACGCGCTTGATCCAACGGTTGAGCTGCCGATCGTCCATCGAGGTCAGGGACGTGACCCGAAGCATGTTTGGCACCTGCATACGACCTTTGCGATGCAACACGGCCAGAGGCGCGCACCATGGCGCACCCCGCCGGGCTGAATCGTCGGCGCGTGAGCGGTGGGAGCCAATCCGCCGGGGGGTAGAAGATGGATACAGTGCGGGGCCCGTGACCCGTGCGAGGGCATGTATCGGGCGGACCATGGTGCCCGTGCGCGCCGGCCCGCGAGGGGCGGCGGCGCCCCGCCATCGTCTCCCGCGCGGGCTCAGCCGGTGGGGCGCGGCGTGGCGAAGTCGGCCGGGACGTAGAGCTCGACTCGACCGTCGACGACGCGGACGCGGTACTCGTCGAGCGGCCGGCGCGGCGGCCCGGAGATGACGTTCCCGTCGATGTCGAAGAAGGCCTCGTGGCAGAGGCAGGAGAACTGCTTCTCGTCGGTCAGCTCGTAGGCGCAGCTCGCGTGCGGGCACTTCGGGTCGAAGGCGACGAGCTCGTCGGCCTCGCGGAGGACGAGCCAGGCGGAGCCGGCGACCGTGGTCCCGCCGACCGAGCCCGAAAACTTCACGGTGACCGGCTCGTCGAGGCGGAGCGATGCGGGATCCACGTCCGCGGCCACCCAGCCGCGCGGCGCGAGGGCGTCCCCCGGCCCGCAGGCCTCGAGCGCGACGAGGGCGGCGGCGGAGGAGCCGATGACGGCGAGCGCGCGTCGGCGCCCGATCGGGGCGGCGAGGATCGAGGAGCGCACGGTCTCGTCGGCCATGCGCGGATCCTACGACACGGGCCGGGCTACCCAGTGACAGGCGCGGCCCGGAGGCGCTCTCCCAGGCACGCGGCCACGATCCCGTCGACGAGCGAATCGGGGTCCGGCTCGATCTCCTCGCGGCGGATCGTCCATGCCTGCGACGTGCTGATGCTCACGTCGACGATCGCCCGGCAGCGGCTCTGGCGGAGCAGGTCGACGAGCCCGACCGGCCCGCCCTCCTCGAGGATCACGACGTCGGCGTCGATCGCGAGCGCCCGCTCCATCGCGTCCGCGTCGCCCATGGCGACCCGCTCCACCGCGAGATCGGGAATGCCGGCCATGAGCTGGCCGAGTCCCTCACCGAGCAGGGGATGGTCGTACAGGACGAGGACCTTGACCGGGGCCGACATGCGTGGCCGGGCTCCTGCGTGCTTCGAGCGGGCGAGCCCCTGCGGGACCCGCTTGGCGGCGATCGTAGGCTCGGGCGTCGCCGGACCGCCATCCGCCCGTGGGCACAAAAGGCGCGGGAGCTCGTCTATCGAACGGCACTCGATCCCCGGTGCGTGGAGGCACCGGACGGCAGGGGTGCCGCCGCGGCGCCGCCGCGCGAGCCGCCCGCCCTGCCGCCGCGGCGCCGGCGCGCGAGCCGCCCGCCCTGCCGCCGCGGCGCCGGCGCGCGATCGGGATCGCTGGGTGTTCGGTGTGCGCGACGCAAGGCCGGCTGTCGTTATCGCGCAGCTCACGCTCACAATGTCGCCGGAACTCGAGTTCGGCCGACATCTCGTGCTCGGACGACGGCGTATTGACAGCCGGGCTTGCATCCAGGGCCGAGCCCGCGCTGCAGGACCGCCTGCGCCCCAGGGCCGAGCCCGCGCCGCAGAACCGCCGGCGCCGCGCCCGCGGCACGCACTCGCGGCGCCTGCCTTGCCGCTACTCCCCGTTGTGCGGACGCTCGGGAGGTGGCGGCACCAGGCCCTGGGCGACCGTGTAGGCCGCGGCCTGGGTCCGGTTCGAGAGGTGCAGCTTCTCGAGGGCGTTGTGGACGTGGTTCTTGACGGTGCCCTCGGTGATGACGAGCTGCGCGGCGATCTCCTTGTTCGAGAGTCCGCCGGCGACGAGCTGGAGGATCTCCGTCTCACGTCGGGTGAGCGCAGCGTCGCCCTCGCGCGGGACCGCCGGCGACGGGCGGGCGGGCGCGTCGCGCAGCGCGTCGAGGAGCTTGTGGGCGATTCCCGGGGCGATCGGTGCCTCGCCGCGCACGACGCCGCGCAGATCGTCGAAGAGGGCCTCGGGGCGGATGTTCTTCAGCAGGTAGCCGTTCGCGCCGGCGCGGATCGCGTCGAACAGGTCGTCGTCGTCCTCGGAGATCGTCAGCATCACGATCTTCGTCGCGTAGCCTGCGGAACGGATCGCGCGGACCCCTTCGACGCCGCCCGAGACGGGCATGTTCACGTCCATCACGACGACGTCGGGGGTCGTGGACCGCACCCGCTCCAGCGCGTCGAGCCCGTTGTCGGCCTCGCCGACGACGGTCATGTCGAGCTGGGCGTTGATCAGGCCGGCGAGCGCCTTGCGGAAGAGCGCCTGGTCATCGACCAGGAGCACGCGCAGCGTCGGGGGCGTGTGCGGCACGCGTCTCCTCCTGCTGGAGCCGGACCTCGATTCGGGTCCCCTTGCCCGGCGCAGTATGCACGGCGAGCGCGCCACCGATCTGTTCCACCCGCTCCCGCATCGAGGCCAGCCCGAACCCATGGTCGAGCAATTCCTCGAGGCGCCCGGGGTCGAAGCCGGCTCCGTCGTCCGTCACCGTGAGCGTCACGAGGCCGTCCGCCGTCGTGATCGTGACGGCGACAGTGCGGGCCCCGGCGTGCTTGCGGACGTTCGTCAGGGCCTCCTGGACCACCCGCAGGAGCTGGACCTCGCTGCGCGGCGAGAGCGCCCGCCGGGCATCGCCGTCGCAGTGGAGCACGGCTTCGATCCCGGTCTGGCGGGAGTACTTGCGAAGGTACTCGCGGAGGGCGCCCTCGAGCCCCTCCGGCTGGCCGACAGTCTCGCGCAGCCCGAGGATCGCCTCGCGGACGTCCTTGTACGCCTCGTCGGCGATGTCGGCGAGATCGCTGATCTCCGTCGCGACGCCGTTGCCCGGCGCGTCGGCGACCTCCGGCTCGAGGCCTCGCAGGCGGAGGTGGATCACGCCCAGCACCTGGGCGATGCTGTCGTGGAGCTCGCGGGCGATCCGATCGCGCTCCGCCACGATCGTGAACTGCTGCTCGTTCTCGCGCAGGCGCGCGGTCCCGACCGCGACCGCGGCGAGGTCGGCGAGCGCGCCGAGGAGCTCGCGTTCGCGCTCCGTGAAGGCCGCTCCGCTCGTCCGGACGACGCACAGCTCGCCGAGGAACCCGTCGGCGCCCCGAAGCGGGCGGGCGAGCACGGCAGCCCGCTCCCCCTCGCGGGTCACCGGGCAGGCCGGGTTGTGCCATGCCCCGCGCCCGGCGGTGGCCTCGACAGCCTCGTCGGCCGGGTGTGCCATCAGGCACGTGCTGCCGTCGTCGGCGAGCGCCAGGCGACGGGTCCACTCGTAGCTCCGCCCGTCGGCCCGCGGGTCGGCGAGACAGGCGACGGCGCGGTCGGCCCCGAGCAGCTCGCGGGCGTGCTTCGTGATGAGGTCGAGGAGGTCGCGCAGCTCGTCCCGCCCGGTCAGCAGGAGGGCAACGCTGTAGAGCGCGGCCCGCTCGTGCTCCTCCCGCCGCAGGTCGGCGAGCGAGGTCGCCAGGCCGGCCGCAGATCCGATCTTCACGCCGAGGTCGGCCAGCGCCTCCCCGGAGATGGGCGTGCCGCCGCCGGGGTGCATGAGCAGGCGCATCGCCCCGACGGATCCCGCCGTGCTCCGCAGGGGGACGTCGATCGCCGTGGCGTCGACGCCGGGAAGGTCGCGCCGTGTCACGTCCTCCTGCGCCGGGGGCGCGTCGTCGAGGATCGCCTCCACCCAGTCGAGCCCGGCGCCCAGCCCGACCGGTCGGCGCACCGTGACGGTGCGGTCATGGGAGGCGACGCGGATCTCGCCCGCGAGCGCGCCCGTGTGCGCGAGGACGCGGTCGAGGGTCGACGCGAGCGTGGTCTCGAGGTCGCGGTCGCCCTGGAGCGCGGAGGCGACGTCGTGGGCGGCGGCCAGGTCGAGGTTGGTCTCCACGAGCCGCCGCTGGGCCCGATCGAGGACGGCGAAGATGCCGAGCGCGAAGAGGACGGCGCCGCCGCTCATGACGAGCGCCGCGAAGAGGTGCGCCGAATCCGGCGGCACCGCGGGCTCGACGATCGCCCAGCGGACGATCTCGAAGGCCCAGATGAGCGCGATCGGGAGGAGCACGCCGACCCACTTGGCGCGCGTGAGCAGCTGGACGTCGCGGTCCGGGTTCACGCGTCTACCTTACGCGCCCGCGCGGAGCGCGCCGGCAGAGTCGACCGGCCCATGCTCGCGTGCGCATCGGACCACATGATCCCGGGCCACCAGGAAGCGGTGCGTCCACGCACCGGCCCGCGTTCGGGTCGTCGTTCGCCGCGGGGTCGGCCGCGCGAGGAACGCGCCAGGCGGCGGCGCCGGGCGGATCGTCGGCGCCGGGCGGATCGTCGGCGCCGGGCGGATCGTCGGCGCCGGGCGGATCGTCGGCGCCGGGCGGATCGTCGGCGCCCCGAAGCTCACCGCTCGACCGGGAGCTCCATCCGCGAGCCCCACTCGGCCCAGCCGCCGTCGTAGACCGCGACGTCATCGTGGCCCATGAGGGCGAGGACGAAGGCCAGCTTCGCGGCGGCGACGCCGGTCCCGTCGTAGCAGACGATTCGGCGGCCACGACCGATCCCCGCGTCGCCCATGAGCTCGCGAAGGGCGTTCCCGCCGAGGAAGTGGCCGCTCCCCGGCTCGGTCGTGCCGGCAGCGGGGAGGTTGACGGCGCCCGGGATGTGGCCGAGGCGGTGGCCGGCCCCCGCGTGACCCCGGTACTCGGCGTTCGTGCGGGCGTCGACGATGACGGCGTCCGGTGAGCCCGCGAGCGAGCGGACGTCGCTGGCGGTGAGGCGCAGTCGCGGCTGGGCGCGCGGCGTGAACGTTCCCGGCGCAGGCGCCTGGACGGCGTGCGACACCGGTCGGCCCGACTCCGTCCAGGCGGCGAAGCCGCCGTCGAGGATGCGCACCGAGTCGAGGCCGTAGGCCCTGAGGCTCCACCACGTGCGGGCGGCGAACAGGCTCGCGGTATCGTCGTAGACGACGACGGTCGTGCCGCTGCCGATGCCGGCCGCGACGAGGGCGGTCGCCACCTGGTCGGGCGGGGCGAGGAGAAGCGTCCCCTCCGGCGCGTCGGGATCCGTCAGGGCGGCCCGCCAGTCGAGATGGGTTGCGCCCGGGATGTGTCCCGCGGCGAAGACGGCGCGGCCGGCCCCGTCGGGGCGCCAGCGCACGTCGAGGACGCGCACCTCATGCCGGCCGACGTTCTCGGCGAGCCAGTCGGGCGAGGCGAGGAGCTCGGGTCGCGCATGGGCGTCGGACATCGCTCCGTATGATACGGATCGCATGAGCGATCCCACGGACGATCCGATCTCCCGGTCCGACGCCGTGCCGGACGCCCTCTCGTCCTCCCGGTCCTCGCCGGCCCAGTCGGACGAGCACGCCAGGCTGGCCGCGTTCCGAGCCGGGCTCCCGGCAACTCGTGCCGGGATCTACCTCAACACCGGGACGGCGGGTCCGCTGCCGGCCGAGGCGGCGGCGGCGATGGCGGAGGCCGCCGACCGGGAGCTCGCGCTGGGGCGCGCGAGCCGGGACGCCCACGAGGAGCTCGTGGACCGCATGGACGAGGCCCGCGGCGTCGTCGCGGCGGTGCTCGGCACCGACGTCGACCTCGTCGCCCTCACCCACTCGACGACGGAGGGCGTCAACCTCGCCCTCGGCACGGTCGACTGGCGGCCGGGCGACCGTGTCGTCACCACGTCGCTCGAGCACCCCGGTGTGACCGGCCCGCTCGCGCTCCTGCGCGACCGGCTCGGCGTGGACGTGGCCGTCGTGGACGTCGGCGACGGCGGGGACGACGAGCGGACGCTCGCGGCACTCGAGGCGGCGGTCGCGGCGGGTCGGACGCGTGCCGTCGTCGCCTCGCACGTGACATGGTCGAACGGGGCGGTGCTGCCCGCGGCCGCGATCGCCGACCTCGCCCGACGCTACGGCGCCGTCGGGATCCTCGACGGCGCGCAGTCGGCCGGGGCGATCTCCGTCGCCTGCGACGAGATCGGCGCCGACTTCTACGCGGTCAGCGGCCAGAAGTGGCTGCTCGGACCGGAGGGCACGGGGGCCCTCGTCGTGCGCCGCGGCATCGTGGACGGGGTCCTCCCGCCGGTCGGCGGGTTCTTCGCCGCATCGGTCCCGTACGCGGTCGGGCGGGACGCGCTGTGGCCGGACGCCCGCCGGTTCGAGACCGCCGGTTATCACAGGCCGTCACTCGTCGGGCTTGCCCGCAGCGCCGGCTGGCTGAGCATGTACGTCGGCCTCCCGTGGATCCACGAGCGCGCTGCGCGCCTCGCCCACGACGCGGCGGACCGGCTGGCGGCGACGACGGGGGTCACCCTGGTCACGCCCCGTTCGCGGATGGCGACGCTCGTCTCGTTCCGGGTCACGGGATGGACGGCCGACGAGGTCGTGCAGGCGCTTGCTCGGCGGGTCTTCGCGATCGTCCGCTCGGTCCCCGGGCCCGACGCGGTCCGCCTCAGCGTCGCCTGGTTCACGACCGAGGGAGAGCTGCGGCGGGTCCTCGACGAGGTCGAGCTGCTCGCGCGACACGCCCCGGCGACATTGCCCGACCGGCCCTCGATCCAGTTCCTCGAGCGGGCGGGGGAGTGACGAAGCCGCCCGCGCAGCGAGGCTGGTTCGAGGTTCGCTGGCGCCAGTTCCGCCGGGCGCCGACGCCGGTCGTTCGCGCGGTCCTGTCGAGCGTCGGCGTCGCCGCGGTGCTCGGCGTCCTCCTGCTCGCCTACGACCTGGCGATCGACGCCGGGACGGATCTCCCGGGTGGCGACCTGCGCGTCCTGACGGGGTTCGTCTTCGTGGCCGCGGTCGCGATCCTCGGGTCGTGGCTCACCTATCTCGTCGTCCCGCAGCCCGGCCGGCCCGGTCAGCGGAGCGGCTGGAGCGCGGCTCTCGGCCTGTTCGCGGCCCTGCCGATCGCCTATCTCGCGCTCGTGCTCCTGTTCCAGGTCGTGAAGCCGCTGCTGGTCGGGCTTGGGTGAGCGGTCTCCGCACCTTGGTGCCCCAGCGCACCGCAGCCCGCGTCGGGGGGCTGCCGATCGGCCTAGCGGTACGGTACTCTCGGGCGGCATTCGTCCGGTCGGCCGTCATTTGCGGGCCGGCCTCCACACGCGAGAAGATATGACCGTGGCGACGGATTCGGATCCGTACTTCGCGCTCCCGAAGCTCTACGGCGCACCCGCCTACGCGCGGCCGCCGCGCGTCGTGGAGGAGACCGAGCGTCCGCTCGACCCCGACGACCTGCCGATCGTGGCCGCGATGACCGAGGATGAGCGCTCGTACGCAGCGTCGATCCTCCAGGCCTCCGGGATCTATCGGCCCATCGACGGCGCCGGACACGCCGGGGGCAACGGCGATGGCCGCTCGCCCCACGGCGTCGACGGCACCGACCTGACCGGTCGGCGGCTCAGCCTCCGCGCCCTGACCAACCGCCTGGGTCCCCGCGCGAAGTAGGCGAGCGTCGCGGCGCCGGCGTCGCACGCGAGCGTCGCCGGCGAGCGGCCCGGCGGCGAGGGCCCGGCGGCCCGGCGTCCGTCGACCGCGGCGAGCGGCCCGCCGTGCGTCCCACGCGATCCTTTCTGCTCCGGGGAGCGCCTCGCGGCTGCACCGGCAGCTCTGTTGCGTGCCACGCGCAGGTTCGGGGGGCACGCGGCGAAATGGGCGCCGCCAGGCAGGAATGATGGCGTCCGACGCGACGGCGACGCGGCGAGCGTCGCCGGCGAGCGTCGCCGGCGAGCGGCCCGGCGGCCCGCGGCCCGGCGGCCCGGCGTCCGTCGACCGCGGCGAGCGGCCCGGCGTGCGTCCCACGCGATCCTTTCTGCTCCGGGGAGCGCCTCGCGGCTGCACCGGCAGCTCTGTTGCGTGCCACGCGCAGGTTCGGGGGGCACGCGGCGAAATGGGCGCCGCCAGGCAGGAATGATGGCGTCCGACGCGACGGCGACGCGGCGTCCGACGCGACGGCGACGCGGCGACCCCACGCGACGGCGACGCGGCGACCCCACGCGACGGCAACGCGGCGACCCCACGCGACGGCGACGCGGCGACCCCACGCGACGGCGACGCGGCGACCCCACGCGACGGCGACGCGGCGACCCCACGCGACGGCGACGCGGCGACCCCACGCGACGGCGACGCCTACGGCGGCCCTGGACACTCCCAGGTGAGCCGACCCGCGACCTCGTTCGGGTCGTCCGGCGTCGAGGCGAAGTCGGCCTGCAGGACGAGCACGTCGAGCGACCCGGTCCGATCGCCCTCCCCGGGGGGCGGCGCGCCGGCAGGCGGCATGAACTCGTCGCTCCCGACCGCGAGGAGCGTCGAGCCGTCGTCGTCGGCCAGGCGGATGGTCTGACGCAGGAAGTCGACCGTGAACGCGTGCGGGGTCGGCAGCCCGTCGATCGGCTCCGTGCGCAGCATCCCGAGGCGCCAGCGTCCGGCCGCCCACTCGCACTCGACCGCGCCCGCGGATGCCGAGAGCCCGGCGGGGTCCGTCGGGGTGAAGGTGAACGTGCCGGCCACGGTGACGGCGGGCTGCACGGTCGGCCCCACCGTGAGCCCGATCCACGCCCCGCCGAGCCCCAGCGCGGCGATGAGCGCGACCCGGTCGACCTCGAAGCCGCGGAACAGCAGCATGAGGATCAGGGCGAGGAAGAAGCCGACGCCGCCGACCACCTTCAGGGCGAACGAGAGGAACGCCATGTCGAGCGGCAGGCTGTCGGCGAACCGGACGGCCAGCCCCCAGGCGATGCCGCCGCCGAACAGGAGCGCGGCGCGCCACAGGTTGGCCCGCGTGATCAGCGGCGGCCGAGGAGCGGCCTCGAGATCGTCGACCCCGAGGGGCGTGATCGGCGGCGGCGGCAACCTGCGGCGACGGAACATCCGGCGGATCGTCGCATACGGCCGCCGTGGGCGCGGCCGGGATCGGTCCAGCGCGCATCGGCGCCGACGCGCCGGCGCCGAGGCGTCAGCCGAGGCCCGGCCCAGCACCGGGACGTCAGCCGGCGTCTGGCACCTCGTTGCGCGCCCAGAGCTGGATGCCAGGGAGCGGCCGGAAGCCGAGGTGCTCGTTGAGCGCAAGGATGTCCGCGTTGGTCGAGTCGTTGTCGGTGTAGACGACGGCTACGCCGTGCTCGGCGAGCCAGCTGAGCGACGCGAGCTTGACGACGCGAGCGAGTCCGCGGTGGCGGTAGGCGGGCAGCGTCCCGGTGAGCCCGTGCCCTGCGCGGCGGCCCTCGAGGTCCACGAACATCCAGGTGAGGGCGACCGGCTTCGCACCATCGAGGACCAGGAAGCTGGCGTCGGGGTCGAACAGAGGCGTCGCAAGCTGGCGGAGTCTCCAGGTCGCGTAGGTGGTCGCGATGGGCTCGTCGCTGGGCACGTCGCGATCGAGCGTCGCGTGAAGGCGATGCAGATCCACGGGCCGGTCGAGGAGCGCCCGGACGGGCACGAGCCTGAGGCCGGCCGCCTCGGCGCCGGCCTGCAGGCGCGGCAGCTGCTCGAAGGAGACCGACGCCGGTTCGAGGCTCCAGGTCCGGATCTCGCGGGTTTGCCCGAAGCCGCGCGCGGCGACGAACCGCGCGCTCGCCTCGTCGCCGTGGTCCGTCGCGACCAGGACCCGGGAGATGCCCAGCGCTGCGGCGTGCGCGGCGCCGAGCTCGAACAGGCGCCCGCCGATGCCGCGCCTGCGCCACGGCAGGTCGACGCCGACGTACACGTAGGCGACCGGGTTGGGGGTCCACGTCGCGCGGCTGGCGGCGGCGGAGCCGACGACCACCCGGTCGACGGTCGCGACCCAGCGGCGCATGCGCTCGGCGAGGTCGGGGTGATCCAGCTCCCACGCCGCGGAGGCTGGTGTCTCGATCCGATCCGGCCAGATCCGTCGCCGGAGCGCCACGACGGCCGGCAGGTCGGCCCGGCGCAGCGGTCGCACCACGGGTGAGGCGCGCTGGTCGGCGGCCGACGATGGCATGACGCCAGTCTCGCCGGGAGCGGGGACCGATCAAGGGCCAAAGCGCACGGCCCGGACACGATCGCGGCCGGCCCGCCGCCATCCGCCGCGGTGTACCCTCGGCTCGCACCCGCGTGCCCGGTGGGGGAGTAGCTCAGCGGTTAGAGCAGGCGTCTTATACACGCCACGTCGGTGGTTCGAGTCCACCCTCCCCTACCACCTCCGCCGGGACCGGTCCTGGGCCGCAGGGCGCCGTCCGGCCGCTCGCCCGGCACCCGCATCCCATTACCCCGCTCGGGACTTGCATGTGCGGCGTATCATCACTATATTGGTCGCCTTACCTGACTAAGTAGACATTGATCGGGAGGATCCATGGCCCGGAGACGCGCTCTCGCAGCGGCCGTCGCAGCCGCCCTGGTGCTGGCTGCGTGCAGCGGGGACGGGCAGCCCGGCGGCGAGGGCTCGCCCGGCCCGATCGCGACGACCGCTCCCGGGGAGGTGCCCGGCCCGCTCGACGAAGCCGTGACAGTCCGTTTCGGCGTCTTCCCCAACGTCACCCATGCGCCCGGTCTCGTCGCGCTCGCCGACGGCGGCGAGCTGCGCCAGCTCCTCCCGAACGCGACGATCGAGGTGAGCCCCTTCAACTCCGGGACCACGGCCGTCGAGGCAATGTTCGCGGACGCGATCGACGTCACGTTCATCGGTCCGAACCCGGCGATCAACGCCTACGCGAAGTCGAACGGCGAGGCAGTGCGGATCATCTCCGGCTCCACCTCCGGCGGCGCGTTCCTCGTGGTCCGGCCGGACATCACGAGCCCGGACGACCTCCGCGGCACGAAGATCGCCACGCCGTCGCTCGGCAACACCCAGGACGTGGCCCTCCGTGCCTGGCTGAAGGACCAGGGCCTCGAGACGGACACCGCCGGCGGCGGCGACGTCTCCGTGGTGCCCCAGGAGAACGCGCAGTCCCTCGAGACGTTCATCGCCGGCACGATCGACGGCGCGTGGGTCCCCGAGCCGTGGGCGACGCGGCTCATCACCGAGGGCGGGGCGAAGGTCCTCGTCGACGAGCGCGACCTGTGGCCCGACGGCAAGTACGTCACGACGCACCTGATGGTCGCCACGAAGTACCTCGAGGAGAACCCCGAGGTCGTCAAGCGGATCCTGCTGGCCACGATCAACGCCGTGGACTTCGTCAACGCGAGCCCGGCCGAGGCCGAGACGATCGTCAACGACGAGATCGAGAAGTTCACGACGAAGCGGCTCGGCGAGGAGCTCCTCTCGACCGCCTGGGGCAACCTCGAGTTCACCGTCGACCCGGTCGCCTCGTCGCTCGAGGAGTCGGCGTCCGACGCCCAGGAGCTCGGACTGCTCGATGACCCGGGTGACCTCTCCGGCCTGTACGACCTGGGCCTCCTCAACGACATCCTCGCGGCGCTCGGGCGGCCTGCCGTCGAGGGGCTTGCACCGTGACCGTGTTCCTTCCTCCCGAACATGCCGCGCGCGGTGCCGAGCCGTACCCCCGGGTCGCTGCGGCACCCGCGTCGTCCTCGCTGGAGCCGCGGCGCGTCACCGTTCGCCTGTCCGGCGTCGGCAAGGTGTTCGGCGGCGGTGGCTCGTCGGTCACGGCGCTCGAGGACGTGACGCTCGAGGTGCACGAGGGCGAGTTCGTCTGCCTCCTCGGCGCGTCGGGCTGCGGCAAGTCGACCCTCCTCAACCTCGTCGCCGGGCTCGACCGGCCGACGCACGGCACCGTGGAGCGAGCCGGCGAGCCGTCGTTCATGTTCCAGGAGGCCGCCCTCTTCCCGTGGCTCAGCGTCGAGCGGAACGTCGAGCTGCCGCTGGAGCTGCGGCACGTGCCGCGGGGCCGCCGGCGCGAGCGGGTCGCGGAGCTGCTCGACCTGGTCCAGCTCTCGTCGTTCGCGCGGCGCCAGCCGCACGAGCTGTCGGGTGGCATGCGCCAGCGGGTCGCGCTGGCGCGCGCCCTCGCCCATGACGCGGAGGTCCTCCTCATGGACGAGCCGTTCGGGGCGCTCGACGCCATGACCCGCGACATCCTCCACGACGAGCTCGAGCGCATCTGGCAGGCGACGGGCCGGACGATCCTCTTCGTCACGCACAACGTCCGCGAGGCGGCCCGCCTCGGCGACCGCGTCGTCCTCCTGACGAGCCGCCCGGGCCGGGTCGCCGAAGAGTTCGTCGTCGACATCCCGCGCCCGCGCCAGATCGAGGACCCGGACGTCGCCGCGCTCGCCAAGCGCATCACCACGCGCCTCCGCGCGGAGGTCGCCCGCCATGGCGGCTGAAGCCCGCCGCTTCGGCCAGCGCAACGGTCCGAGCGGCCGGTCGGAGGTTGCCGGTCTGGACGCCCTCGAGGCGCCGCTCTCGGGCGGGCCGTCGCTCGGTCTCCGGGCGTGGCGGTCGTTCTGGCCGAAGGCGATGGCCGTCGGGATCGTGCTCGTGGCCTGGGAGCTCGTCGTGCTCTCGGGCTGGCGGCCGAGCTACGTGCTCCCTCCGCCGACCGCGGTGCTCGCCCGGTTCGCCGAGGAGCTCGCCACCCCCGAGATGTGGGGCGCGATCTGGATCACGATCCGGCGGGGGGTCTGGGGCTTCGCGATCGCGGTGGCCATCGGCGTGTCGATCGGAATCCTCGTCTCCCGCTTCGCCGTCATGCGCTCGGCGATCGGCTCGCTGATCATGGGCCTGCAGACGATGCCGTCGATCGCCTGGTTCCCGCTCGCGATCCTCCTCTTCAAGCTGAGCGAGGAGGCGATCACGTTCGTCATCGTCCTCGGCGCCGCACCCTCGATCGCGAACGGGCTCATCCACGGCGTCGACCACATCCCGCCGGTCCTCCGGCGGGCCGGGCGCGTGCTCGGCGCTCGCGGTCTCGCCGAGTACCGCCACGTCGTCCTGCCGGCCGCGCTGCCCGACTTCGTGGGCGGCCTCAAGCAGGGCTGGGCGTTCGCCTGGCGGAGCCTCATGGCCGGCGAGCTCATCGTCGTCATCGCCAACAAGGCGTCGCTGGGGCAGCTCCTGCAGGTCAACCGGGAGCTCGCCGACAGCGAGGGGCTGCTGGCGACGATGCTCGTGATCCTCGTGATCGGGATCCTCGTCGATGCGCTCGTGTTCGGGCAGCTGGAGCGGCGGATCCGCCAGAAGCGGGGCCTGCTGGCCGCCTGACGCGGGCCCGCGCGGCGCTCGCCCCGCGATGCGCCGGGCATCGCGCGATCGGTCGCGACCGGCAGGACCGCCGCGTCAGTGCGGGGTGCGCGCGTCGGGGTCGTCGAGGAGGGCCACGACGTCCGGCGGCAGCTCGCCGGCCACGATGTCGGCGATCGAGACGCGCTCGAGGACGCGGCGCACGCCGACCCGCGTCGCCAGCCACACGTCGCGCAGCGACTCGGCCGGGCCCTCGAAGCGGAGCGCCTCGGGCCGGATCCCCCGGACGTCGGCGAGCGGCCCCTCGACCGCCCGGATGACGTCGGCGACCGAGATCGCCTCGGCGGGCCGTGCCATCCGGTAGCCGCCCACCTGGCCGCGGACGGAGCGGATGAACCCGGCCCGCTTGAGGTCGGCGAGGATGTTGCCGAGGAACGAGCCCGGGATGTCCTGCGCCGCTGCGATGCGCTCGGCCTTCATCGGCAGGTCGCCCTCGTGGGCGGCCAGCTCGCACATCGCCCGGACGGCGTAGTCGACCTTCGCCGAGATCCGCATGCGGGCATCCTACCGCCCGATCGGGCGGCGCAGATCGCGGGCGGCGCGAACCGGGCGAGGCGTGAACGGGCCGGCGCGAACGGCGTGGGCGGCGAGCCGCGGTGCGCCGGCTACGAGCCGGCTGTCGAGAGCCGGGTGCGGATGAAGGTCGTGAACGGCGTCGTGACGGCGTGGACCCGGTGGATGCGAACGCCGCTGGTGAGCGTGCTGATCGCGCGGCCGTTGCCGAGGTAGATGCCGACGTGGGAGCCGTTGCCCCAGACCACGACGTCGCCGCGGTGGCCGTGGCGAGTGGTCAGGTGCCTGGCGCGGGCCCAGCGAAGGAGCGCGCTGCCGCTGTGGTAGCGATCGCGCCCGATCTTGGCGAGCTCGTCGGCGCGCCGGAACGAGAAGCGCACGAGGCCGATGCAGTCGAACGCACGGGGGCCGGTCGCGCCGTAGACCCAGGGGTCGCCCCGCTGGTTCTTCGCGATCCTGATCACCCGGTCGGCCGGGATCAGCAGCGGTGCGGTCGGAGCAACCGGCGCGGCCACCGGGGGAGCCGGGGTGGGTGTCGGCTCGGGCGTCGGGGTCGGGGTCGGCTCGGGCGTCGGCTCGGGCGTCGGCGTCGGCTCGGGCGTCGGCTCCGGCGTGGGCGTCGGGTCGGGCGTCGGCTCCGGCGTGGGCGTGGGGTCGGGCGCCGGCTCCGTCGTCGGCGTCGGCGTCGGCGTCGGGTCGGCCGGGTCGGTGGCCGTCGCGGGCGACGGCGCGATGGCGCCGACGACGAGGACCGCCGCCAGGGCGGCGCTGGCGAGCACCCGGAGGTGCGCTCGGTGGGGCAACGTGCTCCCTTCTGCCGGGACATCGCGGGGTGCCGCGATGGCGATGGGCTGATGCCGACCGGCAGGGGGGCCGCGCTGGGGGCGCGGCGAGGCGGGACCGCGCTGGGGCGCGGCGGAGTCGCCTGGGGAGCGAGGCGAGGGGAGGCACCGACCGGATCGGACGGTACGCGGCAGGACGGGCCTGCCGGGACGGCGGATCTTCGGTTGTGGTTCCCGTGCTGCAGCTGGCCAGTCCCCCCGGGACGGCCCGAAGGATAGCCCCGATCGGCAGATCGCGCCGGCTTCGCCCGACCGAGCCTACGGCAGGGACGCGACGAGGAGGCGGCCGCCGTCGAGCGGCCGGGCGTCATAGGCGGCGATCGCGGCGGGCACGACGAGCGTCTCGAGCGGCGCAAGACGCTCCGCCCACCCGCGGCCTTGGAGGTCGCACGGCGCGTCGACCGCCGTGACGACGTGGAGCGTGCGCCCGGCCGGCCGCAGCGTGGCGCGCGCATCGACGAGATCGAGGGCGACGTGGGAGCCGGTGAGCACGCGCCCCCCCGTGACGCTCCGTCGCAGCTCCGGCGTCCCGCCGAGGCCGACCGAGGCGAGCGCCTGGCCCACGTGGAGCGGCCGGTCCGACGTCGCCGGCCGGCCCCAGTCGTCCACGCGATACGTGATGTCCGACGGCTGCTGGATCTCGTAGAGGAGAACGCCGGGACCGACGGCGTGGAGCGTCCCGGCCGGCAGGGACACCGCGTCGCCGCGGCCGACGGCGAGCCGCTCGAGGAGGTCGACGACGGCGCCGCCGCGGCGATCGGGCGGCAGGGCGATCGCGGCGCGCGCGTCGTCCAGCGTGACGCCCGGGCGGAGCCCGACGAGCAGCTCGGCGCCAGCCTCCGCGTCGACCACGTACCAGGCCTCCTCCTTTCCGACGGCCTCCGGGCCCTCGAGCGCGCGGGCCACGGCGTCGTCGGGATGGACCTGGACGGAGAGCCACGCAGCGGGATCGAGGAGCTTGGCGAGCAGCGGGAAGCGGGGGCCGGGGCCGGTCGGGGCGGCCGAGCCGACGAGGCTCGGCCCAAGCTCCGCGGCAAGGTCCTCGAACGTCCGGCCGGCATCGGGGCCGACGGCGACGCGGATCCACGGCCCCGCGATCCACAGCTCGCCGATCGGCAGGGCGCGCGGGGGCATCAGCCGGGTGCCGCCCCAGACGCGCTCCTTGGCGAGGGGGGCGGCGCGCAGGGGTGTCAGCACGCGCCCGAGCCTACACCGGCCGTCGGGGCCGCGTCGTGCGGCCCCCGGCCGGGGGCGTGCCGTGCGACGCCCGGCCGGGGGCGTGCCGTGCGACGCCGTACCTCACGGACGGGGCGATGGCACCGGGCGCGGTGCAAGGGCCTCCGCCAGGACCTCGCCGATGACGTCGGAGAGCTGGTCCCACTCGACGAGGAACGCGTCGTGGCCCTTCGTCGAGCGCAGCTCGAGGTACCGGGCGTGGGCTCCCTCGGCGGCGGCCGCCGCCACGAGCGCGCGAACCTGCTCGGGGCCGTAGAGGATGTCGCCCTCGATCCCGAGCCCGACGAGCCGCGTCCCGGCGGCCGCGAGGCCGGCCAGCGCGGGCCCGATGCCGCCCCGCCCGGCCCCGACGTCGTGGCGGTCCATCGCCCCGACGAGCGTCGCGTACGTCGCCGGGTCGAAGCGGCCCAGGAGCTTCCGCCCCTGGTAGGCGAGGTAGCTCGTGACCGACAGGGTGCCGTCGGGCTCGCGCGCCCGCCCGAACCGCCGCTCGAAGTCGGCCTCGCTGCGGTACGTCGTCATCGCCAGCCGGCGCGCGAGGTCGAGGCCGTCCTCGCCGAGCCGCGCGAGGAGCTCGAGCTGGATGTGGTTCCAGGCGATGGCGAGCGCCCCGGTTGCCGCCGGCGCGGCGATCGGAAGGGCGGTCCCGACGGCGGCCGGACGCTCCAGGGCGATCTCGAGGGCGACCATGCCGCCGAGCGATCCGCCGGCAACGAGGGCGAGCCGCTCGATCCCGAGCGCGTCCAGGAGCGCCCATTGGGCGCGGGCCTGGTCGCGCGTGGAGATCGCGGGGAACGCCGGACCGAAGGGCTCGCCGGTCGTCGGGTCGACCTCGACCGGCCCGGTCGTCCCGTACCGTCCGCCGAGCAGGTTGGCGCAGAGGACTCCCACCCGGTCGGTGTCGAGCGCTCGGCCGGGCCCGATGAGCGGCGCCCACCAGTCGCCGGCCGCGTCGGCGCTGCCGGTGAGGGCGTGGACGACGAGGACCTGCGGCGCCTCGGCAGGGCCCGGGCCGTCGTGCCGGTAGGCGACCCGGAGGGCGGCCAGGCCGGTCCCGTCGACGAGCCGGAACGGCCCGAGGTCCCGGGAGACGACCGCCCCGGTGTCGAACGGCGACGAGATCGCCGCCGCCGGCGCCACTCCCGGCCGGGGTGCGGCCGGCGGGCCGGCGCCGGACGGCTCCTCGCTCCCCGGCGGGGGAGCGGGCACGGTCCGCGCGCCCACAGCGTTCGCGGCCACGGCTACGTGCCGGCGCCGACGCCGGCACCGGACGGCGCTGCGGCACCGGACGGCGCTGCGGCACCGGATGTCGCCGCCGCGAGGCCCCGGTCGAGGTCGGCAAGGATGTCGTCGATGTGCTCGAGGCCGATGGAGAGCCGCACGAGGTCGTCGGTGACGCCGGTGGCCGCCTGCTCGGCATCCGACAGCTGCTGGTGGGTCGTCGTCGCCGGGTGGATGACGAGCGACTTGGCGTCGCCGACGTTCGCCAGGAGGCTGAAGAGCTGCAGACCGTTGCAGAGCGCCCGCCCTGCCTCGCGCCCGCCGCGGATCCCGAACGTGAGGACACCGCCGAACCCGCCGCGCAGGTAGCGCTTCGCGTTCGCGTGCGACGGGTGCGACTCGAGGCCCGGGTAGCTCACCCAGGTGACGCGCTCGTCCTGCTCGAGCCAGCGGGCCACCGCGAGCGTGTTCGCCGCATGGCGCTCGATCCGCAGCGGCAGCGTCTCGAGCCCCTGGAGGAAGAGGAACGCGTTGAACGGCGAGAGGGCCGCGCCGGTGTCCCGCAGTCCCTGGACCCGCAGCTTGACGATGAAGGCGAGGTTTCCCACCGCCTCCACGTAGCTGACGCCGTGATAGCTGGGGTCCGGGTCCACGAAGTCGGGAAAGCGCCCGGAGCCGCGCCAGTCGAACCGTGCCGCCGTCCACGACGACGCCCCCGATCGACGTCCCGTGCCCGCCGATCCACTTCGTCGCCGAGTGGATGACGATGTCGGCTCCGTGCTCGGTCGGCCGGCAGAGGAGGGGAGCGAACGTGTTGTCGATGACGAGGGGCAGGCCGTGGGCATGGGCGACGTCGGCGATCGCGGCGATGTCCGGCACGTCGAGGCGGGGATTGCCGACCGTCTCGAGGTAGATCGCCTTCGTGTTCGCGTCGATGGCCGGCGCGAAGCTGGCCGGGTCGGAGCCGTCGACGAAGCGGGTCGTGATCCCAAGCTTGGGGAGGGTCCACTGGAAGAGGTTGTACGTCCCGCCGTAGAGGCTCGTCGAGCTGACGATGTTGTCGCCGGACTTCGCGAGGTTGAGGATCGTCGCCGTCTCGGCGGCCTGTCCCGAGGCGAAGGCGAGCGCCGCGACGCCGCCCTCGAGCGCGGCGACCCGCTGCTCGAAGACGTCGGTCGTCGGGTTCATGATCCGGGTGTAGATGTTCCCGGACTCCTGCAGGGCGAAGAGCCGGGCGGCGTGGTCGGCGTCGTCGAAGACGTACGACGTGGTCGCATAGATCGGGACGGCCCGGGCCCTGGTGGTCGGGTCGGCCTGCTGGCCGGCATGGATGGCAAGGGTCTCCGGGCGGAGCTTCGGCTGGTCGGACATCGGTCGCCTCCTGGGGTGCGCGGTCGAGGGGGCGGGCCCACGGTCGTTGGCTGCGGCGTCGGCGCTCAGCGTCACCGTCGCGGCGTCGGCCTGGGTTCGGCGGCTCCCGCTGCGCTTCCCGGAGAACGAAAGAGCCGCAGTCCCTGCTGGACTGCGGCCCCGGGACCCGATCCTGGGTCCCGTGATCGACCGGGCAGGTCGATCAGGCGCCCAGGACCCCGTCCTCCACACGGCGGGGCCGCCGGCGCATCTGCATCAACCAGGCGATGGTCGTGATCTGCATGAGGGTGCGAAGTCTGCCCGACGCGCAGCCGGCGCGTCAACCGCTCAACGCTCAACGGGTTCGCGCGTGCCGGTCCGATACCGGGGGCGCGATCTCGGAGTATCCGATCTCGCGCCCCGGAGCGTGATCTCAGGCGAGAGCCGCGAGCACCTCGTGAACCTGCGCAATTCGATCCGGCGTCAGGGCGCGCTGCGCGGGCAGCGCGGCCACGAAGGCCGGCACGTCGCCGAGTGGCACGACCGCGCACCCCTCGATGCGGGCGACGACGGCGGGGTCGCCGAGCACGGCCGCCTGGACGCGCACGACGAACTCGCGCTCCTCGGCCTCGAGGTGGCGCCGCAGGCGCTCGCCGTCCCGGGCGGCCCGCCTCAGCGGGTTGTCGATCGGTCGCCACGAGCCGTCGGAGAACCGGACCTCCCATCGCTCGCCGGATCGGCGAACCGCGGCGAGCGGAGGAAGCCGCTCGAAGATCGCGACGCCGTGCGGCCCCACGACGACATCCGGGATCCGAGTCCCGTCGGGCAGGCGGATTGCCGGGAGCACCGTGCAGCCCGCCGGCAGCTCCCCGGCCATGCGCGAGACCGGTGGCCGTCGCGAGCCGGCGGCGCGCACCTGGCCGACCGCGCCGCCGATGCGGGCGACGCCGAGGACCGCGAACCCCGCCGGGGCGACGAGCGCCACGGCCCATGCCGCGGCGCCGACGACCGGCGTCGCCGCCGAGGGCGAGTCCAGCCGGACGAGCTCGGCGAGAAGGGGCGTGCCGAACATGAGCCAGGCGAAGCCCACGGCGACCGCCAGCCAGCCGATCCCGGCGACGGTCCGGTTGGCGACGGCGAGAGCCCCCGCTCCGGGCTGCCGGACACGGCCGCGCGGCGTCGCACGAGCGGCGGTCTGCATGTCGTGGATCGTCGTCCAGCGTGGCCGCGCGGCCTATGGCCCGATCGGCGCAGCGCCGGTGGCCCGACGGGGCGGTGCCACGCGGCACCGCCCGGTTCGCGTCCGGGGCCTCGGCGGACGCAGGTCATGGCCCGGGGTGACCGCCGTACCATTGAGGTCGCCGCGTACGCGCGCGATGCTCGACGAGCCGACCCGGGACCCGATGGGCCCGGGCGTGTCTCGAGGGCAACGACCGTCTTGAAGTCTTCTGCACGCCACGCTCGCGGCCCGCTTGCGGGCGCTCCTGCCCGCGCTCGTGGCGTGGCTGTTCGTGGCGATCGCCCCGGTCGCCGCCGGGCCGATCTCGCTGGCCGAACCGGCGACCACGCCGGGTTCCGGGACCACCGAGACGCTCATCACGTTCTCCGTGACCTATCGCAGCTCGGCCGGTGAAGACGCGGACTGGGTCCGGGTCTCGGTCGCAGGGAACATCCTGCCCATGCGGGCCGTGGGGGGGACGCCGAAGCAGGGCGTCCGCTACGCGATCGCGACGCGAATTCGCGCCGGGACCCACACCGTCACCTTCAGCGCGATGTCGCGCGGCCGCTTCGAGACGCAGGTGGGCGGCGGGACGCTGCAGATCGTCCCGGCCCCGACGCCGACGCCCAAGCCGACGCCCAAGCCGACGCCGAAGCCGACGCCGAAGCCCACCCCTGCCCCGACCCCGAGGGCCACGCCCAAGCCGACGCCGAAGCCGACGGCCCGACCGGCCGCCGCGACCCCCAGGCCGACGCCGAAGCCGACGCCGAAGCCGACGCGCAAGCCGACCGCGAAGCCGTCGGCCAAGCCGACCCCGGTCCAGGTCGCCGTCGTCCCGGTGCCGTCCTCGTCGCCCGATCCGGTGGCCGGCGCGCCGACCGCGGCGCCGTCCGCGTCGCCCGATCCCGGGGCGGCCCTCGGACCGCTCGTCCCCGGCCGCGGCGAAGGCGGCGGGCCCGACGACCCGACGTTCGCGGGACCGTTCAACGACGACGGGATCAGCCAGGTCGTCATGTTCACCGCGGCCCTCTCGACGGTGATGACGCTCGCCGTCGCATTCGTGCTCTTCGGACGGCGCCGGCGTCATGACGACGACGGCGAGCTCGTGCTCGCGACGGCGGCGGCCACGTCGTATGGCGAGGCTCCCGCGCCGCCGCCGCCGCAGGTCGTCGACCCCGGCACCGGCGGGCTCGACGCCGACCTGCCGCGCTGGCGCCGGCCGTCCCTGCTGGCCGCGCGCAAGTCCGATCCCGTCCGGGGCGGTCCGATCGCTGCCGCCGCCGTTGCCGGGCACCTCTCCTTCGCCCCCGGCACATCCGACGCCGCGCTGGAGCGGCACGTCGTCCGCTACCGGATCGTGCGCCTCCTGGACCGGCCGGACGAGCTCCTCGGGGCGACCGTGGGATCCCTCGACGAGGGCGACGAGGTGGCCGTGCTCGAGGAGAGCGGGCTCTATCGCCGCGTCGTGACACCCGACGGGCGGACCGGCTGGCTCCACAAGATGACCCTCGGCGACGTCGTCGAGACGCCGGTCGAGGCCGAGGAGGAGATCGACCCGGACGTCCTGATGGCCTACCTGGCCGCCCGCGGCCGGGCCTGATCGACGGCGTCCGCACGGCGTCGCGACCGGGGACGCGGCTCCGGGTCGCGCCGCAGCACGACGATGTGCTGGTGGGCGATGTTCGGGACGAACACGCGGGGGTAGCCGTAGGGCCGGAGCCTCGTTCCCGCCTGGTACCAGACGAGGTCGCCCTTGGGCACGAGCCCGGCCGACGCGGCTCGAGCGGCGAGCTCGGACCCGGTGAACCGGTACACCCCGGCCACGTAGGCGTCCCGGACGATGACGGCGGCGTAGCGGCCCGGCCGGAGCACCCGGGCGATCTCGCCGAACACGCGCTCCATGGCCGCCAGGTAGGCGTCGTGGTCTGCGGCGTTCGCGAGATCGGCGGGGTCGTCCGAGACCATCGCGTAGTCCGTGCGCCGGTTCGCGTGGGCCTCGGCCAGCCGGCCGCCGGCCATCGTGAGAGGAAGCTGGACCGTGTAGGGCGGATCGGTGGCGACGAAGTCGACGCTCGCGTCGGGGAGGTCGGGAAGCAGCGCCAGGGCGTCGCCGACGCGCAGCTCGCAGCCGTCGGGGGCGAAGCCGCGGGGGCCTCCGGGATCGGAGCTGCCGAGGTCGGCGAGCCGTGGGCCGGCGCCGTCGCGCTCGGCTGCCAGCTCGCGAACGACCTCCTCGTAGACCGCCGCCCAGGCCGGGTTCAGCTCGAAGCCGAGGGCCCGTCGCGGCCCCCGCGCGATCGCGGCCCCGAGAAGGGTCCCGCCGACGCCGGCGAACGGGTCGAGCACGAGCTCACCCGACTTCGTGAAGAACTCGATGAGGCGGGCCATGAGCCGCGGCGGCTTGTTCGCCCCGTGCCGCTTTCGCAGGACGTGCCCGAGCTCGGACGGGTACGCGGACACCAGGAGGGACTTCGTGAAGTAGAGCCACTCCTCGCCGGTGAGCTCGTTCAGGGTGTTCGCGGGATGGATCTCGCGGGTCATGGCGGGAGTATGCGGCCCGCGCCCGGCCGGGCGGCGCACGCGGCGGCCTCCCGACGCGGGTCGAGAACCCGCGGTGGGCCGCGCGCCCGGAGCTCGGCCAGGAGGCCCCGCGGGAGGCCGAGGACCGGCCTCGGGGGCCGGTAGAATGCGGCCATGACCACCGGGGGCGGCGGGGAGTTCGTCGGGCGCGAGCGCGAGCTCGACGTCGTCCTCGACGCGGCCGACCGGGCCTCGCGCGGCCGCGCGACCACCGTCCTGCTCGAGGGGTCGTCCGGGATCGGCGTCACGCGCCTGGTCGACGAGGCCGTCGACCGCATCGCGGCGACCGCCGCGGGCGACGGCCCTCCGCCCGTCGTGATCCGCGGCGACGAGCTCCCCGCCTGGCGTGCCGCGCCGTACGCCCCGTTCCGCGCCGCCCTCGACGGCCTCCTGGCGGCGAGCGAGCCCCCGGAGGCGGTCCGGCTCCTCGGTCCGGCCGCGGACATCCTGCTCCCGCTCCTGCCCGCCACCGCCGCCCGACTCGGGGTCGAGCCGGCGCGGCCGATCGGCCGGGAGCTCCTCGCGGATCGGATCCGGGAGGGCATCCGCGCGATCGTCTGCCGCCTCGCCGCAGATCGACTCGTCGTGGTCGTCGTGGAGGATCTCCACGTCCTCGATGCCGCGTCGCGGTCGCTGATCGCGTTCCTCGGCCGCACGCTCGGGGAGCAGTCGGTGCTCCTCCTGGGGTCCTACCAGCCCGAGGCGCTCGGGCCAGGGCATCCCCTGCGGGCAACCTTGACGGCGATCGGGTCGGGGCAGCGGCCGCCCGAGCGTCTCGTCGTGCCGCCCCTCGACCGGGCCGCCCTCCGGGCCCTCATCGCCGCCCACGAGGGACACGGCCCGTCCGCGCCGACCCTGCTGCTCGTGGCGGAGCGCTCGGGCGGCAGCCCGCTCGTCGCCGAGGAGGTGCTCGCCGCGCGCCGGGAGCTGTCCGGCGCTTCGCTCAGCGTGCCGCTCGAGCAGATGGTGGTGGCCCGCGCCGCCGGCCGCAGCCCGGAGTGCCGTCAGCTCCTCCGGATCCTGGCGGCCGCCGGCGGTCCGCTCCTCCCGTCCGAGATCACGGCTGCGGCCCTCGCCCACGACGCGGAGATCGGCCGTCCGGCGCCCCGCTCGACGGCCGTGCCGCGTCGCGGGGACCGGGATCGCCTCCGCGACCTCGCCGGTGGGGGTCGACGAGGCGATCGATCACGGGTTCGTCGAGCGTGTCCGGTCGCCGCGAAGCTCCGCCGTTCCCGCCACGGGGCGGAGAGCGGCCCGACAGCAGCCGGACGACCGCCCGCTGCGCGTCCGCCACGAGCTGCTGGCGACGGCGCTGGCCGCCGATCTGCTGCCCGGATCGCGACGGCGCCTGCATGCCGCTCTTGCGGCAGCACTCGAGGACGTCGCAGCCGGCCCCTGCCGGTCGCCACGCCCACCGCGCCCACGAGCCAGCCCGCGAGCTCCGCTGCGAGATGGTTGCCGGGTCCATCGCGGAGGCGGCCGGAGCGCCAGAGGACGCGCTCCGGCACCTCGAGCGGGCGATCGAGCTGGCGGGGACGCGTCTGGTCGGCGATGGGCTCACGGCCGACGAGGAGCTGCGCCTCCTCGTCCGTGCGGCCGAGGCCTCCGAGGCGGCGGGCAACGCGGGCCGCGCCGAGGCGTTCCTCGAGCTCGCGCTCGCCCGTCTCGTGAGCCCGTCCGACCGGGCGGGGATCGCGGAGCTCACGGCGCGCCTTGGCTCGGTGCGGCTCGCGCGCGGCGACCCGGAGGGTGCGACGGCGTCGTTCGAGCGCGCGCTGGAGCTCCTGCCGGCCGAGCCGTCCGTGCTCCGCGCGCGACTGCTCGCGACACGGGCCCAGCTTCGCATGCTCGACGGCGTCTTCTCGGAGGCCGCCGACCTCGCGGCGGCGGCGATCGAGGTCGCGACCGGCGTGGGCCCGGCCGCGCGCAGATGGCTCGGCCACGCCACGTGCACGCTCGGCGTCGTGAACAGCTGGCTCGGCCGGGGCGAGGCGGCGATCGAGCAGCTCGAGGCGGCGCTCGCGATCGCGATCGAGCTCGGCCAGCTGGAGGACGCGTTCCGCGCCCGGGCCAACCTCACGAACTCGCTCGACCTGCAGGGGCGCCGCGACGAGGCCGTCGAGGTGGCACGAGCGGGGATCACGGCCGCCGAGCAGGCGGGCCTCGAGGTCGTCCACGGCAATCTCCTCCGGGGCAACGCGGTCGACGCGCTTGTCAGCCTGGGGCGCTGGACCGAGGCCCGCGCGATGGCCGAGCGGGCCCTCGAGTGGGCACCGTCCGGCATCCCGTTCGTCAACGCCGCCCTGGGGCTCGCGATCATCGAGGTGGAGACCACGGCCGGCGACGCCGCCGCGCGCCTCCTCGGGCGCCTCTTCCTCGAGCTGGAGACCGTCTCGGATGTCCAGTTCGCGGCTCCGGCCTACCAGGCCGCTGCCTCGCTCGCGCTCTGGCGGGGCGACGTCGCCGACGCCGTCCGCGGAGCGACCGGCGCCTGGTCGCGCGTGCGCGACTCGGAGGACTGGCCGAACGCTGCCCGGACGGCCGCCGCCCTCCTCGCGGTCGCGGAGGCACGCGCGCGCCTCGCCCTGGAGCGCGGGAACTTCGCGGAGCTCGCCGCCGCGCGCTCGTGGGGCGACGAGGTCCTCCGCCAGGCGACGAGGATGGTCGAGGCCGCTGCCGCGCCCGCGGATTCCTGGGTGCGTCGCGAGGTCGACGCCGACCTTGCGACCGCGCGCGCCCTCAGTCGCCGGATCCACGGCAACGACGACCCGGCGTTGTGGGAGGAGGTGGCCGATCGCTGGCGCGCGGTCAACCGCCCGTACGAGACCGCGCGCGCCCTGCACCGCCGCGTCGAGGCCCTCCTCCAGGTCGGAGCGCAGTCCAGCGCCCGCCGGGAGAGCCGTGACGACGCCAGGGGCCCGCTGGGCGAGGCGGCCACGATCGCGGCAACGCTGGGAGCCGTCCCGCTCCTGCGGGCGCTCGCGGACCTCGCGGAGCGAGCTCGGATCCCGCTGCCGGCCCGTGCGGTCGCGGTGCTCGCCTCCGCGTCCGTCGAGCCGGACGTGCCCGAGGAGCTGCCGGCGTTCGCGATCGGCGTGCGGGGGCGGCCTTCAGGGGCCGGAGCCGTGCCGTCCGCCGACCGGCGGGCAGCCGTCTCGTTCGGGCTCAGCCCGCGGGAGCTGGGCGTCCTCGCCGAGATCGTCGCCGGCCGAACGAACCGGGAGATCGGCCGACGGCTCTTCATCAGCGACAAGACGGTCGGCGTCCACGTCGGCAACATCCTCGCCAAGCTCGGCGTCGGGGGCCGCGTGGAGGCGGCGACAGTGGCCCTCCGTCTCGGGCTCGTCGACGATCGGCTCGCGAGCACCACGAAGCCCGGACCGGGGGGTCCGGGCTCCAGGGGCCGGCGGCGCGGCGGCGCCGCCTGAGGGAGGGGAGCGGGGCGGGTCCGCGGGCCCGCCGGCGCCGGCTACGAGCGGTTCGCTACCAGCGCTTGGTCCACTCGGGGACGACGAACATCGCCAGGAGGGCGACGGTCGTCGCGAGTCCGAAGAGGCGGGCCTTGAGCTGATCGGTCATCGTTGGTCTCCCGGGCGCGACGTCGAGGTCGCAGGGGCGGTCGGGGTGCGACCCTCTCGCGCCACTCGAGGGCCGCCGTTCGGCGCCGGATCCGAACCTACGGGCGGGGCGCCGGGCGCGAAATGGGACCTTCGTACGGGAGGGTCCCGGTTTCGTGGTACTTCCGGGCTACGGAGACGTCCCAGGTGGTGCGCGTCTGCACCGTGGCGCCGGCGTGGGGCGAGCGGCCGGGCCGGGCCGGGATCGGTCGTCTCGTCGGTGGTGGGCACGCGGACACCCTCCTCGTGCCCCGGGGCGGATCGGTTCGCGACGGCGAAGCGGGTCGCCACCGCAAGATCCGCGTCATCGTCGCGCGCATCGCTTATCCGCGACTTATCAGAGGGCGTCGGGCTCGTTGTCCGGCGATCCCTGACGATCGGAAGCTCCACGGCAGCGACGTGCCGCGTAGCGTTGCCGCGACGTGGGACGCCCGGCGTCTCCGGGCCCGACCGCCTCGTTGGCGAGGCGGGTCGCCCCGCGTTACAATCCCGGGGCTCTGTACAACGAGCACCTCGGTCGGGGCGTGGCGCAGCTTGGTAGCGCGCATCGTTCGGGACGATGAGGTCGGAGGTTCAAATCCTCTCGCCCCGACCAGAACGACCTTGTGTCGTGCTCAAATCCCCCTCTCCGGGACCGGTTTGTAGTGTCGGGGTCTTCACGGGGCGCAACGGGAGTTAGTTGGGGTGAACTGGCTGCAGAGACTCGTGGGCCGCGAACAGTCCGGCGCCGCACGATCGCGCCTCCATGCCGAGCTCCGGGCCCTGTTCGAGGAGCACGGCCTCTCCGCCTTCGAGCGACAGCTCCGATTTGCCGACCTGGCGGGCGATCGTGACTGGGCCCTGGACCAGGAAACCGGGCAGCTTCGGCTCGGGGACGACCTCGTCTTCGCGGCGCAGATCCTCGGCACGACGTCGGCTGGGAGCGGGACCTGGCTGTGGTCGTGGGCGAACCCCAGCATCGACGAGGGACTGACGCGGCGAGCGAGCGAACTCCAGGGGATCGGGCAGGAGCGCGGCATCGCCGCCTTCACGGCCGCTGAGCTCGATCTGGGCGACATCGGGGATGGCCACCTCCTGGCACTGGTCGCTTCGGGCGGTCTCGCCGCGGATGCGTACTTCCGGGGCACCCACGACGACGGCGACGTCTACGTGCTTGTCGATGCGCCGCAGATACGGACGGCCAGCGAGCACGCCGAGCCCCAAGCGATCGCCACGATCCTCCAGGCCCAGCTCGGCCTCCCGGTCCCGATCTCGCGGGAAGCCGTCTCAGCCTACCTGCGGGCGCTTGGACTGCCGATACGCGTCAGCGGCGGCCAGGTGGTCATCGAGAGCGAGAGCGCGACCAGCTTCCGGTTCGACCGGCACGGGCGGCTGACCGGGATCCTCCAGACGGCCTGATCAGGCCGCTGGCGGTCCCTCCGTGCGCTCGCCCTGGCTGGTCCGCAGCCGGTACGAGGCGGCCGCGGTCTCGAGGATGAAGGATGTGGAGGGGGTCGGCAAGGGATGACCCGTGCCACCGAGACACCGTGGTATCGTGGGGCCACCGCTCTGCGATTGGAGGCCGACATGACGATCAAGTCCCGCACCCTGCGGCTGCCAGCGGACCAGGCCGAGGCCCTCGAGGCGATCGCCGGTGTCGACGAGGTGTCGGTCAACGAGGAGATCCAGCGGGCGATCGCCGCCCATATCGAGGCACGGCGCTCCGACCCGGACTTCCGACGGCGCCTGCAGGCCAGCATCGAGCGCAACCGCGAGATCCTCGAACGCCTCGCCCGGTGACTCGCTACGTCGAGCTGGCCGACTACCTGCTCATCGCCGAGGCGGTCCTCGGGGTGCCGGCCGAGCTCATCGCGGACTTCAACCGGATCGGCCTCGCGGACTCCGCGCTGGCCGCTCCGCAGGCCGGCTTCGGCGGTGTCGAGGCCTACCCGGACTTCGCGACCAAGGCGGCGGTGCTCTGCTGGCATCTCGTCAAGAACCACCCGCTGCCGGACGGCAACAAGCGCTGCGCCTTCCTGGCCACGGTCGAGTTCGTCGAGCGCAACGGCGGAACCTGGATCCCCGCGCCCGGCGACCCGGACGAGACCGACCACGTGATCCGTGGCGTCGCTGGCGGCGAGGTCAGCGAAGCCGAGTTCCGCGACTGGATCGCCCAGCGCTGCGGGTGAGCCCTCGGCAGGTCGGCTCGCCGCGCGCGCAGCGCGGAGTGCCACTCTCGCGGACCGCCGACGCAATCGGGTGCCCTCGGGCGTAATCCCGCTGCGCCCTGCCGGCGCGACCGGGCGTCGTTGGCCACGTCCGACGGCTCATCGCGCCACGTCGGCCAACGTGGACACCGACGGGCAGACCTGGGCGAGGTCGCGAGGCCGGATCGCGGCGCGCTTACGCGCCTCGGGCGCGGCTAGCGGGCGAACGTCGGCGGCCTGCGCCGGCCGCCGGCGAAGACGCAAGGGACGCGGATGGTGGGCGTCGCACCACCGGCGCGGCCTGCCCCGCCCGCCGAGGTACGGGAGCTCGGCGCCGCAGGCCGGGCAGTGGCGCGGCGGTGCGAGGCTCGCGCGGAGGGCCATCGTCGCGGACGCGGCCAGCGCCTCGAGGGCGTCAGCGCTCATGCACCACCCCACTGGCGAAAACCCCCCACAAAGCGCGAAACTCGGCCGAGCGCACACAGTCGCCGGGCGCCAGTCAGCGTTCTGCCGCGTCGCCTATGGGCTACCCCGCCCCCGTCGGTCGACGCACCCTTCGTCGAGTTGCACGAGCGGCACAGCACCTGCGTGTTGGCGATGTCGAACGGCGGACCACCGCGGCGAGCGGGACGATGTGATCGACGGTGAGGTCCGAGGCTCGGTGGGCTGGACGCTGGTAGCCCGGGCACCAGTTGCCGTGCTCGCCACGCCAGGCGCGCAGCACCCGGGCGCTGAGACGCTGCCAGGCCCGCGTGCTGTACAGGGCGTTGTGCCGGCTGCGGTTGGACTGCCGGGCGTGCGTCGGTGCAGCGACTACCAGCGCGGCTGGTGACGACACCGCAGACCGTGCACAGCTTCACCCGCGAATCGTCGACGGGCTGGGTGGCGCGGTCTATTCGCCTGGGGTGCTACGCCCCGCGGTTAGGCTCCAGTGGGCGCGCGACCGTATTGGTGGCGTGGCGACGAGGGGCGATTACCGTGCAGCTGCGGCGGAGCCATCGAGCCTTGTCCCTGATCGGATGGAGTTGACGACAGCGACGATGGCGTCGCTCGCCGCCGAGGCGCCAGTCACGGTCTCGATCAACCCGTCGTGCGTGAGGTCCTGGAAGACCAGGTGCGACACGTTCGTGGAGAGGGTGGCCAGGCGGTCCTGCTGGTCCAGCCAGCCGTCGATGGCTTCCGCCATCGCCGTCACGACGACGAGCGGTCGGTCGCCCAGGTTCGGGAGTGCACCCGCCGCATCGAGGATGCCGTCGAGCCGCAGGAACTCCTCAGCCGAAGCTCGATGCCGCCCGCGGGGTGGCCTCGAGGGCGCGCCGGCGCGCAGACACGTCCGCCGGGCAGGTCGTTCGACCCGACCGAAGAGAGGAGTCGGGCGACGCCGACGCGTGCGAGGCCCGGCAACGCCCCCGCGAGGGTGCTCATCGGGTTCTCGGACGGACGGGCCGGCGGACCGCGGGCGTCACGTGCGGCGACATGCGCGTCGAGCAGCACGACTCCGGCAACCTCGCTGGGGTACGCGGCCGCGAAGAAGCGCACATACGCCCCGCCAGCGGAGTGCCCCGCGAGGATGTAGGGCCCGTGGTTGCCCGAAGCCGCGAGGAGTGCATGCAGGTCGCGGGCGATGGCCATGCCGTCCTGCGGGCCGGTCGCGGGCTCGCTCCGGCCGTGGCCGGCCCGGTCGTAGGTGCACACCCGCGTCGTCGTTGCGACGTCGGGGCGATGAGCGCGAAGTAGTCCGAACCCTGCCCGAGGCCGCCCTCGAGGACGACGGTCGGGCTCCCCGTGCCGCTGCACGCGATGAACAGCTTGTGCCCGCCGACGTCGACGAGCTGGCCGCCGTTGGGTGACCGACTACCGTCGGTCGCCTCGATGACCGTCTCGACGGCGCCGCCGACGGCGAGTAGGGCGAGGACCCCGACGACCGGGTAGAGAAGCCAGCGCGACCGTCCCTGGACGTCGCGCCGGACGCGCATGGCCAGCCAGACCGCGAGCACCAGGATCGGGACCGGCCACACCCAGGACAGCTGGTCCATCGCGGGTGCCCCGGGAGCCAACGCGATGAGCGCGATTCCGGTCACGCCGAGGATGCCGGCGGGAACGAGCGCCCACCGCTGTGGCTGGTCCGTGAACCGGATGGAGAGGAGGGCGATGAGCGCCCAGCCGACGCCCCAGCCGAGGAGGGCCGCGCCGGTCATGCGGCTCTCGCCGCCCCCGGCCGCTGGTCCGAGGGCGAGGACGATCGGGAGCAGGAAGCCGACGATCAGCGACGCGGCGACAACGAAGACATGACGCCGCGTCGGCGGGCGCCGCGCGTTCAGGATGGTCATGCGGTGGCGGCCGCAACCGTGCGAGGCTCAAGCACCACAACCGCGGTCTGTCCGGAGCGCATCGCCGCCCAGGCGTCGTAGTTCTCGCTGAACTCGCCCCACCGCGCCCAGAGCCGGTCACGCTCCTCGCCCTGCGCGGCCCGACCGCGGACGGCCCGGAAGCCGTCCTTGAGCTCAACAGTCGTGTCGGGTCGTGCCTGGAGGTTGAGCCACCACGCGGGCTCGGCCTCCGCCCAGCCGTTCATCGCCAGCGTGACGAGGTTCGGGCCGTCCTCGTAGTAGCCGACGATCGCGACCCGGGGCTGGCCCGAGCGCCGCCCGATCGTGGTGAGGCGCAGCATCCCGAACGCCTTGCCGGGCGGCCGGAGACCGATCCGCCCTCCAGTGAACCGGAGGAGGGCTCGGTGCAGCACCCAGGCGCTGCGAACGAACACCCGCGGAGGGACCGTGGCCGTCCGCTCCTGCTTGGCGGTCATACCGCGCCTGCCTGCGGCGCCACGGCCGAGCTGACAGGGTTGAGGGTGGGCAGGGCAGCCGATGTGCGCTGCGCGCGCCACAGGGAGTAGCCGAGGCCGACCAAGGCGAGGCCGGTCGGGATGGCGAACAGCCGCTCGTACTCCGGAACGATGCCGGCACCGATGGACGACAGGGTGCCGACGGCGAGGAGCGCCGAAGCCCAGCGGGCGAGGACGTTCGCTCGGAAGAGGGCCACGGAGAAGAGGACGCCACCGGCGAGGTAGGCGAGGCCGGTGAACAGGATCGCACTCTGCATCGCGCCGATCGCGCCGGTCGCCGGCCGATTGTTCGCGATCGCGAGGACGTCACTCACATAGGCGGTCGAACTCCCGACGATGGACGGGAGCACGAGCGTCGCGACGTATCCGGTGCCGAAGATGCCGAGGTAGCCGGCGGCGAACACGACGTATCCGACCAGGCCGAGGACGCCGATCCTGCGCACCTGGAACAGGTAGACACCGGTGATCCCGACGAGCGTCAGGGCGGCCATGAGCACCTTCAGGGCATTTCGGGTGATCACGTCGCCGGTGGCAATCGAGGTGGCGTCAAGGGCTGGGTGACCGATCTGCACGCCGATGAAGATCAGGCCCGCAACGGCGGCGGCAACGGCCGACGCTCGGAGTAGGAGACTGTAGGTGATGGTCATGTCGTTCTCCATGTACGGATTGGCAGGCACCTGTCGAGGTGCGGTGATTGGATGTATCGAGCTGCTTGCATCAAGCCGAAGAGCGCCGAGCCCGCGGCGCCTGAACACGACCGCACGGGCAACGAGCCCCAGGGGCACGCCGCAAGCCGAAGCGGCCGCCGCTAGTCCGGCGGATCGCCCGAGAGGACCTGACGAGCGGCCTCGGAACGGGCCACCCGGCCTCGGTTGGCGCCAACGTCGTCATGCAGCACCTGCCGGTGCCTCAACGGCCGCCCCCAGCGGACCGGCGGTCTCGGCTCGGAGTCGACGCGCTCGCTCGGCGACGCCGATCGGGGAGCTCTCGTTGAAGCCCTTGAAGGTCAGCCAGAGGCCGAGCGCGAGCTCCCAGAAGAAGAACGGCATCACGGCGATGGCATGGAAGGCGGTCCCGGGGTGCGCGACGCCCAGGATCAAGCCGACGACGAAGGCGATCAGGACGGGCGATCCGACCAGACCGAGAGCAGGGATCGCCCGCGGCACGAGCCTCGCGCGATAGAGCGCTGTGCCGAGCATCAGGGCGTTGAAGGGCGCCATGTTCGCGCCGATGGCGGTCGCCCAGTCGCGCATCGCGGCGAAGCCGGCGGCAACGGGCGCCAGCGTCTCGCCGTCGGCGCCGGCCGCGACCTGTTCGCGGAGCGTGACGACCGAGAGCAGGCCGAGGACGCCGACCGTGATGATCGCGGCTTCGAACAGCCGTGTCCCGAAGTAGCCGATTGCCAGGCCCTCGTGCTCGCGCCGGATGACCGAGAAGAAGGCGATCCCACAGCCGAGACACCCAAAGACGTTGAGGAGCTCGAGAACCGCTCCGAGGCGGACCTGGTCGGCACCCGCGCCAAGGACGTAGGCAGGGTCGGTGAGGGCCGGCGCGACGAGGAACGCTGCGGGTATGGAGCCGATGAAGGTCAGCAGATAGAGGACGCCACAGACGAGGGCGGTCTTCCGAAACGAGCTCATTGGGGTCTCCGTGCGGGGCGACTCCAAGACACCGGGCTGGGGGAAGCCGTGCCGCTGGGCTCGAGGCCCGCAAGGTCGGCGCTGACCACCCACAACCGGGTCGCGGCCGCAACGTCGTACGAGGCTTGGCTAGACGTTCGAGCGCGGCTGGCGACGAAGTACTGCCCGGAGACGCCCTCGACCTCGGGCGAGGACGCCAGGAAGATGGACGTCGCGGCGCCCTTGGCCGGCGTCTTCATGAACGGTCGCATGAATGGGACCAGGACCTTGAAGATGAGACCCGAATCCTCGGCACCGAAGGCGGTGTTGACGACACCTGGATGGAGCACGTTCGACGTGACGCCGGTGCCCTCGAGGCGTCGCGCCAGCTCGTACGTGAACATCACGCTCGCGAGCTTCGCCTGCGGATACGCCCTCCGCTCGGAGTAGTCGCGCTCGCTCTGGAGATCGTCGAAGTCAATCGCCCCGGTCGATTGCGCCGCGGAGGACACCGTGACGACACGCGCAGGGGCGCTGGCCTTGAGCCGGTCCAGCAGCAGGTTCGTGAGCAGGAACGCCGCCAGGTGGTTCACCGCGAAGGTGCGCTCCAGGCCATCGGGCGTGACGTGCCGGGTGTTCCACGAGCCGCCGACGTTGTTTACCAGGACGTCCAGGCGCGGGTAGGCATCGAGGACCGCATCTGCGAGGCGGCGCACCTCCGCCTGCGACGACAGGTCCGCTGCAAAGGCGGCCACCTCCGGGTTGCCGGTGATGCCCCGGATCTCGGCCGCGACAGACGCCGCGCGCGGGAGATGCCGACCGGTGATCGCGACTCGGGCACCGAGAGCCGCGAGCCCGACCGCCGTCGCTCGGCCGATGCCGCCGGTTCCGCCAGTAACAAGGACGGACTTGCCAACCATCGGCCGGGCGGAGTCAGCCATGGTCAGGCGGGTGTGGGTCGAGCAATGGGCTCGGCCTTCAGGGCCGCGTCGGGCCGACCGTCTGGACCGGCGATGAGATAGGCGACCATCGCGAAGAACCCGAGGTTGAAGATCCCGAGGAGCAGCAGGCCGATGAACCACGCCTTGCTCTCGAGCTGCCAGGTGTTCAGCAGCGCGCCGATCCACGCGACGAGCCCGGCCAACAGACCGCCCATGATCGCGACGACGCCCACCGTGGCGAGGCCCAGCGTTGACCAGGCTGCGGCGCTCCCTCGCAGCCCGACGATGTCGGGACCGTTCATGACGAACACGTCATTGGCGATCGCGACCCACACACCGGCGATCGCGAGGATGGCGCCCGCGATCATCGCGAGCCCCGCTCCGATGAAGAGTCTTGTCACAGTTGCTTTGGACACGTTCGGTTTCCTTTCGTCTTGTCGAATGGCAGCAGTGAACGAGTCAAGCCGCTCGGCCAGACCACCGCTGTCGCGAGGTAAGCCAGCCGGCTGCGTCGCTCATGCCACGGCGCTGGCAACGGCCGGCAACTGCTGCGCGGTGTCGTCCGAACGGACGGCGATCTGCGGGCCAACGACCGAGATGACGATCGTCCCGCGCGCCCGGCCGGTTGCGACGCGCGCAATGGCCCTCGGTGTTTCGCGGAGCGGGTACGTGCCGTCGATCACGGGCATGAGCGTGCCGGCCTCGACCAGCTCCTTGAGAGCCGCGAGGTCGTCGTGGTTCTGTGTCTTGAGCGCTGGCCCGGCCTGCTGGCGCACGAACAGCGAGACGATCAGCATCCGGATCGTGCGACCGAGCTTGCCGCCGGCATGCGCGCCACCGTTGGAGATGAGCGTTCCACTCGGCTTCAGTGCACGCCGAACCCGGGCCATCGAGTGATTGCCGACGTTGTCGAGGATCAGGTCGTAGCGCTCCTGGCCCGCCGTGAAGTCGTCCCGGGTGTAGTCGATGACGTGATCCGCCCCAATGGATCGGACCAGTTCGAGGTTCTTCGTGCTGCTGACACCCGTCACCTCCGCCCCAAGCGCCTTCGCGATCTGGATCGCGAACGTGCCCACACCTCCCGATGCCCCGTTGACGAGAACCTGCTGACCGAGCTGGACCTTGCCGTTATCGCGTAGGAGCTGAAGGGCGGTCGTTGCCGACACGCCAACGGCCGCCGCCTGCTCGAACGTGAGATTGGCCGGCTTCGGGAGAAACTGGTCCTCGTTCGCGGCGGCGTACTCGGCGAACGCGCCAGTGCACCATCCGAAGACGGCGTCCCCCGGTCGAAGCGTCGTCACGTCCTTACCGACCGCCTCGACGGTGCCCGCGACGTCGGTGCCCGGGACCTGGATCTTGGGCCTGCGCAGTCCCGTGGCCATCCGCATGATGAACGGCGAGCCGGTCATCACGACCCAGTCGCCGACGTGGACGGACGCCGCATGGACCCGTACGAGCACCTGGTCGTCGCCGACTGCCGGCCGCTCGATGGTCCGTGCCTCGAGGACCTCGACGGACCCGTACGTGTCCTGAACGATCGCCTTCATCGTGGTCCCTGGCGCATGCAACATCGGTAACCTCTCGACAGTCGACTGGGTATGGGCATCAAGCGATGCAACCCGGATCTCACGGGGTTGACCGCCACCTCGGACCTTTCATGTGTTGACGACCACGGCGTTGCGCTGCCCCTGCATCTCCTGCATGTTCTTGGCCATGACCGCTTCGGCCGTGCGCAACGCCTCGGTGGGGCTGAACCACACGAACTCGGTGCCGGGCTCGTTCGCCACCGGGATGTGGCCGGGCGGGCTATAGAAGGCCTCACCGGCCTCATAGACCTCATCACGGTCGGCGTACCGCGCGGTCATCCTGCCCTTGAAGACGTAGCCCCAGTGCGGGCACTGGCAGCGGTCGTCCGGGAGCCCCTTCATGAAGGGCGTCGCGTCGATGTCCACGAGGAGCGACGTGAAGCTCACGGTGTAGCCGTCGAGGTCCTCGCGCAGATCCACCACCGGGCCAGCATCCTGGCGCTGTGACGCGCTTTCCCTCGAAACCTTGAGCATCTCCATGGCCGCCTTCATCAGTTGCCGCTGATCGTGCCGACGATCACTGCGCCGGGACCGAGGTTGATCAGTGCCAGGTTGCCGGCATCCGCGGCGGATTCGATCGCGTCAGTCGACGTCAACGGCTGGCCGTTGACCGTGGTCGCGAGCGGCAATGGGTTCGGACCGTCGAGGATCGTCCAGGTCGGCACGCACGCGCCGCTGACGATGCCCTGGCCACTGCACAGGACGAAGAAGCCCTGCAGCTGGACCGAGTAGCTGCCGTGGTTCTGGGCGGGGACGTCACGGACGACATGGTCGTGCGCGAACGTGTTGGGGGGTGCGCCCTGCGGCGCGTCGGTCTGTGCCCCAACGAGGTAGAACCCGTCGAGGTCCTTGTACGGTGCGCCCTTGAAGGTCTGGTTGGAGAAGGTCATCCTGACCTGAACGCCATCCGCCCAGACGTCCTCCCAGCACCCCACACGGCCACTCTTTTGGAGCGGCACATCGACGCAGTTCCGCAGACCCGCGCCCAGGGCGGCGGGTGCGGCCGGCAGCAGTAGGGCAAGCGCGGCGATCGCGATTGCTGCGATGCGGAGGCGGGTGCGCGTTCGGGGACTGTTCGAAATGCATCGTGTCGATCTCCCTTGTTGCGGAGCGGTGACGGCTCGGATCACGGTCCGCATCCTCCGGCCCGGTATTTGGGGCCATTCGGCCCTTGCCTGGCAGCACTGGTTTTGCTGCTGGCCCGCGACGTTGCGCGCTCACCGGGCACGCGTCTGCCTGCTGGACGACACTCCGTTGTGGACCGCTCTGAGCGGCGCGACAATGTGGTTGTCGCGATGTTGGCGTCGGTCCTCATGGGGTCGGCGTCCCAGAGAGGGTGGCAAGCAGATGTCGGACTGGCTTCCGGCCCGGAACCGTCTCCTCGAGGCGTTGCGCCATCGCAGACCCGGCTGCGGAGGCGCAGCTACGGGCGGGCCTCGAATCCGTGGAGCTGAAGCTTCACGCCAAGGTGATGAGGCCGGACCGGCCAATCTCGCATGTCTACTTTCCGGAGACGGGGGTTCTGTCCCTGACGCAGCAGATGCACAACGGCGCGACGGTGGAGGTCAGTCTGGTGGGGAGTGACGGCATGGCCGGCCTCGCCGTCTATCTGGGAGGTGCCACCTTCCCAGCGGAGGCGACCTGTTCGGCGCCGGGAACCTTCCTGCGCATGCGGTCGGCCGAGTTCCGGGCCGAGGTCGCGCGGAATCCGCCGTTGCTCAAGGTCCTGCATGGGTACACGCTGGCCGTCCTGGAGATCGGCGCCCAGTCGATGGGCTGCGATCGCTTCCACTCCGTCGAGGCTCGGGCCGCTCGATGGCTGCTCGAGATGGACGACCGCGTGGCACAGGACGAGTTCACCATGACGCAGGAGTTCCTTGCCTTCGTACTCGGGGTGCGCCGCCAGACCGTGTCGGTGGTCTTGTCCCAATTCAGTCGGCAGGGCTGGGTCGTCAATCAGCGCGGCCTCATTGAGATCATCGATCGGGTCGGGCTCGAGCGCGCCGCCTGCGAGTGCTACGAGGTCATCCGCGAGGAGTTCGCTCGACTGGTCGGGCCACCACTCCCGCGGGCGCGCAAGGCTCGGGCGGCCGCGAAGTCGCTCTAGACTCGTGCGTCAGGGCGGTCCATGCCTGCGTCGCACGGTCGGTCAGGCAGGCTCCAGACTCGGCACCACCAGCCACCCCTCGGCCCGCCCGCGGTAGATCAGCTGCTCGGTGGTGAGGCCCGATCGGGCCCGCAGGTCCGCCAAGTGCCGCTTTGCCGTGCTCGGCCGGAACCGACGGGCGCCTTGTTCGTCAGGTGCGCCGTGACGGTCGTCACCTCACGCCCCGCCAGAGGGCCGACGCCTCGAGCCCCAGGAGCGCCAGGATCGCGCCGAGGAGCGGCAGGAGGATGCCGGGGCTGATGTCGTAGTCGGGGACGGCGACGTCGAGGACGAGGAGGACGACGAGGACGAGCGTGAGCGCGGCCGCAGCGCCGATCCGGGCCGAGCTGTAGACGTCGGCCCGGCGACGATCTGCCGCATCGTCACGGTGCTCATCGCCCATGCCGGCGCAGTCGGTCGATCCAGGCGTCGACGAGGAGCGGGAGCACGAAGCGGTCGAGGGCGCCGCCCATGACGACGCCGGCGAGGAACGCTACGACGAGCTCGACGCCGCTCATCTGGCCACCGAGGGGTTGACGGCGCGGACGTACCCGGTGGGGGGAACCGGGAGTCGACCTGGATCGGACCAGCGCGCCGTCATGACGCTAAGCGTGTGGGCGGCGGACCTCGGCTTCTAGTTCGGTCGATTGGGCCATACCACCTGCGTCGCCGGCGCAGGCCACGAGCGCAACGTCCTTCCGCAGCCAGGCGAGACGGGCCTTCCGGCTCAGGCCACGGATGCCGGTCGGCAGTGGAGCCGGCGCAGACGTGGCGCCGATCATGCGACCGTGACGACCATGGTTGCCGTCTTCATGCTCGTGATGGCGGTCGGGATCGCCGGCATGTGGACGATCGACATTCTTCGTAGCCCGGAGATCGACCGGAGCCGGGGCCTCGTCCGTGCACGCGACCGCAGTGGGAGCGTGATGCTCCCGCACTGGGTGGCCGAGTACGGCACGTCCGTGATGCTGCTCGTCGGCGGACTCGGGCTGCTCCTCGGCTGGCCGGCGGGTCCCTGGGCGTGGCTGGTCCCAGCCGCCTTGGGTGCACTCGCCTACACGGGACTGAACAGTCAGGCATGGGTCCTCGCCGACCGCTCTCGTGCGGCGTACGGGATCCCGATCGCGGTCGGGTTCGTCGGCGCGGTGGTGGCGTTGGCGCTCATCCTTGCGGGCACTGTGCCGGTGCCAGTCGGGTAACACCCGTCAGGCGCCGCTCACCGTCCGCCTGGAAGCTGCTCCTCGGTCGAGTCCGCCAAGCGGTCGGGCTCAGGCAGCCGCGGGGCCAGGATCCACACGAGCTGTGCCGTCGTCTCCGCACCCACCTTCGACCGAGCGTTCGCCAAGTGGTGCTTCACGGTCGAGTGCGACAGGCCGAGGCGGTGGGCGGTCGCCTTCTCGCGAGCCGGCGGCGGGACTCGGGAGTCGGTGCGGATCGGACCAGCGCGCCGTCATGCCCCGTAAGCGTCGGACAGCGGCGGGCGGCTTCCTATTCGGTCCGATTGGGCCATGTCGCCGGCGCATACTGGAGGCAGAGCACCGCGGGCAACACCGGGCCAGCAAGACCGATGGCAACGTCAAGCCGCGGAGCGAGGTGAGCACGTGGTGCACATCGAGGGTGAGATCGTGATCGGCCGGCCCGTGGAGGAGGTCTTCGACTTCGTCGCCGACGAGCGCAACGAGCCGCGGTTCAACGCGCAGATGCGCCTTGCCGAGAAGACCTCGGACGGACCGATCGGCCTGGGCACGCAGTACCGGGCTGAAGTCGTGAGCGGGCGGCAGGTCGTTCCGATGGTCATCGAGTACACAGGGTTCGAGCGGCCTCGGATGCTGGCGTCGACGACGCGCTTGTCGTCCATGGACATCCGGTACACGCTGACGTTCGATCCTGTCTCGCAGGGGACCCGGATGCGGTGGGTCGGCGACGTGGAGCCGAAGGGCTACCTGCGGCTCATGTCGCCGATCGTGGGCTGGATGGGCCGGCGCCAGGAGCGGCGGATCTGGACCAGCCTTAAGCACCTCCTCGAAGATCCACACGCTTCAGCCGCCCACTGACGCGACGCGCCCGGTGCCGCTTGCGTCGTGGGTCATGAGCTCCGCGCTGGACTCGGGCCTCCGGTGGTGAAGCCGGATGCTCGCCGGATCGTCGTGCTCGCGGTCCCGGTCGCCGTCAACCTCGTGATGCCGGTCGTCTACCGGCGCCTCGCCCGAGCCCTTGGAGCGCAGCGCGGCTACGTCGCCGGCTTCGCCGTCTACTGGAGCGCCTGCGTCGCCATCCCCGTCGCCGTCCTCGGTCCGCGACGGACCGCGGGCCTGCTGCTCGATGCCCGGCCCCCGAGTGCGCTTGAGACAGCCGTCCTGGCGCTGCCGCCGCTCGGCGGGCTCGCTACAGAGACGCTACCCGCCCTCCGATCCGGCGTCAGCGTGGATCCCCCGCTGGTGGCGACCGCGGTCGCGTTCGCGGCGACCAATGCCGTCGCGGAGGAGCTGCTCTGGCGCGGACTCTTCCTCGCCGTCTTCCCGCACAGCCGATCGCTCGGCTGGGCCTATCCGGCGCTCGGGTTCGGGCTGTGGCACCTCGCGCCCCAGCAGGTCCACCCGGCGCCGCGCCCGCTGGCGTTCTGCGCCGCAGCATCCGTTCTGGGGCTCGTCAACGGCTGGATCGCCCGGCGCCTTGGGGGGATCGGGGCCACGACGCTGTCGCACGCCCTCGCCGATGCGACCGGGCTTGGATCGTTCGCGAGGATCCTGGGGCGCGGGGTTGCTACTCTCAACTGAGCGGCGACGATGGTCGAGGAGACCGCGTCCCGGCACCTCCAAGCGGGCCGCTACTCGTTCGTCTGCGTTGTACCGCCGGGCTCCGGCAACCGCGGGGCGAGGATCCACACGAGTTGCGCCGTCGTCACCGCCCCCACCTTGGACCGCGCATTCGCGAGGTGGTGCTTGACGGTCGAGTGCGACAGGCCGAGGCGGTGAGCGGCCGCCTTCTCCGACCCGACGACCAGGACCGCCGCCACCACACCAACCTCGCGGTCGGTGGCACGTTCGGCGGCGTTGCGAGGCGACCGGCGCGTCATGCAGTCCGCAGCCCGTCGAACGGCTCGGGCGGCTCGGCGAGCCGCATCGTGACCGGAAGGTCGGTGGTCGCGGGGCTATGCCTCTCGCCCCGACGAGATTTCAAGGCATCTCAAAGCCGGACCATCGCGGTCCGGCTTTCTTGTTGCCGCCTGGGGCCCGGATGGAGCGTGGCCAGAACCACATTGGCAAGCCCCAGACCTGCGGCTGAGGAGGAATCTGTCGCTTGCAGTGCGAGCGACAGATGGGGTAGGCTGCAGGAACAGTTTCGCTCGTAGGGCAAGCGACAATGCACGACCTTCATCTCGCATACGCTGGGACAGCCAGGCTCCTTGAACTCCTGGAGCAGTGGGACGACCAGGTCGTCCACGAGGGACCGCTGTCCCAGCAGCGGTGGACCAGCATCGCTCTATGGCCAGCTGCACGTAGCGCGACGGTTGCCGGGAGTACGGCGATCGAAGGCAACCCGCTCACGCTGGCACAGGTCGACGAAGTCCTTGCCGGCGTGGGGGCTGACACGCGACAGCCCGACATCAGGGAGGTCGTCAACTACAACGACGCCCTCGACCTCTCGAACCGCGCAGCCCTCCGCCCCGACTTCGAGTGGTCCCAGGAGCTCGTCCGCCGTCTGAATGCAGCGGTCATGGACGGCCTTGAAGACGACGAGCGAGGCGAATACCGGCGGGAGCCCGTCACGGTAGGAGGCATCTTCAGTCCTCCCGATTACCAGCGCCTGCCAGCGCTCATGGGCGACCTGGTCTCTTGGCTCCGCGAGGACACGGATGACCACCCGTTGATCCGTGCCGGGCTGACGCACCTCAACGTGGTGTCGATCCACCCGTGGCTCAACGGGAACGGCCGGACGGCACGTGTCGCCGGCTCACTCATGCTGATGCGGTGCGGCATTGGCTCGCCCGAGCTGCTCAACATCGAGTCGCAGATCCGCGCAAGCCGGGATCGGTACTTCGCGGTGCTGCAGGAAACGCATGGTCCTCGGTACGAGCCGCACGAGCACTCGGCGACCCCCTGGCTCGAGTACTTCGCCGAGGTGTGCGTCGACCGCCTGGCCATCCGGAACCGGGTCGCGGCCGCCATCCCGGGCGACGTCGGACTGCTTGTGATGGAACTCGGCGCGACTTCGGGCGTCACGCAAGAGTGGGCCCTGATCCTGCTCAGCGCAAGCGTTGCGCCCGTCCGGACCAGTCGCATCGCCGAGATGCTCGAACTGTCCGGGGTCAGGGTCAGGGCGATCCTTGCGTCGATGATCGCGAACGAATGGCTCGAGGCCAGAGGTGAGCGCCGAGGACGACTCTACGTCCCGGGCCGGCGGCTCCTCGCCCTACCGCTCCGAACCCCCGGCCTCATGGGCCAACTCCGCCGGGGTGGGCCCGACGACGGCAGCCCCACCCCGGACGTCTGACCGGCTGGGACAGGCGCGCCCTGCTGAGGTCCCACTCGGGCACGCGGAAGGCGAGGTGGCTCAACTCGAAGGGCGCGATGTTGATGCCGCGCGCCAGCAGACGATCGCGCTGCTGGGCCGCGAACGCCCGGTAGTCGCCGATGATGTCCGCGATCGGGTCAGTCATCGCCTCCTCCTCGGCGCCATCGTACGACACGGCATGCGGCGAACGGATCAGGTACCGCGCCAGGTCGGAGCACGAACACCGACCGTGGCCCGTCCGGCCGCAGCCGTAGCCGACGCCGAAGTGGTTCCTGGGGCCCCCACCAGCTGATTCGAAACGCCTCCCACGTCAGGGGAGCGCCCCTGTGGACGAGGCGGCCGCGAGGGAGGTCGACCAGGGCGTGCCCTTCGGCTCTCGCCGACCGCACGATCCGTGGCGCATCCTGACCGCCAGCGGGAGGCTCCGGTGCGCGATCCGGACCCTGGCCGCGGGAGCCGCATAGAGTCGCCGCGAGATGACCCTGGCACGCCAGTGCTGGCCAGCCGACGAGACAGGACCGGAGGGAACCGGCGGTCGGCCCCAGGGGCTGCGGCGCGAAACGTCGGGCGACAGGGTTGGCGAGATCCAGAGGGGCGCATCTGATGGTAGCAAGCAGCCAGCAGCGACCCAAGCGCCGCCCGAACTGGAGCTACCGGCGGCGAGGCTTCTCCAACCTGTTGAAGATGGGCCACTGTGCTCCGACAGCGATGAAGACCATCCTCGATGTCTCGTCGACGGACAAGGAGTGGCTCGTCAGGCTGAGCGCCGGCATGCCGGGCGGCATCGGCAACACGGGGCACGAATGCGGGGCCGTCACCTCGCCCCTCGCGGTGATGGGCACACAGCACGGCCTGCGCGAGGTTGACCGCGGTCTCCCGGTGATCTTCGACCGGGGGCATGGGCTGTGCCGCGACTTCATCGCCTGCCAGGGGACGCTCCAGTGCCGGGAGATCCGAACGAAGGAAGGCTTCCCGCGGCAGTGTGTCGGTCCGGTCCTGCGCTCGGCGGAGCTCTGGCGAGGCGCGATCGACGACGCCCTACCGGACGCCATCCCGGAGAGCACCAGGCCGGCCTACTCGAGGCTGTACTCGCACTTCGTGGAGACCGAGTTCCATTGCGCTCAGGCCGTGCTCGGTCGCCTGGGCTACTCACCCACAGGGCACCGCGAGGTGTTCGATGCCACGTCCGCGTTCATGGGCGGGATGCTGTTCATGGGCAGGACGTGCAGCGCACTCACGGCGGGTGTGATGGCGATCGGCCTCAAGGACGGGGAGATCGAGGACAGCCGCCTCCGGGTCGTCCGCCTGCTCGCCATCATGACGGTCGGCGGAGACGCCTTCGGTGACCACCTCAACAAGTTCAACGCCAGCATGAACCGCGGGAACCGCCTGGCGAAGTGGTTCGCTGGCGAGTTCGGCAGCACCCAGTGCCACAAGATCACCGGCTGCGACTTCTCGACCTCCGAGGGCGTGGCGACGTACATCGACGGTGAGCTGATCACGAAGTGCCGAGGGATCGGGTGCAGGGTCGCCGAGCAGGTCGAGCTGATGCTCGCCGCCGGAAGGGTTGCGTGATGGACGTCCGTCCGACCCGCTCTCTCCGCGTTCCGGCCGGGGTTCCGGCGGGCGTGCTGGCGACCGTCACCATGGACGGCGCAATGGTGGCCGCCGGCATCCTCGGCGGGAGTGCGTTCAACTCCGACCGTCTCGGCCCGGACATGATCGGCCGCTGGGCAGCCGGCCTGCTGCGCGGCCGGTGGCGCCGCACGGACATCAGCCGCGAGCCGGCGGTGCGCGGTGAGCTCGCGCTCGGCCTGGCCACCCACTACGTCACGGGCGTCGCGCTCACGCAGGCATTCCTGCTGGCGCCGCGTCGCTGGCGGGGGAGCCGGAGCTTCCTGGCAGGGACCGCGTACGGAATCTCCACGGCCGTGCTGCCGCTCCTGGTCATGTTCCCCTCGATGGGCTACGGCTGGTCGGGACTCCGATCCGGTGAGGCCGGGCGGCTCCTTCGGATCATGCTCGTCGGCCACATCGCGTTCGGTGTCGGGATCGGGCTGTGGGCGCCGCGCTTCGCGGAGCACCGGCCTGGATCGGGACCCCCTGTGCCCTGAGGAGGCTCGCATGAAGAAGGCGTGGGTCATCGCTGCCGTAGTCGCCGGCGTGGCGCTCCTCGCGAAAGCGCTCGGGTCAGGAGTCGGCAGGACGGACATCGGAGAGCGGATCGCCGCGATGCCCGACACGTCGCCGCCGAAGTGGATCTACACGAACGTCACGGCGATCCGAGCGAACACAGATCGCATCCTCGCCCTCCTGGAGGAGCAGGGGCTCACCGCGGCGGGAGTACAGCAATCGCCGCCGGCGCCGGAGGCCGGGCGCGAGGCCTGACTCGGCGGGCGTTCGCCAAGTGGTGTTTGACGGTCGAGTGCGACAGGCCGAGGCGATGAGCGGCCGCCTTCTCGGAGCCGGTGGCCAGCACGGCCGCGACCACGACGACCTCGCGGTCGGTGGCGCGTTCGGCGGGGTGGCGGGTCGCCACAGGGGAGGGTGCGGCCGACCGTGGGCGAGGCCCCGCCGCGGCGGGGCTATCGGTCGGGTGTCGTTCGCGTCTCGAGCCATGAGGCGAGCAGGTCCGCCACGAGGCTCACGGCCTGCTCGCTCGTCCGGCCCACCTCCTGGAGCGAGCCGATGACCCACCGACCGAACACGGTCATCAGCACCGCCACGGCATCCTCGTCCGAGGACAGCGGTCCGAGCGCCGCCCGGACAAGGGCATCGAGCTGCCGGTAGTAGCGGGCCTCGGCCTCGGCCCAGAACGAGACGCGAGATCCTTCCCACTGCGACGCGCGCCACCATGGCTCGCTCCGATCGAAGAATGCCGACAGCTCTCGAGTGAGCAGTTCGATCCGCGAGCGAAGCCCGACGACCCCGTCGAAGAGCTCCGGCGACGGCATCCGCAGGTCACCGAGGATCTCACCCGTGACCTCGGTCGCAAGGGCAGCGGCGGACCCGAAGTGGTTGGCGACCGTCCCGGGGGCGACATCGGCTCGCCGGGCGACGGCGAGCATCGTCGTCGCCGACACGCCCTGATGGAGACCAAGCCGTTCTAGCGGACCGCCCTGTGCGGCAGGAGGATCGACGATGGCGACCGGATCACTGGCCATGGCTGACGCACGGCCCGCGCTCGACCTCGATCCCATCGGCCGGCGGGCAGCGCAGGCCGCGGTCGGCCTGACCATCGGGAGCGGGACGGCCCTGGCGGCCTTCTTCGCGGTCGGCGAACCATGGGGCACGCTCAACGACAGCCTGTCGATCGGCCTGGCCTGGGCCACCGTGCCGATCGCCATCGATCTGGTCCGGCGGCATACCGACGTCGCGGCTCCTGGCTCTCGGCGCTGTCGTCGACCTGGTCGGCGTCGCGACGACGACGATCTTCACGTCCCTGCTGATCTCGCGCCGGATGACGTTCGAGGACAGCCTGCAGCCGATCCTCACCGGACAGGCGCTCATCGGGACCTGGCTGATCCTCGCCGGGGCCTCAGCCTGGTCTGACCCGGCCTCTCGTCGCACATCGATGCTGGGAATCACGGGCGGGGCGGGCCTCATCGCGACCGCTGCCGGGATCGCCACCGGCGGTATGGAGAGCCCCGTGGCGGCCATCGGATTCGTCTCGGCCCTTGTCGGCACGACCGGGTTCTACGCGCGGCTGGGTCGCCGGCCGGGGAAGGCCCGGTGACGCGACGTGGGTGGAGCAGGGAGGCGGTGGTGTCGAGGCGGACGGTCGCGGTCCGGTGGCTCGGTGCCTGCGGCGCTACGCCTGGGGGACAGGTCGGACAGGGGAGGGGGCCGTCACGGCCGGTCGGGTCCGGGACCGTCCACGGGGAAGGCCTCCAGATGGCGCCAGGGCCGTGACATGTGGACAGCGCATTTCAGGCCAAGTTTCCCTGAGCGGACCCTGCAGACGCGACCCAGACTCTGAGCGCGAGGCGAGCCCTGCGTCCCGATTCATGCCGCGAAGGCGCCTTCGTGCCCCAGGAAGGATCCGTTTTGCATCACGCCTCTGCTTCCCCGCGCCTCGATATTGCCGACCGCCTCGGGCTCGCCGCCGTCATCGGAGCCGGTGCCGTCGCTGGGCTCGGGCTCGTCATCCCCGACCTCTATCGAGACCAGCCCATCCTCATCGAGGCGACGCGCGCCGACAACCTCGTCCAGCTCGCGGTCCTGCCGGTCGCCCTCCTCGCATACCTCCGTCGCGCGACGCCGGTCGGTCGCGTCGTCCTCGTCGGTGTCGAGCTGTACCTCGCCTACTTCTTCGGGCTGTATGCCATGGCCGCGGTCATCAGCTGGGCGACGCTGCCGAATATCGCCGTCTTCGGGTTCGCTGCCTGGGCGCTCATGCTGGGGCTTCCCGCCACGAATGCGGGGGCCATCGATGCAGCACTCGGCCCCCGAGTCCTGCGCCGAACGACCATCGGGTTTCTGGTCCTCGTCGCCGGGTTCCACATCCCGCTCTGGACCGCCCAGATCGTGGGGTCTGCGGCGTCGGGCGCGCTTCCGGCTGCCCTCGTCTCCTTCGGCTGGCTGAACACCCCCGTCTACACCTTCGATCTCGTGTTCGCGCTGCCCCTCGGTCTCGTCGCCGCGGCATTCCTCGCGCGGCAGGATCCGCGGGGAACGATGCTCGCCCTCGGGTTCGTCTGGTTCAGCGGCCTGCTGGGCCTCGACATGTTCATCGAGCAGCTCTGGTTCGGCGCCAGCGGCGGCGACCTCGACCTGTCCCAGGCATTCCCGTTCGGCCTGATCTTCCTGCTGTCCGCCCTCGTCGTGGCGCCCACCCTCATCCGCCGGTCCCACGCTCCCGCAACCCTCCCGGTCGCGGCCTGACCAGAGGTCCAGATGCCGACACCTGTCCGGCGGGCAGCCGCCACGCCCTGCACCGCCCACGCCGTCGCGCACCTCGCGGGGTGCATGGCGAGGCGCCGGGAGGCTCGGTGAGCACGCTGCCCGCTCCGGTGGAGCGCTTCCGGACGCTGCTCGCGGACCAGCCGGACTTCGAGACCATTCGGATCGAGACCACGGCGTGGATGCGTCGACCCGGGACCCCGCCGATCCCGCTCGAGATCACGATGGCCCACCGCCTCGGCGAGGCGTTCGTCCACGACATCAGGATCGGTCGCAGGCCGATCGCGTTCCGCTTCGGTCTCGACGCGTTCGTCGACGGTCGCGGTGTCGTCCGCATCGGACCTGCGGTGTCGCGGGGCGTCCACTACGACCAGGGTGCGCTGATCGCCATGTGGGGCGAGGCGCTCGGGTTCCGCAGTGCCTGGGACGGACGCGATGACGTGCGCTGGGAGCCCGTGGACGACGACACCGCGATGCTCGTCGTGACCGGGCCGGCGGGCGACCTCCCGATCACAATCGCGTTCGACCCCGTCACGGGCCTGCCCGCGTCGTGCACGGCGGACCGGTACAAGGGCGACGGGCCGAAGGTCGGATGGACGGGGGCCTCGAGCGACTGGCGGCCGGTCGACGGCGTCCTCGTGCCCGGTCGGTTCACGGCACAGTGGGCGGACGAACCGGCACCCTGGATCGAGATCACGACCCGGCACGTGCGAACGAACGTCCCGCTCGACGGGACGATGGCGCTCGGCCGGCGCCTGCTCGCCCCGCGCCGGCCGGGGCTTCGCCACGCGATCGCCGACCTCCTGCGCGGGATCCCCTACTTCCTGGTGACGCCGTTTGTCCGGCGCTGGCACCTCCGCTGGGGCGCCACGGCCGCCGAGGTCGCGGCCGTGATGCCGGGCGACGAACTCGTCCGCCGTGCGCAGTTCGTCGCCACCCGCGCGATCACGATCGATGCGCCGCCGGATCGCGTCTGGCCGTGGATCCGCCAGATCGGCTTCCGACGGGCCGGCTTCTACGCCTACGACCTCCTGGACAACCTGGGCCACCCCAGCGCGGGCGAGATCGTCGAGGAGCTCCAGGATCTCAAGGTTGGCGATTGGATCGCCATGGCGGAGCCGGCCAACGAGGTCACCGCGTTCCGGGTCGAGGCGTTCGACGAGCCGCGCTGGATGGTCTGGCGGAAGCCGGACAGCACGTGGGTCTGGCGCCTCCAGCCGCTCGACGACGGCCGGACCCGGCTCGTGACCCGTCTCAAGTGCCGCTACGACCTGGATCGCCCCACCTCGGCGCTCCTGTCGATGGCGCTGCTGGAGCTCGGTGACTTCCCGATGATGCGCCATCTCCTGCTGGGGCTGAAGGCGCGCGCCGAGCGCGGCGGATGATCCGGATGGAAGGGCTCGGGGACGCATGGACAGCCTGAGTCCGAGCGCCAGCGCCCTCGCAACCCTCGCCGTCGGCGCAACGGCGAGGAGATCAGTCCTTCACGTCCGCGAGTACGGTCCCGATGACGCCCGGCCGATCGTGTTCCTCCATGGCGTCGGGAACACCGGCGGGATGTGGGATCGCCACGCCGCCGCGCTGCCGGGGTACCACTGCCTCGCCCCGGACCTGCCGGGGCACGGGCGCAGCCGTGCGGTGCCGTGGCGGAGCCGGGCAGAGACGGTGCGCCTCGTCATCGACCTGCTCGAGGGCCTTGGCCGACCGGCCGCGCTCGTGGGTCTCTCGCTCGGCGGCTCGGTCGCGTTCGGGGTGCTCGAGCAGCGGTCCGATCTCGTCGACTACGCGGTCGTCGACGGGTGCGCGGCGATCGGCACACCGTTCGCCCCGCTCCTGAAGACCGGGGTGCGCATCGTCGCGCCGTTCGTCGGCCGGCCCGCCGTTGCGCGCATGATCGCCAGGTCCGTCGGCCTGCGCGACGCCGCCGACATCGCGGACCTTGCGGATCAACTCCAGCAGGCGGACCCGTCGTCCTTCGCCCGGGCGTTCGCGGACGCGCAGGACGTGCGCGTCTCGCCGGCCCTGCTCGCGGCGGCGACGGCAACGCTCCTCGTTGCCGGCGAGAACGAGATGGCGGCGGTCCGGCGTTCGAACCGGGAGCTCGCAGCGCACATGCCGCACGCCACCGCTCGCGTCATGCCCGATGCGCCGCACGGGTGGCTGGGATCGGCGCTCGACGTCCACATCGCGATGGTCAAGGCGTGGGTCGAGGATGGCCAGCTTCCGACCGCACTGCGCGCGGAACCCGGCGCCGCCGACCCGCCGCAGGGATTCAGCGAGGACTCGAACCCGTGATCCCTCAACGTCCGGCGTGGCCGGGCGAGGTGATCGATGAGCCCGCCGCAGGCGCTCGAGCGTCCTGGCGGCAGCTTGGCGAGCGGACGTGGTCGTGCGTCCTCCTGTCGCCGGTCAGGCCATCGCGTCGGTTGGCAGCCAGGCCTCGCGCGCGTCGTGGACGAACTGGCGGAACTGGATCGGCGGCCGGCCCGTGACCTGCTCGACCTCATCAGTGAGGCTGTCGGCGAGTCCGAACCGGGCGGCCATGTAGATGCCCACGGTGACGCCCACCATCGCCCGGGGCATCCCCCGGCGGCGCATGCGCCGCCAGTAGGCGACGAGGTTCGGGTCGGCGTACCGGATGGGCCGCCCGAGCTCGTCGCTGAGCATCGCCGCGATCTCGTCGTAGGTGAGCGCGGCGGGGCCGGTGGGCGTGTAGGCCCTGCCGGCGTGGCCGTCCTCGACGAGGGCGCGCGCGGCGACGGCCGCCACGTCGCGGGCGTCCACGTGCGCCGTCCGGGACCGGCGCCCGGCGGGGACCCAGATCTCGTCGAGCTCGCGCACCTCGGGGGCGTGGGTGGTCGAGAGGTTCTGCATGAAGTACGCGGCCCGGACGAACGTCCACGCCATCCCCGAGGTCCGCAGTCGGTCCTCGATCTTGCGATGGGGGACGACCCGGTTCTTCTGGGCACCCTGGATCGAGAGGAACACGACGTGCTGGACGCCGGCGTCCCTCGCGGCGCGGAGCGCCGGGACGATGACCCCGTCGACGTCGGCGATCTGCGGCGGGCGCAGCAGGAACATCCGCTCGACGCCCGCGAAGGCCGGCCCGAAGGTCTCGGCTCGCGTGAAGTCGAACGGGACGACCTCGACGGCACCGCCGAGGTCGCGGCGGGCGAGGTCTGGGTCCCAGGCGGCGACGCGGACCGCGGCTCCGAGCCCGAGCAGCTCCTGCACGAGCGGCGTGCCGACGTTGCCGGGCGCGCCGGTGACGAGGATGGGGGCGGTCACCGCGATGACTCCTTGGGCGACGGGACGGCGATGCCGCGCCACGCCTGGTCGAGGGTCCGGTCGATCCACACGGCATCCACGGGCTCGCCGATGATCGCCCGGGCGAGCAGGGCACCGAACAGGAGGCTGTCGACCGCCTCGGGGTCGCCGTGCGGGTTGACGTCGCCGCCGGCGGCGCCGCGCTCCAGGACCTGGTGCACGGCGGCGCGGTGGGGGTCGAAGATGCGGGCCCGGAACGCCGCCAGGAGCTCGGGGTCGCGGCGCTGCTCGGCGAGCAGCGAGCCGAGGACGGCCACGCTGCCCGGCGACGCGAACGCGCCCCCTGCCGCGCCGAGCAGCCGGCGCAGGGCGCCCCGGGTGTCGTCCGGGAGATCGGGCTGGGGTCCGGATGACAGGTGCTGGATCGCCGCGACCACGAGCTCGGCTTTCGAGCCGAAGCGGCGGTACAGGGCCGGCCGTCCCACCCCAGCCGCCTCGGCGACCGCCGCGATGGACATCCGCTGGTACCCCAGCTCGTCGAGGAGGCGCAAGGTGGCCGCGGTGATCGCATCGTCGATCCTGGCGTCCCGTGGCCGGCCGCGGCCTTCGACGGTCGCGCTCATGGTCGGACAGCCGGATCGAGCGCCACGAGGACGAGGTGCGCCTTCTCGGTGGCGGTCGGCTTCGCCTCGGGACGCACGTGGCCCCGGTCGTCGACGTCGAGACCGAACCCCTTGAGCATCCCGGGCCCGCGCTTCGCGACCTGGAGGGCGACGACCTCGTCGTAGCGGGGATCGTCCGGCATGACGACCTCGGCCCGGCCCGTCCGCCAGCCCTCCGGCAGCCGCAGTTCCGCCTCGGCACCGCCGACGAAGTTGGGCCACCAGCGGTAGCTGGGTGAGGTGACCATGACCACTCGATCGCCGTCCCGGACGTAGCCGACAGGGGTTGTGATCGTCCGGCCCGACTTCCGGCCGCGATAGCGCAGGAGCAGGAGGTTCTTGCCCATCGGGCCCGCGAACCGGGAGTCGAGCAGCCGTCGCATGAGCGGGTTGCCCGCGCCGACGACGGTGCGCATGACCTTGAACTGCCGCGTCTCGGTGAATGCCCTGGCCGGTTCGCTCATCTCGTTCCTTCCGGTACAAATACGGGTCAGTAGTGTATCGGAATATCCGGCGGGACGCTGAACCTTGGCGGCGGACTGCGGCAGCCGCGGGGCGAGGATCCACGCGAGGTGCGCAGTCGTCGTTGCACCGACCTTGGACCGCGCGCTCGCCAGGTGGTGCTTGCGGTCGAGTAACGAGGTGTCGACTTCCCTACCTCTGGATCGCCGCCGTCATCGAGCGGCGATCGAGGCGTGGCGTGCAGGTTGGCCGACTCTCAGCCTGCGGCCTTCTTGACGAGCTCGGCGATCCGCTTCTCGCCGGCGGATGTCAGGCTCGTGAGGGCGTAGGCGACCGGCCACATCTCCCCCTCGTCGAGCCTCGCGTCGGGCTGGAAGCCGAGGGTCGAGTAGCGCACCTTGAACTTCGACTTCGCCTGGAAGAAGCAGATCACCTTGCCGTCCCTGGCATAGGCCGGCATCCCGTAGAACGTCCGGGGCACGAGGTCCGGCGCCGTCGCGAGGACGAGCTCGTGGATACGCGCCGCGAGCGCTCGGTCGTCTTCGGCCATCTCGGCGATCTTTGCCTGGACGTCGGCCTCGCCCGCGGCGCGCGCCTGCTCGGGGGTCAGCTTCGCCGCCTTCTTTCGCTCCCGGATGGTCTCCTGCATCGCGGCGCGCTCTTCGTCGCTCAGGACGTTGTCGGACGTCTTCGCCGAGCTGGTCCGCTTCGTGGATCCCGTCGTGTCCGCCATATCCATCGTCCCCCCAGGTAGCGTGCCATCGGAGCAGCGTGATCTCGCTCGCCGCCTCGACCGATCGCCTCGGACCATACCGCTACGACCCGCGTTCTGCTTCTTCGGACTGCCGGATGCCTCGCCAGCGGAACGCGCCGGCAGCCGTCAGGCCTCGCCGGTATCCCGTCCGCTCAACGGCCAGTACCATCTGCCGGACATGCTCAACGACGCCCGCACCGGTTCCGGAGCTGCCGCGTATCGGGGGTTCCTGTTCGCCGATGTGCGCGGCTTCACGGCGTTCGCCGAACGGTATGGGAACACCGCTGCGGCCGCCATGGTCGGCCGCTTCCTGGAGATCGCGCGCACGGCGATCGCCCGCCACGAGGGAGCCGAGATCCAGACGCAGGGCGACGCAATCCACGCCGTCTTCCCGTCCGCGTCGAGTGCGGTGATGTGCGGGCTGGAGATCGTCGATGCCGCGGCGAATCTGAACGCCGAGGAACCCGGCAGGCCGCTCGGCCTGGGAGTCGGCGTCCATGCCGGCGAGGCGGTCGAGACCGCCGAGGGCTACATCGGCAGCGCGGTCAACCTGGCGGCGCGCGTGTGCGCCGAGGCGCGCCCCGGCGAGGTCCTCGTGACATCGACGGTGAAGGGCATTACCCAGGCGAGCATTCCAGTCGGCTTCATCGCTCGTGGCCGACGGCGGCTGAAAGGCATCCGCGAGCCGGTCGAGGTCTACGCCGTCACCCGCGACACGACGGCGAGGTCGCGGCGCGAGGTGCCGCGGACCGTCGTCGCCGGCGCTGCCGGCCTGGCCATCGCGGGCATGATCGCGATCGGGGTCCTCGCGGGATCGCAGCTCCCGAAGAACCCGGGCGCGGGCCCGACGGCGACCGCCGCGCCTGCGGAGCAGCCTCTCGTCATCGGTCCGTTGCCGATCGGGACGTACGGCTCGAGCGCATTCCAGCCTCCGTTCACGTTCGACATCGTCGACCAGGGCTGGGTGGCCACCCGCGACAGGGCGGAGATCCTGGGCCTGATCCGCGACGCCGCTCCGCGCGGCAGCGTCAACTTCCTGCGCGTGCAGGAGGTGATTGCGAACCCGTGCGTCGAAGGTGGCGAAGGTGCCCGGACGGCTCCCGGAGCGGCGGACCTGCTCACCGAGCTCGAGGCCCTCGACCATCTGTCGCTGGTGGATCGCCAGCCCGTGCAGGTCGGTGGCTTCACGGGTGAGCAGGTGGACGTCACCGTGTCGGATGGCGTGCTCGCGGCGTGTGGCGGCCTGGTCGGCGGCGAGGTCGCGATCTTCGATGCCGGCGAGGAGGTCTGGAAAGCGTCGCCCGGCGAGCGGTTCAGGCTCATCTCCGTCGGCGCCGGCGACCGACCCGTGACGATCCTGTTGAGCACGGACTGGACGGAGACTCCGTCGGTCCAGGAGCTTGAGGGTCTCCTCGAACTCGGCCGGCGCGTCCTCGACTCCGTGGAGTTCTGACCGCTCACGGGCCCGGGCCGGCGGTGCCGAGACGGCCCGGCAGCTCCCCACGCGCCGCGGTCGGCGGCAGTGACCGCCGCGCCGCCGTCTCGAGCCGTGCCATCCTAGTGCGCATGACGGATCCCCTCGCTGCCGAGGAGACGCGTATCGATCGCTGGCTGTGCGCAGTGCGCCTCGTGAAGACCCGCCCGTTGGCGACCCGGTTGTGCGAGGGCGGCCACGTCTTCGTGAACGGAGTCCCGGCCAAGCCGTCGACGAAGGTCCGGGCGGGTGCTCGGGTCGAGGCGCTCATCGCGGATCGCGAGCGCGTCGTCGAGGTCGTGCGGCCGATCGAGTCGCGCGTCGGAGCGCCGGTGGCCGTGACCTGCTACGTGGACCACAGCCCGCCCCCGGTGGTGACGGAAGTCCGGCCGGGGATCATGGCGGTCCGCGGCGAGGGCCGGCCGAGCAAGCGACTCCGGCGCGAGCTCGAGCGGCTGCGCCGGGCCGCCGACGGCTGAGCCCGAACCGGGGCTGGAGACGGAGCCGCCACGGGATTCTGGGGCCGCCGTTCGCTGCGCCGATCAGCTCTCCGCCGAAGCGTCCTGATGGCGAGCGGCACCTCCTGCACCTCGCTCCGGTCGGCCGTCGTGCCGAGCGACCTGGGAGATGGCACGCGCCGGGTCGACGTCTACCTGTCCTGGCCTGCCTCCCGGGTGTCGGGCGGATCGGACGGCTCCTCCGTGTCCGGCTCGCCGTCTGTGGCCCGCCTGGAGGCGTTGTAGGCCACGCGATCGTCCTCGGGCCGAACCCCTCCGGGAATCGTCTCGCTCGCCAGCTCGGGCTCCCGTCCGATGTAGGCGCCGGGGTCCAGGTCGCGATCCGTCATGCCCGGCCGTCCGTCCGCACGTCGTTGCCGTGGATCTCGCCCCGCCAGCCCTCGCCGGTGGCTCCCGTTGCCTGGACGTGGTCGCGGAACCGCTCCAGGTCGCCCTTCACGCGCCGCTCGAGCAATCCGAGCCCGGCGCCAACGGCCTCGACGGGCCCGTCCGTCTCGACGTCCAGCTTGAGGGTGACCCGCGTGTGGTCCGGGCCGAGCGGCTTGAACAGCACCGCCCCGGCGTTGCCGGTGCCGCTGATGCTCTTCCAGGCGATCCGCGTGTCGGGCGTCTGATCCGTGATCTCGGCCGTCCAGCGCTTCTCGCGGCCAGCGACGGTCGCCGTCCATTCGAGGTGCTTGTCGCCCAGCTGGACGACGCGGTCCACGCCCTCCATGAACGTCGGGAACCGCTCGAACTGGGTCCAATGGTCGTAGGCCACCCGCACCGGAGCGGCGACGTCGATCGAATCCTCGAACCTGGGCATGGTGTTCCTCCTTGGTGTCGTCCGACCCGCGCAGCCTGCCTGCGGACAGGCGACGGCGGCCCGACAGGTGACCGGCCGGGCGTTGCAGTTGTCGGTCAGCGCTGTCGGCCGGCCGAGGCCGGGCGTGGTGTCGCGCCGCCTCGCAAGGAACTTGAAAGGTGACCGCCCCAGGTGCGGGGCCCACCGTCGAGCGCCGGGCTGGGAGCCTGTCCGCGGGCTCCGCGCCGCGCCGCCGGCACCCGACGGGGCCCGCGCCGATCGGCGACGAAGGAGGCACCAGGATGGCCGAGCTCGACACCAAGGACCGCCGGAAGCTTCGCCCCTCGCAGTTCGCCTACGTCGACTCCAGGGGCGGGGAGCACCTCCCGATCAACGACGAGTCGCACGTTCGCAACGCGATCGCTCGCTTCGACCAGACCGACTTCGAGGGCTCCGGCGCCCGGAAGCGCGCCGCGCGCCGCATCCTCGCCGCGGCCGAGAAGCACGGCATCGACGTCTCGGAGGACTCCAGCGTCCGCCGCTCGTCGAAGCGCTGAGACGCGTCGGCCGAAGCGACCCCGCGCCGGCCGGCGACCCGGGCCGGCCGGCGCCGGCCCCCAGAACAGGAGACCGACACATGCCCGCACCGTCCGCGTCCGCCGCCCGCCCGCTGGTCGATCCCCGGACTGCCTATCCGACGCCGCCCTTCCCTGAGCAGGCCCAGCAGCTCCCCGGGACCGACCTCGCGCTCGACCCGGCCCCTGACCATGGCGAGTCGACGTACCGGGGCGCGGGGCGCCTCGAGGGACTCGCCACGGTGGTCACCGGCGCCGATAGCGGGATCGGGAAGGCCGTAGCGCTGGCGTTCGCCCGGGAAGGGGCGGATGTCGTGGTGGCGTACCTGAGTGAGCACCCAGACGCCGCCGGCACGGTCGGACTGGTCGAGGAGGCGGGTCGCCGGGCCATTCCGTTCGCGGGCGACCTGCGAGACGAGGCCACCTGCCGGGAGCTCGTGGACCTCGCGCGCCGCGAGCTCGGCGGTGTCGACGTGCTGGTCAACAACGCGGCGTTCCAGCGGCGGCGTGACCGCATCGAGGACATCCCCACCGAGGAGTGGAACGAGACGCTCCAGACCAACCTCTCCGCGATGTTCTGGCTGTGTCGCGCGGCCGTGCCGGGCATGCGGCCCGGCGCGTCGATCATCAACACCGCGTCGATCCAGGCGGTCCATCCATCCGCCAACCTGCTTGCGTACGCCACCACGAAGGGTGGGATCGTGACGTTTTCGAAGGCCCTGGCCGCGCAGCTGGCGGAGCGGGGCATCCGCGTCAACGTCGTGGCGCCCGGGCCCGTCTGGACCCCGCTCGTGGTCGCCACCACGCCCCCGGACGCCAATGCCAACTTCGGCGCCGACACGCCCCTCGGCCGGCCCGCCCAGCCCGCGGAGCTCGCGCCCGCGTTCGTCTACCTGGCGTCGCCGGAGTCGGGCTACGTCACGGGGCAGGTCGTGGCGGTGACCGGCGGCGAGCCGTTCGTGTAGGCAACAGCATCCCTGGGTGCCGTCCACCCACGCTGCGGCGGGGCTCGTCCCAGCCCGGCCGGCCGGAGCCACCGCCACCGCCTCACGCGGCGACCCCGCTGCGCACGCGTGACGCCTGCGGCATCGTCCGGCGATACTTGCCGGGGACTGCACTGTCGCAGGGAGGGCGGGGTGACCCAGGGCGCCGGGCGCGTACTCGATCCGCGCGACGCGACGTTCGCCGCGGATCCGTACCCGGCCTACGGCGTGGCGCGCGAGGCCGCGGCTGCCTTCCGCCAGCCGGGGGACCACCTCACGTACCTCACCCGGTACGCGGACGTGCACGCCGGGTTCCGCGACCGCCGGCTCGGCTCGACGTTCCTCCACCGCTACACGGCCGATGAGCTCGGCCTCGCCCCGGGGATCCCAGTCTGGCGCGACCCCCGCTGGGCGGAGTTCCAGGCGTTCGAGCGCTGGGAGCTCCTCAACCTCGAGCCGCCGGTCCACACCCGCCTGCGCCGACTCGTGCTGGAGGCGTTCACGCCGCGCGCCGTCGACGCCCTGCGCGGGGGGATCGAGGCGCGCGCCGCCGAGCTGCTGGCATCGGGGCGGGAGCGGGGATCGATCGACCTCGTCGAGTACGGCCAGGGCTTCTCCCTCGGCATCATCTGCGACCTGATCGGCGTCGCCCGCGACGACCGGGAAACGATCAAGCGGCTCTCCGACGACACGGTGAGCATGTACGAGCCGGGCGTGGGCGAGGCCCAGCAGGCGATCGCGAACCGGGCCGCGGGCGACTTCCGGCGCTACCTCCTCGACGTCGTGCGCCATCGGCGGACCCACCCCGGGGGCGACCTGGTGACCGCCCTGATCGATGCCACCGTCGACGGCGAGCGCCTCGACGACGACCAGATCGTCTCGACCGCGATGGTCCTGCTCATGGCCGGCCACGAGGCGACCGTCAACGCCACCTCGAACGGGGTGGCGGCCCTCGCCGCGCATCCCGGGGAGTGGCGGCGGATCCGCCGCGGCGAGGTCCCCGTTCGCCGCGCGATCGAGGAGATCCTGCGCTGGGACCCGCCGCTCCAGTGGTTCGAGCGCTGGGTGCTCGACGACGGGGTGGAGCTCGGCGGCGTGCCGGTCGCGAAGGGCTCGCGCGTGGCGCTCGTGATCGGCGCCGCCAACCGCGATCCGCGCCGGTTCCCGGAGCCGGACCGCTTCGACGTGGCGCGCGAGGACGCGGGGCACCTGACGTTCGGCGGCGGGGTCCACTTCTGCATCGGCGCCCCGCTCGCGCGGATGGAGCTCGAGGTGACGCTCGCCGAGCTCGCGGCGACCGAGGACGAGCTCGAGCTCGTCGCGCCGGCCGTTCGGCGCCCGACGTTCCAGTTCCGCGGCTTCGAGCGACTCGAGGTGGCGATCCACCCGGGCCCGCGCCGCGGGCCGGTTCCCGCCGCCACCGGCTGACCGCGGGTCCGTCCCCGCCGCGACCTGCCGACCGCGGCCCGCGCGCGGCCCGGCGCCGCCCGGCGGCGCGATGGGCGGCGCGTATCATCGGCGCGCGATGGCCGGTCGAGCGTCCAGTCCGCGGCTCGTCGGGCGGGAGGAGGAGCTTGCCCGGCTTCGTGCTGCCGTCGCCGACGCGGCCGCCGGACGGCCTCGCCTTGTCCTCCTGGCCGGCGACGCCGGCATCGGGAAGTCGCGCCTCACGGCCGAGCTCGTCGGCTCCCCCGGCGCCGAGGTGCACCCGCTCGTCGGCCGGTGCCTCGCGATCGCCGACGGCGGGCTGCCGTTCGCGCCGCTCGCCGGGGCGCTGCGCCGTCTCGGCCGCGACCTCGACCCGGCGACGCTCGACACGGTCCTCGGCCCCGCCCGCGCGGACCTCGCGCGGCTCGTCCCGGATCTCGCCGCCGACGGGCGCCCAGGCTCCGGCGGGCCGGGGGGCAGCGTCGACCGGGCCGGGCGGGCGCGCCTGTTCGAGCTGCTGTTCGGCTTCTTCGCCCGGCTCGGGGCGGATCGCCCGGTCCTGTTCGTCATCGAGGATGTTCACTGGGCGGACGAGGCAACCCGCGACCTGATCACGTACCTCGTGGCGAACCTTCGGTCGGAGCGCGTCGCCATGGTCGCCACCCTGCGAACGGACGCGGTCGGGCTCGATCCCGGGATCGCCTCGTGGCTCGTCGAGCTGGCGAGGGCGGCCGGCAGCGAGCGGGTCGACCTCGGGCCGCTCTCGCGGGCCCAGGTGGCCGACCAGCTGCGCGCGATCCTCGGGACGACGCCGCGGCCGGACGCCGTCGCCGAGATCGCCGCGCGGTCGGGCGGCAACGCCCTCTTCGTCGAGGCGCTCATCGCGGCCGGCGCCGGAGCTGACGCCGCGGCCGGCAGCGCCGCCGGCCCCGACGGGCCCCCGACACCGCACCTCCCGGACACGCTGCGGGAGATGCTGGCGGCGCGCATCCGCGACGTGCCGCCGGAGACCGCCTCGGTGATCCGGGTGCTGGCCGTCGCCGGGCGCGCCGTGGACGATCGCCTGCTCGTTGCCGCCACCGGCCTGCCCGCGGAGACCGTGGACGCGGCGATCCGCGACGCGGTCGGGCGGCACCTCGTCGCGGTGGATCCCCATGGTCCCGTCGTCGACGTCCACCACGTCCTGCTCCGCGAGGCGATCGTTGCCGACATCCTCGGAGGCGAGCGGCGGTCGCTCCACGCGGCGCTTGCCAGGACCCTCGCGGCGCGCCCCGAGCTCGCCGACCCGAGCCCGGCGGGGGCGGCCGGCGAGATCGCCCAGCACTGGGCCGCCGCCGATCGCCCGGCCGAGGCGTTCCGGGCAGCGCTCGCCGCGGCCGACGCGGCCCTGGCCGTGCGCGCGTTCGCCGACGCGGCCCGACACCGGCGCCGTGCCCTCGACCTGCTCCCCCGTCTCCCGGCGGCGGCCCGCGGCGAGGTCGCCGACGAGATCGCGCTCCTGCTGGACGCGGAGGAGGCCGCCAACCTCGCCGGCGACTTCACGACCTCCGTCGCGCTCCTGGAGCGTGCCCGCGCGCTCGTCGATCCTCGTGTCGACCCCGTCCGGGCGGGGATCGTCGAGAGCCGCCTCGGGTACCACCGCTGGCTGGCGGGGCGCAGCGACGAGGCGCTGGCCCATCACCGTCGGGCCGTCGACCTCGTCCCCGCGGATCCACCGAGCCTCGTGCGGGCGCGGGTCGTCCGCGGGCTCGGCGGCGCCCTCATGGGGCTCGGCCGCTACCGCGAGTCGGCCGTGGTCTGCGAGGCGGCGATCGAGGCCGCCCGCGCGGCCGACGCCCCGATCGAGGAGGGGCGGGCCCTCGACATGCTCGGCATGGACCGGGTCGGGATCGGCGACGTGGACGGCGGCATCGAGGCGCTCGTCGCGGCCTGCGACCTCGCCCGGGTGCACGACCCGGGCGAGGGCCTCGTCGTCGGCCTCCAGAACCTCGCCTATCACCTCGGGATCGCCGATCGGCCGGAGGAGGCGCTCGCGGCGGCGATGGAGGGGATCGCGGCCTGCCGGCGGGAGGGCCTCGACCGCCGCTACGGCCTGACGCTGCGGGCCGCCGCGGCCGACGTCCTGCTCCGCCTCGGCCGCTGGGACGACGCGGACGAGCTCGTCGCGGAGGGACGGTCGCTCGACCCCGCCGGGGAGGGCCCGTTGTATCTCGTCATCGTCCGGCTGCGCCTGGCGACGGCCCGCGGCCGCTTCGACGACGCCCACCGGGCGCTCGAGGTCGCCAACGTGCGGGCGGCCGCCGACGTCGACTTCGACCTCGTCGCCTACCTGCGGACGGCCGAGGCCGAGCTCGCGTGCTGGACCGGCCGCCCCGACCTTGCGGCGACGGCCGTCGAGGCCGGGCTGGCCGCGCTCGAGGGCAGCGACGACGTGTTCCTCGCCGGGCCGCTTCTCGCCCTCGGGGCTCGGGCCGCGGCAGATCGCGCGGAGACGGCTCGCGCCTGGCGTGACGAGGCCGCCGTCGCCGAGACCGGAGCGGCGATCGACCGGCTGGTCGGCCGCCTCGACGCCCTCGCCGCGGGCGGGTCCGGCGGCACCGGTCCCACGACGCGCGGGCTGCGCGCGACCGTTGCCTGGGCGCGGGCGGAGGCCGCGCGCGCCGGGGGCAGCCCGGACGAGGCTGCGTGGGCGCGCCTCGCGGAGGCGTGGCGCGACCTCGACGTGCCGGCCCAGGAGGCGTACGCGCGCTGGCGGCGCGCGGAGGCGCTGCTCTCCCGCCGGGGCGGCCGGCGGAAGGCGGGCGCGGAGCTGGCGACCGCGGAGCTGGCGACTGCGGCGCGCGCGGCCTCGCGGCTGGACGCCGAGCCCCTCGGGGCGGCGATCGGGGAGCTCGCCCGGCGGTCCGGCGCGCGCCTCCCGGCGTCCGTCGCGGTCGGGGACACGGCGCGGACGTTCCTCTTCACCGACATCGTCGGCTCCACCGCGCTCCTCGAGACGATCGGCGACGACGCGTGGACGGCGCTCCGCGCCTGGCACGACGGCACGCTCCGGCGGCTGTTCGCGGCCCACGGCGGTGTCGAGGTCGACCACGCCGGCGACGGGTTCTTCGTGACCTTCGCCTCTCCGGAGCCGGCCGTTGCGTGCGCGGTCGAGATCCAGCGGACGCTGGCCGCACACCGCCGAGCGGCCGGCTTCGCCCCGGGGGTCCGGATCGGCCTCCACCACGGCGCCGCCGTGCGGTCGGGGACGGGCTGGGCGGGCCGGGAGGTCCACGTCGCGGCCCGCCTCATGGCCCGGGCAGGGGCCGGCGAGATCGTCGCCTCCGCCGCGACCCTGGCCGCGGCGGGCCGGCCGACGGACGCGGCCGAGCCGGTCCTCCTGCCGGGGCTGGCGGGGACCGTCGCGGCGGCGGCGATCCCCTGGCGCTAGGCGGCGGCGGTCCCCTGGCGCCAGGCGGCGGCGATCCCCTGGCGCTAGGCGGCGGCGGTCCCCTGGCGCTAGGCGGCGGCGGTCCCGTGGCGCCGGGCGGCCGCGGTCAGCTCGCCACGTCCCCGACGTCGCCGCCGATCCAGCCCGCCGGCTCCTCGACGCAGCCGAGCCGCTCGCGCTCGCCGGCGGTCGGCTCGCGGTCGAGCCCGATCGAGACGAGGGTCATGCCGCGGAGGCGGCTGGCCAGGACGAGCACGCACTGGACGTCGAAGCCGGCCGCGGCCAGCCGATCCAGGACGGTGGCGAGCTGGGCCGGCCGATGGGCCAGGGCGAACGTGCACGCCGGCCACAGCTCGGGCTCGAAACCCTCCTTGCCAAGGAGCTCCAGGGCGGCATCGACCGCCTCGTGGGGAACGACGATCCTCGCGTGCGGCGACTCGTAGTCCGGGCCGACGCCCTCGACGTTGACGCCGCCCGCGGCAAGCGCCGCGACGGCGCGCGCGATGTTCTGCCCGACACCGTACGGCGACGTGCGGATCTGCTGGTGCATGGCAACCCCCTCGCGACGACCGCCCGCGGCGGGACGGGCTCCCGTTCCGCGTCCCGGGCGGCGGCATCGTACGCCCGCGTTCCCCGGGCGGGAAGAGAGATTCGGCCCGTACCCGGCTGGCCCGGCCGGGCCCCGCGTCGGCGCGATCCCGGCCGCCGTCGTAGAGTCGGCACACCGTGTCGACCGCCGCCCCCGCCCCCGACGACGCCATCGGCTCGCTCGCCCGCCGCAACGACCGGCTCCTCGTGGCCGGCGTCGTCGCCTACGCGGCGTTCGTCGTCTTCCTCATGGTCGTCGGCGGGGTCGCGCTCACGCCCGACGTCCTGGCCGTGGCCTTCGGGCTGGCCGCCATCCTGCTCGGTCGCGGTCGCCTCTTCTTCCGCGACTGGATCCCCTTCATCGTCCTCCTGCTCGCCTACGAGCTCATGCGGGGCGTGGCCGACGACGCCGGCCTGCCGCTCCACGCGGAGGATCTCGCCGCCGCGGAGCGGGTCCTCGCGTTCGGGTACCTGCCGACCCAGCTCCTGCAGGACGCCCTGCGGCCGGCGAGCGGCATCGATCCGATCGCGCTCATGGCGACGGTCGTCTACATGCTCCACTTCGCGCTGCCGCTCGCGACCGGCTTCGTCCTCTGGCTCTGGCGGCGGCCGCAGTACTACGACTTCGTGGCCGGGCTCATCCTGCTGAGCGTCGCGGCCTTCGTCACGTACCTGGTCCTGCCGGCCGCGCCGCCGTGGTACCTCGCCTGGAAGGGGATGCTCGACGGCCCCGACGGCCTGCCCCTCATCGCCTACCTCAAGCCCGCCGCCTTCGAGCAGCTGGCGGACGCCCTCGGCTTCGACGGTCGCTACGCGTACTCGTTCATCTTCAGGGGGGTCAACCCCAACAACGTCGCGGCGTTCCCGTCACTCCACGTCGCGTACCCGGTGCTCACCTTCCTCTTCCTGCGCCGGGCGTTCGGGCGGGTCGGCTGGCTCGCCCTCGGGTACGCGGGCCTCGTTGCGTTCTCCGTCGTCTACACCGGCGATCACTGGGTCATCGACCTCATCGCCGGGGCGGCCTACGCCTGCACCGCGTACTACGCCGTCGTGCACGCTCCCGCGCGCTACCGGGCCTGGCGCGCCGCGCCGGGCCGTCAACCCGCGGTCGTCGTGACCTCCTCGGTCAGGCTGAAGCCGCGCCGGCGCAGCTCCTCCGCGTAGAGCGGGCCGGGAACGGCCACCTCGGCGGGGTGCGCGCCGCGCGGCGTCACGCCCCGCGCGTTGAGAATCGCCTTCAGGGAGCCGTCCCAGCCGGTCGTCCGCTCCATCGCGGTGAACCCGGTCGCTTCGTCGTAGCGGTCGATCAGCTCGACGAGCGCCTCGGCCGGCCGGCCGTCCTTCCGGCCGCGGGCGAGGACCCGCACGATGACGAGGTCGGGCTCGCCGGGCCGGGCCCGGATCTTCGGGTCGAGAAGCTCGTGGAGGACGTCCCGCGGCACGACCGGCACCCCGCCGACGTCGATCGGCTCGGTCTCGAGGAGCCCCGCGTCCATGTACGCCTTCCAGGCGGCGAAGTGGCCCGGCCAGCGAAGGGTCTTGTTCCACAGGGTGCGCAGTCGGCCCTCGAACGTCCAGGGCATCGTGGACGTGCCGCCCCCGGCCACGAACGCCTCCATGCGGCCGATCGGCGCGGGGAAGTCGACCGTCTCGTAGTCCTCCTCGCGGAAGGTCGGGACCTCGACGCGGCGGCCGTCGCGGAGGAAGTGGGCGACGCCGTGGTACTCGTTCGTCAGCCCGGCGATGTTGAAGGTGAGGATGTAGTTGAACGGCGGCCGCGGGTGGAGCGGGTTGCCGCCGTCCCAGAACGTCACCTCGTCGGTCTCGTCGAGGAGCGACATCGCATGGACGGTGAGGCTCGTCCCCATGCCCGGCACCTGGCCGCAGTCGGGGATCATCGCGATGCCGGCCGCCTCGGCCTCCGGGGAGAGCAGCAGCTGCTCGCGGACGAGGTCGGTGTTGCCGCCGAGGTCGGTCATGCTCGCCCGCGCGTCGATCGCGACGCGCGCGATCGCCGGGTTGTGCCAGTAGGGGACGGCGGACAGGAACGAGTCGACGTCGTCGAGGAACGCTCGCAGCGCGGCCCGGTTGGCGACGTCGACGACGAACGGCTCGGCGATCTCGCGACCGAGGAGGTCGTTCACGCGGCCGGCGGCGCGCCGGGCGGCGGCCTCGTCGGCGTCGGCCACCTTCACCCGGGCGGCGTCGCCGAAGCGAGCCATGTCGTAGGCGGCCGCGGTGCCCTGGCGGCCGGCGCCGACGACGGCGTAGGTGAAGCTCACGGAACGGTCAGCGGGAGCCCGTGCGGTGGGCGGCCACGTGGGAGGTCCAGTCGGAGGGCCGTGTGTCCGGCGACTCACTGCTCCCCTGCCATCCGCATTCGCACGTCACGAGCCGGTCGCGATGCCGGTACTCGGCGATGACGTGCCGCGGGCCCGGGTCGACGACGGGCCTGCGGGGGATGGGGGAAGCCATGGCGCTCGCCTCCTCGGGTGTGGGTCTCGGCCGCGCGGCGGGTCGGGCTGACCGCGGGCGGCGTGTTCGCCTCCGGTCGGGGAGATGCAATGGTACCCCGAATCGCGAATCGGGCCTCGGCCCGTTCCGGAATGCCGCCCCGGGCGTCGGCTGCGTCCCTGCGCGCTCCCAATCCGCCGGCGCGCTACGCTGGCCCGGGCGGGCCCGGCGCCCGCCGACCCTCGCACGAAGGTGGCCACATGACTCTCGACGATCCCCGGCCGCTGCGGATCGGCCTCGTCGCCCACGACAACAAGAAGCGCGACCTCGTCGAGTGGGCGCGGTACAACCTCCCGATCCTCGGCCGCCACGAGCTGTGGGCGACCGGCACGACGGGAACCCTCCTCGAGCGCGAGCTCGGGCAGCCGGTGGTGAAGCTCCAGAGCGGCCCGCTGGGCGGCGACCAGCAGCTGGGCGCCCTGATCGCCGAGGGGAACATCGACTTCCTCGTCTTCTTCTGGGATCCGCTCGAGCCCCAGCCGCACGACCCCGACGTGAAGGCGCTCCTTCGCCTGGCCGTGGTCTGGAACATCCCGATCGCCTGCAACCGGGCGTCGGCCGACTTCATGGTCTCGTCTCCGCTCATGGAGAGCAGCTACGAGCGCTCGCAGCCCGACTACGCCACGTACCTCACCCGCGACCTCGCGACCGACTCGCCCGTCTGACGCCGGCCGCCCGACGGGCGGCGAGACGGGCAGTGGACCGAGGCGCTCCCGCCCGCGTGACGCCGCCGGACGTCGTCATTCGTCCAGTGGGGTTGGAGGCACTCGTCGAGTCCCGCGCGCCGCGACGAGCGGCACGATCCTCCGCACGATCCGAGCCAGCCCGAGGAACCCCGATGCCCGTCCCGAGTACCGCCGCCATGCCCGACCTCGCCGTCCTTCCCGGCGCCCTGCTCCGACCCGGCGACGCCGGCTACGACGAGGCCCGGCGGGTCGCCAACGCCGCGATCGACCGCAGGCCGGCAGCGATCGTCCGGCCCGTCGATGCGGCCGGCGTGGCCCGGGCGGTGGTGTTCGCTCGCGACGCGGGCCTGCCGCTCGCCGTCCGCGGCGGCGGGCACAGCGCCGCGGGGCACGGCGTCGGCCTCGCCGACGGCGCCCTCGTGGTCGACCTCTCGGCGATGAAGCAGGTCGACGTCGACCCGGTGCGTCGCGTCGCCACGGCGGAGGGCGGCGTCCTCGCCGGCGAGTACGTGAAGGCGACGTTCGCCCACGGCCTGGCGACCCCGCTCGGCGACACCCCGACGGTCGGGCTCGGCGGCCTCCTCCTCGGCGGGGGGATGGGCTACCTCGCCCGAAAGCACGGGCTCGCGATCGACCATCTCCTGGCGGTCGAGATCGTCCTCGCCGACGGCAGCGTCGTCCGGGCGAGCGCCGACGAGCACCCCGACCTCTTCTGGGCCGTCCGCGGCGGCGGAGGGAACTTCGGGATTGTCACCCGCTTCGAGCTCGGCCTCGTGCCGATCGGGACGATCCTCGGCGGCATGCTCATGATGCCCGCGACCCGCGACGTCCTCCGCAGCCACGTCCCGATCACGGCCAGCGCGCCCGAGGACCTGGGCATGATCTCGGCGATCATGGCCGCGCCCCCGCTGCCCTTCGTGCCGGCCGAGCACCACGGAGCGCTGACCCTGCTCTCCATGGTCGCCTGGGACGGCGATCCGGTGGAGGGACGCGCGGCCCTCGCGCCGTACGCGGCCGTCGCAACGCCGATCGCCGAGGTCATCTCCGAGATCCCGTACCCGGCGATCTTCGAGATGGGCGGTCCCGAGGGGCCGACGGGCTTCGTCGCCCGCTCGTTCTTCCTGCCGGCGCTCGACGACGCGGCGATCGACACGATCCTCGGCTTCATGGAGCGGCGCACCTCGCCGATGGCGATGGTCCAGCTGCGGGTTCTCGGAGGTGCGGTGAGCCGCGTCCCCAACGAGGCCACCGCGTACGCGTTCCGCGACCGCCAGCTCGCCGTCGTCATCCTCGTGCCCTTCCTGGACCCGGCGGAGGCCGCAACGCACGTGGCGTGGGCCGACGGCCTGCTCTCGGCGCTGCGGCCGGCCGCGACCGGCGTGTACAGCAACTTCCTCGCCGACGAGGGTCCGGATCGTGTCCGGGAGGCCTACCCGGGCCTCACGTACCACCGCCTGGCCGAGGTGAAGCGGCGCTACGACCCGGCCAACCTGTTCCGGAGTACGCAGAACATCGTCCCCGCGGACTGACCGGGGCGGGCGCCCACTGGGGGGAGGCGCCCGCTCCGGCCGCGGATTCATCGGACCCGGCGCGACGGCTTGCCCGCCCGCCGGGTTCGCGCGCCCCATCCGGGATGCCGCGCTGTGCGAAGGTAAGGCGTCCCGGCCGCGTGGCCGGCACCGAGCCAACCCGAGCCCCGAGGTACCCCCCCAGATGACAGCCGCCGCCCCTGCCCTGCCAGCCGTCTCGGCCCCGATCCCCTCCGACCGTGCCCGCAGCCTCTTCCGCTGGAACGCGTCGCTCGCGGTCCTCCACTTCGTCCAGTTCGCGATCATCCTGGCGATCTCGCTCGCCCAGTCGCCGATGGCGACGGCGCCGATCGTCAGCAGCTACCTCACGTTCGACGAGGTCGCGCGCACCCTCGTCCCGGCCCAGCGGGCCCTGTTTGATCTCCCGATCGGCGTCGCCGTCGCCGTCTTCTTCCTCATGAGCGCCATTGCCCACTTCGCGGTCGCCTTCCCGGCGCGCGGCTGGTACGAGCGCATGCTGGCCCGGGGCCAGAACCCCGCCCGCTGGGTGGAGTACGCGTTCAGCTCCAGCGTCATGATCGTCGTGATCGCCACGCTCTCCGGGATCCAGGAGGTCGGGACGCTCGTCGCGATCTTCGGCCTCAACGCCGCGATGAACCTGTTCGGGTGGAGCATGGAGGCCGCGAACGAGGGCCGCGAGCGCCCGCAGTGGCTCCACTTCAACTTCGGCGTGATCGCCGGGGCGGTCCCCTGGATCGTCATCGCGATCGCCCTTGCCACCGCCGCCACCGAGCCCGACGCCGCGCCGATCCCGGCCTTCGTCATCGCGATCTTCGTCTCGCTCTTCATCAGCTTCAACGTGTTCGCGATCAACATGGTCCTGCAGTACCGGAAGGTCGGGCGCTGGCGCGACTACCTCCACGGCGAGCGGGCCTACATGATCTTCAGCCTCGTCGCGAAGACGATCCTCGCCTGGCAGGTCTTCTTCGGCACGCTCGCCCCCTAGGCCGGGACGCGTCATGCGGTACCTGGACGCGGCCGGCCTCCGCACGTCGGTGGTCGGCCTCGGGACCTGGCAGTTCGGATCGCGGGAGTGGGGGTACGGCGAGGCCTACGCGGCCGAGACCGCCCCCGCCCTCGTGAACCGGGCGATCGAGCTCGGGATCACGATGTTCGACACGGCCGAGGCCTACGGCCCGGGGCGCTCGGAACGGATCCTCGCCGGGGCCCTGGCCTCGGTCCCCGACGTGGCACGCGCGGGCCTCATCGTCGCCACGAAGTTCCTGCCGATCGCCCCGGCGGAGCCGATCGTCGCCCGTCAGGCGGCCGGCAGCCGGCGGCGGCTCGCGGTCGACGCGCTCGACCTGTACTACGCGCACTGGCCCAACCCGCTCGTCTCGGTCCGGAGGACGATGCAGGCGCTGCGGCCGCTCGCCGACGCCGGCCTCGTCCGGCGCGTGGGCGTCAGCAACTACGGGCTGGCTCGCTGGCAGGAGGCCGAGCGGGCGCTCCGGGCGCCGGTGGTCGCCAACCAGGTCCGGTTCAGCCTGGTGAGCCCGGGACCGGCAGGGGACCTCGTCCCGTACGCCGCTGCGATGGACCGCGTGGTCGTCGCCTACTCGCCACTCGGCCAGGGCCTCCTCGCCCGCGACCCGAACGCGGCCCCGGCACGCCCGGGTGGCGTTCGTCGGGCCGGCCGTCACTTCGGCGGCGGATCGCGAACGAGGCTCGCCCCGCTCGCGGCGGCGCTCCGCGAGATCGGCGACGCCCACGGCGCCACGCCGGCCCAGGTCGCCCTGGCGTGGGTGATCCGGCACCCCAGCACCGTCGCGATCCCGGGCGCGCGAACCGTTGCCCAGCTCGAGGAGAACGCCGCCGCCGCGGATCTCGTGCTGGACGACGACGAGGCGGCCCGGCTCGCCGGGCTTGCCTGCGCCTTCGCGGGCCGCTCGAGGGCCTGACCCGGTCGGCCCGCGTCTTCGGGACGCTCCACCCTCGCGGCGCCGGGCAGCCCGGCGTAGGCTGGCGCCACTGCCGAGCCAGCCGAAACAGCACGCACCCGAGGGACGAGATGACCGCCGTCGACCCGCACGCGCCCGCCGGCGCGACCCGCACCGAGACCGACTCGATGGGCCCGATCGAGGTCCCGGCCGAGCACTACTGGGGCGCCCAGACCCAGCGCTCGCTCCACCACTTCGCGATCAGCCGCGACACGATGCCGGTCCCGATCGTGCGCGCCTTCGGCATCCTCAAGAAGGCGGCCGCGGACGTGAACGCGGGGCTGGGGCTCCTCCCGGCGGACCGGCACGAGCTCGTCGTGCGGGCCGCCGACGAGGTCGTCGACGGCACCCTCGCCGCCGAGTTCCCGCTCCGCATCTGGCAGACGGGCTCCGGCACGCAGTCGAACATGAACGTCAACGAGGTGATCGCCGGGCGGGCCAACGAGCTGGCGACCGGGGCTCGCGGCGGCAAGGCGCCGGTTCACCCGAACGACCACGTGAACATGAGCCAGTCGTCGAACGACACGTTCCCGACCGCGCTCCACATGGCCGTGGCCACCGAGATCGAGCTGCGGCTCATCCCGTCGGTGACGGACCTCCGCGACGCCCTCGACGCGAAGGCGCAGGCCTGGGCCGGGATCGTGAAGATCGGTCGGACGCATCTCCAGGACGCCGTGCCGCTCACGCTGGGCCAGGAGTTCTCGGGCTACGTGGCGATGCTCGACGGCGACCTCGCCCGCCTGCGGGCGGCCCTCCCCGGGCTCCACGAGATCGCCCTCGGGGGGACCGCCGTCGGGACCGGCCTCAACGCCCACCCGCTGTTCGCCGAGCGCGTCGCGGCCCGGATCGCCGAGCTGACCGGCCTCCCGTTCGTGTCGATGCCCAACAAGTTCGTCGGCCTCGCCGGCCAGGGGGCGACCACGTTCGCCTCGGGGGCGGTCAAGACCCTCGCGACCGACCTCATGAAGATCGCCAACGACGTGCGCTGGCTGGGCAGCGGGCCGCGGGCCGGTCTCGGCGAGCTGCGCCTGCCGGAGAACGAGCCGGGCTCCTCGATCATGCCCGGCAAGGTGAACCCCACCCAGAGCGAGATGATCACGATGGTGGCCGTCCAGGTGATGGCCTACGACGTCGCCGTGGGGATGGCCGGCAGCCAGGGCAACTTCGAGCTCAACGTCTTCAAGCCGGTCATCGCCCACGACCTGCTCCACGGGATCGAGCTGCTGACCGACGGCTGCCGGTCGTTCCGGGAGTTCTGCATCGAGGGCCTCGAGGCGGACGAGGCGCGGATCGCCGAGCACGTGGCGAACTCGCTCATGCTCGTGACGGCGCTCTCGCCGCACATCGGGTACGACAAGGCGGCGAAGATCGCCAAGACGGCCCACCACGAGGGGACGACGCTGCGGGAGGCGGCCCTCGCGTCGGGCCACGTCACCGGCGAGGAGTTCGACGCCTGGGTCGTCCCGGAGGCGATGACCCGACCGACGCTCGAGGGGTAGCCCGGCCGACGCGGCCCGCGTCGCGATTCCCCCTTGGCGGGCCGACGGCGCGCGGGTATCGTTCGCAACTCGAGCCCGGCTGTGCCGACCGGGCGGAGGGAGAGGGAGCCGCCATGGAGCGGTCCGTCGTCGTCGCGCACCCGCTGCGGGGACTCGTGCTCGCGATCGCCGGCGCGGCCGTGGCGCTCGCGATCCTCGCCCTCGGCGGCGTCTTCGACGACTCGGCCTCGGCCGCCTCCCGCGGCACCGACGACCTCTGCGTCGCGGTCGACGACGCGGCCGGCGGCAGCGTCCTCCAGTGCACGCACGCCGACGAGCCGCCGCCCGGGCCCGCGGCACGCGTCCGCTCGCTCAGGGAGCTGGTCGCAGAGGCCGGCGGACGGGACGTGGTCGCACGGTTCGCGTCGACGACCCCCGGCTCGACCGTCGACGTCGACCGGGCCGGGTCGGCGGCGATTGCCGGTGAGGAGGGATCAGGGGCCGCGGCCACGTCCCTCGAGCCCGCGGCCACGGTCCCGTCGACGGGGACCCCGGGGATCCCGTGCTGGGGCGGCGGGTCGAAGGGCAACCGGGTCCAGGCCGTCTACGCGTACACGGGCACGGATCGCAGCGCGACCCTCATCCCGCTCATCCGCAAGTGGGCGGCCGAGGTCGACATCACGGTCCGGGTGAGCGCCCAGCAGTCCGGTGGGCGCCGCCACGTCAACTGGGCCCACACGTCGTCCTGCGTCCTCACAGTGATGAAGGTCAAGCTCAGCTCCAAGGCCGCGGCGAGCTTCTCGCGGACGATCAGCGAGCTGGCGGCCAAGGGCCTCAAGCGGACCGACCGCCGCTACCTCGTCTGGTTCGACGCCAACCGCTACTGCGGGATCGGGACGGCCTTCCGCGACGACCGGGCATCGAAGGCGAACCGGAACAACGGCCGCCCGTACGGGCCGGCTGCCTACTCGCGCGTCGACCGCCAGTGCTGGGGCCTCCACAGCACGGCCTACCACTCGGTCGAGGCGCACGAGCTCATGCACAACCTCGGCGCGGTGCAGTACAGCGCCCCGCACTCGACGAAGGCCGGCCACTGCTTCGACGAGTACGACGTCATGTGCTACTCGGACGGCGGCACGCGGTCGACGATGAAGATCCACTGCTCGGGGAAGAGCAACGACGCCTGGCTCGACTGCCGGAAGAACGACTACTTCAACGTGACGCCGAAGGCGGGGACCTACCTGGCGACGCACTGGAACGTCGCCCGCTCGAGCTTCCTCAACGCGAGCACGACGAGCGATCCGATCCTGACCGCCGTGACGGCCACGCCGCTGGCCGGGTCGCTGGCCGATCCCACCGGCGAGGTCCGGCTCGCCTGGACCGTGGTCGCCGACGCCACGATCGCCAGGACCGAGCTCGAGCGGGCGGTCGACGACGGCCCGTTCGCCCCCTGGGTCACGCTCGCCGGCGCGTCGCTCACGACCACGCAGGAGCTGGAGCGAGGTCACACGTACCGGTTCCGGGTCACCGTTCGCGACTCCGTCGGCCGCCGCAGCTTCGGCCGCGAGGCGCCGCCGGTGGAGCTCGAGCGCGACCTCCCGCCGACCGTCTCCACGCCCACCGCGACGATCGGCTACAACGCCGCGACGACCTCGATCGTCGACGTCGAGTGGTGGGCCGACGACCCCGACGGGTGGGTCGTCCTCGCCGAGGTCGAGCGCTCGACCGACGGGACCACGTGGCTGCCGTCGTGGTCGGGCGACAACAACACGGCGTCGATCACGGTGGCGTCCGGAGCGACCTACCGGTTCCGGGTGCGTGCCAAGGACGATGTCGGGCAGTGGGGCGCGTGGAGCGTCTCCGAGCCGATCGTCGTGCCGGTCGGCCCGGCCGACCTGCCGCCCGAGATCACGTCGCCGCCGGTGGCCAGCGTGTCGCACGCGGCCGGGACGACGACGTACGTCGACCTCTCCTGGGACGCGACCGACGACCGGGGGGTCGAGCGGGCGACGGTCGAGGTCCGGGCGGACGGCGGCGCGTGGACGCTGGCGCTCGCCGACGCGTCGCCGACGTGGGCGGAGGTCCCCGTCGCCCAGGGCCACTCGTACGCGTTCCGGGTCACCGTCTTCGACGTGATCGGCCAGGCGAGCGCGCCGGCCGTCTCCGACCCGCTCGTCGTGCCGGTGGACCTCCCGCCGGTCATCTCGAGCGGGCCGACGGTGACGCTTGCCTCGTCGACCTGGAACGCCCAGAACCCGCCGCTCGTCCAGGCCGCGTTCGCCGTGAGCGACGAGACGGGGATCGACCGCGTGGAGCTCTGGCGCGGGCCGACCGCGACGGGCCCGTGGACGGCCGTGAACGACTGGTGGCACCCGGACTGGGGGCCGATCACCGACACGGTGCCGCCGGGAGCCACGTACTGGTTCCGCCTGGTCGCCGTCGACGTGGGCGGACACACCGCTGGCAAGGTCACGTCGTCGGGACTCGCGATCGCCTCACAGCGGCTCCCCTCCATCTCGGGGGCGGCGGCCGCGATCACGCAGGCGTACCCGTGGACCGACGGCGATTGGGTCGAGGTGACGGTCTCGTACGTCAGCTCCCTGGCGACCTGGACGGACGTCCAGATGTCCGCCGACGGCGGGGCGACCTGGGAGTCGGTCGCCGGCGGCGACGCCGGCGGGGCGACGCTGTGGGTCCCGGCAGGCGGCAGCTACCGTTTCCGGGTCGTGGCGTACAGCGACGAGGGCCTCGCCTCCGCGCCGGCAACCACGAGCGTCCTCGTCGTGCCCGCCACCGGCCCCTGACCGCCGCCCGACCCGACCGCCTGCGGGCCGCGCCGGGCTGTGCCGCGCCGCCTGGACCCGGCCGCCGGATCCGACGCCGGCCGTGCCGGGCGGACACGTTCGTTCAGCGGAACAGCCGCCGCAGCCCCGCCATCGGGCGGCGGCCGTTCGATCGGGCGCTCCAGGCCTCCAGCTCGGCAACCGCCGGGCCAAGGGCCGCCTCGAGCGCCGCCGTGGCGGACCGCGCCGCCCGGCGCCCGGCCGGCGTGTCGGGCGCGGGGCCGGGCGGCGCGAGCGGGCCGAGGACGCGGAGCCGGTAGACGGTCCCGAGGCCCGTCTCGAGGAAGCCGCCGATCGCGACCGGCACGAGGGGCGCCTCGCCGGCGGCGGCGAGCCAGGCCGCGCCGGAGGCGATCGTCCGGGTGCGGCCGCGCTGACTCGGCGGGCCCTTCTCCGGGAAGACGACGAGGCAGCAGCCGCGGCCGAGGACGGCGGCGGCGTCGGCAAGGTGCTCGCGCAGGGCACCCCGGGTCGCTTCGGGCGGGATGGGGATCATCCCGAGGCGGGGCAGGAGCCATCGTCGCCAGCGGGACCGGGCCATCGTCCGGGCGTCGCCGAACCACGTCAGCCGCGGCGCGTCGTCGGGCCACGCCAGCAGCAGGAGGAACGGGTCGACCCAGCCCCGATGCGGGGCGACGGCGACGACGCACGGCCGGACGCGACCGTCGGCGCCGCGCGGCAGGTTCGCCAGGCCCTCGGCCCGGACGCGCCACCCCACGACGGCGAAGCCGTACCGGACACCGAGGCGGATCGCACGGTCGACCCGACCGCGGCGCGGCCCGATCGACGCGAGCGCCGTCCGGGCGCGAGCCCGCTGCTCCCGCACCACGTTCGGCGACGGCTCGTCCATCTCGCACCTCCGGCGGCCGGGCGGCCGCCCGTGGGTGGGTCGGTCAGATGCAGGCGGCGAGGATCCCGGCGATCTCCGCGTCGTCGAGCACCACCGGGTTCGTGCGCATGCTGCTGCCGCGACTGTCGGCGACGAGCGCCGGCAGGTCGGCCGGCGTGATGCCGTAGTCGGCCAGGCGGGGCAGGCCGAGCGACGCTGTCCATGCGTCGAGCTCGTCGACGAGCGAGGCGCGGGCAGCGTCGTCGGCGAGGTCGGGCCTCCCGGCGAGAAGCCGTCCCGCGTCGGCGTACCGGGCGAGCGCAGGGATCGTCGGTGCGCGCGCCTCGAGCGCCGCGAGGTTGGCCCGCGTCGTCGCCGCGAGGAGGATCCCGCACCCCGTCCCGTGCGGCACCGGGAACCGCGCTCCGAGCGCCGCGACGATCCCGTGGACCGCCCCGAGGCCCGCGTTGGCCAGCGCGATCCCCGAGCAACAGGCCGCCCACGACATCGCCGCCCGGTCGGCCGCCGTCGCCCCCGAAGGCGCGCCGGCGAGGGCGGCAGCGTGCCAGGCGGGCAGCGCGCCGGCGGCGGCCGCCAACCCGGCCCTGGCCACCGCGTCGGTGAAAGGCGACGCGCCGGTCGAGGTGAACGCCTCGAGGAGCTGCGTGAGAGCGTCCATCCCGTCCCCGGCGATGACGGCCGGCGGGCAGCCCGCGAGGAGGTCCGGGTCGAGGATCGCCACCCGCGCGACGAGCGCCTCGTCGCGGAACGACTTCTTGAACGGGGCCCCGGCGGCGACCGCGGCATCACCGGGGCCGCCGACACCGCGAGCCGCCCACTCGTCGAGGCCGGCCAGCCGGCCCGAGAGCACGGCGTTCTTCGTGACCTCGCTGCCGGTGCCGGCGGTCGTCGGGACCGCCACGAACGGCGTCGCCGGCCCCGGGTAGGGGACCCCCCGGCCGACACCCTCCAGGTGGTCGAGCGCGGTCGTGCCGCTCCGGAGGAGCCCCGCGATCGCCTTTGCCGCGTCGAGGGCGCTGCCGCCGCCGATCCCGACGACGACGTCGGGCGGGTCGGACCGGAGACCGGCGACCGCCCCGTCGACGAGGTCGGGCGACGGCTCCCCGATGACGGGGACGTGGGTCCAGGCGATCCCGGCCGCCTCGAGCGCGGCCACCAGCGGGTCCCAGCCCGGCCCCTCGCGGAAGGAGCGGGCGCCCGTGACGAGCAGCGCCCTCGGCCCGAAGCCCGCGAGGATCTCCGGCAGGTCGGCGAGGCGCCCGGGCCCGACGACGAGCCGGGGCAGGCGGGCGACCGTGAACGGCGCGCTCATCGGGGCGCCGTCAACCGGCGTCGGGGAGGAGCCCCAGCCAGGGCTCGCCCCGGCGCGGCTCGGCCATGAGGGGCGCGACCGCCTCCCGCCAGGCGAGGTAGTGGGCGGTCTCCTTGTGGGCGGCGGCCGCGTGGGCGTCGGCGTACGCCTCGTAGAGGATGAAGCGGGCCGGCTCGTCGGGCGCCTGGAGGACGTCGAAGCGGAGGTTGCCGGGCTCCCGGATCGAGCCCAGGTGGTTGGCCCGGGTCGCCGCGAGAAACGCGTCGACCCGGTCGGGCAGGACGCGGACGTGGACGAGGGTGACGTGCATCGGGCGGTCTCCCAGCGGACGATCGGCTGCGGGGGCAGGATACGCCCGAGCACGACCGCCCCGGCGGCGCGGCCCTCGCCGTGCCCGCCGACCCGCCCCGGCTCCTCGCGCCGCCGCACCAGGAGGACCCACCGATGGCCGCAGGCCCCGTCAGCGTCGACTACTTCTACCGCACCCGCTGGGGCGCCCACGCGGAGTTCGTCGACCTGTTCCTGCGCAATCACTGGCCGATCCTTCGCGAGCAGCTCGCCGACGGCCGGTTCCTCGACGTCCGGATGCACGCGCCGCGGTTCCACGGCGACGGCCGGGCCGACTGGGACCTCAGGGTCACGATCGTGTACCGAGACTGGGCAGCGATCGAGGCCCACGCCGAGCGCGAGATCGCGGCCCGGCTCTACCCCGACCAGGAGACGTTCCGGGCGGAGGAGCAGCGCCGCTTCGAGATCCTCGACGCGCATTGGGACGTCCCCCTCGAGGAGATCCCGCTGCCGCGCTGACGACACACGACCGCCGCCGTGGTCTCGCCCGGAGCCGTCAGCGGCGCCGCTCGAGCCCGACGAGGCTGACGACCGCCCCGGCGACGAGCAGGACTCCGGCGACGAGCATGGCCAGGTGGAAGGCGTCGGTCGAGGCCGCCGTGATGGCGGCTGCCAGCTCCGGCGGCGCGTTGGGCGGCGGCGCCAGGAGCGGAGCGATGCCCAGCGCCTGTGCCGCCTCGACGGTCAGGCCCGGTACCGCGGCAACGAGCGCCGGGATGAACGTTGCGGTGATGACGATGAACAGGAATGCGCTCGCGAAGGGCGACCCGACCCGGGAGATCGCGTTGTTGATCGCGGAGCCCAGGCTCGCCCGGCCGATGGGGACCGATCCCATGAGGGCCGTCGTCAGCGGGGCGACGAGGAGCGCCAGCCCGAGGCCGAAGAGGAGCGTCCCCGGGAGGACGTCGACGACGTAGTCGAGCGGCGGGACGAGGCTCGCCGGGTCGGCCGGGTCGGCCGTCCACGCCGCGCTCGTCGGCGGGATTCGGGCCAGCCAGAGGAGGCCGCCGGCCATGAGCAGCGGCCCCCCGACCATGAACGGCCGCGCCCCGAGCCGGCCCGCGAGCCGCCCCGCGGTCGTCGACAGGAGGACGAGGAGCAGCCCCATCGGCAAGCTCACGATCCCGGCGGCGAGCGGCGAGTAACCGAGGGTTCCCTGCAGGAAGAGGCCCTGGAACGCCATCGACGTGTAGAGCGCCCCGTAGACGAGGAGCGTCGCGACGTTGACGACGCTGAAGCTCCGGCTCCGGAACAGCTCGAGCGGGACGAGCGGGTTCGGCCGGACGGCCATGAGCACGGGGAACGCGACGAGGGCCGCCGCGCCCACGACGAGCGCGGCGAACGCAGCGGGGTCCTGCCATCCGCTCTCCTGGCCGCGCGTCAGCCCGAACGCCAGCCCGCCCACCGCGACGACGGCAACCGCCGCGCCGAGCCAGTCGACGCGGCCGGTCGCGGACTCGTCCCGCGACTCCGGGACGCGCCGCAGGGCGAGGAGGGCGACGACGACGAGGGGCGCGTTGACGAGGAACGCGGCCCGCCACGACACCGACTGGACGAGGACGCCGCCGACGAGCGGGCCGAGCGTCGTGAGCGCGGCCGTCGCCGCTGCCCAGACGCCGATCGCCCGTCCCCGCTCCTCGCCGTCGAAGGCCGCGGTGATGATCGCGAGCGCGCCGGGAACCAGGAATGCGCCGGCGCCTCCCTGCAGGAGACGGGCGACGACGAGGAGCTCCATCGTCGGGGCCACCCCGCAGAGCAGGGACGCAGCCCCGAACCCGACGAGCCCGAACGCGAACGTCCGCCGTCGACCGCGGGCGTCGGAGATCGCCCCGGCGGGGATGAGCAGGGCGGCGAGGACCGCGAGGTAGCCGCTCGTGACGTAGGTGAGGCCCTCGAGCCGCCCGACCGCGGTCGCCGGCAGCTCCTCGCCGATCGTCTCGAGGGCGACGTTCACGATCGTGCCGTCGAGGAAGACGATCCCCGAGCCGAGGATGACGGCGAGGAGGAGCGGCCCGCGCGCGACGACGGCGTTCGCCTGCGACGACCCGGCCATCTCCCCCTCCGTGCGTCCCGGGAGTGTACGCGCGGTGCCGGCGACCGGCGACGCGCGACGCCGTCCGGCCGTGAGGGCCCGGGCGCGCGTAGACTACGGCGGCGCGGGAGCGCCCGCGTGGTGGTGCGTGCCCCGCGACGGGCACCCTGGACGGACGGGCCGACGATGGCGAACGACGACGCGGCGCGCAGCGAGCGCCGGGGCCGCCTCGGGGGGATCCGTCCGCGGCTACCCCGGACGGCCCGTCCCGGGTCGGCCGCCGAGGCCGCCGGCGAGGCACCCGCGCCCGCGGTCACCGTCGTCGAGGACAACGGCCTCCGCTGGATCCACATCGAGCGCCCGAAGCTTGCCGAGCGCGAGTGGATCGCCGACCACTTCGACTTCCACCCGCTCGCCTTCGAGGACCTCGTCTCGAGGAACCAGCGGCCGAAGGTCGACATCTACGACGACTACCTCTTCATCATCCTGTACTTCCCGAGCTACGAGAAGGCGACGGGGAGGCTGAAGGCGGTCGAGCTCGACCTCTTCGTCGGCCCCGACTACGTCATCACGGTCCCCAACGACCGGTTCGTCCCGCTCTCGCGGCTCTTCGACCGGGTCGCCGAGAACGAGGAGCCCCGCCGCGAGCTGTTCGCCTACGGGTCGGGCTACCTCCTCTACCGGATCGTTGACGAGGCGGTCGACTCCGGGTTCCCGATGCTCCGCCAGATGGGGAGCAAGCTCGAGGACATCGAGGACGAGCTCTTCGAGGGCCGCTCGGACGAGATCGTGCGCGACATCTCGGCGGCCAAGTCGGAGATCATCAACTTCCGCCGGATCGTGCGGCCGCAGCGCGTCGTCTACCGCGACCTCGAGAAGGCGGTCAGCCGCTACCGGGCCCCCGACCTCGACCTCTACTTCGACGACATCACCGACGCCTCGGAGCGGATCTGGGACGTCCTCGAGAACTACAAGGAGCAGATCGAGTCGCTGGAATCGACGAACGAGTCGGTCATCAGCCACCGCGTCAACGACGTGCTGCGCGTCCTGACCATCTTCTCCGTGCTCATCCTGCCGCTGACGTTCGTGGCCAGCATGTGGGGGATGAACGTCAACGTGCCGTTCGGCGACGCCGAGCTCGGCTTCGAGATCCTCGTCGCGATCATGATCGGCGTGCTCGTCGTCACGCTCGTCGCGTTCCGGCGCCTGCGGCTCCTGTAGCGAACTACCGGCGCGCCCCGCGCCGGTACCTCCTCAGGGCCGGTCGAGGCCCAGCTCGCGGGCGAGGGAACGCCCTGCCGCCCAGTCGGCCGGGAACTCCCCGGCCAGGCGGTGCCGTTCGCGGCCGCACCAGGCCGTGAAGCCGGGGTGCGAGAGGCGGAGGTCCTCGGACGCTCCGAAGCGGGCCTCCACCGAGGCCAGGAAGGCGCCGTAGACGGTCATCGGCGAGGCATCCGCCACGAGCTGCTCGGCACCGGGCGTGAAGTCGATCGGGATGCGCATCCGGGCGAAGAATGCACCCACCTCGCCGGTCGAGAGGTCGACCTGCTGGCTGTGGCCGGCTGCGCGGAGGATCGGCGCGTGCGAGGAGAAGACGATGAGGTGCGTCGTCGGGTCGAGCGCGACGGCGCGCATGGTGCCGCCGAAGGTCAGGAACGAGTTGAAGACCTGGAGGCGGTCGACGACGCGGATCGTGCCCCACTCGAACGGGCGCTCGAGCGGGACCGGCGTCTTGAGCGACACCTCGGCGGCGTGCCCGCGGCCGCCCTCGTCCCGCCAGAACTCGATGCGCTCGGGGTCGAAGTGGGCGAGCGTGGGCCGCGCCCGGAGGGCGACGACGAGATTGGCGCCGCCGGGCGCCTGCGGCGCCGTCCCGTTGACGTCGAGGAAGCCGAGGCGCTCGACGTGTCGTGCCGCCTCCGCCATCGAGATCCCGAGCGGGGGTCGCGCGTCCGCGCGCGTCGCTTCGAACGTCATCCATCACCTCCGGCGCCCGCCCATTGTGGGCGGGCGCGCCGCGGCCGGCATCCGCCGGTCCACCCGGTCGCGCGGGCCGAACGTCCCCTCCTGCGCCCGGTGCGCCGGCCGGGCCGGCGTCGGCCCGGCCGACGCCGAATGCGGCCCGCGCCGGCCCACGCCGGGCTGTTAGCCTCCCGCCGTGACACTCCGCGAGCGCATGTCGGACCTGGTCCTCGGGAGCCCGCCCGCGTACCCGCCGTCGCCTCGCGACCGGACCGAGGTCGGCCTGGCGGGCCTTCGGGTGCCGGCTCTCGCGACGCTCGTCATCCTCGTCACCTGCGCCCTCCTCCTCTACGACCGGAACTACGACGTGCTGCCGCGCTTCGGGCCGATCGATCCCCGAAGCCTCCGCAACCAGGCCCTCGAGCGGGTCGTCACGTTCGGGATCATTCCGCTCGTCCTCCTCCTCGCGATCCGGGAGGACCCGCGGCGGTACGGCCTCGGCCGTGGCGACGTCCGGCGCGCGATCGCCCTCGGGGGCGCGGCCACGCTCATCACCGTGCCGGTCATCGCTCTCGTCGCCGGACTCCCGGCGATCCGGGAGTGGTACGCGCCGTCGATGACGACCGTGGCCGGCGTGACGGTGACGAACCTGCTCGACCTCGTCCCCTCGGAGTTCCTCCTGCGGGGCTTCCTCCTGTTCGCCCTGCTCCGCGTGATCGGGCCGTTCGGCGTCGTCGTGGCGACCGTCCCGTTCGTCATGGTTCACATCGGCAAGCCCGACATCGAGGCGCTGTCGACACTGGCCGGCGGCCTCGTCTTCGGCTGGCTCAACTGGCGGACCGGGGCGATCTGGGCGTCGGCCGGCTATCACGTCGCGATCCAGACCACGGTCATCGTGGCGGCGGCGTGGTGGGCGGGCGCCCCGGCCCCCATCGGCTGATCGCGGGCGCGCCCGGTCGCCGCCCGCCCCGCCGGCCCCGTCGGCCGAACGACCGCCAGCGGCCGCCTCGACGGGCGCCGGAAACCCTCTTCCCATGCCGAATCTGATCGGCTAGTGTTTGTCGCGGACATCCCCGCACGGGCGGGGCCATACGCTCGGCAACGACGATCGCTCCCACTCTCACGGGCTCCCGCGAGGATCAACGGTCAAGGGTCGCGGGCGCCGACGAGAGCAAGGAGCGGTCTTCTTGTATTCGGACAAGGTCCTCACCTGCGCCGACTGCGGCCAGGAGTTCGTCTTCAGCGCGCGGGAGCAGGAGTTCTACGCCACCCGCCAGTTCAGCGAGCCGCGCCGCTGCGCGTCCTGCCGGGCCAGCCGGAAGGCCGCTCGCGGCGACTCGGGCGGCTACGGCGACTCGGGCGGCTACGGCGGTGGGTACGGCGGCGACAGCGGCTACTCCCGCGGGCCCCGCGAGATGTTCACGGCGACCTGCTCGTCATGCGGCAAGGAGGCCTCGGTCCCCTTCCGCCCCACGAGCGGCAAGCCCGTCTACTGCAGCGACTGCTTCGCCCTCAGGCGCGCCTGACGCGCCGGCGCGACACGCCGCTCTGCTCGGCCCCGGGCTCGCCCGGGGCCGTTTCGCGTTCCCCGCGCCGTCGGCGGGCGAGAGACATTCCCCCTGCTGAGTCGAGTTCCGACTCACCCGGCGCGATGCCGAGCACGGCGAATCCGCCAATCCTCGACGTTCGCGAACGTCGCGTGCGCCACGAGGCCCAAGGCGAGTCCGGATCCGACTCAGGCCCGGTCCCGAGCCCGGCCGGCCGCGCGGCCGGCGGTACACTGCGCCGCACCATGACGCGTCCCGTCCCGCTCCCCCCCGACGACCGTGCGACGAGCCGCCACGAGGTGCTCGCGGTGCGGGAGGGCATCGCCACGCGGCGCCTCGACCTGGTGGCCGGCGAGGAGCCGATGGCGATCCGTGTCGCTGGCCCCGGCCAGGGCCCGGTCGATGTCGCCGTCACGATGCGCACGCCCGGCCACGACGCCGAGCTGGCGGTCGGCTTCCTCGTAAGCGAGGGCCTTCTGATGCCCGACGACGCGGTCGGCGCCGCCGTGGAGATCGGTGACCCGGGAGCGGTCGCGATCCCCGAGAACGAGCTGACGGTGAGGATCCGCCGGCGGTTCGACGCGTCCGCCGTCCCCGCCCGGGCGTTCGTCGCCTCCGCCTCCTGCGGGATCTGCGGCAAGGCGTCGCTCGATGACGTCGCGGTTCGCTGCGCCGCCCTTCCGAGCGGCCCCCGGGTGGACGCCGCCGTCATCGCCGCCCTCCCGGACCGACTGCGGACCGGCCAGGCCGTCTTCGAGCGGACCGGCGGCCTCCACGCCGCGGGGCTGTTCGCCGCCGCCGGCACGCTCCTCGCCGTCCGCGAGGACGTCGGCCGCCACAACGCCCTCGACAAGCTGATCGGCGCCGCGGCGCTGGCCGGGGACCTGCCGCTCCACGACCGCCTCCTGGCCGTCTCCGGCCGGGTCAGCTTCGAGATCGTCCAGAAGGCGGCGGTGGCGGGGATCCCGATCGTGGCTGCGGTCTCGGCGCCGACGGACCTCGCGGTCGCGGCTGCCGCGCGCATCGGGATGACCCTCGTCGGCTTCGTCCGCGGCGGCGGCTTCAACGTCTACGCCGGCGAGGAGCGGATCACCCTCGGCTGAGCTGGCTGCAGGCGGCCGCGGGGTCAGGCGACCGGGACGACCTCGAAGCCCTCGACGCCGAAGTTGGGGTCGAACGTGAAGGCGCGCCGGACGCCGTGACGGCGCATGACGAGGAAGCTCGTCCAGTCAACGAGCGAGACGGTCCGTCGGCCGGCCGCAAGGAGGGCCTCGCGGGCCTCGCGGTGGAGGTCCTCGTCGACCCAGGCGATCTCGACGAGCGGCAGGAGGTCGTCGACGAAGCGCCGCAGCGCCCCGAGCCCGAGCCGTCCCTGGATCAGCGCAGTGGCCTCGACGACGACGTACTCGTGGGTGAGGAGGCTCTCTTCGCCGTCGACGAGCTCACCGAGGTGAGCTCGCGCGCGGTCCCGGTTGTGGTCATCGGCGTCCAGGAGGGAGAAGAAGGCCGACGTGTCGATGAACTCGGTCACGAGGCGTGCACCCGCTACCGCGGCGGCCGCTCCTGCACCGACGCGAACCCGAACCTCCCCTTGATGCAGAGGTGGCCCTCGGTGACCGTCGAGTCCATGGGCGACGTGACCTTGACGATCGAGTTGTCCTGGACGTGGAGCGTGAGCGTGCAGCCGACGCCGCAGTACGGGCAGATCGTGTCGGTCCGCGCCTGGGCGGTCTCGTCCCAGGTCCCGGCCGCGCGCATCTCGTGCTCGGAGCGGAACATGAGCGCCCCGGTGGGGCAGACCCCGATGCAGTTGCCGCAGTAGACGCAGGCCGAGGAGGGGAGCGGGGCGTCGTACTCGGTCGAGATGCGGGCGTCGAAGCCGCGCCCGGCGACGGCGATCGCGAACGTGTTCTGGGCGTCGGTGCCACAGGCCTCGACGCACTTGTAGCAGAGGATGCAGCGGCTGTAGTCGCGGACGTAGAGGTCGTTGTCGACCTTCACCGGTCGGGCGACGGTCTCTGCGAGATTCCGCCGCCGGGGGCTCGTGGTGGCCGGGGTGGCGGGCCTCGGTGACGCCGGCCTCGGAGGGTGGGGCCGGCGGGCCGAAGCGGGCCGGATCGGCGCCGTACTCGGCCATCATGTCGGCGACGCCCGGCGCGAGCGAGAGGTCGACCGCCGAGCCGAGGAGCTCGAGGACCATCCGCCGGCTGTGGCGAACACGCTCGGACCCGGTCTGGACCTCCATCCCCGGCTCGACGCGGCGAGAGCAGGCCGGCACGAGGACGCGGCTCCCCGTGACCTCGACGACGCAGACGCGGCAGACGTTGACGGGCGTGAGGCTCTCGAGGTAGCACAGCGTCGGGACGTCGATCGCCTGGGCGCGGCAGGCGTCGAGGATCGTCGAGCCGGCGGGGACGCTGACGGTGCGGCCGTCGAGGGTCAGCTCGACCGCGGGCGGCGGCTCCTCGGCCGGAGGTGCCGGGATTCGCGTCGGGCGGGCCGGCGGCTCGTAGAAGATGCGGCCGGGGTCCCAGCTCACGGCCGGCCTCCCATCGGGCCCGCGCCCCCCGCGGTGACCGCGCCGAAGTCGACCAGCCCCGCCCGGACCGCCGACTCGACCGCCGCCGACGCCGTCTGGCCGAGACCGCAGATGCTCGCGTCGCGCAGTCGCCCGACCGAGGTCGGCCAGGAGCGCCAGCTCGTCGGCCAGGCTCCCGCAGCGGGCGCCCCGCCGCGAGCCGCGCGAGGAGCTCCTCCTGGCGCACCGTCCCGATCCGGCAGGGGACGCACTGCCCGCAGGACTCGTCACGGAAGAAGGCGGCGATCCGGAGCAGCGTCCCGACGAGGTCGACGCCCTCGTCGAAGACCATGACGACGCCCGACCCGAGCGTCGCCCCGGCGGCCCGCGTCGCCTCGAAGGTGAGCGGCAGGTCGAGGGCGTCGGGGCCGACGAAGACGCCGGCCGCACCGCCGAGGAGCACCGCCTTGAGCCGCGCCCCGCCCCGGACCCCGCCGGCGAGCGCGAGCAGCTCGCCGAGCGTCGCCCCGAAGTCGAGCTCGTAGACGCCAGGCCGCTCGACGGCGCCGGACAGGCAGAAGAGCTTCGGAGCCGGTGCTCCCTTCGGTGCCGATCGCGGCGAAGGCCTCCCCGCCGTCGGCGACGATCCCCGGGACGTTGACGAGCGTCTCGATGTTGTTGACCGCCGTCGGCTTGCCGAAGAGGCCGACCTCGACCGGGAAGGGCGGCTTGTTGCGCGGCTCGCCGCGCTTGCCCTCGATCGACTCGAAGAGGGCCGTCTCCTCGCCGCAGACGTACGCGCCGGCGCCGCGGCGGATCTCGATGTCGAAGGAGAACCCGGCGCCGAGGATGTCCGGCGCCCAGGTGGCCCGCCGCGCGGGCGGTTGCGATCGCCCCCGCCATCCGGGCCGCCGACAGCGGGTACTCGGCCCGCAGGTAGAGGCAGGCCGCGCTCCGCCCCCGTGGCGAAGCCCTCGATCGTCATCGCCTCGATGATCGCGAACGGGTCCTCCTCCATGAGCACCCGGTCCTTGAACGTGCCGGGCTCGGACTCGTCGGCGTTGCAGACGACGTAGTGGGGCCGCGCCGGCTGGGCAGCGACGGCCGCCCACTTGCGGCCGGTCGGGAAGGCGGCCCCGCCGCGACCGAGCAGCCGCGACGCGGTGACCTCGGCGATGACGGTGGCCGGCCCGATGTCGAGCGCGGTCCGGAGGCCGCGGTAGCCGCCGCTCGCGAGGTAGTCGTCGAGGCTGCGCGGGTTGGTGACCCCGACCCGGCGGAGCAGGCGCAGGCCCGGGTCGCCGGCCTGGGGGATGGAGCGGCGGACGTGCTCCAGGTGCTCGTCGGACGGGATCGCCGGGAGGCGCGGCGGCACGATCTCGCGACCGACGACCGCCCGCTCGAGCTCCTCGACCACCGCGGCGGCGTCGACCGGCGCGACGGCGATCGTCTCCGGGACGAGGCCGGCGACGGTGAAGAGCGCGGTCGGGCCGCGCTCGCAACGGCCGAGGCAGGGGGTGCGCAGCCAGGTCGCGCCGCCGTCGAAGGCCGGCGTGCCCGCCGGTCCGAGCAGGCGCTCCAGGTCGGAGCAGACGTCCTCGCTCCCGTTGAGGCGGCAGGCGACGTCCTCGCAGACGTGGGCGACGACAGTCGGCCGCGGGGTCGTCGCGAACATCTGGTAGAAGGCGGCGACGCCGTAGGCCTCGGCCGGCGGGACGGTGAGGCGCCGGCAGGCGTACTCCAGGGCCGGCTGGCTGATCCAGCCGACGCGGGCCTGGATCGCGTGGAAGACCGGCAGCAGGAGGTCGCGTCGGGCGCGCGCCGCGTGGCCGCCTCGCGAGAACCGGTCGTCGGCCGGGACGTCGCGATCGCCGCCCTCCCAGCGGCTCGTCGCCGTCCCGAGGACGCCGTCGACGGCGGCTCGCTCCTCGGCCGACGCGCGCGGGGCCAGGGTGACGAGGTCCATCCCGGGAGTCTAGCGACCCGTCAAGGAGCGGCGTAACCCGCAGGGCGCCTCGGCACTCCTACGTCGCGAGCGGGTTGCGCCAGCGGATCTCGGTGAAACGCGCGAAGTCGGAGTCCGCGGAGCACACCTCCAGGCCGTGCTCGATCGCGATCGCGGCGAGGTGTGCGTCGGGGACGAGGTTGCCGGCCAGACGGTAGCGGCGCACCAGCCCCCCAAGGACCTCCGCGTGCGCCTCCGTAGGCTGTGGAACCCAGACCGTGGGCACGGCCAGCCACTCCTCCACGAACGCCCAGGCGTCGTCCGGCTGGAGCGGGTGGTCCGACGCCCGCGGATGCGTGGCGACCCGGACGAACGCGCCGAGCGACTCCCAGGGGATGCCGACCCTGTGCTCGCCGCTCAGCTGGTCTGTCAGCCAGTCGGATGCCCGGCGATGCCACGGCGATCCAGAGTCGACCGCGAAGAGGAGCAGGTTCGCGTCAACCAGCATCAGCGGTGCGCGGCGCCGTCGAGCTGCTCGAGGGCCTCGGCGACGTTCGTGGCGTCGACACGCAGGTTGAGCGGCACGGAGCGCTGGCGGAACTGCGGCCGGGACCGCTTCACCGTGAGCCCGGCCCGTGCGAGCTGGTTGACTGCCTCGCTCACGCCGACGCCGCGCTCCCGCCGCAGCCGGCCGACGGCCGCGGCGACGTCGTCGTCCAGGGTGACGGTCGTTCGCATGCGATCAGTCTAGCATCGTGATGCATCAGGCAAACGCATACGCGTGCCGAACCCGACGAGTGGCACCGGGATGGCGGCGCCCGTCCCGTCCGATGCCGGCGGCCGCGGGAGTCCGCGGCCGCCGGAAGCTACTCAGGCGCCGGGCGCCCGGTAGGACGGGTGGAGGCGAATCGCGGCGTCCATCTCCTCGGCGGTCAGCAGGACGGTCGTCGTCACGCTGGCGCCGCCGCTCGCCCCGACGGTCGCGGCCATGGCGGCCGCCGCGGTGTTGTCGGGAAGCTCGGCGATCCCGATGAAGTCGTCCTCCCCGAGGGCCCAGTAGGCGCAGTCGAGTCGTCCGCCGACGCTCTCGACGAGCGCCTTGATGGCCGCCGCGCGGCCGCTGCCCCCGTCCCGGAGGACGCCGTTGATGCCCTCCCGGGTGTAGGACGCGCGAATCAGGTAGTGACCCATGGGTTCCTCCCTCCGGGCGGCTGGTGCCGCCCAAGCCGCGGCAGCCTGCGCGCCGACCCCTGATGTGTCAAGGCGCGGCGCGACTCGCCCTCGTGCGATGGGTGCGGGGCCGGCGCCGAGCTGCGGCGGGCAGCTTCTCGACGCGGATCGCGGTCGCCTTGAACTCGGCGGTGCCGGACTTCGGGTCGGTGGCGTCGATCGTCAGGACGTTCGTGGCGACCTCGTCCTGGAAGTGGAAGGTCATGAAGGCGAGGCCCGGGCGGAGGGCCTCGTCGACTCGCACGGGTGCCTCCACCGCGCCGCGGCGGGAGACGACGCGCACGCGCTCGCCGTCGGCGAGGCGGAGCCGGGCGGCGTCCTCGGGCGCGAGGTCGATCGTCTCGCCGCGCCGGAGCGGGGAGCGGTAGCCGGCGGTCTGGACGCCGGTGTTGTACGACTCGAGGCGGCGGCCGGTCGTGAGGCGGATCGGGAAGTCGGCGTCGAGGCGGTCCACCGGCGGGTCGTGGTCGACCGGGACGAACGGGACCGGCGAGCCGGGCACCGGGTCTTCCCAGAGGCGCGAGTGGAGGAAGAGCTCGCCGGGGTGCTCCTCGTCGTAGCAGGGCCACTGGAGGCCGTCCTCGGCATCCAGGCGGGCGTAGCTCATCCCGGCGTGGACCGGGGAGAGCCGGCGGACCTCGTTCCAGACAGCTTCCGCGGACGGGTCGGCCCAGTCCTCCGGCCGGCCGCCCAGGCGGCGGGCCAGGTCGAAGATGATCGCCAGGTCGTCGCGGGCCTCGCCGGGCGGGTCGAGCGCCTTCCGCACCCGCTGCACGCGCCGCTCGGAGTTCGTCACCGTCCCCTCGGTCTCGGCCCAGGCCGCGGCCGCGGGGAGGACGACATCGGCCAGCTCGGCCGTCTTCGTCAGGAAGATGTCCTGGACCACGAGGTGCTCGAGGCCCGAGAGCGCGCGGATCGCCTTCCCCTGGTCGGCCTCGGACTGGACGGGGTTCTCGCCGATGACGTAGAGGGCGGTCAGCTCGCCCTGCTCCATCGCGTGGAACATGCCAGTCAGGTTCCAGCCGCGCTTCGGTGGGACGGCCACGCCCCAGGCGGCGTCGAAGCGGGCCCGCAGCGGGTCGTTCTCGACGTGCTGGAAGCCGGGCAGGCGGTCGGGCAGGGCGCCCATGTCACCGCCGCCCTGGACGTTGTTCTGGCCGCGGAGCGGGTTCAGGCCGCTCCCCCAGCGGCCGACGTGGCCGGTCAGCAGAGCCAGCGAGATCAGCGAGATGACGTTGTCGACGGCGTTGTGGTGCTCGGTGATGCCGAGGGTCCAGCAGATCATCGCCCGCGGCGCCGTCGCGTAGGCGTGGGCGAGCTCGCGGATGAGCGCGGCCGGGACGCCGGTCTCCCGCTCGGCGTAGTCCAGCGTGTAGGAGTCCACGCGGGCCCGGTACTCGTCGAAGCCGGTCGTGGCGCGGCGGATGAACTCGTCGTTCTGCAGCCCGGCCGCGATGATCTCCCGGCCGACGGCGTTGGCGAGGGCGATGTCGCTGCCGACGTCGAGGCCGAGCCAGGCGTCGGCCCAGGCGGCGGAGCTCGTGCGGCGGGGATCGACGGCGTAGAGGCGGGCGCCGTTGTGGATCCCACGCAGGACGTGGTGGAAGAAGATCGGGTGGGTCTCGCGCGCGTTCGAGCCCCACAGGACGACGAGGTCCGTCTCCTCCACCTCGCGGTAGGAGCTGGTGCCGCCCCCGGCACCGAAGATGGTCGCCAGACCGGCGACCGACGGAGCGTGTCAGGTCCTGTTGCAGCTGTCGATGTTGTTGCTGCCGACGACCGCCCGGGCCAGCTTCTGGGCCGCGAAGTTGACCTCGTTGGTCGCCTTCGAGCAGCTGAAGCAGCCGTAGGCCGTGGGGCCGTGGCGGTGGATCGCGTCGCGGAACCCCGCGGCGGCCCGATCCAGGGCCTCGTCCCAGGTCGCCGGGCGGAGGACGCCGGTCGCGCGGTCGCCGTCGCGGACGAGCGGCTGCGTGAGCCGGACGTAGCCCTTCGCCATGTGCCGAGCCTCCGTAGCGGGGCGGGTGCCTGGGTGCGGTCCGCCTCCGTCTCGAGTCTAGTGCCCCCGCCGGTGGGCGGGAAGGGGCGGTCGCGACCAAGCCGTGCGACCGAGCGGCGCGTCCGCCAACGGCTCCCGGCGGGCCCGAGTCGGAAACCGACTCAGGAGCCTGCCGGCCACGCACGGGAAGTACGCGAAGACGCAGCGTTCAGGGACATGTCGTGCTCAACGGAGCCTCCCTTGAGTCGGGGACCGACTCAAGGGCCACCCGGCGTATCACCGGGCGTGGTGCCGGCGAGACCTCGGTCTCAGCTCACCCCGCGCAGCACCCGGCAGGCGCGGAGCGTGACCCAGCGGCTTGGCGCGCCGGGCGGGTCGATGTCGATCCACATCTTGCCGGTGTACGGGTAGCGGTTCGCCCAGCGGCCGGCGGCGTCCTGCTGGGCGAGGAGCCACTCCACGGCGTGGGCGAGCCGTGGGTCGCCGCCGGCGCCCGCCTCCACGAGCGCCTCGAGCACCTGGAGGACGTCGGTCACGTAGGCCGACGGGAAGCCGAGCCGGAACCACGAGCCGTTCGGCTTCGTGTTGCCGTAGCCCATCGGGTAGTCGGCCACGGCCGGGTCGCGCGAGAGGAGGAACTCGACCGAGGCGGCGATCGCCCGTTCGACCGCCGGCGACCGCCGCTCCGGCGGGATCCGGGCGAGGGCGAGGAGCGCCTTCGCCGCGCCCCAGGCGCACGGCTCCTTCTCGTTCGCGCCGCAGCGGAAGCCGGGTCCCGGAGTGGCCGCGTTCCAGTGCGGCGACCCTTCGCCGGTGATCGCGGTCGCCTGCCAGGCGATCGCCCGCCCGACCCGCTCGTCGTCGAGCCGGCCGAAGCCGAGGAGCGCCCGCAGGAGGTTCCCGTTGAGGCAGTGGATGACCGTGCTCGGCGGGGGCGGCCGCGTCTCGCTCAGCGCCGCGGAGCAGCCGAAGCCGCCGGTCGGTGCCTGGCTGTGCGTGAGGACGTATTCACACCCGGCACGCACGCGCGGCTCGTCGGGGTCGGCCCCGAGCTGGTCGAGGAAGACGAGCGACCACGTCGTGCCCCGGTACTTCGGGCCGTAGCCGTGGCCCGGCTTCTCCCACCAGCCGGCGGGGTCCTGGGCGGCGAGGATCGTGGCGATCGGGTCGGCGCGGGTCGCGGCGCCGCGGGCGGCGACGACGTCGGGGTCGTCCGCCGGCCGGTCGAGCAGCTGCCGGAGGGCGAGGTGGCGGACCGCCGGGTACCCCTCGTCGAGCAGCCAGGGGAGCGGGTCGCCCCGCAATCGTTCACGCCAACCGTCCATCGCTCGTTCCTCCGGAGCGCAGGCTCGGCGACGACGGCGCCCGACCGCAAGGGCCGACCGGAGCGAATTCAGGCCAGGGCAACTCCGGACCCGGCCTCGACGCGCCCGATGAGCCACGACGGGACGCCGACGGCCGCCAGCCCCGCCTCGACGGCGCGGACGACATCCTCCGGCACGGATGCCAGCAGCCCGCCCGAGGTCTGCGGGTCGTGGGCGAGAGCGACGAGCGGGACGGTCACGCCCGCGGCGACCTCCAGCGCCGGAGCCACGTGGCGGCGATTGTGCCCGCCGCCGCCCGTCTCGATCCCTGACGCCGCCAGGACGAGAGCCCCCGGCAGGGCCGGGATGGCGGCGGCGTCGAACACCAGCCGCGCCCCGGACGCGCGCGCCATCTCCAGGCCGTGGCCGAGGAGTCCGAACCCGGAGACGTCGGTCGCGCCCCGGATGCCGGCGGCGACGAGCACCTCCGCCGCGGCCCGGTTGAGCGCCCGCATCGACGCGATCGCCGCCTCGAGGTCGGCCGTCGCGGTCCTCCCCTGGCGGGCGCCCGAGACGAGCAGGCCCGTGCCGAGCGGCTTCGTGAGCAGCAGCACGTCGCCCGGCCGCGCTCCGCCCTTCCGCAGGAGTCGGTCCGGGTGCGCCACGCCGACGACCGCCAGCCCGAACTTCGGCTCCGGGTCGCGGATGGTATGGCCGCCGGCCAGCGTCCCGCCGGCCTCCCGCACGACCGCCGCCGCCCCAGCGACGATTGCCGCCATCACCCCCGTCGGCAGGTCCTCCGGGAATGCCGCGATCGACAGTGCGAACAGCACCCGGCCGCCCATCGCAAAGACGTCCGAGCAGGCGTTCGCGGCGGCGATCGCCCCGAACGTCGCCGGGTCGGCGACGAGCGGCGGGAAGAAGTCGACCGTCCCGATGACGGCGAGGTCGTCGGTCAGGCGGTAGACGGCGGCGTCGTCCGGCGGGTCGAGGCCCGCGATCAGGTCGGCGTCGACGGCGCGTCGGCGGCACCGGCCGCCTGCCCCGAGCCCGGCCAGCACGTCGGCGAGCACGTCGGCGCCGAGCTTCGCGGCGCAGCCGCCGCACTCGGTCAGGTCGGTGAGTGCGACGGGGACGATCGGGCTCGGGAGCACGACCGGAGCTCGGCCGGCCGGTCACCGGGGCCGCGTCTCGCGCGAGGCGGCGCAGCCGTCGCCGCCGGTCGGCTCGACCTCGTGTCCGCCGGTGCTCTGCCGCGAGGATCGCGTCGAGGCGCGCCAGCCACAGCCCGCACCCATCCGCTCGAAGAGCAGCCGGCTCTCGTCGATCGCCGCACGAACCCGCGGGTCACCGTGCCCGAGCACGGTCGCCATCGCGAGCCCGATCAGCGCCTGGCGACGGACGGCCCCGATCCGGCGAAGGCTCGTCGTACGTCACCGAGGATGCCGACCCCGGGCGTGTCGAGGCGCCCCTCGACGGCGGCGCTCACCGCGTCGACGGGGCGCAGCGTGAGGGCGGCTGCGGCGTGCGGGACGCGTCTCGCGCAGCGCCTCGACGCCTCGTCGGCGACCACGCCCGGTTTCGTGCAACCAGGGCGAGGACGATGGCGTCGTGAAGGTGGCGACGGAGTTGAACGGGTCGAGTCGTCCGGCCTCGATGTCCGCCGCCGCCGACGCCTCGAGGTCGCCGCCTGGATCGCCCGGAACGCGCGATTGCCCGCCATGGCAGACGCGAGGTACGGCTCGTCGGCGACGCGTTCGGCGAACCACGCGTCGGTCTCGTCGAGCTCCGCGTCCGCGTTTGCGCCGCCCTCGACCAGCAGATGGACGAGGAACTGCATCAGCAGGGTCCGCTCCTCCTCGCTGTTGGCCTCCTCCAGGCCGGTCCGGACCTCGGTGCGAGCCCAGTCCCAGGCACCGGTCTCGATCGCACCGACGCTCGAGTTGCCGATGAGCATCGACTCGCCCTGGCGGTGCCCGAGTCGACGGGCCTGCTCGAGGCCCGTTCGCGCGATTTCGAGCGCGGTGCGCGGGTCGCGGTCCGTCAGCGGGCCGCTGAGGTTGATCCGGGCCCGCATCTCGGTCGCCAGCAGGCGGTTCTGTTGGGCGAGGCGGAGGCCCGTCTCGACGCAGCCGATCCCCTCGTAGGCGCGCCCCTGCTGGTCAAGGCGGTGCCCCGGGTGATGAGGGTGTCGGCCACGATCTCCACGAGGTCCAGGCGCTCGGCGATCGCGAGGGTCCGGTCGGCGTTGGCGATCGCCGCCGGGAAGTCGACCTGGCGCAGCATCTGGAAGCGGGCGAGCTGACCGAGCAGCGTGGCCAGCCCCGGATCGTCGCCGAGATCGTCGAACTCCACGGCCGCACGGTCGACGAGGGCGAGCGCCGCGTCGAGGCGATAGCGCCCGAACATGGCGTCGCCGAGGGACCCCGTGACCCTGGCCGCCGCACTCCGGTCGCCGGCGGCCCGCAGGAGGTCGATCGACTCGGCCAGCAGCTGCTCCGCCTCCTCGTGGAGCCCCGCGGCCGACGCGGCCAGGCCGGCCCGCTCCAGGAGGGCCGCCCGCTCCGCCGGCTCGGTCGTCACCTCGAGCGCGTCCCGGTAGAAGCCGAGCGCCTGGTCCTGCGCTCCCAGCGCGACCGCCCGCTCGCCGGCCGCCCGCAGCGCGATGCGGGCCTGCGCGGCCAGCGCGTCCGCCTCGGGGCCTTCGGCGGCGTTGCGGTAGGCCGCGAGGTAGTGCGTGGCGAGCGCGCCGGCCAGCTCCTGGTCGACGAGCGTCTCGAAGTGGCGCGCTGCCGCGAGGTGGCGCGCCTTGCGGTCCCGACGGGCGAGCGTCGAGTAGGCGACCTCGCGGACCAGCGACTGGACGAAGGCGAACTGGCCGCGCTCCGCCGACCGCGGGTCCGTGTCGCGGTCGACCAGCTCGCGGCGCCCGAGGGCGATCAGGCGGCGCTCCACGTCGGCGGGTCGCGCGCCGACGACCGCCGCGAGGCCGTCGACGGTGAACGAGTGTCCCAGGACCGCGGCCGCCTGGAGCAGGGAGCGGTCCGCGGGGTCGAGCGCGTCGAGGCGCGCGGCGATGAGCGAGTGGAGGGTCTCGGGGACGGCGAGGTCGGCGAGGTCGCCGGTTGGCCGGTAGGCGCCCTCGGCGGCCTCGAGCGCACCCTGTGCCACGAGCATCCGCACGATCTCGACGGCGTAGAGCGGGATGCCGTCGGCCCGGGCGACGATCCGCTCGGCGGCATCGCCCGGGCAGGTCCGGGCACGAGGCCGGCCAGGAGCTGGCGCATCGCCGCCGGCGACGAGCGGCTCGAGCGCGAGGCTCGTGAAGTTGCGCTTGCCGGCGCCCCAGTCCGGGCGCGTCTCGAGGAGCTCCGGACGGGCCAGCGCCACGACGTAGATCGGGACGCCGCGGCTCCACTCGACGAGGTGGTCGATGAACGCGAGGAGGCCGCTGTCGGCCCACTGGAGGTCCTCGAAGACCATCGCCACCGGTCCGTCGGCGGCGATCCGCTCGAAGAACGTGCGCCACGCCGCGAACAGCTGGTCCTGGCCGCCGGGCGGCGGCTCGCCGACGCCGAGGAGCGTCAGGAGCGCCGGCCTCGATCCAGCGGCGCTCGCGCGTCGTCGGGCACCCACCGAGCGGTCGTCTCGGCGATCCGGCTCCCGGACGTCGCCTCGTCGTCGGCCTCGACGAGCCCGGCCCGCTCGCGCACCATCTCGCCGAGCGCCCAGAACGTGATCCCGCTGCCGTACGACGGGGAGCGGCCCTGGTGCCAGTAGACCGTCTCGACGAGCCCGTCGATGTACTTGAGGAACTCCCACGCGAGCCGGCTCTTGCCGATGCCGGCCTGGCCCGGTGATCGAGACCAGCCGGACGCGCCGCTCCCGGGCCGTGGCGTGGTAGAGGTCCTTCAGGAGGCGCGAGCTCGTCGTCGCGTCCCACGAACGGCGCCTCGAGCGTGCTCGGACCGACCGCGGCCACCGCGCTCGGCGACGACGCGCAGGGCGCCGCCACGCGGGCACCGGGCGCGACCTTGCCCTTGAGGAGCTGCTCGCCGGCCGGCTCGAACACGATCGCGCGCGGAGGCCGCGTGCATCGTGGCCTCGCCCGACGAGGACCACGCCCGGCGGGGCCGCGGCCTGGAGCCGGCTGGCGGTGTTCACCATGTCCCCGGCGACCATGCCCTCGCCGACGGCGCCAATGGTGACGGCCGCCTCGCCGGTGAGGACGCCGGCGCGGGCCTGGATGGACGGCCCCAGCCCCCGGACGGCGGTGAGGAGCTCCAGGGAGGCCCGGACCGCTCGCTCGGCGTCGTCCTCGTGGCTCGTCGGCGTGCCCCAGACGGCCATGACCGCGTCCCCGATGAACTTCTCGATCGCGCCGCCGTGGCGCTCGACGATCCCGCGGGCCAGCTCGAAGTACCGCGACAGGAGATCCCGCACCTCCTCGGCGTCGCGGTCCTCGGCGAGCGACGTGAAGCCCACGAGGTCTGCGAAGAGCGACCGAGACGAGCCGGCGCTCGGCGACCGGGGCGGCGGCGGCACGGCCGGCCTCGCTCGCGGCGCTCGAGCCGGCTGGGGTGCCGGGCGCGGAGCCGAGCCGGCCGCCGCACTCGCCGCAGAACTTGGCGGCCGGAGGGTTCGCCGCGCCGCAGGCGACGCACACCGCGGCCAGCGGCTCGCCGCAGTCCAGGCAGAACTTGCGCCCCGGGTCGTTCGGCACCCCACAACGTGCACAGGTCACGAGGATCCTCCACGGCTATCCCGGCCACCTTAGTCCACCCGGCGTCGGGAGGTCATCCCCCGGGCGCGGCGCGGGGGAGCGCTACCATCCGCCCGGGAGCGGTTGTCGTCCGGTGGCGGCCTCCGTCTTCAAAACGGGTGCGGTTGCGCGTGCGCGGCCGGGTGGGTTCGACTCCCATGCGCTCCCGCCAGCGGCCGCGCGACGAGCTGATGGCCGCGTGCCCGCGGCTCTGGCGCCGGGGCCCGCCTCTCGCCTCGGATCAGGGCCAGTGGAGCACGATGTCGGCGACGCCGATGCTCCGCGGGCCGCAGATCCGCTCGAAGATCGCGACGTCGAGGTCGACGAGCTTTCCCGTGCTCTCCTGCGGCCCGTAGCCGTAGGACCGTCCTTCCCAGCAGCCCTTGTCGCCACAGACCTTGATCCGGGTGCCGGCCGGCAGACGCGTCACGACCCGGCCGTCGAGATGGCCCCACGCGGCCCGCCCCGCCTGCTCGTTCGCGTAGACGATCTTCGGGGTGGGTCTGGGCGTCGGCCGAGGCGTCGGCTTCGGCGTCGCCCTCGGCTTCGGCCTGGGCGTCGGCTTCGGCGTCGGCCGCGGGGTCGCCTTCGGCTTCGGCTTGCGCGTGGCCTTCGGCGTCGGCGAGGCCGTGGGCCGTGGGGTCGGCATCGCCGCGTTGCTCGTCGGGAACGGGAGTGCGGCCGCGATCGCCGGGTTCGGGCTGAGCGCCGGGGTCGGCGACGCGGTTGGAACCGGCGACCTGGTCGGAGCGGGCTCGATCGAAGCGGCGACGGCCTCAGGTGCGGGGCTCGGCCGCGTGGGGTCGTCGGCGCTGGAGAAGACCCCGGCCTGGAGGATCGCGACCACGAGGATGCCGCCGACGATCCATCCCGGCGAGAGGCGGGGGAGCTCCGTGCGGAGCGCGGATCCGCCGGCGGGACGGGCGACCGCCGGCGCCTCGGGCGGCGGCGGCGTCTCGGGCACGATGCGACGGGCGTGCCGCACCGGCGGGCTGCCGGGAGCGCGGACGCGCTGCGGGTCGAGCGGGCGTGTCCCGGACGGCGGGCGGCCTGCTGGGAGCGGCCCTCCGCCCGGAGGCGAAGCGGCGATGCGGAACCCTCCGGGGTGGCTGGGGCGGGAAGCGTACTCCTCTGCCCATGCCGGGCGCCAGCCCGCGTGCGACGATGCGCGTGACCCGGTCGTCCGGCCTCGCCCGGGGTCGCCCGAGCCGCGCCGAGGAGCCGTCATCATGCCGTTCGCCCCGTTCGAGCTCGAGGAGTGGCAGTCCCGCTGGGAGACGAGCGTCGCCTTCAACCTCGCCGACAGCGGGGTGCAGGCGGTTCGGCTCGGCGAGCTTCTCGCCGGCGGCGACGAACGGCCCCCCGACGGGGCCGAGCTCGCCCGTCTCCTCGACCTCGACCTGCACTACCCGCCGGTCGCGGGCACGACGCTCCTGCGCGAGCGCATCGCCGGGTGGATCGGCGCGGCGCCGGAGAACGTCCTCGTCACGGTCGGCGCGTCAGAGGCGAACGCCGTCCTCACCACCACGCTGGTCGAGCCCGGCGACGAGGTCGTCGTGATGGAGCCTGGCTACCGCCAGATCCGGGGGATCGCGGCGAACGCCGGGGCGGAGGTGCGCGCCTTCCCGCTCGATCCGGCGCGGGGCTGGCGGCCGGACGTCGAGGCGCTCGACGCGGCCGTGAGCGGGCGCACCCGACTGATCGCGGTCACGAACCCGAACAACCCGGTCGGGACGATCCTCTCGGAGGGCGAGATGGACGCCGTCGTCGCGACGGCGCGCCGGTCGGGCGCCTGGCTCCTCGCCGACGAGGTCTACCGCGGCACCGAGCGGCTGTCGGACGACCTCACGCCGACGTTCTGGGGACGCTACGAGCGGACGATCAGCGTCGGCAGCCTGTCGAAGGCCTTCGGCCTGCCCGGCCTGCGGCTCGGCTGGCTCGTCGCGCCGCCCGAGATCGTGGAGGCGACGTGGCGGCGCCACGAGTACGCGACGATCGCCACCGGGACGCTCTCGATGCGACTGGCGGAGCTGGCCCTCGAGCCTTCGACGCGCGACCGGCTCCTCGCCCGGACGCGCGGCTACATCCGCGAGGGCTACGGCCGCCTGGCGGCCTGGATCGATGCGAACGCCGACCTGCTGTCCATCGTCCCGCCCGACGCCACGGCGCTCGGCTTCGTCCGCTACCACCTCGACCTGCCGAGCGTCGACGTCGCCCACGCGCTGCGCCGCGACGGCGACGTCCTCGTCGCGCCGGGCTCGACGTTCGGCGTGGAGCACCACCTGCGGATCACCCACGGCCTCGAACCGGCGATGCTCGACGAGGCACTCGATCGTGCCGGGCGGGTGCTGCGGGGGCTGGCGGCGCTCGGCTGACGGCGGCCGGCTGACGGGGTTCGCCAGCGGGCCGAAGGGGGTCGCCGGCCGCGCCCCGGCCCGCTCTCGCTCCGGGCCGCCCCGGGCGCCGTTGCGCCTTTGCGCCGTTGCGCCCAACTCAACACCCGGCACGTGCGACCGCCCCGGCAGCCGAGAACCGCACGTCGAGCGCAAGGATCCGACCCGTGAGGCCGCCGGCGGCAGGAAGTCGCCCGTCGAACGCAAGGTTCCGGCCGTCACTCGACGTCCAGGCGCCCGGTGTGTACTTCAACGCAAACGGGGCCCGGGCGACCGGCGGCGCGGCCGCTGCCGGTGCGTCGCGGCCGCCACCAGCGCCGGGAATTCGTCCCGCCCCGCCGTCCCCGGGGACTCCATGCCGCCCTGGCGCGCCGCGAGGGCGCGACGCCGCATCTGCGATCATCGCGCCATGACCGACACGTCCCGCCCGCGGCCACCGAGCGTGGAGCGGCTCCTCGCCGCCGTCCGCGGCGCAGGCGGGGGAGCGGGAGCGCGAGGCGGTCGTCGCGGCGGCGCGCGAGGCGGTCGCCGACGAGCGACGCGCGGCTCGCAGCCGGGAAGGAGCCGCGGCCCCTCGACGTCCTCGCCGCCGCAGTGCTGGCTCGCCTCGACGCCCACGCCGGGCGGCGCCGTACCGACCTCGGTCGTCAACGCGACCGGCGTGATCGTCCACACCAACCTCGGGCGGGCGCCGTGGCCGGAGGCGGCGATCCGCGCCGCCGAGGCCGCGAGCCGCGAGCCCGCTCTTCCTGGAGCTCGACCCTGCCACCGGCCGCCGCGGACCCCGCTACCGCGCCGCCGAGGAGCACCTCGTCGCCCTGACCGGTGCCGAGGACGCCCTCGTCACGAACAACTGCGCCGCCGCGCTCGTCCTCGCGGTGGGGCTGGCCGGCCGTCGTGGCGTCGCCGTCGCGCGCGGGGAGCTCGTCGAGATCGGCGGCGGCGTCCGCATCCCGGAGATCGTCCGGCGGGCCGGCGCGCGCCTGGTCGAGGTCGGCACGACGAACCGGACGCGCGTCGAGGACTACGAGGCGCCGCTCCGCGAGGGCCGCGCGGCGATGGTCCTCCGCGTCCACCCCTCGCAACTTCTCGATGGCGGGGTTCGTCGAGGCGCCCGACCCGGCCGAGCTGGCCGCCCTCGCCCACGAGCACGGCGCGCTCGTCGTCGACGACCTCGGCAGCGGCGCGCTGCTGGCCACCGAGGCCTTCGGCCTGGCCCACGAGCCGACGCCGATGGAGCGCCTGGCGGCCGGCGCCGACCTCGTCACGTTCTCCGGCGACAAGCTCGTCGGCGGGCCGCAGGCGGGCCTCGTCGTCGGCCGAGCCGATCTCGTCGCGCGGCTCCGCAAGGACCCGCTGGCCCGCGCGATGCGCCCCGACAAGGCGACGCTCGCCGGGGTCGCCGCGACGCTCGGGCTCTATCGGGCCGGCCTGGCGACGACCGAGATCCCGGTCTGGCGGATGATCGCAATGTCCCTCCCCGAGCTCGAGCGCGCGGGCGGCGGCGCTGGCGGCCGGCACGCCCGGCGTGTCGGCCGTTCGCCTGTCGTCCACCGTCGGCGGCGGCTCGCTGCCCGGCCAGGCGCTCCCGTCGTGGGGCATCGGGATCAACGCGCGCTCGCCGAAGCGCTGCCTCGACGCCCTCCGGGCCGGCGATCCACCGGTCGTCGCCCGGATCGAGGACGACGTCGTCCTGCTCGACCTGCGAACGATCGACCCGGCCCGCGACGACGCCCTCGGCCGCGCGTTGTCGTCGCGCTCGAGGCCGGCGGCGGGCCGCGGTGACCGGGCAGCCGGCGCGATGACCCGGGGCGGGGCGGAGTGACCGTCGTCGTCGGGACCGCCGGCCACATCGACCACGGCAAGACGACGCTGCTGCGGGCGCTCACCGGGATCGACGCCGACCGGCTGCCCGAGGAGCGGCGCCGCGGGATGACGATCGAGGTCGGCTACGCGCACCTCCGCCTGCCCGACGGCGACGTCCTCGACTTCGTCGACGTCCCGGGGCACGACCGGCTCGTCGGCAACATGCTCGTCGGGGCCGGCGAGGTCGACGCGGTGCTGCTCGTGGTCGCCGCCGACGACGGGCCGCGGGCCCAGACGCTCGAGCACGTCGAGCTCCTCGACGCGCTGGGGCTGCGCCACGCCGTCGTCGCCATCACGAAGATCGACGCCGTCGACGCCGAGCGGGTGGCCGAGGTGCGAGCCGCGGTGGCGGCCATGCTCGGGCCGACGACCCTCGCCGGCGCGCCCGTGGTCGGCGTGTCGGGGACGACGGGGGAGGGGATCGCCGCGCTCGCCGCGGCGCTCGTCGAGCTGCGCGACCGCGCGCGGGCGGACGGAGCGGGGACCGCCGGTCCGGCGCGGCTGGCGGTCGACCGCGTCTTCGGCGTGAAGGGGCGGGGGACGGTCGTGACCGGGACGCTGCGCGGCGGCCCGGTGCGCGCCCGGGGCGACGCTGCGAGTCGAGCCGGGCGGGTTCCAGCGTCCGGGCGCGCGAGCTCGCAGGTACGCGGAGTCGCGGTCGAGACCGGAGGGCCGGGCGGGCGGCTCGCGCTGCCAACCTCGCCGGCGTCGACCGCGGGACCGTCGCGCGCGGCGCCGTGCTCACCGACGACCCGGCGGTCGTCGCGACCGACCGGCTGCTCGTCGCCCTGCGGCCGGCGCTCGATCTGCAGGCGGGCGGCGCCCGACGTGGCGAGGTCGCCGCCGGAACGCCCGTGCGCCTGCACCTCGGGACGACCGCCGTCGAAGGTGTCGTCCGGCGATCCCGGCGCGACGTCCACGATCCCGCGACCGCGGCGTCGACCGCGATCCTCCGGCTGGCGACGCCGGTGGCGGCCGCGCCCGGTGACCGGTTCGTCCTCCGTCGGCCCTCGCCGCCGGAGCCGCTCGCCGGTGGCCGGGTGCTCGACCCGCGGCCGCCGACGGGGGCCGCCTGGCGTCGCGCGACGGCGACGGAGGTCGGCCCGCTCGCCGCCGCGACGACGGCCGGCGAGCGGGCCGCGGCCCTGCTTGCCCTCCACGGGGCGCTGGCGCGGTCGCGGCCCGAGGTCGCCGCCCTGCCCGCGGACGCTGCCGTTCCCGCCGGGCGGCTCGTCCTCGGGCCGGCCGTGGCCGCCGCGGTCGGGGAGGAGGCGATGGCCGCCGTCCGTGCGACCGGCGGCGACGGCGTGTCGCTGGCCGAGCTGCGCGTCGCGCTCGCGCGCGTCCTGCGGCGCCACGCGTCGGTCGAGCCCGCGCTCGCCGTGGAGGCCGGCGGGGCGATCGTCGAGTCACTCGTCGCGGCCGGGCGGCTGGCCCGGACCGGCGACCTCGTCCACGAGCCGGGGCGGTCCGCCGGCCCCGCACCCGAGATCCTGGCGGCCATGGAGCGCCTCGAGACGGCGCTCGACACGCCGGCACCCCCGTCGCTTGCCGACGCCGCCCGAGACGCCGGCTGCCCGGCTGCCGGGATCCAGGCCCTCGAGGCCGCCGGCCGCATCATCCGCGTCGAGGGGGACCTCGCCTGGTCGGCGCCCGCGTTCGCTCGTCTCCAGGCGACGGCCCTCCGCCTCGCGACGCCCGGCCCGCTCGCCCCCGCGGCGCTTCGCGACGCAACGGGCACGAGCCGCAAGTACGCGATGGCGTTGCTCGACGAGCTGAATCGGCGCGGCGTCCTGGCCCGGACGTCGCAGGGCCACGTGCGCGGTCCACGCGCGGACCGCGTGACCACGACGCCGCCGGCGGACGACCAACGTGGCATCCTCTGACATGTCGTGGCCTGTGTTGGCATGATCAGCCCATGACCGATCCCGACTACCTGGACGCCGCGGAGGTCGCCGCCCGGCTGGGTATCAGCCTGCGGAGCGTCCGCCGGCGCATCGCCGACGGCTCGCTGCCGAGCGTCCGGATCGGCCGTGCCGTCCGGATCCCCGCTGCCGCGCTCGACCTTCCGACGGCGCGCCCGGCGCCGACCGCGGCCCGCGAGGCGGTCGCCCCCTACGTGGCCGGCGCCGACGAGGACCGGGCCGCCTTCGTCGCCCGCTGGAACGCCGAGCACTGGCCGGACACGTACGAGCGGATGCTCGAGCGCCGTCGCCGCGCCTTCGACCGCCTCGACGGGATCCGCGCCCGCACGAAGCCGCCGAGCGGCCCGCACGACACGGTCGACGCGATCCTGGAAGCCGCGGATCGCGAGTGGGATCAACGGATCGAAGCCATGATCTCGCCCACTCGCCGGGGTGCCGCCACGTGACGATCCCGCTCGTGACCATCGACGCGAGCGTCGCCGTCCGCTGGGTGCTCGACGACGAGACGAGCAGGGACCGAGCGCGGCGATTGCGGATGGCCCTCGAGGGGGGCAGGGTCGCGGCGATCGAGCCAGCGCACGTTCTCCTCGAGGTTGCCGGAGCTGTCGATCGCGCGGTGCGAGATGGTCGGATCGAGGTCGACGACGCCCGGCATGCTCTCGATGCGCTCGAGGCGCTGTCGTTCGACGACGCGTCGCCGATCGCGGTCGCCGACGCGGCGTTCGACATCGCGGTCCGCACGGGGCTCCGGGTGCAGGACGGTGCCTACGCGGTGTGCGCGGCGCGCAACGATGCCCGGCTGATCACGGCGGACGAACGACAGCTCTACGTCGCCACGAACCTCGGCGTCCCGGTCGTCGCCCTCGCGGACCTTCCGCCGCTGTGAGCGTCGGCGTCAGCGCGATCGTCCTGGCCGGCGGCCGGTCGTCGCGGTTCGGCGGCGACAAGCTGTCCGTGCTCGTGGCCGGGCGGCCGCTTCTCCACCGGGCGATCCTCGCGGTCGCCGAGGTGGCCGACGAGGTCGTCGTCGTGCTCGCCCCGGATGCCCCGCTGCCGGCGTTGCCGGAACGGCTCGCGCCGCCGCTCGCCGTCGCCCGCGACCTCGCCGCCGGAACGGGCCCGCTCGGCGGCCTCGTGGCCGGGCTGACCGCCGCCAGCCACCCGCGCGCCCTCCTCGTCGCCGGCGACCAGCCGTTCCTCCGGGTTGCCGTGCTCCGGGCGCTGCTCGACGAGCTCGGCGGCGCCGAAGCGCCGGATCCGCCCGACGTTGCCGCCCTCGGCGACGGCGACAGCCTGTGGCCCTTCCCCGTCGCGCTGCGCGCCCCGACGGTCCGCCCGGCGGCGGCAAGAGCCCTGGCCGGACCCGATCGTCGGCTCTTCACGCTCTTCGGGCGGCTGCGGCTGGTTCGCGTTCCAGAGGACCGCTGGCGGGCGCTCGACCCCGGCGGCGACTCGCTGCGCGACGTCGACACCCACGACGACCTGTCGGGGCCGGACCACGCGACGGGTACCAGGCGAAGCTGGAGGCGGGAAGGCGGCGGCTCCTCGACGCCGGCGTCGAGGTCGTGATCCCGGGCCACGGGGAGCCGTTCCGGCTTCGCTGAGCGCGCCCGTCCCGAACGGACCGCCCGGCCGGGCCACCCGGCCCTTCCCCCGCCCTTGACGCGCCCCCGACACTCGGAGGACTGGACGACCGCCGGGCCCTGGCCGGGAACCGGCTCGTCCGCCGACGCCGTCGCCGGCGCGCCCGGGCGCACCAACCTGCCCGACCGCGAGCGTTCCCCCGACGGCCTGGAGGACGGACGAACCATGGACCGCTTGAAGGTCGTGATCATGGGGGCCGCGGGACGCGACTTCCACAACTTCAACGTCGTCTATCGCGACGACCCGGCAGTGGAGGTCGTCGCCTTCACGGCGACGCAGATCCCCGGGATCGAGGACCGCCGCTACCCGCCGGAGCTCGCCGGCCCGCTCTACCCGGCGGGGATCCCGATCGTCCCCGAGGACGAGCTCGAGCGCATCTTCGCGACGCAGAAGATCGACCGCGTCGTCTTCGCCTACAGCGACGTCTCCCACGAGTTCGTGATGCACCAGGCCAGCCGCGCGCTCGCCGGCGGGGCCGACTTCGTGCTCCTCGGGCCCGTGCACACGATGGTCAAGAGCACGAAGCCGGTCGTGGCGACCGGCGCCACCCGCACCGGCGCCGGCAAGAGCCAGACGACCCGCTACCTCGCCGAGCACATGGAGGCCCAGGGGCTCCGCGTCGTCGTCGTCCGCCACCCGATGCCCTACGGCGACCTCGTCAAGCAGCGGGTCCAGCGCTTCGCCACGTACGAGGACCTCGACCGCCACGAGACGACGATCGAGGAGCGCGAGGAGTACGAGCCCCATCTCGACGCGGGCCGCGTCGTCTACGCCGGGCGTCGACTACGAGGCGATCCTCCGCGAGGCCGAGAAGGAGGCCGACGTCGTCATCTGGGACGGCGGCAACAACGACTTCCCCTTCTACGCCCCCGATCTGTTCGTCGTCGTCGCCGATCCGCTGCGCGCCGGCCACGAGGTCCAGTACCACCCCGGCGAGACGAACCTGCGGATGGCCGACGTCGTCGTCGTCAACAAGGTCGACAGCGCCACCCCCGAGCAGATCGCGACCGTCCGCGAAAGCATCGCCCGCTACAACCCGCGGGCCGAGGTGATCCTGGCGACGTCGGCCCTGCAGCTCGTCGGCGGCGACATCGCCGGCAAGCGCGTGGCCATCGTCGAGGACGGCCCGACGCTGACCCACGGCGGGATGACCTACGGCGCCGGCGTCGTCGCCGCCCGCCGCTTCGGGGCGGCCGAGCTCGTGGACCCGCGGCCGTACGCCACGGGCGAGCTGGCCCGGACGCTGGCGAAGTACCCGAAGCTCGAGAACCTCCTGCCGGCCATGGGCTACGGGCGGGAGCAGATGGACGAGCTCCAGGCGACCCTCAACGCGATGCCGGCCGACCTCGTCCTCGCGGCCAACCCGATCGACCTCACGCGGGTCCTGCGCCTCGAGAAGCCGGTCGTGCGGGTCCGCTACGACCTCGAGGAGCTTCCCCCGGAGCCCGAGGCTCCGTCGCTCGGCGACCTGCTCGCCCCGATCGTCGCCCGAGCGCGCGGCGCCGGAGCGGCGACCGCCTCCTAGCGGCCGTGGCGGCACGGGCGGGCGTGGCGGGATGACCCGGATCACCGTCGCCCTGGGCGGGAACGCCCTCATCCGGCGTGGCGACCCCGGGTCGACCGAGGTCCAGCGCCGCAACCTCGAGGTCGCCGCCCGCGCCCTCGTCGACCTGGCCGAGCGGAGCGGCGCGGAGATCGTCCTCACCCACGGCAACGGGCCGCAGGTGGGGTTCCTCGCGATCGGGGCCGAGATGGCGGCGGAGGTCGTCCCGCCGCCGCCGCTCGACGTCCTCGGCGCCGAGTCGCAGGGCCAGATCGGCTACCTCATGGCCCAGGCGCTCCACGCCGCGTTCCTGGAGCGGGGGATCAGGCGCGAGATCGCCGTCGTCGTCAGCCAGGTCGTCGTCCGCTCCGACGACCCGGCCTTCACCCACCCGACGAAGCCCGTCGGGCCCGTCTACGACGAGGCCACCGCGCGCGCCCATGCGGCCGAACGAGGCTGGTCGATCGCCCCGGACGGCGCCCACTGGCGGCGCGTCGTCCCGTCGCCCGTGCCGCTGCGGCTCGTCGAGGCCGCGTCGATCCGCTCGCTCGTCGAGGCCGGCATCCTCGTCATCGCGTCGGGCGGCGGCGGCATCCCCGTCGCCGAGCTGCCGGACGGACGCTACGAGGGCCGCGAGGCGGTGATCGACAAGGACCTCGCCGCCGTCGTCCTCGCCCGGGCCGTCGGCGCCGAGGGGTTGCTGCTCCTCACCGACGTCGACGCCGTGTACCGGGAGTGGGGGACGGAGCGGGCCGCGGCGATCAGCCGACTCGCGCCCGACGAGGCCTTCGCCGGGCTCGCGGCCGGGGCCTGGCCGGCGGGTTCGATGGGACCGAAGATCCGCGCCTGCGCGGAGTTCGTCCGCAGCGGCGGGCGCTTCGCCGCGATCGGGCGCCTCGAGGACGCCGCCGCGCTGGCGTGGGGCCGGGCCGGCACGCGGTTCGGCTCCGGCCGCCTCGGGCTGCCGCGCTTCGAGCCGTCGACGGAGGTGGCCACGGCGGACTAGGGGACGGCCGGCTGGCGAGGTGGCCCAGGGCTCGCGTCAAGCAGGGTCTTGACAGTGCAACGTCGCACTGTCATGATGCATCCGTGCATGACTCCGCCTACACGCTCTCCGAGCTGTGCGACCTTGCCGACGTCACGCCGCGCACGGTCCGCTACTACATCGCGCAGGGCCTGCTGCGCTCCCCAGGGGCGAGTGGGCCCGGCGCCCGCTACGACGACGGCCATCTCGCCCGGCTTCGGCTGATCCGGCGGCTCCAGCGGGAGCATCTCCCGCTCGCCGACATCCGGGCGCGGCTCGCCGCCCTCACCGACGACGAGGTCATCGCGGAGGCGGAGGTCTCCGCGCCGGCCGACTCGGCGCTCGACTACGTCCGCAGTGTCCTCGCGACGCCGCTCCGCGTGGCGAAGCCGGCACCGCCGCCGGCCGCCTCCCCGCCCCCCCGGCACGTCGACGCCCGGCCCAGCCTGCTGCGACGGGTCGCCGAGGTTCCGCTGCCGGGCTACGACGCGGAACCGATCCCACCCACCCCCGACCGCTCCCACTGGGAGCGCTACGCCCTCGCCCCGGACGTCGAGCTGCACGTCCGGCGGCCCCTCACGCGCAGCCAGAACCGCGCCGTGACCCGCCTCCTCGAGGTGGCTCGGCGGCTCCTCGAGGAGGACCAGCCATGACCTTCCAGATCCGCCAGGACCGGACGTACGTCCGGTCCACTGCCCGCAGCACCCGCTATCTCGTCGTCCGCCTCGTCGCGCCGGACGCCCCGCACCGGTCCGATCGCCTGCCGGTCAACGTCTCCCTCGTCCTCGACCGCTCGGGCTCGATGGGCGGCCAGAAGATCCGCCTCGCGAAGCAGGCGGTCCAGCGGGCGATCGAGACCCTCGACGGCCGCGATCGCTTCTCGGTCGTCTTCTACGACGACCGCATCGAGGTCGTCGTGCCGACGAGCCCGGCGTCGAGCGTGGCCAGGTCGGCCGCCCGCGAGGCCCTTCGCGCCGTCGACGCCCGCGGGTCCACGAACCTGTTCGAGGGTTGGATCCGCGGCTGCGAGCAGGTCGCCCTCCATGTCGGACCGGCGACCGTCTCGCGGACGCTGCTCCTCACCGACGGCCTCGCCAACGTCGGCGTCACCGATCGCTTCGAGCTCGAGACCCACGCGGCCGAGCTGCGCCGCCGCGGCGTGGCGACCTCGACGTTCGGGGTCGGCCACGACTTCGACGAGGCGCTGCTCGAGACGATGGCGGCGGCGGGCGGCGGCAACTTCTACTACATCGAGGAGGCGAACCAGATCGCCGACTTCATGACGAGCGAGCTCGGGGAGGCGCTGGAGGTCGTCGCTCGCGACGTCCGCATCGGTGTCGACCTGCCTCATGGCGCCCAGCTCGAGCTGCTCGGCCCGGAACCCGTCGAGCGCCGGGGCGAGGGCTCCTGGTCCGTCGCGGTCGGCGACCTCGTCGCTCGGCAGGAGCGGGAGGTCGTCCTCCGGGTCAACTTCGCCCACGGGACGGTCGGCGAGCCGGCCGACGCCCGTGTCCGCGTCGAGGACCGGGACGGCGCGTTCGCCGGCAGGGCGGTCGACGTCCGCTGGACCTATGCGGACCACGCGACGAACGACCACCAGCCGCGCACGGCGGACGTGGATCGGCTCGTCGCCGGGCTCTTCGCGGCCCGGGCCCGCATGGAGGCCGTCACCCTCAACAAGGCCGGGGAGTTCCGGCGGGCCTCCGGTGCCCTCAGCGGTGTGGCCGAGCGGATCCGCTCCTACGCCGACGGCGACGCGGAGCTTCTGCGGCTCGCCCGCGAGCTCGACGGCGAGGCGGCCGACAAGGTGTCGGTCGCGATGGCGCCCGCGCTCCAGAAGCAGATGTACAGCAGCGCCTCCTACCTGCGGCGGGCGCGGACGTCGGACGGGAAGGCCCAGCGCCGCTGAGCCGGGGCGACGATCCGCCCGCGAGTCATGACGACGCCCCGGCCGGGTCGGCCGGGGCGTCGTGCTGCGTGCCGGCTGAAGGCGCGGCCGAAGCCTACCGCTGGATCTTGACGACGACGGAGCTCGCCTGGACGTCGTGGAAGCCCTGGCGGGTCGGGCTGTTGGAAGTGCTGTAGAGGAGGAAGATGAGGTACGCGAGCAGGGCCACGCTCACGAGGAAGCCGAGTCCCCCGAACATGAGCGAGGCAGCCTGGCCGAGCACCGCGGGACCGAACAGGTACAGCCACCGCCGGATCGCCTGCGGCTGGGTGAGGACCGCCCCGTCGGCGGCATTGAGCGTCTCGAGACCGAGCACGCGTTGCCCAGGCGTGCCGCGCATCTTCGTCCACGTGTAGATGAAGTAGATCGCGCTGCCCGCCGCGTAGATCAGGACCAGGACGACGAACCATACGAACGACATGAAGCCGAGGCCCGTGGCAAGCGAGCCGATGAGGAGGGCCCCGAAGATCCCGTAGAGGATCCCGAACCCGACGGTGAGGATGATCGCGTCGATGATGTAGGCGAAGATCCGGGCCGGGACGTCAGCGTAGACGAGCCCGCCGGCGCCGACGACCGCCTGCTGCGACGTGATCGTGTTGAGCCAGGCCGGGTTCCCGCTCGCGGCGGGCGGCGCGACCGGTGCCGCCGGCGCCGCCGGGGCCTCCGGGGCGGGCAACCCGTCAGACTCGGTACCCGGTGTGCCGGACGATCCGGTCGATTCCATCGTGCCTCCCTCGCGTGCGATGGGCGAGCCGGCGGCCTCTCCCTCGTGGCCGCGCCGGGGCTGCGCCCCGGTGGGCGGAGGATAGCGACCATCGGGCGGCATGACCATAGGACCGGGAGTGCCAGCGGTCGCGCCACGGCGCGCTAGACTCACGACCGTGCCCGGCATCATCGCCCTCATCGGTTCCGGCGAGTTCACCGCCGCCATGCTCGATGTCGACCGCGCCCTCCTCGCCGCGACGGGCCGCGCCCGGCCCCGCGTGGCGATCCTCCCGACGGCCTCGTGGCCCGACGGCGAGGCTACGTTCCGCACGTGGATCGAGCAGGGCTGCGCGCACTTCGGGGATCTCGGCGCCGAGGTCGAGCCGGTCGAGCTGCGCGGCCGGGAGGATGCCGACGACCCGGCGTGGGAGCAGGCGATCGGTGAAGCCGACCTCGTGTACCTCTCGGGAGGCAAGCCCGACCACCTGCTCGAGGCACTTCGCGACACGGCCGCCGGGGCGGCACTCGCCCGCGTCCACGCCCGCGGCGGCGTCGTGGCCGGGTGCTCGGCCGGGGCGATGGTTCTCGCCGGCCACCAGCCGCGGGTGGGCGGCCGCCGCTTCATCCGGTTCCCGGTCGGCTGGACCGCGGCCCTGGGGCTCGTTCCCGACGTCGCCGTCCTGCCCCACTACGATGCATTCCCGGAGGCCCTCCTCGCGGCGGTGGCCCTGGCGGCGCCGCGGGGCGCGGCGGTGCTCGGGATCGACGAGGAGACCGCGGCCGTCGGGATCGACGGGACGTGGCAGGTCGGCGGGCGGGGCCGGGTGACGGTCTGGTCCGGCCGGCGGCGGGTCCGCCATCGGGACGGCGAGACGTTCCGCCTCACCGGCCCGCCCGCTGACCGGGATCCGGGCGGGAACGAGTTGGAGCCCGTCAACCCGGACGATCTTTGACGGCCGTTAACGGAGCGGAATCACGGGGATCACGGCCGGCCGCGAGGATCGCTCTGCGCTCACTCCTCCGCGGTCCGGTCGACGGCCTCCTCCCGCTGCCGGGCCAACCTCCCACGAAGCCCGGCCAATGGCCGGGCTTCGTCGTGCCGGGTCCGGGCCGGTCGCTCAGCCCGCCTTGACCGCGCGGAAGCAGTCGGAGCAGTAGACGGGCTTGTCGAGCCGCGGCTTGAACGGGACCTGGGCGTTGTTGCCGCAGCGCGAGCACGTGACCGCGAAGTACTCGCGGGCGACCGGGTCGCCGCCGCGCTCGTAGCCGCGCGGGCCGCCGATGCTGCGGACGTCCCACCCGTCGCCGCGGGCCTGGCGCCGGCTGGCCCGGCACGCGGGGCAGCGCTTCGGATCCGAGGTGAAGCTCTTCTCGGCGTAGTACTCCTGGTCCGCCGCGGAGTGCGTGAAGCTCATCCCGCAGTCGACACAGGTCAGCGTGCGATCGATGTAGGTCAAGGGTGCTTCCTCCAGGTCCGTGCGCTCGCACCCGCCGAGCGACCCGGAGGGACGCCGCACCGTCGACGCGGGAACGGCGGAGAGGCGACGGGAGCCTGGTGCCGCGCTACCCGGGTGACGTGCTGCGTGACCTCTCGGGGCGCGCACCGGTTGCGTTGGACGAAGGATAGCATCGGCTCTCCGGCATGGCCTCCGGCCGCGCTCGCGAGGTGGACCCGGGACGGGCGCCCGGTCCGGCGCCCCACGGCCCCGTCGATCTGGGAGAATGGCTCCGATGCTGCGCCTGCTCCACACGGCCGACGTCCATCTCGGGGCCCGCCACGCCGACCTCGGCGAGCAGGCGGCTGCGCAGCGCGAGCGCCAGTTCGCCGCCTTCCGGGCCACCGTCGACCTTGCCGTCGAGGAGCGCGTGGACGCGGTCCTCATCGCCGGCGACCTGTTCGACTCGAACACCCAGCCCCGGCGGTCGGTCGAGCGTGCGGCCGCCGAGCTCCGCCGACTCGCCGACGCGGCCATCCGGACGGTCGTGATCCCCGGCACCCACGACGTCTACGACGGCGCATCGGTCTACCGCGCGTACGACCTCGCCGCGCTGGCCGGTCTGCCGGCCGACACGGACCGCCTCGCGGTGCTCACGCCCGACCGCCCGGACGTCGTCCTGGGCCCGCTCGACCTCGCGGTCCACGCCCGGGTCTTCGCGACGAAGCGCGCCCCGCGCAGCCCGCTGGCCGGCTTCGACGTGGCCGGCGATGACCGGGCGTCGTGGCATGTCGGCATGGTCCACGGCTCGCTCCTCATCCCCGGCAGGACGGAGCACGACGAGGTCGTCTTCACGAGCGAGGAGGTCGCGGCGACGCACCTCGACTACCTCGCCCTCGGCCACTGGCACTCCACCCAGCGGGGCCAGGCCGGCGCGACGCTGTGGGCGTACAGCGGCGCGCCGGAGCCCGTCGCCGTCGACCAGGACCGGGCCGGCAACGTCCTCCTCGTGACCCTCGCCGAGCGCGACGGGGGGCGTCACGTCGACGTCGAGGAGCGGCGGGTCGGTCGCACGCGGTTCGACCGGCTCGACGTCGATGCCGCGGCGGTCGGCAGCCAGCCGGCCCTCGTGGAGCGCCTCGCGGCCCTCGCCGATCCCGACCTCGTCCTCGACGTGCGTCTCATCGGCGTCCGCCCCGACGACCTCGACCTCGCCCCGGACGAGGTGGAGCGCGAGCTCGCCGAGCGGTTCTTCCGCCTGCGCGTTCGCGACGCGGCCGCGGCCGCGCTGCCCGAGGGACCGCTCCCGCCCCAGGACACGATCGTGGGAGCGCTCGTCCGCGACCTCTCCGGTGAGATCGCCGAGGCCGAGGCCGTGGCGAACGACGACCGGGCGCGCGAGCTCCGCGAGGCGCTGCGGGTGGCCCGCCTGCTCCTCGACGGCCGCGAGGTGACCCTGTGAGGATCACCCGGCTGCGACTCCGCAACCTCAAGGCGCACCGGGAGCTCGACCTCGAGCTCGCGCCGGGGCTGACGGTCGTCCGGGGGCCCAACGAGGCCGGCAAGTCGACGCTCCAGCGGGCCCTCGAGGTCGCCCTCTTTCGCAGGGTGACCGCCGGGGGCGCCGAGATCGACAGCCTCCGCAGCTGGGGCGCCGCCGACGACGCCCGGCCGTGGGTCGCGGTCGACTTTGTCCAGGAGGACCTCGACGGGACCCGGGAAGGGCTCCTCGAGAAGGATTTCCGAGGCCAGAAGGGCACCGTGCGGCTTCTCCTCGACGGGAACGAGGTGACCGATCCGGCCCGGGCCGACGAGATCCTCGCCGACCTGACCGGGATCCCGGGCGAGAAGTTCTTCCGCTCGACGGCGTCGATTCGCCACCAGGAGGTCGACGACCTCGCGCGCGACGAGGGGGCGCTGCGGGACCGCCTGCAGGCCTCGATCAGCGGAGCCGACCGCGGGACGAGCGTCGCGAAGCGGCGCCTCGAGCGGGCACTCCACGACCTCCAGGCGCGCGGCGAGAAGAACCCCGGCCGGCTGCGGGTCGCCGAGCAGGCCGTGGCCCGGTCCGAGGCCGTCGTCGCCCAGGGCGAAGCCCAGCTGGCCCAGCTCGAACGGGATCGCGATGCGCTCGTGGACGCCCGCGGGCGACGGGCCTCCGCCGATCACGTCCTCGCCGAGCGGCGCGCCCTGCTCGAGAAGGCCCGTCAGGCCGAGCGCCTCGGCGCCGAGCGCGAGGTCGCCCGCGAGCGGTTCGAGCGGTACCGCCAGGCGGTCGTCGTCGCCGGCCAGGTCGAGGAGCTCGGGACGACCCATCCGTCGCCCAACCCGCTGCCGGTCCTGCGCCAGCTCGTCGAACGCACGCGCGCCCTCGACCGGGAGGTTGCCGAGATCACCGCGCAGCTCGGCCAGGAGCCCGAGTCGGTCGACTACGACATCAAGATCCCGGAGCCCCACTACCGGCCCTTCGCCTGGCTTGCGCTCCTGCTCGCCGCCGGCGGCGTCGTCGCGGCGATCGTCGGCGTCCTCGCCTCGCTCACGGCGGTGGTCGTCGGCGGGTTGGTCGCGGCCGTCGTCGCGGCGCTCCTCGCGGCCTTCGCCCGCAGCCGCCGCCGGGCCGCCTTCGACCTCCGTCGGCAGAAGCAGCTCCGCGACGACGAGATCTCCCGCCGGCTGCGCGGCCGCTCCCAGCTCCAGGACGACCTCCGGCGGAAGCAGGCCGACCTCACGGCCCAGCTCGTGACGATCGAGGTCGACGACGTCGCGGCCGCCGAGGACCTGCTCGCCCGCGAGGACGCCCACGTTCAGGCGATCGAGCGGGCCCGGGCCCAGCTCGACGGTCTCGTCGGGAAGGAGCCGGTCGAGACGCTGCCGGCGCTCCGCGACGCGGCGGCCCTCGAGATCGAGCAGAAGACCGGCGCCCTCGAGGCGCTCGGGCCGATCGCCAGGGAGCCGCGTGCCCGCGAGCGCCTCGAGGTCGAGGTGCGGGACCAGGAGGCGGCGCTCGAGCGGGCCCGCGACGACGAGGCCACCGCCCGGGCGCGGGTGGAGCAGAACCCGGTCGACGCCGAGCAGGTCGCGGGCGAGGCCGAGCGCCTCGCCTCGTGGCGCGTCGAGCTCGCCGCGATCCAGCGTCGCGAGCGGATCTACCGGACCGCGCTCGAGGCGATCCAGCGCGCCGAGGTCGCCACGATGCGGACCGCCACTCGCTACCTCGAGAAGCGGATGCGGGGAGACCTCGAGCGGCTCACCGGCGGTCGCTACCGCCGCGTCGCCGTCAACGACGCCACGCTCGACATCTCGGTCTTCGCCCCTGAGCGCGGCGACTGGGTCCGCCTCGAGGAGCTGTCGCAGGGCACGCTCGACCTCGGGTACCTCGCGGCGCGCCTCGGCCTCGTGCGCCTCGTCACGCAGGACCGCCGGCCACCGCTCGTGTTCGACGACCCCTTCGTGACGTTCGACGACGAGCGCGCCGGTCGGGCGGTCGAGATGCTGCGCGAGCTGGCCGGCGACTTCCAGGTGATCTACCTGACGACCTCCACCCGCTACGACCACGCGGCCGACCGGGTGGTCGTGCTGCCGGGACCGACCGTGGTCGACGACCGACCTGACGACGGACCGGAGGACGGCCCGGAGGACGAGCCGGAGCCCGTCCCGGCGACCGACTGACGCCGGGCCTCGCCGCGGGACCCGATGCCCTCCGACCTCCTCGCGGCCGCAGCGGGCCTCTTCGCGGCGGCGTTCTGGGGCGCCGGCGACTTCGGCGGCGGCCTCGCGGCGAAGCGGCTGCCGGTCTTCCTGGCCCTCCTCGGGTCGACGCTCACGGGGCTGGTCGGCGCCCTCGCGCTCGCCATCGTGCGTGGCGAGCCGGTGCCGGCGGCCCCCGACGCGGCGTGGGCGGCCGCCGCCGCCGTGTTCGGCGCGATCGGCCTCGCCGGCCTCTACCGGGCCCTCGCCGACGGCCAGATGGGCACGGTGGCCCCGATCACGGGGGTCCTCACGGCGGCGATCCCGGTCATCGTCGGCGTCGCCACCGAGGGCCTGCCGACCCCGGTACGCCTTGCCGGCTTCGGGCTCGCGCTCGTCGCCATCCTCCTCGTGTCGATCGCCGACGACGGCAGCACCGGTCGCGGCGGGATCCTGCTGGCGGTCGGGGCGGGGGTCGCCTTCGGCCTCTACAGCACGTGCGTCGGCCAGATCGAGACGGGCGTGTTCGCGCCCGCTCGCGGTCTCGCGCGCGGCCGCGGCGGTGCTCGTGACCGGCATCGTCCTCGCCACGCGCGTGCCGGTCCGGGCCTCGTTCGCCGGGCGCCCCCGGCTCCTCGGCCTCGTCGTCCTCGTGGGCATCCTCGACCTCGCCGGCAACGCGCTCTTCCTCGTCGGCGCCCAGGTGGGCGGCCTGGCACTCGCGGCCGTCCTGGCGTCGCTCTATCCCGTGTCGACCGTCATCCTGGCGGCCGTCGTCCTCCGCGAGCCCATCGGACGGGTGCACGCGACCGGGATCGCGGTGGCCGCCGTCGCCGCGATGCTCATCGTCGGCGGCGGCTGACGGACGCCCGCGGCACGACTCGCGCGTCGGCGCTACCGTATCCGCCGGTCCGAGCCCCAGCGCAGAGGTATTCCATGGCCACGGAGATCCCGGACGGCGTCGTCCTCGAACCCGTCTTCGTCGTCGAGGCGACGTATGCCCCCGACGCCGCCGAGACGCGGCCGGCGCACCGGCCGACGCACCTCGCCCGGATCGCGGAGCTGCGCCGGACGGGCGTCGTCATCGAGGCCGGCGCCTACACCGACATGTCGGCGTCGCTCCTCCTCGTGCGGGCCGCCGACGCCGACGCCGCGCTCGCGGTCGTCCGTGCCGACGTCTACATGCGCGAGGGCGTCTGGGTCGAGGCGCGCGTCCGGCCGTTCGTCCGGGTCGCCCGCCCCGACGAGGTCCCCGCGCCGTGACGCCGCAGGGAGCTCGGCCGCGCCGGGCCCGGGCTGCCGGCCGCGGGATCGGGGCCGTCGTGGCCGTCGCGGCCGTGGCCGCGCTGCTGGCCGCCTGCGGCGCGACGCCCAGCACGTCGCCGGCAGGATCGGCGACCCCGGCTCCCTCCTCGCCGAGCCCGGCCGCGACGGCGAGCCCGGGGACCACGGCCGGCCCGGACGGCAGCCCCGCCGCGACGCCGTTCCCGCGGGGTGCGTTCACGATCGACCTCGCGGACGGCTGGCAGAGCGTCCCGGTCGACGGCGACAACGGTGCGCTCCTCGCCGAGCTCGGCACCACGAACCCGGAATTCGCCGAGTCGCTCGGCGCTCGCCTCGACGCCCTGCCCGACAGCGCGTCGTACGTGGCCTTCGACGGCTCGAAGGACGCGCTGACCGCGGGCGAGCTGGCGACGCTCACGGTCACGGAGGTCGACCTTCCGCCCGACGTCGCCCTCGAGACGTTCGCGAAGACGGTGCAGGGCCAGGTGGAGCAGCTGGTCGAGGACGACGTGGAGCTGCGCCCGATCCTCGTGACCGGCGGCCAGGCTTATTCGCTGGCCTACCTCGCGCCCCTCACGCGGCCCGACGGGCAGCCCGGCATGGCGGCCGTCACCCAGGTCCTCTACACGCTGCCGGGGCGTGGCTACGTGCTGACGTTCGCGGTGCCGCCGGAGCGTGCCAACGACGATGCCCAGGAGGTCGCCGACATGGCGACCTCGTTCGCCATCGCGCTCTGAGACCCGGCCTGCCCCATCCGGCGGCGCCGGCCGCGCGATGATGGGGCGTGACCACCGAGCTCCGCCCGCGCGTCGCCGTCCTCTGGCTCCGGCGCGACCTCCGTGTCCACGATCATCCCGCGCTGGCCCGCGCGCTCGCGTCCGCCGACGTCGTCGTCCCGCTCTACGTGCTCGACGAGCGGCTCCTGGACGGCCCTCGCGCGTCGGCCAACCGGACGTGGTTCCTCCTTGGAAGCCTGCGGGCGCTCGCCGACGACCTCGCCAGGCTCGGCTCGCCGCTGGTCGTGCGCACCGGACGGCCAGAGGCGGTCGTCCCCGCCTTCGCCGCGGAGCTCGGTGCGGTCGACGTGTTCGCCACCCGCGACATCGGCCCGTTCGCGCGACGGCGCGACCGGATCGTCGACGAAGCGCTCGCGGCCGGTGGCCGGCGCCTCCACCTGGCGCGCGGCCTCCTGGTGGCCGAGCCGGAGGAGGTCGGTGGCGCGGACGGCCGCCCGGTCCTCGTCTTCACCCCGTTCTTCCGGCGCTGGGCCGCCGTCCCGAGGCGGGCGATCCTGCCCGCCCCCGCCGTGATCCCCGGGCCGGCGGTCCCGGTCGCGGGCGAGGTGATCCCAGTGCCGCCGCCGCCCACGGCGGACGACGACCTCCTGCCGCTTCCCGGGGAGGCCGCCGCGCGCACGCGGCTGGCCCGCTGGGTCGCGTCCGCGGCACTTCCCGAGTACGCCGACGGCCGCAACCGGCTCGACGCCGAGGGGACGTCTCGCCTGTCCGCCGACCTGAAGTTCGGGACGCTCTCGCCGCTCGAGGTCCTCGAGGCGACCGAAGGCCCCGGTGACGGGCGCCGCCTCTTCCTCTCCGAGCTCGCCTGGCGCGAGTTCTACGCCCACGTCCTGTGGCACTTCCCGCACGTGGTTCGCGGCGCCTTCCGCCCCGCATACGACGCGGTCTCGTGGCCGACGACCCGGCCGGCCTCGACGGCCTGGCGCGGAGGCCGGACCGGCTTCCCGGTCGTCGACGCCGCGATGCGCCAGCTCGCCGGGAGCGGCTGGATGCACAACCGGGCCCGGATGATCGCGGCGAGCTTCCTGACCAAGGACCTCCTCGTCGACTGGCGGGCGGGCGAGCGCCCACTTCATGCGCCATCTCGTCGACGGCGACGTCGCCTCCAACAACGGCGGCTGGCAGTGGACCGCGGGGACCGGCACCGACGCCGCCCCGTACTTCCGCGTCTTCAACCCGGTGAGCCAGGGCCGAAGGTTCGACCCCGACGGCGCGTACGTCCGGCGCTGGGTGCCGGAGCTCGCCGAACGTCCCCGACGACGTTCGTCCACGAGCCGTGGATGATGCCCGCCGACGTCCAGGCCGCCTCGGGATGCGTGATCGGCCGCGACTACCCGGCGCCGATCGTCGACCATGCGGCGGCGCGCGCGCGGGCCCTGGCGGCGTACGCGGCGGCGAAGAGCTGACCGGTCGCCGCTCGCTCCACCGGCCGGGCATCATGCCGGCCGGAGAGGGCGCGAACTCGGATACTCCGAACTCGCGCCCCACCCCCGGCCGGCGTGCGACACTCGCACCATGGGCGCCAAGCTGACACCGAAGGTGATCCTCGAGGGGACCCGCCTCACCCACAAGACCGACCTCGCCCTCGCCCTCAACCGGCACGCACGGATCGTCGGGCCGCGGCGGTACGAGTACCCGTCGCCCCTCGTCTCCGCCGAGTGGTGCGCCTTCACCGACCATCCGTGGGGTCGCGGCCTCGTCAACTACGCCCCCGAGGAGGAGGCCCGGGCGATGGAGACGTACGCAACGTGGGCGCGCCTCTTCGAGCTCCTGCCCTACTACAGCTGGATCGTCGACCGCTTCCACCTCTCGACCCGCGCCGAGCAGCTTCGCCTCCACGGGCGCGAGCCGGACCTCGCGCTGGCTCGAGGGCCGGCTCCTCCCGCTCGGCTTTCGGATCGTCCTGTGCACGCGCCGCGACGAGACGTTCGCGGCGGCACGCGCCGAACGGGTGAAGGTCTCCGGCAAGCCCGACCAGTACGACGACCTCTCGGTCTTCGTGCGCGAGCAGGCGCTCCTGCGGCGAGCTGGCGGCGACGTCGATGCTCCCGGTCCTCGACCTCGACGTCTCGGACGACGACGTCCAAGCCGCCGCTGACCGGATCGCGGACTGGCTCGAGGAGACCGGCGGCCTCTCCTCCCCCTGGGGCGTGCGGCCGTCCCCGGCGCCCACCTCGACCTGAGCGGCGGCCGACGGCCGGGTCAGTCGAGGTCGAGCGAGAGGTAGTTGCCGGGGTCGCGGAAGCCCATCGACTCGTAGAGCCGGCGCCCCTCGTCGGAGGTTCGCAGGTAGACCCGGCGGAGCCCGAGCCGCCGACCCTCGGCCACGAGGGCGTCCATGATCGCGCGCCCGACGCCGCGTCCCCGCCAGCGCGGGAGGGTGTAGACGTTGACGATGAACCCCTCGCCGGAGCGCCGCGAGCGGGGGTGCGGCGGGCGATCGACGACGACGAGCCCGCCCATCCCGACGACGCGCCCGTCGTCCTCCGCCACCCACAGCCGGTAGACGTCGCTCTCGACGTGCGTCGCCAGGTAGTCGGCGACCTGCGAGCGGTGCGGGCCCACGCGGTCGGGGGGCAGCTCGCCGCCGAGCTCGCGGTCGAACGCGAGGCGAAGCTCGACGATCACGGGCAGGTCGACCGCGGCTGCCCGTCGGACGCGGAGGCGCTGCGCAGACGCGGGCGCGGGCGCGCGGCCCGGCCGGGGCCGGAAGCTCGTCGGTCACGCGCGGATCGTGCCACGCTCGGCGCTCGCCCGCCGGTAGACTCCGCCGGTGACCCGCGACGACGCCGTGCCGGCCCCGCCCTCGACCGAACCGGCGCCGATCCGGGCACCGGCGCCGATCCCGGCACCGGCACCGGCACCGCTCCCGCCGCGACCGGCGCAGGGCTGGCGATCGCTCCTGCTCGTCTACGGGATCACCTCGACCGTCGAGGCGCTCGGCGTCGCCCAGGTCTTCGCCTTCCTGCCGCTCCGTCTCCGCGAGGTCGGCCTGCCCGAGGAGCAGATCCCGACGTTCACCGGCCTCTTCTCGAGCCTCATCTTCGTCTTCGGGATCGTGCTCGTCCCGTTCTGGGGCGTCTGGGCCGACAAGTACAGTCGCCGCGCGGTGATCGTCCGGAGCGCCGTCGTCGAGGCGTCGTCTTCGCCGGCGTCGCGCTCGCGACCGAGCCGTGGCAGCTCGGCGGCGAGCCTGCTCCTCGTCGGGCTCCAGCTCGGCAACACGGGCGTCATGCTCTCCGCGCTGCGGGACGTCACGCCCCGCCACCGCGTCGGCACGGTCACCGCCCTCTTCGGCGCGACCGCGGCCCGCTGGGGTTCGCGATCGGGCCCGTCCTCGGCGGCCTTCGTCGTCGACGGGCTCGGCCTGCCGCTGAGCGCGGTCTTCTGGCTCGGGGCCGCCCTGTCGATCGCGGACGGTCGTCCTCCTGCTCGTCGGCTCGCGCGAGATCCGGCCCGCGGTCGTTCCGCGGGCAGCGCGTCGGGCTCGCCCGGGCCGCCATCGTCGGCGTCCTCGCCGACCCCGCCGTGCGGCGGATCTTCCTCGATCTTCGGCGTCTCGATCCTCGGCCAACCAGATGAGCCGTCCGTACGTCCCGCTGCTCGTCGAGGACGTCAACGCCGGGGCGGCGAACCTGGCCTCGGCGATCGGCCTCGTCACCGGGACGGCGGCGCTCGTCGGGGCGCTCATCTCGCCGTTCGCCGGGCCGCTCGGCGACCGGGTCGGCTTCCGCCGCGTCCTCGCCGCGCTCGCTCCTCGGCGCCGGCGTGACGCTCCTGCTCATGCCACTGGCGCCGACCGTCGGCCGCGCTTGCCGGCGTGACGTCGTCGTCTACTCGGCGCTCCAGGCCTCGACGCAGGCGATGGTCTTCGGCCTCGTCGCCGTCGAGGTCGCGCCGGAGCGGCGCTCGGCGACGCTCAACCTCGTGCTCCTGCCGCTCTACGTCGCCGGCATCGTCGGCCCGACGATCGGCGCCGTGGCCGCCGGAATCGGGGGGATCGAGGCGCCGTTCTTCGCTGCCGGCATCGTGTTCCTCGCGGGCGGCGCGATCGTGACGGTCTCGCTCCGCCGGGCCGCCGCCACGGGGCGCTAGACTCCACGATCGTGGACCCACCGGAGCCCGCCCAGCTCGCACCCGACATCCGCGCCGAGGCGGAGCGCCTGACCGATGCCGCCCTCGCCGCGAAGCTTCCCGTGAAGCTCATGGGCGGAGTCGCCGTCTGGTTGACATCCCCGTCGGCCCGCCGGCCGCCGTTCGAGCGCCCCTACGCCGACCTCGACTTCGCCGCAGCGAAGAAGTCGGCGCGCGAGGTGCGTGCCTTCTTCGAGGCTCAGGGCTACGCGCCCGAGAAGCTGTTCAACGCGCTCCACGGTGCGACGCGGCTCAACTACGGAGCTCCCGACGGCAGGTGGACCATCGACGTGATCCTCGACGCCCTCGTGATGTCGCACCGCCTCGACCTTGGCGGTCGCCTCGCCGGACCCGCCCCCACCGTCGACCTTGCGGACCTCCTCCTGATGAAGCTGCAGGTCTGGGAGATCAACCGCAAGGACCTTGGCGACGCGGCCTGCATCCTGGCGGACCACCCGCTCGCCGACACCGATGGCTCCGCGATCGACCTGCGCCGGATCCGGTCCCTGCTCGGAACTGATTGGGGCTTCTGTCACACGGTCGAACGCAACCTCGGGCGGGTCGCCGACCTGGTGGCGCGCGAGCCGCTGGCGGGTGCGCCGCACGACGTGGCCGGCCAGGTGGAGCGGCTCCAGGCGGAGATCGCCGCTGCCCCGAAGTCGCTGGCCTGGAGGACAAGGGCTCGCGTCGGCGAGCGCGTGCGCTGGTACGAGACGCCCGAGGAGGTCCGTCACTAGACCGACATCGCGATGTGCGCGTCGGTTGGGCCGTCGCCGGCGTCTACGCCTCGCCGAGGCCTCGCCGCGCGAGCGCGTCCCGCCAGTAGTCGACCGAGGCGACCAGGTCCGTCAGCGACCTCGTCGTCGGCCTGCTCGAACGGCGGGATCACCTCGAGGATGAGGGCGACGTCGTCCGCGCCACCCTCGCCGAGCGCGTCGAGCACACGATCGGCGTCGATCCGGCCCTCGGCGTTCCTCTGGGCGGTGAACGGCCAGTGATGGTCGCCCTCGGCGTCGGACTGCTGGAGCTGCACCATCGGCGCGACGCGCGCGAACCGGCGGAGCCAGGCGTAGGGATCGCGATCGTCGCCGGAGGTGCCGGGGACGCACATGTGGCCGACGTCGAGGCACAGGCGGATCGGGACGCGACAGGTCGTCGCCGTCGGCCATCAGCTCGTCGGATCATGGCCATCGTCGACGGCTCACGGGCGGCCGCCAGGTTCTCGACGACGAGATACTCGAGCCCCGCCCTCCGCGCATCGTGGGCGAGGTTCCTCAGGGCGGCCCGCAGGTCGTCCCAGCGCTGGCGGCGGGCGTCCGGGTCCGCCCAGTCGGCGACCGCGAACGCTCCGACGTGCCCGCCCGTGGCCACCCCGCCCACGCGCTCGGTGAACGCGATGGCGCGATGGAACACGATCCGCGCGGCCGTGCGGGCGTCGGGATCCGGGTGGAGGAGGAGTTCGGACGAGTAGGCCGCGAGACCGGTGAACGTCGAGTGCAGCTCCAGCCCGTTGGCCTCGACCGCCTTGCGGACCGCACGCCGCGGGCGTGACCACGCTCCCCGTACCCAGGGGGGCTCGACGAGGTCGAGACGAGTGCTGGACGAGCCGGAGGCCGAGCCGCTCGCGGACGATCGGCGCCCAGTCGCGAGGGCGCGGCCAGCGCTTGACCGCGAAGCAGGTGTTGATCCCGAGCCGGACCCGCATGTCGACCTCCTGCTCCGCTGCTATCCCGGCTGCCCGTCCGCGCGGCGGACCGCCGCCGCGTCCACGAGCTCCCGATACCGCGGCACGATCTCCCGATAGGCGGCCGCCGCCGTGGCGTCGGGCTCGCGTTGCTCGGCGACGCGGACGCAGCGCCGGATCGCCTCGTCGACGTCACGGTAGACCCCCGCGCCGACGCCGGCCAGCATGGCCACGCCCGTCACCGCCGCGTCGCCGGCGATCGTCAGCACCGGGACGCCCAGGACGTCGGCCTTGACCTGGTTCCACGTCGTGAGCCGGGCGTCGCCGCCCGAGACCCGCAGCTCCGTGACCGGCGCGCCGGCACCGCGAAGCAGGTCGAGCTGAGGCTCGATCGCGAACGCGACGCCCTCGAGCACCGCCCGCGCGAGGTCACGCCCGCCCGTGCCTCAGCGAGAGCCCGGTGAAGGCGCCGCGCAGCGTCGGGTCGTCGCGCTCGCCGTCGCCGAGGACCGGCAGGGCCAGGATGCCGCCGGCGCCGGGCGCGACACTCGCGGCCTCGGCGTCGAGCCGGGCCCAGTCAGCCGGACGCGGGCGGCCGGCCCGGCCGCCGTAGAGCAGCTCGGCAAGCCAGCTGACCGCGGCGCCCGTCGTGTTGATCCCGGTCTCGGTCGTGTACATGCCGGGCGTCACGTGCGGGTAGTGGGTGACCTCGAGCACGTCGAGCGGCTCCGCCACGACGGCGTTGAGGCAGGTCGAGGAGCCGGCCATCTCGCTCACTGGACCCGGCCGACACGACGCCGGCGCCGAGGGCGCAGGCCTGGGAGTCGGCGCCGCCGACGATCACGGGGATCCCATCGCGGAGGCCGAGGCGGCCCGCGAGCGCCGGACGGACCGGCCCGAGCACCTCCCACGAGGAGCGCAGCGGAGGCCAGCAATCGGCGGGCAGGTCGAACGCCGCCAGCAGTTCCGGATCCCAGCGCCGGCCCTGCAGGTCGTAGAAGAGCGTGGCGGCGGCGTGGGTCCCGTCGGTCGCCGCACGCTCCGGTGAGCGTGTGCGCGACCAGGTCGCGCGGCTGCAGGAACCGGAAGGTCCGCCCGAACACGTCCGGGCGGTGACGGCGCAGCCAGAGCACCTTGGGCCCGACGTGGAAGGCGGCGGGCAGGTGCCCGGTCCGACGGTGGATGGCGACGTCGCCCAACCGGGCGCGGATCTCCTCGGCCTCCGCCTCGGCCCGGTTGTCGCGGTAGATCAGCCCGGGTCCGACGGGCTCGCCGCCGCGGTCGACCGGGACGATCGATCGGGCACTGGCCGGTCAGGCCGATCGCCCTGATCCGCCAGCCCGTGGCCGGCCGCGGCCCAGGGCCGCAAGGGCACGCCAGCGCCGCGCTCCGCCACGCTCGGCCGTCCTGCTCGGCCCAGGCCGGGTGCGGCGAGCGGGTCGGGTAGGTCCGCCGCGCCTCGACGAGGCGGCGGCCCTCGAGGTCGAAGAGCGACGGCCCGCGCGCCCGCTCGTCCCGACGTCGATCGCGACGAGCGCGTCGCCGCCGCGATCCGACCGTGCCGGGCTGTTCGATCCCATCTCAGCCGCGGACGAGCTGGTGGGCCGTGACCTTGCCGCGCTCGAGGGTGACGAGGGCGCCGTTGAGCGCGCCGGTCGCGTAGTCGCTGCCGGGGTTGATCGCGATCGTCCGGCCGAGCCGCCGGATGCCGGTCGACTCGTGGATGTGGCCGTGGAGCCCGAGCGAGCGGCTGGACTCGCTCGAGGAAGGCCCGGACGGCCGGGCTGCCGACGGGCCCGAACTTCACCTGTCCCATCGCCTGGACGACCCTGAGCGTGTCGTCGAGGACCGGCGCCTCGTCGAGCCCGGTGCCGAACGGCGGGACGTGGACGTTGACCACGAGCCGCCCCGGGTCGGCAACAAGCGGCTCGAGCGCCGCCAGCGAGGCGGCGAGCTCGTCCTCGGTCTGCTCGCGGTAGCTGTGCCAGGGCGTGACGTTCGAGAAGCCCCACGAGATCAGCTCGTGCTCGTCGTCGAGCGGGAGCACGCGGCCCTCCGCGTGCTCGCCCCAGGGGGCGCGCTCGAGGAGGGCGGCCAGCTCGGCCGGGTCGTCGTTGCCGAGCATCAGGAAGAGGCGGATCCCCTCGGGGCGGAGCCGCTCGTCGGCGAGGGTCAGCCACTCTTCGAGGCGGCGCGCCATGAGCTCGCGGAACAGCCCGTCGAGCGTGCCGTCGGCCTGACGTGCCTCGAGCTCGCCCGTCCGCCGCGCGGTACGGGTAGTAGCCGTGGTCGGCGATGAGCGTCTCGAGCGCTTCGAGGTCGGGCCCCTCGTCGACGTCGTACGTCGGTGCCGATGAAGTTGACGTGCCAGCGCCCGTCGGGTCCGCGGACGATCGTCTGGATCGCCTTGCCCGCGACGTCGCCGCCGAGGACCACCACGTCGGCGCCGTAGACCTTGGCCCGCGTTGAGGAACTTCCGGAAGCACTTCGAGGAGCCGTGGACGTCGGTCGCGAAGAAGATGCGCGTCTTCTTCCCCACGCCGCTACCCGACCGCGACGCTGCGCGCTGCCCGCGCCGCGTCCATGAGGGCCCCGGCCCGGTCAGGGTCCACCGCGTTCCAGGTGATCCCGTCGACCTTCAGGCTGGTCCCGACGATCGCGCCGTCGGCGACGCTGAAGATCTCGGCAATCCGCTCGGCCCGGACGCCGGTGTTCGCCGACCACGTCGGTGCCCGGCACGGCCTCCTTGGCCGCGTGCAGGTCGCCCATGGCGAACGGGACGCCGGCTGCCGGTCCGCTGATCAGGATCGCGTCCATGCCCATGAACGCCGCGCCCTGCGCTCGGTCGGCCACGGTGCGGCCGCCGATCGCGCTGGCGAACTCGGGCGAGATGTTGTCGAAGAGCGCGACGCCATCGGCTCCGATCATGCGGCCGATAGCCGGCGATCTCCCCGATCCTCGGCTCGATCATCCCGAGGTCGCTCTCGTAGACACCGGTCAGCACCTCGCGGATGAACGAGGCGCCCGTCGCCCGGGCGACGGCGAGGCTGGCGATCGCGTCCCACAGGAGGTTGACGCCGAACGGAACCTTGACGTCTCGCCGGAGCTCGCCGATGGCGGCGGCCATCGCGGTCGCGATCTCCGGGCCGACCTCGAGCTGGTACGGGAGGTCCGCCTCGTTGCAGAACAGGACGCCGTCGACGCCGGCTTCCTGGAGCGTCTCGAGGTCGCGGCCCAGCACGTCGACGAGTCGGGCGCGACCGGCGGCCGACGTCGTGCCAGGGCCGGCCCGGCAGGCCCGGGAAGTGCAGCATCGCGATGATCGGCTTGCGCGTCCCGAAGATCTCGTTCCAGCCGTCCATGGGTCCTCGTCCTTCCACACTCGGCCGCCGGTGGGGCGGCAACTGCTCAGCCTGTTCGGGCGTGCGCCTCGCGGGCAGGGCTCGCGAGGTGGATCTCGACCCCGGCGCCGCGCAGGGCTTCGAGCTCGGCCGGGGGCGCCGTCGCGTCGGTGACGAGCGTGCCGGCCATCGCCAGGGCCCGACGATCGCCGGCGCGGCTCGCCCCGACCTTGCTGCCGTCGGCGACCACGATACCGGCTGCCGACTGCTCGATGGCCAGCCGGTTGATCTCCGCGTCGTCGGGATCGAGGTCCGTGATCCCCCATCGGGCGGTGATCCCCGCCGTGCCCGACGACGGCGACGTCGAAGCGGTAGCGCGCGAGGGTCGCCCAGGCGGGCGGACCGACGACCGACAGCTCGTCGCGACGCACCGTCGCCGCCGAGCACCACGACGCGCACCGGTCGCGTGCCCGAGCAGGCTGGCGACGGGCAGCGAGCCGGTGACGACGGTCAGCTCCGGGCGGGCGGGGATGAAGTGCGCGAACTGCTCGCACGTGGTGCCGATCCCCAGGAAGATCGACCGAGGCGTCCTCGAGGACCTTGGCGGCGGCCATGGCGATCAGGCGCTTCTCCCGCGCGTGCAGGAACGCCCGGGCGTTGATCGCCAGCGTCCAGCGAGCGCGTCAGGTGGGCGGTCGCCCCGCCGTAGCGTCTGGCGGAGGAAGCCGTCCCGCTCGAGCCGTCGGATGTCGCGCCGGATCGTCATCTCGGAGACGCCGAAGTCCCGGGCGAGGTCGCCGACCTGGATCACCTGCTCGTCGGCGACTCGCTCGAGGATCTTGAGGCGGCGCTCGATCGGGATCAACGGCGACTCCCGGCTCTGCGACGTGCGAACATGAACGAACAGGCCGTTGGTCATCACGTTACACAAATCGTTGACATTGGGTGTTCGATTGTGATCGACTATCTCCAGAGCGGTGCGCCGTGTCAAGCGCCATTCCGGCGGGAGGCGCAACGGCCGATCGGCCCGCGACACCGCGACAGTCGGGGTTCGAAGCCCTGAGGGAGGTGTGGACGAGTGGCAGACCGGAGCCAACTGTTCGTCCGACAGAGCACGGGGCTCGTCCGGGAGGCCTCGGCGCTCGACGCGACGATCTTCAACGCTGTCTTCTCGGCGCCGGTCGGCGCCACGCTCGCCTGGGGCGTCTTCTTCGCGCTCGCCGCCTTCCCGGGGGCCGACCTCGTGACGGCGACGCTGATCGTCGTTCGTCCTCAACATCCCGGTCCTGATCATGATGGCGCTGCTCGCGTCGCGCATGCCCCGGACGGGCGGCGACTACGTCTGGGTCAGCCGCATCCTCTCGCCGCCGCTCGCCCTCGTGAGCAACTTCGGCGCGGCTCTCTCGGCGATGATCGGCGCGACCTTCTGGGCTCGGTACTTCCCCGTCTTCGCGCTCGGCCCGATCCTCGTCACGCTCGGCGTGACGTTCGACAACCAGGGCCTGATCGACGTGGGGACGAAGTTCCAGACCGAGCCGGCCTGGATCTTCGCCGGCGGCCTGTTCATGGTCGTCGCTCATGACGGCGATCCTCATCGCCGGCACCAAGACGACGTTCCGCTGGCAGAACGCCTTCTGGATCATCGCCTCGGCCGGAACCTTCCTGGCGTTCATCGTGCTGCTGCTCGGCAACGCGGCGGACTTCGAGTCCAACTTCAACGCGCCTGAACCAGAAGTTCGGCGGCGGCACCTACCAGCGAGGTGATCGACGCCGTCGGCGCCGCCGGGGCGCAGCCCGAACTCCGGGCAACATGGACGCGACCCTGCCGGCGATCTTCGCGATCATGATCTTCATGATGTGGAACTGGTGGTCGGTCTACCTGTCCGGCGAGCTGAAGAGCGCGCTCGAACCGGAACCGCCAGCTCGGCGTCATGTTCGGTGCCCTCAGCTGGGACATCGTGTTCATCATCCTCGGCGTCGTCCTCCTGTTCAAGGTGACAGGCTACGACTTCATGGTGGCGGTCAACACCGCCGCCGAACGAGGCGTACGCGATCCCGACCGGACCGTGGTACCACTTCATGGCCTCGCTCGTGTACAACATTCCCGTGCTGACCGTGCTGATCGTCGGGTCGTTCCTCTTCTGGAGCCTCCCGGCCATGGTCGGCAACACGTTCATGCCGATCCGCACCGTGTTCGCCTGGTCCTTCGACCGGCTTCTTCCCGAGAAGTTCGCCGAGGTCAACGAGCGGACCCACCGCCCCGTTCCGGCCATCCTGCTCGTCATGGCGATCGTCACCGCGATGCTGGCCTGGAGCGTGTCGCTCGACGGACTTCGCGACGTGGCTGGCGCTCGGCGTGCTGGCCGGCGTCGTGTGCGTGGTGATCGTCGTCGATCGCCGCCATCGTCTTCCCGACTCGCCGACCCGACCTCTACCAGGCGTCGCCGGCGAACGTCCGCGTCCTCGGGATCCCGGTCCTCTACATCGTCGCCCCGCTTTCCATCGCGGTCATGCTCTTCCTGACCTGGCTCACCCTCACCTACCCGGCTCTCGCCCTGTATGGCAACCCCGACAACTGGTGGTGGATCCCGGCCTTCATGGGAATGATCGTGGTCGTCGGCCTGGCGGTGTACTTCATCGCCAAGTTCGTTCGGCGCAGCCAGGGGATCGACATCGACCTGGTGTACAAGGAGCTCCCGCCCGAATAGGCCCGTGGACGGGCGCCGCCGAGCCCGACCAGCGGCACTGCGAGAGGCCCCGGTCCGCGACCGGGGCCTCCTCATGTCCGGGCCACGCGCCGCGATCGCGTCAGGCGTCGCGGCTCCACTGCGGCCACTCGACCGCCCGCCGGAACCCGTGCGCCTCGTACATCTGGAGCGCGTGGTCGTTCCCGGCGACCACCGCGAGGGCGATCGTCGGCACGCCGCGGCCCTGGAGGCGGCGGATCCCCCAGCGCAGGATCGCCCGTCCCAGGCCCCGGCCGCGCCAGGTCGGCAGGACGCCGATGAGCTTCACCTCGCCGTACGGCGGGTCGTCGTCGGCGTAGAGGCGTGCCCGGCCGAAGGCGACCGGGCGGTCCGGGTTCCCGGCCGGGGCAACGAGGAGGACGTCGGCCGGATCGAAGCCTGGATCCGCGTGGACGGCGGCCACGACCGGGGCGGTCCAGGTCACCGGCGTCGGGTGATCGGCGAAGCAGGCGTTCATCAGGTCGACGAACGCGGGGACGCCGTCGCACGCCGGATCCCATGGCCGGGCGACGACGTCGGCCGGCAGCTCCGACGCGGGGCACGGCTCCTCCGCCGGTCGCTCCATCCAGAACAGGCTGGCCCGGTACGCGAACCCGCGCGCCTCCGCGAAGCGTCGCCCCGGGGTGTCGCCGGGCGGCACGTACAGGAGCAGGTACGGGTGACCGAGGACGGTCCGCGTGTACGGCAGGGCGGCATCGACCAGGGCCGTCCCATGGCCCCGCCGCCGGTGCTCCCGGGCGACGTACAGGTCGTTGAGACGCGGGGCGATGGACCCGACGACGTCGCCGTCCTCGGTCGCCACGAACGCCGCCGCGGGTTCGGCGCGGAGTCCGACCATGTTCCGCTCGACGTCGCCGTGGGTCGCGTCGGGGAAGTCCCCGAGGTCGACGGCAGCGTGGCCGAGCGCCTCGATCGCGGCGAGGTCGGCGGTCGTCGCCGGCCGCACGGAGTACGTCGGCGACCTGCTCACGTCGGCGGGACCGCGCCCGCGGCGTGGTCGCACGGGTGTGGGCGGCGGTCGCCGGGCACTACTTCGGGAGGTCCCGCTCCTCGGTGCCGACGAACCGCGCGTCGGGCCGGATGAGCCGGTTTGCCGACGCCTGCTCGATGACGTGGGCCGTCCAGCCGGCGTGGCGGGCGAGGGCGAACGTCGCCGGGAACAGGTCGGGGGTGAGGCCGACGCCCTGGAGGACGGCGGCGGCGTAGAACTCGACGTTCGTCTTGAGCGGTCGGTCCGGGTACTTCTCCTCGAGCACCTTGAGGGCCACGTCCTCGACCTTGATGGCGAGGTCGAGCCAGTCCGGCTTGGTCGGCATCGCCTCCACGACCTTGCGGAGCGCCGCGGCTCGCGGGTCGTAGGCCCGGTACACGCGGTGGCCGAAGCCCATGAGGCGCTCGCCGCGGGCCAGGGCGTCGCGCACCCACTCCTCGGCGCGCTCGGGCGAGCCCACCTTGTGGATCTGCTCCACCACCTCGGAGGGCGCCCCGCCGTGGAGCGGGCCCTTCATGGCGCCGATCGCGCCGCAGACGGCCGACGCCATGTCCGACTTCGTCGAGGTGATGACCCGGGCGGTGAACGTCGACGCGTTGAGGCCGTGCTCGGCGCCGACGATGAAGTAGGCGTCGAGGGCGCGGGCCGTGGCCCTGTCGGGCCGCTGGCCGGTGAGCTGGTAGAGGAAGCCCGACACGAGGTCGAGCTTGGGGTCCGGGTCGATCGGCTCGAGGTCCTCGCGGAGGCGCACGAACGCGGCGAGCGCCGACGGCGAGAACTCGGTGAGCGCCCGGGCCTGGATCTCGGTCGGCGGCCAGTCCAGGAGCTGCGTGGCGCCCCAGACCGAGACGGCCGTCCGGAGGGCGTCCATCGGCTTCGCCGTGCGCGGCAGCGCGCGCAGGGCGGCCATGACCGCCGACGGGACGCGCCCCGCCGTGAGGCGGGCCTTCGGATCCCACTGGCCCGTCCACAGCAGGTTCGCGACCGACGCGAACGAGCCGTTGGCAACGAGGTCGCCGATCCGGTAGCCGCGGTACATGAGGCGCCCGTTGGCGCCGTCGACGAGCCCGAGCTCGGTCTCGGCGGCAAGCACGCCCTCCAGCCCCGGCGAGTACGGGCGCCCGTCGACCGTGTGGGTGGGCAGCGGCGCCGCGGGACTGGCGACAGGGACGGGTGGCTTCGTGGCCTTGTCGGTCATCGTGCGCGCTCCTCGAGGGCGGATTGCGGGCCGCGAGACGGCGGAAGGGGACGGACGCCAATGGTACCCCCGGTCGGAACGCGCAGGGGCGACGTTCGACCGCCGGCTCGGTGGTCGCAGCACGGCAGCCGGCCACTTGACAGCGGTAAGTTGCCGGTGGTAAGTTGCCGGTGGTAAGTTGACGCCGTCAACGTACGTTCACGGCCCACCCAGGCCCAGGAGCAGCGGATGCCGAGCCCCAAGCAGCGTCTCCACCACGAGACGGCGGCGCCGTACGCGGCGCCGCCCGCGTATCACCATGGCCATCTCCGCGCTGCGTGCGTGGACGCCGGGATCGCGCTCGCGGAGGCCGACGGCCCCGACGCCGTCACGATCCGTGGCGTCGCCCGGCTGGCCGGCGTCTCGCACACAGCGCCGCTCCATCACTTCCGTGACCGGGCGGAGCTCCTCCACGAGGTCGCCGAGCGCGGCTTCCATCTCCTCCTCGAGCGGCTCGACCGTGAGATCCGGCCCGGTGCCGGTCCGCTCGAGTCGCTGCGGACGTATGGCGTCGCGTACGTCCTGCAGGCGGTCGAGCACCCGGGGCTCTTCCAGGTGATGTTCGCCCCATGCGACGACCCGCCCGGCGAAGCCGCGTACCGCCGGCTCATCGAGCTGTGCGCCGCTGTCCAGGCGACCGGAGACATACCCGGCAACGACCCGTTCCGTCTCGGCCTGCTCGTCTGGAGCACGGTCCACGGTCTGGCCTCGCTCTACGGCCACATGGGGCTCGACAGCGGCACGAGCGGCCAGCCGACCGACGCGCGCCTCGCTGCCGAGGGCACGCTCGACGACCTCCTCGGCGCCCTCGCACGACCGGCGGCTCGCTGACCTGCGCCGACCTTCGCCGACTTCATCCCGCGACACCAGGAAGGAACACGCCCGATGCCCGCACCCACCCACGTCGTCCTCGGAGCCGGCGCGATCGGCTCGACCATTGCCCAGCAGCTCATCGCGGCGGGCGAGTCGGTGTGCCTCGTCAGCCGCTCGGGCGGGAACGCCGGTGTCACCGGCGCCGAGACGCACGCCGCTGACCTGACCGATCCTGCCGCCGTCCGTGCCGCGACGGCCGGGGCGCGGGTTGCCTACTTCGCCTGCCAGCCTGCCTACACGAGCTGGCCGAAGGGCTTCCCGCCGCTCGCCGAGGGTGTCCTGGGCGGACTCGCGGGGAGCGGAACACGCCTGGTGGTCGTCGACAACCTCTACCTCTACGGCCCGACCGGTGGTCGGCCCCTGACCGAGGATCTTCCGCCCGCGGCGACAACGCGGAAGGGCCGCGCCCGGGCGGCGCTTGCCGAGCAATTCCTCGCAGCGCACCGGGCCGGCGATGTCCCGGTCGCCATCGGGCGCGCCTCCGACTACTTCGGCCCACGTGGCGTCGATACGACGCACGGCGAACGGTTCTTCCCGCCCCTCCTTGCCGACAAGGCCGTGCAGGTGTTCGGCGACGTCGACGCGCCGCACGCCGTCACGTACGTCCCGGACTTCGCCCGTGCCCTCATCGAGCTCGGCCGCCATGAGCGGGCGCTGGGCGCGGCCTGGCACGTCCCCACGGCTCCGGCGATCTCCCAGCGCTCCTTCGCCGAGATGGCGGCCCGCGCGGCCGGCGTCCCGACGCCGAAGCTGAGCCGCGTGTCGAAGCCGATGCTCCTCCTGGCCGGGCTGTTCGTGCCCCCGGCGCGGGAGATGATCGAGATGAGCTACGAGTTCGAGGAGCCGTTCCTCGTCGACAGCTCCCGGTTCGAGCAGGCCTTCGGCCTCGGACCGACGCCGCTCGAGGAGGCGCTCGTCGAAACGGTCGCCTGGTGGCGAGGCCGCCGAGCGGCCGACATCGCGAACGAGCGCCCGACGGTCGTGCCGGCCGGCTGAGCAGCTGGGATTCGGTCAGGGTCGGCCCGAGCCCACCGCGTCGAGGGACGATGCGGCTGCCGCGTCGAGCACCCACGTGGCTCCCGGCCGACGGGCCCGCAGCGCCGGCAGCCGGCGCTCTGCCGCCCCCCGGGCCGCCTCGGTCGCGTACCCGGGCCCGAGCAGCTCCCCGACGATCTCGGCCTTCCCCGCGCCGAACGCGGCCACGACGAGGGCCGGGGTCGCGTCGAGGGCGGCCGGGGTGAGCGTGATCCGGTCGAGGTGCGGCTCGACGTGCGACGGGGCCGGTGCCCACGTCGTCCAACCCGGCGCGTCGAAGGCCTCGCTCCCCGGGAAGACCGACAGGAGGTGCCCGTCGGGACCGACGCCGACGAGGATCGCGTCGAAGACCGGCCGGCCCACGCCGTCGGGCATCAGCTCGGCGCGCAGCAGCTCCTCGAAGCGGATCGCGCAGGCGGCCGGCGACTCGCCCGCCGCGAGCGTCTCGTCGGTCGGCCACGGGTGGACGTGCGCCGGGTCGAGCGGCGGCGGGGCCAGCCCGCGGCGGCGGTCTCCCGGCAGGAGGACCCGGTCGATCGCGCCCATGTTGCAGTCGGGATGTCCCCGCGGCACGAAGCGGTCGTCGCCGAGCCAGACGTGGAGGACCTCCCAGGGCACGCGCGAGCGGAGCGGCTCCGCGAGCAGGGCCCGGTAGACGGCGGCCGGGGTGGAGCCGCCGGTCGAGGCGAAGTCGGCTCGCCCGCGCTCCGCGGCAGCGGCCGCGAGCGACTCGGCGAGGACGGTCGCGACCGCCCCAGCGGCGGCCCTCGCGTCGGCGAGGACGAGGACCGCGGGCTCGCCGTCGCGGCTCATGGGGCCTCCGACGGCGTCGCCGGAGCGCGCTCCGCCGGGCCGACGAGGTGGGCCGCCATGGCCAGCGTCGACTCGGCAACCGCATCGCGGCCGCCGGCTTCGATCGCCTCCGTGAGCAGGTCGGCGTCCGTCCTCCGCGGGGCGTGGAACATCCGGTCGAGCGCCTCGACGCCGTCCTGCCAGGCCCGAACGCGGACGTTGTCGGCCTCGGCCGTCACCTCCGCCCGCAGCTCGGAGCCGCGCCGCTCGGCGAGCAGCTCGACGCGCAGCGTGGTGCCGGCCGGGGCGACGGAGACCACCGGCCGGATCACGACCTCCACCGCCGCGCCCTGGCCGCGGGCCAGGCTCGCCCGCAGCCCGCGCCCCGGGTCGGGCGGTGCCCCGGGGGCGGGGCCCGACCGTCTCGCTGCCGCCGTGCGCTCGACCCGGGCGAGCGGGCGGACAACGTGCAGCCCGAGGCGCGACGCGAGCCAGGCGACGTGGTAGATCGGCTTGACGAGGTTCGTCGCCGCCTCGGCGCCCGGCCCGCCGGTGGTCGCAAACGTGACCGCGATGCGCCGCAGCGCGCCGAGGTACGGCACGAGCTCGCCCCGGTCGAAGACCGCGGCGACCGCCTCCCGCCAGCGTGCCTGGCGCATGAGCGCGAAGTCGGAGATCGGCAGGCCCGGGTGCCCCTGCAGGCCCGGGCGCCCCGGCGCCGCGCAGCGCCGCCAGGCGGTCCAGGCCGTCGCCGCTCCAGTGCGCGCCGTCGACGACGAGGCGGTCCGCCGTCGCCACGAGCGCCGCGGCGACCGGGGAGCCGAAGGGCGGGTTGCCCGGCCACCAGAGGGTCACCGGGAGGTCGTGCACGAGGAGTGGCGCGACGATCGCCCCGAGGTGGCGGCCGGCATCGCCGCCGGCGGCGACGTAGACCTGCTCGGCGCAGGTCTCGGGCGCGTCGGGCCGAGGCACCATGCAGTAGGCGCGGACGTCCGCCTTCAGCCAGCTGGGTCCGTCCGGGTCCGTGGGCACGAGGACCAGGGTCCGCGACGGGTGCCGCCCGGTCCGCATCGCCAGCGTCGCCGCGGCCCGCTCGCCGAGCTCGCGGCTTCCGGCCACCACCACGAGGTTCAGGACGCTCGTCCGGGCGGCGACGTGGCGCTCCGTGCCGTCGCGGGCCGCCATCCCGGCCGGGACGGACCAGATGCGGCCCAGCTCGCGCTCGATCTCGGCCACCGACGTCGCCCTCCCGGCCCAGCGCAGCGTCGGCTCGCCCGGGGTCGCGGCGACGTCGAAGGGAACGATCGGCTCGCGGCCTGCCCACACGGCGCCCGCCCCCGGGCGCGGCGGGACGGCCGGCGGCGTGCCGCTCAGATCCGGCGCCACCGTCGCCCCTCGGCGGCGAGGAGCGGGTCGGCCGCGGCCGGTCCCCAGGAGCCCGCCTCGTAGTTCGGGAAGACCGGCGGCGGGGCGTCGGCCCACGCCTCGATGATCGGGGTCACGATCGACCAGGCCTTCTCGACCTCGTCGGCGCGGGTGAACAGCGCCGCGTCGCCGAGCAGCGCGTCGAGGATGAGCGTCTCGTACGCGTCGGGGCTGTCGACGCTGAAGGCGGAGCCGTACGTGAAATCCATGTTCACGCTCCGGACGTCCACGCCGAGCCCGGGGACCTTCGCCGCGAAGCGGAGGAGGATGCCCTCGTCGGGCTGGATCCGGAGCGCGAGGAGGTTCGCCTCGGGGTCGATGTTCGACTCCTTGAACAGGGCGTGGGGGACCTGCTTGAACTGGATGGCGATCTCGGTCGCCCGCTTCGGGAGCCGCTTCCCGGCGCGGAGGTAGAAGGGCACGCCGGCCCAGCGCCAGTCGTCGATCTCCAGGCGGGCCGCGACGTACGTCTCCGTCTCCGACGCGGCATCGACCTCCGGCTCCTGCCGGTAGCCGGCAACCGGCTCGCCGGCGACCCAGCCGGGCCCGTACTGGCCCCGCACCACGCTCGCGGCGACCTCCTCGCGGCTCATCGGCTCGATCGCCCGCAGGACCTTGACCTTCTCGTCGCGGAGGGCGTCGGCGTCGAAGGTCGCCGGCGGCTCCATCGCCACCAGGGCCAGGAGCTGCATGAGGTGGTTCTGCAGGAAGTCGCGCGACGCCCCGGCCTCCTCGTAGAACGAGCCCCGCTTCTCGACGCCGATCGACTCCGCGACGGTGATCTGGACGTGGTCGACGTAGCGACGGTGCCAGATCGGCTCGAAGATCCCGTTCCCGAAGCGGAAGACGAGGATGTTGCGGACCGTCTCCTTGCCGAGGTAGTGGTCGATCCGGTAGACCTGCGACTCCCGGAAGACCTTTCCGACCTCCCGGTTGAGGCGGATCGCGCTCGTGAGGTCCCGCCCGAACGGCTTCTCGATGACGATCCGCCGCCAGCCACCGCCGTGGTGCTCGTGGTCGAGGCCCGCCCGGCCGAGGCCGGCGATGATCTCGGCGAACGCCGACGGCTGGGTCGCGAGGTAGTAGAGCCGGTTGCCCAGCGTCCCGCGGTCGCGGTCGATCTCGTCGAGCCGATCGGCGAGGCCGTCGTAGAGGGCGTCGTCGCCGAAGTCGCCGCGGTGGTACGAGATCCGGCCCGCGAAGTCGTCCCAGACCGCGCTCTCGACCGGCAGCACCCGGCTGAACTGCTCGAGCGACGCCCGGAGCTCGCCCCGGAACGCCTCGTCCGTGTAGGGCCGCCGGCCGATGGCGACGATCGCGAACTCGTGGGGCAGGAGGTTCGTCCGCCAGAGCTGGAAGAGCGCCGGGACGACCTTCCGGTGGGCCAGGTCGCCGGTTCCCCCGAACAGGACGAACGTCGCCGGGTCCGGCATCCGCTCGAGCCGCAGGCCCTCGCGGAGCGGGTTGCCCGCAGCCTTCGGGGCGCTGCGCTTCCGGCCCGCGGCCCGGGCCAGGCGGAGCTCGCGGGCGGTCCGCGGCTCGTCGGGCGGGCGCGCCGCCGCCGGGGTGCCGGGCGGCTTCGCGGGCCGGGTCATCCGCGCGCTACCCGGACTTCACGGCGTGGCCGCCGAACTCGTTGCGGAGCGCGGCCAGCACCTTCGCCCCGTAGCTCTCCTCCTGCCGGGAGCGGAAGCGAGCCTGGAGGCTGAGGGTGATGACCGGCGCCGGCACGTCGCGGTCGAGCGCCTCCTGGACGGTCCAGCGACCCTCGCCCGAGTCGGCGACCCAGTCCTTGATCCCCGCGAACTCGGGGTTCTTCTCGAGCGCGTCGTGGAGGAGGTCGAGGAGCCAGCTGCGGACGACCGAGCCGTAGCGCCAGATGCCCGCGACCTGGGTCAGGTCGAGGTCGTAGTCGCTGGCGTGCATGATCTCGAAGCCCTCGGCGTAGGCCTGCATGAGGCCGTACTCGATGCCGTTGTGGACCATCTTCACGTAGTGCCCCGCGCCGGGGCCGCCGACGTGGGCGTAGCCGTCGGTCGGAGCCAGCGAGCGGAAGATCGGCTCGAGCGGCTCGACGGCGTCGCGGTCGCCGCCGACCATCATGCAGTAGCCGACCTGGAGCCCCCAGACGCCGCCGGACGTGCCGGCGTCCACGTAGCGGAGGCCCTGCTCGGCCACCATCGCGTGGCGCCGCACGTCGTCGTGGAAGTTCGTGTTGCCGCCGTCGACGATCGTGTCGCCCGGCTCCAGGAGGCCGGCCAGCTCGCGGATCATCGCCTCGGTGGCGTCGCCGGCCGGGACCATCACCCAGACCGCGCGAGGGGCCGGCAGGGCGGCGACGAGCTCGGCGAGGGAGAACGCGCCCTCTGCGCCCTCGGTCATGATCTCCCGGGTCTTCTCGGGGGTCCGGTTGAAGGCGACGACCTCGTGGCCGTCGCGAACGAGGCGGCGGACCATGTTGGCGCCCATCCGGCCGAGGCCGACGAAGCCGATGCGCATCTGCGTTCCTCCTGCCTGCCCGCCTGTGTCGGCGCAGGCGAACGGTTGGCCGCTACGAACCAAGGGCGGCGGCGAGTGCCTCGTCGAGCGCAGCAAGGCCGGCGTCCACGTCGGCGCCGAGATGCACCCGGAGCACCGCGAGCTCGTGCGCCTCGAGAGCCTCGAAGTCGCCGCGGGCCTGGGCGTCGACGAGCTGGCCGAACGTGTACGGCTTGCCGTGCACCGGCAGGTCGTGGGGATGGTCGGATGTCAGCTGGAGGAACCACCCGATCGCCGGCCCGCCCTTGTGGAGCTGGCCGGTGGAGTGGAGGTAGCGGGGCCCGAAGCCGCCCGTGGTCGCCAGCCCGGTCGCGTCGCGGAGGCGGGCCCGGATCCGGTCGATCGCGGCGGCCCGGGAAGCCGTCGGGGCGACGAAGGCGCCGATCGCGAGGTAGCCGCCGGGGTGCGCCCGGTCGAGGTGGCGGCGCAGCTCGCCGACGAGGGACCCTTCGCCGGCGGTGAGGCGAAGCGCCGTGTCGCCGTAGACGGCGATGCCGTTGCCGGTTGCGAGCGGCACCTCGGCCGGGAACCGGCCGTTGTGGTGGAGCTCCTCGAGGACGCGCGCCGTGTTCTCCTTCGACTCGGTGACGTTCGGCTCGTCGAACGGGTTGACGCCGAGGACGATCCCCGCCATCGCCGTCGCCACCTCCCAGCGGACGAACTCGCCGCCGAGGTCGATCGGGTCGGGGAGGAGGAAGCGCAGGACCGGGTGGCCGGCCGCGGCGAGGGCCTCGAGGAGGTCGTCGGCCGTGGTGCCATCCGGGGCGACCACCGCCGGGGTGCCGTCGAGCGCGATGCGGACGAAGACGCGGTCCGCACCGTACGACGCGGCGGCGCCGAGCGGCTCCCGGTCGATCGGCACGATCCCGGCCCCGACCTTGCCGGTGCTCTCGGCGACCAGCTGCTCGAGCCACGCCCCGAGTGAGGGCAGCGCGGGGTCGACGACGAGGGTCAGCTTGTCGCGGCCGGCAATGGCCAGGGCGCCGAGCGTCGCGCCGAGGGCGATCCCGGGGTTGGCGAGCGGGTCGGTCGCCAGGCAGGCGGCGCGCATCGCGGCGGCGTCGGCGAGGAACGGGTCGAGGTCGACGCCCGCGAGCGACGCCGGGACGAGGCCGACGTAGCTGAGGGCGGAGTAGCGGCCCCCGACCGACTCGGGATTGAGGAAGACCTCGCGGATGTCCGTCGTGGTGGGGGATCGAGCCGAGCGACTTCCCCGGGTCGGTGATGGCGACCATGAGCTCGCCCGGCGAGTCGAAACGGTGGTGGGCCTCGCGGAGCGCCTCGTGGATCCGCTCCCAGGCATCGGCCTGGAAGGCGAGCGTCTCGGTGGTGGTCCCCGACTTCGTCGCGACGATGAAGAGCGTCGCGAGCGGGTCGAGGCCCTCCCACGCCGCGGCGACGGCGGCCGGGTCGGTCGAGTCGAGGACGCGGATCGAGAGCCAGTCCTCGAGGTCGCCGAAGGCGGTCGCGATCACTTCGGGGGCGAGGCTGCTGCCGCCCATGCCGGCCACGATCGCGGTCGTCAAGCCGGCGTCGCGGACCACCTCACCGAAGGCCTCGAGTGCCCCGATCTGATCCGCGAAGTCGACCGGCAGGTCGAGCCAGCCGAGGCGGTTGGCGATCTTCTCCTGGACCGCCGGGTCGGACGACCAGAGGGTGGTGTCGCGCTCCTGGAGCCGCTCGGCCCAGCGTTCCTCGGCAGCCCGGAGGAGGACCGCGGCGACGGCCGCCGCGAGAGCCGGGTCGTCGATCCGCGCGTCGAGCGTCCCCGGGGCGAACGATGGGAGCGTGGTCTCGGCCATGGCGATCCTCCTGCGTGGCTGAGTCTACGCGGGAGGGTGGACCGCTGCCCGGGCGGGTCACGGGGCTGCGCCGCGCGCCCGGCGCGGGTGTCAGCGCTCCTCCGCCTCGATGGCGAGGACCTTGGCGAGCCGTCGGGCATGCCGCTCCTCGCCGGAGAAGCGGGCGCCGAGGAACGCCCTTGCGCACTCGAGCGCCGGCTCCGGGCCGATCACGCGCCCGCCGAGGCAGAGCACGTTCATGTCGTCGTGCTCGACGCCCTGCCGGGCCGAGTACGTGTCGTGGGCGATCGCCGCCCGGACGCCGCGGACCTTGTTGGCCGCGACGCTCGCGCCGATCCCCGAGCCGCAGACGAGGATCCCCCGCTCGGCCTCGCCGTCGCGGATCGCGAACGCCAGGCGTCGCGCGAAGTCGGGGTAGTCGTCGTTGCGGTCGGAGCCGTCGCCGCCGAGGTCGATCAGCTCGTGGCCGGAGCCGGCGAGCCGCGCGAGCAGCTCGTCCTTCAGGTCGGCGCCGCCGTGGTCGGCGGCGAAGGCGACGCGCATCGGGGTCTCCTCAGGCATGGGACGACGGCGCTTCCTCCGTCGGGAACATCAGGAGTGACCGGGGTCGGTGGCGGGCGTCCGCCCCTGCGAGGCGGACGGCGGCGTGCCGTGGCCGCCCCCGGCCGGGACGCCGACCCGACCGCGAAGACCATTGCGGACGACACTGCGGCCCACGTCCGTCACCCGCTCGGCGGTGAAGCCGAGCTCCTTCAGGATCGTGCCGGCCGGGGCGGAGGCGCCGAAGCGGTCGAGGGCGACGATCGCCCCTTCGTCGCCGGCCCAACGCTCCCAGCCGAGCGAGACACCGATCTCGACGGCGACGCGTTTCCGCACTGCCGCCGGCAGGACCGCCTCGCGGTAGGCGACGTCCTGGGCCTCGAACGCCTCCCAGCAGGGGAGGCTGACGACGCGGGTGGCGATCCCCTCGGCCTCGAGCGCATCGGCGGCGGCGACGGCGAGCTGGACCTCGGAGCCGGTGGCGACGTAGACGAGGTCTGGCGTGCCGCCGGCAGCCTCGGTGGAGGCCGGGCGCACGACGTAGCCGCCCCGTCGAACGCCCTCGCGGGCGCTCTCGGCCGTGCCCGGCAGGACGGGGAGCTTCTGGCGGGTCAGCGCGAGCGCGGTCGGACCACTGGTTCGCTCGAGGGCGAGCGCCCAGGCGGCGGCGGTCTCGTTCGCGTCGGCCGGCCGGACGAACCACAGGTTGGGGATCGCCCGCAGGGCCGCGTAGTGCTCGACCGGCTGGTGGGTCGGCCCGTCCTCGCCGAGGCCCACCGAGTCGTGGGTCCAGACGTAGATCACGGGAAGCCCGGAGAGGGCGGCGACGCGGACGCTGCCGCGCATGTAGTCGGAGAAGGTCAGGAAGGTCGCCGCGTACGGCCGCAGCCCGCCGTGGTACGCGATCCCGTTGACGATCCCGCCCATGCCGTGCTCGCGGACGCCGAAGCGGAGGTTGCGGCCGGCGTCGGCGGCGCTGAAGTCGCCGCCGCCCTTGACGTCCGTCAGGTTGCTCTCCGACAGGTCCGCGGAGCCGCCGAACAGCTCCGGGACGCCGGCGGCGAGGGCGTTGATCGTGTCGGCCGAGGCGTTGCGGGTCGCGACCTCGGCACCGGCCTCCCAGCGGGGAAGCGCGCCGTCCCAGCCGGAGGCGAGGTCGCGGTCGAGCCGCCGCTCGAAGGCGGCCGCCTCGGCCGGGAAGGCGGCGCGGTAGCGCTCGAAGGCGGCGTTCCAGCGCCCGGCAAGGTCCTCGCCGTAGAGGATCGCGCGGGAGAAGAGCGCGGCGACGGGATCGGGCACGAGGAACGTGGCATCCGGGTCCCAGCCGTACGCCTCCTTCGTGAGGCGGACCTCGTCGGGGCCGAGCGGCGCGCCGTGGGCCTTCTGGCTGCCGGCCCTGTTCGGCGAGCCGAAGCCGATGACGGTGCGGACGGCCACGATCGAGGGCCGGTCGTCGGAGCGGGCCAGGCGGATCGCGGCCTCGATGGCCCCGACGTCGGTGCCGTCCTTCACCCGCAGGGTCTGCCAGCCGTAGGCCCGGAACCGCTCGAGGACGTCCTCGGAGAAGGCCATCGCCGTCGGGCCGTCGAGCTGGATCTGGTTGTCGTCGTAGAGCATCACGAGCTTGCCGAGCTTCAGGTGCCCGGCGAGGCTCGCCGCCTCGGACGCGATCCCCTCCTGGAGGTCGCCGTCGGAGCAGATGGCGTACGTCCAGTGGTCGACGATCGTGTGGCCGGGGCGGTTGAACTCCTCGGCGAGCCGACGCTCGGCGATCGCCATGCCGACGGCGTTGGCGACGCCCTGGCCGAGCGGGCCCGTCGTCGCCTCGACGCCGGGCGTCACGCCGAACTCAGGGTGGCCGGGCGTGCGAGATCCCCACTGCCGGAAGCGCTTCAGCTCGTCGAGCGGCAGGTCGTAGCCGGTCAGGTGGAGGAGCGAGTAGACGAGCATCGACGCGTGGCCGGCCGACAGGACGAAGCGGTCGCGGTCGGGCCAGTCGGGGTGGGTCGGGGCGTGGCGCAGGAAGCGGGTCCACAGCGTGTACGCCATCGGCGCCATGCCCATCGGCGCGCCGGGATGGCCGGAGTTGGCCTGCTGGACGCCGTCGATCGATAGGGTGCGGATCGTGTCGATCGCCAGGCGGTCGAGCTGGTCGGGCGAGAGGGTCGTCATCGCGGGCTCCCGTGCGGGGCGGGGTGGAGTGCGGCCATTGTAGGCGCGGCCGCTTCGCTCCCTCGGCGGGCGGATGGGGCCTCGCCCGTCGGCCGACCGCGGGCGCGAAATCGGATACTCCGAGTTCGCGCCCCGCGCTGCCGGGGCGGCGTCCTTCCGAGCGGCCGTCGCGGCGTATGCTCGCGGCGATGCCGCCCGCACCGTCCATGCCGCTTCCGCGCCCAAGGCGCTCGCGCACGCGGCGCGACCCGCACGCCGTCGTCCTCGGCGACCTCGCGCTCGACGTCGTGCTGGTTCCGGCCCGGCCGGTGGAGCACGGGACGGACGTGCCCGGCGCCGTGCGGCTTCACCAGGGCGGCTCCGCGGCGAACACCGCGCGATGGCTGGCCCGCCTCGGGGTCCGGGCGACCCTCGTCTGCGCCGTCGGGCGCGACGGGCCGGGACGGGCGCTCATCGCCGACCTCCGCGCCGACGGGGTGGATGTCCGGGCGACACGGCCAGCCGGCGCCCGGACGGGTCGGATCGGGATGGTCGTCGATGCCGCCGGCGAGCGGAGCTTCGTCGCGGACCGCGGCGCGGCCGACCTCCTGGCGCCGGCCGACCTGCGCCCATCGTGGTTCGCCGGCGCCGGCGTCCTCCACCTGCCTGCCTACTCGCTCCTGGGCGCGCCGCTCGGCGACGCGGCGCGACGGGCGGTCGACGCTTGCACGCGAGGCGCCGGCGCCACGGTCACCGTCGACCTTGCATCGGCGGCGCCGCTGCTGGCCGGTGGCCGGCCGGCGGCTCACCGGCTGTCGAGGCCGTCGCGCCGGACCTGCTCTTCACCACCGCCGCCGAGGCAGCGGCCTTCCTCGGCGTCCGCGACCCCGCGGGGCTCCTGCGGTTCGCGCCCGGTCGCCGTCGTGAAGCGCGGCCCCGACGGAGCGACGCTCCTCGCGCGCACGGACGGTGGGCCGGTCGTGCGCCTGGAAGTCGCCACGCGCCCGCTCTCGGCCGCCGACACGACCGGCGCCGGCGACGCCTTCGACGCCGGCTTCCTCGCGGCCTGGCTGGCGCTCGATCGCTCGATTGCGCCGGGCGCCCTTCGCCGCGCGGTCATGGCCGGCCACCGGACCGCGGCCCGCCAGCTGGCGGCGCCGCGAGCCGAGCTCGGCTCGGCTAGGGAAGGCCGCTCGGGATGGACCGCGTGCCGCCGGCGACGTTCACCCGCGACGAGCTCGATGCCGCCGAACCGGAGGCGCCGCCGTCGTTCCGCCGTCGCTGGCTCATCGGGTTCGTTCTCGGCTCGGTCGGCGGAATGGTCGGCTGGCTGGGGCCGGGCCGATCAGCCTGCGTCGGGCTGCGTCGCCCTGCCCGTGGGTCGTTCACCCCGGCGGGGGCGGCGGTGCTCGTGGGCAGCCGGGTCGTTCCTGGGCGAGCCTTCCTGCTGGTGACCGAGCGGCGGGGTCGCGCGGCGACCGAGCATGACGCCGTCACGGCCGATCAACGTGGTCGTTCCACGTCGCCTGCTGCTCGGGCTCGGCCTCGTGGGACGGCCGTCGCGTGGCGCCGATGGGGCCGCCCGTGACGATCACCGGCGACGCGGCGCGGGTCGTCGTCCGTCCGGCCGGCGTCGCCGATGCCGAGAACCTCGCCCGCGTCCGCATCGCGTCGTGGCGGGGCGCCTACCGCGGGATCGTGCCCGACGCGGTCCTCGACGGCCTACGAGCTCGCCGCCGAGACCGCGCCTGGCGGGACCGCCTCTCGACGCCAGGCCGGCCTGGGTTCGCGTCGCCTCGTGGGCCGCGACGCCGGCGCTGGCGGGCTTCGTCACCGCGGGTCCGGGCCGCGCACGACGGCGAGGCGGGTCTCGGCGAGATCTGGGCCATCTACGTCGACCCGGCGGCGCAGGGACGGGGCGTCGGGCGGGCGCTGATGGCGGCCGCCGTGCGCGGCCTCGCGGTGCGGGGCTTCGGCGAGGCGGTCCTCTGGGTCTTCGAGGCGAACGTCGCGGCCCGCGCCTTCTACGAGCACCTCGGCTGGACGCCGGACGGCGCCGCCAAGGCGTTCCCGATCGGCGACGCGGCGCCGATCGAGGTGCGCTACCGGACTCGGCTGGGCTGACCGGGGCGGGGCCCCGGCCGTGCGGCAGCGGGGCGCTACACTCGAGGCCCTGCTCAACCGGCACGGCGGTCGGTCGCCGGAGTGCCGCATGCACCCGGCATTCCCCCTTCATCGCCGGAACCGCCGCCCAGGGGTCCGCAAGGACGCCGCGTGTCCCCCGGTCCGGCCTCGACGCAGCGGGCAACGCCACGAGGTCACGGAGATCGATATCCCGAAGCACGGACAGCCGGTTGACGGTCGCCTGCGGCGACCGTGACCGGCCACCTACCAGCGCAGGAAGGCGTCGACGTCGACGCGCGGGTGCCCCGGGGTCCCCGCCACGACGACACGAAGGGTGTGAGGCCCCGACGTCGGCCACCTCCGCGCGAAGGCCACGATCCGGTGCGTCGTGGCCGCGCGCCGCAGGCTCACGGTGCCGGCGTACTGCCCGTCGACGTAGACGCGTGCCGATCCCCGGGTGGGGCCGTACGTGGCCAGCCAGGCAACCGATCGCCCGGTGAAGCGGTACGTCGCGCTGGCTCCGGCCGCGGCGGCGAAGCGCAATCGACCTCCCCACGCGCCGGTCTCACCTCGCGTCGTCCAGCGCCCCGCATAGGCAACCGACGACGAGAGCTCCGACACGCCGCGGACCTCGAAAGTCGCCCCCGCGGCCCACGCGCCCACGTTCCCGGCCCGGTCGCGCGCGCGCACCCGGAACCGTTCGCTTCCTGACGTCGGCAGAGAGACCGTGGTGACGGGGCTGGCCAGCCCCGTGGCCACCGTCGCCCACGGACCGCCGCTGCGGCTGCGGGCGACCTCGTACGAGACCACGCCGGCGCCGGTGTCCTCGCCGGTCCAGGTGAGGCGGACCGCAACCCCGCGGCTCGAGGCCGTGGATCCCGCGACGAAGCGTGCCACCGGGGCCGTGGCGGTCGGCGCGCGAGTGTCGAAGGTGATGCGATCGGTCTGCACGGGGGTCCAGCGCCCGGTGGCGTCCTGCCAGCGAACGTGGACGGTCTTCGCGCCGTTGGCCGACGTGCCACCGTACGTCGCGCTCGTGAGCGACCACGAGATCGAGGCTGCATACGGGAGCTCCCGCCAATGCCTGCCGTCGTTCGACAGCGCCACCCGAACGGCGCGCTTGGCAGGGGTCGCCACGGCGACCGTCGAGGCCCGGGTCGCCGCGGCGCCACCGGCGATCGTGACCGAGGCGCCCGTCACCGGCGTCCGGGCCACGTCCACAAAGTGAAGGAGTGCTCGCCGAGCGGCGCCGATCGGCGGCCCCGCGACCGCCAGGTCATACGCGAGCGCCGAGCGACCGCCCGTCCCGGAGGCTGCCCGCAGCTGCGTCGCCCAGACCGGGATGTCGAGCAGCACGCCGCCCGCGGGGCCGACGAGCGCGCCGCCGAGGCTCACTTCGGATGCGAGGACTCGCGACCGGCCGCTCTCGCCGAACCCGGTCCACGCGACGAGGTAGGTCTGGCCATTCCAGGCTGCCGCAGGCCCCCAGGTGGACCGGTCGAAGCCCGCCAGCTGGATGTCCTCGCCATCCAGCGGTCCCACCAGCGACGCGACGCGGGTCCCCAGCCGCTGAGCGGACCGAGGGCCGAGCCGGCGCGACGCGCCGCCGGGGCGTAGAGACCGGCCTTCGTCGGGGTGCCGGCCAGGCGCCCGGTGGGGGACAGCGTGACGCCCGGTGGGAGCGATCCCTCGGCAATGGTCCAGGCGGGACTCGGGAAGACGGTCGTCATCCGCAGCTGGGCGCTCGTACGGCACCCCGACGGCGCCGATCACGGGGGGCGTGCTGATCACGCGCGGGACGAGTCCGAGGGTGTACGACTCGCCGCCGAAGCATGCCAGCTCGCCGGTCGCGCGGCGCGCACAGGCCACCTCTGGCCCGGCCGCCACGTCGACGAACTCGCCCTGGATCTCGGCCGGCGGCGCGTCGAAGGCGTCGCCCCAGCAGCGGATGGAGCCGTCGGTCTGGAGGGCGCACAGCGCCTGGCCCCAGGCCGAGATCCTGGTGTACGTCCCGGCGGGCGCAAAGCCCGCGCCGACCCCAAGGCCCCAGCACTCCACCGCCCCGGAGGGCCGCAGGCCGCAGGCGAAGGAGGAACCGGCCGCCACCTGGTCGAACGGCCCGGGCAGCATGCCCTCGACCCCGCCGGGTCCGCCCCAGCAGGACGGGCTCCCGTCCGCGTCGAGCGCGCAGGAGTTGGCGCTCTGCCCGCTCAGCGCGACGAACGTCCCGTGCGGCGGGTCGAGGATGTCGTCCCGGTACTCGTACGGGCCCCAGCAGCCAAGCGTGCCGTCGACCCGGAGCGCGCACCCGAAGGTATCCTTCGTGACGATCCGCAGGAAGGTCCCGTCCGGCTGCTGGCCCTGGGGGTAGGGGGCATCGCCCCAGCAGGTCAGCGTGCCGTCCGCGCGGATCGCGCAGGTGTACTCCCCACCGGCCGACACGTCGCGGAAGGTGCCGTCGTTGAGCGCCTCGCCGCCGTCGCGCATCGCGCCCCAGCAGGAGAGATGGCCGGCCTCGTCGAGGGCGCAGGCGTGCCGCCCGCCAATGCTGATCGTCCGCGGGTCGTCGAGCGCCGGCGGTGGTTCGGTGGGCACGGTGATCGTGACGCTGGCGGGTGGCGACACCGCCGGTGCGAGCTCCGCCGACCCCGGGAAGTCGAAGACCGCGGTCCAGGTCCCCGACTGCCAGAACTGCGTGTCGATCTCGACGCTGCCCAGGCCGGCGGCGTCGACGCCGACGCGGATGCTCTCGCCCCACGTCGTCGCAGGATTTGTGAACCGGATCCAGCCGCCGGTGTCGGCGGTCGCAGGAGCCGGGGTGAAGGAGACCGTGGCGGTGACGACCCCGCGAGCCCCCACCGCGTCGGGCGTGATCGCGAGCGTGAGGACGGGCACGGGCCGGGTGTCCTGCGCGGGCGATGCGGGACCAACCGTCGCCGGTGCGTCGGGGGCGGCCAAGACGGCAGCCGGTGCGACGACGATCAGCAGCCATGCGGCGGCGACGACGGTCGCGGAGGCATTCGATCGACGCCGCACGGGCGACTCCTCCGACCGGTGAGCCAGCAGACGGGCACGCGCCGCCATCGTACTCCTCGGCGACCGCCGCCAGGAGCGTCCGGTGCCCCTCGACACCGCGCTTCCACCCGCTCGGCTACTCGACGGGCCCGAGGAACCGGTCGAACCAGGCGAGCATCCGCTCGTTGCGGTCGATCCGGCGGTCCGGGCGGCCGGTGATCGCGTAGCGTGTGCCAGGACTCCGGGTAGAGGACGTACTCGACCTCGCGCCCGAGGTGGCGCAGGGCGATGAAGAGCTGCTCGTTGTCGGCCGCGGGGCAGCGCAGGTCGGACTCGGCCTGGAGCATGAGGAGCGGCGTCCGGATCCGGGCGACGTTCCGGAGCGGCGACTGGCGCCACAGCTTCGCGACGCCCTCGTCGGAGAAGACGTCGCCGAGGAGCGGCCATCCGGTCGTACTCGGGCCCGGAGTCGGAGTTGGCCCAGCCGTTGACCTGGTTCGTCACGCCGTTCTCCGACGACGGCGGCGGCGAAGCGGTCCGGGGCCGCGCCGACGAGCCAGTTGACCATGAAGCCGCCGTAGCTCAGGCCGAGGATGCCGAGGCGGGCCGGGTCGGCGAGGCCGAGGCCGACGACGTGGTCGACGGCGGCGAGGACGTCGGCGGCGTCGACGCCACCCCAGTCGCCGAGCTGGGGCCGGATCCATGCCCGGCCGTAGGCGGCCGAGCCGCGGATGTTCGGCAGGATCACCCGGTAGCCGCGCGAGGCGAGGAGGACGTTCTCGATCGACGGCGCCGGCGACCAGGCGCCGAGCGGGCCGCCGTGGACGTTGACGACGGCAGGGAGCGGGCGCGTCGCCGGCGCCGGCCGGCGAGACGATCCAGGTCTCGATCGGGCCGCCCTCCCCCGGGGCCTCGACGCGCCGCATCTCCGGCCAGGGGATCCCGCGGCGCCAGGCGCCGCCGAGGGTCGTGCGGGCACGGACGCGGGCGTGCGGCGCAGCTGCGGGCGGCCCCGCGGCCGGCTCGACGGTCAGCAGCTCCATCGGGCGGTCGTCGAGCGTGGCGACGACGGAGACGACGCCGCCGGCGACGCCGAGCGTCCAGGCGGCCATGTCCGCGTCGGTCAGCCGAGCCGGCGGGCCTTCGGGGCCGCCCGTCGCCGTGTCCACCGCGAAGCGCCACGGTCGAACGCGCCCGCGCTCGCTGACGAGGGCGACGAGGGCGTTCGACCCGTCCCACCATGGGCCGGGCCGCGACGAGACCATCCAGCCGTTGAGGTCGGTGTCGTTCCAGGCGCCGACGGGGGCGTCGAGGTCGGGAGCGAGCGCGGCGGCCGGGGCCGGCTCCCCCGCCTCCGGCGCGAAGGGGGCGACGAAGACGCCGGGCTGCTCGTCGTCGAGGGGATCGGCGACGTCGACCCCGGAGCAGGCGATCCAGCGGCCGTCGGGCGAGATCGCCGGCGCCCCGGCGTACCCGGCGAGGCGAAGGACCTCGCGTGGCTCCTCGGCGCGCGTGGCGACCCCGCGACCGCCCTCTCCGGCGTCGGCCTCGATCGCCCAGATCGAGGAGAGCGGCCGGAGGTCGGCGTCGGGGCGCGGGTCGGCCGCGAAGACGAGCCAGCGCCCGTCGGGCGACCAGGCGATCCCCTTCGCGTCGGCCTCCTGGTGCGTCAGCCGGCGCGGCGTCGCCCCTTCGCGCACGGATCCGACCCAGGCGGCGTCCCAGCGGTCCCGATGGCCGACCTCGTCCCAGCGCCAGTCGGTTCGGGTGATCCGGCGCGCAGTCACGACGCGGCCCTTCGCCTCCCGGCCGACGACGAAGCGCGCCTCCGGCACGGCCGCGACGTAGGCCATGCGGCGGCCGTCCGGCGACCACGCCATCTCCGACACGCCGTGCTCGGGCGCCCACAGCGTCCACGGCTCGCCGCCGTCGAGCGCCTGGACCATGACGGCGGTCGAGCGGTGGGGGTCGTCCGGAAAGGAGCGCAGGAAGGCCACACGCCGCCCGTCCGGCGAGACGCGCGGCCGGCTGTCGCGGACGGCGCCTGCCGTCAACGCCAGGGGCGCGGCACGGCGCCCGTCCGCGAACCGGACGAGGTGGAGGCGGGAGCGGTACGCCTCCCCGCGGACGGAGCGGCGCACGACGACGGCGCCGCTGCCGTCGGGAAGCGGGTCGTGCTCCTCGAGGACGACCTGGCGGCGGATGAGGTCGGCGGGAGCGATCGGACGAGTCATCGGATGAGGGTAGATCGACGGGGCCGTCGAGGTGGCTCCGATGCGCCGCCCGCGCCGGCCGGTTTCCGCCTCGCCGGCGGCGCACGCCTTCGCCGGCGCCCCCGCACCCCCGCCGGGTCGCCCGCGCGTCCGGAGCCTCGCTGCTGCGTGCGATGCCATCCTTTCTGCTCGCGGACGGCCGCGAACACCGCGGGCGCAGGAGTCGGCGCGTGACACGCACGATTCGTCGCTGAGCGGTGTGCCGGCTGGGGCGTCTGGCATCACCAAGCAGGAACCATGGCGCGGCACGCAACCAAGCCCCAGCCCTCGCGCGTCGCCGCGCCGTCCCCGGCGCCGCGCCCCCCGGCGCCGCGTCACTCGCCAGCACCGCCCGCCACCACCGCCCGCCACCACCGCCCGCCGGCCCCACCCGCCAGCATTACACTCCGCCCATGCCTCACGATCCGCACGTCGAAGCCCTCCGTGGCCGTCTCGCCGTCGCGCCCGAGGTCGCCGCGGCGCTGGCAGCCGGGCGTCCGGTCGTCGCGCTCGAATCCACGCTCATCAGCCACGGTCTCCCGTACCCGCAGAACCTCGAGGTGGCCGCCGCCTCCGAGGCCGCCGTCCGGGAGAGCGGTGCCGTGCCGGCCACGGTGGCGATCCGCGACGGGCGCCTGCTCGTCGGCCTCGACGCCGCCACGCTGGAGATGCTGGCGACGACCGACGACGTCCGGAAGGTCGCCCGCCCGACCCTCGCCGGAGCCCTGACCGCGGGAGGCTGGGGGGCGACGACCGTGTCGGCGACGATGCTGACCGCCCACGCGGCGGGCATCCGCTTCTTCGCGACCGGGGGGATCGGCGGCGTCCACGCCGGCGCCTTCGAGCCGTCGGCCGGCCCCGACAACCGCGTGCGGCCGCCGAGCCTCGACGTCTCCGTCGACCTCGACGAGCTCGCGCGGACGCCCGTCGTCGTCGTGTGCGCGGGACCCAAGGCGATCCTCGACGTCCCGGCCACGCTGGAGATGCTGGAGACGCGAGGCGTCCCGGTCGTGGCCATCGGCGTCGACGAGCTGCCCGGCTTCTTCTCGCGCGCGTCGGGGATCCCTGCTCCCCAATCCGTCCCCGACGAGGCCGCCGCCGCGGCGCTCGCCGCGGCCCACCTCGAGCTCCTCGGCAGCGCCGTCCTCCTCTGCGTGCCGGTGCCGGAGGCCGACGAGCTGCCCCGCGCGGAGGCCGTCGCTGCGATCGCCCGGGCAACGGCCGAGGCCGAGGCGGCCGGGGTGCACGGCCCGGCCCTCACGCCGTGGGTCCTCCGGCGGGTCGCAGACCTGACGGACGGCAGGTCCGTCCGGGCCAACACGGCCCTCATCATCAACGACGCCCGGGTCGCCGGCCGCCTGGCGGCGATCGTGGCCGCGGCCTGACCGGCCCGCCGGTCGCCGTTGCCGGTCCGGGCGCCCTGCGAAGCTCCCGGAGGTCCAGCCCAGTGCCCGCCCGCCGCTCCCTCGCCGTCCTTTCCATCCTCGCGATGGCCGTCTCCCTCGCAGCCTGCGTCTCCGGCTCGCCGCTGCAGGCTCGCTCGACCGGCACCGAGACACTCGAGGCGGCCATCCCGTCCGACGCAGCGTCGGTGCGCGTCCGCGTCGAGATGTTCAACGGCGCCATCCAGGTCCGCGCCGGCGCGCCCGGGACCGTCAGCGCGACGGTCACCACGACGGGCGTCGGGGCCACCTCCAGCGAGGCCGAGGCCGACCGCGAGAAGATCCTCGTGACGCTCGACGCGAACCCGGACGGGACGGTCCTCCTGCGGGCGGTCTACCAGCCGGACCCGAACTCGCCGGACCAGCGCTCTGCGCACGCCGTCGTCAGCGTCCCGCCCGACGCCGACCTCGACCTCCGCACGTCGAACGGGGCCGTGACCGTCGCCGACGTCGCCGGCACGATCGACGTGCGTACGTCCAACGGCGGGGTCACGCTCGCGGACGCCGTCGAGGGCGCCACGGTGCGGACGTCGAACGGCGCGGTCGAGGTCGCGGGCGGCGGGCTCCTCGACGTCGAGACGTCGAACAGCCGGCTCACGATCTACGGGACCGCGGCTTCGGTCCGGGCCGTCACGAGCAACGGCGACCTCACGTTCGAGGGCACGTTCTCGGCCAGTCCCCAGGACATGAAGACGTCGAACAGCCCGATCACCGTCCGCCTGCCGGCCGGCTCGTCGTTCGAGCTCGATGCCAGCACCTCGAACGCGAAGGTGACGCTCGACGGGTTCGAGATCCAGACGACCGGCGCGGCCAGCGACGACACGCTCCAGGGCACGGTCGGCGAGGGTGGCCCCACGGTCACGCTGCGCACGGGCAACGGCGCCATCGTGGTGAGCGCGGAGTAGCCCCGCGCCGCGGCGGCGCCCCGCGCTACCCTCCCCATCCCGGCCGTCGTCCCACGGCCCGGCCCGAGCAGGTTGTCATGTCCATTCCCGCGCAGCCCGGCCCCGCGATCGAGGCCCGCGACCTCCGGCGCGTCTACAAGGCCAAGCCGGCGCCGGTCACGGCGCTCGACGGGGTCGACCTCGAGGTCCCTGCCGGCGAGCTGTTCGGGCTGCTCGGGCCGAACGGCGCGGGCAAGACGACGCTCATCAAGATCCTGACGACGCTCCTGCTGCCGACCTCCGGCACGGCCCGGGTGGCCGGCCTCGACGTCGTGACGGAGACGTCACGGATCCGCCGCATCATGAACATGGTCGCCGGCGGCGAGCAGTCGGGCTACGGGATCCTCACCGTCCGCGAGCAGCTCTGGATGTTCAGCCAGTTCTACGGGCTCGGCACCCGCGAGGGGTGGAGCCGAACCGACGAGCTCCTCGACCTGGTCGGCCTCGGCGAGCAGCGGCTGCAGCGCGTGAGCTCCCTCTCGACGGGCCAGCGCCAGAAGCTCAACCTCGCCCGCGGCCTCGTCAACGACCCCTGGGTCCTGTTCCTCGACGAGCCGACGCTCGGCCTCGACGTCAGCGCGGCCCGCGACGTCCGCGAGCACTTCCGCCGCTGGCGGGCGGCGGTGCCGGGGCGCACGGCGCTGCTCACGACCCACTACATGGCCGAGGCGGACGAGCTGTGCGACCGGGTGGCGATCGTCGACCGGGGGAGGATCCTCGCCCTGGGCACGCCGGCCGAGCTGAAGCGGCGCGTCCAGAAGGAGTCGCTCTTCCGGATCGAGGTGGACCGCCTCCCGGGAGGCGCGGCCGGGCTGGCCATCCTGCCCGGGGTGCTCTCGGCGGTCCAGAGCGCCGGCGAGCCGGGCGCCCCGGGGTCCGACGGCGTCACCGTCAGCCTGGCCCTGGTCGAGGACGGCGCGCTCGCTGGTGTGGTGGCGGCGCTCGCTGACGGCGGCGCCCGGCTTCGGGGCCTCGCCAAGTCGGAGCCGACGCTCGAGGACGTCTTCGTCGAGCTCGTGGGGCGCGGCCTCGACGAGGCGGACGCGTCTCCGCCGGCCGGAGGCGAGGCGTGAGCCTCCCCGCCGGGCCCGGTCCGGACGCGTACGTCCATGCCCGCAGCGACGATCCCGCCGCCGCGGCCTCGTGGTCGTTCGGCCGCGTCCTGGCGACGAACCTGCGAGCCGTCACCGGCCGCGCCTACCCGCGCGTCCGCGGCAGCCTCCGCGAGAAGTCGTGGGTCTTCTTCGAGATCGCCCTGCCGTTCCTCTCCGTCTGCGCGTTCGTGCTCGTCTACCGCGCCCTCGGCGCGCCGGAGGACTACATCGGCTTTGCCGTCCTCGGCGGGGCGATGGCGGCGTTCTGGCTCAACGTCGTCTGGGCGATGGCGGCGCAGCTCTACTGGGACCGGGGCGAAGGCAACCTCGAGATCTACTTCACGGCCCCGATCAGTCTCATGAGCATCCTCGTGGGGATGGCGCTCGGCGGGCTCTACATGAGCGGGACGCGCGCCCTCGTCGTCATCGTCCTCGGCTCGGTCCTCTTCAACGTCCAGTACGCCGTCGAGCAGTGGCTCCTCCTGGGCGTCGTCTTCCTCCTGACGCTGGTCGCCCTCTACGGCCTCGGGATGCTCATGGCCAGCCTCTTCCTGTTCTGGGGCCGCGAGGCGTGGCATCTCGCCAACCTCTTCTCCGAGCCCATGTACTTCCTCGGCGGGATGTACGCCCCGGTGAAGGTGCTCGGACCGCTGGCCTTCCTCGTCATCGGGCTGCTGCCGCTCGCGGTCGGGATCGACGCGATCCGTCAGCTCACGTTCACCCAGGTCCCCGACATCGGCGTGCTCCCACCCGAGACCGAGGCCGTGATCCTCGTGGCGATGTCCGTCGTGTTCCTCGCCCTCGCGCGCGTCGCCCTCCGCTACTTCGAGCGCCGGGCACGGGCCGAGGGCCGGCTCGTTGCCCGCTGGCAGTGAGGGCAGCCTGATGGCGTTCCGCTCCGTCGACCGGCACGGGCATCGACCCGGCTCCGCCGGTGGGTCGGCCGACCGCTCCGCCCGTCCGGCGACCGGAGCGCGGGCGTCGTTCACCACCGGCGTCCGCCTCGGCTGGGCGATCGAGTCGAACTGGACCGACCCGATGCTCTTCGCGATCTACTCGATCGCCCGCCCCATCGGCGCTGCGCTCGTCCTCGTGGCGATCGTCTGGCTCGTCGCCGGGGAGGGCCGCGAGGACTACCTCGGGTTCCTCATCGTCGGCAGCGCCTGCTGGACGTTCGTCGGCGGCGGGATGGCCGGCTTCGTCTGGGCCGTCCTCGACGACCGCGAGCGCTACCGCATGCTGAAGTACGTGGTCCTCAGCCCGGTCCGGTTCCTGCCGTTCCTCGTGGGACGGGCGATGGCGCAGCTCGGGGCCGCCAGCGCCGGCTTCCTCGTGACGATGCTCGTCGGGGTCGTCTTCCTGGGCGTCGAGATCAACCCCGCCGGAATCGACTGGGCCCTCTTCATCCCGGCGATGGCGGTGGGCCTCGGCGCCGTGGTCGCGCTCGGCCTCGGGGTCGCCGGCCTCTGCCTGACGATCCGCCGAGAGGCGTGGAGCTACCCGGAGGCGATCGCCGGCGGGCTCTACCTCCTGTCCGGAGCGATCTTCCCACCGGACGTCCTGCCGGCGGCGCTCCAGCCCGTCGCCCTGGCCCTGCCGCTGACCTGGTGGCTCGAGGGGGTGCGCCGGGCGCTGCTGGGAGCGCCGACACCCGAGCTGCTGGCCGGCTTCTCCGACGCGTTCGTGCTCGTCGCCTTGTGCGTCACCACCGCCCTGCTTACACTCGGAAGCTGGGCGGTCTACCGTACCTTCGAACGCGTCGCGCGGGAGCGCGGCCTCATCGACCAGACCACCGGCAGCTGACGGCCGGACGGCGGCCCCGCGGGGTCGAGCCGGGGGAGGCGCAATGCGGATCTACGAGGGAAGCCCGCGCCAGGACTTCGAGGAGGTCCTGCGCTCCATCGGGGCATTCCTCGACCAGCGCGGGATGCGCGACGTCCTGCTCGTCGAGGCACCCGACGGGTTCATCGTCCAGGGTCTCGCCATGGAGGGCGGCGCGTCCGCCGGTGGCACCTGGTCGGAAGCTGTCGGGCGCCAGGTGAAGGAGACGCTGACCTTCCTCGACGACGACATCGCCCGGTTCATGGACGAGGCCGTCGCCCGGCGCGGCGCCGCGGAGGACGCGGCCCCCGACTGGTCGAAGGCGGGCTACTATGAGCGGGCGTTCCGCGTGGTCGGGAAGTGGATCGACACGCAGCGCCCGCACGACATCTTCTTCTTCGAGCAGAGCGGGGCGTTCGTGGTCCGCCTGCACATGGTCGGCCAGGCCGGTTCCCACCACGAGCTGGCCGAGTTCACGAAGGACGACATCGAGACGATGATCGCGGAGGGGCCGCGGCTGCGACAGCCCGACTAGGCGCCTTTCGCGGAAGGAGGCAGGCATGAACGCCCTCAAGGTCCTGGCGACGATCCTGGGGATCGTTCTCGCGGCCGCCGTCGTGATCCCGCTCGTGGTCCTCGCCGGGCTCTTCATCTGGCTGAAGCTGACCGAGGAGAGCGACGAGGAGGCCCTCGAGCTCGAGCAGGAAGGCGTCTGACCCATCGGCGAGACCGCGGGCCGCGACACTCCCGCGAGAACCCCGGCCCCGGCGCCCGAGGCGGCCGCCGGGGCCGTTTCCACGTCCGGGTCCGGCCCGGATGCCCGGCTGACCGAGGCCCGCCGCCTCGCCGAGGCGGGCGCGCTCTTCGTCATGGTCGCGTGGGCGGCCAACTTCGTGATCGTCAAGGGCGCCCTGGCGGTCGTGCCGCCCGTCGGGTTCGCCTTCATCAGGTTCCTGCTGGCCGGCCTCCTCCTGCTCGTGCTCCTGCGTCTCCGCGAAGGGTCCGTGCGCATCCCGCGGGACGTCGCCGTCCGGGTTGCCGTCCTCGGCGGGCTCGGATTCGGCGTCTACCAGGTCCTCTGGGCAACGGCGCTGACCGTCACGACCGCGGGGACGTCGGCGCTGATCATCGGGACCACCCCGATCTGGACGGCGCTCGTGGCCGTGGCGATCGGCACCGAGGCGGCGCACCGGGCCCGCTTCGCCGGCGCCGCCGTCGGGTTCGCCGGCGTGGCGCTCGTCGTCGCCGCCCGCGGGCTGGACCTCGGCGGCGCGGGGCTCGGCGACCTCGCGACGCTGGTCGCCGCGGTCTTGTGGGGCTCCTACCTCGCCCTCTCGGCGCCGCTCCTCGCCCGGGTGTCGCCGCTCGCCCTCACGACCTGGGCGATCCTCGCCGGCACCGCGGTGCTGGCCCTCCCGGGGCTGGTGCAGCTGGCCGACGACGGTGGTGCGTGGGTGGCGCCGGACACGCTCACGGCCCTCGTCTACTCCGGCGTCATCGCGGCCGGCCTCGCCAACGTGCTGATCTTCCGGGCGATCGGCGTCGTCGGGGCAAGTCGCGTCGCCAACCTCCAGCTCCTCGTGCCGGCACTGACGGTGCTCTTCGCCTCCGCAGTCCTCGACGAGCCGATCCTCGTCGGGCAGGTCGTGGGCGGCGTCGTCATCGTCGCCGGGATCCTCATCGCGCGGCGCGCCCCGCTTGGACCGCCGCCCGGCCGGCCGCAGACCCCCGCGGCGCCGCCGCTGCTGGAGGCCTGATCCGCGATGACCCCCGCCGACCCGTATCCTGGCCTGCGCCGATGACCCGTGCCCCGCTGATCCCGATCTTCCCGCCCGGCGCACCGGTGAGCGTCCTCGTCGACTACGACGGGACCGTGTCGCTCCACGACGTCGGGGATGTCCTCCTGGCCGAGCACGCGATCGTCGACCAGGCCGTGATCCGCGCCCGCGACGCCGACTACGACGCCGGTCGCGCCGGGTCGCGCGAGCTCACGCCGTGGAACATGGAGGTCCTGCCGCGCGATCCCGACCGCCTGCGCGCGGTCGCCGCCGCCATCCCGCAGGACGTGTCGTTCGTGTCGTTCGCCGCCGCCGTCCGGGACGCGGGGGCCGCCCTCGAGATCGTGAGCGACGGCCTCGGCTTCTACGTCGAGTCGAACCTCGCCCGGCTCGACCCCTCGCTCGCGGACCTGCCGATCGCGACCAACGAGAACGCCGTCGCCGGCCCGGACGGCGTCTCGTTCCCGTACGGGCACCCCGCCTGCTTCGTCTGCGGCACCTGCAAGCGCGAGCGGGTGCGGGCGCACGAGGCCGGGGGGCGCGTCGTCGTCTTCATCGGCGACGGCCAGAGCGATCGCTATGGCGCCCACCACGCCGATGTCGTGTTCGCGAAGGAGGCCCTGCTGGCGTGGGGGCGAGCCACGGGACGCGACTTCCTCGAGTGGGAGCGCTTCGCCGACATCGAGGCGTGGTTCCGTGCGGCGCTCGTCGACGGGCGGCTCCCGGCGCGTGCCGCAGACCTGGCGGATTGGCGTGCGACGCACCGCCCGCTCCGGCCCGACTTCATCTGCGGCCCCGAGGTGTGGGGCCCCGGTCGCACGGTGCCGGAGCCGCTCTGAACCCTCCTTCGCCGCAGCGGCGACGAGCGCCCCGAGCGGATGCCGACATCGGGTTCGTCGACGCGGCGGTCCTCGCCCTGGTCGAGCGCCTCGGCGAGCCCAAGCTGGCCACGCTCGACCGGCGCCACTTCGGTCTCCTTCGACCGCGCCACCGGGATGCGATCGAGCTGCTGCCGGCCTGACGGCTACCCCCAGCGCTCGAAGCGGGCGAACTCCTCGAAGGGGACCCAGCCGCGCTTGAGCGACGGCGAGCGGACATCCGGGAGCGGCCTTCCGACCGGCATCACGCCGATCGGCACGAACTCCTCGGGGATGCCGAGCTCGGCCCGCAGGGCGGGGGCATCGAACGCCCCGGCGAAGCCCGACGCCAGCCCGGCGTCGACGGCGGCCAGCATGACCGCCATCATCGTGGCCCCGATGTCGACGAACCAGTAGGGGACCGGCCACTCGATCTCGCGGCCCGCGTCGTCGACCTTGTCCGGCTCCCGGTAGCGGCGGTGGTAGATCTCCTCCGAGACGCAGGGGATGAACTGCGCGGCGCACTCCGAGATCCACGGCCCCATCTCGAGGTCGGCGTACTCCTCCTCGCCGCAGGCCCGGCCGACGCGCCGGCGAACCTCCGGGTCGGTCACGACGACGAGCCGCTGGCCCTGGCTGAAGCCGGCCGACGGCGTCCGCTGGGCGAGCCGGGCGATCCCCTCGATGACGGTCGGGTCGACGCCGCCCTCCTCGAATCGGCGGACGGCCCGCCGCTTCATGACCACGTCGCGGAACTCCATCGCTCGCTCCTCTCCGGTCGGCGGCTCGTCGCCAGGCCATGATGCGCCGCGCTTTGGGCGTCGTCCCGGCGACACACCGCGCGTCGGCGACCCGATGGTGCTTCATGTCGGCGGGCGTACGCTGCGACGAGACTGCGAGTGATCGGGGCAACCCGGGGGGAGGATCCAATGGCGCGTCCGCGCTCGATCCGGTTGCGCTTCGGCGGCGCCGGGATGCTCATCGTCGTCGCGCTGCTGGCCGCGTGTGCCGCGCCGACATCGCCCCGGGGCACACCCGCGGCCTCGCCGGCAGCGCCGACGAACGGCTCGACCGCCGTGCCGAGCACGCCGGACGCCGCCGCCGAGAGTCCCTGGGCGGAGGACCTCGCCGCCCTCGACGAGGGGGTTCGCGTGCTTCACCCGGGGCCGTTCGTGGTGAACCCGGAGTCGACCTGGGTTGCGAAGCTGGAGGAGCTGGGCGCGACCCTCCCGACCGCCGTCGGCCCCGACGCGCAGCTGGCGCTCCTCGCCAGCCTCGTCGGTCTCCTCGACACGCACTCCTGGATCGGGCCGCCGGGGCCCCTCCACGCGTACGAGCTGCTGCTCTATCGGTTCCCCGAGGGCTGGTTCGTGGTCCGGGCCGTCGATCCGACGCTCGTCGGGTCGAAGCTCGTGTCGATCGGCGGCGTGCCGGCGGCGGAGGTCGAGGCGACCCTTCGTCCCCTTCTCCCGTCCGACAACGAGAGCGGCGAGCTCGACGCCCTCGAGGGCCCGATGTCGTACGTCGAGTATCTCCACGGGGCCGGCATCGTCGACGATCCTGCAGCGCCCGCGTACGTCCTCGAGCGGCCCGACGGCTCACGGGTCACGCTCGACCCGCCCGTGCTCGAGGAGCAGGCCTGGGCCGAGAAGTACGGGATCGTCGGCGATCTCGTGGGCGACGCACCGGAGGCCGTCGCCCGCCGGACGGAGCCGATCTGGACGCGGCTCGACAGGCCGACGGCCACCTTCCTCATCTCGTTCAACGACTACGGCCGCGCCGGTGTCGAGAAGGCGATCGAGGAGATGAGCGCCGCCCTCGACGCGGGGGCCGCGAGCCGGGTCGTCCTCGACATGCGCTACCTCCGCGGCGGCAGCTTCGACGGCGTCGAGGCGCTCGTGGCAGCGCTCGCCGCCGACGCGCGGGTCAACCGGCCGGGCGGGCTGACCGTGCTGATCGGGCGGGAGAACGTGTCCGCCGGCACGGCCACCGCGGCGAGCCTGGACGCCGGAACACAGGCGCTGCTCGTCGGCGAGCAGACCCCGGCCCGGGCCGACAACTTCCTCTGCCCGTGCCAGGACATCACCCTGCCGAACTCGGGGCTCGTCGTCAGCGTTCCCACGTACAGCAACTTCACCGGCGACGACCGCCCGTCGATCGCGCCCGACGTGCCGATGGCGCTGTCCGCGGCCGACTTCTTCGCGGGTCGCGACCCGGTCCTGGACGCGGCGTTGGCAGGGATCGAGGCGCCCGCGCAGTAGCCACGAGAAGCACGCACCCGGACGCTGCCACGCTCGCGGCAGCGGGCCCCGCGACCTCGACGCCCACAGGGAGACGCCATGACTCGCCGACCCGCCGCGCTCGCCATCGCCGCCGTTCTCGCGACCGCCTGCGGCCCGGCGGGCTCGCCGGCGGCGACACCCGTGCCGACGCCCGACGCGCCGACCGCCAGTCTCGCCCCGACCGCCCTCGCGACGCCCGACGAGACGCCGGCCCCGACGCCGATCGCCGTGCTGCCCGGCGAGCCCTGGCTCGCCTACCAGTCCGGTGGCCGGTTCGGCTACGGGATCTACCTCGTCCGACCCGACGGCACCGACCTGCTCTTCCCGATCCGGGACGTGCCCTCCGGCGTCCAGGAGCACCCGGACTGGTCGCCCGACGGGACGCGGCTGCTGTTCACCGTCACCGAGGCCGAGGACGACGGGCGCGAAACGGAGGACATCTGGGTCACCGACACCGCGACCTGGGAGGCGGAGCGCCTCGTCGACTGCGAGGCCCCGTGCACGGGGGCCGACGAGCCGGCATGGTCGCCCGACGGGGCCACGATCGCCTTCCAGCGCCTCGTCGAGGAGGACGGCGTGCTCACGTCCACGCTCGAGCTCCTCGACGTCGCAACCGGTGCGACCCGGGTCGTCCTCGTGGCGCCGGCCCGGCGGGTCATCCTCGCGCCGCGCTGGTCGCCGGATGGCGGCAGGCTGGTCGTCGAGCTCCTCGAGCTGGGCGGCGACGGCGCCGACGCGGACATGACCGGGGACGGGCTCGCGGTGGTCGACCTCGCGCTGGCGACGCCCGCTCTCCAGGAGATCGTCCCGTCCGACCGCCTCGCCAACAACCCGGACTGGAGCCCGGCCGGCGACCTCATCGTCTTCTCCGCGCCCGGCGAGGGCGGCGAACCGGGCGGCACGCTCAGCGACCTGTGGACGGTCCGACCCGACGGCTCCGGGCTCTCCCGAGTCACCGACGTCGCGTCCGGCGGCGGCTCCGCGATCCACCCGACGTTCACCCCGGACGGCGAGGCGATCCTGTTCGTGCTCGACGATCCGGCCGGCGGCCGGCTGGGCGTCATCGCGTCGGTCCGGCCGGACGGCAGCGACCTCGGGCCGGCGACGCCGACGTCGGTCACCGGCACCCACCCGCGGCTTCGCCCAACCCCCTGACCGCGGCGGCGCCTGGTGCCGGCGCCATGACGTGGAGGCGCGCACGAGGCGGGCGCGGTCGACGCGACGCCGTGAACGTTTCGCGCGCCCCGGCACTCATAGTGGGCAACCGCGCCGGACCCGGCGCGACAGGGAGGGGGCCAGGAGTGCGCGACGCCGTCGAGCTGGCGATGCGGGGCGACCGCGAAGCGTTCGGGTGGCTGGTCGGCCAGACCAGCGACCGGGCGTATGCGATCGCAACGCGGATCCTGCGCGACACGCATCTCGCGGAGGACGCCCTGCAGGGCGCATTCGTCATCGCCTGGCGCCAGCTCCCGACGCTCCGTGACCCGGACCGCTTCGAAGCCTGGTTCCGGAGGCTGCTCGTCCACTCCTGCTACGCCGAGGCCAGGCGTCGCCGGACGTGGGCGGCGAACGTGCGGGTGCTGCCGGTCGACGGGCCGGCCGGCCCGGACGCGCTCGTCTCCATCGCCGACCGCGACCAGCTCGATCGGGCGTTCCGTCGCCTCACCGTCGAGCAGCGGGCGGTGTTCGTTCTCCACCACCACGTCGGGCTGCCGCTCGTCGAGATCGCCGAGAGCCTCGGCATCCCGGCGGGCACGGCCCGCTCTCGCCTGCACTACGCCACGCGGGCGCTGCGGTCGGCCATCGAGGCCGACGCGGCACCCGTCATCCCCGAAGGACGGATGGCATGACCGCCCACGACGACCCTGATCGGACGATTCGAGCCTGGCTCGACCTGATGCCCGACGAGGCACCGTACCGGACGGTCGCCGCCGTCCTCCAGGCCGTCGAGGCGGTGCCGCAGGTGCGGCGCGGTCGCCTCGGCCGATGGAGGTCACCCACGATGTCTCGTTTCGCGATCTTCGCGGCTGCCACGGCGGTCGTCGTCGCCGTCGGCGGCGTCGTCGTCCTCGGCTCCCGCCCCACGACTGAGGGGCCCGTCGGCGGCCCATCGGCCTCGCCCGTTGAATCCCCGGCGCCCGCCGCGACCCCCACGGCGACCGCGTCGCCGGCTCCCACGCTGGCGGTCGCTCCGCTCGACGGCCCGTTCCGCTCGGAGTGGCTCGCCGACGTCGGCACGATCGAGGGCCTCGGCGACCACGAGCCGCGCGTCCGGCTGGTCGTCGGCTCGGGGGGCCGCGACGTCGCCCTCATCACGAACTCGTTCGGCAACGCCGCCCTCTCGAGCGTCCCCGTCGAGGTCACGCCGACCGAGCTCCGCCTCGTGACCGACGCGAAGGGCGCCGGCTGCGAGGTTGGTGACGAGGGGCGCTACGGCTGGACGCTCTCGGACGACGGCGTCGCGCTCACGCTCGCGGCGATCGCCGACGCGTGCGCGACCCGGGCGACCGCGTTCGCGAGGACGTGGACGCGGTCGCTCGACGCCCACAGCACCGGGGGCCGGGGCGCCCTCGCGGCGTTCGACCCCGTCGTCCTCGTGACGCTTCCGAACGCGCCGTTCAGCGGTTCCTCGAGCCGCGACGCCATCGCCGTCGAGAGCATCACCGAGGGCCTCGTCATGTTTGCCATGAAGGACCCCTGGGGCCTGACCGAGCCGTGCGCCGACGGTGGCGGCCGGACGGTCCCGCTGGAACCCGGCATCGACGCGCTCGTCGACCAGCTCCGCCTCGTGCCCGGCATGGCCGTCACGTCCGAGGAGATGACGATCGACGGTCACCCCGCCGCGCGCATCGCGGTGACGACGAATGCCGACCTCGACTGTCCAAGCGGCGAGATCAACGCGCTGACCTCGAAGAACGTCACGTCCGGCTGGCGCTGGGGCGTCGATCCTGGCGAGGCGGCCAGCATCTACGTCGTCGAGCTCCCGGATGCGACCTACCTGCTCCAGTACGCCGGCGACGGCGTCACCGCCGCCGACGAGCGCGCAGTGACGTCCAGCGTCACCTTCGTCGACTCGCTTCCGCCCGCACCCTGACCGTTCGCGGCCACGACCGCGACCCCGAGTGACCACTCACAGTCCGGAGGATCCTCGCATGTCTCGCTCCAGCCGAATCCGCCACGCGATCCTCGCCGCGACCGCAGCGGCTCTCCTGCTCCCGGCCGCCGCCCAGGCGGCGCCGAGCGGCGACTCCTGCGCCGCATACACGTCGATCCCGTTCGTCGCCGACGTCCCGGACGCCCTGCGGACGCTCGGCACTCACCGCTACGAGTGGCGCGTCAATCTCACCCTCCCCGACGGCACGGCGATCGAGGACGTTCGCGGGCACCAGGTCGAGATCTCGACGGACGCCGCCGTCTACCCGAACCCGGTCTATCTCCAGCTCAACTCCGCCACGACGGTCCTGCGGGCCCAGGAGGAGGTCGAGGTCGCCGCCATGCGGCCGGACCAGGCGGCCGCGTTTCGCGTCGGGTTCTTCGCCCCGAAGGATGAGCCCGCCATGCTCGACTCGGCCCGTCTCGCCGTCCGCTACGAGACAGGCCCTGGTGCCTGGTCCGAGTGGAGCATCCTCGAGCCCGGGCCGCGCTCCAGCACCTGCTCGGCCATGCCGTTCGGGTTCGTCCGCCGCTCGTATGGCTGGGCCGACTGACGACCACGGCGCCAATCGCTCGTCCGTGCGCGCCGAGCCCGGTCTCCTCCCGGGCTCGGCGCGCGTCGTCGCGCTGCCCCTGGTCCCATCGAATTGATTCCGAAGCGCAACCCTGCCGCCGGCCTCGGCGGCTGGCGATGGCCGCCGCGATCCGGTAGCATCGGAAAAACCCCCGGAGGACTCGGCCCGTGGCGAAGTATGTCTTTGTGACCGGAGGCGTCACCTCCTCGCTCGGCAAGGGCATCACCGCCGCCAGCATCGGCCGCATCCTCAAGTCCCGGGGCCTTTCCGTCTCCGTCCTCAAGCTCGACCCGTACATCAACGTCGACCCGGGGACGATGTCGCCGTATCAGCACGGCGAGGTCTTCGTCACCGACGACGGCGCCGAGACCGACCTCGACCTCGGCCACTACGAGCGGTTCATCGACGAGAACCTCTCCCAGCTCTCGAACGTGACGACCGGCCGCATCTATCAGGCCGTCATCGCCAAGGAGCGCCGCGGCGACTACCTGGGCGGGACGGTCCAGGTGATCCCGCACATCACGAACGAGATCAAGGAGCGGATCCAGCGGGTCAGCCGCGACGGCGGCGCCGACGTCGTGATCATCGAGGTCGGCGGGACGGTCGGCGACATCGAGAGCCTCCCGTTCCTGGAGGCGATCCGCCAGCTGCGCAAGGACGTCGGGCGCCAGAACGTGGTCTACGTCCACGTGACGCTGCTGCCGGCGCTCCAGGCCACCGGCGAGCTGAAGACGAAGCCGACGCAGCATTCCGTGAAGGAGCTGCGCGGGATCGGCATCCAGCCCGACGTCATCATCCTCCGCTCGGACCACCCGGTCAGCGACGAGATCCGCGAGAAGATCGCCCTCTTCACCGACGTCGCCTTCGAGGCGGTCATCCCGGCCGAGACGGCCTCGACGATCTACGAGGTGCCGCTCATGTTCGAGGCGGCGGGCCTCGGCGACCTGCTGATCCGCGACCTGGGCCTGGCCGGGGTCGCCGCGCCGCCCGACCTGGCGGCCTGGGCCGAGCTGGTCGACCGGATCAAGCGTCCGAAGCCGGAGCTCGAGATCGCGCTCGTCGGCAAGTACATCGAGCTGCCCGACGCGTATCTCTCCGTCACCGAGTCCCTCAAGCACGCCGGCTGGGCCAACGACGTCGACGTGAAGGTGCGCTGGGTCAGCTCCGAGACGCTGACCGAGGACGCGGTCGAGGAAGCGCTCGCCGGCGTCGCCGGCGTTCTCGTCCCGGGCGGCTTCGGCCACCGCGGGATCGAGGGGAAGGTCGTGGCGGCGCGCTGGGCGCGCGAGCGGCGGGTCCCCTACCTGGGGCTCTGCCTCGGGCTCCAATGCGCGGTCATCGAGCTCGCCCGCCACGTGACCGGTTCGCGCGACGTGAACTCCACCGAGTTCGACATGTTCACCGAGCACCCGGTCATCGACTTCATGCCCGACCAGCGCGACCTCGAGGAGAAGGGCGGCACGATGCGCCTCGGCCTCTACCCGGCGCGGTTGACCACGGGCTCGAAGGCGCACGCGGTCTACGGCGACGAGGTCGTCTACGAGCGGCACCGCCACCGCTTCGAGGTGAACAACCGCTACCGGGCGACGCTCGAGGCGGCCGGGATGATCCTCTCCGGGCAGTCGCCCGACGGACGGCTCGTCGAGATCGTCGAGCTCCGCGACCACCCCTGGTTCGTCGCCAGCCAGTTCCATCCCGAGTTCAAGTCGCGGCCGGAGCGGCCGCACCCGCTCTTCGACGGGTTCGTGTCCACGGCCGCGGCGCTGCGGGACGGGAGGGCGCCGGTCCTGCGCCCCCGGCCGGCGCACGCCCACGCTCCTGCGGCGCCGGGCGTGTCGGGCGCCGCCGTTGGGCCGGTCGCAGGCGTCGGCCAGCCGGTCGTCGTCCCGGTCATGGACACGCGCGAGCCGGAGACCGGGCCGGCCTGATCCGGCCGGGGTCCGCGCAGCCCCGGACCGGAGGTCGCCCGCGCCCGGGGCAGGTCGGCGTTTGCGTCCAGGTACACACTCCGGTTGGCGGGCAGGCGGCTCGGCAGGATTCCGACTGTCGTACGCAAGATCACGGACCCTCGGGCCCGTCCGGGCAGGCAATCGCGGTTCGAACGCAAGGATCGTGCACGCCGCCGGTCACGGGATGCCCGGTGTTACGTTCAACGCAACGGCGCCGGTCGCCGTTCCGCGCCCCGCCCCCCGTCGGGGTCCCGGTTGACGGCCCAACCCCCCGTGGTATGCTCCGCCCATCCCACGCACCGGCGCCGCGGATTTGCGCTCCGCGCCCGTGCGCCTATCCCCGGCAATCGTCTGCCGGACCTCCCCCGCAGGTGACCCCACGTCCATGCCGAACGGACCCGATCCGCAGCGCACCCGCAACCGCCGTCCCCGCCGCCGCCCCCAGGGCCGCGCCGGCGGGTTCCCCGAGGTCGACGAGCTGAACGGCTCCGCCGAAGAAGGCCCGGAGATCGGCGCGGCCGAGCTCCGCGGCATGAGCGCGGCGGAGCTCAAGGCGACCGCCGCCGAGCTCGAGGTCGAGACCGACGACGTCGAACGTCGCGACGACCTCGTCGACGCGATCCTCCAGCGCCAGTCCGAGCGGCTCGGGCAGTCCTACGCGACCGGCATCCTCGACGTCGTCGACGAGGGCTACGGGTTCCTGCGGCGTCACGGCCTCATGCCCGGCCCCGACGACGTCTACGTCAGCTCCAGCCAGGTGCGGCGGTTCGGGCTGCGCATCGGCGACCGCGTCGGCGGCACCGTCCGCGCCCCGCGCGAGGGCGAGAAGTACTGGGGGATGCTGCGCGTCGACACCGTCAACGGCGTCGACCCCGACACCGCCCGCCGGCGCCCCCACTTCGCCGACCTCACGCCGATCCACCCGATCGAGCTGCTCAACCTCGAGTCGGACCCGAAGAACCTCAGCCAGCGCCTCGTCAACCTCGTCAACCCGATCGGGAAGGGCCAGCGCGCGCTCATCGTCTCTCCGCCGAAGGCCGGCAAGACGATGCTGCTGAAGAACATCGCGAACGGGATCACGGCCAACTACCCGGAGATCCTCCTCATGGTCGCCCTCATCGGCGAGCGGCCCGAGGAGGTCACCGACATGCGGCGCTCGGTGAAGGGCGAGGTCATCAGCTCCACGTTCGACGAGCCGACCGAGAACCACACCCACGTCGCCGAGATGGCCCTCGAGATCGCCAAGCGCCAGGTCGAGACCGGCCGCGACGTCGTCATCCTCCTCGACTCGGTCACCCGACTCGCCCGGGCCTACAACCTCGCCCTGCCGCCGTCGGGGCGCACGCTCTCCGGCGGCATCGACCCGATCGCCCTCTACCCCCCGAAGCGCTTCTTCGGCGCCGCCCGGAAGATCGAGGAGGGCGGCAGCCTCACGATCATCGCCACCTGCCTCGTCGACACGGGGTCCCGCATGGACGACGTGATCTACGAGGAGTTCAAGGGGACCGGCAACAGCGAGCTCATCCTCGACCGCAAGCTTGCCGAGAAGCGCATCTGGCCTGCGATCGACGTGCAGCGCTCGGGCACCCGCCGCGAGGAGCTCCTCCTCGAGGAGCCGGTCCTCAAGATGGTCTGGACGATGCGCCGGATGCTCTCCGCGGTCGGCACGAACGAGGGGATCGAGCTGCTCCTCAATCGCCTCGCCAAGAGCGAGAACAACGCGATGTTCCTGGCGGCGCTCCAGAAGAGCTCCGACTCGACGGCCGGGTAGCGACGGCCGACTTCGGGCCGATTGGCCCGGCGTGGAGTGCCGTTCGGCCCCCGGGGACGTGAGCGTGGCCGACGTTGCCGGAATGGGGACCTTCTGATACCGTTCCGCCATTCGCCCGACCGGAGTCGGGCACAGGAACGCCGTATCGAGACCCCAGCTCCATACCGCGTCGACCGGACGGGATGCCCCCCGCGCCTCGAGCGTCCTCCCGTCTGCTCCAGGAGATCGTATTGCTGAACGCGACGATCGCCGCGCGCCGACTTCTGTCGCGCCTCCGCGGTGACGCCACAGACCCGGAGCCCCGGGTCAGCCCCGCGTCACGGCCCGGCCTCGGCATCGCCCGCCGCGCCGACGCGGCCCTCCGCGCTGCCGCGCACCGACCCGGCAGCGCCCGGCGCGACATCCCCGCCGCTCGTCCGGCGCGCGGCCCCGCCGCCTTCCTGCGCCGTCTCGAGGCGCCGGAGCGCCTCGTCCCCGCCCTCGTGGCCGCCCTCCTCCTCGTCGCCTCCGTCACGGCCGTGCCCGGCCTCGCGGGTGGTTCCACCGGCTCGACGAAGGGCGCGGGCGCCGCACCCCGGATCGCCGTCGGCGGTGAGACGGACCCGTTCGCGGCCGCCCTGCTGGGCCCCAACGACGGGGCCGGCGTCGGCGTCGATCCCGGCATCGGGTTCGACGAGTCGGCAGCCCAGGTCCTCGCCGTCCAGGAAGCGACCACCGACATCCCCGACGTGACCGGCCAGTTCCTCGCCGACGGCACGCTCCTCAAGCCCGTGGTCGTCGACACCACCGTCGAGGACGGCAGCGACAAGCTCCGTCGCTACAAGGTTCGTTCCGGCGACACCCTGACCGGGATCGCGAACCGCCACGGCGTCTCGATGATGACGCTGTGGTGGGCCAACAAGCTCAAGTCCAAGGACGACCTCAAGGTCGGCCAGGTCCTCGTGGTCCCGCCGGTCAACGGCCTCGTCGTCACCGTGAAGGCCGGCGACACGCTCGACTCGATCGCCGAGGCAAACGACGTCAGCCCCGACCGCGTCGTCGGGCTCAACGACCTCACGTCCGAGTCGCTCGTCATCGGCCAGGTGCTGATCCTGCCCGGCGCCCGCGGCCAGGCCTATCCGACGCCGAAGCCGACGAAACGCCCGGCCGTCCGGGTCGCCACCGTCAGCCGCCCGACGACCTCGCGGCCGACGACGCGGAGCACGTCGCGCACCTCGAAGCCGCCTGCCCGCTACACCGGCGGCGCCTTCGCCTGGCCGGCTGCCGGCGGGTACATCAGCCAGTACTACCACGACGGCCACCCGGCGATCGACATCGCGGCCGACTACGGGACGCCGGTCAAGGCTGCCGCATCCGGCCGCGTGATCTTCGCCGGCTGGAAGAACAACGGCGGCGGCTACCAGGTCTGGATCTCCCACGGGAGCGGCCTCTTCACGACGTACAACCACATGGCGTCGGTGGCCGTCTCGAACGGCGCGGGCGTCGGCCGCGGCTCGTTCATCGGCCGGATCGGGACGAGCGGCTGGTCCACCGGGCCCCACCTCCACTTCGAGGTCTGGCGCGGCCCGATCTGGAGCGGCGGCACGCGCGTCAACCCGCTGGCCTACCTCTAGGCCGCATCGTCCGGCTGCGACACCCCGCCGACCGGGGTTCGCGCCCGCCCGTGCGACAATCGCCCCGATGTTTCTCGACCGCGTCACGATCTGGGTCCGCGCCGGCGACGGCGGCGACGGGGCCGCGACCTTCCGCCGCGAGGCCCACGTGCCGCGCGGCGGACCCGACGGCGGCGACGGCGGGCGGGGCGGAAGCGTCGTCCTGCGGGTCGACCCCGGCCTGACGACCCTCCGCGACTTCCGCTTCAAGCACCACTTCCGGGCCACGCCGGGCGGGAAGGGCACCGGCGCGAAGCGCCACGGCAAGGCCGGCGACGATCTGGTCCTCACGGTCCCGCCGGGAACCGGCATCCTCGACGACGGGACCGGCGAGCTGCTCGCCGACCTCGTCGCGACGGGCCAGGCCGTGACGATCGCCCGGGGCGGACGCGGCGGGCTGGGCAACGTGCACTTCGCGACGGCGACGCACCGGACGCCGACGCACGCGCAGAAGGGCGAGCCCGGGGAGGAGCGGCGGCTCCGCCTGGAGCTCCGTCTCATCGCCGACATCGGCCTCGTCGGGCTCCCGAACGCCGGGAAGTCGACGCTCCTCGCGGCGCTCACCGCGGCCCGTCCCAAGATCGCCGCGTACCCGTTCACGACCCTCGAGCCGAACCTCGGCGTGCTCGACCTCGGCGATGCCGAGGACCGGCGGGCCACGATCGCCGACGTCCCGGGCCTCATCGAGGGTGCGTCGTCGGGGGCCGGCCTCGGCCACGCCTTCCTGCGCCACGTCGAGCGGACGCGCGTCCTCGTCCACGTCGTCGACGGGTCCGCGCGCGACCCGGAGTGGGACCACGGGGTCATCCGCGAGGAGCTCGGCCTCCACGACCCGGCCCTGCTCGCCAAGCCGCTCGTCGTCGTCTTCAACAAGATCGACCTGCCCGCGGCGCGCGACGCCTGGCCGGCCTTCGCGGCGGCACGCTCGCGCGACGGCGTGCCCTGTCTCGCCGCGTCGGCGGAGGCGGGCGACGGCCTCGAGGCGCTTCGCGGCCGCCTCGCCGACCTCCTCCCCGGGGCCGCCGAGCTCGCCGCGGAGCCCGAGCCCACCGGCGTCGTCGTGCACCGGCTCGACGCGGCCGGCGAGGGCTTCACCCTCGAGCGCGATGACGACGACGTGCTCGTCGTCCGCGGGAAGCGGATCGAGCGGCTGGCGTCCCAGACCAACTTCGACGTCGAGGAGTCGGCGGAGCGCTTCCAGCGCGACCTCGCCCGGCTCGGCATCGACGAGGCCCTGCGGCGAGCCGGCGTGCAGGCGGGCGACACCGTCCGCATCGGCCGGATCGAGCTCGAGTGGGGCGGCGAGGCGTGGGAGGCGGCCGGTCGGTGATGGAGCGCGGCGGCGCCCATCCGCGCCGGATCGGCATCCTCGGCGGCACGTTCGACCCGCCGCACCTGGCGCACCTGGCGATCGCCGAGGAGGCCCGCGAGGCCCTCGGCCTCGAACGCGTCGCGTTCGTCCCGGCCGGGCAGCCGTGGCAGAAGGCCGACCGCCTGGTGACGCCGGGACCACTGCGCCTCGCGATGGTCGAGCGGGCCATCGCCGGCAACCCGGCGTTCTCCGTCGACCGCTCGGACCTCGACCGCGCGGGCCCGACGTACACGGTCGACACGCTCGCCGACGTCGCGTCACGCGAGCCGGCCGGCACGGAGCTGTGGTTCATCGTCTCGGCGGAGGCCCTCGCGGGGCTCCACACGTGGCGGGAGCCCGACCGGGTCGTCGCGCTGGCGCACCTCTGCGTCGTGCCGCGCGGCGGGACCGCCGCGGACGCGGCTGCGTTCCTTGCCCGCGTCCCGGCGGCGACCGGGCGGCTGGTCGTGCTCGACCGTCCCCGCCTCGACATCTCGTCGACCGAGATCCGCGAGCGGGTCCGGGTCGGCCGCTCGATCCGCTACCTCGTCCCCGACGGGGTCGTCGACCTCATCGCGCAGTACGCTCTCTATCGACCCGAGCCGGCGGCGGCCATGCCGCCGGTCGATGCCTGAGGAGGCCCATGTCGCTCGAACCCGTCCCCGCAGCCCCCGGCGACGAGCCGGACGCGCTCGATCCCGCGCCCTCGACGATCCCGGCGGCGGACGCCGACGCGACCGAGCCGGCGCCGGAACGCCAGGCGTCCCTCGCCGACCCGCCCCGGGCCGGCCTGCCGGCCCGGACGTCGCCGCCGCCCGCGACGGACCGCGATCCCCTCGACCTCGCCCGGCGCATCGTCGAGCTGGCCGAGGACAAGAAGGCCGCCGACATCGTCCTGCTCGAGATCGGGCCGTTCACGACGGTCGCCGACTACCTCGTCATCTGCTCCGGCGGCTCCGAGCGCCAGCTCGACGGCATCGCCGACGGCATCGTGGAGGGGCTGAAGGCCGAGGGCGTGCGGGTCCTGGCGCGCGAGGGCGAGGCGGCCTCGCACTGGGTCCTGCTCGACGTCGGGGCCGCGATCGTCCACGTCTTCGCGCCGCCCGAGCGCGACTTCTACGCCCTCGAGCGCCTGTGGGCCGAGGCGAAGACGATCCTGCGCGTCCAGTAGCGCGAGGTCCCGTTGCGCCCCGGCACATCGGGGAGAGTCCGTAGCCCGGTCGGAGGATCGGACGGGGGACGAAGGCCGACCCGCGGCCGGTACGAGCGGCCCATCGCGGGAGGCCGGGCTCCCGCCCGACAATCCCGGGCAGGTGGCCGAACGACTCGGCCCGGCTCGAGGTCCGTGGCTCCCCGATGGCGACCCTGCGTGACCGCTGCCCCGAGTGTGCCCGGCGGCTCGTCGTCACCCGGTTCGACGCGACGTTCCGCGACGCGGAGGGTGGCGAGCGACTCTGCTTCGGGATCCCCGGCGGGCTGTGCGAGGACTGCCACCAGCTGTACCTCGAGCCCGAGCTCATCGACGTGCTCCGGCTCGGCCGGGCGCGCTGCGTCTTCGCGATCGAGTCGGACCACGTCCTCCAGGAGCAGGCCTGGTCCAGCGCCGACTGACCGCGGCGACCCTCTGCGCCTCGCGCCCGACGCGGGAGCCCGCGCGCCGGATCGGCGATCAGCCGCGCTGCACGCGCTCCGCGAGCCACAGCGCGAACGCGAGGCGTCGTCGCCGCGCGTCGGCCGCTCCATCGCCCTTCAGCGTCGCGTCGAGCTCGAGGAGCCCCTCGAGCGCACCCGTCAGCTCGTCGAGCCGCCACGCGAGGCCCTGGTCCCACAGCTTGCGCGCGGGGTACTCCTTGAGCTTGAGAGCCCGGGCCGTGACCTGCAGCGAATCGCCCCGCTCCCGGTGGTCGAGGACCTGGAGGAGCTCACGGATCCGCCGGTGGAGGACCGCGACGAGCACCGGCTCGGGGGTCGTCTCGAGGAGCCGCTCGAGGTGGTCCGCCGCCTCCCGCGCGCGGCGCGATCCCACGGCATCGAGGAACGCCCACGTCGAGCCGGGAACGGCGTCGGCGACGAGCGCCTCGACGTCCTCGGGCCGAACCGGCGACCCGACGCGGTAGACGGCGAGCTTCTCGAGCTCGGCGACCGCGAGCCGTCCCTGGCGCCGGCGGTCGACGTCGCCCTCGCGGACGAAGGCGCCGACCTTGCGGGCCAGCGCCTCCGCCGCGCCGCGTTCCAGGCGCATGCCCAGCTCGTCGGCCCGCTCCTCGATCCAGCGGGCCATCCCTCCCTCGCGGGGGGCGACGATCGGGCGGACCTCGCCGCCGGCCGCGGCGACGGCGGCGGCGAGATCCTCGAGCGACTTGAGCCGGCGGGCCGACCCGTCGACCGTCTCGACGAAGGCGAGGGCATTGCCGGGGGCGAGGGTGCCGATCGCGGCGACGAGGGCGTCGCGGTCGGCCTTCGAGCGGACGAGCGGCCCCGGCTCCTCCACGATGACGAGCGTCCCGCCGCCGAAGAGCGTCGCCGTCGCGATGCGCTCGGCCACCTCGCCGGCCCGGATGGCGCTCCCGGCCCTCCGCCACGCCGCCGGCGGCTCGCCGCCGGGCCCGGCGGCACGACGCCCGAGCTCGATCGCCGCCCGCTCCAGGCCGTACTCGTCGTCGCCCCAGAAGTAGCCGAGCGCGGGGCCGGTCACCCGGCGACCCCCGCCGGAGCCCGGGCCGCGGCAAGGGCACGGCCGGTCCAGCGCAACCGACGCACCTCGGCCGGGGTGACGCCCGCGCGGGTGCACACCGTTCGCTCGAGCGCACCGGCCCGCTGCCGGGCGCGGGTGTCGTTGCCGTCCGACCAGCCCTCCGGGTAGCGGCGGTGCCAGTGGGCGAATCGCGCCGTCATCGGCTCGAGGCGCTGGCCGGCGCGCTTGTCCGCGTACGCGACGACGAGCTCCTCGAGGGGCGCCGTGGCGAGCCACGCGTCCGCCTCGGTCCCCGGCCCGATCAGGCGCGTGACCGGGTGGGCCACGATCGGGCCCGCGAGCTCGGCGTGGCCGCGGGCGGAGAGCCACGCCGCCGACCCCTGCCCGTGCGGGAGGGCCCGGGCCGGGTCGTCGCCGGGAAGCACCTTGTCGACGTCGTGAAGCAGCGCGGCGGCCTCGACGAGCGCCCGGTCCACGGGTTCGCCGCCGGCGGCGCAGCGCGCCGCGAGCCAGCCCGCGACCTCGGCGACGGCCCGGGCGTGCCGGAGGTGCCATGCGGGCGGGTCGAGCGAGACGAGGAGGGCGGCGGCGGCCGCGCGCGATGGGACCGACATCGGGCCGATCATACGGGAGACCGCCGGCGCGACCGAGCGCCGCGGGAACCGTTCGCGCGGCGGAGGTCGCGACCCCTCCGTCGCCGCAGGTGGCGACCGCCGCGGCGGCCCGGTACCGCGTGAGGCCGGCGCCGTCCGCCCCCTGCCCGGGAAGTGGCCGGGTCGTGCGGACCTCGACGCCGCCGGCGTCGAGGGCGACGTCGATCGTGCCGACCTCGTCGGTGCGCAGCACGATCGCGCCCGCGGCGGCGAGGCGGTCGAGCACCTCGCGCGACGGGTGGCCGTAGTCGTTCCCGGTGCCGACCGAGACCGCCACGACCCGCGGCCGTGTGGCGTCGACGAGCGCGTCGGTCGTCGACGTCCGGCTGCCGTGGTGGCCGGCCTTCAGGACGTCGACCGCCGGCAGGCCGCGCGCGGCGAGGATCGCCTCGACGTCGGCTTCCGCGTCGCCGGTGAGGAGGAAGCGCCGCCCCTCGAACGTCCCGAGGAGGACGATGGACGCGTCGTTCACCTCGCTCCCCTCGTCGGACGGCGTCCCCGGGACGCGATCAGCGTCGGGCCAGAGAACGTCGACCGCGATGCCGTCGACCTCGAACCGATCGCCGGCCGCGAGCCGTGCCGGCGCGGTGCCGCGACCCGCCAGGAGCGCCGCCAGCGCCTCGTAGCCGGGGCTGCCTCCGGGCATCCCCGGCTCGGCAACCCGGCCGACCCGGTAGCGCTCGAGGACGAGGGGCAGCCCGGCGACATGGTCCTCGTGGGGATGGGTGAGGACGACGAGGTCGATCCGGCGATCCCACGGCGGGACGCGGGCGTCGAGCGCGACGAGGAGCCGGTCCGGGTCGGGACCGCCGTCGACGAGCAAGCGACCGCCGGTCGGACCCGTCACGAGGATCGCATCGCCCTGCCCCACGTCGAGGACGACGACGTGGACCCGTCCGTCCGGCCGGGCGGCGGCCGCGACGACGAGCACGGCGGCCCCGAGGGCCGCCGCGATGCCGGCCAGGCGTAGGGCCCGCCGCGCGACGGTCGACCCGGGCGCCGGCTCCCGCGACCTCGGCACCATCGACCCACCGGTCCGGGTTCGCGTGAGCTCCGACGTGCCGGGGACGGCCGCGCCGCCGGCCCCATCACGGTGCCATGCTCGTCTCCCCGGCCGCGCGGCCGCCCACCGGTCCAGCCGTCGTCGCTCCGCGACCGCGACGACGCCGAGGGCAACGAGGACCGCCGCTCCCCCGGCCACCGCCGGGGGCAGCTCGAGGCTCGCCAGCGGCAGTCCGGCGGCCAGCCGGACGATCCCGATCAGGACGCCGAGGACGATCGCGGCCGGGATGCCGACGACGGCCGCGATCGGCGGCGGCACGCCGAGACCCTCGACGGCGCCCCCGGCGAGCGCCAGCGTGCCGGCGGCCATCGCCGGCGGCACGAGTGGGACGACCGCGAGGTTCGTCAGGGGCGAGAGCGGGGCGAGACGGCCGAAGGCGAGGATGACGATCGGCAGGGTCGCGGCCTGCGCGGCCAGCGAGACGCCGAGGCCCTCGCGGACCCACCCGGGCAGCCGTCCGGCGCGCCGCTCGAGGAAGGCCGTGGTCGGTCTCGACCAGGCGACCAGGCCCGCCGTGGCGGCGGCGGACAGCTGGAGACCGACATCGGCGGCATTGGCCGGCACCGCCAGGACCAGGATGGCGACCGCCCAGCCGAGCGCGGCGGCGGCGGTCCCCGGGCGGCCGCTCTCGCGGGCAACGAGCGCGACGCCGGCCATGGCCGCGGCCCGGACGACCGATGCCGACGCCCCGGCGAGGACGGTGTAGGCGACGATCGCCAGGAGGATCGCGCCCGAGCGGGTCCGGCGCGCCCGGCCGGCGAGGAGCGCGCCGACGAGCCCAGCGACGAGCGCGATGTTCCACCCCGAGATCGCCACCACGTGGGACAGGCCCGTCGCGGTGAACGCGGCCGCGAGGTCGCGGTCGACGCGGTCGCGGAGCCCGACGAGGATGCCGGCCGCGAGCCCGGCCGCAGGCTCGGGGAGCGCGCGAGCCAGCGCGTCCCCCGCCGCCCGCCGCGTCCGTTCGAGGAGCGACGCCGCGCCGCCGTCGCGGCCGAGGCGCTCGAGCGACCGCGACCGCAGCGTACCGGCGACGCCGATCCTGCGGAGGTAGTCCCCGTAGCCGCCGTCCGGCGGTGCCTCGGGAGTGCCGGTGAGCTCGACGCGGTCCCCCGGTTCCACGGCCGGGTACCGGGGTGCGGCCGCGGCGAGCAGCAGGCCTGTCGGTTCGTCGAGCGCGACCGTCAACCGCTGCTGACCATCACGAGGCGTGCCGACGGCCACGACTTGGGCGATCCACGGTCCGCGTCCGTCCGGCAGGATCGCCCCGCCGACCGGCGATCCGTCGCCGCCGACGAGGAGCCGGGCGACGACGAGCCAGGCACCGACGATGCCCGCGATCGCGCCCCGTGCGAGGCCGTCGGGGCGCGGCCGGAGACGGCTGGGGCGCGGCCGTCGGCGGCCGCCGACCAGCTGCTGGGCGACGAGCGCCGCGGACGCCGTCGCGACCACGGCCGCGATCGCTGCGGTCCCGGGTTGAAGCGCCGACGCCGCCCAGGCGGTCGCAAACGCGCCGATCCCGAGGCGGGCCCCGACGGGGATCACGGCCCGACGGTGATCAGCCCGTCGAGCTTCGCGAGCGTCGCCTCGCCGACGACCCCGCGCGTGCGCAGGTCCTCGACGGCGGCGAACGGGGCCTCCTCCCGGGCCGCGATGATCTTCGCCGCGGTGACTGGCCCGATGCCGGGGAGCGTGTCGAGCTCCTGGGCCGTCGCCCGGTTGAGGTCGACCGGGCCGACCGGCGCGGGGCCCGTTTCGCCGGCTGCAGGGGTCGCCGGCGTTGCCACGGGCGGAGGATCGTCGCGCGACGGGATCCGCACCTGCTCGCCGTCGCGGACCGGTGCGGCCAGGTTGAGGAGGCTCGCCGCTGCCGCGTCGACCCGCGGCGCATAGCCGCCGGCCGCGGTGACGGCGTCGACCACGCGCGATCCGGGCGGCAGGCGGTACACGCCCGGCCGGCGGACGGCGCCCGCTACATCCACGACGAGCTCGGGCCCGGCCGCAGCGGGATCTGCCGTTGTCGCCGGCGGCGCCCAGCTCGGCTGGCCCGGCATCGCCGCCATCGCTCTCGCGTCGCCCGGCAGCACGAGCTGCGGCGCGGTGACTCCGCCGAGCACGACGAAGGCCGCGACCACCAAGAGCGCGACGCCCGCGACGGCCGCCGCTGCGAGTGCCGCCGTGCGTACGACGGAGCCGCTCGGCCCGGGTGCTGGCGGCGGGGGCGGCGGAGGGCCGCCGGCCGGGTACCCGGCGGTGCCGGCCGCGCCACCCGGCGCGGTGGGTGGCGGCGCGTCCTCGAGGGTGCGCCACGGGTACGGACGATCCACGTGCGACTCCCCGGCGGGGCGCGGGCGGGAATTGGCGGCGACGGAGCGCGGCGCGTCAGTTGAGCCGGCGCAACGGTGAAGCGTGGCGCGAGGACGCCCGCTGCATGGGGGGCACATCCGATGCGGCGGGCGTCGATCGCGAGACTACCGAGAGCCGCTTATCCGCCGCTTATCGCACCCACTGACCGGGCGTCGCGCGGGCCGGTCGAGGCTAGCGAGGCGCCGAGCCGTCGTCCCAGTGCCAGTGGACGTCGGCGTCCTCCTCGACCCCGTCCGGCCGGTCGCGGCGAGCCGGATGGAAGACGTGGGCGATGAAGGGATCGTCGCCGCGGGCCTTGCCGACGATCCACAGCGCGAGGCCCATCAACAGCGCGATCCCGATCAACGTGTACGGCATCGGGCGGATCCTCCCGTCCCGACGGGCCGCGGTCGAGTGCCGAAGGACCCGCGGCTCGAAGGGCTCGTCGATGAGACGCGCGCCCTGCCGGAATGTTGCGGGCTGGGCCGCAGCGTTGCGGGCCGTGCCGGGCCACCCAGTCAACGCGCCGGCGCGGTAGATTCGGCGTGGCCCCGGTGTTTCCCATCGGGGCCACACGTCTCGCGCGAGGTGGCCCGCAACGATGCGCATGACCGACCTGAAGCCCGGCTGGGCCGTCGTGGGGAACGACGGGCGTCGCCTCGGCACCGTCAAGCACGTCGGCCAGAACTACGTGCTGACGTCACGCAGCGGCCGACCCGGCGACCTCTACGTCCCGGCTTCGGCCATCGCCAATGTCCGCGACGAGACGCTGCACCTCAACCTGCCGCGGAACGACGCGGAGGAGATGGGCTGGGAGCAGCCGCCCCGCGACGCCGACGGCCTGGAGACGGCCCCCGAGGACGATCTCCACCGTCACATCTGACGGGCCTCCACGGCCCGCCTGCGCGATCGCAGGCTCCCGCGGGTCAGGCGTCGCGGACGAGCCGCTCCGGCCCCAGCTCGATCGCCACGCGCTCGTCCAGGCGCCGCGCGAGGCGCTCGCCGATCCGACTCCCGGCGACGAGCCATCGTGCGAGTGCGGCCCGCGCCCGGCCGGGTACCGCGGGCCGGGCCCATCGGCCGTGCTCCGCGTTCTGCAGGTGCCAGCGGCGCTCCCGCTCGGCCTTGGCCCGCAGCGCGTCCATCCGCGCCACGTGGAGGAGGTAGTGGTGCTGCCACATCGGGCGGCCTCCTTTCGTCAGCGGCGGCGGTCGTCGGCGAGGCCGTCGCGGCTGTCCTCGCCGAGCGTGAAGGCGGCGAGGTCGAACATGACGAGCATGGCGACGAGCGTGACGAGGGCGGCGAGCGCGGTGTCCATCGGTGGGTCCCCCCTGGCGGCTCCTCCGGCTAACCGGTGTAGAGCGCTAACTGGTTACCGCATGGTACGCTCTTGCCAGTAACCCGTCAAGCACCTAAAGTGGTTATCAATGATCCCGATCACCCACCCGCACCACCGTCATGGGGCGTCGCTCGAGGACACCTTCGACTTCCTCAACACGGCCGAGCTCGACGGCTCCGGCCGACCGGTCGAGCACCTCAGCGAGCTCCTCGACGTGACGGCCTGGCTCGGGGCGCACGGCCTCCTGCACCCGAGCCGACGCGCGCCGCTCGAGGCCGCCCCGCCGGCACGGGCGGCAGCGCTGCTGGACCATGTCCTGGAGGTTCGGGCGGGCCTGCGCGAGATCGTCGAGGCGCTCGTTGCCGGCCGACCCGTCGACGACGCGGCGCTCGCGGCCGTGAACGGCGTGCTGCGCGCGCGGAGCGTCGTCGAGCTCGTGCGGGGCGAGGGTGGGATCACGCTCTCCCATCGGCACACCGGCGACGCGCTCGAGGACGCGCTCGCGGCCGTCGCCGAGCCGCTCGTCGGCGTCATCTCCACGGGCGAGACGGAGCGCCTCCGCATCTGCGCCAATGACGGTTGCCGCTGGGTCTTCGAGGACACGTCGCGAACCGGCCGCCGGCGCTGGTGCAGCATGGCCAGCTGCGGCAACCGGGCCAAGGCGGCCCGGCATCGGGCACGCAGGCGCGCCGCCGCGACGGGCTGACGTCCGGCCCGGGCCGGTGCGTCCGGCGGCACGGCGTTCGTGCCGACCCGGATGTCAGGCGGGGAGCCGCTCCCAGTCGACCCAGCGCGACCCGTCCCACCACCGGTGCCACGCCAGGCCGTCGCGGCCGCGGGCGAGGACGTCGAGCCGGTCGGGGCCCCACGAGGAGCAGGCCGGCACGAAGGCCGGGTCGAGCTCGCCGCCGAGCGATTCCCAGGGGTGCCAGCTCGCCCCGTCCCAGTAGCGGTTCCACAGTGCGCCGTCCGGGAAGATCGCGAAGACCTCGGCCTGGTCGACCGCCCAGGCGACCACCGTCGGCGCCGACGCGAGCGTGCCGCCGAGGTCCTCGTCGACGACGAGCCCGCCGTCGACCCATGCGCGGTGGCGGAGCGTCGCACCGGCGGTCGTCTCGAAGACGTCGAGCCGGCCGGGCCCCCACGACACGGCCGCCAGGCCCGCTGCGCTCATCGGCCCGTCCCCTCCAGCATCGGCTTCACCTCCGTCACGAAGCGGGTCATCGACTCCTCGTCGTAGACGGCCGGGATCCCGGCAATGAGGTGCCGGTACCCGAGCTCGACGTACGGCGCGAGCATCTCGGCCACGTCCTCCGGCGTCCCGACCGGCTGATCCTCCCAGTGCTTCGCGACGCGGTTCCGCTCGAACGCCGCGCGGAAGAGGCGTGCGGCCTCGGCCCGGTCGTCGCGGATGAAGACGGTCCCGACGCCGGTCGTCCGCTCGATCTCCGCCGGGTCACGGCCGACCGCGGCGCAGTGCTCGAGCAGGATCGCCTCCTTGCGCCGGACGGTCTCGATGCCCCCGCCGACGTTGTTCATGTCGCCGTACTTCGCCACGAGCTTGAGGGTCACCTGCTCCCCGCCGCCGCCGATGCAGATCGGCAGGTGGGCCTGGACCGGCGCGGGAAGGTTGCGCGTGTGCCGCGAGCTGTAACGGGGGCCGGTCGCCGTCGGCTCGGTGCCGTCGAGCATGCCCCGCATGATCGGGAGCGCCTCGGCGAGCCAGCGGAGCCGCTCGGGGAAGCCCGAGCCGAACTCGATCCCGAAGTCCTGGTGCTCCTCCTCGAACCAGGCGCCGCCGACCCCGAGGATCGCCCGTCCGCCGCTGATGTGGTCGAGGGTGGTCGCCATCTTCGCCACGAGGGCCGGGTTGCGAAACGTGTTGGCCCCGACCATGAGCCCGATTCGCACCCGCTCGGTCGCCTGGGCCCAGGCCGCGAGCGTCAGCCAGCCCTCGTAGTTCGGGCCGTGCGAATCGCCGACGATCGGATAGACGTGATCCCAGGTCCAGAGGCTGTCGTAGCCGAGGCGGTCGGCCCTGACCCCCGCCTCGAGGAGCGCCGGCCAGTCCGTGTACTGGTTCCAGCAGAGGGCGCCGATCTTGATGTCGCTCAACTCACGCTCCGGTTCTGACGATGTCGACCGAGATCTCCACCGCCGGGATCGCCCCCCTGTTCTCGAGCCAGTGGGTCGTGTTCCGGTCCTCGGGCCAGCCGACTCCGGGCCCGTAGTCCGTGGCGACCCCGTCTCGATGGTCGGTGATCGTTCCCTGCAGGACGTAGACGGTACCCGGCCGGCCCCTGTGGTCGTGGACCGGACCGAAGACGCCCCCGGGCTCGATGGTCACCATGCGCATTCGAAGCTGGCGCCCGGCCATGCCCTCGATCTCGCCGGCAAGGTCGACCGTCGCCAGTGTCTCGACCGCGACACCCTTCGTCTCGGGTGCCGCCGGTTCGTTGCTCTTGTTCTGGGCCATCGGATCCTCCGGGACGAGCGGGGACCCGAGGGTACGCCATCCGGCGCCACCCGGCCCCCGCGATGGGGGAGGGTCGGCCCTGCGCGTTGGCCCCCCGTTCGTGGCACCCTGCGGGAGACCGACCGTCGCCCCACCTGCGTCCGTCATTCGACGGCCGCGCCCCAGGAGCCAACTCCCGTGCCCGACCTCGCTCCCGACTCCCTGCCCCTCGAGGCGCCGATCTCCGCCCGGAACATGCGCGACCGCACGGCCGACGTCCTCGGCGTGTCGCGCAATCCCCTCGAGAGCTTCTTCGCCCCCGCGTCGGTCGCGGTCATCGGCGCGACCGAGAAGGTCGGGAGCGTCGGTCGGACGGTCTTCTGGAACCTCATCAGCAGCCCCTTCGGCGGCACCGTCTACCCCGTCAACAAGGGCCGGGCCAGCATCCTCGGCGTGCGCGCCTATCCCAACCTGGCCGCGCTTCCCGAGGTCCCGGAGCTCGTCGTCATCGTGACGCCGGCCGTCACGATCCCGGCGACCGTCGAGGAGTGCGCCGCGGCCGGCGTCAAGGCCGTGGTCATCATCTCGGCCGGCTTCAAGGAGATCGGCCCCGAAGGCGCCGAGCTCGAGCGCCAGATCCTCGCCACCGCGCGGGCCAACGGGATGCGGATCGTCGGCCCGAACTGCCTCGGCGTCATGCGCCCGCCCACCGGCCTCAACGCCACGTTCGCGATCGGCGTCTCCGACTCCGGCAGCGTCGGGTTCGTCAGCCAGAGCGGGGCCTTGCTGACCGCGGTCCTCGACTGGAGCATGCGCGAGAAGGTCGGCTTCAGCGCGGTCGTCTCGCTCGGCTCGATGCTCGACGTGGGCTGGGGCGACGTCATCACCTACTTCGGCAACGACCCGGCGACCGAGAGCATCGTCATCTACATGGAGACGATCGGCGACGCCCGGGCCTTCCTCTCGGCGGCCCGCGAGGTCGCCCTCACGAAGCCGATCATCGTCATCAAGCCCGGCCGGACGGCCCAGGCGGCCAAGGCCGCGGCGTCCCACACCGGCTCGCTCACCGGCTCCGACGAGGTCCTCGCCGCCGCCTTCCGACGCGTCGGTGTCCTGCGTGTCGACGAGATCGCCGACGTGTTCGACGTCCTCGAGGTGCTGGCCAAGCAGCCGCGCCCGGCCGGAAACCGCCTCACGATCGTGACGAACGCCGGCGGTCCCGGCGTTCTCGCCACCGACGCCCTCATCACCGGGGGCGGCGAGGTGAGCGAGATCTCGCCGGCGACGATGGAGGAGCTCAACAGCTTCCTGCCGGGACCCTGGAGCCACAACAACCCGATCGACATCATCGGCGACGCGACGCCGGAACGGTATGCCAAGGCCCTCGAGGTCGCGGCGGGCGACGAGGGGAGCGACGGCCTCCTCGTGATCCTCACCCCGCAGGCGATGACCGACCCGACGGCGACGGCGCGCGAGCTCATCCCGTTCGCCCGGATCGACGGCAAGCCGGTGCTCGCCTCCTGGATGGGCGGCAAGGACGTGCTGGAGGGCTCCCAGATCCTCCGCGAGGCCGGGATCCCGTCGTTCGAGTACCCGGATCGCGCGGTCCGGACCTTCAACTTCACCTGGCGCCTGGCGCGCAACCTGGAGCAGATCTACGAGACGCCGACGCTCCCGTCCGACGAGGAGCACCCGGTCGACCGGGCGAAGGCCGAGGCGATCATCGGGTCCGCCCGGACCGAGGGACGGACGCTCCTCACCGAGGACGAGTCGAAGGAGCTCCTGGCGGCGTACGGGATCCCGATCACCGAGACGCTCGTCGCGCCGACGATCGACGAGGCGGTCGCGGCAGCCGACCGGATCGGCTACCCGGTCGTCGTCAAGCTGTACTCGCACACGATCACGCACAAGACCGACGTCGGCGGTGTCCAGCTCAACCTCAAGAACGCCGACGCCGTGCGCCACGCGTACGAGCTCATCCGCGACTCGGTGACCGAGAAGAAGGGCGCCGAGCACTTCGAGGGCGTGACCGTCCAGCCGATGGTGAACTGGACCGGCTACGAGCTCATCATCGGGAGCTCGATCGACCCCCAGTTCGGGCCGGTGCTCCTCTTCGGGATGGGCGGCCAGCTCGTCGAGGTGTTCAAGGACCGCGCGCTCGGCCTTCCCCCGCTCAACACGACGCTCGCCCGGCGGATGATGGAGCGGACGAAGATCTACACGGCGCTCAAGGGCGTCCGCGGCCGCCGGGGCGTCGACCTCGCCCAGCTCGAGCAGCTGCTGGTCCGCTTCAGCCAGCTCGTCTCCGAGCAGCGCTGGATCGCCGAGCTCGACATCAACCCGCTGCTCGCCTCGCCGGAGCGGCTCATCGCCCTCGACGCGCGGGTCGTCCTCCACGATCCGGCGACCGATCCGACGGACCTGCCGCGCCTGGCGATCCGCCCGTACCCGCGGAAGTACGTCAGCACCTGGACGTGCCCGGACGGGCACGAGCTCACGATCCGGCCGATCCGGCCGGAGGACGAGCCGCTCATGATCGACTTCCACCGCTCGCTCTCGCCGGAGACGGTGTTCAGCCGCTACATGCGGAATCTCGGGCTTCGACGAGCGGACCGCCCACGAGCGCCTCGTGCGGATCTGCTTCCTCGACTACGACCGCGAGATGGCCCTCGTCGCCGAATGCGAGCACCCGGACCCCGGGACGCCGCGGATCGTGGCGGTGGGCCGGCTGTCGCGGACCTTCGGCACGGACGACGCGCAGTTCGCGCTCCTCGTGACCGACGAGCGGCAGGGCATGGGCGTCGGCACGGAGCTGCTGCGGCGCCTCGTGGCCATCGCGAAGGCCGAGGGCGTGGCCGTGCTCGGGGCCGACATGCGCGCGGACAACGCCGGCATGCGGCGGGCCGCGGAGAAGGTCGGCTTCATGATCGTCCCCGGTCCGGCCGAGGACGTCGTCCACGCGGAGATGCGCCTGGGCTGAGCCGGGAGGCGGCTGGGCGAATTCGCCCCGTCGGGGCCGGCGCCGGGCTGAGCGCCGCGGGCGCCGGGAGCGCCCGATGCAAGCCCGGCTGTCGTTGTCACGGGATCACTGCAAGGGTTGTTACCCGTACGCGTGGTTCGGTCGACACATCGTGCTGCGTGCTCGCCATAACGACAGCCGGGCTGTCACGACCCCTCGTCAGGGCGCAGTCGCCGGGGACGCCGGGGCCCGGCGCGGGTTCGATCGGCTCGGCGCTGCCCGCCGGCGGCGAGGAGCGCGGCGGCGAGTGGCGCGGGGTCACCGCCGCCACGGGCTCGACCGCCGCTACTCGCACGACGGCAGCTCGGCTCCCGGCGCGGGCGGGGCCAGCGACGGGCCGGGATCCGGCTCGCCGACGGTCATCGTGACCGTGCCGCAGGCCAGCGCCGCCGTGGTCGTGAGGCCCTCGCCGGCAGCCGGCGCGGCCGGGATCGGCAGCGTGACGAGGGTCGTCCCGCTCGCGACGCGGCCCTCGGCCGTCCACGGCGGGCCTCCGTGCCCGCCGGCCGGGATCGTGGCGTCGGTGGCGCCGGCCGGGATGGTGCCGACCCAGTCGTCGTTGACGTAGACGAGGAGCGGCCGGTCGATCCGGCTGTCGACGTGGAGCGTCAGCTCGGGGTCGGTCGTCCAGCCGGCGCAGCCGGCGACGAGCGCAGCCGAGGCGAGAGCCAGCGCGGGGAAGGAGGGATGCCGCGGTGCTGCGGTGCTGCGGTGGTGGCAGGGGGTCACCCCTGAATTGTGCCGGATCGGCCGCGCCTCTCGGGTGCTTCTCCTACTCCGGGGGCGGCGGCGGGGTGGGCAGAGCGCCCGATGCCGCGGCGTCGATAGCAGCGGCGATGCTCGCCTCGGCGGGTATCGACTCATTCGGAGGTGGGTCAAGAGCGGCGACGAGGCGCCCCTCGGCATCGATGACAATCGTCGGGGGGCCGAATGTGGAGGGCCACGCCATCCAGAGACGATCAAGGAGCGTGCCGATGCGCCCGTCCCAATCGCCGATGACGGGGATCTCGACCCCGAGGTCCCGGAGCAGCGCGGCCGACGCCCCCGGTTCCCGCTCCGCCCGGACGAGGACCACGACGTTTGCCCGCGCGGCCAGCCTATCGGCAGCGTGGTCGATCGCGAGCAGGCGGGCCCGCCCGTCGGCGTCGTCGAAGCTCATCGCCGGCCAGATCACGGTCGGCCGGCCGAGGAGCGTCCGGCTATCGAACGGGTGGTCATCGAGGAGCGTGGCGGTCCATGGCGGCATGAGCGGGTGCGCGTCGGGCGCAGCCGTCGGCTCGAGCGATGAGGTGGCCAGGGCGACGGGGGTCGCGGTCGGGGCGGGGAGCGGACGGCCGGCGGCGAGGTCGTCGAAGAGAGCTCCAAGTCCTTCCCAGCCCCGGGCGTTCGCTCGCATCCATTCGACGGTCCCGTCCGCCTGCACCAGCACGACCGTGGGGACTCCGTGGACACCCCACGCCTCCAAGACCGTCCCTGCGGGATCGGTGACGAGTGCGCCGCCGAACGGATGGAGCCTGCGGTACCCGACCGCCGTCCCGACCTCGTCGGTCATCACGATCGTCGAGGCCACCCCGGGGTGAGACGCGGCCGCCGCGGCAAGCGCCTCGTACGCCGGCGTGCACGCCTCGCCACACCAGGCGGACGAGAAGAGCACGGCCGTCGGCTTGCCGCCGATCGGGAGGCTGAGGCTCTCGCCGTCCACGGACGACGCCGTAAACGACGGGGCAGGGGCACCCACCGCGAGCACGGTGCTCGGCGGCGGGTTTCGCTCGTCGTAGGCGCCGACGGGTCCGTCCCAGCTGAACGCCGCGGCCTTCGGCGGCGAGAGGTCGAGCGAGACGGTTTCCATGCCGCGGATCACCACGTCGGGCGCATCGCCGATCCAGCCGGGCGTAGTCGGGCCCTGCCAGGAACTTGAGGACGAGGTGGCTCTCCCGGTCGATCCAGTAGTCCGTGCCCCAGCTCGGGCAGCGAACGTGGTCAGTCGAATGGCTTGCCACCGTCGCCTCCTCGACCCAGGTCGCGTCCGCGCACTCGACGGGTGACAGGGTCCCTTCGGCTCCCGGCACGTTGACGGATGCCCAGCCCCACATGTCCATGAGCAGCATGAACGGCGGGCTCGTGACGGGGTCGTCGCCGACGCCCCACGTCTTGGACTCCGCGTTGTAGTAGCCCTGCCGAGAGCCATCCCAGAGGCCGTAGCTCCCATCGGGATCGTCCGAGCGCCACGTTCCCTCGCCGTCGTAGGCGAGCGTGGCCTCCTGCCCCGTGGCGTTGCGATAGACGAGCACGAACGCCGGTGGGTCCGCGACAACCGCCTGCGACCGGCGGACGATGTCCAGCGGCGACGGGTGGAAGAGGCGGCTGGCGACGAACGCGCTGCCGGCGAGGGCCGCGGCGAGGAGGGCGACGGCCGCGGCGAGATAGACGAGGCGCATCTGCGCCGGCGGGAGCGGCCGCCAGTCCAGGCGGAAGGCGCGGCGCACGCGGGCCGTCACCGGCACCCGGGCCGCCGCACCCGCCCCGCCGAAGCCGAGCTCGTCGGACAGCTCGGCGAAGAGCCGCTCGGCGAACGCAGGATCGGGCGCAGACCGCGGCGTCGAAGGCCCGGAAGCCGCGGAGGAAGCGCTCCTCAGTCATGGCTCGCCTCCTCGTACGCTTCGCGAAGCGCGTCGCGGGCGCGGGTCATGAGCAATTCGGTCGCCGACTCCGACTTCCCGATCTCGCGGGCGACCTCCCGCACCGGGAGGCCGTCGGCGTAGTGGAGGATGAGAACCGCGCGCTGCATCGCCGTGAGGCGTCCGAGCGCCTCCACGATCGCGTCGCGCTCGTCCGCGCTGTTCCAGGCAGCGTCGTCGGCATCGGTCGCGAGCTCGTTGACGATGAGGCTGAGACGCCGCCGCTCCTCGCGCTCCTCGGCCCGGAAGTGGTCGACGAGCTTGTGCCGGGCGATCCCGATCAGCCAGGTGACGGGGTCCGACCGGCCGTCGTACGTGCGGCGGCGCCGGATCGCCTCCGAGAACGCGATCTGGGCGAGATCCTCGGCAAGCGCGGCGTCGCCGCGGCAGCGGTGGAAGAGGTAGCCGTAGAGACGCGGCAGCGCCTCGTCGTAGAACCGGCGGAACGACGCCTCGGAAGCGAAGCAGGCCTCGAACGCCGCGACCCGGTCGGCGGTCGAGCCGATCGCCGCGACCTGACCGGTCATCGGGCCGCTCGCCGCCGCTCGAGGGCGGCGTCGGCCGGCCCCCCGGCGCCGCCGACCACCGCTGCTCGCTGCGCCATTCGACGTCGCATGCTAGCCAGCGGACAGCGCGGCCGCCACGGGCCGTTCGGCCCGCCGTCGGCATTCCCGCCGCGGTGTCCGTCCCGCGCTCACCGCAGGATCCAGGTCCGGTCGCCGAGGGTGATCGGCAGCTTGTTGTCGTGCGTGCCGCCCGTCAGGATCGCCGAGCCGTCGCAGAGGTTCGCGGTGAGGTTTGCGGCGTTGCGGGCGGTCGGCGGGCCGCCGCTCGTGGTCAGCTTCCGCCAGTCCTTCGCGGCGACGTCGTACGCGTACGTGCTGTTCGTCCAGGACTGGCAGCCGGCCACGGTGCCGCCGGTTGCCATGACCACCGCGCCGATCGACGCCACGTAGGCCATGCCCATTTCCTGGCGCATCTCCGGGATCGTGGGGGTCTGCACCGACGTCCACGTCGCCGACGTCGGGTCGAGGACCCACGTCTTCGTGTCACGGACGGGCTCGAAGCTGATGCCGGTACCCGTCGGGTAGACGCCGGTGCCGCCGTAGACGACGATCCTCCCCGTGGCGGCGTCCTCGGCCATGCCGAAGAGGTACCGGGCCGACGGGCCGCCGTTCGTGGCCAGCCGCGTCCAGGTCGTGCCGTCGAACGCCCATGTGTCGTCGAGTGGCTGATCGGCGGCCGTCGTGCCGCCGAAGACGATGACCTTCGCGAGCGCCGACGACCAGGCCATGCCGTGGGCGTGGCGCGCCGGGGGCGTCGGGGGGCACGTCCTGCCGCGCTTGCAGCTCGGGACGAGCACGGTCCAGGTCTTTGCCACCGGGTCGAACGCCCAGGTGTCGGCGAGGGAGATCCCGGCGCCGTCCCGGCCGCCGAACATGATCACGCGCTGGCGGACCGGGTCCCAGGCCATGCGGGCGAGCGTCCGGAAGGACGGCCAGGCGCCGCGGCGCGGCTTACCGATGGAGGTCCAGGTGCCGGTCTCCGGGTCGAGCAGGTTCGTCGCCGTCGGGTTCACGTATCCATCGGTGCCGCCGAACTGGACGAGCCGGCAGGTGCTGCCGGCGAAGGCGACCGCGTCCCAGATGATCGCCGAGCCGTCCGTGGACTTCGTCCAGGTCGCCGAGGTGGAGAGCAGAGGTGGCGTGACGACGCTGCCGTCGTCGCGGACGGTCGGGAGCCCGCTGGCGGGCCCGGCGAGACCGAGGACCAGGACGAGGAGCGCGAGAGAGGGATGAATCGTCGCATCGGTCGCTCCGGCAGCCGCCAGCGGGTTCCGTCACCAGTTGGTCGCGCGCCACGCCCGGAATCCTTCGCGACGTTCCCGGCGGTGTTCGAGGCGGCGGCCCGCCTCCGGCCCTCCCGTCAGAGTGCCAGGCGCGCGACGACCTCGCCCTCCTCGATCTCGCCGGTCGGCACGAAGCCGAGGCGGCGATAGAAGTCCTTGGGGCTGCCCTCGCCGGGCACCCAGCTCGTCTTCAGCTCGCTCGCGCCGGGCCTCGTGCGGACGTGTGCCACCAGCAGCTCGATGGCCTTCGCGCCGTAGCCCTTCCCCTGGTGGCGGGCATCGACCATGAAGCGCCAGAGGAAGTAGACGGGCTCGTCGGGGTCGTCGTAGAGCATCGCGAAGCCGACCGGTACGCCGTCGACGGCGATCGCCCGGTACCAGGCATGCGGCTCGAAGAGCGCCTCGGCGAACGAGACGGCGTTCGGGGCGACGAAGCTCGACTGGGTCGGCGAGACGGCCAGGCGGCAGATGGAGCGGACCGTCTCGCCGGTGACCTCCTCGAGCGTCACGACGGCGCCCTCGGCAACCGACCGGAGCGCGGCCGGCCGGTCCGCGTCCTCGCGAGCCCCGGTCATCGTCGCCCAGGCGGCCAGCGCCCTGTCCGCCGAGCCGCGCTCGCCGCCCGGCTCGTCGGGCTGCGGGTCGGGCGGCCCGCTCTCGGTCATCCCCGGACGACGATGTTGACGAGCCGGCCGCCGCCGGCGTGGATGACCCGGTCCGGCGCCTTCCCGGCGAGGGCGGCGACGACCTTCGGGCGGGCGAGGACGATCGCCTCGACCTCGGCGTCCGTCAGTCCGACGGCCACCTCGACGCGGTCGCGGACCTTGCCGTTGACCTGGACCGGCAGCTCGCGGGTCGCGACCGCGGCCGCCGCGGCGTCCACGTCGGGCCATGGCTGGACGTGGATGGAGCTCCACACGGCGCCCGCGTCGGCCAGTCGCCGCGCCCACAGCTCCTCGGTCACGTGCGGTGCCGCCGGCGCCAGCATCAGGAGGAGGAGGCGGACGGCCTCGTCCCAGGCCGCGCCGCCGGCGACCTCGGTCCCGCGGTAGCGGAACAGCAGGTTGGTCAGCTCCATGAGCTTCGCGATCATCGTGTTGAAGCGGAAGCCCTCGTAGTCGGCCGTCACCGCGGCGAGCGTCCGGTGGGCCGCGCCGCGGATCGCCTTCTCGGCCGCGGCGGCGTCCTCGCCGGTCGGCAGCTTCCCGGCGTCGGCGTCGCCCGGCTCCCGCCCGTGCGGATCCAGGGCCAGCGTCCACGCGCGGTTGAGGAAGCGGGCGACGCCGCCGATCCCCGTCTGGCTCCAGGGGCCGCCCTGGTCCCAGGGGCCCATGAACATGAGGAAGAGGCGCACGGTGTCGGCGCCGTAGCGGGCCACCAGCGCGTCCGGATCCTCCACGTTGCCCCGCGACTTGCTCATCCGCTCGCCGTCGGCACCCAGGACCTGGCCCTGGTTGAAGAGCCGCAGGAACGGCTCGCGGTGGCCGACGAGGCCGCAGTCGGCCATCGCCTTGGTGAAGAAGCGGCTGTACAGCAGGTGCATGACGGCGTGCTCGGCGCCGCCCGTGTACTGCTGCACCGGCGTCCAGCGGTCGAGCACCGCGCGGTCGACCGGGCCGTCCTCCTTGCCGGGCGAGAGGTAGCGGAACCAGTACCACGAGGAGTCGATGAACGTGTCCAGCGTGTCGGTCTCGCGCCGGGCCGCGCCGCCGCAGCGCGGACACGCGGCGGCCAGGAACGCCTCGTCGCGCTTGAGCGGGTTCTCGCCCGAGCCCCGGTAGTCGACCGTCGCGGGCAGCAGGACCGGCAGCTGGTCGTCGGGGACCGGCACGATCCCGCAGCCGTCGCAGTAGACGACCGGGATCGGCGTGCCCCAGTAGCGCTGGCGGCTGACGAGCCAGTCGCGGATCCGGTAGCCGACCGCGGCCTTGCCCTCGCCGCGGGCCTCGAGGTCGGCGGTGATGGCGCGGATCGCGTCGGGTGCCGCCATCCCGTTGTAGCGGCCGGAGTTGACGAGGACGTCGTCGTCCGTCTTCGAGACGTAGGCCTCGTCGAGCGGGGCCTCGTCGCCGTACGACGCGACCGGCCGGATCACCTCGCGGACCTCCAGGCCGAACTGCCGGGCGAACGCGAAGTCGCGCTCGTCGTGGGCCGGGACCGCCATGATCGCGCCCGTGCCGTAGCCGGACAGCACGTAGTCCGCGATCCAGATCGGGATCCGCTCGCCGTTGACGGGGTTGATCGCGTCGGCGCCGAGGGGGACGCCGGTCTTGTCGCGCTCCGTGTTGAGGCGCTCGATCTCCGTCGCCCGGCCGGCCTGCTCGACGTACGCCGCGACGACGCCGCGCTGGCCGGGCGACGTCAGGGTCGCCACGAGCGGGTGCTCGGGCGCGAGGACCATGAACGTGGCCCCGAACAGCGTGTCGGGGCGGGTCGTGAAGACCCGGATCTCGTCGCCGCCGGCGAGATGGGTGTCGGGGGCGCTGCGGAAGACGACCTCGGCGCCCTCGCTCCGCCCGATCCAGTTCGTCTGCATGACCCGGATCGGCTCCGGCCAGTCGATGCCGGTGAAGTCGAGCAGCTCGTCGGCGTACTTCGTGATCCGCAGGTACCACTGCGCCAGGTCGCGCTTCTCCACCCGGGCGCCGCAGCGCCAGCAGTGGCGGTCGACGCCCTCGACCTGCTCCCGGGCCAGGGTCCCGTCGTTGGGACACCAGTCGACCGGCGACGTCGCCCGGTAGGCCAGCCCGGCTTCGAGGAAGCGCAGGAACAGCCACTGGTTCCAGCGGTAGTAGGTCGGGTCGCAGGTGACGACCTCGGCGTCCCAGTCGAACGAGGCGCCCATGCTCCGCAGCTGGCGCCGCATGATCTCGAGGTTCCGCTCGGTCCACTCCGCCGGGTGGATCCGGTTCTTGATCGCGGCGTTCTCGGCCGGCAGCCCGAAGGCGTCGAAGCCGACCGGGAAGAAGACGTTGTGCCCCTGCATCCGCCGGAATCTGCCGAGCGCGTCGGTCGGCGTCTTCACGTACCAGTGGCCGACGTGGAGGTTGCCCGACGGGTAGTCGTACATCGTCAGGAGGTAGTACGGCGGCCGCGACGTGTCCTCGAGGTCGGTCCGGTGGAGGCCGAGCTCGGCCCACCGCGCCTGCCAGCGCGGCTCGATGGCGGACGGGTCGTAGCGCTCGATCCGGGTTCGCTCGGTGGTCACGGTGGGCCTCGGGTACACGACGACCCCCCGCCGCTGGGGCGAGGGGTCGGTTCGGCGGCGACGATCAGGGGGCTGGTGGAGCTACGGGGATTCGAACCCCGGACCTTCTGAATGCCATTCAGACGCTCTTCCAGCTGAGCTATAGCCCCATCCGTCCGGAGGCGGAGTATAGCCGAAGGTCGACGTCCACGAGCAGTCGAGCTCAGGGCTCCGTCGATGCCGGGCCCGGGGTCACGACGGGCTTTGCCGGGCTTTGCGTCGTGATGCGGTAGAGGAGGATCGCCTCGCGGTCGGCGCCGGTGAGCCAGAGCTTCACGCGGAGGATCCAGTCACCGCCGGACTCCGGCGCGGCGATCGGGACGAGGCCGCACGATGTCGTCGCCGGCGGCGGGCCACGCCCGCACCTGGCCGGGGACGGCGTTCGACACGCCCTCCCACGGCACGACCTCGGCGAGGACGGCCTCCGCGCACGTGCCCGCCGGGAGGGCGAGGGCGAGCTGGCTGCCGGCCTCCACGACGACCGGATCGACCGTTGCGAGCTCGTCGAGGCGCCATGGGTCGGCGTCGCCGCGGTCGCCGACGACCGGCCGCGCCCCCGCCGCGGCCGGCGACGTCGAGCCGGCGGCCGACAGGGCGGCCGACGCAGCGTCCTCCGGGACGGCCGGCTGGCACGCGGGCATCGTCGGCAGCGAGTCCGTCGCGACGTCGGGCACCGCCGGCCAGCCGACGAAGAGCGTCCCCTCCGGGAGCGTGGTCGCGGCGCCGGTCGCGAGGTCGGCGACCACGGGGCCACCGGGGGCCCACAGGACGACGGACCGGCCGCCGGGCGAGGCGCCGAGGAGGTGCGGGGAGGCGTCGGCCGCAGCCGGATCGGGGGCCGGGGCGTCGAACGTGACGGCATCGCGCCAGGACCCGGGTTCGTCGACGACGACGAGGCGGCCGCGCTCCTCGTTGGCGGCTCGGACGACGACGAGGAGGCCCCGCCCGTCGGCCGTCCGGACGACGTCGGTGATGTGCTCCGACGGACCCGGGAGATACCACGCGACGACCCGCGACGTCCCCTCGTTGGACGACCGCGGCGTGATGAGGGCGCAGCCGCTCGTCGTGCCGTCGTCCCAGCAGCCGGTCCCCGGTCCCGTGTCGTCGACGGCATACCGGGGCTCGAGGCCTGTCGCCGCCCGGACGGCCGCGGGTGGCCCCGGGACGAACGCCGGCGGGTCGGCCGCCAGGTCGACCGTACCCAGCTCCGATTGGAACTCCGACGGGATCTGCCGCTGTGCGGACATCATTCCGTCGCCCGTCCACGCCAGGGGCTGGGGCCCACCCCGCACCAGGACGGGCATGACCGACTCCGGGAGGGCCGTCGCCGCCTCGTCGCCGGTGGCCGCGTCGACGAGCCGGACGTTCCCGCGCAGGCTGACGACCACGAGCCGGCCGTGGTCGTCCCAGCCGATGTACGGCCAGGCGCTGTCTCCTGTCGCGCCGGGGGCGGCGGTGGTGGCGAACGGCTCGCGTCCATCGTCCGGCCCCGGGAAGACGAGCACGTCGCCCGTGGGGAGGCCGATGGCCAGTCGGCCGACGGGACCGGCGACGGCGACCGCGTCCTGGGGCAGGTCCGATGCTGCGACGTCACCGGTCGACGCTCGCAGCAGCCGGACCGCGCCGGCGTAGCGCGCCGCCTCCTCCACCCGCCCGTCCGGCCAGGCGCGCGAGAGGACGAGGTCGCCAGACGTCTCGTCGATCGCCGCGACCGTCGCCGGCTCCGCGCTCGTCGGCGCGGTGATGACGCGCCCCGCGAGGGCGAGCCCGCCGATGAGCCCGATCGCGAGGGCGGCCGCGACGAGGACGAGCTGCGTCGTCCTGCGCGTCCGCTGCCGGGCCGCGAGGCGGCCCCGGATCTGCGGCGCGGCGACGCCGACGCGGACGCTCGCCAGCTCGAGGCGCATCGCCTCCCGGAGATCGAGCTCGAAGCGGTCGTCGAAGCGATCCTCACGCATGGCGCGCCTCCGCCGGTGTCGTGCGCGCGCCGGCGCCGTCGCCCATCTCCCGCCGCAGCTTGGCGAGCGCCTCCCGGAGCTGCGTCTTCACCGTGTTCGGGCTCGTGCCCATCGCCCGCGCCACCTCGTCGACTGGCAGGTCGGCGAGGTAGTGGAGGGCGATCGCCGCCCGCTCGCGGGGAGCCAGGACCCGCAGGCCCTCGAGGATCTCAAGGCGGGCCTCGACGGGACCCCGGAGGTCCGGCGCCGCCGGCTCGGCAGCCACGTCGAGGGCGACGAGTCGCGCCGTCATCCGCCGCCGGCTCAAGGCGCGGTTCGTCGCGATCCGCAGGAGCCATGGGCGCAGGGCCGCCGGGTCGCGCAGGCTCGACGCCTTCTCCCACGCCGTGATGATCGTCTCCTCGAGCACGTCGGCCGCCTCGTCGCGATCGCGGAGGATGACCTGGGCGACCGCCTGGATCTCGGCCCCGTGCTCCGCGAGGAGCCGGTCGACCGCCTCCGGTCGGCGTTCGCGCAGGTCGTCCGCGAGCGAGCGCTTCACTGTCGTCTCCGGGCTGGACCGGTGCGTGAGCCGGGCCGTCAATCCGCACCTTCGCTGCAGATAGGACGCGCCGGGCGAGTCCGACGGGTGACCCGGCGGTCGTCGTCGGCCGCGGGCCGACCGTACGGCCGTATGGCAGCATCCGCGAGTGGCATTCGACCTGTTGACCCGCGGCGCGACGCTCATCGAGACGTCCGCCGTCGCCCGCCTGCCCGGCGGCGACCTGCCGTACACGCTGCGGCGCTCCGCCCGGGCCCGCCGCCTGCGCGTCTCGATCGACCCGCGCCGCGGCGTCATCGCCACGGTTCCCGGCGTGCGGACCGGGGAATCGGCCGCGCGCGCCGTCGTCGAGCCCTTTCTTGCCGAGCGGGAAGCGTGGATCCGGCGCCACCTCGCCCGCCAGGCCGCGTCCGCCGCGCGTGCCGGGGCCACCGGGCCGGCCGAGGATGGCGGGACGCTCCTCTTCCGTGGCCTTCCGCACCGCATCCGGGTCGTGCCCGGCCGGCCGGGGAGCCGCCGCTCCCACGTCGAGCGGATCGGCGACGCCCGCGAGGACGTTCTTCTGGTCACGCTCGCCCCCGGGGAGCGTCGCCCGCTCGCGGCCGTCCTCGAGGCGTGGCTGCGGGTGCGGGCCCGCGACGCCGTGGAGTCCGCGATCGCCCGCCACGCCGCCCCACTGGGAGTGTCGCCGACCGCCGTCGCCGTCCGCGACACGCGCAGCCGCTGGGGGAGCGCGTCTCGGCAGGGGCGGGTGATGCTCGCCTGGCGCCTCGTGCTCGCGCCACCGGCGGTCCTCGAGACGGTCGTCGTCCACGAGTTGTGCCACCTGCGGGTGTTCGGCCACGGCCCCCTCTTCTGGGACCTCGTGGCGACGCGCGTCCCCGACCATGCGACCCACCGGCGATGGCTTCGGGCGCACGCGGTGGAGTTGCACGCGGCGCTCGGAGGGTAGCGCTGGGCCCGCGGAGGCGTGGCCCGGCCGACGCGCCGCCGAGGGCGCCCCGCCGGACCTTGCCGTCGGCGCCCGCCGGATGGCCGCGTGCGCGGCACGCCATGCTTTCTGCTGGGCGGCGCGCCGACGAGTGTCCTCGAGCCCTACCTGCGCGTCCCGCGCGACGATCGTGGCGGAACGGCCGTCGGGCGGCCTATTCGGACCCCACGAGACAGAAAGGATGGCGCGGTGCGCAATCTCGCCCGCGCAACCGGGTCACGTGCGGGAACGCGGGCAGCCACGGGGCGATGGTGGAGATGAGGGGACTCGAACCCCTGACCCCCGCGATGCGAACGCGGTGCTCTTCCAGCTGAGCTACATCCCCACGCGAGGCGGGTCCCGCGCGCTGGGGCGGGATCGCCGGGCGAGAGTGTAGCACGCGATCGCCGGCGGTCCGACCCGGGCGTCCGGGCGTGGTCGGCGTCCACGCGCGGCGGCGCGGGCCGCGCTCCGGTCGTGCGGGCACGCCCTCGTCGCGCCTACGCTCATCGGGTGGACGACCTCCAGGGCCTGCTCCTCGGCCTGACGGCGGCCCTCGCCTGGGGCGTGACCGACACGACGGCGACGTATGCGAGCCGGCGGATCGGCAGCATGCGGGCCACGGCGGGCACGCTCCTGACGTCCGTCGTCGTGCTCGTCGCGCTCATGCTCGCGAGCGGCGAGCCGCTCCCCGACGACCCGGTCGTCGTTGTGACGGCGCTCGCCTGCGGTGTGCTGGCCGGCGTCGCCTACCTCGCCTTCTTCACCGCCCTCCGTCACGGCCCGATCAGCGTCGTGAGCCCGGTCGCCGCGTCGTACGGCGGCCTGACCGTCGTGCTCTCCGTGCTCGTCCTGGGCGAGTCGCTCGACCCGGCGCAGGCGCTCGGCGTCGGCGTGGCGACGACCGGCATCCTCCTTGCCTCGATCGTCTTCGATCGCGGAACTCGCTCGGCGCGGCCCATCGGGCCGGGCGTGGCGTACGCCGTCGTCGCGCTCGTCGCCTTCGCCGTCGTGACGGTCACCCTTTCCGGGCCGATCCGGGCGGCCGGCTGGCTTCCGGCCCTCGTCCTCGCGCGGAGCGCGAACGCCGGGACCGTGTGGCTGATCCTCGGCGCGAGCCGGCTGCACCGGGCACCGACACCGGCGTCGGCGGACGCTCGACCGATCGACCGGCGGGCGCTCGGCCTCGTCGTCGCTGCCGGCCTCCTCGACATCGGCGGCTTCATCGCCTTCGCCGTGGGCCTCGAGATCGCCCCGACGTGGCTGATCGGCATCACGAGCTCGTTCGGGCCGGTCATCGCCGTGACGGCCGGGATCCTGCTCTTCGCCGAACGGCCGCGGCCCGTGCAGTGGCTCGGCCTCGCCCTGGTGGCGGCCAGCGTGTTCCTCATCGCGCTGGGGTAGGGCGCCGGCCGCGTCTCCGCCGTCCCGCGCGGTCCCGTTCGTGGCGAGCCCGCGACAGCCGCGTCCCCTGCACGGTCGCAAGCCCGGCTTGCGTTGAGCGAGTGTCTGAGCACGAGGATTCCGGCCAACTCGCGTTTCGACAACAACCTCCGCACGAGGGTCTGCGTAATGACAATGGAGCTTGCATCGCGGTGCCGGCAGGGTCCGGGGCCCGGGTCGGGACCGCCGGGTGCTCGCTCGGTCGATCAGAGAATTGGGCCTGTTCGGCCCTTCCCATCGTCGAACGGATGTTCTATTGTTGGCAGTCCGATGGACCGCCACGCCGACCGTGCCGCCGCCCTCGCGAGCCTCCGGGTCCGCTGGGGATCGGCCGCGCCGCGGCCCGCGACGGAGGTCTTCGGGGCGCTCGCGGCCGCCCCGCTGCCGGCGGAGGCCGGGGCGGCCGATGCGCTGCCGCCGGCGCCGGAGCCCTCTCGCCCCGCCCTCGTCCCACTGCCGGGCGGCAGCGTGCCGGCACTCGTCCCTCGGCCGCTCCCCGGGGAGCCGGCACGGGACGTCCACCGGGCGATCCCCACCGGCTTCGCCGAGCTCGACGCGCTCCTGGCGGCCGGCGGCCTGCCGCGAGCCGGCACGGTGGCGCTCCGTGGAGCCGGGCTCGAGCGGCGCGACGACGCTCGCCCTGCGCGCCGCGGCGGAGGCCCAGGCCGGCGGCGCGCTCGTCGCCTGGGTCGACCTCGCCCGGAGCCTCGATCCGGTCGAGGCGGTCGCTCGGGGCGTGCGCCTCGAGTGGCTCGCCATGCTCGTTCCCGGCTCGATCGACGAGGCGCTCGCGATGGCCGGCTCGCTCCTCCAGGCCAGGGCCGTCGACGTCCTCGTCCTCGATCTCGAGGGGACCGGCGGGCGCGCGGCGGCAGCCGGGTCCGGCGCCGGGGGCCGCGCCGCCGGGGCACCCGGCACCCCGGACGGCCCCGGGCCGCACGGGGCGGCCGTCGCGCGCCGCCCCTCGGCGACCGGCTCGCCCGTCTCGTCGCGTTCGCTCGCCGGACCGGGGCGCTGCTCCTCGTCCTCGAGCCGGCCGAGGCGCCGACCGCGCTGCGGGCCGCGCTCGCGGAAGGATCGAGCCTGGCTCTTGAGCTCCGGCGGACCGGCTGGATCCGGCTCGGGCGGGAGGTCGTCGGCCAGCGGACGGAGGTCCGCGTCGCGAAGGATCGCCACGGCGCGCCGGACCGGCGGACGACCCTCCGGCTCCTCTACGCGGAAGGCGGGCCGCGCGACCGCTGCCTCGCCCGCGACGAGCTCCTGGCGGAGGAGCCCGTCGCCGAGAGGGCTGCCCGGACCGGGACCGGGCCGCCGCTCCCCGTCCCGCTCACCGCCGCCACTCCCTCCCTCCTCCACGAGCCAGATCGATCGACCGATGCGCCTCCTCCACCTCTCCTGGCCCCATCTCGCGCTCCGGCTCGCCCGCGGGCGCGACATCTCGATCTCCGCGACCGGGCCGCTGATCCTCGGCGGGCGGCCGTGGGATGACGGCGTCGTCCTCGACGCCAGCCCGGAGGCCGCCGCCCTCGGCGTCCGCCGGGGGATCGCCCTCGGACAGGCTCACCGGCTCGCGCCCGAGGCCGTCTTCCTGCCGCCCGACCCGGCCGCCGACGCCGCGGCCGTCGAGGCCGCCCTCGATGCCCTCGCCGCCTTCAGCCCGGGGATCGCCGGCGCCACCGACCCGGCCGACCGCGCCTTCGGCTCGCTCGAGGTCCAGGTCGACGGCCTCGAGGCGCTCTGGGGACCCGAGCCGGCGCTCGTCGGGAAGGTCCGGGCCGCCCTCGCCCCGCTCCTGCCGGGGACGCCTCGGGCGGGGATCGCCGGGACCCGCTTCGCCGCGGCGCTCGCCGCCGCCACCGGGCCGGGCCCGTGCGGCCGTCCCCGCCGTCCTCGTCCCGCCGGGGGACGACGCCGCCTTCCTCGCCCCGTTCCCGGCCGGCGGCGCTCACTCGCGACCCGGAGGTCCGCGGCCGCCTCGCCCGCTTCGGTCTCGTCGACGGTCGGTGCGGTCGCCGCCCTGCCGCGCTCCGCGCTCGTCGCCCGCTTCGGGATCGACGAAGGCGGCCGCCTCCACGACCGGGCGAACGGTCGCGAGACCGACCCGTTCCGCCCCCGCCGGACGCCGGAGCGACTGGCGCTGGCCCTCGCGCTCGACGAGCCGGTGGCGGACCTCGAGGCGCTCCGCTTCGTCCTGCGCCGCCTCGCGACCGCCCTCGGCGCCCAGCTCGACGCCCGGGGCGAGGCCAGTGGCCGGGCCCGCCTCACGGCCACCCTCGACCCGACGTTCGCCCCCGGCCGCCTGCCGCTCCCCGGGGCGTCTCCCGACGCTGGAGATCGCCCAGCGCCTCCCGGAGCCGACCGCCGACCCGGAGGCGATCGAGCGGCTCCTCCTCGAGCGGCTCGAGCGGGAGCCGCCGGCGCTGCCGGTCGCCCGCCTCGAGCTCGAGCTCCTCGACGTCGTTCCCGGCGGCCGGCCAGCAGCTCGCGCTGTTCACGCCCCAGGCGAACGCGGCCTCGCGGCTCGGCTGGCAGCTCGCCCGGCTCGCCGTCCGGTTCGGGGAGGGGAGCGTCGGGCGGGTCGCCCTCGCCGACCCGGAGGCGCCGCTCCCCGAGACGCGCTGGACGTGGCATCCGGTCGCCGCCGACGGGTCGGCCGCGCCGTGACCCGTCTCCTTCGTGAGCACCCCGAGATCGCGGTCGAGCTCGACGCCGCGGGGCGGCTCGTCGCGATCACCTGGGCCGGTCGCCGCGAGGCTGTCGAGGCGTGCGCCGGCTGGCGCGTCGAGGAGGCCTGGTGGGGCCGCCCGATCGCGCGCGACTACGTCAAGGTCGTCGGCCCGCGCTGGCTCGCCCTCGTCTACCGCGACCGGATCGCCGGCACCTGGCACCTCGAGCGCCTCTACGACTGAGGCAGGCTACGGCAGCGCCGCGACGGTCGCGGAGCGGAGTCGGCTCCGTTCAGGCTGTCCTCGCCGGCACCGACGCGCGAACCAGGCGCACCGCCTCGGCGAGGTCACCCGTCCATGGCTCGCCGTGGCCGGGGAGCGCGAGGCGGGCGTCGAGGTTGGCGAGCCGGTCGAGCGACGCGAGCGCCTGGCGGGTGTCGGCGTTGAACTGGGGGACCGTGAGCGGCCCGCGCGCGCCGGTGAGAGCGCTCAGGGTCGCGAAGGCGTCACCGACGAAGACCGCGTCGCGGGCAGGAACGTGGAGGGCTGCGCTCCCGGCGGTGTGCCCGGGCACCAGGGTCACCCGCGGCGCGCCGGGCACGTCGAGCGTGGCCCCGTCGCCGAACGTCGCCACCTCCTGGATCGGCGGGATCCGCAGCATCCCCTTGCGCACGGAGTAGGCGAGGAAACCCAGGAGCGCCAGCGGCCGCGGACGGGACCCCTTCGTGACCTTGTCCCGGTCCGCAGCGACCTGACCGGTCGCGAGGGCCCGATCGGCCTCGTGGACGCTCACCGGGACGTGGAGCTCCCGGCGGGCCCGCTCGGCGAACCCGATGTGGTCGGAGTGGCCGTGGGTGAGGACCACCGCCCGGACGTCATCGAGCGTCCGGTCCATTGCCTGCAGCTCGGCGAGGAGCTCCTTCCACTGCCCGGGCGCGCCGGCATCGACGATCGTGATCTCGCCGGCCTCCTCGAGGAGGTAGACGTTGACGCGGCCCTCACCGAGCCGCCGGATGCCGGGTGCGATCTCCATGTTCCTGGTCCCTCGTGGGTGCGCTAGGGTCGCGCGTCATGGCTACTATGCGTAGCCATTCTCTCTGACGCGATAGGCTACTGTCAATAGCCTATACTGACGAGCGCCATGAGTCCCGCGCCTGCCCGGACCACCGATGCCGCCATCCTCGCTGCCGCTCGCGACCTCCTCGACGAGGGTGGTCCCGACGCGGTCACGATGCAGGCCGTCGCCGTCCGCGTCGGGGTCCGGCCGCCGTCGCTGTACAAGCACGTGGCCAGCCGCGGCGCGCTGTTGCGGGCGGTCGCGGAGGACGCCATCGCCGAGATCGGCGGCGCGCTGGCCGACGCGGCCCAGGGCGATGACCCCGGAGACGACGTCCGGGCGATGGCCCACGGCTTTCGCGCCTGGGCACACCGGGCGCCGAACCGCTACCGCCATGTCTTCGGATCGCGACCGGCCGACGATCGACGGGCGACGAGCCTGGCCGCGACGGCCGTCGCCCCGCTCCTCGCGGCGTGCGAGCAGCTCGTCGGTCCCGATCGGGCGCTCGAGGCGGCCCGCCTCCTGACGGCGTACGTACACGGCTTCGCGAGCATGGAGCTGGCCGACGGCTTCGGGCTCGGCGGCGACGTGGACGCGGCGTTCGCGTTCGGCGTCGACACGCTCGTGAGCGCGCTCCAGAGCGCGGGCGGGCCGGCCGGCCGTGGCGAGGGGCGCAGCTAGAGCGTCGTCGCGACGAGGAGCGCGACCAGGACGACCAGGACGAGCACGAGCAGGCCGGCCCCGAGCCAGTCCTGCGGCGTCGGTCCCATCGTGGTCCCTCCTCCCTCTCGCCGCCCGGCGGCGGTCACTCCCAGGGGCACTCGGCCGCGAGCAGAACCGAGACCAGGGTCAGCCCGCCGAGCGGTCGAACCGTGACCCGGACCCGGCATGCGGGCTCGCCACCGACGCCGTCGACCACGAGGCTGCCATCTTCGGCCGGCCCGCCGAGCGCCTCGATACTGTAGCCCGCCCCGACGAGGCCGGCCCGGGCCTGCTCTGCCACGGCGTCCACGTTGCGTTCGACGACGAACGCTGCCGACGATGGCTCGTCCGCCGGATCGCCGGGCTCGGCCGGCGTGAGTCCCGGGGGAAGCGGGAAGCCGGCCGGGAGCGCGTCCCAGGCGGTTCCCCAGGTCGTCTCGACCGTGCCAGGGAGTGGGGGAGGCGTCGGTCCGTCACTGCCCGGGACCCTCGTGGGGCCCGCCGGCGCGGTCGGGGTGGCGTCGGTGGGACCGGGTGTCGTCGGTGCCGTGGCGGTCGGCATCGAGCTCGGTGCATCGCTCGCCGCGGTTCCGCCGCAGGCGGCGAGGACGGCTGCCACGAGGGCGACGGCGAGGAGCGCGCGACCGGGGCGGAGCGCGGCGGGTCGATGGCATCGCATGGCCCCGATGGTAGCCGGGAATCTCGCGGGCCCCGTCGCGGCGTCGCGCGACGGGGCCCGGAGGGTCGTGCCGCCCGTGGTCCCCAGTTACCCGGGCGGCGGGAGTGTTCGGTTCAGATGGCCGTCCCGCCGGCGGCCACGAGGATCGCCGGAAGGACGACGAGAACGAGCACGCTCACGACGGCCACGAGGAGGAGCGTCGGGAGGAGCGACTTGGTGCCTGCCGCGAGCGTGCTCATCGCCAATCAGACGCCGCGGGGCGTCGGTTTGTTGCATCGATTCCGCGATTGACTGGATAGAACATTAGTTCTATTCTGATCCCGCCCCCGCCCCGCGACGGCCGCGCCGCCGTTTCCCTCGACGCCGGGGTCCTCCATGCCCGCCGCGCCCTACGCGGAGCTGCACGCCCACACGACCTTCTCGTTCCTCGAGGGAGCCTCGACGCCGGGCGACCTCGTCGCTCGGGCGGTCGAGCTGGGCCTCGCCGGTCTCGCCGTCACGGATCGCCAGGGGCTCTACGGGGCCGTCCGGTTCGCGTCGGCCGCCGATGAGGCGGGCCTCCACCCGGTCGTCGGGGTGGAGGTGGAGCTGGTCGACGCGCTCGTGCCGGACCCGCACGGGCTCGTGATCCCCGCCCGGCGGCCGGGTCCCAGCGCGCGCCGGCGCCCGGCGGCGGTCGGGCCGTCCGCCACGCCCACGCGACGGCCTCCCGGCCCGACCGCAGCCGACGCGGCTCCGCCTGCCCGGCCACCGCGAGGCGCGGAAGGAGGACCACCGCGGCGTCGGGACGGGGGAGCGCGGCCCGCATCTCGTCCTGCTCGCCCGGGACGACGCCGGCTACCGGAGCCTCTGCCGGCTCGTCTCGCGGGCGAACCTCGCCGGGACGAAGGCGGCGCCGCGGGTCACCCAGGCGCTCCTCGCCGAGCACGCGGAGGGCCTCGTGGCGCTCTCCGGCTGCCGCCACGGGGAGCTGGCCCGGCGGCTCCTCGCCGGCGATCGGGTGGGGGCACGGACCGTCGCCGAGGGCTACGCGCGGGCCTTCGAGCGCGCGAGCGGCCCGGGCGGCGCCCGCGGGGCGGCCGGTGCCGGCTTCGTCCTCGAGCTGTCCCACCACCTCCTGCCCGGCGACGACTGGCTCGTCGCCGAGACCGCGCGCCTCGCCCGGGAGGTCGGCCTGCCGGTCGTCGTCACGAACGACGTCCGCTACGCGCTCCCGGAGGACCGCGAGCTGCACGACGTGCTCACCGCGATCCGCCACGGGCGGACGGTCGAGACGCTGGCCGAGCTGCGGACGCCGAGCGGCGAGCACTACCTGAAGTCGAGCGCGGAGCTGGCGGCGCTGCCCCCCGGGGACGTCCAGGCCGACGCCGCCACGGCGGCGGCCTGGAGCGAGGGGATCGCGAACGCCGGCGAGCTGGCGGCCGCCTGTCGGGTCGACCTCGGCTTCGAGCAGTACCGCTTCCCCGGCTTCCCCGTGCCGCCGGGCGAGACCGCCTTCTCGTACCTCGCCGAGCTCTGCCACGGCGGGATCCGGCGGCGCTACCACCCGGTGACGCCGCCGGTCGTGAAGCAGCTCGCCCACGAGCTCGACGTCATCGAGCGGACCGGCCTCGCCGAGTTCTTCCTCATCTGCTGGGACCTCATGCGCTTCGCGAAGGAGCGCCGGATCCCCGCCCAGGGCCGCGGCAGCGCCGCCGACTCGATCGTGGCCTACGTCCTCGGGATCACCCGGGTCGACCCGATCCGCCACAACCTCCTCTTCGAGCGGTTCATCAACGAGGGCCGCACCACGTATCCCGACGTCGACATCGACTTCAGCTCGGCGCGCCGCGAGGAGGTGATCCAGTACGTCTACGAGCGCTACGGCGCCGAGCACACCGGGATGGTCTGCAACCTCGTGACGTACCGGGCCCGGAGCGCCGTCCGGGAGGTGGGGTACGCGCTCGGCTTCCCGCGGCCGCTCGTCGACCGGGTGGCGAAGGCGCTCGAGACGTACGACTCGGTGATGGTCCGCCGCGACCTCGAGGCCGACGGCGGCTTCGCCGAGTTCTTCCGGCGGCCCGACGACCAGCCCGATCTCGGGGCGGCCGCGGCCTCGGCGGCCCGGGCCGGCGACCGGGGGCTCGTCGATGCCATGGGCCAGCTCGACCACGCCCGGGGCGGCCGGATTCGGACCGGTGGGGCGGGCGAGGCGGGGAACGGCCGGCTGCCACGGGCCGACGACGCTGCCCGGCTCGGTGCCGGACGTGACCGGCGGGCGATCGGTGAGCCGGACGGCCGGCCCGCCGCGGCCGAGGACGCGGCGCGGCGCGGCTACTTCCCGGGGACCGGATCCGCGCCGGCGATCCGGGCCGGCGGCCCCTCCGACGACAAGGGCGGCCCCGGCGACTCCCCGGCGAGCGTCGCCTGGCTCGTCCGGGGCGGCCCGCCGACGGCGGTCGCGACAATCCCGGGGCCCGTGCGCGGTGGCCGCGCCATCGGCCGCCGCCGCGCCATCGGCCGCCGCCCCCGCGCCGCCGCCATCGGCCGCCGCCGCGCCATCGGCCGCTCCGATATCACCCCCAGTACTAGCGGGCGGCCTTCCCGCATCGCCGGCCGCCACCCCGGGGGCGGGGCGCCCCGGCGCAGGCCCGCAGGATGTCGCGCACGCCCCGGATCGTGCGGCAGCGGCCATCGATCCCGGCGCAGGAAGGCATGGAGAAGCAGGCTCGTGCCCTGCGAACGGCCCCGGCGCACACGGAAGCCCGCCCCCTAGTCATGGGAGTGATATTCAGGCGGCGGAGCGGCCGGGCGCCATCGCGCGTTCGGCAACCGCCGTGTCGCGCGCCGACGGCCACACGTTCGGGCCCGGGGCCGGCCCACCGCGGACCGCGGTGAGCGCGCCGGGCACCGTGGACGGCCGGCCACTCGACCCGGAGTCGGGCGTGCTCGCGCCGCCTGCGCGGAACGTGGACCGCCTGGGACGACCCCGCCACTTCGACCCGCCGCCCGCCCCGGTGGCCACGGGCCCCGGCCGCGGCGGGAACCTGGGCGGCCGGCTGCCGGGCGGCCCCGGGACGGCGCCGGGCCGCTCGTCGGTCGCCCGCCTCGAGCCCGAGCCGCCGCCCCAGCCGCGCGGTGGGAGCACCGTCGGGATGTCGCCCTGGGAGCGCTGGCTCGAGCTGTGCGCCCGGGTCGACGGCTTCCCCCGCCACCTCTCGATCCACACCGGCGGCATGCTCGTGACGGCCGCCCCGCTCATCGACATCGCCCCCCTCGAGCGGGCGACGATGCCCGGTCGCGTCGTCGTCCAGTTCGACAAGCGCGACGTCGAGACCCTCAAGCTCATCAAGCTCGACCTGCTCGGCCTCGGGATGCTCGCCGCGATCGACGAGACCGTCCAGCTCGTCGAGCACGACTGCGCCGTCTGCGTCGACCTCGACCGCCTGCCCGAGGAGGTCCCCGAGGTCTTCGCGATGCTCCAGGCGGCCGACACCGTCGGCGTCTTCCAGGTCGAGAGCCGGGCCCAGATGCAGACGCTGCCGAAGTCGCGGCCGAGCTGCCTCGACGATCTCGTGGTGGAGGTCGCGATCATCCGGCCGGGCCCGATCCAGGGCAACGCCGTCCACCCGTACCTGCGCCGCAAGCAGGGCCTCGAGCCGGTGACGTACCTCCACCCGAGCCTCGAGCCGGTGCTGCGCGACTCGCTCGGCGTGATCCTCTACCAGGAGCAGGTGATGCGGATCGCCATCGAGGTCGCCGGCTTCAGCCCGGCCGCGTCGGACGGCTTTCGGCGGGCGATGGGGACGTGGCGCTCGTCGGCCGAGATGGAGAAGCTTCACGCCGGCTTCGTCGAGGGCTGCGTGACGGTCCAGGGGATGCCCCGCGCGGACGCCGAGGAGCTCTACCGGCGGGTCGCCGGGTTCGCCAGCTTCGGGTTCGCGAAGAGCCACGCGGCCGCCTTCGCCCGGACCGCCTACGAGTCGTCGTTCCTCAAGCTCTTCTACCCGGCCCAGTTCCTCGTCGGCCTCGTCAACGCCCAGCCCATGGGCTTCTACCCGGTCGAGGTGCTCGTCAACGACGCGAAGCGCCACGGGGTTGCCGTGCTGCCGGTCGACGTCAACGCCTCGGCCCACCGCACGACGACCGAATGGGTGGGCCGGCCGGGTTGGGCGCTTGCGGCCGCGGCCGGCGACGACGGCAGCCACGACCGCGATCCCGGCGAGCCGCTGCCGCCCGGGTCGGGGATCGCGGCGCGGCCGCGGCCGGTCCGCTCCCCGGCGTGCGTCGTCCCGGACCACGCCGCCCGCGAGCGCTGGACGCCCGAGAGCACGGTCGGCTGGGGCGTGCGGCTGGGCCTCCACCTCGTGAAGGGGATCGGCGCGGAGCACGCGGCACACCTCGACGCCGAGCGCGCCCGAGGCACGTACACGTCGCTGGCCGACGTCGTGGAGCGGACGGAGCTCCCCGAGGAGGTCGTGGAACGGCTCATCCGGGCCGGCGCGCTCGACTCGCTGGGCCGGCCCCGGCGGGAGCTCCTCTGGCAGCTCCGGGAGACGGCGCGGCCGGCAAAGGGGGCGCCGAAGGGCGGCGGGCGGGTCGCGGGACGGCCGCTCGACCTCCGCCTGCCGGCGACCCCGGCGCCGGACCTCCCGCCGCTCGGCGAGCTGGAGCGGCTCGGCGACGCCTACGCGATCCTCTCGCTCGACGCGCGGCGCCAGGTCGTGACCCTCTTCCGGCCTGCGCTCGAGACGATGGGCGCGGTGACGAACGCGGCCCTCGCCGAGCGGCGGCCGGGTCCCGTGCGCATCGGCGGGCTCGTCGTGACGCGCCAGCACCCGATGACCGCGAAGGGGACGGTCTTCCTCGCCCTCGAGGACGAGACGGGGATGGTGAACGTCACCCTCTGGCCGGACGCGTGGGCGCGGCTGCGGGGCGTCGTCCGGCGGAACGCGCTGCTCGTGGTCGAGGGGATGCTGCAGCGGGAGTCGAACGTCGTGAACGTCGTGGCCCGCGACGTGCGGCCGCTCGTCGACGAGGCGCGTCGGCTCGGCGGCCCCGGGCGACCCGACGGCGTCCGCCAGCTCGGCTACGCGGGGATGCGCCGGTCGGGCTGAACGCGGCATCGGACGGCGGTCGCCCGGCGCTACCGGGGGTGCGCGCACGGAGGACATGCGACGACCCCGGTGAGGACCCCGACGCCCCCCATTGCGGCCCGAGCTTCCGCGCCGGAGAGTTGACCGCCGCGGCCCTCACCGGGGCCGTGCACTCATCCGTTCGCAGCCCGGCGCGGTGCGGATTGCGGTGGCGAAACCCGGCGGCCGGGCGGGCGGCGCGGCGCGGCGGCGGATCCGTGCCCGCCCCCGGGTCGAGGGCGGGATCGATTGGCGCCGGCCCGGCGTCAGCGCCGGCGGGAGGAGGCGGCCTGGCGCTGCGGCGACGACATGTTGAGGAAGCGTCGGTAGAAGCCGGCGAACGCACCGACGGCGATCCCGAAGATCGGTGCGGTCAGGAGGACGTTCATGGCGTAGGCGAGCTTCTGGTCGGTCGTGACGTCGTAAGGGAAGCCGAGCGGCGTGATCAGCACGTTCGTCGTCGCGGTCACGACGACGGCCCAGGCGATGCCCGCGAGGGTGGCCATGATCCCGCCGAGGAGCCACGCCCCGCGTGGAGCGAGCATGCCCGCGAGGAAGGCGATGATCATCGGCGGCGGCTGCAGGATGACGTTCCCGGCCAGGCCCACGAGCTCGTTCGACGCGAGCGAGGGGATCATCATCGCCACCGTGGTCCCGAGGATCACGAGGGCGGGGAGCCAGCCGGCCTTCGACCGGACCAGGACGGACGGCAGGGCCTTGATGTCACCCAGGATGTCGACCGGCCCCGCGGCGCTCCGCAGGGCGCCCAGGAAGCCGGGTCGGGCGGCCGGCGCGGCGGGCTCGGCGGCCGCCGAGCGGGGACCGCGGGCGTCCCGCGGGATCGCGGCTGCGGGAATCGCCGGCGCCTCGGCTCCGTCGATGCCGCCGTCGTCGATCGTGGTCGCCGCCCGGTAGCGACGGCGCGCCTCGGCGCGCTCGGTCCTCTTCGCGCGGGCCAAACGGGACCTCCTCGGAGCTCGGGCTCGATGGGAACGGATCGGGGTTGCGCCGCCTCGACAGCAGGGGCGAGCGCGGGACGAATGCTACCGCGGCTTCGAGCGCGGCGCCCGGGACGTGGGCGCCGGTCGCGGGAGCACCGCCTGCGCGCGGCCGGCGCCGGCCAGGTAAGCGAGAGGTGAGGGCGCGATGAGCGGCCGGTAAGCGCTCGATGCGGGTCAGGCGAGCCGCCCGTGGTACACCGGCGACGTCCTGCCCGCCGCCCGGCCCGCCCCTGGAGGTCGTTCATGCGCGCCCCCCGGAGCGCCATCGTCGGCGCGCTCGTCATCGCCGCGGCCCTCGCCGTGCCGGTGCCACCTGCCATCGCCCCACCCCGCGGCGTCCCGCTCGAGACGGTCGCGGCCGTCTCCTGGCCGCCGTCGTCCGGCCTCGTCGTCGCCGAGGTCGTCACCGGCGGGTCCTCCGCCTCGGACGAGTACGTCGAGATCGGCAACGCCGGCCTCGGCCCTGTCGACCTCGGGGGGCTCGAGATCGCCTACGTCTCGGCATCGGGAGCGACCGTCACCCGCAAGGTGTCGTGGAGCTCGTCGCTCGTCGTCGAGCCGGGACGACACGTCCTGGTCGCGAACGTCCTCGGCGTCCACGCCGCCGCGGCCGACGCGACCTACAGCGGCGGCATCGCTGCGACGGGCGGAGCGATCGTGCTTCGGCGAGCCGACGGCGGGGTGATCGACGCGGTGGGGTGGGGCGATGCGACGAGCGGGTTCGTGGAGGGCATCGCGGCGCCGGCGCCCCCGGCCGGCCAGTCGATCGAGCGGCGACCGGGTGGCGCGGGCGGCAACCTCGCCGACACGAACGACAACGCCTCGGACTTCATCGTCGTCCCGGAGCCGCTTCCGCAGCCGCTCGCGTCCCCACCCGTCCCGACGCCAGGCCCGACACCGACGCCGACCCCGACCCCGACCCCCACGCCGACGCCGACGCCCCACGCCGACGCCGACCCCGACGCCGAGCCCGACGCCGACACCGACGCCCACGCCGACGCCGACCCCCACGCCCAGCCCGACGCCATCGCCGACGCCCTCGCCGACGCCGACCCCCACGCCCAGCCCGACGCCATCGCCGACGCCCATGCCGACTCCGACGCCCACGCCCAGCCCCAGCCCCACACCGACGCCTGCCCCGAGCCCGACGCCGACGCCGACCCCCATCCCGACGCCCACCCCCACGCCCGATCCGACGCCGACACCTGACGAGGTCGTCGCCGTCGCCGACGCACGTCTCGCGGGCAACGGAACCCGGGTCGTCGTCGACGGCGTGCTGACGACCCCGCTCGGCGGCCTCGAGGAAGGTCGCGGCGGCTTCCTGCAGGACGGGTCGGGCGGCATTGCCCTCCTCCTGCCGGCCGATCCTGCGGAGCACCTCGCGGAGGGCACGCTGGTTCGCGCCGCCGGCGTCGTCGACGATCGGTACAGCCAGCGCACCGTGCGCCTCGATGGCCCGCCCGTGGTCCTCGGCAGCGCGGACGTCCCGGCGCCGGTCGACGTCGCCACGGGGCTCGCGACAGAGGCACTCGAGGGGAGGCTCGTCCGCGTCGAGGGAACGGTCACCGACACGCCCTCGGTGCTCTCCACCGGCGTGTCGCTCGTCGTCGACGACGGTTCGGGCCCACTTCGCGTCGTCATCGCCGTCGACGGCCCGACGACCCCGACGAAGGGAGCGCGGATCCGGGTGACCGGCCCGCTCGGCCAGCGCGACACGAGCGGCACGGGATCGGCCGGCTATCGCGTCCTCGTCACGGACGCGAACCTCCTGGTGGAGGTGCCGACTCCCACGCCGACTCCCACGCCCACGCCGACCCCGACGCCCACGCCGACACCAACCCGACCCCGACCCCGACCCCGACACCGACCCCCGCGCCGAGCCCGACGCCCACGCCGAGCCCGACGCCCACGCCGAGCCCGACGCCATCTCCGACCCCGAGCGCCGACCCCGTCGCGATCGTCGATGCCCGGGCGGCCGGCCCGGGTGCGCTCGTCGTCGTCGAGGGCGTCGTCACGGCCGAGCCCGGGGCGATCGGCGTGCCCGCCCTCGTGACGATCCAGGACGCGACCGGCGGCCTCGTCGTCCGGCTCCCGGAGGACGTCGACCGACCCGAGCGGGGAGCGGTCGTCCGCGCCTCGGGGAAGCTCGCCGATCCGTACGGCCAGCTCGAGATCCGGCCGGCCGCCGGCGGGCTGTCGGCGAGCGGCTCGCGAGCGCTTCCGGATCCCCTTCCCGTCGCCGGAGCATCCCTCGGCGAAGCCACCGAGGGACGCCTCGTGGTTGTCGAGGGCACGCTCGACGCGACGATCACCCGGGAGACGAGCGGCGACGTCGTCCTCCGTCTCGTCGACACGTCCGGCACCCCCTTCCGCGCCCGCGCCCGGCGTGCCAGCGGCATCGAGACGACCGCGGCCCGGGTCGGGGCCCGCCTGCGGCTCACCGGCGTCGTCGGCCAGCGCGCGTCCGCCAAGGGGGCGCTCGACGGCTACCGGGTCTGGCTGCGCACCGCGGCCGACCTGGTCGTGGTCGCGCCGGCTCCGACCGCTTCGCCGGCGCCGTCTCCCAGCCCCGCCACGGGCCCGGACCGCGAGAACGGGTCGGCACCGCCGACCGAGGCCATCCGCGCCGCCCTCCGCCGCGCGACCGGCGAGGTGGTCGTGGAGGGGGTGGTCACGATCCCGGCGACGCTTCTCGACGCGACCGCGCGCCGGGTCATCGTCCAGGATCGCTCGGCCGCCGTCGAGGTGCTCGTGCCCACGGGGGCGACTGCGCCCCGGGTGGGCACCCGCGTTCGCGTGGCGGGCCTTCTCGGGACCGCCTACGAGGTCCCCCGGATCCGCGCATCCGCGGTCGTGGCGCTGGGATCGGGGACGGTCCCCGCACCGGGCCGCATCGTCGGCGAGCCGGGGGTGGCCGAGGAAGGCGAGCTCGTCCGCGTAGAGGGCGAGGTCGTCGACGTCGCGCGTCTGGGCGACCGGTGGCGGGCCGAGGTGAAGACGTCCCGGGCCGTCATCGTCGTGGCGGGCCTCGCCGGGGCCGGGATCCCGGCGGCGACGCTCGTCGAGGGAGGTCGCGCGACCGTGACCGGCGTCGTCCGGCGTCCGCACCCCGCGGCGTCGGACCGGCGCTTCGCCGTCGTGCCCCGCACGCTGGGCGACATCCGCGCGGCCGGGCCGTCGAGCGGCGCGGCCACCGACCCCGATGCGCGACCGGCGGGCACGACCGCCGCGACGGAACGACCGCCGTGGTTGGCGGCCACCCCGGCGACCACGAACGAGGCGCAGGACGCGGACATCTCGGTGCTCGGCGATCGCGTCGGTCGGACCGTCCGGGTCGGCGGGCTCGTGCTCGCGGCCACGGAGGCCGGCGTCATGATCGACGACGGGACGGCGACGGGTGAGGTGCGGCTCGTGGACGAGGCCGCCGCGCTCCGGCCGCTGCTCGAGCCCGGCGACGCGGTGAGCGCCACCGGGCGCGTGGTCGGCGGGGCGAGCGGACCCGCGGTGGAGGTCGCCGACGCGGCCGACCTCGTGCGGCTCGGCGACCTCGGCGAGGCGCTTCCGGTCGTCGCCGCAACGGCCGCTGGCGCGGCCGCAGATCCCGGCGGTGCGGACCCGACCGGCAGGCCCGGCGCTCTCCCCGTCGCGTCTGCCGCGCCCGTGACGGCCGCCGCGGCGGACGCGCGCCGGCTCGCGGAGCCGCTCCCGCCCGGGGGCTCGGCCGGTCCGGCCGCCGGTCTCACGGCGGCCGTCGCCTGCCTCGTCGCGGTGCTCGTCGGGGCCATGCTCGCCCATCGCCGGCTGCGCGACCGGCGGCGCCTGGCGATCCGGGTCTCGGCCCGCCTCGCCGCCATTGCCGGGCCATCGCCGGCCGTCGGCGGTCCCGTTCCGGGGCCCGTGCTGGCGATGTCGACCGGCCCGGGATCGGCTGAGCACGACGCGAGCGTGCGCGGTCCCGCTTGACGCTCGCGATCGAGCGTGCCTATGCTCGCGCGAGTTTCGGGCCGCCGCACCTCGGCACCGCACGTGCGGAGCCTCGGCCGCTCCGGTTCGAAGCCACAACTCGACCTCGGACGATCCGCGGGCGACGGGCTCGGGCGACGTCCACGATGGTGAAGGGAGGCTCCTCGAGTGGCCGAGGCCTACTGCGTCAAGTGCAAGGCGAAGCGCGAAGTCAAGGACCCGCAGCAGATCACGATGAAGAACGGGAAGCCGGCGCTGTCGGGCGTTTGCCCGGTGTGCGGCACGAAGGTCTTCAAGATCGGCGGCTGAGCGCCAACCTTCGACGCAGACGCGAGCCCCCGCCCGATCCGGGCGGGGGCTCGCCGATTCTCCGACCACGCCCGAGCGGGACGTTCGGACCGCGACCGCGGGCCGCTCGGCCCGCCGGACGGTGAGGCGCTGCTTGCTAGAATGGACCGGTTCCCGCCGCAACGACGAGGTCCCGTGTCCCCAAGGTCCCGATCCGCCCTTGACCTCGGCGGCCCGCCGGTTCGTGCCGCCGAGGTCCGTCCCCGCGGGATCCCCGTTCCCGCGAACGGCCAGGGGGCCGAGATCGCGGGACGCGGCGTTGCCGGGTCGTCTCGACGTCGTCCCACCTGATCGCGGTCGCCCCGCGGCGCCCGCCTCGGCCTGACCACACAAGCGCACCACGGAGGTTGCCACCCATGTCCGTTCGCGTCGGCATCAACGGGTTCGGCCGCATCGGCCGCCAGTCGCTGAAGGCGATCATCGAGCGAGCCCCGGACGCCGAGGTCGTCGCCGTCAACGACATCGTCGACGTCCCGATGAACGCTCTCCTCTTCAAGCACGACTCGACGTACGGCAGCTACCCGGGCGAGGTCACCCACACGGCCGACTCGATCGTCGTCGACGGCAAGGAGGTCAAGGTCCTCCAGATCGCCGATCCGTCGCAGCTTCCCTGGAAGGATCTCGGCGTCGACATCGTGATCGAGTCGACCGGGCGTTTCACCGACGCCGACAAGGCCCGCGCCCACATCGACGCCGGCGCGAAGAAGGTCCTGATCAGCGCCCCGGCCAAGAAGGAGGACGTGACGATCGTCCTCGGCGTCAACGACGACGCCTACGACCCGGCGAAGCACCACATCATCAGCAACGCCAGCTGCACCACGAACTGCCTGGCGCCGGCGGCGAAGGTCGTGCACGACGGCTGGACGATCAAGCGCGGCCTCATGAACACGATCCACTCGTACACGAACGACCAGCGGATCCTCGACGTCGCCCACAAGGACCCGCGGCGCGCGCGCGCGGCCGGCCTCAACATCATCCCGACGACGACCGGCGCGGCGAAGGCGCTCGCCCTCGTCATCCCCGACCTCAAGGGCAAGTTCGACGGCTTCAGCCTGCGCGTCCCGACGCCGACCGTGTCCGTCGTCGACTTCACGGCCGAGCTCGAGCGCGACGCGTCGGCCGAGGAGCTCAACGCGGCCTTCCGCGCCGCCGCCGCCGGCCCGATGGCGGGGATCCTCGGCGTGTGCGACGACCCGCTCGTGTCGTCCGACTTCCGCGGCGACCCGCGGAGCTCGATCATCGACTCGGCCTCGACGATGTCGCTCGGCGGCAACTTCGTGAAGGTCATCGCCTGGTACGACAACGAGTGGGGCTACAGCTGCCGCGTCGCCGACCTCGTCAAGTTCATGATCGACAAGGGCCTCTAGCCCCCGATCGACCGACAGGAACGTCACCATGGACAAGCGCTCCATCCGCGAGCTGGACGCGTCCGGCAAGCGGGTCTTCGTCCGCGTCGACTTCAACGTGCCGCTCAAGGACGGGCAGGTCAAGGACGACACCCGGATCCGGGCGGCGATCCCGACGATCAAGCACCTCCTCGACCAGGGCGCCCGGGTGATCCTCGCGAGCCACCTCGGGCGGCCCGACGGGAAGGTCCAGGACGGGCTTCGCCTGCGCCCGGTCGCCGAGCGCCTCTCCGCCCTCCTCCGCGTCGGCGTGCCGTGCACCGGGGACGCCCTCGGCGTGGGCACCGAGGACGCCGTCCGCCGGCTGCGACCCGGCGAGGCGCTCCTCCTCGAGAACCTCCGGTTCCACCCCGAGGAGGAGAAGAACGACCCCGCGTTCGCGAAGGCGCTGGCGGCCTACGCCGACGTCTACGTCAACGACGCGTTCGGCACCGCCCATCGGGCCCATGCCTCGACGTACGGCGTCGCCGAGCTCCTGCCGGCGTACGCCGGCTTCCTCATGGAGCGCGAGATCAAATACCTCGGCCAGCTCGTCGAGGATCCGGCGCGTCCGTACGCCGCGATCATCGGCGGGGCCAAGGTCTCCGACAAGATCAAGGTCCTCGAGAACCTGACGACCAAGGTCGACATCCTCGTCGTCGGCGGCGGGATGGCCAACACGTTCTTCCTGGCCCAGGGCAAGAGCGTCGGCAAGAGCCTCGCCGAGCCGGACCGGGTCGAGGATGCCCGCGCGATCATCGCCGCCGCGGAGGAGCGGGGCGTCCGGCTCATCCTCCCGAGCGACGTCGTCATCGCGAAGGAGGTCACGCAGGGCGCGGAGTACAAGACGATCCCGGCCGAGAAGGTCCCCGCCTCCTGGCACATCGTCGACGCGGGCCCGCAGTCCCTGGCCGACATGGAGGCCGCCCTCGCCGACGCGAAGACGATCTTCTGGAACGGCCCGCTCGGCGTGTTCGAGATGCCGGCCTTCGGTGCCGGCACGCGCCAGATGGCGCGCTTCCTGGCCGACCTCGCCGACGCGGGGGCGACCGTGGTCGTCGGCGGGGGCGACTCCGTCGCCGCCGTCACGCAGCAGGGCCTCGCCCCGAAGATGACCCACATCAGCACCGGCGGCGGCGCGTCCCTCGAGCTCATCGAGGGCCGGACGCTCCCCGGCATCGCGATCATCCCCGACGCCGAGCCGGCGGCCGGGACACCCGGAGGCGCCGCGTGAACACCGAGATCGAGTACATCGACGCTCGCGAGATCCTCGACTCGCGGGGCAACCCGACGATCGAGGTCGACGTCGTCCTCGCCGACGGGTCGGTCGGCCGCGCGGGCGTTCCGTCGGGCGCGTCGACCGGGGCCAACGAGGCCGTCGAGCTGCGCGACGGCGACCCGGCTCGCCACGGCGGCAAGGGGGTCCTCAAGGCCGTCGAGAACGTCCGCGAGACGATCGCGCCGGCCCTCATGGGCGCCGACGCCGCCGACCAGCCGGACATCGACGCGGCGCTCATCGAGCTCGACGGGACGCCCAACAAGGGCAACCTCGGCGCGAACGCGATCCTCGGCGTCAGCCTCGCCTGCGCCCACGCCTCGGCCGCGGCCCACGACCTGCCGCTCTACCGCTACCTCGGCGGCGCGGGGGCGCGCATCCTGCCGGTGCCGTTCTTCAACATCCTCAACGGCGGCAAGCACGCCGTGAACTCCACGGACTTCCAGGAGTTCATGGTCGCGCCGATCGGCCGCCCGACCTTCGCCGAGGCGTTCCGCGCCGGCGCCGAGGTCTTCCACGCCCTCAAGGGCCTCCTCCACGAGGGCGGCTACTCGGTCGGCCAGGGTGACGAGGGCGGCTTCGCCCCGTCGCTGCCGTCGAACGAGGCGGCCGTCGAGGTGATCCTGCGGGCGATCGAGAAGGCCGGCTACCGGCCCGGCGAGGACGTCGCGATCGCGCTCGACCCCGCGGCCAGCTCCGTGCTCGTCGAGGGCACGGGCACCGGCGACGTGCCGGGCCGGTACTTCCTCGAGCGCGAGGGCCGCACCCTCGACGCCGGCGAGATGGTCGACCTGTGGGAGAGCTGGATCGGCAAGTACCCGATCATCTCCCTCGAGGACGGCCTCGGCGAGGACGACTGGGCCGGCTGGAAGGAGCTCACGACGCGCCTGGGCGACAAGGTCCAGCTCGTCGGCGACGACCTCCTCGTGACCAACCCGGCGTTCATTGCGCGAGGGATCGCCGAGAAGGCGGCGAACTCGGTGCTCATCAAGCTGAACCAGATCGGAACGCTTACCGAGACGATCGCGGCGATCGAGATGGCCCGGCGCGCCGGCTGGACCGCGATGGTCAGCCACCGCTCCGGCGAGACCGAGGACACGACGATCGCCGACTTCGTCGTGGCGATGGGCACCGGCCAGATCAAGACCGGCGCTCCGTCGCGCTCCGAGCGCGTGGCCAAGTACAACCGCCTCGTCCGGATCGAGGAGGAGCTGGGCGCGGGAGCCGTCTACCTCGGCCCGGCCGCCCTCGCCGGCGCCGCACCGTACCTGCCCGCGTGACGTCGGCCCCGCCCATGGCGCCGGCCGGCAGTCCGGCCGGCGCCACGTCGTTCCCGGGCCAGGCGGTGCCGCGCGCAGTCGGGGCGCGTGGGGTCGGGGCCCCGTGAAGCGCCGCATCGACCGCGGGGCCGTATACGCCGGCTGGGTCGGCGTCGGCATGGCGGTCACGATCGCGGTCAGCTTCCTGCTCGTGATCCCGATCGAGCCGGTCCTCTGGATCCTCGCGCTCCCGGCGGGCCTGCTCATCGGCTACTACGCGAATGCGCGCTCCAACCGCGCGGCAGGACCGTGGTCCCGGATCATCGCCAACGGCCTGTACGCCGGCGTCCTGACCGCCGCCACGCTCGCCCTCTGCTTCCTCGTCACGAAGTCGATCTTCTTCACGGCCGACAACGGCTTCCGCACCGAGGCCGACGGCGGGCCGATCGTCTGCCAGACCGGGGCCGACTGCGTGTTCGAGCGCTACCTTGCGGCAGGCCAGGGCCCCGCCCTCGAGGCCGCGGGGATCACGACCGTCGACGAATTCACGGCCTTCTACTGGCAGGAGCAGCTGGGCACGGCGGCCACGGTGTTCGTGCTCGGCGTGCTCGGCGGCCTCGGCGGGGCGGCGATCTACGGCATCGCCCGGCCGCGGCCCCGCCCGGCCGCCACGGCTTCGGGCGGCGGCGCAGGCGCCTGACGCGTCGGCCTCAGCCGCTCGTGGCGAGGAGGATCGCCCCGACGGCGACGGCACCTGCGGCCGCGAGCCGCGTGCCGGCGTGATCCCGCTCCTTGAGGACGACGATGCCCCACGCAGCGGCCAGGATCGTGGTCGCCTCGCGCAGCGGCGCCACGCCGGCGAGCGGCGCGATCTCGAACGCCAGCAGGATGAGCATGTACGTGCCGATGATGAGGAGCCCGGCCGTGAGCGAGCGGAGCGCCTCGGCGCGGTCGGCGCGGAGCGTCGCCGCGTATTCGCGCGCTCCGGCTGCCGCGGCCGAGCCCATGCGATCGGTCGGATCGGCGTCGCGGACCGCCCGCCGGGCACGGACCCAGCTGACGAGCAGGCCCCAGGCCACGAGCCCGAGCGCGCAGACCGACCACAGGACCCAGGCGTACAGCCACGCCGGCCCGGTGCGCACGCCGACCCGGTCGAGGGCCGAGTACGTGGCGACGGCGCAGCCCGCCAGCAGCGCGGGCGCGACCGTGGCCCGTGATGCCGTCGTGCTGGCCGCCAGGAGCGTGCCGCCGAGGAGCAGGGCGACGCCCACCATCCCGGCGGGCGCCAGCTCCTCGCCGAGGATCGTGACCCCGACGATCACGCCGAGGAGCGCCCCGGACCCGCGGGCCACGGGATACACGGACGAGAGGGCGCCGCGCCGGTAGGCAGCGGAGAGCGGCACGAAGTACGCGGCGGAGACGATCCCCGAAACGAGGGCGATCGCCCAGCCTTCCGGGGCGAGCGACGGGCGGCCGGTCGCAAACCAGGCGACGGCGGCCGCGGGCGTCACGACGATGATCCCGAGCGCGACCGCGCGGGTCGCCGTCGCCAGTGGGTCGCCGGACGTCTTGACGAGGGAGTTCCAGGCGACGTGGAAGACGGACGACGTCAGGACGAGGAGGACGGCGGCGAGCGGCACGCCCCAAGTCTAGGGAGTGCCGCCGGCCGCGGCGGCCGGGCGACCGACGACCGAGGGCGCAGACGCGCGCGCGGGCCGCCCGCCCGTCGTGGCCGGAATCGACGACCCCGGGCCGGAGCCCGGGGTCGAGGGTCGTCGGTTGGCGCGGGCCGGGGCGGCCCGGATGCTACTCGGCCGGCTTGGCCGGGGCCTTCTTGGCCGGGGCCTTCTTGGCGGCCGGCTTGGCGGCCGTCTTGGCCGGAGCCTTCTTGGCGGCCGGCTTGGCGGCAGCCTTCGCGGTCGTCGTCGAGGCCTTCGTGGCCGTCTTCTTCGCCGGGGCCGAGGCCGATGCGGCGTCGGCCGGCTTGGCCGCCGCCTTCGTGCGCGGGGTCCGCGGCTTCGGCGCCGGGGCGTCCGTGGCGGAGGCGTCCTTCGCCACGGTCTCGGCGACGGGCTTCGCGGCCTCGTCGGTGCGGCCCACCTTGGCCAGCGCGGCGCGGGCCTTGCCGGCAGCCGTCTGGGCGCCCTTTGCCTTGGCGGCCTTGCCGGCCGCGATGCGGGCCTTGGCGGCCTTCGCAGCGGCGGCGGTGCCGGTCGTCTTCGTCGCCTTGGCGCCGGTCTGGACCGCGGCGCCGGCGAGGGCGGCGTCGACCTTGCGGGCGAGGCGCGACTTGCGGCGGGCGGCCGCGTTCGGGTGGATGGCCCCGGCCTTGGCAGCCCGGTCGAGCGCGGCGTATGCCTCGGCGAGCGCGACGTTCGCGTCGCCCTCGACCTGGCCGGCCGCGATCTTCACGGTCTTGGTGACGAGGGTCTTGGCCTTGGTCCGGCGGGGCCCGTTGATCGCTTCGCGCCGCTCGGCCTGGCGAACCCGCTTCTTCCCGGACGGCGTGCGCGCGCCGGTCCAGCCGCGGGGAGAGTGAGCCACTGTTCTGTCGGTCCTCTAGAAGTCGGAGGGATGGACGGATCGTCTGGTGGCGGCGCAGCGGGAGAGGACACCGCGACGGCGCGACGGCGAATGGTACCAGATCGAGACGCTCGGCCGGCTCGACGGGCAGGCGCGCCATGCGCCGACGGCAGCGCCGCGGCCATCTGCAGGGACCAGACGGTCCTCGTCGTGCCGGAATATCGACGGGCTGATTGCACGTGTGCGCGGGAACGCTCTGGCCGGATATCGCCGGGGCTGATCGTACGTGTCTCGATGTCGCTCGCCGGCCGATCGCGGACCTCGGCCGGGTGCCCCTCGTGCTCATCCAGCCCGGGCCGGACGCCGCGGGAGCCCGCGGCGTGCCGAGTCTCGTCCACAGCAACGGCCCCGGTGATCATCCGGAGCTCGGGCAGGGGCGTTCCGCTCGCGCGGAGCTCGGGTGCCGTCTGGAGCAGGATGTGGCCATCGCGCGCCCACCGGGAGGGCTCGGGCAGCGCCACCCGCTACACTCCTGCGTCGTGACCATCCCGCAGGACCGCCTGCGCAACTTCTCGATCATCGCTCACATCGATCACGGGAAGTCGACGCTCGCGGACCGCCTCCTCGAGTTCACCCACACGATCGATCCCCGCCAGATGACGAGCCAGGTCCTCGACTCGATGGACCTCGAGCGCGAGAAGGGGATCACGATCAAGGCCCGCGCCGTGCGCCTCGAGCACACGGCGCAGGACGGCCTGCTCTACGGGCTGAACCTCATCGACACGCCGGGCCACGTCGACTTCGCCTACGAGGTGAGCCGGAGCCTCCAGGCCTGCGAGGGGGCGATCCTCGTCGTCGACGCCGCCCAGGGGATCGAGGCCCAGACGCTCGCCAACGTCCACCTCGCGATGCGCCAGGACCTCGTGATCATCCCGGTCCTCAACAAGATCGACCTCCCGTCGGCCCAGCCCGACGTCGTCATCGAGGAGCTGGAGAACGTGCTGGCGATCCCCCGCGAGGAGGTGATCCTGGCCTCGGCGAAGGAGGGAGTCGGGATCCTCGAGATCCTCGAGGCGATCGTCGCCCGCATCCCCCCGCCGAAGGGCAGCCCGCGCGCGCCCCTCCAGGGTCTCGTCTTCGACTCGCACTACGACCAGTACAAGGGCGTGGTCACGTACGTCCGCCTCGCCGCCGGCACGCTCCACGAGCACGAGCGGATCCGCCTCATGGGCTCGGGGGCGGAGGCCGACATCCTCGAGCTCGGGTTCTTCCGACCCCAGCTCGTGCCGGTGAAGCAGCTGACGGCCGGCGAGGTCGGCTACATCGCGACCGGCCTCAAGAGCGTCCGCGACGCCCAGGTCGGCGACACCGTCACGAACGCCGCGGCGCCGGCCCCCGCGCCGCTTCCCGGGTACCAGGCCGCGAAGAGCCTCGTCTTCGCCGGCATCTACCCGATCTCCGGCGAGGACTACCCGCTCCTGCGCGACGCGATGGAGAAGCTCCACCTCAACGACGCGAGCTTCACGTTCGAGCCCGAGAGCTCCATCGCCCTCGGCTTCGGCTTCCGCTGCGGGTTCCTCGGGCTCCTCCACATGGAGATCGTGCAGGAGCGCCTCGAGCGGGAGTTCAGCCTCGACCTGATCGCCTCTGCCCCGTCGGTCGAGTACCGGGTCACGCTCCTGCGCGGCGGCCCGCCGCTCGTCGTCGACAACCCGGCGCTCATGCCCCCGGCCGGCGACATCGAGTCGATCGAGGAGCCGTGGGTGACGCTCTCGGTCATCACGCCGACGCCCTACATCGGCTCGCTCATGGAGCTGTCGACCCAGCGCCGCGGGACGTTCCTGACGATGGAGTACCTCGACCCGCAGCGGGTCCTCCTCTCCTTCGAGATCCCGCTGGCCGAGCTCATCGTGGACTACTTCGACCAGCTCAAGAGCCGGAGCCAGGGCTACGCCTCGATGGACTACGAGGAGGCCGGCTACCGCGAGGCGCGCCTCGTCAAGCTCGACGTCCTCGTGAACGGCGAGCCGGTCGACGCGCTGTCGATGATCGTCCACCGTGACAAGGCGCCGGCCGTCGGGCGCCAGCTGGCCGCGAAGCTCAAGCAGCTCATCCCTCGTCAGATGTTCGAGGTTCCGGTCCAGGCGGCGATCGGCTCGAACGTGGTCGCCCGGGAGACGATCCGGGCGATGCGGAAGAACGTCCTTGCCAAGTGCTACGGTGGCGACATCACCCGCAAGCGCAAGCTGCTCGAGAAGCAGAAGGAAGGCAAGCAGCGGATGAAGCGCGTCGGCTCCGTCGAGATCCCGCAGGAGGCGTTCCTCGCCGTCCTCCGCATGGGCGAGGAGAGCTGACGTGGAGGAGTGGGTCGACCCGATCCGCACCCTCGTCGCGCTCGCGATCACGTTCTTCCTCGTCATGCTGCGCTTCGAGGCGGAGAAGTTCGGAGCGGCCGAGTACGACGAGCCTTCGCGGGACGGGCACCGGGCCTCCTTCCTGCGGCGCCTCAGCTGGATCCTCCTCGGCTTCGCCCTCGCCGGCGCGCTCCTGCTCGTTCACCCGGACCCGGCCGCCGACCTGGGGATCACGCTCGGCGACCGCGCCGAGGCCCTCCTGTTCGGGTTCGGCTTCGGCGCCGTCGGCATGCTGCAGGCGGCTGCGTACGCCTTCTACCGCTACGGCCGCATCCGGTTCCCGCCGGCCTGGACGTACCCCGGGGCGGCCCTGAACGCGATCGGGACCGCGTTCGTCGACGAGGTCACGTTCCGCGGCGCGGTCCTCGGCCTTCTCCTCCTCGTCGGCGTCGACCCGGTGGTCGCGATCGTCGTGCAGTCGTTCCTCTACACGCTGGCGACGCGGACCGGCGCACCCGGCCGTGGCCGGTACATGTTCCTGCTCACGCTCGTCGGCAGCCTCGTCGCGGGCTGGATGACCGTGACGACCGGTGCCATCGGCGCGGCGTTCCTGGCCCACGCGATCACGAGGATCTCGGTCTTCGTCTGCACCGGCCATGCCGGCCAGCCCGCGCCCCGCGGCCACGAGATCGAGGAGACCTGGGAGTTCCGCCGCCCGCCGCCGGGATGGCGGCCGCTCGACGCGGACGACGAGGCGGCGCGCCAGCCATGAGCGCCGGCGGCCGCGGGGCGAGGTCTGCCACCTCCCCGGGGACGTCCGCCGCCGCGCCGTCGGCCGGCGCACCGTCCGCACCCGCACCCGAGGGGTCCCGCGTCGCCCCGCCCGCCGGGCTCTACGTCCACGTCCCCTTCTGCCGCTCGCTCTGCCCGTACTGCGACTTCGTCGTCCACGCCGGCGCCGACGCCGTGGGCCCCCGCTCGCGGATCGGCACCTTCCTCGTGGCGATCGTCCGCGAGCTCGACCTGCGCGCCGACGCCCTCGACGCGCGCTTCGGGCCGCCGGGAACGGCCGATCGACCGGACCTCGCTTCGCTCTACCTCGGCGGGGGAACGCCCTCGCTCCTGCCGGCGGACGCCGTGGCGGAGCTCGTCGACCGGGTCCGGGCCCGGTTCGGCCTCGGCGCCGACGCGGAGGTCACCCTCGAGGCCAACCCCGGCGCCGACGACCGGGGCGACCTCGGCGGGTTCGCCCGGGCGGGGGTGAACCGGCTCTCCCTCGGGGCCCAGAGTCTCGACGACCGGGAGCTCAAGACGCTCGGCCGGCGGCACCGCGCCGCCGAGGTCGAGGAGGCGCTGGCCGTCGCCCGCGACGCCGGGATCGCCCGGGTGAGCCTCGACCTCCTCTACGACGTGCCCGGCCAGCGGCTGGCGACCTGGGCGGCGACGGTCGAGCGCGCGATCGCCCTCGAGCCGGACCATGTCTCCTGCTATGCCCTCACGCTCGACGATCCCGACGCGGAGGGCCTGACCGGCCCCGACGGCGATCACCTGCCGACGACGCCGGGCGCACGGCGCTGGCGCGACCGGGCCCGCGCCGCCCAGGACGAGGACCGGGCCGCCGCCGCCTACGCGCTCGCCGACGCGGCGTTCGACGGGGCCGGCCTTCCCTGGTACGAGCTCTCGAACTGGGCCGGCCGGGGCTCGGAGAGCCGCCACAACCTCGCCTACTGGGAGCGCCGCCCGTACGAGGCGGTCGGGCCCGGCGCCCACGCGTTCGACGGGGCCGTGCGGCGCTGGAACGCGGCCCCGCTCGACCGATGGCTCGGCGCGCTCGTGCCGCCGGACGGCGACCCGCCGAGGCTCCCGCCGGGTGGCGCCGAGGAGCTGGATGCGCCGACCGTCGCCGCCGAGCGGCTCATCCTCGGCCTCCGGATGGCCCGCGGCGTCGCGCGCGGGGAGGCACTCGAGCGCCCCGACGTCCTCACGTGGGCGGCGGAGGCGGGGCTCGTCGAGGAGGCGCCGGGCGATCGGGTGCGTCTCACGCTTCGGGGCCGGCTCCTCTCGAACGAGCTGTTCACGCGGCTCCTGTAGAGCAGGGCTCGGGCGCTCGGGCCGCTGGTCGGCCGTCGCTGGTCGGCCGCCGCTCAGGATCGTTGACACTCGACGTTCGAGAGTGCTAGGATTCCGGCTGATCCGTTAGCACTCGAGAGCATGGAGTGCTAGCAACGCAACGAGGACGGGCGGGTCGAACCGACGTCCGTTGAGGAGGCTGCCGTGGCGCGAGGAGTCCGCCGCAGCAGCGGCCCGCTCGACGCCCGAGCCCAGGCGATCCTGCTGGCCGTCATCGAGGAATACGTCACCACCGCGACCCCCGTCGGATCGCAGGCGCTCGTCGAACGGTATCCGCTCGGTGTCAGCTCGGCGACCGTCCGCAACGTTCTCGCCGAGCTCGAGATCGAGGGCTTCCTCGGCCATCCCCACACGTCCGCCGGACGGGTGCCGACCGATGCCGGCTACCGTTTCTTCGTCGAGGCGCTCGTGGGGGAGACGGCCGTCCCGCCGGTCGAGCAGCTCATGATCCGCCACCAGTTCGGGCAGGTCGAGTTCGCCACCGACCAGTGGTTCCGCCTGGCCGCGACGACGCTCGCCTCGGCGACCCGCGCCGCCGGCCTCGCCACGCCCGCCAAGCCTCGCGCCGCACGGATCCGCCGGGTCGAGCTCGTGCGGATCGGCGAGCGGATGGCCAGCCTCGTGGTCGTGCTCAACGAGGGGTCCGTGAAGCAGGCCCTCATGACGATCGACGCGGGGACCACCGACGGCGAGCTGGACGAGGCCGCCCACCGGCTGAACCGCACCTGCGTCGGGCTCGCGGCCGCCGACCTCGTCGAGCGCCTGCGCTGGTTCGAGGACGCGCCGGCCGACGACCCGGTGTTCACACTCGTGCGACGCGCCGGCGAACGAGCGCTCCACCTCCTCCGCGACTTCGACGCGACCACTGTCGAGCAGCTGTTCAGCGACGGGCTCCTCCACGTCATGGCGGAGCCCGAGTTCGCCGCGTCCGAGAAGCTGCGCCGGGTCTTCGCCGCCCTCGAGAACCGCCAGTACCTGGGCGAGCTCGTGGAGGACGTCACGCGGGCCGGGGAGCTTCGCGTCTTCATCGGTCGCGAGAACCGCCCCATGGAGATGGTCGACGTCGCCCTCGTCCTCGCGCCGTACGGCCGGCCGGGGGCCGCCGTCGGCGTCGTCGGCGTCCTCGGTCCGACGCGCCTCCGCTACGCGCAGGCGATCGGCACCGTCCGCTTCGTTTCCGGCCTCATGAACGACCTCGTCGACCACCTCTACAGCTGACCCACCGGGGAGACCACATGCCGAACCAGCCCGACCAGCCCGACCAGCCCGCCCCCGGTACCGCGCCGGAGCACGCGGCGCGCCACCGGCGCACGCGCGCGGAGGAGCGAATGGCCGAGATCGACATCAGCCCGACCGCGCTCCTCGCCCAGGTCGAGACGCTGACCGCCGAGCGCGACGCGGCCCTCGCCCGGGCCGACGAGCACCTCGCGGTGGCCCAGCGGGCCCAGGCCGACTACGCCAACCTCAAGCGCCGCAGCGCCGAGGAGCGGGACGCGATGCTCGGCCTCGCCAACGAGGTCCTGCTCGCCAAGGTCGTCTCGCTCGCCGACGACTTCGACCGCGCCGTCGAGCACGTCCCGGCCGACGCCCGCGAGACACCCTGGCTCGAGGGCGTCGTCGCGATCGACCGGAAGCTGCGTCTCCTCCTCGAGAGCGAAGGGGTCACCCCGATCGAGGCGCTCGGCACCGCCTTCGACCCCGCCGTCCACGAGGCGATCAGCCACGTCCCGGGAACGGGCCGGCCCGAGGGGGAGGTCGTCGGCGAGGTCCGCCGCGGCTACCGCATCCGCGACCGCGTCCTCCGCCCGTCGCTCGTCGCCGTGAGCGACGGCACCGCACCAACGCACTGACAGCACGCAACCCCCGACGAAGAGGAGCCAACGAACCCATGGGCAAGATCATCGGCATCGACCTCGGCACGACGAACTCCGTCGTCGCCGTCATGGAGGGCGGCGAGCCGACCGTCATCGCCTCGGCCGAGGGCGGCCGCACCATCCCCTCGGTCGTCGCCTTCACGAAGACCGGCGAACGGCTCGTCGGCCAGCTGGCAAAGCGCCAGGCGGTCACGAACCCCGCCAACACCGTCTACTCCATCAAGCGCTTCATGGGCCGCCGCTGGGACGACCCGGAGGTGAAGCGCAGCAGGGGCCTCGTGCCGTACACGGTCGAGAAGGACCCCAAGTCCGACGGGATCAAGGTCCAGATGGGCGAGGGCCGCAGCTACACCCCGCCCGAGATCTCGGCGATGATCCTGCAGAAGCTCAAGGCCGACGCCGAGGCCTACCTGGGCGAGTCGGTGACGGAGGCGGTGATCACCGTCCCGGCCTACTTCGACGACACCCAGCGGCAGGCGACGAAGGACGCCGGCAGGATCGCCGGCCTCGACGTCAAGCGGATCATCAACGAGCCCACGGCATCGTCCCTGGCCTACGGCCTCGACAAGAAGCACGACGAGAAGATCGCCGTCTACGACCTCGGCGGCGGCACGTTCGACATCTCGATCCTCGAGCTTGGCGAGGGCGTCTTCGAGGTCAAGTCGACCAACGGCGACACGCACCTCGGCGGCGACGACTTCGACATCCGGGTCATGGACTGGCTCCTCGCCGAGTTCAAGAAGGACCAGGGCCTCGACCTCCGCTCCGACCCCCAGGCGCTGTCGCGGGTGAAGGAGGCGGCCGAGAAGGCGAAGATCGAGCTCTCGTCGGCGATGTCGACGGAGATCAACCTGCCGTACATCACCGCCGACGCCGACCGCAACCCGAAGCACCTCGTCATGACCCTCACCCGGGCCAAGCTCGAGGACCTCGTCAAGGACCTCATCGACCAGACGGCCGAGCCGGTGATGAAGGCGCTCAAGGACGCCGGCCTCGCCGCGGCCGACATCGACGAGGTCGTCCTCGTCGGCGGCATGACCCGGATGCCGGCGGTCTTCGAGGCGGTCAAGGCGATGTTCGGCGGCAAGGAGCCGAACCGCGGCGTCAACCCGGACGAGGTCGTGGCGATCGGCGCCGCGATCCAGGCCGGCGTCCTGGCCGGCGACGTGAAGGACGTCCTCCTGCTCGACGTCACGCCCCTGTCGCTCGGCATCGAGACGCTCGGCGGCGTCATGACCCGGCTCATCGAGCGGAACACGACGATCCCGACGAGCAAGTCCCAGGTCTTCTCGACCGCGTCCGACAACCAGCCCCAGGTCGAGATCCACGTCCTGCAGGGCGAGCGCGACTTCGCCCAGGACAACAAGACGCTCGGCAAGTTCATCCTCGACGGGATCCCGTCCGCCCCGCGCGGCGTGCCCCAGATCGAGGTGACGTTCGACATCGACGCCAACGGCATCGTCGAGGTCCGGGCGAAGGACCGGGCCACGAGCAAGGAGCAGAAGGTCACGATCACCGCGTCCTCGATGCTCGACAAGAAGGACGTCGACCGGATGGTCCGCGAGGCCACCGAGCACGCGGACGACGATCGCAAGAAGCGCGAGGAGGTCGAGTCCCGCAACCAGGCCGAGGCGCTCACGTTCCAGGCGGAGCGGACGCTCAAGGACCTCGGCGACAAGGTGTCGCCCGAGGACCGGGCAGCCGTCGAGGGCAAGGTCTCCGACGTGCGCAACGCGCTGAAGACGGAAGCCGTCGACGTCGTCCGGGCCCGCGCGACCGAGCTCGCCGAGATCCTCCAGCGGGTCGGCACGGCGGCGTACGCCGCCGCCGGCGAGCCGGGAGCCGACGCGAGCGGCGACGGCGCCGGGCCGGACTCCGGTTCCGCCCCGGGCGAGGACGCCCCCGCCGACGACGAGACGGTCGAGGGCGAGTTCAAGGAGGTGTAGCGGCCGGCGTCTCGCGCGCCGATCGCCGTGACCCTCGAGGCCCGGGCTGTGCCCGGGCCTCGTGATTCGCGGCGAACCGCACGGCCCCGTCGGACGAAGAAGAGGTTGACGCCCGCGACGACCGCCGGGCGGGCACGACGACCACCGAGGACGAGGCGGGCAGATGGGCGACGAGCAGGGGGCACCGGGCACACCCGGCCGCGACGGCCGCGACGGGCGGGGCGGCTCCCCGGCGGTCGAGATCGAGGAGGTCGTCGTCGGCGGTCGGGCTCCCCGCCGGCCTCCGCCGTCGTCCGCGGGGCGCCGTCGCCGGCCGCCCGGGCCGGGGCCGGCGACCCGGGCCGGGCTCGTCGTGGGCGGGCTCGCGGTGGCGATCATCGGGGTCGGGCTCTTCGGCAGCCGCCCGGCGCCCTCCCCCGACGCCGCGTCCCCGTCGCCCGCGCTCGACGCCGCCCCGCGCACCCCGCGGCCGGACGTTGCCGTCGCCGCGCCGATCGGCCCGATCCCGCTGGTTCGCAGCTCCGGGTCGCCGCTCGCCGACCAGCACGTCCTCGTCGCCGGCCGCTGGATGGACCTCGCGAGCGGGCGTGCGGTGGCGGGAGCCCCGGACGGCTGCGCCCGCCAGCGGGTCCACGTGCTCGGGAGCGGGCGGATCGTCTGCGTGACGGCCGAGGTGACCCGAACGCCCGGCTCGCGGATCGCCCTCTTCGACCTCGGCGTCGTGACGGTCGGGGCCGTTCGCCGGGATTCCGGCGGCCCGCCGCCCACCGGTTCACCGGCCGGCGGCACCGAGCCGCAGGCGCTCGCAACGCTCCTCGGCCGGCGCGACGTCGTCATCGGCGACCCGGTCGCGATCGCCGTCGCGCCGGGTCCCGGCCCGGACGACCTCGTCCTTGCCTGGGCCGTCGCCGACCAGGGCGAATACGAGGTCGGGCTCGAGTCGTTCCGCCTCACCGACACGGAGGGCCCGGCCGAGCGCATCGGCGACTGGCAGGTGGGGCGGGCGCCGAGCACCGGGCGCGACGCCGTGGAGACCCTCGCCGACCTCTCCGTGGCCGTCGACCCCGGTGGTGGCAGGGCGATCGTCGGCTGGACCGAGTCCGGGCGGGGGATTCCCGGACCCGCTCGTCGCCTCGTGGCTGTCCGCCTGGACGGTTCCGCGCCGCCCGTGGCTCTCCCGGCGGCCGCGACCCGGAACCTCGCCGCGGAGGCCGCGGACGGGCCGCTCCGGATGGTCAAGCCGTGCGGCGGCCCGTTCGGGGAGGGATTCGCCGGCGTCGGCGTGGCCTACGTCGTGTGCCCCGGATCCACCGCCGAGCTCCGCCTCCTCGACCTCGGGGAGCAGGCTGGCGACTCGCCCGGGGGCGTCCTCGCCACCGCGCGGCTGGAGCCGGCCGGATCGACTGCCGGGTCCGCCTGGCTCGCCGGCAACGGCATCGTGATGGACGCGACGCGGTCGATCCTGTACCGCTGGTCGCCGGCGGCGGGGACGATCTGGCGGATCGAGCTGGACGGCGCCGGGGCCGTCGCGTCCGACTCCTCGCGTGCAGCACCCCGCGTGACCGCGCTCCCGCTCCAGCCGTGGGGCGATGCCCGCGAGGCGGACCCGGCCGGCGACGCCGCTTCGGCCGCCGGGCCGCGGCCGATCCTCGCACTCGACGCCGCCCGCAACCGGCTGTACGCGCTCGACGCCCCGCTCCCCGCCTTGGGGCGCGCCGTCGTCCACGTCGTCGACCTCGCCGGGTGGCGACATCAGGCCACGTTCCCGATCGCCGACCCTGCGACGCGGGCGATCACCCTCAGCCCCGACGGCGCGCTGCTCTATGCGTCGACCGCGCCCCGCCCGGCCGGCAGCCTGCCGCTCGCGGTCGGCGTCGCCGTCATCGACGCGAGGACCGGCATGGAGATCGCCTACGCCGGGCGCCTTCCCGTCACCGCCGGCGCGCCCCTCCAGGCGGCCGTCGTGCGGTAGGTCATCCCGGGCACGCCCCGCGGGCCCGGGAATCGAAGGGCCGGCGCCTCGCGGCGCCGGCCCTCGTCGTGGCTGGCCGGGCAGGCCGGTCCGCTACGGGCGGCCGCCCTTGCCGGCCGAGGCACCCGGGTCCGCCGGGGCGCCGGCGGCCTGGGCTCGTTCCTTCGCCTTCTGCTTCGCGGCCCTGGCGACTTCCGGGGTCCCGTCGCCGGCGGCCTTCTCGGCCCGAACCTCGGCACCGTGGTTGTCGCGGGCGACCTCGCTGACGTACTCGCCGCGGTTGGCGTAGCCCTCGGGAACGTCGGCGTGCGCCGCGGCGCAGACCATCGCGCCGTGGGTCGCGTACTCCTCGCCCTCGGGGAGCAGGGTGCACGGCTCGACGGCTTCGTCCTCCGCGGGCTCCTCCTCCGGCTCGGTCGGCTCGGCGGGCTCGGCGGGCTGCTCGTCGACCTCGGGCGCGACCGGGCGGTTGACGACCGGGACGGTCTTGCCGGCCGCCGCGGAGGCGGTCGCGAGCCCGTCGGCCGCTGCGTCCGGCATCGTGAGGCCGCCGCCGGCGAGGACGACGCCGGCGCTGAGGGCGAGAGTTGCGACGGCCGCGACGAGCGGCCGGAGATGGTGGCGAAGACGATCCATGCTCAGGGAGACCTCGAGTGCTGCGGGCGCCCCCCATGAGGCGCCTTCGCCCTGTAGTAACGGGCTGGCCCCTCGTCGCGTTATGGGTACCTTCGTACTGGGCCCGTCGCGGCCACGTCCGTCCGGCGGCCGACCCGCCGCCGGGGATCGGTCGTTCGTCCATGGGCGCCGGCTCCGTGGCGCCGCTACACTCCCCCTCCGATGCCGCCCTCCCCGAGCGAATCCCTCATTCATGCCCGCGGCCTGACGAAGCGCTTCGGCGGCTTCACCGCGGTCGACGCCGTCGACTTCGACGTCGCCCCGGGTGAGTCGTTCGGCTTCCTCGGCCCCAACGGCGCCGGCAAGACGAGCACGATGCGGATGATCGCCTGCGTGTCGCCGGTGTCCGCGGGGACGCTCAGCGTCCTCGGGATGAACCCCGCGGTCGACGGCCCGCGCATCCGAGCCCGCGTCGGCGTCGTTCCCCAGCAGGACACGCTCGACATGGAGCTCACGGTCCGCGAGAACCTGCTGATCTACGGGCGCTACTTCGACCTGCCGCGCCCGCTGATCCGCCAGCGTGTCGACGAGCTCCTCGAGTTCGTGCAGCTCGCCGACCGCGGCAAGGACCAGGTCGAGCCGCTCTCGGGCGGCATGAAGCGGCGCCTGACGATCGCCCGGAGCCTCATCAACGAGCCCGACCTGCTCCTCCTCGACGAGCCGACCACCGGCCTCGACCCGCAGGCGCGACACCTCCTCTGGGACCGCCTCTACCGCCTCAAGCAGAAGGGCGTCACCCTCGTCCTCACGACCCACTACATGGACGAGGCCGAGCAGCTCTGCGATCGGCTCGTCGTCATGGACAAGGCGAAGATCGTGGCCGAGGGGAGCCCGCGCGAGCTCATCGAGCAGCACTCCAGCCGCGAGGTCCTGGAGATGCGCTTCGCGGTGGACGTGCAGGCCTCGCTCGACGGCCAGCTGGAGGGCCTCGGCGACCGTGTCGAGCGGCTGCCCGACCGGGTCCTCGTCTACGCCCACGACGGCGAGGCGGCGGCCGAGCAGGCTCACGCCCGCGGCCTGCGGCCGGAGATGACCCTCGTCCGGCGGTCGTCGCTCGAGGACGTCTTCCTGCGGCTGACCGGCCGCAGCCTCGTCGAGTAGGGGAGGGTCGGGGGTGGCGTCGCCGGCGGCCAGGGTCCTCGAGCACGAGCTGCTCGTCTACCGCCGCGCCTGGCGGGGGAGCGTCTTCTCGTCGTTCCTCAGCCCGGTCCTCTTCCTCGCCGCGATGGGACTCGGCCTCGGCAGCCTCGTCGACGCGAGCGCGTCCACCGGCGCCTCCACGCCGGGCGCGAACGCCGCGGCCCTCGCCGGGGTGTCGTACCTGGCCTTCCTCGCCCCGGGGCTCCTCGCCTCGACGGCGATGCAGACGGCGGCCTCCGAGTCGACGTTCCCGGTCATGGCCGGGATCGTCTGGGTCAAGAGCTACCACGGGATGCTGGCGACGCCGATCCGCACCGCGCGACGTCGTCGTCGGCAAGCTCACGTACATCGGGCTGCGCATCCTCATCGTCACCGGCCGTCTTCTTCGTCGTGAGCGTCGCCTTCGGCGCGATCACCCGGCCGGAGGCCGTCCTCGCGGTCCCCGCGGCCCTCCTCACCGGCGTCGCCTTCGCTGCGCCGATCGCCGCGTTCTCCGCGACGCAGAAGGACGCGAACGGCTTCAACAGCCTCTTCCGCTTCGGGGTCATCCCGCTCTTCCTCTTCTCCGGGACGTTCTTCCCGATCAGCCAGCTCCCGGAGCTGCTCCAGCTGGTCGCGGTCCTGACGCCCCTCTGGCACGGCGTCGACCTGTGCCGCTCGCTCGCCCTCGGGACCGCCGAGCCGCTCCTCAGCCTTGTCCACGTGGCGTACCTCGGGACGATGAGCGCGCTCGGCGTGGCGGCGGCCCTCACGACGTTCCGCCGGCGGCTCGTGAAGTGAGGATGGCCCGATGACGCTCCTCGCCCGCGTCGCCCCGCCGATCCTGTTCGGGGGTCGGCGGGCCGGCCTCCTGATCGAGCGCAACCTGCTCGTCTACCGGCGCGGCTGGCTCGTCATCGTCTCGGGGTTCTTCGAGCCGCTCTTCTACCTGCTGTCGATCGGCCTCGGGATCGGCGCCCTCGTCGGCACGGTGACCGTCGACGGCCAGGCGATCCCCTACACGGCGTTCGTCGCTCCCGCGCTGCTGGCCTCGTCGGCGATGAACGGGGCGATCTACGACTCGACGTTCAACGTCTTCTTCAAGCTGAACTACGCGAAGACGTACGACGCGATCCTCTCGACGCCGGTCGGGGTCGGCGACGTCGCGCTCGGCGAGATCGGCTGGGCGCTGATCCGGGGCGGCATCTACGCGGCGGCCTTCATCGTCGTCATGTTCGCCCTCGGGATGATCCTCTCGCCGTGGGCCGTCCTCGCGTTCCCCGCCGCGCTCCTCGTCGGCTTCGCGTTCGGGGCGGCCGGGATGGCGGCGACGAGCTTCATGCGGACGTGGCAGGACTTCGACCTCGTCCAGCTCGTGATCCTGCCGCTCTTCCTCTTCAGCGCGACGTTCTACCCCATCACGACGTACCCGGAGCCGATCCAGGTCATCGTCCAGCTCACGCCGCTCTACCACGGGGTGGACCTGATTCGCGGCCTCACGACGGGCAACGTCGACCCGGGCCTGCTGGTCCACGTGGCGTACCTGTTCGCCATGGGCCTGATCGGCCTCGCGATCACGTCGCGGCGCCTGGAGCGGCTCCTGCTGAAGTAGCCGACCCGCGGCGGCCGGACCCAAGGGAGTGTGCAGCAACGCGGGCCCCGGCTGCATACGCCAGGGCGTCGGCCCTGCTACCATCGTCCCCATGCGAAAGCACACGACGATCGACCTCGACCTCGATCTTGTTCGCGAGGCGGCCACCTCCCTCGGCACCACGCGCACCACGGACACGATCCACGCGGCCCTCGCCGAAGTCGTCGCGCGTCGGCGGCGGGCAGCGCTCGCTCGCATGCCGCTGCCGGACCTGACCCCGGAGGCGCTCGAGGAGATGCGCTCCACGCCCGCGGTCGAGCGACGCGCGGGGGCCACCCCTCGACGGCCCCGGTCCGCGCCCGGGGCGGCGACGTGACCGAGCTGGCCGACACGAGCGTCTGGGCCCGCAAGGCGCATCCCGACGTGCGCGACTGGTTCGTCGCCTCCATCGAAGCGGGCGACGTCGCCGCGTGCGACATGGTTGCCCTCGAGCTGCTCCACTCGGCCCGGAACCCCGCCGAGTTCGCGGCGCTCGAGCTCGGGCTCGCGGCACTTCCGTGGGCGGACATGGATGCGTCCGTGTGGCGGCGCGCTCGCGAGGTGTACCGCCTGCTGGGCGCGCGGCCGGGCATGGTCCAGCGCAGCGTGAAGCACGCCGACGTGTTGATCGCGGCCGCTGCCGAGCTGGCCGGGATGACGCTCCTGCACTACGACGCGGACTACGACACGATCGCGGCCGTGACCGGCCAGCCGACCCGCTGGGCGGCTCCGCGCGGCTCGCTCTGAGACCGGTCGGCCGGCGCGCTATCCTCCATTCCATGAGCAAGCCGAAGGCAGCCCCAAAGCACCCGGCGGGTACGGCGCCCGAGGCCGAGCCCGGGGTCACGCCCGGGCTCGAGCCGACCGCGGACCCTGTCGCCGAGCCGGCGCCGACCGTCGACGCCGTCGCCGAGCCGGCCCAGCGCGAGCCGGCCCAGCCGGAGGCAGGCGGCGAGGCACCGGCCCAGCCCGAGGCAGGCGGCGATGCGTCCGCCGAGCCGGTGCCGGCCCCCGAGCCGGCAGCCGAGGCGACGCCGGCCCACGGCCGGGCGATCGGGATCGACGTCGGCGGCACCGGCGTGAAGGCCGCAGTCGTCGACCTCGCGACCGGCGAGCTCGTCTCACCGCGCATCCGCGAGAAGACGCCCCAGCCGGCCACGCCCGAGGCCGTCATCGAAGTCGCCGGCCAGATCCTCGACCGCCTCGCCGAGGGCGGCCACCTCGCGCCGGGGATGCCCGCCGGCGTCGGCCTTCCCGGCGTCGTGAAGGGCGGCCTCCTCAAGACGGCGGCGAACATCGACGCCTCCTGGGTCGACTTCCCCGTCCGCGAGACCCTCGAGGCGCGGATCGGCCGCCCCGTCCGGCTCATCAACGACGCGGACGCGGCCGGGCTCGCCGAGGTCGCCTTCGGTGCGGCGAAGGGTGTCCCGGGGACGGTCCTCCTGCTGACGATCGGGACCGGGATCGGGAGCGCGCTCCTCGTCGACGGCCGGCTCCTCGACTCGACCGAGTTCGGCCACGTGACGTACCGCGGCAAGGACGGCGAGTGGCTCGTGTCCGGCGCCGCGCGCGAGCGGCGCAAGATCGGCTGGCGGCGCTGGGCCCGCGAGTTCAGCGAGTACCTCGCCCTCCTCGAGAAGTGGTTCTGGCCCGACCTGATCATCCTCAGCGGCGGGGTCAGCAAGGAGCACGCGAAGTTCGACAAGTGGCTGAAGTCGCGCGCCCCGATCGTGATGGCCCACTTCCTCAACACCTCGGGGATCATCGGCGCGGCCCTCGCCGCGGGCGGCCACGAGGAGGCGCCTGACGACTGATCCGGGGGCGAGGGCCGCGTCGGGCGCGGATCTGCCGTCCTCGACGGGACCCGCGCCGTCGCTCCTCGTCCCGGCAGGGACCGTCGTGCGCGGCCACTACCAGGCGCGCCTGATCGAGTATGTCCGCGCGACCGCCTGGCTGAGTCGACGTTCTCGTGTGGCGGTCGTCGTCGGCCTGCTGGTCCTGGCCGGCGCGGCCATGGCAACCGGCGTCGCCCTCGCGTATCCCGACGACCTCGTCGGCTGGATCCTGCGCCGGGGTCGGGGTCGCCCTCGGCGCCGCGCTCGTCAGCGGCTGGTCCTGTGCGCCGGGCCTCTGGCTGGCCGCTCGCCGCAACCGACGGATCTACGAGCGGCCGACGGAGATCGAGGTCGACGCCCTGCGGCTGACGATCACGAACGGTGCCTTTGTCACCACGGCTCCGTGGCCGATGTTCCGGCGCGTGCGCGAGAACGACGCCTACTTCTTCCTCGACAACGGGGTCGGCGCGGCCATCCTGGTGCCCAAGCGGGCCTTCGACCCCGTCGGCGTGGTGCGCTTCGGGGCGCTCGCCGGGCGGGGGTCGCCGCCGGCACGAGTTCGCGCACTCCGGATGGCGCCGGCGCCCGGACGCCGCTCGAGACCGCCGGCGGCCTGGTGCCGGCGACGCAGCCCGCCCGGTGACGGGGCCCGAGGCCGATGGCGCGGTCGTCCACGGGTCCTTCACGATGACCATCGGCGAGTACGGACGGGCGAGCGCGTGGCTCATGCGCCGCGCCGCAAGCTCGTGGGTCGTCGGCCTTGGCCTCGTGACGTTCGGGATCGTCCAGGTCGTGGCGTGGGGCGCGGCGCAGGACCCGATCACGGCCGCCGTCGCCGTCGGGACGGTCGGGATGGGCGTCGCCCTGGCAACCGGGCTCGTCGCCCGCCCGATCCTCTGGCTCGCCGGCCGCCGCCGCCGCGACCTCTTCACCCAGCCGACGACGATCGTCGCCACGGCGGCCGGCATCCGGATCGCGTCGCCTCTCTACGACAACGTCCTCGCCTGGGACTCGTTCGAGCGGATCCGCGCCAGCCGCGAGCACCTGTACCTGGAAGCCGGCGGCGGCCAGACGGTGGTTGTGCCGCTCCGCGCCTTCGAGCCGCCAGACCTGGACAGCCTCCTGGAGCTCGCGGCGACCGCCCGCGCCTGACCGGCGGCGCCCCTCCCGGTGCACGCCGCATCCCACGAACGGAGGGGATCGCCCGGTGCGAGCCGGGGGGCAATTGCGGGCTGATGGATAATCGGGGCCTGATGGACGAGAGCCAGCGCGACCGCCGAGGTGACCCGGATCAGGCAGATCCGGGTCGGGACGATCAGCACGAGCGCCGACGCCTGTTCCCCGCCCGGGTCATCGCCGAGCTCGAGCTCGGAGTTGCCGGCGCCCTGATCGTCGCGTTCGGGTTGGCCCATCTCCTCAGGCCGACGTTCATCGGCGGCCCGGGTTGGTCAGTCTCGGACGACGTTGGACCGGGCATCGGCCTCGCGCTGGCGCTTGTCGGGCTGTATTGGATGGTCCGGATCTACCGGCGCAGCTTCGGTTACGAGGAAGAGCCGCCTCCGTGGCGCTCCCGTCGCCCACGCTGATCGCGGCCTCGTCCCCGAGCGGGCGAGGCGAGCGGACCGGGGACGCCCGGTGCGCGTCCATCCGCGGGCCGGGTGGGAGCGCGCGCACTGCCGCACGCCGCGTGGCCTGACGAGGCCGAGCAGCCGGCGCGGGGCGGGCGACCCGCCCGGGTCGTGACGCCGGGTCTTCGGATGGCGCCGCCCAGCCGTGGCAGACTTGCCGCTGTGACACTGCGTGAGTACAGGTATCAGCTTGTCCCAGACTGACTACTACGAGATCCTCGGCGTCGAGCGAGGCGCGACCGACGCCGAGATCAAGAAGGCGTTCCGCAAGCTCGCCCAGCAGTGGCATCCCGACGTCAACCGGGACGCCGGCTCCGATGAGCGCTTCAAGGAGGTCAACGAGGCCTACCAGGTCCTCTCCGATCCCCAGCGCCGGCAGGCCTACGACATGTTCGGGCGGGCCGGCGTCGGTGGCGCGGCCGGCGGCTTCGACCCATCCGCCGGGGCGGGGTTCGGGGCCTTCTCCGACCTCTTCGACGCGTTCTTCGGGGGCGGCGCGGCCGGCGGCGTCCGGCGCGGCCGGCCGGCGGTCGGGTCGGATCTCCGCTACGACCTGCGGATCACGTTCGAGGAGTCGATCCGCGGCACGGAGAAGGAGATCGAGTTCCCGGTCCTCGACCGGTGCGCCACGTGCTCCGGCACCGGGGCGAAGGCGGGGACGGCCGCCCAGACCTGTCCGCAGTGCAGCGGCCGCGGCGAGATCCGTCATGCGCGGCAGACGATGCTCGGCCAGATGGTGAACGTCGTCACGTGCCCGCGCTGCCGCGGCGAAGGCAAGATCGTCGACACGCCGTGCGACGACTGCAACGGCGACGGCCGCAAGCAGCGCACGAAGCGACTCCGGATCGCGGTCCCGGCCGGCATCGACGACGGCCACCAGATCCGCCTCTCGGCCGAGGGCGAGGCGGGGCCGCGCGGCGGCCCGCCGGGCAGCCTCTACGTCGCGATCCACGTCGCGGCTCACCCGCACCTCCGACGCGAGGGGACGGAGCTGTACCACGAGCTCGAGCTCTCGATCGCCCAGGCCGCGCTGGGGGCAACGGTCCGTGTCCCCACCGCCGACGGCGACGAGGACCTCGAGATCAAGCCCGGGACGCAGCCCGGGACGGAGGTCCGGCTGCGCGGCCGCGGCGTGCCGCACCTGCGCAGGGCCGGCGCGCGCGGTGACCTCCACGTGCTCGTCGACGTGCGGATCCCGACGAAGCTCAACCGCGAGCAGCGCGAGGCGCTCGAGTCGTACGCCGCCGCGTCGGGCGAGACGAACGTCGGCGGCGGCAAGACCGGGGTGCTCGACCGGATCAAGGACGTCCTCGGGTGACCGGCGCCGAGCCGGGTCGAGGACGCTGCGCTCCGGGCGCCGACGCGTGACCGCCGCGTCCGACCCGGCGGCCGACGGGCTCGTCGGCGACGACGCCTGGCTCGAGCTCGCGGTGACCTGCGACCCGGAGGCGGTCGAGGCCGTCAGCGAGATCCTCTCCCGGGTGGCGCCGGGCGGCGTCGGCGTCGAGCCCGGGTTCACGCTCGTCGACGAGGGGCTCGGGGCGGCGGTCGACCCGGCCGCGCCGGCGACCGTGCGCGCCTACGTGCCCGCCCGCGACGCGACCGCCGTCCGGACGGCGGTCGGGCTGGTCGACCGGGCGCTCGGCCACCTCCAGGCCTTCGACCTCCGCGAGATCGGAGAGCTGCGGACCCAGGTCGTCCACGAGTCGGATTGGGCGACCGCCTGGAAGCGCCACGTCGGCGTCCTCCGGATCGGGCGGGGGATCGTCATCCGGCCGACCTGGCGGCGCCACCGCCGCCGGCCCGGCGACACCGTGATCGCCATGGACCCGGGCATGGCGTTCGGGACCGGCCTCCACCCGACGACCCGGCTCTGCCTGGCCGGCATCGAGCGCTGGGCCGACGAGGGGCGACTGGCCCGGGGAGGCGCCCGGGACGGTCGGGCACGGCTGCTCGACGTGGGGTGCGGCTCCGGGATCCTCGCGATCGCGGCGGCGCTCCTCGGCGCCGGCGAGCTGGTCGGCGTCGACACGGACCCGATCGCCGTCGAGGCGACGCTCGCGAACGCACGCCGGAACCACGTCGCTCGTCGGCTGCGCGCCCGGCACGGCTCCCTGCCGTCGGGCGCCGGGCTCTTCGACCTCGTCGCCGCCAACCTCATCGCGTCGGTGCTCGTCGCCCTCGCCGCCGACCTCGCGGCGGAGCTCGCGCCGGGCGGCCGGCTGCTCGCCTCCGGCATCTTCATCGATCGCGAGGGGGATGTCCGGGCCGCCTTCGAGGCGGCAGGCCTGCGCGTGGTCCGGCGCGACGCAGAAGGCGACTGGGTGGCACTCGACGCGGAGCGACCCGCCGAGCGGCACGCCTGAGCGACCGGCGGTCCTGCGTCGAGCGGGCCGATCCGCGCTCCTGCGCTACGATCTCGGCCCGAGCACGGACCCGCCGTTCAGCCGACGGTCTCTCCGCGCCCCGAGACTCCACGGAATGCCGAACCTCGCTCCGCTCTTCCCGTACATCCTCGTCGTGCACGTGACGCTGGCGATCTCGCTGTTCGTGCCGAGCCTCCTGCTGCCGTTCACGCTGCGAAACCGCTCCGTGGACCGCGGGGCGGTCGCCGCGCGGCCCGGTTGGTTCGTCCGGCTCCTCCTGTGGATCCAGGCCCACGGGACGGTCGTCATCGGGGCCGGCCTGGCGCTCACCGGATTCGCCATGCTCGCCGTCCTGGGGCCGCGCCTCCTCGAGCAGCCGTGGCTGCTCGTGAGCCTGGCCACCTACGCCGTCACGGCGATCATCGCCTTCGCCTACCAGCGCCCCGGGCTGCGGCGCCTGCAGGCGCGGGAGGGCCTCGCGAGCGACGCCGACCGCGACGCGTGGCGGGCCAGGGCGCGGCGCCAGCGCTACATCGCCTACGGGATCACCACGGCGGTCGGCCTGATCGCCTTCCTCATGTCGACGAAGCCGGAGCTATGGTGAGCGGCGGGCGACCCGAGCCCGCGCCGACCCACCGGCCGCGGTGCCTGCGCCGACGGCACCGGCCGCGGTGCCTGCGCCGGCGGTACCGGCGCCCGAGCCCCTGCAGCCCGTGCGCCGCGCGGCGATCACGAACCTCGGCTGCAAGGTCAACCAGTCCGAGATGGACGCGGTCGAGCGCCTCCTTCGCGCCCGCGGCGTCGAGCTCGTCGGGGACGGGACCGCAGTCGACCTTCACCTCGTGAACACCTGCACGGTCACCGCCATCGCCGACGAGAAGTCGCGCAAGGCGCTCCGGCGGGCGCGGCGCGCGTCGCCGGGTGCCGCGGTCATCGCCACCGGCTGCTCGGTCCAGGTCGGCCGGGCGGCGTTCGCCGCCGTCGACCCGGAGGCTCGCCTCGTCACGAACGAGGAGAAGGACGGGCTGCTCGCCGAGGTCGAGCGGCTCCTCGGGCTGCCGGAGGATGGGCTCGCGGCGGTCCACGGGCCGCTCGACGGGCCGCTGCCGACGCTCGCCGGCGTCGTGGTCGCCGGGGGCGGCGCGGGCACGGCGATCGCCGGCGTGGCCGACGGGCGCGACCGGATCGATCGGACCCGAGCCTACGTCAAGGTGCAGGACGGCTGCAGCTTCCACTGCACGTACTGCATCATCCCGCGGGCCCGCGGCGCGGAACGCTCCCTCGCGCCCGAGGCCGTCCTCGGCGACGTCCGGCGGGCCCTCGGGGCCGGCCACCGCGAGATCGTCCTGACCGGCATCAACATCGGGACCTACGACGGGGGCTGGTCGGAGCGGGGCGCACGAGGCTCCCACCGGCGGTCCGCCCTGACGCTCGCGGGCCTCGTGCGGCGCATCCTCGCCGAGACGCCGGTCGAGCGGATCCGTCTCTCGTCGATCGAGCCGCAGCACGTCGACGACGAGCTGCTCGCCGCCTGGACCGAGGAGGGGGCCGGGCGCTGCCTGCCCCACCTCCACCTGCCGCTCCAGACGGGCGACGACGACGTCCTTCGCCGGATGGGTCGCCGCTACGACACGGCGGCTTACGCGCGCGTCGTCGAACGTGTCCGCGAGGCGATCCCCGGCGTCGCGGTGCACGCCGACGTCATCGCCGGCTTCCCGACCGAGGACGACGCGGCCTTCGAGCGCTCGCTCGCCTTCATCCGTGCGCTCGATCCCGCCGGGCTGCACGTCTTCCGCTACTCCGCCCGGTCGGGGACGCCGGCGACGCGGATGACGGGCCAGGTCGCCGAGCCGGTCCGCAGGGAGCGGGCGGCCCTGCTGCTGGCCGAGGCAGCCGCCGCGCGCGCCCGGTTCGCCGCCGCCGCCGGGGGCGGGCGGCGGCTCGTGCTGTTCGAGGCACCGGCCGATGCCGCCGACCCATCGGCCGGCTGGGCCGGCCACGCCGAGGACTACGTGCTCGTCCGGGTGGGCGCCAAGGCCCTCGGGCCGGCCGCGGCGCACCGGGGCTCGCTCGAGGGCGAGATCGGCGTCGTCGCCGTCGAAGGTCCCGACCCGGACCACCCGGAGCGGGCGATCGGCCGCCTGGAGCGGCTCCTGCCGCGCCCGTCCGGCGCTCGCGGGTCGGGCATCGGCGCCCCGGGATCGCTCGGCGCCGCCGCTCGGGCGCTGCCCGTCGTACCCTTCCGCCCATGAGCGCCGACTGCCTGTTCTGCCGGATCGTCGCCGGGGAGATCCCGTCGACGAAGGTCCACGAGGACGACCTCGTGGTGGCGATCCGCGACATCTCCCCGCGCGCGCCGACCCACGTCCTCCTCATGCCCCGGGAGCACATCGCCTCCGCGGCCGAGCTGACGGACGCCCACGGGCCGCTGCTCGGGCGGCTGTTCGCGGTCGCGGCCGACCTCGCACGTTCGCGAGGGGATCGTCGATCGCGGCTACCGCCTCACGACGAACGTGGGGGCGTGGGGCGGCCAGTCCGTGCCGCACCTCCACCTGCATCTCATGGGCGGCCGGCCGTTCGACTGGCCGCCCGGTTGAGGGCGTCCGTCCCGGGGATCGCTCGCCGCCCGGCGCTGCTCGCGCTCGTCGCCGTCGCGCTCGTCGTCGCGGCCTGTCGGCCGCCGGCGACCCCGCCGCCGGCGCCCGATCCCACGCCCCGCCCGACCATCTCGCCGGCCGTGTCGGCGACGCAGGTCCAGCTCGAGGGAGCGCTCCGGGCCCGGGGCCTCACGCTCCAGGCGACGGAGATCGACGTCCGGCTCGGCGAGCCGCCGTCGGTCGCGGCGGCGCCGCGCACCGCGCTCCGGGCGATCCTCCCCGACGACCCGGCCGGCGGTCTCGTCGTCGTCTACGAGCTGCCCGACGCCGCCGCCGCCGCGGCCGCGGCGGCCGACCTCGCCGCCCACATCACGAGCGGCCCGGGGCGCGTCCAGTTCCCGCCCGACGTCCGCCACGTCCTGCGCCAGGTCGGCTCGACGATCGTCTTCTTCCCCTGGTCGCCCGGCTCGTCGCCGGACGAGCGCACGGCCGACGTCGCGGCGGCCGTGGCGACCGTCGGGACCGAGGTGCCGATCCCGCGCGGCTGACGCGCCCGGCCCGGGGGCGAGCGGCCCCGGCCGGCTACGAGCGTTCCGAGACCGGCATCGGTGCCGAGACCGAGGCCCATGCCCGGACCTGGTCGCGCTTCACCTTCATCGTGTGCGTCCGCGGGAAGTCGGCGTCGGGCCAGAACCGCCAGGCCGCCAGGCGTGCGTTCTGCCCGAGGGTCGCGTTCGCTGCCTTGACCGCGGCGTCCACCTCCGCTCGCACCCGGTCGAGGCTCTCCCCGGCGGCGAAGGCACCCACGACCGGCGCAGCCGAGCCCCCGGTCGCCATCCGCTCGGGCGTCGTCGGCGCGAGGATGATCGCCTCGATCCGCCCCGGCTCCGTCTCGAGCACGACCGAGTCGCGGACGCCGGCGTTGCGCAGGGCGTTCTCGAGGTCCTCCGGGAAGACGTTGAACCCGTTCGGGAGCACGATCATGTCGCGCTTGCGCCCGTGGAGGACGAGCCGGCCCTTGGCGTCGAGGTGCCCGAGGTCGCCGGAGCGGTAGAAGCCGTCCGGGGTGAAGGCCGCCGCGGTCGCCTCGGAGTCCTGCCAGTACCCGCGCGTCACCGTCGGGCCGCGGAACTGCACCTCCCCGTCCTCGGCGATCCGCATCTCCACGCCGGGAATCGGCCATCCCACGCACCCCAGCGGGTGGTCCTTCCACGTCGTGATCGCGCCCGACCCCGTCTCCGTCGCGCCGTAGCCCTGCATGACCACGACCCCGAGGTCCTCCCAGGCCCGCTGCACCGACGGGGGCAGGAACGCCCCGGCAGAGACGAAGAGCCGGAGGCTGCCGCCGATCTGCTCGTGGACCCGGCGGAAGAGGCGCCGGCGCAGCCCCATCGGGAGGAAGCGGGCCGCCCGGCGGGCCCTCGCGAACTGCGCCGCCTGGCCCCGCTTCTCGATCTCGCGCTCGAGGCCGCTCCAGAAGAGGTCGAGGACCTGGGGCACGACGATCATCGCCGTCACCCGGATCTCCCGGAACGCCTCGAAGATCACCCTCGGGTTGCGGCTCCGGACGTACAGGATCTCGGCCCCGAGGTCGATGACGAGATAGAGGCCGATCGCCTGCTCGAAGAGGTGCGAGAGCGGCAGGAGCGAGACGATCCGGTACTCGATGTCCGGGACGAGGAGGTGGAATCCGTCGATGCCGGCCACCGTGTTGCGGTGGGTCAGCGTCACGCCCTTCGGCGTGCCGGTCGTGCCCGAGGTGTAGATGAGGAGGTAGACGTCGTCCACGGCCGGCCGCGTCCACGAGGCGACCCGCTCCTCCCAGTCGGCCGGCATGCCGGCGCCGGGATCCGCGCAGAGATCCGCGGTGGTCGTGATCGGCAGGTGGTCGAGATCCGCCTCGGCCGGGTCCGGGGCGTCCCGACCGGTCGCGATGACGAGCTGGCGCGCCTCGGAGCGGTCGGCGATCCGGCGGATCGCGTCGGGCGCCATCCGCAGGTCGAGCGGGACGAGGATCACGCCGGCCCGGATCGCCCCGAAGTAGACGGCGGCCAGCTCCGGCGTCGACGCCGACCACGTGAGGAGCCGGTCGCCGGGCTGGAGCCCGCGTGAGCGGAGCCGCCACGCGGCGAGACGGCTGCGCCGGTCGAGCTCGCGGTAGGTCCACCAGGCCGTCGTGCCGTCGTCGCCCCGCTGGCCGAGGGCCCGGCGCTCGCCGCGGCGGGCAACCGCGCCCTCGAGGATGTCCAGGATGGTGCGCCCGGAGAAGCGGTACGCGCTCATGGCGGCATGGTGCGCGCGCAGGCCCCGCGCGGCAATGGCCCTTCGGCCCGGCGCCGCGGTCGCCGGACGGGCCCGTCGCGACGGCCGTGCCGGGGCGCCGGCGTCGTCTCCGCGATACCGTGTGCGCCGGAGGTGACCGCATGACCGAGCCCGCCGTCTTCTTCGCCGACCTCGCCGCGGAGGCGAAGCCCGTCGAACGGGGGATCCACAGCCAGACGCTCTACGACGGTGACGACCTGCGGCTCGTCCTGTTCGCCTTCGCCGTCGGCGAGGAGCTGTCGGAGCACACCGCGGCGCGGCCGGCCGTCGTCCATGTCCTCGACGGAGAGGGGGACGCGGTGGTCGGCGGCGAGCCGCACCCGCTCGGACCGGGCACGTGGTTCCGGATGCCGGCCGGGATGCCGCACTCGATCCGGGCCCGGACGCCGCTCCGGATGGCCCTCTACATGCTGCCTGCGGCCGACTGACACCCGTCGCAGGCCGCGGGCCGGTGCGGCCGCCGGTGCTGCCGCCGCTGCGGCCCCGGTGCGGCCGCCGGAACCGGCCCGGGCGGCCGGCGGAGCCGGTTTCGGGACCTTCGGCACGTTTGACCCGTTCCCGCGACCGGTCTATGCTCCGCCGGGCTCGCCGGCGCGCGACGGAACCGCGCGTCGGTGGGCGTACGCGCCTGCCGACCTCGCCCGGCGGCGGCGCCGACACAAATCCAGGGCGGAGGAGGTGATCCCGGCATTGGCAGAGATCCGCGTTGGTGAGAACGAGACCTTCGAAAGCGCCCTGCGCCGCTTCAACAAGAAGATCCAGCAGAGCGGCATTCTCGCGGAAGCCCGCCGTCGCGAGCACTACGAGAAGCCGAGCGTGAAGCGCAAGCGCAAGGAAGCCAAGCGCAAGAAGGCCACCCGCCAGCAGGGTTAGCCGCCGGGATCGGCGGCCGCGGGGCCGGTCCGCAACGAGGACCGCCCGCAGCGTCCCCGCCGATCCACCTGCTTCCCCGGCCCGTGCCCAGGCCCCGGAGGCCCCCAAGCTCAGCCGGCGTCCCGTCCCGGACGGAGCGCCACAGCGAAGGAGCCACGCCGGTGTCCCTCAGAGATCGTCTCCACGACGAGATGACCGCCGCGACGCGGTCGGGTGACGCGCTGCGCCGCGACACCCTGCGGATGGCCTGGAGCGCCGTCTACGCCGTCGAGAAGCGCGATCGCACGACCCTGACCGACGAGCAGACGATCGCGATCCTCGCCCGCGAGGTGAAGACGCGCCGCGAGTCGGTCGAGGCCTTCCGCAAGGGCGGCCGGGAGGAGCTGGCAGCCAAGGAGGAGGCGGAGATCGCGATCCTCGGCGAGCTCCTCCCGCAGGCGCTCGGCGCCGACGAGCTCGACGCGCTCGTCGCCGAGGCCATCGTGGCCACCGGCGCGAGCTCGGCCCGCGATCTCGGGAAGGTCATGGGCTGGCTCAGCCCGCGCACCCGCGGCCGGGCCGACGGCAAGGTCGTCTCGGGTCTCGTGGCCGCCGCCCTCGCCCGCGCCGATCTCGCCGCCCACGACGAGGGCGGCCACGCCTCTGCCTCGACGCCGCAGCCCGGGGGCGACGGCCGGGGCTGACGCCCCACCGCCCGACGCGATGCTCTCCCGACGCCTCGACCAGGTCGCCGCCTTCACCCGGCGTGACGCCGTGCGCCTCGTCGTCGCCTCCGCGCTGCTCATCACCGGGCTGACCGCCGTCCTGTCGATGAACGACCTGCCGAGCGCGGTCGACCTGCAGGTCGGCGACCTGGCCCCCGCGGACGTGCCGGCTCCGCGGACGATCCTCTTCACCAGCGAGTTCGAGACCGCGGAGGCCCGGCAGGCGGCCCGCGACGCCGTCCCGCCCCAGTACGACTACCGGGCCGAGACCGCGGCAACCCTGACGAGCCGCCAGCTCGGCGTCCTCGCCGCGGCGCTCGCGCCGGTCGACGCCGCCTTCGACCCCGCCGTCACGCCCGAGGAGCGCGCAGCCGTCCTCGCCGAGCAGCCGCCCGACCTCTCGCCCGATGCCCGCGCCACGCTCCAGGCGCTCGCCCCGGAGCGGTGGGCCCTCGTCGGGGCGGAGGCCGCCCGCGTGCTCGGTCTCGTGCAGCGGGCCGAGCTTCGAGATGCCGACCTGGAGGCGGTCCGCCGCAACCTCGGCGAGCGCTTCTCGGCCGCGCTCACCGACGCCGAGCGGGAGCTCGCGACCGAGATCGTGGCCCCGCTGCTCGTCCCCAACGCCACCTACAGCGAGGCGCTTCACGAGGCGGCGCGCGACGCCGCGGACGCGGCGGTCGAGCCGATCAGCTACACGATCCGCCAGGGCGAGCTCATCGTCCAGGCCGGCCTGCAGGTGACACCCCTCGAGGTCGAGAAGCTCGAGGCCTTCAGCCTCACCGAGGCGACGCTCGACGTCGCCCGCGTCGCCGGCTGGTTCCTCCTCGCCACCCTCGTCGTCGTCCTCCTCCTCGCCTGGACCTGGCGCTATCGCCAGGAGCTCTGGCACCGGGCCCAGGCCCTCACGCTGCTGGGGCTCGTCCTCCTCGTCACGGCCCTCGCCTACCAGCTCACGGCCGGCCGCTCGATCCTGCCGTTCTTCGTGCCGGGGGCCGGCGCATCGATCCTCGTCGCGATCCTTCTCGGGTCCGGCCCCGCGACGATCGCGACCGCGCTCATCGCCATCCTCGCCGGCGCCGTCAACGGCCTCTCGCTCGAGCTCACCGCCTACGTCTTCGTCGGTGGGATGACCGGGATCATCGCGATCCGGCGCGGCGACCGGGTCGGGATCTTCCTGCAGGCCGGCCTCGCGATCGTCGTGGCGAACATCGTCACGGTCACGATCTTCTCGCTCCTCGGCACGCGCAACCTCGAGGGCATCCTCCAGCTCTGGGGCGCCTCGGTGGCCTCGGGCGTCGGCTCCGCGGTCGCGGCCGTGGGGACGTTCCAGGTCGTCGGGAACCTGTTCGGGATCCTCACGGTCTTCCAGCTCCTCGAGCTCGCCAACCCGTCCCAGGCGCTGCTGCGCCGCCTCCTGCTCGAGACGCCGGGGACGTACCACCACTCGCTCATGGTCGGCAACCTCGCCGAGCGCGCCGCCGAGGCGGCCGGCGCCGACCCGCTCATGGCCCGGGTCGCCGCCTACTACCACGACGTCGGGAAGCTGGCGAACCCCGGCGCCTTCATCGAGAACCAGGCCGGCGGCACGAACGTCCACGACGAGCTGCCGCCCGAGGTCAGCGCGCAGATCCTGCGGGCGCACACCGCCGACGGCATCGACATCGCCTACCGGGCGAAGCTGCCGAAGCCGCTCATCGCGTTCATCCCGCAGCACCACGGCACGGCCAAGATCGGCTACTTCCTGGCGAAGGCGCGCGAGCAGGCGGCCGCGCCGTTCGGTGGCCTCGAGACGGCGGCCGGTCGGGCCGCTGCCGATGCGGTCGACGAGCGTCGGTTCCGCCACAGCGGTCCGAAGCCCCAGACCCGCGAGGCGGCGATCCTCATGCTGGCCGACAGCGTCGAGGCGTCCGTCCGCTCCCTGTCGAGCCACGAGGAGTCGACGATCCGGGCGATGGTGACGAGGATCGTCGACGAGCGGCTCGACGACGGCCAGTTCGACGAGTGCGATCTCACGCTCCGGGACGTCGAGCGGATCCGCGAGGCGTTCGTGGCCCAGCTCCTCGGGATGTACCACCAGCGGATCGCCTACCCGCAGAACAAGGTCGTCGAGCTCGAGGCGCGCCGCAACGCGGTTGGCCCCGGCGCGTAGACGGCCGGAGCCCATGCCCCCCGCCGATCCGCGCCCGTGACCGCCGTGGGCCCCCGCCCGCTCTACCTCCCGCCGTTCCGGGTCGACCTCGAGGTCCGGCCAGGTGTTGCGCGGCTGCTGCCCTCCGCCGCGCTCGGCCGCGCCCTGCGGGCGGCGCTCCTCGCCGGGGGCGCACCGGAGCCGGCCACGGTCGGCCTCATCCTCGCCGACGACGCCGAGCTCGCCGCGCTCAACGCCGCTCACATGGGGAAGGCCGGCCCGACCGACGTCCTGTCGTTCCCGCTCCTGCCGCCCGAGGCCTATCCGCCTCACGCCAGCGGCCCGGCACCGGCACCGGCGACCAGGGGACCCGCCGCCGACACGGGCCGAGCCTTCCTGCTCCCGCCAGGCACCCGTCTCCACCTCGGCGACGTCGTCGTGTCGGTCGAGCGCGCGGTCGCGCAGGCCGAGGCTGGGCGCGGCGGCCAGACCGGCGACGTCCGCTGGTCGCCCGCCGACGAGCTGCGCCTCCTCGTCGTCCACGGTGGGCTCCACCTCTGCGGCTGGGACCACGCCGAGCCGGCCGAGGAGGCCGCGATGCGGTCACTCGAGCAGCGGATCCTCGCGTCGACGGTGTGAGCGGCAGCGGTACGGATCCCGACCGCGGTCGTCGCGAAGTGCGTCGTCGGTGGCCGCGACAAGGCGGCGGATCACGTGCCCGCCGTCCTCTTCGGCAAGCACGCTGAGTCGCCAGGCGGTCGCGGTGATCGCGCTCAGCGCGAACTCGGCCAGCTGTCGGCCCGGCCGCGTCAAGGTCAGATGCGGCGTCGTCCAGCGCCCGGGGTCGCGGACGCGCCGTACGCAGCCGCGATCCTCGAGCGCGCGGATCGCGCTGCTCAGCGTCGAGTCCGAGCAGCCGATCCGGTCCAGCAGCCGTCGGAAGCTCGAAGGTCCGTCGCGCAGCAGCACGATCAGCAGCTGTGCGTGGAGTGGAGACAGGCGGATGGCGCCGAACTCGAGCGACAGGTGTCCCTCGACCATCCGGGTGCACCGGAGCAGCTCCATGAGCGTTTCCATGGCGTGCGACCTCCAGCCATGCGGGCCTGGGGTGGGCCTGGCCCGCGACGACCGAGCGCGTGGCCTGACCCTCCCGATCTCGCGGGCGGGGCGCGAGATCGGAGTATCCGATTTCGCGCTCATCGGCCACGTATCGGGCACTGACCTCTGCTGTTCCCGCCCGTGGGAGCGGCGGCACCCGGTGGTGCGAGCCTGGGGCGGGACCTGTCAGCGGATCGTCACCGTCGTCGTATCGGTGGCGAACCAGGTCGACGGGTCGGCGGCCAGGGTGATCGTCGCGGGCTCCCAGCGGTACTCGCCGGGCGTCACCACGCGGGCCAGGTAGCAGAGAAGACGCTCGGTGTGCGTCGGGTCATGGCCTGTGGAGAACTCGACCCGCTGACCGTCGACGAGGGAGGGGGGCTCGCACCTCGCGACGCCGTCCTCGTCGTCCCCGTCGTCCTCGGCGTACCACGCCTCGGCCGGCTCGACCGGGACGAGGCCCGACGGCACGAGCTCGACGACGCGGTAGGTTTCCGAGGCGCTCCCGGTGAACCGGGCCGTGATGCGAACCCGGACGAGCGACGTCCGGGCGATGTCGCCCGACGGCGCGGCCGTCCGCGTGATCACGGCTCTCGCGGCGGGTCCGACCGGAGCGCCCGCCTCGTCCCAGCGGCCGACGACCGCCACCCGGCCCTCGAGCGCCTCGAAGACGAGGGTGGCGCGCTGCGCCGGGGTCACGGTGACCGCGACAGCCCGGCCGTCCGCCAGGTCGACGCGCGTGGTCGCGCCGTCGACCGACCAGGCGAGCACGGTCGGCTCGGGGGCCAGGTGCGCCACGAGCCCGCGGATCGTGAGCACCTCCTCGAGCACGGCGAGGTCGTCCGTCCGCGGGTGCTCGGCGACGTACGCCAGCGCCGGCTCGGCAAGCGGGTCGCCGACGGCGGCCGCGAGCGCGGCGAACTGCGCGGTCGCCTCGGCGACCTGGTTCGGTGCCTCGCTCACGGCGAGGCGGACGAGGATGCCGCTTCGCTCGCCGAACCGGGCAGCCAGGTGACGGGCCACCGCCGTGGCCGTGGTCGCGTCGCCGAGCGCGGCCGCGCCGAGGCCAAGCCACAGCGTCTCGCGCGGCGTGACATCCGCCGCGCCGAGTCGGTCGCGGATGCGCTCGAGGACGGGTTCGCCGAGGGCGGCGAGGCCGACGAGCGCGACCGAGCGGCGCTCCGGCGTGTCGGCCTCATCACCGTCGTCCGGGTCGTCGTCGACGATCCCGTGGAGCCAACCGGCGGTGGACCGGCCCGCGACCGACGGGTCGGCAAGGAGCGACCGAACAGTCAGCTCGAGGTCGGCCGCGCCGTAGGCGAGGACGGCCAGCGCGCCCTCGTCGCGCAGGAACGGCTCGAGCGCCGGCGGGGTCGGCAGGGCGTCGGCGGCGACGCCGAACTCGCCTGCCAGCATCGCGACGGCCGCGCGCGCCGCGACCGCCTGGTCGCCGCGAGCTCCCGGCTCGGCGGCGAGCGCGTACAGGCGCGGGACCCAGGCCCCGCGACCGGCGTCGCTGACGATGAAGGTGCTGAGCCCGTCGGCCGCCCCCGTTGGCCGCAGTGCGTCGGTCACGGTCCACGCCCGGAGAACGGGGCGCGTGCGGCGCGTCTCCACGACCCGGAACGAGCGCACCACGGTGTCGCGATGGCGGCCGTCGTCGGCGGTGATCGTGAGCCGGTGGATCCCCGGCGTGAGCGTCGCGAGCGGGATGACCACGCCGCTCGCCGCTGGCCCGGTCGCGGAGGCCGCGGCCATCGGGAGCGTGTCGGAGCGCACCGTGAACGTGACCGGGGCGGCCGCGGCGACGGCCGTCCCGAACGCCCGCACCTGCACGGCCGGGCGGTCGGCGGCCAGGTACTCGGCGGCCACGGTTGCCTCGGCGAAGAACGGCAGCCCCACGCGGAGGTCGGCCGTGCCGAGCCCGCCCCGGAGCCGCCCGTCGACCGCCCCGGCCGCGACACGCCAGCTGGTCAGGTCGTCGGACAGCTCGACCGGGATCTCGGCCATCCCGTCCGCGACCAGTCGCCACGGTCGTGAAGAGGAGCGCGTCGCGGAAGTCGCTTCGCTCCCCCTCGCTGCCCCCGGTCGCGCCCTTGCCGTCGGTCGGGAGGTCGGGCCAGGCGGGGTGGGCGACGAGGGCCTCGACGCCGTCGCCGAGGGTCGCATAGAGGAGCTCCCGGGGGTCGCCGATGGGGGCGCCGCCGGTGGCGTCGAGGAGCCGGCGATCCACGATCGCGACGACGACCGTCGCCGCCGCAGGCCGGCCGGCGCGATCCGTCACGCGGACCCGGACGCGCGCGGTGGCCCCGGGCTGGTATCGATCGCGGTCCGCGGTGACGGCGACCCGGAGCGTCCGCGCCGCCGGCGCGATCGCAGGCCGGAGGCTGCCGTACGGGACGACGTAGCGGCGGCCGTCGAACCAGACGGCGTGGACCACGACGTTCGGGACGTCCGAGGCCCGGAACGTCTCGTCGTGCGTGGGCGAGGCGGAGAGGGTCCAGCGCCGGAGGCCCTCCTGCTCGACGAGGAAGAGGTACCGGTTGGCGCCTCCGCTCGGGAGCGGGCCGGCCCCCACGAGCGGAACGGTGTAGGCGTCCCCGACGCGGCAGCTGACCGGGCAGCCGTCACCGGTGACCTCGCCCAGGCTGAGCGGCACGACCTCGGCCTTGGTCCGCTGTGCTGCCCAGGCACGCTCCGCGACCTCGCGGCCCCCGGGGTCCACCGTCGTCGCGGTGACGTCGTACCAGCGGTCGCCGCCGCGAACCGCGACCCGGGCGCGGTACGTGCCGTCGCCGCGCGTCCGGACCGTCACGGGGCGAAGCGCCCGCTCGCGCTCCCGCATCTCGTAGACCGGCGCGGCCTGCTTCGTGATGGGGTCGTAGGCGGTCCCCGTGCGGACGCGGACGGTCCAGCGCTCGACGACCGCGAGCCGGACCCGCGCCCCGGCGATGGGCCTCCCGCGCGGGTCGGCGTCGAGGGCGGCCTCGAGCGAAGGCAGCCGGTTGAGGCGGGCGATGTCGGCGACGTGGACGGCGCCGGTGGCGACCAGCGCCGTGCCGCGGACCGTTGCCGCGGCGTCGACGAGCCTGGTGCCGCGGAAGACGATGACGTTCGTCGACGCTTCGATCGAGCCCTCCTCGGGAGCAGTCGGCCGGGCGAGGATCTCGCGGTCCGCGACCTGCCGGGGGACTTCGTCCTCGTACGTCGGAATCCCGATCGTCGAGGAGGTCCGAGCGGTCCCGTCCGCTCCGGTCGTGATGGTCGCCGTCGGGCCGTCGTCGACGGCGAGGCGGACGTCGATCCCGGCGGCGGGCGTTCCCTCGTAGAAGGTGGCCGCCACGGCCACCGCGGTCGACCTGCCGGCGAGCATCGCCCAGCGGTCGGCGGTGACGCGGAGCCGGTACGCCGGCGTGCGAATGACGCCGATCTCCACCCCGGCCTGGCGCACGACGCGCGAGCCGACCACGAGCTCGACGGCGTACCAGCCGGCGGGAACGTCGCGCACCGGGAGCTGCACGGCGAACGCGCCGCGCGCGTCGGGACGTGCCGTGGAGCTGGCGACGACGGCGCCGCCCTCCTCGACGACGAGGCGGACGACCGCAGTCGCCGGGACGTCGAGATCGGCCCGGGCTCGAAGGACGCCCCAGGCGTCGATCGTGTCGGACGAGCGGTAGCGGAGGCGGTCGGTCGCGAGCGCCGCCCACCACGCGGGGTCGCCGGCGGCGCTGGCCCGGCTCCCCTCCGCGACCCGGTCGACGACCAGCGCCTCCTGCTCGTCGAGCACGAGGTAGGCACGCCGCCCGTCGGCCGCGTCGAGGAGAAGCGTCGGCGGCGCCGTGTCCGTCGGGATCTCCCAGCGGTCGTCGCCCTCGTCACCGGCCAGGAGCGCTGCCGGCGTCGTCGCGTCGACGATCCCCCTGGCGTCCGTTCGGCCGAGCGACGGGCCACCGGCAACCAGGACCCTCGTGCCGGAGACCGGGGTGCGCCGGACCACGTCGTTGACCCAGGCGAGCGTCCGCGTCGTCGTGACGAGCGCGAACGGAGCCAGATCGGTGACCTGGAGGACGGCCTGCGACGGCCTCCCGTTGGCGACGAGGGTCACGACGTAGAAGCCGATCGGGAGCCGGCGCGGCAGGCGGACGGCGGGCATCCACACGCCGTCGACCTCCCGGAACGTCACCGCGGCCTGCAGGACCACCGGCAGCCCGTCGGTCGACACGACGACGTGCCGGCCTGAGGAGAAGAGGTACCGAGTCGCGGAGAGACGCTGGCCGATCTCGAGCGCCGCGTCGCGGTCCGGCAGCCGGTGGACGGTCACGTCGCCGCCGGCGACCGGGGCGACGCCCTCGTCCTCGGAGCGGTCCACGAGCAGGAGCGCGCGGCCGCGCGGCGTCGTCGTCACGCGCCCGGCCTGCAGCCACGCGTCGGCCTGCAGGTCACCCGCGCCCGCGGCGGCGGTCTCGAACTGCCACCGGACGGGCTCCTCGAGCACGTAGGGCGAGCCTGGCCGGCCGACCCCGGCCCGAAGCGTCACCGTGTAGACGGTGTCCGGCTCGAGGGCGGTCGGGACGAAGGCGACGACGCGGCCGTTCGTCTCCACGCGGCCGGTGACGGCCGGCGCGATCGTGAAGTCGGCGGCGGTCACGACGACCCCGTCCTGGTCGAAGGCGACCTCGACCCCGGTCGACACCGGGACCTCCGACGCCTCCTGGCGGGGGAGGACGGCGACGACCCGCGGGGCGCGGTCGATCTCGTAGGCCCACGAGCCGGCGAGCGTGCCGTCCGCGGCGGCGAGACGGAAGCGAACGAGGGAGCCGGCCGGGAACGGCGTCACCGGCCGCACGAGGACGTGGGCGGCGTCGCGTCCGGGGCTGATCGTCAGCGCCGTGGCGGGCTCGACGGTGAGGCGGGCGGCGAGCACCGCGGCGGGCACGTTGCCGACCGACGCCATCTCGAACGCCGCATCGGCGGCGATCGGGGCCGAGCCGCCCCGTTCCGGGGTGAGCGTGGCGACCGTCGCGAGCGGCGGCAGGTTCCCGAGGTCCTCCCACGCGTCGGCGGCGGGGGGCGAGCCGGGGCCGGCCGAGGCAGCGGGGCTCGCGGAGGGACGGGCTCCGTCGTCGGGCGACGGAGCGGGCGTGGCCGACGGCAGGGCCGGGCCGCAGGCAAGCGGAACGAGCGTGGCGAGGACGAGCAGGAGCGGCGCTGCCCGCCGTGCGTGCCGGGCGTCTCTCGGGCGGGGAAGGTCCTGGACCGACATCGCGATCGACCTCCACCGGGACCGGGGAGTGGCCGGCCCGGCCTGCAGTAGGGGACGCCCGTGCATCAGACGCCGCACCCGCCCACCGCGTTACGCGCGCACCGCCGCGGGCGTCCGGGAGCGCGTACCATCCAAGGAGGCTCGGCCCGCGCGGGATCCGGGCCGTTCGGCGTGCCGCCACCGGCCGGGATCCGGGACGCGGCGCATCCGCAGGCGGAGGGACCGTGAAGGTCGTCGTCGGGCTCGGGAACCCGGGCGAGCAGTACGCGAAGACGCGCCACAACGTCGGCTGGATGACCCTGGACCGGGTCGCCGACCGCGCGGGCTGGTCCGGGCGCGGGCGCACGCGCGATGCCAGCGCCGTCGTCCAGGGCCGCTATCGGGGCCTCGACCTCGTGCTGGCCAAGCCTCTCACGTACATGAACGACTCTGGGATCGCGGTCCGCAAGCTCATCGCGCGCGAGCGGGCGCCCCTCCACGAGGTCCTCGTCGTCACCGACGACTTCAGCCTCCCGTTCGGCAAGATGCGGTTCCGCGAGGGCGGCAGCCACGGCGGTCACAACGGGCTGCGCTCGATCATCGACGAGCTGCACACGGAGGCGTTCCCGCGACTGCGAATCGGGATCGGCGAGCCGGGTCGCGATGCGGTGGACCACGTTCTCTCGGTCTTCCAGCCCGACGAGCGGCAGCGGCTCGACGAGCTGCTCGACGCCGCGGCCGATGCGGTGGAGGCCTGGGCCCGCGACGGCGTGAGCAAGGCGGCGAACCGTTTCAACGCCTTCCAGCTTCGACCCGCCGACGAGACGCGGACGGCACCCCCGGGCGAGGTCGACGGGCCGCCCGGCCTGGACGGCGTGCGCCGCACGCGGACCGGCTGGCGTCGGGTCCGGCCGGCCGACGAGGCGCGATGACCGGGCGCTCCGCCGCGCCGCCCGCCGCGGCACCCGGCACGGCGCGCCGAATCCCCGACCTCTCGGCGCTCCCGCCGCTCCTTCGCGAGACGGCGGCGTTCGCGCGGCTGGCCGACGACCTTGCCGTCCCGCCCGGAACGCGCGCGCGGGGCCGGCACGCGGCCGTGACGGCCGTCCCGCACGGCGCCAAGTCGTTCCTCGTCGCCGCCCTCGCCCTTGGGGCGGGGGAGCGGATCTGCTGGATCGCCCGCGACGCAGAGATCGGCGACCGCGTGGCCGAGGAGCTCACGGCCTGGCTCGGCGACCCGGCCGCGGTCGCCGTTCTCGAGCCCCGCACCGCGCTGGCGTACGAGCGCAGCGAGCTCATCCGCGACGAGTCGGCTGCCCGGGTCGCGACGCTCGCCCGCTGGCGCAGCGGCCGGGCTCGCGTCCTCGTCGCGTCCGTCCAGGCGCTCCTCCAGCCGACCCTTCCCCCGGACGACCTTCCCGAGCGGCCGCGCGTCCTGCGCCGGGGCGACCGGGTCCGCCAGGCCGACCTCCTCGCCGAGCTCCTCCAGCTCGGGCACGAGCCGGTCGTCGAGGTCGCCGGCCGCGGCGAGATGGCGCGCCGGGGCGGCCTCGTCGACGTCTTCCCGGCCGGCGCCGACCTGCCGGTCCGGATCGAGCTGTTCGGCGACGAGGTCGAGGAGATCCGGGTCTTCGACCCGACCGACCAGCGGACGATCCGCGCCGTCGAGGAGGTCGAGCTCCTCCCGGCGAGCGAGTTCCTGGTGCCGGCCGGCGGGCCGGCCGCCATCCGGGAGCGGCTGGGCCGCCTCGCGGGACGGCTGTCCGAGCGCCTTGCAGCCGACCTCGCGCGTCTCGAGGGCGACCCCGGAGCCGGCCCGGGAGCCGTCGCTGCGGGATCCTCCGCGGCCGGCGCGCGCGCGCTCGACGTCGGGGACGCGGCCGAGGTGTGGGCCGCGGTGCTGTGCCCGGCGAGCGGCCTCGACCTCGTGGAGCCGGGGACGCTCCTCGTCGTGGACGAGCCCGGCGAGGTCGCCGCCGCCGCCGAGTTCCTGTGGGACCAGGCGGCCGAGCGGCGCCGCGACCTCGTCGCGGCCGGCGACCTTCCCGACGCCTGGCCGGACGCGTATCTGCCGCCGCGCGAGTGGAAGGCCCGGCTGCTCGGTGCGCGGACCCTCGAGCTCGGCTGGGAGCCGGGCCCCGTCGAGGCGATCGGGGGCGGCCGCGCGCTCGAGGACCCGTTCGGCTGGCGCGAGCCGGTCCTCCCCCCGGGCCGCAGCGCCGGCCTCGCCCGGGCCGTCGAGCGGTGGCGCGCGGGCCGCCCGGCCTCGGTCCCGCTCGCCGACGAGGAGGCCGAGAGCCCCCGCCCCGTGCTGCCGCCGGGAGCGGTCGCCAGGCCGGGCCGGGGCGGTGCCCGCGGCAGCCTGCGCGACGCGGCCCCGGCCCCCCGGATCGTGCTCGCGTCGGACCAGGCCCCCCGCCTCGCCGAGCTCCTCGGCGACGCCGGGATCCCGGTCGGCGTGACGATGCGACCGGGCGCCCCTCCGCCGGGCGCCGTCGCCCTTGTCGGCCGCAGCCTCAACGCCGGCTTCGCGGGCGGCCCCGACGGTCTCGTCGTCGTCACCGACCGGGAGCTGTTCGGCAACGTCCGCGTCCGCCGCCCGAAGGCGCTCCGGCGGGTCGTCCCGCGCGACATCCTCGAGCGCCTCGTCCCCGGCGACCTCGTGGTCCACATCGACCACGGCATCGCCCGCTACGAGCAGATGCTCCGCCGCGGCGGGGCGGGCGAGGAGCGCGACTACCTCGAGCTGTCGTTCGCCGCCGGCGACCGGATCTACGTGCCGGTCGAGCAGATCGCCCGGGTGACCCGGTACGCGGGCGCCGAGCGACCGTCGCTCTCCCGCCTCGGCGGCGGCGAGTGGGCCCGCACGAAGACCCGCGTCCGCCGGGCGGTCGCCGACCTGGCGGACGACCTGCTGCGGCTCTACGCCGCCCGGGCCGCCGCCACGGGCCACGCGTTCGCGCCGGACACACCCTGGCAGCGCGAGCTCGAGGCGTCGTTCCCCTACGAGGAGACGGTCGACCAGCTGCGCGCGGTCGACGAGGTGAAGTCGGACATGGAGGCGACGCGTCCCATGGACCGCATCGTCGTGGGGGACGTCGGCTACGGCAAGACCGAGGTCGCGCTCCGAGCCGCGTTCAAGGCGATCCAGGACGGCCGCCAGGTGGCCGTCCTCGTGCCGACCACGGTCCTCGCCGACCAGCACGTGCGCACCCTCGACCAGCGCTTCGCCGCGTTCCCGGTGACCGTGCGGCTCATGTCGCGGGCGGTGCCGGCGCGCGAGCAGGCGGCCACCCTTGCCGGTCTGGCGGCGGGGACGGTCGACCTCGTCGTCGGGACCCACCGCCTCCTCTCGAAGGACGTGCGCTTCCGCGACCTGGGCCTCCTCGTCGTCGACGAGGAGCAGCGCTTCGGGGTGGCGGCGAAGGAGCGGCTCAAGCAGCTCCGGACCGAGGTGGACGTCCTCACCCTCTCGGCGACGCCGATCCCGCGCACCCTCAACCTCGCCCTCGTCGGCGTGCGCGACCTGTCCGTGATCGAGACGCCGCCGGAGGACCGCCTGCCGATCCAGACCCGCGTCGCGGAGGCCTCGGCGGGGCTCGTGAAGGACGCGATCCTCCGCGAGCTGGACCGCGGCGGCCAGGTCTTCTTCGTCCACAACCGGGTCGAGACGATCGAGGCCCAGGCCGACCAGCTGCGCCACCTGCTGCCGGCGGCCCGGATCGTGGTCGGGCACGGCCAGATGGGCGAGAACGCGCTCGAGCACGTCATGCGGGCGTTCGCCGCCGGGGAGGCCGACGTCCTCGTCTGCACGACGATCATCGAGTCCGGGCTCGACATCCCGAACGCCAACACGATCGTCATCGACCGCGCCGACGCCCTCGGCCTGGCCCAGCTCTACCAGCTCCGGGGGCGTGTCGGACGGAGCAGCCGGCGCGCCTACGCCTACCTCCTGTACCGCCGGCGGGACCGCCTCTCCGACGAGGCGCGCAAGCGCCTGCAGGCGATCTTCAACGCGTCCGAGCTCGGCGCCGGCTTCCAGATCGCACTGGCCGATCTCGAGATCCGCGGGGCGGGGAACATCCTCGGCGGCGAGCAGTCGGGGCACATGGCCGACGTCGGCTTCGACCTCTACACGCGCCTGCTCGCGGAGGCCGTCGAGGAGCGCAAGGCCAGCTACGAGGGGCGCGAGCCGGTCCGCGTGGCGGCCGGCGCGACGGTGGACCTGCCCGTGGACGCGCACCTTCCCGACGAGTACGTCCCGGACGAGGCCCAGAAGCTCGAGCTGTACCGCCGGCTGGCGCGGGCCCGTACGGCGGGCGACGTTGCCGCCTTCCGCCAGGAGCTCGGCGATCGGTTCGGGCCGCTGCCGGCGCCGGTGCTCCGCCTCGTCGAGGTCGCCGAGCTGCGCCTCGCCGCCGAGGCCGCGGGGATCGCCTCGCTCGCCCGCGAGGAGGGCCAGCTCGTCGTGCGCTTCGCGTCCGGCCTTTCCCGCGGCGACGCGATGCGGCTCGTGGCCGGCGCCCCGCTGCCGGGCGTTCGTCCGGGCGACGTCACGTTCGCGGCGAGCCAGGTCCGGATCCGCGCCCCCCGGGACCCCGCCCGGGCCTGGGCGCTGTCGCAGGCGCTCGTCGCCCGCGTCGCGACCGCCCGCGGGCCGGCCGGAGCGGGCCCGTCCGCGGCGGACGATCAGTCGTCCTCCGCGCCCCCGTCGTCGCCGCCGGCCGCGAACCGATAGCCGAGGCCGTACTGCGTCTCGATGAAGCGCCGCCCGGGGGCCGCGACGGCGAGCCGGGCCCGGACGTTGCGGATCGTCTCGCGCAGCAGGTGATGGTCGCCGGTGTACGCGGGGCCCCAGACCGTCGCCAGGAGCTCGCCGTGCTCGACGAGGACGCCCGGTTGCTCGGCCAGGTGGCGCAGCAGGCGGTACTCCGTCGGCGTGAGGTGCACCTCCCGGCCATCGATCTCGACGCGGTGGCGGGTGTCGTCGATCCGAAGGCCGGCCAGCTCGACGACCGGCTCGGCGGGCGCCGACGGCGCCGGCGGACGGGCCCGGCGGAGCGCCGCCGCGACCCGCGCCACCAGCTCGGGAAAGCTGAGGGGCTTCGTCACGTAGTCGTCCGCGCCGCTGGCGAGCCCCCGCACCTTGTCGGCCTCCGCCCCGAAGGCCGTGACGATGATGATCGGCACGCTGCTCGACTCCCGGATCCGGCGAATGACGTGCCAGCCGTCCACCCGCGGGAGCCCGAGGTCGAGGACGATGAGGTCGGGGGGCTCGGCGTCGAAGGCGCGGATCGCGTGGGCCCCGTCGGGAGAGATCGACGGCTGCCAGCCGTGCCGTTCGAGCCAGAGCGCGATGAGCTCGGCGAACGCCGGCTCGTCCTCGACGACGAGGATCCGCTCGCCGCGGCCGGCGATCGGGCCGGGCGGCCGCGGACCGCTCACGGCCGCGCCTCCGAGCCGGTCGGGGTGAGGGCGCCGGCCGCGACGGGGAGCCCGACCGAGATCGAGGTGCCCCGCGTGGTCGCGTCGAGGCGGATCCAGCCGCCGTGCGCCTCGACGATCCGCCGGCAGAGGTAGAGGCCGAGGCCGCTGCCCGGCACGCCCGACTCGCGGACGCCGCGCCCCCGGAAGAACCGCTCGAACACGTGGTCGCGGTCCTCGGCCGCGATGCCCCGGCCGTCGTCGGCGACGGTGAGGACGACGGTCGCCTCGTCGAGGCGGCGTACCCGCATCTCGATCCGGGACGTGCGGCCGGCGTGCTTCTCGGCGTTCTCGACGAGGTTCTGCACGACCTGGCGGATGCGTGACCCGTCGACGTCGACGCGGGGCAGCATGCGCGGCAGGTCGAGCGCCACGGGCCGGGCGTCGGGCCGCTCGGCCCGCTCCGCCAGGTAGGCCCGCAGGACGCCGTCGAGCGCGACCGGCGTCCGGCGGAGGACGAGGGCGTCGCTCTCGAGCTGCCCGACGTCGATGATCTCGTCGACCAGGCCGGCGAGCCGCCGGGCGGCCGCGGCAATCCGCTCGAGGTGTCGTCGCGCGGTCGTCGGATCGAGGTCGAGCTGGAGCAGGCTCTGGGTGTAGCCGTCGATGAGCGCGAGCGGCGTCCGCAGCTCGTGCGAGACGGCCGCGACGAAGCTCGCCTTCGCCGCCTCCAGCGATCGGGCGGGGCGCAGGTCGCGCAGGACGCCGACGGCCCCACCGTCGACGGCCGGCATCCGGGAGAAGCTCGCCGCGACCGGGATCCGGCCGCCGTCCCGATGGCGAACTTCGATCTCCCGCCCGACGATCGGGAGGCCGGACTCGAGGACCTCGCCGAACGGGCAGGCCTCGCCGCACAGGAGGAGGCCCGGCGCGTCGTCGACGCCGGCGGGAGTCCGGGCATGGGCCGCGTTTCGCCACGGGGGGCCGACGCCGTCAGGGCTCCCGGGCCCGCCCGGCCCCGGTTGTCCGCGGCCCGTGGCCACGCAGCCGAGGAACGCTTCGCAGGGCATGCCGGCGGCCGCCCGCGCCGCGCCCCCGACGAGCGCCTCGGCGGCCGGGTTGAGGCGCACGATGCGGCGGCTCCCGTCCACCGCGACGATCGCGTCGGTCGCGCCCTCGAGGATCGCGGCGAGGGTCGCCTGCTCGCGGGCGAGCCAGCCCCGGAGCTGGGCCGCCCGGAGCGTGACGGCGAGCTCCTGGCGGACGCTGGCGAGATACCGGACGTGGCCGGGGTCGAGCGTCCCCTCCGCCCGCACGGCCAGGAACCCGACGCCGCCGGCCGCGCCGACCGGCGAGGCCGGCCCGACGGAACGCCCCTCGGGGAGGGCCGTCCCGCTCCACCCGGCGGCCGTGGCCCAGGCCCGCGCGGCCCTGACGTCGACGAACGCCGGCGGAACCGCCGGCCCGGGCTGAGGGGTGCTCCCGGCGTCGCCCGGGAACGTCGCCACGAGCTGGACGGTCGCGGCGCCCGGCTGCGCGAGCCAGAGCGCGGCGTCGACGGCGCCGACGGCCCGGGCGACCTCGGCGATCACGGCGCTCGCGATCTCGGCGACCGTGCCGCCGGCGGCGAGAAGCTGGCTGAGCTGGTACTGGGCGAAGACCGCGTCGGCCTCGTGCTGGGCGTCGGTGAAGACGCGATGGCGCTCGACCTCGAGCTCGCGGACGCGGGCCGCGAGGGCCGCGACCTGCGCCGCGAGCGCCTCCGCCCCCGGGTCGGCGGGCGGCGGCGTCACGGTCGCGCCTCGCCGTCGACGGCCCGCGCCATCGCCCCGAGCAGGAGGAAGCAGGAGGTTGCGCCGGGGTCGCGGTGGCCCCTCGAGCGTTCGCCGAGGCGAAGCGCGAGGCCGCGGCGGGCGACGAGCGGGATCGTCGACCGCATCCCGCTCCCGGCGGCGAGGGTGGCCGCGGCGAGGCAGTCGCCGAGCGGGCGGCCCGCTGCGGCGCCGGCCCGGAGAGCGGCGACGCCGGGAGCCAGGGCGTCGAGGATCGTCTTGTCGCCGACGGCGCACCGCCCACGGCGCTCCAGCCCTGCCCGGCCGGCCTCGAGCGCGGTCGCGAGGTCGACCGGCGTGGCCGCGTTCCGGCCCGCCAGGACGAACCCGGCCTCGATGAACGCGGTCCCGTAGAGCGGGCCGCTTGCGCCGCCGACGCTCGCCACGAGCGAGTGGCCGAGGACCCGCAGCAGCTCTCCGACGTCCTCCGGGTGCTCGACGAGCCCGGTCCGGGCGGCCTCGGCGGCGGCCCTGAAGCCGATGGCCATGTTGGCCCCGTGGTCGCCGTCGCCGAGCGCCGCGTCCAGCCGGTCGAGGAGGGCCTCGTGGCGGTCGAGCGCGGCCACGGCGTGCTCGACGAAGCGGACCACGTCGCGGGCAGTGAGCGCGTCGTGGTCGACCGCGCCGGACGCGGCGCGCGGAGACTTCAGCGGGGGCCCTATCCTCTCCATCGGCCACCGGAGTCTACGGCGGCCGCTGGGGCGGCGCGAGGTCGGCGCTCCGCGAGACGGACGGGAGGCGGCGATGATCGCCCTGGCACTGGTGGGCCACAGCCCCGAGCTGTTGCGCGCGCTTCGGGCGATGCTTGCCCAGGCGGCGCCCGGCGTACCGGTCGCGACGGCCGGCGGATCGGCGGCCGGCTCGCTCGGCACCAGCAGCCCCGTGATCGAGGAGGCGCTCGCGGCCGCCATGGTCGCCAGCGACGGCGCGGGCGTCGTCGTCCTGTTCGACCTCGGCAGCGCCGCGATGGCGCTCGAGATGGCGCTCGAGGCCCTGCCGGCGGCGGACCGCGACCGGGTTCGCGTCAGTCGAGGCCCGCTCGTCGAGGGGGCGGTCGCGGCTGCCGTCGAGGCCGCAGCCGGGGCGCCGCTCGACCGCGTGCTGGCGATCGCGGACGCGGAACGGCTCACGGAGAAGCTGCCGGCCGACTGGCTCGCCGGGGCGAGCCGGTGACGGAGGCGCTCCTCGTCCGCTGGCTGCGCACCGCGGCCGAGCGCGTCGCGGGAGCCCGCCTGCTCCTGACGGAGCTCGATGCGGCCATCGGGGACGGCGACCACGGGATCAACCTCGACCGCGGCTTTGCCGAGCTCGTGCGACGGCTCGATGTCGGTGAGGTGCCTGACGCGCCGCCGGCGGCGACCCTGGAGGCGGCCGGCAGGACGATCATGGCCACCGTCGGCGGGGCCAGCGGCGCGCTGTACGGCCGGGCGCTCCAGCGTGCAGGGGCCGCCCTGATCGCTCCCGTCGCGACCGGGCCGGCGGCGCGCGAGGAGATTGCGGCAACGGCTCTCGCCGCGGCCGTCGCGGCGATCTCGGCGCTCGGCCGGGCGACGATCGGCGAGAAGACGATGCTTGACGCGCTCGTCCCGGCGCGGGACGCGTTCCAGGCTGCGGTGGCCTCCGGAGCGGACCTCGCCGCGGCCGCCGCGGCCGCCGCGGCGGCCGCCGACGCCGGCGCGGCGGGGACGGTCCCGCTCCTGGCCACGAAGGGCCGGGCGAGCTACCTCGGCGAGCGCTCGATCGGGCACGTCGACCCGGGCGCCGTGTCGAGCGCCATCCTCCTCCGCGCGCTGGCCGACGTCGCCGCCGGCTGACTCCTCCCCGGCGCGCCACTCGAGCGGCCCGTCCTCACGAATCTGACAATGTCCTGACGATTCCCGGACGTGCCCGGTCGTAACCTTTCCGCAACGGTGCCGGCGGGCACCGTGCGCCGACCGCGCCCAGACGGTCGCGCGGCCCGGGGCCGTGGCCGCGACATGACGGGAGGGACGCAACCCGAGCAGATCGTGCTGTGCCCTACCCGGCGAGCCCGAACCGGGTGCTCGCTCGCCGGATCTCGGTTCGATCGGCGACGCGGCGTCGCCCTCCGCGCGATTGGCGCGTTTCCTTCATCCCAGAGGGAGAGAGCATGGAACTCAACATCTTCATGTCCGAGGTCTTCGGCACAATGCTGCTGATCCTCCTCGGCGATGGCGTGGTCGCGGGCGTCCTGCTCGCGAAGTCGAAGGCCAACGCCTCCGGCTGGATCGTCATCACGATGGCATGGGCCTTCGCGGTGTTCACCGGCGTCGTGGTCGCCGGCGGCGTCGGCGGCGACCTGGTGTACGGCAACGCGCACCTGAACCCGGCCGTCACGCTCGGCATCTTCGTGAACGCGGCCGTCAGCGGCGGCACCGTCGACGTGGTTGCGATGTTCATCTACATCGCCGGCCAGTTCGTCGGCGCGTTCATCGGCGCGACCCTCGTGTTCCTCCACTACTACCCGCACTGGGCGGAGACCGAGGATCCCGGGCTCAAGCTGGCCGTCTTCTCGACCGCTCCGGCGATTCGCAACGTGACCTGGAACTTCGTCTCCGAGGTCATCGGCACCTTCGTCCTCGTCTTCGTGGTTCTCGCGTTCGGCAACAACGCGGGCCTCTCCGGCCTCGGCCCCCTGTCGGTCGCCCTGCTGGTCCTCGTGATCGGCCTCGCCCTCGGCGGCACGACCGGGTACGCGATCAACCCCGCCCGCGACCTCGGGCCGCGGATCATCCACGCGATCATGCCGATCCCGGGCAAGGGAGGCTCCGACTGGGAGTACTCCTGGATCCCGGTTGTCGGCCCGCTCACCGGCGGCGTCGTCGCTGCCCTCGTGTACCAGTTCATCTTCGTGACGACGGTCGTCCCGGCCTGATCGCGCGAACCTAGCCCGCAGCTACCGCGCGCCGGCGGCCAACGGCCTCGCCGCCGGCGCGCCCACCGTCCAGCAACGTTCCCGAGCACCCGGCGTCATCGCATCCTGGAGGAACGGATGAAGAAGCTCATCAACGCTCCCGACGCGGTCGTCGACGACTCGCTCGCCGGCGTCGTCGCGGCCCACGGTGACCTGGTCAAGGTCATCGAGCCGAACGTCGTCGTGCGCGTCGACGCCCCGAAGTCGGGCAAGGTCGGCGTGATCTCCGGCGGCGGCAGCGGCCACGAGCCGATGCACGGCGGATTCGTCGGGATGGGCATGCTCGACGCTGCCTGCCCCGGCGCGGTCTTCACCTCGCCGGTGCCGGACCAGATGCTCGCCGCGACCAAGGCGGTCGACGGCGGCGCCGGCGTCCTGCACATCGTCAAGAACTACACCGGCGACATCATGAACTTCGAGCTCGCGGCCGAGATGGCCCGGGCGGAGGGGATCGAGGTCACCAGCGTCGTCATCGCCGACGACGTCGCGGTCAAGGACTCGCTCTACACCGCGGGCCGCCGCGGCGTCGGCGGGACCGTCCTCGCCGAGAAGATCGTCGGCGCCGCCGCCGAGGCGGGGGCCGACCTCGCCACGGTCACGGCGCTCTGCCAGAAGGTCCAGGACAACGTCCGCTCGATGGGCATGGCGCTCACGAGCTGCACGGTCCCGGCCGCCGGCAAGCCGACCTTCGACATCGGCGACGACGAGATGGAGATCGGCGTCGGCATCCACGGGGAGCCGGGCCGCACGCGGATGAAGGTCGCCACGGCGGCCGAGGTCACCGCGATGCTCGCCACGCCGATCCTCGACGACCTGCCGTTCCAGGCCGGGGACAAGGTCCTCGCCTTCGTGAACGGGATGGGCGGGACGCCGCTCATCGAGCTTTACGTGATCTTCAACGAGCTCAAGAAGATCCTCGACGCTCGCGGGATCACGATCGCCCGCAACCTCGTCGGCAGCTACATCACCTCGCTCGAGATGGCGGGCTGCTCGATCACCCTCCTGCGCCTCGACGACGAGCTGACGAAGTACTGGGATGCCCCGGTGCTGACGCCCGGCCTTCGCTGGGGCCTGTGAGCGCGACGTCCATCACGTCACCTTCCACGCCCGCAGCGCGGGACTGGAGCCGCGGATGATCTCGCACGACGATGTCATTGCCTGGGTTCGCCGGTTCGCCGCCGTGGTGGCGGAGAACAAGACGTACCTCACGGAGCTCGATTCCGCGATCGGCGACGCCGACCACGGGATCAACATGGACCGCGGCTTCACCGCCGTGGCCGGCAAGCTCGACGGTCTCGTCGGCCCTGACATCGGGGCGACGCTGAAGACGGTCGGCACGACGCTCGTCTCGACGGTCGGCGGCGCCAGCGGGCCGCTCTACGGGATGTTCTTCATGCAGATGGGAGGGGCCGCGGCCGGCAAGGAGTCCCTCGACGCGCAGGAGTTCGCCACGGCCTTCGAGGCCGGTGTCGGCGGGGTCCTCCGCATCGGGAAGGCCGAGCTCGGCGACAAGACGATGGTCGATGCCCTCCTGCCCGCGCGCGATGCGCTGCAGGCCGCGATCGCCGACGGGGCTTCCGCCGGGGACGCGGTCCAGCGGATGGCGAACGCGGCGGAGGAGGGCATGCTCGCCACGGTGCCGCTCGTCGCCCGCAAGGGCCGGGCGAGCTACCTCGGCGAGCGGTCGGCCGGGCACCAGGACCCGGGCGCGACGTCCACCCATCTGCTGCTGCGGTCCGCCGCAGAGGCATTCGCCGGGCGCTAGCCCGGCATGTTCGGTCAAGCCAGTATCGGGAGACGCACATGACGAAGTACGTGGGGGCCCTCGACCAGGGGACCACGAGCACCCGCTTCATGATCTTCGACCACGCCGGCCTGCCGGTGGCGATCGACCAGATGGAGCACGAGCAGATCTTCCCGAAGCCGGGTTGGGTCGAGCACGACCCGATGGAGATCTGGGCCCGCAGCCAGGACGTCATCAAGGGCGCCCTCGCCAAGGCCGGCCTCACCGCCGCGGACCTCGCCGCGGTCGGCGTCACCAACCAGCGCGAGACGACGGTCGTCTGGGACAAGCGCACCGGCAAGCCGGTCTACAACGCCATCGTCTGGCAGGACACCCGGACCAAGGACATCTGCGACGAGCTCGAGAAGGACGGCGGCCCGGATCGTCTCCGCCCGAAGACCGGCCTGCCGCTGGCGACCTACTTCTCCGGCCCGAAGGCCAAGTGGGTCCTCGACAACGTCGCCGGCGCGCGCGCCGACGCCGAGGCGGGGCACCTCCTGTTCGGCAACATCGACACCTGGTGCATCTGGAACCTGACCGGCGGCGTCAACGGCGGCGTCCACGTCACCGACGTGTCCAATGCCAGCCGCACGCTCATGTTCAACTACACGACGCTCGCGTGGGATCCCGAGATCACAGCGCTTCTCGGCGTCCCGGCGTCGATGCTGCCGGCCGTCAAGGCCTCGTCCGCGGTCTACGGCACGTGCGTCGGCGACCTCGCCGGCGTCCCGGTCGCGGGCGACCTGGGCGACCAGCAGGCCGCCCTCTTCGGCCAGACCTGCTTCTCGCCCGGCGAGGCGAAGAACACGTACGGCACGGGCTGCTTCATGCTCCTCAACACGGGCACGAAGGCAGTCCCGAGCAAGAGCGGCCTCCTGACGACGTTGGCGTACAAGATCGGCGACCAGCCGGCCGTGTACGCGCTCGAGGGCTCGATCGCCATCACGGGCGCCCTCGTGCAGTGGGTCCGCGACAACCTCCAGATGATCGAGAAGTCGCCCGACATCGAGGCCCTCGCGGCCTCCGTCGAGGACAACGGCGGCGTCTACTTCGTCCCGGCGTTCTCCGGCCTCTTCGCGCCGTACTGGAAGAACGACGCTCGCGGCGTGATCGCGGGCCTCACCCGGTACGTCACCAAGGCCCACATCGCACGGGCCGTCCTCGAGGCCACCGCCTGGCAGACCCGCGAGGTCCTGGACGCGATGAACGCCGACTCCGGCGTTCCGCTGACGGCCCTCAAGGTCGACGGTGGCATGGTCTTCAACAACCTCCTCATGCAGTTCCAGTCCGACGTCCTGAAGGTTCCGGTCATCCGGCCGAAGGTCGCCGAGACGACGGCCCTCGGGGCGGCCTACGCGGCCGGCCTGGCGGTCGGGTACTGGGGCGAGGTCGAGGACCTGCGCGCGAACTGGGCGAAGGACCACGAGTGGCATCCGACGATGGATCCCGCGAAGGTCGACGCCGAGTACGCGCAGTGGAAGAAGGCCGTCACCCGCACGTTCGGCTGGGTCGACTGACGACCCTCCCGGTGTCCGGGCCCCGCGTCGCGGGGCCCGGACACCACCATCCCGGGCGCGGAGCGCAGACATGACCATCCCCCGACTTCCCCGGCAGCCCTTCCACGTCGTCATCGTCGGCGGTGGCGGGACCGGCGGCGCCCTCGCCCATGACCTGATCCTCCGAGGGTTCCGCGTGACCCTCGTCGAGCGCGGCGAGCTCACCTCCGGGACCACCGGCCGCCACCACGGCCTCCTCCACTCGGGCGCCCGCTACGCCGTCAAGGACCAGGAGTCGGCCGTCGAGTGCATCGAGGAGCGCCGGATCCTCGGGAAGGTCTGCCCCGGCTCGTTCGAGGAGAACGACGGCCTGTTCGTCGCGATCACCGACGAGGACGTCGCCTACGAGCCGATGTTCTACGAGGCCTGCCTGGCCAGCGGGATCCCGGCTCGCCGGGTGACCCGCGAGGAGGCGCTCCGCCTGGAGCCGCACCTCAACCCCGACCTCAAGATGGCGGTCCAGATCCCCGATGCGACGATGGACGCCATGCGGATGCCCCTCCGCTTCTTCGCGACCGCGAAGGCCGGAGGCGCGGTCATCCGTCCCTGGACCCTCGTCACCGAGCTGCTGGTCGCCGACCGCCTCGTGACCGGGATCCGCGTCCGCGATCTCACGAACGGCGTCGAGGAGGAGATCCACGGCGATCTCGTCGTCAACGCGACGGGACCCTGGGCCGAGCAGATCGCCGTCATGGCCGGCTGCGACGTCCCGATCCGCCCCTCGCCGGGCGTGATCCTCGCCGTCCGCGGCCGCTGGTGCAACATGGTCATCAACCACCTCCACGCGTCCGGCGACGGCGACATCATCGTTCCCCAGCGCGGCCTCTCGGTCGTCGGCACGAGCTCCTGGGTCGTGGAGGATCCCGACGACCTCGGGGTCCCCGAGGACCACGTCGAGCGGATGTACGTCGAGGGCTCGAAGATGATCCCCGCGATCCGGACCGCGGAGCGTCGAGCAGCCTGGTCGGCGGCCCGCCCGCTGATCGGCTCGCGCGACGCGGACTCCGGGCGCGAGCTGAGCCGGACGTTCAAGTGCTTCGACCATCGCGAGACGGACGGCGTCGAGGGGTTCGTCACGATCTCCGGCGGCAAGGGCACGACGCTCCGGGCGATGGCCGAGACGACCGCCGACGTCATCTGCCGGAAGGTTGGCGTCGAGGCGCCCTGCCAGACCCGGGAGGTCGTGACCCTTCCGCACGGCGCCTACTACGCGGCGTAGGAGCAGAGCCATGACAGCACCTGCCGCCGAGCAGCGCACCGTCCGGGTCAGCGTCTCCCGCCGCAAGGAGGGCGACGACCCGGCGGAGCAGCGCTACGACACCTTCGACGTCGCCGTCGGCCCGAGCGCGATGATCCTCGACGCGCTCGTCGCCATTCGTCGCCAGCAGGACGCCACGCTCGCGTTCCGCCACTCCTGCTTCCACGCCTCCTGCGGGACCTGCGGGATGCGGGTCAACGGCCGCGAGGGCCTCGCCTGCGTGACGCCCGTCCCCGCCGGCGACGAGGTGGTCGTCGAGCCGCTCGCCAACATCCCGGTGGTCTCGGACCTCGTCGTCGACATGAACGTCTTCTACGACGAGTTCGACGAGGCCGGACGCCCGCTCGTCCGTGCCGACGACCTCATCCCCGAGTGCGAGCCGGCCGAGGGGATCGACCAGCTCGAGCGGTACGAGGACTGCATCGAGTGCGGGATCTGCGTGTCCGCCTGCCCGGTGGCCGGCAGCGACCCGCGCTACGTCGGGCCGGCCGCCCTCGCGGCAGCCTCGCGTCTCCTCGACGAGCCGCGCGGGCGCGATCCCGGCCCGGTCCTGCGGCTGATGGACAGCGAGCAGGCCGCGTGGCGCTGCCACCTGGCGTGGGAATGCTCCGAGGCGTGCCCGTCGGGCGTGGACCCGGCCGGCGCGATCATGCGGCTCCGGCGAGCGGCTGTCGCGGCGCGCGCTCGTCGCCTCTTCTCGTTCGGAGGATCCCGCTGATGGCCACCACGACCGTCCAGCCCCCGCGGCCGGAGACCGGGCCGGCCCAGCGCCGGGGGATCATCGGCTGGTTCGACCCGCGCGGCCGGCGCCTCGGGGGCCTTGCCTTCATCCTCAACCGGCTGAGCGGGATCGGCCTCGCCGTCTACCTGTACCTGCACCTCGGCATCCTGTCGCTCCTGGCCACGGGACCCGATGCCTGGGACACGTTCGTCGACATCGCCCTGAGCCCCCCGGTCCTCGTGCTGGACGTGGTCCTCCTGGCCGGCATGCTGTTCCACGGGCTGAACGGGATCCGCGTCGGCCTGGTCGGGATGGGCCTGGTGGTGAGCCGCCAGCGCGCGCTCGTCATCGCCGCGGTCGTCATCGCCGGCTTCGTCACCTTCGTCGGCGCGCTCCGCATCTTCGGCGGGGAGGGGTAGGAGAAGCCATGACCACCGAACAGCGGGCGCTCGAGCGCCCGGCCGCGGGCTCGCGCGGCATCCCTGCCTTCGTCGGCCAGGTCCTGAGCGGCGTGGTGCTGCTGGTGCTCCTCACGCTGCACATGGTCGCCCAGCACTTCGTGGTGCCGACCGGGCTGCGCTATTACGAGGACGTCATCGACTGGCTGAGCAACCCGGTCGTGGTCGCGGTCGAGGTCCTCTTCCTGACGTTCGTCACGTACCACGCCCTGCTGGGCATGCGGGCGATCCTCTTCGACTTCGGCTTCTCGGAGAGGACCGAGCGCCGCCTGACCGCCATCTTCGTCGTCGTCGGGATCGCCACCGTGGTGTACGGCGTGGCGCTCCTCGCGGCGATCATCAACAACGCGCAGTAGGATCCTGGCCATGGAGCCGCTCGTCGGGATCGTCGTCGTCAGCCACTCCGCCCAGATCGCCGCCGGGACGGTCGAGCTCGCCCGCCAGATGGCGGGTCCAGACCTGCGGATCGAGGGCGCCGGCGGCATCGCGGACGGCTCGCTCGGCACGGATGCGGCCGCGATCATGACCGCCATCGAGACGGCCGACACGGGCGCCGGGGTCCTCGTCCTCGTCGACCTTGGCAGCGCCGTGCTCGCAACGCAGACGGCCCTCGAGCTCCTCGGCGAGGACGTGGCCGCTCACGTCCGGCTGTCCGGCGGGCCGCTCGTCGAGGGCGCGGTCGTCGCGGCCCTGCAGGCGAGCATCGGGGATGCGCTCGACGCCGTCCATGCGGCGGCGGAGGGCGCGGCGAGCCTGCCGAAGCTTCCGGAGTGAGCGCAGTCGCGGACGCCGCCGCGGACGTCGCGACGGCCCCGCGGCGCGTCGCCGTCGTCGGTGCGGGGGCCGTCGGCACGCTGCTCGGCGGGCTCCTCGCGGCGGCCGGCGCCGATGTCACGCTCGTCGATGCCCGCGTCTCGGCGGACGCCTCCGCCGACGTGTCCATCCACGAACCGGGAGGCCGCGAGGTGGTTGCCCGGGTCCGCCGCGCCACGCACCTCGCCGACGTCGCCGGCGACCCCGACCTCGTGGTCCTCGCCGTCAAGATGTTCGACCTGGCGGGGGCTCTCGACGACCTCGTCGCCTGGCCGAACGCAACCCTCCTCACGATCCAGAACGGGATCGGCGCGGAGGAGCTCGTGGCCTCGGCACGGCCCGGGGCGGGCCTCGTCGCCGGGTCGCTGACCTCGCCCGTGGAGCGGCCCGGCCCCGCCGAGGTCCGCTGGCGCGGCCGCGGCGGCATCGCCCTCGCGGTTGCCGCCGGGGACGCCGCCGCCGACGCCGACTGGCTGGCAGCCGCGTTCGCGACGGCCGGCCTGCCCTCGCGGCGCCTCGACGACCCGCGGGCGATGAAGTGGTCGAAGCTCGTCGGCAACCTCGTCGGCAACGCGCTGAGCGCGCTGGCGGACCGTGAGCCGGCGGCCGTCTACGCCGACCCCGTCCTCTTCGACCTCGAGCGTCGGCAGCTCGCGGAGACCCTGGCCGTCATGCGGGCCGCCCGGATCCCGGTGGTCGCCCTCCCGGGCGCCGACGTGCGCCTCCTCGCCCTCGCGATCCGGCTGCCGGCTCCGCTGTCGCGGGCCGTGCTCCGGCGAGTCGTCGGCGGCGCGCGCGGCGGCAAGTCGCCGTCCCTGCGGCTGCATCTCCAATCGGCGGAGGGCCCGACCGAGGCCGCCTGGCTGAACGGCGCGGTGGCCCGCGCCGGTGCCGTGGCCGGCGTGCCGACGCCCGTGAACGCCGCCCTTGCCCGTCTGCTCGACGCGGTCGTCGGCGATCCCGAGCTGCGCGACGAGCTCGCGGCGCGGCCCCACCGGATCGCCGAGATCGTCGCCGCCGAACCGCCAACCCACGTCCCGAGCCGCGGCCCCTAACGGAGGACCTCCAGATGCGCACCCTCGAGATCGAGATCCGCAACCCGTCCGGCATCCACCTCCGTCCCGCAGGGACCTTCGTGAAGGGGGCCGCCGCCTACCGCTCCGCGATCACCCTCGAGAACGTGACTCGCGGCGGCAAGGCGGTCAACGCGAAGGACGCCCTGGCGGTCCTCTCGTACGGCAAGGCGGCTCGCGGCGACACGGTCCGGATCGTCGCCGACGGGGAGGACGAGGACGTCGCGATCGATGGGCTCCGGGAGCTCATCGAGAGCGGGCTCGGGGAGTCGCTGGAGTGACCGGGCCGCGCCTCGCCGGCGTGGGAGCAGCACCGGGGATCGCGATCGCGCCGGCCTGGCGCTACGTGGAGGGCGCGGCCGCGGCCGCCGGAGCCCCGGTCCACGCGGATCCCGCCGCGGCCGTTCGCGCCGCGGCGGACACGGCGGCGACCGAGCTCGAGGCCCTCGCGGCGCGCGTGCGCGAGACGGGACGCGAGGAGGAGGCAGGGATCTTCGAGGGCCAGGCGCTCCTCGCCACGAGCCCGAGCCTCATCGACGACGCGGTCGAGCGGACGGAGGGCGGCATGCCCCCTGCCGAGGCCGTCACGGCCGCCGCCGACGCTGCGGCCGAGGTGCTCGCCGCGCTCGACGACGAGCTCCTCGCGGCACGGGCCGCCGACGTCCGCGACGTCGGGGCACGGATCGCCCGGATCCTCCGCGGTGAGCGCCTCTCCCTCCCGGGCACGCCCTCGATCGCCGTCGCCGACGACCTTCCGCCGTCGGTGACCGCGGAGATCCCGGCCGGGCTCCTGCTCGGCATCGTCCTCGAGGGCGGGTCGCGAACGGCCCATGCCTGCATCCTCGCCCGCAGCCTCGGCATCCCGGCCGTGGTCGGAGCCTCGGGGGTCCTCGCGGCGCTCGACGCGGCGACCGTGGTCCCTGCGGCGACCGTGGTCCCTGCGGCGACCGTGGTCCCTGCGGCGACCGTGCTGGCCGTCGACGGGGAGTCCGGGGAGGTCGTCGTCGACCCGGACGCGGCGACCCGCGAGGCGTTCGGCGCACGCGCCGCCGCGCTCGAGGCCCGCCGAGCCCGAGCGGCGGCCGTCCGGGGACGTCCCGGGGCGACCGCGGACGGCAGGCGCGTCCTCCTCGTCGCGAACATCGGGACGCCCGACGATGCGCCGCGCGCCCTCGACGCCGGCGCCGAGGGCGTCGGCCTGTTCCGGACCGAGTTCCTGTTCATGCAGCGCCAGGTCCCGCCGACCGAGGACGAGCAGGTCGCCGCCTATCGCCGCGCCTTCGACGCGTTCGGCCCCGCACGCCCCGTGGTCGTGCGCCTGGCCGACATCGGTGGCGACAAGGGGATCCCGTACCTCGGCCTGCCCGCCGAGGCCAACCCGTTCCTCGGCGTGCGCGCGATCCGGCTCGCCTACGGCGATCCCGAGCTGCTGCGCACCCAGCTGCGGGCGATCTGGCGGGCCGGCGGCCTCGCCGGCGTCGAGCCGCACGTCATGGCCCCGATGGTCGCCACGCTCGAGGACGTCGACCTTCTCGAGACGCTGCGCGACGAGGCGCGGGCCGCGGTCCTGGCCGCCGGGCAGCCGTGCGCCGCGCGCATGGTGACCGGGATCATGGTCGAGGTGCCGGCCGCGGCGTTCCTGGCCCCCGAGCTCGCCCGGCGCGTCGCGTTCTTCAGCATCGGCACGAACGACCTCACCCAGTACGTCATGGCCGCCGACCGGGGCAACGCGGCGCTCGGGCGGCTGCAGGACGCGCTCCATCCGGCCGTGCTGCGTGCCGTGGCCGGCGTCGTGGCCGGGGCGGATGCGGGCGGGATCCCCGTCGCCGTCTGCGGCGAGCTGGCAGGCGACCCGGCCGGGGCGCTCGTGCTCGTCGGCCTGGGCGTGGACGAGCTCTCCGCCGACGCGGGCTCGCTCGACGAGGTGCGGGCGGCCCTCGCCGCGTGCACGGCGGCGGAGCTGGAGGCGCTGGCGACCGCCGCCCTCGCAGCGCCCGACGCACGTGCCGTCCGGGCGGCGGCAGCGCCGCTCCTCGCCCGGGCCGCCGGGACGGCTTGGGAGCCTGCCCCGGCGGACTGACGCCGCCTATACTCCCGGCCCATGGAGCCGCTCGAACTCGCCCGCGCCGCCGCGCTCGTCGTCGCCGGCTACCTCATCGGCGGGATCCCGTGGGGCGTGATCGTGGCTCGCCTGTCCGGCGGCCCGGATCCCCGCACGGTCGGCAGCGGCCGGACCGGCGGGGCGAACGTGGCCCGCGCCCTCGGGCCGCGGCTGGCCCTCGTTTCAGGCCTCCTCGACATGCTCAAGGGCACCGCCGCGGTCCTCCTCGCCCGCGCCCTGGGGGCCGGCGTCGAGGTCGAGGTGCTGGCCGGGCTGGCGGCCATCGTCGGCCACAGCCGCTCGCCGTTCCTCGGCTTTTCGGGCGGCCGGGGCGTCGCGCCGGGCTTCGGGGCCGGGCTCGCCTTCTCCCCGCTCGCGGCCGTGATCACCCTCGCGGTGTTCGTCGCCGTCCTGGCGATCTGGCGCTACACGTCGCTCGCCTCGCTCGTCGGCTCCGCCGCCGGCGGCATCGCCTTCGCCGCCCAGATCCTGGCGACGGGGCTTCCGCCCGCTCTGCTCGGCTTCGCCATCGGCGCGCCCGTCCTCGTCTGGCTCTTCCACCTCGACAACATCGGGCGCCTGATGCGGGGCGAGGAGCGCAAGTTCGGCGCCAAGTGAGCCACGAGCCGGTCGACCGGCTCGGCCGGGCGCTGCCGGGCCGGCTCGTCACGCGGTCCCGTGGTCAGCGCGCGGCCTCCCTGCGGTAGACTTCCGACGAGGCGGCGCCCAGCCGCCCGGCTCGACTCTCGCCGTCCCGGCGCCGGCCGCGCGCCCTGGAGGAACCCGCCACGATGACCCCCGAAGAGCTCCGCGCGAAGATCCGCGAGATCCCGGACTTCCCGAAGCCGGGGATCCTCTTCTACGACATCACGACGCTCCTCAAGGACCCGGTCGCCTACCGCGCGGCGATCGACGCGATGCTCGCCCCGTACGCCGGGCAGGCGGTGGACGTCGTCGTCGGCATGGAATCGCGGGGCTTCATCTTCTCGGCGCCGATGGCCTACCAGCTCGGCGCGGGGCTCGTCCCGGTGCGCAAGCTCGGCAAGCTGCCGGCCGAGACGATCAGCGTCGAATATGCCCTGGAGTACGGGTCGAACACGCTCGAAGTCCACCGCGACGCGATCGAGCCCGGCCAGAAGGTCCTCATCGTCGACGACCTCCTCGCCACGGGCGGCACCGTCCGCGGGACGGTCGAGCTCGTGGAGCGCCTCCGGGGCGAGATCGTCGGCCTCGCGTTCCTCGTCGAGCTGTCGTTCCTCAAGGGCCGCGACCGGCTCGCCGAGCACGCCGTCTCGGCGGTCGTCCGGTACTGAGCGGCCGGGCGGCCCCGGCGCGTCCGACGTCCGCATGACCGACGCCGACCGGCCCGCCGTCCCGCAGCCGTCGTTCGACCGCGACGAGGCGATCCGCCTGGAGCGGCGCCGCTTCTTCCGCGCGATCGCCGGCGACGCGGTGCGGACCGCGGCGACCCTCGTCGGGGCCGCGGGCGCGATCCGCGAGACGACGCAGGAGATGGCGAACGACCTCCTCGCCGACGCTCCGCCCCCGGTGGCCGGCCCGTCCGCCGCGCCGCCCGCGGCCGGCTTCCGCAGCGCGTTCCGCCTCGTCGACGACCGGCTCGTGCTCCTCGACCAGCGGCGCCTGCCCGACGAGCTCGTCGAGGTCAGCTGCGAGTCGGCCGGCGACGTGGCGCAGGCGATCCGGGACATGGTCGTCCGCGGCGCCCCGGCCCTCGGCCAGGTGGCGGCGGTCGGCCTGGCCCTTGCCGCCGGACGGGCGACGAAGACCAAGCCGTACGCCCGGCGAGCGATCCTGCGCGGCTCGGCGAACGCCCTCGTCAACGCGCGCCCGACGGCGGTGACGATCCGCTGGGCGACGAACCGGATGCTGGCCCGCTATGCCGCGGTGGGGGAGCTGCTCGACGACGGACCGGCAATCGCGGCGGCCCTTCGCGACGAGGCGGAGGCGATCATCGCGGAGGCGACGATGGACCACGCCGCCCTGGCTCGCCTCGGTGCGGACCTCCTGCCGGCGCCCGAGGGCCGTCCGCTGCAGCTGCTCACCCACTGCAACACCGGGCCGCTGGCCTGCGGCCAGATCGGGACTGCGCTCGGCGTCGTCCAGGCGCTCGCCGCCGACGGCCGCGACATCCACGTCTACGTCGACGAGACGCGGCCCTGGCTGCAGGGAGCCCGCCTCACGGCGTGGGAGCTCGGCCAGGCGGGCGTCCCTCACACGCTGCTCGCCGATTCCGCGGCCGGCTGGCTCCTCGCCGCCGGCGGCGTCGACGCCGTCCTCGTGGGGGCCGACCGGATCGCGGCCAACGGCGACACCGCCAACAAGGTGGGCACGTACCCGCTGGCCGTCCTCGCCGCCCGTCACGGCGTCCCGTTCTACTTCGTCGCCCCGACCGCGACGCTCGACGCCGACACGCCGGACGGGGCCGCGATCACCGTCGAGCTGCGCGGCGCCGGCGAGGTCACCTCGTTCGCGGGGCGGCGGGTGGCGCCGGCGGGGACCGCCGCGGTCAACCCGGCCTTCGACGTCACGCCGGCCGAGCTCGTCACCGCCTTCGTCACCGAGGCGGGCGTCCTCCGGCCGCCGTACGCGCCCGCCATCGCCGCCGCGATCGCCGACCGCGAGGCCCGCCACCCGGCGCCCGCGCCGTCGCCCCGCGTCATCCCGCCCGTCGAGCCGGGGACCGGAGGCTGACATGGCGACGACCGCCGTTCCTCACGCCGGGGCGCGCGCGCTGACGGTGCGAACCACGACCGATCGGCCACTCCTGCGGGCGTTCCTGGAGCGCGATCGGCTCTATGCCGCCTATGCGCTCTGCGACCTCGACGTGCGCGAGTTCTCGCGGACCCGCTGGGGGGTCGCGCTCGAGGGCGAGGAGGCGGTCGCCGTCGTCCTCGAGTACGGCGGCTACGCTCCCCAGCCGCTCTTCGTCATGGGCGAGTCGGCCGGGATCTCGGCGATCCTCGGCGACGTGATCCGGCCCCGCGCCGCATACGCGGCGATGCTCCCGGCCAGCCTCCCGGCCGTGGAGGCCCACTATCGCGTCGAGCCCGGGCCACCGATGGTCCGGATGTGGGTCGATCGCACCTCGTTCCGGCCGTACCCGGCGGACGTCGCCCGTCTCCTGCCGGTCGAGATCGGGGACCTCAACCGCCTGTACCAGCTCGGATTCACGGCCTGGCTGCCGCCCTCGGCGATCGCCGAGGGCGTCTACTTCGGCATCCGAATCGAGGGGCGCCTCGTGGCGGCGGCCGGCACGCACGTCATCTCGCCCGAAGCGCGGCTCGGCGTCGTCGGGAACGTGTTGACCCACGTCGACTTCCGCGGCCGAGGCTACGCGACCGCGGTCACCGGCGCCGTGACCGCCGAGCTGCTGCGCTACTGCGACCAGGTGGTCCTCAACGTGCGATCGGACAACCCACCGGCGCTCCAGGCCTACCGCAAGCTCGGCTACCGCGAGCACGTCCGCTTCGAGGAGCGGCTCGTTCACCGCGAGGACCCGCGCGGGGGCCTGCTCCGGACGATCGCCGGGCCGGTCCGCCGCCTTCTCGGCCGGCCCGCCAACGCGGGTCGTCGCCCGGACTGACCCCGCGACGCCCGCGGTACCGCGCGTTCCGAACTCGGCACGTACCGCGGGCTCGGTTCGGGACGCCGTCGTCGCGCCGGACCGTCCCGCGACCGTCGGGCATAATCGGCGAGCCGCCCGACCACGAGCCGCCACCGCCCTGCCACCCGGAGACTCCCGAAGCATGACGATCCCGTCCGCGCTGCCGCCCCACGACGTCACCGACCTCGGCCTGGCCGACGAGGGCGTCCGCCGAATCGAGTGGGCCGAACGCGAGATGCCGGTCCTCCGGCTGATCCGCGAGCGATTCGCGCGCGAGCGGCCGCTGGCGGGCGTGCGGGTGGCGGCCTGCCTCCACGTGACGACGGAGACCGCCAACCTCGTCCGGACGCTCGCGGCCGGCGGGGCGGAGGTGGCCCTGGCGGCAAGCAACCCGCTGTCGACGAAGGACGACGTCGCGGCCGCGCTCACCGCGCGCTACGGGATCGGCGTCTTCGCCCGCCGCGGCGAGGACCGGGACACCTACTACGCGCACCTCAACGCGATCGCCGACACGCGGCCCCAGATCACGATGGACGACGGCTGCGACCTCGTGAGCCTCCTCCACGACTCGCGGACGGAGCTGCTCCCCGGCGTGCTGGCGGGGACCGAGGAGACGACCACCGGCGTCATCCGCCTCCGGGCGATGGCCAAGGACGGAGCGCTCCGCTTCCCGGTCGTCGCCGTCAACGAGGCGGAGACGAAGCACCTCTTCGACAATCGCTACGGGACCGGCCAGAGCACGCTCGACGGGATCCTGCGGGCGACGAACATCCTCATCGCGGGCCGGCGGGCGGTCGTGGCCGGGTACGGCTGGGTGGGGAAGGGGATCGCGGCTCGCCTCAAGGGCCACGGCGCCCACGTCGCGATCGTCGAGGTCAACCCGGTCCGCGCGCTCGAGGCCCTCATGGACGGCTTCGAGGTGAAGACGGTCGACCAGGCCGCCCCGTGGGGCGAGCTCTTCATCACCGCGACCGGCAACGTCAACGTCTTCCGGCGCGAGCACTTCGTGGCGATGCCGGACGGGGCGATCATGGCCAACAGCGGGCACTTCGACGCCGAGCTCGACCTCGTGGCGCTTCGCGCGCTCGCCGAGGGCCACGTCCGCGAGGTCCGGGAGAACGTCCAGGAGTTCGACCTGGGCCCGAAGAAGGTACATCTCATCGCCGAGGGTCGGCTCGTGAACCTCGGCGCCGCGGAGGGTCACCCGGCGGCGGTCATGGACATGAGCTTCGCCAACCAGGCGCTCTCGGCCGAGTACGTCGTGGCGCACCACGCCGAGCTCGAGTCGACGGTGTACGTCGTGCCCGAGGCGATCGACGCCGAGGTCGCCCGGCTGAAGCTCGAGGCGCTCGGCATCACCCTCGACGACATGACGGCGGAGCAGAAGGCCTACATGACCAGCTGGCACAGCGGAACGTAAGCGGACGCGAGCGTACGTCATGACGAACCCAACGGTCCGTACCGTCGCGCCATACGGGAGCTGGCGCTCGTCGATCGCCCCGGAGGCCCTGGTCGCCGGCAGCGTGCGGCTCGCCGAGCCCCGCTGGGACGGCGACGACCTCGTCTGGCTCGAGGGTCGCCCCGACGACGGCGGCCGCGCGACGCTCGTCCGCCTCCGGCCGGGGGCCGGACCGGCCGACGTCAGCCCGCCCGGCGTGAACGTGCGGACGCGGGTCCACGAGTACGGCGGGGGGGCCTACCTTGCCGCCGGCGAGCTCGTCGTCGTCTCCGACTTCGCGAGCGGGCGGCTCCTGCGCGTGGCCCCGGACCGCACCGCGACTCCCCTCACGCCCGAGGGGCCGTTCCGCTTCGCCGACCTCGAGCACGACGCCCTCCGGGGGCGCCTCATCGCCGTGCGCGAGGATCACACCGGGCCGGGCGAGGCCGTGAACACGATCGTCGCGATCCCCCTCGACGGAAGCGCGGTCGACGACCCGGCGGCGATCCGCGTCCTCGTCGCAGGGAGCGACTTCTTCTCGTCGCCGCGCCTTGCCCCGGGGGGCGCGCGCCTGGCCTGGCTCCGCTGGGACCACCCGAACCTGCCGTGGGACGGCGCCGAGTGCCTGGTCGCGACGCTCGACGCGGACGGATCGCCCGTCGCGCCGCGGGTCGTGGCCGGCGATCCGGCGACGTGGACGACCCAGCCCCGGTGGCTGCCGGACGGGTCGCTCGTCGTCGCCACGGAGCCGGGTGAGTGGATCGGCCTGCACCGCTGGGACGGCGACCGCCTCACGCCCCTCACGGACGGGATCGCGGCCGAGTTCGCCGGCCCCGACTGGGTCTTCGGCCTCGCGTCCCACGGGGTGGCCGCCGACGGCTCCGTCCTCGGTGTCGGCCGGGCCCAGGGGAGGGACCGGATCTGGCGCATCGACCCCGCGCGCCTGCGCCCGCCGCAGCCGCTCGACCTGCCGTTCACCGAGGTCTCGTCCCTCGTCGTCCGCGGGGCCGAGGCGGCCGCCGTCGTGGCCTCGCCGACGATGTTCCGAAGCCTCGTCCGGATCGACCTCACGAGCGGCAGCTGGACGGTCGTCCGTCCCTCGTCGAGCCTCGAGCTGGACCCCGAGGTCATCGCGGTCGGCGAGCCCGTGACGTTCCCCACGGCCGGGGGCCGCTCGGCCCACGGGATCCTGTACCGCCCGACGAACCCCGGCTTCCGGGCGCCGGACGGGGAGCGGCCACCGCTCGTCGTCACGAGCCACGGCGGACCCACGTCGGCGGCGGCCACCGGCCTCTCGCTCACGGTTCAGCTCCTCGCGAGCCGCGGGATCGCCGTGCTCGACGTCGACTACGGGGGCAGCACGGGCTACGGCAGGGCCTACCGCAAGCGCCTCGAGGGGACGTGGGGCCTGACCGACGTCGACGACTGCGTCGCCGGTGCGCTGGAGATGTCCCGCCGCGGAGAGGCCGACGAGCGGCGGCTCGCGATCGAAGGCGGCAGCGCGTCGGGGTACACGACCCTGTGCGCGCTCGCCTTCCGCGACGTGTTCGCGGCCGGCGTCAGCTACTTCGGCCTCGGGAACCTCGAGGCGTTCGCCGCCGAGACCCACAAGTTCGAGAGCCGCTACCTCGAGCGCCTCGTCGGACCGTACCCGGGCACCGTGGACGTGTACCGAGAGCGTTCGCCGATCCTCCACCCCCAGGGCTTCTCCTGCCCCGTCCTCGTCCTGCAGGGTCTCGACGATCACGTCGTGCCGCCCAGCGAGGCGGAGCAAATCGTCGCGGCGCTCGCCGCGAAGGGGATCCCTCACGTCTACCTCGCGTTCGAGGGCGAGGACCACGGGTTCCGCCAGGCCGCCAACATCGTCCGCTCGGCCCAGGCGGAGCTCGCGTTCTACGGCGGCGTCTTCGGCTTCACGCCGGCCGACGACCTGCCGGGGCTGCCGTGGGTGAACGCGCCGGGCGAGATCCGGCCGGCGTGAGGCGGTTCCGCTCGGGGACGGCCCTCGCGCTTGCGGCCGTCCTCGCCATGGCCTGCGGCGCGCCGTCGTCCACGTCGTCGCCCAGCCCGGCGTCGCCCTCGCCCGCCCTCACGCCGTCTCCGACGCCGAGCGCGTCGCCCTCGCCCGCCCCGACCCCGTCGCCGACGCCATCCGCGGCCCCGACCGCGTCCCCCTCGCCCGTCGCCGAGACCGGGGACACGGGCCGGCCGACCCGCGTCGCCATCCCCTCGCTCGACATCGACCTGCCGATCATCGTCCCTCGGCGCGCCTCGACCTTCCCCCTCTGCGACGTGGCCGAGTACTTCCAGCGGCCGGCATTCCAGCACCCGGGCGCCGGCGGCGTGACCTACATCTACGCCCACGCCCAGGAAGGGATGTTCCTGCCGATCCTCCGGGCATCCCAGCGCCGCAACGGCCGCAGCATGCTCGGTGACACGGTGTCGGTATGGTCCAACGGCAATCACCGCTACACGTACGAGATCGTCGAGGTGCGTCGCCGTCAGAAGACGCTCGCCTGGGCGTTCGACCTGCCCCCCAATTCGCTCGTCCTCCAGACGTCGGAGACGCCGTACCGGGACGGTACGAAGACGATGATCGTCGCCCGCCAGGTCGGTGAGCCCATCGTGGTGGAGCGGGCCGAGGCCCGCCCGAAGCCGAAGCCGCGCGCCTGCGGCTGACGTCGCGGACTCGCCGCCGCGACCCGCCGCGACGACGCCCGGCTGCGTGCTACGCTCGCCCTGATGACGAACGTGCTGCGCGCCCCGGGCTACCTGTTCACGTCGGAGTCGGTCACCGAGGGCCACCCCGACAAGATGTGCGACCAGATCTCGGACGCCATCCTCGACGCGATCCTGCGCGAGGACCGGAGGGCCCGCGTCGCCTGCGAGGCGGCCACCACGACCGGGCTCGTCGCGGTCCTCGGGGAGATCACGACGTCCACCTACGTGGACTTCCAGACGATCATCCGGGAGACGGTCCGCGAGATCGGCTACACGCGCGCCGAGTACGGCTTCGACTACCAGACCTGCGGCGCCCTCGTGAGCATCAAGGAGCAGTCGCTCGACATCGCCCGCGGCGTGGACGCCGAGGAGCTCGGCGCCGGCGACCAGGGGATGATGTTCGGCTTCGCCTGCCGCGAGACGCCCGAGCTGATGCCGCTCCCGATCGCGCTCGCCCACCGGCTCGCCCGGCGCCTGGCCGAGGCCCGCAAGTCGGGGCAGCTGCCGTACCTCCGCCCGGATGGGAAGACCCAGGTGACCGTCGAGTACGAGGATGGCCGGCCGGCCCGCGTCACGACGGTCGTCGTCGCGGCCCAGCACGACCCCGACGCGCCCGAGAGCCTCCGCGACGACATCGTCGAGGCCGTGATCCTGCCGGTCATCCCCCACGAGCTCCGGGCCACCGACCCGGTGATGCACGTGAACCCGACCGGACGATTCGTCATCGGCGGGCCGATGGGCGACGCCGGCCTGACCGGCCGCAAGATCATCGTCGACACCTACGGCGGGATGGCGCGCCATGGTGGCGGCGCGTTCTCCGGCAAGGACCCGACGAAGGTCGACCGGTCCGCGGCCTATGCGGCGCGATGGGTGGCCAAGAACGTCGTCGCGGCCGGCCTGGCCGACCGCTTCGAGATCGAGGTCGCGTACGGGATCGGGATCGCCCGCCCCGTGTCGATCTCGATCGAGACGTTCGGCACGGGACGCGTGCCCGACGAGGTGATCCGGGCCGCGATCGATCGCCACTTCGACCTCCGACCGGCCGGCATCATCGCCGCGCTCGACCTGCTCACGCCGATCTACCGGCAGACGGCCGCCTACGGGCACTTCGGCCGGCCCGACCTCGACCTGCCGTGGGAGCGGACGGACAAGGCGGCCATCCTGGCTGCCGAGTGCGGGCTGCCCGAGCCGAGACCCGTCGCCGGCTGAGATCACCCGGACACGTCGGCCCCGGCAGCGCCTGCCGAGACCCGTCGCCGGCTGACGCCGGCATGTCGCGCCCCGTCCGTCCGGCCGGCAGCGCCGGACGGTCAGCACGGCACGGGACCGGCGCCGCCGACGGGCCGGGACCATCGACCCCTTCCTCGACTTCGCTTGATCGGGCATCCTTGGCGCCGCGGGGGAGCGGAACGCCCCGCCTGTCCTGGAGCGCCCGTGTCCTTCGGCCCGCCGACCCCGGATCTCGCCACCGCCCTGCCGACGGGTGGCCCCGCCGTCGTGCGCCGTGCTCGGCGCGGGCGTGGCCGGGCCGTGTTCGCCGTGGTGCTCACCGTCGGCCTTCTCGCGGGGATCGGCGGACCGGCACCTGTCCGCGCCGAGGAGACGGCCTCCGCGCCTCCCGGACCGACGCCGTCCGCGGCCCCGACCCCGTCGCCGACCCCGAGCCCCACCCCGACGCCGACGCCGACGCCGACGCCGACCCCCACCCCGACCCCCGCCCCGACCCCAACGGCGACGCCGTCGCCGACCCCGACGCCGTCGGCCGAGCCGATCGTGATCACGCGCACGCTGTACCGGAGCGGGGCCGTCGTCGAGCAGTACACCGGCTACTGGTGCGTACCGGCGTCCGTCCAGACCATGGCGAACCTCATCCTCGGCACCAGGGACACGAGCTACGCGACGCAGAAGCTCCTCGCCTCGGTGACGTTCCGCTTCAACCGCTATCGCTACGGCGATCCCGCCAACGGCAACGACATCCGGGGCTGGGCCGGCGCGCTGAACTGGCGGCTTCCCGACACGCTGCCCGTCGCCTACCGGGACCGCTCGTACTCGTCCCGCCAGGCGGCGCTCCACGCGATCGTCGATGCGATCGACGAGACCGGCTACCCCGTTGGCATCACCGTCTGGCACGGGGGCCACGCCTGGACGGTCGTCGGCTACCAGGTCCGGCAGGTGCCGGGCGATCGCTCGACACGGGAGTTCCTCGGCTTCTACGTCGTCGGGCCCCTCGGATCGCCGCGAGACCCGTGGCCGGTGAAGCTCCTGGGCATCGACCGGTTCCTCGGCGAGTACACGCGGTACTACGAGGATCGCGAGCGGGAGCCCTGGCACCTCGACTGGGTGCTCGTGCGCCCCGAGCTCACGAGCACGTCGGCCCGGGACTGGAGCCGGCCCTGACGACCGCCGCGGATCGCCTGGCGCGGCCCTGACGCGTCCCGTCGGCCTGGCATCGTCCGCCGGCATCGCGCCCCGCGGACGCCCCTTGGCCACGATCCGTCGCCCGCCGGCCCGCTAGACTCACCTCGATGTACGTCGTGATCCTGGCCGGCGGGGGCGGCACCCGACTCTGGCCGTTGTCGCGCCCGGACCGGCCGAAGCCGTTCCTGCACCTCCTCGGCGACCGGACGCTGCTGCGGGCGACGTTCGAGCGGGCCCTGCCGGCCGTCGGCGGGCCGGGAGACGTGGCTGTCGTCGTCGACGCGCGCCACGCGGCGCTGGTCCGGGACGAGCTGCCGGAGCTCCCCCCGGCGAACGTCGTTGCCGAGCCCGTCGGTCGCAACACCGCGGCCGCCATCGCCCTCGCCGCGGTCGCCCTCGAGCGCGACCCGGGTGACGTGATGGCCGTGCTGCCGGCGGACCACCTCGTCGTCGACGAAGGGGGCTTCCGTGACGTGCTGGCAAGGGCCGCCGCGGTCGCACGCGCGCCCGATCGCCCGCTCGTCACGCTCGGCATCGCCGCGAGCGGACCCGAGACGGGGTACGGCTACGTCGTGGCCGGCGGACCTCGCCCCGAGGCCGGCGCGGCAGCGGTCGCCCGGTTCGTGGAGAAGCCGTCCGCCGACGCCGCAGCGGCCCTCCTTGCCGGCCCCGCCGCCGTCGCCTGGAACGCTGGGATCTTCCTCTGGCGCCGCTCCGCGATCCTCGACGCGCTCGCGGCGTCCGCGCCCGACATCCTGGCCGCGATCCGTGGCGGTGTCACCGGCGGCCCGGCCGCGCTCGAGGCGGCCTACGCGACCGTGCGCGCCACCTCGATCGACTACGCGGTGCTGGAGCCGGCGTCGCTCGCCGGCCGCGTGGCGATGGTGCGGGCCGACGTGGGCTGGAGCGACCTCGGCAGCTGGTCGGCCCTGCGCGACGCTCTCGTGGCGCGCGCCGTGGCCGCAGGCGAGCCCGCCGGCGTCGTCGGCAGCGGCCCCCGGCGGGACGTCGGCTCCGAGCGAACCCTCGTCCACGCCGGCGACCGCCTCGTCGTGACGATCGGCCTGCGGGACACGGTCGTCGTCGACACGCCGGACGCGCTCCTCGTCTGCGCCGCCGACCGCTCCCAGGAGGTCCGGGCGATCGCCGAGGACCTGGCCCGGGCCAGGGAGGTGGACCCGTGACGAGGCAGGAGATCGGCGGGCCCCTGGCCCCGACGGCGATCGCCTTCGGCACCGACGGCTGGCGGGCCCGGGTCGCCGAGGAATTCACGTACCAGAACGTCCGCCGCTGCGCGGAGGGCGTTGCCCGCTACGTCGTCGACCGCGGCGAGGCGGCGAGGAGCGTCGTCGTGGCCTACGACCGGCGCTTCTCGTCGGAGCACTTCGCCGCCGCTGCAGCGGAGGTCCTCCTCGGGTACGACATCCCGGTCGCCTTCGCCGCGACGGCCGTCCCGACGCAGATGGCGAGCTTCGAGGTCGTGACGCGCGGCGCGGCGGCCGGTGTCGTCATCACGGCGAGCCACAACCCGTGGACCGACAACGGGTTCAAGGTCAAGGCGCCGACCGGCGCGGCGGCCGGCCCCGAGCTGCTCGCCACGCTCGAGGCCGTGATCGCGACGAACGGCGCCCGCCCCATCCCGGTCCGGCCGCTCGCCGATGCCGAGGCGGCTGGGCTCGTCGAGCGCTTCGACCCCTACCCGGGCTACGAGCGGTTCGTCCGGCGGACCCTCGACCTCGACGCCCTCCGGGCCGCAGACGCGCGGGTCCTCGTCGATCCCCTGTGGGGCGCCGGGGCCGGCTGGATCGGCCGCCTGCTCGCCGGCGGGCGGATCGACGTCGTGGAGATCCACGCCGAGCGCAACCCGTGGTTCGGCGGCGTCAACCCGGAGCCGATCCGGCCGAACGTCGACGAGGCGCTCGGGATCGTCGCCGGCGGCGGGTTCGACCTCGGCCTTCTCCTCGACGGTGATGCCGATCGGGCCGGCGCGATCGACGAGCGGGGCGTCTTCGTCCACCAGCTGCAGGTCTACGGGCTCCTCATGTACTACCTGGCCGAGCACCGCGGGCTGCGCGATCCCGTCGTGAAGAGCGTCAACACGACGTCGATGGCCGAGCGCCTGGGCGAGCGGTACGGGATCGCGGTCCACGAGGTCCCGGTCGGGTTCAAGCACATCGCCCCGAAGATGATCGAGACCGGGGCGATGTACGGCGGCGAGGAGTCCGGCGGCTACGGGTTCGGGATGCACCTCCCGGAGCGCGACGGGATCTACGTCGACCTCCTCCTGCTCGACCTGTTCCTCCGCGAGCGCGCGGCCGGCCGCTGGCCCGTGTCGCGGGCGATCGAGCACCTCCACGAGATCGCCGGGCCGTCGCACTACCAGCGGCTCGACGTCCACGTCGAGCGGGCGACGTACCCGGCACTGAAGGAGCGGCTGGCGGTCGAGCTCGTCGAGCGCGCTCCGACCGAGCTCGCGGGCCAACCGCTGGCGCGGACCGTCGAGCTCGCGACGAAGGACGGCTTCAAGTTCTTCATCGGCGACGGCTCGTGGCTGATGGTCCGGTTCAGCGGAACCGAGCCGCTCGTGCGCGTCTACACGGAGGCCACCTCGGCGGCCGTGGCCGACGCCTGCCTCGCCGCGGGCGAGGCGCTCGTCCGGGGCGGCTGACCTCGCCGGTTCGCGACGCCGCGCGGCGGGCCGGGCAGCCCCTCTCTTGGCGGTCGGTAGTAGAGTTTGGGGACGACCGCCCCTTCCCGACCGCGGAGCGCACGGCCGGGCGGCGGGTCGCTCGAATGGCCACGGGCCACGGAGGGACCTCGGCGATGCACAGCTCTCTCATCGGCAAGGTCGAGAAGGCGAATCGGTACGCCCGCGAGCGCGATCGCCTGACGTTCGACCGACTTGGCGTCACGTTCCGCGGGGACAACGACACCCATCACGTGAGCCTCGATGCCGGTGCCTGGCACTGCACGTGCCATTACTTCGAGAGCTGGAAGAGCTGCGTCCATCAGCTGACCCTGCAGAAGATCCTCGGCGACATGCTGCCGGAGGCCGCCCAGGTCTCGATCTTCACCGCCGTCGAGGAGACCGCGGCCGCCAACTGATCCCGCAGGGACGCGCCCGCAGGGCCGCGCCCGCGCACCGCGCTGCTCGAGGACCCGGGCCGCGCGCCGGCGTGCGTCCCGCTCGTCACGGCGCGCGAACCCAGGCAACGATCGCGCTCCCCGGCTCCTCGTCGAGGTCCACCGTGCCGGCGGCGAGCCACGACGGGCCGTCCCGGGCCAGGACGTCCACCCGGTCGGGGGCGCCGCCGTCGCCGAGCCGCACGACCGCGACGAGCGACCCGTCGGCGGCGATCGCCACCGCGCCGACGCCGTCCCGCCCCTCCAGGGGGAGCGTGTGGGTCGGGAGGCGGCCCTGGCGCAGCTCATCAAGACTCCCGATGCGGACGTCGACGTCGCCGACGATCGCGAAGACGTCGCCGCCCGCGGTGACGGCGCGAGCGGCCAGCGGGAGCGTCACGAAGGAGCCGGCCGGCGCCAGGCGCGCAAGGGCGCCGCGGTCGTTCGGGTCGCGGACGACGAACGCGACCTGTCCGTCGGGCAACGCGGCGAGCCCCGGGCCGTCCGCCTCGAGGGGGATCTCGACGGCGACCGGCGTCCTCGCGTCGAGCCGAGTCCGAACGACGACGGTCCTCCGCGCGCCCGTCCCCGGTGTGCCGGCCAGCAGCAGGAGCTCCCCGGCCGGGGAGCTCCACGTCGCTCCGAGCACGGGGCCCGGCAACCCGCCCGGGGGCGTGACCCGCTCGAGGTCGCGCCACGGCGGCGCGGTCTCGAGGAGATCGCCGCCCCGGGGCAGCGTCCAGGCGTGACCGTCGGGCGCGACCGCCGCCACGGCACCGTCGGCGGCCACGGCGAGCGCTGCGAGCGCCGTCGCGCCTGGAGGCAGGACGAGCGGGACCGGGCCCTCGTCCGACGTGCCGGGGGGACCCGGGCCGAACGCGATCGCGCGCGGCTCGACCGTCGGGTCGGAGACGACGACGAGCCGCCAGCCGGCCGGCCACGAGCCGCCCGTCGCGGACGCGGAGGGGGATCCCGCGCGGGCCGCGGTCGGGGAAGGGCGGCCGTCGTGAGGCCGCGGCTCGCAGGCGCCCGCGACGACGGCGACGAGGACGAGTGCCGCCGCGACGACCGGAGTCGCCGCGGCGGCAAGCGCCGGGTATCGCATCGGCGGGGCGGAGGTCACCGGAGGATGTCCCCGCCGAGGAGCGTGCCGTCGCCGGCGTCGAGGTAGAGCTCGATCGCGCGAAGCCGCTCGGCGAGTGGGCCGCTCGTCCGGGCGCGGGCGACCCAGGCGAGACGGAGGACGGGGTCCGGCGCGTCCGGCGCGGCGGCGTCGAACGTGTCGTTTGGTGCGACCCAGGCGAGGTCCAGGCCCACGAGGCTCGTCTGGGTGGCAGCGCCGGCACCGAGGAGCGTCGCGAGTCGCTCCCGGGCGAGGCGCTCGGCGGTCTCGCGGTCGAGGCGCGTGGTCGGCTCGGGCGCCAGCGTGCGGAGGCGCTCCGCGACGGCGTGGAGGGTCCCGTCCGCGAAGAGCGTCACGGACGCCCCGTCGCCGAGCGCGGCGATCCCGTCCACGGTCCGGCTCCACGTCGCCCGCCACCCGCCGTCGACGTCCCGGTCCACGACGGGGCGTCCGCCGACGGCCAGCCCGGCCGACCGGGCGACGTCGGCCGCGCGGGCCGCCGCTCGCTCGGGACCGATCGGCGCGCCGTCGCGGGCGCGCCAGCCCAGGCGCACGGCCGCGGCGAGGCGGCCGTCGGTCCGCATCCGGACGATCGCCACGCGCCTCCCGGCCTCGTCGCGCACGACGACCTCGTCGAGTGCGTGGCCGGCGAAGCGGTCGACGACGCGGGCCGCCCGGGCCTTCGGCCCCGTCGGCAGCCCGAGGGCCCGGGCGTGGCCGAGGCCGCGGGCCTGCACCGTGGCAGCCTCGTCTCTCGTCAGGTCGCGGTGCACGACGGCGCGCTCGCCGGCGCGGTAGCGGTCGCCGGCCGCACCGGGGGCGGGACCGGCCGGGCCGCCTGCCAGGAATGCAACGCCGGCCACCGCGAGCGCGACCGGCACGAGGGCGCCCGCACGTCGGGCGCGGGAACGGAAGAGGGTCATCGCAGCCACCTCACAGGCACAGGTCGCAGCCCGACGGGAGGGGTCCCGCCCGGCCGGTGTAGACGTAGGAGCCCCACCAGTTCGCCGTGAACGCGTGGGAGAAGACCTGGGCCGCGGCGACGTCGAACGCCTCGCCGGCACCGTAGCCGGGCCCGATCGCGTTCCAGAACGCGACCTCGAACTGCCACTCGTCGTTGTCCCAGGCGTCGCCGAGGTAGCCGACGAAGAACTCCGGTCCGCCCCACGTGCCCTCGCGGTACTTCTTCTTGGCGATCGCGAACGCGCCCGGCATCGTCGAGGTGTCCTCGCCCACGTGGCACATCGACATGACGACGAGGTTGCTCTGCTGGCCCGACCGCTTCGTCGCGATGTCCTTGGAGTAGACGACGGCCTGGTTGCACTTCCCGGCGTCCTCGCGGAAGCCGGAGTAGCGCCTCCCGTCGGCGGCGTGCCAGTAGTGGTCGCCGTGACTGTGGACGTAGGTGCCCCAGTCGGCCGCGGTGCGGTTCAGGTAGGCGCCGCGGGTGAAGCCGGCGCCCATGTACGTCCTCGTCGCGTAACCGAGCTCGGCAAACGCGGCGTTGGCCGCCTTCAGCATCTTCTCGGGGTACGGGTCGTCGAAGGACAGGCAGGGCGGCTCGAACGCGGTCTCGTTCGACGCGATCGAGCCGGGGTACTCGGCGGCCCGCGCGGGGCCGGCCCCGGCGGCGGCGAAGGACGCGGCGAGCGTGAGAAGGGCGAGACGGCGGGTCCATCGTCCGGGCGACATCCGGTGCAACCTCCTCCGGCGGGGTGGATTGGGCGGGAGGAGGCGGGTTCCGACGGCGTCGGCGACACCGCTCGCGGCAGTCTGCCGGCGGGCGCTTATCCGGGCCTTATCGGGCCGTTCGGCTCGCAGAGGGTGTGCCCGCGCGTGCTACGCTCCACCCGTCACCAAGACACGCCGCGTGGTCGCGAAGCCGGTGCGAATCCGGCACAGTCCCGCTACGGTGACCGTCCCCCTCGGGGGACGGAAGTCCGGTCGCCGGCCCCGCGGTGCAGCCGCTCGAACCCTCGAGAGAAAGGGGCAGGCCGGTATGCACGCTCCGACATAGGACCTCGCGCCGTCGCCGCGCGCCCTCGGCGCGCCCATCGCATCGTTCGCGAGGTCCTTCGTGCGTCACTCCCGATCCCGGCGCCATCGTGCCGTCCCGAGCCCGGTCGTCGGGCTCCTCGCCCTCGTCGCCCTGGCGTTGGCCGCCTGCGGCGGCGCCGCGACCGCAGCCCCGAGCGGCCCCTCGCCGACCGGCTCGCTCGCCCCGGCCGTCACCGCGACCCCTGCCCCGACCGACCCCGCCAGCGGCCGACGCGTTCCCCCTCGCGCTCGTCGACGACGAGGGGACCGAGGTCGACCTTCCCGCCCGCCCCGAGCGGATCGTGTCGCTCACCCCGGCGACCACCGAGATCCTCTTCGCCGTCGGCGCCGGGCCGCGCGTCGTCGCCACCACCGACTTCGACGACTACCCGCCCGAGGCGATCGCGCTCCCCGACGTGGCGACATACCAGGGCGTCGACGTCGAGAAGATCGTGGGGCTCGAGGCCGACCTCGTCGTTGCCGGCGGCAACGGCTTCAACGACCCGGACGCGCTCGCCCGGCTGCGATCGCTCGGCATTCCCGTCCTCGTCGTCTACGCGCCCGACGTGGCCACGGTTCTCGACGACATCGAGCTCGTCGCGACCGCCGCCGGCGAGGCGGAGGCCGGCGCGACGCTCGCCCGGACGCTGCGGACCGAGATCGACGCGATCGCCGCCGCGGTCGCCGCCGGCGGATCGGCCCGCCCCCGCGTCTTCTACGAGCTCGACGCGACGAAGGAGATCTACGGCCCCGCCGCGGACTCGTTCGTCGCCCAGATGATCGCCCTCGCCGGCGGCGATCCGATCACGACCGGGAGCCCGACCGTCTTCTCGATCCCGCTCGAGACGCTCGTCGTCGCCGACCCGCAGGTCATCGTCCTCGGTGACGCCGCCTACGGCGTGACGGCGGAGCAGGTCGCGCAGCGGCCCGGGTGGAGCGGCATGACCGCGGTGAAGGACGGCGCGATCCGGCCCGTGGACGACGTCGTCGTGACCCGGCCGGGGCCGCGCCTGGCGGAGGGCCTCCGGGCCCTGGCCCTGGCGATCGACCCGGAGGTGGTCCTGCCGGCGCCGATCGCGCGGTCCGACGGATGAGGTCCGGCCGGTGACGATCGGCGGTCGCGGCCTCGCCCTCGCCCGGGCCCGCGCCCGGCGTCGCGGCGGGCCGCCCAGCGCCGCGCTGCTCGGCGCCGTCGGCCTCGTCGTCCTCGGCGTGGCGATCGTCGTCGGGGTCGCGGCCGGCAGCGCCGCCGTCGCCCCGGGCGACACGCTGGCGATCCTCCTCGGAGCCCTGGGACTGCCGGTCGATCACACGTGGGCGCCGGCCGCGGAGACCATCGTCATCGAGCTGCGGCTGCCGCGCGTCCTCACGGCGGCGGTCGTGGGGGCCGGCCTTGCCGTTGCCGGCGCCACGTTCCAGGGGCTGCTCCGGAACCCGCTGGCGGACCCGTACGTGCTGGGCACGGCCTCGGGTGCCGCTCTCGGGGCCGCGATCGCCGTCCTCCTCCCGATCCGGGTCGCGCTCCTCGACCTGGGGCTGCTCAACGTCCTCGCGTTTGCCGGTGGGCTGGCCGCCGTCGCCGTCGTCTATCGCCTGGGCAGGAGCGGTCCGCTGAGCCCCCTCACCGGCCTGCTCCTCACGGGCTACGCCGTCGGCTCGCTCCTTGCCGCCGGGCTCGCGATGACGATGTACCTCTCGGGGGCGAACCTGCGCCAGATCTTCGGGTTCCTCCTCGGCGGCCTCGAGGGCGCGTCGTGGCTGCGCCTCGCGATCACGATGCCGCTCGTCGTCGGCGGCAGCCTGGCGATCCTCGCCCGGGCGCGGGCCCTCAACGGCCTCCTCCTCGGCGAGGAGTCGGCCGCCCACCTCGGCGTGGACGTCCGTCGGGAGCGGGCGATCCTGCTCGGGCTGGCGACCCTCGTGACGGCGGCGGCGGTCGCCGTCTCGGGCCTCATCGGCTTCATCGGGCTCGTCGCGCCGCACCTCGTGCGCCTCGTCGTCGGCCCCAACGCGCGGCTCGTGCTCCCGCTCTCGGCGCTGCTCGGCGCGATCCTCCTCGTCGTCGCGGACCTCGTGGCGCGCCTCCTCGGCGAGATCCCGGTCGGGGTGGTCACCGCCGTCATCGGCGCCCCGTTCTTCCTGGCCCTGCTTCGCTCGACCCGCGGGGGCTACGAGCTGTGACGGCCCCGGACGCGACGGCCCCGGCCGCCGCGGCGCCGACCGCCGTGCCGCCCGCGCTCGAGGCGCCGCCGATCGCCGCGCTCGAGGGTGTCACGGTCGCCTACCGCGAGCGGGCCGTGCTCGACGACGTCAGCGTCGCGATCGGCGCCGGCGAGCGTGTCGCCCTCGTCGGCCCGAACGGGGCCGGCAAGTCGACGCTCCTTCGCGTCCTCGCCGGCCTCGTCGCGCCACGAGCCGGCCGGGCGACCCTGGGCGGCGACCCGGTTGCCGCGCTCGACCGGACCACGGTCGCTCGTCGCCTGGCGGCGGTTCCCGGCCAGGCGACCTTCCCGTTCTCGGCACGCGTCGAGGAGGTCGTGGCGCTCGGCCGGCTGCCGCACGAGGACCCGTTCCGCGGGCTGCGCGCCGTGGACCGGGTCGCCGTCGATGCCGCGATCGCCCGGGTCGGCATCGAGCGCCTCCGCGGCCGCGACGCGCGGGAGCTCTCGCTCGGCGAGCGCCAGCTGGTCCTCATCGCCCTCGCCGTCGCCCAGGCCGCCCCGCTGCTCGTCCTCGACGAGCCCACCGTGCACCTCGACCTGCGCCACCAGGTGGCGGTCATGGAGCTCCTGGTCGACCTCAACGAGCGGCACGGCACGACCGTCCTCGCCGTCCTCCACGACCTTGCCCTGGCCCGCCACTTCTTCCCCCGCCTCGTCCTCCTCGACGGCGGACGGGTCGTCGCCGACGGACCGCCGGACGTCGTCCTTGCCCGCGAGCGAGTCGCCGCGGTGTTCGGCGTCGACGTCGCGTTGACCGGTGCACCCTCGCACCGCTAGGCTGGGCGGGTGACCCCTCTCCGCGCCGCTCCGACGGGCGTGCGCGCCCTCGCCCTGGTCGTCCTCGCCCTGCTGATCCTCGCCGGCTGTGGCGGCGAGGGCCCTGCGTCGGCGGCACCACCCGGCTCGCCCGGCTCGCCTGCACCGACGGCCGACCCGGGCGGCCCGACGCCGTCCGCGTCGTCAGGGTCGAGCGCGTCGCCCGGCCCGACCACCGCCCCCGGAGCCTCGTCGACCCCGGCGCCCACCGAGACTCCCGTCGTGACGCCGCGGCCGAGCGGGACGGCGGGCCCGGCCGCCGCGTGCACCGGCAGCGCCGAGAACCGGGCGTTCTACGCATCCGTCGCCGCCGAAGTCGCCTGGGACGTCTACTGCCCCGTCCTCCCTGCCGGCTGGTTCGTCGATGCCGGCAACTTCCGGCTGGCCGGCGGGGGGCGCCTCGAGATCGACTACAAGGGGCCCGAGGGCGCCCGCCTCGAGATCCGCCAGGGCGCCTACTGTCGAGGGGACGACGTCTGCATCCCGCCCGGCCCGGACGCCGGGACGGCGTCCTTCGGCGATCGGCCGGCCCGCGTCGTCGACCTCGGCGACGGCCGCTGGCTCGTCGTCGCCGAGGGCGGGGACGTCAACTGGGAGGTCCGCAGCAGCGGCCTGGCACAGGACGTCGCCGTCGCGATCGCCGCCGACTTCGCCCGCGTCGGCAGGTAGCCCGATCGTGGCCGGGCGTCGGCCGCTCGCCGCCTCGGTGGGAGGACGAGCCCCCGGACGCTCGGCGACGCCCTCATCGCGGGCGTGGCCTGGTCCCTCGGCGCGACGGTCGTGACGCGCAACCCGGACGACTTCGTTCGGATGGGCGTCCCCGTCCTCGCCTACGAGGCGGACGCCCCGGCCTGCCGCGCCCGCCGGTCGAACGTCGTGCCGCCCGCCGCGGTGGTCGGGGACCCGATCGTGTCAGATGCTCGCGAGGCGAACGGTACGGCACCTGGCCGGGGCTCCTGCGTCGCTGGAACGAGTCGAGCGGACGGCCGATCGTGTCCCCGGTGCTGCTGGGTGAGCATCTGATCGAGTTCGACCCGGTCGCGGGCGACATCGGTGCCCCGGCGGGCGGGCCGACCACGCATACCGTTCGCCTGGCGCGCATCTGCGAGGATGCCGGGACGATTCTCGCCGAGGGACCCCGGAGCCATCGCCGTCCCTCGGCGCGGCCCCGGGGCGCTCGCCGCCGCCTCGAACCCGCTTCCGGCACAATGGCGCCGACACTCTGAGCCCAGCACCCGGCCGCGCGCCGGCACCCCAGCGGAGGAGCATGTGACGTGACGGTCGGGACCGCCTTCCACGCGCGGACCGCGCCCCTCAACGCGAAGATGCAGTGGCGCGAGTGGTCGGGCTTCTTCGCCGCCAGCGAGTACCACGCCAGCCACGTCATCGAGTACAACGCGATCCGCGAGGCGGCCGCGCTCATCGACGTGAGCCCGCTCTTCAAGTACGAGCTGCGCGGCCCCGACGCCCTCCGCCTCGTCGACCGGCTCATCGTCCGCGACGCGACGACCATGGCCCCCGGCCGCGTCTTCTACACGCCGTGGTGCGACGAGCACGGCAAGGTCGTCGACGACGGGACCATCCACCGCCTCGACGATGCCGACGGCGGGCAGGTCATCCGCTGGACGGCCGCCGACCCGCAGTACCGCTGGCTCCGGATGAACGCCCACGGGCTCGACGTCGGCGTCGAGGACGTGTCGGAGCGCGACGCGGCGATCGCCCTCCAGGGACCGCTCGCCCGGAAGGTCCTCGAGGCTGCCTCCGGCGAGGACTTCGCCGGCCTGCGCTACTTCCGCCGGCGGGCCTCGAACCTCGGCGGCATCCCCGTCGACGTCTCCCGGACGGGCTACACGGGCGACCTCGGCTACGAGCTGTGGATCCCGGCCGACCGGGCGGTCGAGGCCTGGGACGTCCTCGTCGCCGCCGGCGAGCCGTACCGGATCCGCCCTGCCGGGATGCTCGCGCTCGACGTGACCCGCCTCGAGGCCGGCCTCGTCCTCATCGAGGTCGACTACACGAGCTCCGTCCACTCGCACATCCCGGCCCAGAACTTCAGCCCCTACGAGATCGGGATGGGGAAGCTCGTCGACCTCGCCAAGGCGGACTTCATCGGCAAGCGGGCCCTCATCGCCGAGGTGGCCGCCGGGGGGCCGCCGCGTCGCCTCGTCGGCCTCGACGTCAGCTGGCCCGCGATCGAGGCGCTGTACGCCGCCGAGGGCCTTGCGCCGTATGCCCCGCCGACGGTCGGCCGGTCGCCGGTCCCGCTCTTCGCCGGCGGCCGCCAGGCCGGCCGCGTCACGAGCACCGGCTGGAGCCCGCTCCTCAAGAAGATGCTGGCCCTCGCCTCGGTCGGCGTCGCCCACGCCCGGACGGGCACCCGCCTCGAGGTGGAGTGGACCGTCGAGGCGCGCCGCCACCGGGTCCCGGCCACGGTCGTGGACCTGCCCTTCTTCGACCCGCCGCGCAAGCGCGCATAGCGGGCCGCCCGAACCGAACCGAACGCAAAGACACGGACAGGAGGAGACGCGGGTGGCCGAGCGCTACGACGCGGTGATCATCGGCGGCGGCCACAACGGCCTCACGACCGCCGCCTACCTCGCCAGGGCAGGCTGGCGGACGCTCGTCCTCGAGAAGCGCCACATCCTCGGCGGCGCGACGACGAGCGACGAGATCGTCCCCGGCTACACGTTCAGCGTCCTCTCCTACGTCGTCAGCCTCCTGCGCCCCGAGATCATCCGGGAGCTGGAGCTGCCGAAGCACGGCCTCGAGATCCTGCCCCTCGACGGGACGTTCACCCCGGTCCCCGGCGACTACCTCTGGCGCACCGACGACCACGCCCAGACGATGCGCGAGATCCGTCGCTGGTCGAAGAACGACGCCGACGCCTACGAGGAGTACGGCCAGCTCATGGCCGAGATGGCCCGCTTCATCAAGCCGATCCTCGGCATCGTGCCGCCCGACCCGGCCTCGCTCGACCCCCGCGACTGGCTCGGGGTCCTCGGCCTCGCCCGCGACTTCGCGAAGCTGCCCGAGCGCCAGCAGGCGGCCTTCATCGGGCTCATGACGATGAGCGCGGCCGACTTCCTCGACCAGTGGTTCGAGACCGAGCCGCTCAAGGCGACGATGTCCGCCTCCGGGATCATCGGGACGTTCCTCGGCGTCCGCTCGCCGGGGACGGCCTACGTGCTCCTCCACCACTACATGGGCGAGATCGACGGCGCGTTCCGGGCCTGGGGCCTCCACAAGGGCGGCACCGGCGCGATCAGCGAGGCGATCGCCAACGCTGCCCGCGCGCTCGGCGCCGAGATCCGCACGAACGCCGGCGTGGCCCAGGTCCGGCTCTCCTCGGCCGGCGACCGGGCGACCGGCGTCGTCCTCGAGAGCGGCGAGGAGATCGAGGCCGGCGTCGTCGTCTCGTCGGCCGACGTCCGGCGGACGTTCCTCCAGCTCCTGGAGCCCGGCGTGCTGCCGGAGGACTTCGAGGCCGCCGTCCGCCGCTTCAAGTTCCGGGGCAGCTCCGGCAAGGTCAACCTCGCGCTCGACGCGCTGCCGACGTTCACCACGAACCCCGGCGGGACCGAGTACCTGCGCGGCGCGATGAGCATCAGCCCGGCCGTCGACTACATGGAGCGCGCCTACGACGACGCCAAGTACGGGCGCTTCAGCCGCCGGCCGTACGTCGACATCGTCATCCCCTCCCTCGTCGACCCGTCGGTGGCGCCGCCGGGCAAGCACGTCATGAGCTGCTTCGTCCAGTACGCGCCGTACAACCTCGCCGAGGGCGCGGCCGACTGGGAGAACCAGCGCGAGGCGTTCGGGAACACCGTCATCGACACGATCAGCGAGTTCGCCCCGAACCTGCGGGACGTCATCGTCGACACGTACGTCGTCACGCCCTGGGACATGGAGCAGCAGTGGGGCCTGACCGAGGGCAACATCTTCCACGGCGAGCTGTCGCTGGAGCAGCTCTTCTTCAGCCGGCCGGTGCCCGGCTGGTCGCGCTACCGGACGCCGATCCGGGACTACTGGATGGCGGGCTCGTCGACCCACCCGGGCGGCGGGATCATGGCCGCCAACGGCCGTCTCGCGGCGATCGAGCTGCTCAAGGCGAAGAAGGGGAAGGTGGCGTGATGGCCGCGATCACGCAGCCGTCGGGCGGCTACGACGCGATCGTCGTCGGCGGCGGCCACAACGGCCTCGTCGCTGCGGCGTACCTGGCGAAGGCCGGGCTGCGGACGCTCGTCCTGGAGCGTCGCCCGACGCTCGGCGGAACGGTCGAGACGCGGACGCTCGACGACGGCTCCCGGGCGCCGGGCCTGTTCCACACGGTCGGGCGGCTTCGGCCGGCCGTCTTCCGCGAGCTCGACCTCGGGTCGCGCGGCCTCTCGCTCGTCGCCCCCGAGGTGCGCGCCTTCGCGCCGCAGCCCGACGGCCGGGCGGTGACGCTGTGGGCCGACCCCGAGCGGACCGCGGCCGACCTCGAGACCTGGTCGGGCGCCGACGCGCTGGCCTGGGCCGGCTTCGACCGCCGCGTCCGGGCGCTCGCGGGCTTCCTCGCCGCGCTCGCCGAGCAGGCGCCGCCGGCCACCGCCGGGCCCGGCCTTGCCGACGCCATCACCGGGCTCCTCCTCGGCCGCGCCTACAAGAAGCTCTCGCGGGAGGACGCCCGCGACCTCCTCCGCGTCCTGCCGATGGCGGTCGCCGACTTCGTCGCCGAGGCGTTCGAGCACGACGCGGTCCGGGCGACGGTGGCCGCCCGGGCCGTCCAGTTCACCGGCCTCGGCGCGTGGTCGATGGGGACGACGGCGACGCTCCTCGCGGATTCGGCCGGGAACGACGGCGGGGCTGCGGGCCAGGCGGTCCTCGCCCGGGGCGGGCCCGGGGCGGTGAGCGACGCGCTCGCCGCGGCCGCACGCGGCTTCGGGGCGGAGCTCCGGACCGACGCCGAGGTCGTTGCCGTCACGACGGCCGACGGCCGGGTCACCGGCGTGGCCCTCGCGTCCGGGGAGGAGATCGCGGCGCCGATCGTCGCGTCCGGCCTGGACCCCAAGCGGACGCTCGTCGGGCTCCTCGGCCCGCTCGACCTCGGTCCGAACCTGCGCTGGCGGGCGGGCAACATCCGCCAGCCGGGAACGGTGGCCAAGGTCAACCTGGCGCTGTCGGCGCTGCCGCGCTTCCCGGCAGCCGGCGCGGGCGAAGACGCGGCGAAGCGGCTCCGCGGCCGGATCCTCGTCGGCGCGACCGGCATCGACGACCTCGAGCGGGCGTTCGACGCGAGCAAGCACGGGCGGGTCTCCGACCGGCTCGTCCTGGAGGCGACGATCCCGACCCTCATCGACCCGTCCCTCGCCGCGCGCGAAGGCGGCCACGTCGTCAGCGTGATCGCCCAGTACGTGCCGTACGCACTTCGCGACGGCGCCTGGGACGACACGGCCCGGATCACGCTCGGCGACCGTGTCGTGGCGGCGCTCGAGGAGGTCGCCCCCGGGATCGGGGCCGTCGTCACGGCGCGCGAGGTCCTCACGCCGGCCGACCTCGAGGCCGAGTACGGCCTGACGGGCGGCCACCCGTACCACCAGGAGCCGGGGCTCGACGCCTGGTTCGCCTGGCGGCCGCTCGTCGGCTGGGCCCGCTACCGGATGCCGGTCGGGGGGCTCTACCTCGTCGGCCCGGGCGCGCACCCGGGCGGCGGCGTCACCGGCGCCCCCGCGCACAACGCCGTGAAGGAGATCCTCGCCGACCGGAAGCGGCGGCGGTAGGCGGATCGTTCGGCGGCCGGGCGGTAGCCGCTCGGCGGTGGAACGCCGCGCTGGGAAGCGGCCGCGGACCGCACCGGCCCCGGGGCCGGGTGGTCCGGCGTCAGCCCTTCGGTCGCGCCGACGACGAACGGCGCACCGACGCTCCCGACGGCACGACGAGGCCCTCGAACGGCGCGAAGTCCTTCGCGTCCACGCGCGGCTCGACGAGGCAGTTCCGGCCGAGACGCGTCCCCTCCGGGATCCGGGCCCGCTCCCCGACGACCGTGATGCCGGTGTCGAGCCGCTCCGGCTCGTCGGCGTTCGGCGTCGCCCGGTCGTCGCCGCTGCCGACCACCGCCCGCGCCCCGACCCGTACGAACTTGTCGATGATCGCGGTGTCGACGACGGCGCCCGGCCCGATCTCCGTGTCGAGCAGGATGATCGAGTCGCGGACGACGGCGCCCTCGTAGACCTTCACGCCCGGGGAGAGCACGGAGTTCGTGACCGTGCCGTTGACGATGCAGCCGTGGCTCAGGAGGGAGTGCCGGGCGACCGCGTCGGGACCGAGCTTGGCCGGCGAGCGCTCCTCGGAGCGGGTGTGGATGAGCCAGGTCCGGTCGAACAGGTCGAGCGGCGGCACGAGGCCGACGAGATCGAGGTTCGCCTTCCAGTAGGCCTCGACGGTCCCCACGTCGCGCCAGTAGCCCTCGAACCGGTGCCCGTAGACCTCGGCGCCGCCGGCGAGCATCGCCGGGATCACCTCGTGGCCGAAGTCGGCGGCGTCGGGCGTGAGCCAGGCGTGGAGCGCGGCCCGCGAGAAGACGTACACGCCCATCGAGGCGAGGTCGCTCCGCGGCTCGGCCGGCTTCTCCTCCCAGTCCACGACCCGCCCCTCGGCGTCGAGATCGCAGATGCCCATCCGCGATGCCTCGGCCGGGGGCACCGGCAGGACCGCGATCGTGAGGTCCGCACCGGTTCGGCGGTGGGCGGCCAGCATCGGCCGGTAGTCCATCTTGTAGACGTGGTCGCCGCCGAGGATGAGCACCGTGTCGGCGCCGACCTGGTCGATCTCGTGGAGGTTGTAGCGCACGGCGTCGGCCGTGCCGAGGTACCAGCCGCTGCCCTGGGCCGAGATGTACGGCTGCAGGAGCCGGATGCCCCAGCCCCGTGGCCGGTCGAAGCCCCACGGCCGCCCCGTGCCGATGTGGTCGTTGAGCGACCGCGGGTTGTACTGGGTGAGGACGAGGACGTCGTCGATGCCGGAGTTGACGCAGTTCGACAGGCTGAAGTCGATCAGCCGGTACTTGCCGCCGAAGGGAACGGCCGGCTTGGAGCGGATCGCCGAGAGGATCGAGAGTCGTTCGCCGGCGCCGCCCGCCAGCACGACCGCCAGGACGTCGCCCATCGCCCGCCTCCGATCTGGTTGCTGCTCGGGATCGCGGTCGGTTGCCCGATGCCAGCGTACGACGCCGGCGGCCCGCGGGAACGGTCGGAGGTCGCGCGGTTGACGGGCCGGAAGTCGCCCCGTGGGCCGCGGCGGCGGGGCACGGGGTGGGTGCGCGGCGGGTTGGGCGCGCGGCGGGTTGGGCCTCGTCGGTGCGCGGGATCGAAGTCCGGTTGATCAGTCGGAGCGGTGTTACGGACGAAGTCCGCGTCGCCGAGCCACGTGCCGACCGGATCCGCAAGGCGCGGGAGCACGCCCGACGCAACCTCGACGGACCTCACGGGGCTGAAGAGACGTCGCCAGTTGCGTGGGATCGCTGGGGCTGATCACCAGGACCCGAAAGCCCCGGTGAGCGCGACTGCATCAGCCCGGGCGGTATTTCCGAACACGGCCGGACCGACGCCGCTCCCGCGCGTGCGCGTCCCAGCGAATCCGGCCGCGCGCGACCTCACCCCTCGAGGGCGAGATCCCAGCCGCGGAGGCGCTCGAGGAACTTGTCGGCCGTCAGGTCGAGCTGGATCGGCGTGACGGCGACCCGGTTGTTGGCCACGGCGTCGACGTCGGTGCCCGGGATCGCATGGCCCCGGGGCGGCGAGCCGCCCACCCAGTAGTAGGGCACGCCGCGGGGGTCCTCGCGCCGGATCAGCTCGTCCTGGTACGTCCGCTTGCCGAGGCGGGCGACCTCGAAGCCCGCGCAGTCGGCCGCCGGGATCGCCGGGACGTTGACGTTGAGGAGCTGTCCCGGCTCGAGGCCGCGGGCCAGGATCGCCTTCGCGACCACCCGGGCCGCCGCGATCGACAGCTCGAAGTCGTCCGGGGCGTAGTCGTCGACGCTGATGGCGAAGGCCGGGCAGCCGTTGAGGATCGCCTCCATCGCCGCGCTCACCGTCCCCGAGTACGTGATGTCGTCGCCGAGGTTCGCGCCGTGGTTGATGCCGCTCGCGACGAGATCGATGGGGCCCGGCAGCAGGCCGAGGAAGACGAGGCCGACCGCGTCGGACGGCGAGCCGTCGATCGACCAGGCCGGCGATCCGTCCCCCAGGGTCCGCTCCCGCACCCGGAGCGGGCGCCACATCGTCCGCGAGTGGCCGACCGCGCTCTGGTTCGTCTCCGGGGCGATGACGATCACCTCGCCGAGGGGCTCGAGCGCCTGCCTGAGGGCGAGAAGCCCGCGCGATTCGATGCCGTCGTCGTTCGTGACGAGGATTCGCGGCCGCGGGGTCATCCGGGCGCGGGCCGGTCGGCCGGGCCAGCCACGGGCGCCGGGGCGCCGGGCGGCGGAGCATCGGGCGCCGGCGCGTCGGGCGACGAGTCGCCCAGCGAGGTCCCGTCGGGCCCGCGGCGGGTGCCCATCGCCGCGTCGACCTGCCGGCCGATCTCCTCGGCGAGGATCTCCTCGGCCTCGCCCGGCCGCGGCTCGCGGGGCACCCGTGTCGGCCGGCCCTCGCGCTCGGCGAGGCGCTGCGCCGCCCGGGCCGCCACGGATCGCTCGTCGGGCCGGACGTTGCGGCGCAGGAAGTAGAAGAAGAAGGACGAGATGACCGCCGCGACCGGCAGCCCGAAGATCGCCCCGGGGATGCCGAAGAGCTTCATGCCGATGAGCACGGAGGCGAGGACAACGACCGGGTGGAGCCCCACGGCGCCGGCGAGGACGCGCGGCTGGAGGATGTTCTGGTTGACGAACCAGCCGACGCCCATGATCGCCAGCGTCGGGATCAGGGCCTCGGGCTGCGTCACCGCGGCCACGATCACCGGGGGCGACCAGGCAACGAAGGGTCCGAAGAACGGGATCGCCATCAGGACCCCCGCCGCGGCGGTGGTGAGGGCAGCGTAGTCGAGCCCGAACAGGAGGTTCGGGATGAGCGCGACGAGGGCGTATGTCCCGCCGATGATGACCATGCCCCGGATGAACCCGCCGAACGACTTCCCGACGCTCTCGCTGAGGAGGTGGGCCTCGTCGGCATAGGCGGGAGGCACCAGCCGCATCAGGAAGCTGCCGATCGCCGCCCGGTCGATCGAGATGAAGACCGCCAGGAAGAAGACGATGAGCAGGTTGCCGACGACCCCGACGCTTGCGACGGCAATCTCCTGCAGAGGCCCGAGGAGGTCCTGGGCCTGGGTCGCCAGCGCCTGCAGGATCGTGTCGATCTGGGCCGAGACGTCCACCTGGTCGAAGCCGAGCGTGCGCAGCCAGTCGATGACCGGCTGCAGGAGCGCCACGAGGTCGCGCTGGAACGCCGCCAGGTTCCCGATGAACTCGGTGGTCGAGGTGATGAGCGCGGACGCCGCGAGGAGCACGAGCCCGAAGGCCCCGATCGCGACCGAGCCGTAGGCGATCGTGACGGCGACGACGCGGGGCATGAAGCGGGCCATCCAGGCGGCGACCGGCTCGAGGACGAAGCCGAGGAGCCAGGCGAAGAAGAACGTGAGGACCAGGTCGCCGAAGACGGCCCACAGGCCGGCGAGCTGCCCGAGCACGACGAAGAACAGGGCAATCGAGCCGAGGACGAGGACGAGGGTCAGCAGGCGCCGATCGCGGGGCGAGAGGAGGCCGGGCTGGCCGGCGGCGAGCGCCACCGGCGGCGCGGCGGGCGCATCCACGGGCGGCGACACCGCGGACTGGGGCGGGGTTGTGGCTGGCCGGTCCATCGTGCGAGCGATCTCGCTCCTCCGGCCGGACGGGGCCGGATCGCGGGCCCCGACGGGCTCGCCGCCGATCCTAGCAGGGCTGCGCCCGGCCGTGACCTCCCGCGGCGCCGGCTCGCCGGCGGCCGGGGCCGAACAGGGCCGGCGGCGTCGGCGACACCGGCCGAGGCCGGTCGTCCCCTACCGCAGGCCCATCTTCTCGCGCACCTCGGCCATCGTCGCGTCGACGATCGGCCGGAGGCGCGTGGCGCCCTCCTCGAGGATCCCGTCGAGTGTTTCCGGGTGGGCCATGAGGTCGGCGTAGCGCTCGCGGGCCGGAGCGTAGTGGCGGATGAGCCGCTCGGCGAGCAGCTTCTTCGTGTCCACGCAGCCGGTCCGGGTCGTCCGCTCGCCCTCCCAGATCTCCTCGTAGTCGTCGCCGTAGAAGCGGTGGAGCTGGCAGACGTTGCAGCGCTCCGGATGGCCCGGGTCGGTCCGCTTGATGCGGAGCGTGTCCGTGACCATCCCCATGATCGTCCGGCGGATCTCGTCGTCGGAGGCGAAGATCGGGATCGTGTTGCCGACCGACTTCGACATCTTCTTCACCCCGTCGGTGCCGAGGACGACCGGTGCCTCGGTGTAGACGGCCTGGGGCTCGGGGAAGGTCTCGCCGTAGCGGTTGTTGAAGGCGCGGACGATCTCGCGGGAGAGCTCCAGGTGCGCGGCCTGGTCTTTGCCGACCGGCACGACCGAGGCCTTGTAGAGGACGATGTCGGCGGCCTGGAGGACGGGGTAGGTGAGGAGGCCGTGGTTGACGTCCTCGGGCTGGTTCGCCCGCTTCTCCTTGTACGTCGGCGTCCGGAGGAGCCAGCCGACCGGCGTCACGGTGGTGAAGAGCCACATCAGCTCGGTCACCTCGGGCCGGTGGCTCTGGACGAAGAGCGTGCAACGGTCGGGGTCGAGGCCGAGAGCCAGGAGCGCCGCCGCCATCTCGCGCGTCCGCTGGCGCATCGCGTCCGCGTCGTGCGTGCTCGTGAGGGCGTGGAAGTCGACGATGCAGTAGATCGACTCGTAGCGATCCTGGAGCGCGACGTAGTTGCGGATCGCGCCGAGGTCGTTGCCGACGTGGACGGCGCCCGAGGGCTGGATCCCGCTGAAGCAGCGGGTGCGGGCGGGGATGGTGGAGGCGTTTTGGCTGGTCACGCCGCCGAGTGTAGCGGCCGGCCCCGACCCCCCGCTCCGTGTCCCTCGCGCAACGAGGTCGCAGGGCCGTCCGGTCGGGTCGCCGCCCCGGGGGCGTCGCTTGACCGTCCGTTTACCATCGTGTCCTCGCCGTGCCGTGTGGTAGTTGGCTGGGGCCGACGGCGGCGCGCAGCATGAGGGGGGAACCGATGGCGACAACCGCGCTCGCCGTCGCGCCGACGATGCCGTCGTCGGCCGTCAGCGGCGGAGGCTGACCGAGCTCGTCACGTCGGGGGCACGTCATCGGTCCGGCGCGTCGCCGTGCCCGTCCGGCGAGACGAGCGAGCCGCGCACGCTCTGTCATGGTTCCGGCTCCGCCGCCACTCCGCGCGATCACGCCGGCGACTCCACGGCCGTGACCGCGAGATGGATCGCGACGAGGGGCGGCACCCTCCCCGTCCTCCGAACGCACGCACCTGCCGAGCCTGTTCGGTCGGGACGGACGAGCGCGAGCCGGAACGGTGAGCCGCCACTGGAGCGGCGGTCCCCATGGTCTCTTAGTCAACTGGAGATGCCTCCGCCATGAAGCGAACCATCCGCGCGCTCGTGATCAGCCTGGCCGCCCTCGTCGCCGTCGGCGGGGTCGTCCTGGCCACGCCGCCCTCCGGAGCCACGCCGACGACCCTCGGTCGCGGCACGCTCGAGGCGGGCGACAAGATCAACACGCACGATCTCAAGCTCCACATCCGCAACGACGTCGACGTCGTCACCCAGACGATCACCTTCGTCCCGGGCGGCGACTTCGGCTGGCACAGCCACCCGGGACCCGTGTTCGTCACGATCGTGGCCGGCGAGCTGACGTACTACGACAGCGACGAGGCCTGCACGGCCACCGTGTACTCGGCCGGCGAGTCGTTCATCGACGAGGGCGGCGGCCACGTCCACTATGCCCGCAACGAGGGAGCGACGGACCTCGTGCTCTACGCCACGTACCTCGTGCCGGTCGGAGCCGGGCTCCGGATCGACGCACCCGACCCGGGGTTCTGCGACCTGTAGGGTCTCCGGCCCCTCGGCGTCCCGGCGGGCGAACGGCCCGCCGGGACGCCTTCCCCGTCACCCGCCAGTGGCGGCGTCGAGGCCACCCTCGTCGCGGCGTGCCGCGGGGTCCGTTGGCGGTCGCCGGCGCTGCCCCGCGATCGGGCCGTCCACCGCGGTCGGCGCGTCGGCTACGATCTGCGCCATGTCCAGCCCTGCTCCCCTCCGCGTCGCGGTGCTCGGCGCCGGCACCGTCGGCGGATCCGTCGTGCGCGCCTTCCTCGAGCATCCCGAGCGGGTGGACGCCGGCGGCGTGCCCGGCCTCGTCCTCGCGGGCGTCGCGGAGCGCGACTTCGCCCGGGCGCGCGCGCTCGGCGTCCCCGACGACCTCGTGACCGACGCGCCGGCCCACCTCGTGGCACGCCCCGACGTCGACGCCGTCGTCGAGCTGATGGGCGGTGACGAGCCGGCCCACACGCTCGTGGCCGCCGCGCTCGGTGCCGGCAAGGCGGTCGTAACCGCGAACAAGCATGTCGTGGCCCACCACGGCCCCGAGCTCGAGGCGATCGCCCGGCGCTCCGGCGCCGCCTTCCGCTTCGAGGCCGCCGTCGGCGGGGGGATCCCCGTGCTGTCGCCGCTCGCCGCGGACCTCGCCGCGAACACCATCCACCGTGTGCGCGGCATCGTCAATGGCACGACGAACTTCATCCTCACCTCCATGGGCGAGTTCGGCCGCTCCTACGACGACGTGCTCGCCGAGGCGCAGGCCCTCGGCTACGCGGAGGCCGACCCACGCGGCGACGTCGAGGGTGACGACGCCGTCAACAAGATCGTGATCCTGGCGCGCCTCGCGTTCGGCGGCTGGATCGACCCTGCCACGGTCGTCCGGACGCCGCCCTCGGTCCGCGGCTGGGGCCGGCCCGGCATCACCGGCGTCACCTCATCGGAGATGGAGGCCGCCGCGCTCCTCGGCCTCGACCTCAAGCTCCTCGCCCTCGCCGAGCCGGGCCCGGACGGCGTCATCGTGCCGTCGGTGCTCCCGACGGCGGTGCCCGACAGCGGCGCGCTCGGCGTGACGGATGGCGTCATCAACCGCGTGGAGATCCTGGCCGAGCCGGTCGGGGACGTGGCGTTCTCGGGGCCCGGCGCCGGCGGCGACGCGACGAGCAGCGCGATCCTCGGCGACCTGCTGGCGATCGCCCGCGGCCACGGCAGCACCTGGGCCGGCCTGGCGCCCGCGTCGGCGGCCATCGCCCACGCGGCCGCCGCCACCGGGGTCCCCGCCGACTCCTTCGCCGCGCCGCGGCCGTGGTTCGCCTTCCTCCCGGACGTGGACCCGGGTGCCGTCGCAGTCGGCGAGACCGCCGCGACGGTGGAGGTGGACGACGGCGTCGGCGTGCGGACCGAGCCGCTGACGCTCGAGGAAGTTCGCGGCGCGATCGCGCCGCTGCTGCCCGCCGACGTCGACGTGACGCTGTACCCCGTCACCGACTGATGGCTGACTCCGGTCCGCCCGCCGTCGGCGCTCGGCCCGTCCTCCTCGACCGCTACGCGGCCTTCCTGCCGCTCACCGACGCCACGCCGCGCCTCTCGCTCGGGGAGGGGGCGACCCCCCTCGTTCACGCCGAGCGCCTCGGCGCGGCCTGGGGCGTCCCGAACCTCTTCCTGAAGTTCGAGGGGATGAACCCCACCGGCTCGTTCAAGGACCGGGGCATGGTCATGGCCGTGGCCAAGGCCCGCGAGGAGGGCGCGACGGCGATCGTCTGCGCCTCGACCGGGAACACCTCGGCGTCGGCTGCGGCGTACGGGGCCGCGGCCGGCCTCGAGGTCGTCGTCGTCCTGCCGGCCGGCAAGATCGCCGCCGGCAAGCTCCTCCAGGCCCAGGCCGCCGGGGCCAAGGTCCTTGCCGTCCGCGGCAACTTCGATGCCGCGCTGACGGCCGTCCGCGAGCTTGCCGAGCAGGACGCCCACCCGATCACGCTCGTCAACTCGGTCAACCCGTACCGGCTCCTCGGCCAGCAGACGGCAGCCTTCGAGGTCTGTGACGACCTCGGCGGGCCGCCCGACGTCCTGGCGATCCCGGTCGGGAACGCCGGCAACATCAGCGCCTACTGGATGGGCTTCCGGGCGTACCTCCAGGCCGGCGTGATCGACCGCCCGCCCCGGATGTGGGGCTTCCAGGCCGCCGGCGCGGCGCCGATCGTCCTCGGGCACCCGGTCGAGCACCCGGAGACGTTCGCGACGGCGATCCGGATCGGCAACCCGGCGTCGTGGGAGAAGGCGGTCGCCGCGCGCGACGAGTCCGGCGGGCTCATCGAGGCGGTCACCGACGACGAGATCTTCGCGGCCTACCGGGACGTCGTCGCGCTCGCCGGCATCTTCTGCGAGCCCGCCTCGGCGGCGAGCCTCGCGGGCGTCCGCAAGCTCCGCTCGGATGGCAGGCTGGACGCCGACGCCTGCGTCGTGTGCGTGCTCACGGGCCACGGGCTCAAGGACCCGGACAGTGGAACCCGTCTCGCGGCCGAGCATGGGCTGCTCGAGGCGGACGCGACGCTGCATTCGATCACGGAGGCACTGGGATGGGACTGACGTGCGTGGGCCGGGCGGTGGCCGCTCAAGCGGCGGCGGCCGGCCCCGCGGAGCCGGGCACATGGCGATGAGCCACTTCGCCGACCTCGACGGGCGCTGGGTTGCCGTCGAGGTCCCGGCCACGAGCGCCAACCTCGGCGCCGGCTACGACTGCCTGGCGGTCGCCCTCGAGATCGTCGACCGGGTCGAGGTCGAGTGCGTTGCCCGGCCGGGGGCCGGGGTCGAGGTCGCCGTCGACGGCGAGGGCGCCGGTGAGCTGCCGGAGGGCCGCTCGAACGCCTTCGTCGTGGCCCTCGAGCGGGGCCTGGCCGAGGTCCGCGGTGAGGGCGCCGGCGAGCTCGGCTGGCGGGTCCAGATGCGGAACCGGATCCCGCTCGCGCGCGGGCTCGGCTCGTCGGCCGCGGCGACCGTGGCCGGGCTCCTCGCCGGGGCGGCCCTGGCCGGCGAGACGCTGCCGGCCGACCGGGCGCTCGCCCTCGCCACCGAGCTGGAGGGTCACCCCGACAACGCCGCCGCCGCGCTCCTCGGCGGCTTCACGATCGCAGCCCACGGCGACGTGCCGACGGCCGTCCGCTTCGACATCCCGCGCGACCTCCGGGCCGTGTTGTTCATCCCCGACCTGCGCCTCGGCACGCCCGAGATGCGCGCGGCGCTGCCGGAGCTGGTGCCGCTTGTCGACGCGGTCGCGAACCTGCAGCGGGTCGCTCTCGGGGTGGCCGGGCTGGCGGCCGGGGACGTGCGGGCCCTCGGGCAGCTCACCATCGACCGGCTCCACGAGCCGTACCGGGCGGCGGTCTACCCGCAGCTCCCCCGGCTGGTCGGGGCGGCGCGCGAGGCCGGGGCGCTCGGGGCGTGCCTGTCGGGCGCCGGCAGCACGATCATCGCGTTCGCCGACACGCTGGCGGGGATCACCCGGATCGAGGGCGCGTTCCGCGCCGCGGCGGCCGACCTCGACCTCCCCGGCCGCATCGAGGTCATCGCCCCGCGCAGCGCCGGGGCACGGGTCGAGCAGCCGATCGGGGCGTAGAGCCGGGCTCGACGCGGTAGAGGGTCGCCCTTCGCGTCGCACGCAATCCTTGCTGCGTGGCGACGCTCATCGGGGCCGTACCGCGTGTGTTCGAGCACGAGCGTTGCGTGCCACGCACGGGGACGTGCCGGAACGGGCCACTCCCCGGCCTCAAGGCAGGAACCATGGCGTCCCACGCACGGGGGCCGCCGCCCGCACGCGCCCGCGCGCCGCGGCCTACGCCGGCAGCGTGTTCGTGCGGATGAAGGCGAGGACCCGCTCCCAGGCATCCGCCGAGGCCTCGGCGAAGTCCTCGGCCTTGCGGTCGAAGAACGAGTGCGGGGCGCCCGGGTAGACCTCGACCTCGTGCGGGACGCCCGTGGCGGCAAGGGCGTCGCGGAACGTGTCCACGGCCTCCGGCGGGATCCCCCGGTCGGCGCCGCCGAACACGGCCAGCACCGGAGCGGTCATGAGGCCGGTCGAGTCGGCCGGGGCGGGGACGTCCCAGCGCTCGCCGACCGGCCAGCCGTAGAAGCCGATGGCACCGGCAAGGCCAAGCCCGAGCGTGTTCGCCATCAGGGCGAGCCGGCCGCCGAAGCAGAACCCGATCGTGAAGATCGCCCGCGCGCGGCCCGGCCCGAGCCCGCGGAGCCGCTCCGAGGCGGCCCCGATGTCCCACGACAGGTTCGCGAAGCGCGTCTCGCCGACGTGGGTCATGAAGTCGAAGTCGGTCGGTCGCTCGCGGACCCCGATCCCGGCCGTGCGCCCGAAGTAGTCGATCGCGAGGGCGTCAACGCCGGCCTCCGCGAAGCGGAGGGCGAGCTCCTCGTAGTAGGGGTGAAGTCCCCGCACGTCGGGCAGGACGACGATCCCGGCACCCGTCGGGGCCTCGGCGCGGGCGAGGAGGGCGGCGAACCGTCCGCCGTCGCCGGCGCGCAGGACGATCTCCTCGGTGTCGATGGCGCCGCCGGCGATCGGCTGGATCGGTGGATGGCTGTCGAGGTCGAAGCACATGGACGGCGGCGGCTCCAGGTCGCGGACGATGGCGGGTCCGCGAGATGGTACGGCATCGGTCGACAGGGCCGGCGGCGTCGCCTCGATGCCGTCCGTCAGGGCGTGGCGATGTCGAACCCACGGTGACACCCTGATGTCGCACCATGAGCGCAGCACCCGAATCGATGCGCGGCACTCGCCGTTCGGTCGGGCCCGACGCGAGGCGCTCTCGGATGCTCGACCTGTGGGCGGCGCTGCTCCCGCTCATCGTGGCCAGCGCGGTCCTGCCCGTCCCGATCACGATCACGATCCTGCTGCTCCGTGCCGAGGCCGGGCGGGTGACCGCCGTTGCCTGGGTCGGCGGGCTGATCGCCGTCCGGCTCGCCCAGGGAATCGGCTTCGGCCTCGTGCTGGATCGCGCAGCCCCGGTCGTCGAGGACGGCACCGACGGCCAAGGGCCGATCGCCTCGACGCTCCTGCTCGTCGTCGCGATCGCCTTCCTCGCCAGCGCCGCGGCGAAGCTCCTGCGCCAGCCCGACGAGGATGCACCGCCGCCGGCCTGGATGGCGAAGGTGACGGCGGTCTCCCCGGCGCGGGCGTTCGTCCTCGGCGCGGCGCTCACGGGGATCAACCTCAAGCTGTGGGCCTTCACCCTCGCCGCGATCGGGGTGATCGCCGAGGCGGATCTCGGCCAGGTCGCGGCGGCCGGCACCTACCTCGTCTTCGTGGCCGGCGCGCTCGCGATCCACCTCGCGGTGGTCGGTGTCGCCTACCTCGCGCCGTCCCGGGCCGACGCCGTGCTCGGGCGCGCGTCGGCCGGCCTGGAACGCCACAACCGGACGATCATGATCGTGCTCGGCCTCGTCTTCGGGACGTGGTTCCTGCTCAAGGCGTTCGACGGCCTCGGCGTGATCTGAGCGGCTCGGGCGGCGGGAGAGCCGCCCCGGTGGGGCCCGGGTGCGTGTTCCGGCGGCGTCCCCCGGCGGCGCTTGCCCACGGTGATATAGTGTGCTAGAACAATCAACCTGTGGTGATCCCTTGAGCCGCGACGACGTCACGATCCAGGTCCACGTCGACCCCGCTCGGCCCGCCACGCTGGCGCAGCAGATCCGGGAGCAGATCACGTGGGCGATCTCGAGCGGAACGCTGGAGGTCGGCGACGCGTTGCCGCCCGTCCGGGAGATGGCCGGCCGCCTCGGGGTCAACCTCCACACCGTCCGCGCGGCGTACAGGATGCTCGGCGCGGACGGGCTCGTCGAGGTCCGGCGCGGCACTCGCACCCGCGTCGCTGCATTCGACCCGCGGCGACTGTGGCCGGAGGAGTCGGCGGCCCGCTCGCATCTCGTCGGGATCGTCCTGCCGACCCTGGCCAATCCGTTCTACGCGGAGCTGGTGGAGGGTGCCCACGAGGCGGCGCGCCGATCCGGGACCCTTCTCATCGTGGCGGCGACCCACGACGACCAGGCGCAGGCGCTTCGCTCCATCGCCCAGCTCGCCGCCCGGGGCGTCGACGGTCTCATCGCCGTCTCGACCGAGATCTCGCAGCTCCTCGCCGGGAGCGGCGGCGACATCACGGGCGAGCGCCGCCTCCCGTTCGTCGTCGTCGACCGACCCGGCTCGCCGGGCCACGTCGTCGAGGTCGACCTCGAGGAGGTGGGGTACCTCGCGACGTGCCATCTGGCAGAGCACGGCCACCGCGTCATCGGTCTCGTCACCGTCGCCGCTCCCGCCTCGAACGTCCTGCCGCTCGAGATCGGCTACCGGCGCGCTCTCGCCGAGGCGGGGCTGCCCGCCCGCGACGAGCTCGTCGTCCGGGTCGCCGGATGGGGGCCGGCCGACGGGGACGCCGGGGCCACGAGACTGCTGGCCGCGTCCAGCCGCCCGACCGCGCTGGTCGCCATCTCGGATCTCCTCGCGATGGGAGTCATGCAGGCCGCCCGCAGGCTGCAGCTCCGGATCCCCGACGACATCGCGCTCGTCGGAGTGGACGACATCCCTCTTCTCGGCGTCGTCAGTCCTCCGCTCACCAGCGTCGCGCTGCCGGCACGCGCGATGGGAGCCGAGGCGATGACGACGCTCGACCGCATCTGGGCCGGCGAGGCACGCACGCCGCGACGCGTGGTGCTCCGGGCCCGCCTCGTGATCCGCGAGAGCTGCGGCCAGCACGCGTCCCGCTGACCGGCGGCCCGCTAGCCGGCCGCACGCACGGAGGTCGCGATGAACCGCTTCCCTCTGGCCGCGCCGTCCGTCGGCCGCGGCGCCGCTGCCGTCCTCCTGCTCGTTGCCTTGGCCACGGCCCCGGTGACCGCGGCGAGCTCGGGCGGGACCGACCGGCCGTTCCACGGGAGCCTGACCGGCCAGATCGTCTTCGTCTTCGACTGGGACCATCCCACGTGCCCCGTCACGACGATCACCGACTCGTGGGGGACGGTGAGCCATCTCGGCCGGGTGGCCGCACACTGGTCACACTGCCCACCGGTTGTCCTGCCCGGCTACACGAACGGTCACGTGGAGCTCGTGGCCGCCAATGGCGATCGCCTGTTCGGCGCGTACGACGATCCCGACGGCGACTCGCCGTTCACGATCCCGATCGTCGGCGGGACCGGCCGCTTTGCGCATGCGACCGGGACGCTCGTCCTCGACTTCGCAGCGACCGGAGAGTGGGACGAGGCGACCGATCTCCCGATCTCGCCCTGGCACTTCGAGGGCCGGCTGACCGGAACGATCTCGTATTGACGACCTCGCGAACTCGGCGCCCGCCCGCGCGGGCGCCAGCCATCCGGGAGGACGCATCATGAACGCTCCGACGCCTGGTCCCCTCGTCGACCCCGGCATGTCACGCTCGTCGGTCCCGGTACCGGCCGGGGCGGCGCGCAGCCTGGCCGTGGTCGCGGCGCTCGCCCTGCTTCTCGCGGCGTGCGGCGCCGGCTCGCCGTCCGCCGCGCCGGCTTCGGGTGCGGCAACGGCGACGGCCACCGCGATCGCCACCCCGGCCGGGCCCACGCCGGTCGTGCTCGATACCGACCTCAGCTTCGATGACATCCTGGCCATCACCTACCTGCTCCGGGAGCCGGAGGTCGACGTCAAGGCGGTGACCGTCACGGGCACCGGCCTGGTGCATTGCCTCCCCGGCCTGCAGGTCATGGCCCGCCTCCTCGCGACGCTCGAGCGCTCGGACGTCCCGGTCTCGTGCGGGCGCGACGAGCCGCTTGCCGGGGGCCACGCGTTCCCGGCGGACTGGCGGGAGACCGCCGACAACGCGTACGGACTCGCCCTCGAGCCGGCGTCCGTCTCGAACCCGGCCGAGACCGCTCCCGAGATGATCGCCTCGATCGCGGGTGCGGCCGCCGAGCCGATCACGGTCGTCGCCCTGGGCCCCCTGACGAACCTCGCCGACGCGTTCGGTGCCGATCCCGGCGTGGCGACGGAGATCCGACGCATCGTCGCGATGGGAGGCGCGGTCGACGTGACCGGCAATGTCGCCACGGATCCCGATGGCGTGGGGTCGCCCGGGCCGGCCGAGTGGAACGTCTACGCGGACCCGACGGCGGCGGATGCCGTCTTCCGTTCCGGGATCCCGATCACCCTCGTGCCGCTCGACGCGACGCAGGCCGTCCCCGTCGACCAGGGCTTCGTCGACGCGCTCGCCTCGGACCATGCCGCGGCGGGGGCGGACATCGCCTACGAGCTCGTCGCACGCCGCGGGGTGAGCGGGTTCGACTACCTGTGGGACGCCCTGGCGGCCGTCATCGCGGTCGACGAGTCGGTCGCGACGTTCGAGCCGATGAAGCTCGCGGTCGTGACGGCGGACGGCCCCGACAGCGGGCGCACGGCGCGGGCCGACGACGGGACGGAGGTTCGCGTGGCCACGGCCGCAGACCGCGCTGCCTTCGAGGAGCGCTTCCTCGCCGGTCTTCGGGTCGGCCCGCCGCGCGCCAACCCGTTCACGCTCGCGGGCACGATCACCGTCACCTTCGACGGCTCCGCCTGTGCCGACGACGCCCCGGCCTCGGTCGGCGCCGGCGACTGGCGGGTGACCGTCGCGACGACGACGACGGGGACCACCGTCCCGGTCGTCGTGAGCTTCCACGATGGCTTCGGCTGGGACGACCTGGAGACGTACTTCGCGACCGCGGCCGACCCGACCACGCAGCCGCCGTTCATCGACGTCACGGGGATGACCGTCCTCGAGGGGACGTCGTCGAACGCGCTGATCGTGCGGCTCACCCCCGGGATCGCCGGGATCGTCTGTCTCCACTTCGAGGGGGCGTCGGGGAGCGCGGTGGCGGGAAGCGGCCCGATCACCGTCGAGCCCTGACGCCGGGCAACCCGGGCGCCGACGTCTCCGGGCCGCTGCCCGCAGTCCGCCCTGCGTCGGCACGGCCCTCGGCCGCGACCGCCGCGGCCGAGGTGGTCACGTGCTGCGCGCTACAATCCGGCGCGATGTCGCACCCCCTCGTCGTCATGAAGTTCGGCGGCAGCTCCGTCGCCAACGCCGACCGCATCCGCCGCGTGGCCCGCCGGATCGCCGCCGCCCGAGCCGACGGCGCCGACCTGTGCGTCGTCGTGTCCGCGATGGGCGACACGACGGACGAGCTGCTGTCGCTCGCCGCCGCGATCACCGACGACCCGCAGCCGCGCGAGCTCGACGTGCTCCTCGCCACCGGGGAGCACCAGAGCGCCACCCTCATGTCGATGGCCCTCCATGCCCTCGGCGTGCCGGCGATCTCGCTCACCGGCGCCCAGGCCGGGATCGTCACCGACGGCACGTACGGCAAGGCCCGCATCGCCGGCATCGACCCGGTCCGGATCCGGGCCGAGATGGCCGACGGCAGGGTCGTCATCGTCGCCGGCTTCCAGGGCCAGAGCGCGAAGGCCCTCGAGCTCATGGAGACGACGACCCTCGGGCGGGGCGGCTCCGACACGACGGCCGTGGCCCTCGCCGCCGCGCTCCGCGCCGACCGCTGCCAGATCTACACCGACGTGAAGGGCATCTACACCGCCGACCCGCGCGTCGTCCCCGAGGCGCGGCAGCTGCCGGTCATCGGCTACGAGGAGATGCTGGAGCTGGCCCACCAGGGCGCCCAGGTGATGCAGGTCCGGGCGGTCGAGCTCGGCTGGGTGAACGACGTCGTCATCGAGGTCCTCAGCTCGTTCGAGGACGCCCCCGGCACCCTCATCAAGGAGGACCCGCTCGTGGAGCAGCGCAACAAGGTCCGCGGGATCGCCCACGACCGGAACGTCGCCAAGATCACGCTCGTCGAGGTGCCCGACCGGCCGGGCGTCGCCCACGCCGTCTTCGCCCCGCTCGCCGAGGCCGGGATCAGCGTCGACATGATCGTCCAGAACGTCGGCCACGGCTCCTCGACGGACATGAGCTTCACCGTGCCCCGGGTCGAGCTGGCGAAGGCGAAGCGGGTCCTCGAGCCGATCGTCCGCGACCTCGGCTTCCGGGAGATCACGACGGACGCGTCCATCGCCAAGGTCTCGATCGTCGGCGCCGGCCTTCACAACGCCCCGGGCTACGCGGCCCGGATGTTCGGTGCGCTCTCCGGGGCCGGCGTCAACATCGAGATGATCTCGACCTCCGAGGTGCGCATCACCTGCACGATCGCCGAGGACCACCTGGAGGCCGCCGTGCGTGCCCTCCACGCCGCGTTCGAGCTGACGAGCCCCGAGCCGGCCGGCGAGGTTGGCGCGGGTCGGCCGGCCGGCGAGGTCGCCGCGGGCCGGTGACGGCCTTCCCGGCGCGCCAGGAGCGGTTCGAGCAGGTCGCCTCGACGAACGACGTCGTCCGCGGCTGGCTCGCCGCGGGCACGCCGGAGGTCTGCCTCGCCGTCGCCGAGGAGCAGACGGCGGGCCGCGGGCGCGCCGGCCGGACGTGGACCGCCCCGCCCGGCGCTGCGCTCCTCCTCTCGGTCGGCTTCCGGCCGACCTGGCTCGAGCCGGGCCACGCCTGGCGCCTCGCCGCGATCGTCTCGCTGGCAATGGCCGACGCGGCCGAGCACGTCGCGGGGCTGCGCGACCGGGCGATCCGCCTCAAGTGGCCGAACGACCTCGTGATCGACGACGACGCCCCGGCCGCCGGCGCGGCGGATGTCGCGGCCGACGCCCCGGCGGCCGACGCCGCCAGGGCCGGGGCGGCCGACGCGGCGAATGGCGCCGTCGCTGCCGCCGACGGCCCGATCCGCAAGCTCGGCGGGGTTCTCGGCGAGTCCGACGGGCTCGGCTCGGCCGATCCGCGGGTCGTGGTCGGGATCGGCGTCAACGTCGGCTGGGCTCGGGTCGACTTCCCGCCGGACCTCGCCCCGGCGATGACGAGCCTCCACGACGCCACCGGCGGCCGGCCCGTCGACCGGGCGCTCCTCCTCGACGCCTTCCTGGCCCGCCTCGAGCCGCGCCTGGAAGCGCTGAAGGCCGGTCGCTTCCCGGTCGACGACTGGACGGCCCGCCAGCTGACGACCGGGCGGTTCGTCCGCCTCGAGGGTCACGGCGGCGCGCCCGAGGAGGTCCGCGCGATCGGGCTCGACCCGGCGACGGGCGCGCTCCTGGTGGCCGACGCGGCCGCGCCGGGTGGCGAGCGCGCGATCCACGCGGGCGACGTGGTCCGCGTCCGGCTGGCATCCGGCGGGGCCCCGGCTCCGGCCGGGGTGTAACGGGACGGGCGGCGCGGTGTTCGGACGGAGGAGGGGAGCAGAGGCGGCCGGCGCGGTCCGGCGGGTGGTCGCGCTCGACCCGGACCGGAGCCTGGTCCGGGAGGCGCAGGCCGACCCGGCCCGCTTCGACGCCCTGTACCGGAAGTACGTCGCCCAGGTCTACAGCTTTGCCTTCCACGAGCTCCGCGACCATCACGAGGCCGAGGACGTGACCGAGCGCACGTTCCTCCTGGTCCTGGGCGCCCTGCCGCGCTTCCGCGAGGAGGCGCCGGTCGAGGCCGGCCCGGAGGCCTCCACGTTCCGGGTCTGGCTCTTCCGGATCGCCCGCAACGTCGTCGCGAACCAGCGGCGGACGCTCCGCCGCCGCCCGACCGCCCCCCTCGAGGCCGCGGCGACCGCCGCCGCCACCGACGACGTCGAGCGCGGCGTCGTCGACCGGGCCGAGGCCTCGGCGGCCTGGGCGGCCGTGGCGCGCCTCCCCGACGACCGCCGTCGCGCCGTCGTCCTGCGGTTCGTCGAGGAGATGAGCACGGCCGAGATCGCGGGCGTCCTCGGGCGCTCCGAGGGTGCGGTGCGCGTGCTCCTCCACCGGGCGCTGCGGAGCGTTGCCCGCGACCTGGAGCAGCGGGGCGGGGGCCGGTGACGGCGCCGGGCCTGCCGGGAACGCCGATCTCGCACGGGGCGCCGGGCTCGCTCGAGTCGCTCGAGGTCGAGGCCCTCGTCACCGACCGCTATCTCGAGGGCCTCCTGGCGGCCGCCGAGCGGCGCGCCGACGACGCCCCGGCCGACGCCTCGCTCGACCCGAAGCTCCGGGCCGCCGCGCTCCGCCTGCGCGACGAGCTCGTCCGCGTCCACCCCTCGTTCCGCTTCGAGGATCGCCTCGCGCGCCGGCTGGCCGAGGCGGCGGCCGGCATGCGACTCGCGGCGGCGGCGGGCGGCGAGACCGCGCTCGTCCCGTTCCCGCGGCCGCTCCTCGACGACCCGGAGCTGGCGGCGCTCGTCCGGGCGGTCCCGGGCGGCACGGACCCGGCCGACCGCCCCGCCATGCCCCGCCCGCTGCTCCTCGGCGGCGCGGTGACGTCGGCTGCGCTCAGCCTCGCCGGGGCCGCGTTCCTCGCCTGGCGGCTCTCGCGCGGCGCCCCCGACGACGCGATGGCCCGCGCCGTACGGGTCGCCCGCGCAGCCCGCGCCGGCCGTGACGTCCTCCCGCGGAGGCTCGCCTGATGCCGATCACCCTGCCGTTCCGGCCGCGCCGCGAGAGCTACCCGCCGGACCTGTGGACCCAGTGCCCCGGCTGCTCCGAGATGCTCTTCAACAAGCACCTCGAGAAGGCGCTCCGCGTCTGCACGTCGTGCGGCCACCACTTCCGCGTCGCGGCGCCGACCCGGCTGGCCCAGCTCCTCGACCAGGGGAGCTTCCGCGAGCGCGATCCGGGCCTCGTCTCGCGCGACCCGCTCGGCTTCGTCGACAGCAAGCCGTACGCCGACCGGCTCGTCGGCGCCCAGACGGCGACCGGCCGCCGCGACGCCGCCATCTGGGGCTACGGGACGCTCGACGGCCGGCGGGTGGCGATCTGCGCCCTCGACTTCGGGTTCATGGGCGGGTCGATGGGCTCCGTCGTCGGGGAGAAGGTGACGCGGGCCGCCGAGGGCGCGGCCGCCGAGCGGATCCCCCTGATCATCGTCAGCGCGTCGGGCGGGGCCCGGATGCAGGAGGGGACGCTTGCCCTCATGCAGCTCGTGAAGACGATCGCCGCGCTCGAGACCCTCCGGGCCGCCGGCATCCCGTACGTCTCCGTCCTCGCCGACCCCACCACGGGCGGCGTCTTCGCCTCGTTCGCGGCCCTCGGCGACGTCAACGTCGCCGAGCCGAACGCGCTCATCGGGTTCGCCGGGGCGCGCGTCTCGGCGGGCACGATCGCCGAGGAGCTGCCGCCGGGGTTCCAGCGGGCCGAGTTCCTCTTCGAGCACGGCTTCGTCGACCGCGTCGTCGCCCGGGCCGAGCTCCGCGACGAGCTGGCCGCGATCCTCGACGTCCTCGCGCCCCCGGCGATCGCGGCCGGCAGCGGCGGGAGCGTGAGCCGTGGTTGACCGCCTGCTCGGCCGCGCCCGTTCCCGCGGCGCCCAGCCGGACGGCTCGACCGACGCCGCCGAGCCCGCCGTCGCCGCCGAGGTCGACCCGCGGGACGCGGTGTGGTCCCGCGTCCTCCTCGCCCGCAACCCGCGGCGGCCGCACACGCTCGAGCTCGTGGCCGGGATCGTGGACGGCTTCGTGGAGCTCCACGGCGACCGCCTCTTCGGCGACGACGGGGCGATCGTCGGCGGCCTCGGGCGCATCGACGGCCGGCGGGTCGTCGTCGTCGGGCACCAGAAGGGCGCCGACACCGACGAGAACATCCGCCGCAACTTCGGGATGGGCAAGCCCGAGGGCTTCCGCAAGGCGATCCGGCTCTTCGAGCTGGCCGAGCGCTTCGGGATCCCGGTCGTGACGCTCGTCGACACGCCGGGCGCGTATCCCGGCGCCGAGGCCGAGGAGCGCGGCGTGGCCGAGGCGATCGCCCGCGCGATCATGGTCATGTGCCGGACGCGCGTCCCGATCGTCACCGTCATCACCGGCGAGGGCGGCTCGGGCGGGGCGCTGGCGATCGCCGCCGGCGACGTCGTCGTCGCCCTCGAGAACGCCGTCTACTCCGTCATCAGCCCGGAGGGCTGCGCGTCGATCCTGTGGAGGACCGCCGAGAAGGCCGCCGACGCGGCCCTCGCGATGAAGATGTCGGCGCAGGACCAGCTCGAGCTCGGCGTCGTCGACCTCGTCGTGCCCGAGCCCGGCGATGGCGCCCATGCCGACCCCGGCGAGACGGCGCGCCGCCTGAAGGCCGTCATCGTCGAGCAGCTCGATCGCCTGGCGGCCGTCGGCCTCGACGATCTCCTCGCCGCCCGGCGAGGGCGCTACCGGGCGTTCGGGGCCTTCGACGACCTCGGCGGGCCCGAGGAGCCGGAGGCTGCCGAGCGGCCCGGTCTCGCCGACCGGCTGCGGCGGGCCCTGGAGGCGGGCGGCAAGACGCTCGGGGGTCTCGGAACGCGCGAAGGGCGCGACGGACGGGACGAGCCGCCCGCGCGCGAGGAGGTCTAGGAGTGACCAACCACGACGCCGATCCGGCGGGGCGCGCGCTCGACGCCGATCCGGCCGCCCGCACGGCCGACGCGCGGACGCCCGACGAGCGGCGCGCCGACCACGCGGCGATCGACCGCCTCGCCGACGAGCTCCTCCCCGCGCTCGTGGCGAAGCTGGGCGCGAGCGGGCTCGGCGAGCTCGACGTCCGCGAGGGAACGTGGCGCGTCCGGCTCCGGATGCCCGGCGACGGCCGCGGAGCGCGCCGCGCGGCCGCGCGGGCCGGCGCCCGCGCCGAGGGTCGCCCCGACGGCCACGCCCCGCATGCGACGACGGGCGACCACGCCTCGCGCGACCCGCGCCCGCCCGACCCGGCCGCCGCGCCTGCCCGGGCGTCGCCGACGCCGGGCCCGACGACCCGCCGACACGGGCGATCGCCACCTCGCCGGCGGTCGGCTTCTTCCGGCCCCGCGCGGACCTGGTCGCGGGTGCCCGCCTGCGGGCCGGCGATCGCCTCGGGGCGATCGACGTCCTGGGCGTGCCGCACGAGGTCGTCGCGCCGGTCGACGGCATCCTGGGCGCCTCGCTCGTCGAGCCGGGCGATCCCGTGGAGTACGGCCAGGGCGTCGTCGAGATCGAGCTCCTCGAGGCGCCGGCCGCCGACCGCGGGGAGGGCGCCTGATGTTCGAGCGCGTCCTCATCGCCAACCGCGGCGAGATCGCCCTCCGGATCCTGCGGGCGTGCCGCACTCTCGGCATCGGCGCGGTCCTCGCCTACAGCGAGGCCGACCGCGACTCCCTGCCCGCCCGGCTCGCCGACGAGGCGATCTGCATCGGCCCGGCCGACGCGAAGCGGAGCTACCTCTCGGCCTCGTCGCTCATCTCGGCGGCGATCGTCACCGGCTGCGACGCGATCCACCCCGGGTACGGGTTCCTGTCCGAGGACGCCGGCTTCGCCGAGGCGGTCGCGGCCCACGGCCTCACGTTCGTCGGCCCGTCGGCCGAGGTGCTCGAGCGCTTCGCCTCGAAGGAGGCGACGCGGCGGCTCCTGGCCGGGCACGGCCTGCCGACCATCCCGGGCTCCGAGGGGATGCTCCGCGACGACGAGCACGCGCTCGCCGAGGCCGAGCGGATCGGCTACCCGGTGCTCGTCAAGCCCTCCGCCGGCGGCGGCGGCAAGGGCATGCGGATGTGCCGCACGCCGCGCGAGCTGCAGGGCGCCCTTCGCGTCTGCCGCTCCGAGGCGCGGGCGGCGTTCGGCGACGACTCGCTCTACCTCGAGAAGTGGCTCGAGGACAACCGCCACGTCGAGGTCCAGGTGGTCGTCGACCGCTACGGCCACGGCATCCACCTCGGCGAGCGCGACTGCTCGGTCCAGCGACGCCACCAGAAGCTCATCGAGGAGGCCCCGACGCCGGCCCTCGGCGCGGCCGACCGGGCGGAGCTCGCCGAGCGCGCGATCCGGGCCGTCGTGGCCGCCGGCTACGAGAACCTCGGCACGCTCGAGTTCCTCGTCGACCGCGACGGCAGCTTCTACTTCATCGAGATCAACTGCCGAATCCAGGTCGAGCACCCCGTGACCGAGATGCTGACCGGGATCGACCTCGTCGCCACCCAGCTCCGGATCGCGGCCGGCGAGCCGCTCGGCTTCGGCCAGGCCGACGTGACGTTCCGGGGCCACGCCATCGAGTTCCGGATCAACGCGGAGGACCCGGCCCACGACTTCCGCCCGCAGGCGGGAACCGTGGAGCGCTTCTACGCCCCGGGCGGGCCGGGCGTGCGCCTCGACTCGCACCTCTACGCCGGCTACGACGTCCCGCCGTACTACGACTCCCTCCTCGGCAAGCTCGTCGTCTGGGGCCCCGACCGGGCGGCGGCGATGGCGAGGGGCCGCGCGGCCCTCGACGAGCTGGTCGTCGACGGGGTCATCACGAACCGGGCCTTCCACCGGGCCATCCTCGACAACCCGGCCTTCGTCGAGGGCCGGGTGACGACGAACCTCGTCGACCGCGTCGGCGGCGCCGCCTTCCTCGCCCCGCGCGGATGAGCGACGCGTGCCGACCCGTGCAGGCCTGCACTCATTCGCCCGTTCGGCGCGTCCGCGCCGCCGCACACTGACCACCCCGCACCGGAGCCTGTCGTGACCGAGCCGATCCACACCACCCGCGAGATCGAGCAGCTGCTCCCGCATCGCTGGCCGTTCCTGCTCGTCGACCGGATCGACGAGTACGACCCCGAGGCGATGCGGATCGTCGGCGTCAAGGCCGTGACCGCCACCGAGTGGTACTTCCAGGGCCACTTCCCGGGGATGCCGGTCATGCCCGGCGTCCTGCAGGTGGAGGCGCTCGCCCAGACGATGGGCGTCTTCGTCGCCAAGCAGCCGGGCTTCGGGGACCGGATCGGCCTGTTCGCAGCCGTCGACGACTGCCGCTTCAAGCGGGTCGTCAAGCCGGGCGACGTCCTCCGCCTCGAGGTGACGATGGAGAAGCTCGGCAAGCGGTTCGGGCGCGGCAAGGCTGTTGCCAGCGTCGACGGCGAGGTCTGCTGCGAGGCGACCCTCTCGTTCATCATCCCCGACGCCTCGGTCCTGCGCTGATGACCAGGATCGCCCTCTTCTCCGACGTCCACGGCGTCGCCGAGGCGCTGGCCGCGGTCCGCGAGGCCGTGCGGTCGGCCGCGCCCGATGTCATCGCGATCGCCGGGGACCTGGCGATGAACGGGGGAAACCCGGCGGCGACGATCGACGGCGTGCGCGAGCTCGAGGCCGCCGGCGCGCTCGTCGTCCAGGGCAACACCGACATCGCCGTGGCCGACTTCGACTACGGGGCCGCGTTCCCGTGGTTCGGCGACGGCGTGCCCGAGTCGATGAAGGCCGCCGCGGCCTGGGCCCACGAGGCCATCGGCCCGGAGCGGGTCGACTGGCTGCGCCGCCTCCCCGCCGAGCGCCGGGTGCGCGCCGACGACGACACGCTCCTGCTCGTCACCCACGCCTCGCCCGGCTCCCAGACCGCCGGCTTCGACCAGGGTCTCGACGAGAGCGTCTTCCTCGAGCGGCTCGGCCGCACCGACGCCCGCGTCATCTGCTGCGGTCACACCCACGTCCCCGAGATCCGCGACTTCGGCTGGAAGGTCGTCGTCAACGGCGGCAGCGCCGGCTACGTCTTCGACGGCGAGGCCACCGCCTCGTGGGCGCTCCTCGACGTCGTGGACGGCCATGTCACGGCCGAGATCAAGCGCGTCGAGTTCGACGCCATCGCCGCCGCCGACGCGGTCGCCGCGCGCGGCCTGCCCGGCGACGTCTACCGCGCCGCGACGATCCGCACGGGGAAGCTCGTGCGATGAGCGGACCGAACGGCGGCGAGCGCCGCGTCGTCGTGACCGGGCTGGGCCTCGTGACGGCTCTCGGCGTCGACGTCGCCTCCACCTGGGAGGGCCTCGTCGCCGGCCGCTCCGGGATCGGGCCGATCACCGCGTTCGACGCCTCCGGTGTCGCGTCGCGGATCGCCGGCGAGGTGCCCGACTTCGACCCCGGGGTCGTCCTCGACCGCAAGGAGCAGCGGCGCAACGACCGCTACACGCAGCTGGCCCTCGCCGGCACGCACGAGGCGCTCCGCTCCGCGGGGCTGCCCGCCCGCCTCGACGGCGAGCTGGCGCTCCGGACGGGGATCCTCCTCGGGACGGGGATCGGCGGCGGGATCACGTTCGCCGAGCAGGTGGCCGTGGCCCGCGACAAGGGGCCGGACCGGATGAGCCCGTTCTTCATCCCGATGGCGATCCCGAACCTCGCGGCGGGGCAGGCGGCGATCGTCTTCGGCGCCCTCGGGCCGAACTTCGCCGTCTCGTCCGCCTGCGCCACCGGCGGCCACGCCATCGGCGAGGCCTGGGAGATCATCCGCCGGTCCGACGCCGACGTCATGATCGCCGGCTCCTCCGAGGCCGGGATCAGCGAGGCGCTCGTCGGCGGCTTCGCGGCGATGCGGGCCCTCTCGACGCGCAACGACGACCCGGCCGGTGCCTCCCGGCCGTTCGATCGCGGTCGCGACGGCTTCGTGGTCGGGGAGGGGGCCGGGGTCCTGATCCTGGAGGAGCTCGAGCACGCGCGCGCCCGCGGGGCGCAGCCGCTCGCCGAGCTCGTCGGCTACGGCGCGTCGGCGGACGCGAACCACATCACGCTGCCGGCGCCGGGTGGCATCGGGGCGATCCGGGCCATCCGCCGGGCGCTCGAGAAGGCCGGGCTGGCCCTCGACGACGTCGAGCACGTGAACGCCCACGCGACCTCCACGCCGGAGGGCGACCGCACGGAGCTGGAGATGCTCCGCGGGCTGTTCGGCGACCGGGCCGGCGACGTCAGCGTGACCGCCAACAAGAGCATGCTCGGCCACACCCTCGGCGCGGCCGGCTCGATCGAGGCCGCGGTCACGGTCCTGAGCCTGCGCGAGGGGGTCATCCCGCCGACGATCAACCTCGACGACCCGGACGAGGCGGCCGCCGGGCTCGACCTCACGCCGAACGTCGCCCGCGAGCGGCCGATCCGGGTCGCCGTCAGCAGCTCGTTCGGGTTCGGCGGCCAGAACAGCGCCCTCGTGCTCACGCGGTGGGACGGATGACGGACGAGCGCCAACTCCTCGCGACCGACGTGGCCCGACCCCGGGCGCGGACGGCGCCGCCGCCCCGGTCGGCGCCGCGGGCGCTGCCCCGGGCGTCGCCGCGGGCGCCGCCCCGACCGCCGCCCCGACCGCCGGCGACGCGTCCCTCCTCGCGCTCGTCGACCGCCTGGCGAGCCTTCTCGAGCGGAGCGACCTGCTCGAGCTCGAGGTCGAGGCCGGCGGGACCGGGATCGTCCTGCGGAAGGCCGCGGCCCTCGCCCCGACGACGCCGGTTGTCCACGCGGCCGGCGACGGCGCGGCCGCCGGGGCCGCCGACACCCTCGCCGTCCGGGACGGCGCCGCGCCCTCCGGCGAGCCCGCGGCCACGGCCCGCCAGCCCGTCCTCGCGCCCCTCACCGGCATCTTCTACGCCTCGCCGACCCCCGGGTCGCGGCCGTTCGTGGAGGTGGGCCGGGAGGTCGTCGTCGGCCAGGTCATCGGCCTCATCGAGGCGATGAAGCTGTTCAACGAGATCAAGTCCGACAAGGCCGGGCGCGTGGTCCGGGTGATCCCCGACAACGGCACGCTCGTGAAGGCGAAGCACCCGCTCATCGAGGTGGAGCCGCTGTGACCACGCCGTCGTCCGTCCCCGCCGGCCGCTGGGCCCGGATCAGCGGCTGGGGCAGCTACGCCCCCAGCGCGGTCCTCACGAACGCCGACCTGGAGCGGATGGTCGACACGAACGACGAGTGGATCGTCAGCCGGACGGGGATCCGCGAGCGCCGCGTCGCTGCGGCCCACGAGACGACCGCCTCGATGGGCGCCGTGGCCGGGGCCCGGGCCATCGCCGTCGCCGGCCTCGAGCCCGACGACGTCGATCTCATCCTCGTGGCCACGCTCACGCCCGACTACTGGATGCCCTCGACCGCAGCGCTCGTCAAGGAGGCGATCGGCAACACGCGGGCCTTCGCGATGGACGTCTCCGCCGCGTGCTCCGGCTTCGTGTACGCGTACGCCACCGCCCGCGCCTACGTGACCTCGGGCCTGGCCCGGCACGTCCTCGTGATCGGCGCCGAGCTGCTGACCCGCTTCCTCGACTACACGGACCGGAGCACCTGCATCCTGTTCGGCGACGGCGCCGGCGCGGTCGTCGTGTCGGCGTCCGACGAGCCGACCGGGCCGCACGGGATGGAGCTGACGACCGAGCCGCAGGGCGCCTACATGATCTGGCTCCCCGCCGGCGGCTCGAAGAGCCCGTCATCGGCCGAGACCGTGTCCCGGGGCGAGCACTTCATCCGGATGGAGGGCAAGGAGACATACCGCTTCGCGACGAAGACGCTGGCCTCGTCGGCGCTCGCCGCCATCGAGGACGCGGGGCTCCACCCGGACGACATCGACCTCGTCATCCCGCACCAGGCGAACATCCGGATCATCGAGGCGGTGGCAAAAGGCCTCGACTTCCCCATGGACCGGATCTTCGTCAACCTCGACCGCTACGGGAACACGTCGGCGGCGTCGGTGCCGCTCGCCCTCGCGGAGGCCGTCGACAGCGGCCGGGTGAAGGTCGGCGACAAGATCGTCTTCGTCGCCTTCGGGGCCGGCTTCACCTCCGGCGCCGTGGCGATGGAGTGGACCGCCGACCCGGCCAACGCCGCCCGCGCCGCCGCGATCGACCCCGAGGCGATCCGCGTCCGCCTCCCGGTCGACTGGGACTCCGTGGACCCGATCCCGTCCCAGCTCGCCGCCGTCCTCGCCGCCCCGGGACCGGTGGACGTCCCCCTCGACGATGTCGTGCCCGGCGATCCCGGTCGCCCGGCGACAATCGGAACGCCGGGGGACCCCGGTCGCCCGGCGACAATCGGAACGCCGGGGGACCCCGGTCGCCCGGCGACCGCGGCGAGTCGTTGACGAATCACGCTGCCAGCGTCATTCTCTGATCATGAGCCGTCTCGTCGCGTCCGAACACGGCCTGCGGGCCGTCGTCGCGCTCTCGCAGCGGCCGGACGGCCTGCGCCCCGCGGAGGTGGCGGCGATCCTGGAGGTCTCCTTCTCCAGCGCCGAGCGGGCGCTCCGCGTCCTCGAGGACGACGGGCTCGTCGAGCGCCCGGACCGTCGCTTCGCGCTGATCGGGGACGCCCGCGCCCGGGCCGCCGCTCACTTCGCGTTCGCGATGGTCGAACCGACCGAGGCCCTCGCTGTCATCGCCCGTGCCAACCGCGCCGTCGAGTTCGCGGGAGTCGACTCGCAGGGCGCAGTCCTCGTGATCCGGCGCTTCGCCGAGCCCGTCGACGAGCTGCTGCTCCGGAACGCGCTGGCCGACCTCGTCGAGCTCGGCTCGCGGCGCGCCGCGCTCCCCGTCGTGCTGCTCGACAAGTCATCGCCTGCGCGAGCGCCTGCTCGACGATCGGGCGCCGCGGGATCGCGCCGCCGGGATGCGCGTCCTGGCCGGCTCCGTGGACCGCTCGTTCCCCGATCGGACGCGCCACGGCGACGAGACCGCGCGGCCGCTGCGGCGCCTCCACGACGGGGTCGCCGCGCCGAGCGAGCGCCGCCTTCGCGACCTTGCCCGGCGTCATGGGCTCCGGCGCCTGGTGGCGTTCGGCTCTGCCACCCGGGCCGACTTCCGGCCGGACTCCGACCTCGACCTCCTCGTCGAGCCGTTGCCGGGCCGTCGGTTCGGCCTGCGCGAGCGCGCCGCGCTCGTCGCCGACGCCGAGACGCTGTTCGGGCGCGACGTCGACCTCGTGGCCGCCGCCGAGGTCCGACCGCCGCTCGCCGAGCGGATCGCCCGCGAAGCCGTGGTGCTCCATGGACCCGCGGCATAGGCACGCGCTCGAGGCGATTCTCGAGCACTGCGCGAAGATCGATGCCTACGTCGCCGCGACCGGGCCCGACTGGGAGGGCAACGACATGGCCGTCGACGCGATCGCCAAGCGCCTCGAGGAGACCGGCGAGCAGGCAAAGCTCCTGGCGCCGGAGGTCCTCCTCGACATGCCCGAGGTGGACTGGCGCGGCCTCAAGGCCCTGCGCGACTTCCTCGCCCACAACTACCCCGCCGTCGTGGTAGGAATCATTGCCTCCACGCTCGACGACGACCTCCCGGTACTGGTGGATTCCGTGCGGCGCTACCTGGCGGCCGACGGGCAGGCGAAAGGATGACCCGCATGATCGATCTCACCGGCAAGACCGCCATCGTCACCGGCGGCTCGCGCGGCATCGGCCGCGCCGTCTCGCTCATGCTCGCCCGCCAGGGCGCGAACGTCGCCTTCATCGACCGGGCCGCCTGCCTCATCGACGACCACACGAAGGGCGACGTCGAGGCGATGGGCCGGCGCTCGATCTGCGTCGGCGGCGACGTCACCGACCCGGCGTCGTGCGCGCAGACCGTCGAGGAGACCCTGCGGGAGTTCGGGCGGATCGACATCCTCGTCAACAACGCCGGGATCACCCGCGACGACCTGGCGATGCGGATGACCGACCAGGCCTGGGCCGACGTCATCAACGTCAACCTGACCGGCGCCTTCTACATGGCCCGCGCCGTCCTCCGCCCGATGCTGAAGCAGCGCGGCGGGCGGATCGTCAACATGTCGAGCGTGTCGGGCCAGATGGGCAACGCCGGCCAGGCCAACTACTCGGCCTCGAAGGCCGGGCTCATCGGCCTCACGAAGGCGCTCGCCCGCGAGGTCGCCTCGCGCGGCATCACCGTCAACGCGGTGGCGCCCGGCTTCGTCCTCACCGAGCTCACGCAGGACCTCCCCGACAACGTCAAGGACGCGATCAAGGGCGCCACGCCCCTGGGCCGGTTCGCCACGCCCGACGAGATCGCCAACGCGGTCACGTTCCTCGCCAGCGACGAGGCCGCGTACATCACCGGCCAGGTCCTCGGCGTGGACGGCGGCCTCGCGATGATGTGAGGCGGCCCGCCCGCCTCAACGCCCGCCCGCCCGCGGCCGCTGCCGGGCCGGCCGGCCGGCCGGCACCCGGGACGCCGGCGTGACCCCGGCCCGCGCCGCGCTCCTCGCCCGGGGCGTTCGGCTCGAGATCCTCACGGTCGGCTGGAACGTCGTCGAGGCCGTCGTCGCCATCACCGCCGCGCTTGCCGCCGGGAGCATGGCGCTCCTCGGGTTCGGCGCCGACTCCGTCGTCGAGAGCCTGTCGGGGCTCGTCCTGCTGTGGCGCCTCCGGGCCGAGCGCCGGGGCGCCGACCGCGAGGCCGTGGAGCGGATCGAGGCGCGCGCGGAGCGGCTCGTCGGGCTCTCGCTCCTCGCGCTGGCGGCGTTCGTGGCGGTGGGAGCCGCGACGCGGCTCGTGGCCGGCGAGCGGCCCGAGGCGTCTCCGGTCGGGGTCGCCCTGGCCGCCGTGTCGCTTGTCGTCATGTGGTGGCTGGCGCGGGCGAAGGCCCGCCTTGCCGTCGACCTCGGGAGCCGGTCGCTCGCGGCCGACGCCTTCCAGACCACGGCCTGCTTCTGGCTGTCGCTCATCGTCCTCGTCGGCGTCGGCCTGAACGCGGTCCTCGGCTGGTGGTGGGCGGATCCGCTGGCCGCCCTGGCGATGACCGTGGTGATCGTCCGGGAGGGCCTCGAGGCGCTCCGCGGCGGCGAGGGCGAGTCGGCCTGGGTCGATGCCCTCGAGGAGGCCGACGAGGACCTCGGCGAGGAGAGAACCGAGGGGTAGTCGCGTGACGCGACACGTCACTGCACATGTCCGGCCACAGCCGAGCGTGCCCTCTAGAATTGCCCGGCTGCCGGACGCCGAGCCGACAGTTGCTGCACCGAGCGGGCAGGCCCACGAGCGCTGGCCCACCTCGCTCGGGCACCCTTCGTGGAGGAGATCGCCGCATGAGCGACCGACCGCGCGCCCTCATCACCGGCATCACCGGCCAGGACGGCTCGTACCTCGCCGAGCTGCTCCTCGACAAGGGCTACGAGGTCCACGGCCTCATCCGCCGCTCCAGCTCGTTCAACACCGGCCGGATCGACCACCTCTACCGCGACCCGCACGAGGCCGGCGTCGCGCCTCTTCCTCCACTACGGCGACCTCACCGACAGCTCCAGCCTCATCGGCCACCTCCACCGGATCAAGCCCGACGAGGTCTACAACCTCGGCGCCCAGAGCCACGTCAAGGTGAGCTTCGAGATGCCCGAGTTCACCGCCGAGACGCGCGGCCATGGGCACGCTGCGGCTGCTCGAGGCCGTCCGCACCGCGGACTGGCCCATCCGCTTCTACCAGGCCGGCAGCAGCGAGATGTACGGCAAGGTGCTGGAGACGCCCGCAGACGCGAGACGACGCCCTTCAACCCGCGCAGCCCGTACGCGGTCGCCAAGGTCTTCGCCCACTACATGACCGTCGACTACCGCGAGGCCTACGGCCTGCACGCCAGCAACGGCATCCTGTTCAACCACGAGTCGCCGCGGCGCGGCGGCACCTTCGTGACCCGCAAGGTCACCCGCGGCGTCGCCGCGATCCTGGCCGGCGACGCAGGAGCACGCTCTACCTCGGCAACCTCGACGCCCGGCGCGACTGGGGCTACGCCACGGAGTACGTCGAGGCGATGTGGCTGATGCTCCAGCAGCGACGGAGCCCGACGACTACGTGATCGCCACCGGCGAGATGCACACCGTCCGCGAGCTCGTGCGAGGTCGCCTTCGGCCTCGTCGGCCTCGACTGGGAGCGCTACGTCCGCGTCGACGCGCGCGTACTTCCGCCCGACCGAGGTGGACGAGCTCTGCGGCGACGCCGTCGAAGGCCGCGCGAGCGCCTGGGCTGGGAGGCCACGGACCACGTTCCGCGGACCTGGTCCGCCTGATGCTCGGAGCACGACCTGCGCGGAGGCGGGCCTGGACCCGGATCGACGCGCCGGGGCGGTCGAGCGCACGATGAGCTGACTTCTGGCCGGCCGCCGGGTCATGGTCACCGGCGGCGCCGGCTTCCTCGGGCCAGGCCGTCGTCGCGCGGCTGCGAGGCCGGCGGCGCCGACTCGATCTTCGTGCCCGCGCTCGCAGGACTACGACCTGCGGACGACGGACGGGATCGACCGCGCCCTCGCCGACGGCCGGCCCGAGCTCGTCATCCACCTGGCCGCCGTCGTCGGCGGGATCGGCGCCAACCGGGAGAACCCGGGCCGCTTCTTCTACGAGAACGCGATCATGGGCATCCAGCTCATGGAGCAGGCGCGCCTGGCCGGCGTCGAGAAGTTCGTCACGATCGGCACCGTCTGCGCCTACCCCAAGTTCACGCCGGTGCCGTTCCGCGAGGACGACCTCTGGAACGGCTACCCGGAGGAGACGAACGCCCCCTACGGCCTGGCCAAGAAGATGCTCCTCGTCCAGGGGCAGGCCTACCGCGCAGCAGTACGGCTTCAACGCCATCTACCTGCTGCCGGTCAACCTCTACGGCCCCGGCGACAACTTCGACCCGCGCCAGCTCGCACGTCATCCCGGCGCTCATCAAGAAGTGCGTCGACGCCGTCGAGAGCGGGCGCGGACCACATCGACGTCTGGGGCACGGGCTCGGCCTCGCGCGAGTTCCTCTACGTGGACGACGCCGCCGAGGGGATCGTCCTCGCCGCGGAGCGCTACGACGGCGCGGAGCCGGTCAACCTGGGCACCGGCCAGGAGATCACCATCCGCGAGCTCGTGGAGCTCATCGCGCAGGCTGACCGGGTTCACGGGCGAGATCCGCTGGGACCCGACGAAGCCGGACGGCCAGCCGCGGCGGGCGCTCGACACGAGGCGGGCGCGCGAGACGGTTCGGGTTCGCCGCCGCGCGTGCCCTTCGAGGACGGCCTCAAGGCGACCGTCGACTGGTTCTGTCGGCATCGGACCGAGGCGATCGATTCGAGCATGACCCCGCGCGCATGACGCGGCGCGACGCAGTCCCCGGCCCGTAACCACTCGACACGTCGACCGACGCGTCCGACCGGTCGGCGAATCCGGCCCGTGGTGGTACCAGCGCGGGCGGCGGTTCGGTACTTCCGCTCCGGCGCGGCGGCGCATCGGCGATGGGACGATGCCGGCATGTCAGCCGACCCCGGGCGACCCCGGCTCCAGCCGCCCCCGCCGCCCGAGGCCGTTCCCCCCGACGCGGTTCCGCCCGCACCGGCCCGCGCCGCCGACGTCCTGCGCGAGGCGCTCGGCTCCGACCCGGCGACGAGCCTGCTCGGCCCGCACGGGCCGCTGATCACCGCCGTCGCCACGGTGGCGTACGTCGTCGTCGCGATCGGGCTCGCTCCCTTCCACGTCGCGACCGCTCTGGCTCTCATCCCGCTCGTCCTGGCCGCGCTCACGGTGCCGGCCCGGACCGGCGCGGTCGTGGCGGCGATCACGTACGGCGCGGCGATCGCCGGCGTCGCGATGGGCGGCCGCCAGCCGGACTGGCTCGACGTCGTGGAGCTCGCGGCGTTCGGTGCCGTGAGCCTCGCCCTGCGGCTCGTGGTCGTGCGCCTCACGCGCGGCATGGGCCTGATCGACCGGGCGGCGACGGAGCTCGTCGTCATGCGGGCGCAGGTCGACGAGGCGCGCGATGCGACGGAGCGCTGGGTCGGCCAGCTCGAGGTGGCCCAGCGGGCCGCGGCCCGGATGGCCGGCCGGGCGTCGGTGCGGGACGTCGCGGCCACGGTTGCCGACGAAATCCGGGCGATCGTCGACTACCACGCCTGCCGCGTCTACGTCCTCGAGGAGCCGGACAACCTCGTCCCGGTCGTCGCGGCCGGCGACAACGGCTACGAGACGATCGACCTCGACGACCTGCGGCTCAAGGTCGGGGAGGGGATCAGCGGCTGGGTGGCGGCGAACGGGCGGCCGCTCCTCATCCCGGACGCGAACGCCGACCCGCGGGGGCTCCCGATCCCCGGCACGGACGACATCGACGAGTCGATGGTCGTGGTGCCGATGCGCTACGACGACCGGGTCACCGGCGTCATCGCCCTCTCCAAGCTCGGGCTCCACCAGTTCGACGTCGCCGACGTCCGGATCCTCTCGATCCTGGCCGACCAGGCGGCAACCGCGATCCAGTCGGCGACCGCGATCGGCGCCTCCAAGGCGCTCGCCGAGGACCTGCGCCGGATCGCCGACCTCTCGAGCGCCCTGTCGCGGAGCCTCGACACCCGCCAGGTGGCGGACCTCATCGCCCAGCACATGGCCGCCGCCCTCGGCGCCGACGAGTGCGCGATCTCGCAGTGGGATCGTCCCGGCGATCAGCTGGCGACCTCCGGCTGCTGGCCACCGGACCGGATGGCGTCGCACGAGCCGTTCTTCGCGCTTGCCGGGTACCCCGAGACGCGCCGCGTCCTCGAGACCCAGGCGCCGAGCGTCGTCGACGTGAACGACCCGAACGCCGACGCGGACGAGGTGGCGCTCCTGCGGCGCGATGGGCACGGCGCCCTCGTCATGCTGCCGCTCGTCGCCAAGGGCGAGACGCTCGGCCTCGTCGAGCTCCTCGCCGCCCGGCCGCTCGCGATGGAGGGCCGGCGCCTCGACCTCGCCCGGGCGATGGCGAACGAGGCGGCGATGGCGCTCGGCAACGCGCGCCTCTACGAGACGGCCCGGGCGCTCGCCGACCGGGACCCGCTCACCGGCTTCTACAACCACCGCTTCCTCCACGAGCGGCTGGGCGAGGAGATCCTGCGGGCCCAGCGCGCCGGCACGCCGCTCGCCCTCCTCATGATCGACCTCGACGACTTCAAGCTCGTCAACGACACGCTCGGTCACCTCTTCGGCGACGACGTGCTGCGCTGGGCCGCCGGGCAGATCCGGGCGGTGCTGCGGGGCTCCGACGTGGCCGCTCGCTACGGAGGCGACGAGTTCGCGGTGGTCCTGCCCGACACGCCGGCCGAGGGCGCCCGCGAGGTGGGCGAGCGGATCGTCGCCGCGCTGCAGGATCGCCCGTACGCGGCCTCGGGTCGCGGGCCGGTCCCGGTCGGGGCGTCCGTGGGCGTCGCCTCGTTCCCGTCCGACGGGCGGACCGCCCAGGCGCTCATCGCCGGCGCCGACGCGGCCCTCTACCGGGTGAAGCGGGCCGGCGGCAGCGGCGTGGACGGCCGGGTCCGGCGCCGCCTGGCCGGCGCCGACGAGAGCGCTCCTCCGCGCCGCCGCTCGGCGCGGGCCGGGTAGCCCGACCGCGGCCGACGGACGCGCGGCCGACCCGCCATCCTGTGGGTGCCGTGGACGACCTGACGCGCATCCCGACCGCCCCGGCGCCGCCCGACCCGCTCGAGGCACGGGTCCGCTGGGCCTGGCGCGCCCTCGCGGCCGCGCTCGTGGCCCTCGGCGCCGTGCTGGCCGTCCGGGCGGTGGTCGCGGCGCCGCTCTTCGACGTCGTTGGGGTCGTGGCGTTCGTCGGCGTGGCGGCAGCCGCCGTGGCGGTGAGGCTCACGGTCGACGCCCGCGACAGCCGCCGCCGCGAGGAGGCCGACAACATGGCCCGCGTCCTCGGCGGCTTCTCCCGCGCCGTGTCGCCGGACGCGATCATCGAGGCGATCCTCGGCGAGCTCGGGACGGGGACCGGGGCCGACCACCTCGTCGTCGTCCGCCGCCGCCCAGGGGCGCCGATCCTCGACGCGACGCTCGTGCCGACGCGGCCCGGCACGCGGGCCGACGTGCGTCGCGCGGCCACGGTCCTGCCGGCGGTGGACCTCGACGACGAGCCGGCGAGCGTCGGCGATCGATCCGCCGGGGCCGGCAACCGCGCCGCGGGGGATGGCGGGCCGGCGGAGCCCGGCGACGTCGCGCAGCGAGCCGCGGAGCGGATCGCAGCCCGCGCCCGCCGCGCGTTCGGGCTCCAGCACGTCCTCGCCGCGCCGCTCGTCGCCCACGGCGAGCTGCTCGGGGCGATCGTCATCTCGCGTCGGCGGGACGGCCCCTGGCCGGAGCCGACGCGCCGCCTCCTCGCCGGAGCGGCCCGCGAGGCGTCGGCGGCCCTCGCCCGGACGGTCACGCTGCGGGCGGCCGAGGCCGCCGCCACGACCGACGTCCTGACGGGGCTCCCGAACCGCCGCTACTTCGACGAGTACGTCGCGCTCCTCGGCTCCGGCCGGCGGGCCGAGGACACCGTCGGGATCCTCATGGTCGACGTCGACCGGTTCAAGCTCCTCAACGATCGCCACGGGCACGCCGTCGGGGACGTCGTCCTCCGGGCCGTCGCCCGGACGATCGCCGCGACCGTCCGCGACGAGGACGTCCCGGCGCGCTACGGCGGCGAGGAGTTCGTCGTCCTCCTCCGCAACCCGAGCCGGGCGATCGCCGTCGAGGTCGCCGAGCGGGTGCGGGCAGCGGTCGAGCGGCTCGACCTGCGCGACGTCGGCGTCGAGCGCGTCACCGTGTCGATCGGGGCGACGGTCGGCGGCGGTGGCGCCGAGGGCGTCCCCGACCTCGTCGAGACGGCCGACCGGGCCCTCTACCGGGCGAAGCGCTTCGGGCGCAACCGGGTCGAGGCAGCCTGACGACGGTGGCGCGCCGAGTGCTGGACTCGGCGACTACGCGCGGCGCGGCCGCGACCGCTGCTCGTCGAGGCGCGACCGCGCCTCGGCCTCGTCGAGTCGACCGATCTCCTCCGGACGCAGGCCGACCTCGCGCTCCAGCGCCGCGGCCAGCCAGTGCGGCAGCGACGCGGGCGGCGGCTCGGGTGCGGCGCTCGGTCGCGGCGCCGGCCTGCCGGTCCGCAGGACGTCCCAGAACTCCGCCTCGCTGACGCGCAGCTGGTCGGACAGGATCGCCTTGAACCGACCGGGGCTCATCGTCTTGCTGCCCGAGCGGGACGCGTGCGTCTGCAGGATCTCGCCGTCGGGCAGCGTCTTCTCGTAGAAGTCGTGTCCGGTTGCCCGGGCCTCCGTCCAGTGATCCGACCTCAGGAACTCGAGAATCTCGTCCCAGGAAGGCGTCCTCACCCCGCGGCCGCGCGTGCCGGCAGGGGTGCGCCATCCGCGACGTCGTCGTCTCGTGGCTCGCTCAGCATCCGGCGCTGGTCATCCTCGCTCGAGAGGGCGAAGCGGAGAAGTGCGCCGGCATGCTGCGCTCGACGGGTGGCCATGTAGCGACCGGGCTCCTGGAAGAACCTGGTCGCGTACGCACGAAGCTCGACGAGCAGGTCGTCGGTCGCCTCGTCCAGCGACTCCCCGAACCCCAGCACGCCCATGTCCGGGACGCGCAGCGTGACCTCGCCGGCGTCGTACACGGCCTGCACGGCGAAGCCCTGGTCGGCGAGCATCGCGGCGAGGTCGTCGGGCCGCACGAGGAGCATCTGCTCCTTGCCGCGGTGGCGCGAGACGAGCTGCGGGCGGTGTCCGTGGAACACCTCGTTCATGACGTCGGAGAGATGAGCCTTCGTCGGCGAGAAGTCGCTGGTGGGAACGATCGGGTCGGCCATGGCGAGATCATAGGTCGATTCGGTCAAACAGGTCAATCTGGTCCGAACCGGCGAGCGACCGTCGCCCCCGGTCGCCCGTGCGATACTCGGCCGCGATGGCCGAGCAGCCCCCCGCGAGCCCGTCCGGGCCGCCTCCCCGCGACCCCGCGACGGACGCCGCCCTGCCGGCGCCGCCCTCGAACGCCGAGCTGGCGGCGACGTTCCACGAGATCGGGAGCCTCCTCGAGATCCGTGGCGACCTCGTCTTCAAGACGGTCGCCTACCACCGCGCGGCCGACGCGATCGAGCGCTACCCGGACGGCATCGCCGCGGCCTATCGCGCCGGCCGGCCGCCGTCGATCCCCGGCGTCGGCAAGGCGATCTCCGACAAGATCGCCGAGCTCGCGACGACCGGGCGGCTTGGCTTCCTCGAGCGGCTCCACGGCGAGCTGCCGCCGACGCTCGTCGAGCTCCTGGCGATCCCGGGTGTCGGGCCGAAGACCGTCCGGCTCCTCTGGGAGCGCCTCGGCATCGAGAGCCTCGACGACCTCCGCACCGCGCTGCGGGCGGGGACGCTGCGGGCCGTCCCCGGGCTGACGGAGAAGGGGATCGCGAGCCTGCGGGCGGGGCTCGAGGTGGTCGACCGCCGATCGTCGCGCCTGACGCTCGGCACGGCGGAGCGGCTCGTCGACGGCCTGGTGGCGGCGCTCGCCGACACGCCGGGCGTCCGCGCGATCGTGCCCGCCGGTTCGTTCCGTCGCCGCCGCGAGACCGTCGGCGACCTCGACCTGCTCGTCGAGACCGACGACGCGGCGGCCGTCGTCGCCCGCTTCACGGCTCTGCCCGCGGTCGAGGCCGTCGTCGGGGCCGGGCCACACAAGGCCGCCGTGCGGCTGGCCGGCGGGCCCCAGGTCGACCTCATGACGATGCCGCCGGGCGAGACCGGAACGTACCTCGTCCACTTCACCGGCAGCAAGGAGCACAACGTCCGCCTCCGCGGGATCGCCCGCGACCGCGGCTGGAGCCTGTCGGAGAAGGGCTTCGCCCGCCTCGACGACGAGGGCGAGATCGCGACCGGGGCCGCGGCCGAGCTGCGGACCTTCGCCTCCGAGGCCGAGGTGTACGGGTTCCTCGACCTGGCCGAGGTGCCGCCGGAGCTGCGCGAGGACGCGGGCGAGATCGAGGCCGCGCGGGACGGCCGGCTGCCGGCCCTCGTCGAGGTCGCCGACCTGCGGGGCGACCTCCACGCCCACTCCGACTGGTCGGACGGGATCCACTCGATCGAGGCGATGGCCGAGGCCGCCCGGGCCCGCGGCTACGCCTACCTCGTCCTCACCGACCATTCCCGGAGCCTCGCGGTCGCAAACGGCCTCACGCCCGAGCGGGTGGCGGCCCAGCGGATCGTGGTCGCGGCGCTCAACGAGCGGTTCGCCGCGGAGGACGCGGCCGGCACCGCCCCGGCCGCGACGCCGGCGGAGGGGTTCCGCCTCCTGCACGGCTGCGAGCTCGAGATCCGGGGCGACGGCGCGCTCGACTTCGACGACGACCTGCTCGCGGCGTTCGACGTCGTCGTGGCCTCGCTGCACGTCGGGCGCGGGCAGCCGCGCGACCGGCTCACCTCGCGGGTCCTCGGCGCGCTGCGGAGCCCCCACGTCGACGTGCTCGCCCACCCGGCCGGCCGGATGCTCGGCGAGCGATCGCGCGACGACCTCGACCTGGCCTGGGACGAGGTCTACGCGACCGCCGCGGCGACGGGTACGCTCCTCGAGATCAACGGGTCCGACCACCGCCTCGACCTCGCCCCCGAACGCGCCCGGCGGGCGCTCGCCGCGGGCTGCCGGCTCACGATCGACTCGGACGCCCACCGGACCGAGGAGCTGGCCGGGATCCGCTGGGGCGTCGCGCAGGCCCGCCGCGCCTGGGTCGGGCCCGGGGACGTCGCGACGACGTGGTCGCGCGCCGAGGTCCTCGCCTGGTGCGCGGCGAAGCCCGCGCGGGTCGCCTGAGGGAGCCGCCGATGCCGCGCCTCCGCAACCCGCTCCGCCGGGGTGGCCCGCCGCTCGCCGCCGGCGCGCCCGGGCATCCGCTGCCCGCCGCCCCCCGGGCGGCGAGCCGACCGCCGCAGCCGGTCGCGCCGGTTGCCGGGACCGCGCTGCGGCCGCCCGGCTCTCCCCTCACCGCCCGGCGGATCGCCAGCGACGGGCGCGTCGGCGACGTCGCGTGGGAGCTCGTGGCTCTCGCGGTCGGTCTCGCGGCGGTCGCCCGAATCGCGGAGGGTCCGGCCCTGTGGGGCGCCGCGCTCCTGGCCGCGGCCGCGCTCGCCTTCGCGGCTCTCGAGGTGCTCGGCGCGGGCGAGGCCGACGATCCGGCCGCGCTCGGGGTGCCGGTCGAGGCGCTCACGCTGCCGGCCGTCGTCGGGATCGCGGGGACGACCGCCATCCACCTCGTGCCGGCCGGGCTCCTCCTCGTCCCGGGGCTCGTCGCCGTCGGCGCCCTCGCGACCGCGGCGGTCGCCGTCGAGCGGCGGATCCTCGCCCGGCCCGGCGGGGCGACCGCCGCCGACCGGACCGCGCTCCTGAGCCTCGTCGTCGTGCTCGCCTTCGTGGCCTTCGCGGGCATCGCGGCGGTGATCCCGGGCGCGCTCGTCGAGCCGCTGCCGACCGGCGGGGAGGCGGGGCCGCCGGGGATGTCGCTCGAGGAGCTCGTCCTCCTCGCCGGCCTCGACGGTCTCGTCGCCGGCCTCCTCGGCTACCGCCTCGCGGCGCTGCGCGGCTCGACGGCGAAGGCGGCCCTGGCCGCCGCGCTCTCGTACGCGGCCGTCATCGCGATCGCCGCCGCCGCGCTGCGGGCGATGGGGCTGCCGCGCCTCCTCGGCCCGGCTCTCCTGACGCTCGTGCTGTACCTCTGGAGCGCCTACCGCGGCGTGCCGCGGACGGCCCGGCGGGACGCGCGCTGGATCTGGGAGGTGATCCTGCTCGCGGCCCTCGGCATCGTCGTCGTCGCCTGGAACCTGCTCGCCCCGGCCTGATCGGGCGGCGGGCGGGGTTGGACCGGCGCTGCCGCCGACCCGGCGGCCGTTTGACGGGGCACGGCGCGGGGTGTACAAACGGCAGTCGCGCACCTCTTCACCGCCCGATGCGGCGCGCTCGCGCCGACCCGAAAGGATCCGCCCTCCGTGACGTTCCCCGAGCTCGAGCAGACGACGCCGAGCGCCCCCAGCCTCTCCCGGATCAAGCGGACCCTGACGGAGCAGGCGATCGCCGCCGCGACCGGCGCCCAGTGGGAGGAGGCGGCCGAGGTCAACCGGAAGCTGCTCGAGTACGGCCCCGAGGCGGAATCCGAGAACCGGCTCGCCAAGGCGCTCTGGGAGATGGGCGACCTCGCCGGCGCCCGCGAGCACTACCAGAAGGCGCTCGCCATCGACCCCACGAACCAGATCGCCGAGCGCAACATCGACCGTCTCAAGCTGCTCCTCGTGGAGGCCGGCGACCGCACGGCCCCCGCCGATCCGACGAGCAAGGCGCCCGTCTCGATCTTCGTCGAGGAGACGGGGAAGACCGGCTTCGCCTACCTCGTCGAGCTCGCCCGCCCGAAGGTCCTCGCCCAGGTCAACCCCGGCGACTACGTCGAGCTCGTCGCCGAGGGCAAGCACCTCGTGGCGTTCTCCAACGGCATCCGGGTCGGCGTCGTCGAGCCGCGCGTCGCGGCCCGCCTCCTCAAGCTCATCGCCGAGGGCAACAAGTACGCGGCCGGTGTCACCTCGCTCGGGGCCCAGGACGTGCGGATCATCATCCGCGAGATCTTCCAGGACCCGCGGAACTACGGGAAGGTGAGCTTCCCGACGGCGGTGAAGTCGACCGACCTGCGGCCGTACACGAAGGGCACCCTCCTCCGCGAGGACGAGGACCTCGAGGACGACCTCGAGGACGACGTCGAGGACGAGGAGATCGAGGATCTCGACCGGGTGATCCCCGCCGACGTGACGCCCGACGAGGCCTTCGAGGAGGAGCCGGACGAGCTCGAGGAGCCGTAGGCCCGGCGGCCCCGTGGCGGGGGTGCCCGCCTTGCCGCCGTCCGACGCGACCGTGCGCCGATGACCCATCGCACCCCGCCGGGCCGGCCGGCCCATCCCCTTGCGCTCCCGGTCTTCGCGCGCATGGCGCCCGCGCTCCCGCCGGAGATCCTCGCCGCCCGGATCGGTGCCTTGTCGGCGACCGACGACGTCGTCGTCGACCCGTTCGGGCGGGGCGGCTGGGTCGCCCGGACGGCGCTGGCGATGGGTCGCCGGGCGGTCTCGATCGAGACGTCGCCGCTGACGCGGCTTCTCGCCGACGTCGTGGTCCGGGCCCCCGACCTCCGCCACCTCGACGCGGCCTTCCAGGCGGTCGCGGCCGCGCCCGTCGGGACGACGAGCCTGCGGGCCACGATCGACGGGCGGTTCGCCACCCGCTGCCCGACGTGCGGCCGCAGCCTCGCCCTCGACGAGCTGACGTGGGAGCCCGGCGACGGCGGCTCGGTCCGGCCGGTGCGCCGCTCGTTCCGCTGCCCGGCCTGCCTCGATCGTCGCGGGCGCGGCGGCGAGCTGCGCCACTCCGCCCCGGAGGCGGGAGACCTGGAGCTGGCCGAGGCGGGGCCGGTCGACCCGGCCGTGCGCGAGGAGGTCGCCCGCCGCTTCCCCGTCGAGGCCGAGACGGGAGGGCTCGTCGACGCCCTCCTCGACCTCCACTCCGCGCGTCAGCTCGAGGCGCTGGCGGCGATCCTCTCGCGCATCGAGAGCGATCTCCGCGCGTCGCAGGTCACCTCGGCGCTCCGACTCGCCTTCCTCCACGCGATCCTGCCCTCGAGCCGGCTCAACACCCACGCCGGCCGGCCCAGCTCGCTGCGGATCGCGGAGGGAGCGATCCGCCCGCCCGCGTCGCCGGCCTGGCGGGAGCGCAACCCGTGGCACGCGTTCGAGGACGGCTATCGCCTTGTCCGGGCCTTCGTCCAGGCGCTGGACGACGGGCCGTACGGCGCGGTCCAGGCGCGCCTCGCGGACTCCCTGGATGCCGTCCTGGACGGACCGCCGATGGTCTCGCTCCGCGTCGGCGGCGAGGACGCGTTCGACCGGCTGGAGTCCGAGGCGGGTGGGCTGACGGCGGTGCAGCGCTCGCGCGTCCGCCTCGCCCTCGCCCAGCCGCCGCCGGCCTGGACGCCGGCGCGCCTCGCGGAGGCCCTCGTCCTCACGAGCTGGACGCTCGGGGCCGAGGCCGCCCGCCGCCTGCCGATCGGTCCGTTGCTGGAGGAGGGGAGCGAGCAGCCCGACCCGGCCGAGGCCCTCGCCCATGGGCTCGAGGCGCTGGCGCCGGCGATGGCTGCCGACGGCGCGTGCACGCTGCTCCTCGATCCCGAGGGCGCCGGCGGCCTCGCCGCCGCCTCGCTCGCCGGCGCGGCGGCCGGGTGGCGGGTCCGGGCCGCCAGGCTGACCGAGCCCGGGGCGAAGCCGGGCGGCATCCTCGAGCTCGTGCCCCCCGGGGGCCGTCTCGGACCCGGACCGCGAACGCGGGCCAACCGTTCGCTGCTGCCGGCGCCGGGCGGCGTCGGCGATCCCGGGGTCGTCACGACCGGCGGCGTGTTCGGCGGCCCCGTCCCGATCGACGGCAGGTTCTCCGTGGCGGAGCTGAACCGCGTCGTCACGGCGACGGCCGTCGCCGCGCTCCAGGCGCGGGGCGAGCCGGCCGAGCTGCGCCACATCGCCGGTGAGCTGCTCGTCGCCCTCGACCGCAGCGGCCAGCTGCGGCGCTACGCGGTGGCCGTGTCGACCCCGGGCGCCGCCGCCGACCTTCTCGCCCTCATCGAGGCGGAGCTCGCGCGACCCGACCAGCGCAAGATCGCGGCGGGAGAGGGCGGCCGCCTCTGGCTCGCGGACGCGCGCGACGAGGCAGCCGCGGCCGCCCCGCTCGCCGATCGCCTGGAGTGGGCGGCGTTCAGCCTCCTCGGCACCGGGGCGTCGGTCCCGGAGGCCGCCGTGCGGGCCCGCCTCGCCGAGATGTTCACCGGCGCGGACACGCCCGACCCGTGGCTCGTCGACGCCTGCCTTGCGAGCTACGGCGCCCCGTCCCCCGGCGACGGACGCCTCGTGGCCCGCGACGATCTCCAGGCCCGGTCGCACGAGCACGCCGAGACGATCGGGCTGCTGGCCGACCTCGGCCATCGGTTCGGGCTCCACGTCGCGATCGCACCGCGCGAGCAGGGCCGGCGTGCCGGCGGCGCGCCGCTCGCCGCGCGGCTCCTCCCCGACGAGCGCGATCCCTCGCTCGGGTTCCTCGGGCGATCCGGCGCCGACGTCCTGGAGCAGGTCGACGCCTGCTGGTACGTGCGGCCCCGGTTCGCCTTCCTGTTCGAGGTGGAGTGGACGGCGATGCTCGGCGAGCCCGTGCTGCGGCGGGGGCGCGGGATCCCGGCCCACGAGCGGATCGTCCGCTTCCTCGTCGTGCCGCCCGAGCGCGTCGAGCTGATCCGCCGCAAGCTCGATGCGTACCCGGTCCTGCGGGCCGCGCTCCACGACTTCAACTGGCACGTCCTGCGGACCGACGCCCTGGAGCGCCTGGCCGCGCGACCGGAGGTCGGCCTCGACGATCTCGAGCCGTTCCTCGGCCTCGACCCGCCGGACGAGCATCCCGACCAGCTGCCGCTGTTCGAGGGGTGACGCCTGCTCCCGGCGACCCCGTCCGGGGCGTGCGGTCGCCCGCCCGTCGCGCTCGACCGGCGCGGCCCGGGCTCGGCGCGTAGGCTAGTCCGATGACCGAACCCACCTCGCCCGGCGGCGCCTCCGCCGCCCTCTCCGATCTCGCCGCCCGCACGTGGGAGCGCACGCTCGAGCTCAACCCGACGCTCGCGACGGTCGTCGGCGACGAACGCTACGACGACCGGCTCGACGACCTCGGCCCGGCCGGGCGAGCTGCCCGGCGAGCGCTCGCCGAGGATGCCCGCGCCGGGGCGCTGGCCATCGACCCGGCCGGCCTCGGCGAGGAGGAGCGGATCTCGCGCGACCTCCTCGTGCTCATCAGCGAGCAGGAGATCGCCGAGGACGACCTGCGGGCCGACCTGCTGGCGGCGGTCGAGCAGCAGGGCCACCAGGCGCTCCTGCCGCACATCGTCCAGCTCCAGAAGGCCGACACGCCCGAGCGCCTGGAGCGGCTCCTGGCGCGGCTGGAGGCGTATCCGGCCCTGGCCGACTCGGTGATCGACCTGGTCGCCGAGGGGCGCGCGGCCGGCCTGACCCCGGCCCGCGTGGTCGCCGAGCGCGCGATCGGCCAGCTCGAGCGCCTCCTCGCGGCCCCGGCCGAGACGTCGCCCGTCGTCACGTTGCCGCGGGTCGCCCGCGAGGCCGACCGGGCCCGCCTGCTCGACGCGGTCGAGCGCCACGTGCGGCCCGCGGACGCCCGCTACCTCGAGGCGCTCCGGGCCTATCTGCCCGCGACCCGCGAGGAACCCGGCCTGGCGTCGCTGCCCGACGGCGAGGAGCGGTACGCGGCGAAGGCGCGGGCGTACACCTCGCTCGACCTGACCCCCGCCGACCTGCACCGGACCGGGCTCGAGGAGCTCGACGCCATCGAGGAGGAGCGCCGGGCGATCGCCCGCGCAGCCGGCTTCGGCGACGACACCACGGCCTACCGGGACGCGCTCAACGCGGACCCGGCGGAGATGCCGCCGACGCCGGAGGCGCTCGTCGCCCGCTGCCAGGAGGACGTCGAGCGTGCCTTCGCGGCCGCCCCGCGCTGGTTCTCGCGGATTCCGAGGGCCGCCTGCGAGGTGCGTCGCGTCGAGCCGCTGCTCGAGAAGGACGCCCCCGGCGCCTACTACTACCCGCCGACGGTCGACGGCAGCCGGCCCGGCATCTACTTCGTCAACGCCTACGACCTCCCGTCGCGGGCCTACTGGATCTCGGCCTCGACCACGTACCACGAGGCCGTTCCCGGGCACCACTTCCAGATCGCCCTCGAGATGGAGCTCGAGGGGCTGCCGTCGTTCCGGACGCTCGGCGGCTGGCCCCAGGGCACCGCCTACGTCGAGGGCTGGGCCCTCTACACCGAGCGCGTCGCCGACGAGGCGGGGCTCTTCCGCAGCGAGGCCGAGCGGTTCGGCATGCTCGACAGCCAGGCCCTGCGGGCCGTTCGGCTCGTCGTCGACACGGGGCTGCACGCGTTCGGATGGAGCCGGCAGAAAGCGTTCGAGACGATGGTCGCGGCCGGGATCCATCCCACCGACGCGAGCAGCGAGACGGACCGCTACATCGCCTGGCCGGGCCAGGCGCTCGCCTACATGACGGGCCGGCGCGAGATCGAGCGCCTCCGCGCCGAGCGCACGCGACGCGAGGGCGACGCGTTCGACGTTCGGCGCTTCCACGACGACGTCCTCCGCCACGGCAAGCTGCCGCTGCGGATCCTCGCCGACGTCGTGCTGGGACCCGCCTGAACACCCGCCGCCACCGGCGACCGCCCATCCACCCACCCCTCGTCCGGAGGACCCAGATGACCGCCACCCCGGCCGGCTCCGCCGCCACGTCCGCCGCCGCCGTCGACGCGCTCGCCGACCGATTCTGGGAGTCGTTCCTCGAGCAGCACCCCACGATGGCGACCGTCTACGGCGACGAGCGCTGGGACGACCGGCTCGACGACCCGTCCCCCGCCGGGCGCGCCGCCGGCCGCGCCCTCCGCGACGCGACGCTCGCCGGGCTGGCGGCAATCCCCGTCGACGACCTCCCCGTCGAGCAGCGGATCACCCATGACATGCTGCGCATCGTCGGCGAGCTCGGCAACGAGGCCGACGACCTCCGGATGGACCTCGTCGGGCTCGTCGACCACATCGACGGCCCGCAGTCGCTGCTCCCGCAGCTCGTCCGCTTCCAGGCGGCCGACACCCCGGAGCGCCGGGAGCGGCTCCTCGCCCGGCTCGCCGCGTTCGGACCGTTCATGGACGCCCATCTCGCGCTCCTCGACGAGGCGCTCGCGAGCGGCATGACCGCGCCCCGGATCGTCGCCGAGCGGGCGATCGCCCAGGCCGACCGACTCCTGGCCATCCCGGCCGCGTCGTCCCCGATCGTCGCCGGAGCGCGCCTCGCCGACGGCGACGAGGCCGGCCGCGAGCTCGTCCTCGCCGCCGTCCGGGACATCGTCGACCCGGCCCTCGCCCGCTACGTCGATGCGCTCCGCGGCCGCTACCTCGACGCGACCCGCCCGGAGCCGGGCCTGTGGTCGGCGCCCGACGGCGCCGAGCGGTACCGGGTGGCGATCCGATCGTGGACGAGCCTCGACCTCGATCCCGCAGAGCTCCACCAGGTCGGCCTCGACGAGCTTGCCGAGATCGACGTGGAGCGGCAGGCGATCGCCGCCGCGGCCGGCTTCGGGACCGTCGCCGCCTACCGGGCCAACCTCGTCGCGGACCCCGCCAACCATGCCGAGCGGCCCGAGGACCTGGTCGCCCGGGCGACCGAGGACATCGGGCGGGCGATGGCGGTGGCCCCGGGCTGGTTCGGCCGGCTCCCCGTGGCCGCCATCGAGGTCCACCCGGTCGAGCCGTTCATGGAGCGCGACGCGCCCCCCGCCTACTACTACCCGCCGACGATCGACGGCTCGCGCCCGGGCATCTACTTCATCAACACGTACGACCTGCCGACGCGGCTCCTGCCGAAGCTCGCCGAGATCACGTACCACGAGGCCGTCCCGGGGCACCACTTCCAGATCGCCCTCGAGATGGAGCACCCGTCGCTGCCGGCGTTCCGCCGGCTCGGCAGCCGCCTCCTCGGCGCGGCCTACGCCGAGGGCTGGGGTCTCTACTCGGAGCGGCTGGCCGACGAGATGGGCCTCTACCGCAGCGACGCGGAGCGCTTCGGGATGCTCGAGGCGCAGGCCTGGCGGGCGGTCCGGCTCATCGTCGACACCGGGATGCACGCCCTGCGGAAGGAGCGCGCCTGGGCGATCCGCCAGCTGATCGACGAGGCCGGCCTGTCGGAGACCGACGCGACGATCGAGACCGACCGTTACATCGCCTGGCCGGGCCAGGCCCTGTCGTACAAGGTCGGCCAGCGCGAGATCCAGCGGCTGCGGAGCGAGCTCGCCGCCCGGGACGGCGAGGCCTTCGACCTGCGCGCCTTCCACGACGCGCTGCTCGGCCACGGCTCCCTCCCGCTCGCCACGCTGGCCCGCGAGCTGCCGCGCTGGGTCGCTCCGGCCGGGTAGGGGAGCGACCGGCCCGCGCCAGCGGGCCCGGTCAGGCGCGACGCTCCATGACCCGCAGCGCGACGAGGAAGCTGCCGAGCGCCCACGCCCCGAGGATGGCGAACGCGCCGGCTTCGAGCGGGAACGTGGACGGGGCGATCGTCCCCCGGATCACCTCGCCCATCGCCTGGATCGGCAGCACGGCGTGGATCGTGGCAAGCCAGTCGGGCAGCCGCTCGGCCGGGAAGTTGAGCGGGCTGAACATGAGGGTGAAGACGACGAGGACCTGGGTGATGAGGTTGGCGATCATCGGCGGCAGGACCGACGCGAGCGCGTAGCCGATGCTCGCCGCGGTCAGCGTCGTCAGCGCGAGGGCCGGCACGACGAGGATGCTCACGTCGAGGTCGAGCGAGAACCACCAGGCCCCGAGGAGGATCGCGAAGACGACGCCGGGCAGGACGATGACGGCCCAGACCGTCAGGTCGGCGAAGAGGTGCAGGTAGCGGGGCACCGGCAGCGCCCGCATGTACTCGTACGAGCCCTCGGTCCGGGCGCTCGCGACCATCTGGGGAACGGCGACCAGGCCCATCGTGATGAGCGTGATCGCCGGCGCGCCGGTGGCCAGGTAGAGGATCGTCAGCTCGTCGATCTGGGGGAAGAGGAGCGGGTAGCCGACGACGATGCCGAGGGCGAAGAGGCCCTGGACGACGATGGCGAGCGGCAGGAACTCCTTGAGCCGGAGGGCGTTCCAGCGGACGAGGAGCAGGTAGCTAGGCAGCACGGTCATCGGAGGTCTCCGGGGCGGGATGCGGTGCGAGCGTCGGCGCGGCGGATCCCGCGGCGCCGTTGCCGTTGGCGAGGGCGTCGGCGCGGCCGACGAGCGCGACGTAGACGTCCTCGAGCGTGGCGGGGCCGAGACGGTACTCCTCGACCCGGCCGCCGCGCTTGAGCGCCTCCGCCCAGGCGACTGCCTCACCCGCCGCCGTCGTCGGGATCGTCGCGACGTGGCGCTGGCCGGACCCGACCGCGCCGAGGACGAAGGTCGGGACGTCGCCGAGCGCCATGCCGGGCTCCAGGACGAGCTCGAGGCGCAGGTCGTCGGCGACGCGCTCCTTGAGCTCGCCCGGCGTCCCGGTCTCGATGACGCGGCCGTGGTCGAGGATCGCGAGCCGGTCCACGGCGCGCTCGGCCTCGACGACGTTGTGGGTGACGAGCAGGACGGCGGCGCCCTCGTCGCCGAGGGCCCGGACCTGCGCCCAGAGCAGCCGTCGTCGGACGGGGTCGACGTCGTTCGTCGGCTCGTCGAGGATGACGAGGCGGCCGGGGGCGACTGCGGCCATCGCGAACCCGACGAGCCGCCGCACGCCGCCGGAGAGCTTCGCCCCGTCCTTCGCGGCCCACTCGCCGATGTCGAGGGCGGCGAAGAGCGCGTCGCGGCGGGCCCGGACGTCGGCGGCCCGGCCGCCGCGCAGGCGCCCGATCAGCTCGACCGCCTGGTTCGGCGTGAGGCCGTTGATGGGGAGGGTGGCCTGCGGTTGGATCGAGCACGCCTTGCGAGCGAACGCGGGATCGGCGATGACGTCGCGTCCGGCGAGGGTGATCGTCCCCGCGTCGGGCAGCAGCAGCCCCACGACCTGGTTGACCAGCGTCGTCTTGCCGGCCCCGTTGTGGCCCAGCAGGCCGTACACCTCGCCCGCGTCGACGGCGAGGTCGACGCCGTCGTTGGCGCGGGCGCCCCGCCGGTACGTCTTCGTGAGGCCGGAGATCTCCAGGAGCATCAGGTCGGGTCTCCCTGCTGGTCGGTGAGGTCGATACCGGAGAGTATGCACATACCTGTATGGTATGTCAATACCACGTAGGATCTTGATACCCCATGGTATGCTGCGCTCATGGAGACCACCCAGCCACCCGCCCGCCTCACGCGCGACGAGCGCCGCGCCCAGACGCGGGAGCGGCTCCTCGACGCGGCCGCGGACGTCTTCAACCGCCTCGGCTACCACGGCGCCTCCCTCGAGGCTGTCGCCGAGGCCGCCGGGTACACGAAGGGGGCCGTCTATTCCAACTTCGCCTCCAAGGCGGAGCTCTTCGTCGCCCTCGCGGAGCGACGCGGCGTCGCCGCGAGCCCCGAGCCGAGCTGGCAGGCGTTCCTCGAGATGCCGATCGGCGACTTCATCGAGGGGATGGGCGAGATGCTCCGCGCCCAGGCAGCCCGCGACGAGGCCTGGGACGTCCTGACGATCGAGCTCTGGCTCGCCGCGATGCGCGACCCCTCGCTCCGGGAGATCGTCGCCCACGACTACCGCGAGATGCGCGAGGAGTTCGGGCCGGTCATCGAGCGCAAGCTCGCGGAGGAGGGGATCTCGACGCCGTTCAGCGCCGCGGAGCTGGGCTCGCTCGTCTCGGCCCTCGGCTCCGGGCTCATCCTCCAGTACTACCTCCAGCCCGACGCGGTCGACCCGGCGCTCCTTCCGCGGGCCCTGCGACGGCTGTTGGGCCTGCCGCCGAGGGACGGCACCGCCGCATCCTGACTTCTCCCCCGGCGCGTGCGGGTCGGACTCGGGGTCCGGATTGACACGTCGATCCGGGTGTCCTGGTCCTGGAGCCGGCCCTGCGGCGCGCAGTGCGCTCGTCCCTCGCTCACCACCTCGGCCTCGACATCCCGGCCGTCGGTGACGGGGCGCTCACGCGGCCCTGACCCGGCGGCCGTGGTCGCGCGGCGTGGGAGCGACCGCGGCCGGACCAGCGACTCAGCTGTCGAAGCCGATCCCGAGGGCGTCGAGGGTGCGCAGGAGGGGGCCCCGCCGGCCGCCGTTCGCGTCGGCCCGGACCAGCTCGTTGCGGACGGCTTCGACGACGACGTTCCGGAACGGCTCGGGCGGGAACGGGAACGGCCTGGTCCGGACGAAGCGGAGGCGGAGAAGGTCCGCGGCCGTCCGGAATGGCGCCGCGGGCGGCGTCACCGCGCCCGGCGCGCGCCCGGCGCCGATCCTGCGCGCGGTCAGCCGCGGCCGATCAGGACGCCGAGGAGCAGCCGCGCCTTGCGGCTCCGCCCGACCACCGCCCGGTGGGGTCGCCGGGCGCCGAGTCCGTCCCGCTCGACCTGGCGGAGGATCTCCCGGTACAGGACCGCGGCGGCCCGGATCGACCGCCGGCCGTGGCGCAGGAGCTCGATCCCGGCGATCCCCGCGTCGTAGGCGGCGTCCGCGCGGGCGATCTCGTCGCGGAGGACGGCCCGGCGATCGGCCGTGGCGAGGTCCTTCGCGTCGATCCCGTGGCGGGCGAGCGTCTCGGCGGGCAGGTAGACGCGGCCGTTGGCGAGGTCCTCGTCGACGTCGCGGACGATGTTCGTGCGCTGCATCGCGATCCCGAGGCTCCGGGCCGCGGCATCGGCTGCGGGATCGTCGCCGCCGAGAAGCGCCGCCATGAGGCGGCCAACGGTTCCGGCGACCCGGTACGCGTACTCGTCGAGGTCGGCCTCGGTCAGGATGAGCGGCCCCGCGATGTCCTGGCGCATCCCAGCCACGAAGTCGGCAACGGCGTCGCGCGGCAGCGACGGGTGGCGGCGCACGAGGTCGTCGAGGATGCGCGTCTCGCGGGTGGGGGCGGCGGGCGCTTCGCCGCGGGCCCAGGATTCCACCGCCGCCAGGCGCGCCTCGGCGTCGGCCGCCCGCGGGCCCCCGTCGCGCGCACCCTCGAGATCGACGAGGTCGTCGAGGGTCCGCAGGACGAGGTAGAGGAGGTCGACGTCCTCGCGCACGCCGGCGGGAAGCAGTCGCGCGGCGAGCGCAAAGGTCCGGGCGACCCGTTCGATCGTCGCCCGCGCCTCTGGGAGGAGCGCCGCGACGTCCGGGTCGCGGCCGCTGGGGCCGACGGCGGCATCCTGCATGCCGGTCATCGTCACAGGCGCGTCGAGCCGGCGGCCCGGGTCAGCGGCGCCCGGCCGCTGCATCGGCCCGGATGACGTTCGTCGTCACCTCGGCCGTCAGCAGCGTCCCCGGCAGCCCGGCCCCCGGGTGGGTGCCGCCGCCGACGTAGTAGAGATTGCGGATCACCCGGTCCCGGTTCGGCTGTCGGAAGTAGGCGGACTGCTGGAGCGTGGGCTCGACGGCGAACGCGTTGCCGTCGGTCGCCCCGAGCTGATCGCGGAACGTCAGCGGCGTCCAGCTGTGCTCGGTCACGATCGAGGAGCGCAGCCCGGGCAGGCCGGCCGGCCCCTCGAGCCAGTCGAGCAGGCGCTCGCGCAGCTCCGGCTCGACGCGCGTCCAGTCGTCGCCGGAGCGCAGGTTCGGGACCGGCAGCAGGATGGAGATCGCGTCGCCGCCCTCGGGGGCCATCGCCGGCTCCGTGCGAGTCGGCGCGTGGATGTAGACGGAGAAGCTCGACGGCATCCGTCGATCGCGCGTGACCTCCCGGATGAAGCCCCGGTAGTCGTCGCCGACGACGAGCGAGTGGTGCAGGAGCCGGTCGAACCGCCGGTCCAGGCCGAGATAGAGGAGGTACGAGCTCATCGTCGTGCGCAACGGGCGAAGGCGCCAGGGAAGGCGGTCCGGAGCGTCCGGGAGGAGCAGGTGGCGGGCCGTGACGTCGGCGTTGTCGATCACGATGTCGGCAGGGATCTCGAGGCCCGAGTCGGTGACGACCGCCGTCGCCCGCCCGTCCCGGTGCAGGATCCGGGCCACGCCGTCGCCGGTCAGGATCCGGCCCCCGCCGCGGGTCACGAGGCGCGCCAGCGCTTCGACGACGGCGTAGACGCCGCCCTCCGCGTACCAGCTGCCGCCGGCGACCTGGAGGTAGGCGATCGCGGCGTAGATGGCCGGGACCCGGTCGGGGTCGCCGCCGATGAAGAGCGAGTGAAAGTCGTAGACCTGGCGGATCTTCGGGTCCTTGAAGTACTTGCCCACGTAGCTGCCGAGGAAGCGGACGGAGTCGAGGCCCAGCATCTTCGGCACGAGGCCGGCGAAGTCCCACGCCCGCAGGAACGGCAGCCGTCCCGCCACGAGGATGCCCTCCTCGTGGATCCGCTTCGTGGCGGCGAGGAAGCGGTCGAGGTTGGCGGCGTCGAAGACGTTGAAGGCCGCCATCTGGCTGCGCAGCGAGTCCACGTTCGTCGTGAAGTCGAAGTGGCGCGCGTCGTCGGTCCAGTAGATGCGGTACATCGGGTCGAGCTCGTGGAGCCGGGTCTCCGCCTCCAGGGAGCTGCCCCCGAGGCGGAACAGCTCGTCGAAGAGCTCGGGCATCGTGATGAGCGACGGGCCGGTATCCCAGGTGAAGCCGGCGTCGCGGATCTGCGACGCCCGCCCGCCCACCGTCGGCCGCCGCTCGACGATCGTCACGTCGTGGCCGTCGGCGAGGAGCCGGATCGCGACGGCAAGGCCGCCGAAGCCGCCACCGACGACCACGGCGCGTGACCGCCGCGGGGTCGACGTCGGGGATGCGGGCTCGCGGTCCGCGGGGGCCGGGCGGCCGGGACGCCTGGACTGGGCGAGGTCGGTGGCGCTGGGAGCGGTCACGGTCCGGGTTCCTCGTAGTGGTCGTCCTCGCCCCTCGGCGAACGGCCGGCGTGGCGAGGCCACCCTCCGTCACCACTGTATCGCGCGGGACGCCTCGCGGGATGGGCCGCGGCCCGGCGAACGGCGACATCGCAGCCGCGGTCCCCGACGCCGACGGTATTCGCAGAATCGACATGTTCCAGCCGCGAATGTCGTTGACATCGAGCGCAGCGCCGTGGCACCATCGCCCGCAACGTTCCGTCCCGCGGAACACCGAACCCGACCCCCGGCACGCGCCGGCTGCCCGCGACCTGCGGGCGCCGAGTGACGTGGCGAGGCCGTCCGGACCCGGAGGAACCATGGCGCACGTGCCGATCGCCTCATCCCTCAAGCGTGATACCCAGCTCGCGATGTACGGCCGGGCGATCCGGACGCTTCCGGGCGGCACGGATTCGAACTTCCGGGCCTGGGGCGAGTCGACGATCTACGTGGACCGCGGCAAGGGCAGCCCGCGTCTGGGACCTGGACGGCAACGAGTTCATCGACCTGCGGATGGGCTACGGCCCCGTGATCCTCGGCCACGCCGACGAACGCGTCGACGACCACGTCAACGAGCGGATGCGCCGTGGCGTCAGCTTCTCGCTCACCTCCGAGGACGAGGTGCGGGCGATGGAGCTCCTCTGCGAGCTCACGGGCTGGGTCGACATGGCCCGGATGACGGTCTCCGGCACCGAGGCGACGATGCACGCGATGCGCGTCGCCCGTGCCTACACCGGCCGCGACAAGATCGTGAAGTTCGAGGGCCAGTACCACGGCGTCCACGACTACGCCCTCATCAGCGTGCTGCCGAACGACGTCGCCGACCTCGGCGACGCCGACAACCCGGTCGGCCTCGCCTGGGGCCGCGGCATCCCGGGGCCGGTCGCCGACACGATCATCCCGGCTCGCTACAACGACATCGGTCGGCTCCGCCGGCTGTTCGAACGCCAGGGTCACGAGATCGCGGCGATCATCGTGGAGCCCGTCCTCGGCAACGCCCAGGGCATCATGCCGAAGCCCGGCTTCCACCGGGAGATGCGGGCCCTCACCGAGGAGTTCGGGATCCTCCTCATCTTCGACGAGGTCAAGACCGGCTTCCGCTTTGCCCGGGGCGGAGCGGCCGAGCACTTCGGGATCCGGCCCGACCTGGCCACCTACGCGAAGGCCATCGGGAACGGCTATCCGGCGGCGGCGTTCGGCGGCCGCCGCGAGATCATGGAGATGCTGCCCTCCAAGGTGAGCCACGGCGGCACCTACGCCGGCAACCGGGTCGCCGCCGCGGCGGCCGTCAAGACGCTCGAGATCCTCCGCGACACGCCCGCCCTCGACACGATCCGGGCGACGGGCGAGCGGATCCAGGCCGGCATCCGCGAGGTCATCGACGCGAAGGGCCTGGCCTACCAGATCACCGGCCACCCCTCGATGTTCGGGATCATGTTCACCGACACGGTCCCGAGCGAGTACCGCGACTGGGCGAACACGGACCACGAGCTCTACGACGCGATCGCGGTCGGCATGCACGCTCGCGGCGCGATGCCCGAGCCGGACAGCCGCGAGCCGTGGTTCGTCTGCGAGGCTCATGCCCAGGGCGACACGGTGGATCGGGTCGTCTCGATCTTCGCCGACTCGTTCCACGCGGCGCTGGAGGCTCGATCCCAGGGCGCAGGCGCCGGCGCAGTGGCCGGCTGATGGCGGTCGAAGTCGATGCCGCACGGGTCCGTCGAGTGCCACCGCCCGGGATGGACGGGACGGCCGCCGCGCCGACGGCGATGACGCCCGGCACGTCCCGGGCGGAGCCGGCAGCCAAGCCGGCCGCGGCCGCCCGGCAGCCGGCCGCCGAGCCGCCGGCGGCTGCTGCCGAGCGAGAGCCCCTCGACGGCAACGCCGTTCGATCGGTCGACCGGGCGGCGGCGCTCCTCCTCGCCCTCGGCGAGTCCAGCGGCGAGGCAGGGGTCACCGAGCTCGCCCGGCGGCTCGGCCTCCACAAGAGCACGGCCTCGCGCCTTCTCGCCACGCTCCAGCGGCGCGGCCTCGTCGAGCAGGACGAGGAGTCCGGCAAGTACCGGCTCGGCCTCGTCGTGATCCGCCTCGCGGAGCGCGCCGAGCGGACGCTCGACCTCAAGGGGATCGCCTATCCGGAGCTCGAGCGACTCGCCCGCGCCACCCGCGAGACCGTCTCGATCGGGATCCTCGAGGGCGACGCCTACCTGACCGTCGCCCAGGTCGACGGTCCGAACATGGTCGCCTGCCCCGACTGGACGGGCCGGACGTCGCCGCTCCACTGCACCGCGTCGGGCAAGGTGCTCCTCGCCGCGCTCGCCGAGCGCGACGTCCTGCGGATCGCCCGCCCCGGTCTCGCCGCACGGACGGACCGGACGATCACGACCCTCGAGACCCTCATGGAGGAGCTCGCCAAGGTGCGCCGTCGCGGCTTCGCCACGGCCTTCTCCGAGTGGATCGCCGGGACGAACGCGATCGCGGTCCCCGTCCTCGACGCGCGCGGACGCGTCATCGCGTCGGTGGGCGTGTGGGGACCGAGCTTCCGGATCACCCCGGCCCGCGTGGCGGAGCTCGTGACCCACGCCCGGGCCGCGGCCGCCGCGATCACGACGCGCCTCGGCGGCGTCGCCGCCTGACCGAGGCCGCCGTCGGGCTTCTGCCCGCGCCGTTGCACGTGCCGCTGCGCGCCGGCCGGCGCTAGGATCATCGCGTGCAGGACATCCTCGACAACCTCGGCGAGGCCGTGGTCATCCTCGCCGGCCGGCTGGTGACCGTCGGGCTGATCGTCGTCGCCCTCGTCGTCACGTATGTCGTCGGGATGGCGCTGATCCGCCGGCTCGCCGCCCACGCCGCGAGGGCGCCGCTGCCGGGCGAGGGCGACCTCGCGCCCGAGGACCGGGCGCTGAAGGAGGCGACGCGGCGGCGGCGACTCGACACGCTGGTCATCTTCGCGTCGCGGCTCGGCCGGGCGGGCCTCGCCATCTTCGGCGTGTTCGCGGCCGTTGGCATCCTGGCGCCGGAGGTGATCACGGCCCTCGGCTCGCTCGGCGTGGCCCTCGGCGCGGCCATCGGCGCCGCCCTCGGCTTCGGCGCCCAGCAGCTCGTCCGCGACTACCTCAACGGCATCCTCATCCTCGGCGAGAACCCGTTCAGCGTCGGCGACGTCATCACGATCGCGGGCGTGACCGGGACGGTGGAGGAGGTCGGCCTGCGCCGGACCGTGATCCGGGACGTCGACGGTGCCGTCCACTCGGTGCCGAACGGCGAGATCCTGGTCGCCTCGAACTTCACCCGCACGTACGCCCGCGTGCGGGAGCGGTTCGTGATGGCGCCGGGGACCGACATCGGGCGGGCGACGGCCGTCCTCGGCGAGGTGTGCGCTGCGCTTGCGACCGCCGAGGAGTGGACCGAACGGTTCATCGAGCCGCCCCGCGTCCTTCGCGTGGACGCCGCGGCGCCGGGCGACCCCGGCATCCCCATCCTCGTCACCGCGACCGTGCGACCCGGCGAGCAGTGGGAGGTCGCCGGCGAGCTCCGGCGGCGGGTCATGGACGCGCTGCGCGCCGCCGGGCTCGACCTGGCCGCCGGCCGGACGGTCCTCGTCACGAGCGGTGCCCACGACACGGGGCCGGCCGCCGACGCGGAGAGCGACGCCGACTTCACCTGAGGGACCACCGGACAGCCCGATCGACCGCCCCGGTCGGCCCGGAGGCGGGCGGGCTGCGTATCATGCCCCTGTCCCGCGGAGCCATGGAGATCAGCGGCGTGCCCGACCCGACGACGCCCCAGCCCGAGATCGAGGCCCTGCTCCTCGAACAGCGGACGTTCGCGCCCGACCCGGCCTTCGCCGCGCAGGCGAACGCGACCGCGGCGCTGTACGAGGAGGCGGGGAGCGACCCGGAGGCCTTCTGGGCGGCCCAGGCCCGCGAGCGCCTCAGCTGGTCCACGCCGTTCGAGACGACCCTCGAGTGGGAGCTGCCGTTCGCGAAGTGGTTCGTGGGAGGCGAGCTCAACGTCGCCTACAACTGCGTCGACCGCCACGTCGAGGCGGGGCTCGGCGACAAGGTCGCCTACCACTGGATCGGCGAGCCCGGGGACACCCAGACGATCACGTACCGCGACCTGCAGGTCCGGGTGAGCCGGGCGGCGAACGCGCTCCTCGAGCTGGGCGTGCGCACGGGCGACCGGGTGGCGATCTACCTGCCGATGATCCCCGAGCTCCCGGTCTCGATGCTCGCCTGCGCCCGGATCGGGGCGCCGTTCACCGTCGTCTTCGGCGGCTTCTCGGCGGAGGCGCTGGCCGACCGGATCAACGATGCCGGGGCGAAGGTCCTGATCACCGCGGACGGCGGCTGGCGGCGCGGGAAGCACGTCGGTCTCAAGCACCACGCCGACGAGGCGATGGCCTCGACACCGACGATCACGGCGTCGCTCGTGGTCGAGCGGCTGGGCGGCGGCGTCCACATGGTCGAGGGGCGCGACCACTGGTGGCACGAGGTCGTCGACCGCCAGCCCGACACCTGCGAGCCCGTCCCCGTCGAGTCGGAGCACATGCTCTACCTCCTCTACACGTCGGGGACGACGGCCAAGCCGAAGGGCATCATGCACACCTCGGCCGGCTACCTCCTGGGGGCCAGCTTCACCCACTGGGCCGTCTTCGACATCAAGCCCGACGACGTCTACTGGTGCGCCGCGGACATCGGCTGGGTGACCGGCCACAGCTACATCGTCTTCGGGCCGCTCGCCAACGCGACGACCGGGATCCTCTACGAGGGCGCTCCCGACACGCCGGCCTGGGATCGCTGGTGGCAGATCGTCGAGGAGTACGGGGTGACGATCCTGTACACGGCGCCGACCGCGATCCGATCGTTCATGAAGCAGGGCGACGAGTGGCCCCGCGGGCACGACCTCTCGTCCCTGCGGCTGCTCGGGTCGGTCGGCGAGCCGATCAATCCGGAGGCCTGGCTCTGGTACCGGCGCCACATCGGCGGCGATCGCACGCCGGTCGTGGACACGTGGTGGCAGACGGAGACCGGCAGCATCCTCGTCAGCCCGCTCCCCGGCGTCACGACGACGAAGCCCGGCTCGGCGACCTACGCGATGCCCGGGATCGGCGTGGACGTCGTCGACGGGGCGGGCAACCCGGTCCCGCGTGGCGGGGGCGGCTACCTGGTGCTGACCCGCCCGTGGCCGTCGATGCTGCGCGGCATCTACGGCGACCCGGACCGCTACCGGCAGACGTACTGGAGCCGCTTCCCCGGGCTCTACTTCGCCGGCGACGGCGCGAAGCGCGACGAGGACGGCTGCCTCTGGCTCCTCGGCCGGGTCGACGACGTCATGAACGTCGCCGGCCACCGCCTCTCGACGATCGAGGTCGAATCGGCGCTCGTCGACCACCCGTCGGTCGCCGAGGCCGCCGTCGTCGGGAAGTCGGACGAGATCAGCGGCCAGGCGATCTTCGCCTTCGTCATCCTTCGCGCCGGCCACGAGCCGTCGGACGCGCTCGCCCTCCAGCTGCGCGAGCACGTCGCCTACGTCATCGGGCCGATCGCCCGGCCGAAGTACCTCCTCTTCACGCCCGACCTGCCGAAGACGCGTTCGGGCAAGATCATGCGGCGGCTCCTGCGGGACATCGCCGAGGGGCGGCCGCTCGGCGACACGACGACGCTGGCCGACGCGGCGGTCGTCGACACGATCCGCGACAACAGCGGCACGGCGGAGGACTGAGACCGGTGCCGTTCGGGTTCCTCAAGCGCGGCCGCTCCACGCCCGACGACACCGGGTCGGCCGCGGGTCGCTCGAAGGCGGGCGGGCCCCGCGGGATCCCGTTCGACGCCTTCACCGAGGACTGGCGGCTCGTCGGCCGGATGGAGATCGAGGGCCGCCTCTCCGACGTGCTGAACCGCCGCGAGGCGATCCCGATCGGCGACGTCCTCTGGGCCCCGGCCGACGGCTCGGCGGAGGCGACCCCGGCGCCTGGCCTGGAGCGCGTCGACCCCTTCGATCTCATCGTCGTCTTCGCCGGCGAAGGCTCGCTTCCCTCGCTGACCGAGGCCGAGCGGGCCGCGCACCGGCTCCACAAGGTCTCCTACGACGTCGCGCTCGAGGTCCCGCCCTACCGCGTCGTGGGGACGGTCTACCTCTTCCCGGGCTCCGAGCCGGACCGCCTGCTCGACCGCAGCACCGAGCTCTTCATCCCGGTGACGGACGCGGTGCTGCTCCTGGAGGACCGGCCGATCGGCGATGTCGGCGTGGAGGTCCTGCTCGTGAACCGCTCGTACCTGCGCGGCGTCCAGCAGGTCGACCAGCGGGCGGTCGAGGCGACGCGGGCGCTCGCGGGCCGCGCGAGGCCCGGCTGACCGCGTCCTCCTCGACGGGAATGCGCGCCGCCTGGCCGGGCTCGCTCGTCAGGTGCGGACCGCGTCCCGGCGCCGGAAGAGCGCGGCGAGGCTGAGCCGCGGAGCCGGGGTCTTCGCCCGCGGGGCGCCGACGAGGCGCTCGGCGAGGACCCGGAAGTCCTCGCTGACCTTGTCCCGGGGGAGGAGGTCGATGACGGTCCTGCCCTCGTTGGCCGCCTTCACGAGCTGCATGCCGGCCGAGCGGATGAGGGCGAGCGACGGCATGCCGAGGGCCCGCTCCATCTCGACGACGGACACGCCGCTGTTGGCACGGTTCACGACGACCGCCAGCTTGTCGGAGAACCCGAGCTCGGCGGCCACGTCCCGGAGCTGGACGGCGGCCCGCAGGGCCGGCACGTCCGGCGTGACGGGAACGAGGATCCGGTCGGCCCGCTCGAAGATCGCGCGGTTGAGGCCGTCGTAGTCCGGGTGCAGGTCGACGACGACGACGTCGTGCGTCCGGCGGCCGGTGTCGATCGCGGCGGCGACGTGGGCGGGATCGAGGAGGCTCGTCTTGAGCGGGCCGGAAGCGAGCACGAGGACGCCCATGCCGGAGGGATGCGCGGCCACCAGGTCGTCGATCATCGCCGGCGGCTCGACGCCCGCGTCGTGGGCGTCGATGACCTCGTCGACGAGCGTGCGGACGTGCTCGAGGCCGAGCGAGGAGGAGATGTGGCCGGTCACCGTGTCCGCGTCGACGAGGAGGACGCGCCGGCCCATCGCGGCGAGCGCGGCGGAGACGTTGATCGCGATCGTCGTCTTGCCGACGCCGCCCTTCGGGTTGAAGACGGCGACGAGCGTCCCGTTGCGCGACCAGCTCTCGATGCCGAGGGGGCCCGTCTGGATGATCGCGCCGGTCCCGTCGTCGACCGCCATCCGGCGGATGAGCATCGCCTCGACCCGCCAGCGGATCGCATCGGGCGTGTAGGGCCGGGTGAAGAACTCGTCGGCCGCGCCGGCCTTGCCGGACGCCATCCGGTCGAGGGCCAGCGGCGACATGACCAGGAGCGCGGGAATGTTGCGCCCGGCCTCGTGGAGGAGCCCGTAGCACTCGAGCGTGGTGTCGAGGTCGTTCTCTCCATCGAGGATCGCGAGGGCGACGTCGCGCCCTCCGTCGAGCTGCGCCTCGAGGTCCGCCACCTCGCGAACGGCGATCGTCTCGAGGTCGGCCTCCCGAAGAGCACCCGCGACGAGCTCACGCTCGTCGCGGGGCAGGGCGATCGCGACCGCAGGTCGTCCCATCGTGGCTCCTCTCGCCGGCGTGCGGCGTCAGTCCTGCGGGTCCTGGGCGCTGACGTGGACGAACCCGTCGCCGGCGTTCGTCACCCGGGCCCCGAAGCCCGGGATCGTGGGGACGAGATCCCGGAGGGACGTGGCCGACTCGTGCTGCACGGCGAAGACGAACTCCCCGTCCGGGCCGGACGACACGCCGACGTGACCGACGCCGGCGAGGCGCCCGAGGTGGCGCTTGAAGCTCGCGATGCTGGCGACGCTGACGAGGCCGCTCGTGACAACCTGCGTCGTCACCATCTCGGCCGGCTCGGGGGAGGCCTCTTCCGGCACGAGGCCGGACAGGCGGGCGGCGAGCGCGTCGCCGCCGATCTCGGGGACGGCGTCGACGTCGGCCGCGGCCGCCTCCGCGGCGGCCTCCTCGGCGGCGGCGGCGAAGTCCGGCTCGAGGCCGAGCATCGCGAGGCGCGGGTCGAGCTCGGTGGAGAACTGGTCGGCCTCGTGCGCCTCGGTGACGGGCTCGGCCTCGCCGGCGACCTCGTCGGTGCCGGGAGCCTCGGGAGCCGCCCAGGTCGGGGCGTCCGGCTCACCGCCGAGCGACTCGGCGGGAGCGGCCTCGGCCTCGGCGGCCTCGGCGTACCCGGCTTCGGCGTCGGCGGCGGCTTCGGCCGCCGCCTGGATGGCGGCGAGGGCGGACTCACGGTTGAACGGCTCGGCCTCGGCGACCGGCACGTCCTCGACGTCGTCGGCTGCCACCGGCTCGTTCGCGACCTCGGCCTCGACGGCCGCGACCTCGACCGCCTCGACGGCGACTTCGGGTTCGGCGGCCGCCGGCTCCGGCGCAGCGGGCGCGCCGATCCCCGGCTCGGCGAGCAGCGCCGCGACGGCATCCTCGTCGACCGGGGCGAACTGCGGCGGCTCCGGGAGGTTCGCGGCGCGGGCCGCGAAGCGAGCCGGGTCCTCCTCGCCGGCGAGATCGTCGAAGAACCGGCCCATCGCCTGCTGGAAGGCGTCGAGCTGGCCGCGAACGCGCTCGATCTCGTGCTCGACGAGGGCGGCGTGCCGCTCGAGCTGACCCTCGAGCTGCTCGCGCCGGGCGCCGATCCGCTGCTCCGTCTCCTCGCGGATCCGGGCGATCTCCGCCTTGGACCAGTCCTTGATGCCGGCGACGTCCTCGTCGGCCCGACGCCGGAGCTCTCCGACGGTGGTCGCCGACGTGGCGTGGATCTCCTCGATGACGGCCGTGCCGTCGGCGTTGTACTGCTCGATCGTCGCCGCGCGCGCCTGCTCGGCGGCGGCCTGCATCGCGCGGGTCAGGTCGGCGAGGAACTTGGTGGGACGGCGCGCTGGCGCGGCCGCGGCCGGCGCCACGGTGGCGCTGTGCGGCTCGAACGGCACGGCCGCCGTCGGCTCGTCCGGCGCGGCCGGCGTCTCGTCGATCGGTGCGTCCGCCGGGGCGAGCCCGACGTACGCGTGATTCGGCGCCGTGTCCGGCGCAAGGATCGTCACCGGTCCCTCCTGCTCGCTGCGGACAGCGTCCCCGGTCGCGTCCTGGGTGGTCGTGGGCTCGTCGACGACATCGCTCGCGATGCCGGGCTCGGGGTCGGAGCCGGTCTCGGTGGGGGAGCTCACCTCAGGTTCGGCCGTCGTCTCCCGGGACGCCGACCGATCCGTGCTCCACGGAAGGCGGAATCCGGACCGGGTGTCGGTGGTTGCCATGCTGCGTGATCCCCTGTTGCGACTGGGGCGCCGACGACGCCTGGGCGGATGCTAGGAGCCCGGGGCGGTGTGGTGGAGTTGACCGGTGGTACCGGCGAGCACCGCCGGTGGTACGGGGGCACCACGGGCGGTGACGTCGATCACCGGCCCGGTGACGGCCGGCACCGGGCCACCGCGGGACGTCGCGATGCCCTCTGCCGACAGGCTGCGAGCGCGCACTCGCCACACGCCGCCCGGCCGCGCGAGCGCGCCTCTCGCCCGGCGCGTCTACGATGTGCCGGCCATGACCGCCCCCGGCCCGCCCGACCCGGCCGCCCCGTCCCTCGCCTCTCCCGTCGCTGCCACGCCGGTGCCCGGGCGACCGCTCGACCGGCTGGGGCGGCGCATGCACGACCTCCGGATCTCGGTCACCGACCGCTGCAACTTCCGCTGTTCGTACTGCATGCCGGCGGAGATCTTCGGGCGCGACTACGCGTTCCTGCCGCGCGCCCAGATCCTCGCCTACGAGGAGATCGCCCGACTGGCGCGGTTGTTCGTGGAGCTCGGCGTCGAGAAGCTGCGCATCACGGGCGGTGAGCCGACCGTCCGGCGCGACCTCCCCGACCTGGTGCGGATGCTCGCGCCGATCGACGGGCTCCGGGACCTGACGCTGACGACGAACGGCTCGGCGCTCCGGCGGCTCGCCGCGCCACTTGCCGAGGCCGGCCTGCGCCGGATCACCGTCAGCCTCGACTCGCTCGACGACGCGACGTTCCGACGGATGAGCGGCATCGACTGGCCCGTCGGCCGCGTCCTCGACGGGATCGCCGCCGCCCGCGACGCCGGCCTCGCGCCGCTCAAGGTGAACACGGTGGTCCGGCGGGGGGTGAACGAGGACTCGCTCCTTCCGCTCGCCCGGTGGGCGCGCGACGCCGGCGTCGTCGTCCGCTTCATCGAGTTCATGGACGTCGGCCACACGAACGGCTGGCGCCTCGACGAGGTGGTCCCCCAGGCCGAGATCCTCGCCCGGATCGACGCCGAGATGCCGCTGGAGCCGCTGCCCCCGACCTACCCTGGAGAGGTCGCCGAGCGGTTCCGGTACCGCGACGGCTCGGGAGAGGTGGGCGTCATCGCCTCGGTCACGCAGCCGTTCTGCGGGACCTGCACGCGCGCCCGGCTGTCGGCGGAGGGCGAGCTGTTCACCTGCCTGTTCGCGGCCCGCGGCACCGATCTCCGGGCCCCGCTCCGGGGTGGCGCGACGGACGACGAGCTGCGCGACCGGATCCGGTCCGTGTGGCTCGCCCGCGTCGACCGGTACTCCGAGCTGCGGACGGCCGGCACCGCCGACCTCCCGCGCGTCGAGATGTTCGCGATCGGCGGCTGATCCCACCGGCGCGGGGTGGTCGCCCGCGCTCAACGGGCGGCGTTCGGCGGTTGATCCCATCGGCGCGGTTGTCCACAGGCCCTCCACAGCGGGGGAAAACCCGTGGACGCAGACGGCGAGGTCCGGCCGCAATTCGTGGATAACCCCGTTGTGGCGGCCGCCCCCGGCGGCGATGATTCGACCTGCCCGGAGGGGCCAAGAGAGTCGAGACCACGGCGATCACATCAACGAGGTCCGGCGAGACGCTCGGGAGCAATCCCGGGGGCTCTCCCTCCGAGGGGACCCGCGATCACATCAAGGGGCCGCTCGGGATCTCGGTTCCTCCGGGCGTTTCCTTTGTCCGTGCGGACGGGCGACTCGTCGCCCGCACGAGCGGCGGCCGCCCCGGCGGGGACGCGACCGGCATCCCGGTGTCGGTACTCCTCTCCGGGGCGGTTCCATGTCCGGCCCCGATCGCGGCGGCCGGCTCGCCGCTCAGCTCGGCGGGTCGACGTCCTCGCGGTCGCTCAGCGGGTCCGCGGCGGGCGTGCTGCAGACGTAGTAGCGGAGCGTCGTCCGCCCAGTGTTCGTGATGGCGTGGGGCAGGCCCATCTCGACGCGGATCCCCTTCAGCGGCTCGAGCGTCTCCTCGACCGACCCGACGCGGACCGTGCCCCGCCCCTCGAAGACGACGATGACGTGCTCCGTGCGCTGGTGGCGATGCCAGCCCGTCCCGCTGCCCGGGTCGATCTCGACCTCGCCGAGCGAGAAGGCGTCGGTCCCGAAGTCGCCGGGCTCGACGAGGACCCGCATCCTGGTGCCGGGTCCCTCGACCACGCGCGCCCCCTCGCGCCGCCGCACCGGCTCGCCCTCGGCGTGCCAGGTCCGCAGGACGTCGCCCGGCCGCTCCGGTGGGACCTCGACGGCCGCCAGCAGGGCCAGCGCATCGATCGAGGACTCGTTGCGCACGACGTGGTACTCGGCCGGAGCCTCGTACAGGACGTCGCCGGAGCGGATCACCACGCGCCGCTCGAGCTCGGGTCCGTGCTCGAAGACGATCTCGCCGGCGGCGAGGTAGACGAGCGTCTCGAGGCCGTGCCGGTGCGGCCCGATCTCGACGCCGGGCGGGATCCGATCGAACTGCAGCCGGAGGCTCACGCGCGCCCGCCCGCGGCCTAGCCGCCGTCGACGACGGGCAGGGATCGACCGGCGGCCTTCGCCGCCCGCGACCTCTCCGCCCATGCCGCGAGGACGTTGTCCTTGTGGGGCCGGATCGGGCAGTGCTCGTCGCGGTTGCCCATCTCGTCGCAGTAGCCCAGCGGCACGCACTTCGGGGCGAGGAAGCTGCCGAGGAACGGGCTGACGGCGAAGACCTCGTGGCGGATCAGCTGGAAGAGCCGCCGGATCTCCCACTGGGCCATCGTGCACAGGCGGAGGCCCGACATGTGGATGAGGGCCCGGAGGTTGGCGGTCATCACGAGGTTCGTCCGGGTCGCGTTCGGGAAGACGAACCGGGCGTCCTCGCCCGGGATCCCGGCGTCGAGCAGCTCGCGGTAGAGGGCGACCGACCCGTCGACCTGCTCCTCGTAGCGGCCCCGCAGGTCGGCGTCCGCCTCGGCGATCGTGCCGGGGAGCATCGTCGCCGCGCGCTTGAACGACACGTAGCGCTGGCTCTGCTGGTCGAAGGCGACGCCGGCCCGGTGACGGACGAGCTGGTGCGAGAGGGTCCGGCTCACGCCGCTGATCCCGAACGTGAAGACGACGTGCTCGATCGTGCTGCCGTGGCCGCTCTCGATGACGCCGGCGATGAGCTTCTGCATCTTCGCCGTCTCGATCTCGCCGGCCTCGGCGCGGCGGAAGATCTCGTCGGGGTCGAGCTCGCTGTAGCAGGTCCGGCAGGCGGTGTAGATGAGCGGGACGTAGTGCCGCTCGACGATCTCGCGGTTCGGGAAGAGGAGCGTCGCCTTCATCCCGAGGTCGTGGCGACCGGGGTTGCGCGGGATGCCCGGTTTCGAGCGCGGCGCGGCGACCGGGTCGGGGCTGGCGGCGGACGCGGGCTGCTCGGCCATCGTGTCGTGAGGATAGCGGCCCGGGACGGCCGGCGAGCGGCGCCGCGGGCCGGGTCCGTCGACCCGGAGGGCTTCACGCCGGTGCCGGGATCCCGGTACGCCGCTGCCGCTCCTCCACCCCGTGGAACCAGTGCCAGTACAGCCACGTGCCGAGGCTGTAGAGGACGATGATCGTGATGAAGTTGACCGTGTAGCCGGCTTCGAAGCCGAGCGTGGCCTGGAGGATGGCGTACCACGGCCCGGCGATGACCCAGCCCAGCGACCACAGGAGGCTCGCCGTGGCCGAGTAGGTCGCCCGCTCGCCGGACGGCAGCTGCTCCATCGCGAAGGCGCTGGCGATCGGGTTGCCGGCGTTCATGAGGGAGTTGCGGACCGCCATCGCCAGGATCACGGTCCACAGGATGGGGCTGAAGCCGAGCACGACGAGGAACGGGATGCTGACGCCCTGGACCAGGACGACCGAGCCCACCTTGCCGAACCGCCGGGCCAGGGCGGGCTGGACCATGATCGCGAGCGCCGTGCCGAGGCTCGTGAACGCGAAGATCACGTTGAGGACGGCCAGGTCCAGCTCGAACTTCCGCTCGATGTAGACGTTGAGGTACGGGATCACCTGGCCGGCGCCGAGGGCGATGAGGAAGCCGGGGAACAGCAGCTGCCAGAAGACCCGGGGGTCCGCCGGCCGGGGGATCCCCAGGCGCGCCCGACGAGTGCTCGGGGCCCGGTCCGGGCGATCCGCGATCGGCTCGCCGGCCCAGGGGTCGTGCGGCCGCTGCTCGAGCGTGCGCCAGTCGCGGCGCCGGCGGGGCCGGTCGTCCCGGAGGGCCAGGATGGTCAGGGTCGACAGGCCCGCGGCCACGACCATGATGACGAGCAGGATCCGGTAGACCGACGGGTCGCTCGAGCCGACGCCCGTGGCGCTGCCGATGACGGCGGCGATCGCGCCGCCGAGGAGCGCCGCCCCCACGTTCGTGACGTTCGAGATCGCGAACTGGAGCGAGAACAGCTCGTTGCGGTGCTCGGCCCTGCTCCGCTCCATGAGGAACGGCGACTGGACCACGAAGAACGCCTGGTTGGCGGCCCCCATCGCCGCCGCAAGGAGGAGGATCGCCGCCGGCTCCGTCGTGAAGAGGAGGCCCGCGATCGCGAGCGTCGCGCCGCCGGCGCCCCCGGCCAGCACGAGGCGACGCCCGAACCTGTCGGCGAGGATGCTCGCCGGGAAGGCGGCCAGCACGCCGGCGGCCGACCCCGCCGTCCCGGTGATCCCGATGAACGCCGGGTCGAACCCCAGCGCGGTGAGGTACAGGTTGAAGTCGACCCACCAGAGGCTGAGCGCGACCCCGAAGACGAGCGTCGTGAGGAGGAAGATCCGGGCGTCGCGCTCGAACCCGGTGAAGCTTCGCGCATAGCGCCGCAGGGCGGTCACGGGCGCGCGCGCTCGACGGGCTGGATCACGTGGCGATGCTCGGTAGCGGTCGGAGGCGGGACGACGTCGGCGCGGGTGATGCGCCGGGGGTGCCATAGTACCGCCGCACGCAGCCCGGCCGGTGGCCGCCGGGCAAGGCAGCGCCTCCCTCCGACCCGCGTTGACGGCGTCGCCGGGACGCCCGTAGGGTTCCCCGGTGATCCCCGCCTTTCTCGCCGGAGCCGCGGCCGGCTACGCCATCGCGATCCCGGTCGGCGCGATCGCCATCCTCGTCGTCGAGACCGGGCTCCGCCGCGGGTTCCGCCTGGCGGCCGCGGCCGGCGCCGGCGCGGCGGCCGCCGATGGGCTGTACGCCGCCGTCGCGGCAGCGTTCGGGGCCGCGCTGGCGGCGGTGATCGCCCCGGTCGCCGGGCCCCTGCGGGCGGTCGCGGTCGTCGTCCTCGTGGCGATCGCCGTCCGCGGCCTGGCGAGCCTCCGCGCCGCGCCGGCGAGGTCCACCGACGACACGACCAACTCGGCTGACGCGGCGCTCCCGGCCGACGTCGACGCCGCCGAGCGCACCGGCTCGGCCCGGCGGACCTTCGCCGTCTTCCTCGGGCTGACGATCCTCAACCCCCTGACGGTGACCTACTTCACCGCCCTGATCCTGGGGCTGACCACGACCGGTGTCGGGCCCGCCGAGAAGGCCGCCTTCGTGGCCGGCGCGTTCCTCGCGTCGCTGTCCTGGCAGATCCTGCTCGCCGCGCTGGGCGCGTTCCTCCATCGCCGGCTGCCGCCCGTCGCGCGGACCGCCGTGATCGTGCTCGGCAACGGGATCATCCTGGCGTTCGCCGCCGCGATCGCGATCGACCTCGCGGGCCGAGCCGGCTGACGCGCGCCGGCGGGCCGCCGCGGGCCGGCCGGGTTCAGCTGCCTCGTCGGGTCGCCTCGGTCGCGAGGTCGGCGGCGACCCGCCCGAGGAACCGCCGGATCGCGGCGCGCTCGGCGGGTCCGTGGTCCGCGAGCGCGGCCGCGACGACGTCTCCGCGCCAGCGGTAGGCGCGCTCGATCTCCTCCAGGGCCGCATCCGTCAGGCGCAGCCGGACGACTCGCCGGTCGGACGGGTCGCTCCGACGATCCAGCTGGCCCCGCTCGACGAGCTCGTCGGCAACGCGGCTTGCCCAGCCGCGGCTGATCCCGAGCCCGTCGGCCAGCTGGCCGACGGTCCGCTCGCCGTGCTGGTACAGGTAGATGGCGGCACGGATCGCATGCTCGGAGGCGGGCGCGACCCGCCGGGCATCGGACGGCACGTGCTCGGTCGAGGCCCCGCCGCGCCGGTTGGCATGGGCAGCGTGGAGCAGGTCGACGAGCAGCCGGCTCGTGTCGAACGCCTCGTCTCGCGAAACGCCATCGCCGAGCGCCGCGCTCTCAGGAGTGTCCGCTGGGCGCTGCACGTTCATCCGCTGCAGATTATCATCGTCGCGAAACTTGTGCGTCCCGAAACGATTATCATGAGATGAAACAGCACCGCGCCGCGGCGCCAGGAGCCCCTCGGATGACGACAGAACCCGCCCGGGAACCCGCCGGCTCGGCCCCGGACGCCATGGCCTCGAGCGGCCGCGGCCGCTGGCTGGGGCTGGCGATGCTGAGCCTCGGCGTCTCGATGATCATCGTCGACGCGACGATCGTGAACGTGGCCATCCCCTCGATCATCCGCGACCTCAACCTCGACTCCACGTCCGCCGAGTGGATCAACGCGATCTACACCCTCGTCTTTGCCGCGCTCCTCGTGACGCTCGGACGGATGGGCGACGTGCTGGGCCGGCGGGCGATGTACCTCGCGGGCCTCGCGATCTTCGTCATGGCGTCGATGGTCGCCGGCCTCGCGACCAGCGGCGAGATGCTCATCGGCGCGCGCCTGGTCCAGGGGATCGGCGGGGCGATGATCCTGCCGTCCACGCAGTCGATCCTGAACGCGAACTTCCGCGGCCGCGACCGGGCGATCGCCTTCGGCATCTGGGGTGCGGTGATCGGCGGCATGGCCGCCATCGGCCCGCTCCTGGGGGGCTGGCTCACCACGAACCTGTCCTGGAACTGGGCCTTCTTCATCAACCTGCCGATCGGGATCCTGGCCATTCTCGGCACGCTCCGCTACATCGGCGAGTCGCGCGACGAGCACACGAAGCTGGGCTTCGACCTCCCGGGCTTCATCCTCATCACGGTCGGTCTCGTCGGCGTCATCTTCGGCCTGATCGAGGGCCGCACGTACGGCTGGTGGGCGCCGAACCCCGATCGCGCGTTCACGGCCATGGGCTGGACCTGGCCGTCGGACACGATCTCGATCGTGCCGGTCTCGATCGGCATCGGCGTCGTCTCGCTCCTCCTCTTCGCCGCCGTCGAGGTCAGACGTCAGCGAGCCGGCAAGTTCTTCCTGTTCGACTTCTCGCTATGGAGCCATCCGGCCTTCCGCTTCGGCAACCTCGCCGGCACGATCGTGAGCCTCGGCGAGTTCGGGCTCCTGTTCGCCCTGCCCCTCTTCCTCCAGGCCGTGGTCGGCTACGACGCCTTCGAGACAGGTCTCATCTTCCTTGCGCTCGCCGTCGGGTCGTTCCTCGCGGCCCCCCTCTCGGCCACCCTGGCCCGCAGGTACGGCCCCCGCCGGGCCGTCACCCTGGGGATGGGCCTCGAGGCGGTGGGCATCCTCTTCACGACGCTCCTCATCAGCCCCTCGACGTCCGGCCTCCTCCTCGCCGTTCCGCTGTTCGTCTACGGCGTCGGCGTGGGCCTGGCGACGGCGCAGCTGACGAGCATCGTCCTGTCCGACATCCCGCCGGAGCGGTCGGGCCTCGCCTCGGGGACCAACTCCACGATGCGCCAGGTCGGCTCAGCCCTCGGCGTGGCGATCCTCGGGACCGTCCTCTTCGTGACCCTCGTGGGAGAGACCGAGGCGAACCTCGCCGCTGCCGTCCCGGACATGCCCGCCACCTGCCAGCGCCTCCTGGCCACGCTGGTCGACGAGTCGGCCGGCCAGGTCCTGCCAGCCCTTCGCGACCCGGCCGCGGCCGTCGCCCAGGGTGGCGACTTCGGCGGCTCGCTGCCGCCCGAGCAGGCAGCCTGTTTCGCGGATCCGGCGTTCGTGGCGGCCCTGCCCGCCACGGTCGAGCCGATCGAGGACGCTTTCACGACCGCGGCCCACGTGACCGGCCTCGTGGCGCTCGCGTTCGTCGTCCTCGGCGTGGTGTTCAGCCTCCTCCTGCCCGACACGCGGCACCGCGAGGAGCCGGTCGCCGTGGACCCGGAGCGCGTCGCCGACGATGCGGAAGCCGGGTCGCCCACCGCGGTCGCCTGACCCGGCCGGTCAGCCGGCCGCGAAGGGGTCGCGATCCTCCAGGGCGTACGCGACCGCGTCGGCGAGCGGCAGGGCGGCGCCCTCGGCGGCCAGCCGATCCAGCTCGCCGGGCTCGAGCGCCGTCCGCACGCCGTACGCCTTCGTGGAGAACATCCGGGCGTCCCAGTCCGCGAGGCCCGTTCCGCTGGCGCGCTGGAGTGCCCGGGCGGCGCCCCAGAGCCGGCCCCCGCGGGCCACCAGGCCGGTGGCCATCGAGACGGCCGAGAGGACGTCGAGGGCCAGGGTGATCCCGGCCAGGTCGCTCCCCTCCTGGAAGTGGCGCAGCGCATGCCGCGCCGGCTCCAACCCCTCGCCGGCGCGGTCCTGCATCACCAGCGACGAGGCCAGCATCTGGAGCGACCAGGCCTCCATCGTCCTGTTGCCCGTCTCCCGGTGGAGAGCGACCGCCTCGTGGTAGTGGGCATCGGCGAGATCCGGCCGCTGGGCGAACATCAGCAGGCTGCCGAGGCCCCACAGGACGTTGGCCTCCCCGGCCCGGTCGCCGAGGCCGCGGTAGATCGAGAGCGCCTCGTCCATCATCTCCCGCGCCGCCGGGTCCGGCTCCGCCGGCTCCGGGATGTCGAGGAACGAGGCCGCAACCCGCACGTACCCGCGGTTGTACAGGGCGTTCGCCAGCTCGCGCCGCGCAGCCTCGTCGCCCTCGAGGGCCTCCGTGCGCCAGACCGCCAGCGCCTCCCCGTACCAGCGCGCCGCGACCGGCAGGTCGGCCTGCCAGTAGGCGATCCCGCCCAGCGCTTCGGCAAGGCGGGCACGGCTGCGAGGAGCGAGGTCCCAGCCGAGGGCGGCCATCCCGTCGACGGTACGACGGGCCTCGACGAGATAGCCGCGCTGCTGCCAGAAGCGCCACAGGGCGTGCGCGAGCCGGACTGCCAGGTCCGGATCCGGCCACCGGAGGTACCAGGCCAGGGCTGCGCGGAGATTGTCGTGGTCGCGCTCGAGGCGGTCGAGCCAGGAGCGCTGGTCGGCGCCCTGCAGGTGCGGGGCTGCCTGCTCCGCGACATCGAGGAACACCTGGGCGTGCGCCCTGCCGACGGCCTCGGTCTCGCCGGCCGCCGCCAGCGTCTCGGCAGCGAACTCCCGGATCGTCTCGAACATGTCGAAGCGGACTTCGCCCTCGGACTCGTGAGCGCGGACCAGGCTCTGGTCAGCGAGGGAGGTCAGCCCGTCGAGGACGTCCGTGGTCGATCCCGGTCCGGTCCCCGCGACCGCCTCGGCGGTGGCGAGGTCCCAGCCGCCGCGGAAGACCGAGAGCCGGGCCAGGAGCCGCCGCTCGTCCTCCGCCAGCAGGTCGCAGCTCCAGGCGATCGCCCCGCGCAGCGTTCGCTGTCGATCGGGCAGGTCGCGCGCGGTCGATGTCAGGAGACCCAGTTGATCCTCGAGACGGGTGAGGATCTGCTCCGGGGTGAGGAGCTTCACGCGCGCGGCCGCCAGCTCGATCGCCAGCGGCATCCCGTGGAGTCGGGCGCAGATGCCGGCGACGGCCGGCGCGTTCTCGTTCGTCACCGTGAACCCGGGTCGAACGGCGACCGCGCGGGCGATGAACAGCCGGACCGCCTCGTACTGGCCGAGCGTCGACGGGTCGGGGTGGCGGACGGACGCCGGGAGGTTCTCCAGCTCGACCCGCGACAGCCGGCTCGTGTCCGGCGGCGCGGGCAGGCCCGGGACCACGTACTCCTGCTCGCCCGCGATGCGGAGCACGGCCCGGCTCGTGACGACGACGCGGATCCCCGGGCAGGCGCGGATGAGGGCGCCCACGTCGGCCGCAGCGTCGACGACCTGCTCGAAGTTGTCGAGCAGGAGAAGCATCCGCCGCTCCCCGATCGCGCCGGCGACGACGTCGAGGGGGGACGCCCCCGGGCGCTCGGGGACGCCGATCGTGCGGGCGATCGTCGGCAGGACGAGGTCGGGGCTCGCGATCGGCTCGAGGGGGACGAACCAGGTCCCGTCGGGGTGCTCGTCGGCCGCGGCGGCCGCCAGCTGGAGCGCGAGCCGCGTCTTGCCGGTCCCGCCCGGTCCGGTGAGCGTCAGGACTCGCGTCCCGGCGAGGAGCCCCGCGGCGTCGGCGAGCTCCCGGTCGCGCCCCACGAACGACGTCACCTGGGTGGGCAGGTTGTTGGGGCGGACGTCGAGCGAGCGGATCGGCGGAAAGTCGGCCTCGAGGCCCTCGATCACGAGCTGGGCCAGGCGCTCCGGCCGGAGGTCCTTCAGGCGGTGGTCACCGAGGTCGCGGATCGTGACCCCGGGCGGCAACGCGTCGTCGGCCAGCGCGCGGACGGAGGTGGACACGACGACCTGTCCGCCGTGGCCCGCCGCGCCGATGCGGGCCGCCCGGTGCACGGCGTGGCCGACGTACGAGCCGTCGGCGTCCAGCACGCCCTCGCCGGCGTGCAGGCCCATCCGCACCCGGATCGCGGCCCCGGCCGGCCAGTCCTCGGCGGCGAGCGCCCGCTGGGCCTCCACCGCGGCGGCCACGGCCGCCGGCGCCCTGCCGAAGACGACGAAGAAGCCGTCGCCCTCGGTCCCGATCTCGACGCCGTCGTGGGCGGCGACGGCGTCCCGGACGATGCGCCGGTGCCGGGCGAGGAGCTCCGGCCACCGTTCGCCGAGGTCACGGGCGAGGCGCGTCGAACCCTCGATGTCGGTGAAGAGGAAGGTGACGGTGCCGGTCGGGCGTGCTGCGGCAGGGCCCGGGGACGGCGCGCCGACACCGACCTCGGCGGCAGGCGCGGTCGCGTCGAGGCTGGTCGTGGCCCGGGGACGCTCGGGGCCGTCCACGCCGGGGATGCTGCGCGCCCGGCTCGATGCTGTCAATGCCGCCGGGTCGTGCCGGGGCCCCTCCGGGAGCCCGCGGACGCGATCCGACCTCCGGGAGCCCGCCGACGCGAGCCCGCGGCCCGGCGCGGGGTCAGGACCGGGGCGGGTCTCCTGCCTCGGGGATCGCCGGCGCCCGTCGTGGCAGCGCCACCCGGAAGCAGGTCCGGCCGGGCTCGCCATCCGCGAGCTCGAGGTCGCCGCCGTGCCGCTCGACGATCGAGCGCGAGATGTGAAGCCCCAGGCCGGTCCCCGCGCCGACCTCCTTCGTCGTGTAGAACGGGTCGAAGATCCGTTCCCGGATCGCCGCCGGGATCCCCGGGCCCGTGTCGCAGATCTCGACGACCGCCCCGTCCCCGCCCGCCGTCGGCTCGACCGTGATGGCGAGCTCGCCGGCACCATCCATCGCGTCGATCGCGTTGTCGATGAGGTTCGTCCACACCTGGTTGAGCTCGCTGCCATAGGCCTCGATCGTCGGCACGTCGGCGGCGTACGAGCGCCGGATCGCCACGCCGTGCTTCCACTTCGAGCGGAGGATGACGAGCGTGTTCTCGATCCCCGTCGTCAGGTCGACCTGCTGGACTGGCGCCCGGTCGAGGAACGTGTACTCCCGGACGGCGCCCACGATCGCGGAGATCTGGGCCGTGGCGATCCCCAGCTCCGCCAGGAGCCGCCGGACGAGCGCGACGGCGCACAGCCAGGTGGCCACGACGAGGCGCTCCTCGTCCGATGCGAACGGCGCGAGGAGGTCGTCGAGCTCGTTGCCGTCCCAGCCGAGGGCGACGAGCGCGGCCGCCGGTCCGGCCGGGTCGACCATCCCGAGGTCCGCGAGCAGCGCCGTGACCGCGTCGCGCCGGTCGGCCGCGTCGAGCGGGTCGAGGACCGGGGGCTCGACGGCCCGCGCCGCCACCTGCTCGCGCAGCGCGTCGAGGAGCTCGTCGACGATCGGGTCCGGGGCGGCACCCCGGACGATCCCGAGCGCGCCGAGCGCGGACGCGGCCCGGTCCAGCTCCTCCAGCGCGTCGCCGAGCCGGGCGGAGCTGCTCCGCGCCGCGGCGGCCGGGTTGTTGAGCTCGTGGGCGAGGCCGGCAGCGAGGGTGCCGAGGGAGGCGAGGCGCTCCTGCTGCTGCAGGAACGACTCCATGCTTGCGAGCCGGCCGGCGACGGTGGCCACGAGCGAGCGGACGATCCCCGGCTCGCGGGCGATGACGTCGAACAGGTCGTCGCGACCGAGGCGGAGGACGCGGACGGGAGTCAGGGCCCGGACGGTGGCCCGACGGGCGCCCCCGCCGAGCACGGCGATCTCGCCCTGGACGGCGCCCGGTCCCACGGTCGCGAGGGCGCGCTCCCCGCTGTCCGAGCGCTTCGTCACCGCCAGCTCGCCCTCGAGGACGAGGTACAGCGCGTCGCCGGGATCGCCCTCGGCAATGAGGACCTCGCCGGGCGCGAGCGCGACCTCCGTCGCGACGCCCCGGACGCCCGCCAGCTCGTCGGGGGCGAGGTCGGCGAAGAGCGGCACCGCGGCGAGCGCGTCCGTCGCCTCCCCGGCGGCCCCGTTCGCGCTCTCCAGGTCGTCGCGGACCATCGCGTACATCACGGCGTCGACGCGCCGCTCGCGGAACGGCAGGAAGCGGCGCAGGATCCCCTCGCGGCGGAAGCCGGCCCGGATCGCGACGCGCCCCGAGGGGTCGTTGCCGACGAGCGTCGTCAGCTCGAGGCGCTCGAGCACGGGATCGGCGAATGCCCAGGCCGCGACGAGGCGGACGGCCCGCGTCGCGAGGCCCCGGCCCCGCGCCGCCGGCGCCAGCCAGTAGCCGACCGACGCGCGCTCCGGCACGGCCCCGCCGTCGAGGCCGATCATCCCGACGAGGCCGCCGCTCGCCCGGTCCTCGATGGCGAACGTGGCGTGCCGGCCCGTCGCCCAGCCGTCGGCCACGATCTCGAGGAACGCCTCGGCGTCGGCGAGCGTGTAGGGGACCGGGATCGGGACCCAGCGGGCGATCTCCGGGTCGGCGCAGGCGGCCGCGATCGCCGGGGCGTCGAGGTCGCGGGGCAGGCGCAGGAGCACCGCCTCGTCGGCGAGCGGCGGATCGGGCGGTTCCCGCCGGTCGGAGGCTGGCTGCACGGGTCGCGCCGCCGCCTACAGGCCCGAGAGGTGCTGGTGGACGAACTGCACTGCCATCGCGCCCTCGCCGACGCCCGAGGCGATCCGCTTGATCGAGCGGCTCCGGACGTCGCCGGCGGCGAAGATGCCGGGGACGTTCGTCTCGAGCAGGAACGGCTCGCGCGGGAGCGGCCAGCCGGCGACGCGGCCGTCGGTGGCCCGGGCGAGGAGCGGGCCGGTCACGAGGAACCCTGCCCGGTCCCGCTCCACGACCCCCTCGAGCCAGTCGGTGCGCGGCAGGGCACCGATGAAGAGGAACAGCGCGTCCATCGCCTCCTCGGCGCGGGTCCCGGCGGCGCCGTCCTCGACGGTGAGCGCCTCCAGGCTGTCCGTGCCGCGGACGGCGACGACGCTGCTGTTGAGGCGGATCTCGACGTTCGGCCGCGCCCGCAGCTGCTCCACGAGGTAGGCGCTCATGCCGGCCTCGATCTTGCCGCTTCGCACGAGCAGCGTGACGGACGTGGCGAACTGGGACAGGTAGACCGCGGCCTGGCCGGCCGAGTTGCCGCCGCCGACGACCGCGACCCGCTGGCCGCGACAGGCGAGCGCCTCGGTGATCGCGGCGCCGTAGAAGACGCCGACGCCGACGAGCGGGTCGATGCCCTCGACCTCGAGCTGCCGGTACTGGACGCCGGTCGCGACGATCAGCGACTCGCAGGCGACCTCGCTCCCGTCGTCGAGGTCGAGGATCCGGTAGCGATCCTCGACGCGGAGGCGGGTCGCCTCCCGCGCGTTCAGGAGCTCGGCGCCGAGCCGGGTCGCCTGGGCGACGGCGCGACGTGCGAGGTCGGCGCCGGAGAGGCCCGCCGGGAAGCCCAGGTAGTTCTCGATGCGCGACGTCGTCCCGGCCTGGCCGCCGGGCGCCTCGCGCTCGACGAGCAGCGTGCGCAGGCCCTCCGAGGCGCCGTACACGGCCGCCGCGAGGCCCGCCGGCCCGCCGCCCACGATGACGAGGTCGTAGGAGCGCAGGCCGGCACGGGTCCGCAGCCCGATCTTCTCGGCGATCTCGGCGTTCGTGGGGGCCAGCAGGTGCGACCCGTCGGGGAAGACGAGCAGCGGATCGCGGCCCGGGTCGACCGCCGCCGCGCCGGCGAGCCGCGCCGCCTCCGGGTCCGTCTCGACGTCGACCCAGCGGTACGGGACGAGGTTGCGGGCGAGGTAGTCCTTGAGCTCGTGGGCCCGGGCCGACCAGCGGTGGCCGACCAGCCGGATCCCCTCGAACGGCGGCCGATACGTGCCGCGCCAGTCGGCGAGGAGATCGTCGAGGACCGGGAAGAGGCGCTCCTCGGGCGGGTCCCACGGCTTCTGGAGGTACTGGTCGAGGCGGATCTCGTTGATCGCCCGGATCGCCACGTCGGTGTCGGCGTACGCGGTGAGGAGCACGCGCTTGGCGTCGGGCGCCAGCTCCATTGCCGCCGCCAGGAGCTGGATGCCCGTCATCTTCGGCATCCGCTGGTCAACGACGAGCAGGGCGACCGGCGTCTCCCGGAGGGCGAGGCGACGCAGCACGTCGAGTGCCTCCTCGCCGGAGCTTGCCGCCACGATCGTGTGCTCGGCGCCGTACCGCCCGCGGAGCTCCCGCTCGACGGCGCCCAGGACGGCGGGCTCGTCGTCGACGACGAAGATGACCGGGTTCGCCATGTGCGGATCCTCCCCTCGCCGGCGCGATCCGCCTCGGCTCGGCTCGCGGGCCGGCGACGCGCCTAGACTAGCCCACGCAGGATCCTGCCGGGGGCGGACCGGGCGGAGGGCGCGATGGGCGAGACGGACACGCGGCGGTACGTGGTGAACGGGATCCCGGTCGGGCACCCGGTTCGCACCGAGCAGGTGCGCATCCCGATGGACGACGACGTGACCCTCGCCGCCACGCTCTACCTCCCCGACGACCCCGGAGGCGGTCCCTGGCCGGCCGTCCTCGAGTCGATCCCGTACCGCAAGGACGACTGGACCCTGTCGCGCGACTGGCCGCTCCACGGGGCGTTCGCCGCGGCCGGCTACGTCAGCTGCCGCCTCGACGTCCGGGGGACCGGGAGCAGCGAGGGGATCGCCGAGGACGAGTACACCGAGCGGGAGATCGTCGACAACCTCGCCGTGATCGACTGGCTGGCGACACGGCCGTGGAGCACCGGGACGGTCGGCATGTTCGGGATCAGCTGGGGCGGCTTCTCCGCGCTGCAGGCGGCGATGCGGCGGCCGCCGGCGCTCCGCGCGATCGTCCCGGCCTGCTTCAGCCACGACCGCTACCACGTGGACGTCCACTGGTGGGGCGGCGCCCGCCTCGTCGGCGAGAGCGTCTACTGGCCCGTCGAGATGGTCGGCGAGAATGCGCTGCCGCCCGACCCCGAGCGCTATGGCCCGGGCTGGCGGGAGGAGTGGCTGCGTCGGCTCGACGCCACGCCGCAGTGGCCGCTGGCGTCGCTCCGCCACCAGCGCCGCGACGCGCACTGGACCCACGGCTCCGCGATCGAGGACTGGGGCTCGATCGAGGCGGCCGTCCTCGCCCTCGGCGGCCTCAACGACTGGTATCGCGACAGCGTCCCGGCGACGGTGGCGAACGTCCGGGCGCCCGCCCGCGGGATTCTCGGCCCGTGGGGGCACGCCTGGCCGCACGACGGGGCGCCCGGTCCGACGATCGACGGCGTCGGGCTCATGACCCGCTGGTGGGACCGCTGGCTCAAGGGCGAGCTCAACGGGGTGGAGGAGGGGCCGGCGCTCGTCGTCCACGTCGTGGAGCCCGGACCGGGTGAGGCCCTCCCGACGATCCTCGAGCCGGCAGAGCTGCCCGGTCGCTGGTGGGGGATCGACCGCTGGCCGCCGGCGGTCCCGGCCGAGCCGCCCGCGCTCCGCGGCGCGCCGCCCGCTCCGCTCCACCTCGGCGGGGACGGCGCCGTGGGGCTGGGGACGCTGGCGGCTGCGGCGCCGCCGCCGGACGCGCCGCCCGACACCTGGTCCGGCGGGCCGGCGGGCGCGCTGGCGGCTCCCTTCACCTGCACCGGGTCGGCCCCGCAGGGCGGCCCGCTCGACCAGGGCCCGGACGACGCCGTCTCCCTCGTCTACACGAGCGCGCCGCTGGCATCCCCGGCGCTCATCGTCGGCACGCCGGAGGTCGACCTGTGGGTCGCCGCCGACCGACCGGTCGCCCAGGTCGCGGTCCGGCTCGAGGCCGTCGGCTCGGACGGGACGTCGGCGCTCCTCGCCCGCGGCCTGCTCAACCTCACCCGCCGAGACTCGTTCGCCGACCCGGTGGCCGTGGTCCCGGGCGAGGTGATGGCCGTGACGGTCCCGTTGACCGTCGCCGGTGTCCGGATCCCCGCCGGGCAGCGGCTCCGGGTCGCGGTCGCCGGGGCGGCGTTCCCCGTCGCCTGGCCGCCGCCGGCCCCGGTGACCCTCACCCTCCACCACGACGCCGACCGGCCCTCGCGGCTCCGCCTCCCGACGCCCGACGGGTGGGCGCCGCTGGAGGACGACCTCGGCGTCGGGGCCGCCGACCCCGGCACCGCCGAGGGCCTCGCCGGAGTCGACGGCGAGTGGCGAGTCGAGCGCGACGAGCTGGCCGGCACGACGACGCTGGTCTCCGCGTTCGGCGGCGGCCACCGCTTCCCGGAGCGCGACGGGCTCCTGTTCGCCTCCGACGAGCGGTTCCGGCTCACCGCAGGCGACGACTGGGCCCACGTCGTCGCGGAAGGCTCCACGGCGTACCGCGTGGCGTGGCCCGGAGGGCCGGCGATCGCGGCGGACGGCCGCCTCGTCGTGCGCTCGGACGCCGAGGCGTTCACCGTCGAGGTCGAGGTGACCGCGTCCGAGGACGGGACACCGGTGTTCACGCGGCGCTGGGAGGAGCGGATCCCGCGCGATCTCGGCTGAGCGGGTGCCCGGCGGACCCCGGCCACGGTCCGGCCGGCTCTGGCGGGGGGCGACGGCGCGTGCACGATGGGGGTCGCACGCTCGGAAGGAGCCCTTCATGATCGAGTCCCTCGCGCTCACGACGAAGCAGCTCGCCGCGCTCCTCGACGCCTCCCGGCAGGCGGTCACCGCCGAGATCGCGGCCCTCGGGCCGCATGCCGCCGAGCGGCTCGTCCAGGGGGAGTGGTGCGCCAACGAGGTCGTCGGCCACCTGATCGAGGCCGAGCGGCGGGGATTCGCCGGCCGGATCCGGGCGATGATCGCCGAGGACCGCCCACGCCTCCAGACCTGGGTGCAGTCCGCCGTCGCGGCCGCCCGCCACGACGACGAGCGACAGCCGTCCGACCTCGTCGCCGAGCTCAACGTGCTCCGCGACGACAGCCTCGTCCTCGTGCGGTCGCTCGGCCCGACGAGCCTTGCCCGGGTCGGCATCCACCCGCAGGTCGGCGAGGTGACGGTCGAGGAGATCGTCCACGAGTGGATCCACCACGACCGGGAGCACCTCGCCCAGCTCGCCGCGCTGACCCAGCGCCTCGTGTGGCCGGCGATGGGCAACGCCCGGCGCTTCTCCGACCCGAGCGCCTGAGGCGGCGGCCGTTCCCCGGACGGCCGTCCGGCGGGCGGCCGTCGACACCCCGGGCGGCCCGCGCGGCTGGCCCGAGCTCAGCGAAGGTCGCGATCGGCCGCCGCGAGGACCTCGTCGAGCGCCGCCTCGGCGGCCGCGGGAAGCGGATCGGTCCGCGGGCCCGCGAGGATCGCGGCGACGCGCTCCCGGGCCGCCCGGTACATCGAGGGCGAACCCAGGGCCTGCCAGGCGTCGCGGCTGTGCCGGCCGAGGAGCGCCGGGACGAGGAACGCGCCGCTGTGGGCGGCCCGTCGCGTCACCTCTCGGGCGAGGAAGTCCCCGCCCGGGCCGACTGCGAGCACCTCCGCCGCGAGGTCCTCCGTCCCAGCCGACCCGATGCCGTCGACCAGTCGCTCGCAGAACCGGGCCAGCTCGTCGTCGACGAGGATCTGCTCGAGGACGAGGGCCTGGTCGCCCTCCACCTCGCCGAAGCCGATGACCACGTCCGCCCCGGCGAGCGCCGGCGGGAGCATCGTGACCAGCTTCTCGAGCACGGCCTCCGGGCCCGGCTCGTGCGCATCCGACGTGCAGCCGGCCGCCGTCGTCGGGAGCCCGTAGCGGCGGCCCATGGCCACGAGGCCCGCCGACATGAGGCCCATCTCCGGCGTCCCGCCGAGGAATGCGCCCGAGCGGAAGTCGACCGTACCGGTCGCGCTGCTGTAGATCATCGGGCGGCCCGGATGGGCGAGCTGGAAGACGACGATCGCGGAGAGTGCCTCGGCGTTCGCGAGGGCGATGTTGGCGACGAGGCTCGCCGGCCCCGTCGTGCCCGCGACCGGCATGGGCATGATCATCACCGGGAGGTCGAGCGCCCCGAGGTCGAGGTAGGCGTCGAGCATCGGCCCGTCGTGGACGAGCGGTGCCACCGGGCAGTAGATGAGCGACGCCGCGTGCCGCCGCCGGACCTCGGCCTCGCCGCCGGCCACCGCGGTGAGGGCGGCAGCGAGGTACGCCGCCTGGTCGCGGGTGTGCAGCTCGTGCTGGGCGTGGAGCGGCGTGGCCCGGAGCATCGTCGCCCACTCGTGGAGCGCCCGGGACGGGGCCGGGGCGTCGGACGCGGCGACCGGCGGCCAGGCGAGGACGCCGGTCGCCGTGGCGCCGAAGACGCGGAGGGCGTCCTCGATGTCGGCCCGCGTCCCGTAGCGGCGTTCCCCGGTGTGGAAGTCGATGGTGAAGGCGGCCGTGCCGTCGAGCCCGTACCGGGTGGACGGGGAGGGCAGGGGGATGTCGCGCGCCGGGTCCCGGGCGCCCAGGACGAACGAGCGGGGTGCGGAGGCGAGCGCCGCCTCGACGAGCGACCGGGGGAGCCAGGCGAGGCCGCGCTCGGGATCGGTCCGCGCGCCCGCGGCGGCCAGCAGCGGCAGGGCGAGCTCGCCGTGGAAGCGAACGCCGCCGTCCGCGAGGATCCGCAGGCTCGCCTCGTGGACCTGCTCGCGGTCAACGTCGCCGAGGAACGCCGTGGGGTCGCCCATGCCGTCTCCGTTCCCGTGCGCGCTCCCGTCGCGACCGCTCGCCGGCGGCCGGGCGCGCGCCCACGTCAGCCTCGCATACGCGGAACGGCGGCGCAGGGCTCCGGCAGCGACGTCCGGGGCTGCCGACGTGACGTCGTGGCGCGACGCCGGCCGGCCGTGGATGATGGATCCCATGAGCGAGCCCCAGCGCGACCCGGACCATCCGACACCACCGGCTCGCCTCGACGCGCCGGCGCCCGCACCCGGGCCGGCCGCCCGGGGCGGCCCGCGCCGCCTGCCCGACCTGGGGCCCCGCGGCGAAGGCTGGGTGGCGATCCAGCTCGTCCTGTTCGTGCTCCTCGCCGTCGCGGGCGGCGCCGGGCCGGCGTGGGGCGAGCCGTGGCTCACGGTGGGTCGCGCCGTGGGGGCGATCCACGTCGCGGTGGGGGTCCTCGTCGCCGGGCTCGGCCTCGTCGGTCTTCGCGAGAACCTGACCCCGGTCCCGCGGCCGGTCGCCGGCGGCCGGCTCATCGCCGACGGGGTCTACGGCCTGGTCCGCCACCCGATCTACGCCGGGATCATCCTCGCGAGCGTCGGCTGGGGTCTCTTCACGGCGAGCCCGGCCGCGCTGGTCGTGGCCGTCGGGATCGGCCTCTTCTTCGACCTGAAGTCGCGGCGGGAGGAGGCCTGGCTCCTCGAGGCGTACCCGGGCTACGCCGACTATCGACGGCGCGTCCGCAAGCTCCTGCCGTTCCTCTACTGACCGGCGCGGGTCCCGGCGCCGGCATCCGGACCTCGCATCGCGGCGCGGCGCAGGCGGTCCATCACGGCGCGGCCCAGGCCCACCGGTCGGACCGGCTCGGCCACGATCCGGTCGAGGCCGGCTGCCTCGAGCCGGTGGAGCGCCTCGAAGAGGTGGGCCGCGACGGCGATCAGTTCGCCGGCCGGGTCGAGGATCTCCTCGGCGGCGTACGGGCCGCCGGCTGCCCGGGCCGCCTCGGCGCCGGCCGCCGACGCCGCGAGCAGGCCGAGCCGCTCGCCGGGCCGGGCCCGGAGGCGAGCGGCGGCGTGGGTCGAGAACGGGTCGACGACGTCGAGCGGGACGCCCGGCGCGTAGTGGGCGCCCGCCCTTCCCGGGGCGAGGGCGGCGTGGCCCGGCATGTCGTCGGCGAGGTGCTCGAGCGGTCCGATCTCGGCCTCGATCGCCTCGCTCGGCAGGCCGCCCGGCCGGAGCAGGACGGCCCGGCCCTCGGCGAGGAGGAGCACGGTCGACTCCACGCCGACCCGGCACGGGCCGCCGTCGAGGACGAGGTCGATCCGGCCGCGGAGCCCGCGCACCACGTGCTCCGCCCGCGTGGGCGAGACGCGCCCGAAGCGGTTCGCGGAGGGAGCGGCCACGGGGACGCCGGCGGCCCGGATGAGCGCACGCGCGACGGGGTGGTCCGGGACGCGGAGGCCGACCGTCGGGAGGCCGGCGGTGACGATCCCGGGGACGTGGTCGCGCTTGCGCACGACGACGGTGAGCGGCCCCGGCCAGAACCGCGCGGCCAGCCGCTCGAGGCGCGGGTCCGCGGCGTCGGCCGGGTCCACGTGCGCGGCCACGTCGGCCGCGTCGGCGAGGTGGACGATGAGGGGGTCGAACGACGGCCGTTCCTTGGCCGCGAAGATCCGGGCGACCGCCGCGGCGTCGAGGGCGTTGGCCCCGAGGCCGTAGACGGTCTCGGTCGGGAAGGCGACGAGCTCGCCGGCGCGCAGACGGGCGGCCGCCTCGGCGACCGCGGCCGGGTCGTCGCCCGGGAGGACACGCGGACCGTCGCCGGGAGCCGTCACCGGCGGCGCCGGGGCGCGGGCGACCGCCCCGGCCGACCGCGAGAACCCTGCCCCCGCGCGTGCGACCGGGGATCGCCGCCGGCCAGCCAGGCCGCGTGCCAGGCGCCGCAGAGGAGCTCGAGCACCTCGAGGCGGTCGACCGCCTCGGAGAGCGTCCGCCCGACCGCCAGCGCTCCGTGTCGGTCCAGCAGGACCGCTCCCACCGCGGGGTCGGCGAGCGCGGCGGCCGTGGCGGCTGCGACCTCGGCACTCCCGAGCGGGAGCGCCGGCACGTACGCCACGCGGCCGAGGACGGCGCGCGCCTCGGGCAGGACGTCCACGTCGGGGAGGAGCCCGGCGAGGAGGCAGCCGAGGACGGCCGGGGGGTGAGCATGGGCGATCGCCGCCGCCTCCGGCCGAGCGGCGTACACGGCCCGGTGGACCACGAGGTCGGACGATGGCCGGAGGCGCGACCCGTCCGGGGCCGTGACGTCGCCGGGCACGAGGGACACGGCGAGGACGTCGTCCACCGTCAGCTCGTCCTTGCGCCGGCCCGCCGGCGTCACGGCGAGGGCGAACGGGCCGAGCCGGACCGAGAGGTTGCCGTCCGTCCCGGCGACGAGCCGGCGGGCGCCGAGGCGCCGACCGGCGGTGACGATCGCGGTCGCGGCCGCGCCGAACGCGGGATGAGCGGCGAGTGTCTGGCTCATGGCCACAGGATCGCGCACCCGGTCCCTCCCCGCAGGAGATTCGCGCCGGCAGCGCCGCGCGGAGGAACCCGGCGCTGTGGTCCGGCGTCGGGAGAGTGGGTCGCGAGGACGCCGTGTGACGCCCCGGCCGATCACCCGCCACGGAGCTCACCGTCGTGCACGAACCCCGCCGCCGGTCCAGGACCGCAGTCGTCGCACTCGTCGTGTTCGTTGCCGTCGTCGCGGCGGCCTGCGGCGGGTCGGCCGGCACGCTCCCGCCGGCCTCGCCTGCGCCCGGAACTCCCGCCCCGGAGCCGACCGGCGGCCCGGCCGCCGGCGACTTCGTCATTCACGCCTCGTGGACCCAGGCGCTCCCGCCCCGCGCGATGTTCGGGAACATCCCGGTCCTCGTCGTGACCGCCGACAACCGCGTCCTCACCCAGGGGGCGATGATCGAGATCTACCCCGGCCCCCTCGTCGCCCCGATCATCGAGCGGCCGATCACGCCGAACGGCGTCGCGGCCCTCCTCCAGGCTGCGAAGGACGCCGGGATCCTCGTGCCGAACGGCGACTTCACCGGCGGCGGGCTGCCTCCGGGCGCCGCGGCCGGCCGTCTCCGCATCGTCGTCGACGGCGTCACCTACGACCTCGTCGGGGACACGAACGCCGCCGTCCCCTGCCCGCCGACGGAGAGCTGCCCCGAGCCCGTCCCCGGCACGCCGGCCGCCTTCGCCACGTTCTGGTACCAGCTGCTCGACATGGCGAGCTGGCTCGAGCCCGAGCTCGGGCCCGAGACCGACCACGTTCCAGACTCGTACGCGATGATCGTCGGGCCGCCCCCGGAGCCCTGGGAGGGCGAGACGCCGATCGTCTGGCCGGTCGCGGACCCGCCTCTCGACGGCTTCGGAGCGCCGGTCCGCGGCGAGGCGGGGACCCGCTGCGGCATCGCCGACGGCGACCTGGCGTCGGCCTTCCGCCCGCTGTTCGCCCAGGCGACCGTCCTGACGCCGTGGGTGGCGACGGCGACGGCGAGCTCGACGCACGGCATGACCGTCCGGCCGCTCCTCCCCGGCGACGAGGATCCCTGCGCCCCCATCGTCGAGTAGCGCGCGGCGGCCGGCCGCGCCGCGAGCCGCGGCCGGCGGGGCTCGAACGCGGCTCGTCCCGGTCGCCGCTCTCCGGCCGGCGTTCAGACCCGCGGCGGTCCCGCGTCGATCCGCTCCCGGATCGCGTCGAGGCTGCCGAGCCAGTCCGAGACGACCTCCTGCCACCAGGTCGCGCCCGCCGCCTCGAAGGCGGCGACCGTCTCCACGGCGGCCCCCGCGTCGGCGGCCGGCGTGGATCCCCCCGCGGAGATGTCGTACGGCGCCTCGGGTCCGATCCCGGCCGCCGTCCGCAGCTCTCGGACGCGCACGACGTCCCGGGCGAAGACGTCGAGCGGCACGTACGCGTCGTCGGACGCGGGGTAGAAGCCGTCCCAGCGGGCCGCCCGGCGGAGCGGCGCGTCCGGGCCCGGCCGGAGCGAGCCGACCCAGACCGGGATCCGCGGCCGCTGCAGGGGCCGCGGCAGGAACGTGGCCTCCGCGACGCGGTAGTGCTCCCCATCGAACGAGAACGGTTCGCCGCGCCACAGGCCGTCGAGGATCGCGAGCCCCTCGTCGAGCATCCCGGCGCGGCGGCGGACGTCGGTCTCCTCGCCGAAGTGCCCGAACTCGGCCCCCGACGGCCAGCCGAGGCCGACGCCGAGCACGAGCCGACCGTCGCTGAGGCGGTCGAGGGACGTCGTGGCCCGGGCCAGCATCCACGGCCGCTGCCGCGGCAGCGCCGCCACCATCGGCCCGAGGCGGATCCGCCGCGTCGCCTGGGCGATCGCCGCGAGCGCGACCCACGGATCGGCGATCTCCGCGTCCCACGTCGGGTCGACGAGGACGTGGTCCCACAGGAAGAACCCGTCCCAGCCTGCGTCCTCCGCCCGCGTCGCCAGCTCCACCAGGGTCCGCGGGTCGCCGCCCGAGCCGAAGTTGGGGATGTTGACCGCGTACCGCATCATCCACTCCGCTGCCGCGCCACCCCGCGCCAGCGTACGCTTCGCCGGTGACCCCGACAGCGTCCGCCCGCGCCGAACCGGTCGACGAGACACTCGTCGCGGACCTCGTCGCCGCGCCCGCGGCCGTCGTCGACCCGCCCGTCTCGCCGGGGCCCGGCGGCGCCGAGGAGGAGCCGCTTCACCTGGCGCCGGCCGTCGCCGACCCTGCCATTCCCGACGCCCCGCTCCGCGGCAACCGCGACTTCTGGGTCGTCCTCGTCGGCCAGGGCGTCAGCTCGTTCGGCGACGCGATCACGAACACGGCCCTCCCGCTGCTCGTCCTCGCCCTGACCGGCTCGGGCCTCGCGATGGGCGTCGTCGGCGTCCTCACGACACTCCCCGACCTGGTCCTGGGCCTGCCGGCCGGCGCCTATGCCGACCGCTGGGACCGCCGCAGGATGATGTTCCTGGCCGACCTCGGGCGGGCCGGCCTGACGGCGCTCATCCCGATCTCGGTCTGGCTCGACGGGCCCACCCTCGCCCTGATCTTTCTCGTGACGTTCCCGCTCAACGCCCTGCGGGTCGTCTGGCTGGCCGCGTTCACGGCCGCCGTGCCGGGCCTCGTCGGGCGCGGCCAGATCCCGCGGGCGAACGCGATCTTCGAGGCCTTCTTCAACGTCGGCTGGATCGTCGGCCCGGCCCTTGCCGGCTTCCTCGCGGCGACGATCGGCCCGGGTGCGACGATCGCCCTCGACGCCCTCACCTTCGCCGTCTCCGCGGCCGCCCTCCTGCTCGTGCGCCGCCCGCTGAAGCCCGAGGCGCGCACCGAGCCGTCCCACCTCGTCGCCGACATCCGCGAGGGGATCGCCTTCGTCGTCCGGCACCCGACGCTCCGGGCCGTGATCGCGCTCTGGACGACAACCTCGGTGATCTACGCAGGCCTCACCAGCGCCCTCATCTTCTACATCACGATCGACCGGGGGTACGGCTCGGACGTCGTCGGCGTCGTGCTCTCTGCGTTCGCCGTGGGGTCGCTCGGCGGCTCGCTGCTGGCGGCGCGGATGGCGTTCCGCGCCGTCGGGCCGGTCATGCTCGTCGGAGCCGTCGTGATGGGCCTGACGCTCATCGTCGTGGCGCTCGACGTCCCGGTGGCGGTCCTCGCGGCCGCCGCCTTCGTGGCCGGGATCCTCAACGCGAACGTCCTCGTCTCGTACCTCACGCTGCGCACCCAGCTCTCGCCCGACGCCCTCCTCGGCCGGGTCGGCGCGACCGCGCGGACGCTGTCGGTCGGGATGATGCCGATCGGCGCCCTCCTCGCCGGCGCGCTGCTCGACGCGATCGGCGGGACGGCAACCCTCGTCCTCATGGGCAGCGCCTCGATCGCCGCCGGGCTCGGGTTTGCCCTCCTGCCCCGCGTCCGCCACGCGCGCGTGCCGCGCCGGGTGGAACGACCGTGAGCGGCGGCGAGCTGCGGCGCCCGGCGCGGGCACCGCACGCCGACGCCTGGGCGCTCGACCCGGCGACCGTGTTCCTCAACCACGGCTCGTTCGGGGCCTGCCCGCGGGCCGTCCTCGGGGCCCAGGCGGACCTGCGGGCGGAGCTGGAGGCGAACCCCGTCGCGTTCCTCGACCGCGGGCTCGAGGACCGGCTCGACGCCGCGCGGGCGCGCCTGGCCGCCTTCGTCGGCGCCGCGGCCGAGGACCTCGTCTTCGTGCCGAACGCGACCCATGGCGTCGCCACCGTGCTGCGGAGCCTCCGCTTCGCGCCGGGGGACGAGCTCCTCGCGACCGACCACGAGTACAACGCGGCCCTCAACATGCTGCGCGCCGCGGCGGCCCGGGACGGGGCGCGCGTCGTCGTGGCGCGGATCCCGCTGCCGACGAGCGGCCCCGATGAGGTCGTCGAGCGGGTGCTCGCTGCCGCAGGCCCGAGGACCCGGCTGGCCCTCGTCAGCCACGTCACCAGCCCGACGGCGCTCGTCCTGCCGATCGGCCCGATCGTGGCCGCCCTCGAGGGTCGCGGGATCCCGGTGCTCGTCGACGGCGCCCACGGGCCCGGGATGGTGCCGCTTGCCCTCGACGCGCTCGCCGCGAGCTGGTACGCGGGCAACCTCCACAAGTGGATCTGCGCGCCGAAGGGCGCCGCATTCCTCCACGTCCGGCGCGACCGCCGGGCCGTGACGCGCCCACTGGCGATCAGCCACGGGGCGAACGACCCAAGGCCCGGCCGCTCGACCTTCCGCAAGGAGTTCGACTGGACCGGCACCGCCGACCCGACGCCGCATCTCGTCGTCGCGGCGGCGCTCGACCTGGTCGCCGGCCTCGTGGCGGGCGGCTGGCCGGCCGTGATGGCCCGCAACACGGCCCTTGCCGTCGAGGCGCGACGCGTCCTCGTGGCCGCGGCGGGCCGGCCTGCCCTCGCCCCGGAGCCCATGCTCGGGTCGATGGCGGCCGTCGAGCTCCCGCCCGACCGGGGCTTCGCGGGCCGCGGCCCGGCCGCCCAAGACCCGCTCGCGGCTCGCCTGCGCGAGGCCGCGGGGATCGAGGTTCCGGTCTACGCCTGGCCGCGCGACCCGCTCGCCGGGGAGCGTCGGAGACGGCTGCTCCGGGTCTCCGCGCACCTGCACAATGACGCCGGCGAGTACGGATATCTCGCGGGGGCGCTCGAGGCGGCCCTCGCGGAGGAGGTGCGATGAAGGTCGGCCTGATCCTCCCGATGAGCGACGACGACGGCGGCGGCACGCCCGCCTGGCCGACGATCCGCGACCGGGCGCGCCAGGCCGAGGACGGTGGCGCCGACTCGGTCTGGGTCTACGACCACCTCGTCCTCCGGCTCGAGGGCCAGACGAGCGGCAGTCACGAGGCCTGGACGCTGCTCGCGGCCGTGGCCGCGGCGACCGAACGCGTCGAGCTCGGGACGATCGTCCTGGCGACGAGCTTCCGCCCCCCGGCGCTGCTCGCGAAGATGGCGACGACGCTCGACACGGTCAGCGGCGGCCGCGTCATCCTCGGACTTGGCTGCGGCTGGCACGAGCCGGAGTACGCGGCGTTCGGCTACCCGTTCGACCACCGCGTGGAGCGGTTCGAGGAGGCACTGCAGATCATCGGCCCGCTCATCCGTGAGGGCTCGGTAACGTTCGTGGGGAAGCACCATCAGGTCGCGGACTGCGTGATTCTGCCGCGCGGCCCTCGACCGCGGATCCCGATCCTCGTCGCCGCGCGGGGTCCCCGCATGCTGCGCCTCGCGGCCGAGCACGCCGACGCCTGGAACACGGCCTGGTTCGGGATGCCCGACGACCGGCTTGAGCGCCGCCTCGCCGATTTGTGGGCGGCGTGCGCCGAGGTCGGACGGGACCCGGCCACGCTCGAGGTGACCGTCGGCGTCACCGTCAGGGCCGAGGCCGACGACGAGTGGGGGCGGCCGGGGGCTCCCGCCGCGCTCATCGCCGAGCCCGACGTGATCGCCGACGGGCTGCGCGCCTATGCGGCCCTCGGGGTCGGCCACGTCCAGCTCGACGTCCAGCCGGCGACGGAGGCGACGTTCGCCCGCGCGCTCGACGGGATCGCCCGCTCCCGCTCCTAGCCGGCCGCCGGCGCCCCGCCCCCGGCCGGCGCGGGGCGGATGCGCCGCCAGGCCCGCACGAGGGCGGCCCAGACCGCGTCCTCGATGCGGCCGACGATCCCCGTCCGGCGGATGAGGTGGACCGCCACCGTCCACGCGGCCGCCGCCACGAGGAGCTGGGCGACGGTCGTCGGCGGCAGCGGGGTCAGCTCGTAGAAGTCGCGCAGGATCGGGATCTGGGTCATGACGATGTAGACGACGAGCATGATGCCGGCGAGGGCCCACGGCCACCACCGGATGAAGCGGCCGACGCCCGTCTCGCGCGCCCCGGACCCGATGAGCGGGAGGAGGCCGAGGCCGCAGAAGACCGTCAGGGTCGTGAGGACCGTCTGGGCCTCCTCGAGCTCCGCGCCGCCCTCGATCATGAGCGCGTAGAGCGGCAGGGCCAGCAGGACGACCCCGATCGACGCAGGGATCGAGACCCGCAGGGTCTCGCCGAGCAGGCTCTTCGGCAGGCGGCGCGGGGGGACCCAGATCGCGAGCACGACGAGCGGGATGCCGACGGTCGCGAACGCGAGGACGGAGTTCTGGCGCGGCGTGATCGGGAAGGGGAGCCCGAGGACGGCGGCGCCGGCGATGATGAGGAGCACGTAGAACGTCCGCGACAGGAGGAGGATGAGCGTCGCCTCCATGGCGGCGACGATCCGCTGCCCCTCGATGACGGCGCGCGGGAGCACGCTGAACGCGTCGTTGAGCAGGACGAGGTCCGAGACGCCCCGGGCGGCCGCCGAGCCCGACTCCATCGCGATCCCGAGGTTGGCGCGGCGCAGCGACAGGATGTCGTTCACGCCGTCGCCGACCATGGCGACGTAGTGGCCCGCATCCCGGAAGAGGCCGACGAGCCGGGCCTTGAGCGCCGGCTCGACGCGGCCGAAGACGCTCGCCCTCTCGGCCGCGCTCGAGACCTCGGCGTCGTCGCGGTCGACGAGGTCGAGACCCGAGACGACGCCGCCGCTCATCGGCAGACCGACGCGGCGGCCGATCGCCTCGACCGTCGCCGGGTCGTCGCCGGAGATCACCTTGAGGTCGAGGCCGGCCCGGGCGAGCCCGCCGAGGATCTCCTGGACGTCGGACCGAAGCTCCTCGGTGAAGCCGAGGAGGGCGATCGCCTCCAGGCGGTCCGGCAGCGCCGGGCGGTCGTCGTCGCCGCGGAGCTGCGTGCCGTCCCCGGCCCGCGCGAGGAGGAGAACCCGGACGCCGTCGGAGGCGATCGCGGCGATCCGCGCCTCGAGGTCGACCGGTGTCGTCGCGAGGTGGGGCCCGAGGACGGGCGGGGCCCCCATGACGTACGTCGCGCCGTCCCGCGCCGGGTCGTCGGCCCCGGACGCGACGGCGCTGCCGGTCCCGACCCCCCCGAAGCGCACGCCGGACCAGCGCCGCTCGGACGCGAACGGAATCTCGTCGTCGACGGGCCGGGCCGAACCGGGGAACGCCGCACCGAGCGCCTCCGTGGTCCGGTTCGGCGCCGTCGTGCTCGCGGCGAGCACGGCCAGCACGAGGCCGATCGCGTCGTCGTCGTCGTCGCCCACGGCCTCGAGCCGGTCGAAGGAGATCCGCTGGGTCGTCAGCGTGCCCGTCTTGTCGATGCAGAGCGTGTCGACACGGGCCATCGACTCGATCGCGTTCTGGCGCTGGACGAGGGCACCGAGCCGGGTGATGCGCAGGGCGCCGGCGGCGTAGGTGACCGTGATCATGATCGCGAGGCCCTGGGGGACGAGGGTCACGAGGACGGCCGCGGCGACCAGGGTCTCCTTCTGCGAGAACTCGCCCGGGAGCACCGCCAGGGCGATCGCCACGGGGATCGCGGTGAGGAGGACGAGTCCCGCCACGGCCCAGATCGTCGCCGCGATCTCCCGCTGGAGCGGCGTGCGCTCGTCGCCGAGCTTGCGCGCCTCGGCGAGCAGCCGGTTGGCGAAGCTGTCGGCGCCGACCTTCTCGACCTCGTACACGAGCGTGCCGGCAACGACCGCGCTCCCGGACAGGACCGGGTCGCCGGCGACCTTCGTGATCGCGTCGGACTCGCCGGTGAGGAGCGACTCGTCGAGCTCGGAGCGGCCCTCGCCGACGACCGTGCCGTCGAGGAGGACCTGGTCGCCCCGCCGGGCGACGACGAGATCGCCGACGACGACCTCGGCCGGGTCGACGGCCCGCTCCGCCCCCTCCCGGAGGACGTGGGCCCGGGGCCGGTTCAGGAGGGCGATGCGGTCGAGCTTCCGCTTGGCCCGCGTCTCCTGGACCACGCCGATGAGGATGTTGGCGATGACGGGTCCGGCGGTGAGCAGCGCCTCGACGTACATGCCGAAGGCGACGAGGAGGAGCGAGACGCCGACGAGGATGCCGTTGATCCCGAGGTAGGCGTTCTGGCGGAAGATGTCCCAGTACGTCCGCGACGTGGCGGGGCGGAACGCGTTGCCCTCGCCGCGTGCCCGCCGGATCTCGACCTCGGCCTCGTCGAGCCCGCGCGCGGGCGTCCGCAGCGGGGCCGTCACGGCGGGCACGGGAGCGGTGCCGGGCGGGAGGCTCATCACGGCCGATGATGACCGATCCGGGTCCGTCTCCGCGAGGCCGTTCGCTCCCGCGCGGCGATGTAGCCTGACCCGGTGAGCGTCATCGAGGCAGCCGGCCTGACGAAGCACTACCGCGGCCGTGGCGGCCTCCGCGGGCGGCTGCCCGGCGCCGCCGTCCCGCCCATTCGCGCCCTCGACGAGGTCGACCTCGTCGTCCGCCCGGGCGAGATCTTCGGCTTTCTCGGGCCCAACGGCGCCGGCAAGAGCACGTGCATCCGCCTCCTGCTCGGCTTCCTCCACCCGACCCGCGGGACGGCGCGCGTGCTCGGGCTCTCCACGGCGACGGCAGGCGTGGAGATCCGGCGCCGCGTCGGCTACCTCCCCGGCGGCATCGCCCTGTACGACGGCATGACCGGGACCGAGCTGCTCGACTACCTCGGCGCGTTCTACGGTCGCCCGCCGTCGCGGCGGCCGCGCCTCGTCGAGGGGCTCGAGCTCGCACGGCGGGACCTCGCCCGGCCGATCCGCGACTACAGCCGGGGGATGCGCCAGAAGCTCGGCATCGTCCAGGCTCTCCAGCACGACCCCGAGCTGGCGATCCTCGACGAGCCGTCCGAGGGCCTCGACCCGCTCATGCAGCAGGCGTTCTACGCGATCCTCGACGAGCTCCGCGCGGAGGGCCGAACGGTCTTCCTCTCGTCGCACGTGCTGTCCGAGGTCGAGCGGGTCTGTGATCGCGTGGCGATCGTCCGCCGGGGCCGGCTCGTCGCCCTCGAGGACGTCGGATCGCTCCTCGCCCGGCGTCGGCGGACGGTCGAGATGCGCCTCGCCGGGCCGGCTCCCGACCTCGCCGGCGTCGCGGGCGTCTCGGACGTGGAGGTGGTCGACGGCCTCCTCCGCTGCCGGCTGGCCGGCGACGTGCGCCCGTTCCTCGCCGCGATCGCCGGGGCCCCGCCCACCGACCTGACGATCGAGCCGGCCAGCCTCGAGGAGGCCTTCCTCGAGCTCTACCACGACGAGGGCGACCCGCGAGGCGCGGCGACGGCCGGGGGTGCGTCGTGAGCCGCGTTCTCTTCCGACGGTCCGTCGCGGCCTGGAGCGCTCGCCTCCTCGTGGTCGCCGTGGGCCTCGCGCTCTGGGGCTTCACGTTGCCGGTGATCTTCGCCACCTTCGGCGCCGACTTCCGGCAGCTCATCGACAGCGGCTACTTCGGCGAGTTCTTCGAGGCCTTCACGGCGTTCGCAGGCGGCAGCGTCTTCACCCTCGGCGGCTCCGTCGCGCTCGGCTTCATCCACCCCATCCCGATCGTCCTCGTCGCCGTGTTCGCGGTTGGCTACCCGGCGGCGGCGCTCGCCGGCGAGCGCCAGCGGGGCACCCTCGAGGTGCTCCTCGCCCGCCCGATCTCGCGGCGCCGCGTCTACCTCACGACGCTCGCGGCGACCGTCCTGTTCGTGGTGGCCGCAGTCGCCGCCGACGTCGCCGGCGTCGTCGCCGGCGCGGCCCTGTTCGACGTGATCGACGAGCTGCCGGCCGACCGGCTGGCCACGGCCGCGGCCAACGCCGCCCTGCTGTTCGTCACGCTCGGGGCGATTGCCCTCGCCATCTCGGCGTCGTCCGATCGACTGGCGCCCGCCCTCGGGATCACGGTCGCGTTCGCGGTCGTCTCCTACGCGGTGGAGTTCCTCGGCGCGATCTGGCCGGAGCTGGCCTGGCTGCGGCCGTGGTCGATCTTCAACCACTTCCAGCCGGGCGAGATCATCGAGGGCGCAGGCGACCCGGGGGACGCGGTCGTGCTCGCCGCAGTGCTCGCGATCGCGACCGCCTACGGCCTCTGGCGCTTCCCGCGCCGGGACCTGGCCGCGCCGAGCTGAGGCGGCGGGTCGGGCTTCAGCCGGCCGGGCTCGGTGAAGCCGACGGCTCCGCGCTCGGCGACGCCGACGGCTCCGCGGACGGCTCGGCCGAGGGCGTCGACGCCGGCTCGGCGCTCGGCGTCGGCTCGGTGCTCGGCGTCGGCCCGGCGGACGGGGACGTGCCGGGAGACGGGGAGGCGTCGGGCGACGGCGCGACCACGAGAACAGCCTCGATCGCGTCGCGGACCGTCGGCCAGGTCTGGCTGAAGCCGCGCAGCACGCGCTCGCCGCCGGGCCCGCGGAGGCGCATCGTCGGCGTGGAGTCGACCCCGACGCTGCGGCCTTCCGCCGTCTCAGCCGCCACCTCCGCGGCGACGGCCGGGTCGTCGAGGCAGGCCTCGAAGGCGTCCGCATCGGGGACGCCGGCGATCTCCGCCATCTGGACGAGGTTCTCCCGGACGAACCGGCCCTGGTTCTCGCCCTGCTGGAACGTATAGAGCGTGTCGTGGAAGCGGAGCTGGGCGGCGGGATCCTGGCGGCCGGCACAGCGGGTCGCGACGGCCGCGTCCGTCGACTCCTGGCCGAGGAAGGAGAAGTCGCGGTAGACGATGCGGACGAGGCCCTGCATCACGTACTCGCGCTCGATGGCGCCGCCGAAGAGGAGGTCCTCGAGGCGGCAGAACGGGCACTGGTAGTCGGCCCACACCTCGATCGTGACCGGCGCGTCGGGGTCGCCCACCTCGTTGGCGGCGGGCACGGTCGACGGCGCAGCGGTCGGCGTCGGGGCCGGCGTCGGCGTGGCCGATGCGCCGATCCCGCCGGAGGCGGCGGCCAGCGCGCCGGCGCCGATGACGATCCCGAGGATCCCCGCGCCGAGGTAGCCGAGGACGGGCGGCAGGGAGCGGCGAGCCGGCCCCGGCGCCGGCGTCTCGGCCGGCGCAAGCGTCTCGGCCGGCGCAAGCGTCTCGGCCGGCGCCTCGGGCGCATCGGCCGGCGCCTCGGGCGCATCCGGCGCCTCGCCTGCCTGGGTGGCGGCATCCGCGGGTGCGCCCGCGGTCGGCGCCTGGGGCGCGTCGGCTGCCGTGGCGGCGCCCTCGGCCGCGGTCGGCGCCTGGGGCGCGTCGGCTGCCGTGGCGGCGCCCTCGGCCGCGGTCGGCGCCTGGGGCGCGTCGGCTGCCGTGGCGGCGCCTTCGGCCGTGGCGGCGCTCGCTGCCGTGGCGGCGCCCTCGGCCGTGGCGGCGCTCCGCCTCGAGGCCCGGCGCCGCGGCTTCCGCGGGCTCCGCGCCGCCGTCCGGTCGCGGGTCGTGGGGATCGGCCGCACCGGGCTCGCGGTCGATCTCGGCCTCGCCGGAGGCGTCGGCGTTCTGCTGCTCGTCCGTCATGGGGTTCCTGCGTTCGGGCGGCGCGGAGACTCGTGCGCCGGTGGCGGCAAGCGTACCCGCCCGCGGCGCAGGACGCCGTCCCGCTCGTGCCCCCGGCCGACCGGAGGGCCACCGCACCTGACCGCACCGCAGCCCACGGTCGGTGACCCACGGCACCGGAAGATCGTCCGCGAGGACCTTCCGGCAGTCCCATTCCGGGGCGGTCCCCGTGTAGAGTGCCGATGCGGCCGCACGGGCCGTCGACGCGGGCACCGCCGACGTCAGCCGTGCGACCAGGAAAGCGAAGGAACCACGTGTCGTCGGACCAGATCTCCTACGTCCTCGTCGCCCTCCTCGTGGCGGGCCTGGCGACGCTCCTGCTTCTCGCCGGCGCCTTCATCGCCCGTCGCGGCGAGCGCGGCGGCGCACCGGCCGCGGCCGCGGCGTCGGCCGCCTATCCCACGCTGGAGCGCACCGCGCCCGTCGAGGCCGCCCCGGTCCGGGTCGAGGCCGCCGAGCCCGCTCCGGCTTCTCCCCCGGCGGCGGACGCCGTCGAGCCGGGCGTCGAGCCGATGGCGGCGGAGCCCGCCGCGATGGGGCCAGCCGCGGTGGAGCCGCCGGCCGAGGAGGTCGGGGCCGTGACGGCCGCCGACCTTGCCGAGGCCGCGCGGCGCGTTCACGACCCGCGGGAGGAGGAGATCATCGAGGGCTTCCTCTCGATCGCCCCGCGCCGCCGCGTCGTCGCCGACCAGGGACCGCGGCCGCCGACCGCGGTCGGGCCCGGACAGGCGTCGACCCCGCCCGCGTCCGACGCCGACGCCGCGGCCGATGCCGCGAGCTGGGCTGCCCCGGGCACGACCGACACGTCCGCCGGCGCTCCGGCGGTGCCCGCTCCGAGCCCCACACCCGCCGACCCGTACCTCGACGCAGTCACCGGGCTCGACTCCCGGGCGGCGTGGGATCGCGTCGTGGCCGAGGAGAACGCCCGCTACGTCCGCTACCGGCGGCCGGTGAGCGTCGTCGTCGGCGAGCTCGACGGGCTCGGCCGGTTCGAGGACCAGTTCGGGGCCGAGGCCGCGCGCCGCGTCCTCGCGGCCGTCGGCGAGGCGATGCGCCGTGGCGCCCGCCGTCCCGACCGGGTCGCCCACGCGGGGGGTGGGAGGTTCCTCGTCCTCATGCCCGAGACGGACGAGATCCAGGCGATCAACTACGTCGAGCGCGTCCGCGCCGAGTGCGAGCGCTGGCTCGACGCCGGCGCGTCGACCATGCGCCTGTCCCTGGGCTGGGCCAGCCCGAGCGCGGTGGGGGAGCTCGACACCGCGCTGCGCACGGCCGAGGAGCGGATGTACGCGGAGCGGCGCCGCGCCGCCCGCGCCGGGAGCGGGGACCCCGGCGCATCACGCTGACGCGGGCGCCTGCCGGGCTGCGAGTGCCCCGCGGTCCGGCAGGCGCCCCGTCGGGCTGCCGTCCTCGCGGGCGCCGGCCCGCAGCCCGCAGGGTCAGACGAGCGGCTGCGAGAGCATGATCGGCAGCCCGATCTTGTCCGTGTAGATCGGGCGGTAGCGGTCGACGTTGTAGAACCGCGGGACGTCGACGGTGCGCGCGCCCGGCTCGGGGATCGGGCAGTAGCCGTAGCGGCCGTCGCGGATCGCCGTCATCTGGCCGGTCCTGCCCTCGACGACGAGCTGCATCGCGACGTTGGCGAACGTGATCCCGACCATCTGGTCGAGGGCGTCGGGGTCGCCGGAGCGCAGGTCGTACGTGAGCTCGGAGTTCACGGTCTCGATGCCGGTCCGGCGCTTGATCTCCTCGGCCAGGAACTCGCCGATGCTCGCCTTGTGGCGGTGACCGTATGCGTCGGCCTCGCCGACCTCCTGGAGCTCCATCCCCTCCGGGAGGGCACCCTCCGAGGCGATGACGAACGAGTAGCGACTCGGGTTGTGGAGCCGGTCCTCGACGAGGACCTCGACGAGCCGGGCGAGGTCGAAGCGGTGCTCCGGGATGACGCAGCGGGCCGAGGTGACGTACGCCGTGTACAGCGCGGTGAAGCCGGCGTTGCGCCCGAAGACGCGGAAGACGCCGATCCGCTCGTGGCTCCCGAGGGTGGTCCGCTGGCGGTTGATCGCATCCTTCGCCCGCGTGATCGCGGTCGAGAAGCCGATGCAGTACTCGGTGCCCCTGACGTCGTTGTCCATCGTCTTGGGGATGGCGATGATCTGGACGCCGGCGTCGGCGAGGACCTTCGAATAGGACAGCGTGTCGTCGCCGCCGATCGAGATGAGCGTGTGGATCCCGAGCCGGTCGAGGTTCTCGAGGACGACCGGCGTGAAGTCGTAGATCCCCTCGCCGCTCTCGAGCGCCGGGAGCCGGTCGGCCGGGACGACGGACGGCAGCTTGCCGGCCCGCATCTTCTTCGGGTTCGTGCGGCTGGAGTGGAGCGTGGTGCCGCCGGTCCGGTCGATCGTCCGGGTGTTGATCCGGTCGAGGGGCCGCACGTAGTCGGGGTCCGGCTCGGGCCCCGGGCGCATGTGCGTCAGGGACTCCCAGCCCCGCCGCAGCCCGATGACCTCGTAGCCGAGCTCGCTGGAGCGGTAGACGACGCTCTTGATGACGGAGTTGAGACCGGGAACGTCGCCGCCCCCGGTGAGGATGCCGATGCGCTGGCCGGACATTGGACGCGGTCGCTCCCTCGGGGTCCCGGCGTCGTGCCGGGACGGGGCCTGCTGAACCGGACCATGGTAGCCCGCCGGGTCAGCGGCGGTGACGGACGCGCTCGGCCTTGTGGCGGTGGATGGGGATGCTGTCCCCGCCGCGCGCGTGGATGGGCCGCGGCGGTGTCTCCGGGTCCGGGAGGAACTCCTCGACGACCTCGACCGGGATCGCTCGCTGCAGGAGGCGCTGGATCGCCCGCAGCAGGTCGACCTCGTCCGGGCAGGCGAGGCTGATCGCGATCCCGCTCGCCCCGGCGCGGCCGGTGCGGCCGATCCGGTGGACGTAGTCCTCGGCCTTCGTCGGCAGCTCGAAGTTGACGACGACGGGCAGCTCCTCGATGTCGAGGCCGCGCGAGGCGACGTCCGTCGCCACGAGGATCTCGACCTCGCCCGACTTGAAGTCCGCGAGGGCGCGGATCCGCTCGGCCTGGGTCCGGTCGGAGTGGATCGCCGTCGCGGCGAAGCCGTGGCGATCGAGGTCGGAGGCGATCCGGCGGGCGGCGACCTTGGTCCGCGTGAACACGAGGAGCTGGTGGAGGTCGTGCGTGCGGACGAGGTGCTCGAGGAGGTCGAGCTTGCGCTCCCGGTCGACCGGGTACAGGACCTCGCGCACGGCTGCCGCGGTCGCGTTGCGGGCCGCGACCTCGACGACCGCCGGGTTCGTCAGGAACTCCTTCGACAGGCGGCGGATCTCGTCCGAGAACGTCGCCGAGAAGAGGAGCGTCTGCTTGCGATTCGGAATGAGCTCGAGGATGCGTCGGATGTCGGGAATGAAGCCCATGTCGAGCATCCGGTCGCCCTCGTCGAGGACGAGGATCTCGACCTGGCCGAGGTTCGCCGCCCGCTGCCCGACGAGGTCGAGGAGCCGGCCGGGCGTCGCGACGAGAAGCTCGACGCCGGCTCGCAGCTCCTTGATCTGGGGGTCGAGGGGCACGCCGCCGAAGACCACGGCCGATCGCAGGGGAACGTGGCGCCCGTAGGCGGCCGCCATCTCGGCGACCTGCATCGCCAGCTCGCGGGTGGGTGTGAGCACGAGGGCCCGGACCGGGTGGCGGGCCGGCGAGAAGGACGTGTTCGTGTACGGCTTGAGGCGCTCGAAGATGGGCAGCACGAACGCCGCCGTCTTCCCGGTCCCCGTCTGGGCGGCGCCCATGAGGTCGCGGCCCTGCAGGACGAGCGGGATCGCCTGGACCTGGATGGGGGTGGGCTCGGTGTAGCCTTCGTCGGCCACCGCGCGGAGGAGCTCGGTCGACAGGCCCAGCGATTCGAAAGTCGTCACGTCCGCGCAGCATAATCGATGCAGCGTCCAGGGCCGGCGTGGACCCGCCGCGGGCGGACGAGGAGGCGATGATGGCGAAGCGGAAATCGGACGGCGAGGCGCCGCGCGACGAGGCACCGGCCGTCCGGAAGGGACGCAACCAGCGGGCCGCGCGGGATCGCCTGAGGATTCCGGCCGCGGCGCTCGACAGCCCGCCGTCCGAGCCGCTGGCGCCGCCGGAGCCGCGCCGCCTCGGCAAGAAGGAGTACGAGAGAGAGCTGCGGCGGCTCGACATCGAGCTCGTCAAGTGGCAGGAGTGGATCCGTGACCGCGGCCTCAAGGTCGTCGCGATCTTCGAGGGCCGCGACGCGGCCGGCAAGGGCGGCTCGATCAAGCGGATCACCGAGCCCCTGAACCCGCGCTACGCGCGCGTCGCGGCGCTGCCGGCGCCGACCGAGCGCGAGAAGACGCAGTGGTACTTCCAGCGCTACGTCTCGCACCTGCCGGCCGCCGGCGAGATCGTCCTGTTCGACCGGAGCTGGTACAACCGCGCCGGCGTCGAGCGGGTCATGGGCTTCTGCGCGGACGAGGAGTACGAGGAGTTCCTCCGCTCCTGCCCCGAGTTCGAGCGGATGCTCGTGCGGAGCGGGATCCTCCTCGTGAAGTACTGGTTCAGCGTCAGCGACGAGGAGCAGGAGCGCCGGTTCCAGGACCGCCTGACGGACCCCACGAAGCGCTGGAAGCTGTCGCCGATGGACGTCGAGAGCCGCTCGCGCTGGATGGACTACAGCAAGGCGAAGGACGAGATGTTCGCCCACACGGACATCAAGCAGGCGCCCTGGTACGTGGTCCGCTCGGACGACAAGAAGCGGGCGCGGCTCAACGTCATCAGCCACCTGCTCTCGCTCGTGCCGTACGAGGACCTGACGCCCGAGCCGATCGTCCTGCCGCCGAGGCAGCGGGACACCGGCTACGTGCGGCCGCCGATGGAGGATCAGACGTTCATCCCCGAGCCGTTCTGACGCGGGGCGGCGCCGGCGGCCCACCCGGCGACGGCCGCTTTCGATCGAGCCGGAGGGTCGGCGAGCGGGGAAGTCGGCGATACTCCCGCCGCATCCGGGGTTCTGGGCGTCTTTCGTGCTCGGACGTCGGCGCTTCGTATCAGGTCGGCGCGAGCGAGAGCGCGGCCCGGATCTCGGGGAGGGCGTCGATCGTCTCGGCGTCGAACGGCGTCCGGAGCACGAGCACGACCTCGTCCACGCCGGCGTCGAGCCACGGCTGCAGGGCCGCCGCGACGTCGCCGGGAGTGCCGCCGGCGTGGAGCGGGGCCTCCTCGGCGAGAGGATGGTGCGTGGCGACGACCTCGTCCCAGGCCGCGGCGGCGGCGGCGTGCGTCGGCCGGACCACGGCGTTGACGTAGACCTGGCGCTCGATGTCGCGGACGTCCCGGCCGACGGCGGCCCCGTGGGCGGCCAGGACACCATCGAGCTCCGCGAGCTCGCCCGGCGACGCGTAGGCGTTCCAGACGTCGGCGACGCGGGCGACCGTGCGCAGCGTCTTCGTGCGGCCGGTGCCGCCGACGAGGAGCGGCAGCCGGGCCTGGACCGGGCGCGGGGCGCAGACCGCCGCCTCGAGGTCGTAGAAGCGGCCGTGGTGCGTCACCACCTCCCCGTCGAGGAGGCGGCGGAGAAGCCCGGCCGCCTCGTCGAGCCGGTCGAGGCGCTCGCCGATCCCGGCCCCGAACGGGATCCCGAAGGCCTCGTGTTCCCGGGCGTGCCAGCCGCCGCCGAGCCCGAGCACGAAGCGCCCGCCCGAGAGGTGGTCGAGCGTCGTCGCCATCTTGGCGATGACCCCGAGGTTGCGGAACGTGATCGCGGAGACGAGGTGTCCCAGGCGCGGCCGAGTCGTGACCGCGGCAAGCGCCGCGAGGGCGGTCCAGCCCTCGAGCCTCGGGTCGGCGTCGTCGCCCTCGTCGCAGAGGAGGTGGTCGTCGAGCCAGATGCTGTCCCAGCCGGCCGCCTCGGCCGCGAGCGCCGCAGTGCGCAGCTCGGGCCACGTCGTGCGGTTGGCCCAGAACGCCGCGCCGAAGCGGGGCCAATCGAGCGCCATCGAGATCTCCCGGGCGGGCCCGTCGTGGTGGGCCGGAGGTCATTGTCCGACCTCCGCGGCTGCCCGGCGCGGTATCCTCGCGGCGCGCCGAGTGGCGCTCGACGAAGGTGAGGCAGGATGACGAGGCTTCCCGGGGAGGAGACGGGCCCGGCCGTCCGCGAGGAGGATCGCTCGGCGCTCCTGACGGCCTGCGGCCGCCTGCTCGGCGCCATCGGCATCCTCCTCCTCGTCGTGCTGCTCCCCGCGACGTTCCTCGTCGTGGCCGGCACGCTCGGCCTCGTCGACCGGCCCGGCTGGGTCGGCGACAACACGAGCGCCTTCGGCTTCTTCCTCGTCGTCGTGCCGGCCGGCCTCGCCATCGCGACCGTCCACTTCTTCCTCGGCGGGCTCGTCCTCGCGCGCCGCTTCTGGCCGCTCGTGGTCGCCACGTTGCTCGTCTTCTCCGTCGTGACGCTGTTCCCCCTGGGACTGCGGATCAGCTGGCCCTTCCTCGGCCTCACGCTGCTCTACGCGACGACGCTCATCCTGGCCGTGGTCCGCTACCGCGAGTTCGAGTGAGCGGGCGCGGCACGCGGGCCGTCGAGGCGCTGCGCGCCGCGGGCGTCGAGCACGTCGTGCACGAGTACGCGCTCGCCGCGGCGACGGGGCCGCACGATCGGCGGCCGCACTACGGCGTGGAGGCCGCTGCCGCGCTCGGCGTCGATCCCCGGTGCGTCTTCAAGACGCTCGTCGCCGACGTCGACGGGCGCCTCGTGGCCGCGGTCGTGCCGGTCTCGGGCGAGCTCGACCTGCGGGCGCTCACGGCCGCGCTGAACGGCCGCCGGGCGGCGCTTGCGGAGGTCGCCGCCGCGGAGCGCGCCACGGGCTACGTCGTCGGCGGGATCAGCCCGTTCGGAGGGAAGCGGGCCCTGCCGACGGTGGTCGACGACTCGGCGACGGCCCTGGACACGCTGTATGTCTCGGCCGGCCGCCGGGGCCTCCAGGTCGAAGTCGCACCGGCCGACCTCGTCCGCCTCACCGGCGCCCTGCTGGCCCCGATCGCCCGGTCGACCTGAGGCTGCCCGCCGACGGCTCCCGCCGACGGGTCCGGCCGGCCCTCAGCAGGAAATCGGTCGCGGCTTCGGGTGCGACGCCCTGTATGTCGTCGCGTAGGGGCCGCCGGTCTGCTTGGCGATCACGACCAGCTTCGTGGAGGTCGTGTACGGACCCTCCGACGTCTGGAGCCAGAGCACCTTCGACGCGGTGACCCCGAATGCCCCCTGGATGCTCGTCTGGTGGCGACGCACCTCGGTGATCCGGTACGTGTAGTACTTCGAGCTGCTCGTGTAGACCCGGACGGTGCGCCCGATGAGCGATGCGCCGTTGTTCACCCGTGAGGCCGCCAGCAGCGGCAGGAACATCCCGCTCCGGGCGTGGGCGTAGAGGAGCGTCACGCCGTACTCGCCCGGCTGGGCCAGCTCGCGGCCGTACATCGCCACGTTGCAGGGGAGCCCGGTGCGGGGGCCCCGGATCACCGGCAGGTCGATCCCCAGCCCGCCCACGACGACGCGCGTGGCGACCGGGAAGCGGTACGTTCCGCAGCGGACCGCCGACCCGGAGACGAGCCGCACGGCGACCGTCCCAGCCGCCCACGTGCCCTTCCAGATCGTGGACATCCGGGTCGTGTCGAGCGCGTGGTTGGCCGTCGCCGTGCCATTCGCGGCCGACGTCACCGACCCGAACGAGAGGATCCGCGTGCCGAGCTTCGAGCACGTGCCGCGGTGGATCCCGACGCTCCAGGTCCGGGACGCGCCGAGCCCCTTGAGGCTCGTGACGAGGAACCCGGTCCCGTTCGTGTAGCCGTAGATCCTCGAGGTGCCGTTCGCGCCGCTCGTCCCGATCGACGCGGACCATGTCCGCTTGACGGTGCCGCCCTCGGCGACCGGGGTGGCGGCGAGGTTGAGGGCCAGCAACGCGACGAGCGCGACGACGAGGCGCGATGTGCGGGACGGTCGACGGTGCACGGTTGTGGCTCCCCCTCGGGGCCACCCCTGGGGTGGCAGCGGCGTGGGACCTACGGCCCAGGGCCCGAGGGTACCTTCGGGGGAGCGGCCCCGCCAGAGGGGGACCGCGGTCGGTGGTGCCCGGGCGCGCCGCCCGTCAGGGAACGAGGACGGCGGTCCCCTCGAGCGTGCCCGCGGCGAGGCGGCGCAGGGCGTCGGCGCCGGCCTCGAACGGGAGCACCTCGATCTCGGTCCGGACGGGGATGGCGGCCGCCAGCTCGAGGAACTCCCGGGCGTCCCGCCGCGTGTAGTTGGCGACCGACCGCAGGGAGCGTTCCCACCACAGGGCGTCGTACGAGAAGGCCGGGATCCCGTCGAGGTGAATCGCGTTGACCGCGACCGTGCCGCCCCGCCCGAGCGCCCGGAGCGCGGCCACGACGACGCTCCCGGCCGGCGCGAACGTCACCGCGGCGTCGAGCGGGGCCGGCGGCGGGTCGTCGTAGCCGCCCACCGACGTCGCGCCGAGCCGGAGCGCCCGCGCCTGCTCGCGCTCCGACCGCGTGGCCACGTGGACGGCGCAGCCCCAGTGGCGGGCGACCTGGATGGCGAGGCTGGCCGAGGCCCCGAAGCCGTAGAGGCCGAGGTGGCCGCCGGGTCGGATGCCGGACACCAGGAGGGCGCGGTAGCCGATCACCCCGCCGCACAGGAGCGGCGCGGCCGCGAGGTCGTCGAACCCGTCGGGCACGGCGAGGGCGAACGCGGCGTCGACGACGATCCGCTCGGCAAAGCCGCCGTCGAGGTCCCAGGCCGTGAACGTCGCCTCGGCACAGAGGTTCTCCCGCTCGCCGCGGCAGGCGTCGCAGCGGCCGCACGCGCCGGCGAGCCAGCCGGCGGCGGCGCGGTCGCCGATCGACCAGCCGGTGACGCCGGGGCCGACGGCCTCCACCCGACCGACGACCTGGTGGCCGGGGATCGTGGGCGTGCGGTGGGCCGCAAGGTCGCCCGTGACGAGCTGAAGGTCGGTCCGGCAGACGGCGCAGGCGGCGACGCGGACGAGGATCTCGCCGGCGCCCGCCGCCGGGTCGGGGACGTCGCGGAGCCGCACGGGCCCCGGGACCTCCCCGAGCGGCCCCGGCCGCTCGAGGACGAGCGCCCGCATCAGCTTGCCCCGTCGGTCGGGGCCGGGTTCTCCGCCCCTGCCGGCCCGGTCGCGGACCCGAGGCGGACGGCGAACCCGTCGAGGAGCGCCGCGAGCCCGTACTCGAAGCGGTCCTCGGCCGTGCCGGCGAAGAGCTCACCGGATGCCTCGGCCAGGCGGGGGAGGGCGGCAGGGTCGACCGTCGAGAGCGCCGCCCCCGCGGCCGCGGCCCGGGCCGCCCGCTCGGCGGGGTCGTCGGCGCCGCCGAGTCCGACCGCCTCCCAGGTGCAGGCGCCGGCGACGTACATGCCGAGGGCGTGGTTCGCGCGCACCGCATCGCGGACCGGGAAGCCGCCGTCGCGGAAGATCGCCAGCCCCCGCTCCAGCGCAGGCAGGCCGGCGGGTCCCTGTCCCAGGCGGGCCGTGAGGAGGAGGGTGAGGTCGCGCCGCCGCAGGAGCGCCGACCGCACGTCCCGCGCGACCGCGGCCGCATCGGCGCGCCACGCGCCGGTCGGCGGCGTGACCGGCACATCCGCGGCGAGGGACTCGAGGACGAGATCGAGGAGATCCTCGCGGCTCGCGACGTGCCGGTAGAGCGACATCGCGCCGGCGTCGAGCTCCCGCGCGACGCGCCGCATCGTGAGGCCGGCGAGCCCCTCGGCGTCGAGGACGGCGATCGCGGCGGCCACGATCCGCTCGCGAGTCAGCGGCGCTCGCGAGCGCGCACGCGAACCCGGTGCCGCGTCCTGCGCAGCGGCGGCGCGGGGCGACCCGGCGCGGGGCGACCCGGCGCGGGGCGACCCGGCGCGGGGCGGCCCGGCCTCCGGTGCGGAGCCGGCGCTCGGCGGACGGGTGGGGCTTGACACGGCGACAGCATAGCGCTAGCGTACAACGTACGCAATGCGTACAACGTACGCACCGACGTGCGGTGCGGGTGGACGCAGTCAGGCAGGAGACCTCATGGACGGGATGGTCGTCAAGGTGGTCGTCGCCGGTGTTCTCGGGGCGCACGGCATCGGTCACATGCTCGGCTGGATGCCGGCCCTCGGGCTGGCCCGGTTCGCCGGCACGTCGGGCGGCAGCTGGCTCGTCGGCGGCTTGGGCGACGGCGCGACCCGGGTCGTGGCCGCCGGGCTGTTCGTCGTCCCGACGGCCGGGTTCCTCGCAGCCGCGATCGGCCTGCTCCTGGGCCAACCCTGGTGGCGACCCGTGGCCGCGGCGTCGGCCGCCGTCTCGCTCGCCGGGACCGCGCTCTACCCGGCCGCGCTGCCGACCGGGTCGACGGTCGGCTCGGTGGCGGTCAACCTCGTCGTCCTCTACGGCGTCATCGTGGCCGCGTGGGGAACGGACGCCGCCGGGGCCTGAGCTCGTCGGCTGCGCCGCGGCGCCGGCGGGTCAGCGGACGGAGACGCTCCCCACGCCGCCCTGTACCTCGATCTCGACGCGATGGGCGGCGGTCTCGTAGTCGGGCGACTCCCAGCCGCTCCCGGCTGCGTTCCGCGGGAAGCGGACGAGGTCGACGTCGGTGGAGCCGAGGGCGATCGACGTCCGGATCCGCGCGGCGACGCCGTCCGGGACCCGGAACCGGATCGCCGCGGCGCCGCCCGTGGCGTCGACGCGGGTGAACCCCGCCGCGGCCGGGAGCGTGACCCGGGTCTCGCTCGCGCCGGTCCGCAGGCGCAGCTCGGCGAGGCGGAGCGCGGTCAGGTCGATCTCGGCGTCGGCCGCCCCCGTCTCGAGCCGCAGACGGAGCGGCACCTCCGCGGTCAGGCCGGCGCGCCACGCGTACGGCGCCCGGTCGAAGCGGAGGCCGGCCGGAGCTGGCGGGCTCAGCCGAACGCGGCCCGGCCCTCCGGGCTCGGCCCGCACCCCGCCGTCGTACGTGCCGTCGACGAGCAGGCCCGGGGCCGCCGGCCCGATCGCCAGGCGCCCGGCGCCGAACGTGAGCATGATCTCCGCGTCCGCGGCGTCCTCGAGGGGGATCGCGAGGCTGTCCGGTGCTGCGGCGTCCCACGAGCCGGATGCGTCGGCGCCCGCCGCAGCACCCGTCGCCGCCGCGGCGCCCGCCCCCGGCGCGCCCCCCGCGCCGGCGCCCCCCGCGGTCGCCGGAGGGATCGCCTGCCGCCGCCACGGGCCCGGCACGAACGCGCCGACGATGACGACGATCCCGATCGCGACCAGCAGGACGGGGACCGCGACCGCGGTCAGCTCGTCGAAGCGCCCGTCGGACAGGTCGAGGACGCCCTCGAAGAAGAGGAACCCCACGAGGAACAGGACGACCCCGACGCCCAGCGCGCCGAGCCCTCCGCGAAGGTCGTCGCGGCGGCCGGTCGCGAGGCCGTAGATCGCGAGGCCGAGGCCGACGCCGCCCGGGGCGACGAGCGCCCAGGCGTAGGCCCAGGTCTGGTAGAGGTCGTAGGCCTCCTGCACCCAGAGCACGAGCCCGACCATCGTGACGATGCCGCCGACGGCGGCGATCCCGCTGCCGGTCGGCCCGCCGACGACGATGCTCGCGACGATGAGCCCGATGCCGGGCACGAGGATCCAGGCGGGCCAGTCGAGGGTCAGCCCGGCGGCCTGGACGAGGAGCGCGAGCCCGCCGAGGGCCACGAGCGCGATGCCGAGGACCAGCGCACCGCGCCGTGGAGATGTCGGTGTCGCCATGCCACCACCCCCGTTGACGAGTACGATCGGGCGATGATCAACGTATCGCCCGGTCACCGCCGCCTGCTCGGCGTCGGACTCACAGCGTACGGCCTCCTCGGTCTCGCTGCGGCCCTGCTCGTCGTCGTCGCCACCCTCGCGGTCGTTCCGGAGCTCGAATCGACGTTCGAGCGGGTGGACCAGCAGCGAGAGGCGATCGTCGCCACGCTGGAGTCGAGCGCCTCCGCGCTCGATCGAACGGCCGCCCTCGCCGACGAGGCGGCCGGCGCGGTGGCCAGCTCGGGCGAGATCGCCTCCGAGGCCGCGAACGTCACCCGCCGTCTCGCCGACACGTTGACCCGGCTCGCGTCGACGTTCGGGAGCTTCCAGATCTTCGGGGCCGAGCCCTTCGCGCCACTCGCCTCCGACGCAACCCAGCTGGCGGCCCAGCTGCGGGGCATCGCGATCGACCTCGACGCCCTCGGGATTCGCCTGGGGTCGATCGCGCGCGACATCCCCGCCCTCGCCGACGACCTCGAGGCGACGAGCGACGAGCTCGTCATCCTCGCCGACAACCTCGAGCAGCTCACGATCGCGGAGTCGTCGACGACCGTCCTCCGCTGGCTCGCGATCGGCATCGTGCTGCTCGTGGCGTGGCTCGTCGTGCCGGCGCTCATCGCCCTCGGCTTCGGGATCATGCTGCTCCGACGCCCCGGTCCGGCCGCCGCCTGATGCCGCCGGACGCGGGGGGAGCGCCGCCGTTCCTCGTCGTCGCCCGGGGCGCGTCGCGGCTCGCAGAACCCGGGCGCCGCGCCTCGCTCGTCGCGGCAGCCGCGGCCGCCGTCGAGGCCCGCACCGGTCAGGCCCCGGGGATCCACGAGACCGGCAGCGCGGCGGAGGGGCGGGCCGTCACCGAGGAGGCGGTCGCGTCCGGCGTGACGCTCGTCGTCGTGGTCGGCGGCGACGGGAGCGTCCGGGCGACCGCGGCCATGCTGGCCGGGACCGGGATCGGGCTCGGGATCATCCCCGCCGGCACCGGCAACCTGCTCGCGGCCGCGCTCTCGATCCCGCGCCGGCCGGAGCGGGCCGCCGCATCGCTGGCGACGGCCCGCGCGCGGACGATCGACCTCGGCCGGATCCGCGTCGGGGACGAACCCGGCGCGTCGAGCGTCCCCTTCGTCGTGGCCGCGGGCATGGGCTTCGACGCCCGCGTGATGGCAGCCACCACCGACCGCCGCAAGCGCTCGCTCGGGATCGCCGCCTATTTCGCTTCCGCCACGGCCGTCGCGGCCCGGATGCGGCCGTTTGCCGTCCGCCTCGACCTCGACGGGACGATCCACGAGACGGACGCCCTCGCGGTGCTCGTGGCGAACTCCGGGGAGCTGATCCCCGGCCTCCTTCGACCTCGCCTCCCGCTCGTCCCCGACGACGGCCTGCTCGACGTCCTCGTCGCCAGGGGCCGGGGCGTTCTCGGCGGCTCGCGGGCCGCCGTCGAGCTGCTCCTCGGGCGCGGGCGGCACACCGCGATCGGGCCGTACGCCGCGCGGTTCGCGGCCCGGCGGGTCGAGGTCGCAGGCTGACGCCGCGGAGCCGATCGAGGTCGACGGCGACGTGGTCGGGACTGGCCGCCTCGTGGCCGAGATCGACCCGTCGGCCATCCGGGTCCTCGTCCCGGGCTAGCGGTACGATCGTCGCCCGCCAGCCCGACCCGCCGCAGGAGCCCACGTTCATGTCGACGACCCCCGCCAGCCTCCCGTTCACCGGCGATCCCGAGGCGGACGCGCTCATCGCGACCGATCCGCTCGCGCTCCTCGTCGGCTTCGCCCTCGACCAGCAGGTGACCGTCCAGAAGGCGTTCGCCGGCCCGCTCGAGCTGCGGCGGCGGATCGGGACCCTCGACGCCGCGGCGATCGCCGCCCTCGACCCGTCGACGCTCGAGTCCGCCTTCCGCGAGCGGCCGGCCCTCCACCGCTTCCCGGGCTCGATGGCCGGCCGCGTCCAGGAGCTGTGTGCGGTCGTCGCCGGCGAGTATGGCGGCGATGCCTCGCGCGTCTGGACGGAGGCCCGGGACGGCGCCGACCTCGAGGCGCGCCTGCGCGACCCTGCCCGGCATCGGCGAGATGAAGGCGAAGACGCTCGTCGGGCTGCTCGCGAAGCGGTACGGCATCCGGCCGCCCGGCTGGGAGGCGGTCGCGCCGACCTACCCCACGCTCGCCGACGTCGACTCGGCCGAGGCGCTCGCGCGGTACCAGGAGCAGAAGCGGGCGTGGAAGGCGAGCCAGAAGGCCGCGGCCGCGGGCTGACGGCCGGCAGGCCGTCGAGGCAGTGCGCGCCTCACCCCGCGTCCACGTGGTCGGCCGGGACGCGTGCCGCGTGCCAGGCGTCGAAGCCAAGCAGGAAGACGCCCTGGACCACCGCCGCGAGCCCATGGCCTCGTGCCGCGCTGTCCGTCCGGCCGCGCCCCGCCGCGACGGCGAGCCCGCCGCCGATGTACAGGACGTCGAGTCCCGCGTTCGCTGCCAGGATCCGCCGGATTCGGGTGGCTCCGCGCTCCGCGGCGGCCGGGTCCACGGGTGGATCGTCGAGGAGGCGCCTCGCCCGCGCCAGTCCCCCGACGGCAAGGGCGGCGTCGATCGCGCCCCAACCGATCGTCTGGCCGCCGAATGCGCGCAGGAAGCGGTCTCCGGTCGCATTGCCGACAACCGCCACTGCGGCCCCGCCCACGACGCTGGCCGCGCCCCAGGCGAGAAGGTGACGGGCGAGCCGGGTCTCGTAGTCGTAGAGCTTCATGGTCGGATGATGCCCGGTCACGCCGCGGCGGGCGCGGGATGCCCCGCGATGTTCACGGCGCACGCCGGCTCCACCGCTGGCGGCCAGGCGATCACACCGCGCGCTCTGCCGCCTCGATGAGCCAGCGGATCACCTCGTCGTCGATGTCGGCCGGATCGGCGAGCTCGAGGTGGTGCATCCATTGCCGCGGCGACGGGTGCGCGACTTCCTTGAACCGCGGCGAATCATCGTGGCGACCAAGGGCGACGGAGAGCACGACCGGGGCGACGGCCCCCGCCAGGTATTGGCCCGGCCGCCAGAGATAGGCGAAGCCGTGGGCGCGACGGAATGCGACCTGGCTCCTGGTGGTGCGGATCTCGAGCGGTCCGGCAGCCTCGAGAACCGCCCGCACGCGATCGAGGACGGCGAGGGCCGAGGAATGTCCGGCGAAGAGGTCCTCGGGTTCCACGTCAGCGCGCCGCGTCAGCCGGCGTCGCGGAAGCCCCGGTCCATCGAGAGGCCGAGGAGCAGACCCAGCACCGATCCGATGGCGATGCCGACCGCCAATGTCCCGAGGGACAGCCCGACGGCGGCTCCGGCGGCGACCCCCATCGCGATGCCGGCCCCCACGACCGCCCCGCTCGCAATCGGCTCCCTTCGCTCGATCATCGGTGCACCTCGCTGCGCGCCGGCGGCTGGGCCACCCCGCGTCCCCGTGCCGCGCCGGCACCAACCAGACGCACCCGCCGGACGCGAGGTTCCGGCGTCAGCCGGCTCCCCGGCGAACGCCGAGCCCGACCGGGCAGGCGACCCCGGTCCCATGGTCGGGGCAGTAGCCGTCGGGGTTCTTGTGCAGGTACTGCTGGTGGTACTCCTCGGCGTAGTAGAACGGCGGCGCGTCGACGATCTCCGTCGTGATCGTCCCGTAGCCGGCCTTCGTCAGCTCCGCCTGGTAGGCGGCCCTGGAGGCCTCGGCCGCCGCCCGCTGGCCGGCGTCCCGGACGTGGATCGCCGACCGGTACTGCGTGCCGCGGTCGTTGCCCTGGCGCATGCCCTGGGTCGGGTCGTGGTGCTCCCAGTAGATGCGCAGCAGCCCCTCGTACGTGATCCGCGCCGGGTCGAAGACGACCCGGACGACCTCGGCGTGCCCGGTTCGGCCGGTGCAGACCTCCTGGTACGTCGGGTTCGGTGTGATCCCCCCGGCGTAGCCGACCGCCGTCGAGATGACGCCGGGCGTCTGCCAGAACGACTTCTCGGCGCCCCAGAAGCACCCGAGTCCGAAGACGGCGACCTCCGCGCCGTCCGGCACGGGGCCGGCGAGGGGCGTCCCCAGGACGGCGTGGCGGCCGGGAACGTCGACCGGCTCGGCGCGACCGGGCAGCGCGTCGGCAGGGGAGGGGAGGGTCGCCTTCGACGGGTCGGCGAACAGGAAGTCGAGGATGCCCATGGGACGTCAGCTCCGTACGGTTCGTGCCACATGGTATTCGGGCGGCGATGACGTGCCGATGACGGCGCCGTTGGCGATGGGAGGCGCCCTGAACGCTCGCCGAGCGCGGCGCTTCTCGCCGTCCAGGCCCCCGAATGAACATGTGGCGTTCACGCCCGGTGTCAGGCCCGGGGCTCCCGCAGCTCGATCAGTCGAAGTCGAAGATCCCGCGCCCGGCCGAGAACTGCAGGACGAGGCCGCAGCGCTTGCAGATCTTCAGCACCAGCTTGTGGCTTGTGAGGCCCCAGCGCGAATCCATCCGGCCCTTCTGCTGGTCGAACTGCGTGCTGCCGCAGAGCGGGCACTTCAGGACCGGCTTCGCGGTCTCCTCGGCTCGTTCCCAGGTCATCTCGAGCTCCTTCGTCGGGACGCGACGTGGCGAGGCTAGATGCGGAGCGCGCGACGCGTGTCGGGGTGGAAGAGCGCGATCGCGCCGAGCCCGCCGAGGGTAACCGCGCTGAACAGCGCCGGGTGGAAGCCGCCCGAGAGCCCGGCAACGAGCACCCCGAGCAGAAGCACGGCCTGGACGACGGCGCCGACGAACCAGCTCCACGACCGCTGCCGCCAGGCGCCGACGGCCCCGGCGAGGGCGGCGACCCCGAAGGCGATCGCCGAGGCGGGCAGGAGGACGCCGAACGGCTGGATGTCACCGAGGAGCTCGCCCGCGAGCCCGACGAGGAGGAAGCCGAAGCCGGCCGCCCCCACGCCCTCGAGGGCCAGGACGACGACGACGAGCAGGAGCGTGGGCGGACGTGCCGTCACGGGGCCTCCGATCCCGACGGTGCCAGCACGAGCGTCGTGAACAGGTGCTCCAGGGTCGCCCCGGGGTCGGCCGTCAGGCCGGTGTGCGCCTCCGACGGCTGGATGATCGTCGACGAGGGCGCCACGAGCCAGTGGTAGCGCTCGGCCTGCGAAAGGGCGGCGATCGGTCCCCCGGCAGGGTCGCCGGCGGCGATCCGCTCGATCGCGACGAGGTGGCCGCGCACCTCGTCCGGGTCGCATCCGGGGTCGAGCGCCCGCAGCCGTGCCTCGTCGAGGGCGACGCGCGCGGCAAGGAACCGCTTGGGCCGGCAGAGGAGCACGATCCCGGCGTTGATCGACTCGCCCCGCTCGACACGGGGAACGACGCGCACGATCGCGTACGCGAACGGGTGGCGGGCGGGCTCAGGCGCCGGTGCGGGCACGCTCGGCCTCCTCCACGAACGCCCGCGGGGCGGCCAGCCGCACCCGCAGGTAGTCGACGTAGGCTCGACGATTGTCGGCCACCGAGGCGAACGCCGGCTCGCCCGCCAGCCAGGCGTCGGGGACGAGCCCGACGATCCCTGCCAGCAGGTCCTCGGTCACGACAGGCGTCAGGCGGGCGTCGGCGTCGACGATCGACCCGGCGAACGGCAGCAGGACGTGGTCCTTCACCTGCGGGAACGGCCGGCGCGCGTGGTCCGGGTTCCGGTCGACGTCCTCCCAGCGGTGCTGCACGTACAGCGCGGCGCCGTGGTCGATGCCGTAGAGACGCCGATGCCAGACAAGGAGGTTGGGGTTGCGCGGCGACCGGTCCACGTTGAGGGTGAGGGCGTCGAGCCACACGAACGCGGCCGCGAGCTCGGGCTCCGGCGCGGGCCCGACCGCCGGCGCGAAGCCGAGCGCGCCCGGCAGGAAGTCGACCCCGAGGTTCGTCCCGGGCGAGCGGTCGAGGAGCTCCTTCACCTCCCAGTGCGGCTCGCCCGCGGCCAGGCGCGCGTCGAGCTCCACGAGGACGAGCTCGGGAACCGGCAGGCCGAGGGCCCGGGCCAGCTCGCCGACGATCACCTCGGCGACGAGCGCCTTCGGGCCCTGGCCGGCGCCGTGGAACTTGACGACGTAGAGGCCGTCGTCGTCGGCCTCGCAGAGGCCCGGCAGCGACCCTCCCTCGCGGAACGGCGTGACGTAGCGAGTGGCGGCAACGGTGCGGAGCATCTCGAGGAGTGTATCGGCGGTCGGGCTGTCGTCGGCGCCCCTCGCGCGTGCTCCCGGGCGCGATCGCGCGGCTCGTGGGATAGTTGTAGTCGCAACTATCGACCACAGCCCCGGAGAAGCCCGCATGGACCCCGCCGTCATCGCCGCCCTCGATCGAGGCGGCATCATCGATATCACCACGACCGGCCGTCGGTCCGGAGAGCCGCGCCGGATCGAGATCGTCTTCCACAACGTCGCGGGCCGCATCGTCATCTCCGGGATGCCGATGCGCGACCGAACACGAGCCTGGATCCACAACCTCGAGGACGACCCGCGGCTCACCCTGCACCTCAAGCAGGGGATCACGGCCGACCTGCCGGCGACGGCCCGGATCGTCACCGACGAGGCCGAGCGGCGCGAGCTCCTCGTCCACGTGGCCCGCAACTGGAACCGGACCGACGTCGATGCGATGGTCGCCTGGAGCCCGCTCATCGAGGTGACGGTTCCGGGGTACGGCTCGGGCGCCTGACTGGGCGTCAGGAGCCCGGCGGCGAACCCCGGCGAGGCGCCGCTTGGTGATCGGCGGCCGACGAGGCCGTCGCCTTACCGCAGCACCGCGAACCCGTCGAGCGGCACCGTCGGGCGCCCGGTCGTGCCGAGCACGCGGACCCTGACCCGATGCTCACCGCGCGTTGACCAGTGGGCGCGAAACACCGTCGCGCGGGCTGTCGGGGCTGCGGCCGCCAGGTCGACGACGGCCCGTCGGACGCCGTCGACCCAGACTTCCGCCTTGCCGAAGCCGGGGCCCCGTGGCGCGATCCAGGCGACGTCGCGGCCGGTGAAGGCAAGCGTCGCGGATGCTCCGGCCACAGCGGCCGTCCGGTACCGGCCGCCGCTCGCGGCCGCGTCCTCGACCTCCGTCCAGTCGCCGCGGTAGACGACCGCGGCGGCCGTCTCCGCAACCCGGCGCGGACGGAACGTCGGACCGGCGCGCCACGAGCCGGTGTTGCCGGCCCGGTCCACGGCCCGCAGGCGGTACGCCCACGTCGACCCGGTCGCGAGCCGTTGGGAGATCGCCGTGGCGCGGGCGGTCGGCAGCGTCACCGTCCTCCAGGGGCCGCCGTCGCGGCGACGCTGGAGCTGGTACCTCGCGATCCCCCAGCCGCGGTCGGAGCCGCTCCAACGGACGCGGACCAGGACCGCGGGCTCGAGCGGTTGCGTCGACGCGGCGATGCGCTGCGCGGGCGCGGTCGTGGTCGGAGCCGTCAAGTCGCGGCGGCGTGCGGTCGGGTCGTAGTAGGCGCCGAGGATGTGCTTCGAAGGGTAGCGATTCCAGGACACGACCCAGTCTCCCGGAGCCGACGGCACGAACGTGAAGCTCGACCCGCCTCGCCTGGAGAAGCCCCGGTTCGTGCCGGCGAGGAACGCCGTCCACGGGCTGTCGGTGCCGATCGTCGCGCCGCCTCGCGTGTACAGCCGGTACGTCACCGGCTCGCCGACGATGATCGCGTAGCGCTCGGGGAGGAGGTAGGCGATCGGCAGGTTTGACGAGCGGATATGGCGATCGGTCGAGCCGACCTCGGCGGTCACGAACGGCTGGCCCTCGCCGCCGATCGTGGCCTCGTAGTAGGCGTTCCGCTCGTCGTCGGCGATGCTCAGGGTGACGGCGTACTGCCGGACGGGCACCCACGGCAGCGTGAACGTCCAGTCGCCGCAGAAGCTCTTCGACTTCGTCCCCTCGAACACGAGGCCGCCGTAGGTCGCGTCCGGCTCGAAGGCGCGGAGGGAGGACGTCGACCCCCAGCGCAGCTCCCAGGTGCACCGCGTCGAGGCGGAGAGGACGAGATCCGGCGGGTACGTCGGACGGAATGTGAAGAGCTCGCCCGTCACGGGCGCGCGCGGCGTCTCGATCGTGATGTTCGGACGGAGCTCGAACGTGTCGTACGTCATGGAGACGAGGACGCCGGCGCCGTTCCAGGGCTGGACCCCGAGCGACTTGTACCCGTAGCCGGGGCTGCAGCCAAGGCCGCCCGGCCCATACAGCGGCAGCGTCATCGAGGTCGCGTACGGCACGTCGAGAAGGCCGGCGTCACACCAGATCGACACCCGGTCCATCCCACTCTCGGGATCGACGAACGAGAGCTTCAGGGTGACGGTGCGAGCCACGGCGTCGACGGCCTGGATCGTCCAGCCCCCGGTCGGCGGCGTCGCGTCGACGGCTGCCGTCGGGCCGGTCGTCCCGATGAGTGCCGCCAGCGCGAGGCCGGCCGCGAGCCCCGAACGGGTTCGCATCGTCCGGCGCCGGCTCGTGGGGTTCATGCACGCTCCTCGTAGCCATGCGACTCCCACCGCACGGCGTCACAGTCGAGCCCGGCGCTCCGGCGTGTCAAGGGTCGGTTGGCTCGCCTGCTGGCCGGACTGGTGTCCACGGCAGCGGCACCAGCACCGGCACCGTCATGCTTCGGCGGCCCCCGCGGGGGTTTGGTGGCCCCGAAGCCGCGGGAGTGCACGTGATCTGAACACTCGACCGGTCGCCGACATGTTTGGCGGCCTGGCCCGCGCTTCGCAGCCCGGTCGAGGGTGGAGGGCGAGCACGAGCGAGCGCGGATCCAACCGCGCGGCGGGCCAGCGAGGGCTCCGACGCCGGGGATTGGAGCCTCTGACGCGTCACGACGGGGTGGAACGTTTACTTCACGTGCACTTCCACGGGTTCGCCCAGGATGGTGGCCCCGGGGGCCCCCGCCCGCCGCCCCGCCGCCCGCCGCCGCGCCGGCCGCCGCCACGCCGCTCGGCGCCGTCGATCGGAACGGGAACCGGGAGACGGCTCCTGTTCCGCCCGGTCAGTCGCCGAGGCAGGTTCCCACGTGGCGGGCGGTGACGAGCCAGGTGTGGTCGGGCGGGACCGTCTTGCGGCGCCCGGCGACCTGCTCGAGCGGGACGGCCTCGGTGCCGTCACCGCGGGCCGCGACCATGACCCCGAACGTGCCCGCGGCAACGAGATCCGCCGCCGCGCTTCCGATCCTCGTCGCCAGGAGCCGGTCGACAGGCGACGGGGTCCCGCCCCGCTGGACGTAGCCGAGGATCGACACCCGCGACTCGAGCCCGGTCAGCTGCTCGAGCTGGTGGGCAAGGCGGAGCGTGTTGCCGATGTGCTGGGTCTCCAGCAGCGCGATCTCGGCCTTCGCCGCCTCGCGGGCCGCGGGATCCTTCGCCCGGTCGGCGCGCGCCTCGGCGGCAGCCATCGCCCGGGCGTCCTCGACGTTGCGGGCACCCTCGGCCACGGCGACGATGCTGAAGTTCGTCCCGCGCCGGACGCGGCGCTTGATCGCGGTCGCGATGCTCGACACGCTGTAGGGGATCTCGGGGATGAGGATCACGTCGGCGCCGCCCGCGAGCCCGGCCCCGAGCGCCAGCCAGCCGGCCCGGTGCCCCATCACCTCGGCCACGATGATCCGGTGGTGGCTGTGGGCCGTGCTGTGGAGCCGGTCGATCGCTTCGGTCGCGATCTCGAGCGCGGTCGCGAAGCCGAAGGTCGCGTCGGTCATCGCAAGGTCGTTGTCGATCGTTTTGGGGAGGGTGAGGACGTTCAGGCCGGCCCTGTGGAGCCGAAGGGCGTTCTTGGCCGTGCCGCCGCCGCCCAGGCAGACGAGGCCGTCGAGCCCGGCCTTGCGGTAGGTGGCGACGATCGCCTCGGTCATGTCGCGGAGCTCGCCGTCGACGAGCATCCGGTGCGGCTTGTCGCGGCTCGTGCCGAGGATCGTGCCGCCGACCGTCAGGATGTTCGACAGGGTCGTCTTGTCCAGGCGGACCCGGCGGTCCTCGGCGAGTCCCCGGAAGCCGTCGCGGAAGCCGACGAGCTCCATCCCGTACGTCCCGATCGCGGCCTTGCCGAAGCCGCGGATCGCGGCGTTGAGGCCGGGGCTGTCGCCGCCTGCGGTGAGGATGCCGACGCGGAGCGCTCGTGCCATGGCGCCATCCTACGACGCGGGATGCGCCGGGGGGTGCCCCGCACCGCTGCGCGCCACCGGCGGGCGCCGCCCCGCCGACCCGCCGCGGCGTCGAGCCCGCACATGCCCACATATCGTGCTATAAGATGCCTATATGAGAGTCATCTCGCCGCTCGACCTGCGGCGCTCGCTCGGGGCGATCCTCGACGCGGCCTCGGCCGGCGAGCGGATCGTCGTCGAGCGGGATCGCCGTCCGCTGGCGATGCTCGTCTCGATCGAGGACGGACGGCGGCTCGAGCCGGACGCCGACGAGGTGCGCCGCCGGCGCCTGGCCGCGCTGGACCGCCTCGAGGCCCTCGCCTCGCGCGTGGCGGCCCGTCCGGCGACGGTGCGGCCCGCGAGGACGGAGCGATCTTCGGTTGCCGTCGTCGCCCCGACTGCCACCTCGGCATCCACGCCGACGCCGCCGGCGGCCCCGGCGCCCGACCCGCTGCCACCCGACACCGCATCTCCGGGTCGCGAGCCGGATGATCGCGACCGCCATCGCACCGAACGGCAGCGGCACGCCCGCGAGAGCCTGGTCGGGCTCGGGTGACGGACAGGGTCGTCGTCCACCACGGCGTCCTGCTGGCGATCCTCCGTGGGCGGAGTACGGAGGAGGTCGGCGCGCCGGGGACGGAAGGCGCGGCGGCCACGGACGCCCGCGCGACGCACGACGCGGCCGCGGCCCGGGCGGCATTCGCAGCGTGGGTCGAGGCCGGGACGGAGCTCGTCGTGGCCGCGGCCTCGTGGACGGCGATCCTCGACGCCCTCGCAGCCGACGGCTGGACCGCCGCCGAGATGGCGGAGGCGATCCACGCCCTCGACGGCCTCGACCTGGCGACGGTCGAGACCGATCTCCCGGCCCACCTGCTCGCGGCCGACGCGATGACGCGCCATGGGCTCGCCGCCGGCGACGCGGCGTGCATCGTGGCCGGGGACCTCCTCGACGCGCCGGTCGCCGCCCTGCAGCCGGCCGTCGTGGTCGCCGCTTCCCGGGGCATCGACGTCGGAGCTTCGGGAGCGACCGTCGGGAGCCGCACGGCCTCGCCGCGACCGTCCGGCTTGCCGAACTACCGCGGGCTCGGCGCCTTCCTCGGGGAGCTGCGGCGCCGCGAGACGACGGGCTGACCCACCGGCCTGAGCCCGGACGGCGGCCCGATCCGCACACCGGGAGACGCCGTGAACCGCCTCAGCCGGCGGGGTCGTCCATGTATCGGAGTATCAACCCCACGACTGGGTGGACGCCAAGTCCGGCGAACCCCGGGGCAGGGCCGTGCTCCTGCCGACGCTCGAGACCAGGACCCCCGCGTGGCGATCGCGCGAGCACGGCTTCCGTGCTCGTCGGCCGTCAGACAGCGCGCCGCGATCGGCACCGAGGGGCCGCTTCCGCCAACCCGACCAGGAAAGCCTGCGGGCTAGTCATGGGGCTGATGTTCGGTGCGCCAGGAGCGGGCAGCAGCCGGGCTGGGGTTGTTGCCGGGCGACGTGCAGCAGCTGGGCGAGGAGTCGCGGCCCGGCCTCGGGGTTCAGCGGTGCGCGGTGGGCATCAGCTGCAGCCGCTCGTGGCGCCGCAGTTGAGGCACTTGTAGCAGCTGCCATTGCGGACCATGATCGAGCCGCATTCCATGCAGGATGGGGCGTCCTCCTGGATCTTGAAGGCGGTCCGCTCGGCGCCGAGCGAGGCCGCGATCGCGCTCGACGCCGTCCCCTTCCCGTTGCCGTTGCCGTTGCCGTTGGCGTGGCCGTTCCCGTTGTGCCCGTTCTTCGCCGGCTCGACGACCGGGAGATCGAGCTTGCCGGACGCCGTCGCACTGTCGGACCGGCCCGTCGCCGGCGGGGACGCTTCGGACGCAGGCGAGGCGGTCGCCGTCGCGACCGCGGTGGCCTTCGGGGCCGGCCGGTCGGTCGCCTCGTCGATGGAGATCGGGCCCTCCTCTGCCTCGGGCGCGTAGGCCGCGGCCGCGACGCCGAAGCCGAACGGGGCGGCCTGGACAACGCTGGTGCGGTCCTGGATCCCGAGCGCCGACCGGTCGTCGCCGGCGAGGAAGCGGCTCCCGAGCCAGCGGAAGATGTAGTCGATCGTCGACTTGGCGATCGGGATCTCGCTGTTGCCGGTGAAGCCGGACGGCTCGAAGCGCACGTGGGCGAACTTGTTGACGAGGTCGCGGAGCGGCACACCGTACTGCAGGGCGAGGCTGATCGCCGTCGCGAAGGTGTCCATCAGCCCGGAGACGGTGGACCCCTCCTTCGCCATCTTGAGGAAGATCTCGCCCGGCTGGCCGTCGGGGTAGAGGCCGACCGTGATGTAGCCCTCGTGGCCGGCGATGTCGAACTTGTGGGTGACGGCGGTCCGCTCCGACGGGAGGCGGCGGCGGTGGGGCTTCGTCGCCTCGACCTGGGCGGCCGCGAGCTGCTTCCGCAGCTCCTCGACGACCTCGGAGGCGGCCTTCGTCTCGTCGGTGCTCTTGAGCTTGCTCGTGCTGAGCGGCTGGCTGCGCTTGCTGTTGTCGCGGTAGATGGCGATCGCCTTGAGGCCGAGCTTCCAGCCCTCGAGGTAGATCTGCTCGATCTCCTCGACCGTCGCCGCCTCGGGCATGTTGACGGTCTTGCTGATCGCCCCGGAGAGGAACGGCTGCACGGCCGCCATCATGCGGACGTGGCCCATCGGCGCGATCGACCGGGTCCCGTTGCGCGGCTTGAACGCGCAGTCGAAGACGGTCAGGTGCTCCTTGCGGAGGGCCGGGGCTCCTTCGATCGTCTCGCGCTCGTCGATGTAGGCGACGATCTCCTCGACCTCGGTCGGCGTGTAGCCGAGCCGCCGCAGGGCGGCGGGCACGGTGTTGTTGACGATCTTGAGGTAGCCCTCGCCGACGAGCTTCTTGTACTTGACGAGCGCGATGTCCGGCTCGATGCCGGTCGTGTCGCAGTCCATCATGAAGGCGATCGTGCCGGTCGGCGCGAGGAGCGTCGTCTGCGCGTTGCGGTAGCCGTGCCGCTCGCCCAGCTCGAGGGTCTCGTCCCACAGCCCCCGCGCGGTGGCGAGGAGCGGCGCGGGGACCGCGTTGGCGGGGATCTTCCGGGCCGCGTCGCGATGCATGCCGATCACGCGCATGAACGGCTCGCGGTTCTTCTCGAACTCGATGAACGGGCCGCCGTGGTCGCGGGCGATGACGGCGCTCTGGCGGTACGCCTCCGCGGTCATGATCGAGGTCAGAGCGGCGGCGTAGGCCTGGCCCTCGGGCGAGTCGTAGGCGAGGCCCCGGCTCATGAGCAGGGCGCCGAGGTTCGCGTAGCCGAGCCCGAGCGGGCGGAAGCGGTGGCTGTTCTCCTCGATCTTCGGCGTCGGGTAGCTCGCGTTGTCGACGAGGATCTCCTGGGCCGTGATCGTGATCCGGCAGGCGTGCCGGTAGGCGTCGACGTCGATCTCGCCGTCTTCGCCGACGAACTTCATGAGGTTGACCGACGCCAGGTTGCAGCTGGTGTCGTTGAGGAAGCTGAACTCGGAGCAGGGGTTCGTCGCGTACTGGCGGTCCGAGTGCGCCACCGGGTTCCAGTCGTTGATGATCGTGTCGTACTGGATCCCCGGATCGCCGCAGACGTGGGCCGCCTCCGCCATGCGGCGGAAGATCGTGCGGGCGGGGATCCGATCCATCGGCGCCCCGCCGACGACGGCGTGGGTCGTCCACTCGCCGTCGCGCTCCACCGTCCGCATGAAGTCGTCGGTCACGCGCACCGAGTGGTTCGCGTTCTGGAAGAAGACGCTGCCGTACGCCTCGCCGGTGAACGAGGCGTCGTAGCCCTGCTCGATGAGGGCCCAGGCCTTCTGCTCCTCGAGCTTCTTGGAGTCGATGAAGTCGAGGACGTCCGGGTGGCCGACGTCGAGGATGACCATCTTGGCGGCGCGCCGGGTCTTGCCGCCGCTCTTGACGACGCCGGCGAACGAGTCGTAGCCCCTCATGAACGAGACGGGCCCGGACGCGGTGCCGCCGCCGGCCATCTTCTCCCGGCTGGAGCGGATCGTCGAGAGGTTGCTGCCGGCGCCCGAGCCGTACTTGAAGAGCATCGCCTCGGTCTTGGCGAGGTCCATGATCGAGCTCATCGAGTCCTGGACCGAGTTGATGAAGCAGGCCGAGCACTGCGGCTTCTCTTCGATCCCGACGTTGAACCAGACGGGCGAGTTGAAGCTCATCTTCTGGTTGACGAGGAGGTGCGTGAGCTCGGCCCTGAAGGCCTCGAGGTCCTCGGGCGTCGCGAAGTACCGCTGGGCCCCCGCCCATCCGGCGATCGTGTCGACGACACGGTCGATCAGCTGGCGGACGCTCGTCTCGCGCTCCGGCGTGTTGAGGTGGCCCCGGAAGTACTTGCTGACGACGACGTTCGTGGCCAGCTGGCTCCACGACGCGGGGACCTCGACGTCCTTCTGCTCGAAGACGAGCTTGCCGGACTCGTTGCCGATCGCGGCCGTCCGGATCTCCCAGGCGATCTCGTCGTACGGGTGGACGCCCGGGCGCGTCCAACGGCGCTCGAACGTGAGGCCGCGCGTGCCCTCGCCTGTGAAGCGCAGCGCCTCCATCGCCGCCGCGGCGGCCTCCTCGGCGCGAGCCCGGATGGCGGCGGCCTCGGCGAACGCGGCGTCGGTCCGCTCCATGACGGCCACGGCGCTCCCGGCAGGCAGGCTGCCCGCGGCCGCGGCGCCCCGCGTGCCCGCGGCCTTGCGCGCCTTCGCGGGCTTGGCGTCCTGGGGGACGACCGGGACGACGTCGTGTACGGCTCGAGCCATGCTGCGCGTGCTCCTCTTCCGGGCCGGCGGCTCGCCGCCCCGGTCTCTGCCACCGGCGCTGCGCGCCGGGCCCTGCTCCTGGCGGTCCGCCCGCCCCTCCATCCGATCCGCTCCTCCCGCCGCCCCGGCTCCGCGATCGAGCCTCGCCGGGTCCCGGCGGTGTAGCTGCGCGGGGGCCGCGTCGCGCGGCTCCGGCGCCTCGGTCGCCTCCCGTGGGCCCCGGTCATCGGCCCCTCTCGCGAGGTCTCCGAAGGCGGTCCATCCCGGCAGCAGGCGGTCCCCGTACTGTACCGCGGGGCGGCAGCCGAGTCAACGCCAAACCACAACATGTAGTGGTACGGCGGGCTCACGCACAACAACATGTAGTGCATCGGTCGTTCCGGGCCGCACGAGCGTGGGCAACCTCCGCCGGCTCCGTGGACCGCGGCGGGCGGGTGGTGGACACGCGGCCCGTCGGCGGTGGACCGGCGCGGGGCCGCGGTGTGGACGAGCCGGCGAAAAAGAACGGGCGTTCGCAACGTCGCACGCCCACGACCGCAGCCCCACGGGCGCCCGGCGCGCGCCGGGCAGGGACGACGCGAGACCCGCTTACAGCCCGCTGTAGCTGTGGAGCCCCGGGAACCAGAGGTTCCCCGAGTAGGTGACGAGGACCATGAGGAACCCGACGACGAGGACGATCGCCGCCGGCCGGCCGCGCCAGCCGCGCTGGTTCCGGAGGTGGAGGTACGCGGCGTAGACCAGCCACGTCACGAGCGCGCTCGTCTCCTTGGGGTCCCAGCCCCACCAGCGCGACCAGGCGATGCTGGCCCACCAGCTGCCGAGGACGATCATCGTCGCGAAGACCGGGAAGCCGACGATCACCGATCGGTAGGCCACGGTGTCGAGCGTGTCGCGCGACGGCAGCCACGCGAACCGCTCGACGATCCGGCCGTCCGGCAGGCGTCGTCGCCTGGACGAGGTAGCCGACCGCCGCGGCGAAGCTCATCGCGAGGATCCCGTAGCTCACCATCGCGAGGCCGACGTGGATCGTCAGGAGCGGCGGGTTCTGGAGCGCCGGGACGAGCGCCTCGATCTCCTTGGGCAGGGTCCAGCTGTAGAAGAACAGGCCGAGCGCGACCCCGAGCGGGACGAAGCCGAGCGAGCGCAGGGGGTACCGGCGCTCCAGGAGGAGGTAGGCGAGCAGCACGCCGAAGGCGAACGCGATCGTGAACTCGAACAGGTTGCCCCACGGCCCGCGACCGACGACGAGGCCGCGGAGGACGAGCGCCAGGCCGAGGGAGACGGCCGCCGACCACGCGAGGCCGATGGCGAAGGGTCCCGCCGCCGTCCGCGCGCGGGCCGATTCCTCGGCGCTCGCCCCGGCCTCGACCTCGACGACGAAGCTCCCGCCGACCGCCCCCGCGAACGCCGGCGCGCGGCGCGCGCCGAAGGCCGCGACGGCGCGCCGCCCGGCCGCGAGGAGCGTCGTGTGGGCGACGTGCGCGGCAAACGCCCCGACGAGCAGAAGGCCGGCGACGACGTAGAGGTAGTAGGACGCAGTGGCCATGGATCGGGACCTCGACGGGCGCTACCGCGACCGTCAGGCGACGGCGGCCCCGCCGGGTGGCGGGCCGGCCGGACGGGCGACGGCCATGCCCTGCCTGACGGAGAGCTCGAGGCCGCAGTTCCCGCAGGTCGGCAGCTGGGCCTCGCGCTGGACGCCGCACATCGGGCAGATCACCGACAGGTTCTCGCCGTCGTCGGTGCGGACGACGGCCGGCGGGTAGACCAGCCCCGTGCGGAGCGAGAACGGCAGGCCGACGGGCGGCACCGGGGCGCCGCCCGCGTCGAGCTCGAGGGGCCGGGGGCCCTCCTCCCAGGTCACTCGCGGCCGCGGCTTCGTCGCCCAGCGGAACGACCACAGGCCGGTGCTCATCGCGAGGTGCAGAAGGACGAGCGGCACGAGCACGAGGGGGATCAGCAGGACCAGCCCGCTCCAGTCGGGGCTGACGATCTGCCCGACGATCTCCAGGACGTCGTTCCACGCCTGCTGGATGGCGGCACCGAGGTCTCCGGTCATGCGCGGCATTCTAGCGACACCCCGTCACCGGGCGTCGCGCGTCCCACCGGGCGAGCGGGCCGCTCGGCCGCCGACCGGCGGCCCGGCGATCAGCCCTCCGCGGGCGCCGGCGTGATCTCCGGGGTGGCGGGTGCGGCGGGCGGTGGCGACGCCCGCAGGATCTCGTGGCAGAGCAGGCAGGTCGTGTCGTCGCGCAGGGCGTGGTCCATCGGCAGCTCGCCCACCTGCTCGGACTGGTGGCAGTTGCGGCAGGTGAGGCGCGTGTCGTGCGCGTGGGGGAAGCTCGGCGGCGGCAGCTCCTGCGGCTTGTGGCAGAGCCAGCACTCGGTCTGGTTGCGGCCGACGTGGCTGTCGGGGAGGTGGACGTAGTCGCCGTGGCAGTCGAGGCAGTTCTGGTCCTGGAGCTCGGAGTGCGGCTGCGTGATGGCCGGCCCGACCGGTGCCTCGACGTGGCAGTTGAGGCACTCCTCCTCCGGGATCCCCTCGTGGCCCGGCGCGGTCTGGCCGAGGCGCTCGCCCGTGTGACAGGCGGCGCACTGGCGCCAGCCCTCGAGCGGGTGGCCCAGGGCCGGTTCCGGCTTCAGGCCCGCCTCGCCGCCGGTCTCGTGGCAGAGGAGGCAGCTGCTGCTCGTCGGGATGTGGGCGGGGCCCATCGACATCAGGGCGATGTCGCCCGACGGCGACGGCACTTCCTGCTCGGGGTGGCCCGGGGGCTCGGCGTTGATGCGGCCGACGAGCACGGCGACGAGGAGCCCCGCCACGACCAGGAGGTTGGTGACGATAAGGAGGGTGATCCCGCGATCGAGCGCCCGCTTCATGCCGTCACTCCTGCCATCTCCATGTCGGGCGTCCCTTCGGGCGCGCGGCCGGGGCGCGAGAGGGCGTCGACCCGGCGAATCTCCGCGAGTGCCGTCGCGACGGCCGTGGGCAGCGCGGCCGCGACGGCGTCGCTGAGCCCCACGCGGGCCTCGAGCGCCCCCGGCTGAATCCCCATGATCGAGATGGCGGCGGGCAGCTCACCCGTCAGCTGCGCGGTCGCGAGGAGGTCGGCGAGCCCCGCCCCGTCGGGCCCGCCGGCGGCCGCTCCGCCGGCCGCCACGTCGTCACGCCACACCGAGATCGTCCCGGGAGCGCCGCCGACGAACGCGGCGTCGACCAGCACCGCGGCCCGCGCGTCCGTCAGCCACGGCAGGAGGTCGACCCCGAGCGTGCCCCCGTCGACGAGGACAACGTCCGCCGGCAGGTCGAGCGAGCCGTCCGTCGCGCCCGCCTGGAGCGCCTCCACGACGCGGCCGCCGACGCCGTCGTCGCCCATGAGGACGTTGCCCACGCCGAGGACGAGGACGGGCGCCGTCACGGCGCTCAATGCTCATCCTCCTTCTGGGCGGCGAGGGCCTGCTCGAGGATCTCCGGGCCTCCGTCGCGCGACTCGAGGATCTCGGTGCGCGTCGGGAACTTGAAGCCGCTGACGATGCTCGAGACGAGGCCGTTCTTCTCGACGTGGTCGACGAGCACGCAGCTGTAGATGTGGAAGAGGGCGATGGCGAGGATGGCCCACATCGAGAAGTGGTGGAGCATCCGCACCGTCTGCGGTCCCAGGAGGTCGATCAGCCAGCCGAACAGCGAGGCTCCCGGCTCCGACCCGATGAGCCCGTCGAGGGCGAAGCCGGTCACGACCTCGACGAGGAGCAACGCGAACAGGACGAGGTACGCCGCCGCCGCGAGCTGGTTGTGGCCGAGGACCTTCGGGATCTCCTTGCGGATGAAGGCGTAGAAGCCGGCCTGGCGGAACAGCTCGGTGAGCTGGAACCAGCTCAGCGGGATGAATGCCTTCCAATGGGCGAAGCGGTTCCCGCGCAGCAGCCAGAACGTCCGGAGCAGGCCCGAGGCGAGGAGCACGAACGCCGAGAGCATGTGCACGAGCCGGATCGTCGTCATCACGGAGCCCCCGGCCGGGATGAGGAACGGGTCGGCGATGTAGAGGCCCGTGACGCTGAGCATGACGATCGCGCCGGCGGTCACCCAGTGCGTCGCCCGCACCGGGACCTGCCAGATGTAGACCCGGATGCGGCCCTCGCTGCCGTGCTCGGTCGCCTGCGCGTGGGTCGGGGTCGCGTCCACCGCGGGCGGGATCTCCTGGGCCGGGTCCGCGGCGGGCACGAGCGGCGCCGCCAGGACGTCGGGCTGGGCCGTCATGGCACCCTCCGGGGACTGATCCGGATCGCCGAGGCCCCGAGGGCGGTCGGGTCGAAGGCGTGGACTCCGCAGGCGAGGCACGGGTCGAACGAGTGGACGGTCCGCAGGATCTCCAGGGGTCGCGTCGGGTCGGCGACGGGTGTCCCGACGAGCGCCTCTTCCCACGCGCCCCGCCGGCCCTGCGCGTCGCGCGGCGACCCGTTCCAGGTGCTCGCGTCGACGACCTCGTAGCGACCGATCCGTTCGCCGTCGACCCGGACCCAGTGGCCGACGGCGCCGCCGGGGCCCTCGCCGAGCGACCAGCCGAGCGCCTCGGGAGGCCAGACGCTCGGGCTCCACCGGGTCGATTCGGCAACGGCCAGGTCGCCCTCCGCCAGGTTCGTCCGCAGCTCGGCGAGCCAGCCGCTCATCCGCTCGAGGATCACCTGTGCCTCGACGGCCCGGGCCACGAGCCGTCCGATCGTGCTGGAGAGGAGGGCGGGGCCGGCGTCGAGTGCCGCCACGGTCTCATCGAGGCGGGCGGCGATGTCGCGCCGGCCGGCGGCGCGCGCCACGAGGAGGCGGGCGAGCGGGCCGACCTCCATTGGCTCGTCGTCGTAGCGGGGGGCCTTGACCCAGCTGTACTTCGGGGCGCCCTCGAACGTGGTCACGGGCGGCGGCGGGCCACCGTACTCCGGGTCGAGCTGCTCGGCGAGCGGGCGGTGGGGGACCGCGTCGCCGCCCTGGTAGCGGTAGTGGGCGTGCGAGACGGATTCGGTCACGCCGGCCTGGTCCACGTCGTCGACGACGGCGAGGTTGCCACCGGCGAGCCGCCCGCGCGGGAGGAACAGGGCCGGCCGCGACGTGTCGTCCTCGGGGAACTCCCCGTAGGAGAGGTAGCTGCCGAGTCCGGCCCCGAGCCGTGCCCAGGCCGGGTTCTCGCGGGCCACGAGGAGGACGTCCGGGACGTAGGCGTTCTCGATGAAGGCCCTGGCGCCGGCGATGAACGTCTCGACGAGGTCGAGGCCGCGATCGCTGAGGGCCATCGGGGCGTCGCGCTCGGCGAGCGTCGGGTGCTGGCCCGGCAGCGTCTGGCGGGGCCCGCCCCAGGGAGCCGCGACGGACATGCCGCCGACGAGGTAGGTCTGCGGGTGGGGGCTCTTGCCGCCGAACAGCGTCTGCACCCGGATCGCCTGGCGCTGCCACTCGAGGGCGTCGAAGTAGTGCGAGACGAGGAGGAGGTCGGCCTCCGGCGACATGACGTAGGCCGGGTGGCCCCAGTAGCCGTTCGCGAACAGACCGCCCTGCCCGGAGGCAAGGAGCGTCGCGAGCTTCTTCTGCACCTCCGCGAACTGCGACGTGGTCGACCCCGGCCAGTCGCCGAGGGAGCGGGCGAGGGTCGCGGTCGCGGCCGGGTCCGCCTCGAGCGCGGCCGCCACGTCGACCCAGTCGACGCTGTGGAGCTGGTAGAAGTGGACGACGTGGCTGCGCAGGAACTGGGTGGCCGCCAGGAGGTTGCGTACGAGCCGGGCGTTGCGCGGGATCCGGACGGTGAGCGCGTTCTCGACGGCCCGCACGGAGGCGAGCGCGTGGACGGCCGTGCAGGACCCGCAGATCCGCTGGGCCATCAGCCACGCGTCCCGCGGGTCGCGCCCCTCGAGGAGGCGCTCGAAGCCGCGGAACATCGTCCCGGAGCTCCAGGCGTCGCCGACGACCCCGCCGTCGATCTCGACCTCGAGGCGCAGGTGGCCGCCGACGCGGGTCACCGGGTCGATGACGGTCCGGGCCATGTCAGATGCTCTCCCTGTCGGCGGCATCCGCCGTGAGCGCGGGCTCGGCCGGCTGCGCCGGCGCGGCCGCCGCCGCGGCGCGGGCCGCCCGCAGCCGCGTGGCACGCCTCCGGCGACCGATCATGTAGGCGGCCCCGGCGTGGACCGCCGCGACGCCGCCGATGCCCGCGACGAGGGCCACGCCGACCTGGTCGACCGTGATCGTCGGGAAGAACGGCACCGGCCCCGGGAGGCGGGCGTAGGCCGGGCCCATCTGGTCCCAGAAGTCCGGCATCGTGCAGCCGATGCAGCCGGTGCCGGCGCGGACGGGCCAGCTGACCCGGCTTGCGAACCGTGCGGTCGGGCAGTTGGCGAAGACCTCCGGGCCCTTGCAGCCGACCTTGTAGAGGCACCAGCCCTTCTGCGCGGCCTCGTCGCCCCACGTCGTCACGAACTCGCCGAACTCGAAGTGCGCCCGCCGCTCGCACTGGTTGTGGATGAGCCCGCCGTAGGCGAAGAGCGGGCGGCCGGCGCCGTCGGTCGTTGGCCACTCGTCGAACGTGAGGTAGTGGACGATCGTGGCCGTGAGGTTCTCGGCGTTGAGGGGGCATCCGGGCAGGGCGATCCGGCGGCCGTCGGCGACCACCGAGCCGACCCCCGTTGCCCCGGTGAGCCCGTTGGCCGCCGCGGGCGTGCCGCCGTCGAAGGCGCAGGAGCCCACCGCGATCGTCGCAAGGGCGCCGTCGCAAACCTCGCGGACGATGTCCGCGAACGGGCGGCCGCCGATCATGCAGTACACGCCGTCGTCGTCGACGGGGATGGAGCCTTCGACGACCGCCACGTAGCCGTCCGGGAACTGCTCCATCGTCGTCGCGATCGAGCCCGTGGCGTCCTCCCCGGCCGGCGCCATGAGGAGGTCGTGGTACTCGAGGGAGAGGATGTCGAGCATGAGCTCGGCGATCGTCGGCTTCGGCGCCCCGAGGAATGCCTCGGTGTTGCCGGCGCAATCCTGGCCGCGCAGCCAGATCACGGGCAGGGCCGGCTTCGACTCGACCGCCGCCGCGATCCGCGAGGCGTAGCTCGCCGGCAGGGCGAGGGCGCCCGCCATCGCGGCGGAGAACTTCAGGAACGAGCGGCGGGACATGCCGCGGCGAACCATCGCCGCGTAGAGCCCGTCGTCGAGTCCGATCATGCGGGGCGTACACCTGCGCTGGCGACCAGGCTCGAGCACGCGCCGGCCACCGCGCGGCAGCTGCGGCACGTCACTGGAACGCAGGCTGACTATGGACCGGCGGATCCCGCCGCCGGACGGGCCACACGTCCCGGTCCGGCGGTGCCCAAGGGCATCTCGCGGCACCCCGAGTGGCGCATCCGCGGGGCCGGTGCCGCGTGGCACGGTTGCCGCAGCTCACCGGTGTCGCGGGGCCAGCTGTTGGAGAGGTTCGAGCATGGCGACGTGGGCGGAACTCGAGGTCGGCGACGCGGAGATCGCCGACGCCGGGCGGCGCCTCCTGTTCCACCCGGGCTTCGGGTTCGGGTACCTGGCGACCGTCCGGGTCGACGGCGGGCCGCGCCTCCACCCCGTCAACCCGATCATCGCGGCCGGCCGGCTGTGGGTCTTCGTCGTGCCGTCCCCCAAGCTCGACGACCTCCGTCGGGACGGTCGATACGCGCTCCACTCGACGGGCGCTGCGGACGTTGACGACGAGTTCTACCTCGACGGCAGAGCACGCCTCGTGGACTCCGCGTCCGCGCGATCCGCCGCGGAGGCGGCCTGTCACTTCCCCGTCCCCGCGCACCACGTCCTCGTCGAGCTCGACCTCGAGCACGCGCTGTGGGCCCACTACGCGAGTCCGCCCCGGTTCCCGCCGGACTACCGGCGGTGGGCGGCCCCGTCGTCGGGGACGAGCGCCACGACCTGACCGCGCTCAGGACCAGGGGCGGAGCGGGTCGAGGAACTCCGTGACGAGGGCGGCGAGGTCCGCGGGGCGCTCCATCGCGATCATGTGGGCGACGTCCGGGAGGACGACGGCGCGCGCGTTCGGGGCGTGCTCCGACAGGTGGAGCGCCGTCTCGGCCACGTCCGACACGTCGAGCGCCCCGGCGACCGCGAGGACCGGGCAGCGCAGGTCCCCGAGGTGGGCCGCCGCCGGCGGGTCGAGCACGATCGGGCGCCCGAAGACGTGGTCGGGCGTCGAGAGGTGCTCGCTCGTCGCGCGAACGTGATCGGCGATCCAGCCCGGCGCCCGGCCGGGCGGCTGGCCGGGACCGTCGACCCAGGCCCGGACGTTGACGGCGGTGATTGCCTCGATGTCGTTGCCGCTCTCCTCGAGACGCTCCATCTCGTCGAGGAGGGCGACCTCCTGCGGCGTCGGATGACCCTCGAAGCCGCCGAGGCCGGCGCCCACGCCGACGACGGCCACGATGCGGTCGGGAAACTCGATGGCCGTGTCGAGCGCGATCTGCCCGCCCCGGCTGTTGCCGACGAGCGCGACGCGCTCGATCCCGAGTGCGTCGAGGACCGCCACGAGGTCGGCCCGGTTCGAGTAGGCGACGTCGTCGGTCGTGGAGCGCCCCCACGCTCGTGCGTCGTAGCGTCCGGCACGGTAGCCCGCCCCGACGAGCATGGGGACCACGTCGTCCCAGCTGCGGAGGTCGACGATCCCGGCGTGGAGGAGGACGACCGGCGGGCCGTTGCCCTCGTCCACGACGAAGAGCCGACCACCCGGCACGTCGACGAAGCGTTCCATGTGATCCCCCCTGGGTGCGGCGGCGTTCGCGGCGATGCTACGCCGGGGCGGTGGCGCGGCGTCCGGCCGGACGTCCGGTCAGGTGGGGCGCCGGCCGCGCTTCGGGTTGCCGACCTTCCGCGTGGCGCCACGGCCGGGCTTCCAGCGCGGGCCGTCGTCCACCCCGTCGTCCGGGGCGATGCCGGGCGCTCCCCGGCCGGAGCCGGCCCCGGCATGCGGCTGCGCGCCCGGACGGCCCGCGGCCGGCGCGGCGAGGCGCTGGCGGGCCAACCGGTCGGCCAGCCAGGTCGTCCCGGCCGTGCGGGCGCCGAGGGCGCGGATCGCGGCCGCCAGCTCGCGGTCGTCGGTCACGACGAGGGCACCTTCCGGACGGGACGCCGCGATCTCGGCGAGCAGGGCGTCGCCGGAGCGCCGGCCCGCGTAGCGGACGTCGAGCCCCGCGGCGACTCGTCGCTCGGCGGCCCCCGGCGCCGGTGCGCCGTCGAGGACGACGGTGATGGCGACGCCGGCCGGCACGAGGCCCCGGAGGCGCCCGGTCACGGCGGTCGCGCCGAGCGGCCGGCCGTCCCGGCCGAGCGCATGGAGCAGGTTCGTGCCGTCGACAAGGAGGCGGGTCGCGCCGATGAGCGGGTCCGTGGAGCGGCGGGGCATCGGTTGATGGTACGGCCGGCGCCCGACCGGGCTACGATCCGGGCGATGCTGCTTCTCGTCGACCTCGATGGCGTCGTCTACCGCGGCGCGGCTCCCGTGCCCGGCGTGGCCGCCGCGCTGGCCGAGCGCGCTGCCCGGGGCGACACGGTCGTGTACGTGACCAACAACTCGATGCACTTCCGAGCCGACTACGTCACGCGGCTCGGCGGGATGGGCGCGCCGGTCACGCCCGATCGCGTCGTCAGCTCGGCCCGGGCGACGGCGCTGTACCTGCGAGGCTCGGACCTCGTGCCGCCCGTGCGGCGCGTCCTCGTCGTCGGCGCCGGCGGCCTCGAGCGCGAGTGCCGCGACGCGAGGCTCGAGGTGGTCACGGCGGCGCACGCCGCGACGCGCCTGGCCCAGGAGGGGATCGACGGCTGGGACGCAGCCGGCAGGCCCGATGCCGTCGTGGTGGGCCTCGACCCCCAGTTCACGTACCAGAAGCTTGCCGTGGCCGTGGAGTGCGTGCGCCGTGGCGCACGGTTCGTGGCAACGAACCGAGACCCGATCTACCCGACCGAGCGCGGCAGCCGGCCGGGGGCCGGCTCGATCGTTGCCGCGGTGGAGGCCGGGGCGCAGGCGACGCCGGTCTCGATCGGCAAGCCGGGGCCGCTGCTCCTCGAGATGGCGATCCGGGCCGCGGGGGGCGGCCTCACGCGCGACGACGCGGTGATGATCGGCGACGGGCTCGCCACCGACCTCGCCGCCGCGCGGGGCCTGGGCATCCCCTGCGTGCTGATGCTGACCGGCGTCACGACCCGGGAGGAGGCCGAGGCGCTGCCCGAGGCCGACCGACCCGCCGAGATCGCGGAGGACGCCGCCGGGCTCGTCGCGGCCCTCGACCGCCTCGCTGCGGCCCGACCCGCCTGACGGGCGCCTGCCGGCGACGGCGGTCGAGCCGGCGGCGGCGAACGTCGCGCGCCACCGTCCCCGTCGCCGCATCTGGCCCGTCCCCGGCGCCGAACAGGGAGCGAGCAGCGTCGCACAATGGCGGCGTCAGATCCGTCCGAGGGTGCACCGAGCCATGACCACCGTCCTCGTCACCGGCGCCTCCGGCTTCGTCGGCAGCTACGTCGTCCCCGAGCTCGCGGCAGCGGGGCACCGCGTCGTCGCGCTCGTTCGCTCGCCGCAGGCCGGGGAGGTGATCACGAGGCGCCTCCCGCGCGGGCTGGCGGGCAAGGTCGAGCTCCGCAGCGGCGACGTCATGGACCCGGCGACGCTCGGGCCGGCCCTCGCCGGCGTCGACGCCGTCGTCCACCTGGTCGCGATCCCGCGCGACTGGAACGGCGGCAAGGACCTGCTGAACGTCAACCTCGACGGGACGCGGAACGTGATCGCGGCGATGGAGGCTGCGGGGGTCCGGCGCCTCGTGCACCTCGGCGCGCTCGGGGTCGAGGACCGCGAGGAGCTCAACTACGCGAAGAGCAAAGCCCGCGCCGAGGCAGCCGTTCGCGCCAGCGGGCTCGAGTGGACGATCCTGAAGCCGTCGCTCCTGTTCGGCCCCCGCGACGGCTTCTTCAACATCGTTGCCGACCTCGTGCGCGTCCCGCTCCCGATCGTGCCCGTGCCCGGCAACGGCCGGAGCCGCTTCCAGCCGCTGCACGTTGCCGACCTGGCGCTCGGCATGCGCCTCGCGCTCGAGCGCCCCGAGACGGTGGGGCAGGCGTTCGAGCTCGGCGGTCCCCGCGTGTGGACGTATCGCGAGATCGCCGGGGAGGTCGCCCGGACCATGGGGAAGCGGCGCCTCATCGTCCCGATGCCCGTTCCCATCATCTCGCTCGTGGCCGGCCTGGCTGAGAAGCTCCGGCTGCGGTTCTTCCCGGTCGCGACCGACCAGCTCCGCCAGCTCGCGCTCGACAACGTCGGCCAGCTCGACTCCGTCCATCGCGCGTTCGGCTTCGTTCCGCGCAAAATGGAGGGCGAGCTCCTGTACCTCCGCCTCCCCAGGAAGCGGCAGGAGCCGTAGGCCCGCCGACCCGGCGGGCGGGAGGTCCGTTGGCCCGCCGCACGTCGCTCGCCGCCGCGTGGCTCGTCGCCGCGCTGGTCCTCGCCCTGGGGGCCGCGGGCATCGTTGGTGCGATCGACCATCTTCCCGGCGGATCCGGGCGACCCGAGCTGACCGCCGCCGGTGACCGGGCGGTCGCCGCCGATCTCGACGCGGCCTCGGCGGACCTGCTCGCCCTCGCCGACGCCGTCGGCGTGCTCGGCGACGAGGGGCGGGCCGCCCTCGCCGCGCTCGTGGCCCGCGACGCGGACGGCGTCGCGACCGCGATCGAGGCCGGGTCCGCCCAGCTCGATGCCATCGACGCCGCCGCGGCCGGGTTGGAGGCGCGCCTGGCGTCGATCCCGCTCGACGCGCCGGACCGCGAGATCCGCTACTCGGCGGCGACCCTTGCCCGCTACGACGCGCTGGCCGGGTCCGCGGCGGCCGTCGAGCCCCTCCGGCCGGCCTGGGAGCGGCTCACGGCCGGCGTCGTCCCGGCGCTCGCGCTCACCGGCCACCTCCTCGCCCACGATGAGATCGCGGGCGAGGCGATCCAGCTCGGCGGCGCCGGCGAGTACGCGGCAGCCATCCGGCGGCTCGAGGTGGCGTCGGGCGAGCTCGACGCCGCGCGCGCGGTCCGCGACCGGCTGGCCGCGACGGTCGACGTCTCGACGCTCGACGACTGGCTCGACCGCAACGAGGCCTACGACGGGGCCGTGCGCGACCTCTGGGACGCCCTGCGCCGGTCGCGAGGCCGGGTGACCGACGAGGTTCGCACCGCGGCGGCGCGGGAGCGGGCGGCGCTCGCGGGACTCCCGCCCGACGCGCGGGCGCTCGTCGTCATCCTCGGCGACGTCGCCCGGGGCGGCCTCAACCAGGCCGTCATCGAGATCGAGGACGCGCGCGGCGTGATCCTCGACGCCATCGACCGGGTGGGAGCGGTCGCCGAGCCCTGACGGGGCCGTGCCACCGGCCGTCGCGGTGCCGCCGGCCTCTGCCGTCCCGCGGCGCGGCTGGGCCCGTGGCGTGGGTCGCCGATCAGCGGCCGGCGCGGTCGGCCTCTGCCGTCCCGCGGCGCGGCTGGGCCCGTGGCGCCGCGGGACCCGCGGCTCTGGGCTGCCGAGTATCAGTGGCACGACTAACAGGACGGTTTCGGCGCCTCGGCCCGACCCGCAACGCATCGGCGGGGCTGACGACGCGATCGGCCGAGCCCGGACGGCGCCCCCGCACGGGTCCGACGAGCACGACGACGATTTCGCGGGGCGCTCGGGGCGGGGCGGCGTCGAGGCCGGCCCTCCAGTACGGCGCCTCCTAGTCGTGCCGTTGATATGGGGGACGTTCGCCGCCGCTCGGCAGCACGGCCCGCACGGCCCAACGCGCCACCCCCCGCACACGCCCGCCGCTCGCCAGCACGGCCCGCAGGGCCCGCACGGCCCGCACGGCCCGCACGGGCCAGCGCGACCCCGCCCCCGCGCGCACGCCCGCCGCCGGGCACGCACGCCGGGCACGGCCCGCACGGCCAGCACGGCCGGCACGGCCGGCACGGCCCGCAGGGGCCAGCGCGACCCCGCCCCCGCGCGCACGCCCGCCGCCGGGCACGCACGGCACGCCCGTCGCGCGGCCGCACGGGCCGCCGCACGGGCTAGACTTGGCCCCAGTCCCGCCGGCTCGCCGCCGGTTCCGCCTCGCCACGAACAGGAGCTCCGCGTCGCATGCAGCTGCGTGTCGTCACCGATCAGCCCTGGGACGTTGCCGCCGACGTCCTCGTCGTCCCCGTCGCCCCCGATCCGTCGTTCGACGGCCCGCTCGGCGAGCTCGACCGCCGGACCGGCGGCGAGCTGCGCTCGCTCGCGTCGTTCGGCGAGCTGACGGGGAAGCGCTACGCGACGGCTCTCGCCGGCGCGGGCGACCTGCCGGCCGGACGCCTGCTCGCGGTCGGGTGCGGGCCGCTCGCGGACCTCGACCGGGAGACGGTCGTTCATGTCGGCGCGACCGCCGAGCGACGCCTCGCAGGGCGGCCCGTGAGGGCCCTCGCGGTCTGGGTCGGCGACCTGGGCGGCACCCTCGACGGCGGTGCTGCCGCGGTCGTCGAGCTGCTCGTCCGTGGCGTCGTCGAGGGGAGCTTCGACCCGGCCACCATCTACCGGGCCGCGCCCGAGTCGGTTCCGCCGGTCCTCGACGAGCTGGTGGTCGTGGCCCCCGGCGCCGATGCCACCGCCCTCGCCGCCGCCGCGGAGCGCGGCCGCATCATCGGGGAGGGCTCCAACCTCACCCGGCGGCTCGCGAACCGGGCCGCGAACGACGTCAGCCCCGAGGTCCTCGCCGACGAGGCCCGGGCGATCGCCGCCGAGCACGGCCTGTGGGTCGACGTCGTCGACGAGGTCCGCGCCGCCGAGCTGGGAATGGGGATGTTCCTCGCCGTCGGGCGGGGGAGCGTCAACCCGCCGCGGATGATCGTCCTCCGGTCCGGCGGCGAGGGCGAGAAGGACGCCCTCGGCCGGCACCTCGCCCTCGTGGGAAAGGGCGTCTGCTTCGACTCCGGTGGCATCTCCATCAAGCCGTCCGAGCGGATGGAGGAGATGAAGATGGACAAGACGGGGGCCTGCACCGTGCTGGCCGCCGCCGCGACCGTCGCCCGCCTTGCGCCCGGAACGCCGCTCCTGGCCGTCGCCCCGGCGGTCGAGAACATGCCCGGCCCCCACTCGACGCGGCCGGGCGACGTCGTCACGGCCATGAACGGCAAGACGGTCGACGTCATCAACACCGACGCCGAGGGCCGCCTCATCCTCGGCGACGCGATGACGTACGCCGAGCGCCTCGGCGCCACGCACGTCGTCGACGTGGCCACGCTCACCGGCGCGGTGGCCCGGGCCTTCGGCCACCTCGTCAGCGGAGGGTTCGGCGATCCGCAGCCCTGGTACGACGACGTGGCTGCGGCCGCCGCCCGGGCCGGGGAGCGCCTCTGGCAGCTGCCGCTCGTCGAGGACTACTGGCCCGACATGGAGAGCTGGTACGCCGACATGACGAACACGGGCCCGGCCGAAGGCGGCCTCATCCGGAGCGCCCTGTTCCTCCGCCAGTTCGTGACCGTCCCCTGGGTCCATCTCGACATCGCCGGTACCGCGTACTTCCGCAAGGCCACGCCGTGGGCCGCCCGGGGCGCCACCGGGGCGTCGACGGCGACGCTCGTCGAGCTCGCCCTCGCGGGCGCCCCCCCCGCCTAGGCGAGCGACCGGCCGGCCATCGTGGGCGAGCTCACGCTCCTGACGGTCGTCGTCGCCGCGGCCGGCGGCGCCTGGGGCCTCGTGGCCGATCGCATCGCCGCGCGTTGGCCGGAGCACGAGGCGGAGGTCGGCGAGGACGGGGTCGAGCGGCGTCCGGCCGGGTGGGTTCGCCCCGTCGACTGGCGCACGACGGTCGTCACGATTCTCGGGGCGACGTCGCTCGCCGGCCTGACCCTGCGCTTCGACGAGCTCGTCCCGCTGCTGCTCTTCGGCGCGTTCTTCGTCGCCCTCACGCTCCTGCTCGCGACGGACCTCGACCAGCGGCTGCTGCCGGACGTGATCACGCTGCCGATGATCCCGCTCGCCCTGGTGGTCGCGGTCGCCGGCCTCAACCCGCTCGTGCCCCCCGGCTCGCTCCCCGCCGCGATCCTCGCCGCGATCGCGATCCCCGGCTTCCTGTTCGTCGTCGCGATCCCGTTCGGCGCCGGGGCCATCGGGATGGGCGACCTGAAGCTCCTCGTCTCGGTTGGCCTGCTCACCGGGCTCGTGCGGGCGGTGACCGGCGTCATCGTCGGCGCCCTCGCCGCGGGCGTCGTTCTGGCCGTCCTGCTGGCGGCGCGGCGGATCACGCTGAAGACGTACGTGCCGTTCGGGCCCTTCCTCATCCTCGGCGCGTACTGGGCGGTGCTCGTCGCGGGCTGAATCGGCCGGCGGCGCGGTGCGTCGCGGCCCCGGCCGGGTGGTCCGGTCGTCCTGGGGCGCGGTGCCCCGGTCGTCCGGGAGGTGCGCTGGCGGCGGGGGAGTAGAATGCCCGGCAGCCGGGTCGTCCCGAGGCGTGCCCACTTCGGACGGCGAACCACCGGCGGGATGGACACCGCCATGGCGCCCGGGAGCGCCCAACGGAGCACCGCTCGCACGATGACGCCGCCAACCTGATGCGCCGCCGCCCTCTGCCCCGAGCCGCGGGATGGACGCCGCACCGCCGCCCCATCGGCCTGCGCCTGCGCGGCCGGCCCGCGGCCGGGCGCCTGCTCGTGGCGCTCCTCGTCTTCCCGCTGCTCGTCGGCCTCATCGGGGCGCCCGCCGCTCGCGGCGACGATCTCTCCGACGCGATCGCCCGCCAGAAGGCGCTCGCCGCCCGGGTGAAGGCCCAGCGCGAGGAGGTCGCCAAGCTCAGGGCCCTCCAGGGCGGCCTCGCCGAGGAGATCGCCTCCACGCGCGGCGCCCTCAAGGGGATCAACGCCGATCTCGTCCAGACGAAGAACCGGATCACCCGCATCGCGGAGCGGGTCGACCTCGTCCAGGCGGCCTACGACAGCCTCGTTGCCCAGGTGGCGCTCCTCGACCGGCAGGTCGTCGCGATCGAGGAGGAGCAGGTCGAGAAGGCCGAGGAGCTGCGCGACCGCCGGGACCTCCTCGCGGCGCGGATTCGCGAGGCGTACCGGACCGACCGGACGCCGCTCGTCCAGACGTTCCTCTCGGCGGGGACGTTCACCGACCTCGTCGAGGACGTCGGCTCCTACCTCGACCTCGGCGACCAGGACCGGGCCCTCGGCGACCGCATCGAGGCCGACGCGCGGACGCTCGGCGTCCTTCGCTCGCTCCTTGTCGAGACGCGCTCGGCGCGCAACGAGCTCCGCGTGGAGACGGCGGCCCAGAAGACGGAGCTCGACGCCCGCCTCAAGGACCTTCGCGCGGCCCGGCGCCAGCTCGCCGAGCTGCAGCGGGAGACGGAGCGCCAGCTCGCGATCCAGCAGTCGGCGTACGCGCAGATGGCGAAGAACAAGAGCGCCGTCCAGGCGGCGATCGCCCAGAACGTCGCCGCGCAGAAGAAGCTGCAGAAGCGGATCGCCAGCATCGTCGCCCGCCAGCGCTCGCGGGGCAACATCCCGTCGCAGTACAACGGCACGATCCGCTGGCCGATGGGCGGGACGATCACCCAGGAGTTCGGCTGCACCGGGTTCTCCTGGGAGCCGCCGGTCGGCGGCTGCGCCCACTTCCACCAGGGGATCGACATCGCGGCCCCGATGTACACGCCGATCCGGGCGGCCGCCGACGGCGTCGTCGTGTTCGCCGGCCCGAACCCCTACGACCCCTACCCGAAGGCGTGGATCGTCATCATCGCCCACAGCCAATCCCTGCAGACCTGGTACGCGCACGTCGACAACGCGACGCGGCCGCCGGCGGTCCACGCGGGGCAGGCGGTCAACGCCGGCCAGGTCATCGCCTACATCGGGATGACCGGCCGCACGACCGGCCCGCACCTCCACTGGGCGGTCATGCACAACGGGAGCTTCGTGAACCCGCGCCTGTACCTCTGACCGTCGCCGGGCGGCGGCCCGCGGACCGTCCACGACCCCGGCCGGCCCGATCGCGCATGGTAGGATCGAGCCCGCGTCCCGACCCCATCGCGCGCTCGAGGAAGGCCCATGAAGCGGACCCTGGCGGTGATCCTCGCGGGCGGTGAGGGCGCGCGCCTCTCGATCCTGTCGGAGAAGCGGGCCAAGCCGGCCGTCCCCTTCGCCGGGAAGTTCCGGATCATCGACTTCGCCCTGTCGAACTGCGTCAACTCGGACATCGACAACGTGGCCGTCCTGACCCAGTACAACCCTCGCTCGCTGTCCGATCACATCGGGTCCGGGCGGCCGTGGGACCTCGACCGCAGCATCGGCGGCGTGCGCATCCTGCCGCCGTACATCGGCCGCGGCAAGACCAGCGAGTGGTACCGCGGCACCGCCGACGCGGTTCTCCAGAACATGTCCGTGGTCGACCAGGCGCCGGGCGACGTGGTCGTCGTCCTCGCCGGCGATCACGTCTACAAGATGGACTACTCGCCGTTCGTCGCCTTCCACCGCCGGCGGCGGGCCGACGTGACGATCGCCGTCCGCCGGGTGCCCCTCGCCGAGGCGAGCCGGATGGGGATCCTCGCCATGGACGAGTCGGGCCGCATCACGGAGTGGCAGGAGAAGCCGAAGCAGCCCAAGTCCGACCTCGCCAGCATGGGCGTGTACGTCTTCAGCAAGAAGGCCCTCCACCGCTGGCTCGACCACGACAACCCGGACTTCGGGAGCGACGTCATCCCGGCGATGATCGAGGGCGGAGGCCGCGTCTACGGCTACCGCTTCGACGGCTACTGGCAGGACGTGGGGACGATCCACAGCTACTGGGAGGCCAACATGGCGCTCCTCGAGGATCGGCCGCTGCTCGACCTCTACGACCGGGATTGGCTCATGCACACACGGTCGGAGGAGCGGGCCCCGGCCAAGATCGGATCGATGGCCCAGGTCCACCGGAGCCTCGTCAGCCACGGCTGCCAGGTCGACGGGATGGTCGCGAACTCGGTCCTCTCGCCCGGCGTCGTCGTCGGCGTGGGTGCCGTCGTCCGCGACTCGATCGTGATGTTCGACACCGTGATCCGCGCCGGCGCGGTCGTCGACCGGGCGATCCTCGACAAGGAGGTCACCGTCGGTCCCGGCGCGATCGTCGGCGAGGGCGGCGACCTCACCGTCGCGAACCGCCTCACGCCGAGCCACCTCAACACGGGCATCACGATCGTCGGGAAGCGGGCGGTGATCCCCCGGGGCGTCCGGATCGGGCGTAACGTCCGGGTGGACCCCGACGTGCGGGCGACCGACTTCGCCGGCCGGAACGTCGAGTCGGGGGCGACGGTGCAGCGTCGCGACGGGCAGGCGCGAGGCCGCCGCCGGGCGAAGCCCGACACGGCGCAGGAGGCGGCCGCGCCGGCGAAGGTGCCCGCGGCCCCGAAGCCCGCCGGCGAGCCCGGGTGATCCGGCGCGCCTTCCCGGGGTGACTGCGAACCTGCCGCCGACCAACCCGCCGCCGGCGGACGCGGCGTCCGCGGCCGTCGTCGAGGGCTGGCTGGCCGAGCTCGGGATCGGTCCCGCCGATCGTGTCGAGCGCGAGACAGTGTCCGCCTGGGACCTCCGCCTCGACGGCCGACGGCGCTTCGATGTGCGGGTCACCGTGATCCTCGACCCGGCCACCGGCGCCATCGTCCTGCTCCACCTTGCCCCGCCGATCGCGGACCTCTTCCGGGTCTCGTACCGCCGTCTCCTGCGCTGGAACGACGAGTTCCCGTTCGTGAAGTTCGCCCTCACCGACGACGACCGCCCGGTCGTGACCGCGGAGATCCCGATCGAGCGGCTCGACCGGGACGAGCTCGGGCTCGCGGTCGCCCGCCTCCTTGCCGTCGCCGACCTGCTCCTCGAGGAGACCGCCTCGTGGGCCTGGGTCGGCGGGCGGATCCCGGACTGGACGGGCCGCGTCAGCCGCCAGGTCGGGCTGTTCGCCAGGTATGCCGACCGCCTCGGCGAGCTGGCGGCCCCGCGCTGACCCGCGCCCCCGCGCCGGCCGGCGTGCGCCTGCCGACCGACGTCGTCGCGCCGACCGGCCCCGGCCGCCCTGCTACGATCGCCACCATGCGGCTCCAGCCCCACCGGCCCTCGCACGAGATCCTGTCCGGCGAGTCGGCGGACGTCTACTTCGTCCGGGCGACCCGGATCCTGGAGCGCGAGGGCCTCGACCCGATCGTCGTCATGGAGGTCTTCAGCCGCGGCTCGGGGATCCTGTGCGGCATCGACGAGGCCAAGAACCTCCTGGCCCACGTGCTCGACGGCGCGAACCCGGACGAGGTGCTCGTCGAGGGGCTCGGAGACGGCGACACGTTCTCGACCAAGGAGGTCGTGCTGCGGATCCGCGCCCGCTACCGGGTGTTCGGCCTCTACGAGACGGCGATCCTCGGCATGATGGCCCAGGCGACCGGCTGGGCGACCGCGGCCCGCGAGTGCGTGGAGGCCGCCGCCCCGGTCCCCGTCATCAGCTTCGGCGCCCGCCACGTCCACCCCGACGTCACCGACGTCCTCGACTACGCCTCGATCGTCGGCGGGTGCGTCGGCGCTTCGACGCCGGCCGGCGCCCGGCTCGCGAACCTCAACCCCACCGGCACGATGCCGCACTCGCTCGTGCTCATCGTCGGGGACACCGTGCGGGCCGCCCAGGCGTTCGACCGCGACCTCGAGCCCGACGTCCCGCGGATCGTGCTCGTCGACACGTTCAAGGACGAGGCCGAGGAGGCGCTCCGGGTCGCGGAGGCGCTCGGCGACCGGCTGTACGGGATCCGGCTGGACACCCCGTCGGAGCGCGGCCGCGTCACGGCGGACCTGGTGACGGAGATCCGCGCCCGCCTCGACCAGGCCGGCCACGACGCGGTGAAGATCGTCGTCTCCGGCGGGCTCGACCCCGACCGCATCCGCTACTTCAAGGACCAGGGAGCGCCGGCGGACAGCTTCGCGGTGGGGAGCTACATCTCCGGCGCGAGCCCGATCGACTTCACCGGCGACATCAAGGAGATCGACGGGCGCCCGATCGCGAAGCGCGGCCGGATCCCGGGCATCACGCCCAGCCCCAGGCTCGCGCGGGTCGACCTCGCGGCCTGGCGGAGCGGCACCTGACCGGGGGCGCCCGCGCGGACGTCCTCGCGCGGGCCGAGGCGAGCGCCCGCGCGGCCCGTGTCGGGCGCGTCGCGTACGCCCTCGAGCTGGACCTCGAGGCGGGCCGGACGACGTATCGCGGCCGGGTGCGCCTGCGCTTCCCGGTGACCGGCGACGGCGACCTGTTCCTCGACTTCCGGGGCGGCGAGGTCGAGCGCCTCGCGATCAACGGGCGCGAGGTTGCGCCGGAGCGCCCGGGGCACCGGATCGTGCTGCCGGGTGCGCTCCTCGCCGCGACCACGGAGGTCGAGGTCGACTACGAGAACGCCTACGACCGCGGCGGCGACGGCTTCCACCACTTCGTCGACCCCGAGGACGGGGCGGAGTACCTCTACACCAACTTCGAGCCCTTCGAGGCGCATCGTCTCTTCCCCTGCTTCGACCAACCCGACCTCAAGGGGACGTACGCCGTGACGGTGCGAGCGCCGGCGCCGTGGACGGTCATCGCGAACGGCCCGCCGGCCGCGACCGTCCCCCTGGCCGACGGTCGGCGCGAGCATCGCTTCGGGCCGACGCCGCCGATCTCGTCGTACCTCGTGGCGGTCATCGCCGGGCCCTACGTCGGGGTGCGCGCGCTGCACCGGGGGACGTCGCTGGGCGTCTGGACCCGGGCCTCGCTCGCCCGGTTCGTCGACGCGGCCGAGATCCTCGAGGTCACGCGCCAGGGCTTCGACTACTACGCGGCGCTGTTCGACCAGCCGTACCCGTTCGCGAAGTACGACCAGGTCTTCGTCCCCGAGTTCAACTCCGGGGCGATGGAGAACGTCGGCGCGGTCACGTTCAGCGAGTCCTACGTCTACCGCGACCCGCCCACCGAGACGCAGCGGCTCCGGCGGGCAGAGACCATCCTCCACGAGCTGGCCCACATGTGGTTCGGCGACCTCGTGACCATGCGCTGGTGGGACGACCTCTGGCTGAACGAGAGCTTCGCGACGTACGCCTCCAACCTCGCCCTCGTCGACGCGACGCGCTTCGAGGGCGCCTGGCGCGCGTTCCACGCCGACATGAAGCGCTGGGGCTACCAGGCCGACGCCCGCTCGACGACGCACCCGATCTCGGGTCTCGTCCCCGACACGGACGCGACGTTCTACAACTTCGACGGGATCACGTACGGCAAGGGCGCCGCGGTCATCAAGCAGCTCGTCGCCGAGATCGGCATGGACGCGTTCCGGGCCGGTCTGCGGACCTACTTCCGGCGCCACGCCTGGGGCAACGCGTCGCTCGCCGACTTCCTGGCCGCGCTCGAGGACGGCGCCGGCCGCTCCCTCCGCGAGTGGAGCCGGCGCTGGCTCGAGACGGCCTCGCTCAACACGATCGAGACGTCCTGGACGGCTCGCGACGGGCGGATCGAGCGGCTCCAGCTGACCCAGGAGGCGCCCGAGGACCACCCGACCCTTCGGCCGCACGCCCTCGAGCTGGCCCTCGTCCGTGTCGACGAGGACGGGCCGGCGTCCGTCGACGTGGTCCCGGCCCGCCTCGAGGGGGCCGAGGCGTGGGTCGATGGGGCCGTCGGGCGGGCGGCGCCCGACGTGGTCTTCCCGAACCACGGCGACCACGGGTACGGTCGCTTCGTCCTTGATCCGGTCTCGCTCGCGGCGATCCCGCGGGTCCTTCCCCGGGTGACCGACCCGCTCCTCCGCCAGCTCGTCTGGGGCGCGCTGTGGGAGATGGTCCGCTCCGCGCGGCACTCCTCGCTGGCCTTCCTCGACCTGGTCCGGGCAACGCTCGGCGCCGAGCGGGACGACTACGTGCTCGCGGCCGGGCTCGATGCCGCCCGCGGCGCCCTCGCGCGCTACGTGCCGGAGGATCGCCGGGTCGACGAAGCGCGGCGGTTCGTTGGGCTCGCCATGGCGGCGCTCGACGATGTCCCGGAGGGCGACCTGCGGACGCTCTGGGTGCGAGCCGCGATCGCCGCGGCAGCCGAGCCGGCCGACGTCGTCGCGCTCGCCCGCGTCGTCGACGGCCTGCCGGGGGCGCCGGCGGTGCGCGTCGACCGCGACATGCGCTGGGAGATCGCGGCCCTTGCCGTTGCCCACCGCCTGCCGGACGCGGCCGCGCGGGTGGCCGCCCAGCGAGCGGCGGACCCGAGCGACCTCGGGGCGCGCGAGCTCCTGCGCGCGGAGACGGGGGCCCCCGACCCCGCCGTCAAGGCTGCTGCCTGGGAGCGCATCCACGGCGAGGGCTACGGGTCGTTCCAGCTCACGCAGGCGGCGATGCGGGGCTTCCACCAGCCGCACCAGGCGGACCTGCTCGCGCCGTACGTCGAGCGCTTCTTCGAGGCCGTGCCGGCGATCGCCCGCGAGCGCGACCACGCGTTCCTGCGGGCCTACGTGCAGGAGCTCTTCCCGTACCCCTGGCCGGAGGCGGCGAGCATCGAACGGGCCCGCGACGTCGCCGACGAGGCCGGCGAGCAGCTGCCGAGCCTGCGGCGGCTTCTCCTCGAGGCGGCCGACGACATGGAGCGTGCCGTTATCTGCCGCTCGTTCGCCGCCCTGCGCGCCCGCGCCGGGGGCTGAGCGCCCGCGGCTGACCACGCGACCCGCGGGCCGAGCGCCTGCGCCCGCGCCCCGGCCGCGGGCTGCGCGCCCACTGCCGTGCCCAGGCCGCGGTCTGAGCACCTGCGGCCGCGCCCGGCCACTGTCGTGCCGCTGCCGGCCGCTGCCGGCCGCTGCCGCGCCCTGCCGGCCGCTGCCGCGCCCCGCCCGCCGCTGCCGCCGGCCGCTGCCGCGCCGCTGCCGCGCCGCTGCCGCGCCGCTGCCGGCCGCTGCCGCGCCGCTGCCGCGCGCCGCTGCCGGCCGCTGCCGCCGCGCCGCTGCCGGCCGCTGCCGCGCGCCGCTGCCGTCTGCCCCGCCCGCCGCTGACCCGCCGGACGATCCGTGCGAGGATCCGGGCGTGGATGACGAGACCCCGACGGGACGCGACGCCCCCGGATCCGACGAGGCGGAGAGCGCGTACGAGCTGCTCCAGCGTGGCCAGGCACTCCTGGCGCGGCGCCACCACGCCCAGGCGGCGGTCGTCCTGGAGCGGGCCGCGCGCCTCGAGCCCGGACGCGGCTCGATCCTCGAGCCGCTCGGCCGCGCGTACTTCATGTCCGGCCAGGTGGAGCGTTCCGTGGAGACGTTCGAGGCGCTGCTCGCGGTCGATCCTTCGTCGCACTACGGCCATTACGCCCTGGGTCGAGCGCTCGTCCGCCTGGGCCGCACCGCGGAGGGCCGGACGCACCTCCGCCTGGCAGCCGCGCTCGCCCCCGACAGCCAGCTCTACCGCGACGGCCTCAACCGGCTCGGCGGCGGCCGAGCGTAGGGGAGCGGGGCGCGGGCTGCCGTGCCGACGTTCCCGGTGATCCCCCACGTGGCCTCCTGGTCACGGTCCTCCGCCCCGGCCCGGAATTGCGTCGGACGCCATCTTCTCTGCTGCGAACGGCCCTGAGCGGCCCGCGCAGGGCCGTTCCGGGCCAATCGTCGCGTGCCACGCACCAGGCGGTGCGGCAGGACGCGATCCTCGGGCCCCGGAGCAGGAATGATGGCGCGCCACGCGACGGGGACCGCGCCACGCGATGGGGACCCGGCCACGCGACGGGGGACCCGGCCACGCGACGGGGACCGCGCCACGCAACGGGGACCCGGCCACGTGGCCGCCGGCGACCCCGGGCGGAGGTGACCCGGCTCGCGGTCGGGTGGCGCCTCTCCTCGCCCCTCGGGTGGCGCCACCCCTCGCCCCTCAGGTGGCGAGTTGGGCCTCGAGGCGGCGGGCCAGCAAGAGCAGGCCCACGAGCGACTTGGCGTCGCGGATCTCGCCCTGCTCGGCGGCGGCCACGGCATCGCGCCAGGGGAGCCGAACGAGCTCGAGCGCCTCGTCCTCGTCGGGGCCGAGCCGCCCGTCGCCCGCCGGCTCGAGCTCGGTCGCGAGGTACAGGAACATCCGCTCGGTGGCGAAGCCGGGTGCCGTCCAGAAGTCGGCGAGGAGCTCCCAGCGGCCGGCCCGGAAGCCCGTCTCCTCCTCCAGCTCGCGACGGGCCGCGAGGCCCGGCTCCTCCGTCGCCCCGGTGGTCGAGTCGCGGTCGAGCGTCCCGGCGGGGATCTCGACGAGTGCCCGCCCCGCGGGATGGCGCCATTGGCGGACGAGGAGGACGTTGCCGTCGTCGTCCACGGCAACGACCGCGACGGCTCCGGGATGGCCGGCCACGTCGCGGCGAACCTGCCGGCCGTCGGCGCGCACCAGGGTGTCGACGCGGAACTCGAGCGTCCGACCACGGTGGATCACGTCCGAGTCGATGAGGGTCTCGGCGAGGGGGTCGTCGGGGTGGTCCGGCATGGTCGCATTATCGCGTCCCGCCAGCTCAGCGGCGGGTGCGGGCTTCGCGCCGGGCGCGCCAGGGCCGCCAACCCGGACACCGAACGAGCCGGCTCAGCGGCGGGTGCGGGCTCCGAGCCGGGCGCGCCAGGGCCGCCAACCCGGACACGGAACGAGCCGGCTCCGCGCCAGGTGCGGCTCCACGGCGGGAGCGCCAGGGCCGCCAACCCGGACACGGAACGAGCCGGGCTCCCGGCCCAGCTCGTTCGTGGTTGCGCGTGGTTGCACGCGGCGCGCGGCGGCGCCGGAGCGCCCGGGGTCAGCCGACGACGGAGCGCCGCACGGAGAGCTCGGTCTCCGCGTCGAAGAGGTGCATCTTGTCGAGCGGGATGTGGAGCGTCACGACGTCGCCGGGGCGAACGCGCCGCTCGGAGGAGACGATCGCGACGAGATCCTGGCCGGCGACCTCGATGTGGAGGAGCTCCTCGTTGCCGAGGTACTCGACGACGTCCGCCCGGGCCTGGACGGTGGCGGTCTCGGAACCGGTGGGCACGACGTCCCAGTGCTCGGGCCGGACGCCGACGACGAAGTCGCGGCCCGTCGTCGCGCCGATCCCCTCGCGGAAGGCTGCGGAGACCGGGATCTCGACGCCCTCGCTCTTCAGCGTGGCGGCCTCGCCGGAACCCTCGAGCGTCATCGGGATGAAGTTCATCGACGGGCTCCCGATGAACCCGGCCACGAACTTGTTGATCGGGCGGTCGTAGAGCTCCTGGGGCGAGCCGACCTGCTGGAGCTTGGCCTGGCTCATGACGGCGATCCGCTGGCCCATCGTCATCGCCTCGACCTGGTCGTGGGTGACGTAGACGATCGTCGTCTTGAGGCGCTGGTGGAGGCGCGCGATCTCGGCCCGCGTCTGGACGCGCAGCTTGGCGTCGAGGTTCGAGAGCGGCTCGTCCATGAGGAAGACCGCGGGCTCGCGGACGATCGCCCGGCCGAGGGCGACGCGCTGGCGCTGGCCGCCGGACAGCTCCTTCGGCTTGCGGTCGAGGTACTTGCCGAGATCGAGGATCCCGGCCGCCTCGTTGACCCGCCGCTCGATCTCCTTCTTGTCGATCTTGCGGAGCTTGAGGCCGAAGGCGAGGTTGTCGCGGACCGACATGTGCGGGTAGAGCGCGTAGCTCTGGAAGACCATCGCGATGTCGCGGTCCTTCGGCGGGACGTCGTTGACGACGCGATCGCCGATCTTGAGGACGCCCGACGTGATGTCCTCGAGGCCGGCGACCATGCGGAGGCTCGTGGTCTTGCCGCACCCGGACGGGCCGACGAACACCATGAACTCCCCGTCCTGGATCTCCAGGTTGAAGTCCTCGACGGCAGTGACCTCGCCGTACTTCTTGACGACGTGGTCGAAGGTCACAGTGGCCATGCGCGTCTCCTCTACCCGGTCGGATCATCGCGGGTCCCTGCATCTCGGCCGCCTGGGCGGCGCGGACGGACCCCGTACGAGGTGCCGGCTCGGGGCTGGGCGGATCGTAGCATCCGGCCGCAACGATTCGGGCGGTTCGGTGACGGGCACGGCGGCCGGAGAGCGCGATCGACATCGAACCGGTGCGGCGCGACGCCGCCGGCGCAGATCCGAGCCTAGAACGGAACGGCGAATGCCAGGATCACGAGGATCGTCGAGGCGACGATCTCGACGATGCCGACGTGGATCGGGCGCAGCGGCCGCGGGCCGCCGGCAGCGCGCCGCTCGACGAGCGGAAGCGCGATCGCCCGACCCGTGAGCCCGACGAAGTACGCGGCGTACGGCCAGGCGATCGTCAGACCGGCGACGATGGCGCAGGCGACGTGGAACCCGACCGACAGGGCGGCGAATCCCCGGTTGCCGCGCTCCCGGATGACCGACCGGACGACGAGGACCGTGCCGACCAGGTACCCGCCGGCGACCGCTGTGGCGACGACGACGACGCTCGCGTCCCAGGCGCCCGACACGAGACCGGCCGCCGGCACCAGGACGAGGGCGATCGCGGTCTGGGCGAGGCTGTTCGCGAGGTCGCGGGGCGTTCCCGGCCGAGCGCCGCCGACGACGAGAGCGCCGGCGGGGACGACGACGACGGCCGAGAGGAGGAGCGCCGGGAACGCAACGACCAGCACCAGCCCGGCGATCGCGAAGATGCCGCCGTAGACGGCGAGCGAGGGGACGTAGTCGGGGCGGCGCCGCGCCCGGAGCCAGGCCTGCGCCGTGGCCGCGGCCAGGTACCCCGCGACGGCCGCGACCGCGAGCAGGAGGTGCCAGGCCGAGCCGGCCGTCGCCGCAATGCCGAGCAACAGCGGGACGGCCAGCATCGCCCACGCGCCGTGCTGGCGCGGGAACCAGAGGCGGGCCCGGGCACGAGCGGGAGCCGGGCGGGCATCCGGTCGGTCAGCGGCCCGCGGGGCGGGTGTCGTCATCAATCGAACACTACCGCAGTGGGTGAATTGCCGGGCGTCTCGACCGCGGCACTCGGCGGTCACGGGGCGCCACCGCCGGTCGTCAGCCGTCGGCGGCGATGAAGCGATAGCCGAGGCCGCGCTCCGTGCGGATGTAGCGCGGGTGTTCCGGGTCGTCGCCCAGCTTGTCGCGCAGGCGCCGGACGTAGACCCGCAGGTAGTCGACCTCGTCGACGTACTCGCGGCCCCAGACCTTCGCCAGCAGCGTGCCGTGCTGGAGGACGTGGCCGGCGTTGCGGACGAGGTGGTAGAGAAGCTTGTACTCGGTCGGCGTGAGCTCCATCCGCTCGCCGCGAAGGCGCGCCTCCTGCTTCGCGAAGTCGACCTCGAGGTCGAGCGCCCGGAACGACGGGGCTCGGCTCGTCGGCGCCGGCATGTCGTGGCGACGGAGGACCGCCCGGACGCGCGCCATCAGCTCGAGGTGGTTGAACGGCTTCGTGACGTAGTCGTCGGCGCCGAGCTCGAGGCCCTTCACCTTGTCCATCGCGTCGTCGCGCGCGGTGAGCATGACCACCGGGACGTCGGAGAAGCGGCGGATCTCGGCGAGCACCTCGTAGCCGTCCATGTCCGGCAGGCCGATGTCGAGCAGGACGATGTCCGGGTGCTCCCGCTCGACGATGTCGAGCGCCTCGTCGGCCGATCCCGCGCCGAGGACCTCGACGTCGCGCCACTGGAGCATGAAGCCGAGGCGAACCGACTCCACGACGTCGGGCACGTCGTCGACGACGAGGATCCGCATCACTCGCCGTCGGGCGGCCCGTCGACGGGCACGACGAGGGTGAAGGTGCTGCCTCGACCGGGCGTGCTCTCGACGTCGATCCGGCCGCCGTGCGCCTGGGCGATCGCGAGCGCGGTCGGCAGGCCGAGGCCGACCCCGTGCGTATCCTTGTCGTTGCGGCCGACGAAGAACCGCTCGAAGAGGCGCGGCTGCTCGTCGGGCGGGATTCCCGGCCCGTCGTCCCGCACGGCCCAGCTCACCTCGTGGTCGGCGGCGCGGACCCGGACCAGGATGTGGCCGCCGCTCGGCCCGTACTTCACCGCGTTGGACAGGAGGTTGACGAGCGCCTGCTCCAGTCGTCGGTGGTCGCCGTAGACGCGGACCGGCGACGGCGGCGCGTCGATCTCGATGACCTGGTGGCGCCGCGACGCGAGGGGGGCCACGGAAGAAACGGCGCCGCGGGCGAGCTCGAGCGCGTCGAAGCGCCGGAGCTGCAGGACCGATCTCGCCCGTCCGGAAGCGAGCGATCTCGAGGATGTCGCCGACGACGCGCTGCATCCGGTCGGCGTTCCGCTCGATCGTCGAGAGGAGCGTGGACAGCTCCGCCTCGGTCGGGTTCGTGTCCGGGTCGCGGAGGACGCCGACGCACGTCCTCACCGCCGTCAGCGGTGTGCGCAGCTCGTGGGCGATCGTGGAGAGGAGGTCGGTCCGCAGCCGCTCCAGCTCGGCCAGCCGGGCCGCGATGCCGGCGTCGGCCCCGATGCCCCCTCCCTGCATCGTCCGGCCGAGGCTCGTGAGGACATGGACCCGGTCGTCCCCGTCGTGGCGGGCGACGCGCACGAGGCCGAGCCGCGCCAGCTCCTCGAGGAGCTCGCCGGCGAGGTCGGTCCCAACGTGCGCTCCGGCGGTCGCGAAGTGCTCCGACAGTCCCCCGCGCGTCACCCCGTCCCCGACGAGGCCGAGCGCGGCGGCGGCGAGCGGAGAGGGGGCAGCGGCGTGGCCCGCCGCAGGATCCTTCGCGTACATGACGACGCGAGGATACGCCTGGGCGGCAGCCACGGCCGGCCGATCGATGGCGAGGGAGGGACGGCGCGAGCGCCGGTGCCCCTCAGCGGCGCGCGGCGACGAGACGTTCGGCGTCATTCGCAACCGCCGGGACCGCGGCCGGCTCGCGGACCTGCGGCTCGGCGAAGATCCGCCCGCCGACGGGCTCGACGATCTCGTCGCCGGCCTGCTCGACCAGCTGGACGGCCGGCGCGGGCTCCTCGACGTCGTACGAGCACGTACAGGGCCCGTCCGCGGCGCAGCCCGCGCAGCAGAAGGTGAGGCCGATGTGGAAGACGGGAGGGCCCGCGATCGGATGGTCGCAGGTTGCACAGGTGAAGGCGTACTCGGTCGGCATCGGATTCCTCGCGTGGTGGGAGCGGGCCTGCCCTGGCGTCCTGCGGGCACGTCCATCGGCCGATGGCACGAACGCCATGGTCGGCATGCTCGACCTCGCACCTGAAGGCCCCGGGGAACGTCCGTGAACGCTTCGTGAACAACCGCCACGTTTCCGTTCCCGTGCCGCAACTGATCCGCAATGTTCACGCGGCGTTCATGGACGTCCATCCCCCTGTTCGCGGGCGTGCGAGAGGCTTGTAGGCGGCGGACCGAGCCGGCATGGGCTGGCCCCGCCCCCGACACGGAGCCACCAATGATCGAGCCGACCACCCGGCCCCCCACCGCCCTCGCTTCCGCCCCGGGAGCCGGCGCACTGGCGGCCGCCCTCGCCCAGTTCGACGGCGCTGCCGACCACCTCGCCCTCGACCCGGGAGTCCGCGAGATCCTTCGTTCCCCGCAGCGGGAGCTCTGCGTCCGCTTCCCGGTCCGCCTCGACGACGGACGCGTGAAGGTCTTCACCGGCTACCGCGTCCAGCACAACGTCGCCCGCGGGCCGGCCAAGGGCGGCCTGCGATTCCACCCCTCGACCGACCTCGACGAGGTCCGCGCGCTGGCGATGTGGATGACGTGGAAGTGCGCGCTCGTGAACGTGCCCTTCGGGGGCGCCAAGGGCGGCGTCACGTGCGACCCGCGCGAGATGAGCCCGCGGGAGCTGGAGGCGCTGACGCGGCGCTTCGCGACCGAGCTCGAGGGGATGATCGGCCCCGACTCCGACATCCCGGCGCCCGATGTCGGGACGAATGCCCAGACGATGGCCTGGATCATGGACACCGTCTCGATGCACCGCGGGTACTCCGTCCCCGGCGTCGTGACCGGCAAGCCCGTCGCGATCGGCGGGTCGCAGGGCCGCTCCGACGCGACCGGCCAGGGTGTCGTGTACACGATCGAGGATGCCGCCCGGCGGGCCGGCTTCGCTCTGCGCGACGCCACCGTCGCGGTCCAGGGCTTCGGCAACGTCGGCGAGGCGACCGCTCGCCTCATCCACGAGGCCGGCGCGCGCGTCGTCGCGATCACCGACATCGGCGGTGGTGTCTACAGCGACGCCGGGCTCGACGTTCCGTTCCTGCGCCGCTACATGCAGGAGCAGGGGACCCTCGTCGGGGCGCCCGGCACCCGCCCGATCGACAACGACGAGCTCTTCGGCCTCGACGTCGACGTCCTCGTCCTCGCGGCCATGGAGAGCCAGATCACGGCCGAGAACGCGGGCCGGGTCCGGGCCCGGATCCTCGCCGAGGGCGCGAACGGGCCGACGACGCCCGACGCCGATCCGATCCTCCAGGCGAACGGGGTGACGGTCATCCCCGACATCCTGTGCAACTCGGGCGGCGTGATCGTCAGCTACTACGAGTGGGTCCAGAACCGCGACGCGCTGTTCTGGGCACCGAAGATCATCAACGGCCGCCTCCGCGAGGCGATCCTCGACGCCGCCGCCGCCGTGTGGGAACGCGCGGAGGCGGATGACATCGATCCACGGCGGGCGGCCCATGCCATCGCCGTCCAGCGCGTGGCCGAGGCGACGACGCTCCGCGGCCTCTACCCGTAGCGCGGGCCGAGGCCCGCAACGCCCGGCGCCCGACAAGGCCCGGCGCCGGATCCTCCGCATCTCCCCCCTGCCCGGGGCCCGGCCGTTCACACCCGGCCGGGCCCCGACGTCCCACCCGGCGACGGGAGGCGGCCCGTGGACGGCCACGACTTCCGGCCGTCGTCCGCGAGTCACAACGCGGTGGCCGCGCGGGCTCCCTCGGCCGTCCTCCCGGCGTCCGCGTCCGTCCACCTCCAGCGGGCGGCCTGCCACGCGGCCGTCGTGCAGGTGCGCTGGGACAAGGCGATCAAGGGCTTCGACGAGGACGACAAGGCCTGGAACGGCAAGGGCGGGCGGGTCGACCTGGAGGACCAGTACAACACGAGCTTCCCGAACCAGATCGGCCCCGGGAAGGTCAACGGCAAGGAGTTCCAGAACCGGCTCAGGATGCCGACCGAGGAGGCCCCGCCCGAGTACCCGCGGCACGTCCTCCGGTGCGGGCGAGGCCGCGACCACCGCCGGCGACGAGCGACCCAGGCTGACGGTCGGATCGCCTGCAACAGCACACGCCGGCGCAGCGTCTCACCCGCAGCGGAGGTCCCGCACGACAGGAGGGCACCATGCGCCCGAAGCGTCTGCCATCTCAACGGGGAGGAAGTGCTCGCCCACCGGAGAAGGCTGGGAATCACCGCGGGCAGATGCTCGACTGGTTGGGCCTTCAGTTCACGGGCGGGGGCGGTGTGTCGGGCGCATGGGCGGGCACGCTCGTCGTGCTCATGGCGCTCCGGGCCGCTCCCTACCTCGCCGGGCGCGCCGCACGGCGGCTCGCGCGTCGGCCCTGACCACGGACCGTGGCGTGCGGGGTGGTGGGGTGGCCTACGGGGCTTGAACCCGTAACCTTCGGAGCCACAATCCGATGCTCTGCCGATTGAGCTAAGGCCACCGCGAGGGCGAGACCCGGGGCCGGGCGGTCGTTCTGCACCGCCGCTGACACCTTGTCTGCGCCGCGAGAGTGTACCCGAGGTCGAGGCGGGGCTGGGCTCCCAATGGCTGCCGGGCCCCGTCGGCGTTGCTCGACGCCTGTCGGCTTCAGTCATCTTCCCCGGCGGGCTCTGGCACGAGCACCCCCTTGGGATGGTTCGCGAGCGTCGGGTCCACGCGTCAGCGCACCACCCAGGCCGACTGCTGGGTCGTCGGCCGCTTGGCAGGCGGGCCGCCGACGCGATCGACGGCGACTTGTGCCGGCCGCCCCTCCCGGCCACGATGGCAGTCGTGCGGACCTCGGATTCACGCGCAGGTGATCGGAGAACGCTGTCGTGAGCCAGACCGGCATCCCGGGGAACGATCTCGGAAGTCATCTCCTTGCGATCGACGTCGACGGCACTCCGACGATCGCCCCCCGCGACCGGAACGAACAGCCCGGCGACCCGTACCGGCTCCCACTTGCGCGGGCAGGTTGCCCATGAGGCGACGGTCCCCGCCACTCGCGCAGGCGTGGCGGCCGACCCCAGCGAGCACCACGTTCCTCCATCCATGTCGCTCAATGTCGATCCGATCGATCCGATCGAACCCGAGCCGCGACGTCGGGCCGGCCTCGGCGGGCCGGGCCTGGTTTGACATTTTTGATGTTCAAGAGATACTGTCGTCGCCACGCCCTCACACCGCTGCCAGAGGATCACCGATGGCCATGACGACGCCCTTGACGGACGAGGAGCGGCAGGCAATCGACGCCGCCATGCCGGCGATCCGGCGCACATCTCCCGGGGCTGCCCGCGCCATCACGCGCCTGGTCCGGCAGGCCGCGGCCCCTCCGGCCGCCCCGGTTCGCGCCCACGCCTCGGTGACCGAGGTCGCGAGAGCCTTCGACGTGACGCCCCAGACGATTCGCAACTGGGTCGACCGCGGCTGGCTGCCGGCTGAGCGGACCCCTGGCGGCACGCGCCGAATCCCGCGCTCGGTGCTGGCCTCGGCCGATGCTCTCGCCCGCCCGCGGCCGCCGACACCCGACCTGGCCCCCGCGCAGGTCGAGGCCATTCTCCGCGCCCCGCGCACCCGGTAGCGGCGATGGCCGCCCGGCCGATCGTCATCGTCGACACGAGCATCTTCCTCGCCGACGCCCTCTCCCCGACACGGCGGGGCGCGGCATCACAGATCCTCGCGATCCTGCCGGCGGTTGCACACGTCGTGCTGTGCGACGAGATCGTCGACGAGCTCGGCGCGAAGCTCGAGGAGCACCTCGGATGGTCGGCTGCCGACATGTGGGCCGTCTACGGGCCAGTCCTGGAAGCGGCACTGTGGGTTGCGCCGGTCCCCGAGCGTGCGGACCATCGCCGCGCCGTGAACGACGACGCGGGCGACACGATGCTCGTCCGGGCAGCGGAGGGCGTCTACGCCGACCTGCCGGACATTGTCGAGGCCGACCAGCTGCGGTTCGTTGCCAGTGCGAACACGACCGACCTCCGTCCGGGCGCGGACTATGCCGGCTTCCGGTTCGGGACTGCCCACGACGTCCTGCTCGCGCTGGGCGCCCGACGCTCATGACATGGGGAGACGCTTGCCGCCCATGGTGGCTCACGAGGGGCGGTCCGCGCTCCCGGCGCCCGGGAGGTCCTGGAGCTCGACGCTGCCGGCCGTGGCTGACCGTGCCGATTGTCGAGGGGATCGGGGCGGTGTTCACGCCGCGCTGAGTGGGGGCCTCAGCTGACATCTTATCCGACACCTTGCGACCCCCGATCGCGCCCAATCAGGCTCGACGAGAACCCACGAGGCAGCGGGAGCTGAGATCAAGTGGCCGGCAGTCGGGAGGGCGCCCTGGCCGTAACAGGCGGAGCCACAATCCGATGCTCTGCCGATTGAGCTGCGGCCACCGCGAGGGCGAGACCCGGGGGCGGGCGGTCGCATGACACCGCCGCCGACACCGTGTCCGCGCCGCGAGAGTGAACCCGAGGTCGGGGCGGTGCCGGGCTCCGGATGGCCGGGCCCCCTGTCGGGCCTCGCTCGACATCCGCCGCGCCCGGCGGGAAGGCCGACGCTGCACGGCATGGCGTCGGCATCGTCCACGGCAGGCGATGCGCCCCCATCTCCGTTCGGGCCAAATGGACGTCGACCGGCAGGTCGTGCCGGATCCGGCCCGGTGGGCCGGTCGATGAGGTGCGACGACGTGCTCGCTGCCGAGAGGATCCTTCGGCGCATGGCGATCGGTGATCTCGCCATGCTGCCCACGACCGTCCAGCCTGACGACGCGGACGGTCTCACCGGTCGGCTCGACGAGCGGAGCGAGGCGCTGATCCGGGTCGCCGTCCTGGTCGGGCTCGATGCGCCCGAGTCGTCGTACCACACGGCCGTTGGAGCGGCGTTCCTCGCGGGCGTGACGCTCGACGAGCTGGTCGCCACCCTCCTTGCCGTGGCCGGTTCGGTCGGATCCGTACGCGTCGTCTCGGCGGCCCCACGCCTGGCGATCGCCGCCGGGTACGACATCGACGGCGCGCTCGAGGCCATGGACATCGAAGGGTCATAGCCGGGCTCGCAGCTGGGCATGGGTCCGGCAACGCCGGACCGCCCTTGCCTCCGACGCCCTATCATCGGCTGATCACGGCGGCGGTCCCCCAGGTCGGAGGTCGGGCGATCTCTCGTCCCGCAGGCAGAGCGACGACAAGGGCAGGCGGCGAGGGCCGGCAGGGGCCCAGGGCCGAGCCCCGGCGCCGGGAGGTTCGCGCCCGGTTCTCGCCGTCCTTCCCGCTCGTCGAGGCGAAGCTCCACCCGCCATTCCAACACCCCGGAACCGTTCGTCGCGAGCGAGTCATGGCGCTCCTCGCGGTCGAACCTCGGCCGGCGGTTGTCGCGATCGTCTCGCCGCCCGGCTACGGCAAGACGACGCTCCTCGCCGATTGGGTGGCGAGGGAACGGGACAGCGCGGCATGGCTCACGCTGGACGACTCCGACAACGAACCGAGCGTGTTCCTCTCCTACGTGGCGGCCGCGATCGATCGGATCGAGCCGGTTGACGGCTCCCTGGCCTCTGCACTGGGCATGGCCGGACCGTGGATCCTCGCCAGCGCCGTTCCTCGCCTGGCGTCCGAGCTGCATCGCTGGCAGCGCCCGGGCCTGCTGATCCTCGACGACGTCCATCGTCTCGTCGATCGAACGTGCCTGGACGCGCTCACCGCGCTCATCGAACACCTGCCACCCGGCTTCCAGGTCGCCCTTTCCGGCAGAGCCGCGCCGGACGTCGCACTGGCTCGGCTGCGGGTCCGCCGGCAGCTGATCGAGATCGGACTGCCCGAGCTGGCGCTCGACGCGGACGAGACGCGCAGCCTCGCGGCCGCCGCCGGGTTGGACCTGAGCGCAGATGAGGCACGAGCGCTCACGGAGCGGACAGAGGGTTGGCCGGCCGCGATCTACCTCGCGACGCTCAGCCGGAATCGGAGCCGGCCGTTGGGTGGTGTTGCCGGGGATGTCTCGGGCAGTGAAGGCCACATCGCCGAGTACCTGCGTTCGGAGCTCGACCCGATGCTCGACGCCGACGACGTCGCGATCCTCACTCGCACGTCGATTCTCGACGTGGTCGAGCTGCCGGCGGCCGTGGCGGTGACTGGGCTGCGAGAGGCGAACGAGCGCTTGCGACATCTCGCGGGCGAGAACCAGCTCATCTCCAGGGTCGCGGGTACCTCGGAGTCGTACCGGTATCACCAGCTCCTCCGCGAGCACCTGCGGGCGGAGCTGGATCGGCGCGAGCCGGGAGCGGCGGCGGCGCTCCACGGTCGCGCGGCGGCATGGTTCGCCGACGTTGGTCGTCCCGAAGAGGCCATCGTGCACTCGATCGCCGCCGGGGACCTCGAGACAACTGGCCGACTCGTCGAGGGAGCGTTCCTGCACACGTACTACGGAGGTCACGCCGGCAGGCTCACCCGTTGGCTGCAGACCTTCGACGACCTGGCCTTCGAGCGGCGCCCCACGCTTGCGGTGATCGCCGCCTGGGTGGAGGCCCTCAGCGGCAGGCCCGCTGCAGCCGAGCGCATGGCCGATGTCGCGGATCGTGCCCGCCAGGCCGGGACGCCTGCCGACGGCACGGCGTCGTTCGAATCGTCCAGGGCCATGTTGCGCGCGGCGCTCGCGAGGAGCGGCCCGGAAGACGTGCTCGCGAACGCGCAGCTTGCCGTGGAATCGGAGGGCGCCGGGAGCCGCTGGCGTGCCACGGCGCTATGGCTGCTCGGCTGCGCGCACATGCTCGGAGGCGATCTCGATGGCGCCGACGCGAGGCTCGCGGAGTCGGTCGAGGCCGCTTCGCCGAGTGGCACATCGGGGTTCTTCGCCCTCGCGGCACGGGCCAGCCTCGCGATGGGCAGGGGCGACTGGCGAGCCGCCGACCAGTTCGCGAGGGAGAGCCACGCCGGGTTCATGCGCACGCACCTCGAGGGGGTCGTGTCCGCGATCCTGGTCCACGCCGTCGCGGCCCGCGTCGCGATCCATCACGGTGATCTCGGGCGGGGCCGGGAGGAGCTCGTTCACGCCCAGCTCGTGCGGCCCCTGGCGTCGTATGCGTTGCCCTGGGCGTCGGTCCTCGCCCTCCTCGAGATGGCCCGGGCCTACCTGGCGATCGCCGACCCCGGCGGCGCCAGGGCCGTCGTCTCGGACGCGGAGCAGATCGTCCGCCACCGGCCCCAGCTGGGCGTCCTCGTGGAGGCGGTCGGAGAGGTGCGCCGACGTCTCGATGACGCGGCACGAACGATCGGTGGGCCGTCGACGCTGACGCCGGCGGAGCTGCGGGTCCTCCCGCTCCTGTCGACCCACTTGACGTTCGAGGGGATCGGTCAACGGCTGCACATCTCGCGCCACACGGTCAAGGCGCACGCGGTGTCCATCTACGGGAAGCTCGGTGTGACGAGTCGCGGCGAGGCCATCGCGCGGGCCGTCGACGTGGGCCTCCTCGAGCCATACTCGGGCCTGCGCCCGGTCGCCGAGCGCGAGGACCGAGCGTAGTCCTCAATGGGGAATGTCCCCACGTGGGGGCGCGGATAGCGTCCACGCCGCAGGGCACACGGTGGTGCTGTCGCATGAGCGCGCCACGAGCGAAGGTGCGGTCGTGACGCCGGGAATGCCCGCCCGCATGCGGAGGAGGACGCGGATGACACCAGCGGTTGAACGGTCGCGGCCCGACGCGGGCGGCGGCGCCATCAGGACAGCTCCCGTGTGGCACGCCCTCGACCCCGACGCGGCGCTGGCCGCTCAGGCCACCACGGTCGACGGCGGCCTGACGTCTGCCGAAGCCGATGCCCGGCGCGCGACGTACGGGAGCAACACGTTCGCCGAGGCGAAGAAGGTCTCGCGCTGGCAGCAGTTCAGCCGCCAGTACGCCGACCCGATGCAGATCGTCCTGCTCATCGCCGGCATCGGCTGCCTGTTCCTGCCCGGCCAGTTCTACACCGGGGTCTTCCTGATCCTCCTGACGCTGTTCAACGCGTGGATGGCCATGAACCAGGAGGGCAAGGCAGAGGCGAGCGCCTCTGCCCTCCAGGGCATGATGGTCGTCAAGGCCAAGGTCCGCCGCGACGGCGACCTCGTCGAGGTCCCGATGGAGGAGCTCGTCCCGGGCGACATCGTCAACATCGAGGCGGGCGATCTCGTGCCTGCCGACGCGCGCATCCTCACCGCGGCGACCCTCGAGATCGACGAGGCCGCGCTCACGGGCGAGAGCGTGCCGACTCCCAAGCAGGTGGACGCGGTCGCGGCCGACGCGGCGCTCGGCGACCGGGTGGACATGGCGTTCATGAACACCCAGGTCACCCGCGGCGCCGGCACGATCCTCGTCACGACCACGGGGATGGCGACCGAGGTCGGCCACATCAGCGGCATGCTCCAGGCCACCGCCGTCGAGAAGACGCCGCTGACCAAGCAGCTCGACGGGTTGACGAACCAGATCCTCGTCGTCGCCGGCGCCGCCCTCGTGGTGTCGTTCGCCCTCGGCCTGTACCGCGACGTCGAGCTCCAGGACCTGTTCCTGAGCGCGGTCGCGTTCGCGGTGGCGGCCATCCCCACGGCGCTCCCGGCCGTCGTCACGGCGATCCTCTCGAAGGGCTCGCAGACGCTCGCCGGGGCCGGCGCGATCATGAAGCGCCTCCGCTCGGTCGAGACGCTCGGCTCGACCTCCGCGCTCAACTCCGACAAGACCGGCACCCTCACCCTCAACCAGATGACCGCCACCCAGATGGCGGTCGTCGGCCGGCGCTACTCGATCACCGGGGACGGGTACTCGACGACCGGCCAGATCTCGCACGCCGGCGGCCAGCCCGACGTGCCGCTCGAGCAGTACCTCCTGCCGATGGCCCTGTGCGCCGACGCCGAGGTTCGCGACGGGGGCCTCGTCGGCGACCCGACGGAGGGTGCGCTCGTCGTCCTCGCCGCGAAGGGCGGGGTCGATCCCACCCTCACCCGCGAGCGCTATCCGCGCGTCGCGACCCTGCCGTTCGACGCAGCCTACAAGATGATGGCCACCTTCCACGAGATGACGGACGCCGAGGGCAGGGCCGTCATCCGCTGCTACATCAAGGGGGCCCCGGACCAGCTCCTCGCGCGGGCGAAGGACGCCCACGGCCCGGACGGCGCCGTCGTGCCGATCGACCAGATCCGCGACGGCTACCTCGCCGAGAACGAGCGCCTCGGGACCCAGGGGCTCCGGGTCATGGCGACCGGCCACAAGGACTTCGACCCGGCCACGTTCGACCCGAACGCGGACCTGCTCGCAGCGCTGGACGGTCTCACGCTCCTCGCGATGGTCGGGATCGTCGATCCGCCACGGCCGGCCGCGAAGGACGCCATCGCCCAGGCGAAGAAGGCCGGGATCCAGGTCCGAATGATCACCGGCGACCACGCGGTCACCGCCGAGGCGATCGCCCGCCAGCTCGGCATCGAGGGACGCGCGGTCACCGGGGCCGAGTTCCGGGAGATGAGCGACGAGGAGGCGGTGCGCCAGATCGACGGGATCGGCGTCATCGCCCGCGTCTCCCCCGAGGACAAGGTCCACCTCGTGGACATCCTCAAGAAGAAGGGCCACGTCGTCGGGATGACCGGCGACGGCGTGAACGACGCCCCCGCGCTGAAGACGGCCGACATCGGCATCGCGATGGGGATCACCGGCACCGAGGTCTCCAAGCAGGCCGCCGTCATGATCCTCACCGACGACAACTTCGGAACGATCCTGAAGGCGGTCGGCCTCGGGCGCGCCGTGTACGACAACATGCTCCGCTTCATCCGCTTCCAGATGGCGGGCCTGTTCGGCTACATCGCCACGTTCCTCGGCTCGTCGCTCCTCAACATCCTGGGCGGCATCCCGTTCCTGCCGCTTCAGACGATGTGGCTCAACTTCACCGTCAACGTCTTCCAGGCGATCGGGCTCGGCTACGGCAAGCCGCGCGAGGGCCTCATGGAGGTCCCGCCGCGCCCCAGGGAGCAGCAGATCATGCCGCGCCGCCTGACGACCTGGCTCGTGTTCGTGGGGCTCGTCATGGCGGCGGGCACCCTCGGGGTGCTCTGGTGGGCGAACGACGCCTACGGCGACGTTGTCGCGCGCACGATGGGCATCACGGTCTTCTCGCTGTTCCGCCTCTTCTCCTCGCTGGAGACAGCCGATGAGGACGAGTCGCTCTTCGGCGGGTCGATCATCGCGAACCGGCCGCTCCTGGTGGCCACCGGTCTCTCCGTGCTGACGATCATCCTGGCGACCGAGCTCGGCTTCCTCCAGCGGCTCCTCGGCACGACCGCCCTCTCGATCGACCAGTGGGCCGTGTGCATCGTCGTGCCGCTCTCGCTCATCGTCGTCGAGGAGGTGCGCAAGCTCCTCAAGATCCGGACCGGCGACGAGCCGGCGCCGGCGCAGGCGGCTCCGGTCGCCGCCGCGGCATAGTCCGCGCCCCCGAAAGGAGCTGTTCCGTGGCAACGAAGAAGGACAAGAAGGCCCGGAAGAACCAGACGCGCCCGGGGATCGAGGTCACCAAGGATGCGGCGGCGCCCGAGGCGCCCCAGGCGAAGCTGAGCACCAAGGACTACGAGCGCGAGATGCGTCGCCTCCACGGCGAGCTGGTGGCGATGCAGGAGTGGGTCAAGGCCACCGGGGCCAGGGTCTGCATCGTGTTCGAGGGCCGCGACACCGCGGGCAAGGGCGGCACGATCAAGCGGATCACCGAGCGGGTCAGCCCCCGCGTGTTCCGGGTGGTCGCCCTCTCCGCCCCGACCGAGCGCGAGAAGTCGCAGATGTACGTCCAGCGATACATGGCGCACTTCCCGGCCGCCGGCGAGGTCGTGATCTTCGACCGCAGCTGGTACAACCGGGCCGGCGTCGAGCGGGTCATGGGCTTCTGCACGCCCGAGCAGGCGGAGCGCTTCCTCGAGCAGGTGCCGGCCGTGGAGAAGGCCATGGTCGAGAGCGGGATCATCCTGCTCAAGTACTGGCTGGAGGTCAGCCCCGACGAGCAGACGCGCCGCCTCGAGGGCCGCATCACCGACCCGCGGAAGGTCTGGAAGCTGACCGACATGGACCTGAAGTCCTACGGTCGCTGGGACGACTACTCGCGGGCCCGGGACGCGATGTTCGCCGCGACCGACACTCCCTGGGCGCCGTGGTGGGTCGCTCGCACGGACGACAAGAAGCGCGGTCGCCTCAACATCATCAGCCACCTGCTCAGCCAGGTGCCCTACCGGCCGCTCGAGCCGCGCGACGTCAAGCTCCCGAAGCGCCGGCTGTCCGCCAGGACCAGGGAGCCGAGCCTGACCTTGAACTACATCCCCGCCCCGTTCTGACGGCAGCAATGACGGGCGGCCCGACTCCTCCTTCGGCGGCCGCGACCGCTGCCGCGACGCCGCACGACGGCGACGATCCTGCCTCTCTCGCCGAGGCCGCCATCCTCGCGGCGGCGCGTTCGGCGGACGGCAAGACCCCCGGGCTCCGGGCCGACGACGCGTGGGCGGAAGCCGGGCGCAAGGTCCTGCGCTTCCATCTCGGGCGGATGCTCGCGCGCGTGCCCGGCGTCATCGCCGGGGAGGACGCCGAGGAGGTCCACGCGATGCGGGTCGCCGCCAGGCGGATGCGCGCGGCGTGGCGAGTCTTCGGCGACGGGTTCGAGCGAGATGCCGTACGGCGATACCGGGGCGAGCTCCGCGACATCGGGAGCAGGCTGGGGGCAGTCCGGGATCTCGACGTCCTGATCGAGATCCTCGTGACCGATGGTCGGCGCCGCAGCTCCCGTCACCGTGCCGGCCTCGAGCCGCTGCTCGCGACGTGGCGTGCCGAGCGGGAGTCGCGACGGATCGAGCTCATCGGGGTGCTCAGCTCGGAGCGCTTCGGTGCGTTCGTCGCCGACTACAGGGCCCTGGCCGAGACGCCCGGGCTCGCGGCTATTGCCGTCCCGCCGCATGCGCCGGGGCTCGTGCGGAACCGCATGCCCGCCACGATCTGGGCTGCGTACCAGGCGGTCTGGGCCTTCGACAGCGGTGTCGAGACGGCCGACCTCGCGACGTTGCACGAGCTGCGGATCGCGGCCAAGTGGCTCCGCTACACGCTCGAGTTCGTCCGGGAGCCGCTGGAACCGCAGGCGACGGCGCTCATCCGGCCGATCGTCGCGCTCCAGGACCACCTCGGGGAGCAGCACGATCGGCACGTCGCCGGGGAGCTTGCCCGTGCGTTCGTCACATCCCTGACCCTCACGGAGGTGCAGGCAACGTCGACCGCGAGGTTCGTTGAGCATCTCGACCGGGGCGTCGAGCGCCTGGGCCGGACGTTCGGCTCAACGTGGCGACCCCTCGCCGCCTCGAGCTACCGCCGTGGCCTTGGCCGGGCGATCGCGCGGCTCTGACGGGGACACCGGAGCGATGACCGAGACGCCGGCCAGCCCCCGGCTCGCGCGCGTCGAGCGGTGGATGCCGGGCGTCCGCGTCCTCCGCACGTACGAGCGGTCGTGGCTCTCGCAGGACCTGATCGCCGGCATCGTCCTCGTGACCCTGCTCGTCCCGCAGGGGATGGCCTACGCGGAGCTGGCCGGGCTGCCCGCGATCACCGGCCTGTACACGACCGTCATCTGCCTCGTCGCCTACGCGCTCGTCGGGCCGTCCCCGATCCTCGTCCTCGGCCCCGACTCGTCCCTCGGCCCGATGATCGCCGCGACGATCCTGCCCCTCGCCGCCGGGAGCCAGGAGATGGCGATCGCCCTCGCCGGGATGCTGGCGCTCATGGTCGGGCTCGTCACGGTCGGTGCGGGCGCGCTGAAGCTCGGCTTCATCGCCGACCTGCTGTCGAGCCCGGTGCGGACCGGCTACCTCGCCGGCCTCTCGATCACGATCTTCATCGGCCAGCTGCCGAAGCTGTTCGGGTTCTCGACGGACGCCGACGGCCTCGTCGCGGAGGCGTCCGCGTTCGTCCAGGGCGTCGGGGATGGCCTGACGAACCCCTGGGCGCTCGGGATCGGCCTGCTGTGCCTCGTCATCATCCTGGGCCTCAAGCGGACGCGGCCGCGCACTCCGGGCATCCTCATCGCCGTCGTCGTCGCGATCGGGGCCTCGATCGTGCTCGACCTCGCGGCTCGCGGCGTCGACGTGATCGGCGTGCTGCCACAGGGCTTCCCGCTGCCGACCTTCCCGTCCGTCCCGACCGAGGACCTGCCGCTCCTGCTCGCCGCGGCCGTCGGGATCTCGCTCGTCGCCATCGGCGACACGATCTCGGTCTCGGGCGGGTTCGCGGCTCGCGCCGGGTACGAGGTCGACGGCAACCAGGAGCTCGCGGGCATCGGCTCGGCGAACCTCGCGGCCGGCCTCTTCTCCGGCTTCCCGGTGAGCACGAGCGGCTCGCGGACGGCCGTGGCGTTCCAGTCCGGGGCGAAGACCCAGCTGACCGGCCTGGTCTCCGCCGCCCTCGTCATGGCGATGCTGCTGTTCGTGCCCGGCCTGGTCCAGGCGATGCCCCAGCCGGTTCTCGCCGCGATCGTCATCGCGGCCTCGATCAGCCTCCTCGACGTCGCCGAGCTGCGGCGGCTGTTCCGGGTCCGCAAGACCGAGTTCGCACTCGCGGTCGCCTGCGCGCTCGGGGTCATGTTCATCGGCGTCCTCGAGGGGATCGTCGTCGCCGTCGTCCTTTCGGTCGTCTACATCTTCAAGCGCGCCTGGGCCCCGTACTCGGCGGTGCTCGGGAGGAGCGAGGCTGTCCCCGGCTGGCACGACATCCGGCGTTACCCGGACGCGGAGCAGGTGCCGGGGCTGCTCATCGTCCGCTGGTCCGCGCCGCTCTTCTTCGCCAACGCGAACCAGTTCCGCGATCGGATCCGCGAGCTCGTGAAGGCTGCGACCCCGCCGCCGAGCTGGGTCCTCGTTGCCGCCGAGCCGATCACCGACATCGACACCACGGCCGGCGCCATGCTCGCCGACCTCGACCTCGAGCTCAACGCCGCAGGGATCCACCTCGCCTTCGCCGAGCTGCAGTCGGAGGTGCGGGACACCATCGTCCGGTACGGGCTCCTCCAGACGATCGACGAGGGGCACCTCTACGGCTCGGTGAAGGACGGCGTCGAGGCGTTCCGCCGCGAGACGGACGCCGGCAACGCGGCTCCCGGCGATCCGAGCTCACGGGCAGCGGCCCCTGACGACCCGGCGTAGGCCCTGCGGGCACCACGGCGCCATCGCCGCAAGGGCGGCTTACGATCCGGCCTCCTTCGCCGGATCCGGGCACGTCACCCGGCCGAGAGCGTGGCGTGCGACAGCATCCCCCCGGAGATGTTGCGGGCCTCGAACCCGTTCTGGAGGAGGATCCGCGTCGCGTAGTAGGCTCGCTGGCCCGAGCGGCAGATGACGTGGATCTCCCGGTCGTGCGGCAGCTCGTCGAGGCGGCCGCGGAGCTCCGGGAGCGGGATGTTGACCGCGCCCGGCACCTGCTCGACCGCCAGCTCGGCCGGCTGGCGGACGTCGAGGAGGAACGGGTGCTCGTCGTCCCAGTGGGCCACCGGCATGTCGCCCCGGAGGACGTCGGCGGCGACCATCCCGGCGAAGTTGACCGGCGACTTCGCGCTCCCGAACTGCGGCGCGTAGGCGAGCTCCGACTCTTCGAGGTCGTAGACGGTGGCCCCGAACTGGAGGGCCATCGCGAATGCGTCGATGCGCTTGTCCACGCCGTCGAGCCCGACGGCCTGGGCGCCCAGGAGCCGCCCGTCCGACGTGCGGAAGAGGATCTTCATCGCCAGGTACTGCGCGCCGGGGTAGTAGCCGGCATGCGAGTTCGGGTAGAGGTAGACCTTCTCGTAGTCCGTGTCGCCGGCCCGGCGCAGCGTCTTCTCGCTGGCCCCGGTCCACCCGGCGGCCCCGCCGAAGATCCCGATGATCGCCGTCCCCTGCGTGCCTCGGAAGCGCGAATCGCGTCCGGCGATCACCTCGGCGGCGATGCGGCCCTGACGGTTGGCCGGGCCCGCCAGCGGCACGTGCGACTGGGCGCCGGTGACGTGGTCCCGGACCTCGATGGCGTCGCCCACGGCGAAGATGTCGGGAACGCTCGTGCGCATCCGGTCGTCGACGAGGATGCCGCCGCGCTCGCCGATGGCCAGGCCGGCGGTCTTCGCCAGCCCGACCTCCGGGCGGACGCCGATGCCCATGACCACGATGTCGGCCGGGATCGCCCTGCCGGACGCGGTGAGCACCTCGAGCGCCGAGTCCTCCGCCCGGCGGAAGCCCGTCACGTTCTCGCTGAGGGCCAGCTTCACGCCGTTGCGCGCCACGTGGCGCTCGACGTAGCGGGCCATCTCGGGGTCCATCGGCGACATGAGCTGCCCGCCGCGCTGGACGAGGGTGACGTCGAGGCCGAGATGGACCAGGTTCTCCGCCATCTCCAACCCGATGAAGCCGCCGCCGACCACGACCGCGCGCCGCGCCGGCAGGACGGTCTGGGTCCCGGTGTACGTGTCGAGCCCGGACGGATCGGTGACGTGGCCCTCCATCCACTCGCGGATGACGTGGACGTCGGGGACCGTCCGGACCTTGAAGATCCCCGGGAGGTCGATCCCGGGCAGGGCCGGCCAGATCGGTGCCGCACCGGGCGACAGCACGAGCCTGTCGTACGACTCGGTGGTCACCTCGCCTGTCGTGACGTCGCGGAGCTGGATCGTCCTCGCCTCCGGCGAGATCGAGACCGCCTCGCACAGCGTGCGGACCTCGACGTTGAGCTGCGCCCGGAACAGCGCCGCGTCAGCCAGCACGAGCTTGGACTCGCGCGGGATCAGCCCGCCCACGTAGTACGGCAGGCCGCAGTTGGCGTACGAGATGTACGGCCCGCGCTCCACCACGATGATCTCGGCGCTCTCGTCGAGCCGCCGCAGGCGCGCGGCACAGGAGGCGCCGCCGGCGACCCCGCCGACGATGATGACCTTCATTCGATGACCTCGCTTCCGGTTCGATGGCTGGGCCGGACGCGACGGCGCTGCGTCCGACGTGCGCAGGGCGCGGTTGGCGGTCTCACCCGATCCACGGGTCGCGCCAGCCGCCGTGTCCGGCGGCGAGCGTGGTGGCCGCCTCGGGCCCCCACGAGCCCGGCGCGTACGGCAGGACCGGCGGTGGCGTGTCGATGAGGGGGCCGAAGACGCGCCACGCTTCTTCGACGCCGTCCTGGCGAGCGAAGCGGGCGCTCCGCCCCTCCATGGCGGCCTGCAGCAGGACCTCGTAGGGGGTGGCGCCCTCGCCGCCGGCCTCCGCGAACGTGACGTCGAGCGGCACGAGGTCGGGCGTCGGCGCGTCCGCCCGCTGGGCGTTCAGGACGATCTGCACGCCGGTCGAGGGGTCGAGCCTGATCACGAGCTGATCGGGCTGGTTGCGCGATCCCCGGATGCCGAAGCCGAGCCGCGGCGACTCCCTGAAGACGAGCCGCAGCTCCGTCTGGGTCACCGGGAGGCGCTTCCCCGTCCGGATGAGGAACGGGACCCCGGACCAGCGCCAGTTCTCGATCTCCAACGCCAGGGCGGCGTACGTCTCGGTGGTGGAGGCCGCGTCGACCCCGTCAATGGAGCGGTACCCGTCGTACTGGCCGCGGACGTACCGGGCCGGGTCGGCCGTCCTCGTCGACTTGAAGACCGTCGTGATGGCGGTGCGGAGGGTCTCCGGGTCGCCGCCGGAGGGCGCCTCCATCGCGGCCATCGCGACGACCTGCATGAGGTGGTTGACGACGACGTCGCGCAAGGCGCCGACCGGATCGTAGAAGCTGCCGCGCATCTCGACGCCGAAGTCCTCGGCCAGGGTGATCTGCACGCACTCGACGTAGTTGCGGTTCCAGACTGGCTCCAGCATCGTGTTCGAGAAGCGCAGGTAGAGGATCTCCTCGAGACCCATCTTGCCGAGGTAGTGGTCGATCCGGTAGATCTGCGACTCGTCGAGGTGGCGGTGGAGCTCCTCGGCCAGGGCCCGCGCGGACGCGAGGTCATTGCCGAACGGCTTCTCCACGATGACCCGGGCGTTCGTCGTGAGCCCGGCACCGGCGAGGCCCTGCACGACGGTCGCGAACAGGAACGGCGGGATCTCGAGGTAGTGCACGGGGCTCGTGGCGCCGCCGATCGCGGTCCGCACCCGCTCGTACGTGGCCGGGTCCTTGAGGTCGCCGCTGACGTACGAGAGCCGCGCCGCGAGACGGGCGAAGACGGCCTCGTCGAGCGGCTCGCCGGTCCCCGCGATCGAGTCGCGGGCCCGCTCCACGAGCTGCTCGACCGTCCAGTCGCGGGAGGCGACGCCGACGATCGGGCAGGCCAGCAGGCCACGCCGCTCAAGGCGGTACAGCGAGCGGAAGGTCATGACCCTTGCCAGGTCGCCGGTGATGCCGAAGATCACGAGGACGTCGGCGGGCTGCTGCGCCTGCGAGGCGCGGTCGGCGGCTGCCATGTCGTGGTGTGGTGCCTCCTGGCGGATGCCACCGGGGAGCAGGCGTCGGGTCCTGCGGCCAGTGAGCGCCGCCCACACTATCCAGTCGTCAACGCTGCGATATCCCCCACGGCGGGGAATACGTCCGCGGTGGGTTCGCCGTACGGTCGACTGCATCAAGAGCCGCCTCGTCGGAGGAACCGTGAAGCCGAACCGCGATACCGCCGAGCACCGCCGCCTCGCCGAGGCCACGGGTCGCGCCGAGGACGGCCTGTTCGACGCCAACCCCTGGTACGAGTGGGGGCCCTATCTCGCCGAGCGCGCCTGGGGCACGGTTCGCGAGGACTACAGCGCGGACGGCAACGCGTGGGCCTCATTCCCGCACGATCACGCGCGCTCCCGCGCCTACCGCTGGAACGAGGACGGCATGGCCGGCATCTCGGACATCCGGCAGGAGCTGTGCCTCGCCCTGGGCCTGTGGAACGGGGTGGACCCGATCCTCAAGGAGCGGATGTTCGGGCTGACCGGACCCCAGGGCAACCACGGCGAGGACGTCAAGGAGTGCTGGTGGTACCTCGAGGGCCTTCCCAGCCACGCCCTCCTCCGCTGGCGGTACCACTACCCCCAGGCTCCGTTCCCCTACGAGGACCTCGTCGCGGAGAACGGCCGGCGCGATCGTCTGCAGCCCGAGTACGAGCTGATCGACACCGGGATCTTCGACGACGGCCGCTTCTGGATCGTCGAGGTCACGTACGCGAAGGCGTCGCCGACCGAGATCCTGTGTCGGATCGACGTCGAGAATCATGGCCCCGACGAGGCCACGCTCCACGTCCTGCCCACGCTGTGGTTCCGCAACACCTGGCGGTGGAGCGGATCGCCCGGGGTCCCGGAGCTGCGCCTCGACGGCGACGCCGTGACCGTCCACCACCCACACCTCGACGGGTACCGCCTGGATGCCGCCGCAGCTCCTGACGGCGCCGCACCCACGGCCCTCTTCTGTGACAACGAGACGAATGCGGCTCGTCTCCATGGCAGCCCCGGGGTCTCGCCCTATCCCAAGGACGGCATCAACGACCACGTGATCGCCGGCGCCCCGACCGTCAATCCGGCGGCGACCGGGACGAAGGCCGCCTGGTGGTACCGCTGCACGGTCCCGGGCGGCGGCAGCACGCAGCTCCGGCTCCGCCTCCACCGGCCCGCTGTGACCCAGGTCGGCGTCACGGTTCCCGCCGCGCCCGCGGCCTGGGCAGGCGAGTCCTTCCGGACGACCGTCGAGCGGCGCGAGCGCGACGCCGATGAGTTCTACGACGCCCTGGCCGGCGGCCGGCTCGACGAGGAGCGGATGCGGATCCTCCGGCAGGCCTCCGCGGGCCTGATCTGGAGCAAGCAGCTCTACCCGTACCGGGTCGCGCAGTGGCTCGACGGCGACCCGGCGCAGCCCGCCCCGCCGCCCGGCCACGCAACGGGGCGCAACAAGGGCTGGCGGCATCTCGATTCCTTCGACATCCTGGCCATGCCCGATCCCTGGGAGTACCCGTGGTTCGCGGCCTGGGACCTCGCCTTCCACGCCGTCGCCTGGGCCCACCTCGACCCCGCGTTCGCCAAGTACCAGCTCATCGTCATGCTGCGCGAGTGGTTCCTCCACCCGAACGGGGCGCTTCCCTCCTACGAGTGGAACTTCGACGACGTCAACCCGCCGGTCCACGCGATCGGTGCCCTCCGCGTCTTCCTGATCGACGGGGGGACGGACACCGACTTCCTGGAGCGGGTCTTCCAGAAGCTGCTCCTCAACTTCACGTGGTGGCTGAACCGCCAGGACCCCGACGGCAACAACGTCTTCGGCGGCGGGTTCCTGGGGCTCGACAACATCAGTCCGATCGACCGGTCGGCGCTCCCTCCGGGGGTGCGGCTCGCCCAGGCGGACGGCACCGCGTGGATGGCCGCCTACGCCCTCAGCATGCTCGGCATCGCCCGCCGGCTCGCCGAGACGAACCCGGTCTACGAGGACATGGTCGTCAAGTTCGTCGAGCAGTACCTGATGATCGTCGAGGCCATCGAGGACACCGGCCTGTACGACGAGGCCGACGGCTGGTTCTATGACCGGCTCGAGGGCCCGGAGGGCGGCACGCTCATCCGTGTCCAAACCCTGGTCGGCGCCGTCCCGCTCCTCCCGGCCGCAGTCCTGAAGGCGGGCGATGCGACGATGGCCCGCAGGCTCCGGCATCGTTTCGAACGCATCCTCGCCGAGCGCGACGGGGCCAGGTCCCGTCACGTCCACTGGAGCGCGGACGGCAAGACGATCGCGCTTTCCGTCGTCGGGCCGGACGAGCTGCGGCGCACGCTCGCGTCCCTGTTCGACGAGGCGGCGTTCCTGTCGCCGCACGGGCTCCGCTCGCTCTCGAAGCGGCACGAGGAGCCCTACGAGATCCCCGGCTACCCGGGCGCGAGGATCGGCTACGAGCCCGGCGAGGGTCGCACCGCCATGTACGGGGGCAACTCCAACTGGCGGGGCCCGGTCTGGATGCCGCTGAACATCCTGGTCATCCCGGCCCTGGTCCGCTACCACCGCTTCCTCGGCGACGAGTTCACGGTCGAGTACCCCACGGGCTCGGGTGAGCAGCGGACGCTCGCCGACATCGCCCAGGATCTCGGCGATCGCCTCATCTCCATCTGGCTCCCCGGCCCGGACGGCCGCCGGCCGGTGTTCGGGGACGTGGAGCTCCTGCAGTCCGACCCGGCCTGGCAGGGGCTGCTCTGGTTCCCCGAGTACTTCCACGGCGACACCGGCGCCGGGCTCGGGGCCATGCACCAGACGGGCTGGACGGCCGAGGTGATCAACCTGCTGCTGGACCCGCCCCGCGACTCCGCGCCGGCTTGACGCTGCACGGCTTCGGGTCGGGGTTGGCGATCGCAACAGCGGGGACCGAGAGACGATCGCGCCGTGCCGATCGGGCTACATCGCCCTTGCGCGGGGGAACGAATTGGCCCATGCCAGCGCCATACAGGTCGAACACGGGCGAACGCTCGTGAGCGAGGGACCCGGTGGACCTCCGGTCGACGGTCGAGCAGGCGCAGCGCGGCGATCACGACGCGTTCGCGACACTCGTCCGCCTGACGATCGGCCGCCAGGACGCGCTCGCCCGCGTCGTCCTGCGCGACCCCGAGCTGGCCCGCGACGCCGTCCAGGACGCCCTCATCCGCGCCTGGCGGGACCTGCCGGGCCTCCGCGACCCGGACCGCTACGAGGCCTGGCTCTACCGGCTCACACTCCGGGCCTGCATCGACGCGGCCCGGCAGCGGCGGCGCCACGTCGTGGAGGTCGAGCTGTCGCCCCTCGACGGGGACCCTGCCCCGGATCCCGCCGTTCGCGTCGCCGACCGCGAGGCGCTCGACGCCGCCTTCTCCGCGCTCGACGCCGAGCACCGGGCCCTCGTCGTCCTCCACGTCCACCTCGGTGTCCCGCTCCCCGAGGCAGCCAGGGCGTGTGGGGTCCCCCTCGGCACCGCGAAGTCGCGGGTGAGCCGGGCCCTCGCCCAGATGCGACGAGCGCTCGAGCCGCAGCCCGCCGACCCCGGCCGCGAGGTGGTGGCATGACGCCGACCAGCCGCACCGACTGGACCATGGTCGACGAGCTCGTCGCACAGGCCGGCTCCCACACCCCCGACTACGTCGACGAGGTGATCGCGGCGACCGCCCGGGTGCGGCAGCGGCCGGCCTGGACCTTCCCGTCCCGGTGGCTCCCCGCCGGGGCCGCGCAACCGCACCCGGCGCTCAGTCCGGCGCTCGTCGCCGCGCTCCTCGGCATCGCCCTCCTCGGGGGGCTCCTCGCCTGGGCCGCCACGCGGCCGCCGCCGACACTGCCGCGCCCCACCGGCAACGGCGTGATCGTGTGGGGCGTGAACACCAGCGGCTACAACGCCGCCAAGAACGGTGGCGCAGAGGTCGGGACGATCGATCCCTCGACCGGCGCGGTGACCCGGCTGTCGGACATCCACGGCGGTCCCGCCGCCTTCCTGCCCGACGGCACCCGCCTGGCGTTCTTCGTCGGCGCCGGCCGGGGCACCACGATGCGCCTCCACACGAGCAACCCCGACGGCAGCGACATGGTGCTCGTCGCCGAGTATCCGGCGAGCGAGGTGCACTCGGTGCGCCCGTCGCCCGACGGCCGCTGGATCGTCGCGAGCGACCGCCTCGACGACACCTCGGCAAGGCGGCGCATCGCGGTCTTCGCGACCGACGGGTCGGAGATGCGCATCCTCGACCTCGGCGATCTCTCGGGCTCCGATCCGAGCTGGGCGCCGACCAGCGACCTGGTCGTGTTCGCCGGCGTGTCGCCGGACGGCTCGCGGTCGCTCTACACGATCCCGGTGGACGGCTCGGCGGAGCCCGTCCCGCTCGTCGACGTCGGCGTGGACGCCACCCCGTACGGCGTGGACCCGGAGCCCGCCTGGTCGCCGGATGGGCAGTGGATCGCTTACCTGGGCATCACGTCGGGCGCCCAGGTGCCGCCGACGACCGCCGTGCACCTCGTTCGCCCGGACGGGTCCGAGGATCACATCCTCGCCGTGCCTGCCGGGTGGAGCTCGACCCCCACGTGGGCCCCCGACAGCCGGTCGCTCCTCGTGCGGCACGAGATCGGCAGCGTGGAATCGTGCGTCGACCCGTCCGCTCCGGGCTGCGGGCAGTGGGCCGACCGGGAGGCGCATCTCGTGGTCGTGCCCGTGGACGGGACGCCGGCACGCCGGGTCGGACCGTCGAGCGCGGTTGAATTCCTGGACAGGTACGCGTGGTCCCCCGACGGGCGCATGATCGTCGCCAGGGTCGAGACCGGGGCCGCGGGCGACCAGGGCGTCGCGCTCATCGACGTCGCGACGAACACGTGGCGCGTCGTCGCCGACGAGAGTGGGTTCGGCCCCATCTCCCTCTCCTGGCAGCCGGTCGCGACGGCCGTGCCGGCCCCGGCAGCGGCGACGCTGCGCCCCACGCCCGTCTCGACGCCGAGGCCCGACATCCTGATCGGCGGGCGGATCACCGACCCACGGGGCGACCCGGTGGTGGGCGCCGCGGTCCACACGGAGGGGACCGACAACCTGCTCGACCACACGGACGGCGACGGTGGCTACCGCTTCAAGCTCGCAGCCGCGGGAACCTACCGGATCTGGATCGGCCCGATCGCCGGCAGGCTCGACCACCCGGCCTACGTCGGGCCCGCGGGCTGGACCATAAACCCGAACCTCGAGGACGGCTCCCTGTGGAGCTGGACCGGCCCGGCGGTGATCGACCTGGTGGTCCCCGACACGACCCGGATCTCGGGCACCTTCGTGGACGCCGACGGGATGCCCTACCGGAACGCCCGGATCGACGCCTCGTCACCGGACACCGCGCCGACGTCGGGTAACGGAACCCTCCTGAGCCTCGGCACCCGGACCGACGACCAGGGCCGCTTCTCCCTCCTCGTCATGCCGGGTACGTGGGAGCTGATGGTCGACGGAGGCGAATACCGGGGGATCGTGGAAGAGGTGACGGTTGGTGCCGAGCCCGTCGACGAGCTCGTCTTCACGAGGGCTCGACAGCCCTGAGAGCCGTGCAGCCATCGCCGGATGGCAGCATCGAGAGGAGACGGACATGCGCTCCTGGATTCGCGCGATTGGCGTCCTTGCCGGCGTCGGCCTGCTGACCGCTTCCTGCGGCGCGGCCGCCACCCCGACTCTGGCCCCGTCTTCCCCTCCCGCCGTCGCGCCGACCGCTGCTCCCACCGACGCGCCCACGCCGAAGCCGACCCCGACGTCGGTGCCGGCCACGGACCGCGAGGGCGACGAGGCCGTGGTCATCGAGGCCGCGCTCGACGCGGCCGATGGAGAGCGCGCCGGTCGAACGTGCCGACCTCGCCCGGTCGAGCGCGACGGCGGCGCCCCGGGCGATCGCCCACGCCCAGGTCGTCGAGCACGGGCGCGCCATCTGGCCGGCTCGTCCGCGACGATCCCGTCGTGGCCGCGGAGCTCCAGTCGCCGGGGCCCGAGATTCTGGCCGCCAACGTTCCCGAGCCGTTCCGCGCGCTCGGCTGACCGCCGCAGGAGGAACGCCGATGGACCAGCCCTTGACCGCCCGAGGCGCCTGCGGCGGGAGACGAACGGGACCGAGGCGAGGTCGTCGCGCCCGCGGCCACCGGGTGCGGCGACTCGCCACGAGGCAGGGATCGCGGGCCGGGCGGGTCAGCCCCGGGCCGCCACCAGGTGCAGGTCGACGTCCGGCAGTCGCTCGGCGAGCCGCTCGCCGAGCGGGCGACGGGTCAGGCTCTCCAGCCGGCCGGCGGACGCATGCGGGACGAACAGGTGCGTGGCCCCGACGGCGGCAACGATCTCCGCGATCGCGTCGACCAGGTCGCCGGACGCGAGCCGCGACGTCTTGGCGCCGAGATCCACGGCAACCTCGAGCGCCTCGCGCAGGTCCCGGGCACGGTCGAACGGGAGCGCGTCCACCTGCTCGGACGGAGGAACGAGCGCGACAAGGTTGGCGTGGATCGATCCGGCCAGCGACGCCGCCCGCCGCACCGCCCGTCCGGACGCGGGGCTCCCGTCGACGAGCACCAGCACGCGCTCGGAGACGAGCCGCAGGGTGGCGTGGTTGACGCCCTCGAGCTGCCCCTCGACCTGCTGCGCCACGACCCGCAGGGCCAGCTCGCGCAGGGCGGTCAGGGTCGCCTCGGTGAAGAACCGGTCGAGGGCCACCTGCGGCGCGCTCGGGCGGGTACACGTTGCCGTGGCGCATCCGCTGCCGGAGCGCGTGCGGGCTCATGTCGACGAGCTCGATCTCCTCGGCGCCGAGGAGGACGTCGTCGGGCAGCCGCTCGTTCACCGGGGCCCCGGTGATCGTGGTGACCGCGTCGGCGAGCGACTCGAGGTGCTGGATGTTCATCGTCGAGACGACGTGGATGCCCGCGTCGCGGATCGCCTCGACGTCCTCCCATCGCTTCGGTCGCGGCGATCCCGGCGCGTTGGTGTGGGCGAGCTCGTCGACGAGCGCGACCGTCGGCCGGCGGGCGATGACGGCGTCGGTGTCCATCTCCTCGACGGTGATGCCCCGGTAGGTGAGGGTCCGCCGGGGGACGACCTCGAGGCCCTCGACCAGGGCCAGCGTCAGCGGCCGCCCGTGGCCCTCGATGAAGCCGACCACGACGTCCGTGCCGCGGCCGGCCCGCCGATGCCCCTCCTCGAGCATGCGGTACGTCTTGCCGACGCCGGGCGCCATCCCCAGGTAGAGGCGGAGCCGCCCCCGGGGCGAGCTCGCGTCGGAGCGGTACCGCTCGAGGAGCTCGTCGGGCGAGGGGCGACTGTCGAGTGCGTCGCGCTCGATCCCGCTCATCGCAGCGCCCGGTCGAGGTCGAGGTTCAGCTCCAGGACGTGGACGCGTGGCTCCCCCAGGAACCCGAGCAGGCGCCCCTCGGTGTGTCGGGCGACTGCCGCCTCCACCTCGGCGGGGTCGAGCCCCCGTGTCGCGGCCACCCGGGCGACCTGGTAGGCGGCGGCCTCCGGGCTGATGTCGCGGATCGAGGCCCGATGCGGAGGCGGTCACGAGGTCGACCGGGATCGGGGCTGTCCCGTGCGCGCCGCGCAGGCGGTCCATGTCCGCCCCCACCCGTTCGATGAGGGTCCGGCTGGTCGGGCCGAGGTTGGACCCGCCCGATGCCATGCCGTCGTAGCCGTCGCCCGCGGCCGATGGCCGGCCCCAGAAGTAGCGCGGATCCGAGAATGCCTGGCCGATCAACGTCGAGCCCACCGTGCGTCCGTCGACCGTGATCATGGACCCGTTCGCCTGGGCGGGGAAGACGATCTGGGCGACCGCCGTGACGGCCGCGGGGTAGACGAGGCCGGTGACCGCCGCAAGGCCCACGAGGACGGCGATCGCGGGCCGCAGGTAGTGGCGCCAGAAGGCACGCATGATCGGCTCCTCAGGCGAGCCCGACCGCCGTCACGAGGACGTCGATCAGCTTGATGCCCACGAATGGGACGAGCGATCCCGCCGAGGCCGTAGACGAGCAGGTTGCGACGAAGCAACACGGTGGCAGGCGCGGCCCGGAACGCGACACCGCGCAGGGCCAGCGGGATGAGCGCGACGATCACGAGCGCGTTGAAGATCACCGCGGAGAGGATTGCGCTCTCGGGGCTCGATAGGCGCATGACGTTGAGGGCGTCAAGCGGCGGATAGACCCCGGCGAACAGGGCGGGAAGGATCGCGAAGTACTTCGCGACGTCGTTCGAGATCGAGAAGGTCGTGATCGAGCCGCGGGTGATGAGAAGCTGCTTCCCGATCGCGATGACCTCCAGGAGCTTCGTCGGGTCGGAATCCAGGTCGACCATGTTGGCCGCCTCCTTGCTCGCGGACGTCCCGCTGTTCATCGCGAGCCCGACGTCCGCCTGGGCGAGCGCGGGCGCGTCGTTCGTGCCGTCACCCGTCATCGCCACGAGGTGCCCCTCGGCCTGCTCCCTGCGGATGAACGCGATCTTGTCCTCGGGCCGAGCTTCCGCGACGAAGTCGTCGACGCCCGCCTCGCGCGCGATCGTCGCCGCCGTCAGCCGGTTGTCGCCGGTGATCATGACCGTCCGAACGCCCATCCGGCGGAACTCGTCGAACCGGGCCTCGAGGCCGGGCTTGACGGTGTCCTTGAGCTCGATGAGCGCGATCGGGCGTTCGTCGAGCCGGAGCGCGAGCGGCGTCGCGCCGCGTGCTGCGATTGCATCCGCCTCCGCGCGGAGGCTCGGGGCGAGGCCACCGGGCAGGTCGCCGGCGATCGCGTCGACGGCGCCCTTGAGCACGAGGCGGCCATCGTCGAGCACAACGCCGCTGCTACGCGTGCCGGCCGTGAAATCGCGCTGCTCTACGATCCGCGTCCCCAGGCGCTGCACCGCGGCGTCGTCGCCGTCGCCGCCGGGTCGGCCGAGCTCGGCCAGGCGCCGCCGGGCGAGCGTCACGATCGAGCGCCCCTCGGGTGTCTCGTCGCGCAGCGAGGCGAGGAGGGCGATCTCGAGGGCCTCCGGCTCGGCGACACCGGGCGCCGGGACGATCGCGGACGCGAGGCGGTTGCCGAACGTGATCGTGCCGGTCTTGTCGAGGAGGATCACGTCCACGTCGCCGGCGGCCTCGACGGCACGGCCGCTCATGGCGAGCACGTTGAAGCGCGCGACCCGGTCCATCCCGGCGATGCCGATCGCGGAGAGCAGACCGCCGATCGTGGTGGGGATGAGGCACACGAGGAGGGCCACGAGGGCGACGACGCCGACGCCCGCGCCGGCGTACGCCGCGAAGGGCTGCAGGGTGACGGTCGCGAGCAGGAAGACGAGGGTCAGGCCGGCGAGGAGGATGGAGAGGGCGAGCTCGTTGGGGGTCTTCTGGCGCTGCGCGCCCTCGACCAGGCTGATCATCCGGTCGAGGAACGTCTCTCCGGCGTTCGCCGTGATGCGGATCACGAGCTGGTCCGACACCACCGTCGTGCCGCCCGTCACGCTCGAACGGATGTCGGTGCCGGGCTCCTTGAGGACGGGTGCCGACTCGCCGGTGATCGCGGCTTCGTTCACGTAGGCCACCCCCTCGACGACATCGCCGTCGGACGGGATGGTCTCGCCCTCGCGGACGACGACGATGTCCCCGGCCCGGAGCTCGGCGCTGCCCACGTCGGCGAGCGCACCGAGATCGTCGCGGCGATGGGCCATCGTGACCGAGCGCGTTCGCCGAAGCGTCGCCGCCTGGGCTCGCCCACGAGCTTCGGCGACCGCCTCCGCGTACGTCGCGAAGAGGACCGTGAACCAGAGCCAGGCCGCGACCTGCGCGTCGAACCCGAGTGACGTCCCCGACGCGGCACCGGCGGCACCGGCGACCCGCGCGACCACCACGAGCGCGACGAGGGTTGCCGTGAGCTCGACGACGAACATCACGGGGTTGTGAGCGAGCAGCCGCGGGTCGAGCTTGCGGAGTGCCTGCGGCACGGCAGCCCGCAGGAGCGCCGGGTCCAGGACGCCGCGCGGCCGCCGCGGCTCCGCCTCGGGCTTGCGGCCACCGAGCTGGACGTAGCGCTGGAAGCGGCGGGTGCCGCGCGCCGTGTCGAGCGTCACGGGAACACGGTCCCCGCGTGCTGGAGGAGGTGCTCCGCGATCGGGCCGAGCGCGAGCGCGGGGAGGAAGTTCAGCGCCCCCACGATCACGACGACGCCCACGAGGAGCACGACGAACGTGCCGCCGGTGGTCGGGAAGGTGCCGGCGGTCGGGGCCAACCGCCGCTTGGCGGCGAGGGAGCCGGCGATGGCGAGGATCGGGATGATCATGGCGAAGCGCCCGACGAGCATCGCGAGGGCTCCCGTGACGTTGTAGAAGGTCGTGTTGCCGCCGAGCCCGGCGAACGCCGACCCGTTGTTGCCGACCTGGCTCGCGAAGGCGTAGAGGATCTCGCTGAAGCCGTGCGGCCCGGCGTTGAGCGGGCCGGCACGACCCGCCTCGGTCGCCGTCGCGAGCGCCGTGAAGCCCAGGATCCCCGCCGCCAGGACCAGCACGACGAGCATGCTCATCTTCATCTCGTAGCTCTCGACCTTCTTCCCGAGGTACTCGGGGGTCCGGCCGACCATGAGCCCGGCGATGAACACCGTGAGCAGGGCGAACACGAGCATCCCGTAGAGCCCCGCGCCGACGCCGCCCGGCGTGATCTCGCCGAGAAGAATCAGGAACAGGGGGACGAGGCCGCCGAGCGGGGTCAGGCTGCTGTGCATCGCGTTGACCGCGCCGGTGCTGGTGCCGGTCGTGACCGCTGCCCAGAGCCCGCCGCCCGAGGCGCCGAAGCGGACCTCCTTGCCCTCCATGTTGCCGAAGCCCTGGTCGAGGCCGGCCGGGAAGAGGACATTCGGCGCCTGCTCGGCAAGGATGCCGGCGGTCGCCGCGACGACGAAGACGGCCGCCATCGCCGCGAAGATCACCCAGCCCTGCCGCCGGTCGCCGGCCATGATCCCGAACGTGGCGGTCAGCGAGAACGGGATGACGAGGATCAGCAGCTGCTCGAACAGGTTGGTGAGCGGGGTCGGGTTCTCGAAGGGGTGCGCCGAGTTGGCGTTGACGATCCCTCCCCCGTTCGTCCCGAGCTCCTTGATCGCCTCCTGCGACGCGATCGGCCCGAGATAGATCGACTGCGCCTGGCCGTCGATCCCGGTGGCGGTCACGGAGCCCGACCAGGCCTGGGGGACGCCCTGCCAGACGAGCACGATCGCCGCGACGAACGCAAGCGGGAGCAGGACGTACAGGGTGCCGCGGGTCACGTCGACCCAGAAGCTGCCGATCGTGGCCGACGAGCGGCGCGTCAACCCGCGGATGAGGGCCACGGCCACGGCGAGGCCGACCGCCGCCGACAGGAAGTTCTGCACGGCCAGCCCGACGGCCTGGGTGAGGTGCGCCATCGTCGTCTCGCCCGCGTAGTTCTGCCAGTTCGTGTTCGTGGTGAAGCTGACCGCCGTGTTGAGGGCGAGGTCGGGCGGCACGCCCGGCACGCCGGTCGGGTTGAGGGGCAGGACGGCCTGGAGGCGTTGCTGGGCGTACAGCAGGACGATCGACAGCAGGCTGAACACGACGAGCGAGGCCGCGTAGGCGCGCCATCCCTGCCCGACGCTCGGGTCGATCCCGGCCACCCGGTAGACGGCGCGCTCGACGGGGCCGAGGATGCGGGCGAGGACGTGGGGCCGGCCGCCGAGGACGGCCGCGATGTAGCGCCCGAGGAAGGGGGTGACGGCCGCGACGAGGAGCATGAGCACGCCGAGAGTGGCCAGTCCGGTGACGGGCACGGTCAGAACCGCTCCGGCCGCAGCAGGGCGACGAGCAGGTAGAGGCCGACCAGCAGGCTGAGGACCCCTGCCACGAGCTCCATCGAGATCACGACCGCACCGCCTCGCACAGCCAGGTGAGGCCGGCCAGCGCGACGAACGCCACGAGCAGGATCGCGACGGCCGCGAGGTCGCTCACCGACGAACACCCACGAACCGCTCGACGGTCGCCATGAGCGTCTCCATCGCGAACGGCTTCGGCAGGTAGCCGGCCACGGACAGGTTCTGGAGCCGCTTCGGGCTGACCGGAGTCGCCGTCATGACCACGACCGGCGGTCGGGCGGCCGACGCCAGCGCCTCGCCCCTCAGGAAGTCCCAGCCCGTCTCGCCGGGGAGGTTGAGGTCGAGCAGCACAAGCGCGGGTCGGAGGCCGTCGGCGACATGGGCAGCGGCGGCCTCGGCCGAGCCCGCCTCCGCGACCCGGAAGCCGCTCCGCATGAGGTGCTGGACGAGGATGCTGCGCAGACGCTCGTCGTCCTCGACGACGAGCACGTGGACCACTCGCTCTCTCACGCCTCTGGCACCTCGACCCGGAAGTCGAGCCTGGAACCGTCCGACGTCCATAGCGGCACGAGCCGAACGCCGGCGTCGTCCGCGAGGCGACGGGCCGGCTCCAGGATCGTCTCGCCGAGGCGGAGTCCTGCGACCGTGACCCTCCATGAATGCCGCAACGCAACGAGGGCGATCGCCTCGCGGACCATCCGCAGCTCGAGGTCGAGGCGGCTCTCGAGGACGGCGCCGCCTGCTGTCGTCCGTTCCATGCCTTCAGGTTCCGCCGCCCCACCAAGAGGAGCGAGAGGGTCGGGGGCGCAGAGCGCCTAAAGGTCCCCTGAAGATTCGGACGGCTCCTCCCAGGTGACGCGATAGCCGACCCCCGGCTCGGTGACGATCCCCGCGCCGGCACCGAGGCCGGGATCTGCGGCGTTGAGCTTTCGGCGAACGCTCCCGACGTGCACGTAGACGTAGGCGTCCTCGCCCTGGTACGCGGTCCCCCAGACGGCCCGCAGGAGGCGCCCCTTCGTGACGATCCGACCTCGGTGCGAGAGGAGCACCTTGAGGATCTCGTACTCCCTCGGCGTGAGGTCCACCCGATGCTTGCCGACGTGGACGTCGTGCCGGTCCACGTCAAGCAGGACGGGTCCGGCCCGCAGCCGGCCGCGTTCGTCTCCGGCTGGGCCGACCCCGTGGCGCAGAGCGACGCGGATCCTGGCCCGCAGCTCGGCGACCCCGAACGGCTTGGTGACGTAGTCGTCCGCCCCCCGGTCGAGCGCCTCGACCTTCTCACGCTCGGCGAAGCGGCCCGACAGGATCACGATCGGCGTGCTCGCCTCGCGCCGGATCGACCTCACGACGTCGAGCCCGTCCATGTCGGGCAGGCCGAGGTCGAGGAGGATCAGGTCGGGCCGACGGGCGGCGAAGCGCTCGAGGCCGGCACGGGCGTCCTCGGCCTGGACGACGCGGTAGCCCGCCAGACCCAGCTCCCGGGCCAGCACGAGGCGTGTCGGGCGGTCGTCCTCGATCACCAGGATCTCCGCGCCTCCGCGGTCGGGGCTCATTGCCGGGCTCCGTCGGCCGCGCCGGCCGGCAGGGCGGCGAGCGGGAGGTCGATGTCGACTGCGAGACCACCGAGATCGCTCCGGCGGGCGGCCACGCGTCCTCCCATCGCCTCGACGAGCCCGCGCACGACCGCCAGCCCGATGCCGAGCCCTCCCCGCGAGCCGCCGCGCGCGCCCGGCACCCGGTAGAACTTCTCGAACAGGTGGTCGAGGGCGGCGTCGGGCACCCCCGGCCCGTCGTCCTCGATCGTCAGGCGGACCGCCCCGCCGCTCGGCTCGCGGGTCGCCACCCGAATCCGGGCCCCGTCAGGCACGTACTTGACCGCGTTGTCCAGGATGTTGCCGACCACCGCGTCGAGGAACACGGCATCCACGTTCACGGCAACGGGCTCGACCGCGACATCGAGCACCCGGCTCTCCAAGCGCGCCCGTGCACGCTCCAACGGCCGGATGAGCGCGTCGTCGAGGGCGTAGATGTCGCGGTCGGCGCGCAGCGAGCCGGCCTCGACCCGGCTCAGGTCCAGCAGGTTCGCGACCAGCCGGTCGAGGTACTCGACCTCCCGCTCGATCGCCCGGCTCGTGGCGTGGCGATCGGCGGATGGGAGTGGCGGATCGGCGTCGAGGGTCCCGGCGGCGGCGCGAATCACGGCGAGCGGCGTGCGGAAGTCGTGCGACACCGATTGGAGCAGCGATGTCTTCAGGGCATCGCCCTGTCGGGCGACCTCGGCGGCGCGGGACTCATCCTCGATCCGGTCGCGGGCGAGCGCCTGGCCGATCTGGTCGGCCGCGGCCGCCAGCAGGCGCGTCTGCGTCGGGTTGGGGTCCCCGAGTTCGCGGGCACGCTCGGCCCAGATCGACCCGAGCGGCTCGCCGCTCGCTTCGATCCGCACGCGGTACACGTCGAGGCCGTCGGCTCCCCGGGCGGTCCTCGCGGGGTGATGCACGAGCACCCACCGGGCGGGCTGGTCGCCGGGGTTGCGCTGAAGCACGCGGAGGCGGCTCGGGGGCGACCGTCGCGGCTCCGTCGACGTGTCGGCAGCGACGCGCTCCGCCGAGACGTCGGCCCCGAGCCCCACCACGACGCGGGACATGCCGGCTTCGCGGCCCAGCGCCTCCGCGATCTGGGCGAGTGCCGCCTCGGTCGAGGAGCGAGTGGCCAGCACCCGCGACACCCCGAACAGCGCGCGGGCTTCCCGCTCCCGGCCGAGGGCGGCCTCGGCCCGCGACCGGGAGAGTGCCGCCAGCTGGCCGACGACGACACCGACGAAGAGGAGCAGGACGACGCTGAGCAGGACGCCGGGATCGGAGATGGTGAAGGTGTGGAGCGGCTCGGTGAAGAAGTAGTTGTAGACGAGGAAGGCCCCGACGGCCGCGAGGATTGCAGCACCCGTCCCCGCGGCCAGCCCGCAGACGACGACGGACACCAGATAGACGGCAGATGCGTTCGGGACGCCGCCGGGGTTCTCGAGGACCGCGGCAGCGGCGGTCGCCAGTCCGAGGGTCACCAGGACCCAGGCGCCGGCCGTCGCGAGTGGCTTCCACCGCGCGTTCACACGCTGATGGTATGCGGCGGCGTCAGGGTGCGGATGGGGCCGCCGGGCTGGGCCCGGCGGCCCCGACGTGGCTCAGCGCCCCTGGACGGGGATCACCGGGCACTCGAACAGCTTCACCGCCGACGACGCGATCGTCAGCATGCCGGCGGCGGCGTAGGCCTGCACCTGCTCGGCGCTGGTCAGCTGGACCGGCGCCGCCCCGGCCGCCCACGTCACGGGGAGGACCATCCAGCGGCCGCCGTTGTAGTCGCGATCGCCCGGCTTCGCCTCGGCGACGTTGAGGAGGTCCCCGCCGAGGACGTAGATCCGGTCGAACGAGTGGGCCGGGGCACCGGTGCGGCTGAAGTCGGTCGGCGTCCCGACGGTGCGGTACGTCGCTCCGTCGACGTAGAACCCGACGTGGGGCGGACCGCTCGCGGCCACGGCGGACGCCGCGAGGGAGAGGAGCAGCGCGGCCGCGGCCGCGGAGCCGGTGAGTCGTCGGATCATCGTGATCCTCCTCGGGTCGAACCGGCCTCGGGCCGGCGAGCGTGTCCCGGTCGGGCCGGGTTGCCCGCACCTTCGACCACGGGTGCCGACGCGAAGATGACGGGACGTCACGGGCCCGTCATCGTTGCCGCCCATCCTCCGACAGGCGATGATCCATAGCGTGCCCGCCCGTCCCACCGCCCCCATCCTCGTCGTCGACGACGATCCGAAGATCGTCGCCCTCGTCCGCACGTACCTCGAGCGCGAGCGCTACCCGGTCGTGACGGCCGGCGACGGCCGGTCCGCGCTGCGCGCGATCGAGGAGCACGCGCCCCGCCTCGTCGTCCTGGACCTGATGCTTCCCGAGGTGGACGGCATGACCGTGATCCGGCGAGCGCGGGCTGACGGCGACGTGCCGATCCTGGTGCTCTCGGCCCGTGGCGCCGTCGGCGACCGGGTCCTCGGCCTGAGCGAGGGTGCCGACGACTACCTCCCGAAGCCGTTCTCGCCGGCCGAGCTCGTCGCCCGCGTGCGGACCATCCTGCGGCGGACGGAGCGCCCGCCCGACGACACCTCGACGACGGTCTACGTCCTGGCCGACCTCGAGGTCGACACGTCTCGTCACCGGGTCACGATCGGCGGCCACGAAGTGTCCCTCAGCAGCCTGGAGCTCCGACTCCTGGCCGTGCTCCTCGAGGCCGATGGCCGTGTCCTGAGTCGCGACCGCCTCCTCGACGCGCTGTACGGGCAGGCCGAGGGCGACGTCGCGGACCGCGCCATCGACGTCTACGTGAAGCGGCTCCGCGAGAAGCTCGGCGACGACCCGGATGCGCCGCGCTACGTCGCGACCGTCCGCGGCGCCGGCTACCGGGCGGCCGGCCCGGTCGAGCGACGGGACGAGCGCCCGAGCGGGCCGTCGTGAGGGTCCGCGGCATCGGGGGTCGCATGCTCGGCGCTTCGCTGGTCGTCGCCGCGGTGGCCCTGGCGATCGTGACGATCGGCGTGCTCCGCGTCGGCGGGGACCTCTTCGAGTCGCTCATGATGGCGGCCGGCGACTCGGCCGACCACGCCCGCGCCATGTTCGACGAGAGCGTGACCGTCGTGTTCGTGGTCGCGGCCGCGGTCGCGGCGGGCGTGGCGGTCGTGCTCGCCGTCGTGTTCGCCCGGCGCCTCGCGCGCCCGATCGAGCGGCTCGCCGTCGCAGCGGGGCAGGTCGCCGAGGGCGACCTGTCGGTCCGCGTGCCGGAGGACGGGCCGGCCGAGCTGCGGGCGCTCGCGACCGCCTACAACACGATGGCAGAGCGGCTGGCGGAGCAGGAGGCGATCCGCCGCGAGTTCGTCGTCAACGCCTCCCACGAGCTGCGGACCCCGCTGACGAATCTGCAGGGCTACCTCGAGGCGCTCCGGGACGGGGTCCTCCCGCCCGATCCGGCCACGTTCGACTCCCTCCGCGAGGAGGTGGACCGGCTCACCCGGCTGGCCGCGTCGCTCGACGTCCTGGCGGGCGGCGAGGGCGCGCGCCCGCAGGCCGGGCCGGTCGAGGTGGCGGTGATCGTGCGCGCGTCGGCCGACCTCGTCGCGCCGGCGCTGGCGCGCCGATCCATCGATCTGTCCGTCTCGGTCGGCGAATCCCTCGTCGTGCGGGGGCGGCCGGACGAGCTGACGCAGGTGCTGGCCAACCTCCTCCAGAACGCGGTGCGCTACACGCCGGCGGGCGGGCAGGTCGAGGTCAGCGCCGCGCAGGGTGCCGAGGGTGTCACCGTCCAGGTCGCCAACTCGGGACCGGGAATCCCGCCCGATGACCTGCCCCACGTGTGGGAGCGCTTCTACCGCGTGGAGAAGTCGCGGGACCGGGCGCGGGGCGGCGCCGGCGTCGGGCTGGCGATCGTGAAGCAGCTCGTCGAGGATGCCGGCGGCAAGGTCGGCGCAGCCTCCGACGGCGGCTGGACCACGTTCTGGTTCCGGCTTCCGGCCTGACCTCACGTCATTCGGCCGTCATCCGGCCGTGCCATCGTCCGGCGTGCTGATCCCGCACCGGAGCCATCCATGTCCTTCCTCGGAGATCTCGAGCGGTTCGCCGCGACCTCCCTCTACCCGTGGCGCTTCGCCATCGCGACGCTCGCCGTCGTGGCGGTGGTCGGTCTCGTCGTCCTTGCAGCCCGGCGCGGCTGGCTCGGCGCCGCCCGACGCCACCCGGTTCGAACGGGCGTGCTGGTTGCCGCCCTGCTCATCGTCCTGGCGCCGCCGACGTGGTACCTGGGCTCGCCGCTGTTCGTTCGCACGGAGCTCCAGGAGCCGCCGCCGCAGGCGCTCATCGCGTCGCCTGTCCCGAGCGCAGCGGAGCCGACCACCGCGCCGCCGGCCGCGACCCCGTCGGCACCGGTCCCGGCGACCACGCCTGCTCCCACGCCGACGGCCGCACCCCCGGCCCGCTCCGGCACGTTCGTCGGGGCCGACGACTTCCACTTCGGGCGCGGCCGGGCGACGCTGGTCGAGGCGGCAGACGGCAACCACACCCTCCGGTTCGACGACTTCTCCGTCCGGAACGGCCCCGACCTCTTCGTCTACCTGTCGCCGGATCCGGACGGCTACGCCAAGGGCGCGATCGAGCTGGGACGCCTGCGGGCGACCGACGGGAGCTTCAACACGCCCATTCCCGCCGGCACCGACGTGGGCACCGTCCGCAGTGTCGTCATCTGGTGCAAGGAGTTCGCCGTCCTGTTCGCGGTGGCTGCGCTCGAGGGCTGAGCGGGCGCCGGCGATCCTCCGAACCCTCGCTGCAATGCGGCGACTCGGGCGTGGTGTGCGACCTGGCGGCCGGGCAGCTTCCTCCAGACGACGGAGTTCGAGCCGACGGCCCGTGGGACGATCGTCCACATGGATCGCGACGCCATCGACGCGGAGGGAGCGCGCCATCCTGAAGCTCGTGGCGCCGATGTTCCGGACTGGCCCGCGGGCCTCCGGCGCCCGCCTCGCCGAGCAGCTCGACGCGGAGCTCGAGCGCCGCGGCCGGGACGCCGGCGAGGGCCCGAGCTGCGCAGCCCCGCCCGGATGGGCTGCTCCGTCACCTCGCCGCGAGGACGAGCGCCGAGGCGTAGAGCCCGATCCCGTAGACGGCGTGCGTCCCGAGGTTGCGGAGTCGCGTCGCTGCGGGGTTCGGCGTCCTCGAGCCTGCAACGCCGGCGCCCATGGCGGGCTGCATCACGAACCAGGGGGCGACGATCGTTCCGAGCCCGACGATCAACGCTGGCCCGGGCGACGGGGACGCGGCCCAGTCGAGGCCCCAGACCGCGAGGAGCAGCACCGCGAACGCGACACCGATCCCGTAGTGGGCCAGCCACCCGAGCGGCCGTTCCCCGGGCACGGGCGCCGCGGCCGACATCCGAACGTGCGCGAACCGGCCGCTCGGGAAGGTGCCGATCCAGCGCCCGAGCATGGCGTAGTCGAGGGTCGGGATCCCGAAGCCGCGCCGGAGCACGAGGCCCCAGGCATCCATGAGGGCTGCCGCCGCGACGCCCATCACGAGGCCGCGGACGGCGATCTCCGCGACCTCGCTCATGACGCCGCCACCGAGATCAGCACCTTGCCGCGCGCCCGACCTCCTTCGACGTACCGGATGGCATCGGCCACGTACGGCGAGGGGGTAGGTGCTGTCGACGACCGGGACGATGTCGCCGGCCTCGAGGAGCCCGGCGAGGAGCTCGAGGTCGTTCGCGTTCCACTTCGCGGTGAGCGCGGAGATCGACTGGCCGCCGATCTTGCCGAGCAGGAGACCGCGGATCACGCGCCCGAACGGACCGATCGAGCCGGTTCGGCGAGTCGCCGCTGCTCATCACCAGGCGGCCGCCGGGCGCCAGGACCCGCCGGAGGGCGGACGCCGGCGCGGTGCCGGCGAGCTGGAGGACGAGGTCAAAGCGGTCGTCGCCGGCGGTCACGTCCTCGCGGGTGTAGTCGATGACGCGGTCGGCGCCGATCGAGCGGACGAGCGCCGCGTTTCGGCCGCTGGCCACGGCGGTCACGTGCGCGCCGAACCGCTTCGCGAGCTGGACCGCGAACGTGCCGACCCCACCCGACGCGCCGATGACGAGCACCCTGTCGCCGGCCCGGATCTCGCCCGCGTCGCGGAGGGCCTGGAGCGCCGTCGTGGCGGCAAGCGGCACCGCCGCGGCTTGCTCGAAGGTGAGCGTTCCCGGGCATCGCGGCGAGCAGGGACTCGGGCGCGACGGCGTACTCGGCAAATCCGCCGAACTCGATGAACCCGAAGACGCGGTCGCCGACGGCGAAGCGGGTGGTGCCCTCGCCGGTCGCGACGACCTCGCCGGCGACGTCGCCGCCGAGGATCGGGTGCTTCGGACGCCGCAGGCCGGCGGCGCTGATCCGGGCGATGTACGGGAGGCCACGCATGAAATGCCAGTCCCAGGGGTTGGCGGCCGCCATCCGGATGCGGACCAGGACCTGGCCCGGTCCCGGGTGCGGGACCGCCACGTCGCGGAACCGGAGCACGTCGGGCGAGCCGAACGCGTCCTGGGCAACGGCGTTCATCGTGTCGGGGGTGACCACGGCGTGCGAGCGCGGCGCGGCGGTGGCGCCGAGCGATGCGGCGATGGGGGCGAACGGCGCGGCGCCGGCGCCAGCCGACGGCGCGACGAGGCCGGGGTTCGAGGCAGGGATGCGGGCGGGAAGCGTCATGTCGCTGTCTCCTCCTGGGGTTGGGCGTCCGGCACCGAGGCCGGGTCGATGGGCTCGTGGGGATCGAGGCGGGTCACCGAGATGAGCCGGAGGCCCGCGTCGCGGACCTGGCGCAGCAGCCCGTGAAGGGCGGCCTGGTCGATCGATGGGCAGTCGATGGCCGTCTCGCCCTCGGGGAGGCTGGCCAGGGCCAGTCCCTCGAACCAGGCGGACCACCGGTCGTCGAGGTGCCCCTTGACCCGGATCTCGTAGTGGCTCTCGTCACCGAGGTCGGGGCGGGCGGTCGTCATCGCGCTCCTTTCGAGTGGCTCGACACTGCGTGGTCGAGCGCCTGTCATGGAGCGAACGGTCGGCCCGGGCGTGGTGAGTCGGCATCACCACACGTGGTGATCGGGGTGGTGATTGCGGACCGTCGCCGGTCAGCGAGCCCGCGCGAGCAGCCGCAACTCGGCGGCGCGCGTGACGGCGGCGCGCCGGGAGCTCACGCCGAGCTTCGCGTAGATGTTCCTCGTGTGCGTGCGCATGGTGTTCAGGGACACGAAGAGCGCAGCGGCGATCTCCGGGCCATCGAGGTCGGACGCGAGCAGTCGAAGAACCTCGAGCTCTCGTTCGCTCAGGGGCTCGACGAGCGGCTGCCGCGTCGTCGCCGGCAGCGGGGCGCCGCCGGACGCTGCCAGGAGGCGTTGCGCGTACGCCGGCCCCGATACCCGCTTCGCCGCGTCCCTCAGGAGCCCTGCCATCGCCGGGCCCGGATCCACGAAGACCCGGACGAAGCCCTCGGGCTCGGCAAGTGCGAGGGCGCGATCGAGCGCCGCGGCGGACGCGCCGCGATCGCCCGCGAGCTGGCAGGCAAGAGCGCGGAGGACCAGGAGCTCGATGACGCTCCGCCCTCGTCCTCCGGCCTCAGCAGATTCCAGCAATCGGTCGACGAACCGCGCGGTGTCCTCGGCGTCGTCGCGGCTGCCGCTGACCCCGGCCTGGCCGATGAGCGCCTCCGCGAGCGTGACGTGCTCGTACTCCCGGAGGTACGTGCGGTCGTCACCGACCGAGACGCGCCGCTCGGCGGCCCACGCGAGCGCATCCTGGTGCCGTCCCTGTCGCGTCCACAGGCGGGCGCGGACGGCGCCAACGGGCCGGACCTCGGGGAAGAAGTCGGGCACGTACGCGCGCTCTGCCTCGTCGACGAGCGCGAGGGCGTCGTCGAGGCCGCCCGCGGCCGCCCGGAGGCCCGCGATCGCGAGCCGCCGGCGGTACGGGTTCTGCGGCAGGCCGAGCGCGTCGCCGAGGGCCGCGGCGGCATCGAGCTGTTCGGCAGCGGCCTCGAGATCGTTCCACTCGCGATAGAGCTCGGCCAGTCCCACGTGCATGTCGGCCGTCCCGCGCAGCGGCGGCGTGCTCGCGGACCCGAGCCGCAGCCCTCGTTCATACGTGCGTCGAGCGTCGCCGAGTCGGCCCTGGGCGGCGAGGATGTCGCCCATCGCCAGGTACCCGCCGAGCACGTCGGCGTGGTGTCCGGCGCGATCGAGGTCGGCCGCGGCATTCGACCAGGTCGCGTGGGCGGCGTCGAGCTCGCCGTTCGACCACAGGGCGAGTGCCAGCAACCCGGCGGCGGACCCTCGCTCGAGCGGCTGGTCCTGCCGGGCCGCGGCGAGGGCCGCGCGGGCCTGCGCGATCGTCTCGGGGATGTCGTTTCGCATCTGCGCGAGCGCCGCCCGGTACAGGGCAATCGCGCTCGGAGATGGCCGATGACCTCCGTGTGGCGCACGATCATGCCGGCCGCCTTCGCGGCGGCCATCGCCTCGCCCCCGTCGGCGGCGTGGACCCATCGCTCGGCGGCGCGGAGTCGCTCCTCGACCCCGCGAGCCTGACCCGTCGATAGGAGTGCCCCGACATGGGCGAGCGCCAGCACGGGACGGTCATCGAAGAGCCGATCGGGCAGCGCGTCGAGCCAGCGGCACAGCTGCGCCTCCTGCCGGGTCCGCCGGAGCGAACGCGCCGCGATCTCGATGAGGTCCGCCGCCCGCTCGACCTCGCCGGCGGCGAGGGCATGGGTGATGGCCTCCGCCGACTCCCCCTGGCCCTCCCACCAGGCGCTGGCGCGCCGATGCAGGCCGGCGACGTCGTCGGGATGCTGGTCGAGCAGCCGCGCGCGGAGGAGATCGGCGAACAGGTGGTGGTAGCGGTACCAGCGCCGCCGATCGTCGAGCGGGACGAGGAACAGGTTCGCCCGTTCGAGCGACTCGAGCATCGCCGACCCGCCGGTCCCGCCGGTCACCGCGTCACACAGGGGTCCGGTGAGCCGGTCCAGGATCGCGGTCAGGAGGAGGAACTCGCGATTGGCGTCCGGCTGACGCTCGAGGACCTCGTCGGCCAGATAGTCGACGACGAGCCGGTCGTCGCCCGCGAACTCCGCGATGAACGACGCGGCGTCCTCGCGTCCCTGCATGGAGATCGCGGCGAGCTGAAGCGCCGCGATCCAGCCCTCGGTCCTCGATTCGAGCGTGTCCACGTCGGCGCCCAGGAGCGATAGGCCCATCCGGTCGTTGAGGTAGGCCGCGGCCTCGTCGGTGGTGAACCGGAGGTCTGCTGCCCGGATCTCGCCGAGCTCCCCGCGGACGCGCATGCGGGCCAGCGGCAGGGGCGGGTCCGATCTCGTGAGGATGACGACGTGCACGTGCGGGGGCAGGTGGTCGAGGAGGAACACCACGCCCTCGATGACCTCGCGGGCCTCGATGACGTGGAAGTCGTCGAGCACGACGATGAGATCGCCGGACACGGTCTCGAGCTCGTTGAGCAGCGTTCCGACGACGCGGTCGTAACCGGCCTCGCCGGCCTCCAGGAGGCCCAGTGCGCCGTCGCCGATGCCGGGTGCGGCCCCGGCGATGGCGGCGGCGACGTACCTCCAGAAGACAGTCGGCTCGTCATCCGCCGGCTCGAGCGAGACCCACGCCGTGCGCGCGGCCTCGCCCCGGGCGGCGATCCACTGGGCCACGAGCGTCGTCTTGCCGAAGCCGGGTGGCGCGGACACCAGCATCAGCTTCGACGTGGCGACACGCCCCAGGCGGTCGAGCAGGCGCGCCCGGTCGACGGCGCTGGGGCGCGGCATCGGCGTGTGGATCTTGGTCGCGAGGAGCTCGGGCACGGTGCCGCCATCATGGGACACCCGGCCCGTGACGCACGAGCCCCGTTCCATCCCTCGGTGATGCCGCGACTACCGGGGTGTCAGGCGCCCGCTCCCTCGCGCGCCAGCCACGCCAGGCTCGGCCAGGATGTCCAGCGGGATGGCGCCGGGCGAAGGCTGCCATCCGCCTCGCGCAGGCCGTCGCCGAGACCCCAGCCGATCACCACCTGGCCCAGCCAGGCGAGGGCGCCGACGGTCCAGAGGGCCGGCAGCACTCCGGCGACGCCGAGCCCAAGGACCGCCAGCGGCAGGATCGGCTCGTGAGTCGCGTTGAACAGGGGAACGACGCGCCGGGCGCGCTGCCCGGGCGCCCTGGGCTGCCCGATGCCGAGCAGCAGCGGCAGCTGCGGCGCGATGGCGAACAGGATGACCGGGGCAATCCCGAGCGCGTGCGCGCGCGCCTCGGCGTCTGCCACGATGGATAGCCATAGCCCGACCAGCAACAGGAGGTGGCGGCGGCGGGGCTGGAGCTCCGGCCGGAACCGAGCGAGCCGGGCCCGGGTCGCCGCAATCAGGGCGATCGGCCGGGCCACGGGCGCCGGAGCACCGATGATCGGCGACCCGCCACCGGCGCCGTCGACCACGTCCGTCGAGCCCGAAGGGATGATTGGCGCGTTCCGGTTGAACCCCTTGATGGTCATCCACAGGCCGACCGAGAGCTCCCAGAAGAAGATCGGCACGGTGGCGATCACGGAGTAGGTCGATCCGAGCTCGTGGAACCCGAGGATGATCCCTGCCGAAGACGTGATGAGCAGGGGCGCGCCGACGAGGCCCATTGCGGGGATGAGGCGGGGGACGAGCCGGGAGCGGTACAGGACCGTCGCGAACAGGAGGGCATTGAACCCGGGCATGAGGCTTGGCCCGATGATGAACGTCCAGTCACGCACGCCGACGAGGCCTTGGCCCACGGCGACGAGCGAGGCGTCGTCGGCGCCGGCGACCGGTCCGGTCTGCCGGATCGACACGACGGCGAGGAGGCTGACGATGCCGATCACGATCGTCGCGGCCTCGAACATCCGGGTCGTGACGAAGCCGAGCGCAAGGCCCTCGTTGTGGCGCTTGATTACCGAGAACACGGCCACCGCGGACCCGACGGCGGTGAGGGCATTGATGAGATCGAGCAGGCAGGCCAGCATGATCTGGCTGTCCGCGCCCGGGCCGACGATGTACGCGGGATCGGTGAGGATGGGGGCCAGCAGCAGGGCCGCCGGGATCGAGCTGGCGAACGTGATGAGGTAGAAGAGGCCGCCCGCGAGCGCCGCCCGCCTGGTGGGGTCGGCCGTCGGCCGGATCGTGCGTGCCATGGTCGTTCTCCCTGGTCGCGTCTCCCGCGGGACGTCCGACGGGAGCGACAGCCAGGAGCGTGGAGGCCGACATGGTGACCGGGCGTCACCACACGTGGTGATCGGGGTGGTGATTGGCGGGATCCATCCGGTGCGGCCTCGCCCGCGCCGAGGCGCCCCGATCAGTCCCGGGACGGCTGCCGGGTCGGCGCCAGCCCGGGGAACGGCTCGAGCAGGCCGAGATCGATCGCGCGCTCGACCGCCTCGGTGCGGCTCGATGCGTCGAACTTGGCGTAGATGGACCTGGCCTGCGTCTTGACCGTGTGGGGCGAGACGAACAGCCGCTCGCCGATCTCCCGGAAGCTCAGTGGCGTCGACAGGATCGGGAGCAGCCGGAGCTCCGCCGGTGTCAGCGTGGATGCGCCCGCGAGCGCCAGCGGCAGGCGCTCGAGGGAACGGCGCATCTCGGCAACCCTGGTCGCGAGGACACCGAGGTCGGGGCGCTGGCGAACGATCTGCTCGGCCTCGAAGAGCGTGCTCCGGGCGCCGGCCACGTCCGCGATCGCGGTGTACGCCCGCGCGAGCTCGAGGAGCGACGCGACGCTCATCCACGGCATCGCCCGGGACGCCTGCGGCCGGGCCAGCTGGGCGTGGACGAGCTCCTCCCGGCCGCGCGCCAGGTTGCCGCGGTGGATCGCGACGCGAGCCGCGACCGCATGCACGTGGATGCCGGTGACCACGTCGCCCAGGCGGGTCCGGTCGAAGGCGGCGTGGCTCTCGGCGGCGAGCGTCTCGCCGGCCGACCAGTCGCCCTTGCCGATCGCGAGCCCGGCTCGCAGCGCCATGCCGTAGAAGGGGGAGTTGTTCGCGGCGATCGCCGCTTCGATGCCGTCCACGAGGGCCTCGTCGGCCGCCGCATCATCGCCGAGGGTCAGGCACGCGCCCGCCAGCGCGAAGTGCGCGAAGTAGCGCCAAGGGCTGCCCGGGCGTTCCAGCCCCACCGCGATGGCGGCGTTCGAGCGCGCATCGACCGGCCCTCGTCTGGCCATGATCGCGCGAAGCATCGCCCGGCGCGACTCGAGGGCGGCGGTCGCTGCCGCGTCCGTGCTGGAGCCGGGGCCGTGTTCGGCGATGTCCGCCAGGTGTTCGGCCGCGTCCGCCCTCCCGTTCAGGCCGTGGACGATGGCCGCGACCGCGGCGAGCAGCGGGTGCGCCGCGAAGACGTCGTCGCCGAGGCCGCGGAGCCAGCGGTCGAGCCGGTCGGCATGGCCCCCGTAGTAGCTGCGCAGCGCGTTCGCGGTCAGGAGGGCCGCCGCCATGTCCGTGTCCTCGGCCGCGAGCGCGTGCTCGATCGCCAGCTCCGGCTGCTGTGCCGACGCATACCACGAGGCCGCTCGACGATGCAGCTCCGGAACCGCGCCCGGCTCGCGCCTGTCCAGCTCGCCCCGGAGGTAGTCACGAAGCAGGGGATGGTACCGGTACGCAACCTCGGGGCCGGCCGTGCTCGCAAGGAGCCGGTTCTCCCCGGCGAGCGCTTCCAGGCGTCCGGCGGCCCCGGTCGACCCGGCGACCGCATCGGCAAGCGCCGGCTCGACGAAGTCGAGGATCGAGCTGCGGGTGAGCAGCGTCACGTCGTCGTCCACGAGGCCGGACAGCAGCTCCGACCAGAAGTAGTCGGCAAGGAAGTCCGAGGCTTGGGACGTGCGATCGAGCGCCCCGGCCGGCGGCCGCGATCGCTCCTGGGCCAGCGTCGTGAGGTAGATGCCGACCGCCCAGCCCTCGGTCCGTTCCGCGAGGGCGGTCGCCTCCGCGCGACCGAGCGGATGCCCGATGGCGGCGGTGAGGGCCGCCGTCTCGTCCGGGTCCAGGCCGAGCTCCCGCCTTCCGATCTCGAGAAGGTTCCGCTCCGCGCGGAACCGACCGAAGGGCAGGCCCGGCTCGGACCGGCCGGCGAGCACGACCCGGAACGACGGCGGGAGGTGGTCGATCAACGCGGTGAGTGCGTCGAGGCACGTGGGGTCCACCAGCCGGTGCACGTCATCGAGGACGAGCGTGCCTCGTCGCCTCCACCGGTACAGCTCGGCCGCAAGGTGGGGCACCGCCGACCCGAGGACACGCGGGCCCAGGGCCGCGAGGGACGTCGCTGTCGCCGCCTCGATCGGCTCGATCCGATCGAATGCTGCGGCCAGGTACGTGAGGAACACGCTCGCATCGTTGTCGAAGTCGTCCAGGGCGAGCCAGGCGACGGCACCCTCGGCGCGCGTGGCGAGCTCGGCCAGGACGAGCGTCTTGCCGTACCCCGGCGGCGCGATGACGGCGACGACCGGGGTCGCGGGGTCGGCCGCCAGGAGCTGGGCGATCCGGGGTCGCGAGATGGTCCCCGGGCGGGACGCGGGAGGGTGCAGCTTTGCCTTGACGAGCGGGAAGCCCGGCCGAAGCGCGGACCGCGTCACCGCGCAGGTCCGCGCCTGCCGTGCGCGTCGCGGCGCGCGCCACGGCATTCGGTTCTCGGACTGGAGGCTGCTGCAGCGTCGCCCGGCATCACGATGGCGCGAACCTACCACGGGAGCGCGGCCCCCGGGAACCGGTCGACGGGACGGCGGCGGCCGAGGCTCTTCGCGAGCGATGTGAGGTACTAGCCGCGGCGCTGCAACGGCGGATCTGCCCGCTCGAGGTCCGCCTCGACGTCGTAGCCCGCGGCGAGCGCGATCCTCGGGGCCGCCGCGATCACGCGCACGGACCCAACGGCGCCTGCGACGGCGACGAGGACGCCGAGGAGCTCGCCCAGGTCGGCGCCAGCCCGTTGGGCCGCGCCGACGGCGGTCTCGTAGGAGGACTGCGGTGCGTCGAGCGCGATGAGGACCGCGAGGCGCAGGAGGCGCTCGGTCCGCTCGTCCACCCGGTGGAGGTCGGGGCTGGGTCGCTCGGCATCGCCGACGGCCGCGATGAGGCGCGGGTCGCCGATGGTCAGGCGACGGAAGGCTTCCTCGACGGTGAGCACGGTCAGGTCCGGCTCGTAGACACGGCCGGGACGCGACGACCGACCTGGCCGGCGAGCACGATGAGGACGACCGGGATCGCCAGGGCCCCGACGAGCGTGTAGACGATGACGTCGCCGCCGATCGAGGCGGCGATGACGAGGGCGGCGGCGATGTTGCGATTGGCCGTGGCGAGCCCGAGGAGCGTGCGCTCGCTCGACGGCCGGCCGATCCCGGCCATCCAGCCGGCAACCAGCCCGACGACCAGGACGATCGCGAGGCCGATGAAGATCCACGTCCCGATCGACCCGACGACCTCGCGCCAGGTCAGCATGAGGGCGCTGCCGATTCCGAGCAGGAGCCCCATGGTCGACGCGTGGCCGGCCCGGCCGACCCAGTCATCGGCCAAGTCCGGGTAGCGGGCGCGCACGAGGAGCCCGAGACCGAGCGGGATGAGCATGAACAGCACGAGCGACTGCGCGATCGCCAGCGGGTCCACCGTCGCCCCTTCGACGGCCAGCGGCACGACGATCGGCGCGTAGCCGATGGTGACGACCATCAGGAGCACCATCGCCCCGACCGCGAGGGCGAGGTTCGACTTCGCCAGCTGGGCGAGCTTGGGCAGGAATGGCGCGCCGCCCACGCACCCGATCAGCACGATCGCCGTCGCCGCGGCGGGCTCCATCGGCAGGAGGCGCGCCGCAGCGACTGCCGCCACGGGGACGACGACGAAGTTCGCGAGGAGGAGCGCGACCACGAGCCGGACGTCGCGGAGCGGCTGTGCGATCCGGGCGACGGTCAACCCGAGGCCCATGGCCGCCATGCTGCCGACCACGAACACCAGCATCGCGACCTGGGTGATGACCTGCAGGGTCTCAGAGAGCATGCTCGGTTCCTCCGTGAGCAGCCGCGGGCCGCATCATGTGGCCGGCGACGCCGCCGTTCAGTCGTGCTCGTTCCCCGCGACGAACGTCCGGCTCTGGCGCGGCGGGAGCGTCATCCGGTCGGGATCGATGTCGTAGGTCCAGGGCAGCCCGGAGTTCTTCCAGCCGTTCTTCATCCGCATGCCGTCGAAGACGCTGTCCGGGTCCTTGACCTGGCTCCCCTCCCAGCCGTCGAGGATGTTCCAGGCCCTCGTGAACCCCGCCGCCTTGACCAGCATGTTGATGGCCATGGCGGACCGGCCGCCGGACCGGCAGGCGACGAGGATCTCCTCGTCGGGGCGGGCCCAGGCCTGCACGGCCGCCACGAACTCGGGGTTGAGCTCCCAGCGGAGCGCCTTCTTCTCGGGATCCCATTCGTACGTCTGGAGCGCGAAGGGGATGTTCGTCGCCATGGGCGCGTGGCCGACGAACACGTACTCCTCCGGCGTGCGGACGTCGAGGATCTTGAGGCCGGCGTCGGCCTGCCACAGGTCGTAGGCTTCCTTAGCGGTGACGTACAGCCCGAGGCTCGTCTGCCGCGCGGGGGCGATTGACGCTGTCGGACGCGTCTCGCTCATCGGGGACTCCTCAGTGGTCATGGTCGTCCTCTCAGTCGGTCGATGGCCCGGCGGCCGGCGCGCCGTGCCAGGTCACGTCCAGGGGCTTGCGAACCGGGATCCGGTGGTACGTCTCGGTCGGGTAGCCCAGGTTCTCGGCCGGGCTTTGTCTCCGGGCCGGACGGTCGTGGGGACGAGGCGCTCGCCGAGGCGGCCCGGACCTGCCGAGGTTCCGGGCCACCCGGTCGTGCGGTGCAACGCTTGAAGGTGGCGGCCCCGTCGCCCTCGTTCCGCTGCGCCGATGCAACTACCCGAGCCGGACGGCCTCAACCTCGAGCGCGCCGCCGTGCGGCAGCTTGCTCCAGCTCCGGCGCTCCCACTCCTCCTTGAGGACCTCCTCGAACGCCTGCTCCAGGAACTCGGGGCGGGCCCACTCGTCGACGTCGAAGTCGCGCTTGATGTACCCGTGGCTGAACATGAAGTCCTTGCCGATCTTCACGCACTCGAGGTTCTGCGCGCTCAGGCTGGGCACCATGTCGACGTCCTTGATGCCCTGGTACGTGTGCTCGGCGTCGAGGTAGAAGGTCTGACGGTTGAGGATCTCAGCGGCCGCCTGCTTGTTGCGATTCGCCCACCGCCCGACCTTGATCATCGCCTTCATATAGGCGACGACGAGCTCGGGGTGCTCGTTCGCCATCACGTCCGTGCAGGTGATGACGGCGGGGGTGTTGGCCACCTGGATCGTCCAGTCCGGGAGCTTCGACAGGTCGAAGATGGCCTTGATCTGGCCCGTCGCCTCGGAGAGCTGGCCCAGCTGCCCCATCTGGTTGTAGATGGCGTCGACGGTCCCGTTCAGCAGTGCCTTCTCCAGGGGCCGGAAGGCGTAGTCGTGCTTGTGGTCGCGCCGCATCCACAGCTCGGACGGGTTGTTCATCGGCGGGGTGAGCATCTCGGGCTTGTCGTACCAGTCGTCCGGGTACGGGAACTCGACCAGCTCGACGTCGTCCATGGTCATGTCGTTGAGCATCAGGATGTTCTCGATGCCCATGTGCTCCTGGATCCGCCACCAGTCGTTCTTGATGGTGTTCAGGCTCTTGGTGATGCCGACCTTCTTGCCCTTGAGGTCCTGCACCCGGAAGATCTTGTCGCGGGCGCGGACCTGCATCACGCCGCCCTCGTACACCCAGGTCGCGCCGAGGAGGACGGTCCGCCGGATGTCGGCGTTGACGTGGATGGGCGGGTACAGGCCGCCGAACCGGATCAGGTTGTCCAGGTTGTGGACGTAGTGGGGATACCAGTTGTTCTCGGGGGCGTGGCGGAAGTAGGCGTACTCGACGCCGATCTTCTTGAACTCCTCGCGGCACCAGCCCAGCTCCTGGTCCACGTTGTTCGCGGACACCATGGGGCAGTTCGTGAACCAGACCTCGTTCCAATCGAGGGGAACGGTGGTGGAGACTCTCTGTACCTCGGCCATGCTCGACGCTCCTCGTCCTGGATGGTTTGTCGCGTCGTTCGAGCCGGCGTTGCCCCGTGGGTGCCCCGCGATCCGGTCTCGCCTGACGGCATGCCCGGAATCTGCCCCCCACGTCGCCCGCTGCCATCGCGCGAACCGCGTCATTCGCCGGCGTGACCGGGCCCACTCGCCGTGCCTATCATGGTGAGCATCGGGCGTCCCCGAGCAGCTCCAGGAGGCAGCGCCATGAAGGTCCTTCTCGTGGGTGTCGGGGGCGTGGGCGAGGCGATCGCCGTCATCGCCCAGGAGCGGCCCTGGCTGGAGAAGATGGTCCTCGCGGACATCAACCTCGAGCGGGTCGAGGAGGTCCGCCGGCGGCTGCGTGTGCCCGGCAAGTTCGTCGGTGCGCGCCTCGATGCGACCGATCGCGGGGCCATCGTCGCGCTGGCCCGCGAGCACGGCGTCGACCTCATCCTCAACGCCGTCGAGCCGCTCTTCAACGAGGCGATCTTCGACGCCGCGTACGAGGCCGGCTGCCAGTACATGGACATGGCGATGACCCTGTCCAGCCCGCATCCCGAGCGACCCTTCGAGGAGCCGGGCGTCAAGCTCGGCGACTACCAGTTCGAGCGTGCGGCGCAGTGGGAGCAGAAGGGCCTGCTGGCTCTCGTCGGCATGGGCGTGGAGCCCGGCATGGCGGACGTCTTCGCCCGGTACGCCGAGAAGCACCTCTTCGACCGGATCGACGAGATCGGCATTCGCGACGGGGCCAACCTCGAGGTCCGCGGCTACGACTTCGCCCCGAACTTCTCGATCTGGACCACGATCGAGGAGTGCCTCAACCCGCCGGTGATCTGGGAGAAGGATCGCGGCTGGTACACCACGGAGCCCTTCTCGGAGCCCGAGATCTTCGACTTCCCCGAGGGCATCGGGCCGCAGGAGTGCGTCAACGTCGAGCACGAGGAAGTCCTGCTCGTCCCGCGCTGGGTGAAGGCCGGCCGGGTGACCTTCAAGTACGGCCTGGGCCAGGAGTTCATCGACGTCCTGAAGACGATCAAGATGCTCGGGCTCGACAACAAGAACAAGATCAAGGTCGGGCGGGTCGAGGTGGCGCCGCGTGACGTCGTGGCCGCCTGCCTGCCCGACCCGGCCCACCTCGGCGACCGGATGTTCGGCAAGACGTGCGCCGGCACCTGGGTGAAGGGCGAGAAGGACGGCAGGCCGCGGGAGGTCTACCTCTACCAGGTCGCCGACAACGAGACCTGCATGGAGCGCTACGGCGTCCAGGCCGTGGTCTGGCAGACCGCGGTCAACCCGGTGATCGCCATGGAGCTGCTCGTGACCGGCGCCTGGAAGGGCGCCGGCGTGCTGGGCCCGGAGGCGTTCGACCCCGATCCGTTCCTGGAGCTGATGCCGGGATACGACTTCCCGTACGGGATCAGGGACGGCGCGTAGGTGCCGGCCGGCCGCCACGTGAGCGCATGACGGACGTCGTTCCCACGGCCGACACCGCGGTCGCCCGGGCGCCCGAGCTGGCGCCCGGGCGCCTTCGCGCACGTCTCGCCGAGCTCGAGCCGGCCGCGGCCGCAGACCCGACGCGCGTCCGCATCGTCCGGGCGCCGGGCAGGGTGAACCTGGTCGGGGAGCACACGGACTACAACCTCGGCCTCGTCCTTCCGGCGGCCGTCGACCTCGAGATCCGGATCGCGTTCGTCCCGACCGCGGATCGCCGCGTCGAGCTCCGATCCGACGCGACAGGGGAGCGGGCGTCGTTCGACCTCGACGCGATCGGGCCGAGCCCGGGCGGCATGGCGGCCTACGTCGCCGGGACCGCCTGGGCGCTCGCGGAGGCCGGCGTCCCGACTCGCGGGTTCCGGGGCGTCCTCGGCTCCTCGCTCCCGCGCGGGTCCGGCCTGTCGTCGTCGGCCGCGCTGGAGCTCGCGTCGGCCTGGGCGCTCGTGGCCGATCCCGCGGCGATCCCGCCGATCGACCTGGCCCGGATCTGCCAGCGGGCCGAGAATGCGTACGTCGGCGTGAACTGCGGCCTCATGGACCAGTTCGCGAGTGCCTGCGGCGTCGACGGGTCCGCGATGTTCCTCGACTGCCGGTCGCTCGCGTGGGAGGCGGTGGCGCTGCCCCTCGCGAACCACGCGCTGGTCGTGATCCACAGCGGCTCGCGGCGGAGCCTCGGCACGTCGGAGTACAACGCCCGGCGCGCCCAGTGCGAGGCCGCCGCGGCGGCGCTGGCGGTCGACGACCCGGCCATCCGCTCGCTCCGCGACGTGTCGCCGGCGATGCTGCCGGCCGTGGCCGCCCGGGTCGACGAGGAGACCTTCCGGCGCTGCCGGCACGTCGTCGGCGAGAACGTCCGCGTGGAGGAGACGATCGGGGCCCTCGCGGGCGGCGACCTGGCGGCCGTTGGCGCGGCGTGGGCGGCCAGCCACGCCTCCCTGCGGGACGACTACGAGGTGTCCTCGCCCGAGCTCGACGCGCTCGTCGAGATCGCGACCGCGGTGCCCGGCGTGGTGGCCGCCCGGATGACCGGTGCGGGCTTCGGGGGCTGCACGGTCAACCTGGTGGAACGGGGCGCGGTCGACCGGCTGCGGGAGCGCGTCATGGCCGCCTACCCGGCACGTACCGGGCTCAAGCCCCGCGTGTATCGCGTCGAGGCGGCGGCCGGCGCGGGCTTCGCCCCCGGCGGCTGACGGCGACCCCCGGCGCGAAGGCCGCCCCGAGCCGGTGCCGCGAGCCGGACGGGCCTACACTCGATCGCATGGTCGACTGCGGGGAGTGCGGCGCGAACAACCAACGGACCGCCTCGCGCTGCGCGAGCTGCGGCGCGGCGCTCGAGCCGGCGGCGGCACCGGCGACCGCCCCGGCGCCTGCTCCCCGGGCGCCGGCCGCTCCGACCATCGTCGCGGAGCTGACCGAGCCGACGCAGCGGGCAGCGCCCGGCGAGGTCGCGGTCTTCGCCCTCCTCGTCTCGAACGCGGGATCCACCGCCGATCGGGTCGTCGTCGAGGTGATGGGGGAGCCGGCCGCGTGGGCCGAGGTCGACCCGCCCGCGCTCGACCTGCCGCCCGGGGCGTCCGGCACGGTTGCCGTGCGGCTGCGGCCCCCTCAGGGCGTCGGGGGTCCCGCCGGGAGCGTCGATCTCGGGATCGCGGTCCGCTCGGCCGAGCACCCGGCGTCCGCCGTCATCGAGCTCGGCGTCCTCGAGATCGGGCCGGACCCGGCGGCCGCGGAGCCGGTCGTCACGCCTCGGGCCGCCCCGGGCCGCCGCCGCGTCCGCGCGGTGGTGGTGGCGATCGCGGGGATCGCGCTGGTTGGCGTGGCCGCCGTGGCGATCGTCGCCGCGGGCACGGCCCTGGCGCCCGCGGCGTCGCCGGCCGCCGTCGTCACCCCGTCGCCCGCCGCGACGCCATCCCCGGCCGCGACGACGCCGCCGACCGCCTCGCCTTCGTCGTCCACGTCGCCCACTCTCGAGCCGGTGCCACCGTCGCCGGATCCGGGCGCGCCCGTGGCCTGGTGGCAGGACGCCCACGATGCGGCCGCGGAGCGGGGGATCGCCCTCGGCGCCGCGCTCGCGGAGGGCACGACCGACGAGAATCTCCCGTACGCGGAGTTCACGAACGGTTCGATCGTCCAGCGGGTGTACGACGCCTACTGGCTGAGCGACGACATCTGGCGCGCCTGGAAGGCGCTGGGCGGCGGCCCCGGACCTGCCGCGCTGCTCGGCTACCCGGCGACCGCGCTGCTCGGGCCGGATCTCGCGGAGCGGCGCCAGCTCTTCGACGACGGTGCGATCTACTGGTCCGCGGCCACCGGCGCGCACGCGGTCCACGGGCCGGTCTGGGCCTGGTGGCGGGCGCTCGTGGCGGAGCGGGGCGGCGACGTGGAGCGTCCCGGCGAGTCCGGCCTGGTCGAGCCGCTCGGCCGTCCGACGAGCGACGTCCTCGAGGACGCGAGCGGTCCCTGGGTCGAGCTCGAGGCCGGGAGGATCGGCGTCACCGCCGACGGCGAGCGTTGGGCCTGCGCGTACGCCGATACCGCCGCCGGGTTCCCGTCGTGCGCGGCGCTGCTGGCCGACCCGCGTTTCCCGCGCCCCGCGACGCCCGTCCCCTGACCGCCGGCGCGGCGGGCCCTCGAGGTGTCGCGTCAGGTTCCGGGCGCCGTCCAGCCCGCCTGGCCGTGGAACGTGGCGCCGGTGCGGATCAGCTCGACGAGGGCATCCCGGTCGAGCTCGGCGAGGCGCTTGAAGCGGACGCAGCTCCTGCCGATGTCCGCCTTCGGGAGGCGCTCCTTGAACGTCTCCGCCAGGTAGCGCTCGCCGTCCGCGGCCATGACGTACAGGGAGATGTAGCGCTTCTGACTGGCGAGGCCGATCGAGAACCACTCGCCGCTCCGCCCGGACTTCGAGCGGTAGGCATACCGCCCGTACGCGAGCATCCCCGACTGGAGGTGCGGCTCGAGGTCGGGCGCCGTCGCCCGGATCAGTTCGTGGACGGCCCGGACCTCGCGCTCCCTGGGCTCGTCGAGCGCGGCGAGGTACTCCTCGGGCGTCGTCGCGGTCGTTTCCTTGAACATCGGGTCCCCCTTCCCGGGTCGCGCCGGGCAACCCGGATCCCGGCGCCGCCGTCAGGCGGTCGGCACCGCCCCCGTGTCGGGCGCGATCAGCATCTCGTGCCAGGCCCAGGCGTCGACGTCGGGCGGCTCGTAGCCGAGGATGGTGAGGGCGTGGCGGACCTGCGTCCGGTGCTCGCCACCATGGTTGAGCGCCTGGGCGAAGACGACGGCGGCCGGGATCTCCGCCGGCTCCCCGCGGAACGTCGTCGACAGGATCGTTCCGGGCACGAGCCGCTCGGCGAGCCCGACGAGCTCCGCGCCGCTGACGGCCGCGCGGCGCCGGAGGACCCGCACCGACGGCGCCAGGGCCTCGGGCGGCGACGGCGGATCGGGCATGTCGGGGGCCGGTCCGGGACGGGTCGGCTCGCCGCGCAGGCGGACGACGTAGCGCTCCTCGGCCTCGACGAGGTGGCGGAGGGTCGCGCCGAGGCCGCCGTAGGTGCCCTGGGTCACCCACTCGAGGTGATCGGGCGGCAATCCCTCGCAGGCGGCCAGGAGCTTGTCGTTGGCCCACGCGTGGTGGCGGAACAGGTCGACGAATGCGGCGTCCATGCCGCGAAGAGTACGCCGCCCGCGAGCGCGCGCGAGGGGCGGCGGCGCGCCCGGGGCCGGTCGCCGACTCCCCGACTGCCGCGTGCCACAATGATTCGGTGTCCGACCTGACCCCCCGTGCTCGCCTCCGCGCCCGCCTGGCAGCCCGCCCGCTCCTCGCGGACGGGGGGATGGGGACGCTCCTCTTCGGCCGTGGGGTCCCGCAGCGGGCGTGCCTCGACGAGCTCCCGGCGACCCGGCCCGATCTCGTCGGTGGAGCCCACAGGGAGTACCTCGAGGCCGGGGCCGAGCTGATCATCACGCTCTCGCTCGGCGCGAACCGACACCGCCTCGAGGCGTTCGGGCTGGCAGGAGACGTCACCCGCCTCAACCGCCGCGCCGCGCAGGTTTCCCGGGAAGCGCGCGACGTGGCCGGGCGCGACGCGCTCGTCGGTGGGTCGATCGGCCCGCTCGGCGTCCCGACCCACGAGCTCGCCGCGTTCGGGGAGGCCCGCGCCCGATCGCTGTTCCGCGAGCAGCTCGAGGGGCTGCTGGAGGGCGGCATCGACCTCGTCGTCCTCGAGACCCACCCCGATCTCGAGGCGCTCCTGTGGGCGGTCGACGAGGCGCGCCGCGCCGCCGACCTGCCGATCCTGGCGTCGCTCACGTTCGGCGAGGAGCTGACGCTCCCCGGCGGGACGACGCCGAGCGCCGCCGCCGCGGCCCTGGAGGCGGCCGGCGTCGACGTCATCGGGGTCAACTGCGGTGCGGGTCCGGTCGCCTGCCTCGACGCCCTCGAGGCGTTCGGAGCCGAGGGGCCCGACCGCGCGTTCCGCTCCATCATGCCGAACGCCGGTCTCTCGCAGCGGATGGAGGGACGCTTCGTCTACGCGGCAGGCGCCGACTACTTCGCCGAGTCGACGCAGTCCATGCTCGACGCCGGGGCCCGCATCGTCGGCGGCTGCTGCGGCACGACGCCGGCCCACGTCGCGGCGATGCGAGGGATCCTCGACGCCCGCGCCGAGCTCTCGCCGGGAGCGGCCGCGAACGCGTCGCCCGGGACTCGACTCGTCGCCGCGCCCCTGCCGCTCCGCGACCGAAGCGCCATCGTCGCCGCGTCCCCGCCCCAGCCCCGGTCCGCCGCTGCGGAGCCGGCGGACGGGGGGGTCGGCGACGCTCCGCCGCCCACGCGCCTGTCGCGCGCGCTCGCGGCGGGCCGGTTCGTCGTCTCCGTCGAGATCGACCCTCCGCGCTCCGTCCGGATCGATCGAACCCTCGAGGCCGCTCGCCTCCTCGCCGCCGCCGGCGTCGACGTCGTCAACGTCAGCGACTCGGCGATGGCGAGGGTCCGCATGGGCGCCATGGCCGTCGCCTTCGGGATCCAGCACGACCTCGACCTCGAGTGTGTCGTCCACCTCACCACGCGCGACCGCACGCTCATGGCCCTCGAGTCGGAGCTGCTCGGAGCCCACGCGCTCGGGGTGCGCAACATCCTCGCCCTGACCGGCGACCCGCCGCGGGTCGGCGACTATCCCAGCGGCACGGGCGTCTGGGACGTCGATTCGATCGGCCTCGTCGGCGTCCTGGCCCGGCTCAACCGCGGCGAGGACCAGGCCGGCAGCCCGATCGGCCAGCGCGCCGGGTTCACGATCGCCTGCGCCCTCGACCCGACGGCCGCCGACGCGGCCACCGAGTGGGATCGCCTGGCCCACAAGATCGAGGCGGGCGCCCACCTCGTGATGACCCAGCCGCTGTACGCGCTGGAGCAGGTGGAGGCGATGCTCCGGGAAGCCCGGCGGCGGTTCGGGCCGGGCGGATTCCCGGTCCCGGTTCTCCTCGGCGTCCTGCCGCTCGTCTCGGCGCGGCATGCCGAGTTCCTCCATCACGAGGTTCCCGGGATCGTCATCCCCGACGGCGCGCGGGCACAGATGCACGCGGCAGGGGAGCGGGGATCGGAGGTCGGCATCGAGATGGCCGATGCGCTCCTCGCGACCGTCGAGAACGAGGTTGCCGGCACGTACATCATGCCGAGCTTCGGGCGCTACGAGCAGTGCGCCGGCCTCGTCCGACGGATCCGCGAGCGGCACGCGGCGGGGAGCCGATCGTGAGCCGCGCGAGCGGGCCCGTGGCCGCGCCGCCCGCCGAGGATCCGGCCCCGGCGGCGCTCGCGGCGGTCGCGGCGGCCGCTGCGGCCCCCGCGCGCCGCGCCCGGCTGGCGCGCCTCCCCGGGCTCCTCGCGGACCGGATTCTCGTCCTCGACGGGGCGATGGGGACGCTGCTCCAGGGCCACGGCTTCAGCGAGGGCGACTTCCGCGGGGCGCGCTTCGCCGATCACCCGCGTGACGTGCGGGGCGACAACGACCTCCTCTGCCTGACGCAGCCGGCGGCCGTGCAGGCGGCGCACGCGGCCTACCTTGCCGCCGGGGCCGACATCGTCACCACCAACTCGTTCACCGCGACCCGCGTCGCCCAGGCCGACTACGGCCTGGGCGACGACGTCGTCCGCGAGATGAACGTCGCGGCGGCCCGCCTCGCCCGCGCCGCGGCCGACGAAGCGGAGCGGGCGGACCCGTCCCGCCCCCGCTACGTCGCCGGATCGCTGGGGCCGACCAACCGGACGGCCTCGCTCTCGCCGGACGTCGACGACCCGGCCGCGCGGAACACCTCGTGGGAGGAGCTCGAGGCGGCCTACCGCGAGGCGGCGGCCGGCCTGCTCGAGGGCGGCGCCGACATCCTCCTCGTCGAGACGGTCTTCGACACCCTCAACGCCAAGGCCGCGATCTTCGCGGTCCGGGGCCTGGAGGAGGAGCTCGGCGTCCCCCTCCCGCTCGTCATCTCCGGCACGATCGTCGACGCGTCCGGGCGGACGCTCTCGGGCCAGACCGTCGAGGCGTTCTGGCACAGCATCCGCCACGCCGACCCGGTCTTCGTCGGGCTCAACTGCGCCCTCGGCCCCGCCCAGCTCCGCGAGCACCTCGACGTCCTTGGCCGGATCGCCGACCGGCCGGTCTCCGCCTACCCCAACGCGGGGCTCCCGAACGAGCTCGGCGGCTACGACGAGTCGCCGGAGGCGATGGCGACGGCGATGCGCGAGTGGGCCGAGCACGGGCTCGTCAACGTCGCCGGCGGCTGCTGCGGGACGACGCCCGCCCACGTTGCCGCGATCGCCGCGGCGGTCGCCGGCATCCCGCCGCGCGCGGTGCCCACCGTGCCCGCCGTCACCCGGCTTGCCGGCCTCCTCCCCGTCGAGATCCCGCCCCCGGGCAACGCCTTCGTCAACGTGGGCGAACGGACGAACGTGACCGGCTCGCGGAAGTTCGCCCGACTCATCGCCGAGGGCCGCGAGGACGACGCCGTGGCGATCGCCCGCGAGCAGGTGGTCAACGGCGCCCAGCTCATCGACGTGAACATGGACGAGGCGATGCTCGACGGCGTCGCCGCGATGACCCGCTTCCTGCGGCGGATCGCGGTCGAGCCGGACATCGCCGCCGTCCCGGTCATGGTCGACAGCTCGAAGTGGGATGTCATCGAGGCCGGCCTGCGCCAGCTCCAGGGACGCGGGGTCGTCAACTCCATCTCGCTCAAGGAGGGCGAGGCAGCGTTTCTCCGCCAGGCGCGGCTCTGCCGGCGCTACGGGGCTGCGGCCGTCGTCATGGCCTTCGACGAGCGCGGCCAGGCCGACACGGTCGAGCGCCGGGTCGACGTGCTCCGGCGCGCCCACCGGATCCTCACCGAGCAGGTCGGCTTCGCGCCAGAGGACGTGATCCTCGACCCCAACATCTTCGCGATCGCGACCGGGATCGAGGAGCATCGGCGGTACGCGGTCGACTTCTTCGAGGCGGTCCGGCGCCTGAAGGCGGAGCTGCCTGGCGCGCGGACGTCCGGCGGTGTCTCCAACGTGTCGTTCGCCTTCCGCGGCAACGACCGGGTCCGCGAGGCGATCCACGCCGTGTTCCTGTTCCACGCGATCGGCGCCGGGCTCGACATGGCGATCGTCAACGCCGGGGTCCTGCCGGTCCTCGACGACATCGACCCGGAGCTGCGCGAGCGGGTGGAGGACGTCGTCCTCGATCGCCGGCCGGACGCCACCGAACGTCTCCTCGAGGTCGCGATCCGCTATGCCGGCGAGGCGGGCCAGGCGCGGGCGGCGGAGGACCTCGCCTGGCGCGACCGGCCGGTCGAGGAGCGCCTCACCCACGCGCTCGTCGAGGGGATCGACACCTGGATCGCCGAGGACACCGAGGAGGCCCGCCTGCGCGCGGCGCGCCCGCTCGACGTCATCGAGGGCCCGCTCATGGCCGGGATGAACGTCGTCGGCGACCTGTTCGGCGCCGGGAGGATGTTCCTGCCCCAGGTCGTCAAGAGCGCCCGGGTCATGAAGAAGGCCGTCGCCGTCCTCGTGCCGTACCTCGAGGCGGAGCGGGCCGGCGGGGTCGGCCGCGCCGGGACGATCGTCACCGCCACGGTGAAGGGCGACGTCCACGACATCGGCAAGAACATCGTCGGCGTCGTCCTCGGCTGCAACGACTACGAGGTCGTCGACCTCGGCGTCATGGTGCCGGCGGCCCGGATCCTCGAGCGCGCCCGGGAGATCGGCGCCGATCTCGTCGGGCTCTCCGGCCTCATCACGCCCTCGCTCGACGAGATGGTCCACGTCGCCGCCGAGATGGAGCGCCAGGGCTTCACCGTGCCGCTGCTCATCGGCGGGCGCGACGACGTCGCGCACGCACACCGCCGTTCGCATCGCGCCGGCCTACTCCGGCCCGGTCGTCCACGTCCAGGATGCGTCGCGCGCGGTCGGGGTGGCGCGGGCGCTGCTCGACCCGGCGCAGCGCGAGGGGTACGCGGCGGGGGTTCGCGCGGAGTACGCGACGATCCGGCGCGAGCGCGGCGAGCGACAGGCGAACGAGCACCGGCTCACCCTCGCGGAGGCGCGCGCGAACCGGCTCCACATCGAGTGGGCCGGGGTCGTGCCGCCGCGCCCCTCCTTCCTCGGCGTGCGCGCCTTCCGGGACTACCCGCTCGCGGAGCTCGTCGAGCGGATCGACTGGACCCCGTTCTTCGCGACGTGGGAGCTCAAGGGGCTCTTCCCGGCGATCCTCGACGACCCGACCGTCGGCCAGGCGGCGCGCGACCTCCACCGCGACGCGACGGCGCTCCTCGCCCGGATCGTGGCCGAGGGGAGCCTGCGCGCGGACGCCGTCGTCGGGTTCTGGCCGGCGAACGCCGTCGGCGACGACATCGTGGTCTGGGGCGACGAGGAGCGCGCCGAGCCCCTCGCGACGTTCCGGACGCTCCGCCAGCAGATCGCGAAGCGCGACGGTCGCGCGAACCTCGCCCTGGCCGATTTCGTGGCGCCCCGCGAGAGCGGTGTCGCGGACTTCGTCGGGGCCTTCGCGGTGACCGCCGGCCACGGCGTCGACGAGCTCGTCGCCGGCTTCGAGGCGGCCCACGACGACTACTCGGCGATCCTGGCCAAGGCGCTCGCCGACCGGCTCGCCGAGGCATTCGCCGAGCGGCTCCACGAGCGGGTGCGCCGCGAGCTGTGGGGCTACGCCCCCGACGAGGCCCTGGCGAACACCGACCTCATCGCCGAGCGCTACCAGGGGATTCGCCCCGCCCCCGGCTACCCGGCCTGCCCGGACCACTCGGAGAAGCGGACGATCTTCGAGCTCCTCGGCGCGGAGGAGGGGGCCGGAATCCGGCTCACGGAGTCGTTCGCGATGCACCCCGGTGCGTCCGTCTCCGGCTACTACTTCTGGCACCCGGCGAGCACGTACTTCGGGATCGGGCGGATCGGGCGCGACCAGCTCGAGGACTACGCGCGCCGGGCCGGGATCCCGGTCGGCGAGGCGGCGCGGATCCTGCGCCCGAACCTGGCGGACGACGCCGCCGGCTGACCCCCCGCCGGCGACCGGACACGGGTGCGGCCGGCCCCGGTTCGGGCGGCCGGGCTCGCGCCGCGTCGCGCGGGCGCCCCCGGACCACCGTCCCGGGGTCGGGCGGGACCATCGCGCGACGGACGTGGGCGGTCCGGACCGGTACGGTCGGCTCGTGACTCGTCCCGTGCTCCGGCGCACGCCCCAGGCGCGCTTCGCCGTGCTCGTCGCCGGCGCGTTCCTCGCCGTCACCGTCGGCTCGTTCGTCAGCCCGGCCCCGGTCGCCGCCTGGGACGACAACGCCTTCAGCTCCGCCTCCGAACGCGAGCTCGTCTCGCGCACGAACCAGGCCCGCGCCAGCGCCGGCCTGAGGGCGCTGAAGGTCGACGCCACGCTCACGTCGGTGGCCCGCTGGCGCAGCAAGGACATGATCAAGCGGGACTACTTCAGCCACTCGATCCCCGGGTACGGCAGCGTCTTCGACGTGCTCCAGTCGAAGGGCTACTGCTTCAGGGTGGCCGGCGAGAACATCGGCTGGAACTCCTACCCGGACGACGTGGCCACGCAGGCCGTCCACCTCCAGTTCATGAACTCGTCGGGCCACCGCAAGAACATCCTCGGCAAGGCCTGGGACGTCATCGGCGTCGGCGCCTACAAGAGCGCGACCGGCAAGAAGATGTGGACGGTCCTCTTCGCCGACAGGTGCGGCGGGGGCGGCGGCACCGCGACCCCCAAGCCGACCCCCAAGCCGACCCCGAAGCCGACGGCACGGCCGAAGCCGAGGCCGACGCCGAAGCCGGTCGAGCGACCTCGGGCAACCCCCAGGCCGACCCCGAAGCCGACCCCGAAGCCGACCCCCAGGCCCACCCCGACGCCGACGCCCGAGCCCACGCCCGTGCCGACGCCGTTCGTCGTGGTCGAGCCCGACGACGACGCGCCGCGCGGCCTCGGCCACGGACCCGGCGGGGCCGGGGACCCGAACGGGAACGGGAACGGCGGCGACAACGGCAACGGCGGCCGCAGCGGCGGCGGGCCGCCGCCCGGGCGCTCCTTCCGGGTCGAGGACCCGACGGGGATCCCGTCGCCTGCGCCCGGCCTGTTCGACGGCCTCTCCGGCGCCGTCCTTCGCTTCCTCTTCGGGTCATGACGGCGGCCGCCCTGCCGGCGGTCGTCCACGACCGACACCGGCTCTCCCCTCGGCCCGCCGCGGTGCGTCGCGGCACCGCTCCCAACCGGAGGACCTCCTGATGCCGCCGATCCTCGAGGCGCGCGACCTCGCCCGGACGTACCGGATGGGCGGCGTCGACGTCGACGCCGTGCGCGGCGTGTCGCTGGCCGTCGAGGCGGGCGAGTTCGTCGCCGTGATGGGGCCGTCGGGCTCGGGCAAGAGCACGCTCCTCCACCTCCTCGGCGGCCTCGACCGCCCGTCGGCCGGCGAGGTCGTCCTCGACGGGGCCGTCGTGAGCCGCCTCGGCGACGACGAGGCGACGAAGCTCCGCCGCGCGAAGACGGGGTTCGTCTTCCAGTTCTTCAATCTCCTGCCGATCCTCTCGGTCCGCGAGAACGTCGCCCTGCCGTTCACGATCGACGGTCGCGACCCGGGCGGCCGCGAGGAGTCGGCCGCGATCCGGGAGGTCATCGAGGCGGTCGACCTGGCCGGCAAGGAGCGCCACCGACCCGACGAGCTCTCCGCGGGCGAGCAGCAGCGCGTCGCGCTCGCCCGGGCCCTCGTCCACCGCCCGGCCCTCCTCCTCGCCGACGAGCCGACCGGCAACCTCGACTACTCGACCGGCACGGAGATCCTCGACATGCTCTGGCGCCTGTGCTCGGAGCGCGGCCAGACGGTCGTCCTCGTCACCCACGACGCGAAGGCGGCGGCGTACGCCGATCGGGTCCTCGTCCTGCGCGACGGGACCGTGCTCGACGAGATCCTGCTCGGCCGGCGCGCGGACCACGCGGCCGGGCCGCTCATCGCCCGCCTCGCCGACGCTGGGACTCTGACCCGTGCGCGCCGCCAACGCGCTCGCCCGCCGCAGCCTCAGCGCCCGTCCCCTGCGGAGCGTCCTGACGGCGATCGGCATCGCCCTCGGGACGGGCGTCCTCGTCGCCGGCCTCATCCTCAACGCCGCCCTCGACGCGGCCGTCGAGCGCAGCGCCGCCGATCTCCTGGGCCGGGCCGACCTGCGCGTCGGCACGCTCGAGGAGCGGGGGCTCTCCCCGGCGACGGTGGAGGCGGTCGCGGTGACGCCGGGCGTCGCCACGGTCGCCCCGGTCCTCGAGCGGCGCACGTACCCCCTGCCGGACCTCGAGAGCGGGGCGACGACGCTCCCCGGACCCGTCACGGTCGTCGGCGTCGATCGGGCGGCCGACCCTGCGGTCCGCGACCGCCGCCTCGCCGCCGGGGCCCTACCCGAAGCCGGCGACGGCGACGGCGCCCTCGTGTCGGCCACGCTGGCCGCCGAGGACGGGCTCGGCGTCGGGTCGACGATCACGCTCCTCGGCGACCCGGAGGCGGAGCCGGCCGTGCTCAGCGTCGTCGGCGTCCTTGCCGGTGGCCCCGGCGACCCCGACCCGGCCGGGCGGAGCGTCGTCGTCGACCTGGCCACGGCCGCCCGGCTCTTCGCCACCGATCGCGTCACCGCGGTCGACGTGCGCCTGGCGTCCGGCGCCGACGCGGCCACCGTCGTCGACGAACTGGAGCGGCGCCTCGACGTCGAGCCGTACACCATCACGACGCCGGCGAGCCTCGTGGCCGCGCTCGAGGCGTCGACCGGCGAGACGCGGGCGGCGATCGCCCTCGTGGCCGCGGTCGCCCTGTTCGGCGGCGCGTTCCTCATCTTCAACACGCTCTCGATGACGGTCTCGGAGCGGGCGCGCGACGTCGGGCTCCTCCGCGCCGCGGGGATGACCCGGCGGCAGGTCACGCTCCTCGTCCTCCTCGCCGCGCTGCACCTCGGCGTGGCCGGAGTCGCGCTCGGCATCCTCGCGGGAATCGGCCTCGCGGTTGCCGCCGTGGCGGTCCTCGGTGACGCCGCCGGCGCTGCCCCGGCGGACGTCACGATCCCCGCCGCCCCGCTCGTCCTGGGCGCCGTCATCGGCCTCCTCGTCACCGCCGCTGCGGCCGTCGAGCCCGCCCTCAGGGCCGCGAGCATCTCGCCGGTCGCGGCGCTCCGCCAGCGGTCGGACCAGGGCGCGATCCTCCGGACGCGGCTCCGCTGGCTCGCCTTGGTCCTCGCCGTCGTCGGGCTCGTCGGACTGGCCCTCTGGCCCGGCGCGATCGACGGTCGCGACGGCCTCCTGCGGCCCCTCGCGGTCTTCGCCCTCCTCATGGGCGTGGCGCTCCTCGCGCCGTTCGTCGTTGGGCCGCTCGGGCGGGTCGCCGGGCGCGTCGCGGGACTCGTCCTCCCCACGGAGGAGCGCCTCACGCGCGGCTCGCTCGTGCGCGATCGCAGCCGCTCCGCGCTCACCGTCGGCGCGCTCGCCGTGTCGCTGGCGGTCTTCGTGGGACTCGCCGGCGTCGCCGGCTCCACGCGGGCCGCGGCCACCGCCTGGCTCGAGGAGGTGGTCCCCGGCGACCTGCTCCTCACCTCGGTCCGTCCGGTCGCCGCCGACGAGCCGGTCGCGGACGACCTCGCCGCGCTGCCCGGGGTCGAGCGGATCAGCCCGATCGGGCGGTTCTCGATCGCGGTCGACGGCGTGCGCGCGGATGCCGCCGCGGTCGTCGGCGCCGACCTGGCCGCGGACGGACGGCTGGCGTTCGTGGCCGGGGAGCGGGACACCGCCCTGGCGGCCCTCGACGCCGGCGGGTCGGCAGTCGTGCCGCAGAGCCTTGCCGACCGGCTGGGCCTCGCAGTCGGCGATCGGCTCCAGCTCCTCACCGGGACGGGTCTCGTGGACCTCGCCGTGGCCGGGGTGGCCCGGCGGACGATCCCGGGGACGGTCGGGGAGGCGATCCTCGTCGGCTGGCCGGACGCGACCGAGCGCCTCGGCGTGCTCGGCGCGGACGCGTTCGCGGTCCGGTTCCAGCCGGGCGACGCGCCCGAGGCCCGGCCGGCAGTCGAGGAGACGGCCCGCGGCTACGCGCTCGAGCCGGCGTCGATCGAGCAGGCGGCCGGCACGATCGGCGCGGCGGTCGACCGGCGGGCCGCGCTCTTCGCGGCGCTCGCCGCGGTCGCGGTCCTCGTGGCGGCGCTCGGGATCGTCAACACGCTGGCGATGAACGTCCTCGAGCGGGTCCGGGAGCTGGCGGTCCTCCGCGCCACCGGTCTGACGCGCCGCCAGGCAGGCCGGCTCGTGGTCCTCGAGGCGGCGATCCTCGGCCTCGTCGGGGCCGTTCTCGGCGTCGGCGCCGGGCTGCTCGCCGGGGTCGCGCTCGTCGGCCTGGCCGGCGGGTCCGGGGCCGCGTTTGCGCCGCCCTGGGCAGCCGCGGTGGGCTCGCTCATCGGCGGGGTCGGGCTGGCGATCGTCGCGGCCCTCTACCCTGCGCGGCTCGCATCCCGGGTCGACATCGTCCCCGCGCTCGGCCGCGACTGATCTTCGACGGTCCCCGGCGACGGCCCGCGGCGGTTGCCCGTCCGCGGCGACCGCCCGCGGCGGTTGCCGGGCCACGGCGGTAGTTGCGCGGCCGCGGCGGTGGTTGCGCGGCCGCGGCGGTTGCCCGGCCACGAGCCGCACCGGCCGCGCTGCTAGACTCCGCCCACGCGGCAGAGCGCCGCCCGCCCGACCGGCGTCCAGGAGACTCCATGAGCCTCGCCACCGAGCGCCTCAACCGGCTGCCCGCCGCCGAGCGCGGGATCACGATCGGCGACTTTCTCGTCCCGGTCGCCGTCGGCGAGCGGCTGAGCACGAGGGCTCGCCACATCGCCCTTGTCGTCATCGGGGCGATCGTCATCGCCCTCACGGCGAACCTGCAGGTCGTCCTGGCCGGCCAGACGATCGTGCTCCCGGGCGACGTGCGGGTGACCCTGCCGACCTCGCCGGTCCCGATCACGGCGCAGACGTTCTCGGTCCTGCTCGTCGGCGGCGCCCTCGGGTTCCGCCGTGGCATCCTCGCCGTGGGCCTCTACCTCGCCGTCGGCCTCGCGCTGCCGGTCTACGCGGGCGGCGCCTCCGGCCTCGACACGTTCCTCTCCCGTGACGCGGGCGGCTGGGTCTTCGGGGCCACCGGCGGCTACCTCATCGGCTTCCTGCTCGCCGCGGGGGTCGTCGGCCGCCTCGCCGAGCTCGGCTGGGACCGCCACGTCGGCGGTGCCGTGGTGGCGATGCTCGTCGGCAACCTGCTGATCTACGCCGTCGGCATCCCCTGGCTCATGCTGGCGACCGGCTTCGACGTCTCGACGGCGGTCGAGAAGGGGCTCGCCCCATTCGTCTTCGGCGACGTGCTCAAGCTCGCCCTCGCCGGCATCGTGTTCCCGGCCGCCTGGTGGCTCGTGGGCCGCCGCACCGGGGAGCGGTAGCCGGCCGCGTCGTCGCCTGGTCCGCGTCGGGCGACCGGGACCACCGCGGAGGCGGGCGCGCCGCCACCCGCGTCGATACGAAACGGACGCGTTGGAGCACGGAAGTCCGTTCCACTCCCCCCGTTGGCCGGAGTCGTGGCCGACTTCCGGACGTGAAGGTCGGCCGATCCTATCGAGGTCGCGACGCGGCTCCGGTCAGCCCGCAACGGGGACCGGCTACAGGATCCGCGGGAAGCGCTCGCGCAGCCGCACCGTGAGGTCCGTCGGGTCGACCGCGTCGAGGGCCGCCAGGAGCTCCGCCGTGGACCCGAACCCGTGCCGACGCGCGGCCAGGTACTTCCGCAGTGCGCCGAAGAACGCCGCGTCGCCTGCCCGCCGCCGGATCCCGTCGATGGTCCGGGCCCCCTGCACGTACACGACCTCGAAGTAGCAGGCCGCCGAGTAGCGGTAGCTCGACCGGTCGAGCTCGTCGCGATCGCAGCGGCTGGCGCGCTGGGTCCCGGTGACATGGCGGGCGAGGAAGTCGGCCGGCGCCTCGTCGGCGAACGGCTGCCGGGCCTGGTCGTTGCCGACGAGACCGTAGAACCACTGGTGGGCGACCTCGTGGGCGACGAGCCACCCCAGTCGCGAGGCGGCAGCTCCGCGCGGGATCCAGATCGCGCCCGGTGACTCGACGGCGTAGCCGCCGGCCGTCTCGGCGACGGTGAGCCGCCGCCACGGATACGGGCCGAGCAGCCGCTCGAGGCGCGCCAGCGACCGGCTTGCCTGCCGGAGGAGCGCCGCCCGCCGCTCCGCGGAACGGGCGTGGACCACGACCCGCGTGTCGCCCACGACCCCCGAGGCCACAGCGAACCGGGCGTCGGCGACGAAGCTGAGGTCGCGCACGTCGACCGCCTCGAACACCTGCGTGAGGCCGTCGACGCCAACCCGCTGCCCGTTCGTCGCCAGGCGAACGGGCCGGTCGCTCGTGACGGCGAGCCGGACGAACGGGCTCGACGCCGTCACGAACGGGTCGCCGTGGTTCGGGCGGTCGAAGCGCCGGGCCGCGCTGATCCACGGCAGCCAGCGGTACGCCGTCCACGAGCCCTCGACGCGGGCGAAGAGCCAGCGGCTGCCCGCGAGCCGTGTGCCGGCCCGCGCCGTGAACCGCAGCGCCACCGAGGCGCTGGCGCCGTCGGGGAGGATCCCGCCGAGGGGCAGCCGGATCGTCTGGTCGTCGACCACCGGCGCGATGGCGACGCCGTCGACGCTTGCTCGCGAGATCCGGAGGGAGCCGATCCGGGCGAGGACGGTGTTGAGCTCGAGGCGATCGATCGGGCCGCCGGAGCGGTTCGTGATCACGATCCGCTCGACGACCGTCATCGTCCCGGTCGCCATCCGGATGGTTGCCCGGACGTCGTAGCGCGCCTCCACGGAGAGGCTGCTCCGGTCGACGGCACCGGGCTCGATCGCCGAGGCGGCACGGACGGGCGGCGCGGTCGCCGGCGCGACCGCCGCGATCCCGGCGAGGACGATCGCCGCGAGCGCGAAGGCCGGGGCGCGCCACCGCCGGTGGGTCGGCTCCATCGCCCGAGTCTGGCACGGGACGGCCGACGCCGCCGGCGGCCCGGCCGTGCCTCGAGTCCGCGGCGGCCGGCCGCCACCGACCGGGTCGTGCCGGGAGCCCGACGTATGATGCGGGGCGATGACGGCCGCCTTCCTGGACGAGCTCCGCGCGGCGCTCCCCGACCTGCGCGTGACGGTCGACCCGGTCGACCTCGAAGCCCACCGCCGCGACGAGACGGCCTACCTCGAGCCGCCGCCCCCGCTCGCCGTCGCCTTCCCGACCTCGACCGCCGACGTCGCGGGGATCGTCCGCCTGGCCGCCGCGCACCGCGTCCCGCTCGTTCCCCGCGGCGCCGGGACCAGCCTGTCGGGCGGCGCGGTCGCGGTCGAGGGCGGTCTCACGGTCGCCCTGACGAAGATGAACCGGATCCTCGAGATCGACGTCGAGAACCGTGCCGTCGTCGTCCAGCCCGGCGTCGTCAACGCGGACCTCAAGGCAGCGGTCGCTGCGCACGGCCTGTTCTACGCTCCCGACCCCGCGAGCTACGAGACCTGCACGATCGGCGGCAACCTCGCCACGAACTCGGGCGGGCTCTGCTGCGTGAAGTACGGAGTGACCCGCGACGCGGTCCTCGGGCTCGAGGTCGTCATGGCCGACGGGTCGGTGATCCGGACCGGCGGCCGCAACGTCAAGGACGTCGCCGGGTACGACCTGGCGAGCCTCTTCGTCGGCAGCATGGGCACCCTCGGGATCGTCACCGAGGCGACGCTCCGGCTCATCCCGATGCCGGCACCGAAGCAGACCCTCCTCGCCTTCTTCCCGACCGTCGAGGCGTCGGGCGAGGCCGTCGCCGGGATGGTCCGCGACGGTGTCCAGCCGTGCACGCTCGAGCTGATGGACGCCTTCACGATCCGCGCCGTGAACGCCTCGTACGGACTCGGCCTGGACGAGGATGCCGCGGCGATGCTCCTCGTGGAGTCCGACCTGCCGGGTGCGGCGGGCGCCGACGAGCTCGACCGGGCCGAGCGCGCCTGCACCGCGTCGGGCTCCGGCCTCCTCGTGCGGGCACAGGATGCCGCCGAGGCGGACATGCTCCGGCAAGGCCGGCGCATGGCCCACTGGGCGCTCGACGCGATGGGCGTGAGCCGAATGGAGGACGTCGTCGTCCCGCGGAGCCGCGTCCCGGCGCTCCTCCACGCGATCCACGAGATCGGTGAGCGGCGGGGAATGCCGATCGGGGTCTTCGGCCACGCCGGCGATGGCAACCTCCACCCGTCGTTCGTCTTCGACCGCGACGAACCGGCCGCCGCCGAGCGCCTCCGCGAGGCCCAGGACGACCTGTTCCGGGCCGTCCTCGCGCTCGGCGGCTCGGTCACCGGGGAGCACGGGATCGGCGTCGCGAAACGCGCCTGGCTCGAGCCGACACGCGGGCCCGACGCGGTCCGCGTGATGCGCGCGATCAAGGCCGCCCTCGACCCGCTCGGCATCCTCAACCCCGGGAAGGTGCTGTAAGGCGTCCCGGCGGGGCGACGCGGCCAACTCCGGCCGGCGGGGCGAACCTCGGCCGGCGGCAGAACCCGGCCGGCGGCAGAACCCGGCCGGCGGGCGAACCCCGGCCGCGCCACCTCGTCCTCGGCCGACGAGCGCCCCGTCCGACAGGTTCGTTCGTGCCTCCGGGGCGCGAAGTCGGATACTCCGAGTTCGCGCCCCACGTGCGCGAGTCGCGTGACGACCGGTCGGCCGCAACGGAGGCGGGGCCACCGCCGGCCGCACCGCCCGCTGTGCCGTCCGACTCTTGACGACGTCGCCCCCAGCGTCGACCGTCGTCGCGTGGATCCGTTCGTCCGCCGCCCGACCGTCACCGGCCTCCTGCTCGCGCTGCCGGTCGCCGCCGCGGCGGCCTGGTATGCGAGCGTGGTCTTTGCGCCGGGCGCCGGCTTCGCCATCGATCTCGGTGGCTTCCGGGGACCCGCTTTCGCGATTGGCGCGGTCGTGGCCTGTGGGCTGCTCGCGGCGCGGATCGCGCGCGAGGACCTCGGCCCGTTCTCCGGCCTCGCGGCCTTCGGCGCCATCGCCCAGGCGGTGGCGCTCGCCCTCTGCTTTGCCGCTGAGCTGCTCGGCGGCGCCTTCGCCGAAGATGGCGCACTGGGGGTCTACGTCCTGTCGGCGCTCGTGAGCCTCGGGGCCAGCCTGCTGCTGTGGGTGCCGGCCGGCCTTCTCTGGGTCGCCGCCCTCCGGCGGCTCACGATCCTCAGCCTCCGCGGTTCGACCGAGGAGGAGCTGGCGGCGAGCGAGACGGCCCGTGACGCGGCAGCCCGCGAGCACGTCCGGTTGGACGCCACCCAGGTCGGCAGCCAGGGCTCGAAGCTCCGTCGCAACCGGGCCTGACGCGAGGCCCGATACCGCCCCGGTCGGCCACCGAGCGGCGGGCGTGCTGCGCCGCGACGGGTCCGCGACAGGTGCGGGCCCGGCGCCTACCATTCCGCCTCGTGACCGCAGACCCCCGCGTCCTCGTTGCCGTCGATCTCGGGACCTCCGCCGCGAAGGTGGGCGTCCTCGGGCTCGACGGCCGTCTCCGGGGCTTCGCCCGCGTGCCGTATGGCCTGCTCCTCGACGGCGCCCCGGGCCGCGCCGAGCAGCGCCCGGACGCCTGGTGGACGGCCCTCGTCCGCGGCGTGGGGATCGCCCGTGCCGAGGCCGGCGCCGGCGGTCCCGTGGAGCCCCTTGCGATCTGCGCCGTCGGCCAGGGGCCGACGCTCGTCGCGACCGGCGCCGACGGCCGCGCGCTCGCGCCAGCGATCACCTGGCTCGACCGGCGGGCGGGGGAGCAGACGGCAGCCGCCGCAGCCGCGATCGGGCGGCAGGGCTGGGTCGTCGGGCTCCTCGGCCGGGCCCGGCTGCTTGCCGCCCTTCGCCCGGACGTGGTCGAGCGGACCACGTGGCTGCTTGCGGCGTGGGACCACCTGGCGTTCCGCCTCACCGGGATCGCCGCCGCCGCCCTCCAGGATCCGACCGAGGCGATCACGGCCGCCGAAGCGCGCGTCGTCGGGCTCGACGAGCGGATCGCCCCCCCGGCGGTCCGAGCCGGCACCGTCGTCGGGGGGCTCCTGCCGGGACCCGCCGCGGAGCTGGGACTGCCGGCCGGCCTGCCGGTCGTCGCCGGGGCGAACGACGCGATCGCGACGTTCCTCGGGGCCGGGCTCACGGCGCCTGGCCAGGCGATCGACACCGGCGGGACGAGCGGAGGGTTCGGTCTGTACGTCGACGGGCCGGTCGCCGCGCCGCCGCTCTGGACGGGGCCGGCGCCGCTGCCGGGCCTCCACTACGTCGGCGGGGCGATGGCCGGGACCGGGAAGGCGCTCGACTGGTACGTCGGCGAGGCCCTCGGCGGCACGATCGCGCTGCCGGAGCTCCTCGCCGAGGCGGCCGAGGCACCGGCCGGTGCTGGCGGCCTCCTGTTCCTGCCGTACCTCGCCGGCGAGCGGTGGCCGCTCCACGACCCGACCGCCCGCGGGGCGTTCGTCGGCCTGACGCTCGGCCATCGGCGAGCCCACCTGACGCGTGCCATCCTCGAGGCCGCGGCGTTCGCCCTCCGCCACGTGGCCGCCCCCGCACGTGCCGCCGGCCTCCCGTTCGTCGAGCTGCGCGTGACCGGCGGCACGGCCGCGAGCCGGCTCTGGAACCAGGTGAAGGCCGACGTCGTCGGCGTCGAGGTCGCCGTTCCGGCCGTGGCCGAGGCATCGGTGGCCGGCGCCGCGATCCTCGCCGCCGTCGGGGCCGGCGTGGCCGCCGACGAGCACGCGGCGATCGCGGCCCTGGTCCGCGTCGCCGAGCGACTCGCGCCCGACCCGACCGCCCGGGCCGTGTACGACCGCCTCGCGGCCGAGTACCAGGAGCTCCACGCGCGGCTCGCGCCGACGAACGCCGTCCTCGGAGAGGTGGAGCGGCTCGCCCGCCGCTGAGGTTCACGCGCCCGCCCGCCGAGGCACGGCGACCCGCCGCCAGCGCGCCCCGACCGCCCGACCCGCCCGCTCGGGCGCCTGTCGGGGCGGCGGCGCGTTGCACGCAATCCTTCCTGCTTTGCGACCGGACACCGGCCCCGTGCGCGCGGATTCGCGCGTCCCACGCGACAATCGTCTCGCTGCGGGACCTGGAACGGCTCGACGCTCTGGCCGAAGCACGAAAGATGGCATGCGACGCAACGGCCCCCGGCCCGCGCGACGCAACGACCCCCGGCCGCGCGACGGGACGCCCCCGGCCGCGCGACGGGACGCACCGCGACGCACGGGGACGACGTCCCGACGGCACGCCGTGCCGAACGGCCCGCCTGGCGCCGATCCCGTATCCTTGGCCCGCCGGTGCCGCGCCCGCGAGGGCCCCGGCCGCCGACCCCGCTCGACCATCCGGAGGATCCTCGTGCTCAACTCGCGCCCGTCGTCGCGGCTCCGCTCCGGCCGCGTCGTCGCGCTGCTGGCCGGGGTCGCCGTCGCGACCGCCGCCTGCCTGTCGCCCACCTCCCAGGCGTCGCCGACGCCGACCCTCGCCCCGACGGCCAGCCCGTCGGCGAACCCGTACGACGGCGTCGCCGAGGGAGCCGGGGCGGGGCTGAAGATCGGCTACCTCTCCTACGGCGAGCAGGTCCCCTACGTCTTCGAGATCTCGGAGGGCATCCGGGCCCAGGCCGCGCTCGCCCAGGTCGAGCTGGTCGAGTGCGACGCCAACCTCGAGGGGGGCAAGGTCGCCGGCTGCATGACCGAGCTGACCGAGGCCGGGGTGAAGGGGATCATCCAGTTCCAGGGGACGCTGGCCGACCCCGAGGCCGTCTGCGGACTCGCCCCGGCCGACGTCCCGGTCGTCGCCGTCGAGTTTGCCCAGGAGCCGTGCGCCGGCGCCCTCGTCGAGGCCGACGACTACCGGGCGGGTCAGATCGCCGGCCGGGCGGTGGGCGAGTGGGTGAAGGAGCGCTGGGACTGCACGTACGACGCCTACGTCTCATTCGAGTCGGCCGTCGCCGCGCAGCGCAGCCAGGAGCGGATGGAGGGGTACCGCCAGGGGTTCTCGGCCGTCTGCGAGATCAAGAACGAGCAGATCGGCCCCAACCAGGACACCCAGCCGGCCGCACAGACCGCGATCGCCGAGGTGCTCACGCTCTTCCCCGACGCGAAGCGGATCGTCGTCGTCGCGGTCAACAGCGACGCGGCGATCGGGGCGCTCGACGGCGCCAAGGCCGCCGGCCGCGAGGGCGACGTCTGGGTCTCCGGCCAGGGCGGCCTCGAGAACGCGCGCGAGCGCATCCGTGCCGACGAGCAGTACATCGGCGACGCGGCCTACTTCCCGGAGCGGTTCGGGCGGTCGATCCTCCCGGCGCTCCTCGACCTCATCGCCGGCAAGGAGGTCCAGGCGCAGCTCCTCGTGGAGCCGGCCTGGATCGACGCGCAGACGATCGACGAGCAGTACCCGCAGTAGCCGCGGGCCCGCAGGAAGGAGAGACGACGTGAAGTTCATCCTGGGACTGCTGACCGGCCTCGTCCTCGGCGCCGTGGGCGCCGTCGCCTACTCGATGCAGAGCGGTCGCGACCTGCGCGACGCGCTCGACGACGTCCGGGCCGATCTCGGCAGCCGTGACCTCGACGCGCTGGGCTCGCGCCTCGAGGCCCGGTTCGCGGAGATGCAGGCGCAGATCGAAGCGCGGATCGGACAGGTCCGGGAGCGGGCGGAGGCCGCCGCCGGCGACGTCGCCGAGGCCGCCGAGGCCGCCGGGGCCGCCGAGACGACCGTCGAGGACGCCGCGGAGGCTGCCCAGGCCGCGGTGGAGGACGCCGCGGGAGCCTGACCGGCGCTCTCTCGGCGGTTTGCCGCGGCGTCACCGTCTGCCGCGGCGTCACCGTCTGCCGCCGCGTCACCGTCTGCCGCCGCGTCACCGTCTGCCGCCGCGTAACGGAGCGGGGCCCCGTCGCGTCACACCGGCAGCGCGGGGCTCCGACATCTCGACCGCTCTCCGGCCCGTCCCGACCGGCCGGTCCCGGCAGCCTCGTCTCGGCGTCCCGGGAGGGCCATCATGGGTCGCGGGGTCGGCATCGTCGCCACGCTGGCGACGACGGCGCTGCTCGTGGCGGGCACGCTGGTGGTGCAGGGTGCGAGCCCTCCCACGGTGGACGCCCGGTCCCCGGACTGCCCACCCCCGCCGGTCACGATCCAGAAGCTCGTTCGCCTCATCCACGGTCCCGAGAGCTTCGACCCCAGCGGTCGCCAGGTCCTCGACTGCCTCGGAGGCGAGCTGCTGACGTTCCAGGCATACGTCATCGACCTCCCGAGCTCAGATGGCCGGGGCGGGACATCCACGACGACGATCACGCCTCGCTGGCTCGACGGCTTCTACGGCAGCGCGGTGGCCCTCAGCACCGGTCCGGGAGGGCCGGAGATCGGCGCCTTCGTGCCCCCGGCGCTCGGCCGCTGCTCCTGGTACACCGACGACTTCGCGACGTGCCCCTTCCGCTGGTACTGGGGCCGTTGGGCGACCGTCACCGCGCACTTCGATGGACCGGTGGCGCGGACGTGCCGGTACGCGCCGGGGTCCCGCGGCGATGGCCTGACCCGGCGGGCCGCGGTCACGTGGTGCCGCACGCAGCTCATCGCCCTTTCGGTCGGCCCGATCGAGCCTCCCGCCACGACGACGACGGCGCTCGTCGCCGAGATCCCGGCCTCGCCGGCGACGGCGCCCCTCCTGCTGTCGATCTTCGCCATCGGCTCGCTGGTGCTCACCAGGCGCTTCCCCCCGCGACGACGCTAGGGCTGGTCCGGCCTTGCAGCCCCGGCCGCCGCGGCCTCCGGCCCCGCCGCCTCCGCGATCGCCGCGTCGATCGCCGCGGCGAACGCCGGCAGGGCCGCCACGACCGCGTCGCTGAGCCCCGCTCCGGGGTTCCAGCGTGCCCCGCCGATCCCGACGAACGTGCCGGCCGGCGGCCGGTCCCGCAGGGTGGCCGCGAGCGCGAGCACCTGCTCGAGCGGCAGCTCGTGCGAGGAGCGCGGCTCGACCGCGCGACCCGACCGCTCGAGGGCATGGGCCCGGTCGACGAGCGCCGCCAGCGGCCGCACCCACACCTCGCCGGGTTCCAGGCCGGCGACCGCGTCGACGACGACGCAGGGCCGGTCGCCCGGCAGGTCGAGGAGGAAGAGGACGTCGAGCTGCCCGGCCGCGACGACGTCCGACAGCTCGCGGGCCGCGGACGAGAGCAGCTCCACGGCGGCGAAGCCCGCGGCGTCGTCGCCCCGGGTGGGCTCGCCGCAGACGAAGACGGGGACGCGCGCAGTCATCGGGACGCTCCGCGGTGCGGCGGCCGGGACGCGGATCCCGGCCGGACGGTCACTCCTTGTCGATGGTGAGATCGAGGAAGTGGGTCGCGCAGCTGATGCAGGGATCGTAGCTCCGGATCATCTGCTCGAGCCGGATCGTTGCCGCGTCGTGCGGCATCTCGAGGACCTCCTTCGCGGCGACGACGAGGTCGGCCTCGATGGCGGCCTGGTTCTGGCTCGTCGGCGGGACGATCTGGGCGCTCGCGACTCGGCCGGCCTCGTCCACCTCGTAGCGGTGGAAGAGGAGACCCCGCGGCGCCTCCGTCGCCCAGGCGGCGACGCCGGGCCGGTTCTGCCACGGAACGAGCGGCTCGGCCGGGGGTCGGTAGGCGTCGATGAGGTCGATCGCCTCGGCGAAGGCGTGGACGAGCTCGACCGCGCGGGCCACGATCGAGGCGTACATGTTCGTCCGGATGAGGTCCGCGTAGCCCGAGGAGGCGAGCGCCTCCTTCGCCAGCGGGTGGAGCTGATCGGCGGCGAGGGTGACCCGGGCCGCCGGCCCGACGAGGTACGCCCCCTTCCCGTCGAGGGGACGGGCGTGGAGCGCGTTCGAGCCCTGGACGTGGTGCTCCTCGAAGGCGGTGCGCCACTCCGAGGGCGCCAGGTCGAGGCCGTCGGAGGAGACGATCCGCCCGTCGTTGAACGGGTACTCCGCCGCGTGGCGGAGGCTGACCACCCGCGGCTCGCGGGCGAACGCCGGCATCGTGAAGCCGGCGACGATCTTGACCGTCTCGAGGGCGAAGGCGAGGCCCTCGGCAAGGGCCGACCGGTGCTCCTTGAGCTCGCCGGTCCGGGGTGCCCGGCTCCAGCCGCCGACCCGGACACTGACCGGGTGGATCGGCCGGCCGCCGAGGATCGTGACGAGCCGGTTGCCGGCCTTCTTCATCCGCAGCGCCTGCTCCACGAGCGGCCGGTGGTCGGCCGCCATGTCGAGGGCGCTCGGGTAGCCGAGGAAGTCAGGGGCGTGGAGAAGGTAGATGTGGAGCGCGTGGCTCTCGATCCACTCGCCGCAGTAGAAGAGGCGCCGCAGGGCGCGCGAGGACGGGTCGATCCGGATGCCGAACAGGTCCTCGAACGCGTGCGACGCGCTCATCTGGTAGGCGACGGGGCAGATCCCGCAGATGCGGGCAACGATGTCGATCACCTCGTCGGGCGACCGACCGACGACGATCTGCTCGAAGTAGCGCGGCGTCTCGAAGATCCCCAGGCGGGCCTCGACGATCTCGCCGTCGCGGACCTTGAGATGGAGCGAGCCCTCGCCCTCGACCCGGGTGAGCTCGCCGACCTCGAAGACGCGTTCCTCCACCGCCTTCTTCGTCGCGGTGCTCATGCCTTGCCTCCCGTCGTCCCGGCCGGCTCGCCCGGCGCGCCGCCGGCCCGGCCGGTGCGCGTGCCGCCGAGCTCGGTGACCATGCTCCGGAACGGTTCGTTGTACGCGGTGAACCCGGCGAAGAGCCGCCCGATCTCCTCTCGCGGCCGATCGCCGGCCATCTGGAGGTGCCGGGTGAGGCCGGCCGCGTTCGCCTGCTCGCGCGGGCCGAAGCAGCCGTAGCAGCCGCGGCCGAAGCGCGGGCAGATCGCCCCGCAGCCGGTCTGGGTCACCTGCCCGAGGCAGGGCATCCCGCGGCTGACCATGACGCAGACGACGCCGCGTCGCTTGCACTCCATGCAGACCGACTCGTCCCGCAGCTGCGGGCGGCGGCCGGTCGTCGAGCGCCGTGAGGAGCTCGACGAGCTGGCCCGGGTCGATCGGGCAGCCGCGGAGCTCGGCGTCGACGGCGACGTGCTCCGCGATCGGGGTGGAGCGGGCCAGCGAGTGGACCCACTCCGGGTTGGCGTAGACGGCGGCCCGGAACGCGTCGTGGTCCGCCCAGTTGCGGAGGGCCTGGATCCCGCCGGCGGTGGCGCAGGCGCCGATCGTCACGAGGTAGCGGGTGCGCCGGCGGAGCTCGACGATCCGCTCGAGGTGGGCCGGCTCGGACACCGACCCCTCGACGAAGAGGACGTCGTACGGCCCCGGCGAGCGCGACGAGGTCGCCTCCGGGAAGTCGACGATCTCGAAGTGCTCGACGACGGCGAGCAGCTCGTCCTCGAGGTCGAGGAGCGTGAGCTGGCAGCCGTCGCAGGAGGCGAACTTGACGACGCCGACGCGGGGCCGGGCGCCGACGGGGGCGTGGGTGGTGGCAGCGGCGGACGCCGGCATCAGATGCCCTCCCGGCCGAAGATGTCGCCGAGCTGGCCGATCGAGAAGACGGGGCCGTCGCGGCAGACGAAGTACTTGCCCATCTGGCAGTGGCCGCAGAGCCCGATCCCGCACTCCATGTGGCGCTCGAGCGTCACGTAGATGCGAGAGGCGGAGACGCCGCGCCCGGCGAGGGTCGTCGCCGTCGCCTGCATCATCCGCTCCGGGCCGCAGACGAAGGCGATCATGTTCGACCCTTCCCAGGCAGCCTGATCGAAGAGGTGGGTCACGATGCCCACCCGCCCCGTCCAGTCCGGGCCGGCGCGGTCGACCGTGAGGCTGACGTCGATCCCGTGGCGGGCCCCCCAGCGGTCCAGCTCGTCGCGGTAGAGGAGGTCGGCCGGGGTCCGGGCCCCGTAGAAGAGCATGACGTCGCCGAACCGGCGGCGGTCCTTGACGATCGCGTGGAGGACCGGCCGCAGCGGCGCGAGGCCGATGCCGCCGGTGACGATGACCAGGTCGCGGCCGACCGCGCGGTCGAGCGGCCAGTTGTTGCCGAGCGGGCCGCGGAGGCCCAGCTCCTCGCCGACCTGGAGCGCGCACATCGCCTTCGTCGCCGGTCCCGCCCCGCGGATCGTCAGCTCGATCCCGTCGGGGAGGAAGCGGCTGATCGAGATCGGGAGCGGCGGGAAGCCGGGCAGGGCGACCATCGCGAACTGGCCGGTGCTCCCCTGGGCAAACTCCGGCGCGGTGCCGGTGAGGGTGAGGGTCGTGGTGTCCGCCGTCTCCTGCTTGCTGGAGACGACGCGGGCGGTGACGAAGTCGTTGGGCGTCGCCGCCACCGGCTCGACGATCGGCGCCTCGGGGACGAGCGGGACCGCCGGGGCGATCGCGTTGAGCTCGTCGCGGACGTCGATGCCGACCGGGCACCAGGTGATGCAGCGGCCGCAGCCCACGCAGCCGGAGCTGCCGAACTGGTCCCACCAGGTGGCGAACTTGTGGGTGAGCCACTGGCGGTAGCGATCGCGGGGCCGGGAGCGGAAGCTGCCGCCGGCGACCTTGGCGAAGCCTGGGCTGAAGCAGCTGTCCCAGCCGCGGTACGTGGTCGCCTCGGTGCCCGCGAGGTCGGTCACCTGGGTGAGCGTCGTGCAGAAGCACGTCGGGCAGGCGAGGGTGCAGTTGCCGCAGGTGATGCAGCGCTCGGCGACCTGGGCCCAGCGCGGGTGGTCGAGCTGGGCGAGGAGGCGGTCGTGGAGGCCGGAGGCCGGGACCGGGTCGCCGATGCGGGCCCGGACGGCGGCGACGGTGGCCGCGGCGCCGTACTGCTCGGCGGAGGTCGCCTGGCGCAGCGGGAGCCGCTCGAGCATCGCGTGGCCGGCCGTCGTCTCGCCCTCCACGAGGAAGCCGCCGTCGAGCTCGGTCAGCAGGATGTCGTGACCTTCCTCGACCTCGGGGCCGGTGCCCATCGACGTGCAGAAGCAGGTCGACGCCGCCGTCGTGCACTGGACGGCGACGATGAAGACGCGCGCGCGCCGGGCCGCGTAGTCGGGATCGACGAACGACGTCCCCGTGAAGACCTGGTCCTGGACGCCGAGCGCGGCGAGCTCGCAGGCCCGGGCGCCGAGGAAGGCGAGACGGGGCGGCTCGGCGTCCTCGGGCGAGAACTCGACGCTGCGGCCGTCCTTCGTGGCCCGGGTGAGGCGGACGAGGGACGGGAAGGTCCACTTCTTCCACGCGGTGGGGCCCACGACGAAGCCGAAGAGCCGCTCGTCGTTGCGCCGGCGGAGCCGGTAGCGGCCGGGCGACTGCTCGTCGCCGACGCCGCGGGGCAGATCGTCGAGCGAGCCGATCTCGTCGTAGATGATCGCGCCGTCGGCCACGGTCGGGCCGACGACGGTGCGTCCGTCCTCCCGCAGGAGATCGATCAGCACCTGGAGATCGGCGCGGGCGAGGAAGCCAGGTCCCTCAAGCGCGCGACGGTGCCCCCGGGCGGGGGCCATCCTCGTCACCATTCCTTCACCTGCTCCGTTGCGAAGAGGTCGAGCATCTGGCTGCGCGTCGCGTGGAGTCGACGCTCCACGGCGACGAGGACGCGCGGGTAGAGGGCCGTCGCGAGCTCGCAGTCCACGCGGAGGGCGGCCCGCAGCTCGGCGCCGTCGAAGACGATCGCCTCGACCGGCTCGATCGCGATGCCGTTCGACGAGGCCCGGTACGGCGGGACGAGCGAGGACCAGAGGTACACGTCCCCCGGCTCGACCGTGAGGATCGTGACCTCGCCCCGCTCCGGCACGAGGGTGCGGAGAGCCACCCGGCCCTTCGTGAGAATGCCGAAGACGTCGCTGGGATCTCCTTCCCGGAAGAGCTGCGCACCCGGCTCCGCGGTGAAGCGTCGGCCGAGCTCCGCCAAGCGTGTCTGGGCCTTCTCGCTGAGGCCCGATGCAAACCACGACGTGTTGAGGGCAGCGATCAGCGCGGCGGTCTCGTTCATGCCGCACAGTGTCCGGTCCGCTCGGCCCGGAATGGCAGAGCCGACGGGCATCGGCCCCGGGGGCCGCTCGTCCCGGCGGGCGGACCGACCGGCAGGGGTCCGCGCCCGCCGTTCCGTCAGCGCAGGACGACGAAGCCGTCCACGTCGATCCGCGGGTGGCCGGCCGTCCCGACGACCTCGACCCGGAACGTGTGGCGCCCGGCGGTCGCGAACGTCCGGGCGGCGAGCACCAGGCGGTGCCGGGACGTCGACGCGTGGGTCCCGTACGAGCCCTGGTACGCGCCGTCGGCGTAGACCCGGGCTCGGCCGCGGGTCGGCCCCGTCGAGCCGACCCAGGCGACGGCCATCCCGGTGAACGTGAGCGTCGCCCGACGCCGGGCCACCCCCGTGTACCGCGAGCGGCCGCCGAGGTACGCGCTCGACCGGCCGGTCGACCACGTCCCGCGGTAGGACACGGCGGACGATCGCTCGCCGATGAGCGTCGGCGTGAACGTCCCCGCGGGGACCCATCCCGATGAGTTCTGGGCATGGTCCGAGGCCATGACCCGGAACGCGTACCGCCGCCCGTAGGCGACCGACACCCGGGCGCTCGTGGCCGAGCCTGCAACCGTGCCCACGGGCGTCCAGCCGCCGCCGTCGACGCTCCGCTCCACCGCGACGGAGGCGACGCCGCTGCCCGCGTCGGAGGCCGTCCAGGCGATGTCGACCTTGACGCTCGTGGCGCCCGCGGCGACCCGCGTCGCGAACCGTGGCCGCTGCGCGGCGATCGTGGGCGCCGTGGCGTCGTCGCCGAGGCGCGCCACGCGCGTCGTCCAGCCGCCGCCGGTGTCGGCGAGCTGGTTCGCCTGCCAGGCGGCCCCCGCGAGGAGCGGATCCGGCACCACGGTCACGTGATCGCCCCACCGCTCGTTGAGGCCCGCCCCGGCCGTGCCGCCGTACGGCCCGCGGCCGGCGGCGATCGGCGTCGTTCCCTGCGACCAGTCGCCGGCCGGTGCGCCCGCCACCTGGCGGCGCGCCCACGACGAGACGTAGCGCCCGGTGCCCGCCTGGCTGTAGGCGGCCCAGATCGTGCCGTCGTCGGCGTAGGCGGCACCCGGCACGAACGTGTCGGTGAACCCCGCGGTCGGAGCGATCCGGAGGTCCTGGCGGAGCGCCGGCGGCCCGAGGTCCGGGGCTGTCGTCAGCTCGATGACCCGGCCGCACGGGCGCGTCGTCGAGCTGACGGCGCAGCGGGTGGTGCTCGTGGCCAGGAGCCGGCCACCGCTCCACGTCGCGCCGGTCGGCCGCAGGTCGAGCGCATTGCGCTGCGTCCCGATCGGCCCGCCGGCGTCGACCGGCGTCGGCGGCGTCGCCAGCTTGGCGAGGCCCAAGGCGGTCGTGAGGTTGACCGGGGCGCGGACGCTCAGCCCGTCGGCGACCGACCCGTCGACGGCAACGTAGCCAAGGTCGGCCCGGTTGTCGGACCCGTCGTCGAGCGCGACGACGGCGTGGATCGCCTCGCCGGCCGATGCGCCGACGGCGGGCGTGTAGGCGAAGGCCGCCGGGTCGGGGGCCGTCGACTCGACGGTCAGGGCGCCGGCGCCGCCTTCGAGGTCCGCCCGGTCGATCACGTGGAGGCTCGTCCCGATGTACTTCCCGACGACGGGGACGCCGCCTGCGCCACACGAGACGCTCGCCTCGTTCACGCCGACGGCGACGAGCGTCGAGGACAGGCCGAGCGTCGGGCTGTCGGGCCAGCGGCCCGGGAAGTCGAGGCGGTGAAGGTCCCAGTCCCCGTTCGGGTCGCCCGTCGCCGAGACGGCCACGAAGATGGCGCCGGCGCTGCACGTGCCGCCGAAGAGGGTGGCGATCCAGCGCTCGTGGGCGCGGTCGAAGACGATCCGCGGGCTCCCGACGAGCGCGCTCGGGCTCCAGCTGGCCACGCCGAAGAACGCCCGGTTGGAGACCTGCTTCGCGGCACCGCCGGTCCGGTTCGTGATTCGCGTCGCCTCGCTCACCACCTGGACCACGTGCGTCCCGCTGACGGCGACCGACGGGCTCGCCGGCTCGACGCACGGTCGCGACGTGCCGCATGGGACGGCCTGGTCGGTGAGACCGTTCCAGGCAGGCCCGATCACGCCGGGACCGCCGCTTGCGGCGAGCTCGAGCGCGCCGAGCGGGGCGATGTCGGCGGGCGCGGCGGTGTCGGCGGGCGCGGCGGTGTCTGCGGGCGCGGCGCCGGCGCGTGACGGGCGCCCCGACCGCTCCCAGCCGACGCGCGGCGGCGCGGGCATGCCCACGTCGGCCCGATCGGCCCGGTGGGCCCGATCGGCAGCGAGCGCCCGGAACGACACGCGGCCGAGCGTCACGAGGTGCGACGTCCGGGTGGCGACGCGATCCCGGTCCGGCTTCGCCGCGTTCGTGGCCGGCGCCGGGCCACCGGGGGCGATGGCGAGCGCTCCGGCGAGCAGCGCGACCGCGAGCACCCGTCGGTGGCGCGGGCGGCGAATCCGTGACGCGAGCGACATCGTTCCCCCGGGGCGGGCAGGTTTCGGCGAACGGTACCACCGTGTCGCGGCGGACCGGCATGGCCCGATCGGTGCCGCCGCCGCCGGGACCGTCGGCGGCCGCCGGGACGGTCGGCGGTCCGCCGGGACGGTCGGCGGTCCGCCGCGGGGGCGTCAACGGTCGCGGGCGGCGTCCTCGACGACGAGGTCGGCCGTGATCTGGCCCGAGAGCAGCACGAGCGGGATCCCGCCGCCCGGCTGCGTCCCGCCGCCGACGAAATACGTGTTCGCCAGGTCGGGCGAGCGGTTCGGCGGCCGGAAGAACGCGCTCTGGCGGAACGTCGAGGCGAGGGCGAAGATCGATCCCATGTGGGCGTTCTGCACGCTCGCGAACTCCGGCGGGCCCCAGTCGGCCCAGGTCTCGATCGCCTCCCGCCGGAGGCCGATGAGCTCCCCGAGGCGGTCGAGGATCCGCTCACGGTAGGCATCGCGGTTCGCATCCCACCAGGCCGGGTCACGGAGCGGCGGCGTCGGCGTGAGCACGTACAGCGCGGAGCGCGCCGTGCCGTCCGCCGCGGGCCCCGGCCCGGACGTCGGGTCGGTCGCCGCCGGGTGGTACACGTAGACCGTGGGATCCGGCCGCGGCGCGGTGTCGCTGATGATCGTCCGAAGCTCGTCCTCGAACGACGGCGCGTGCCAGACGTTGTGGTGATGAAGGCGGGGGAACGTGCCCCGGACGCCGAGGTGGAGGATGTACGCAGAGCTCGACGGCGTCACTCCCTCGTAGCGCTTCCGCGTCCGCGCCGGGAGGGCGTCCCAGCCGATGAGCTCGCGGTGGGCGTGGACGATGTCGGCGTTGAAGACGACCGCGTCGGCCGGGTAGGCGATGCCGTCCGTCAGCACCTCGGCGACCCGGCCGTCCCGGATCGTCGTCCCGACGACCGGCTCGCCGTAGCGGACGTCGACGCCGAGGCGTCGAGCCAGGGCGTCGAGGGCGAGCGGCACGGCGTGCATCCCGCCCTGCGGGTGCCAGACGCCGTAGCGGCTCTCGAGGTAGGGGATCGAGATGAAGCTTCCGGTCACGCTCCGGGGCGTCGATCCGAGGTAGATCGACTTGTAGCGCAGGACGTGGCGCAGGTGCGGGTCGTGAAACAGCCCGTTGATCCGCCGCTCGTACGTCGTCGCGGCGTCGAGCCGGAGGCCGATGAGCATCGCTCGCGAGCTGAGGAGATCGCGGGGGGTCCAGCTGCGCCGGAAGAACGAGCGGTCGAGCTCGGCCCAGATCCGCTCGCCGCGACGGAGGAACTCGGGGATCGCGGCTGCGTCGCGGGGGTCGAGGCGGGCCCACATCGCTCGCAGCTGCTCGAGGTCGGCCGAGGTCTCGACGACGGTCCCGTCGGCGAACGTCGCGTGGCTCGCCGGCTCGACCGGCAGGAAGGTGACGTGCTCGTCGGCGTCCTCGCCGGCGACCGCGAACAGCTCGCGGACCAGGCTCGGGAGCGTGAAGATCGTCGGCCCGGTGTCGAACGTGTAGTCGCCGAGGACACGGCGGCCCATCTTGCCGCCGGGACGGTCGTTCTTCTCGAGCAGGGTCACCTGCCAGCCGGCGGCGGCGAGGCGGATCGCGGCGGCCAACCCGCCGAGGCCGGCCCCGACGACGACGGCCCGCTGCCCGCTCATGCGGCACGCATCCGCGCGATGATCGCCCGACCCAGGCTGGGCAGGAGCCCGGCGAGGGTCACGAGCATCGCGAAGCGGCCGACGTAGGACGCCCGGGCCACGCCGAGCGGCAGCATGACCGCAAAGGTCACCGCCGCCCCCAGCGTCACGTTCAGCGCGAGGAACCAGCGGTAGAGGAGGCGGCCGGACTCGCCCTCGGCGCTCCGTCCGGCGGCGCTCAGGACGACGTACGGGACGAGCGGGGCGCCTGCCGCGGGGGTTCGACGCCAGCGGATCGCCAGCAGCGCCGAGACGACGAACCAGGCGCCGGCGAAGGCCGCCGTCGCCCCCCGGCCGAGCTTCACCCCGATCGTGACGACCCCGGCCGCGGCGTCCTCGGCGATGTCCGTGATCGTCGTGAGGGCGTGGGCGGCGATCCCCCAGGCGGCGAAGACCTTCACCGGCTCGTCGACGAGCCGGGTCGACCCCGTCGCGTGGAGGCCGACCTGCAGCGGGATGGCGTAGAGGACGTTCGTCAGCGAGTCGGCGACGGGTCGCCCTTTCAGGCGCAGCGGTGGCGCGTTGTAGGCCATCGAGAGGCCGAGCAGGGCGAGCAGGCTCGCCGTCGCCCGCCAGGGGCGCTTCAGCGCGCTCAGGAGCACGAACGGGATCATGAGCAGGGTGCTCGCGACGGCGTGCATCCGCAGCTCGTCCTTCGGGGCGAGCGCCCCCTCGACGCCGCCCTTGCGCGGGTTGCGCTGGTCCGTCTCGTAGTCGAAGAGGTCGTTCACCGCGTGCAGGTAGTAGTTGTAGGGGAACGTGAAGAAGGCGAGGAAGGCGACGTCGAGCGGCCGGAACCGCTCCCGGCCGCGGGCGAGGGCCCAGAGGAACGGCATGCTCGTGTTGAGCCACAGCAGCGGCCGGGAGATCTGGATCGCCCAGCGCACGTGTCGCACGAATCGCCTCCTGGAGCGGGCGGGCCGGCTTGGCGCCGGCACAGCAGAGCGGCGGGCCGGTTCGAAGGTCGCGGCCGGCCGCGATGGGGGGATATCCGACCGGCCGCGACGCTACCACTTCGCGAGCTCGCGCGGGGCGGATTGCCGCGAAGGTCGATCGACTGCGACGCGAGGTGTCGCCGACCGTCGCCACTGCCCGCGCTACAGCTTCGGCAGGTCCTGGCCCGGGCCGAGGGCCGCGGCAAAGAGGTCGCCGCGCTCCGCGATGCGGGCGAGGATGGTCCGGATCGTCCAGCGGTCGGGCCGCAGGGCCGGGTCGTCCAGCTCGTCCCAGGTGATCGGTGCCGAGACCGGCAGCCCGGGCGCCGGGCGCGGCGAGTACGCGCCGACGAGCGTCCGGTTGCGCCAGTTCTGGGTGTAGTCGAGGCGGGCCCGGCCGTCGCGGCGGTCCTTCGACCACTCCCAGCTGACGAGATCGGGGACCGCCCCACCGACCGCGCGGGAGACCTGCTCGACCCAGTCCCGCGTCTGCTCGAACGTGGAGCCGGGCCGCAGGGGCACGAAGACCTGGATCCCGCGCTTGCCGGAGACCTTCGGCACGCCGAGGACGCCCAGGTGGTCGAAGGCCTGCCGGTACAGCCGGGCCAGGACGAGCGTCTCCTCCCAGGTCGTGGCCGTCCCCGGGTCGATGTCGACGAGCGCCCAGCGTGGCTCTGCCGGGGCGTCGATCGGCGACGTCCACGGGTGGAGCTCGATGGCGGCCTGGTTGCCGAGCCAGGCAAGGGTCGGCAGCCCGTCGGCGACGACGTATGCGTGCGGTCGCCGGTCGGGCGGGTCGGGCTCGCGCCAGCGCGTGACCCAGTCCGGCGTCCCCTTCGCCGCGTCCTTCTGCCAGAACGACTCGTCGTCGATGCCGCCCGGGAACCTCACGAGGTTGAGTGCGCGGTCCGCGAGGTGGGGGAGCATGACCGGGCCGACCTGGACGAGGTAGCGGACGAGGTCGCGCTTCGTGACCGGGGGCTCGCCGTCCTCCGCCCCAGGCGCCAGGACCCGGTCGAGGTTGGTGAGCGAGACGTCGCGGCCGGCGATGGACCAGGTGCCGCCGCGGGCCGGCAGCGCGTCGAGCGCGGCGAGCTCGGCAGGGGTCGGTCCCGCGATCGCGGGGCGCGAGATCGGAGTATCCGAATTCGCGCCCCGGCGGCGCCGAGTCGGACCGGTCCCCGCGGCTCGCGGCGGCGTGCGCCGGGAACCGGCCTTGGCGAGGGCCCGCGCGGCGGCCTCCGGGCCGACGGCATCCTGCCGCTCGACGGTGGCGGGATCGACCTCGGGAGCCTCCTGGGCGAACGTCGCCTGGCGGACGATGCCGTCCCGCGACCAGCCGCCGATCTCGGCCCGGATGACAAGGTCGGGTGCCGCCCAGGCCGCGCCGGGCGTCCGGGCGAGGTCGGCCGGGGCGTCGTCGAACGGGTGATCGGGGCGGGCCAGCCTGTCGAGCGCCGCGCGCAGCCGCGTGCGGGTGGCCGCGTCGATGCCGCTCCCCACGCGGCCCGCGTACCGCAGCCGGCCGCCGTCCATGACGCCGACGACGAGGGCGCCGAGGTCGCGGTGGCTCCCCTTGCCCGGCACGTAGCCGCCGACGACCAGCTCCTGGGTGGGGCGGACCTTGAGCTTGAGCCACGCCGTCGAGCGGCGGCCGGCCTCGTAGCGACTCCGGCGGTGCTTCGCCATGGCCCCCTCGAGGCCTTGCGCCGCGGCGGCCGCGAAGAACGCGACGCCGTCGCGCTCGACGTGGCCGCCGTAGCGCACGCGCGGGTGCTCGCGGAGGACGAGCCGGAGGATCGACTTGCGCTCCTCGAGCGGCACGTCAAGGAACGAGCGCCCGGCGCACCAGGGCAGGTCGAACGCCGTGAAGACGAGGGGCGCGGCCCGCCCGGCCTCGCGCGCTTCCGGGCTCGCCGGCACGTCGGACGACGCGAACCCGCCGCCGAGGCGCGCCTGGAGGAGGCCGAAGTCGGGCCGCCCCTCGGCGTCGAGCGCAACGACCTCGCCGTCCACCACCGCCTCGGGCGCCGCGAGCCAGGTCGGGGGCCCGAGAAGCTCCGGGAAGTACCGCCCGGCGTCGTGCCCGTTGCGGGTCCGGAGCGCGACCTTCCCTTCGGCGACGATCGCCTGGGCGCGGTAGCCGTCCCACTTCGGCTCGAAGAGCCAGTCCTCGCCGTCGAACGGCGCCGAGCCGGGGGTCGCGAGCATCGGCTCGACGAACGTCGGACGGGGAGCCAGCCGCGACCCGGGCGGGTCGAGCGTGGGGAGCGGCGCCGGCGCCGGCTCGTCGAGGCGCGGCTCGACGCCGGCCGCGACCTCCTCGTTCGTGCGACCGGTCTTCACCGAGGCCGGATGCGCCTCCGGATCCCAGCCGGGGATCGCCTCCGGCCCGGCCTTCGCGATGAGGAGCCATGCCTCGCCCTCGCCGGGCTCGGCCGCGCCGCCGCCCGCCAGGCCGCCGCCCGCCCGTGTGCTGCCGGCCCGGCCGCTGCCCCCGGGCCCGCCGCCGCGCCCGCCCGTGCGCACGAGCGTGAACCGCCCAGCAAGCTTGGTGCCCCGCAGGCGGAGCTTCAGCTCGCCCTCCCGGACGGCCGCCCCGGGATCCCACGTGAGCTCGGGCTCGAACGTGCCCCAGTCCCAGCAGATCGAGTCGCCGGCCCCGTACTCGCCCTTCGGGATGACGCCCTCGAAGTCGAGATACTCGATCGGGTGGTCCTCGGTCCGGGCCGCGAACCGGCGCTCCTCGGGGTCGCGCGTCGGCCCCTTGGGCAGCGCCCACGACGCGAGGACGCCGTCGATCTCGAGGCGCAGGTCGTAGTGGAGGCGGCTCGCTCGGTGACGATGGACGACGAAGCGGCCGCAGCCGCCGGGAGCGGCACCCGGGCCGGCACCCCGGCCGGCGCCCGGGCCGACACCCGGGCCGACACCCGTCGTCGGTCCGTCGCTGGCGGCGGCCGTGGTCGGAGCGTCGCCGGGACCGGGCTCCGGCGTCCTCCCGAAGTCGCGCTTGGCCCGGTACCGCTCGAGGGGCATGACGTCGTCCTCGCGCCTACAGCGGCAGCCGGCGGAAGACGGCGAGCAGCGGGGGCAGCTCGCGCGGCGCGGCGACGACCGGGACCCGGTACCAGGCGTCGCCGGCGGGCCCGACGCGGAGGCGGGCGTCGAGCCGTCGCGCCGACAGGGCCCGGAAGCCGAGCGCTCCGAGGGCCTCCGCCACGGTGGTCCCGTCGCCGACGAACCCCCGGCCGGCCAGGCACCACGGCGACGGCGCGAGGAGCGCAGCGAGCTCGCCGCGCCGCTCGCCGAACGGCCGATCGGCGAGGCTCGCGCCGCCGAGGAAGAGGAGGTCGCCCGCCACGAGGGCCGCCGTGCCGGCCGGCCGCGTGCCGCCTCCCCGGGCCGCGCCACCCGCGCCGCCGCTTCCCCCGGCGAGGCGCTGCTCGAGCAGCGCCCGGCTGGGCCGCCCGCGGGCGTCGAGGACCATGAGCGTCGCGTCGAGCACAACGCCGTCCATTCGGACGAGATCGGCGACGCCGACCAGCTCGGGGAAGACGGGCCCCGGGTCGGCGAGGGCCTCGGCGCGGAGGCGGACCCGGCCGTCCTCGACGAGCACGAAGGCGCGGATCCCGGGCCACCACGGCTCGAAGAAGTAGCGGGGGTCGTCGAACGGCCCGGCGCCGTCGGTTGGGCGCATCGGGACGATCCGCTCCGGGAGGCGCGAGCCGGGCCCGGCGAACTCGAGCGGCAGCGGGTCGCCGGGCGGCGCGGACGGCGATCGGCGGGTCATCGGTCGATTCTCGCGTCTCGGCATGTTCGGCGCCGGGCGCCGGGCTGCGTCCCACGGCCCGGCGCGCCGGTCCGGCGCATCGGCGCGTCCGTCAGGCGGTCTTCCGGCGGGCAACCTTGCGCGGCGCGGCCTCCGCTCCGTCGTCGACCGCGGCGGCGCTCTTCTTCGCCCGCGGCGGCTTGGCGCCGCCCTTCGCCCGGCTGCGGCCCGTGACCTCGCCGTCGGGTTCCGCTTCCGCCTCGGCGGCCGCCTCGACCTCGCGGTTGCTCTTCGCCGTCCGGGCCGCGTTGACGCTCGCCTCGAGCATCGCCATGAGGTCGACCAGCTGGCCGCCTGCCGCGGGCGCCTCGGGCTCGGCGATCTCGCGGCCCTCGACCTTGGCCTCGATGACCTCCTGGAGGGCGGCCCGGTACTCGTCGCGGTACTCGGTCGGGTCGAACGCGCCGGTCATCGTCGCGATGAGCTGCTCCGCCATCTTCCGTTCGGCCGGCTTGACCTCGATCTCCTCGGCCGGGATCTCGAGCTCGTCGGTCGCCCGGATCTCGTCGGGCCAGTGGAGGGTCTCGAGGACCATCACCTCGCCGTGCGGCTCGAGGGCGGCGAGCGCCTCCCGGTCCTTGATGACGACCTTGCAGACGGCGGCGAGCCCCTGCTCGGCGAGGACCTCGCGGAGCAGGGTGTAGGCCTTCTTGCCGATGGCCTCGGGCTCGACGTAGTACGCCTGCTTGACGAAGCGCGGCGGCTCGTCCTCGGCGGGTGTCGCCGGCACGAACTTCTCGATCTCGATCGACCGGACGGTCTTGAGCGGCACGCTCGCCAGGTCCTCGTCGGTGATGACGACGTACTGGTCCTTCGCGTACTCGTAGCCCTTCACCGTGTCGCCCCGGGAGATCACCTCGTCGTGGTGCGGGCAGTACACCTTCATCTGGATCCGGTTCAGGCAGCTCTCGTGGAGCATGTTGAACGAGATCCCCCGCGACTCGGTTGCGAGGTAGAGCCGCACGGGGATCGTCACCAGGCCGAACTGGATGGCCCCCCGCCACATCGAGCGCGCCATGTCGCGTTCCGTGCCTCTCTGCGTCCGGCAACGGCGGGCGCCACCTCCCGGCGGGCGCGCCCGGTCGACCGGAAGGGGAGTGTACGCCGGGACCGCAAGGAATCCGATTGCGGGTACCGGGGCGAGCATTGCAGGGGGCCGACAGCGGCCGCCAGCGCCTGCCCCTCCCGCCGCCCCGTTCATTGTCGCCGCGACAGCCGGCCTTGCGTTATCGCGCCGACCGTGCTCGAGAAGTCCGCGCAACGCGAGTTTCGCCGACACTCCGAGCACGAACCGCGCCATAACGACAGCCGGGCTTGCAGCGAGCGTTGGCACGGCCCGCCCCGGGCTCGCGAGGTTCGGCGCTGAGCTCCCGGCTACCGGCCCCAGCGGCTGGCGACGAGCTCCGCCACCGCGTCCGCGACATCGGGGAGTGCCGCGGCAACCGCCGGCGACAGCGACTCGCCCACGTCGAACGTGGCGACACCCACGCTGACCACGACCACCTCGGGCGCGGCGCCGTACAGCTCCCCGGCGATCGCCACGAGCTCCTCGGCGCCCACGTGGTGGGACGTGGACCCGGGGCCCGGGCGGGCGCCGCCCGACGGGCCGAGGCTTCCGATGGCGCGACCGTCCGGGCCGCCGCCGTCGCCGCCGGAACCGGCCACCTCGTCGCCGCCGAGCCGCCGCACGAGTACCTGTCCCGGGGCCGCATCCACGCTTGCGTCGACCAGGACGACGAGGCTCATCTCGGCGAAGTCGGCCGCCAGCTCCGGCGCGAGCTGGACGACCGCGCGCACGTCCACGCGGGCGAGGCGCGGGTCGCGGGCGAGGCGCCCGGCGGCATGGACGCCGACCCCGTCGTCCGAGCGCAGAACGTTGCCGTACCCGATGACGAGGACGCCCCCGGGCGACCCGGGGACGCCAGGGGGCCGGGGACGCCGGGCGAGCCGGGGGCGTCGAGCTCCCCCGTGGCCGCGGCCCGCGGACGAGCCTGCGGCGTCGCCGTCGCCGGGAGGCCTGTTGCCGGGCGACCCGTTGCCGGGCGGCCGCCGCTCCCCCGTGCTCACCGCTTGAGCTCGGACAGCACCCTCCCGTCGGGGGCCAGCAGCTGCAGGTGCAGCGCCATCTGGCCGAGGGCGTGGGTCGAGCACGAGAGGCACGGGTCGTAGCAGCGGATGACCGCCTCCACCCGGTTGAGCATCGGCTCCGTGATCGTCTCGCCCTTCACGTGGTGGCGTGGCGACCTGGAGGACCGCCCGGTTCATCGCCATGTTGTTGTGGCCGGTGGCGATGATGAGGTTCACCCACTGGACGATCCCGTCGTCGTCGACCTTGTAGTGGTGCATGAGCGTGCCGCGCGGCGCCTCGGACACCCCGATCCCCTCGTGCCGGTTGATCCCGGCGTGAGCCTGGGTGTGCTTGTCGAGGATCTCCGGCTTCCGCAGGAGCTCCTCGATCTTCTCGATCGCGTGGAGCGTGTCGATGAGCCGCGCGTAGTGGTAGTGGAACGACGACCCGGCGATGCGGCCCACCCGCCAGCGGAACTTCTCCAGCTCCTCGTCGGCGCGCGGCGTGCCGGTCTTCTCGGCGACGTTGAGACGGGCGAGCGGCCCGACCCGGTAGATCCCGTCCGGGTAGCCCATCGCCTTCCAGTACGTCGACTTGAGGTACGACCACGGCTCGACCGACTCGCCGATGTAGTCGTTGTACGTCTTCGGGTCGACCTTGTCGGCGAGCAGCTTGCCGTCGGCGTCCACGACCCGGATCCAGCCGTCGTAGTGGTCCACGTTCCCGTGGCGGTCGACGAGGCCCATGAACGCCGAGCGGAAGTTGCCGAACGTGGCGGCCTCCTCCTCCCAGCGCAGCATGTCCGTCTTGTACCAGGCGATCGCCGCGCTCGACCGCGGCGATGGCCCCGGGGACGTCCGGCCAGGATCCGGTCGCGGACCTCCTCCGTGAGCTGGTACGAGACGCCGCCCGGCACGATCCCCTCGGGATGGATCCGCTTGCCGCCGAGCCACTCGATGATCTGCTGGCCCCACTTGCGGAGCTCGATGCCGTCCCGGGCGAGCTGCGGGTTCTTCCGGGCGACGCCGATGATGTTGCGGTCCGCCGGGTCGGCGTCGAAGCCGAAGAGGAGGTCCGGCGAGGACAGGTGGAAGAACGACAGCGCGTTCGACTGGACGATCTGGCCGAGGTTGATGACCCGCCGCAGGTCGGCCCCGGTCGGCGTCGGCTCGACGGCGAGGATGTCGTCGACCGCCTTGGCGGAGGCGACGAGGTGGCTGACCGGGCAGATGCCGCAGATGCGGGCCATGATCGCCGGCATCTCGTGGACCGGCCGGCCCTGGGTGATCCGCTCGAAGCCGCGGAACTGCGTGACGTGGAACTGGGCGTCGACGACGTCGCCCTGGTCGTCGAGCTGGATCGTGATCTTGGAGTGGCCCTCGATCCGGGTGACCGGGTCGATGACGATCGTTCTGCTCATGGCGATCCCCCTCAGCGCCCGAACCGGGCGCCGGCCGTCCCCGGAGGGCGGCCCGACAGCAGGTCGTCGAGCAAGGTGTAGATGAGGTCGGCGTGGGGCGGGCAGCCCGGCAGGAAGACGTCGACCTTGACCACCTTGTGGACCGGCCGCGACGTCGGCAGGAGCATCGGGATGACCTTCGTGGGCGGGCCCGGGTTGATCGTGACGTTCTCCCGGTAGGCCCGGTCGAGGAGCGGCTCGACCCCGATCGGGTTCCGCATCCCCGGTACGTTGGAGGTCACGGCGCAGTCGCCGAAGGCGATGATCGTCTTCGTCCGCTCCCGGACCATCTTGATCTTGTGGAGGTCCTCGTCGGAGGAGACGGCCCCTTCGACGAGGCAGACGTCGACGTCCTCGGGGTACTCCTTGTAGTCGACGAGGGGGCTGTAGACGAGGTCGGCCCGCTCGAAGATGTCGAGGATCCGCTCGTCCATGTCGAGCAGCGACATGTGGCAGCCGGAGCAGCCGTCGAGCCAGACGGTGGCGACACGCGGCTTGCTCACAGCCCACGCTCCTCTTGGACGACCTTCAGCCACGGCAGGAACGGCCGCCTGTCCTTGCTGCCGGCGGCGACCGGACGGCCCTTCTCGAAGAGCGCGCCGGTCGGGCAGACCTGGACGCACTTCCCGCAGCTCGTGCAGGTGGGCGACTCGCCCCACGGGATTCCCATGTCCGTCTGGACCCGGGTCTCGAGGCCGCGGTGCATGACGTCCCAGGTGTGGGCGCCCTCGATCTCGTCGCAGACGCGCACGCAGCGCAGGCAGAGGATGCAGCGGTTGTGGTCGATCGCGAAGAACTTGTGGCTGGCGTCGATGTCGACCTTGGGGTTGATCCGCGGGAGGTCGAAGTGGGTCAGCTCCAGGTCGGCCGCGAGCTGCTGGAGCTCGCAGTGGTTGTTGGCGACGCAGACCGCGCAGACGTGGTTGCGCTCCATGAAGATCATCTCGGTCACGGCCTGCCGGTGCTCGAGGAGCTGCTCGGAGTGCGCCGTGACCTCCATGCCCTCGGTGACCTTCGTCATGCAGGCCGCGACCAGTCGCGGATTGCCCGCGACCTGGACCATGCAGAGGCGGCAGGCGCCCCGGTCGTGGATGCCCTGCAGGTGGCAGAGGCCCGGGATGTCGATCCCGTTCTCCTCGGCCACGTCCATGATCGTCTGGCCCTCGACGCCGGCGACGTCGCGGCCGTCGATCCGCAGCGTATAGACGGTCGTCATGCCATCACCTCCGCCGGCTGCTCGATCTTGCAGACGCCGGCCGGGCAGACCCTGTCCACGATGTGGGCCATGTACTCGTCCCGGAAGTAGCGGAGCGTGCTGAAGATCGGGTTGGGCGCGCCCTGGCCGAGGCCGCAGAGCGACATCTTCTGGACGATCCCCGCCAGCCGCTCGAGCTGGGCGAGGTCCTCGAGGTCGGCCTCGCCGCGGGTGATCCGGTCGAGGAGCATCCACATCTGGGTGGTGCCGACGCGGCAGGGCACGCACTTCCCGCACGACTCGTCGCGGCAGAAGTCCTGGAAGTACTTCGCCACGTCGACCATGCACGACGTGTCGTCCATGACGATCATGCCGCCCGAGCCCATGAACGAGCCGAGCTCGATGAGCGACTCGTAGCTGACCGGCATGTCGAGGTGCTCGGCGGGGATGCAGCCGCCCGACGGGCCGCCGGTCTGGACGGCCTTGAACGGCCGCCCGTCGATGATCCCGCCGCCGATGTCGTAGACGATCTCGCGGAGGCTCATCCCCATCGGGACCTCCACGAGGCCGGTGTTGACGATGCGGCCGGCGAGGGCGAACACCTTGGTGCCCTTGCTCTTGCCGATGCCGAGCTCCGCGTACCAGTCGGGTCCCTTGCGGATGATCGCGGGCACGTTGGCGAACGTCTCGACGTTGTTGATGAGCGTGGGGCAGTCCCACAGGCCCTCGACCGCGGGGTACGGGGGCCGCGGCCGGGGGGTGCCGCGCTTGCCCTCGATCGAGGCGATGAGCGCAGTCTCCTCGCCGCAGACGAAGGCCCCGGCTCCGAGGCGGATCTGGATGTCGAAGTTGAAGGAGGTGTCGGCGATGCCGGCGCCCAGCCAGCCGGCCCGCTGGGCGAGCCGGATCGCGGTGCGCAGGCGGCTCACCGCCAGCGGGTACTCGGCGCGGCAGTAGACGTAGCCCTCCGTGGCGTGAACCGCGAACGCCGCGATCGCCATCCCCTCGAGGATCCGGTACGGGTCGCTCTCGAGGACGCTGCGGTCCATGAACGCGCCCGGGTCGCCCTCGTCCGCGTTGCAGACGACGTACTTCTGGGATCCCGTCGCCTTCGCGACCGTCGTCCACTTGAGCCCGGTCGGGTAGCCGGCCCCGCCGCGGCCGCGGAGGCCGCTGCGGGTGATCTCCTCGCGGACCTCGGCCGAGGTCATCTCGCCGAGCACCCGCTGGAGGGCCTCGTAGCCGCCGCGGGCCACGTAGTCGTCGAGGCTCTCCGGGTCCACCCGCCCGAAGTTCTCGGTCGCGACGCGGACCTGCTTCTCGAAGAAGGGGCCCTGCGGCCGGCGGGTGTCGTCCGCCGTGACCTTGCCGAGCGCGGCGAGGATCGGCGCGACGCCGTCGGGCCGGACGCGCTCGAACAGCTCGCCGGTCTCGGCGATCTCGACGAGCGGCCCCGCGGCGCAGAGGCCGAGGCACCCGACGCGCTTGATCTCGACGTCGCCGAGTCCGGCCTCCGCGGCACCCTCGCCGAGGCGGAGGGTGATGTCGTGGGCCTGGGCCGACATGCAGCTTGCCGCCTCGCACACGAACGCGGTGGCGCGCGGCGGGTCGTCCTGGATCTCTTCCGTGATCACGCGGCGGCGGACGGGCCGCGCCGCGGCAGGCATCTCGCTCACATCGCCTCCAGCTGCGCCACGAGCTCGTGCGCGACGACCTTGCCCTTGGCCTCGCCGTCGACGATGACGGCAGGCGCCAGGCTGCAGGCGCCGATGCAGCGCGCCGTCAGGAGCGACACCTTGCCGTCGGCGGTCGTCTCCTTCGGCTTCACGCGGAGGGTCCGGTCGATCTCGGCCAGGATGTCCTTGGCGCCGTTGATGTAGCAGGCGGTCCCGGTGCAGACGACGCACGTGTGCTCGCCCTGCGGCTTCAGCGTGAAGAAGCTGTAGAAGGTCGCGACCCCGTAGACCCGGGAGTGGGGGACGCCGAGGGTGTCGCCGACGAACAGGAGCGCGTCGTCGTCCAGGTAGCCGAACGCTTCCTGGGCGGCGTGGAGCGCCTCGATGAGCGCGGCCGGGCGGTCGCCCAGGCGGCGCATCCGCGTCTCGACGATCTTCCAGCGCTTGTCGTCGCTGGGGGCCGGCGGCTTGTGGTACGGGATGGGCATGTACCCCCTCCTCGCGTGCGGCGGTGCGTCGGGGCGGCTGCCCCGGCGCGGTTGGGTGGCGTTGCGACGCGGGGCCTCGGCGCATTCCTCGTGCCGCCGGCAGCTCGGGCGCCGACGTTCGACACCCGCACCTGGCCCCGTCCCGATGATACGGACGCTCCGCCACCCCGAACGGGGCCGCACCGCCCGACCTCGGGGGCCGCATCGCCCGCCCGGACCGGGCCTCCCGGGCCTGTCGGGCACCTGATGATGCGAGGGCCGCCCCATGCCGGTGGGGTCACGACCTCACGGCGCGGCGGGGGCCCGGGCACGCCGCACTCGGCGCCGAGGCCCGGGCACGCCGCACTCGGCGCCGCCGGCACCGATGCCCGGGCACGCCGCACTCGGCGCCGAGGCCCGGGCACGCCGCACTCGGCGCCGCCGGCACCGATGCACACCGCCGGCACTCGGCGCCGAGGCCCGGGCACGCCGCACTCGGCGCCGCGGGCCCCGATGCAAGCCCCGCTGTCGTCAGATCGAGCTTCGTGCGGAGATTGTCCCCCGAAGTGCCGGTTCGGCCGACTTCTCACGCTCAGACCGTGCCGTAATGACAGCCCGGCTTGCACGACGTGCCCCGAGCGCCGTCGGGGGCTTCAGGCGGCTGAGCCGCATGAAGTCGGCATACGAGCGGTACGGGGCCCGCTCGCGGCGACCGTCGAGTCGGAGGGCCACCCACCGGCGCTCACCCCGTCGCCGCGGGTCGACCATCGTCAGGCCCCACCCGCTGAGCCGCCCGCCGGGCACCAGGCCGGCTCGCAGTGGCCTCCCACGGCAGGGGAACGACGTCCGGATCAGGTCGGCGTTCGCCTCGAGCGCCGCGTCGTTGTCCTCCGTGGCGAGGAACACGACCAGGGAGTCGACGCCCCGAACCCGCCACCCGAGATCGCGGGCAACCGACCCGGCCCGACGCCCGTACCAGCCGACCTGCCGCAGAAGCCCCCCGAGGTCACGCAGCTCGGTCTTGACCTCGACGACGACGAGACGGCCCGAAGCCGGATCGAACGCGAGCAGGTCGATCCAGCCCCGCAGCCGGCCGTCCGCGAACGGGTGCTCCACGGCGCAGACGAAGGCACGACGCTCGAGCTCACGACGGACGGCGGCGACGCACCTTGCGTGCGCCGCGTCGCGCTGATCGTCACGGCCGATCGCGAGCGGGACGCTCAGCTCGACGACGAGTCGGGCGTCCAGGGCGAGCGCGATCCGCTCCACCGACTCGAGCGATGCTTCGCCCACGCCGCGCTCGACGGCCGACACGAGCCCGCGTGAGATGCCCGCGCGGGCTGCCAGCTCCCCTTGGGTCCATTCGCGCTCGAGGCGCGCCGTGCGCACCTTCGTGGCTATGGCGGACCGCACCGGACTTGGCATCGCGGCATACAACCACACCGCGCTCACCGGCCCCTTATCCGGACGGCGGCCGGCCTCCCTTCTTCGGGCCGCCGCCCTTCGCCGGCAGCCGACCCGCGTCGCGGAGGGCGCGACGGAGGATGAACTCGACCTGGCCGTTGACGCTTCGAAGGTCGTCCGCCGCCCACGCCTGGAGAGCCGCGAACGTCTCGGGGTCGAGGCGGAGGAGGAACGGCTTCCGCTCAGCCATGGGCCGGCCCGACGGACGGCGGGGTCGACCGAGGCCCCGCGGACTGCCGGGCGGGCCTCGGGCTGGCGGACGGCCCGGCGGACCGTGGCCGTGCGGACGGCTGCGTCGGCCGCGGCCGGGTGGGCCTCGGGCCGGCGGCGCTCCTGCCGGCGCTCGCGCCGGCGCCTCGGGCCGGCGGCGCCACGGCCGGCGCTCGGGCCGGCGGCTCGCGGCGTCCTGGCCGGGTTTGTCGGTCGGGCGGAGCCCCCGGAGCACCGCCCGACCGACCCGAGATGCATCACGTGCCCGCCGCTACGCGTAGAGCGTCCCGGCGTTGAGCACCGGCTGCGTGTCCTGCTCGGAGCAGAGGACGACGAGGAGGTTGCTCACCATCTGGGCCTTGCGCTCTTCGTCGAGCTCGATCACCTGCTTCTCCCGGAGCATGTCGAGCGCCATCTCGACCATCCCGACCGCGCCTTCGACGATCCGCGAGCGGGCCGCGATGACCGCGTTCGCCTGTTGGCGGCGGAGCATCGCGTTGGCGATCTCGGGCGCGTAGGCGAGGTGGCTGATCCGAGCCTCGATGACCTCGACGCCGGCCTTCTCGAGCCGGTCCTGGATCTCGGTCCGGAGCTGGTTCGCGATCTCGACCGGGTTCGCCCGGAGGGCGAGCTCGTCCTCCTTGTGCGTGTCGTACGGGTGCGTCATCGCGAGGTTGCGGAGGGCCGACTCGGCCTGGACCTGGACGAAGTTCTCGTAGTCGTCGACCTCGAACAGCGCCTCGGCGGTGTCGGTCACCTTCCAGACCACGATCGAGGCGATCTCGATCGGGTTGCCGTCGTGGTCGTTGACCTTGAGGCGGCCGGTCTCGAAGTTGCGGACGCGGACCGAGATCTTCCGCCGCTCGGTGAACGGGTTGACCCACTGCAGGCCCTGCTCGCGCACGGTCCCGGCGTAGTGACCGAACAGGACGAGGGCGCGCGCCTCGTTCGGGTTGACCGGGGTGAGGCCGCCGAAGGCGATGGAGACGGCGATGAGCCCCAGGACGAGGACGACGATGCCGCCGATCTCGACCCCGCCGCTCCCGTCGCCGGCGGGGATCAGCACGTTGACGATCCACCAGACGATCGCGCCGAGGAGGGCGATCGCGATCACGAGCAGCACGAGGAAGGTGGGGATCCCGGGAAGCGTTCGGGCGATGCGTTCCTTGTTCATCGAGGTGCGCGGACTCCTTCTGCGCGGCATCCAGCCGGCGCGATCAGGATGATATCACCACGATAACGGATGACAAGGTGCCATTGGTCACGATCGGGGACGGCGTCGCGGGCCCGGCAGGGCCGGCCGGGGCTCGGCAGCGGGCCGCGGGCCCGGCAGGGCCGGCCGGCGGGCCCGGCCGGCCGGCGGGCCCGGCAGCGCGGGCCGCGGTCCCGCCGCGGGCCGGCAGCACGACGCCCGCGGCCCCCGCGGCAGGACCCAACCGGCGCCGTGGCCGAAAACGGGCCGCATGACCCTAGGATCGAGGAATCCCGGACCCGACGCTGTGCCCTTCGGTGACGGTCCGTGCGCCCCCAGGCACCTCCGGAGATGACGCGATGACAGCGATCGACGTCGACAGCGGCCTTTCCCTCCAGGCAGCGCGCGAGGAGGCCGCCAGGTGCCTCTTCTGCTTCGACGCGCCGTGCGTCCGCGCCTGCCCGACCGGGATCGATGTCCCCGGCTTCATCCACGGCATCGTCACGGACAACCTCGAGGGGAGCGCCCGGACGATCCTGGCCGCCAACCCGCTCGGGGGCACGTGCGCGCGCGTCTGCCCGGTCGAGAGCCTGTGCGAGGGCGCCTGCGTGCGCGGGCCGATCGACCGACCGATCGCGATCGGCGCGCTCCAGCGCGTCGCAGTGGACGCCTACCGGGACGCCGACCGACCGTTCTTCGTGCCGGGACCGCCGACCGGGAGGCGCGTCGCCATCGTCGGCGCCGGGCCGGCCGGCCTCGCCTGCGCCGCTGAGCTCCGGAAGGCCGGCATCGAGGCCACGATCTTCGAGGCGCGGCCCCGGGCCGGCGGGCTCTGCGCCTACGGCATCGTTCCGTGGCGGCACGCCCGCGAGGCGACCGCCCACGAGGTCGCGGAGGTCGAGCGGGCCGGGGCGGCGATCCGGCTTGGCACCAGGGTCGGGGAGCAGGTGACCGCTGCGGAGCTGCTCGCCGGCTTCGACGCCGTCTTCCTGGCGGTCGGCCTCGGGCGCGGCCGCCGCCTCGGCGTGCCCGGCGAGGGCCTCGACGGCGTGATCGACGCGCTCGCCCTCCTCGAGCCGGTCGTCACCGGCGAGCCAGGCGGCATCGAGCTCGGCACGCAGGTCGGTGTGATCGGTGGCGGGAGCACAGCGCTCGACGCGGCGGCCGCTGCCGTCCAGCTCGGTGCCGAGGAGGTCACCGTCTTCTACCGCCGAAGCGAGGCCGAGGCGCCCGCGTACCCGCACGCGATCGCGCTCGCCCGCGACCTCGGCGTCCGCTTCCAGTGGCTCGCCGCGCCGGTCGAGGTCCTCGGCGAGGACGGCCGGGTCGTCGGCGCCACCTTCGATCGGATGCAGCTCGGCGCGCCCGACAAGTCCGGCCGCCCGGCGCCGCACCGGGTCCCGGGCGCCCGCTTCTCGGTCACGCTCGACGCCGTCGTCGTCGCCACCGGCCAGGAGGCCGTGGAGCGCCTCGTCGACGAGTTCTCCGTCGGGGCCCGCGGCGGCCGCGTCGCCGTCGATCCCGCAACCGGCCGCACCGACAACCCCCGCGTCTGGGCCGGCGGCGACCTCGTGAACGGCGGCCGCGAGGTCGTCAACGCCGTCCAGGAGGGCAAGCTCGCGGCGGCGTCGATCGCGGCGGCGCTCGGCGTGGCCGTCGCCCCCGCCCGCCTGGTCATCTCGCCCGTCCAGGCCCCCGACCGCGCCCCCGGCATCTCCTTGGCCACCGAGCTGGCCGGCATCCGCAGCCCCAACCCGTTCTGGCTCGCCAGCGCCCCACCGACGAACACCGGGGAGATGGTTGCCCGGGCGTTCGAGGCCGGCTGGGGCGGCGCCGTCTGGAAGACCGTCGGCGAGCCGATCACGAACGTGTCGAGCCGCCTGGGCTCACACAGCGTCGGCGGCCGGCGGATGGTCGGCATCAGCAACATCGAGCTCATCAGCGACCGCCCCACCGAGACGAACCTGGCCGAGATCCGCGAGGTGAAGCGCCGGTTCCCGGACCGGGCCGTCGTCGTCTCGCTCATGGTCGAGTCGAAGCCGGAGGTCTGGCACGACTTCGTTCGACGGGTCAACGACACCGGCGCGGACGGCATCGAGCTCAACTACGGCTGCCCGCACGGCATGGCCGAGCGGGGGATGGGGGCGGCGGTCGGGCAGGTCCCCGAGTACATCGAGCTGATCACCGGCTGGGTGAAGGAGGCCGCCGAGGTGCCGGTCCTCGTCAAGCTCACGCCGAACATCACCGACATCACGGTGGCGGCGCGGGCGGCGAAGAACGGCGGCGCCGACGGGGTCGCCCTCATCAACACGATCTCGTCCCTCGTCGGCCTCGACCTCGAGACGTGGGAGACCCGGCCCTCGATCCGCGGGCGCGGCTCGCACGGGGGCTTCTCCGGGCCGGCCGTCAAGCCGATCGCCCTCAACATGGTCAGCTCGATCGCCAAGACCGTCCCGATCCCGATCTCCGGCATCGGGGGCATCGAGACCTGGCAGGACGCCGTCGAGTTCATGCTCGTCGGCGCCGGCAACGTCCAGGTCTGCACCGCGGTCATGCACTACGGCTACCGGATCGTCGGCGACATGATCGACGGCCTTGCCGGCTACCTGGCGGCGAAGGGCCTCGCCTCGCCGGCCGATCTCGTCGGCAAGGCGCTGCCGCGGATCGGCGACTGGGGCGAGCTCGACCTGTCGTACGCGATCAAGGCCCGGATCGATGCGGCGACGTGCGTCCACTGCAACCTCTGCTACCGGGCCTGCGAGGACGGTGCCCACCAGGCCATTCGGTACGAGCGGACGAACGGTCACTCGACGCTGACGATCGACGACGCGGAGTGCGTCGGCTGCCGGCTCTGCCAGCACGTCTGCCCGGTCGACGGGTGCATCACCTTCGAGTCGGTGGAGCAGCCGGTCGCGGCCGGGGCCCACGGCTGCGTGGTTTGACGGAGCGTCGGGGCGGGCAGGTCGGCCGCGCCGGCGGCGCCGGGCGGCGGTCGCGGAGCAGGGGCGGACCGTCGGTGCAAGGCCGGCTGTCATTGTCAGGCAGTCCCAGCACGGACACGCTCTCGAACCTCGCCCTCGGGCAACACTTCGTGCTTGGATTCCGTGCCAACGACAACCTGGCTTGCACCCGGGCCGCGGCAGCCACCGGCCCGCCGGGCAACGCGCCGCGCCTCAGGCCGTCTCAGGGCGCGGGCTCGCCCCGAAGCTCCTCGAGGGTCGGGCACGGGTCGATCGCGTACGTTGCGCACTCGGACGCGGTCAGGCCGCGCGTGAGCGACCCACGAAGCGCGGCGACAAGCTCTGCCGGGTCGATCGTCATGAGGAGGAGGCCGCCTTCGCGCGGCACGGCGGCGAGCGTGTGATCGTCGACGAACGCCAGCCCCTGCACCTGTCGCCCTCCGATCGAGAGCTGCTGCAGCAGCTCGCCGGTCGAGGAGTCCCACACCTTGATTGCTCCGTCGGACGCGCCCGTCGCGAACGTCGACCCGTCCGGGCTGATCGCGAATGACTTCGGCGACCCGAGGTGGGCGTCCGGGACGCTCCGCACGATCTCGAGCGTCTCGGCGTCGAGCCCGAACACCGCGGCGCCCCCGTCGCCGCTCTGGTCGCCGACCGCGAGGATCGTCCTGCCGTCCGGCGTGTGCCCAATGAGCCGCAGCTGGGCGATGCCGAACACGTCGGGGTCGAGCGCGGTCGACTGCAGCACGGTCAGCCCGTCGACCGAGAGGCGGGCGAGCCGTCCGCTACGCCATTCCATCAGGAGCAGCTCACGGGAGTCCGGCGTGAAGGCGATCGACTGGACCCCGGCATCCTCGCCGAGCTCGTGCGTCGCCAGCAGGCGGCCGTCGGCTGCCGACCACAGGGCGACCCTGGGGCCGTCGGCCATCGCGATGAGCGACCCATCCGGCGACCAGCGGAGGTCGTTCGCCCACATCCGGAACGGCGGCTCGGGGAAGGATCCGCAGCCGGGATCTTCGCCGTCGGGTACGTTCCAGTCCCACGAGCAGAGCCCCTCGAGCGTGCGCACGACCGAGCCCGTGGCCGGGTCGACGAGCCGCACTGGCCCCTGGCCGTTCATGCTCGTCTGCTCCTGCGCGGCGAGGAGCGCCCCGTCGGGCGACACAGCCATCCGCTGAGCCCCCCAGCCCACGAGCGACTCGACCTGTCGAAGCGAGGCCAGGTCGACGACCTCGATCCGACCACCGCGCTCCAGGTCGCCGCAGTCGCTCATGAACGACGCCCGGCCTGCCCCGACGACGAGGCTGCCGCCGGGGACGAACCCCTCGCACGTGGCCACGCCGCCGAGCTCGCCGCGCGGTCCCACGTCGAGGAGTGCCGCGCTGGCGTCGATCGTCGACCCGACAAGGAGCGTGCGCCCGTCGGTGGCATGCGAGACCCGCCCGTTCCCGACGGCCGGCCACGCGCCGAGCTCGTCCGCTGTGCGCGGGTCCCAGGCGCGGAGCGTGCGGTCGCGTGCGGTGGTGTAGACGGTCTCGCCCGACGGATCGAACGCCGCGAAGAAGCCCTCGCCACCCGGGCCCGGCAGCTCGGCGACCGGCTCCGCCGGACCCTGCGCGACGTCGTAGACGAGGATCGGGCGGTCGCCGTACAGGAGGAGCGACCCGTCGGGGCTCAGCAGCCGCGCGTATCCCCGCGCCTGCGGGATCGCTACCTCCCGCGGGTCCAGCTCGAGGAGACGCCGCCCGTTCGCGACGTCCACGACGACCGAGAGGCCAACGCCCTCCGGCACGTCGAACGCGGCGAACCGCCCGTCGGCGCTGAGGGTGCCGCCGGACGACATGAGGGCCCGCGACGCCAGCACCCGCCACGCCCCCGACGAGAGGTCGAGGGTCTCGACGCCGGGATCGCCATCTCCGTACCAGCTGCAGCCACCCGCGGATCCGGGTTCGCCCCGAATCGTCCTGACCATCGCCAGGTTCCCCGCGAGCCCCGTGACGTGGCCGCCGCAGCGCCCCGCGTCGAACGTTCGGAGGATCTCGCCGGTCTGCGCGTCCCGGACCTGGATCTCGAGCCCGTCCCCGGTGGGCGGCGCGTCCTCGTCGTCCCAGATGACGCCGACGACGACCGTCGAGCCGTCCGGCGAGAAGTGCGCGGGGCCGACCCTCGTGGGGAACTCGACATCGAACGACCACGCGACCTCGCCCGTGCGCGCATCGGCCACCTCGAGGTGCTGAGCCGGGCCGTCGACGTTGCCCGACGCCACGAGCCGCTCGCCCGCGGGGTCGAGGTCGGTCCAGAGCAGACCCATCTCCGCGTCGGTCGGGGCCCGGTAGCGGGCGACGACCGGGTCGGCGGCGATGACATCGTGGAGGATCCTGGCGGCCTGCAGGGTCGGCTCCTCGCCGCCGTGCAGCGCCGCCGCGGCGAGGGCCTTGGCCAGGCTCGGGTCCTCGTCCTTCGCGGCCAGCGCCGACGCCAGCAGCTCGCGCGAGTGCGCGCGGACCGCTTCCTGCTCGGCGATCTGCCGCTGCTCCTCGGTGCGGGTGGCCTCCGCTCCCGCGCGTCGCGCCTCGTCCTCCGCACGATTCGCCTGGGCGAAGGCGACGCCGCCGGCAACCATCGCCACGACCAGGAGCGCCCCGGCGCCCGCCAGGAGCGCCCTGAGCCGGCGGTTCGTGCGCCGCTGGCGCTCGACGTCGGCCTCCGCCGCCTGCCGGCTCGCGTCGAGGAACTCCCGCTCGGCGGCGTTGAGCTCCACCTGGTGGTCGGCGGCCCACTCCATGGCCGTGGCGAGGCGCGCGCCGCGGTAGAGGTCGCCCGCCTCGCGGCCGCGCTCCTCCCAGTCGCGGACCGCCCCGATGAGGTGGAGGCGGACCTGGCGGCCGGCCGCGTCCTCCTCCAGCCAGGCCTGGAGGCGCGGCCACTCGCGCAGCAGGGCCTCGTGGGAGACCTCGACGTGCCCTTCGCCAGTGGTCAGGAGCCGCGCCGCGGTCAGCCGATCGAGGACCTCGGCGACGACCGGATCGCGGCCGGCGTCCAGCTCGTCGAGGGCGACCCTTCGGCGGACCAGCTCCGTCCCCTCGCCCGGTCCAGCCAGGCGCAGGAGCAGCGCCCGGGTGACCTGCTGGCGGTGCGGGTCCAGCTCGGCGAACGTCGTCTCGGCCAGCCGCGCGATCGCGCCGTGGAGGCCGCCGCTCGCCCGGTAGGCGGCGAGGGTGAGGCGGCCCCCGTCGCGCAGGCCCCACAGCTCGAGGAGCGCCGTCGAGAGGAGCGGCAGCACCCCGGGCTCGCGGCCGGCGTCGGCGACGAGCGCCTCCGTGAGGGCCGGCTCGACGCGCAGCCCGGCGCGCTGGGCGGGATGCTCGACGACCGCCGCGAGCTCGGCCGACGAGAGCGGCCCGACGAGCACCTGCTCCGAGCCGATGAGCCGCGCCAGGGCGGGATAGGCGGCGCAACGGCCGTAGTGGTCGGCCCGCAGCGAGACGACGACCTTCAACCCCGGCCGCTCCGCCGTCAGGAGGTCGATGAACGCCGACCGCTCGGCGTCGTCGCGGGTGGCGTTGAAGACCTCCTCGAACTGGTCGACGAGCACGACGAGCCGCTGCCCCGGCGCGAGGCGGGCGAGGCCGAGGTCGAGCGCCCGCGCCGGATCGTCGGCGGGGAGGTCGGCCCCGGGGAACGCCCGGGCGACGGCCCGACCGAGCTCGGCGAGCGGCGTCTCGCCGGGGCGCAGGATCGCCTGCGGCCAGCGGTCGCTGCCGGGGAGGACGCCCGCGGCAAGGGCCGGCAGGAGCCCCGCCCGCAGGGCCGAGGACTTGCCGCTCCCCGAGTCGCCCACGAGGCCGACGAACCGGGCGCCGACGGACCGGGCGACGAGCTCGGCGACGAGGCGCTCCCGGCCGAAGTAGTAGTCGGCGTCGTCGGCGTCGAACTCCGCGAGCCCCTTGTACGGGCAGACGACGCGCCCCGCCGGGCGCCGCCTCTGCGGCGTCGCGCGGCGCGACGAAGAGCCGTTCGCGGTCGCGGGCGTGCTCCAGATCGGCGAGGTCGTCGACGAGCGCCTCCTCGGCGGCGCGCAGCTCCCGCCGCTCGGTCGACGTCCGGTCGGCGGACAGGCCGAGGCGCCGCGTCGCGGCGGCGCGGGCCCAGCGGCTGGCGACCCGGTGCACGGCGGCCGGCACGCCGTCGGACTCGGCCATGATCTCGCCGAGGGGGGCGTCGTCCGCCGCCCGGCCGGCGTAGAGGGCGGTGATCGCCCGGATGGCGGGCGCGTCGAGGGGGCCGAGGCTCCGCCGCTGCTCCGGCGGCGCCAGGCGCTCGGCGAGCGCCAGCAGGGCCGGAGGCGACTCGAGCCGGTGGATCACGAGGAGCAGGTGGGCGCGACCCCCGACCTCGCCGGCGACGGCCGCTGTGGCCGCGGCGAGGGCCTGGGCGGCGGCGTCGAGGTCGTCGACCACGGTGAGCGTCGGCGTCCCGGCGGGCGGCGAGCCGAGAACGTCGTCCCGGCCGCTGCGGCCCCCGGGGACGTACCGCACCAGCGCGCCGGCCTCGTGGGCCGTCGTGGCCAGCTCGGCGGCGAGACGCGTCTTGCCGATGCCCGGTGCCCCGGCCACCACGACGACGCGGCCCCGGCCGTGACGCGCCCGGCGCCAGTGCCAGCGCAGCCAGCGCAGCTCCCCATCGCGACCGACGATCGGGACGATCGGGTCGAGCTCGGGCGGCAGCGCCGGTCGGGGACCCGGGGCGGGCGCGGGCGCGGCCGCCTCACCGGCGATCGCGGCGCCGTCGCCGCCCGCTGCCGGGGCGTCGCCGCCCGCCGCCGGGGCGTCGCCGCCCGCCGCATGCACGCGCACGACCGCGACACCCTCGTCCAGGCCCTTGAACTTCGAGCGCTCGGCCGCGCCGAACGCGAGCCCGGGCACCGTGCCGGCGAGGTGGACCAGGCCCTCCGTGGCGAGCACCTCGCCCGGCCCGGCGGCCGAGCAGAGGCGCGCGGCCTGGTTCAGCGCCGCCCCGCGAAACCCTTCCCCGTGTGGGACGGCCTCGCCGGCGTCGAGCCCGATCCCGACGCCGAGCGGCAGTGCAGGATCGGCGGCGGTCTCGTCCGCGAACGCGGCCTGCAGCTCGACGGCGGCGCGGAGGGCCCGGCGGGCCGAGTCGAAGACGGCCAGCGCCTCGTCGCCGCGCAGCTCGACGAGCTCGCCGCCCCACGCCTCGACTCCCTCGGCGACGATCTCGGCGAACCGGCCCGCCAGTCGGGAGGCCGCGTCGTCGCCGTTGAGCGCCGTGAAGCGCGTGTAGCCGCGGATGTCAGCGATGAGGAACGTCCGCACCGCGGCTGCCCGCGGGCGTCGCTCGTCGACAGTGGCCACGCGTCCCCACCCTCGTCGCAGGCCGAGCCGCCCCATGGGCGAAGCCGCTGCGGCATTGGCGACACTCTAGCGGTCGTGTCCAGAGGCGCCGCTCAGTAGTGTCGTTGCTCAGTAGGCCGGGCGCAGGTCCGGGAACATCGGGAAGTGACGAACGTTCCGCGTGAGGAGCTGCCCGGCCAGGCGGTCCACAGCGGCCGCGAGCAGCAGGTCCGTGATCGAGATCCCCTGGTGCGATCGAACAAACGGCCGACCCATCTCGCCCGCACGATCGGCCAGCTCTCCATCGACGTCGAGCCACTCCAGGGCGTCGAGCAGCCCGGTTGCCGCCGCGACCTCGCTCCCGAATACGCCGCGCAGGATCTCGGCCCTGACCGGCGTGACGCTCATGAGTCGAGTGCCGGCAGCTCGAGCCTCTGCTAGACACCCGTGAGCCAACTGACTCCCCTTCGCGACGTCGATGAGGACGTCGGCGTCAACGATCGCGATCATCAGGCTCCGGGTCGGCATTGCCGAGCAGACGCTCGAGGCGATCCTGTTCGATCCGCCGACCTGCCTCGACGTATGCGGCGGGATCTCGCTCGGGCCGGTCCTTCCAGATCCCGGTCGCGGCGTTCAGCGCGGCCATGAACTCATCGAGCGAGGGGCCCATGCCGTACTTCTCATCGATCGCTTCGCGGATGAGCTGCGACCGAGTCTTGCCCGTCTTGATCGACGCGCGCTCCAGGGCAGCGCTCTGGGCGGCAGTCAGATAGATCTGGGTTCGGTCCACGATGTATGTATACATCGCGAGGATCGTACTGTCGACCGCTTCACCTAGGCTTACAGGCAGGGTGGGGCCGGCTCGGGTCACATGCGGCCAGGCATCCAGCTGTCGATGCAAGCCCTGTTGTCATTACGGCGAAGTCGGAGCACGGGCACTTCCCCATACAGCGACCTTGGTCAACAATTCGTGCTCAGATGTCGCGGTAACGACAACCTGACTTGCATCGAGGCCGCGGATCGCCCGAGGCGCCGGCATCCGTGGCGCACCCGTCCGTGGCCCGCGATCGCCGCCCCGCCCCGGCAACGCGACACCGGGGCGACCCGAAGGCCGCCCCGGTGCGAGTCCCCCAGGGAGCGGCGACGACGGCCCCCGCCGTTGACGTCGCCGGCTCCCGGATGTGGTGGCGGCCGAGGTGCGGCGGGCGACCGTCCGGGGGAGCCGGCCGCCCACCGCGTGAATTGCGGGCCGCCGACCCGCCGCCAGCCGCCGCCGGCCGCCGGCCGCCGGCCGGCGCGCTACCCCGCCGCGCGGAGCTCCGCCTCCGCCTCGGCGACCTTGGCCAGGATGCCGGCCCGCAGCGTGTCGAGGCCCGTCCAGACCCCCTTCGTGGCGTTGCTGATGGATGTCAGGTTCGCCTTGAGCCGGGTGATCGCATCGAGCTGCTCGCGCACGCCCGCAAGGGCCCGGGCGATGGCCGCCGCATCGACCTCGACCTCGCGGTCGTCCACCGACGCGAGCGCCAGCAGCCGCGCCAGCCGGATGGCCGCCGCGAAGAAGGCCGGTTCGGGCGCCTCCGGGTCGACGACGCAGTAGACGTCGCCGCCGAGGACCGAGAAGGGGTCGATGCCGGACGGCGCGTGGGCCGGCGTGAAGACGATGACCCCGACCGCTGCCCCGCGGTTCTCCTTCGCCTCGCGGAGCTCGTCGCGGATGGCCCGCATCGACATCGGGCGGTCCTTCGCCTCGACGACGACGCGGACGTCGTGGCCGCGGGTGGCGCCCGGGTCGAGGGTGAGGACGAAGTCGCCCTTCTTCGACTTGAGAACGGCGCCCGTCTCGGTCGCGGTCCGGTCGAGCAGGTCGCCGGCGCCCCGGGCGCCCTCGGCCAGGAGGCTCTCGAGGAGGTCCTCGAAGTCGCCGCCCTTGGCGGTGCCCTTGGCGCGCTCCTGGGCGCGGGCGGTCGAGGCGGCCTCGAGCGCCGCGATGCGCTCGTTGAGCTTCGAGAAGCCCTCGGTGATCTCGCCCCGGAACTGGAAGAGCGGCGAGCCCATGCGGGTGGGGTCGAGGAGGGTGGCGAGCTTGCTGCCGTCGCCGTCGATGTACGTGCCGAGGAGCGTCTTGATGCGTCCGATGGCGCTGTCGCGCTTCGTCTCGTCGAAGAGCTCGTCGGTGAGCGAGCGGAGCTTGCCGCGGTCGCCGAGGAAGGCCTCGAGCGTGCGCGGGAGGCGGCCGTCGCCGTCGGCGAAGTTCTGGCGGAGGAGCTGGTCGAGGGCCTGCGCGGCCTTCGCATTGGCATCCTCGGTCGCGCGCAGGAGGCCGGCGAACTCGGCGCGGACGGCGTCGACGTTAACGGTCACGCCGGCGTCCATGAGGGCGCTCAGGCCGATCTTGAGGGCGCGCTCGACGACGCCCGCACGTTCTTCGGCGGGGCGCTCGGCGACGAAGGCGGCCAGGCTGGCATCGACAAGGACCAGGCGCTCGACGACGACGCGGTCGCGCTCGACCGACACGCGGGCGGCGCCATTGCCGGCGGCCGACGGCGCGCCGACCGGCGGCAGGCTGGTGGCCGACGAGCCCGGCATGGGCGGCCGACCGGCGGGGGAGGGGAGGCTGACGATGTTGGCGGGGGCGTCCATGCCCCGGACTCTGGGGCCGGCCTGTGCCAGCTAGCGTGTCACGGACTTCAACTTGGCCTGAACTGGACGTCCACGTAGCGGCGTCTCGAGTGCACGCGACCACGGTACGCGGACACCCTGGGCCGTAGAGTTTCCGCAGACGGTACCTGCGCTTCCTCGCGGATCCGTCTGCAGGCCCGACGACGAGCTCGCGGTCATCTACGAACCGCGAGGAGACGACCACCGGACTCGGATGGCATAGTCGGGTGGATCGCGAAGAATTACCCATCGCACGCGGCGGGTGAAGTACGCAGAACGCGAGGACCGTTGTCTGACCAGTGGTTCGCCGCGGGATCGCGATCCCCCATGATGTACGGCGTCGAGCATTCCTGGTGAGCCACTCGGAGGCTGGCACAGAGCGAAGCCTGCTGGTAGGCGCGGATCACGCGCTGGCGAAACGCGACCTGATGGACCGCGCTGTGCGAACGGTGCGAGTCACGTATGCGCGACGTGCTTCGGCGCCGTCCTCGGCGATCGAGTGGCTCTGGAAGGCGCGGAGCGAATGCGCTTGAGATGTCGTCCACCTGACCGGTGAACATCAGCCGACCCGGATCGTCCGGACGATGAACGCCGGGTACGCCGACACGTACAGCCCTCGGCTCGACGCCAAGGAAGTGCCGAGCGGAACACGGTTGGCCATCGCCCGGCGAAGGCCAACGTTGTCTCGGTGGGAAGGATCGGTGCCCCGGTACGCGTACTCGCAGGATTCTCGGACGCCTCCTCACAGCTGTCCGGATACGGGCCACCGGCGGACTGTGGTGATGTGAGAGGGCTCGCTCGCATGCGGCGGGCTTGACGATGCCCTGCGGTCCGAGAAGTGGGATTCGACGCCCTTGGAGCGCGTAGTTGAGCAGCAGGTTGCGCGCGGCCTTCGACGATGCTCCGAGTGCTGCTCCGTCGGCCAGTTCGAAGACCGCTGCTCGAGGACCGGACCGTCGATGACTCGATCACATCGCCAGGATAGCGGGCTGCACGACCGGACCCGTGCAGTTTCTCTGTCGCCGCTCGCGTCCGTCGGTCATCGCGCACCGAGAGGCGGCCGGCCGGTGGTCTCGCCGCTACTGAGGTAGCCGCGGCGCCTCGCGTCCCCCATGATGCTGCCCTCGCAGCGAGCAGGGTGGAGGGACAGAGGTGGGGCTCGACGGCGCGCAGAGCTGACGGCATAGCTCGGTGGCGACCACGCACGGCTCGGCCCCGACCCGGCCCTCACCACCCACCTGACCGAGTCCCTCGCCGCCGTCCTCCCCGGCCTCGAGCAGTTCCTGCGCTTCGAGGGCCCCGACCCGGCGACCCGTCGCTCAACCTGGCTCCCCAAGCTGGACCAGCCCCTCCCCGCGACCGGCATCGGGGCCGAGCGGACCCTCGAGCGCCTGCGCGACGAGATCGTCGCCGCGGGGCTCCGCATCGGGCACCCGGGGTTCTCCGGCTGGGTCACGACGGCGCCGACGACGATCGGGGCGGTCGCCGACCTCGTCCAGGCGGTCGCCTCGCCGCAGCGCTATTGGGCGACGCCGGCGAACTTCGTCGACGACCTGGCGATGCGCTGGCTCATCGACCTGCTCGGCTTCCCGAAGAGCTTCGTCGGCACGTTCACGTCGGGCGGCTCGACCGCCAACCTCGTCGGGCTCGGCGCCGCGCGGCAGGCCGCCGGCGAGCGGCTGGGCCTGCGCCCCTCGATCGACGGGATCGCCGGCATCCCGGAGCCGCGCGTCTACGCCAGCACGGAGACCCACCACGTCGTCGGCCGGGCGCTCGGCGTGCTCGGGATGGGCCGGGCGAACCTGCGCTCGATCCCGGTCGACGGAAGCGGGCGGATCGATCTCGACCTCCTCCAGTGGGCGCTCGACGAGGACGCCGCGGCCGGCCGGACCGCCGTCGCGATCGTCGGCTGCGCCGGCGACGTGAACACCGGGGTCGTCGACCCGCTGCCGGAGCTCGCCCGGATCGCCCGCGAGCGCGAAACGTGGCTCCACGTCGACGGCGCCTACGGCGGCTTCGGCCTGCTCGACCCGCGGGTGCGCGACCTCTACGGCGACGTCGCGACGTACGACTCGTTCGCGGTCGACCCCCACAAGTGGATGGCGGCGCCGGTCGGCACGGGGGCGGCGATCGTCCGCGACGAGGGGATCCTGGGGCGGGCCTTCACGATCGAGACGGGCGACTACGACCGCGAGCGGCACGTGGAGCCCGGGACCGGCGACACGGAGTCGCCGTTCGACGAGCTGGGTTACGGGACGCCCGACTGGGGGCTCGACTTCTCGACGCCGGCCCGCGGCCTGGCGGTCTGGGCGACGCTGCTCGAGATCGGCGCCGACGGGATGCGGGAGCGAGTTGTGCGGCACAACGACTGCGCCCGGCGGGTGGCCGACCGGGCCCGTTCCAGCGCCGAGCTGGAGCTGCTGCGGGAACCGGTGCTGTCGATCGCGTGCTTCCGGTACGTGCCCGGCGGCGAGACGGACGAGGCGCGGCTCGACGCGCTCAACGAGGCGATCCTCCACGGGGTGCGGGCGCGGGGCCGCTGCGTCACGTCCTCGACGCGGGTGGGCGGGCGGTTCGCGATCCGGCCGTGTTACGTGAACCCGCGGTCGGGCCTGGCGGACGCCGACGCGCTCGTCGATGAGGTGCTCGCGGTCGGGCGGGAGCTCGCGGGAGGGTAGGCCGCGGGCTGATGCCCCCGTTCCGGATCGGCGCGCAAGACCGGCTGTCGTTACCGATGGATTCGTGCGGGAGTTGTTGGCGGAAGTCGAGTTACGGGAACAACTCGTGCTCGAGCGGGCGGGCAATGACAGCGGGGCTTGCGCGGGGGTGAGCCCACGGGCGGGGTGACGACCCCTGCCGGCCCCGGGACGACCCCCCTGCCGGTCCTGGTACCGCGTCGCGGGCCGGCCGCCGGGTGACGCTACCGGCACGGCCGCCGGGTGTCGACCGGCACAGCCGCCGGGTGTCGACCGGCACAGCCGCCGCGCAAGACCCGCTGTCGTTACCGAGGGGTTCGTGCGGGAGTTGATGGCGGAAGTCGAGTTACGGGAACAACTCGTGCTCGGTCGGGCGGCTAATGACAGCGGGGCTTGCGCGGGGACCTGACGGATGGTCGCGCCAGCGTCGCACCCGGCGTGAGCCGGCGCCATCGCGGGCCATCGTCGGCCGACCCGGCCCGGGCCCCCGACGGCGGCTGGTTGGGACCGGTCGGGCGAAGCGCGTACACCCGGCCCTGCCGTAGGTTGAGGTCCTCGAGATCGGCGGTCGTGCGGACGTCGTAGGAGGCCAGCTCGACCAGCTGGTCGGTGGGCAGGTAGCGGCGACCGGGGTCGCCGACCAGCATGTCGATCCCCCGCTCGCGCGCCCGGCGGAGCCACGGTTGGACGCGTTCAGCGAGGCGCGCGTCGTACCAGCAGTCGCCGGCGAGGATGACGTCGACGTCGGGCGGTTCCTCGTCCAGCACGTCCCGGCGCACGACTCCCACCCGCCGACCGTTCGCGCGGGCGTTGAGCTCGATCGCCGCCGCGGCGAAGGCATCGATGTCGGCGCCGGTCGCCTCGGACGCGCCGGCATGCATCGAAGCGATCGCGCACAGCCCGGAGCCGGAGCCGACGTCGAACACCCGCCGGCCGGCCACGACCTCGGGGTGCTCGCGCAGGTAGCGGCCGATCGCGAGCCCGCCTCCCCACGCGACGGCCCAGTACGGGAGGGCCGCGTCCGGGTCGTCCGTCGCGACCTGGAGCGCGTGCCACAGCGGCAGCACCTCGTCGGCGAGGTGGAGGCGGATCTCCTCGAGGCCCGGCACGGGACGCAGGTGCGTGTGGCGCAGGACGAAGGCACGGGGCGATGCGGCCATGGGCCGCACTGTACTGGGCGGCCCCGCGGTGCCGGGCGCCCGCCGCCCGGCGCGTGGCGCCGTCGCCTGCGCCGGCGCCGTCGCCCGGCGCGTGGCACGCAATCCTTCCTGCGTGCCGCGGCATGACGAGGCCCGCCGGACACGTTCCTGTGCGTGCCACGCGCGACTCTCGTCGGACGGGGCCGCTGCCGCCGTCGGAAGCACGAAACATGGCGTGGCACGCGACGGGGGCCCGGGCGCTGCCCGGACGCCGGCACGGGGCCCGTGAGATCGCCCGGAGGCCGGCCCGGGGCCCAGTCGCCGACGCCGGCCCCGACGCGCGACGGGGGCCCGGGCGCTGCCCGGCCGCCACGCGGCGCGCCGGGTCAGCCGCTCGCCACCCGGAACACCACCGCCATCGCGAGGAGCGCCGCCACGATGAGCGCCGCCCCCGCGACCGACACGAGCCGGCCGTCGCGCCCGTGCGCCTGCAGCCACGGAGCGAGCGTGCGGTTGAGCAGCGGCATCACGAGCCACTCCAGGGTGGCCACGCTGAGGATGTTGCCGACCAGCATCGCGAAGGCCGTGCCCAGGTCGACGGTCCGCGGCGAGACGACGATCGTCAGGAGCATGACCACGGGATAGAGGCCGAGAAGGACGAGCAGGAACGACTTCCAGTGGGGGACCGGCGTGCCGTCGGCCGTCTGCCCGGCGACCCAGGTGCCGAAGCCGGTCGGCATCGTGTGCTGCACGCCAGCCGTGGGCCTCGCGGGGCAGCTCGGCCAGCCACGCCGTTCGCTCGGGTGCGTCGAGCCAGGCCTGGAGCTTCGCCTCGTCGTCGAAGTGGACGATGATGACCCACTCGTCGTCGTCGCCGCCGGTCGGCGGGTAGACCTCGGTCGCCTGGTAGCCCGGGTAGGCGCCGGCCAGGTTGGCGACCTCGCGCTGCCAGGCCAGGAAGGTGTCGGCCTGGTCGGGGGGCCAGTGCTGGATGATGACCGTCGAGGCGCGCGGGCCGCGCACGCGCAGGATCGGCGGGGCCGGTTCGGGCGTGTGGCCGGGTGGCACGACCGGAGGGTCGCCGGGTGGTGTCGCGGCGTTCATGGCACCTCCGGACGAGGGAAGCGACGCGGGGCGCTCGGCGCGCTCGCGCGCAGCGTACAGCGGTTGGATCGTCGCTCCCGGCCCCGGCTTCGGGATCCCGATCGGCCAGCAACCCACCTTGCTGGTATGCTTGCACGATGAAAGTCACGATCGACCTGGACCCCGAGCTGTACCGCGCCGTCAAGGTGGAAGCCGCGCGGGCCGACCGCAGCGTGCGCGAGATCGTGGACGAGGCGCTCGCCGGCTGGCTGGAGCGGCTCGAGGATGCCGAGGACGCCGCCGCGGCGACGGAGGCGCTCGCCGAGTACGCCCGCGATGGCGGCGTGGCCGCCGACGAGTTCTTCCGTGCGCATGCGGCCGAGACACGGGCGACGTACGGATCCCAGGCCAACGCCGCCGACGCCACCGACACCGACGGCCCGGGTCGGGCAACAGACGCGGGCGCCGCGGCCGGCCGGGAGTGAGCGAGCGGGCCTGGCGGGTCGAGCTGGCGCCCGCGGCGCAGCGCCAGCTTCGCAAGCTGCCGCCGGTCGAGACGGTGCGCCTTCGCACCCCGATCCTTGCGCTCGCGCGCGACCCGCGACCGCCGGGCGCCGTCCGGCTGACGGGCGGCCCCTTCTGGCGCCTCCGCGGCGGCGATCTGCGTGTCGTCTACTCGATCGACGAGGAGCGGCGCCTCGTCGTCGTGCTGCGGGTCGCGCGGCGGGGCGAGAGCACGTACCGGCGAGTCCGGTAGGGCAGGGCCAGGCGAGCGACGGGCACGGCGCGCTCAGGTCGCGGTCAGCTCCTCCATCGCGGCGCGCGTGCGCGCGAGCCGGCGCGACGCCTCCGCGCGGGCCTGCGCGAGGTCGCCGTTCGGGTGGACGATCGCCTCCATGTAGATCTTGAGCTTCGGCTCCGTGCCCGACGGGCGGACGATCACGCGCGTGTCGTCGGCCAGCAGGTAGCGGAGACCCTCGGTCGGGGGCAGGCCGGGGCCAGCGCCGTCGGCCAGGTCGTCGATTCGCGCCACCGGGACCCCGCCGATCGCGGTCGCCGGCGCCGCCCGCAGACGGGCCATGACGACGTCGATCAGCGTCAGGTCGGTGACCCGCACCGAGAAGGCGTCGGTGGCGTAGACGCCGTGGGCCCGGGCGAGGTCGTCGAGCGACGTCGAGCAGCGTCCGCCCGTGGGCGCGCAGGTTGGCCACCAGGTCGGCCATGAGAAGGGCCGCCGAGATGCCGTCCTTGTCGGCGACGTTCCCCGGGTCGACGCAGTAGCCGATCGCCTCCTCGTAGCCGTAGCGAAGGCGCGGGACCCGGCCGATCCACTTGAAGCCGGTGAGGGTCTCGACGCCGGGCAGGCCGGCGGTGGCGGCCATCGCGCCGAGCAGCCGCGACGAGACGATCGAGCGGGCGAGCACGGCGTGCGGCGCGTGCGGGTCGACCCCGCGCTCGATCACGTGCTGGCCGAGGAGGACGCCCACCTCGTCGCCGCGGAGCATCCGCCAGCCCTCGGGGTCTGTGGGAGTGGCCGCGCCGGGGTCGCGGACTGCGACGGCGCAGCGGTCGGCGTCGGGGTCGGAGGCGATGACGACGTCGGGGTGCACCCGCCGGGCGACGGCGAGGGCGAGGTCGATCGCGCCGGGCTCCTCGGGGTTCGGGAAGGGCACGGTCGGGAAGTCGGGATCGGGCGCCGCCTGCTCGTCGACGACGATCGGGCGGGGGAAGCCGGCCCGCTCGAACGCGCGAACGACGATGTCACCGCCGACGCCGTGCATCGAGGTGTGGACGACGCGAGAGCTCGCGGGGGGTCGCCGGGTCGACGACCGACACGACGGCGTCGAGGTAGGCCTCGACGACCTCCTCGCCGAGGGCGACCCAGCGGTCGGGCGGGGTGGGGCTGCCGGGGCCGGGCGGCTCGGCGCGAGCGACGTCGGCGACCGACGGGACGGCATCGATCCGGGCGGCGATCTCCGTGTCGGCGGGCGGGACGATCTGGCTCCCGTCGCCGAGGTAGACCTTGTAGCCGTTGTCGCGCGGCGGGTTGTGGGAGGCCGTGACCATCACGCCGGCGTCGGCGCCGAGGTGGCGGATGGCGAAGGCGAGGAGCGGCGTCGGCAGGGGACGGGGGAGGAGGAGGGCACGCCCGCCGGCCGCGACGACGACGGCGCAGGTGTCGCGGGCGAAGACGTCGGAGTTGTGGCGGGCGTCGAAGCCAACGACGACGGTGGGGGCGGGGATCGGCGAGGGCGAGCCGGTGGCGGGGGCGCCCGGCGCCGTGCCGGTGGCGGTGGCGCCGCCCGTGTCCGTGGAGCCGCCGCGAGACCCACCGGCCTGCAGGTAGGCGACGAGGCCGGCCGCAGCCCGGATGACGACGGCCCGGTTCATCCGGTTGGGACCGGCGCCGAGGACACCGCGCAGCCCGGCCGTCCCGAACTGGAGCGTGCCGGCGAAGCGGTCGGCCAGGTCCTCGACGGCGGCGACATCGCCGCCCCGGGCGGGGTCGGCGCCGCGTGCGGCCGGGTCGCCGCCCCGGGCGGGGTCGGCGCCGCGTGCGGCCGGGTCGCCGCCCCGGGCGGGGTCGGCGCCGCGTGCGGCCGGGTCGCCGCCCCGGGCGGTCTCGATTGCTTCCGCCAGCTCCTCGCGGGTGGCCGGGTCGGGGTCGTCGACCAGCCAGGCCTCGGCCCGCGCGATCAGGGCGGCGAGGGTCTCGTCGGTCGGCATGGCCTCGGCCTCCGTGGGGGCTCGCCGGGGACGGGGAGGTGCCCGGTCGTGCGCCGTCGGGCAGAGTCTCGCGCATCGACGGGCTGGGGTGCAGGGTCGCCGCGCCGGAGCTCGGCGGCGCCCGTGTGGCAGGTGAGCTCGAGCCGGGAGTGGGCTCGAGGCGGCGCCGGCGCAAGGCGGGTTGTCATTAGTGACGGGTCCACGCACGAGCCGTGATGCGAACCTGGTGTTTGTCGAAGTCGCCGTGCTGCGACCTCGACGTAATGACAACGGGGCTTGCACGGAGGCCCAGATGGATCGGCCGCAGGGCCGGCGGCGGGCCGCGGACGCTGGCGGGCCAACCGCGTGGCCGCCCGCTCGGCACGGGCGTGGCGCCGGGCCGGACGCGGCCGCTTGCCCGGCGGCGGGCCGGTTGCGGGCGCTGGCCCGGCGGCGGGCCGGTTGCGGGCCGGATTGCCGGCCCGCCGGGACCGTTGGCCCTACCGCGCGTCCGGGCCGGTCGCGACCCTCGGGTCCATGCGACCTGCCCACATGCGGAGCGCCCTCGTCGCGGCCGCGCTCCTGTCCCTCGTCTCCTGCGGCGGCAGCGCGAGCCCGATCCCGTCGCCGTCGCCCGACTCCTCGATCGGGCCGATGCCACCGGCGACGGCGGCGCCGCCCGTGGCTGCCTCCCCGTCGCCGGCCGGGAGCCCCGTCCCGACGGCCGACCTCCAGGGCCTCCTCGACGCCGCGCGCCGCGACTACGGCGCCCCCGGCGCGATGGCCGTGCTCATGCGCGACGGCGAGCGGACGTTCGCCGCCTCGGGGACGGCCGACCTCGACGGCACACCGATCACGGAGTCGACCCGCTTCCGGATTGCGAGCATCACGAAGCCGATCGTGGCCGCGCTGGTCCTCGACGCTGTCGAGCGGGGCGAGCTGGCGCTCGACGACGTCGTCGGCGACCTGCTGCCGGGCGTCCTCCGGGCCGAACCGCCGGTGACGGTCCGTCAGCTCCTGGCCCACACGAGCGGGGTCTTCGACGTGAGCAACGACCGCACGACCCCGGCGGAGATCGCGGCCGACATCGCCAGCCTTCCGGACCCCGAGATGCGCGCGGAGGCCGAGGCGGCGCTTCAGCGGTACCTCGCCGGCGAGCAGGTGATCGCTCCTGCGGAGGTGCTGGTCGCCCTGTCGGAGCTCCACGAGCGCTACTTCGCGCCGGGCGCCGGCTACCACTACAGCAACACGAACTACCAGCTGGCCGCGATGGTGCTCGAGAGGGCGACCGGGCGGCCGCTGGCCGATCTGTTGCGGGAGCGGGTCGCCGAGCCGCTGGGACTCGAGCGGACGACGATCGCGCCGCCCGACGTCGCATCGCCGGAGCTCCGTGGCCATGGGACGAGCACCGCCGATGCGAGCCTGGTCGACGTCACCGACGACCTGGTCCTCTTCGGCAACGGGGGCAACGGCGGGGTCATCTCGACGCCCGACGAGTTGCTCGCGGTGGTGCAGGCGATCGTCGGGGGGAGCCTCCTTCCGCCCGAGCTGGTCGCCGAGATGCGGTCGCCGACGTCGATGTCGCTCGGCTCGTACGGCCTCGGCCTCGCCACGTACAAGCTGTCGTGCGGCACGTTCTACGGCCACGAGGGCGGGGTGAACGGAACCGCGTCGATCGCGATGGTCGCGCCTGACGGCGCCGACGGCGTCGTCATCGCGCTCAACCTGCGGAGCGGCGAGGATCCCCGCCTGCCGGCGTTGGCAGACGACCTGCTCTGCGCGGGACGCTAGGGCGACGACGCCGCCGCGCCGGCGCTCGTGCGCAGCGGCCGGTCACTCCGCCGCACGCAGCTCCGGCTACGCGGGCGGGTCGGGGGTCCAGCGGAGGATGTCGCCCGGCTGGCAGTCGAGCACCCGGCAGATCGCGTCGAGGGTGGAGAACCGGATGGCTCGGGCGCGCCCGTTCTTCAGGACGGCGACGTTCGCCGGCGTGATGCCGACGGCCGTCGCGAAGTCGCCCACCGACATCTTGCGTCGGGCGAGCATGACGTCGAGGTCGACGATGACGGCCATTCAGATCGTCTCGTCGAGCTCGGTGCGGTCGGCGATCGCCGTCTCGAGCAGGCCCCGCATGACGATCATGAGGAGCACGAACGCCAGCCCGGCAACGAGGCAGGCGCCCAGGTAGTAGATCATCGGTCCGCCGCCGCCGGGCACGACGGCGAGCATGTGGACCAGGACGCCTGCGGTCAGCAGGGTGGCGACCACCGCGCAGGCGATGATCGCGTCGACCCAGCGCAGTGCGCGGCGGGTGAAGATGACACCGCGGTCGACCAGCGACAGCAGCCGCCAGACGAAGAGCAGCGCCACCTGGCCGCAGGCGATGAAGAGGATGGCGGCCACCGAGTACGGGACGACGAGGTAGGCGACTTCGGGGAAGGTTGTCCCCACCTGGGACGCGTACAGGGGCACGAGGACCTGTACGAACACGGATCCGAGCAGGAGGATGACAAGAGCGACGCGGAGAAGTTGTCGCGCAAGCCTGTTCATCTATCGAGTATCGATCGGTATTGCTCGACTGTCAATAGATCTTTCGGCACCTGGCGGCCTCTGACCGACCGGTCGCGACTCCGGGGCCGTCGTGCAAGCCGGGCTGTCATTACGGTCGCGTCCACGCACGGGTTGTCGGGCAAACCCATGGTTCGGACAACTCCCCGTGCGTGGACCTCGTCGTAATGACAGCGGGGCTTGCGTCGATGCCCGGGCGGATCGGCGGCGGGCCGGTTGCGGCAGGGGCGGGCTTGCGCGGCGGCGGGCGGGCCCGGATCCCGCGCTTGCGCAGGGCCCGCATCCGGGCTCACGGCCGGGACGCGAGGCGCTCGATCTCGGCGACGACATGGTCGGCCAGTGCCCGCACCTGCGGCGCGAGGTCGTCGAACGTGCCGTCGTCGCCGGCGAGGTACGCGTCCCGCGCCCGGGCCAGCACCGGGCGGTGCTCCGGCGGGAGGCGGTCCACGGCCCAGGCGGCCGCTGCGTCCTTCGACAGGATCTCGCCGGTCGCGAGCGTGACCCAGATTCGGGCGAGCGTGAGGATCACGTTCCGCGTGTCGGGCTCGAGGTCGGCGAGGAGCCCGGGGACGCCCGCGACGATCGCCCGGCGCAGGTCGGCGGGCGGGACCGCGTCGAGGATCTCGGCCGGCGGCGGCCCCACGAGCGGGTGGTTCCCCGCGAGCGTCATCGCGATGAGCGGCGCGAGGTCGGGAGACGGCCCGGGCTCGGGGACGAACCCCCGCTCGTAGTCGTCCCTGAGCCACTCGCCGTACTGCAGCTCGGCACGGGGCGGGTAGCGCCACGGGCGGACGACGGACTGCACGACGATCGTCAGCTCGACGGGCCGGGCGGGCCCGCGGCGCGCACGGCGGCCCGAGACGTCGAGCACCCGGTCGACGATCTCCCTGCGCTCGGCGATCGTCGTGGGCCGTCGCACGACGACGAGGACGTCGACGTCGCTGGTCGGGCGCAGGCCGCCCAGGACGGCCGAGCCGTGCAGGTACGCGCCGACGACGTCGGGGCCGAGCACGTCCCCGACGAGCCGAACCACGTCGTCGGCAAGGTCCACCGGAGCCTCCCCTGCGGGCGAACGGCCGGACGAAGGCCGAGCGAACGACCAGGCGAAGGATGCCACGCCGTGACCTTGTGCTCTGGCGCCGCGCGGCCCGGCCGGTTCCAATGCAACGAACGCGGCCCCTCGAGCGTTCTCTCCCGGGCGGCAGGTCGGCCACGTCGGGATGGCGCTCCGCCGTCGAGGCTTCGGGAGGGATCGAGATGGCGCTCGCGACACCCGCCGAGCTGGAGGGCGAGGGCCCGCCGATCGCGCCGGGAGGGGTCGAGGCCGCCGAGGTCGGGCGCACCGGGATCCACCTGCCGTGGCGGCAGCTGTTCGTGATGTCGGTCTACTGGTTCGGCATCCAGGCGATCTGGGGCGGCTACGAGACCTTCGGCCAGGAGCAGGTCAAGCTCATGGTCGGCGAGGAGAGCAAGGGCCTCACGATCGGGATCATCGAGAGCCTCGGGGCGATGATGGCGCTCGTCGTCCAGCCCACCGCGGGCGTCATCAGCGACTACACGTCGACCCGCTGGGGCCGCCGGAAGGCGTACATCATCGTCGGCTCGGTGATGGACGTCATCTTCCTCGCCGGTCTCGCCCTCGTCGCGATCCCGAGCCCGGGCACCGACTGGGACGGCCAGGCGCTCGCGACGACGCAGACGGTCGTGCTCTACCTCGGCCTCTACCTCTGCCTCCAGTTCAGCTCGAACATGGCCCAGGGCCCGTTCCAGGGCTACCTGCCCGACCTCGTCCCGGAGCACCAGGTGGGGGCGGCGAGCACGCTCGTCGGGATCATGAAGCCGCTCGGGCTCATCGGCGGCGCATTGATCATGATCTCGCTCGGGCTCGGGCTCGGCCTGTGGGGCCTCGCGCTCGTCCTCATCGGCCTCATCGAGCTGACGCTCGCCACGATCACGTGCCTCTTCGTCCAGGAGGGGCCGACCGGGAAGCCGCGCAACGGCCGGTCCTGGTGGTCGATCGGGACCGAGGCGTGGGGCCTCGACGTCCTCAAGGAACGCTCGTTCCTCCTCATGACGACCGTCCGGTTCCTCGTCCTCATGGCGACCGGCATCTTCTTCAACGTCCAGCTCTACTACCTCGAGGCGCTCGGCTACGAGGGCGAGGATCGGGCTCCGTGGGCGTTCATCGGCAGCGTGCTCGGGGTGACGACCGCGGTCCTCGCCGCGGCGATCGCCACGCCGCTGTCCGACCGGACCGGCCGGAAGCCGATCATCTGGGCCGCGATCGCCATCGCCGCAACGGGGATCGGCGTGCTCGCCGTCGCCCAGGACGTGCCGGTGGCCCTCGTCGGCATCGCTCTCATGGGGCTCGGAACCGGTGGCTACCTCGCCGTGGACTGGGCGCTCATGACGGAGGTCATCCCGCTTGCGTCGAGCGGCCGCTTCATGGGACTGGCGAACGTCGCCAACTCGCTGGCCACGCCGGTCGGCATGGTCTTCGCCGGGATCACGATCGACTACTTCACCCGGACCGGGAACATCGACATGGGGCCGCGCGTCGGCGTGGCGCTCGGGGTCCCGATGCTGATCGGGGCCGCGATCGTCCTCGTCGGCGTCCATCCGCGGCGCGATCCGCGCCTGGCGGCCGCCGCGGCGTGACCGTCGGGTTCCGCCGGCGATGATGCAACACCGGCGGCCGCGACGGCGTCTAGCGGGCATGAACGCACGCCCATGTCTTCGCCGCTCGGCCGCCATCGGGCTGACCCTCGCGGCCATCGTCGCGCTCGGCGGGTGCGGCGGAGGATCGTCGCCCTCGTCGTCGTCGTCGTCGCCCCCGTCGCCCGACGGCATGGGCGCTCCGACGAGCGACCCGTCGCAGGTCGTGCGCGCCGAAGCGACGAGTGGTCCGTACCGGCTGGTCTTCGAGCTGGAGGACGACACGTTCGCGGTCGACGAGCCGATCGACGGCCTGGCCTGGCTCGAGGTCGCCGGGGAGCCCGCGGAGCTCTGGGCCTCGGGCTCGGGCCTCGTCCTGTTCGACCTCCGTGAGATCGGCGGGACGCGGGGCATGGGCGCCCACACCGACGATTGCGTTCGATACGACGTCGCCGGCCGGACCGAGCCGACTCCGATCAAGAAGGCGGTCGGCTACTCGATGGACGACCCGGACGCCGCCTGGTACATCGACTTCGCGAACGACCCGCTCCTGCGCCTTCCCGAGGGACGGTGGGAGCTCGCCGCCGCGGCGACCTTCTCGGTCGGGGAGTGCGGCGGGGAGTGGATCGAGCTGCGCGCCCCGATCATGATCACCATCGAGCCCTGACGCCGGTTCGAACGGCGCGCCACGGCTCGGTGTCGTTGCGCGAGCGCCCTGCCCGTCCGCCGGGTTGGGCCGGCCGCCGGCACGGGACCCGCCGTCAGTCGCGGCGGAGCGACGTCGAGGAGTAGCGGTTCCGGCTGGCCGCCTGGACGTGGGCCGACACCGTGATGCGCGTCGTCGGCATGTCGGCCGTCACGAGCATCGTCGCGCGGGCCCGCCCGTACGCGTCCGTGAGCCCCTTCATGCGGATCGTCTTCGTGCCGACCTTCCAGGTCCAGGTGACGAGCAGGCCGGCCATCGCGCGGCCCTTGCCATCGCGGGCGATCGACGTGACGAGTGCCGTCTCGCCCGGGGCCACGGTTGCGTCCGCGACGACCGTCCGGAAGCCGGCGGTGCCGTCGGCCAGCGGGCGGGTGACCATGAACCACGTTGCTGCCGTTCGCGGCGACCCCGGCGTGCCGGCGGCGGTGACGACGACGTTCCGGCGGGTCATGAGCGGTCCGCCGTCCATCGGGGTGATGTACTTGGTGAAGCCGGTCGGATCGGTCCAGCGGTACACGGTCTCCGTGCTGCCGTCCGCGAGCGGCCACGTGACGGCGACCTCCAGGCCCTCGATCGGCCGGCCGCGGTCGTCGCTGGCCGTCACGAACACCGCCTGGTACGGCTCCCTCGACGCCACCCCGACGTACTTGATGCGCGCCGTCAGGTTGGCGACGTCGGGCGACTCGCCGACACCCTTGGAGACGGACCAGACGATGTTGGCGAGATCCTGGGCGCCGCGTCGGAGGAGCCGGCCCGTGATGTCGCGCGACCGTGTCGTGAACCGCGACGGGCTCGCCTTCATCTCGGCGTGGAGGGCGGCGAACTTGGACCGGGAGTACGCGGCGGCCGCCGCGACCGTGGTGCGGATGTTGGCGATCTGGCTGACCGACCGGCTCGGGTTGTGCCAGGCGGGGCTATCGGATGCGCGGCGCGTGACCGGCGCGACGAGCCGTTCGTAGGCGCCGTGGAGGGTCGTCTTGTTGAGACCGGCGTAGGCCGAGTGATACGGCTGGAGGAGGTCGGTGAGGTAGTGGGACAGGAGTCCGATCTCGTGGCTGGCGCGGTCGAAGCCGGCGCGGGCGGCCGACTGGTCGCCGGCGAGCCGCGCCGCGGCACCCTCGCGATAGTGGGCGAGCGCCGCCGAGTAGTGGTCGCTGGCGCGCTGGACGGCGCCGCCCCGGATGCCGACCTCGCGGTAGACGTGATCGGCCGGGAGGCCGAGGTGTCGGTAGACGTCGGGGTCGTCCGACGAGAGGCGGGCGATCGCGGGATCGAACCAGTCGTCAACACGCCCGTCGAGCACCCGCATCGCCTGGTCGATGAACCAGTCGTGCGTGCCGTACCCGTCGAAGCCGTGCGCCCACGCCTGCGCGGAGCCCGGGATCGCAGGCACGAGGACGGCGACGGCGAGCAGAGCGGCGGCGAAACGGCCGGCAGCGGCGCGGCCGGGGCGGTGGCGGGCGACGGACATGCGGCCTCCGGGCGGCAGCGGCGAGCGAGCGTCGCCGACGGTCGGACCCGAGCCTAGCCGACGGGCGCCGCTGCCGGATATCCGCGCATCGGGCCAGCGGGGGCTGGTACCTTCGCCCCGGCACCGTGGTGCCGGGAGGCCACGCTCCGGCCGTGGCCGCGCTAGGGAGCTGCAGCGATGTCGCGCTTCAACGGGTCCGCCCCTTCGCCGTTCGACGCCATCAACGGGTCGCGGCTTGCCGGCTCGTCGGGGAGCCACCCGCTGCATCACGTGGCCGTCGAGGAGCTCGTGCGGCCGACGAGCGGCAAGGTGCACGGTGAGATCCTCGTCGACCGGCCGGCAATGGTCGGCGAAGGGATCACCGGGACCGTGCGCCTGCAGGCGGTGGAGCGCGTCGACGCCCGGAGCGCCGCCCTGCGGCTCGTCGGGCTGCGGCTCGACGAGGTGCAGCGATCGGAGTCGGACACGGACTCCGAGGGCAACACGACGAGCACCGAGAGCTGGGTCGAGACGTCCGGCAAGCTGTTCGTCCAGGACGCGTTCATCGAGCCCGCCGTGCCGGCCGCCCTCGCCCCCGGCGAGGCGTGGGAGGCCCGCTTCGCCGTCCCGGCGCCCCGACTCGGACCGCCGACCGCCCACCTGGGCGAGTCGATCATCGCCTGGGCCCTTGAGGTGCGCTGGGACGTGCCCCACGGCAGCGACCACTTCGTCGCCGCCAACCTGCCGCTGGCGCAGCACCCCGACCTCATCCGGGCCGGGGTGGGCAAGCAGGGCGGGATGAGCGTCATGGCCGGCGTTCCGGTCGGCGACGCGATGATCGGCGTCGTCTCGGCGCTGCCGGCCCCGGCCGGCTCCGAGATGGTCGTCGGCGTCCGTTGGCCGTCCGCGCCCGGTGGCACGAATGGCCGGGTCGAGATCCAGCGCAAGACGAACGCCCCCAACGGGACGAAGGGCGTCGTGGCCTCGGTGGAGGTCGACCCGTCGGCCTTCAAGGGCGGGGTGGAGGTTCGGCTGACCGTTCCGGCCGGGTCCGCCCCCTCGTTCGACGGGGCCGGCCTCGAGATCAACTACATCATCCGGGCGCTCGTCGATCGCCGCTTCCGATCGGACGTCGCGATCGAACGCCCGGTCGCCATCGTCTGAGCGCGTCACCCGCGTTCAACCGGGCGAGCCCGCCGCGACGCCGGACCGCCCAACCGGAGGAGACACGATGCAGGTGCTTGCACTCGGCCGAAACACGGGATCGGACGACGATCCCCGCTGGCCGGAGATCCGGGTCCCGGAGGCGCGGCGCGCCTGGGAGCTCTACGAGGCCGGAGTCCTGCGGCAGATCTGGTTCCGCGCCGACCGGGCGAACGGCGTCCTGCTGCTCGAGGTGGCGGATCTCGCGGACGCGCGCGTGGTCGTCGACAGCCTGCCGCTCGTGGCGGCCGGCCTGATCGACTTCGACCTCGTGCCCCTGCGGCCGTACCCGGGGTACGCGCGGCTGTTCGCGGAGCCCTCGGCCGGGGTCTGACCGCGCGGCGGGCGAGGGACTGGTCTGCGCCCTTACCCGCCGATCGCCGACCCGAGGTTGCGGAGGAAGTTGAGGCCCTCGTCCACGTCGGCGGACGGAGCGTACGGGCCCGGCATGAGGAAGCACGGACGGGCGGCGAGCGCGAGGCCCTCGACCTGGCCCCACGGCTCGGGGACGGGGCGGCCTGCGCACGCCTCCGCGGCTCGCTTGTAGACGAAGACGACGGCCGCCGGCCGCCAGACGGCGACCTTCTGCCACAGCGGGCCCACGCCGACCCGCAGGGTCGCGTCGTCGGCGTCGTCGCGCGGTGTCGGCAGCTTCAGGAGGTCGGTGATGCCGTGGCCGGCCGCAACGAGCGCGTCGTCGGCCGTCTCGGGCGGCGTGCCGGCCGGGAGGATCGTGGCGGTGACGAGGCGCTGCCAGAAGCGGCGCCCGAGCCGCCCCTGGTGGTAGTGCCCGGCCACCACGCTCACCGGCGACGGGTTGAGGCCGACGAAGAGGAGGCGGCCCGGCTCGGGCGGCAGGTCGGCCAGGGTCTCCACGGGGAGGCCGTCGAGGATGAGCGTCGCGCGGTGGTCGGGCATGGCGGAAGGGTAGGGGAGGCGCGGGAGACGCGCCCCGGCTTCGACGGACGGCCCGGGCCGGCGTGGTCAGGCGGGCGAGGACGGTGGGGCGTCGGCGTGCCAGGCCGGGTCGGCGTAGCGGTCGGCGAGGAGGCGCTCGGCGGCGGCGAGCTCGCCGGGCGACCAGCTCGACGGCGCGATGCCGTCGCCGTCGAGGCCGAAGGCGGCGAGGATGGCCAGGTCGACGGCGTCGGGTGCCGGGGTGGGCCGATCGTCGGCGGCGAGCTCGCGGGCGATCGACGTCACCGTCGCTCGGCGGCTCTTCGTCCGTTCCCAGCGCGGGTCGCCCGGCGCGCCCGGGCCGGCGCAGGCGCGGGCGAGGGCGGCGAGGTCCGCGTCGACGAGAAGCGTGGCGTGGACGAGGAGCGCACGGCCGCCGAGCCACGCGGCGACGCCCGAGAGCTTTGCCGCCGTGCCGTCCGGCCGGTCGACCACGACGTCGCGCTCGGTCGAGCGGGCAGCGGCCACGCCGAGCGCACGGGCGGCGGCCGCAAGCGGCGCGAGGACGAGGCGATACAGGCCCGGCAGCCGGCGGAGCTCGGGGTCGGCCCGGAAGAGCGCGTCCTCCGGTCGGAGGATCACCGACACGTTGAGGTTGCCGGGGTCGTGCCAGACGGTGCCTCCGCCGGTGAAGCGACGCAGGACGGGAGCGCCGAGGGCGGCCGCCGAGGCCAGGTCCACTTCCGCAGCGCCCAGCTGGAAGCGCCCCACGACGACGGCCGGGTCGTTGCGCCACAGCCGCAGGATCGGGGCCGGGGCAGCCGGGTCGGCGGCAACGTGCCGTGCGACCGCTTCCTCGCGGGCGAGGTTCGTCCGCGGATCGCGCTCGCCGTCGTCGGGAAGGAGCCGCCACGAAGTCACGAGCCAAGCGTACCGCGCCCACTGCGGGCGCCCCGTCGCCGCGCCATCTGCGGGAACAGGGGCTATGCACCGCCGGGCGTCGCGCCTACGATCGTCCATGCGGCGGGAGGCGCTGACGCGCGGTCCATGACCCCGGCCGCCTGGATCGCGCCGAGCCACTGGCGAGACCGACCCGTTGCGCCCGATCGGAGGGTACCGATGCGCAGGTTCGGTGTCGTGGCGCTCGTCACACTCATGTTGCTGGCCACCGCGGCCGTCGCCGCTGCCGGCAACGGCAAGGCCGTGCCCGGCTGGAACGGCAACGCCGACAAGTACACGGCCGAGTCCGTGGCGAACCCCTTCGACGCATCGCAGGTGTCGGACACGCTCGTCCGCGAGCGCACGCCCGAGGCCGTGCTGGCCCAGCATCTCGATGCCCTCAACGGGTGCGACTGGGTCGGCCTGATGCAGCAGTACCCCGACAGCTACGAGCTGCGCCTCCCGGGCGGCACCGTCGTCAAGGGCCGGACCGAGGCGGCGGCGACGTTCGGCGGGTTCGTCGAGCCGGTCTCGGCCGGCGGGCTCTGCGGCATCACCTTCTCGGAGATCTCCCACCAGACGACCGGCGGCACCATCGCGGTGACCTGGAAGGCCGACGCGCCGTTCCTCGCGGAGCCGTACTACGGGGCCGACGCCTACATCACCGACGACGGGCTCATGGTCTCGATGGTCAGCACCTTCGACGGCACGCAGCTGAAGTTCAAGCCCTGACGCTTCGGCGATCCGGGCGGCTCCGCCGCCCGGATCGCTAACCCAGCGGCGCGAAGCGCGCCGTGAAGTGGCGCAGCGCGGCCGGCTCGTCGACGATCCGGTAGCCGCGAAGGTCGGCCGCGCGCTCGGCGACCCAGCGGACGACCTCGATGACGTAGTCGACGTGGCTCTGGGTGTACGTGCGGCGCGGGATCGCGAGGCGGACGAGGTCCATCGCCGCCGGCGTCTCGCTCCCGTCGGGGTGCCGCCCGAACATGACGGTCCCGATCTCGCAGCCGCGGATGCCGCCCTCGACGTAGAGGGCCACCGCGAGCGCCTGGCCCGGGTACTCGAGCGGGGGCATGTGGGGGAGCAGCGTCCGGGCGTCGAGGTAGACCGCGTGGCCGCCGATCGGCCGGACGACGGGCACGCCCGACGCCGCGAGGGCGTCGCCGAGGTACGCGGTCGACCGGATCCGGTAGCGCAGGTAGTCCTCCTCGACGACCTCGCGCAGCCCCTGGGCGATCGCCTCGAGGTCGCGGCCGGCGAGGCCGCCGTAGGTCGGGAAGCCCTCCGTGAGGATGAGGAGGTTGCGGCACTGCTCGGCGAGGCGGTCGTCGTTCAGCGCCAGCCAGCCACCGATGTTGGCGAGGCCGTCCTTCTTCGCGCTCATGGTCATGCCGTCGGCGAGCGACGCGATCTCGCGGACGATCTCGACGACGCTCCGACCCGCCTGGCCGGGCTCGCGCGTCTTGATGAACCAGGCGTTCTCGGCGAAGCGGCAGGCGTCGAGGAACAGCGGGATGCCGTGCCGGTCGCAGACGGCCCGCACGCCGCGGAGGTTCTCGAGGCTGACGGGCTGGCCGCCGCCCGAGTTGTTCGTGATCGTGACGAAGACGACGGGCACGTTCGCGGGGCCGAGCTCGGCGAGCAGCGTGTCGAGGCGGCCGAGGTCCATGTTCCCCTTGAAGGGGTGCTCGACCTCGGGGTGGCGGCCCTCCTCGATGACGAGGTCGACGGCCGCGGCGCCCGTGTGCTCGACGTTCGCCCGCGTCGTGTCGAAGTGGGTGTTGTTGGGGATCGTCTTCCCCGGTCCCGCCGATGCACGGAGAAGAGGATCTTCTCGGCCGCCCGGCCCTGGTGCGTCGGGATGACGTGCCGGAACGGGAAGAGGTCGTGCACTGCGTCGAGGAAGGCGTACCAGGACGGGCTGCCGGCGTAGCTCTCGTCGCCGTGCTGGACGGCCGCCCACTGGTCACGGCTCATCGCGCCGGTCCCGGAGTCGGTCAGGAGGTCGACGAGGACGTCGGCGGCGTGGAGGTTGAAGAGGTTGTAGCCGGCCTCCTCGATGGCGAGCAGGCGCTGCTCGCGGGTGCTGATCCGGATCGGCTCGACCGAGTGGATCCGGAAGGGCTCGATGATCGTCGTCCAGCGCTCCATGGCCGAGCAGGATACGCCGGGCCGGGTCGCCGGTGGCGCCCCGCGGGCGGCCCCGGCCGCGCGTGAAGGGGCCGCGTCGGCCGCTCGGCGGGGGCCGCGTCGGGCGCTGAGCCCCGGACGCCGGAGCTGGTGCGCAACCGGAGCGCCGCTCCGCGCGTCCAGCGGGCATGAAGACCAAGCTCGCCGCCCTGCTGTCGCTCGCCCTGGTTCTCTCTGCGTGCTCGCCGGCGGGCTCGACCGGCGACGACGTCGCCCTGGCCCGCGCCGACGTCCCACGTGCGTCGACCTCCCCGGAGGACGCCGCCGCCGCCGGCGCGGCGATCGCCGGCCTCGGTCTCGACCTGTACCGGGCGATCGCGGCCGACGGCGAGGCCAACGTCGTCCTCTCGCCGACGAGCATCGCGCTGGCGCTCGCGATGGCCCGCGCCGGGGCCCGCGGCGAGACCGCCGCCGAGATGGACGCCGTGATGCGGGACCTGGGAGCGGACGGCAACGAAGCGTGGCTCAACGCGCTCGACGCGGCCCTTGCCACGCGGAGCGGGACGTACAAGGACGACTCCGGACAGGACCTCGCCGTTGCCCTGCGGATCGCGAACGCTCCCTTCGCCCAGGCGGGGATGCCGCTCGAGGAGGCCTACCTGGAGGCGCTGGCCTCACGCTGGGGGGCCGGTCTTCGCCTGGTCGACTACAAGCGCGACGCCGAGGCGGCGCGGCAGGCGATCAACGCCTGGGTCGACGACCAGACCGAGCAGCGGATCCCGGAGCTCCTCGTGCCCGGCGTCCTCACGCCGGACTCGCGCCTGGCGTTGGTCAACGCGATCTACCTGAAGGCCCCGTGGCAGACGGCGTTCTCGGCCGAGGCCACGGCGCCCGCCGCGTTCACCCGGGCCGACGGGTCAACCGTCGACGTGCCGATGATGCAGGTGGGCGAGGCCATGCCCTACGCGGCCGGGACCGGCTGGCGGGCGGTCGAGATCCCGTACGTCGGCGGTTCGCTGGCGATGACCGTGATCGTGCCGGACGATCTCGCGGCCTTCGAGGCGGCGCTCACGGCCGACGAGCTGACGTCGATCACGGGAGCCCTCGCCGACGCTCCGGTGGCGCTCACCCTCCCGACGTTCTCGATCGAGACGAAGGCCCAGCTGGGCGACGTCCTGGCAGCCCTCGGGATGCCGACGGCGTTCTCCGATGCCGCCGACTTCTCGGGCATCACGACGGCGGAGCAGCTGGTGATCGACGAGGTGATCCACCAGGCGAACATCGACGTCGACGAGAAGGGCACCGAGGCGGCGGCCGCCACGGCCGTCGTGATGCGGGCCGGCAGCGCGCCTGCGGAGCCCGTCACGCTGCGGGTCGACCGGCCGTTCCTCTTCGCGCTGCGGGACGTGCCGACCGGCGCGATCCTGTTCCTGGGGCGGGTGGGCGACCCTTCCGTCACCCGGTAGGCGTCGCCCGGGCGCGCTGACCTCACCGCGCGTGCCGGCCGGGTCGGCGGGCGAATCGAAAGGCCGGGACCCTGCGGTCCCGGCCTTCGTGGCGAGCGACCCGAGGGTCAGCTGCCGATGATCTGGGCCTTGAGCTTCTCGTACTCGGGGACGCTGATCGTCCCGGCGTCGCGGAGCTGGGCCAGCTTCGCCAGCTCGTCCGCGGTCGAGACGCCACCGGCCGCCTGGGACGCGGCCTCGGCCTGGGCCATCATCCGCACGTCCTGGGGGGTCGCCTTCGGGCGGGCGATGATGTAGATCAGGGCGCCGAGGAACGGCAGCACGAACAGCGCCAGGATCCAGACCGCCTTCATGCCGCCGGAGAGGTCATCCCGGCGGAAGATGTCGGCGAACAGCGAGATGAAGATCCAGATCGCCATGAACCAGAAGAAGAAGAAGACCATGCTCCACAGCAGGTCCCAGAACCCGAACGACGTGTCGTCGAGGGCGCCGCAACCCGTCAGCAGGATGGTCGCCGCCGCGACGAGCAGCGCGAGACCGCGCCACCGGGCGGAGCCGAGATCCTTGATTGCCTGAACCATGTAGTCCTCCAATTGAACGGCCTGTAACGCGAACGGGCTTGGCCGCTCGCCTCCCGGCGGCATTCTGCACTATCGCGATGGCCCCGCGTATCCCACCGACGGGGTGATGGACCGCGGCGAGCCACACGGGGTGCCGCTGCGCGGCCGCGAGCCCACGGCCCGAGGCTACAGTAGCGGCCGACGCCGTCCCGACGGCGCCGATCAAGTGGGCGGGAGCAGGGAGGCTGGCATGGCGACGAACCGCGGCGGCGAGCTGAAGAGCGTGAGCTACGAGCTGTTCATGCTCCTCGTCTCGCTCCTGTCGATCGTGAACGCGATCGTCGTCGTCACCGGTGTCGTTCGCGGCCCGGGCGGCGACGTCGTCGTGCTGATGGAGGCGGCCCTCACCCCGATCCTCGCCTTCGACTTCCTCTACCGCCTCCTCACCGCCCCGTCGCGGCAGCGGTACTTCTTCCGGCTGTGGGGCTGGGCCGACCTCGTGGCCGCGATCCCGGGCCTCGGGATGTTCCGGGTCTTCCGGATGGTCCGTGTCATCCGCCTCATCCGTCTCCACGGACGCGAGCAGGTGGCGGAGGAGCTCCTCGGCCAACGGGCGATGGCTACGTTCCTCTTCACGATCTGGCTCGTGTTCGTCGTCGTCGAGGCCGCCGGGGCCTCGGTCTTCGTCGCGGAGTCGACGAACCCCGCCGCCAACATCACGACGGCCGGCGACGCCATCTGGTGGGGCCTCGTCACGATCACGACCGTCGGCTACGGCGACCAGTTCCCCACGACGGGCCTCGGCCGGATCATCGGCGTCTTCCTGCTCGTGGCCGGCATCGGGCTCTTCAGCGTCCTGACCGCCTTCATCGCCAACGTGTTCCTGGCGCCCCGCCGCAAGCTGGCGCTCGTGCGGGCCGCAGCCGGACCGGGCGACCCCGCGGTCGCGATCGACGAAGTCCGCCGCCTCCTGGCCGAGCAGGAGGACCGAACGGCGGACATCCGGTCGCGGCTCGACGACCTCGAGCGGGCGATCGTCAGCCGAGGAGCGCCCGCGCCACCACCAGGCGCTGGATCTGCTGCGTCCCTTCGTAGATCTGGGTGATCTTCGCGTCGCGCATCATCCGCTCGACCGGGTACTCGTCGACGTAGCCGTAGCCCCCGAGGACCTGGACCGCGTCGGTGGTCACGCGCATCGCGGCGTCGCCGGCGACGAGCTTCGCGAGCGACGCCCAGCGGGCGCTGTCGCGCGCCCCGCCCTCGATCTCGACGCAGGCCGCGTACAGGAGCTGGCGGGCGGCCTCCGTCGCGGCGTCCATGTCGGCCAGCATCGCCGAGACCATCTGGAACTCGGCGATCGGGCGGCCGAACTGGCGGCGCTCGCGGGCGTAGCGGGCTGCGACCTCGAGCGCGCCCTGCGCGATGCCGACGGCCTGGGCGGCGATCCCCGGCCGCGAGCGGTCGAACGTCCGCATCGTGATCTTGAAGCCGTCGCCCTCGGCGCCGACGAGGTTGTCGGCCGGGATGCGGACGTCGTCGAAGTCGAGCTCGGCCGTGGGGGAGCCGCGGATTCCCATCTTGTGCTCGAGGCGGGCGACCCGGAAGCCCGGCCGGTCGGTCTCGACGGCGAAGCACGAGAGCCGTCGATGGCGGTCGTCGTCGCCACCGGTCGCCGCGATGACCATGACGAGGTCGGCGACCGAGCCCTGGCTGATGAACCGCTTGCTTCCGGAGATGACGTACTCGTTCCCGTCGCGGACTGCGCGCGTACGGATGGCGGCGGCGTCGGAGCCGGCCTCCGCCTCGGTGATGGCGAACGCGACGAGCTTCCGCCCGGCTGCGAGGTCGGGGATCCAGCGGCGCTGCTGCTCGTCGGTCCCGGCCATGAGGAGCGGGAGGGCGCCCAGGCCCTGGACCGCGAGGATGAGGCCGGAGGTCGCGCAGGCACGGCTGATCTGCTCGATCGCGAGGCAGGCCGTGAGCAGGTCGCCGCCGAGGCCGCCGAACCGCTCCGGGAAGTGGACGGCAAAGATGTCCTGGGCCGCGAGGAGCTCCTTGACGTCCCAGGGGAACTCGGCCGCCCGGTCGATGTCGGCGGCGCGCGGGGCGATCTGCTCGTCGGCGATCGCGCGGACGGTGTCGCGAAGGAGGCGCTGCTCCTCGGTGAGCATGACCATGGTCCAGGCTCCTCCGTGACGCGGGGCGGATCCGGTCGGTGCGGCCGGCAGCGGGCGTCAGATCGCGACGGGCTCGCGGTACTCGCCGAAGACCTCGCGGAGCACGGCGCACTGCTCGCCGAGCGTTGCGTAGGCCGCGGCGCAGCGGACGAAGTGGGGCATGAGGTTCGTGGCGCTCGACTCCGGGCGCGCGGCGGCGTCGCGCAACGCGGCGAGGGCGGCGCCGACGGCCTCCGCGTCGCGCTCGCGGCGCGTGCGCTCGAGGCGGGCGAGCTGGCGCTCGAGCGAGCCGGGTGGCACCTGGAGGATCGGGACGGACAGCGCCTCGTCGGGATCGGCGTAGCGGTTGACGCCGACGACGATCCGCTCGCCGGCCTCGAGCTCGCGCTGGTGGCGATAGGCGGCGTCGGCGATCTCGCGCTGCGGGTACCCGGCCTCGACGGCGCGCACCATGCCGCCGCGGGCGTCGATCTCGTCGAGGTAGCGCCAGGCCGCGCGCTCGGTCTCGTTCGTGAGCGCCTCGACGAACCAGGAGCCGCCCAGCGGGTCGACGGTGTTCGCGACGCCGCTCTCCTCGGCGATCACCTGCTGCTGGCGGAGGGCGAGGAGCGCCGCCGCCTCCGTCGGGACGGCGAGCGCCTCGTCGTAGGCGTCGGTGTGGAGGCTCTGCGTCCCGCCGAGGATCGCCGCCAGCGCCTGCGTCGCGACCCGGGTGAGGTTGTTGAGCGGCTGCTGGGGCGTGAGCGAGACGCCGGCGGTCTGGGTGTGGAAGCGCATCCACGTCGAGCGGTCGTTGCCGGCCCGGTAGCGCTCGGTCATGAGCTTCCACCAGATCCTGCGCGAGGCCCGGAACTTGGCGATCTCCTCGAAGAAGTCGGAGTGGCTGTTGAAGAAGAACGAGAGGCGGGGGGCGAAGTCGTCGACCGCGAGCCCGCGGGCAAGCGCCGCTTCGACGTACGCCATCCCGTCGGCGATCGTGAAGGCAAGCTCCTGGACGGCCGTCGCTCCGGCCTCGCGGATGTGGTAGCCGCTGATCGAGACGGTGTTCCAGCGGGGCAGCTCGCGGGTCCCGAACTCGATCGTGTCGGTGACGAGGCGCATCGACGGTTCCGGCGGGAAGAGGTACTCCTTCTGGGCGACGTACTCCTTGAGGATGTCGTTCTGGATCGTGCCCTCGAGGGCGGCCCGCGGGACCCCCTGCTTCTCAGCCGCGACGATGTACATCGCCCAGATCGGGGCGGCGGGGGCGTTGATCGTCATCGACGTGCTGACCCGGTCGAGCGGGAGGCCGTCGAGGAGCGCCTCCATGTCGGCCAGCGAGCTGACCGCGACCCCGCACGTTCCGAACTCGCCTTCGGCCTCCGGGTCGTCGGTGTCGTAGCCGTAGAGGGTCGGCATGTCGTAGGCCACGGAGAGGCCGGTCTGGCCGGCGTCGAGGAGGGCGCGGAAGCGGGCGTTGGTGTCCTCGGCCGAGCCGAAGCCGGCGAACATCCGCATCGTCCAGGGTCGACCGCGGTAGCCGGTCGCGTGGATGCCACGGGTGAACGGCGGGGCGCCGGGCTCGCCGACGTCGCGCGCCGGGTCGAAGTCGTCCCACTGCCCACGGGGCAGGGGATCGCCGTGATGGTCGACGGCCGTGGGGCCGCCACCGCCGGCGGGCTCGGCGGTCGGTGCCGACGGCTCGCGCTGCGGCTCGCCCGGGGGCCTTCTGTGTCGCTCGCCCGGCGGGGCCGCCGCCCAAGCGGCCGACGACTCGGCCGGCGGGGCCGTCACCCAGTCGGCCGGCCCGTAGGCGCGCCGGATCTCGACGCCGGAGATCGTGCTGAAGTGATCGCGCCGCTCCGGGGCGTGGCCGCGCGGGCCGCGCTCGCCGGGACGTTCGGCCTCGTCTGCCATGGCGGGATGCTAGCGGCGGGCGACGGCGGCGTCCATGGCGTGCGGGCGGGGCGGGCGCTCGACCGTCGACCGCCACCGCGGGCGCCAACTGACACGCCCCGCCAGGGCTTGTCGGGGTTTCGCTGCCCGGCCGATCTCTCGGCATCGCCCGCTACACGAGCACGATGGCGCTCCCGCCTGGATCGAGTCCCGCCGCCAGTCGGGCGAGGGCGGTCGCGCCCGCGATAGGAAACGACGGGTCGAGCAGGCCGTTCCCGACAGCGAGGAACTCCCGCACGCGACGCGTTCTCGGGAGCACGAGCAGGATCCCGTCGGCGCCGCCATCACGGAGCTTCACGGCCAGGCGACGGGCCAGCGCCTGGACGTCGCGCGGGGCCGTCTCCGCTTCGACGTCGTATCGCCACGTGGATCCGGACAGCAGCGCATCCCAGGCCCGCTGGTCGCCGGGCGTGGGAAACGGGGCTTCGGTGACCCACCGCAACGTCGGGTGGAGCGACCCCCGGAACCGCGCGAGCAGCCTCGCATGAGCGGCATCCCGGATCGGAGCGCCCCCGGCATACAGGCGGAGTGAGAGCTCGAGGCCGACGGCCTCGGCCAGCTGGGCCAACCGTCGCACCGACACCTCGGGCGCCATGCCGCGCTCGATCCGGCTGACGGCCGCGGCCGAGATGCCGATCGCCGCACCGACCCTGGCGAGGCTCAGGTTGCGGTCGCGGCGCGCTGCCCGAAGCTCCGAGCCGGCGTTGGCCGTCGCCCTCGCAGCCCGCTCGTTGGCGCGCTCGACCACGCGTTCGATGGTCCCCATGAGGACGATCATGACCCGGGGCGCTTATCGCGCGATCAACGACCCCGGGTCGACGACCGGCCGCCAACGCCTCGGGGCCCACGGCCCGCACTCCGGCCCGGGGCCCGCACTCCGGCCCACGGCCCGCACTCCGGCCCGGGGCCCGCACTCCGGCCCGGGGCCCGCACTCGGCCCGGGGCCGCACTCCGGCCCGGGGCCCGCACTCCGGCCCGGGCCCGCACTCCGACCGCCTGGAGGGTCGTTTGCGTTGAACTCAACACCGAGCAGCTTCGGGCCGCGCCGCGGTCGGTTCTCGTCGGTTCGGCGCAAGATTCGCGCGTGATCGGGCCCGCCGTGCACGAAATGGGGCGCCGAACGCAAGATCCTGGCCGGCGGGCCGGCCGCGAGGGCCGAGTGTGTAGTTGAACGCAACGCGCGCCCGACGCTGGTCCACGGGGATGCCGCGCCCCGCTGGCCGGGCGACGGCGTACCGGCCCGGCGCCGTTCACCCGGAGCACCGGACGGGCCGATGGCCCATATGCCCCGGCCGACACGCCGCCCCGGGCCCGGACACGCCGCGGCGGGCGCCACTGGGGTGGGCGCCCGCCGCTGACGGCGAGGTGTGCGGCTGATCATCGTCGCCCCGCCGCCCGGCGGCGGGGCGACGCGGTACGGTGGGTCAGAACACCCGGTAGGCGATCTCGGCCGGGGCGAGGAGGAGCTCCTTGAGCTCGTCGTCGACCTTGAGGACGGAGATGTGCGCTCCGGCCATCTCGAGGGACGTGCAGTACTCGCCGACGTAGCTGCGGAAGATCTTGATGCCCTTCTCGGCGAGCCGCTTGTGGGCGATGCCGTAGAGCAGGTACAGCTCGGTGATCGGGGTTCCGCCGAGGCCGTTGATCATGACCGCGACCTCGTCGCCCGCGACGAACGGGAGGTCGGGGACGATCGCGTCGAGGAGGAGGTCGACGATCTCGGTCGCGCTCGGCGTCGGGACGCGCTGGCGGCCCGGCTCGCCGTGGATGCCGATGCCGACTTCCATCTCGCCGTCGGCGATCTCGAAGAGCGGCGTGCCGCGGACCGGCGGCGTGCAGGACGAGAGGGCGACGCCCATCGTCCGGACGTTGGCGATGACCTTCTCGCCGACCGCGACGCACTCCTCGAGCGTGCCGCCCTTGTCGGCCTTGGCCGCCACCGCCTTGATGACGAAGAAGTTGCCGGCGACGCCGCGCCGGCCGATCGTCCAGGTCGAGTCCTTGACGGCGACGTCGTCGTTGACGAGGAGGTAGCCGATCTTCTGGCCCTCGGCCTCCTGGATCTCCTTCGCCATCTCCCACGCGGTGCGGTCGCCCGTGTAGTTGTTGACGATGTAGAGCACGCCCGCCGGCGTGTCCATGAGCTTGCGAGGTCTCGGTGACGAACTCCACCGGCGGGCCGGCGAAGACGTCGCCCGGGCAGGCGGCGTCGAGCATGCCGGGGCCGACGATCATCGTGTGGGCCGGCTCGTGGCCCGAGCCGGAGCCCTGGATGATCGAGACCCGATCCTTCTTGGGCATGTCGGCCCGGTAGATCAGGTTGTACTTCGGCTCGAACTTGAGCGTGCCGTCGCTGGCGAGGGCGACGCCCTCGAGGAACTCGGTGACGAACGGTCTTCGGGTCGTTCAGGAACTTCCTCACGCCGTTTCTCCCTTGTCCGTGCTTCTCGGCCCACGCCTTGCGCGATGGCCTGGAGGATCACGCCGATCGCGGTCGCGCCGGCGTCGACGGAGCCGATGCTCCGCTCGCCCGTGTACGCGGCCCGGCCGCGCATCGCGAGCATGGACTTGGTCTCCTCGGCCGCCTCGACCGCGACGTCGGCCGCCCGCTGGATCGCGGCGACGCCGTGGTCGCCCTGCGAACGCCGGGTCGCCGATGGCCGACTCGAGGCTGTCGGTCGCCGGCACGAGCGCGTCGAGGAGCGTCTTCTCGCCGAGCGACGCGCCGCCGCGGGCCATGATCCCGGTGATCGCGGCCCGGAGCATCGCGATGACGTCCTCGGGCGCCAGCTCGGTCTTGTCGCCGGCCGCGGCGCCGGCGCGCAGGAACGCCGTGCCCCAGATCGGGCCGGAGACGCCGCCGACCTTGCCCGGAGATGACGAGCGCCGATCTTCTTCAGCATCGTCCCGACGCTGGACCGGTCGAACGAGTCGTAGTCGCTGACGACGACCTCGAACCCGTTGCGCAGCGAGAAGCCGAAGTCGCCGTCGCCGACGATCGAGTCGAGCTGGGCGAAGTACTCCGCGTTGTCGACGATCGTCGTCGCCATCGTCCTCAGGACGAGGTCGACGTCGTCGAACGACGCCTGTGCCATGCAGACCTCCTGTTCGCTGGCCGTGAACCCGGTGCGGAGCTACGAGGCGAGGCAGGCCTCGAGGTCGGCGAGCGTCACGAACGCGCCCGGCCGCGCGGCCGAGCGGTTGGCGATGACGGTCGTCTGCTCTCCATCCGGGTCGCCGAGGGACGAAACGACGAGGATCGCCTCGCTGAAGTCCTCCTTCTCCGTGTAGCCGTTGACGGTGACGAGACAGCGCAGGCCGGCGGCGTGCGCCGCCTCGAGGCCGTTGCGCGAGTCCTCGACGACGAGCACCTCGGCGGCGGTCGACGCCGAGCTGCTCGAGGGCGAGGAGGTAGATGTCGGGCGCCGGCTTCTTCTTCGGGACGCACGTCGCCGGCGAGGAAGACGTCGAAGCGATCGGCCCGCTCCTTGCCCACGGCGTACTCGAGGATCGCGCGGACCGACGCTTCGGCCGAGGTCGATGCGATGCCGAGCTTCCAGCCCGCGTCCTGGGCCGCGGTGATGATCCGGCGGATCCCGGGCCGCGGCGGGAGCTTGCCCGTCGACGACCATCTCGGTGTAGATCGCCGTCTTGCGCTTGTGCCAGCCGGCGAGGAGCTCGGCCTGCCCCTCGGGGTCCGCCGGCAGGCCATTGGCCGCGACGAACTCCGGGGTCAGCAGGCTTGCCATCCGCTCCTTGCCGCCGCCGATCCTGAGGCGTCGGCCGTACTCCTCGACGTCCCACTCGACCGGGAGGCCGAACTCGCGGAACGTCTGGTTGAACGCCGGGCGGTGCCCGTCGCGCTCGGTGTCGGCGAGGACGCCGTCGCAGTCGAAGACGAGGGCGCTCACGTCCAGGCCTTGCCTTCGCTGCCGAAGAGCCGGATGTGGTGCTTCGCCATCTCCATGACGGCCGCGCGCTGGGCCGCGAAGAGCTTGGGCGGGTCGTACTCGCCCGGATGCTCGGTCATGTAGTCGTAGCCCGACTTCATGAACGCGATCTTGAGGGCGGTGCTGATGTTGACCTTGGCGCAGCCGCGGGCGATGAGGTCGCTGAACTGCTCGGGGCTCATGCCGGTGCCGCCGTGGAGGGCGACCGGCTTGCCGGTGGCCTCGACGATGTCGGTGACGCGCTGGGCGTCGAGCGTGGGCGCCGTCTTGTACGTGCCGTGGGCGTTGCCGATGGCCGGCGCGAAGACGTCGACGCCGGTCGCCCGGACGAACTCGACGACGGTCTCGAGCGCTCTGCACGTGCTGGGCCTCGTCGCCGGTCATCTCCTCGGTCCGCTTGAAGCCCTCGATCTCGCCCTCGACGTGGGCGCCGTAGCGCCGCGCCTCGGCGACGACCTCGATGCACTGGCGCTGGTTCTCCTCGACGGACAGCTTGCTGGCGTCGAAGAGGACGGAGCTCCAGCCCTGCGGCGAGGCAGGCGCTGATGAGCTCGCGATCGGGGCAGTGGTCGAGGTGGAGCGCGACGGGGACCGTGAGGTCTCCGGCGCATCACGCGTTCCACATGGCGTGCGACGCCGTCGACGCCGGTGACCTTCACGTGCTTGGGCGAGGTCTGGACGATGACCGGCGCCCGGAGCTCCTCCGCGGCGTCGAGGACGGCCTCCATCGTCAGGTCGTTGATGACGTTGATCGCGGCGACGCCGTAGCGCTCCGCGAAGGCGCGGTCGAGGATCTCGCTTGGTCGGAACGATGGGCACTCGCTACACCTCCTGGGACGCGCTACGGGCTGCTGGCCGCTCGCCGCGGTTCGATGACGACGGCGATCACCCCCTTGCTCGCTCGCGGTGGCCGCCCGTGCGGCACGAGCTCGCCCGGCGGGCGGTCGCCCGGGCGCGCGATCGCGGGCCGCGTCGAGGATCGTCGCGGGCGTTCGCCTCGTCGACGACGAGGACGTCGACGACGCCCGCCCGCAGGACCCCGAGGATCGCCAGCGGCTTCTCGACCTCGCTGACGACCGCGACGACGGTCTCGATCCGGCGCAGGTCGTCGATCGACAGGGCGATCAGCCGCTCGCTGTGCGGCGAGGCGATCACCCGACCGTCGATGTCGACGTAGTTGCCGAGGATGTCGCCGACGGCGCCCTGCTCGCGGAGCCGGCGAATCTCGGCGAGCGACAGGCAGCCGCTCCGGACCATCGTGCAGTCGTCGTCGACGCCGCCGATGCCCGACGAGCGCGACGTCGGCCGGCGGCCGCGGCGCCGAGCGCGTGGGCGATCGGCCTCCTGGCGCAGGAACCGGTCGCGGACCTCCGCGTTCTCGACGTAGGCCGGGGCGTAGAGGCTCCGCGCGCGGCCGCCCGCTGGCGGCGGCCAGCGCCTGGCAGATCTCGTTCGGGTTCGTCGGGGTGTCGACGCGGGGCGAGCCGCCCATGGCGCTCACGAACTCGCAGTCGAGGCGGTGCGCGGGGACGGAAGAAGCGGGGCACCTCACCGGCGTCCCGGCCGTGCCCGACGGCGATCGACGGCGCGGTCGTGCAGCCGGCGCTCGAGGTACTCGGCCGGCGCCCCGGGCCACGACCTCCCGTTGCGACTGGGGATCCGCTCGCCGCTGGGCGACGATCGCGTCGGCGAGGCGGAACGTGTCGCGCAGCCGGGCCTCGAGGTCGAGGTTCAGCCAGGGCGGGCGCCTGGACGTGGATCGACGACGACCCCGGACCAGCGGGCACGCTCGAGGAGGCGCTGGACGGTCGGCCGCGAGAGCCCGAACTCGCGGGCGATCTCCTCCTGGGTCCGGCCGTCCACGTAGTAGCGGTGGGCGATCCGGGCGAGGCGCTCGAACTCGTCGTGGCTGAGGTCCTCGGGGCCCATCGGACTCCTGTCGCGGGGAACCCTGGCTCGATCCGACGCCGCCGGTGACCGGTCGAGTCGGTGAGCAATTGCTCAACACTGAACGCCTGCTCAGGGTACCAGTTCGATCCGAAGGGTGCAACACGGTTGCGCCGGACGCAGGCCCGCGGCTGCCGCCGTCGTGCGATCGTGGGGCCCCCGCCGCCCTGGATCGCGGAAGACCCTGATACCTGGACTCAAGCCACCTTGCGATGTGATCCCAAGGTGACCTTCGGCCCACCGGAGGGGTCCATTGCGCCCTCACACACACCGTGCCACTCGGGTGGAATCGGCGACGTGGACGCGTCCCCTCCCGTGCCCCTCGCCCTGCTCGACCCCGGCGCGCCGGCCCGCATCGTCGCGATCGCGGCGGCCGACGCGGAGCGGCTGGCGGCGGAGGGCATCCATCCCGGCGAGTGCGTCGAGGTCGAGGCGCGCCTCCCGCTCGGCGGGCCGGTCGTGGTCCGTGTCGGGCGGGCGCGCATCGCGATCGCGAGGTCGGTCGCCGCCGGCGTGCTCGTCGAGCCGGAGCGGACCGCGTGAGCGGCTGCCACGTCCCGCCAGCCGCCGCTCCCGAGCCTCGCCCCGGGCCGCCCGCCCCGGCCGCGGGCACCGGACCGAGCGCAGGCGCCCGCCAGGCAGATCCCGGCCCTCCGGTCGTCGCCCTCGTGGGCCGGCCCAACGTCGGCAAGAGCACGTTCCTCGCCCGCGCGAGCGGCCGCTTCGCCGAGTCCACCAACGCCCCGGGAACGACGGTCGGCCTCGAGGCGCGCGAGATCCGGACCCGCGCCGGCCGGGCCCTCCTCGTCGACCTGCCGGGGACGGGATCACTCACCGACCACCCGGTGGCGGGGGACCCCTTCTGGGGTTCGCTCCTGGCCGCGGAGCCGGACGCCATCCTCGTCGTGGTGGACGCCGGGGACGTGGCCCGCCACCTGCCGCTCGTCCTCGCCTGTCGCGACCTCGGGCTCCCGGTGGTGGTCGCCCTCAACCTCGCCGACGAAGCCGCCGCGCGGGGTGTCGAGATCGACGCCGGACGGCTCGGCCAGCTCCTGGCCGTCCCGGTTCGACGGACGGTGGCCCGAACGGGCCGGGGAGTCGCCGGCACGATCGCGATTGCCGCGACCCGTGCCCGCCGACGGCGGGGCGTCCGGGCCGGCACGCACTCGCCGCGGGCGCTCGTGCCCGCTGGGGTGTACCCGGGCGCCGTCGAGGGGATCCTGGCCCGCGCGGCGGCGGACCTCCCGACGAGCCACGCCCTCGGCGCCGCGACGCTGGACCCGACCGGGCTCGGCTCGCTCGTTGGCCTCGGAGCCCTGTCAGCCCGGGGCGCGGCGACGCTCCTGCTGCCCGGGGTCGTGGAGCCTGCCCGGCGCGAGCTGGCGGCCCGCTGGACGGCGGAGGTCGAGCGCGTGCGGGATCGGCGCCGCCCCTTCGCCGACCGCCTTGCCGCGTGGAGCATCCGCCCCTGGCCCGGCCTGGCCATCCTCGCCGGCGTGCTGGCGGCGACGTTCGTCCTCGTCAGCGTGGTCGGTGCCGGGCTCGCGACGCTGCTCTCGGAGGCCTGGGCGACGTTCGCCTCGCCGCTGATCGACACTGTCGTTCGGGCGCTCGTCCCGGTGCCCGTGGTCGCGAGCTCCCTCCTGTGGGGCGTCGACTCCGGCATCCTCGGCCTGCTCGCGATCGGGATCCCGTACGTCCTCCTCTTCTACCTGCTCGTCGCGACGCTCGAGGACTCGGGCTACCTGACGTCGCTCGCCGTCCTGACCGACCGGATCCTCGGCGGGCTGGGCCTGTCGGGACGGACGGCGATCCCCCTCCTCGCCGCGACCGGCTGCAACGTCCCGGCCATCTACGGCACGCGGGTGCTCGCGACGCGCCGCGAGCGGGTGCTGGCCTCGTTCCTCGTGACGATGGTGCCCTGCTCCGCCCGCTCGGCCGTCGTCGTCGCCGCGCTCGTGCCGTTCGCGGGGCCGGCCGCGGCCGCGGCCGCCTTCGCCGTGATCGTCGGCGTGACGCTCGTCTCCGGGATCGCCGCCAACGCGATGATGCCCGGCCGCCAGTCGCCGCTCGTCCTCGAGCTCGCCCCGCTGCGGCGACCGCTGGTGCGCGGCGTGTGGGCGAAGGCGATGGCACGGTTCCGCGCCTTCGTCCGGATGGCGGCGCCGGTCATGATCGTCGGCTCGATCGCCCTCGGGCTCGCCTACGAGACCGGCCTCATCTGGCCGGTTGCAGCGATCCTCGACCCGGTCGTCGTCGGCTGGCTCGGGCTCCCGTCGGTGGCGGGCCTCGCGCTCGCGTTCGCCTTCCTGCGCAAGGAGCTCGCGCTCCAGCTGCTGCTCGTCCTGGCGATCGCCACGATGGGTGCCGGGGTGACGAGCCTCGGCGACTTCATGACGCCGGAGCAGCTGTTCGTCTACGTGGTGGTGACGTCGGTGTCGGTGCCGTGCATCGCGACGCTCGCCGCCCTTGCCGGGGAGCTGGGCTGGCGGACGGCGGCCGCGATCTCCGCGACGACGCTCGCGCTGGCGATCGGGATCGGGGGGATCCTGGCGCGGGCCCTGGGGGTGGCGTAGGCGGCGGCGCCGGGCCGCGGTTCCGGCTCCGCGCGCCGGCCCCGGCCGCCGGCCCCGTCCGGGCCGTGGGGCCCCGTCCGGGCCGTGGGGGCCCGTCGCCGTGCCCTCCCCGGCCGAGGGCCCCGTCGCCGGCCCCGGCCCTGGGGGCCGTCCCCGTCCCCGGCCCCGGCCGAGACGGCCCGGGCCCAGGCCCCGGCCCCGGCCCCGGCCCTGGGGCCCGTCCCCGGCCCCGGCCGAGACCGCCCGGATATCAATGGCACGACTACCGAAGGCACAGGTTGCTGCCGTCGGGCGTGCCGAGCGTGGCTTCGGACAGCCGCGACGGTGGGGACCGGTCAGCGCGAGCGTGAGCGGCGTCGTCGGCGGAGGGACTGGTGTCGTGAGACGTCCCCCGCGAGCCCCGCGACGGGGCGCGGGCGCACGTACGGCACCTGCTAATCGTGCGGTTGATACGGCGTCGTCGAAGGGTCGCCTGAAGGCTCCGGCCGGTCGTCTTCCCCGGCCGCGCGCTCGGGCGGGAGCGTGGGCGCGGCCTCGGGCGCGGGCGTGGGCGCGGCCTCGGGCGCGGGCTCGGGCGTGGGCTCGGGCGCGGCCGGGAGCGCAGGCGTGGCAGGAGCGCAGGCGTGGCCGGGAGCGCAGGCGTGGCCGGGAGCGCGGTCGCGGCCGCGGGCCCCGGATCGGGCGCGGGCGCCGGCAGGGCTTCCGCCGCCGCGGACGCGGGTTCGGCCGTCGGCGAGCGGGGGGCCGGCAGGGGGGTCGTTCCCCGGAGCTCCGCGACGCTGTAGGCGGCGGTGGCGGTGGACCACGTGGCCGAGACCTCGACCCGCGTCGCCAGGACGAGCCGCGTGAGACCCGACCCGAGCATGAGGATCGCGAACGCGATGAAGCCCGCCGGCGCCCCGAGCAACAGGGGCGGCACCGCCAGCACGCCGGCCGAGGCGAACTGCCCCGCCGTGACGCCCACGGCCGACCCCGCCACGAAGCGGCTCTGGGCGCCGATCAGGTCGACGCCGCCGGTCAGCCGCAGGAGGCGTTCGTTCGCCGAGAGCGTCCCGGAGGACGCACCGGCCGAGATGACGACCGCCACGACCAGCAGGATCGGCCACGCGGCAGGGTTGCCGGGGAACGCGAGGAGCGCAAGGAGGATGCCTCCGCCGCGCAGGACGAACGAGAGGCGGAGCGTGCGCGACGCCGAGCCCCGGCTCAGCAGGCCCCCGACGAGCGTCGCCGTGACGAGCGACGCGGCCGACGAGACGGCGGACAGCAGGATGGCGAAGCTCGCCGGCGCGTCGAGCACGCTCATGGCGTAGATGGAGAGGTACGGGCCGAACCCCGCCCCGGCAGCCGCCAGGGCGATGACGCGGATGAACCGCTGCGTCTCGGGGTTGGGCGGCGGGCGCTCCCCGCGACGGGCGACCCGCACGCGGCCGGGGTGGCGGAGATGCAGCACGGCAGCCACCTCGCCGAGGCCCGCGAAGCCGGCGGCGATGAAGACCGCCGCGTAGACCGCCAGCCCGACGGTGTCGAGCCCCGCCTGGACGCCCAGGGCGACCGGGAGGAGGAGCGCGGCGCCCAGGCCCTGGGTGATGCCCATGACGCGGGGTGCGACGAAGCGCCGCTCGGGCTCGAGCAGGATCGCGCCGTACCAGGCGAGGAGGTTCGTCCCGCCGATCGCGCTCGCCGCCCCGCCGAGCGACATGACGGCAGCCACCCCGACGATCGCGGCCGGTGCGGGCAGGACCCCGAGCACGTGGAGGAGGACGATCGTCGCGAGGAGGAACCCCCGCGTCTCGCCGACCACGAGGATCGCGACGGTGACCCCGCGGAGGTTGCCGTCGGTGCGCCGGAGGAGCGAGGGCACGAGGAGCTGCGCCGCGGAGAACGTGAACGGGAGGACGCCGATGACCGTGGCGAGCGCCGGCGGCGCGCCGAGGGCGAGGAGGAGCGGGATGGTCAGGCCGTCGCCGGCGAGGGCGAAGACCGCCGCGGAGCCGACGCCGATCCCCTGGTACGGCCGGTACCGGCGATCCCCGAAGGCACGCCACTCGTCGACGGCGAGCCGCGCCCCGGACGGCAGTCGCGGGCGGCGAGGGGAGGGGAGCGTGGGCACGGCCAGATGGTACGCGGGCGACGCACTGGACCGGCGTGCGACGATGGCTCCATGCGCCGCGTGGCGTTCCTGCTCCTCGTCGTCGCCCTCGCCGGCTGCGGATCGGACGGGCCTGGTGCCGGCGAAACGGCGGCGTCCGTTGGCGATTCACAGATGCTCACCTGCGGCGACGACATGGTGTTTGCCGCGTCGATGCTCGCGACTCCGCCCGGCGCGGAACGCGGCGTGGGTCCCCAGTACGAGGCGCTGCGCGACGGGCTCGCGCTCTTCGCTGCGGAGGGAGGGCTCGTGCCGACCACCGGCTGGCGGGTCGTCGCGAGCAACGCGACGCGGATCCTCTTCGTCGCCGACGTCCCCGGGGCTGCCTCGCCGGAGTGGTGGAGCATAGGGGTGGAGCTGCACGACGGCCGCTGGGAGTGGGCCGGGGGAGGGACCTGCAACCTCCGCGTCGTCCTGGGGCCAGGGATCCGCCCGGCCGAGTGGGCGCCCGACCCTGCGTTCGCAGCACCCGGTCCAGCTGCCACGTCGGTGCACGTCCTCGTGTGGGAGATGGACTGTACGAGCGGCCAGCCGGCCACCGGCCGGGTCACGGGGCCGATCGTCGGCTACGGTGCGGACGCCGTCACGATCACCTTCGGTGTGCGGCCATTGCCAGCCCAGAACCAGACCTGCCCGGGCAATCCGCCGACACCGGTCGTCGTGGAGCTCGCCGAGCCCTTGGGTGACCGTGAGCTGCTCGACGGCGGGACCTTCCCGGCCGGACCGCCGGACGCGCCGTAGCAGGGAGTTCGCCCGGGACCCTCGGCGCTCATCGCGGGAGCCCGGCCATCCCGGTGCCCGTGGCGCTCAGTCGATCGTGATCGTGACCCCCGAGCCGTCCTCGTCGGTCACGTCGACGATCGGCCCGCGCATGCCGGTCCGGAGGGCCTCCCGGACCCGGTCGGCGTAGTCGACGGGGATCCCGGGAATGGCGCCGGCGAGCTCGGCCAGGACGCCGGGAAGCTGGAGGTCCACGGCCGTCCTGCCGCCGTCGCGCACCTGGACGCGCAGGCGGCGCGGGGGCCCGGACGGCGCCGTGGCGCCACGCCCGGCATGGAGCCCGGGAGAGACATTCGCGTTCACGTCAAACCCGAAGCGCGCGCCGCCGGCCGCGGACCGGGCGGCTTCACGGGCGGCGTCGCCCGCGGCGGAGGCCCGGGCGGCGGCGTCGCGCGCCGCGGCGAGCGCCTCGATGATCGGCGCGGCCTCGTCCGGCGTCAGCCGGCCCTCGGCGACGAGGCGAAGGACGTCGTCGAGTGGATCAGCCATCGGAGTGGACCGGGTTGGCCGCATGGCCGGTCTGCTGCGGGGGCGTGGCGGCCGGGTCGGGCATCGCGCCCAGCCGGCGCTCGGCCTCGAGGACGTCGATCTCGCCGCGGGCGAGCGCTTCGAGGACGTCGAGCGTCGGGTCTCCGGCGGCAGCCGATCGGGCGGGTGCCGACCGGGCGGGTGCCGGTTGCGTCGGCGCCTCCTGGCGCGGGTCCATTGCGCTTGGCTCGACCGGGCCGGTGGACGGCGTCGGCACGACCGGCGGGGTCGACGCGGCCGTCGGCACGACCGTCGGCACAGGCGGGATCGGCGGCGTCGGCACGACCGGCGGGGTCGGCGGGGTCGGCGGGGTCGGCGCGACCGACGGTCCGGGGGCTGGCGCCGTGCGCACCTTCACGTCGCCCGACATCGAGCGGACCGCGAGGCGGGCGGCGCCATCCCCGACGACGAGCGGCTGACGGCGTCCGTCGCCCGAGCGGCGGTCGGGGTGCCGGCAGTCGACGTCGCCCGAGACGGACTTCGAGGACAGCGTGAGGCCGCCGGCGAGCCCGAGCTCGACGTCGCCCGAGATCGTCGAGATCGCGTGGTCGACTCCGGGTCCGAAGGCCCCCACGAGCTCGACGTCGCCGCTGACGGTCTCGATCGCGACCAGGTCGAAGCGCGGCGCACGGATCCGCACGTCGCCCGCCACCGACCGGGCCTCGACCCGGACCGGGGCGACGGCCTCGACGTGCAGGTCGCCCGAGGCGAGGCTGGCCGTGACCTCGCCGGCGGTTCGCTTGATCGAGACGTCGCCGCTCGCGGTCTTCACGCTGACGCCGCCGCGGACGTCGCGGATGGCGACGTCGCCGGCCGTGGCGTGGACCTCCACGCGGGCGTCCTGCGGGACCTCCAGCTCGATCGTGCCGGCGATCGTCATGCCGATCCCGTGGCCGCCGATGCGGAGGCCGAACGTCGCGAAGCGGGCGGCCCGCCCCGAGCGGACGACGAACCGCCCGGGCTCGGCGGTCGTCTCCAGCCCGGCACCGCCGGCGGGCGCAACGACACGGGCGGTGGTGCCGGCAACGCCGCGGATGCGGACGTCGTCGGCCTCGACGGCAACGACGATCGTGCCTCTCGGCCCGATGTCGTGCTGACCGGGCCCCGGGGCCGCGGTGGGCTCGTGGTCGATCGCCATCTCAGCCTCCGAGCGCTCGCAGCTCGGTCGCGGCGGTCGCGGGGTCGATCTCGCGGCGGGCGAGTCGCTCCAGGACCACCCGCCGAGCCGCAGCCGCGTCGGCGGCCGGCCCGGTCGGTCCGGGCTCGGCGGCCTCGCCCTCGGACTCCGGGTCGGTCGGGACGCCGTCGTCCTCGCCGAGGCCGAGGGCCCGGAGCAGTGCGTCGACCCGGGCGCGGACGGTGGGATAGCTCACGCCGAGCTCGCGCTCCATCTCCTTGAGATTGCCGCGCGAGCGGAGGAAGCTCTCGAGCAGGGCGAACTGCTCGCGCGTGAGCCGGGCGAACCGGCCGACGTTGAAGTCGCCCTCGAGCGTCGTCCCGCAGCTCCGGCAGTGGAGTCGGGTGACGGCAAGCTCACCGCTGCAGATGGGGCAGGTGGCGATTGCGTCGTGCGGCATCACGCACGCTCCCGTCGGACCTGGCGCTCCGGCCGGTAGGCGCCGTCGGGTCGCCGGCGGTCGGCCCCGACCCGGACGCCGGCGCCGAGCTCGCGGCGGATCTGCTGGCTCCCCAGGCGGGGGAAGAGGATGCGGTACTCGTACATCGGGCTGGCCCCCTCGGGTTCGTGGTTCGCGAGTGCGATGGCCGAATTGTTACCTGCTACTTCCAGATTGTCAAGTGGGATTTCACAATCTGTATTTCGGGCGTGAAAGAGCACATGGCAGGAGCATCTCGACTGCATGCGCTCGGGAGCCCGACGGACGGTGCATGTGGCCGTCCCACGAGCCGGTGCCGCCGAGACCCGGCGGCTGGCCGCGCGTCCCGTCATCGTCTACGCTGCCGGCGTCAGGCTTCGCCAAGGCAGTCGACGTGATCTGTTCCGGCTGCGGCACCGACTCCAGGCCCGGGCGCAGGTTCTGCGCGGCATGTGGCCGTCCCCTGGCGGCGTCATGCGCCGTCTGCGGGGCGCCGGGCGACCCTGCCGATCGGTATTGCGGCGCGTGCGGCGCCGAGCTGGGCGCGGAGCGGGGCTCCGGCCAGCTCGCCGGCCCGGCCCGGTCCCCGGCGGCGCGACCGGCCCCGTCCCCGGCGGAGCGGCGGCTCGTGACGGTCCTGTTCGTCGACCTGGTCGGCTTCACCCCGTTTGCGGAGGAGCGCGACGCCGAGGTGGTGCGCGAGACGCTGGAGCGCTACGCCGACGTTGCAGGGACCGTGATCGCCCGCCACGGCGGGACGGTCGAGAAGTTCATCGGCGACGCCGTGATGGCGGTGTGGGGAACGCCGGTGGCCCACGAGGACGACGCCGAGCGGGCCGTCCGAGCCGGCCTCGATCTCGTGGAGGCGGTCCCCACGCTCGAGTCCGCTTTCGCCGCTCGCGCCGGGATCACCACGGGCGAGGCCGCGGTCACGGTCGGGGCCACGGGCCAGGGGCTCGTCGCCGGCGACCTCGTCAACACGGCCTCGCGCCTGCAGGGCGCCGCCCCGGTGGGCACCGTCCTCGTGGGCGAGGCAACGCGTCGGGCAGCCTCCCGGGCGATCGTCTTCGAGCCGGTCGACGAGCAGCACCTCCGGGGCAAGGCCCTCCCCGTGGCGGCGTGGCGCGCGGTCCGTGTCGTGGCCGAGCTCGGCGGGAAGAACCGGCGCCAGATGCTGGAGGCGCCCTTCGTGGGGCGGACCGACGAGCTCCGTCTGCTCAAGGACCTCCTCCACGCCACCGGGCGCGAGCAGCGCGCCCGCCTCGTGTCGGTCGTCGGGCCCGCCGGGATCGGGAAGAGCCGCCTCGCCTGGGAGCTCTCGAAGTACGCCGACGGGCTGGTGGAGGACACCTGGTGGCATGTCGGCCGGTGTCCGGCCTACGGGGATGGGGTCGCGTTCTGGGCCCTGGGCGAGATGGTCCGCGAGCGGGTCGGGCTCCTCGAGACCGACGACGAGGCGACCACGCGGGCGAGGGTCGGCGAGGCTGTCCAGGAGTGGATTGCGGACGACGGCGAGCGGAGCTGGATCGAGCCGGCCCTGCTCACCCTGCTCGGGATCGAGACGGGGGCGGCGGCCCCCGAGCAGTTGTTCGGTGCCTGGCGGACGTTCTTCGAACGGATCGCGGCGCGGGGCACCGTCGTCCTTGTCTTCGAGGAGCTGCACCACGCCGACCAGGGTCTCCTCGACTTCATCGACCACCTGCTGGAGTGGAGCCGGGCGCTCCCCGTCTTCGTGTTGACGCTCGCCCGCCCGGAGCTCCTTGAGCGACGCCCTGGGTGGGGCGCCGGCAAGCGAAGCTTCGCCTCGATCTCCCTGGAGCCGCTGCCCGTCACGGCGATGCGCGCGCTCCTGGAGGGCCTGGTCCCCGGCCTGCCGCGGGCTGCCGCGAGCTCGATCGTGGCCCGGGCTGACGGCGTGCCGCTCTACGCCGTCGAGATCGTCCGCATGCTCCTCGACGACGGGAAGCTCACGGTGACCGACGGCGCCTACCGCCCGACCGGGGATCTCGCCGGCCTGGCCGTGCCCGAGACGCTGACCGAGCTGGTCGCGGCACGCCTCGACACGCTGGCGACTGAAGAGCGCGGTCTCGTGGCGGACGCGGCGGTGCTCGGCCAGGGCTTCACGACGGCCGCCCTCGCGGCCGTGAGCGGGGTCGGGGAGGGCGCTCTCGAGCCGCTGCTGGCGGTGCTCGTGCGGCGCGAGCTCCTCACCCTGGTCACGGATCCGCGCAGCCCGGAGCGCGGCCAGCATGCCTTCGTGCAGGCCCTCGTCCGCGAGGTCGCGTACAACACCCTGTCGCGGCGGGACCGGACGGTCCGCCACCTGGCCGCGGCGCGCTACTTCGAATCCCTGGGGACGGACGAGGTTGCCGGCGCATTCGCCGCCCATTACCTGGCCGCGTATCGAAACGTGCCGCCCGGTCCCGAGGCCGACGCCCTGGCGTCCCACGTCCGGATCGCCCTGCGAACGGCGGCCGAGCGGGCGGCGAGCCTCGGTTCGCTCGACCAGGCCATCGCCATCGCCGAGCAGGCCCTGGCCGTGACGGACGACCCGGTCGAGCAGGCGGGGCTGCTCGAGCTGGCGGGCCAGGCTGCCTCGGCCGCGGCGCACCACGAGCGGGCGGTAGAGCTCCTGCGGCGGGCCGTCGCGCTGCACCGGGCGCGGGGCGATCGAGGTGCCGTGGCGCGGGCGACTGCCAGCCTTGGCTACATCCTGCTGGACGCCTGGCGCACCGACGAGGCCCTCGCGCTCCTCGAGTCGGCGGCGACCGAGCTTGCCGACCTCGTGGACGATCCCGGCGCCCTCGCGGTCGGCGGTCAGCTCGCCCGGGCACGCTTCCTTGCCGGCGTGTACCGCGAGACGGTCGAAGTCGCCGACATCGTCCTGGAGGCGGCCGAGCGGCTCGACCTGCTCCCGATCCTCGCCGACACGCTCATCACGAAGGGATCGGCGCTGGGCGAGCTGGGCCGGCCTCGGGAGGGGATTGCCCTCCTCAAGGCGGGCCTGGAGCTCGCCGAGTCCGGTGGCCTCCAGGTGGCCGCCTTCCGGGCGCGTGTCAACCTCGGTGGCGCCCTGTTCGACTTCGACCCCGGCGCCAGCCTGCTCCTGTCCCGGGAGAACCTCGCGACGAGTCGGCGGCTCGGGCGACGGGACGCGACGGTGGCCTACAACGCGGCCTGGTTGGCCACGTGGTGCGGCGATTGGGACTGGGCGCTCGACGAGGTCGACGACTTCCTCGGCGCGGACCTCGACCGCGAGGATCGCGCGCTGATGGTCAGTCTCCAGGTCTGGATAGCGTCATGGCGAGGCGAGGCGGTGGAAGCCGGGATCACCGTGCTGGAGCGGCTCGCGGCCGGGCTCACGACCCCGCCGATGGCCAGCGGATACCATGAAGCGCGCGCCCAGGTCGCCCTGGCGGCCGGCCGCCTCGCGGAAGCCCGGGACGAGGCCAGCGAAGCCAGCCGGTACACGCCCGCGGCGCCCGACGTCCTGCGGCTCGCCGCGCGCGCCGCGCTGTGGTGCCGGGATGGGGACGGGTCAAGGGCGGCCCTCGAAGCCCTCGAGTCGGTCGGGGCGCACGGCCTGGTCGTCGACGCCGCCGGGGTCACGATCCGCGCCGGGCTCGCCGCCCTCGACGGGCGCCCCGACGACGCCGTCCGTGCCTATCGCGGCGTGCTCGGCCGCTGGCGCGACCTCGGCCTGCCGCTCGACGAGGCGTTCACCGCGATCGAGATGGCGACGCTGCTCGATCCCGCCACGCCGGAGGTGGCTGCCGCGGCCGAGCGGGCCCGCGAGATCCTCGTCCCGCTGCGGGCGCAGCCCTTCCTGGACCGCCTGGAGGCCGCCATGGCGGGGCGGCTGCAGGTCGTCACGGGCGGCCCGCGTGTCACCGCGGAGACGCCGCGGGCGTAGCATCCGCGCATGCCCGCCAACCGCCTCGTGGGCGAGACGAGCCCGTACCTGCTCCAGCACGCGCACAACCCCGTCGACTGGTACCCCTGGGGGCCGGAGGCGCTGGCTCGCGCGCGCGAGCTCGACCGGCCGATCTTCCTGTCGATCGGCTACGCGGCCTGCCACTGGTGCCACGTGATGGAGCGCGAGTCGTTCGAGGACGAGGCGACGGCGCGCTTCCTCAACGACCACTTCGTCCCCGTCAAGGTCGACCGCGAGGAGCGTCCCGACCTCGACGAGGTCTACATGGCCGCAGTCCAGGCAATGACCGGGTCGGGGGGCTGGCCCATGTCGGTCTTCCTCACCCCGGACGGCCGCCCGTTCTACGGCGGCACGTACTTCCCGAACACGCGGCGCCACGGGATGCCGGCCTTCCTCGACGTGCTGGCGGGGGTCGCGGGCGCCTGGCGTGACCGGCGGGGCGAGGTCGAGCAGTCGGCCGGCGCGCTCACCGCCCACGTCGCCCGGCCCAGGCGGCTCGCCGACGGGGACGGGTCGCCCGGCGCGGAGCTCCTCCGGGCGGCCGTCGCAGCCGTCGAGGCCTCGTTCGACTGGACGAACGGGGGATGGGGGACCGCCCCCAAGTTCCCCCAGGCGATGACGGTCGACTTCCTCCTCCGGCGGGCCGCCGGCGGCGACGAGCGCGCGCTCCCGATCGCCCGGCGGACGCTCGACCGGATGGCGGACGGGGGGATCTTCGACCAGCTCGGCGGAGGCTTCGCCCGCTACAGCACCGACGCCGCCTGGCTCGTGCCGCACTTCGAGAAGATGCTCTACGACAACGCGCTGCTGGCTCGCGCGTACGTCCACGCCTGGGCGCTGACCGGGGAGCCGCGATACCTCGCCGTCGCCACGGCCACGCTCGACTTCGTCGCGCGCGAGATGACCCTGCCGGACGGGGTCTTCGCGGCGAGCCTCGACGCCGACACCGAGGGCGAGGAGGGGGCGACGTACACGTGGCTCGCCGACGAGGTCCACGAGGCGCTCGCCGAGGCGGGCCTCGACGCCGCCCGGTCGCTGTTCGCCGAGGCCTACGACGTATCCGAGACCGGCAACTGGGAGGGTCGGGTGATCCTCCGCCGCATCGCGAGCGACGAGGGCCTCGCCGAGCGCCACGGCACGACGAGCGACGGGGTCGCCGCTCGCCTGGGTCGCGCTCGGGCGGCGCTCCTCGCCGTCCGCGACCGGCGGCCCCAGCCGGCGCGCGACGACAAGGCCCTCGCCGGGTGGAACGGCCTCATGATCGCGGCCTACGCCGACGCCGCGGCGCTCCTCGACCGCGGCGACCCGGCCGCGCTCGAGGCAGCCGCGCGCTACCGGGTCGTCGCCGAGCGCGCCGCCGGCCGCCTCCTCGACGTGCTCCGGGCCCCGGACGGGCGCTTCCGCCGGTCGTGGAAGGACGATCAGGCCCGTCATGCCGGGACGCTCGAGGACCAGGCGTGCATGGCGGAGGGTCTCCTCGCGCTGTACGAGGCGACGGCCGACGAGCGCTGGTTCACGGCGGCCCGGGCGACGCTCGACGCGGTCCTCGTCCACTTCGCCGACCCGGCCGGGGGCTTCCACGACACGGCCGACGACGCGGAGCTGCTCGTCGCGCGCCCCCGGTCGCTCGAGGACAACGCCCTCCCGTCCGGGGGCGCCATGACCGTCACCGCGCTCCTCCGGCTCCACGCGCTCACCGGCGAGGCCGTCTACGCGAGCGCGGCCGAGGCCGCCCTCGCGGCCGTCGGTGGGGCCGTTGCCGCCCACCCGACCGCGTTCGCCCAGTGGCTCATCGCCCTCGACTGGCAGGTCGGGCCGGTCGACGAGGTGGCGATCGTCGGCGACCCGGCCGATCCCGCCGTGCGCCGGCTCGTGGCCGTGGCGCGGGGCGCCGCGGGCGGCTCCTCGTGGCGCCCACGCCAGGTGCTGACGGTGGGACCCGATCCCCGGGCGAGCGCGGTCGCGCTCCTCGAGGGGCGCTTCTCCCTCCGCGGTGCGCCGACGGCGTTCGTCTGCCGGGGGTTCTCGTGCCGGCAGCCCGTGACGGAGCCTGAAGCGCTCGCGGCGATCCTCGGCCCGTAGGGTGGGCGCCCGGGTCGAGGCGGATCGTGCCGCCCTCCGGGACGTCCTTGACCGCGGTGACGACCTCGGTCGCCACCTGGCGACGCACTCCAGCCTTCCCGGTCCGCGCGGCAACTGGCGCAGCAGCCCCGATCCCGACGTCGCGGCCGGGCGGCACGCCAGGGGGTGCAGGCGTTGGCGCAGGCCCCGAGCCCCTCCTCGGCGCCGCGGCCGGGTCCGTTTGCGTTCAACTCCACACCCAGCTCGCGCGGCCCGCGGGACGGCAGGATTTCGTCGGTGGGACGCAAGGATCGTGCCGGCGAAGCCACGATCGGCCGGATCCTTGCGCCCGGCGTTCGCTGTCGTGCAGCCGAACCGGGTCCGGGAGCCGAGTGTTGAGCTCGGCGCAACGGGGTCGCCGGCCCGCCCACGCCCCCGGGTCCGGCACGTTGCTCGGGTCCGGCCCGCCCACGCTCCCAGGTCCGGAGCGGCCCTACACCGCGGGCTCGAGGGCCTCCTCGAACTGGCTGCTGTACAGCTCGTGGTAGAAGCCGCGCCGGGCGAGCAGCTCGGCGTGCGTGCCCTGCTCCACGATCGCGCCCTCGTTCATCACGAGGATCAGCTCCGCATCGCGGATCGTCGACAGGCGGTGGGCGATGACGAAGCTCGTCCGGCCCTGCATGAGGCGCGCCATCGCCCGCTGGATGAGGACCTCGGTCCTCGTGTCGACCGAGCTCGTGGCCTCGTCGAGGACGAGGATGTCCGGGTCTGAGAGGAACGCCCGGGCGATCGTCAGCAGCTGCTTCTCGCCCGCCGACACCGCCGTCGCGTCGTCGTCGAGGACGGTCTCATAGCCACCCGGCAGCGTCCGCACGAAGTGGTCGACGTGGGCGTCCCGGGCCGCCTCGAGGATCTCGTCCTCGCTCGCGTCGATCCGCCCGTAGGCGATGTTCTCGCGGATCGTGCCGCCGAAGAGCCAGGTGTCCTGGAGGACCATCCCGATCTTCGACCGGAGCCCGTCGCGGGTCATGTCGCGCGTGTCGACGCCGTCGATCGTGATCCGCCCCCGGTCGATCTCGTAGAAGCGCATCAGGAGGTTGACGAGCGTCGTCTTGCCGGCGCCGGTCGGTCCGACGATCGCGATCGTGTGGCCCGGCTCGGCGACGAGGTCGAGGTTCTCGATGAGCGGCGTGTCGGGGAGGTAGCGGAAGCTGACGCCTTCGAAGGCGACCCGCCCCTCGGCGTGGGCGAGGATGGTCGGCGTTGCCGTCTCCGGCATCTGCTCGGCCTCGTCGAGGAGCTCGAACACGCGCTCGGCCGAGGCGACCGCCGACTGGAGGACGTTCATGATGCTCGCCGTCTGGATGATCGGCATCGTGAACTGCCGCGAGTACTGGATGAACGCCTGCACGTCGCCGAGCGACATCTGCCCGGTCGCGACCTGCACCCCCCCGATGACGGCGATGGCGACGTAGTTGAGGTTGGCGAGGATGTTCATCGCCGGCTGGATCGTCCCCGAGATGAACTGGGCGCGCCACGAGGCCTGGTAGAGGCCCTCGTTCTCGGCGTCGAATCGCTCGATCGCCTCCCGCTGCCGGCCGAACGCCTTCACCACGGCGTGCCCGGTGTGCATCTCCTCGATGTGGCCGTTCAGGGTCCCGGTCCGCTTCCATTGGGCGGCGAACTGCTTCTGGGATCGGCTCGCGATGAGGATCGTCACGACGATCGACGCCGGCACCACGAGGAGGGAGATCACGGCGAGGAGCGGGCTGATCCAGAACATCATGATCAGCACGCCGATGACCGTGAAGAACGCGGTGATCAGCTGGGTCAGGCTCTGCTGGAGCGTCTGGCCGATGTTGTCGATGTCGTTCGTGACGCGGCTCAGGATGTCGCCGCGGGACTCCCGGTCGAAGTAGGCCAGGGGGAGGTGGCCGAGCTTCTGGTCGACGCGCCGGCGGAGCCGGTAGACGGTCCGCTGCGTGACGCCGGCCATGATCCAGCCCTGGCCCCACGCGAAGAGCGAGGAGACGATGTACACGAGCGCCGCCAGGGCGAGGACCCGCGCCAGCGCGTCGAAGTCGACGCCCTGGCCGGGGACGACGTTCGGCATGCTCGCGAGCATGTCGGCGAGGTTGTCCTGGTCGGCAAGCCGGAGGTTCGCGACGATCTGGTCGACGGGCACACCCGTGAGCCCCATGTCGCCCAGCTGGTTGCCGACGGCGCCCGTGAAGAGGATGTCCGTCGCGGTGCCGAGGATCTTCGGGCCGATGACGGCGAGCACCACGCTGACGATGGCGAGGGCCATGACCACCGCGACGCGGGCGACCTCCGGCCGCAGCTCGCGGAGCAGGCGACCGAACGAGCCGCGGAAGTCCTTCGATTTCGCCGCCGGCGGGCCGCCGAAGCCCATGTGGCCCCCACCCGGCGGACCCATCGGGCCGCCGCGCCTCGGGCGGTCGGCGGGCGCGCCGCCCGCCATGCCGCCGGGACGGGGCCCGCTCACGCGACCTCCTCCTCGCTGAGCTGGGAGAAGACGATCTCGCGATACGTGTCGCATGTCGCCATCAGCTCGTCGTGCGTGCCGATCCCGGCCACGCGGCCGTCCTCGAGGACGACGATCCGGTCGGCATGGAGGATCGTCCCGACGCGCTGGGCGACGATGATCACGGTCGCCTCGGCGAGGTCCCGCGCGAGCGCCGCGCGGAGGCGGGCGTCGGTGCGGAAGTCGAGGGCCGAGAAGGTGTCGTCGTAGACGTAGATCGGGGGCCGCTTCACGAGGGCGCGCGCGATCGCGAGGCGCTGGCGCTGGCCGCCGGAGACGTTCGTGCCGCCCTGCGCGATCGGGGCGTCGAGCCGCTCGGGCATCTCCTCGACGAACTCCCGTGCCTGGGCGATCTCCAGCGCGTTCCACAGGTCGTCGTCGGTCGCCTGCTGGTCGCCGAAGCGCAGGTTCGTCGCCACGGTGCCGGTGAAGAGGAAGGCCCGCTGGGGGACGAGGCCGATCCGGCTCCAGAGGTCGGCCCGGTCCATGTCGCGCACGTCGACCCCGTCGACAAGGAGCGTGCCGCCGGTCACGTCGTAGAAGCGGGGAAGCAGGTTGACGAGCGTGGACTTGCCGCTCCCGGTGCTGCCGACGATCGCGGTCGTCTCGCCCGGCCCGGCCGTGAACGAGATCCCCCGCAGGACCGGGTCCTCGGCGCCGGGGTAGCGGAACTCGACGTCGCGGAACTCGACGCGACCGGTGCGCGGCGGGCTCACGGGCTGCTCGGGATCGTGGACCGACGGCTCCGTGGCCAGGACCTCGCGGATCCGGTCGGAGGAGACCGCGGCCCGCGGCACGATCACGAACATGAAGGTCGCCATCATGATCGCGAAGAGGATCTGGATGACGTACTGGAGGAAGGCGGTCAGGTTCCCGATCGGCATCTCGCCGCTGTCGACGCGGATGCTCCCGAACCAGAGGATCGCGACCGACGTGAGGTTCATGATCGCCATGAGGATCGGCATCATCAGCGCGAAGAGGCGGTTGACCGACAGCGACGTCTCGAAGAGGTCGCGGTTCGCGCCGTCGAAGCGCTCTTCCTCGTAGCCGGTCCGGACGAACGCCCGGATCACCCGGATCCCGCCGAGCGTCTCGCGCATGACCTGGTTGATCCGGTCGATCCGGATCTGCATCGTCCGGAAGAGGGGCATGGCGCGGCGGACGATCGTGCCGATGATGACGAGCATGATCGGCACGATCACGAGGAGGATGCCGCTCAGGGGGACGTCCTGGCGGAGCGCCATGATGAGCCCGCCGACGATCATGATCGGGGCGGTCACCATGACCGTGAGCCCCATGAGGACGACCGTCTGGACCTGTTGCACGTCGTTCGTGTTGCGGGTGATGAGCGACGCCGCCCCGAAGTGGTTGACCTCGACCTGGGAGAACGCCTCGACCTGCCGGAAGATCGCCCCGCGGACGTCGCGCCCGAAGCCCATCGAGGTCTTCGCGGCCCAGTAGACGGCGATGACGGAGACGATCCCGAGGACGATCGTGACCGCGAGCATCACCGCCCCGGTCTGGAGGATGTAGTCGGTGTCGCCCGTCGCAACCCCGTTGTTGATGATGTCGGCGTTGAGCTCGGGCAGGTAGAGGTTGGCCAGGGACTGGACGAGCAGGAGCAGGACGACGAGGACGAGCGGCCCGCGATACGGCCGCAGGAATCGTGCGAGGAGTCCGATCACGCGAGCGCTGCCGTGGCCCGGTCGGCGACCACGCCGAGGAGGCGCTCGAGCTCGCGTCGGTCGGCCTCCGGAATCGTGTTGAGAATGCCCCCGACGACGCCGCCGAGGACGCGTTGCAGCTCTCGCTCCCGCTCTCGCCCCGCCGCCGTCAGGTAGACCCGGGTGATGCGCCCGTCGGCCGGGTCGGGCCGGCGCTCGATCGTGCCGCCCTTCTCCATGCGTTGGAGCATCGCCGTCACCGTTGGCGACGAGAGGTGGAGCGCGCCCGCGAGCTCGCGCTGGCTGATGCCGTCGCGCTGGGCGAGGATCTTCAGGCAGAACGCCTGGGCGGGATGGGCACCCTCCTGGGCGAAGACGGTGAACATCAGCTGGCGGTGCGCTGCGACTGCCCGCATGAAGGCGTCGAGAACCCCCATCGAGAGGGGGTCCACGCCCTCGAGGGGCCGGAGCGGATCGTGGGGTCCGGATGGCACGGGCCGAACGGTAGCACGCTAACGGTTAGTGCACAAACGATCAGGTCAGCTGCGGCGCGCCGGGCACGGTCTGGAGGCGAGGATCGGCGGTCGCGCGGCACGGGCTCGGCCGCCGGTCGCGCGGCTCGGCCGCCGGTCGCGCGGCTCGGCAGCCGGTCGGCGTCAGCCGGGCGGAGGCGTGCCGCCGGGTTTCGTCTCGTCGTCGCGCTTCTGGAGGTCGTCCTGGAGCTCGGTGATCTCCTGCTTCGTCGCCTTCACGCCGCGGCCCAGCGTCTCGCCCCACTTCGGCAGGATCTTCGGCCCGCGCCAGATGAGGACGACCACGAGCACCACGACGAGGACGATGACGACGTCGATGCCGAACATGCGCGCATCGTAGCCGACGTCTCGCGCCGGGGCGCCGTCGTCGCGGGTCGCCGTCGGGCGGGGCACCGGCGCCGCCGATGGGGCCGGCCGACCCGGGAGGGGCGGGCCGGTGGTCCCTCGACGGGGAGGCCCGCGCGGTCGAGGATCGGCCGAGCGACGACGGGCGGGCGGCCGTGGCGCCGCCCCCGCACGAGGAGGGCCCGGCGATGGCCGACGACACGAAGCGCCGGTTGACGATCGGCTTTCCGCGCATGCACAAGGAGCCGTCCGAGCGGCGCGACTTCCTGCCACCGCTCGTCGGGCTCCTCACCGCGCTCGGCGCCGAGGTCTACGTCGAGACCGGCATCGGGTCCGGGATGGGCTACACGGACGGCGACTACCTCGCCCTCTCGCCCGACCTCCACGTCACCGACGAGGAGACCGCCTACCGCCAGGACATCGTCGTCGTGCTCCGGGCGCCGGAGGGGAAGTACGACCGGCTCCGGCGCGGCGCCATCCTCGTCTCGATGCTCCACTTCACGACGCGGCCGGCCCGCGTCCAGCTCCTGTCCGACCTCGGGATCGACGGGATCGCCCTCGACATGATCACGAACGACGAGGGTCGCCGGCTCGTCGAGAACCTGCGGAGCGTCGCCTGGAACGGCGTGGCGATGGCCTTCGCCGCCCTCGAGCGCCAGTGGCCCGAGCTCCTGAGCCCCGGTCGGGACCCCGTTCGAGTGACGATCATGGGCGCCGGCCAGGTCGGCAAGCACGCCGTGGAGTTCGCCACGAAGTTCGGCGACGACGCCCGCAACGAGGCGCTCATGCGGATGGGCGTTCCCGGCGTCGAGGTCGTCACGACCGGGCGGAACCTCACCCGCGACCAGGCGTACCTGCGGCGGCGTCTCGCCGTCACCGACATCCTCGTCGACGCCACCCAGCGTCACGATCCGTCGGTGCCCCTCGTCCCGAACGCCTGGCTGGCCGACATGCCGGACCACGCGGTGATCTGCGACCTCGTCGTCGACCCGTACCTCCTCGACGCCACGCCGCGGGTCGTGCGCGGGATCGAGGGCATCCCCCAGGGCAGCCTCGACCAGTGGGAGTTCCCGCCCGACGACCCGGCCTGGGACGCCCTCCCGGCCGAGATCCCGACGGCCGAGCGCCGGACCGTCGTCTCGTGCTACTCGTGGCCGGGCGTCCGGCCCGAGCCCTGCATGCACGTCTACGGCTCGCAGCTGGCCCCGCTTCTCGAGACGCTGGTCGCGGCGGGGGGGATGGACGGGATCGGGCTCCAGGGCTCGTTCCACGCCCGGGCCCTGTGGCGCGGCAGCCTCCTCGGCTGGCTCGCCGGCGAAAGCGGCGTGGCCGACGCCGTGGGCATCACGCGGTAGGCGTCACGCGTCAGATTCCGCCCCGAGCCCGGCCGCGCCGCGCAGCCAGCGGCGGACGTTCTCGCCGAGGTCCGGGAGGTGATAGCCGCCCTCCTGGAGGACGACGAGGCGCGCGCCGGCGGCGGCGACGCGCCTGCCGGCCTCGGCGTAGGCGGGGGTCGTGAGAGCGAAGTCGCAGATCGGATCGAGGCCGTACGTGTCGATGCCGAGGCTGACCACGACGATGCCGTCGTGGCGCCCGCCGAGCCAGTCGAGCGCCCGGTCGAGCGCCGCGAGGTACGTCGCGTCGTCGGTGCCGGCGGGGAGCGGCTGGTTGAACGTGGCCCCGGCGCCCGCGCCACCGCCCGTCTCGTCGGCCCGGCCGGTGAGGTACGGGTAGACGCGGTCGGGGTCGCCGTGGAGCGAGGCGTACGGGACGTCGGGCCGCTCCCAGAAGATCGCCTGGGTGCCGTTGCCGTGGTGGAAGTCGACGTCGAGGACCCCCACGCGCCCGGCTCCGGCGCCGACGAGATGCTCGACCGCGATCGCGGCGTTGTTCAGGAAGCAGTAGCCGCCGAACGCAGCGCGGCCGGCGTGGTGCCCGGGCGGCCGGCAGAGGCCGTAGGCGACCGGATCCCCGGCCAGGACCGCGTCGGCCGCGGTGAGGGCGACGTCGACGGCCGCCCGGGTCGCCGGCCACGTTCCCTCGACGACGGCCGTCGCCGTGTCGAAGCACCAGTAGCCGATCCGGCCGCCGGGCGCCGACGGTTCGCGGAGCGGCATCCCGGCGGCCCCGAGCCCGGGATGGAGGAACGTGTCGGCGACGAGGGCGTGCGGCGCGCCCGGCTCGGCGCGCCGCCACTCGTCCCAGGCCGTCTCGAGGTAGCGGACGAGGCCCGGGTCGTGGACGGCGAGGATCGGGTCCGTTCCGTGCTCGACCGGCGGCTCGAGGCGGAACGCGGCGTCCTCGGCGAGCGCGGCCCGGATGGCCTCCGCCCGGGCGCCCACCTCGTACGTCGCCGCCTGCCGGCCGCTGAAGACCTCGACCGACGGGTCGTGCCCGACGTGGAGCGGGGAGTGGACGACGCGCATGTCGGCAGGATAGGTCCGGCCGGCGCTGCTCGGCGAGGCGCGCGGGGCGGCGTCGCCGGGCATCTCGACGCTGTTCGCCGATCGCCATATGCGCATGTGAGACACGTCCGCCGCGCGTGTCGCATGATGGGGCCGTCATGCGGTCGTCTCGTCCTGGCGAGCGACCTCCATAGCGAAGGGAGAACGCGTCCCCATGAAAGTTCTCGATCGCAAGCACGCACTCGCGATCGCCTTCGGCCGTGTCGTCATCGGGATCATCTTCCTCTGGGCCGGCCTGGAGAAGATCATCGGCGCCGGCCTCGGCAGCTGGTCCGCAGCCGGGTTCCTGCAGTTCGGCACCGCGGGCACCCTCGGGTGGCCGTTCGTCAGCGGCGAGGTCGCCGAGGGCACGGTCTTCAATCCCACCCACGACTTCTGGGTGGCCCTCGCCGGCAACGAGGCGGCGATGACGTTCGATCAACTACATCGTCCCGCTCGGCCAGGTCGCCATCGGCGCCTGCCTCATCCTCGGCCTCTTCACCCGGTTCGCCGCGGCCATGGGCACGCTGATGATGCTGTTCTTCTTCATCGCCGCCTGGGACTTCGCCTACGGCATCGTCAACCAGCACCTGACGTACGCGGTCATGACGTTCGGCCTCGCGGTGCTCGGCGCCGGCAACTACTACGGCCTCGACGCGACGGTCCGGCCGATGGTCGGCGACTCGATCCGGCGCTGGTTCTTCTCCGGCGCCGGCGACGACGGCTGGAAGGTCGCCACCGCCTGACGCCAGCACGGCCCCGGCCGCCTCCGGGGAGACCGCCACCCGTGACCCCGCCGGGCCCAGGACCGGCGGGGTCACGCTCGTCCGGGCGGCGGCACGGCCGGCGAGGGGCGGGGAGAATCGAACACCCGGTCGGTTTGGTCGCGGCGCCGTATACTCGGCCTCCCGTGGCCCGCCGCTCCGATCCGCCCCAAGGCCCCGCCGCGACCGCGTTCGCCGAGGACCCGCTCGCGCGGTTCGGGCCGCCCGTCGCGGCATGGTTCAAGGCCGCGTTCGCGGCCCCGACGCGGGCGCAGGTCGAGGGCTGGGCGGCGATCGCCGGCGGCGGCCACGTCCTCATCCACGCACCCACCGGCAGCGGCAAGACCCTTGCCGCGTTCCTCTGGGGTCTCGACCGGCTCGTCGGCTCGCCGGCCCCGCCGCGGACGGCCGCAGGCGGCGCGTCGGTCCGGATCCTCTACGTCAGCCCCCTCAAGGCGCTGACGTATGACGTGGAGCGGAACCTGCGGGCGCCGCTGGCGGGGATCGCCCTTGCCGGCCAGCGGCTCGGGACGCCGGTCCGCCCGGTGGCGATCGCGTCGCGCACCGGCGACACGCCGGCGGACGAGCGCCGCGCGCTGGCCAAGGCCCCGCCCGAGATCCTCATCACGACGCCGGAGTCGCTCTACCTGCTGCTCACCTCCGCCGCCCGCGAGACGCTGCGCGGCGTGGAGGCGGTGATCGTCGACGAGGTCCACGCGATCGCGGGGACGAAGCGCGGAGCCCACCTGGCGCTGTCGCTCGAGCGCCTCGAGCACCTCCGCGGCCCCGGCGCCCCGCCGCTCCAGCAAATCGGCCTCTCGGCGACGCAGCGGCCCCTCGAGACGATCGGGCGGTTCCTCGCCGGCGTCGGACCGGGACGCGAGGTCACGATCGTCGACGCGGGATCGCGCAAGCGCCTCGACCTCCGGGTGGTCGTCCCCGTCGAGGACATGAGCCGGCTCGGCGAGGCGCTGCCGCTCGAGGAGCAGCCGGGCGGGCCCGTGGCCGGCGGCGAGATGCGGGTCAGCATCTGGCCGGCGATCCACCCGCGGATCCTGGAGCTCATCCGGGCGCACCGCAGCACCCTCGTCTTCGTCAACAGCCGGCGCCTCGCCGAGCGGCTCGCCCAGCGCCTCAACGAGCTCGCCGGGGAGGACCTCGTGCGCGCCCACCACGGCTCCGTCGCCCGCGAGCAGCGCGTCGCCATCGAGGAGGCGCTCAAGGAAGGGCGCCTGCCGGCGCTCGTGGCCACGTCCTCCCTCGAGCTCGGGATCGACATGGGGGCGATCGACCTCGTCATCCAGGTCGAGTCGCCGACCTCGGTCGCCCGCGGTCTGCAGCGGATCGGGCGGGCGGGCCACCAGGTCGACGAGGTGAGCACCGGCGTCATCTTTCCGAAGTACCGCGGTGACCTCGTCGAGTGCGCCGTCGTCGCCGAGCGGATGCGCGAGGGCCTGATCGAGACGACCGCCATCCCCCGCAACCCGCTCGACGTCCTCGCCCAGCAGCTCGTCGCGATGGCCGTCGGGGACAGCTGGACGGTGGACGAGATCCAGGCCGTGGTCACGCGCGCCTTCCCCTTCGAGACGCTCACCCGCGAGGCGCTCGAGGGGGTGCTGGCGATGCTCGCCGGCGCCTACCCGTCCGACGAGTTCGCCGAGCTGCGGCCGCGCCTCGTCTGGGATCGGGTCGCCGACACGATCGAGGGCCGGCGGGACGCCCGGGTCGTCGCCGTCACCTCGGGCGGGACGATCCCGGACCGCGGCCTCTACGGCGTCTTCGTCGTGGGCGAGGCGGGGACGCCCGGCCGCCGCGTCGGCGAGCTCGACGAGGAGATGGTCTACGAGCTCCGCGCCGGCATGCACGGCGACGTCATCGTGCTCGGGGCCAGCAGCTGGCGCGTGGCCGAGATCACGCCGGACCGGGTCCTCGTCCAGCCCGCGCCGGGCGAGCCGGGGAAGCTCCCGTTCTGGAAGGGCGACGCGGTCGGCCGGCCGATCGAGCTGGGCCGGGCGCTCGGGGCGTTCGTGCGGGAGGTCGAAGCCGACCTCGGCCGGGGGGCCACGGGCCGGGCGGCTGCGCTGGCCCGGCTGCGGGAGCAGCACCACCTCGACGAGCTGGCCGCCGAGAACCTCGTCGCCTACCTCGAGGACGAGCGCCAGGCCGCCGGGACCCTGCCGACCGACCGGCGCATCGTCGTCGAGCGCTTCCGCGACGAGCTCGGCGACTGGCGCCTCGTCATCCTCAGCCCGTTCGGCGGCCGCGTCCACGCTCCGTGGGCGATGGCGATCGAGGCGCGGCTGCGCGAGCGGCTCGGCGCCGAGGTCGCGAGCATCTGGTCGGACGACGGGATCGCGATCCGGCTCCCCGACGGCGATCTCGAGGGGGTGGAGGACGACCTGTTCCCGGACGCCGACGGCGTCGAGGACCTCGTCGTGGCCGCGGTCGGCGGGACGGCGCTCTTCGCGGCCCGGTTCCGGGAGAACGCGGCCCGGGCGCTCCTCCTGCCGCGCCGCCGGCCGGGCACCCGCACGCCCCTCTGGCAGCAGCGCCAGCGGGCCGCCGACCTCCTCGCGGTCGCGAGCCGCTACGGCAGCTTCCCGATCCTCGTCGAGACGTACCGCGAGTGCCTCGCCGACGTCTTCGACCTTCCGGCGCTCCGCGACGTGCTGGCCGGCGTCGCGCGCCGCGACGTGGCCGTCCACCGCGTCGAGACGCCGCGGGCGACGCCGTTCGCCAGCTCCCTCCTCTTCGACTACGTCGCCGCCTACATGTACGAGGGCGACGCCCCGCTCGCCGAGCGGCGGGCGCAGGCGCTGGCCCTGGACCGCGACCTCCTGCGCGAGCTGCTCGGCCAGGAGGAGCTCCGCGAGCTGCTCGACCCGGCGGCCCTCGAGGAGACCGAGCTCGAGCGGCAGGCGCTCGTCGACGAGCGCAAGGCCGGCTCGGTGGACCAGGTGGCGGACCTCCTGCGGCGGCTCGGCGACCTCGCCGAGGAGGAGGTCGCGGCGCGAACCCGCGGCGGGCCGGCGGCCGCCCGGGAGTGGCTCGAGACGCTCGCCGCGACGCGGCGGGCCGTCGCGGTGCGGGTCGCCGGCGAGCCGCGCTGGATCGCCGTCGAGGACGCCGCCCGCTACCGCGACGCCACCGGGGCCCAGCCGCCGCCCGGAACCCCGGCGGCGTTCCTCGGCGAGACGCGCGACGCGCTCGGCGGCCTCCTGTCCCGCTGGGCGCGCACCCACGGGCCGTTCCTCGCCGCGGAGCCGGCCCGCCGCTGGGGGCTGCCGGTCGGGATCGTCGAGGAGGCGCTCTCGCGCCTCGTCGAGGCCGGATCGCTCCTGCGGGGCGAGTTCCGGCCGGGCGGCGCGGAGCGGGAGTGGTGCGACCCGGACGTCCTCCGCGTCCTGCGGCGGCGGTCGCTGGCGCGGCTGCGACGCGAGGTGGAGCCCGTCGAGGCGGCCGCCCTTGCGCGCTTCCTGCCGGCCTGGCAGGGCGTGGCCCCGGCGCCGGTCCCGGGGACGGTGGGAGCGGACGTCCCGGCACCCCTCCGGGGCCAGGCGGCCCTCGAGCGCCTTGCCGAGGTCGTCGACCAGCTGGCCGGCGTCGCGATCCCCGCGTCGGTGCTCGAGCGGGACATCCTGCCGGCCCGCATCCCCGGCTACCAGCCGCGCCTCCTCGACGAGCTCGGGTCGCTCGGCGAAGTCGCCTGGGTCGGCTGCGGGCCGCTCGGGCGCGACGATGGGCGGCTCGCCCTGTTCCGACCGGGCCGCGGCGACGTCCTCCGTGCCGCCCTCGCCGCGGGCGGGGCCGCGACGTCCGCGCCGGACGGGGAGCGGCACGCCGCCATCCGGTCGTGGCTCGAGCGTCGCGGCGCCTCGTTCTACCGCGAGCTGTTCGTCGCCGCCGGCGGGCGCTCCGACCGCGAGGTGCTCGACGCCCTGTGGGATCTCGTCTGGGCCGGCGAGGTCACGAACGACACGTTCGCGCCCCTGCGGGCGCTCCGCTGGAAGCGCCCCGGCGGCGACCGGCGACCGAGGCCCGGGCGCCTCGCGACACTCGGGCCGCCGGAGGCCGCGGGCCGCTGGTCGCTCGTCGGGCCGCCCGCGGCCGGCGGCGGGGCGGGCGATGACGGCGGCGGCGTGGGCGACGGCGGCGCCCTCGCGGGCACGGCGCCGCTGCTCCCGCCGGTCGTTCCGGGTGGGCCGTCCGCCACGGAGCGACTCCACGCCCAGGCCCTCGTGCTGCTGGATCGCCACGGCGTCCTCACCCGCGAAGCGGTCGTCGCCGAGGGCGTGGCGGGAGGGTTCGCGGGCGTCTACCCGGTCCTGCGGGCGCTCGAGGAGGCCGGCCGGATCCGGCGCGGCTACTTCGTGGATGGGCTCGGCGCCGCCCAGTTCGCCCTCGCCGGTGCGATCGACCGCCTGCGAGGGTTCCGGGAGCCGGACCCCGGGCGGCCGCGCGTCGACCTGCTGGCGGCCGCCGACCCGGCCCAGCCGTACGGCGCGGCGCTGGCCTGGCCCCGTCGCGGCGACGATGACCGGCGCCCGTTCGCCCGTGCCGCCGGCGCCTCCGTCGTCCTCGTCGATGGGGCCGCCGTGCTCTACGTGGAGCGCGGGGGGAAGGGCCTCGCGACGTTCCCGGCGGCGGACGACGCCGAGCAGGCCGCGCTCGCCCTGGCCGCCCTTGCCGGCCTCGTCGGCGAGGGGAGGCTGCGCGAGCTCGTCCTCGCCCGGGTCGACGGGGCGCCGCTCGGTCCGGAGCACCCCTGGCGCGCGCGCCTCGCCGCGGCCGGGTTCGTGCCCGGGTACCGGGGGATGACCCTGCGGACGCGACGCTGAGCCGGACCCGGCGGCGGCTCCCGTGCGGCCCGCGTGCACGGTAAGGTACGGTCACGCCATGGCTGCACATCGATGACCCCGGTGCCCGAGCCGACAGGAGCCGCCCCGACGTTGCTGCTTCCCGAGGGCACGCTTCTGCTGCATGTCGGACCGCCGAAGACCGGCACGACGTCGCTCCAGGGGGCGTTCCACGGCAACCGGGAGGCGCTCCTGGCGCAGGGCGTGCGCTACGCGGGCAGCGCCCGCCACTCCCGCCGCGCCGTCTACGCGGCCGCGCGGCGCCCGGAGTTCCACCATGAGCAGGAGCCGCCGCCGCTCCGCCTGTGGACGAGCCTCCTCGGCGAGATCCGCGGCGCGCGGGAGCCGCGGATCGTGCTCAGCAGCGAGATCTTCGCCGACGCGGCGGCGGAGGCGATCCCGAGGATCGTCGCCGACCTCGACCCGTCCCGCGTCCACGTCGTCGTCACCCTGCGCCCGCTGGCCCGGATCCTCTCCTCCCAGTGGCAGCAGTCCGTCCGCGGCGGCCTTCGCACCCCGTTCGACGCGTGGCTCCGGAGCGTGCTCGAGAACCCCGGCACCTCGAGAGACCTCTTCTGGCACCGCCACCGCCACGATCGCCTGGTCGCCCGCTGGGCCGACACGGTCGGCAGCGACCGGACGACGGTCGTCGTGGTCGACGAGCGGGACCACGGGCTCGTGCTGCGCGTGTTCGAGCAGCTGCTCGGACTCCGCGAGGGGACGCTCGTCGCCGAACAGGACCGGGCGAACCGCTCGATGACCCTGCCGGAGGTCGAGGCCGTGCGCGCCTTCAACGGCGCCCTGAAGGCCGAGGGCCTCGGCGGCGACGTGCTGCACGAGGTCAGCCCGTTCGCGATGCACATGAAGGACCGTGAGCCCGGGCCCGATGAGCCGCGGATCGAGACGCCCCAGTGGGCCCTCGACCTGGCGACCGAGATCGCGACCGAGATGGTGGCGACCATCGCGGCCTCCGGCGTCCGCGTCGTCGGCGACCTCGACAGCCTCGCGGCGCCCCGCCGCAGCGGGATCGCCGGGGATCGCCAGCCGGATCCGTGCATCCCACCCGACGTCGCCGCCTCGCTCGCGATGGGCGTCCTCGTCGGCAGCGGGATGGCGCGTCGCGACGGGCGCCAGGCCGATGTGTCGATCGAGGCCCCCGAGCTCAGCCGGATCCCGACCCGCCGCCTTGCCGGCGCCCTCGCCAGGCGGACCCGGGCAGCGGGGCTCGCGCGGCTGCGCCGGGCCGGCCGGCGGCTCCCCTGAGCGGACGTCGATCCATGGCCCACGGAACGGAACCCGCAGCACTTCCCCTGCCGAGCGGGAGCCGCCTCGTTCACATCGGTCCCCACAAGACGGGTACGACGGCGCTCCAGAGCGCGTTCCACGCGGCACGCGACGACCTCCTGGCCCAGGGTGTCCGCTACGCCGGCCGCGGTCGCCACCCGATGTCCGCGGTGCTCGCGGTGAGCGGGCGCCCGTCGGTCACCGACGCCGAGCCGCCCCCGATCAAGCTGTGGACGAGCCTGCTCGGGGAGGTCCGCGGCGCCACCGAGCCGCGGGTGGTCCTCAGCAGCGAGTTCTTCGCCGACGCCCCGCCCGAGGCGATCTCCCGGATCGTCGCCGACCTCGATCGGGCCCGGGTCCAGGTGGTGGTGACGCTGCGCCCGCTGGCGCGGATCCTGGCCTCCCAGTGGCAGCAGCACGTCCAGGGCGGGATGCAGCAGCCCTTCGACGCCTGGCTGGCATCGACGTTCGCGGCCCACGACCGGGGAACCGCGACGTTGTTCTGGCGCCGCCACCGGCACGACGCCCTTGTCGAGCGCTGGGCCGAGGTCGTCGGGCGAGAACGGGTCACGGTGGTCGTCGTCGACGAGCGCGACCACGCGTTCCTGCTGCGGTCGTTCGAGCGCCTCGTCGGGGTTCGGGAGGGAACGCTCGTCGCCGTTCCCGACCGCTCGAACCGCTCGCTCACCCTGCCCGAGGTGGAGGCGCTCCGTGCCTTCAACGTCGCCTACAAGGTGGAGGACCTGGGCAAGGCCGTCTATGCGAAGGCGATCCGGTTCGGTGCGGCGCGCTACCTGCGGGAGCGCGAGCCGGCACCCGACGAGCCTCGCGTCGAGACGCCCCAGTGGGCCCTCGACCGGGCCGTCGAGATCTCCACCGGGATGGTGGCCGGCATCGCTGCGGCGGGTGTCCGGATCGTCGGCGACCTCGACAGCCTCGCGGCGCCGCAGCGGAGCCGCCTGGCCGGGGCGCAGCAGCCCGTTCCCTGCATCCCACCGGAGATCGCCGCCCGGCTGGCCATGGGGATCGTCATCTCGAGCGGACTGGCCCGGCGGTCGACGAAGGGCGCGGTGCGCCACGTGGAGCCGTCCGAGCTGGCGCGCGTGCCGACCCGGGACCTCGCGTCGATCCTCGCCCGGCGGGCCCGCGGGGCCGTTCTCCGCCGCGTCCGCCCGCGACGTCCGGTCGCCTGAGCGGCGCCGGCCTCGCCTTCAGGGGGCGGGCTGGCCGGTCTCCCCGAGCCGGCGGTCCAGCGCCTCGCGGACCATCCGCACGGCGTCGCCGACGTCCGTGTCGGTCGTGTCGACCACGACGTCGGCATCGTCGGGGGTCTCGTACGGCGACGAGATGCCGGTGAAGTCCGGGAGCTGGCCGGCGCGTGCCCGGGCGTAGAGCCCCTTCCGGTCGCGGGCCTCGCAGACCTCGAGCGGCGTGCTGACGTGGACCAGCACGAACGCGCCGCGTCGCTCGGCGACCTCGCGGGCCCAGCGGCGGCTCGCCGCGAAGGGCGCGATCGGAGCCGCGATCGCGATCCCGCCGTGGGCCGCGACGAGCGAGGCGACGAAGGCGATCCGCCGGACGTTCGTCTCCCGCGAGGCCGCGTCGAAGCCGAGCTCGCTCGAGAGATGCTGGCGAACTTCGTCGCCGTCGAGGAGCGTCACCTCGCGCCCGCCGCCGTCGAGGAGATCCTCCACGAGGGCTCGCGCGATCGTCGACTTGCCGGAGCCCGACAGGCCGCTGAAGAGCACGACGGCGCCCCGCGGGCGGGCGCCTCGCGATGCCCGGAGGACCTCGTGGGCGGCGCCCGGCGGATAGACGGCCCCGACCGCGCGCTCCCGGGCGCTCGAGAGGGCCACGATGCGCTCCCGTTCGGCGGGGCTGCGGAGCTCGCGCACCGTGACGAGCGCGAGCGCGCCGTGGGCCGCGAGGACGTCCGCGAGGTCGAGCTCCCCGGTGCCGACGACGCGGCGACGCACGGGCGCGTCGTCGCGACCGTTCGGGCCGGCCGGCCACGGCACGACGAGCGGCGGGGCCGCCGGCCCGGGACGAACGCCGGCGAGCGACGCCGCGAGCTCGCGGGCGACGCGGGTGAGCCCCGCCCAGCCGACCTCGCCGGCGGCCCGATGGCGGCGCGACGCGGCAACGACGACGAGGTGCGGCCCGCCCGCGTCCTTCAGGCGGCCTCGAACGGCCGCGACGTCGCCCAGCGTGGGCACGTCGTCGACGACGACGGCGAGCACCGGCGCGCTCGGGGCGAAGGATCCACCGACGGCCGGCGGGCGCCGAAGCAACGGATCCCACTGCGGGCCCGTGCCGTGGGCCAGCGGCCGCAGCGCGCGGACGCTTCCGCCCGGCTGCACGTGCGCGAGCGGCGTGCGCTCCGCGTCGGTGAGGACGGCCGGCCCGTGCGGCACGCCGGGCAGCGGCGGCAGGGCGGGCAGGGCCCCGGTCAGCACGAGCTCGAGGACGTCGAGGCCGTCCTCGTCGAGGGCCACGTGCGGCAGGTCCGCGAGGGCCGCCAGGTCGCCGGGAGCCGGCACGTCGCCGGCAGCCGCCACGTCGCCGCGCTCCGGCGGGGCGTTCACGCCGGGGTCTCGAGGTCGGGCACCGGGGCATCGACACGGCGCGTGACGGGAGGCCCGACCGCCGGGGGCCGGATGGCGCCCGCCATCGCCCGGCGCCCGAGGTAGTCCCGCATGACGAGGAAGGCCACCGTCACGGTCACGAAGGCCGCGGCGGTCGCGACCACGACCCACTCGGTCGGGACGCCGAGGAGCTTGAGGCCGGTCGCGAAGAGGAGGATCGCGAGGATGCGGCGGATGATCCCGCCGGGGGCGCGGCTCGAGGCCTGGGCGCCGAGCCACGCGCCCGGGACGGCGCCGACGAGGAGCGAGGTCGCGACCGTGAAGGAGAAGTCGCCGAACAGGAGGTGGCCGGCGGCGGCGGCGGCGACGAGCGGGACCGCCTGGGCGAGGTCCGTTCCGACGAGCTGGGAGGCCTTGAGGGCGGGGTACATGAGGAGGAGGACGACGATGATGACCGACCCCGCGCCCACCGAGGTCATGCCCACCATGAACCCGGCGACCGCGCCGAGGAGCACGGTCGGCAGCGGGCGGATGACGAGCCGCGGGGGCCGCGTCGGCCGCGCCGGGCCCTCGCCGAGCGGCAGGTGATTGCGCCACATCTGGAGCACGGCGCGGACGACCAGCCCCGTGGTCGCGGTGAGGAGCGCGACGCCGAGGATGCTCTTCAGGACGCCGTCGAGGTCGAGGCCGGCCGGCAGCGTGCTGACGAACCACGCGCCGGCGAACGCCGCGGGCATCGAGCCCAGGCAGAGCCACCCGACGAGACGCAGCTCGACCGTTCCGTGGCGCAGGTGGACGGCCGCTCCGGCCGGCTTCATCAGCAGGCTCACCACGATGTCGCTCGAGATCGCGGTGAGCGGGTTGACGTTGAACACGAAGACGAGCATCGGCGTCATGAGCGCGCCGCCACCCATCCCCGTCAGGCCGACGATAATGCCGACGAGCAGGCCCGCGATCGCAAGCGGGGCGTCGAAGGTCATCTGGCCCGCGGCGCAGGCGCGGGGGCGGATCGCATGCCTGACATGAAACGATGATACCGTCCACCGTCGGCCGGGCTTGCCGGGCCGACCCCACGCCCCGCTGGATCGAACCGACTGGATGACCCGTGACGCCCACGACCTCGATCGCGTGAGAGAGACCACGCCCGACCACCGCCTCCCCGGCGCCGACGCCCGGCTCGCCGCCGCCCTCGCGGACGCGGCCGGATCCCTGCTCCGTGACCTGCACGGGCAGGTCGACGCGGGCACCCGTTCCGGCGCGATCGACGACCTCCGCCGCGCCGGCGACGCCACCTCGCACGCGTACCTCGCCGCCGCGCTCGGGCGCGAGCGGCCGGGCGACGCCGTGCTGTCGGAGGAGGGTGCCGACGACCCGAGCCGTCTCGCGGCGGACCGCGTCTGGATCGTCGACCCGCTCGACGGCACCCGCGAGTTCGCCGAGCGGACGCTCGACGGGGGCTGGCGCGACGACTTCGCCGTCCACGTCGCCCTCTGGCAGCGCGGCGCCGGGCTCACCGACGCGGCCGTCGGCCTGCCGGCCCGCGGGATCGTGCTCCGGTCGGACGACCCGCCGCGTCCCTCGGACCCGGCCGCGGCCGACGTCCTGGCCGGGCGTCGCCCGCTGCGGGTCGCGGTCAGCCGGACCCGCCCGCCGGCGGTGGCCCGCCGCCTCGGCGAGCGCCCCGACGTCGAGCTCGTGCCGATGGGCTCCACCGGCGCGAAGGTCGCCGCCGTCGTCGAGGGGACCGTGGACGCGTACGTTCACGGCGGCGGCCAGTACGAGTGGGACTCGGCGGCGCCCGTCGCGGTGGCCCGTGCGGGCGGCTTCGTCGCCACGCGCCTCGACGGGTCGCCGATCGAGTACAACCGACCCGACCCGTGGTCGCCGGACCTCCTCGTCTGCCACCCGGCACTCCACGACCGGTTGCGCGCCCTCCTCGCGGTCGTCGGGCCCGTTCCCGAGGAGGCGGGGTCCCGCCGATGACGACGCACACCCTCAGCCACACCGCCAACCTCGAGGCGGAGAGCATCCACATCTTCCGCGAGGTTGCCGCCGAGATGCAGCGCCCCGCGCTCCTCTTCTCGGGCGGCAAGGACTCGATCGTGATGCTCAACATCGCGCGGAAGGCCTTCGCCCCGGCGCGAATCCCATTCGCCGTCATGCACGTCGACACGGGCCTCAACTTCCCCTCGATCCTGGCCTTCCGCGACCGCTGGGTGGAGCGGCTCGGGCTCACGCTCGTGGTCGCCTCTGTCCAGGACGCCATCGACCGCGGCATCGTCCGCGAGGAGCCGAACGGGTCGCGGAACCGGATCCAGACGCCGGTCCTGCTCGAGGCCACGGAGCGGCACGGCTTCGACGCGCTCTTCGGCGGCGGCCGGCGGGACGAGGAGAAGGCCCGCGCCAAGGAGCGTGTCTTCTCGTTTCGCGACGAGTTCGGCCAGTGGGACCCGAAGAACCAGCGGCCGGAGATCTGGAGCCTCTACAACAGCCGCGTCTTCCCCGGCGAGCACATCCGGATCTTCCCCCTGTCGAACTGGACCGAGCTCGACGTGTGGAACTACATCGCCGACCAGGAGATCGAGATCCCCGAGCTCTACCTGGCCGCCGAGCGCGAGGTCGTCGAGCGGGGCGGCATGCTCTACGGCGTCAACGAGTTCATCCGGCCCCGGCCCGGCGAGCAGACGTTCGTCCGCAGAGGTGCGCTACCGCACGATCGGCGACGCGAACCTGACCGCCGCCGTGGAGTCCGACGCCGACACGGTCGCGAAGATCGTCGAGGAGATCGCGACGGTCCGGATCACGGAGCGCGGCGCGACCCGCGGCGACGACAAGGTCAGCGAGGCGGCCATGGAAGATCGCAAGAAGGAGGGCTACTTCTGATGCCCGGCGATCTCCTCCGCTTCGCCACCGCCGGCTCGGTCGACGACGGCAAGAGCACGCTCATCGGGCGCCTGCTCTACGACTCGAAGTCGCTGTTCATCGACCAGCTGGAGGCCGTCGAGCGCGTCAGCCGCGATCGCGGCAACGACTACACCGACCTCGCCCTCCTCACCGACGGCCTGCGGGCCGAGCGGGAGCAGGGGATCACGATCGACGTCGCCTACCGCTACTTCGCGACGCCGCGCCGCAAGTTCATCATCGCCGACACCCCCGGGCACATCCAGTACACCCGGAACATGGTGACCGGCGCCTCGACCGCGGACGTTGCCCTCATCCTCCTCGACGCCCGCCGCGGGATCACCGAGCAGAGCCGACGCCACGCCTTCCTCGCCTCGCTGCTCGGCGTGCCCCACCTCGTCGTCTGCGTCAACAAGATGGATCTCGTCGACTACGCCGAGGAGGTCTTCGAGGCGATCCGCGCGGAGTTCGGCGACTTTGCCACCCGCCTGCGGGTCCGCGACATGAACTTCATCCCGGTCTCCGCGCTCCACGGCGACAACGTCGTCACGCGCTCGGCGAACATGCCGTGGTACGAGGGGACGACGCTCCTCAGCCACCTCGAGCACCTTCACGTGGCGAGCGACCGCAACCTCGTCGACGTTCGCTTCCCCGTCCAGTACGTCGTGCGGCCGCAGTCGTTCGAGGTCATCGACTTCCGCGGCTACGCCGGGACGGTCGCCTCCGGCGTGCTGAAGCCGGGCGACCCGGTGATGGCCCTGCCGAGCGGCCTCGAGACGACGATCGCCTCGATCCGGACGTCGGACGGGCCGATCGACGAGGCCTACCCCCCGATGGCGGTGACGATCACCCTTGCCGACGACATCGACATCAGTCGCGGCGACATGCTCTGCCGGCCCCACAACCTGCCGGCGGTGACCCAGGACGTCGACGCGCTCGTCTGCTGGATGGACGAGAGCGCGACCCTGGCGAAGGGCCGCAAGTACGCGATCAAGCACACCACGCGCTGGGCGCGCGCGGTCGTCCGCGACCTCGCCTACCGCGTGGACGTCAACACGCTCCACCGCGACGAGGAGGCCGAGGAGCTCGTCCTCAACGAGATCGGGCGCGTGCAGCTGCGGGTCACCCAGCCGCTCTTCGTCGACACGTACCAGCAGAACCGGCAGACGGGCTCGTTCATCCTCGTCGACGAGGGCACGAACAAGACGGTCGGGGCCGGGATGATCGCCCGCACCGTCGCCCAGTAGCGCGGCCGCCCGCCCCAACCCGCGATGCCCGAGGGCGACACGCTCTACCGGACGGCCGCCGGCCTGCGGCCGCATCTCGTCGGCCGGGTCGTGATCGGGGCCCGGGCCCGCGTCCCCGGACCCCGGGTCGAGCGCCTCGTCGGCGTCCGGATCACCGCCGTCGAGGCCGTCGGGAAGAACCTCCTCGTCCGCTTCGAGAGCGGCCTCGAGCTGCGGACGCACCTGCGGATGCACGGGTCGTGGCACCGCTATCGACCCGGCGAGGCCTGGCGGCGGCCACCCGGGCGGGCCGTCGTCGTGCTGGAGGTCGAGGACGCCGTCGCCGTCTGCTTCGACGCTCCGGTGGTCGAGCTCCTCGAGACGCGGGCCGAGGCGCTCCACGCGCCGCTCGCCGATCTGGGGCCGGACGCCACCGCCGACGCCTTCGATCGTCGGGACGCGCTGGTCCGCCTCCGGGAGCCCGCCCGGTCCGAGCTGACGATCGCCGAGGCGCTGCTCGACCAGCGGGCCCTCGCCGGGATCGGCAACGTCTACAAGAGCGAGGTGCTGTTCGTCGAGCGCATGGACCCGTTCGCGGCGGTCGGCACGCTCGACGACGCCGTGCTGGGGAGACTGGTGGACCGCGCCCGGGGTCTCCTCCTGGCGAACCGGTCGTCGACGGCGCGGGTCACGACCGGCCCGGCCGGCGGCGGCGACCCGATCGCGCTCGCCCCGGGTGCCCCGCCCCGCGGCCGTGCTCGCCACTGGGTGTACGGGCGGGCCGGGCGGCCGTGCCGGCGCTGTGGGACGCTGGTCCGGGCGCGGAGGCACGGGGCGCTGCCGCGGACGACGTACTGGTGCCCGCGCTGCCAGCCGGCGGCCGCGGGGGCCGCGGCCGGGCCGGGCGGGAGCGCCGCCCGAGTCCCCGCCGAGGAGGAGCAACGATGACCGATCGCACCATCGACGTCCGCTGCGGCCGCGACGGGGCCGGCTGGCTCTGCCTCGTGCGCGTCCGCGAGGGCGCCTTCGCCACCGAGCACCGGGTGACGGTCGCCGTCGACGCGCTGGCGCAGCTCGACCCGGATGCCGCCGATCCCGCACGCCTCGTGCGCGCGGCCTTCGACTTCCTCCTGGAGCGCGAGCCGGCCTCGTCGATCCTGCGCTCGTTCGACCTGCCGGTCATCGGCCGCTACTTCCCCGGCTGGGAGGACGACGTCCGGGCTCGGCTCGCCGGCTGACACCAGGCCGTCCGCTCTCGTTGGGTCCTGGACGCGACGGCGATCGCGTCCTGATCGCGCCCGGATACGTCCTTGACGGCGTCCGGCTCATGGAGCAGAATGTGAGTGAGCACTCACTCGCGTGCAAACCCCACGAGGCCGCGGATGTCCATCGTCACCACCACCGAGCTGACCCGTCGGTTCGGGCCCGTCACCGCTCTCGACCGGCTCACCGTCGAGCTTCCCGCCGCCGGCGTCATCGGCCTGGTCGGGCCGAACGGCTCCGGGAAATCGACCCTCATCCGGATCCTGCTGGGACTCATCCGGCCAACCGACGGAAGCGCCTCCGTCCTGGGCTCGTCGATCGATTCGCCGCATGCGTACGCGTCACGAGTCGGGGCCCTCGTCGAGAGCCCGGCGTTCGTCGCGGGGCTCTCGGCCCGCGCCAATCTCGTGTCGCTCGCCCGGCTCCGTCACCTGCCGCTCGAGCGGGTGGACGCGGTCATCGCGCAGGTCGGCCTGGCCGGCCGGGACCGGGAGCCGGTCAAGCGGTTCTCGCTCGGCATGAAGCAGCGCCTCGGCATCGCCGCAGCGCTGCTGTCCGACCCCGAGCTGCTGATCCTCGACGAGCCGACGAACGGCCTCGACCCCGCCGGCATCGTGGAGATCCGCGAGCTGTTGCGCGATCTTGGTCGGAGTGGGCGGACCGTCCTCGTCTCCTCGCACCAGCTGTCCGAGATCGAGGCCGTCTGCGACCACCTCGTGGTGATCCGGTTCGGCGAGCTCATCTTCTCGGGACCGATGTCCGAGGTGATGCGGCGAACGCGAGAGCACATCGACATCGCGGCCGAGCGGCCCGGCGAGCACGGACCACTCCGCGACGTGCTGACTGCCGGGGGCTGGTCCGTCTCCGCGATCGGGGACGGGTTGAGGGTCGCCGCCGGCGCCGATCGGGCCGCCGACCTCAACCGGGCCGCGGCCGCGGCCGGCGTCACCCTCAGCCGGCTGGTCGTCGCCCAGGACAACCTGGAGGAGATCTTCCTGGCGATGACGGGACGGGTCGACGGCGAGCTGGCGAACGGGCGCGCGGCGGCAGACGGGAAGGTGGCGTGATGGTCTCCGCCGTCCGCAGCGAGCTGACGCGCCTGGCCCAGCCACGGCTCCTCATCATCTGGTTCGGGCTCATGGCCCTCTTCGCCGCGATGGTCAACACCATCATGGTCTCGTTCGTGTCCGGTGGCGGCGACCTGCCCCCGGGGGCGCCCGGCGTCGCGTTCCCGTCGCTCGCCCAGATGGAGAGCCCCTCCGGCCTGATGGCCGGCCTGGCGGCGGCCGCGAACATGTTCGGGATCGTCACCCTGTCCTTCTGGGCGGTGGCCACCGCCACCGACTACAGCAGCGGCCTGATCCGCCTCCTCGTGGCCGCCGAGCCGCGACGCTGGCGGCTGCTCGCCGGGAAGGTCGGCGCGCTGCTCCTCGTGACCGCCGCCGCCACGACGATCGCAGCGGTCGTGAACGTCGTCGCGGTCATCCCGGCAACGCAGGCGGCGGGCATCTCCACCGCCACCTGGGGGACCGATCTCCTCGGCGTCGTCGGTGGCGCCTGGCTGGACCTCTACCTTGCGCTCTGCGTGTGGGGCGTGCTCGGCCTCGTCGTCGCCGTCCTGGCCCGGTCGTCCGCCGTGGCCATCGCGATCGGCGTCGCATACGTGCTCGTCGTGGAATCGCTCATCAAGATGATCGGGGATGCCCCGTCGGACTGGCTGCTCGGCACGACCCTCGGGGCCGTCGCGAGCGGCGGCACGGAGGCCGTCGCGTTCGGCACGGCGCTCACGCTTGCCCTCGGCTATGTCACGCTTGGCCTGGTTCTCGCGGGTGCGGTCTTCATCCGGCGGGACGTCACGGACTGAGGACGATGGGGCCGGGCAGATCGCGACGCGAGGTAGGGAGATGACCCGGCGAGGCGAGGCGACGCGGGCGAGGCTCATCGACGCGACGAGCAGCGTCGTTCGGGACGTCGGCTACGCCCACGCCTCGACGCGCGCCATCGCCACGGCCGCCGGGGTGGCCGAGGGGACGATCTACCGCCACTTCCCGAACAAGGCGTCGCTCTTCGTCGCGACGGTCCTCGAGGCGAACGCGCCGATCGTCGAGTGGGTGGCGACGTTGCCGGCGCGGGCGGGTGAGGGCTCGGTCGAGGAGAACCTCGTGGATGCCGCCACGCGGCTCGTCGGGCTGCGGGACCAGGTCATCCCGCTCGAGATGGCGATCGCCGCCGACCCCGAGCTGGCAGCCCAGCGCCGGCGGGCGCTGGCCGCGTCCGGCTCCTCGATGCCGCCCGGCCCACCCGAGGCCCTGGCAACCTACCTGGCCGCAGAGCAGCGGCTGGGACGTGTCCGCGAGGACATCGACGCGGGGGAAGCCGCCGCTGTTTTCCTGGGGACGGTGTTTGCCCTCGGAACGATGCCGGGGATCGGGGACGGGGAGATCGGCCCCGGGCGCGTCGCCGCCGCGGTGCGACTCCTGGTCCGCGGGATCCAGTCGTCGCCGCCCGACCGCTGACCGCCGCGATCGGCGCACCGGGGCGTCCAGGGGCGCCTCTCGCCGAGGGCAACGCGGCATGACTCGCGACCGCGTGGTCAACCCGAGGGCGTCCCCTGATGGAACGTCATCCTCCACGAACCGTCGCCCTCGCGGCGCCATATCGAGACGCGGAGGGCGATCGACGATGGTTCGCCGTCGCCGGCCGCCCCGTCGCGAACGGAGCGATAGGTTGCGAGCGCCACGCCCGGGGCGAGCAGGCGCACGGCGAAGTCCTCGATCCGCACGTCGACCGGGCCCTCGTCGGCCACGGCTGCGATGATCCCGGGGCGATCCCACGTCCGCCCCGACGCCCCGATCTCGGTGAAGTCGGGGGCCAGCAGCGCCTCGACGGCGGCCCGGGACCGCCGGACCTCCGGGCGCAGCAGCTCCTCCTCGAGTCGTCGGATGGTCTCGACCGGGGCGGTGTCCGCGTCCATCGCGGCCCACGGTAGCGCACGCGACCGCTACCATCGCAACCCATGTGCGAGCTGCTGGCCGTCCGGTCGGACGAGCCGTTCCGCCTCGATGCCGCGTGGGACCTCGCGGTGGGCCTCGAGCGGTTCGGCCTCGCCGGCTACGGCTGGGGCGTCGCCTGGGTCGGTCCGGACGGGACCCTGGCCTGCCACCGGGCGACCACCGCGTTCCGCGACGATCCCGGCCGCGACGAGGTCGGCCGGACGGAGACGTCGGCGGCGCTCGTGCACCTCCGGCGCCCGTCCCGCTTCTCGTGGCTGGGGATGACCGACACACAGCCGTTCCTCGACGGCGGGGGCCGCTTCGCCTTCGGCCACAACGGGGAGCTGGCCCGCCACCGCCGGTTCCGGTCGGAGTACCGTGCCGCCGGGCGGATCCACGGGAAGGCCGACTCCGAGGTGGGAATGCGCTGGCTCGAGGATGCCTGGGCCCCGGGGCGGCCGGCGGGCGACCTGCTCGCGGCTCTCCACGCGGCGATGGGCGGGTCGGCCAACCTCGCCGCATTGGAGCCGGGCGGCGACGTGACGTTCCACGCCGGCAATGCCGAGAACCCGGTCTTCGCCTTCCGCCTCGGCGACCTCCGGGTCCTCTCCACCGGGGTCTATTCGCTCGACCGGTCGCTGTTCCGGCTCGTGGCGCCCGGGGCGCGCGAACGCCGCCTCGTCGGGAGGGGTCGCGCCGCAACGCTCTGAACCCACGGCGGGACGCGGCCGCGCTCCGCAGCCCGACCCGGGGCCGACCCGGGGCCGACCCGGGGCCATCCGGCCGTCGTCGTCATCGCGGGCGCGGGACGAGACGCCCCCGCCGCGAGACCTATGCCGCGCTGATCCCGAAGGCGCGCCGGAACCGCGCGACGAGCGCCGCCGGCCGCCGCAGGTCGGCCACCCAGCCGCGGACCCACGCGATCCAGGTCGCCGGGCGGACGAAGCGGACAGGATCGGGGTCCGGCCAGACGGCCGGCACGAGGCACCACAGGAAGACGAGGTAGTCGATCCGTGGGGGGCGGGGGAACGCGAAGATCACCTGCAGCTGGACGAGGGTCGCGTCGAGGGTGAGGAGGGTCAGGACGCCGGCGACCGCGAGGAACCCGACGCCCCAGGCCCGTCCCCGCGGCGCGAGGAGGGGCAGGAAGATGATCGGCACCCACTTCATCGCGGTCGCCAGCGCCCAGAGGAGGCCGGCGACCCGCGGCCCCGTGAACTGGGCGGCCCAGATCATGTACACGAGGACGAGATTGATGTTCCCCGTGTCGAGATTGGCCACGAACGCCGGGAAGAGGAGGATGACGGTGAACGCCGTGGTCAGCGGCCGGATGCGGTAGGCCCAGCCGACCGTCCAGGCGAGGAGGAAGAGGTTCGCGGCCCGCCAGGCGAACCAGGCGACGTCCCACGGTAGGAGCGCCCACGGCACGAACAGCGGCAGGAGCCAGGGGGCGTACACGTACGGCATGAACGGCCCGCTCGGGTGGTACGGGTCGCCGCCGTTCAGCCAGATCCGGACGCCCGCCCAGTACGCGCGCGCGTCGGCGCCTGCCAGCTCGCCCCGCGCGTAGAGCATCGCGAGCCCGATCCCCGCCGCGAGGCCGATGAGGATGATCGCGGCGACGTGGCGCGGCTGGCGCAGCCGCGTTGCCTCGCGCCGGAGGGCACGACGGAGGACGCCGGCATGGGCCCGGGAGCGGGACGAGGCGTGCAGGGTCGCGGTCTGGGACATCGCCGACCGAGTATCGCATGGGGCTTCCGGGCGCTGGTATGCTCCGCGGACCCATGCGTACCGGCCATCTGATCGTGATCGGCGGCGCGGAGGACAAGGTCCGCGACCGGGTCATCCTCAGCCGCTTCGTCGCGCTCGCCGGCGGGCAGGACGCCCGGATCGCGGTCGTGGCGACGGCGTCGTCCTTCGCGGTCGAGGTCGGCGAACGGTACCGGGAGGTCTTCACGGACCTCGGCGCCGCCCGCGTCGACCCGATCGTCGCCCAGGCCCGGCCGGCCGCCAACGACGAGACCCTCGCCGGGATCGTCGACGGGGCCACCGGGATCTTCCTCACCGGCGGCAACCAGCTCCGCCTCTCCTCGACGATCGGCGGGACCCGCCTCTCGCGGGCGATCGAGGAGCGCTACCACGACGGCGCGGTCGTCGGCGGGACGAGCGCGGGCGCCTCGGCCCTCTCGACCCACATGATCGCCTTCGGGGCGTCGGGGCTGACGCCGAAGCAGCGAATGGCCCAGGTGAGCGCGGGCCTCGGGCTGCTGCCGGGCGTCATCGTCGACCAGCACTTCCAGCAGCGGAACCGCCTCGGCCGGCTCCTCATGCTCGTCGCCCAGAACCCGAGCCTCCTCGGCATCGGCCTCGACGAGGACACCGCGGGCGTCGTCACGCCGGACCAGGTGCTCGAGGTGATCGGACGGGGGAGCGTGACGCTTGTCGACGGCGCCGGTGCCGAGACCGACGCCTGGGAGGTCGCCGGCCACCGGCCGCTGATGATCAGCAACGTCGTCATGCACTCGCTCCCCGCCGGGTACCGCTTCGACCTGCGCCGCCGCGTCCGGATCGCGACGCCCGCGCTCCGCTCGATCGCCGGCGGCGAGGCGGCCTCGGAGTAGCAGCGATGGCGAGAGCGCACCGCCCGAAGGCCGCCGCCGACGCCGACGGCGCGCCGGCCCCGGACGCGCCGACCCCGGCCGACGACCGGCCCCGCCCGACCCTCCGGGTCCTCGAGAGCCGGGTCCTGCGCGGCCCGAACTACTGGTCGCCGAAGCCGGTCGTCCGGATGCTCGTCGACCTCGGCGACCTCGAGCGCTGGCCGAGCAACACGATCCCGCACTTCGCCGACGCCCTCGTCGGCGTGCTCCCGACGCTCGACGACCACGCCTGCTCGCTGGGACGTCGCGGCGGCTTCGTCAGCCGGCTCCGCGAGGGGACGTGGCTCGGCCACGTCGCCGAGCACGTGGCCCTCGAGCTGCAGAACCTCGCCGGCACCGAGGCTCGCCACGGCAAGACCCGCTCGGCCGGGGCGGAGGGCCACTACCACGTCATCTACGAGTATCGCGAGGAGCAGGTCGGGCTCGAGGCCGGCCGGATGGCCGTCCGCCTCGTCAATCACCTCGTGGACCCCGACGATCCCGAGCATGCCTTCGACCTCGAGGCGGAGATGGAGCGCCTCATCCGACTCGCGGAGCGGCTCGCCTTCGGCCCCTCGACCCAGGCGCTCGTCGACGAGGCGGCGGCGCGCGACATCCCGGTGCTCCGCCTCGACCGCTTCTCGCTCGTCCAGCTCGGCCAGGGCGTCCACCAGCAACGGATCCGGGCGACGATGACGAGCCGGACGGCCGGGATCGCCGTCGACATCGCGTCGGACAAGAGCCTCACCAACCAGCTGCTCTCGGCGGCCGGCCTGCCGGTCCCCCGGGCCGAGGTCGTGGAGACCGAGGACGAGGCCGCCGCAGCGGCCGCGCGGCTCGGCTTCCCGGTCGTCGTGAAGCCCCTCGACGGCAACCACGGCCGCGGCGTCGGGCTGAACCTCCTGGACGAGGCCGCGGTCCGCTCCCACTTCGCCGAGGCCAAGCGTCAGAGCCGCGGCGGCGACGTCGTCGTCGAGACGTACATCACCGGCAACGACTACCGGGTCCTCGTCATCGGCGGGACGCTCGCGGCGGTGGCCGAGCGCGTGCCCGCCTCGGTGACCGGCGACGGCGAGCACTCCGTCCGCCAGCTCGTCGAGACGGCCAACGCCGACCCGCGCCGCGGCATCGGCCACGAGAAGGTCCTGACCCGGATCCGCCTCGACGAGGCGGCCGAGGCGCTCGTCGCCGAGCAGGGCCTGGGCCTCGACGATGTCCCGCCGGCGGGGACCCGCGTCAAGCTCGCCCTCACCGGCAACATGTCGACCGGCGGGACCTCGATCGACCGGACGATGGAGGCCCACCCGGACAACGTCGAGATCGCCGAGACGGCGGCCCGCGTCGTCGGCCTCGACGTGGCCGGCATCGACTTCATCTGCCCCGACATCACCGAGCCGGTCCGCGAGACCGGCGGCGGCATCGTCGAGGTCAACGCCGCGCCCGGGTTCCGGATGCACACCCACCCGACCGAGGGCGAGCCGCAGTACGTGGCGAAGCCGGTGCTCGACCTCCTGTTCCCGCCGGGCGCCCCGGCCCGCATCCCGATCGTCGCGGTGACCGGCACCAACGGCAAGACGACGACCGTCCGGATGATCGCCCACGTCCTCAAGCTCATGGGCCGGCGGGTCGGGATGACCTCGACCGACGGCATCGTCGTCGACGGTCGGCTCATCAAGAAGGGCGACATGTCGGGCCCGAAGTCGGCCCAGATGGTGCTCCAGAACCCGACCGTCGACATGGCCGTGTTCGAGGTGGCCCGGGGCGGGATCATTCGCGAGGGCCTTGGCTACGACCGCAACGACGTCGCCGTCGTCACGAACGTCACCGGGGACCACCTCGGCCTCGGCGGCATCGACACGATCCGCCAGCTGGCCTCGGTCAAGAGCGTCGTCGTGGACGCCGTGCCGAAGACGGGGACCGCGGTCCTCAACGCCGACGACCCGCTCGTCGCGCGGATGGCCCGCCAGTCGGAGGGCCGCGTCGTCCTCTTCAGCATGGCGACGGAGAAGGGGAGCGACGCCTGGGACCGTGTCGACACGCACTGTGGGCGCGGCGGCGCGGCGTTCGTCCTCCAGCCGAACGCCGACGGCGAGATGATCGTCCTCCGCCTCGGGCCGCGGACGATGCCGGTCGTCTACACGCACCTCATCCCGGCGACATTCGGCGGGAAGGCCCGGATGAACGTTGCCAACGCGCTGGCCGCGGCCGCCGCCTGCTGGGCCGCGGGCGCCCATCTCCACGACATCCGACAGGGCCTGCGGACGTTCACGACGTCGTTCTTCCAGGCGCCCGGCCGGCTCAACCTCGTGGAGCAGGGCGGGGTCCGCCTCGTCATCGACTACAGCCACAACGTCGACGGGATGCGCCAGCTGGCCGACTTCGTCCGCCGGATGATGGAGCCCACGGGGGCGAAGGGCCCGGCGAAGGGCGGCCTCGCCGCGTCGCGGGGCCGGGCGATCGGCGTCATCGGCATCCCCGGCGACCGGCGCGACGGCGACCAGCACGACTACGGCTACGCCGCGGCCGGCGCGTTCGACGAGATCGTCGTCCGCGAGGACCGCCACCTGCGCGGCCGCAAGCCCGGCGAGACGGCGGGGAACGTCGTGGCCGGGATCCGCGCCGCCCGGGCGAAGGGCGAGGCGGTCACGACGCGCATCGACACGATCCTCGACGAGGCGTCGGCGGTGCGGGCCGCGATCCGGCGCGCCGTGCCCGGCGACCTCGTGGTCTGCTGCGTCGATGACGCGGTGGGCGTCTACCGGCTCGCGAACGAGCAGCTCGGCGTCCCTGGCGGGGCGAGCGCGATCAGCGACCCGGGCGAGCTCGAGGCGCCGCCGGGGTAGAGGCGGGTCCGTCCTGGGCGCTGCGGCGCGTCGTCCAAGCTCCGGGTACCCGGTCGTCCGTCACTCGCGGTGTGGCCGCGGAGTCAGCCGGGGGACGAGCGCCCGCAGCTCGGCCGGCGACTCGACCGGGCGAGCGCCCAGGTCGCCCAGCAGGCGGAAGACCTCCTCGCGCTCGGCGTGGCACATGAGGGCCACCACGGCGGGCTGGTCGGGGCGGCCGCGCGCGTCCGGGCCGGCGGCGAGGGCCAGCTCGGCCCGGAGCGCACCCACCTCGGTCGCGTGGACGGGGACGGCCGCAGCGTCGGCGCCCCCGCGCCCGCGTTCGGCGGCACCCTCGGCGACGCCCGCCCGCAGCAGCTCGACCATCGTTCGCCGGTCCCGGCCGCGGAGGTAGCCGAGCGTCTCCTTGATCGCCACGCGCGCCGCGCGCGCCCCCGCGATCCGGCCGATGCCCCGGATCGTGTCGTCCGGCCGGTCGCCGGCGGTGCCGATGATCGCCGTCACCGGCCAGGTCGTTGCAGCGCCGCCGCCGGCGATCCCCTCGGCAACGTCGAGGAGCGCCTCGAGGCCGGCCTCGTTGTGGGCGAAGTCCACGATGACCACCCGCTTCCCGTGGCGGAAGAGGTTGAGCCGCCCCGGCGAGCGGTCGGCCGAGGGGCGGAAGTCGCGGAGGCCGGCGGCGACCTCCTCGAGCGTGGCGCCCATCGCCCGGGCACCGCCCGCGGCGGCGAGCGCATTGGCGACGTTGTGGCGGGCGAGGCCCCCGAGCGTCGCCGGGATCTCGACGACGTCGAGGAACGGCCGCGCCTCGCCGGCCTCGAGCTCGGCCAGCGCCCCGCGCCGGACGACGTAGGCGCGGCCGCCGCGCTCGACGTGGGCGCGCAGGGCCGGGGAGGCGGACGCGTCGAGCGAGAAGTAGGCAACCCGGGCCCGCACGAGGTGGGCCACGGCGGCCACGTGCCGGTCGTCGGCGTTGAGGACGACCCAGCCGTCGGGCTTCGTGATCCGGCAGATCGTCGCCTTGGCTGCGGCCAGCTCGGGGAGGGTGTGGATCCCCTGGAGGTCGAGGTGGTCGGCGCTGACGTTCGTGAGGACGCTCGCCTCGTTGCTCGCGTAGCCGACGCCCCTCAGGAGGATGCCGCCGCGGGCCGTCTCGAGGACCGCGACCTCGACGTCCGAGCGGCCGAGGATCGCGGCGGCGCCGCCCGGCCCGGTCCAGTCGCCGGGCTCGATCATCCGCCCGTCGACGGCGATCCCGTCGGACGTCGTGAAGCCGACCCGCCGGCCCGCCCGCCCCAGGACGTGGGCGATCATCCGCGTCACCGTGCTCTTCCCGTTCGTGCCTGAGATCGACACGACGGGGATGTGCCGGGCGCCGTCGGGGACCATGGACGGGCTCTCTTCCGCGGCGCCGGCGATCCGCGCCTGCGCCGCGACCACGGCGGGGTGGTCGGAATCGACGCCATCGGGGTCGAGCCCCTCCTCGGCGACAAGCTGCCACGCCGCCTCTGCCAGCGCCCGCGCCCGCTCGGGCCCGCGCCACGGGAGGGAGATCACCCAGCGGCCCGGATCCGAGCCGCGATGGACGTGAACGTCGCCGCCCGGCCCCGTGCCGGCCTCCGAGCGCAGCCGCCCGCACCAGCCGGCCACCCGGGCCACTGCGGCCGGGCGGCGGCTCGGCGGGACGATCGCCCACAGGCGCGTGGCGACGTTCTCGGCGGGGTCGCGCTCGCCGTGCCAGGCCGACCCGGCGCCCACGTCGACCTCGACCTTCACCGCCGGCTCCAGGCGGTAGAGGTTCGGCCCTTCCAGGAGTCGGATCTCGACGAGGCGCACGGTGCGGCGAGGATAGCGCCCGTGACGTGCGCCGGGCGAGCCGGGCGGCGGGCGAGCCGGCCCGACACTCCCCCGCGGGCGCGAGATCGGAGTATCCGAGATCGCGCCCCGGGCCGTAGGATCAGGTCATGGAACTGCGCGTGCCCGCACTCGATCTCGTGCCGCCGCCCGAGCTCGCAACCCTCCGCGAGCGGGTCGCCGCGGCCGAGCCCGCCTACCTGGCCGATCTCGAGCGCCTCGTGAACACCGACTGCGGGAGCTACACGCGCGACGGCGTCAACGAGGTCGCCACGTGGGTCGCTGGTCACCTCGAGCTCCTCGGCGGCGTCGTCACCCACCACCCGGATCCGGAGGGCCGACTCGGCGACACGGTCGAGGCCGTCTTCGAGGGCGAGCCCGGCGGGCCTCGGGCGATCCTCCTCGGCCACACCGACACCGTGTTCCCGGCGGGGACGGCGACCGAGCGGCCCTTCGCGATCGTGGACGGCATCGCGAGGGGCCCGGGCGTGACCGACATGAAGTCGGGCCTGCTCACGCTGCTCCACGGGCTCGAGGCCGCCCTCGCCGCCGGCCCGCTGCCCTTCGAGCGCCTGACGGTCATCGCCAACCCCGACGAGGAGATCGGCTCGCCGTCGTCGACACCCCACGTCGAGCGGGTGGCCCGGGACTGCGATGTCGCCTTCAGCCTCGAGTGCGCCCGTGCGAACGGCGACATCGTCTCGTCGCGCAAGGGGACGGGCGACTACGTGATCACGGTCCGTGGCCGCGCCGCCCACGCCGGCGTCGAGCCGGAGAAGGGGCGCAGCGCGATCCTCGCAGCGGCGCACCTCGTGACCGCGCTCCACGACCTGAACGGCCGCTGGCCCGGCGTGACCTGCAACGTCGGGGTGATCCACGGCGGGACGCGCCCCAACGTCGTCGCCGAGCGGACGGTCCTCGAGGTCGACCTGCGGGCGGTGGACCGGGCGGCGATGGAGGCGGCCGACGCGGCCATCCGGGCGCTCGCGGCGGCGCCCGCCGTCCCCGACGTCGCGATCGAGGTCGAGCTCCGCCACCGCCACTGGCCGATGGAGAAGCTCGAGCGCTCCGGGCGGCTCGTCGAGCTGACCCGGGAGCTCGCCGTTGGCCTCGGCTTCGAGGTCCGCGACGCGGCGACGGGCGGCGCGTCCGACGCGAACACGACGGCCGGCCTCGGCGTCCCGTCGCTCGACGGCCTCGGCCCGATCGGCGGGATGGACCACAGCCCGCAGGAGTGGCTCGACACGACGAGCATCGTCCCCCGCACCGTCCTCTTCGCCGCGCTGCTCCTCGCGACCGGGCGCGACCCGGCCCTGCGCGCCTGGCGGGGGCCGGCCGGATGACGGCCGGGCGGGCGGCCCAGCGGGCGGCCGTGCCGTGAGCCGCGAGCAGGAGACCGGCGGCGCGGTCCTCGGGTATGCCGGCCGGGACGGTCGCCGCCGGGTCACGTCCGGCGGCCCGTGGGAGGCCCGCTACGGCTACAGCCGGGCGATCGTCGCCGGCGACGCCTGCTTCGTGGCCGGCACCACCGACGCCGGGCCCGACGGGACCGCCCGCCATCCCGGGGCCGGCGACCAGGCCGACGCGATCCTCGGCATCGTCGCGGCGTCCCTCGAGGCGGCCGGCTTCGCCCTGCTCGACGTCGTCCGGACCCGGATGTACGTCGTCCACGCCGCGGACATCCCGGCGGTCGCCGAGGCTCACGGTCGGTGGCTCGGCGACGTCCGGCCCGCCGCGACCCTGGTCGTCGTCGCCCGGCTCATGGACCCCTCGCTCCTCGTCGAGATCGAGGCCGAGGCGCGGCGGCGCTGAGGCGCCGACCCGCGGCAGCGCGCTCGTGCACATCCTGGAGCTCATGCAGCCGGCGATCCTCCCCGCCTACGCGAGCAGCGGGGCCCGGATGCTCCGACGGGCCGTCCGGGGCCACGTCCGGCACCCCGGGGGCGCGACGACGATCCTCCCCGCCGTCATCGAGCGCTGCTGGGACGGGCAGCGCTTCGCCGCGTCGGGCGGCCAGTTCCGCCAGCTGTGGGCTCGCGACTTCGGGTTCTCGGCCCCGGCGCTCGTCCGGCTCGGGCACGGGGCCCGGGTCGACGCGACCCTCGACTGGGCCCTCGCGGCCTGGTCGCGCGCCGGTCGCGTGACGACGACGATCTTCCCCGGCGCGAGGCCGGCCGACGTCTGGGACTACGGCGTGGACTCCCTCCCGTTCGTCCTCCGGTCGCTCCGGGCGGCCCCGTCCGGCGAGCACCTCGTGGCGAGCCACGGGGCCTTCCTCGGCGCGGAGGTCCGCCGCTTCGCGACCGAGGTCGTCGACCCCGCGACCGGCCTCGTTCGGGCGGACCGCCGCTTCTCAACGCACCGCGACACCGTCGCCACGAGCTGCAACGCCTATGCCAACGCGATGGTCGCCTTCCTCGAGCGCGAGCTCCGCGCGACCGGGTGGTTCGCGGTCCCGTTCGCGCCCGGCGCGGCCGACCGCCTCGTCGACGCGTTCTGGCGCGGCGACCGGTTCGGCGAGGGGCCGCGCGGGACGGCGGAGCACGACCTCGCGACCGGCGACGGCAACGTCGTGCCGTTCTGGCTGGGGATCGTGCCGGACGACCTCGGCGCGGCCGCGATGCTCGACGCGCTCGACGACGCCGGCCTCACCGAGCCGCTGCCGCTGCGATACAGCGCGGCCCCGGCCGCCGCCGAGGACCGGGTTCAGCGCGTCTTCGTGCCGGACTACCAGGGCACCGCGACCTGGACCTCCCTCGGGGCGATGGCGACCGACGTCGCCCTTCGCGTCGACCCGCCGCGGGGCGAGCGCTGGCTGCGCGGCCACCTCGATGTCGTCGAGCGCGACGGCACGATGTGGGAGGTGCTCGACGCCGACCTCCGGCCGTACCGCGGCCGGCTCGGCCTGTGGCGGGCCGACGAGGCGATGCTGTGGGGCGCGCTTCTCCTCGACCTGCTCAGGCGAGGCCCGCGGCCCGCAACAGGGCGATGAGGGCGATCGCGACGACGAGCCCGAGGGCGAGGTTGCGCCGCCAGGCGACGATCCCCGCGCAGGCGAGGACCGCCAGGGCCTCGGGGCCCACCGCGAGGGCCGGCCCGGCCCCCGTATCGTCGACGAGGACCTCGACCGTCGCGATCGAGGCGAGGACGGCCGGACCGACGAGGCGGAGGTAGGCGAGGACCGGCGGTGGCAGGCGCTCGAACTGCGGCGCCAGCAGCGGGATCGCCCGTGCCGGATACGTCACGGCGAGCATGAGGAGGGCGAGGCCCACGAGCTCGACGCTCACGGCGCCAGCCCGTCATCGCCCGCGGTCGGTGCCAGGCTCCAGGCCCCGCCCGGCAGCTCGACCGGCTCGCCCGCGCCCCCGCCGCGGCGTGGGACCGCCAGCCCGACGAGCGGCCCGAGGACGCCCCCGGCCACGACGCCGACCCGCGGGTCGACGGCGAGCGCGACCGCGAGGGCGATCGCGGCTCCCGCGGCGAGCGCCACGACCTCGCGGCGCCCGGTCGCGAGGCCGACGGCGAGGCCGGCCATCGCCGCCGGGAAGACGACGTCGAGGCCGAGCACCGTCGGATCGGGGATCACCTGGCCGCCGACGTGGCCGACGATCGTGGCGACGTTCCAGGGGATGAAGACGCCGGCGATCGCCGCGATCCAGTAGCCGCGACGGTCGGTGACGCCGAGGCGGCGGAAGTGGACGAGCGAGAGGGCGAACGACTCGTCGGTGAGGACGTGGGCCATCGCCGCCCGCTCGGCCCGCGGACGGACGCGGAGCCACGGGGCGAGCGCCGCCGCGTAGAGGAGGTGGCGGGCGTTGACGAGCCCGGTGAGGAGGACGATCGCGCCCCAGCCGAAGCCGGCGGCCACCATCCCCGCCGCGGCGAACTGCGACGCGCCGGCGAAGACGAGGGTCGAGAAGGCGACCGCCTCGACGAGCGAGAAGCCGGCGCCCCGCGCCGTGAGGCCGAAGACGATGCCGAAGCCGACGGCCGACACGGCGATCCCCGCCATGTCGACGACGAGCCGGCGGCGGGCCGCCCGCAGGTCGCCGGGCCCGGGCGGCTGGCCACGACCAGGCGGCGTGCCAGAACCGGGCAGCGTGGCGGAGCCGGGCAGCGGGCCGGGGTCGGCGGTCGTGGCCGGGACGGTCAGCGGAGCGCGGTCCGGCCGCAGCGGTCGCAGAGCACGACGACGCCGTGCTTCTCGCGCGCGTAGCCGGCCACGTGGAGGCGCCCGCCGCAGGCGGCGTGGTGGTAGGTCCACCAGCGGTCGTTGCGGTCGAGCGCGGTTGCCTCGGCGGCCAGCGTGGCCTCGAGGCCCTCGTGGGCGGCGAGGGTCGCCGCGACGGCGGCCGCCCGCTCGGCCTCGGTCTCGGAGGAGTACGGGTAGGCCTGGGAGACGTTCGAGGTCACGCGGGATCTCCGGGCTGGCGGTGAACGGGTTCCGACGGCCGCGAGTATCGCACGGCGCGCGGCCCGTACGTCAGGCCGGCGGCTCGCCGATGGCGCGCCGCCAGGCCGCCTCGAGCGCCGTCACCGTCGACTCCCGGAGGCGCTCGCGGAGCGCCGCCGCGCAGGCGACGTTCCAGATCGCGACGATCGCCAGGCGGGGGTCCCACGGCGCGACATGGCCCTCGACGAGAGCGATCGAGGCGTCCTGGAGCTGGCGGGGCGGGTGGGGCCGGAGGAAGAGCTCCACGAAGCCGTCGAGGCCGAAGCCGGTCCGCTTCGGGGCCAGCTGCGGCGCGAGGCGCTCGACGTCGATCCCGGTGAGCCCGGTCGCGAGGGCGACCAGGACGTCCGAGAAGAGCCCGTGGACCTCCTCCTCGAGCTCGCGGGGCATCTCCGGCCCTTCCCACCAGGCGAAGAAGAACCCCTTGTCGAGGTGCTTGTGGGCCCGCTCGGCGACGAGCGCCCGTACCGCTTCGTCGAGGGCGTGGAGGTCGTCGACGGTGAGGGCCGAGACCCGGGCGAGGAGCGCCCGCCGCGGGCCGGGGTAGATGAGGGGGGGCCGCTCCGGCCCGGTCGGGCTCACCAGGCGGCCGGGAGGCCGGGCGAGCGGGGATCCGTCGCAGCGGCCACGGTGCCGCCGCGGGCCGGGCCGCCGTCGACGAGCTCGATCGCGTGGCAGTGGCCGAGGCCGCCGTCGAACGCACCGCGAACGTCGAGGCGGTGGCCGCGGGCGGCGAGGTCCTCGAGGATGCCGGGCGCGAACCGCGGCTCGATCGCCACGACGTCCGGCGGCGCGAAGTGGGCCGCCGGGGCCGGCGACCAGCGGGGCGCCGCGACGGCCGTGGCCGCGTCGACGCCCCCGTCGACGAGGGCCGAGACCACCTGGGCGTAGATCGCCGGCTGGGCGTCGCCGCCCATGCTGCCGTGGACCACCCACGGGCGGCCGCTGCGGAACAGCATCCCGGGCAGCAGCGTGTGGAGCGTCCGCTTCCGCGGGGCGAGGACGTTCGGGTGGTCGGGATCGAGGCTGAAGTAGCTGCCGCGGTTCTGGTAGGCGATCCCCGTCAGCGGGTCGACGACGCCGCTGCCGAACCCGGCGTAGTTGGATTCGACGAGGCTCACCGCGTTCCCGTCCCGGTCGACGACGCCGAGCCAGATCGTGCCGCCCCCGCGCGGCGCCCGGGACGGCGGCGGCTCGGACGCGCGGTCCGGGTCGATCCCGGCGGCCAGCTCCGCCCCGTACGCCGTGTCGAGGAGCCGCTCGACGGGGACGTCGACGAACGCCGGGTCGGAGAGGTGGCGGTCGCGATCGGCGAGGGCCAGCTTCGTTGCCTCGATGCCGAGGTGGGCCCAGCGCGCGTCGGCGCCGGCGGTCGCGCCCCCGGCGCCCGGGGCGAACGCCGCGCGGTCCGGCGCCTCGAGCTGCCGCAGGACGTTGAGGATCTCGAGGGCGACCACGCCGGACGAGTTCGGCGGATGCGTGGTCGCGACGGCGCCGCGGTAGTCGAGGGCCAGCGGCGCCTCCCACGTCGAGGCTTGGGCGGCGAGGTCCGCCGCGGTGATCGCGCTGCCGGCGGCGGCCAGCCCGGCCGCCTGCCGCGCCGCGAGCTCGCCTGCGTACAGGTCGTCCGGCCCGGCCTCGGCGAGGCGCTCCAGCGTGGCCGCGAGGGCGGGAAGCACGACCCGCTCGCCGGGCCGCCACGGCCGCCCGTGGGGTCGGTAGACGGTCGTCCACCCGGCCGCCGCCGGGCCGAGGGCGTCGCGGAAGACCGGCAGCGAGGCCTCGACCGCGGCGACGAATGCGTCGTCGGCCGGGAAGCCGGCGCCCGCCAGCTCGATCGCCGGGGCGAGGAGGTCGGCCCAGGCGAGCCGGCCGTAGCGGGCGTGCGCATCGCCCCAGGAGCGGACGGCGCCCGGGACGGTGATCGCGAGCGGCCCCCGGAACGGCATCGTGCGCAGGCCCCGCGCCCGAAGCGCGGCGGCGTCCGGCGCGGCCGGCGCGCGCCCCGACCCGTTGAGGGCGACCTGTTCCGCCTGCCGCTCGTCCCACACCAGCCAGAAGGCATCGCCGCCGAGCCCGCAGGCCTCGCCGAACACGACGGCGAGGACGGCGTTCGTCGCGATCGCGGCGTCGACGGCGTGGCCGCCCGCGCGCAGGACGCCGAGTCCCGCCGCCGTGGCGAGGTGATGGGGGCCGACGACGGCTCCGCTCGCACCACGCGACAGCGGAACGGGCGCCAGGGGGCGACGGGTCTCCACGCCGCGATTGTACGGGCCCGGCCCGGAGCCCCGACGGGCGGGACGCGGGTGCCGCCGACGTGACGGCGCCCCTATGCTTCCTCCGAACGGGGGGCGAAGAGGAGGACCCATGAGCCGCGTCGCGATCGTCACGGACTCGTCCGCCGACCTGGCTCCGGACCAGGTCGCCGCACATGGCATCCACGTCGTCCCGCTCTTCGTCCGGTTCGGCGAGCGGGAGTACCGCGTCGGCGTGGACCTGTCCACCGAGGGGTTCTGGGAGGAGCTCCTCAAGCCCGGCGCGCCGTTCCCGTCGACCGCTGCCCCGTCGCCGGGGACCTTCCGCGAGACGTTCGAGGGGATCTTCGCGGCCGGCGCGGAGGCGATCATCGCGGTCCTGATCGGCTCGAAGATCTCGGCGACGTTCGCCGCCGCGACGCTCGCCGCGGAGGCCCTCCCCGACCGCGAGATCCACATCGTGGACAGCGGCTCCACGTCGATGTCGACCGGGATCCCGGCGATCCTCGCGGCCGAGATGGCAGCCGCGGGGATGCCCGCCGCGGAGATCGCCGCCCGCGTGCGCGACCGCCTGCCCGACCTCGACCTCTACGTCGCCGCCGACACCCTGGAGTACCTGCGGCGGGGCGGCCGCATCTCCGCTGCGCGGGCCGCGATCGGCGGCGTCCTGTCGGTGAAGCCGATCGTCACGGTGCGCGACGGGAACGTCGAGCTGTTCGAGCGGCCGCGCACCCGGGTCAAGGCGCGCGAGCGGGTCATCGAGCTCATCTCGGCGGGCCCGGTCGAGCGCCTGGCGATCATCCACACCCCGACGAGCCCGCCGGACGAGGTTGCCGGCTTCCGCGACGCGCTCGTCTCCCGCATCCCCGGGGGTGTCGACCCCGCGTACGTGTCGATCGGGCTCCTCGGCGCGACGACCGGCCCGCACCTCGGGCCCGGCCTGATGGGCGCGGTCTTCATGCGGCCCCGCTGACCGGGCCGCGCGGCAGAGGGCGGGGCAGGCTCGCCGGCGCCCGTGTCGTCGGGGCCGGGAGGCGGCTGGAACGAGGAGGAGGGACCATGGGGCGCGTCGCGATCATCACCGACTCGGCGTCGGACCTTGCGGCGGCCGACGCGGCGGCGAACGGGATCCGGATCGTTCCCTTGTACGTGCGGTTCGGCGAGCGGGAGTTCCGCGCCGGCGTCGACCTCTCGACCGAGGAGTTCTGGCAGCGGATGGTGGCGCCCGACTCCCCGTTCCCCACGACCGCGGCGGCGTCGCCGGGCGACTTCGGGACGGCCTTCGAGGAGGAGCTGGCGGCCGGGGCCGAGGGGATCGTCTGCGTCACCGTCGGCAGCAAGCTCTCGGCAACGAACAAGAGCGCCGAGCTGGCTGCCCAGGCGCGCCCCGGCGAGGAGATCCACGTCGTCGACTCGGACTCGGCCTCGATGGGGGTCGGCCTGCTCGCCCTCCTCGGCGCGGAGCTGGCCGCTGACGGGATCCCCGCCGCCGAGATCGCCGACACGCTCCGCGGGCGGGTCGGCGACGTGGACCTCTACGTCGCCCTCGACACGCTCGAGTACCTGCGCAAGGGCGGGCGCATGTCGCCGGCCCGCGCGGCGATCGGCACCGTCCTCTCGATCAAGCCGATCATCACCGTGACCGACGGCGAGGTCGAGACGGCCGACCGCGTGCGAACGCGGGCGAAGGCGCGGGAGCGCGTGATCGAGCTCCTCACCGCGAAGCCCGTCGAACGGATCGCGATCCTCCACACGCCACCCGCCGACGTGGACGCCTTCGGTTCGGAGGTCCTCGCCGGGCTCCCCGGCGGCGTCGACCCCGGCCACGCCACGAGCGCGGTCGTGGGTCCCTCGGTCGGGCCGCACATCGGGCCCGGCTGCCTCGGGGCCGTCGTCCTTCTCGCCCGCTGAGGCCGGCTGCGGCGGCAGCGGGCGGTTGGGCCCGGGCCGCCGCCGCCATCCCGGACGTTGCGAAACGGGAACGGGTCGGTGACGGTACCATTGCGCCCGTCCTCCGGGCCGATCCGCCCGGGGGGAGCGTCCCCGTTCGGCCCTAGGCGGCGGGGGAGGACGGCCGGATGATCGGCCGTGGTGTGAACTCCGTCGCGCCGCGACGGCCCGCGTCCTGCGAGGCCCTCGCGCCGCGGCCGGCGGCCGTCCCGGAGGCGGCAGCAGGGTCGCCCTCGAGGGCGGACAAAGTCGCCGGTCCCGGGCGGGATCGGACGGGCAGGAGGTCTCCATTCCATGACCACGGAGCAGGCGGCGCCCGCGATCAACGCGTGGAAGGTCGCACAGAGCCAGTTCGACCTGGCCGCGGAGCGCCTCAACCTCGACCCCGGTCTGCGCGCGGTCCTGCGCGAGCCGCGGCGTGCGCTGACGGTGACGTTCCCGGTCCACATGGACGACGGCTCGGTCAAGGTCTTCACGGGGTTCCGCGTTCAGCACAACCTCGGCCGCGGCCCGGCGAAGGGCGGGATCCGCTACCACCAGGACGTCTCGATCGACGAGGTCAAGGCCCTCGCGATGTGGATGACCTGGAAGTGCGCGGTCGTCGGGATCCCGTACGGCGGCGGCAAGGGCGGCGTCGTCGTCGACCCCAAGAAGCTCTCCATGAAGGAGCTCGAGGCGCTCAGCCGCCGCTTCTTCACCGAGATCTCGGTGCTCGTCGGCCCCGAGCGCGACATCCCGGCCCCGGACGTCAACACCACGCCCCAGATCATGGCCTGGTTCATGGACACCTACTCGATGCACCAGGGCTACACGGTCCCGGGCGTCGTGACCGGCAAGCCGATCAGCCTCGGCGGGTCGGAAGGGCGCAACGAGGCCACGGCCCGCGGCTGCGTGTTCACGATCGTCGACGCCGCGCAGCACATCGCGATGGACCTCACCAAGGCCACGGTCGTCGTCCAGGGCTTCGGGAACGCCGGCGCGATCGCGGCCCAGCTCATGGAGGCCGAGGGCTCGACCGTCATCGCCGTCTCCGACACCGGTGGCGCGATCGTCAAGCGCGACGGGCTGTCGATCGACCGGGTCATCGGCTGGAAGAAGGAGCACGGGACGGTCGTCGGCTTCCCCGGGTCCGAGACGATCACGAACGAGGAGCTCCTCGAGCTCGAGTGCGACGTTCTCATCCCGGCCGCCCTCGAGAACCAGATCACCGGGTCGAACGCCGGCCGGGTCCGGGCGCGGATCGTCGCCGAGGCGGCGAACGGCCCGACGACGCCGGAGGCGGACGAGATCCTCTACCGCAACGGCGTGTTCCTCATCCCGGACATCCTCGCCAACGCCGGCGGCGTGACCGTCAGCTACTTCGAGTGGGTCCAGGACCTCAACCGCGACCACTGGAGCGAGGCGGTCGTCAACGCCAAGCTCAAGGAGATCATGGACCGCTCGTTCGCCGAGGTGCTCGCGATGCAGCAGCGCGAGAAGGTGAACATGCGGACCGCCGCCTACCTGCTCGCCGTCCAGCGGGTCGCCGACGCGACCGCCCTGCGCGGCCTCTACCCGTAGTCGAACGCGGCCGCACCGCAGTTGCGTCCCGCGGACCCCGGCCCGGCGGCCGGGGTCCGCGGCTTCTCGCGGGCCAGGGTCCGCGGATTCCCGCGGTGTACCATCCCGCCATGCTCGACCACGAAGAGAAGTTCCTGTTCAAGGAGGAGATCCTCCACCTCGCCGGGGCGATGTCCGACTCGGCCGTCCTCGACAACGTCGAGGACCTGCTCACGGACGTCATCACGAGCCCGCGCTTCGATTCCGAGGTCTTCACGCTCGAGCGCTCGCTGCAGGTGATGCTCGGCGCGCGGGCCGGGTCGACGCTCGTCGGGCTGCTCACGGTGGCGCCGGAGGTCTTCGACGAGGTCGGCGAGGTCCGCATCGCGCCGGAGGTCGTCGAACGGCTCACCGCGTGGCGTGCGCGCTTCGGGCTCGCGATCGACAACGCCCTGAACTTCCTCAACAACCCCGACGGCATCCAGGGCCACAGCTTCGCGACCCAGGTCGCCCACCTCGAGGACCGCCGCGTCCTGCAGGGCCGCCTGACGCTCGTGCGCTACAACAACGAGCCCCAGTTCTTCGTGGCCGACGCCGGCGTCTTCCTCGGGCTCGTCGGCGACGTCCTCGAACGGCTCGGGCCCCATCTCGAGCCCGACAGCGTCGATCCCGAGACGGTGGCTCGCCTCCACGAGGCGCTGGCGCTCGTCGACCGGCGCACGACCCCGCGCGGATGAGTCGCGCCGAGCGCCGCGCCGAGCGTCGTCGCTCGCGCCGGACGAGCAGCCGAAGCGCCGTCGGGGGGTCGGGCGGGTCGACCGGCGTGGGCCGCGGCCAGCAGCGGATCGCGATCGCGCTCCTCGCGGCATTCGCCCTCGTGGGCCTCGCCCTCGTTGCGTCCCCGCTCATCTCGGCGCCGCCCGGCCCGTAGGCACGGGCCCCGATGCGCCACCTGTACCTAGCCGCGACCGGCCAGAACCGCGGCAAGACGACGACCTCCATCGGGCTCCTCGACCTGTTCCACGGGGCGGGCCTGCGGACGGGCTTCATGAAGCCGGTCGGCCAGCGGACCATCGTCGACGCGAGCGGCGTGCCGGCCGACGAGGACGCGGTCCTCATGCGGGAGGTCTTCGAGCTGCCCGACCCGCTGGCCGCGATGAGCCCGGTCCACATCCCGCGCGGGTTCACGAAGGCCTACATCGCCGGCGAGGTCGTCGAGGACCTCGGGGCGCGGATCGTCGACGCCCACGCTTCGTTCCGGAGCTCGAAGGACGTCCTCCTCGTGGAGGGGACGGGCCACGCCGGGGTGGGGGCGGTCATCGGCCTCTCGAACGCCGTCGTGGCGGCGCTCCTGGGCGCCCCCGCGGTCATCGTCAGCGAGGGGGGCGTGGGCCGGCCGATCGACGAGATCGTCCTCAACGCCAGCCATTTCGCCGCCCATGGCGTGCCGGTCGCCGGGGCGATCGTCAACAAGGTCAACGTCGACGCCCAGCCGGGGATCGCCGGCATCCTCGAGCGCGGCCTCGCCCGGCACGGCATCCCGCTGCTCGGCGTCATCCCGTACCGCCCGATCCTCTCGAACCCGACCCTGTCGATGATCCTCGAGGGGACCCGGGCGGAGCTGCTGAACGCCGGCCCGGATCTCGACCTCGTCATCGGCGGCATCAGCGTGGCGGCGATGGAGCCGCACCACGTGCTCCAGCACGTGAAGGGCCGTCGCATCGTCATCGTCGCCGGCGACCGGGAGGACGTCATCGTCGCCATGGCTCGCGCCCACCGGGCGGAGATGCGGCGACCCGCCGTGATCCGGGGCGAGGCCGAGCCCGCCACGGTCGGCTTCGTGCTGTCGGGCTACCGGCCGCGCCCCCAGGTGGTGGACGAGATCCGGCGCGCCGAGCTGTTCGCCTGCTTCCTCGACGAGGACACGTACATGGTCGCCTCCGACGTCCACGATCTGCTGGTGAAGACGCACGCGGCCGACCGGGAGAAGATCGAGGTCATCAAGTCGATCCTGGCAGCGTCGCTCGACACGGACCGGATGCTGGACGCCGCCGCGCCCGCCTGACGCACCGCTCTCGGGCGGACGGAAACGTCCGGCACAGCTCGGTCAGCCGTGGAGGCGGGCCAGCCAGCTCCTTCGCGTGCGGCGCTGGTGATACCGCGAGCCGACGTGCGGCGGCAGGCCCGTCGCCGTCGCGTGGCCGGCGTCGACGCAGGGTCGGCACACAAGGAGGTCGCGGCTGATCTCGAGCTGCGTCAGCGGCATCCTCGCGTGCTGTCCGCAGGCGGGGCACTCGCACGCGAACGGATCGGCAAGCCAGAGACTGAGGTGGATGCACGGTGCATCCCATTGATCGTCCGACTCGACAAGCTCGGCGAAGGTCGCGTAGCCGCGGCAGTCGAATGAGCGCAGGGCGTCCACGAAGCACGCGAAGCAGACGGGGCACTCGCTCCCACCCAGGCACGTGTCGATGTTCGCCGCGCGCGACCTGCCGTGGCCACAGGTCCCCGGCCCGGTGGTCATCGTCGGGTAGATGTCGCTGGTCCTCGAGGCGGGCGCGGTCACGATGAACAGCATGTGGTCAGCGTCGGTCCCGCGCAAGCCGCTGCAACCGGTCGTGGCGCACAAGCCGGCCCGCGCGACTTGACAGGCCTCATTGCGTCTGACTAAAATCATTATCGTGAATGATCTCAATGAGGCCCGCTCCCGGCCGGGGCCGGACCTGATCCTCCATCCTGTCCGCATGCGGATCATCCTCGCCCTCGCCGGCGGCGGCGCGGCGACGGCCCGCGAGATCGCCAAGCGCGTCCCGGACGTGCCGCCTGCGACGCTCTACCGACACGTCAACGCCCTCCGCGCCGGCGGCGTCCTGGCAGTCGCGGGGGAGCGCAAGGTCCGGGGTGCGACCGAGCGGCGATACGAGCTTCACCCGGGCGCGGCCTCGCTCGGTCCCGCCGACCTGGCCGCCGCCTCCCGCGAGGATCACCTCCGCTGGTTCGCCTCGTTCCTGGCCGGACTGCTCGGTGCGTTCGGCCGCTACGTCGACCGCGGGGTGCCGGACCTGGCCCGCGACGGCGTCGGCTACCGCGAGGTGGTCCTCCAGCTGAGCGATGAGGAGCTCGCCCGGATGGCCGCCGCGCTCAACGCGGCCCTCCTGCCCTTCGCCACGCAGCCGCCCGCGGAGGGCCGCACCCCGCGGCTCTTCGCCACCGTCCTCGTCCCCGTCGAGCCGTAACCAACCCGGTCAGCCAGCCCACCCCATCTGCAACGGAGGCCACCGCGCGATCATGGACTCGATCATCTTTCTCCTGCTGATCCCCGTCATCGTGATCCAGTTCGGGTTGCTCATCTGGGCTCTCTACGACCTCACGCGCCCGGCGCGCCGGGTCAAGGGCGACAGCAAGGTCGTCTGGGCGCTGATCATCATCTTCCTCGGCATCATCGGCCCGATCCTGTACTTCCTGGTCGGCCGCGAGGACTCCTGACGTGACCGGCGCGACGGCGACCCCGGCCACCGCCACCCGGCCCGCGATCGAGGCCTTCGGCCTCACCAAGCGCTACGGCGACGTCGTGGCGCTCGATGCGCTCGACCTCGCGGTCCCCGTCGGCTCGGTGTTCGGGTTCCTCGGCCCGAACGGGGCGGGCAAGACCACGACCCTGCGCCTGCTCACCGGCCTGGCCCGGGCCACGTCGGGCCGGGCCGAGGTTGCCGGGATCCCGGTGGGCAGCGACCGGCCGACGCTCGCGCGGCGGATCGGCTACCTCGACCAGGACCCCCGCTTCTACGGCTGGATGACGGGCCGCGAGCTTCTCGCCCTCGCCGGCCGCGCCTACGGACTCACGGGCCCGGCGCTTCGGTCCCGGGTCGAGGAGGTCCTGAAGATCATCGGCCTCGCGGAGGCCGCGCACCGCCGGATCGGGGGCTACTCCGGTGGCATGCGCCAGCGGCTGGGTGTCGGGCAGGCGATGCTGGCGCACCCGCCGGTCCTCTTCCTCGACGAGCCGGTGAGCGCGCTCGACCCGGAGGGCCGGCGCGACGTCCTCGAGCTCATCGGCAGCCTCCGGGGCGCCACGACCGTCTTCATGAGCACCCACATTCTCACCGACGTCGAGCGGATCTGCGACCGCGTGGCGATCCTCGATCGCGGCCGCCTCGTGGCCGAGGCGCCGATCGACGACCTGCTCGCGCGGCATGCCCGCCCGATCCTCGAGCTGGATCCGGAGCCCGGGCAGGACCACGCCGTCGCGCGGCTCGAGGCGGCGCTCCGGGCGGCGCCCTGGACGCGCGACGTGGTCCTCGCCCACGGCCTCCTGCGCGTCTTCGTCACCGACGCGGAGCAGGCGGCCGCCGAGGCCCTGCCGCTCGTGGTCGCGACGGGCGTCCGGCTGGCCCGCTTCGAGCGCGTCCGGCCGACCCTCGAGGACGTGTTCCTGGAGCTCGTCGCCGGCGCCCATCCCGGGGAGGACGCGGCATGAACGGCTTCGCGCTCATGCTCGGGAAGGAGGTCCGCGAGCAGGTCCGGACGATGCGGCTCGTGGTCGTCGTCGCCGTCTTCGCGCTCTTCGGGTTGCTGTCGCCGGTCGTCGCCCGCTACACCCGCGAGATCGTCGAGGCGGTGGGAGGCGGCCAGTTCGGGGGGATGATCCCTGAGCCGACGGTTGCCGACGCCGTGATCCAGCTCACGAAGAACGTCGGCCAGTTCGGCGTCGTCATCGCGATCCTCGTGACGATGGGGGCCGTCGCGGCCGAGAAGGAACGAGGCACGGCGGCCTTCGTCCTCACCAAGCCGGTCACGCGGGTGGCGTTCGTCGTCGCCAAGGTGGTCGCGATCGGGTCGCTCCTGGCCATCGCGCTGACCGTCTCGGGCGCCTTCGCCTGGGCCTACACGGCGATCCTCTTCGAGCCGCTGCCTGTCGCGGGGTTCGCCGGCGCCGTGGCGCTCCTCTGGCTGTCCCTGGCGGTCTTCGCCGCCGTCACGTTCCTGGCCTCCGTCGTCGCGCCGTCCGGGATCGTGGCCGGCGGGATCGGGTTCGGCGTGTTCATCCTCGCCGGGATCGTCTCCGTCCTGCCCGGGATCGGCGCCTACCTCCCGACGAGCCTGTGGGGAGCCGCCGACCAGCTGGCGCTCGGCATCGTCCCGGATCCGCTCGTCGGGCCGGTCCTGTTCAACGTGGCCCTCATCGCGGCGACGATCGGCCTCGCCGCCGCGATCTTCCGGCGCCAGGAGCTCTAGGCGGCCGGCGCGTCGGTCGGCGTCGGGCCGGCCGTCGGGCGCGCCCGCAGCCGGCGGGCGAGCAGCCCGGCGACGGCCACGACGAGCCCGACGATGAGCGCCAGCGGCAGCACGACGATCGCGACCCAGATCCCGGCCCCCAGGAGCGACTGGCCGAGGCCGACGAGCGTCGCGGCCGCGCGGTCGATCTCGGCCGCCGGGTCCCAGCCCTCGCGGACCTGGGTGACGGCGACGATCGGCGGCAGGGCGAACCCGACGGTCAGGGTGCCGAGGGCCGCGCGGGCCTCGAGGGAGACCTTCTGGGCCGTCAGCTGCTCGATCTCCTGGCGGACGGCGGAGAGCTGTGCCTGGACCTCGAGGACGTCGGGGATCTTCGTCGCCTTCGTCATGATCTCCTGGAGGGCGGCCTCGGTCGCCCGGAGGTTGGCGAGGCGCGCCCCGAGGTCGACGACCTGGCTCGTGACCTCCTCGCTCGACGTCTGCTCGCCGAGGACGGTCTCGCCGACCGCGCGGAGCGCGGTCAGCGTCGACTCCCACCGCTCGGCCGGGACCCGGTACGTCACCGAGGCCGTGGCCCGCTCCGCGTCGCCGGCTCGTTCGGAGGCCGCCACGTACCCGCCGGCGGCGGCGACCGCCGCCTCGGCCGCGGCGAGGGCCTCTTCCAGGTCGGCGACCTCGAGGTTGAGCTGGCCGGTCCGGACGATGAGTGGCCCACCGATCGCCGCCGACGCTTCGTCAACGGCGGAACGGTAGAGATCGGCATCCTGCTCGGCGGCGGCCTCGCCGGCCAGGGGAGCGGGGGCCTCGACGGCCTCGCCGCCGTCGCCGGCGTTGCCGAAGGTGGCGAGGCTGGCGCTGCCGCCGCACGCGGCAAGGACGATTGCGACGGCGGCCAGGAGGGCCAGGAGCCCGCCGGGTCGCGACGGAACACCGGAGGGAAGACGGGGGATCCGCAGCCGGTCGGCCGTGGATCGGAAGGGACCGGTCATCGGGGTGACCCTCGGCACCGACGCGGTGAGGCTTGGCCCGCGTACGGCCCCGTGACGCAGGTCGGTTCGCGGCGGTTCCCGCGAGGTTCGGCGGTGCTGCGGACGTCGGGGCCGCGGACGCCGGCGCCGCGCGCGGGAGCCGGCTCCGCGGCCGACCGCTCCCTCAGCCGAGCGTGACGTTGTCGATGAGGCGGGTGGTCCCGAAGCGGACGGCGAGCGAGAGGAGCGCCGGACCGTCGACCCGGTCGAGCTCGGCGAGCGTCGCGTCGTCGGCGAGCGAGACGTACTCGACCACGGCGCGGGGCTCGGCCGCGAGAACCTCGCGGACGGCGCCGCGGATCGCCCCGGCGCCGCGCTCGCCCGCCTGCCAGCGGGCCTGGCCGGCGAGGAGCGCCCGCAGGAGCACCGCGGCCGCGGCCCGGTCCTCGGGCGCGAGGTGGACGTTGCGCGAGCTCATCGCGAGGCCGTCGGGCTCGCGCACGGTGGGGCAGGGGACGACCTCCGTGAGGGCCAGGTCGGTGGCCATCCGGGCGATGACGCGCAGCTGCTGGGCGTCCTTCATCCCGAAGTACGCCCGGTCCGGCCTCACGAGGCTGAAGAGGATGGCGACGACCGTGGCCACGCCTTCGAAGTGGCCCGGGCGCGCAGCGCCCTCGAGCGACAGGGCCACGTCGCCGACGCGGACGGTCGTGTCGAAGCCCGGCGGGTAGACGTCGTCGACCGCCGGCGCCCAGACGAGGTCGACGCCCTCCTCGGCGCAGATCGCCAGGTCGCGGGCCTCGCTCCGCGGGTACTTCTCGAGGTCGGACGGGTCGCCGAACTGGCGGGGGTTGACGAAGATCGACACGACCACGGTCGAGCAGTCGGCACGGGCTCGGGCGATGAGCGAGCGATGGCCGGCGTGGAGCCAGCCCATCGTCGGCACGAGGCCGAGCGGCCGCGGGGCCCGGCGGAGCGCGTCGGCAAGCTCGGCCCGCGACCGGACGACGACGACGTCGCCGCTCCGGGCGGCGGGCGGGCTCACAGGTCGCGGTCGAGCGGGATCCCCCCGAGGACGGCGTCCTCCGTCCCGGTCCGGTCGGCGGCGGCTCGCCCGAGGACCTCCTCGAGGATCGCGTCGTCCATCCGCGTCGCCTGCGCGTCCCCGGGGAACGTGCCGGCCTCGACCTCGGCGCGGTAGGCGCCGACCGCCGCGAGGATCGTGGCCCGCAGGTCGGCGAACGGGCGGGCATGGCGGGGCACGAACGATCCGAGGCCGAGGACGTCGGTGATCACCTGGACCTGGCCGCTGCAGCCCGCCCCCGCCCCGATGCCGATCGTGGGGATCCGCAGGCGGGCCGTGATCGCGGCGGCGAGCTGGGCCGGGACGAGCTCGAGGACGACGGCGAAGGCCCCCGCCTCCTGGACCGCGAGCGCGTCGTGGAGGAGCGCCCGCGCCTGCTCCCGGCTCTTGCCCTGGACGCGCACCTTGCCGAGCGCGTTGATCGCCTGCGGCGTGAGGCCGATGTGGCCCATCACCGGGATGCCCGCCCGGGCCAGCGCCTCGATGATGCGCGCCGAGCGGACGCCGCCCTCGATCTTCACGGCCTGGGCGCCCGCCTCCTGGAGGAAGCGGCCGGCGTTCGGCAGCGCGTCTTCGGGGCTGGCGTACGAGAGGAACGGCATGTCGCCGACGACGAGCGCGCGCTGCGTGCCCCGCACGACCGCCTTGGTGTGGTGGAGCATCTCCTCCATCGTCACCCGGACCGTCGTGTCGTAGCCGAGGAGGACCTGGCCGAGCGAATCGCCGACGAGGACGGCCGGGATGCCCGCCTCGTCGACGAGCTGGGCGGTCGGGTAGTCGTAGGCGGTGATCATGGCGATCCGCTCGCCGTCGGCGTGCATCCGGGCGAGGTCGACGACGGTGAGGCGGGTGGGACCGGTCGGGCTGGCGCTCACGGGCGGGGTGCCTCCTGCGGCGGGGCGTCGGGCCAAGTCTGCGCCGCGGCATCGCGGGCGTCCAGCGCCTCGACCACGCGGTCGAGGATGCGGTCGGCGACCTCGCGCTTGGGGAGGAGCGCCAGCGCCTGCTCGGTCCCGTCGGCCGCGAGGATCGTGACCCGGTTGGTCGTCGTCCCGAAGCCCGACCCTTCCTCCGCGACGTCGTTCGCGACGAGGAGGTCGACGCCCTTGCGGGCGAGCTTCCCGGCTGCCCGATCGAGACTGCCCGTCTCCGCGGCGAACCCGACCAGGACGGGGCGCGGGACGAGGGGGCGCCGCGCCGTCTCGCCGCCCTCGTCGAGGCCGCGGACGAGCCGGCCGATCTCGGCGAGGATGTCGGGGTTGGCCACGAGCTCGATCGTGATCCCGGCCTCTGTGCGAGGAAGCTTACGGTCGACCGGCGCCGACGGACGGAAGTCGGCGACCGCGGCGGCCATGACCAGCGCGTCGAAGCCCGGGCGACCGTCCTGGAGCTCGAGGAGCCGCAGGAGCGCCGAGCGCAGGGCGCCGGCCGTCTCGGCACGGACGACCTCCACGCCCTCGGGGAGCGGCACGCCGACCATCGCGGCGACGAGCGTCACCCGGGCGCCGCGGTCGCGGGCGGCCTCGGCGACGGCGATGCCCATCCTGCCGGTGCTGCGGTTGCCGATGTAGCGAACCGGGTCGATCGGCTCGGCCGTGCCGCCGGCGGTGACGACGACGTGCCGCCCGGCGAGGTCGTCGGCGTCGCGGGCGATCCTCGCAACTTCGGGATCCCGGAGGCGCGGCGGCCGGTCGGCTTCGTCCGGGCGCCGGATCGGCCGGTTGCCGATCGCCTCGACGACGGCGTCGACGATCGTGCCGAGGTCGGCAAGGCGTCCCGGCCCGACCTGCCCGGAGGCGAGCGGCCCGCTCTCGGGCTCGACGATCACGTAGCCGAACCGGTCGCGCAGGATCGCGACGTTGGCCTGCGTCGCCGGGTGGGCGTACATGTCGCCGTCCATCGCCGGCGCGACGACGACGGGAGCCGAGGTCGCGAGGCACGTCGCCGTGACGGTGTCGGCGGCGAGGCCGTGGGCCATCGCCCCCAGCCAGTGGGCCGTCGCCGGGGCGACGAGGATCGCGTCGGCCGCGTCGGCCGTGAGGACGTGCCCGATCCGGCCGTCGGGGAGGAGGTCGAGCACCTCGGTGTCGACGTGGCGGCGGGAGAGGGCGGCCAGCGTGAGCGGGGCGACGAATCGCGTCGACGACGGCGTCATCAGCACCTGGACCTCGGCCCCCTCGTCGCGGAGGAGGCGCAGGAGGTCGACGGCCTTGAACGCAGCGATCGAGCCGGTGATGCCGAGCCCCACGAACCGGCCGGCGAGGCGCCCGCCCATCGTCAGGACTCGTCCGCGCCGGAGACGGCGCGGTGGAAGAGGACGAGGCCGCGAAGCGTCAGGTCGGGGTCGACGACGTCCACGCCCTCGACGGTCCGGGCCCACGGCAGCGCCGCGAGGCCGCCCGTGAGCACCGTCCGCACGTCGTGCGGCGCGATGCCGGCGCCGGCGGCCAGCTCCCGCCGCATGCGCGCCAGGAGCCCCTCGATCATCGCCCGGTGGCCGAGGACGGTGCCCACCCGGATCGCGGCCGCGGTGTCGCGGCCGATCGGTCCGTCGGGCAGTCGCGGCTCGACCCGCGGCAGGCGGGCGGTTCGGGCCGCGAGCGCCTCGAGCCCGAGGCCCATCCCCGGCGCGATCGCGCCGCCGACGAACGCGCCCGCGTGGTCGACCGCGTCGAACGTGGTCGCCGTTCCGCAGTCGACGACGATCGCCGGCGTCCCGTGGAGATGCACGGCCGCATAGGCGTTCACGAGGCGGTCCGGGCCGACGTCACCCGGCCGCTCGACGCGGACGGGGAGCGGGACGGTCCCGGCGGAGGCGACGACACAGGCGAGCTCGCGACGGTCGGCCACGGCCTCGACGGCGCCGACGAGCGCCGGGACGGTGGACGAGAGGACGAGGGCGCCGGCATCGGCGAGGCCGAGGCCGTCGAGCCGCAGCAGCGCCTCCAGGAGGAGCTCCATGTCGTCGGGCGTCGCCCCGGCCGGGGTGGCCGCCCGCCGCACCGTCGCGAGCGAGCCGGCGCGGGCGGATGCGACCCGGAGGTTCGTGTTCCCGGCGTCGACGACGAGGAGCATGCGGGGATCATAGGCGACGCCGCGCCCGCGACGAGCCGCCGCGGGCCGCCGCGACGAGCCGCCGCCCCCGTCTCGAACCGCAACCGGTCCGACACTCCCCCGGCCGCCGCGCGGTGCGCTACGATCCGCCCGTCGCGCCGCTCGCCCGGCCCGCAGCGACTCGCAGGAGGAGGTCCGATGGTGCGCCCGACCCCCGCCAAGTTCTACGTGAACAGCGGCATCGTGTCGTCCCGGGTCGACATCCTCAACCTCCTTCGGCCGCTCGTGAAGCAGACCGTCTCGTACCGCTACTTCCGCGGCCGCGACATGGTCGCCGTCGGCACCGGGTGGGTCGAGCGTGTCGTCGGCGACGAGCCGGAGACTTCCTCGTACTTCACCCCGCTCGCGATCTGCCTCAACGTGGATTCGTTCGAGCACCTCGAGTTCGAGACGCGGCCCGACCAGATGATCGTCTACACGCTCGTCGAGGGCGACGAGCGGGTCGTGCTCGAGTTCGCCGCGCTCGGCGAGCCGGAACGGCCGGCGGGCGAGCAGCTCGCCTTCGACACGAGCGGCTTCGTGCAGATGGAGCTCATGGGCCCGGAGGTCGACGAGAGCGCCTGAGGCCGTCGCTCGATCGGCGGCACGCGGCGCCGCGGTGCGGGCGCCGGTCCTCGTGGCGGGCGCGCGGGGGCGCGCGCAGTCGGGTTCGGCGGATCCGTCCGAGATATCACCCCCGGTGTTCGTATGAATGGAGATGCGGCCCGGGCAGGCCGGCGGGGTCACGGCGCAGCCGATCGCGAGCGTGGAGTCGATGAGCTCGTCGGGCTCAGGGCGGCACACGGGCGCGTAGCAGCGCCCCGGCTGATATGCCGGGCTCGCGCCAGGTCGAAGGCGTGTAGTAGTGCCCCGGCTGATATCCCGGGGCTCGCGGCGGTCCGAGGGGCTCGCGGCGGTCCGAGGGGCTCGCGGCGGTCGGCTCGGCCTGCCGCCGGGCCGCACAGCCCGCGGCTCCGGCCCGGCCCGCTCCGGCCCGGCACGCCAGCCGGCTGAGCGGCCGCCAAGCCCTCGGACTACGCCCCGCGTTCGCCCCGCACGTACGGGAGGCCAAGCGCCGCCGGCGCGCCGACCCGCTTCTTGAGCGCCTCGCCCGAGACGATCACGAGCACGACGATGACGAGGATGTAGGGAACCATCGCAAGGAAGAAGGTCAGGGCGTGGTCCTCGAAGAACGGGTTCGGGAACCCGAAGAGCTCCGGCGGCCCCTGGAGATCGAGGATCATCCGCCGGATCGCCGCGTAGGCATAGGCCCCGAACGCGGCCCAGACCGGGTTCCAGCGGGCGAAGATGACGATCGCGATCGCGATCCAGCCGGCGCCGCCCGTCGTCAGGTCGCTGAACCAGCCGGGTGAGATGGCGAGGGTGATCGTCGCCCCTCCGAGGCCGGCGAGGAGGCCGCCGACGAACACGTAGGCGTAGCGGAGCCGGTAGACGTCGACGCCGAGCGTGTCGGCGGCCGTCGGGCTCTCGCCGACCGACCGGAGGTGGAGGCCCGGGCGGGTCCGGTTGATCCAGTACCACGCGGCCGGCACGAGGAGGAAGCCGAGGTAGACGAGCACGCTCTGGTCCGTGAAGAGGATCGGCCCAACAACGGGGATGGCCGACAGGACGGGGACCGAGGCGGTCGGGATCAGGGCGATCGCGCCCGCCTTGCTGAGATCCTCCCCGAGGACCCGGGCGAGCCCGCTGCCGAGGAACGTGAGGGCGAGGCCGGAGACGACCTGCTCGGCCTGGAAGCTGATCGTGATGACGGCATGGAGGAGCGAGAGCAGGCCCCCGGCGAGCATCCCGAGGACGAGTCCCAGCCAGGGATTGCCCGTGCCGACGGCCGTGCCGAAGGCCACGACCGCGCCCATGAGCATCATGCCCTCGACGCCGAGGTTCAGGACGCCCGAGCGTTCCGAGAAGATCTCGCCGATCGCCGCGAAGAGGTAGGCGGTCCCGGTGGCGACGCCGGCGGCGAGGATGATCGTCGGGTCCATCAGGCGGCCCGCCGCTCGATGCGGAAGCGATAGCGGAGGAAGACCTCGCTGCCGATCAGCGAGAAGAGGATGATCCCCTGGATCATCGCCGGGATGCCCGAGGGCTGGATCTCGCGGCCGGCGAGGATGAGCGCGCCGAAGGCGATCGCGGCCACGACGACGCCGTACGGGTTGAGCTTCGCGATGTAGGCCACGATGACGGCCGTGAAGCCGTAGCCCGGCGAGATCGCGAACTGGAGGCGGTGGACGACCCCGGACACCTCGCTCATCCCGGCGAGCCCGGCGAGGGCCCCCGAGATCGCGAACACGATGATCGTGTTGCGGACGACGTTGACCCCGGCGTAGCGGGCCGCCCGCGGGCTGTCGCCGATGAGCCGGATCTCGTAGCCGAGGCGGCTCCGATAGAGCAGGAAGTGGACGAGGAAGGCTGCGACCAGCCCGATGAGGAGCCCGAGGTGGACCGTCAGGCCGGAGAGCGCGGGGACGGCATCGGCGAGGTCGTCCAGGCGAGGAAGCCAGGCTTCGGGCGGGAACTCGGGCGTGAGCTGGAAGCCGCCCTCGGTCCACGGCCCGCCCACCCAGTACATGATCCAGAACCCGGCGATGTAGTTGAGCATCAAGGTGACGATGATCTCGTTCACCCCGCGGACCGCCTTCAGGACCCCCGGGATCGCCCCGTACAGGCCGCCGGCGAGCATCGCGGCGACCATCATCAGCGGGATCGTGACGATCGCCGGCGTCCCGGCCGGCACCACCGGGAGCAGGACGATGGCGGAGGCGGCCCAGGCGCCCATGAGGAGCTGGCCCTCGGCGCCGATGTTCCAGAGGCGCATCCGGAAGGCGAGGGCGCAGGCGAGGCCGGTGAGGATGAGCGGCGTCGCCTTCACGAGCGTGTCGGACAGGACGCCGACGCTCCCGAACGACGACCGCAGGATGTGCGCGTAGATCGCGATCGGGTTGCCGCCGGCGAAGGCGAGGATCACGCCGCCGAGCAGCAGGGCGAAGACGACGGCGCCGATCGTCGTGGCGAGCGGGAGCCAGCGCGGGACCTCGAGTCGCCGCTCGGCGCGGATCGTCCAGGGCAGCGAGACGCGGGCGCGTCCGGGCCGCCGAACCGGTGCTTCGGCCGTCACGGGACGAGCCTCGTCGCGTCGGTGGGCTCCATGGCCCGCGAGGGCCTGCCGCCCGTCATGAGGAGCCCGATCTCGGCCAGGCTCGCCTCGGCCGCGTCGAAGAGGCCCGCGATCCGGCCCTCGTAGATGACGGCGATCCGGTCCGAGAGGGCAAGCACCTCGTCGAGGTCCTCGCTGAGGAGGATCGTCGCCGAGCCCGTCTCGCGCTGCTCGAGGATGAGCCGGTGGACGGCGGTGATCGCCCCGACGTCGAGGCCGCGCGTCGGCTGGACGGCGACCAGGAGCCGCGGGGCCGAGGCGATCTCGCGGGCGAGGATGAGCCGCTGCAGGTTGCCCCCGGAGAGGAGCCGGGCCTCGGTCTCGACCGAGGGCGAGGCGATCGCGTAGGCGTCGCGGAGGCGGCTGGCAAACCGCCTGGCGGCGCCGGCGTCGATCGAGAACCGGCGGGCGATCGGGGCGTCCCTGTAGCTCTTCATGATGAGGTTGTCGGCGATCGAGAGGTCCGGTGCCGTCCCGACGCCGGTCCGGTCCTCGGGGACGTGGCCGATGTGCTGGTCGATCACCTCCCGCGGGTTGCGGTTGGCGACCTCGACCCCGTTCACCACGATCGACCCGGAGGTGCAGCGGCGAAGGCCGGTCAGGACCTGGGCGAGCTCGGACTGGCCGTTGCCGGCCACGCCGGCGATGCCGAGGATCTCGCCCGCCCGAACGTCGAGGGAGACGCCGCGGAGCGCGGGCAGCCCGCGGTCGCTGAGCGCGTCGACGGCGCGGACGGACAGGACGACCGGCCCCGGCTTGAACGGGCTCCGCTCGATCGTCTCGACGACGTCGCGCCCGACCATGCGCTCGGCGAGGCTGGCCGGCGTGGAGCCGGCCGCGGGGATCCCCGCCGCGGTCACCTTGCCGCGCCGCATCACGGTCACCCGGTCGGCGATCTGCGCGACCTCGGCGAGCTTGTGGCTGATGAAGACGACCGACGTCCCCTCCGCGACCATCCCGCGGAGCGTCCGGAAGAGGTCCTGCGCCTCCTGCGGGGCGAGGACGGCAGTCGGCTCGTCGAGGATGAGGATCCGGGCCCCGCGGTACAGCATCTTCAGGATCTCGACCCGCTGCTGCTCGCCGACGGACAGCTGCCAGATCCGCGCCTGCGGGTCCACGGTCAGGCCGTGGCGATCCGCGAGCTCGGCGATGCGCGCGTCGAACCGGTGCAGGTTCATGCGGAAGCGGGGCTCGTCGAGCCCGAGGAGGATGTTCTCGGTGACCGTCTGGGTCGGCACGAGCGCGAAGTGCTGGTGAACCATGCCGATCCCGGCCGCGATCGCGTCGCGGGGGGAGCGGAGGTCGACCGTCTTGCCGAAGACGCGGATCTCGCCGGCCTCCGGGCGGTAGAGGCCGTCGAGCACGTTCATCAGGGTGCTCTTGCCGGCCCCGTTCTCGCCGAGGAGGGCGTGCACCTCCCCGACCCGCACGTCGAAGTCGACGCCGTCGTTGGCGACGACGCCGGGGAACCGCTTGACGATGCCGCGCATGTCGACGGCCAGCGTGGCCGCCGGCGCGGGCGGGGGCGGGGCGTCCGGGACGGCGGTCATGGGACGGGCGCTCCGATACGGAGGAGGGCCCGCGACGAGCGCGTCGTCGCGGGCCCGTGCCTCACGTGGTCCTACAGCTCGGGGAGCTTGGCGTTGATCCCGTCGGCCCACCAGTACATGCAGGTCGTGCATTCATTGCCGGGGGCGCCTGGCGGGAACTGGTCGAGGTCGGCCTGCTCGAGCGACTCGCCCTCGGCGAGGAGCTGGTTGCCGGCGTTGTCGTTGAGCGGCCCGGCGAAGACGTCGAAGCGGGTGAACTCGCCCGCCAACATCTTGGCCAGGGTGTCCTTCACGAGCTGGACGTCGGCCGCGGGGAGGTCCTCGACGCCCATCCGCGGTGTCTCGCCTTCCATGAAGCCGAGGAGGCCCATGGCGCCGGCGTCGGCGTCGAAGTACTCGTAGCCGGCCGTGTACGTCCCGGCCTTCACCTCTTCGGCGATGCGGGTGTACTCGGGGCCCCAGATCCAGTAGGGGGCGGTGAGGCAGCGGTCGACCTTGCAGGAATCGGGATGGTCGTAGGTGACGCCCCACTTGTCCTTTTCCTGGGCGACGTCCGCGACGGCGCCGGTGTCGGCGCCGGTGAAGACGACCTGGGCGCCTGCGTCGAACAGGGACGCTGCGCCCTCCTTCTCGAGGACCGGGTCATGCCAGGTGTTGATGAACCGGATGTCCATCGTGCACTCGGGGCACGTCTGCTTGACGCCCAGCATGATCGCGTTGCCGAGGCGGAGCTCCTCCGGGATCGGGAAGGTCGCCATGTAGCCGATCTTCGGGTTCCCGTCGAGCTTCGCCCGCGAGCCCGCCAGCATCCCGGCGAGGTACTTGAAGTTCTCCATGGCGCCGAAGAAGTTGCCGAAGTTCGTCCCGTTCGACTTGTACCCCGTGAGGTGGAGGTACGTGATGTCCGGGAACTCGCCGGCGACCTTCTCCATCGGGTCCATGTAGCCGAAGGACGTCCCGACGATGAAGTCGAAGCCCTTGCGCGAGAGGCTCCGGAACACCTGCTCCGAGTCGGTCCCCTCGGGGACGTTCTCGATGTAGGCGACGTGCGAGTCCGCCATGTTCTCGCACAGGTAGATGAGCCCCTCGTAGTGGGCCTGGCTCCAGCCGCCGTCGTTGTGCGGCCCGATCAGCACCATCGCGACGTTGAACTTGCCGTCGACGATCTCGGGGATCTGCGTCCCGGAAGCCGCGCCGGCCTCGCAGGTCGTCGCGGCGCCGCCGGACGGAGCGGGGGTGCCTCCGCCGCCGCAGGCACTGACCAGCAGCGCGCCCGCGGTCAGCAGGACGAGGGGCGTCCGGAGTCGGGTGGCCATCGTGTCGTCTCCTCCAAGCTGTCGCCGGGACCGGCCGGCGTGGGCGCGCGGGGGGGCGCAAGGCGCTGCCCGCCGCCCGGCGACGGAGTCCGGCTCGGGGCCGGATCACTCCTCGAAGGATAGTCAGCCGCCATCGCCGCCGAAGGGCCTTCGGCCCTATGTTGGGGGTCCGCTCGGTCCCCCTTCGGTCGCTGTTGGGTGGCGCCCGCACGGCGCGGCCGAGCCCGCTCGGCGGGTCCGGCCCGCCGCCCCTCCCCGTTTCCGATACCCTTCCGCGCGATGTTCGAACGAACCGTCCTGCCCGCCGGGCCCCGCGTCATCTCCGCCCCGCTGCCCGGCTCCCGGTCGGTCACGATCGAGGCCCACGTCCTCGCCGGCTCGCGCCACGAAGCCGGCGACCAGGCCGGTTGCGCCCACTTCATGGAGCACCTGACCTTCAAGGGAACCCGGGCGTATCCGTCGACGCGGGCGCTCTCGGAGGCGGTCGAGGGGATCGGCGGGTCGTTCAACGCCTCGACCGACCGCGAGTCCACCGTCTACTACGTCCGCGTGCCGCGACGCCACGCCGCCCTTGCGATGGGCGTCCTCGGTGAGCTCGTGGCCCGGCCGCTCCTCGCGGAGCGCGAGATCGAGCAGGAGCGTGACGTCATCGTCGAGGAGATCCGCTCGTACCTCGACGACCCGGCCGAGCACGTCAACGTCCTCTTCGACCTCGCCCTCTTCGACGACACGCCGCTCGGCCGCGAGATCGCCGGGACCGAGGCGAGCGTCCGCGAGCTGCCGGTCGAGGCGATCCATCGCTTCTGGGCGACGTACTACCGGCCCTCCAACGTCGTCGTCGCCGCGTCGGGCGACCTGCCCCACGACGAGCTCGTCGAGCTCGCCGGCGAGGCCTTCGGGACCGGCGCCGGGGCGATCCCCGGCTACGTGCCCGCCCCCGCTGCCCCGGCCGGCGAGCTCTTCGTCCGGGCGACCCGCCCGACCGCGCAGGCCCAGCTCGTCGTCGGCGTGCCCGGCCTGTCCCGCGACCATCCCGACCAGTGGACGCTCTCGGTCATGAACGCGGTCCTCGGCGACGGCATGTCGAGCCGGCTCTTCCTCGGGGTGCGCGAGGAGCGCGGCCTCGCCTACGACGTCGGCAGCTCCCTCGTCAGCTACGCCGACGCCGGTGTCGTCTCGGTCTACGCCGGCGTCGACCCCGGCAAGATCCGGCCGACGATCGCCGCGGTCCTCGCCGAGCTCGCTCGCCTGCGCGACGAGCCGGTCCCCGAGACCGAGCTCGACAAGGTCAAGGCCTACCTCTCCGGCCGCCTCGAGCTCCGCCTCGACGAGACCCGCTACCTCGCCTCGTGGATCGGCACGCAGGAGGCGCTCCACGACCGGGTCTGGACGCCGGACGAGGCGCTCGACGCGATCCGGTCCGTCGTCGCCGAGGACATCCAGGCCCTCGCCGGCCGCCTGTTCCGCGACGACCTGCTCCGGCTCGCCGTCGTCGCGCCCGCCGGCAAGGGCCGCAACCTGGAGCGCACGCTCCGCATCGTGGGGGCCGGGTGAGCCCGCGGGCCGCCGCTCCGGCGTCGCGGAGCGCCGAGCTGCGCCTGGTCGGGCTCCACGTCCGAGGCGGCAGCTACGCACTCGCGCGGGCCGAGCTCGAGGCACTGGCCGGGGCCGACCGGCTCGACGCCGACGGGATCCTCGATCTTGCCGAGGTGCGCTGGCGGACCGGCGACCTGGCGGGAGCGGCTGCCGCCGCGGCGGCGTGGCTGGATGCGGGATCCGCCGAGCCCGGGCCCGGCTGGGCCCTGGCCAACGCGATCTGCGCCGAGGCGGCCGCCGAGCGCGGCGAGCCGGGAGCTGCCGCGACGTTCGTCGACGCCGCCGCGCAGGGCGTGGGCGGCGGACCGGGGCTCGTCGCGCTCCTGGCCGGGATCCCGGCCCGGGCGGCATGGCCGTGGCCGGCCGAGCCGGCCACGCCGGAGCCCGCCGATGCCGGGGAGGACCGTGACCCCGGCGCCGGTCCGGCGGCGACCGCGACGCGACAGCCGCCCGCGGCCACGGCGCCGCAGGACGCCGCCCGGACCCGCGACATCCCCCTCGCCGCGGCCGCGGCCGACCTCGTGGGCTCCGGCACGTCGCTCCTCGCGGCGTCGCCCGAGCGGGCGGCGGTGCTGCTCGCGCTGGCCCTCCGCGCCGATCGCGCCGCCGCGGAGGCCGTGCTGGCCGCGTTGGACGCCGCGGAAGCACCCGGCGCTGCGGAAGCGTCCCCGGGGGCCGGGGCCGGGCTCGCGGCGCTCGCGTTCGTCCGCGCCGAGGCGCTGCGGGCGACCGGGCGCAACGACGAGGCGCGGATCGCCTACGCTTCGGCCGAACGTCTCGCCCTCGCGCCGGCCGAGGCCGGCCCCTCCGGGAGTCCCCAGTGACCGAACGCAGCCTCGTCCTCGTCAAGCCCGACGGCGTCCAGCGCCTGCTCGTCGGCCGCGTCGTCGGCCGCCTCGAGGAGAAGGGCCTCAAGCTCGTCGGGTTGAAGCTCGTGGCCGTCAGCCGCGAGCTCGCCGAGGAGCACTACGCGATCCACCGCGAGCGTCCGTTCTTCGCCGGCCTCGTCGAGTTCATCACCTCGAGCCCGCTCGTCGCGATCGCCGTCGAGGGCCCCAACGCGATCGGCGTGGTCCGTGCCATGGTCGGAGCGACCCGACCCTGGGAGGCCGCGCCCGGGACGATCCGCGGCGACTTCGCCCTCGAGGTCGGCCAGAACCTGATCCACGCCTCCGACGGCCCCGAGACGGCGGCCACCGAGCTCGCGCTCTGGTTCCCGGAGGGCCTGCTCTCCTACCCGCGCACCGTCGACCGCTGGGTGATCGGCCCCGGCGCCTGACGCGACGCTCCCGGCCGGCCATGACCGGCGCCTGACGGGGCGCTCCCGGCAGGAGGGCCCTACGGCTGCGGCTCGGCGGGCGGCTCCTCGTCCTCGGGGATCGGCGTGGCCACCGGCGGCAGGTCCGGTGTCGGCTCCGCCGCGACCGGGATCGGGAGGTCCGGCTGGGACGCCACCCCGCGCAGGTCGAACGCCCCGCCGGCCGCGAGCAGGGCCAGCCCGGCGAGCACGATCACGACGAGGGCTCGCAGCGGCGTGCGGTTGAGCTCGAGCAGTGGCCGCACCTCGCGGAGGCCGGCGCGCAGCGCGGGGCCGCGGCTGCCCTTCACCCGAATCGCCCGGGCCGCTGCCCGCAGGCCGGCCGGGACCCGGGCGAGCTCACCGGCCGCGGACGCGACGCGCGGCTCCGGGCGGCCGAGACCCGTGCCGAGGACGCGCGCCAGGGCGACGGCCGGCCCGAGCGCGGCGACGGACGCGACGAGGAGCGCCGGGCCCGCGGTCGCCGCCTGGAAGGCCGCCGTGCGGGCGTCCCAGACGAGGAGGCCGGGCCAGCCGACGGCCGCCACGCCGATCCCGACGAGGGCCGCGCCGAGGGCGGGGGCGCGGCGCAGCCAGCCGCGCGCCTCGGAGAGCCGCGACGTGCCGAAGGCCGCCCGGAACGCGATCGCCCAGCCGACGAGGGCCGCGCGACTGGCCACGAAGGGGACGAGCCACGCCCGCACGGCCTCGCGAGCGGTCGGGTCGAGGGCGGCGAACCCGAGGATGACGACCCCCGCATCGAGGACGATCGTGTACGCGACCACCCGGTCGAGGTCGTCCTGGAGGAGCGCTGCGACCCCGCCGAGGACGAGCGTCGTGAGGCCGAACAGGATGAGCAACGTCCCATCCCAGCCGAGGACCGGGGCCGCGGGGCCGAGCGTGGCCGGGCCCCAGGCCAGGAAGACGACCGCCCAGCCGGCCGGCAGGAGCGCGAGCAGGGCGGGGAGGGCGGACGGCGGCGCCGCGTCCGTCAGGCGGGCGACGCGGGCGTGGAGGGGGATCGCACCGAGCCGGTGACCGAGCGCCACCCCGGCCGCGATCGCGGCGAGGCCGGCGATCTGGGGCTGGACGGCAAGCCCGCCGATCGCCTCGGGGGCGAGGCTCATCGCGACGAGGCCGACGGCCGTCGCGGCCGCGGCCCCGCGCAGCTCACGACCGAGAGCGCCGACGCGCAGCGGCGTCGCGGGCTGGGCCAGGGCGACGGCGCCGGCGAGCGCCGCGGTCGCCCCGGCGACGAGCAGGCCGGCCACCGCGCCCGCCACCCCGAGGGCGAGACCCAGGCCGCCGGCCACCACGAGGACGACCGCGGGAGCGACGGCGTCCCACGCGGCGAGGCGACCGACGACGAGCACGCCGAGGCCGGCGGCAAGCCCGACCCCGAGGAGGACGCGCGCATAGCCCGTGAGGGCCAGCGCCCCGCCGCCGATCTCGAGGACGGGACCCGGCGTCGACGCGGCGAGCACGACGAGGGCGACCGCGACGGCACCGATCCCGACGACCGAGCCGAGCCACCGGCGCTCGCGCAGCGCGAGCGCGAGCAGGGCGCCGGCGAGCGCCGCCGCCAGGAACGGGAGGAGGCTCACGGCCGGCGGACGGGCGCCGTCGGGTCGACGCCGAAGGACGTGGGAAGCTCGGTCGTGCGCGGCCTGCCGGCGACCTCGCCGGCGGCGGTTGCGGCGGACCCCACGAGCACCACGGCCGCCGCGGCCAGCGCGACGAGGGCGGCGCCCGCGATCAGGGACTCGAGCCCCGTCGGCGTGCCGGCGAGCCCCGCCCGGATGAGCAGGCCGCCGTTGAGCAGCACGACCGAGGCGATGCCGAGCCGGAACGGGTCGCGGGCCAGGGCGATCGGCGGCGCCGCCACGACGAGCGTCGCGAGGCCCGCGGCCAGGGCGGCCGCGGGACCGAACCCCGGCAGGCCGACGGCCGTGGCGCCGAGGCCGGCGACGAACGCCGCGGCAGCGGCCGCGAGCGCCGCCGGGAGGCCGATCGGCGAGGACGCCGCGGGGCCGGCCCGGCGCGACGCGACGAGGGCGAGGAACGTCGCCAGCACGCCGGCGACGATCCGGAAGGCGGCCACCTCGATCGCGGGCAGCGGCTCGGCGACGAACGGGGCGAAGACGAGGGCGACGAGGAGGCCCAGGGCGCTCCCGCGACCTGCCCGCGCGCCGATCGCGACTGCCGCCCCGAGGGCGACGACGGCGCCGGCCGCGACGAGGAGCGGGGTCACGGCACGGCCGGGCTCGGCCTCGCGTCGCCGTTCCCGACGGGCGGCGGGTACTCCGGCGTCGGAAGGATGCCCAGGGCCGAGATCGGCCAGTAGCGGAGCCAGGCCCGTCCGATCACGGTGTCGCGGGCGATCGGCCCGAAGGAGCGGGAGTCGGCCGACGCGGTGCGATGGTCGCCCATCACGAACAGCTGGCCCGCCGGGACGACCCACCGGGCCGGCTCGTCGAGGGCCGTCGTCGCCTGATCGTCGTAGATGTACGGCTCGTCGAGCTCGTTGCCGTTGACGAGCACCGCGCCGTCGCGGATCTCGATCGTCTCGCCGGGCAGCCCGATCACCCGCTTGATGAACGGCGTGCCGGACCTCCCTGGACCCAGGCCTCGGGCGGCTCGAACACGACGATGTCGCCGCGCGTGTAGTCGTCGAAGCGCGGCGTGAGCTTGTCGACGAGGACGTACTGGTCGGGCTCGAGCGTCCGCTCCATCGACTGCTGCTCGACCTGGTACGGCTGGGCGACGAACGTCTGGATGACGAAGAAGATGATGAGCGTGAGGACGAGCGTCTCGACGATCTCGAAGAGGCACCCGAGGGGGCGTCGTGTCACAAGTCCGGCAGTATAGGGGCACGGGATGGCCCCCGCCCCGGCGCCGTTCGTCGGTCGTGCGAACGTGCGCAGACGATGCATAATTCGCCGGATATGCGGGTTTGACCCGTCGATCGGGCGTTGATACACTCGGCCGCGGCCTGAGCCGTCTCGCGTTCCACCCAGAAGGGCCGGCGGTTCCCAGGCTCACCAACGATCCCTCGTCCCGGCGCGATGGTCGCGCCACCGCGGACGGCTGTGCGTGACAGGGAGGTCGCAGAACCAGCCCATGAGCTCCGAACACGCTCCAGCTGATCATCCTGCCGGCGGGGCTCATCGCCATCGTCTTCGCGCTCTACCTCGCCCGCGACGTGCTCCGGCGCGACACCGGGACGAAGGAGATGGAGGACGTCGCGGCGACGATCTACGAAGGCGCGGTCGCCTTCATCCGGCGCCAGTACACGACGATCGCCCTGCTCGCCATCGTCGGCGCCGTCGTGATCGGCGTCGTCATCTCGTTCTTCGAGACCGAGAACGTCGCCGACACGTCGGTCTTCGGGCGTCGAGCTCGGCTTCCGGACGGCGATCGCCTTCCTCGTCGGCGCCGCGTGCTCGATGGCCTCCGGGATCATCGGCATGTTCGTCACCGTGAAGGCCAACGTCCGGACCGCCGCCGCCGCCCGCCGCAGCCTCGTCGAGGCGGTCCAGGTCGCGATGCGCGGCGGGGCGGTCTCCGGCTTCCTCGTCGTCGCGCTGTCGCTCCTCGGCGTCTACGGCATCTTCGCCGCCTTCGGCGGCCTCGACCCCGAGACCGTCTACCAGGCACCGTTCCTCATCGTCGGCTTCGGCTTCGGCGCCACCTTCGTCGCCCTGTTCGCCCAGCTCGGCGGCGGCATCTACACGAAGGCCGCCGACGTCGGCGCCGACCTCGTCGGCAAGGTCGAGGCGGGCATCCCCGAGGACGACCCGCGCAACGCGGGCGTCATCGCCGACCTCGTCGGCGACAACGTCGGCGACTGCGCCGGCCGCGGCGCCGACCTCTTCGAATCGACGGCCGCCGAGAACATCGGCGCGATGATCCTCGGCGTCGGCGTCTACGCGATCGCCCTGAACGCCGGCTGGCCCAACCCGGAGGCCTGGATCTTCTTCCCGCTCGTCGTCCGCGCCTTCGGCCTGCTCGCCACGATCGTCGCCATGTTCTTCGTCCGCGGCCGCGAGGACGAGAACCCGATGAACATGCTCAACCGCGGCTACTGGGTCACGACCATCCTGTCGGTCGTCGCCCTGGCCTTCGTCACCAACGTGATGATGCAGACCGGCGACCAGGTCGGCGCCTACGGCATCCCGACCTGGATCTGGTTCTTCGGCGCCGGCGTCGTCGGCCTGGCGACGAGCATCGCCTTCGTCTACATCACCCAGTACTACACGGCCGGCACGTTCCGCCCGGTCCAGGAGATCGCCGAGGCCAGTCGAAGACCGGCCCGGCGACCAACATCATCAGCGGCATCGCGGTCGGCTTCGAGACCACCTTCGTGACCGCGATCACGATCGGCATCGCCCTCCTCGCTCAGCCACTGGCTCGGCGAGCAGGCCGGCCTCGTCAGCGTGGACGGCCGGAACGTCGGCGGCATCTTCGGCACCGCCGTCGCGACGATGGGCATGCTCATGACCACCGCCTACATCCTGGCGATGGACACGTTCGGCCCGATCACCGACAACGCCGGCGGCATCGCCGAGTTCAGCCACGCGGAGGCCCACGCCCGCGAGATCACCGACCGCCTCGACGCCGTCGGCAACACGACGAAGGCGCTGACGAAGGGCTACGCGATCGCGTCGGCCTCGCTGGCCGCCTTCCTCCTCTTCAGCGCCTACATCGACAAGGTCAACCTCATCCTCGGGCGCCAGATCGAGGCGGGCGTCCCCGGCGTCGAGCTCATGGAGTCGGTCAACCTGGCCGACGTCAACGTCTTCGTCGCCGCCCTCATCGGCGTCGATGCTCGTCTACTTCTTCAGCTCGCTCGCGATCCGCGCGGTCGGCACGACTGCCCAGTCGATCATCGTCGAGGTCCGGCGCCAGTTCCGCGAGATCCCGGGGATCATGGATTACACCGCCAAGCCGGACTACGCCCGCGTCGTCGACATCACCACGAAGGCGGCGCTCAAGCGAGATGGTCGCCCCCGGCCTCGTCGCCGTCGCGACGCCGATCCTCGTGGGCATCATCCTCGGCTACGAGGCCGTTGCCGGCCTGCTCATGGTCGGCACGATCGCCGGCGTCCTCCTGGCCACGGTCCTCAACAACGGCGGCGGCGCGTGGGACAACGCCAAGAAGTACATCGAGTCGGGCCACCTCAAGGACGACGCCGGGAACGTCCTCGGCAAGAAGACCGACGCGCATGCGGCGGCGGTCGTCGGCGACACCGTCGGCGACCCGTTCAAGGACACCGCCGGCCCGTCGCTCCACGTCCTCGTGAAGCTGCTGGCGACGATCACGCTCGTCCTCGCCCCGCTCTTCATCCGCTAGCCGAGGTCACGAACGGCGGGCCGCGCCCATCGCGGGCGCGGCCCGCCGCACGATTCGATGGACACCATCCTCCAGGCGATCGTCATGGGCATCGTGCAGGGCCTCACCGAGTTCCTGCCGATCTCCTCGTCCGGGCACCTGATCCTCGTGCCGCACATGGCCGGCTTGGGACGACCCGTTCATCGAGTCGCTCTCCTTCACGGTGATGCTCCACGTCGGGACGCTCGTGGCGCTCTTCGTCTACTTCTGGGCGCGACTGGGCGCGGCTCATCCCCGCCGGCCTCGCGACCATCCGCGATCGCTCGTTCCGGGACGACCCGGATCGCCGGCTGGCCTGGCTGATCGCGGTGACCCTGCCCCCGGCCGTGATCGTCGGGGTGGCCCTGAACGACTTCTTCGAGGAGCAGGTCCGGCAGGAGCTGCTCGTCGCCGTCACGCTCGTGATCGGCGCCGGCGATCCTCTGGACGGCCGACCGGCTCGGTCGCCGGACGAAGCAGCTCGACCGGCTCGGGCTTCGGGGCCGCGTTCGGCATCGGGTGCGCCCAGGCGATCGCGCTCGTGCCGGGCATCAGCCGCTCGGGGATCATCATCAGCGCCGGCCTCTTCGCCGGGCTGACCCGCGAGGCGGCGGCGCGGTTCAGCTTCCTCATGGCGACGCCGATCACGCTCGGGGCCGTCATCTGGGAGGCGCGCAAGCTCCTCGCGGCGAGACCGGCGTCCCGGTCGACGTCGGGTCGCTCGTCGCCGGGATCGTCGCGTCGCCGCGTGCGCCGGGCTTCCTCGCGATCGCCCTCCTCCTCCGCTACCTCCGCAGCCACTCGATGACGGTCTTCGTGGTCTACCGCCTCGTCCTCGCCGGCGATCGTCGTCGTGCACTTCGTCTCGGCCTAGCGGGCGGGAGGCGCGACCGTGGAGGTCATGAAGCAGCTTCGCCAGCGGGCGATCCGCGACCTCGTCGAGCAGCGTCCGATCCGGACGCAGCAGGAGCTCGCGGCGGCGCTCCGGGAGCGCGGCTTCCGGACGACGCAGGCCACGATCAGCCGCGACGTCGCCGAGCTCCAGCTGGTGAAGGCGCACCGCGACGGGGTCACCGTGTACGCGCTGCCGGCCCGTCTCGCCGAGGCCGACCCGACCGGCGAGGAGCGGCTCCGGCGGCTCTTCCGGGACCTGCCGGTGGAGATGCGCGAGGCGGGGCTCCTGCTCGTCCTCGTCACGCTGCCCGGCTCGGCGCACGCCATCGCGGCCTCGCTCGACCGCGCCCGCTGGCCGGAGGCGGTCGGCTCGCTCGCCGGCGACGACACGGTCTTCATCGCCTGCCCGGACCGGCGGGCCCTGCGGCGGCTGCGCGCCCGGCTCGAGCGCCTGGCGGCCGGGTAGGATCGTCAGGCGAGCCGCTCGAGCGTCGTGCCGGCAAGCACGCGCGACGCGTCGGCCGGGTCGAGCTCCCCCTGGCCGGGTCGCAGGGCGTTGGCGCAGGCGGCGGCGGCGCCCCGCCGGGCGGCCTCCGGGAGGGGATGCCCGGCCGCAAGGCCCGCGGCCAGGCCCGCGAGGAACGCGTCGCCGCTGCCGACGACGTAGGGCCCGGGCTCCGGTGGCGGCCCGATCCGCCAGGCGGCGCCGTGCTCGTCCACGACGATGGCGCCGGCCCGTCCCCGGGTGACGGTCGCGACCCCGGCGCCGCCGGAGCGGAGCGCCGCGGCCGCCAGCTGCGCGCCGCGCTCGTCCTGGGCCGGGATCCCCGTCGCCGCGCCGGCCTCGCGGGCGTTCACCTTGACGAGCCACGGCCCGGCCGAGAGCGCCGCGGCCAGGTGCGCCCCGTCGACGTCCACGGCCGCCCGCGCGCCGGCTCCGGCTGCGATGGCTGCGAGCCGCGCGCACCCGTCGGCCGGTGCGCCGGGCGGCATGCTTCCGGCGACCACGACCAGCGTGCCCTCCGCGTCGTCCCGCAGCTCGCTCCGGACGGCGGCCTCGACCGCCGCCCAGCCGTCCGGGCCAAGGGTGAGGCCGGCCTCGTACAGCTCCGTCAGCTCACCCGTGGACTGGTCGAGGACCGAGAGGCACGTCCGCGTCTCGCCGGCGACGCGGACCGCCCGCGTCCGGATCCCGCGGGCTGCGAGGGCCTCCTCCATCCAGTCCCCGGCGTGGCCGCCGAGGACGGCGACCACGCACGCGTCGAGCCCGAGCGTGCGCGCCGCCCGGGCGACGTTGAGCGCCTTGCCCCCGGGCAGGACCGTGAGCAGGTCGGGGCGGTGGATCTCGCCGGGGACGAGCCGCTCGACGGCGGCCGTCTTGTCGATCGCCGCGTTGACGGAGACGCAGACCAGGCGGCGGGGCCACCCGACGACGGCGGCAACCTCGACGGCGCCGGCGGCGCCGCGTCCCTCGGCGCCCTCACCGCGACCGGAGCTCACGAGCGGAGCCCCGCCGCCCGGGCGGCGGCCTCGGCCTCGGCGAGGGTCGGCTGTCCCGCCGTGCCGCCGATCGCCGCGCGTCGAGAGGGCGCCGCAGGCGGCGCCGACCGCGAGGCAGGCGTCGAGCGGCCGCCCGGCCAGCCACGCGGCCAGGAACCCGGCGTCGAACGAATCGCCGGCACCCGTCGTGTCGACCGGCTCGACCGGCACGGCGGGGACGCGACTCGCCGACCCGTCCGCCGCGACCGCGAGCGCGCCCGCGGGGCCGAGCTTCACTGCGACGACGCGCGGTCCGAGGGCCAGGAGGGCCCGGGCGGCCGCCTCGGGATCCTCGACGCCGGCGATCGCGGCCGCCTCGGCGGCATTCGGGAGGAAGACGTCGGTCTCGGCCAGCAGCGCCCGCACGCCCCCGTCCCAGGTGCCGCGCGGGTCCCAGTTCGTGTCGGCCGAGGTCGTCGCGCCGCCGGCTCGCGCCCGCTGGAACAGCGCCGGGAGGTCGGGCCGTGCGTCGTCGAGGAGGAAGACGCTGCCCGCGTGGACGTGGCGCGCCCGGGCGACGAGGCCCGCCGGCACGTCGGCGACCCGCAGGCGGGGGATGGCGCCCGGCGGCGGTGAGGATCGCCCGGTCGCGCCCGTCCGAGAGGATGACGCTGGCGCCGGTCGGCAGCGCCGGGTCGATCCGCACGGCGTCGATGTCGAGCCCCCGCTCGGCCATCGCCGCGAGCATGAAGCGTCCGAACGCGTCGTCGCCGACGACGCCGGCCATCGCGACACGGAGCCCGAGCCGAGCCGCGCCGCAGGCGAAGATCACCGACGACGCGCCGATCACGAGCTCGATCGCGTCGACCCACCGCTCGACCTCGCCGAAGCGCGGGCGCGGATCGGCCGCGCGCACGACCACGTCGGGATTGACCTCGCCGAGGACGAGGAGGTCGAGGTCGCGGGGTCGTCGGCCGGCGGGTCGGGAGCGCGGTCCATCGCCCTCAGTACCCCCGGTACCAGCCCTCGCCGGGAGCCGCGACGCCGGCCGATGCGCCGGCAGGCACCCCGGGCCGGGCGAGCCAGGGCGCGCCGAGGTCGTCGACGAGGGCGGCGAGCCGGGCGAGCCGGGCACGTCCCTCGCCCGCCAGCCAGGCGTCGCGCTCGGGCGGCGGGAGCGTGGCCGCCGGCGCCCAGACCGAGCGCCCGACGAGCACGCCGGACGCCCCGGCCCGGCAGGCGGCCGCGACCTGCCGCTCGAACGTCGTGTCGTCGACCCCGCCGGAGAGGAGGACCCACGGCGCCGGCGAGGCCGCGTCGAGCTCGGCGCAGGCGTCCGCCCAGGCGCTCTCGTCGGTGATGCCGGCGTCGTAGGGGAACTCGGCCTTGAGCACGTCCCCGCCGAGCGCCATGAGCCGTCGCGCGGTCGCCACGACGCACCGCCGGCGCGCCTCGCCGATGAGCTTCCCGCCGGTCGCCGGGTCGAACCCGAGCGGCTCGACGAACAGGGCGAGGTCGGCGACGCGGCAGGCCGCCGCGACGTCGGCGACGAGCCGCTCCTGGTCGGCCGCGTTCGCGGCGTCGGGGTGGTAGTAGACGAGGAGCTTCGCCGCCGACGCCCCCATCCGCTTCGCCTTCTCGACCGACCAGCCCGGCAGGACGCGGCTGACGCGTGCCGTCGGCGGCCCCTCGTACCCGGTGGCCTCGATCGCCACGATGAGCCCGGCCCGCCCCGGGAGCGACCCGTCGGCGATGCACTGGGCGGCGCCGATCTCCGGGTCGAGGAGCGTGCCGGTGGCGGTCCCGGCGAGCGCGCGGACGACCGCGCGCTTGAATTCCACCATCTCGTCGTGACCCACGGCCGCCGGGTCGCTCGGGCGGAGCTCCTTGCGGAGGTTCTGGCGATGGTCGAGCGCGAGCACGGCGAACGTGCCGCGCGGGGAGGCGCAGGCATCCAGGCCGCGTCGCGTGCCGAGCAGGTGGGACATCGAGAACCTCGAGCGGAGCTGCCGCGATCCTACGCCCCCAGTGGGAGCGCACACAACGCGCCATCCTGCGCACAACACGCAGATTCGCTGTTGACGGTGCGCAGAACGCGTCACAGGATGGCCGCATGCCGCGGTCCGACCGACGCCTTCGCCTCGTCCGCCGCCTCCGCGAGGACGGGCGCGCGAGCGTCGACGTCCTCGCCCGCGATCTCGGCGTCACGCCGTCCACGATCCGCCGCGACCTCGCCCTCCTCGCCGACGAGGGAACGCTCGTTCGGACGTATGGCGGGGCGGCGCTGGCCGCGACCGGCGCCCCGCTGCCTCGCCGGGGAGATGCATCGGGGGCGGCCAAGCGCGCGATCGGCGCCGCCGCGGCAGCGCTCGTCGAGGACGGGCAGACGATCGCGATCTCGAGCGGGTCGACGACCCTCGAGCTCGCCCGCCGCCTCGTGGACCGGCGTCTCACCGTCATCACGAACGCCCTCGACGTCGCCAGCGTCCTCCTCGACCGCGACGAGATCGAGCTCGTCGTCCTCGGCGGCGTCGTGCGCCCACGCATGCACTCGATGCTCGGCCACCTCGCCGAGCTGGCGCTCCGCGAGCTCCGCGCCGACACCCTGTTCATGGGGATCGGCGCCCTCGACCCCGACCACGGCCTCATGAACGACTCGATCCCCGAGATCCTCACCGACCGCGCGCTCCGCCGCAGCGCCCGGACCTGCGTCGTCCTCGCCGACGCCACGAAGTTCGCCCAGGTGGCCCCGGCGTTCGTGTTCGGCTTCGACGAGGTCGACATCGTCGTCACCGACGCCCGCGCCGACCCAGCCGACGTCGTCGCCCTGCAGGCGCGCGGCATCCGCGTCGTCATCGCACCGTCGTCCGGGATCGCCCCCGGGACCACCCCGAAGGGAGCGCAGCCGACCCCATGATCGAGGGAGTCGTCCCCGCCGAGATTCGCGCCGAGGGAGCCGCCATCCGGGCGACCGTCGCCGAGGCGCTCCCGTCCGCTCGAGCCGCCGCGGACGCCCTGCGGGCCGCCCGGACGCGCCGCATCCACGTGATCGGCAACGGGACCTCGCTCCACTCCGCCCTGGCGGCCGCCGCGCTCCACCGGCGGCTGGCCGACGCCGGCGATCCCACCGTCGTCGCGCTCCCGGCCGGGGAGTTCCGGCACTACCTCCCGGCCCTGGGGGCCGGCGACGCCGTCATCGGCATCTCGGCGTCCGGGGAGTTCCGGGACGTCCTCGCCGTCGTCGAGGCGCTGCGCGGCCGCGTCCCGACGGTCGGGATCGTCCACGAGCCCGGCAGCACGCTCGACCGGACGGCCGATCACGTCGTCCGCTCGGGCGGCGGCCCCGGCGGCGCCCCGGTCATGACGAAGACGTTCGTGGCGACGCTCGCCGCGACCCACCTCGTCCTCGGCGAGCTGCTCGGCGGGGCCCGCGCGGACGCGGTCCGGGCCGGCCTCGTCGCGGCTGCGGGGCACGTGGACGCGGCGGTGGCCGCCGCCGCTCCCCGCGTGCCGGCGCTCGCCGACGCGCTCGTGGCCGCCGAGCACGTGTTCGTCGTCGGCAGCGGCAACGCCGCCGCCGCGGCGTTCGAGGCCGCGCTCAAGCTCAAGGAGATGGCCCTCGTCCACGCCGAGGGCGCCGAGTCGTGGGAGATGGCGTCGGGCGCGGCCACGATCGTCGGGCCGGCGACGGTCGTCGTCGCGCTCGCTCCCGGTGGCCCGGGGCGCGACGCGACGCTCGAGATGGCCCGCCACGCGGCCGGATGGGGGGCGCGGATCGTCGAGGTCGGCCCGGGCGAGCGGCCCGCGATCGACGGCGCCGACTTCCTGCCGCTCCCGGCGGACGCCGCCGAGGACTTCGCGCCGCTCACCGCGGTCGCGCCCGTTGCGCTCCTCGCGTTCGCGCTGGCGCGCCGTCGCGGCCACGACCCGGACCACCCCGGCTGGGTCGAGCGCTACCACATCCAGGGGCTGCGTCACATCGTCGGCGTCGACGGCGCCGCCACGGAGGGCTGAGATGCCACGGATCGTCCTCGTCGGCGCCGGCAGCGTCGAGTTCACCCGGAACCTGCTCGGCGACTTCCTCTCCTACCCGGAGCTCCGCGACGCGGAGATCGTCCTCCACGACATCGACGCCGACCGCCTCGCCACCGCCGAGCGCATGGCCCGCTGGACGGCCGGCGCTCTCGGCGCCGAGCCGACGATCCGCGGCAGCCTGGACCGCCGGGAGGCGCTCGCCGGGGCCGACTTCGTCGTCAACACGATCCAGGTCGGGGGCGCCCGGGCGACGCAGATCGACTTCGACGTCCCGGCCCGCTTCGGCCTGCGCTACACGATCAACGACACGATCAACGTCGGCGGCGTCCTCCGCGGCCTTCGCACGATCCCGGTCGTCCTCGGGATCGCCGTCGACATGGCCGACGTCTGCCCCGAGGCCGCCTTCCTCAACTACACGAACCCGATGGGGATGCTCGTCAAGGCGGTCGACGACGCGATCGGGCTGCCGACGGTCGGGCTCTGCCACTCGGTCTACTGGACCGTCCACCGGCTCGCCGAGTACCTCGACGTGCCGTTCGCCGAGGTCGACGCCCTCTCGGCCGGGGTGAATCACCTCGCCTGGATCCTCCGCCTCGAGCACCGGGGAAACGACCTCTACCCCGCGCTCCACGCGTTCGCCGGCTCGGGGCGGGTGCCCGACGACGACCTGGTCCGGGCCGACCTGTTCCGGCGCTTCGGCTTCTACCCGACCGAGTCGTCGGAGCACCACGCCGAGTACAACCCCTGGTTCATCCCCAAGGGCCAGGTCGATGCCTTCCACGTCCCGATCGGGGAGTACCTGTCGCGCGTGGCCAACAACCTCGTCGAGTACGACGAGACGAAGCGCCGGCTCGACGCCGGCGAGCCGTTCGAGATCGAGCGCAGCGGGGAGTACGCCGCGGTCATCGTCCACGCCATGACGACCGGCGAGCCCGCCCGGATCGTGGCGAACGTGCCGAACGACGGAGGGCGGCTCATCGCCAACCTCGACGGCGACGCCTGCGTCGAGGTCCCGGCCCTCGTCGACGGGCTGGGCGTCCACCCGGTCGCCGTCGGGTCGCTGCCGCCCCAGTGCGCCGCGTACACCCGGGCCGCCGTCGACTGCCAGCTGCTGACCGTCCAGGCAGCCCTCGAGGAGGATCGAGATCTCGTCTACCACGCCGTCATGACCGACCCCCAGGTCCAGGCCGCCCTCACCCTCGAGGAGGCCTGGCGCCTGACCGACGAGCTGATCGAGGCCGAGGCCGAGTGGCTGCCCGGCTGGCTGGGCGGCGACGCCGCGGACTGGCTGGACGGCAGCGGCCTCGACTGACCGCACCAGGAGGAGGAGCACCGATGCGCACGTTTCGCTCGAGGCGGGGAGCCCGCCTCCTCGCCGCCACCGCGACCCTGGGGCTGCTGATCACCGCCTGCGGCGGCGGCTCGTCGCCGACGCCGTCGTCGTCGGGCGGGACGCCGCCCCCCGGCGGCGGCTACACCGGCCCCGAGGCCACCATCACCTACGCCATCTGGGGCGACCCCGCCGAGCTCAGCAGCCAGCAGGCCGTCGTGGACGCCTTCCAGGACGCCAACCCGAAGATCACCGTCGAGGTGACCGTCAGCGACTGGGACGCCTACTGGGACAAGCTCCAGACGGGCCTCGCCGGCGGCGCGGCGCCGGACGTCTTCGCGATGGACGGCCCGCTCTTCCCCGACTACCAGTCGCGCGACGTGCTGCTCGACCTCAAGCCCTTCATCGACCGGGACGGGTTCGACCTGACCCAGCTCGTCGACCAGGGCGTGGCCCACTTCACGACCACCGACGGCGGCCAGTACGGCCTGCCGCGCGACCTCAACACGATCATCCTCTTCTACAACAAGACGATGTTCGACGCGGCCGGCCTCGCCTACCCGGACGACAGCTGGGACTGGGCGAAGCTCGTCGAGGTCGGCAAGCAGCTCACCCAGGACCAGGACGGCGACGGCACCGTCGACCAGTGGGGCTTCTACACCGAGACGACGGACATGGAGAACTACTGGAGCTCGCTCGTCTGGCAGAACGGCGGCGACATCGTCAACGCCGACAAGACGGCAACGCTCCTCGGCACGCCCGAGGCGGCCGGCGGGATCCAGTTCCTCCAGGACCTGATCTGGAAGGAGAAGATCATGGCCGACCCGGCGCTCTTCGCCGAGACCGGGGACGCCTTCGAGCAGGGCAAGGCGGCCATGGAGTCCAACGGCTCCTGGCTCGTGCCGACCCATACCGCGGCCTCGGAGGAGCTCGGGTTCACCTTCGGGATGGCCCCCCTGCCGGCCGGCCCGGCGGGACGCTTCACGTCGGTCAACCCGACCGGCGCGGTCGTCTACCAGGGGACGAAGTCGCCCGACGCCGCCTGGGAGTTCGTGAAGTACCTCGCGAGCCCGGCGGCCCAGGAGCAGCTCATGCTCCTCAAGGCCTCCCTCCCGGTCAGCAAGGAGGTCCTCGCCGGCCCGTACCCGACGTCGTTCGAGGGCGCCGACGTCCTCGCCGACAGCCTCTCCTACGCCAACCTCAAGCCGTCGTTCGTCGGCTACAACGAGTTCACGACGATCCTCCAGGGCGAGCTGGACATGAACGTCTTCAACGAGCCGAAGAAGACGGCCGCCCAGGCGCTGGCCGACGTCGTCCCGCAGCTGGACGCCGTCCTCGCCGGCCAGTGACGGCGGATCGTCGCCCGCCCGCCGCTCGCCGATGACCGTGCTTCGCGGCCGCGCCGCCTCCGGGCGACGCGGCCGCGGTCCGGTGGCCGCCGAGGCCCGCTGGGCCTGGCTGTTCCTCGCGCCGACGATCGTGGGCCTCGCGATCCTGTCGGCCGGGCCGATCGTCGCCACGTTCGGGATCAGCCTGACCGAATGGGACCTCCTCACCCCGCCCCAGTGGCTGGGGCTGGAGAACTACGCGACCCTCGTCGCCGATCGTCGCTTCGGGCTGGCCCTGCGGAACACGACCTTCTACACCGTGGTGTCGGTGCCGCTCGGGATGGTCCTCGCGCTCGGCCTCGCGCTCGCCCTCAACCAGGGCATCCGGGGGATCGCCTGGATCCGCACGGCGTACTTCCTGCCGGTCGTCACCTCCGCCACCGCCGTCGGTCTCGTCTGGGCGTGGATCTACGCGCCGTCGGGCGGCATCCTCAACCAGCTGATCGGGATCCTTGGCCTGCCCGCCCAGAAGTGGGTCACGGATCCGTTCTGGGCGATGCCCGCGATCGTGCTGATGAGCGTCTGGCAGGGCCTCGGCACGAGCGTGATCATCTTCCTCGCCGGTCTCCAGGGGATCCCGCAGGAGTACTACGACGCGGCGTCGGTCGACGGCGCCGGGCGCTGGGCGCGGTTCCGCAACGTGACGCTGCCGCTCCTCACCCCGAGCCTCTTCTTCACCGGCATCCTCGCCCTGATCGGCGCGTTCCAGATCTTCGACCAGGTCTACGTCCTCGCGCGTCCGGGCAAGCCGACCGAGGCGACGGTCACCCTCGTCTACTTCATCTACGAGAACGGGTTCAAGAACTTCAAGATGGGCTACGCCGCGGCCGCGTCGTGGGTCCTCTTCATCATCGTCGCCGTGCTGACGTTCATCTACTTCCGGTCGCAACGACGCTGGGTCCACTACCAGTGAGGCCCGCCCGGTGACCGCGCCCCGCCTGACATCCCCCGGCATGGCCGCCCCGGTCGCGCTGCTCCGGCGCCGGCGGCGGCCCGGTCCGGCCGGCCGCGCCCCGCGCCCCGTCATGCGCGTCCTCCTCTACGCGGTGCTCATCGCCGGCGGCTTCGTGATGATGATCCCCTTCCTCTGGATGATCGCGACATCGCTCAAGACCCGGGCCGAGGTCTTCGGGACGTCGCCCCTGAGCTTCCCGTCGGGGCTTCACTTCGAGAACTACTCGAACATGTGGAACGCCTTCCCGAACGACGTGACGTTCGGGACGTTCTTCCTGAACTCGATCAAGATCGCCGTCCTCTGCACGGCCGGCCAGCTCGTCACCGCGTCGATGGCCGCCTACGCGTTCGCGGTGATTCCGTTCCGCGGCCGCGGGCCGCTGTTCGCCCTGCTCCTGGCGACGCTGATCATCCCCTTCCAGGTCGTGCTGGTGCCCAACTTCGTCCTCTACCGCACGCTCCCGCACCCGCTCAGCGCGAGCGGGAACTGGATCGGGACGCAGGAGCCGCTCTGGGTCGGGGCCTGGCTGGGCGGAGCGTTCGGGACGTTCCTCCTGCGCCAGTTCTTCCTGGCGATCCCGAAGGAGCTCGCCGACGCGGCCCGGGTCGACGGCGCGAACCCGTGGCAGATCTTCACGAAGGTCTACGTCCCGCTGGCCCGGCCGGCGCTGGCGACGCTGGCGATCTTCACCTTCATGTGGACCTGGAACGACCTGCTCAACCCGCTCATCTACCTGAGCAACCTCGACCAGTACACGACGACGGTCGGGCTGGCCTTCTTCCAGGGCCAGCACGTGGGCAAGTGGCCGGAGATGATGGCCGGCGCCCTCGTGAGCCTCGCGCCGATGATCGTGCTCTTCGTGGTCGCCCAGAAGTACTTCGTGCGCGGCATCGCCCTCTCGGGCCTGAAGGGCTAGGGCTGTGGGCGCGGGCTCGACCGGCGGGTCGATCGCGGGCGGACGCGGGACGGCCGGCGCGCAGGCGGACCTCCGTCTCGTCGACCACCGACCGCGCCAGCGGCTCCGGACGGCGTCGACGCCAGTCGAGCGCCCATCGCTGCCCGCCATCGACGCCCACAACCACCTCGGGCCCACGCCCTTCTCGGGTCGCTGGGCCGAAGCGAGCGCGGCCGACCTCGCGGCGACGCTCGACGCCTCCGGGATCGCCGCCATCGTCGACCTCGACGGGGGCTGGGGCGACGCCCTGCACCGCGAGCTGGACCGCTGGGCGCTGCTCGGTGAGCGGGTCGCGGTCTTCGCCGGCCTCGACTACGGCATGTGGGCGAACCGCAACGACTTCGGCGAGGAGGAGGCGCGGCGACTCCGCGCCGGCGTCGCGGCCGGCGCTCGCGGGCTCAAGGCGTGGAAGCTGCTCGGTCTCGTTGCCCGCGACGGGTCCGGACGGCTCGTCCCCGTCGACGACGCCAGGCTCGACCCGCTGTGGGCCGCCGCCGGGGAGCTGGGCGTGCCGGTGACGATCCACGTCGCCGACCCGGTCGCGTTCTTCGATCCGCTCGACGCGACGAACGAGCGCTACGAGGAGCTGCTCGAGCACCCCGACTGGCACTTCTGGCCGACCCGCCCGCCCGGCCGTCCCGACCTGCCGGGCTTCCCGCCGTTCGACGAGCTCGTCGACGGCCTCGAGGCCGTCGTCGCGCGCCACCCGCGCACGACCTTCGTCGGCGCCCACGTCGGCTGCGCCCCGGAGGACCTGCGCCGCGTCGGGGCGATGCTCGCCGCGCATCCCAACTGGCACGTCGACGTCGCGGCCCGGATCGCCGAGCTCGGCCGCCAGCCCTACTCGGCCCGCGAGCTCGTGGTGCGCTTCCCCGATCGGGTCCTCTTCGGCACCGACGCGCCGCCCGACCCGGCCTGGTGGGCGACGTACGCGCGGTTCCTCGAGACCCGCGACGAGTCGTTCCCCTACGAGCCGCCGGACGACGGTGACGATCCCGCTGACCCGCCCCCGCCCGGCTCGCAGGGCCGCTGGCGGATCCACGGCCTGGGGCTGCCCGAGGAGGTCCTGCGCCTCGTGTACGCGGGCAATGCGCGCCGCCTCGTGTTCCGCGACCTGCCGGGCGACGCCGGCGGGCACGTGACGCTCCACCTGCTCCCCGCGGCCCGCTGGGAGGCCTGGCGGGCAGACCACGACCCGGCGGCCCGGTACGCCCCCGTCGCGTTCGAGGCGGACGGGTTCGTCCACTGCACGGACGGCGACGCGGAGATGCTCGCCGTGGCCAACCGGTTCTACGCGGGGGATCCGGACCCGTTCGTGGCGGTCGACCTCGACCTCGCGCTGGTCGGTGCTCCGTGGCGGTACGACGACCCCGGGAGCCCGTATCCCCACGTGTACGGACCGCTGCGGCGCGACGCCGTGCGCGGCGTGCGCGCGGTGCTGCGCGACGGCGAGGGGCGGTTCGTCGGCTACGGAACGCGGACCGGCGCCCAGCGGTAACGCTCCCGCCGCGGGGCAGCCGCAGGCCGCGAGGCAGCTGCACGCCGGGGGCAGCCGCGGCCGCGGCCTGAAAGGTTCGGCCCCGTGCTGGACACTGTCCTCCCGTGACCGCCCTCGACCCCGACGCGACCGAGCGCTTCGAGCGCTGCTACGCGCTTGCGCGCGATCCGCTCGCGCGCTACCTCGCGCGGCGGGCGGCGCCCGACGCCGTCGAGGACCTGTTCGCCGAGGTCATGACCGTCGCCTGGCGACGGATCGGCGACATCCCCGACGGGACCGAGCTGCCCTGGCTGTACGGCGTCGCCCGCAGGGTGCTGGCCAACCATCGTCGGGCGAGCGGACGCCTCGGCCGCCTGCTCGAGCGGCTCGCGATCGTCGAGCGGGGCGTGGATCCCGGCCCGGCTCCGACCGCCGCCGGTGATCCAGACCTGACCGCGGCGCTCGCGCGCCTCTCCGCCACCGACGCCGAGGTCCTCCGCCTCTGGGCCTGGGAGGAGCTGGCCCCGGGCGAGATCGCCGCGGTCCTGGGCATCTCTCCCAATGCCGCGTCGATCCGCCTCCACCGCGCGAAGGGCCGCCTTCGCGACACGCTGGAGGAGCGATCCCGAAAGGTTCCCGCGGTCGCCGGACATCAACCGGGCGTGGAGCGGAAGGAGGCTCGGTGATGGACGATCGACTGCAGCGACGACTCCGGGACGCAGACCCGCTCACCGCCGCGGACGGGCAGGCCCCGTCCCCGGTGCGCCTCGACGCGATCAAGGAGCAGATCATGCAGACCGACGAGCGGCCCGTCCGCGCGGCGATCCGGCCGCGCGCCCTCGGACTCGTGGGCATCGCCGCCGTTTCGCTCGCGCTGGTGCTCGTGGTGGGCAGCCTCGCCCGCCCGACCGCCACGACGCTTGCCTGGGCCCCCGAGCCCACGGCCGTCACCACCGAGCAGAAGGCCGCAGCCGAGAAGGCGTGCACCGAGAACGTCGTCATCGGCAGCGGCACGATCCAGGGCGCCGGAGGCATCATCGAGGGCGGCGAGGGCGAGATGCCGGCGCTCCCGCCGGCGCCCGTCGCGCTGCCGCCGCTCGTCTCGCTCGAGCTGCATGGCAACGGCGGCGTCGCGATCCTGTCCGACGGCACGGTCACCGGCTACTGCCTGCTCAAGTGGGACGGCACGACCTTCACCGCGGGCGGCCTCGCGTTCGGCATGGGCGTCCCGGCCGGCTTCGAGGACGGGTTCCTCGTCAGCGGCATGTCGACCGAGTTCGAGGGCCAGTCGCTCGGCATCGTGGCCGGCGCGAGCGCCGGAGGGTGCCGTCAGGGTCGAGGTCCGGGGCGGCCCGGCCGACGGCGGCACGGCGACCGTACAGGACGGCCAGTTTGCCCTGTGGGTCCCCAGCCTGCCCGGCGCCGACGACGTGGAGCTCGTGGCCTTCGACGCCGCGGGCACCGAGCTCGGCCGGCAGACGCTGTCGAAGGGCGGCGAGCAGCCCGAGCTCGTGACGCTGACCCCGGCGCCCTGACCCCGGGGCCCTGACCACGGCGAGGGAGCCGGCCGCGAGGTCGGCTCCCTCGGGTGCGACGGTGCCCGGCGAACGGCCCTGCTTTGACACTCCACGAGGGCCGGGTCTATGATCCGCGCCGGCCGGACTTCGGGCGCGCTGCGAACGGCAGCACCCGGGGTTCGTTTCCTTATCAGCCACCCTGCCCACCGCCCGCCGTGTCGTCGAGGACGACCGGGCCGGCAGATCCGACGGGGGTCCGGTCCTTCGTGAACAACAAGCCCACCTATCTCTCTCCCGAGGGCGAGGCCGCGCTGCGGGCGGAGCTCGGGGAGCTCGTCGGCAACCGGCGGGCCGAGGTCGCCGCCCGGATCCACGACGCGAAGGAGCACGGGGATCTCTCGGAGAACGCCGAGTACGAGGAGGCCAAGAACGAGCAGGCCTTCGTCGAGGGCCGGATCCAGACCCTCGAGGGGATGCTCAAGACGGCCGTCATCATCGAGAACGCCGGCACCGAGCACGTCGCCCTGGGATCCAAGGTCGAGGTCGAGTCCCTCGACGGCGCGGAGACGTTCACGATCGTCGGCTCGGCCGAAGCGCGCCCCGCCCAGGGCCGGATCTCCAACGAGTCGCCCGTCGGCCGCGCGCTGCTCGGCAAGAAGGCCGGCGACTCGGTGACCGTCAAGCTCCCGAACGGGACGGACGTCACCTACACGATCGCCTCGATCAGCTAGCGCCCGCCCGGACGAACCGGGGCGGGCGGCCGGCGCCGCGGCCCGACCCGGCGCCACCCGAGCGGAGGACGCAGGCATGTACTGGGCGGACGAGCTGGCGGCGTCGGTCGAGGGACCGCAGGTCGTCAACGACTCGAAGACGCCCTCCGGCACCGTCCACGTCGGCAGCCTTCGAGGCCCCGTCATCCTCGACGTCATCACCCGCGCCCTGCGCGACCGTGGGCTCCCGACGACGCTCCTCTACGGCGTCGACGACATGGACCCGATGGACGCCCAGGCGCTCCTGACGCCCGACGCCGTGGACCACGAGATGGGCCGCCCGCTCGCCCACGTCCCCGACCAGGTGGGCGACTGCCACGCCTCGTATGCCCGCCACCACGCCCAGACGTTCATCGACGTCTTCGCCGGCCTCGGCATCCACCCCGACCGCTACTACTGGATGAGCGACATCTACCCGACGGGCGACGTCGACCCGTTCATCCGGACCGCGCTCGACCGGGCCCAGGTCGTGCGCGACGTGTATCTCCGCGTCAGCCGGGTGGAGCGGCCCGCGGGCTGGCTGCCGGTCCACGTGGTCTGCCCCGTGTGCGGCAAGGTCGGGACCACGATCGCGACCGACTGGGACGGCGAGACGGTCGCCTACGCGTGCCAGCCGGACTACGTCACGTGGGCCCGGGGCTGCGGTGCGGCCGGCCGCATCGCCCCGTTCGGCGGGGCGGCCAAGCTGCCCTGGAACCTCGAGTGGGCCGCCCAGTGGAGCCTCTTCGGCGTGACGATCGAGCCGTGCGGCAAGGACCTCGCGACCGCCGGCGGCTCGCGCGACCGCTCCGACGCGATCGCCCGGGAGGTCTTCGACCGGGAGCCGCCCCTCAACTTCCCCTACGAGTTCCTCAACATCGGCGGGCGAAAGATGTCGACCTCGAAGGGACGGGGGGCCGCCGCCCACCAGATCGTCGACGCCCTGCCGCCCGAGCCGCTGCGGCTGTTGCTGCTCCGTCCCCGGCCGCACCAGGCGATCGAGTTCGACCCCAACGGGACGGACGCGATCCCGCGCCTCTTCGACGAGCTGGATCGCCTTGCCGCCGCCGTCGCCGGGCGCCCGTTCCGCGGGGAGCTGCCGTCGGACCCCGGACGCCTGTTCGGCTACGTCCTCATCGCCGGGACGGACCCGGCGGCCGCAGCCGCGGCGTACCGCCCGGCGTTCGCCCACCTCGCCCTGCTGGCCCAGATTCCCGGCGTCGACATCGCGGCGCGCGTCGCCGAGGAGAAAGGGACGCCGCTGACCGCCGCCGAGGAGCGGACGCTCGCCGAACGCCTCGCGGCCGCGCGAGCCTGGCTCGACGTCTACGCGCCCGAGAGTGCGATCGTGCGCGTCCACCGCGATGCCCTCCCGTCGGAGGCGACCGCCCTCGATCTCGACCAGCGTGCCTTCCTCGGCGGGCTGGGTGCGGCCGCCGCCGTCGAGCGGCCCCAGGGCGGCGATGCCTGGCAGACGCTCCTCTTCCGGGTGGCCCAGGAGGCCGGGCTGCCCGCCGGGCGGGCGTTCGGCGCGGTCTACCTGGCGGTCCTCGGCCGCCCGAACGGACCCCGGGCGGGCTGGCTCCTCGCGAGCCTGGACCACGAGTTCGTGGTGAACCGCCTGCGGGACGCCGCCGGCCACGGCGAGGCCGCCGGCAAGGAGGCAGGGTCATGAGCGTCGGGCTGCAGCGGCTCCGCGAGGAGCCGGACGTCATCCGCAGGGGTGCGCTCGACAAGGGCGAGGACGCGTCGCTCGTCGACGCCGCGCTGGCGCTCGACGCGCGACGGCGGGCGCTCCTCGGCGAGGCCGACACGCTCAAGGCCGAGCGAAACGCCGCCTCGAAGCGGATCGGCGAGGCGATTCGCGGCGGCGCGGCTCCCGACGGCCCCGACGTTGCGGCGTTGCGCGCCGCGTCGGTCGCCGCGGGCGAGCGGATCGCCGTGCTGGACGCCGAGGTCGCCGAGGTCGAAGCGCAGCTCGAGGACGCCCTGCTGCGCATCCCCAACCCGGCCGATCCCGGCGTCCCGGTCGGCGACGCCGACGCGAACGTCACGGTCCGGACCTGGGGCGAGCAGCTCCCGAGCGCGGCCGGGCGGGCCCGACGGCGCGTGGACCCGAAAGCCCCACTGGGAGATCGCCGAGGCGCTCGACATCATCGACCTCGAGCGCGGCGCGAAGATCGCCGGCTCCGGCTTCCCCGTCTACAAGGGCGCCGGGGCCGCGCTCCAGCGCGCGCTCATCGACTTCTTCCTCGGCGTCCACACCCGCGAGAACGGATTCACCGAGATCTGGCCGCCGGTCGTCGTCAACGCCGCCTCCGCGCGCGGCACCGGGCAGATCCCGGACAAGGAAGACCAGATGTACGTCGTGACCCGCGACGAGCTGTACCTGGTCCCCACGGCCGAGGTCCCGGTCACGAACCTCCACCGCGACGAGATCTTCGAGGCCGACGCGCTGCCCGTCCGCTACGCCGCCTACACGCCGTGCTTCCGCCGGGAAGCGGGGGCCGCGGGCAAGGACACCCGCGGGATCCTGCGGGTCCACCAGTTCGACAAGGTCGAGATGGTGCTGTTCGAGCGGCCGGAGGCAAGCAACGACGCGCTCGAGTGGATGACCGGACGGGCCGAGGACCTCCTGCGGCGTCTCGGGCTGGCCTACCGGGTCCTCCTCATGGCGACCCGCGACATGGGGTTCGTCCAGGCCAAGAAGTACGACCTCGAGGTCTGGGCGCCCGGCGTCGAGCGCTGGCTGGAGGTCTCCTCCTGCTCGAACTTCCGTGACTACCAGGCCCGCCGGATGGCGATCCGCTTCCGCCCCGCGCCGGGCGCCAAGGCGGAGCTGGTCCACACGCTCAACGGGTCCGGCCTCGCCCTCGCCCGCATCGTCGCGGCGATCCTGGAGGTCTACCAGCAGCCCGACGGGACGGTCGTCGTCCCGGAGCCGCTGCGGGCCACGCTCGGCACGGATGTGATTCGCCCGCGCTGATCGATCGGCCGGACGCCCCGAACCGGCCGTACCGACCGCTCCGGCCGCTCCGGCCGCAGCCGCCGGGCGAGAACCGGGCCGGTCGGCCCCGATGTCGGGCGGAAGAGACCGTCGACGCGGACGCCCGGAGCCGATAGCATCGGGCCCCGGCGCCGCGGTGCGGCGTCGCAGGGAGGGAGCTCGTGATGGACCAGCCCAATCGGCCCGAGGACGCCACGCAGGGCGCTGCGCCGCCGTCCGACTATCCGCCGTCCGCGCCGCCGCCGGCGTACCCACCGTCTGCGCCGCCGCCGGCGTACCCACCGTCCGCGCCGGCGCCGTACCCGCCGCCGGCAGCATGGGCGGTCCCGGCCGAGGCGCTCGGCCCGGCGCCCGGCGTCCGCTTCGCCTCGCACGGCGGCCGCCTCGTCGCGTACATCGTCGACGGGATCCTCGTCTCGATCCTCGTGACGGTCGTCGCGCTGCTCCTGTCGTTCGGCGTCGCCGCGTTCGCGGTCGCGGGGGCCGACGGCCTGGCCGTCCTCGGCGGCATCCTCGTGCTCGTGGCGGTCATGGCCGTCAGCATCGGCTACTTCCCGTGGTTCTGGGTGAAGGGCGGGGCCACCCCGGGCATGCGGATCTTCAACCTCCGGGTCGTTCGCGACCGGGACGGCGGGCCGATCGGCTGGAGCGAGGCGTTCCTGCGTCTCGTGGGTTTCTGGGTCTCGTCGATCGTCTTCTACCTCGGCTTCGCCTGGATCCTCATCGACAAGCGGCGGCGCGGTTGGCACGACATCATCGCCGGCACCGTCATGGTCCAGCCGGACTGATCGCGATCTCGACCACAAGGGAGGACGTCACATGACCACGCCCCAGCCGACCTGGCAGACCCCGCCCGAGTTGGTCGGCCCCGCCCCCGGCGTCCGGTTCGCCGGCCACGGGGCCCGCCTTGGTGCCTACATCCTCGACGGGATCCTCCTCACCGTCTTCGTGACGGCGTTCGTCCTCGTGCTGGCCGTCGTCCTCTTCGGCACGCTCGACTGGTCGGTCGACGCGAACGGCGACCTCATGCTCGGCGACGAGGCAGCCGCGGTCGGCTCGATCCTCCTCTTCACGGCCGGCTCGATGCTCATCTCGTTCCTCGTGATGCTCTACTTCCCGTTCTGCTGGGCGCGCGGGGGCCAGACGCTGGGCATGCGCGTCGCCGGCATCCGCGTCGTGAGCGATCGCGACGGAAGCCGCATCGGCTGGGGCGCCGCGCTCCTCCGGCTCCTCGGCTGGTGGGTCTCGGCCGCCGTCTTCTACATCGGCTTCGTCTGGATCCTCATCGACAAGCGGCGGCGCGGCTGGCACGACCTCATCGCCGGCACCTGCGTGATCGCCGCGAGGTGACCTTCGGCTCCGGCGGCCTCCGCCTCGTCACGCTCGCGGAGCGCCCGGACCTCGCCGATGCCCTGGACGACCACAACGGCGCGGCATGGCCGGAGTTCATGCTCCACTTCCCCGTCGCCAACCGGCTCTGGCATCACCTCGACGAGGAGCTCGCGGGCTGGCAGCACATGCTGGTCGACCCGGCCGGCCGGATCGCGGCCGCGGGCAACAGCGCGCCGCTTGCCTGGAACGGAACCGACGACGATCTGCCGGCCGGCTGGGACGACCAATTCGAGCGGACGGTGGCCGGACTGCGGGCGGGGATCGCGCCGAACACGCTGGGGGCGATCCAGATCGTGGTGGCGCCCGAGCACCGGGGCGAGCGCCTGGCGGGCCGGATGGTCGAGGTGTTCCGCGAGCGCGCGAGGGTCGCCGGCTTCGGGGTGCTCATTGCCTGCGTCCGCCCGACCGACAAGCATCGCTACCCGCTGACCCCGATCGAGCGCTACGCCGCGTGGACCCGCGCGGACGGGCTGCCGTTCGACGCCTGGATCCGGCTCCACGTCCGGCTCGGCGCGCGGGTCGTGCGAGCGGCGCCGGAGAGCATGACGACCACGGGCAGCGTCGCCGACTGGGAGCGCCGGACCGGGCTCGCCTTCCCGGAGAGCGGCTCGTACGTCGTGCCGTTCGCCACGAACCCGGTCGAGGTGGATCGCGAGGCCGATCGGGTGACGTACAACGACGCCAACGTGTGGGTCGTGCACGACCTCGCGTGAGGCGGCTGCCGGCGCGCCGCGGCAACGACGCGTGCCCCAGCGGGCACGAGCCGACCGGCTACTCCCCGGCGCCGACCGTGACCGTGGCCGTCATGTTCCAGCGCACGCCGTCGGGGATCGAGGCCGGCTCGACGACGGCCCGGTAGACGACGTCGCCCTGGACGTCCGCGCCGTAGAGCGCGACCGACCGGACCGTCCCGTCGACCGTAGTGCCGGGGAGCCCGTCGAACGTGATCGTGACCGGGGCGCCGACGGCGACCCGGGCCACCGTCGTCTCGTCGAGGTCCGTCGTCTCGACGAGCCAGCTCGTCGTGTCGGCGATCCGGACGAGGGGGATGCCGGGCGTGGCCCGTTCGCCGAGGCGCGCGTCGAGCGACGCGACGTCGCCGCTGAACGGCGCCGTCAACGTCAGCCCGGCGAGGGCGGCCTCGGCTGCCGTGAGGCCAGCCGCTGCCCGGTCGACGTCCGCGCGCGCGGCCGTGACGCCCGCGGCCCCGACGTCGCGGGCCGCGGTGGCCGCCCGCAGGTTCGCCTGGGCCGCCGTGAGGGCCGCCCGGGCGGCGTCCACGTCGGCGTCCGCGGCCCGCTCCTGCGCGCCCGAGGCGCCCGATGGGAGCTGGTCGCGCACCGCGCGGGCGCGCGCAGAGGTCGCCCGCGCCTGGTCGACCGCGGCCGCCGCCGCATCGCGCTGGGCTGCCGCCTGTGCCTCGACGGCCTCAGCGCGCGCAAGGCCCGCCTCGGCTGCCGCGACGCCCGCCTCCGCCGCGGCGACCTCGGCCGCGGCGGCCGTGTCGTCGAGATAGATGAGCTGCTGACCGGACGTCACCGCGTCACCCTCCGCAACGGCGACCTCGAGGATCTCGCCCGGGACGTCCGGGGTCAGCTCCGCCCAGCGGACCGGGACGACCCGCCCGTCGGCCACGATCTCGGCGGAGGGCGGCACGGGCGGCACGGACGGGTTCGGGGTCGCGCTCGCCTCGCCGCCGGGTCCGCCCCCGAGGAGCAGCCAGGCGCCGCCGGCGGCGGCGAGGACGACGACGAGAACGATCGCGAGGCGGCGCATGGGGCTGGGGCTCCTTCGGGGCTCGGCGGGGCGCGGGTTGGGCTGCGGGGACGGGACGGGTGGCGGGGGAATTCATTGGCTCGTTGGTCATTCGTACGCGAGGACCTCGCGGACGGCGAGCCGCGACGCCCGCCAGGCGGGGAGCAGGCTGGCGAACGCGGCCAGGACGAGGACGATCGCCAGCCAGAGGATCACGCCCTCCGGGCTGACGGCGTAGGAGAGCGGGCGCGACAGGAAGACCATCCCGAGCGCGTCCGACAGCGTCTTGCTGATCGGGATCGCGAGGACCGCGCCGATCGCCCACGAGATGAGGCCGATGAGCACGCCCTCGGCCAGGAAGAGCCGGAGGACCGCCCCATCGGAGGCGCCGACCGCCCGGATGACCCCGATCTCGCGGGCCCGCTCGACGACGTTGATGCTCATCGTCCCGGTCAGGCCGAGGCCCCCGACGACGCCGAGGAGGAGGGCCATCGACGAGAGGAAGATGACGAGGACCTCGAAGAGGCGCTCCTGCGTGTTCCGGACCTCCGCGATCGTCGTCGTGGCGGCAACGCGGACGCCGACCGTCTCGAGGTGGTCGGCGACGGCCTTGCCGACGCGGTCCTGGGTCGCCTGGTCGGACGCGTCCGTTCGCAGCAGGACGACCGACGCGCGCCCGACGTCGCGGGCGGCCTGCTCGAGCGGCGCCGCGTTCGTGTAGAGAAACGGCCGCTGGGTCGGCGACTCGACGATCCCGACGAGCGTCCAGGTCGCATCCCGGCCGTTGACGCGCATCGTGATCTGGTCGCCGATCCCGACGTCGGGCTCGTCCTCGCGGATGTTCGCGGTCGCGACGAGGGCGTTGCCGTCGCTCGGGAGGAGCCAGCGGCCCTCCTGGAGCTTCGGGCGGACCATCGTCGTGCCGGTCGGCAGGCCGAACGTGATGAACGAGCGGCTCTCCGAGCCGTCGGGCCGAATCCGCTGGGTCGTCGCGAACCGCCACGTCTCCGCGTCGGCCACGCCGGGCACGCGGCCTGCCTCGGTCTCCAGCATGTCCGCCCGGGCTGGTCCCGCGAGCTCGACCTGGACGTCGTAGTCGAAGTAGGCGAGGGCGTCGTCGAGCGTCTTGTAGAGCGAGGCACGGACCGAGAAGACGGCCATGAAGACGGCCGCGCCGAGCGTCAGCGCGGACAGCGTGAGGAGGAGCCTCGACTTGCGGCGGAACGTGTTGCGGATCGAGAGGAGGGTGGGGCGGGGGAGGCCCCGGATCCGCTGGATCGCCCGGTCGATCCGGCTCCGGCCGAAGGCGTCGGCGAGCCCGGTGCTGCTCACCGCCTCGCGGACGGTCACCCGGACGCCCCGCCAGACGGGCACGAGCGCCGCGATGAGCGGCACGAGGAGGCCGACGGCGATCTCCAGCCCGATCACGTGGGGCGGGGCGAAGAACGTCTCGACGTCGAAGTTCACGAGCGTCGCCGTGAAGACGGTGAGCCCGTACGCCCCGAGGGCGCCCAGCGGCAGCGCGACCCCGAGCGAGAGCACCGCGTAGGCCATGACCATCCCGAGATAGAGGACGGCGACCTGGCGGTTGCGCGCGCCGACGGCCTTCATGACCCCGATCTGGCGGGTCTGCTGGGCGATGATCGCGTTGACCGTGTTGACGACGAGGAAGCCCGACGCGAGGAGGGCCAGGAAGCCGAGGAAGCCGAGGACGAGGAAGACGCCGGCAAGGAGGTCGTTGGCAGGGTGCTCGCCGGGCGGCGGCACGAAGACGAAGGTCACGGCCGTCCCGGCCCGCTCCATCCGCTCCCGGACCGTCTCCGCCGTCTCCCGGATCTCGTCGCGGGTCGCGGCCGGGTCATCGACGAGGATCCGCATGTCATCGTACGTGCTGCCGTAGCCGAGATCGGCAAGCGTCGCGAAGTCGATGTGGCCGGTCAGCCGCCCGGCGTAGAAGGCGGGCGCGGCCCCGACCTCGTGGGACAGGCCGGCGACGCGGAGCCGGTGGGTCGTCCCGTCGCCGGTCTGGACCTCCACCTCACCGGACGTCGGGACGTCGGCCAGGGTGAGGCTCGAGCGCTCCAGGAGCAGGTCGCCGCGCCGCGGCGGCCAGGCAGCGCCCGGCTCCGGCGTCACGAGGTCGAGGCGCTGGTCCTCGAAGTCGGGGATCGCGGTGAGTTGCAGCTCGCGGTACGTCTCGGGGCCGGTCCGGAGCCTGACCGTGACGCTGCGGCGCGCCTCGGCGTCGGCGATCCCGCGCATGCCGCGGACGGCCTCGACGAGGTCGTCGTCGAACGGGGCGGCGGCAATCGTCGCGCTCGCCGGTCGGCTGGCGAGGTACACGTCGCGCAGGCCCTCGCGAAGGAGCGCGTCGGCGCCGGCGATCGTCCCGACGGCGAAGACGCCGACGGCGATCGAGAGGACGACGAGCACCGTCCGGGTGCGGGCGACGCCGAGGTCGCGGAAGACCTTGCGCCAGCGGACGCTAGGCACGGGCGGGCTGGGAGGCGGCGACGTCGGCGGGGCCGGCGGCCTCGCTCCGCAGCGAGGCCGGAGCGCCGGCCGGAGCGCCGACGCCGTCCGCCGGCGCCTCGTCGTCGGGGAGCGTCCCGTCGAGGAGGTTGCCGTCGATCATGTGGACGGTCCGTCGGGCGTGCGAGGCGATCTCGCGGTCGTGGGTGACCATGACGATCGTCTTGCCCGCGGCGACGAGCTCGTCGAAGAGGCGGATCACGGCCTCGGCCGTGGCCGAGTCCAGGTTCCCCGTGGGCTCGTCGGCGACGAGGATCGGCGGGTCGTTCGCGAGGGCCCGGGCGATCGCCACGCGCTGCTGCTGGCCACCGGACGTGGCCGACGGGAGCTTGCGGGCCTGGTCGGCCATCTCGACCTGCTCGAGCAGGCCCATCGCCCGCTCCTCGCGCTCGCGCGGCGTCCACAGGCCCCCGAAGTCCATCGGCAGCATGACGTTCTCGACGACCGTGAGCGTCGGCAGCAGCTGGAAGAACTGGAAGATCACGCCGACGGTGCGTCCGCGCCAGACGGCCGTCTCGCCCTCCGAGAGGTGGTTGAGGTGCGTCCCGCCGACCCAGACATCGCCGCCGGTCGCCCGGTCGATCCCCGTCATCATGTTCATGAGGGTCGACTTGCCCGAGCCGGACTTGCCGACGACGGCGAGGAACTCCCCGCTGTCGACCTGGAGGTCGACCTCCCGGAGCGCGCGGAACGGCCCGGCGTCCGTGACGTAGTCCTTGACCACGGCGCGGAGGTCGATGAGGTGGCGGCTCGGGGCGATCTCGGCGGGCGCGCGCCGGGGCGCGGTCCCGCCGGTGAGGCGGCGAAGCAAGAGTCCTCCGGGATGCTGGCTCTGGGCGCGGTGCGCGTGCTGATGCTATATCGCATGAGGCCGGGGCCCCGGATCGCATCGCCCGCCGACCGGACCATGGGGCCAGCCGCCGCCGGGACGGCTGGGTCGTGGCCGGCGGGCCGGGCGGCGAGCATCGTCGCTCGTGCCCATGCGAGTCCCCGTCCTTCGCCGTGCGACCGCCGTCGCGCTGGCCGTCCTCGTCGCGCTCGTCGCCGTCACCCCGGCGGCGGCGGATTCGCGTCCCCGCAAGACGTACCCGACTCACCAGGAGCGCTACCGCGTCGGGCGGGCGATGACACCGAGCACCGACATCCTGTCGGCGTCGGGCTACGCAGCCTGGATGATCGACGAGGCGCTCGGCGCGATGACGCCGCTGCCCCGGGTCGGCGCGGCCTTCATGCGAGCCGAGCGGAAGGAGGGGCTGAACGCCCGCTACTTCATCGCCCATGCCCTGCTCGAGTCCGGCTGGGGCGCCTCCGACATCGCCCGCTACAAGCGCAACCTGTTCGGGTACAACGCGTTCGACCGCAACCCGTGGAAGTTCGCCTCGAGCTTCCGGACGTACGACCGCGGGATCATGGCGGTCGCCGAGAAGATCCGCGACTCGTACCTGTCGCCGAGCGGCCGGTTCTTCTACGGCTTCACGACCCTGCGGGCGATGAACGTCTACTACGCCTCGGACCCGAACTGGGCCACGAAGATCGCCTACCTCGCCAACGTGGTGGACCGGCAGGTCGTCACGCTGCGGGAGCGCGGCCTGCGGTTCGGGGCCGCCCGGCTCGTCGGACCCGCGCGGGCCGGCACCCGGCTCGGTCTCAACGTCCCGTGGACCGCGCGGCCCGGAGCCGTCCTGCCGCCGCGGATCCGGTTCGCCGTCCGCTGGACGCCGCTCGAGCTCGTCGAGGCCGACCCGGCCGATCCGGCGCCCGCGCCGGAGGTGCGGTGGACGTTCGTCGGCCGCCGCGACCTCGCCGGGCGCACCGCGCGGCTTGCCGTCGGGGTGCCGTCGCGGCCGGGCGTCTGGCGGCTCGACGTCGAGGCGCGCGACAGCGACGGCCGGCCCCTGCCGAGGTCCGACCGCCCGACGATCCGCTCGCTGGTCGTGCGGGTGACCGCCGCCCAGGAGGTCGCGATCTCCCTCGCCGCCGGCGCGGAGGGCCGTCTCCTGGCCACGATCCGCAACGTCGGCACGCGTCCACTCGCCGCCTGGCGGCGCGGTGCGGCCACCACCCTCGAGGCCTGGGCGCTTCCGCTCGATCCCACGCGGCCGGCCTACCGCCTCGCGGAGCGGCCGCTCGACGCGGCGCTGCGCCCCGGCACGTCGCGCGTCGTGCGGTTCGCCGCGCCGCGCGATCCGGCCGTGGTCGTCGTCCGCCTCGCCGGCGACCCGGGCGCAGTCGGTCGGAACCGCGAGGTCGCGGCGCTCGTCGAGCGCGGCCGGGGCCGGAGGATCGACCTGACGATCCTCGCGGTGGCGAGCCCGCGGGATGACGCCCTGCTCGGCCGGAAGCCCGCGGCCGGGCGAATCGCGCTGGCTCGGCTCGCGGAGCCGGTCACGGTCCGGGCGACGGTCGGACCCGGTGCCGGGGCACGGGACGTCACGCTCGAGGTTGCGGCGGCGGAGTCCGCGCCGGGCCCCTCGTCCCTGATCGTGCGGTCGCTCGCCGCCGAGCCCGGCCGCGCGGCGCAGCCGTCGGCGACCCTGGTCCCGCTGCCCGCTTCGACGCGCCGTGCGATCGACGTGGACGTCATCGGCGTCCCGGCCGGCCTCCGCCTCATCGTCGCCGGCATCGTCCCTCCGGACGGCGGGCCGCTCGACCCGGCGACGCTGCGCCTCGCCTGGATCCCCGTCACGGCCGTCCCCGACGCGCCGGCCGCGCCCCACTGACCGCGGTCACCTCGGCCGCGCGAGCCACGCGCCCCCGCCCGCGGTCACCTCGGCCGCGCGGCCACGCGCTCCCGCCCCGCGGTCACCTCGGCCGCGCGAGCCACGCCTTCCAGGTGGTCTCGTCCGGGCCGGCCGTGACGTCGGCGCCGTAGCGGACGAGCGGCAGCCGCAGCAGCCGGCGGTCTGCCAGGAGGCGGGCGACGATGCCGGCCTCGTCGGTCGTGAGGTACCCGAGCCCCCCTTCGCGGTACGCCCGGCTCTCGGTGTCGAGGAGCGCGGCGGCTCCGAGCCGGTCCGTGAACCGCCGGAGCTCCTCCCGCGCGATCGGCTTCTTCCGCAGGTCCACGTAGTGCACGACGATCCGCCGCTCGCGGAAGAAGCGGAGGGCCCCGCGGGTCGCGGCGGAGTCGTCGGCGCCGAAGACCTGGATGTTCGGCATCTTCTTCGTGGGGACCTTGCCGAGCGGCGCGGGCATGGCCGGGGTGCGCTCCTTCGCGCGTGTGGGTCGGCGGTCGACCCGAGCTTCACCCCGGACGGTACCCGAACGGGCGGCTACCGGGTCGGGTCATGGCCCGGCCGCGGGCGCTGCGCCCGCCGTCACCTGCCGTCACCCGCGGCCACGTCCCTTCGCCGCTGCCACGCCGGTCGGGCTATCCTCGTCGCGGCATCGCGGAGAGGTGCCGGAGTGGTTGATCGGAGCGGTCTTGAAAACCGCAAGGCCTTGCGCCTCGTGGGTTCGAATCCCACCCTCTCCGCCACCTGCTGAACGCTGACCTGGCGCGGCTCAGAACCTGGGCGGGCGTCGCGGGTCGTGGCTCCGGCGGGCGAGGTCGGGGACGGGCGGGCCTCGCGTTCCCGGGATCAGGCGGGGGCGACCGGAGACCTGATCGTCGCCGCGATCTCCCGCGCCCAGGCCTCGATGGCGTCCCAGTCCCGGAAGTCGCCCGCCGGCAGGATGTTCTTCGACGCCGGCATCATGCGCACGAGCCGCTCGGACATCGCCCGCGGCGGGTCGTTCGGGTCGAACGCGCCGGTGAAGACGTGGTGGTCGCGGGGGTGCGTCGCCGCGCTCAGCTCGGCGATCTTCTTCCGGCCGCCGCTGCCAGGGCCCTCGGCCGGGCCGAGCGCGTCCGCCAGCGGGTCGTCGGGGCTCTTGCTGGCCGAGGAGCCGGGGAGCGGCCCACTGCTGAAGAGCCACAGCGGGCGCGCAGCGAGCGTTGCCTGGTTGCGTTGGAGGAAGTCGACCGCTTCCTTGAGCCAGCTGCCCATGTAGACGCCGCTGCCGACCACGACGGCATCGGCGCCACGGGCGTCTCCGACGTGATCTGCCGCCTCGACGTCCGCCTCGAGCCCCTCGGTCCGCAGGACGTCGCCGATCCGCTCGGCGATGCCGCGCGTCCCCCCGTGCCTGCTGCCGTAGACGACGAGCACCTTCGTCATGACTGCTCCTCCGGGCCGATGTTCGATGCGGCCGGCTGGCGCGAGCGGCGGCCTCGGCCCTGGTCCGCCTGCAGTGGCGTCATGCTCTCGCCACGATGCGCCGTGTAGCCGTGCGCGGGCCACTGTCATCCGTCACCAAGTCGGGCGAGATGCCCCAGGCTGCCGAAGCACGCCCGCAGGCCCGCGAGCCCGAGCCTGGCCCGTGCGCCTGGGTTGCCGGCACTCCGATAGGATCGGGGGCTGTCCGAGCACGAAAATGCCGGGTTACCCTGCAGGTTGGGCACCAGGAGCCGAATTCCACGCTCGGTGGCCCGGCACCTCTATCCAAACCAGGACCCGCGTCCCGGAGCGCAGCCGGGGCCCGCCGAGCGCAGCCGGGGCCCGCCGAGCGCAGCCGGGGCCCGCCCGGAGCCCCGCTCCTACATCTGCTTGAAGCGGGGGCCCTCCGCGCCCTCCGGCGGCAGCCAGCGGATGTTCTCGTTCGGGCACTTCACCGCGCAGGTCATGCAGTGGAGGCAGTTCGAGGCCGAGAGGACGATCTTCTCGCCGTCCCAGCGGTAGACCTGGCCCGGGCAGAAGTGCGTGCAGGAGTTCGCGTAGTCCGCCTCGCAGGAGATGCACTTCGCGGGGTCGAGGATCGTCATGTGGGCCGGCTCGTCCTCGCGGTGGAGCGAGCCGGTGAGGCTGACGAACGTCGCCCCGTCCATGCCGCCGGGGTCGTCCCGGTTGAGCCGCGCGCCCTTCTTCGTGCCCTCGAAGTCGGGCTCCATGCCCATCCGCTTCGGGATCCAGTGCTGGACGAGCGACAGCGGCGCGCCGGGGTAGATGCCCCAGCGGAAGCTCTGCCGGTAGTTGCGGGCGTGGCGCATGGCGGGCATGACGCCGCGCTCCTCGAGCCGGTCGACGTACCCGGTGAGCTTCACCGACCCGTCGTCGGCGGCGGCGAGGCCTTCGACCACGGTCTCGGCGGCAGCCATCCCCGACAGCATCCCGTAGTGGATGCCCTTGATCTTCTCCATGTTGACGAAGCCGGCCCCGTCGCCGACGACGAGCGCGCCCGGCACGGCGAGCTTGCCGAGAGCATGGAAGCCGCCCTCGGGGATCGTCTTCGCGCCGGTCGCGATCGTGACCGAGCCCTTGAGGAGGTCGGCGACGAACGGGTGCGCCCGATAGCGCTCGAACTCGCGCTGTGGCGTCAGGTCGCCGTACTTCCAGTCGAGGCCCATGATCAGGCCGACGGCCATCGTCTTCTCGCCCATCGTGTACATGAAGCCGCCGCCGAAGACGCTCGCCGTGTTCGGGTAGCCGAGGGTGTGGAGGACGCGGTTGTTGCCGAACGGGTTCTCGTCGGGGAACGAGACGACCGCCTTGATCCCGAGCGAGTAGACCTGCGGGTTCCGCCCGCCGCCGAACTGCTCGCGGAGCTGCGTCGAGAGCACGCCGCGGGAGCCGTCGGCGAGGATCGTCACCCGGGCCCGGATCTCCTCGGCCGGCCGGTGGTTCGACTTGACGCCGCCGTGGGCGTCGGCCCCGACCTCGCCGAGCGCGACCCCGACGACCCGGCCGTCCTCGACGAGGAGCGTCCGCGCCGAGTACCCGCTGTAGATCTCGACGCCCGCCTTCTCGGCCTTGTCGGCCAGGAAGCCGACGAGGCGCGAGAGCGAGATCGTGACGTCGCCGTGGTGGTCCATCCCCTTGGGGACGGCGAGCGGCGGGACCTGGATCGCCCGCATCCCGAGCAGGAAGTACATCTCGTCCCGCTCGACCGGGACGACGTGCTCCATGAACCTGCGGTCGTCGCGCCAGCCGGGGACCAGCTCGTCGAGGACCGCCGGCTCGAACGCGGCGCCCGACAGGCAGTGGTAGCCGGGCCGCGGGGACTTGTCGATGACGACGACCGACGCGTCGGACGAGGCGGCGGCCAGCTGCTGCTTGAGCCGGATCGCCGTGGCGAGGCCGGCCGGGCCGGCGCCGACGACGAGGACGTCGATGGGGGCGTTCACGCGGCTCCCTCCGTCGCGCGGACCAGCTCGGGGACGACCGTCTCGATGTCGCCGACGACGCCGTAGTCCGCGTAGTTGAAGATCCGCGCCTTCGGATCCTTGTTGATGGCGACGACGATCTCCGAGCCCTGCATGCCGGTGATGTGCTGCACGGCCCCGGAGATCCCGATGGCGACGTAGAGGCGCGGCTGGACGGTCTGGCCCGTCTGGCCGACCTGGAAGTCGTGGGTGGTGAAGCCGTCCTCGACGGCCATCCGCGAGGCGGCGACCTTCGTGCTCGCGCCCAGCAGGCGGCCGAGGCCGGTGGCCAGCGGGCTCGAGGTAGGTGTCGAAGTCGGCCCGCGAGCGGAACCCGTGCCCGCCGGCGACGATGATCTCGGCGTCGCGGATCGAGACCTTGGTCGCGAACGACTCGACCGGCACGGCCTCCAGCCCGACGTCGGCGTCGGACAGCTCGACCGGCAGCTTGGAGCACCTCGCCCGGCCGGTCGGGGTCGGGCGGCGGCACCTTGAAGACTCCCGGGCCGGACGGTCGCCATCTGCGTCGGCGAGTCCTTCGTCATGATCGTGGCCATGACGTTGCCGCCGAGGGCCGGGCGCGTCTGCTTGAGGATCGCCGTGAGGTTCGTGGCGCCCTTGCTGAAGTCGCCGATCTCGAGGCGGGTGCAGTCGGCCGTGAGCCCGGAGAGGCAGGCGTAGGCGACGCGCGGCGCGAGCTCGCGGCCGAGCGGGCTGGCCCCGAAGAGCATGACCTGGGGCTTCCGCTCCCGCGACGAGGTCGGCGATCGCCTTCTTGTGGACGAGCGGGTCGAACGAGGCCAGGAGCGGGTGCTCGAGGACGTAGACCGATGTCGGCGCCGGCCGCGATGAGCTGGGCCGGGCGGTCGCCGGCGGTCGTCGCAGGGCAGGACCGCGCCGACCTTCTCGCCGAGGCTGTCGGCGAGGCGGCGGGACTTCGCGATCAGCTCGAGCGAGACGGAGCGCACGCCGTCGCCCTCGCGCTCGGCGAAGACCCAGAACTCGCCGCGGTAGGACGGCTCCTTCCCGTCGAGCTCGTAGGCCTCGTCGGCGTCGACGGCCGCCCCGGGCGCCGCCCGGCCGTACCGGGCCGCGATCTTCCCGATGAGCTCGGACGGGTTGTGGATGTACTCGCAGGTCTTCGGACGGTCCTCCGACGGCGAGAAGAGGCGGTAGACCTGGGTCCACGAGCCCTTCAGGCCGATGCGCGTCGGGTCGGCGTCGACCGACTTCGCGTTCCACTCGTGGATCTGGGCGTGGCGCGCCTCGCGGGCCCCGGCGAACGAGCGGTAGAGCGGGTCCGTGCAGGCGGTCACGGTGATGAGGACGGGCCAGCGGACCGGATGGACGTCCTCGACGCCCTCGGCGGCGATGCGCCGGATCGCCAGCTGCGGCTCGAAGACGATCCCCTTCGCATAGGCGATGTGGTCGATCCCGAGCTCCTCGGCGATCTGGGGCGGAACCTGGGCGGTGTCGCCGTCGACCGACTGCATGCCGGTGACGATCACGTAGTCGCGGCTGCCGCCGAACATCTCGCGCTCGATGCGCCGGATCGCGCAGGCGAGCGAGTAGGCGGTCGCGCCGGTGTCGGCGCCGGCAAAGGCGCCGTCGGTGAGAAGGATCGCCTCGCCGGGCACGCGGGAGAGGCACTCGACGAGCACCTCCCGGGCCATCGGCGGGCCCATCGTCAGGAAGACGGTGCGGCCGGCCGGGTCGTCGCCGGCCAGGCGGTCGGCGAAGGTGAGCGCGTGGAGGTCCAGCGGGTTGAGGATGCTGTCGAGCATCGCCCGACGGAGCGTTCCCTTCTCCCGGTCCCACGCGTCCTCGGGGATGTTCGAGACGTCGGGAACCTGTTTCACGAGCACGATGCGGTCCATGGTCGCGACTCTAGCGGCGCCCCCGCGCGCGAGGCAGCGGTCGCAGGTCACCCGGTTCGGGCCGGACGGCCCGTCGCCGGTGGGCCGGACGGCGCCCCGGCCGCCGGGGCCACCGAGCGCCGGTCGTGGGGCGCGAACTCGGATACTCCGATCTCGCGCCCCTGCCGAGGCGGCCGGGAGCCGCGCGGCCCGACTGCAACGATTGGGGGGGTTTGCCCGTCACACCGGCGAGCACAGGGCCTCTCGCCGCCCGCCCACCGGGCGGGTGGGACGGCCCGGCCCCGGGAGGTCCGACATGAGCCGCGCATCCAGCGCCCTCGGTCGCCGGACGACGCGCGCGGTCCTCGGCGGGCGCGCCGCCATGCTCCTGCTCGTTGTCGCGGCCGTCGTCGCCGGATGCGGCAGACCGGCGGCCCCGCCGGCCGGAACCGGCCCCCCACCGCGGACGCCGACCCAGGCCCAGGCCACCCCCGCACCCGACCAGCCGTCGTCCGGGCTCCCCGGCGAGATCACCGTCGCCTGCGGTGGAGGCGCTCCCGCGCTCGGTGCGGACCGGGTCCGGGCGTCCGCGGACGGCGTCCGGTTCGTCGTCACCGGGCCGGTCGGCTGGGTCGTCGGCGTCACCACCGACCACGGTCACGAGAGCGTCCAGCTTTCCGCCAGCCCCGAGTCGATCACGCTCCGGGTGCCACCCGGCGACGCCGGGATCTCCTGTGCCGACCCCTCGCTGCCCGAGATCGGCCCGGCCGCGCCGCTCGTCGTCGAGGACCCGGATGGGTGGTATCGGCCTGCGGAGCCGGAGCCCGCCGGAGGCGAGTGCCTGAGCATGTATGCCACCCCCGTGGAGGGCGCCAGGGGCGTGCCGGGCGATCCGGTCGCCCTGGCGCGGATCGCATTGACCGACCTGCGACCCGGCGACATCGTCGAGCGCGGCGGCTACCCGGTGGACACGGGAACGGTGCGCGTCGTCAGGGCCGGCACGGTCATCGGGCGGCTCACGTACGTCGCCGACGGGCAGGGGGGCTGGCTGCTCGTGAGCTCCACGATGTGCGACGGGCTTCGATAGCCGCGAGCCGCGCGCGACGGACGTGCCCTCCCTGCGGTGGCGCGTGCCATCCGGCCCTCGACCCGTGTCGGCCCGCCACGGAGGATGCGCGCCATGACGCCCGCTCCCCGCGCTCCCGCGATCCGCTTCGCGGTGGCGGTGGTCCTCGTGTGCGCCCTGGCCGGCTGCGCGGGCGCAGCGGCAGGGACGATCCCAGACAAGGATCCACCGGTGGCGCCTGCCGCCGAGCTCGAGCCGACCCCCGCCCCGACCCCCGCCGCCACACCGACCCCCGCGGCCACACCGACCCCCGCCGCCACACCGACGCCAGTCCCGACGCCCGACCCGACCCCCGCCGCGCCGCCCGCGCCGACCCCCGTGCTCGTGCCGCTCGTGCCGGTGACCGGCGCCTGGTCGACGGAACGATCGATCTCGCGAGCCGAGCTTGCGGCGGCGATCGCCGGGGTGGGGAAGCGCCCGCGGAGCGTCTTCGTCGCGGCGGCGGATCTCGCACCGCTGGCTGTCGCGCTCCGCGTGACCCCCGGTCCGAACGTCCGTGCCCGCTCGCCGGTGGACGTCCGCGCGGCGCTGGCACGGTCGCCCGGGGCGCTCGGCATCCTGCGAGCGGAGCAGGTCACGCCCGCCGTTCGCGCGCTCGCCGTCGGCGGCGTCCGCCTGTTCGGCGCGAAGCGCGTGCGCGACCTCTCGACCTGGCCCCTCCTCGTCGCCGAGCCGTCGGGGGCAGCGCCGTCGACCTTCGCGCCGGCGACCACGTGGACCCTTGCCGCCGGCGGCGACGTCATGCTGGACCGGTCGGTCTACCGCCGCGCCATCCTCGAGGGACGGGGCGTGGACGACCCCTGGAACGGCGGGACCGCGCGGATCACGGGGCGCTTCTGCTGCGGATACCCCGGGTGGGAGATCGTGGGCGGGCGCCGGACTGGCAACGCCGGCGCCGTGCGGGCGCTCCTGCGCGGCGCCGACGTCGCGCTCGTGAACCTCGAGGCCCCGGCCCCGGATCACCCCACGTACCACCCGACCGGCTACGTCTTCTCGATGGACCCACGGCTGCTCGCCGGCGTCGCTCGGGCGGGAATCGACGTCGTCTCGCTGGCGAACAACCACATCGGCAACGCGGGGGCCCGGGGGGTCACTCAGACGGTCCGCAACGTCGAGCGCCGCGGGATCGCCCACGCGGGTGCCGGCCGGAACCTCGCCGCCGCCCGCCGACCGGCCTGGCTCACGGCCGCGGGGCTGCGGATCGCCGTGCTCGCCTACGACGGCGCCGGCGGGCGGCACGCGACGCGGACGTCACCGGGCGCGGCGCCGCTCCGCCTCGAGACGATGCGCGTCGACATCCGCCGCGCCCGCCGGGCCGGCGCCGACGTCGTGATCGTCGTCCCGCACTGGGGCCGCGAGTACACGGACACAGTCACGGCCGAGCAGCGCCGGCTCGCCCGCGGCCTCGTCGCAGCCGGCGCGGACACGGTGCTCGGCAGCCATTCGCACTGGGCCGGGCCGCTCGAGCTGGTCCGCGCCCGCCTCGTTGTCTACTCGCTCGGCGACCTCGTCTTCGACCTCCAGCACGACGCGCGAACACAGCAGGGGGTCGTGGCCGAGCTGACGTTCGTCGGGCGTCGCCTCGCCCAGGTCGAGCTCCACCCGACGCTGATCCTGGACGCCTCCCAGCCGAACCTGCTGTCACCGGGCGGCGGCGGACGCGCCCTCCTGCGTGAGATCGAGGTCGCGTCGCGGCGCCTCACCCGCTGAGCGGACCCGCCACGAGCACCCGGGGACCAGACAGCACCGGCCCACCGGCGCCGGCGGGCGGGAGTCGCCGGGTGACACCGACGGGGTGTAACGCCGCGGCTCACGTCTCCGTCATCACATCGGAGGAGGGTCGGCTCACGTGTCCGGAGGCAGGGCACGAGGCAGGTGGGACTCACGGCCATCGTGTCGGGCGGCCTCGCGAGTGCTCCTCATGGGTCGGACGGGACAGGACGGAGGTCTCACATGAACCGCTTCTGGAGCCGACTCCACGCGGCGCCCGTCACGATCGCGGTCGGCTTGGCCATCGTCCTGGGGGCCCTGGTCGGCGGCCCTCGCCCGGTCGCCGCGAGCTGCGCAGATCTGCTGACATTCGACGAGGCGGCTCGCCTGTCGGGCGCTGCGGTCTTCACCGGCCGCGCTGTGCGCGAGGACGAGGAATACCGCGTCGTGTTCGCGGTCGACCGCTGGTTCAGCGGCGCGCATCCTGCCCGCATCGTCCTGTTCGGCGACGACCTTGCCGGGCTCATCGAGGAGCCCGAGGCGGGCGTCATCCCGGCCGTCCTCGCCCGGACGGCCTCCGGCGAGGGGATCGGCTTCGTCCGCGACGAGCCGGTCATCGTGACGGCGATGCGGCGGGCGGACGGCGACTATGGCCCTGTCATCTGCACCGAGGCGCCCCTCTCCCTCACGAGCCCGGAGGGCCAGGCTGCCGTCGCCTCCGCGACCTCGCTGTTCGGGCCCGGGACCCCGGCCTCGGAGCTGCCGGCGACGGCGACGCTTCCCGACGTGGCCCACACGGCCGGGCCGTCGGCTGCGTGGCCGACGGTGGCCGCGTTCATCGTCGCCCTGGCCGGCGGGCTTCTCGTCTTCGGTCGTCGACGGGCCGCCGCGACGCATCGGTCGCCCGGGCGACGACGGACTGCCGCCTGCCTGCTCGTCCTCGGGGTCCTGGTTGCCGGAGGGTGCGGCCCCGCGACGACGTCGGGATCCCCCGCGCCGGCCTCGATGCCGGCGACCACGGAGCGCGCGACGCCGACGCCGACTGCCACGCCGACGTCGCCGCCGGTCACGGCACAGCCCGCGGTCACGGCACCGCCCAGGGGCTTCACCGTGGACTGCGGTCCGCTCCCCGCCTGCCTCCAGGTCGCCGCGGCCGCCGAGCCCGGCCTCGACGTGGACAGTCCCCCCTACACACGGGTCGCCGTGCGGCCCTTGGATGGCCTCTGGACGCCGCCGCCGGCCCCGTCACCGCCACCTGGCCCGGCGGCGTCCCCGCCGGTGGAGGTCGAGAGCTTCGTGGTCGGCTACTCGGTCGAGTTCTCATGGCCGTCGGGATCAACGGTGATCCCCGTGTTCCAGGGCGCGGACGGATGGGTCGCCGGTCTGCCCCCGGCAGCGACCCGCGTCTACCGGTTCGCCCGCGATGCCGGAACCTGGACCGAGCTCGCGCCATTCGAGCTCGGGAGGGCCGAGTACGCGCTCGGTGGGGGCTGCGCGGGGTCCGGTGCGACCGCGGGTGGCGCGGTCGTCGTGCTCCAGCGCGTGGGAAACGACGAGTCGGTCCTGGGGGAGGCGGCGCGACTGCGGTGCGGGCCGACCACCCCGATCGAGGTCTTCGCCAAGACGCTTCGCCTCGATGCCGGGCTCTACAGGCTCGCCGTGGAGGGCGCCACCGGAAGCTTGGAGGTCCACCTGGCGCCCGTGACCGCCGAGTGATCGCCCTCGTCAACCGGGAGACCGCTCACACCTGCCCTCGCTACACTGCACCGGCATGGCGACCGCCCATCTCGAGCTCGCCCGCCGCCTCGCCGCGCTCTTCGCGCCACTCCCGCAGGTCGAAGCCGTCGCGCTCGGCGGCTCGCGCGGGGGCGCCGGTGTCGGCACGGACGATGCCTCGGACATCGACATCTACGTCTACACGCGGGGCGAGGTCCCGCTGCCCGTCCGCCGGGGGATCGTCGAGGCGGCCGGCGGCGCGACGCGGGCCGATCTCGGCATGACGTTCTGGGGCCCAGGCGACGAGTGGCTTCACGCCGCGACGGGAATCCACGTCGACGCGATCTACTTCGACGCCGGCTGGATGGAGGAGCAGCTGGATCGCGTCCTCGTCCGCCACGAGGCGAGCCTCGGGTACACCACCTGCTTCTGGCACACCGTCCGGGGCTCCATCGCACTGACGGACCCGCGCGGGTGGCTCGCCGGCCTGCAGGCGCGCGCGGCCGTCGACTACCCGGAGCAGCTGCGGCGCAACATCATCGACCTCAACCACCCGGTCCTCCGCGACGTCCTCCCGGCGTACGCCAACCAGCTGGCGAAGGCGGCCCGGCGCGGCGACCTCGTCAGCGTCAACCACCGCCTGGCCGGCCTGGTGGCCAGCTACTTCGACGTGCTCTTCGCCGTCAACCGGCTGCCGCACCCGGGTGAGAAGCGCCTCGTCGAGGCCGCGGTCGCGAGCTGCGACCGGCTGCCGGAGGCAATGGCCGACGACGTCGACGACCTCCTCCGGACGGCGACGACCGACCTCGCCGGGCTCCCGGCGCGGGTCGACCGCCTCCTCGACCGCCTCGACGCGCTGGTACGGGCGGAGGGGCTGATCCCGTAGCAGGAAGCGCCGGCGCGGCGTGCCATCCGCCGTCCTGCCATCCGGCCCTCGACGCAGGGTCGCGAGCGACGGCAGTCTCGTGTCGTCGATGCGACGCCTCGGGCGATGCCTGTTCCTCACTTTGCTCGCCGTCGCCGCCTGTGGTTCGTCCGGCAGCACCCCACCCGGGACGCCGACTGCCGACCCGGGCGCCACCGATGCGCCGACGTCGCTCCCATTGCCCGTCTCGACGCCGTCGCCGCACCGCCGCGGCCCGGTTTGACGGACCCGATCCTACGCGCCTAGACTCGCGCCCTCAACCGAATATGCGGCTGTGATCGGGACGAGTACCCGTCGCGGCGCCGGCAGAGAGACCCGGCGGCTGGTGGAAGCCGGGGCGGCGACGACGGCGAATGGACCCGGGAGCCTCCGGACCGAACGCGGACGGCCGAGCTCGACGAGGAGCGCGGCCCCCGCCAGTAGGCTCCGGCGCAGAGCGCCAGCGATACAGGGCAGCGCCGATCGGACGGCGGAACCGTCCCGTCGGTCACGATGAGCGCGGCAGACGCCGAATGCGGGTGGCACCGCGGAAGGCACGACCTTTCGTCCCGGCAGGACGAGAGGTCGTTTTCGTTTCCGGAGGTCCGCGGCGATGTCCACCCAGAGCCCCCTCAGCCTCGGCGAGGTCAAGCGCCTCGCGGGGAGCGCCGACACGGTCCTCCTGCGGGCGACGCGCGACGCCGACCTCGAGACCCCGATCGGCGCGTTCCTCCGACTCGACGACGGCGCACGCCCGCGTACCTCCTCGAGTCCGTCGAGGGCGGCGAGCGCCTCGGGCGGTACAGCTTCCTCGGCGTCGGGCCGCGCCGGCTGCTCGAGGTCCGCGACGGCCGCGCCCGGGTCCAGGACCGCCCGGTCGGCGTCGTCGAGTACACGCCCGACCTGCCGGTCACCGAGGTCCCGGCCGCCGACCCGCTCGTCGCCCTCCGCGACTTCGTGCCGCGCCGCCGGGTCGAGCCGACCGAGGGGATGCCGCGCTTCACCGGCGGCGCCGTCGGCGCCCTCGCCTACGACGCCGTCTCGGTCTTCGAGCCGACCGTGCCGCTCCCGGCGGCCGACCCGGTCGGCGTCCCGCTGGCGAGCTTCATCGAGACCGACCTCGTCCTCGTCTTCGACCACCTGACCCACACGCTCTCCGCGATCGCCTCGCTCCAGACCGACGCCCCGCGCCTCGAGGAGCGCTACCGCATCGCCGAGCGAGCGATCTTCGAGGCCCTCGAGCGGACGGCTCGTCCGAGCGCCGCCGAGATCGCGGGCCTGCCCGCGGCACCCGCCGCCCCGGGCGCCGCCGGACCGGGCGCCGCCGCCCCGGCCGGAACCGGCGTGGCTCCGACGCAGACCTCCTGGGCGCGACGCCTACGAGGCCGCCGTCCGCAGCGCGAAGGACGCGATCGCCGCCGGCGAGGCGATCCAGGTCGTCCTCGCCCGCCGCCAGTCGATCCCCCTGCCCGAGCGCGCCGACGGCCGCCCGCTCGACGGCATCGGCCTCTACCGCGCGCTGCGGCGGGTGAACCCGAGCCCGTACCTCTTCTTCGTGCGCACGCCGTCGTTCGAGGTCGTCGGGGCCAGCCCCGAGCTCCTCCTCCAGGTCGAGGGCGACCGGCTGACGACGCACCCGATCGCCGGCACGCGTCCGCGCGGCGCCGACGAGCGGGAGGACGCGCTCCTCGCCGAGCAGCTCCAGGCGCGATCCGAAGGAGCGGGCCGAGCACGTCATGCTCGTCGACCTCGGCCGCAACGACCTCGGGCGGGTCGCCCGACCGGGCACGGTCACCGTCACCAAGTACATGGAGGTCGAGCGGTACAGCCACGTCCTCCACCTCGTGAGCCACGTCGAGGCGAAGATGGCGCCCGGGGCTCGACGCGCTCGACGCGCTGCGCAGCGTCTTCCCGGCCGGCACGCTCTCCGGCGCGCCGAAGGTCCGGGCGATGCAGCTGATCGCGGCGGCGGAAGGCGAGCGGCGCGGGCTCTACGGCGGCGCCGTCGGCTACCTCGGCTACGACGGCAACCTCGACACGGCGATCACGATCCGCAGCGCGGTCCTCAAGGACGGGGCCGCCCACGTCCACACCGGCGCCGGGATCGTCGCCGGGAGCGTCCCCGAGCGGGAGTTCGAGGAGACCGAGCACAAGGCGGCGGCGCTGCGTCGGGCGATCGAGCTGGCGGCAGGAAGCGGCGGGCCGGCTCCGCGGGCGGCCGGGTCGGACGAGGCCGACGCCGTGGAGAGCGCTCCGTCGGCCGAGACCGTCGGTGCGCGGGAACGAACCGAGGACGCCAGATGATCCTCGTCATCGACAACTACGACAGCTTCACCTTCAACCTCGTGCAGGCCCTGCAGGCTGCCGGCGCCGACGTCCGCGTCGTGCGCAACGACGCGATCGACCGGGCCGGCCTCGACGCGCTCGCCGACGATCCCGCCGTCGACCTGCGCGGGATCGTCGTCTCGCCCGGCCCGGCCGACCCGGAGCACGCGGGGATCTCGATCGAGACGGTTCGCTTCGCCGCGGACCGACGGATCCCGCTCCTCGGCGTCTGCCTCGGCATGCAGGCGATGGGCGCCGCCTTCGGGGCGTCGATCGTCCGGGCCCCGACGCTCGTCCACGGCGAGGCGTCGCCGGTCGAGCACGACGGCGCCGGCCTCCTCGCCGGGATGCCGCCGAGCTTCCAGGCCGCGCGCTACCACTCGCTCTGCATCGACCCGGCGACGCTGCCGGCGGAGCTCGTCCGACCGCCCACAGCGCCGAGGACGGCGTGCTCATGGGCGTCCGCCACGCGACGCTGCCGATGGAGGGCGTCCAGTTCCACCCCGAGTCCGTGCTCACGCCGGACGGGCCCGCACCTGCTCGCGAACTTTCTGCGCCTCGCCGGGGAGGGCGACGCGGTCGCAGCTCGACGCGGCGAGCGGGTCGTTCGCGACGCGGGGGCTCGACGACGAGGCCGGCATGCCGGCGGGCACCGAGCCGGCGGGCACCGCCGGCGGGCACCGAGCCGTCGGGCACCGAGCCGGCGGGTCCGGTCGCGGGAGGTGCCCGATGAGCGAGGCCGTGCGGTCCGCCCTCGCGGCCGTGGTCGACGGCGGGACGCTGGGCCGCGAGGCCGCCCGCGCAGCGATGGGCGCCGTGATGGACGGGGAATCGACGCCCGCCCAGCTGGCAGCACTCCTCGTCGCCCTCCGGATGCGCGGCGAGACGATCGAGGAGCTCGCCGGCTTCGCGGAGGCGATGCGGGAGCGGGTCGTCCCGGTCGAGGCGCCGGCCGGCACGATCGACACCTGCGGCACCGGTGGCGACCATTCCGGCACGTTCAACATCTCGACCGCGGCCGCGTTCGTCGTGGCGGCGGCCGGCGTGCCGGTCGCGAAGCACGGCAACCGCGCGGTCACCTCGAAGTCGGGCTCGGCGGACGTGCTCGAGTCACTCGGGGTGCGGATCGACCACGACGCCGCCTCCGCAGCCGTCGCCCTCCGCTCGCTCGGGTTCGCCTTCCTCTTCGCCCCGGGCTTCCACCCGGCGATGCGCCACGCGGGCCCGACTCGCCGCGAGATCGGCGTGCGGACGGCCTTCAACCTCCTCGGCCCGCTCACGAACCCGGCCGGCGCGCGACGCCAGGTCGTCGGGGTCGGCGATCCGGCGGCAGCGCCGCGGGTCGCCGAGGTCCTCCGGGCTCTCGGCGCCGAGCGGGCGCTCGTCGTCCACGGCACCGGGCTCGACGAGCTGCCGCTCGACGGGAGCGGCGTGATCTACGACGTGACGCCCGGCGGCGTCGAGCGGCGGACGGTCGACCCGATGGCGGTGGGCCTGCGGTCGGCCGCGACGACGGAGCTCATCGGCGGGACGCCCGCCGAGAACGCGGTGCTCGTCGAGGGGGTGGTCGCCGGAGCCGACCGCGGCCCGCGGCGCGACGTCGTCCTGCTCAACGCCGGTGCCGCGTTCGTCGCCGCCGGCCGCGTGCCCGACCTCGCGAGGGGTGTCGCACTGGCCGGCGCCACGATCGACGACGGGTCGGCCTCCGGCCTCCTCGCCCGACTGCGCGAGGAGAAGGCCCGCGCCGACCGTGCCCGCTCGACCACCCCGGAGGCCCCGGCATGACCACGCCCGCTCCCGCCGCCGGCCGCGGCCGCGCCGCCGCCTACGCCGCCGCCGCTCCCGCCGCCGGCCGCGGCCGCGCCGGTGTCCTCGGGGAGATCGCCGCCCGCCGCGCCGCCGACGTGGCCGTCGAGCTCGGCGACGTCACCTACCGCGACCTCGCCCGCGCGGCGGCAGCCGCCCCGGCGCCTCGCGACGTCCTCCTCCGCCTCGCCCGGCCCGGGCTTCACCTCGTCGCCGAGGTGAAGCGCTCGTCGCCGTCGGCCGGCGCGATCGCCGCCGGGCTCGACCCCGTCGCCCAGGCCCGCGCCTACGTCGCCGGTGGCGCGGCCGCGATCTCCGTCCTCTGCGAGCCGCACTGGTTCGGCGGGTCGGTCGACGACCTGCGGGCCGTCCGGAACGCGGTCGCCGTGCCGGTGCTCGCCAAGGAGTTCGTCGTGGACGCGCGGCAGCTGCCGGTCCTGCGCGCCGCCGGCGCCGACCTCGTCCTGCTGCTGGCCGCGCTCCACCCGGCGCGGCGCCTGGCCGGCCTCGTCGCGCGGGCCCGCGACCTCGGCCTGGAGCCGCTCGTCGAGGTGCACGCCGAGCGCGAGCTCGATGCCGCCCTCGCCTCGGGCGCCCGCCTCGTCGGCGTGAACTCGCGCGACCTGCGCACGCTGGCGGTCGACCCCGACCACCCGATCCGGTTGCGCTCGCGGATCCCGGACGACCGGATCGTGATCGCCGAGTCCGGGGTGCGCGAGCCGGCGACGATCGCGCGCTGGCGGGCGGCCGGGTTCGACGCCGCCCTCGTCGGCGAGGCGCTCGTCCGGGCCGCCGACCCCCGTGCGGCCGCGGCCGCGTTCGTGGCAGCGGGGGCCGTGCCCGACGACCCGGCCGCCGCTCACCGCCTCCCGCTCGTGAAGATCTGCGGCATCGTCGACGACGCCGGGCTCGACGCGGCGCTCGCCGCCGGCGCCGACGCGATCGGCCTCAACTTCGTCCCGGGGACGCCGCGGGCGCTGACGATCGCGGAGGGCGCGGCGCTCGCCCGGCGCGCCCGCGCCGCCGGTGGGACGCGGACGCCGGCGATCGTCGCCGTCACCGCGAACGCGGACGACGCGCTGCTCGCTGCACTCGCCACGGAGGTCGACGTGGACGCGATCCAGCTGCACGGCGGGGAGCCCCCCGAGCGGACTGCGGTCGTGCCCCGCCCCGCGTGGGCGGTCGTCCACCTGCCGCCGGCGGCACCCGACGACGCGGCGGGGCGCACGGCCCTGGTCGACGAAGCGGTCGCCCGCGCTCGCGCCCATCTCGCCGCGGGAGCCGCCCGGATCCTCCTCGACACGGCCGGCGGCTCGCATCCCGGCGGGACCGGCACGAGGGCCGACACGTCCATCGCGGCCGCGGTCGCCCGGGAGGTCCCCGTGATCCTTGCCGGGGGGCTGAACCCGGGCGCCGTCGCCGGCGCGCTCCTCGCCGTCCCCGCCGTCGGCGTCGACGTGGCCTCGGGGGCCGAGGCGCCGCGCGTCCCCGGGGAGCGGCCGCGCAAGGAACCGCTCGCCGTCGCCCTCTTCGTCAAGCGCGCCCGCGCCGCGCGCTTCGATCGTCCGAACACCCCGGCCGGGCCGACGCCCGTCCATCCCGGCCTCGTCGAGGCCGATGCGCGCGGCCATTGGGGTGTCGAGCGCGACTTCGGCGGCCGCTTCGTCCCCGAGACGCTCGTCGGCGCCCTCGAGCAGCTGGAGGCCGCCTGGTCGGCGCTCCGCGACGACCCCGTCTTCTGGGCCGAGCTCCGTGAGCTCCTGGCCCGCTTCGCCGGCCGTCCGACCGCGCTCTACCGCGCCGACCGGCTGGCCGCCGCCGTCCTCGCCGAGGCGGCCCGCCTCCGACCCGGCGCGGGGCTGCCCTCCCGGCTGCGCGTCCACCTCAAGCGCGAGGACCTTGCCCACACCGGGGCCCACAAGATCAACAACGCCCTCGGCCAGGCGCTGCTCACGCGACGCCTCGGCAAGACCCGGGTCATCGCCGAGACCGGCGCCGGCCAGCACGGCGTCGCGACGGCCACCGCGTGCGCGCTGCTCGGCCTGCCCTGCGTCGTCTACATGGGCGAGGAGGACATCCGTCGCCAGGCCCCGAACGTCCTCCGGATGCGGGCCCTCGGGACGGAGGTGCGCTCGGTCACCTCCGGCACCGCGACCCTCAAGGACGCGGTCAACGAGGCGATGCGCGACTGGGTGACGAACGTCGCCACCACGCATTACGTCCTCGGCTCGGCCATGGGACCCCACCCGTACCCGACGGTCGTGCGCGACCTGCAGCGCCGGATCGGCGACGAGGCGGCGGGACAGTTGCTGGCCGTCGAAGGGCGGCTGCCCGACCTGGCCCTTGCCTGCGTCGGGGGCGGCTCGAACGCGATCGGGCTGCTCGCCCGCTTCATCGGGGAGCCGTCGGTCCGGCTCGCCGTCGCGGAGGCCGCCGGGGACGGGATCGGGACGGGGCGCCACGCAGCCGCGATCCTCGGCGGCAGCCCGGGGATCCTCCACGGCTCGCGCTCGCTCATGCTCCAGGACCGCGACGGGCAGGTCGTCGAGGCCGTGAGCGCCTCGGCGGGGCTGGACTACCCCGGCGTCGGGCCGCAGCTGGCCGCGCTCGCCGAGGCCGGGCGCATCTCGCTCGCCGCGGCAACCGACCGCGAGGCGGTGGCGGCGATGAAGGTCGTGACGCTCACCGAGGGAATCCTGCCGGCGCTCGAGACCGCCCACGCGATCGCGGCCCTGCCGAAGCTGCTCGTCGGGGCGGGGGAGCGCGGTGCGGCTCCGGCCGGCCGTCGCGGCTCGCGCGTCGAGCGCGGCGCGGCTCCGGCCTGGCCGGACGAGACGCTCGTTCTCGTCGGGTTCTCGGGGCGCGGCGACAAGGACCTCGCCGCGCTCGAGCGCTTCGCCGACGTCGAGCCCTGGGAGGTCGTCCGATGAGCGCAGCCGGCGGCGCGGACGCCCTGCCTTCGACCGATGCGACGCCCGGCGCCCGCCGGATCGCCGACGCATTCAGGCGGGCCCGCGCCGACGGCCGGGTCGCGCTCGTCCCGTACATCGTCGCCGGCTATCCCGACGCGGAGACCTCGCTCGCGATCGCCCTCGCCGCGATCGACGCAGGCGCCGATGTCCTCGAGGTCGGCCTTCCGTACTCGGACCCGCTGGCCGACGGGACCACGCTTCAGCGCGCCTCGTCGGCCGCCCTCGCCGGCGGCGCGACGCTCGACCGCTCGCTCGACCTCGTCCGGCGGGTCTCCGTGGCGCGGCCCGGCACCCCGCTCGTCACGATGGGCTACGCGAACCAGCTCATCGGCGGCGGCGACGGCCGGGAGCGTGCCGCCGCGCTCGTCGCCGCCGGGGCGTCGGGCACGATCGTTGCCGACCTGACGCCCGACGAGGGCGCCCCCTTCGAGGCCGGCGCGGCCGCTGCCGGCCTCGCCGTCGTGTACCTCGTCGCGCCCACGACCTCGCCCGCTCGCCGCGCCGTCGTGGCGGCGCGGACCGGCGGCTTCCTGTACTGCGTCTCCCTCGTCGGCATCACCGGCGCCCGGACGAGCCTCCCGCCCGAGGTGGGCCGCTACGTCCGCGAGGTGAAGGCGGTGAGCCCGGTACCGGTCGCGGTCGGCTTCGGGGTGTCGCGGCGGGCCCACGTCCGGGCCCTCGTCCGGGCGGGCGCCGACGGCGTCATCGTCGCCTCGGCCCTCGTCGACGCGCTCGGTCCGGACGGTCGCGACACGGTGGCGCTCGGGCGGCTCGTGGCGTCGCTGCGCGCGGCCACCGTCGCGCCGGTCGCCGCGGGGCCGCGATCCTGACACGGCGGCCGACGAGACTGTCGCCCAGCCGACAGCCGCGGCGCCGGTCGCGGCACCGTCCGCGAGGCGCGCGGATGCCAGCGCTGCTGTGACCCGGCCGCTACCGATCGGGATCGTTCCCGGCGCACGCTGACGTCGTCCTCGGGACGGGATCGCGAGAGGCCCGAGACGACCGGGAGAGGTGGCTGAGATGAACGAGAACACCACGGTTCGGCAGTCGCGCCGCCGCCTCACGGGCCGCCGCGCGCTGCAGGTGGCCGCGCTCCTGGCCGTCGGGCTGCTCGCCGCTGGCAGCGTCGTCGCGGCATCTCCCGCCGACGAGTCGACCGTGGCCGCGCCGCCGCCGGTGGCGACCGCCGCGCCGACGGCCGTTCCGGCCACGCCGGAGCCTCCCGCCCCGGCCACCGAGGCGCCCGCCCCGGTCGGCGGTCCGGGTGGGATGCCGGGCCAGCACCTCCCGAAGTAGCGCCCCTGCGCCGGGCCCCTCGCAGGCCCGGCCGCACGCCCGGGCCGCACGCCCGACGAGTTGCCTACGCCGCGCCGGTCGAGCGTCGCCGGTGCCCGAACACGGCCGCCACATGGGGCCGCGTGAGGTAGAAGAACACGAGGGGGGCGACGACGAGCTGGGACAACCCGAGCGCGGCAGCGCCACCCAGGCCGCTCGCGGCGATCACGAGCAGGACCTGGACGACGCTGATCCCCTGGAGCACGAGCGCGGCCATCCACGCCCAGCGGCGGCGCCGCCAGAGGCCGAGCCCCACGGCCATGCCGGCGACACCGAGCCCAACGAGGACGATCGCGAGGACCAAGACTCCGGGGCCGCCTCCGATGGCGAGGTCGAGCGCGAGCGCCGCGGTGCCGATGACCAGCGAGGGAAGGGCGCCGAGTGCTATGAGCAGGGCGATCGCCCCGATCGCTCGCGGTCGATGCTCCCCGGCGACACCGGCGCTCGCCGAGGCGGTCGCGCCCGACTCCGGCCCGACGCCGAGCGCGTCGGCCCAGCGCACGAGCTGGCGGTGGACGGCCGGCGCCCCGACGAGCGGCTCGTCGTCGAACGGCAGCGTCGTGGGGGCCAGGACGAACGGCCGCGTCTGCGGACCGCCGAAGCCGCCGTGACTGCCGACCAGCTCCTCGAACGCCGCGACCTCGTCGAGCTCCGCGTCGTAGCTGCTGTTGAGCAGGAGATCGCCGACGTGGGCAAAGGCGTCGATCCGCCTGAGGTGATCGGCGGTGCGCGGCCCGAACGGCGCCAGCGGGTCCTCGCCGTCGACCCGGCCGTCGGCGAGGTGGTGGACGCCGGCGCGCCCGATCGCCACCGAGCCGAGGGCTGCGGTCTTCACGAGGACGAACCCGATCCCAGGATGGGCCGCGAGGCCGGCGACGAGGCCGGGATGGCGCTCGTCGATCTCCTCGAGCGTCGCCCTCCCGGACATCGCCGTGAAGTAGACGTTCGCCAGGTTCCCGGAAGGCCCGACGACGAGGTCGGCGGTCTGCTCGGTGACCATCCGCGGCTCGGCAGTCCCGCCGAGCTCCACGGCTCCGTCCACGGTACGGCTGCCGAGCGCCGTTGATGCCACCCTGCCGGCGATCCCCGGCCGCTGCCGGATCTCGCCGAGGAGGGCGTTCGCCGGGCCCCAGCCCTCGCCCTGGGTCGCCGTCGTCACCGCGGTCACGTCGCCGCCCATGAGGGCCCGGATGACCTCGTCGAGCGTCGAGCCGTACCGCTGTCGGAAGGTCGCCCCCTGGCTCTGGCCGTGGTCGGAGAGGACGACGATCGAGTAGTCGCGGGGCGCGCTTGCGGCCGCCCGCTCGAGCGAGGCGAGCGCCTGGTCGACGCCGGTCAGCGAGCGGAGCGACTCCAGGCGCTCGGGACCGGCGTGATGAGCCAGCTCGTCGTAGTCGACGAAGTCGACGTACATGATCGGCGTCCCGCGGCCCATCGCGTGCATGAGGAAGGTCACGTTCAGGTCGCGGAGGAGCACGTTGCTGACCGCCCGCATCCCGGCGAACGCCGCCCCGCGGTGCACCCGCGGCTCGATGCCGAGGGCCCGCTGGCGCCGCGCCTCGAGGAGCTCCTTGATCGCCTCCGAGATCGTCAGGACGACCGTCCGGACGAAGGCGCCCGGGTCGACGAAGTACAGGGAGAAGGCGTCGACGTCGGCCGGCCGGCCCGAGCCGATCGTGCTCATCGTGAAGAGGCTGCGGGCGGCATCGCCCGAGAAGAGATTGCCGACGCTCGTGCCGTCCGCCGCCAGCAGGCCCTTCCCGTTCGAGAGCCGGCGCTCGATCTCCGCTGCGTCGGCCGGCCGGTTCGCGACCATGAGGCGCCCGCGGTCCTTCTCGTACCAGCGGAAGGCTGGGATGTCGTCGTTGCTGCCGTGGAGGATGCCGGCCTGGCTCGACGGAGTCTGCGACGGCGGAGCGCAGTCCCACTCCACGAGCCGGTAGCGCCCGCTCCGGACCCACGAAGCCATCCGCGGCGTGAGCCCGACGCGGATCGCGTTGCGGAGGATCGGCGCGCCGAGCCCGTCGATCTGGACGACCAAGAGGCCGCGACCCCCGGCGACCCGCGGCGTCTCCTGCGCGGCCAAGCGGCGGGAGAGCTCCGCGTAGAAGGTGTCGTCTCGATCGGCGGAGATGACGACCGAGACGAGCGTCGTGAGGATCGTGATGACGAGGGCCGCCGCGAAGGCCCCGGCGAACGACGTCACCTCGAAGCCGGGAACGAGCGGTGCGGCGAGACTGAGCATCATCGCGTTGACGACGAGCGAGAGGAGCCCCACGGTCACGACGTTGAGGGGCAGCGTGAGGAGGATGATCACCGGTCGGACGAGGGCGTTGAGGAGCCCGAGGACGACGGCCGCGACAAGCGCGGCGCCGATGCTCTCCACGAGGATTCCGGGGACGACGTTGCCGACGACGAGGAGCACGGCGGCCTGAACGGCCCAGTCGATGAGGATCCGCCGCCTCCCACCGACGCGCAGGCGCTCGCGGGCGACGCCGATGGACGTCGACCACGTGTTCCGGATCGGGCGGAGGAGACTCACGAGAGGAGAACCCGGCCGGGGAGCAGGCGGCGGTCGCGGCGACGTGTGGACCGGGCCCACGTCCGGGATCGTGTCGCAGCTGTCATCGGCTCATTGTGGAGCACGCGATCCCTGGATCGTGGGCGGCTCGGACGCGCGGCGCCGACGTCAGGGAGCTGGCGCGCCGATCTGCTCCGCGAGGTCGATGAGTGGCTGCTGGCTGACCTGCAGGAAGCCGTCCCGCGGTCGGTCGAGGTCGATGACGAGGGTGAGGACCGCGGCCAGGACGACGACCAGCACCGCGGCCCCGAGGGAGCTCCGCCGGCGCGTGAGGCCCGCGCTGTAGCCGACCATTCCCATGGTCAGGGCCGCGCCGATGATGAGGAGGATGACCACGGTCTCCGGCACTCGCGCGGACACGATTGCCGTCGCGCGCGTCGCGTGCAGGTCGATCGTCTGGTTCAGCGTCTCGACGTAGAGACCCACGAGATCTGACTCGGGCATGTCGCGGGCCAGATCCTCGGCAATCGCCCAGAGCTCGGCATGGATCTCCGTGGAGCGGGCGAAGTTGGCAGTGAGCTGTTGTCGGTCGGCCGTGTTGATCCGCAGCGGGACGTACTCCCGCAGGAGCGCCCGGCTCGTCGCTCCTTGGGGCTGGGGGAGATAGCCGGCCCGCAGGTACGTCGTGCCGATCGCGTTCGCCTCCTCCAGCACGAGCCCCCGCCTCGTGTCGAAGCGATCGGACGCCATCCCCATCGTCACCGCCAGGAGGAAGGCCATGAGCGCCAGGAGCGAACCCACGAGCATCCCTGTGGGCCCCTCCTTCTCGTCGGGTGTCTTCGCCTGCCACCAGCGCCCAAGGCGGTAGCCGATCTCGAAGACCGCGAGCAGGATGGCCGTGGTCAGTGCGAAGACGCCGACGATCGGAAGCGGGTCGAGGAGCTGCTGCGTGTTCATCGTCCTCCCGGTGCTGGCGGAGCGGAGCGGATACGGTCACCGCCCCGGCGGAGCCTACCGCGCCCGCGTGGAGAGACGGGGCGGGGGCGCGGGGCCGCCCGGCGCCGGGTCAGCGGGTCGCGCCGCGAACAGGTCGGCGATGTGCTGGGCCCGGACGGGGTGCGGCTCGGGCACGAGCCCCACCGAGGCCGCCGCGAAGCCGAGCAGGTCGGCGGGCGTCGCGCCGCCGTCGAGAAGGTTGCGGATCGCCGTGTCGTGGTCCGCCTTGCTGAGCTTCGCCCCGGACGGCTTCCGCAGGAGCGGGTGGTGGAGGAAGCCTGGCGGGCCCGGGCGACCGAGGAGACGGCCCAGGCGGATCTGACGCGGCGTCGCCTCGAGGAGGTCGCGGCCGCGGATGACAAGGTCGACGCCGTGGCGTGCGTCGTCCACCACCACGCAGAGCGGGTAGCTCCAGTTGCCGTGCCGGTCGCGAACCGTCAGGTCACCCTCGGACGAGGGGTCGCCGGCCCGCGGGCCCAGGAGTAGGTCCTCGAAGGCCTCGCGATCAGCACCGGCGCCGCTCTCCTCGACCTCGCCGAGGGACGCCCGGAGCGCGGCACCCGGGGCCTCCTCGGGCAGCCCGCGCGACCGGCAGCCGCCAGGGCAGCCGGGCCCGCGCCATCCCAGCAGGGCCGTGCGTGAGCAGGTGCACGTGTACACGCGCCCCTGCCCGCGCAGGGTCGCGACCGCCGCCTCGTACGGCGCCGGGTCGTCCGACTGGCGGTACGTCGACCGCCCGGCCCACAGCTCGGCGAGCGGCGGCTCGTCGGGGACCAGGCCGAGGCGCTCGAGGTCGTCGAGGAGCGCGCCCTCGTACGCGCGCCGGCTCCGCTGGCGGTCGTGGTCCTCGATCCGCAGGATCACCAGGCCGCCCGTCGCCCGGGCAATGCCCCACGTGTAGATCGCGTTGACGAGATGGCCGAGGTGGAGGTAACCCGTGGGGGCCGGGGCGAAGCGGGTGGTGGGCGCGACCGGGAGCCGAGCCGGGTCCGGGCGGACCGGGCCGGGATCCCGCGGCCCGAGAGGGATCACCGCGGGCCGGTCTCCGCGCCTGGGTCGGCGCCAGGCTCGGCGCCAGCCTCCGCCCCGGCGCTCGCGGTCGCGTCCGCGCCGGCGGCCCGCTTCTGGGCGTGCTGGACGCGCCGGGTCGCGGCGATGAGCCTGCGGTAGAGCGCCACGAGCTCGGGCTCCGGGAAGAGCCCGGCCGACGTGCTCGTCACCCGCTCGAGGACCTCGGCCTCCCGCTGCGCGTCGCGGACCGTTCGGCGCCCCGTCTCCTGCTTCACGCGGCCGATCTCGAGGGCGATCTCGGCCCGCTCGTTCAGGAGGGCAACGATCTCGTGGTCGATCGCGTCGATCCGCTCGCGCAGCGGCGCAAGAGCGGCGGCGGTCCCCGCCGGCAGCGGCTCCTCGCCCGGGGCGTGGCGGATTCGCTCAGGCATCGCCGCCCGCCGGCTCGTCGTCGCCCGCCGCCGGGAGCGCTCGCGGCTCGATCTCGCCGGTCGCCCAGCACCGGGCCAGCTCTTCCAGCGCCCGGTGGTAGCCGGCGGCCTTCATCCCGACGAACCGGGCGATGGCCACGTCTTCGAGGAAGTTGACGCGCCGGAAGGGCTCGCGGGTTGCCGGGTCGGAGAGGTGAACCTCGACAAAGGGCCGCTCGATCCCGAGAAGGGCATCGCGAAGGCTCACGGACGTGTGGGTCAGCCCACCGGCGTTGACGACCGACGCGTCGAAGTCGCGCCGGTGGAGGCGGTCGATGATCTCGCCTTCGTGGTTCGATTGGAAGAAGGCCACGTCGACGTCGAGCTCGGCGGCCCGCTCCGCGATCCCCACCTCGACCTCGGCCAGCGTCTCCCGGCCGTAGATCGCGGGCTCGCGGGTGCCCAGGAGGTTGAGGTTCGGCCCGTTGACGACGAGGACCCGCAGGCGCCGAGCGACCGACCCGCCGCCGGGCGCCCGACCGCTCACGTGGTCGCCCCCGCCCGCGCGCCCGCGAGCACGCCGCGTGCGGCGGCTTCGATGACATCGTCCGGCACGTCGTCGCGGACCGTGACGCCCCCGTCCGTCGGGAGGACCCAGCGGAGCCGCCCCCCGGCGTGCTTCTTGTCCGTGACGATCGCGGCAAGGACCGCGTCGAGCGGGTAGGGGAGCGGGGACCGCCCCAGGTCCAGGTCGTCGAGAAGGGCCTCGATCCGGGCTGCCCGCTGGGGCGGCGTCGCCTCGACGGCCACGCCGATGCGGCACGCGGCGCGGAGCCCGTAGGCAACCGCCTCCCCGTGGAGGATCCCCTCGTAGGCGGCCGCGACCTCGATCGCGTGGCCCAGCGAGTGGCCGAGGTTGAGATGGATGCGCCGGCCCAGCTCGCGCTCGTCGGCCGTCACGACCTCGACCTTTGCCCAGCCACAGCGCTCGACGACCTCGGCCAGGCTGCCGTCCTCGTGCACCGTGACGTCGCCGGCCGCGATCGCCGCCCCCCGGTCCTCCAGGAGCTCGAAGAGCCGCTCGTCGCCCAGGGCCGCCATCTTTGCCGCCTCCCCGAGCGCCCCCCGGAGATGGCGGGGCGGCAGCGTCCGCAGGAAGCGGACGTCAACGACGACCGCGGTCGGCTGGTGGAATGCGCCGACGAGGTTCTTGCCCTCGGGCAGGTCGACCGCCGTCTTGCCGCCGATCGAGGAGTCGACCTGGGCGACGAGCGTCGTGGGGACGTGGATCACCGGCACGCCGCGGAGCCAGGTCGCGGCAAGGAACCCGGCGGCATCGCCGAGCGCCCCGCCCCCGATCGCCACGAGCGGGTCGCCCCGCTCCGCCCGCAGCCGGGCGAGCTCGCGAGCTGCCGCCTCCACGACCGCCAGGCGCTTGGCAGGCTCGCCTTCCGGGAGGAGAACGTGGTCGATCCGCACCCCGGCCGCCGCGATCCCCGCGGCGACGATTGTGCCGGCCACCTCCCAGGCCCGCGGCTCCGACACGAGGATCGCCCGCCGCGCCTCCAGGGCGCGGAGCACGGCGAGCACGCCGGCGGTCGCGTTCCCTTCCCCGACCTCGTAGGCGCCGATCGCCGTCTCTGCGCGGAGCAGCGTGGTTCCGTCCGGGAGCGGCTGGTCGATGTGGCGCTCCAGCGCCCCGACGATCGCCGCCACGCCGATGATGCCGTTCAAGCGGAGCGCAGGCGCGTAGAACCGTGCCCGGTCGGCGGCGAGCTCGCGCATCTTCCCGATCGGGTCGCGACCCGCGAGGAGCGGGCGCGGATTCGGGCTGCGCCGGATGCGCTGGGCGAGGATCTCCGGTGGGGCGTCGAGCCAGGCGGCGCGCCGGCCGCGGAAGAGGCGCCAGCGGTTGCGGGGGTCGATCGGCGCGCCGCCGCCGGTGGAGATGACACGGCGCAGCGGCGGCTCTGGGTCGGGCGGGCCGAGCGAGGCGACGGCATCGCGCTCGCGAGCCCGGAAACCCGCCTCGCCCTCCTCCTCGAAGATCGCGGGGATCGGCCGGCCGGCGGCCGCCGCGATCACCTCGTCGAGGTCGACGAGCTCGGCGTCATGCCGCCGGGCGAGGCGACGCCCGACGGCCGTCTTGCCGCTGCCGGGCAGCCCGACGAGGACGAGGTCCACGCCCGCGTCCTAGTCGTCGCCCCCGGATCCGGCCTCGCCGGAGCCGGCACCGGACGCCGGGGCGGTGTGCCCACCGCGCGCGACCCGCTCGCGGTACCGCTCCAGGTTGTCGCGGACCTCGGCGAGGCTGTCCCCGCCGGTCTTCTCGAGGACGGCCCGGGTGAGCGTCAGCAGCACCATCGCCTCGCCGATCACGCCGGCCGCCGGCACGACAGAGATGTCGCTCCGCTCGTAGTGCGCCTTCTCGACGGGCTCGCCGGTGAGGAGGTCGGCGGAGGGCAGCGGCCGGGCCAACGTCGAGATCGGCTTGACCGCACCGCGGACGACGAGCGGCTCGCCGTTCGTGATGCCGCCCGTGAGGCCGCCGGCGTTGTTCGTGCGGTGGATCCACCCGCCGTCGGCGCCCCGGCCCTCGATGACGTCGTGGACGTCCGACCCGAGGCGCCGCGTCTGCTCGAAGCCGAGCCCGATCTCGACGCCCTTCACGCTCTGGATGCTCATGATCGCCGCCGCGATCGCCGCGTCGAGCCGGCGGTCCCAGTGGACGTGGCTGCCGAGGCCGATCGGGAGCCCGCGGGCGACGACCTCGAAGACGCCGCCGACCGTGTTTCCCAGCGATCGTGCCTCGTCGATCCGGGCGACCATCCGGGCCTCGGCTGCGGCGTCGGGGCAGCGGAGGGGGCTCGCCTCGGTCTCCTCGCGGGTCCGCGTGCAGGCGGCCCGGTCCAGCGCGACGCCGCCGACCTCGGCGGTGAACGACCAGACCTCGATCCCGAGCTCGGCCAGGAACGCCCGGCAGACGGCACCCGCCGCGACCCGCGCGGCCGTCTCGCGCGCGCTGGCCCGCTCGAGGACCGGCCGGACGTCGTCGAAGCCGTACTTGAGGGCACCGGCCAGGTCGGCGTGGCCGGGCCGGACCCGCGTGACGGGCTGCGCCCGCTTGTTCCCGCCCTCGGCGAGCGCCGCCAGCTCGGCCGCCTCCTCCGGCGCCAGGGCCTCGACCTGCATGACCCGCGTCCAGCTCTCCCAGTCGCGGTTGCGGACGAGGAGCAGGACCGGCGAGCCGATGGTCAGCCCGTGGCGGACGCCGGCGAGGATCTCGGCCCGGTCCTGCTCGATCGCCTGGCGGGCGCCGCGGCCGTACCCCCCCTGGCGACGGCGGAGGTCGATCGCGATCGCGTCCGCAGTGACCGGGATGCCCGCCGGCAGCCCCTCGAGCGTCGCGGCCAGCGTCGGGCCGTGCGACTCGCCGGCGGTCAGGAAGCGGAACGCGGTCATGCCCGCCGTCAGGAGCCGGGCTCGCCGGCCGTGCCCGCCCCGCCGTCGGCCGCGCCGCCCGCGGTCGCCCCGGCCTCGGCCAGCCCCTCGGCCAGCTTCTCCCGCATGAGCTCGAGCGGCGCCGGCTGGCCGGTCCACAGGCTGAACGCGGCGGCTCCCTGGTGGAGAAGCATGAGCTCGCCGTTCTGAACCTGGCAGCCGGCGGCCTCGGCGTCGCGCAGGAGTCGCGAGCGGGCCGGGTTGTAGATGAGGTCCATCACGAGGAGGTCGGGCGGGATGAGCTCGCCGGGGACGGGCGTGTCGTCGTCGTGGAGGCCAACCGACGTCGCGTTGACGAGAACCTTCGACTTCGCCAGCTCGGCCTCGATGATCGACTCGTGCCACGGCATGGCCCGCACCTCCATGTGGGCGGCGCTCTTGCCGAAGAAGCGGACGAGCGCCTCGGCCCGATGGAGGTGGCGGTTGAAGACGACGATGCGCTGGAACCCTTCGGTGACCAGGCCGTGGACGACCGCCCGGGCGCCGCCCCCGGAGCCGAGGACGACGGCGGCCCGCGGCATCCGCTGCTTCCCCACGAGCGCGTCGAGGGCCGCGCGGAAACCCGGCACGTCGGTGTTGTGGCCGACGAGCCGCTTTCCCTCGCGCGTGATCGTGTTGACGGCCCCGGTCGCGTGCGCTTCCTCGGTCAGTCGATCGACCAGGCCGGCAGCCTTCTCCTTGTGGGGGATCGTGACGTTCGCGCCGAGGAACTCGTCCGTCCGCAGCTCGGCGATCGCGTCGGCGAGCTCGGCCGGCGCCCGATCCCACAGCTCGTAGGTGGCCGGAATGCCGGCGGCGTCGAAGGCCGCTTGCTGCATCGCGCCGGAGAGCGAGTGCGCGACCGGATGGCCGATGAGGACGACCCGCTTCGTCATGCTCGCATCCTTTCCAGCTCCCCGAAGAAGCCCGGGTACGAGACGTCCGCCGACCCCGGGTCGCGGACGACCGTCTCACCCTGCGCGATGAGCCCGGCGACGGCGAACGTCATCGCCAGGCGATGGTCCTCGTGCGTGGCGACCGGCGCGCCCTGCAGCGCCCGGCCACCCTCGATCGTGATCTGGTCCCCGGTGACCGTGACGCGGGCTCCCAGCGCGGTGAGCCCGGCCGCGATGCCGGCGACGCGGTCCGATTCCTTGTGCCGCAGCTCGCCGACGCCCCGGATGACGGTGCGCCCGGTCGCCGCCGCGGCGGCCAGGCAGAGCACCGGGACCTCGTCGATCGCCGCGGCGACCTCCTCGGGCGCCACGTCGATCCCCCGGAGCGCGCTGCTTCGGACCAGGAGGTCGGCGAGCGGCTCGCCTGCCTCGCCCCGGTCCGGCGCGCTCGGGTCGATCCCGGCGGCGTCGGCTGCGGCGACGGGGCGCTCCACGATGTCCGCGCCCATCCGCCGCAGCACGTCGATGATCGCACGCCGGGTCGGGTTCGTCCCGACGCCCCGGAGCGTCAGCTCCGCGTCGGGGTGGATCGCGCCGGCGACGAGCCAGAACGCGGCGGCCGACACGTCGCCTGGGACGCGCTGGTTGACGACGGCGACAGCGGCGGGCCCGTCGAGGGCGTGAACCGCCCCGCCGCCGGGGAGCGTCTCGGTGCGGACCGCGACGCCGCGGGCCCGGAGCATCCGCTCCGTGTGGTCGCGCGTCGCGACGGCCTCGCGAACGGTCGTCGTCCCGTCCGCGGCGAGCCCCGCGAGCAGGATGGCCGACTTGACCTGCGCCGAGGGCACCGGGGTCGCGTGGTCGATCGCGGCGAGTCGAGCCCGCCCGACGATCGCGAGCGGCGGCAGCGTGGCCCCAGCTCGGCCCGCGATCGTCGCGCCCATCGCGGCAAGCGGCCCCGCGACCCGGCCCATCGGCCGCCGGCGGAGCGAGCCGTCGCCGTCGAGGATCGCGAAGAGCGGGAGGCCGGCGAGGATCCCCGCGACGAGGCGGAACGTCGTCCCGGAGTTCTCGCAGTCGAGGATCCCCTCGGGCTCGCGGAGGCCGCCCCTGCCCGGCGAGACCACGCGGTAGTCGACGGCCCGCGGGTCGTCGCCGGCTCGCTCGACGGTCGCCCCGAGCGCGGCGACAACGGCGGCGGTCGCCCGCACGTCGCGCCCGTCGCCGGCGCCCGCGATCCGGGACTCGCCCGCGGCGAGGAGGGCCAGCAGGAGCGCCCGGTGGCTGACCGACTTGTCGCCGGGCAGGCCGGGCTCGCCGCGGAGCCGCTGAGCGCGGCGGACGGCCAGGGCCGGGTCGGCTGGGGCGACGGCCATCGGGTCTCAGTCGCCCGCGCCGCCGACCATCGAGGGGCCGCGGGTCGCGTGGAGCGCGCGGACATGCTCGTGGACGCCCCGGACGGCCGTCGCGATCTCGGCGAACTGGGCAGGTGTCACAGACTGGTCGCCATCGGAGAGTGCCTCGGCAGGCCGCGGATGGACCTCGATGAGGAGCCCGTCCGCGCCCGCCGCGGTTCCGGCGAGCGCCAGGGGGGACACGAGCCAGCGCTTCCCCGCGGCGTGGGAGGGATCGATCATGACCGGCAGGTGTGTCATCTGGTGGACGAGCGGCACCGACGTCACATCGAGGGTGTTCCGGTAGGCCGTCTCGAACGTCCGGATCCCCCGCTCGCAGAGGATGACGTTCGGGTTGCCGCTCGACATGACGTACTCGGCGGCCATCAGCCACTCCTCGATCGTGCCCGAGAGGCCGCGCTTCAGGAGCACCGGGCGGCCGATCCTCCCGACAGCCATCAGCAGCGAGTAGTTCTGCATGTTGCGGGCGCCGATCTGGAGGATGTCGGCGTACTCCGCAACGTGTTCGACCTGCGCGGGCTCCATCACCTCGGTGACGACCGGCAGGCCCGTTCGCTCGCGCGCCTCGGCGAGAAAGCGGAGACCCTGCAGGCCGAGCCCCTGGAACGAGTAGGGGCTCGTCCGCGGCTTGAACGCCCCGCCCCGGAGGACGGTGGCGCCCGCCGCCTGCACCGCCTCGGCGGTCTCGAACAGCTGGTCGCGGGATTCGATCGCGCAGGGCCCGGCCGCGATCGTGAGCGAGCCGTCGCCGATCGCGACGTCCCCGACGCGAACCACGGTGTCCTCGGGGTGGAACTCGCGCGAGGTGAGCTTGAAGGGCCGGGTCGTCCGCGTCACCGACTCGACGCCGGGAAGCACGGACAGCCGGTCGGCAAGGCGCTCCACCCACGCGCCGCCCTCCCCGAGGACGGCAACGACGATGTGCTCCCCGCCGCGGTTCTCGTGCGGCGTGAGGCCTTCCTCGAGAACGGCGCCGCGAACGGCGTTCAGCTGCTCCTCGTTCGCCCCGACCGACATGACCACGAACATCTGGACTTGCCTCGCATCCCCGCCGCCCGCCGGGCGGCGCCGGGGTCCTTCCCGGACCCTCCCATCATCCTGCGTCGCACAAACAAAAGAGCAGAGGTCCTGTGGCCTCTGCTCACACCCGGCACGCCCCGCCCCCGGAGCTCATCGCTCCGGTCGGGTCATGCCGGGCCGGGAAAGGAGAAGGAGCGGCGTCTCACGGTGCCGGGACGATACCGGCCGCTCGGTGCCGGTGTCAACGGGCGTCGTGCACGGACCGCCACGGCCGGCACCCGGCCAGCCCCCCGCCGGCGTCCCACCCGCCGAAGGGCGCACCGTGCGGCCCGTCGGTCGCCCTCTGGTAGAATGCGCCGCGCCGTGGCCCGGAGAGGTCGCATAGTGGCCTAGTGCAGCGGTTTGCTAAACCGCCGAGTGGGGTAACCTGCTCCGAGGGTTCGAATCCCTCCCTCTCCGCCAGCCTCACCGGCAGGCGCCCGTAGCTCAGTGGATAGAGCATCTGGTTGCGGACCAGAAGGTCGTGAGTTCGAGTCTCGCCGGGCGCGCCATCCCACCGTCGACCGCGTCGTAACGCCGCGCCCCGTCGAGCGTCTCAACGGCAGCCGGCTCGCGTGCCCACCGGGTGCGCGACACGGAAGCAGGGCACGACCGAACGACAACGGCCCGAGCGGCGGCCACGCCCCGCCGTCGATCCCGGGTCTGCCGGGCGGCGAGCCGGGAGCCCCGCGATGCACGGACGATCCACTGCCACAGCCCTGGTCGCGGCCGCGATCCTCGTGAGCGCCGCGGCCTGCTCGGGCGCGCCCAGTGCCCCCACGTGGACACAGGCACCTCCTGCGACGGCACCGAGCGCGTCACCGGCAGAGAGCACGACCCCGTCGCCGGAGGTTCTGCCGACGGCCGAGCCGACGCCCTCGCCCGAACCGACCGCGACGCCGCAGCCGACGGCCGACGTGACGCCGAACGACTCCGGCGAGCCCAGCCCGACCGGACTCACCGAGGAGGAGTTCCGGACGCTCACGGGCGGCAACGCGACGCTCGCCCCCGGCGATCCGCCGCCGGCGGTGGACCGGGCCCGGGCCGAGGCGATCGTGCGCGCCGCCTACCCGGGCGACCGCCCGCTGGTCGCGGTCGAGCTCGTCGCCATCGGGGACGCTCCGCGCCTCGGCTGGCTCGTCGTGCTCGGAACCGCCACCGGGCAGTCGTGCGCCTTCCACCCGGGCCTGCTCGAGCGGGCGCTCGAGGGCGCCATCGTCGATGCGGGAACGGGCGACATCTTCTGGACGATGACCTGCGGCTGAGCTCGCGGGGGCTTGTCGGGACCGGTCCGGGCCCGGCGGCAGCGGCGTGGCGCCCGCGGCCTACCGGTGGAGCTCGGTCGCCGCGAGGAAGCTGAGGCCGTGCTCCGTCAGGGCCCGGGCGGTGTGGTTCGTCGCCTCGACCTTGTCCAGGAAGTTGAGCTCGAGCGCGTCCCAGTCGCCGCTCGCGATCACCTCCGACTTGTCGCGGAAGTAGTCGAGGATGTCCGACGGGTGGGCGCGCGCGGCGTCGACCGCCGGATCGCCTCCCTCGTGCTTGGCCGAGATGTTGGGCACCCGGCACGCGAGGTCGCAGAGCTCGTCGCGGCGGTCGTACGGCTGGCGGACGATGCTCTTCCACGTCTCGGTGATGTGGTGCTCGAAGCGGACGACCTCCTCGAACCCGAGCGCGCGCCGGACGTCGGCCGTGATGTCGATGGTGTCGTTGTCGACCGAGTTGCTCCAGTTGAAGCCGACGAGGGGCGACGTGCCGTCGTCGCGGGCGAACAGCTTCGCCGCGATCAGCGTCCACAGGGCGGCGTACGGGTTGTCGTTGCCCATGAAGACCGAGATCTTGAACTCGATGTCGATCCCGAGGCGGTGGAGGAGGTAGCCGACGAGCACCGTGCCGGGGTTGATGTTGAGGACCTGGCGCACACCGTACGTCGTGTAGTAGCGGAGCAGCTCGTCGGCCCACAGGAGCGGGTGGTCGTTCGGCTGGCCGATGCCCCCGAAGTAGCCGGTGATGGTCGCCGGGCCGTCGAGGTGGACGTTCGAGCCGTCGGTGCCCTTCGTGTCGAGGGTCTCGACGACGCTGCCGCCGATGATCTTCATGGCCGCCTGCACGGCCGCGAGGTCGCCGTCGGCCTCCTGCTCCGCCATCTTCCGGACGCGGATCCAGCGGCAGGGCATGAGTGAGCGCTCGGCGATCGCCCGCCGCGCCGCGGCCGCGATCCACGGGAAGTAGTGAAGCGAGCTCACCTCGAGCGTCACGGCGAGGTCGTCGCGAAAGGTCATCCCGTCGACCCGATCGCCGATGACGCCGCGCCGAAAGTCGGCGACCGAGACGAATGCCCCGGCGTCCCGCTGCTCGGCGAGCCATTGCAGGTCCGCCAGGTGCTCGGGGTGCGCCTCGCGGACGCGCGTCATGAGGGCCGGCAGCGCACCGGCGGCGCGGGCCCTGGCGTTGATCTCCTCGGGCGTCCCATAGCGGGCGACGACCTCGAGCAGGTCGCCGACGACCCGCGTCCCGGGGTCGAGGAGCAGGGCGTTGAGGTCGCCGAGGCGCTCGCCGGGGATCGCGAGGCGGTCGCGCAGGTCCATCGTCACGGCCATGGGGGCGCTCCTTGCTGTGGCCCGGCGTCGTCAGTCGAGCATCCGGACGAGGTCGTCGTACTCCTCGTCCTTCATCCCGAACCAGTGCTCGGGCTGGGGGAACGTTCGCTCGGTCACCTCGCGGACGTAGCCCTCGAGGCCCTCCCGGATGACGGCGCCGGCGTCGGCGAACACCTTCGCCATGCGCGGCTTGAACTTCGGGTACAGGGCGAACGCGTCGTGGTAGATGAGGAGCTGGCCGTGGGCGTCGGGACCCGAGCCCAGGCTCATGATGATGCAGTGCTCGGCGCGCTCCGTGATGAGCCGGCAGACCCGGTCGGGGACGAGCTCGAGGAGGATGCAGAAGGCGCCGGCGTCGGCGAGCGCCTTCGCGTCGTCGACGATCTTCTTCGCCTGCGCGGCGCCCTTGCCCTGGAGCCGGAACCCGCCGAGCGCGCTCACGCTCTGCGGGGTGAGCCCGAGGTGGCCGATGACCGGGATCCCCGCCCGGGCGATGCCCGCGACCCGGTCGGCCATCTCGGCGCCGCCCTCGAGCTTGACGGAGTCGCAGCCGGCCTCGGCCATGAAGCGGCCGGCGTTGCGGATCGCGGTCTCCACGCTCGGCTGGTAGCTCATGTACGGCATGTCGCCGACGACCCAGGCGTTCGGCGCCCCCCGCCGCACGGCGGCGGCGTGGCGGATCATGTCCTCCATCGTCACCGGCAGCGTGGAATCGAAGCCGAGCATCGTCATCCCGAGGCTGTCGCCGACGAGGATCATGTCGATGCCGGCGGCATCCTGGAGGTACGCGGTCGGGTAGTCGTAGCAGGTCAGCCAGGTGATCGGCGTCCCCGCCGCCGCCTTCGCGAACAGGGCGGGCAGGGTCACCTTCGTGCGGTCGGGCATCGGGACGTCTCCTCGCGTGGCCGTTCGGCGGGGCGCCCGCCGCGGGCCATCATCCGGGGCGGCCGGGGCGCGCGATAGGGCCGTTCGGTACCTGCCGCAATGCCGGCCGGCGCAGGCCAGTACGGGGCCTCGGCCGGTCGGCGACGCGCTGCCCGGGCGTCCTGCTCGGCCGGCACGCAACGGGTCGCCCGCCGGACGCGCCCCCTGTCATGCTGCCCGCGAAGGAGGACCGGATGAGCGTCGAACGCGTGGGGGTCGTGGGGCTCGGGACGATGGGCGGGGCGATGGCGGCCAACCTCGCCAGGGCGGGCTTCTCGCTGCTGGCCTGGAACCGGACCGCGGGCCGCACGCACGAGCTCGAGGAGCTCGGGGCGACGATCGCCGTCAGCCCCGCCGCCCTGGCCGGGGCCGTCGACGTGGTCCTCGTCTGCGTCTCCGACACGCCCGACGTCGAGGCCGTCCTGTTCGGGCCGGAGGGCGTTGCCGCGGGGGCCGCCGAGGGCACGCTCGTGATCGATTGCTCGACCATCGACCCGGCAGCCAGCCGATCGTTCGCCGACCGCCTGGCCGCGCGCGGGGTTCGCTTCGTCGACGCGCCCGTCACCGGCGGCAGCGAGGGCGCCCGCAACGCCACCCTCGCGATCCTCGTCGGCGGCGACCCGGCCGACGTCGAGCGGGCGCTGCCGATCCTCGGGGCCATCGGCCGGACGGTGACCCACCTGGGCCCGGTCGGCGCCGGCCAGGCCGCCAAGGCCGTGAACCAGGTGATCCTTGCCGGCACCTACCTCGGCGTTGCCGAGGGGCTCGTCCTCGCCATGCGAGCCGGCCTCGACCCGGCGCAGGTCGTCGACGCGCTGGCCGGAGGCGCGGCCCAGAGCTGGGTGCTCGCGAACCGGAGCGGGCGGATGCTGGCGAACGACTACCCGCTCGGCTTCAAGGTGGCGCTCCATCTCAAGGACCTCGGGATCGCGCTCGACCTGGCCCGCGACCGCGGCGCGGTCCTGCCGGTGGCCGCGCTCGCCGCCCAGCTCGAGGCCGGGCTGGTCGCGCGCGGGCACGGCGACGACGACATGTCGGCCCTGGCCCGCGCGATCCGCTCGCTGTCCGGTCTCGACGCGTAGGGCGTAGCCGCCGGCTCCCCGCGGCGCTACTCTTCGGCCATGCACTACGAGCTCTTCATGGGCGCCGCGCTCGGCGAGGCGCGCGCGGCCTTCGAGCAGGGCGAACGGCCGCACGGCGCCGCGGCTGTCCTCGGCGAGGCTCTCGTGGCGAGCGCGCACGAGGAGGTCGGGGCGCGCAGCGACCCCACCGCCCATGCCGTCGTCCTGACCCTCCGCGAGGCGGCGCAGCGCCTCGGCACCAGGTCCCTGGCCGGCGTGACGGTCTTCTCCACCGTCGAGCCGTGCGCGATGTGCGTCGGGGCGCTCCTCGAGGCCGACGCCGACTGCCTGGTCTACGCGTTGGCCGACCCGGTCACCGGGGCCGCCGGCTCGGTCGTCCAGCTCGCGAACAACCCGGCCCTGCCGCGGCGGGTCGACCTCATCAGCGGGATTCTCCGCGCCGATGCCGCCGAGCTCATCGAGCAGGCGGAGGCGCGCGGCGCCTGACGCGCCGATGCCGCCCAGGCGGCACCCTCGGTTCCCAATTCGAACGGCTTTGGTATCCTCGTCGGCGGAGAGGTGTCCGAGTGGTTGATGGTGCCGCTCTCGAAAAGCGGTGTGCGAAAGCACCGTGGGTTCGAATCCCACCCTCTCCGCCACTCCGGTCCGAACCGACGGCCCAGGTCGCCCGGCCTGGGCCGTGGCGTCCCGCCCGCGGAGAGGTCGCCTAGAGGCCTAGGGCGCCGCACTGGAAATGCGGTATGGGGCAACCCATCGAGGGTTCGAATCCCTCCCTCTCCGCCACCCGCCCGGCACGGCGCCCGGGCCGCCAGCGAGGAGCGCGATGACGACCATCCTCGTGGCCTATGCCTCCAAGCACGGCTCGACCGCCGAGATCGCCGAGGTGATCGGTGCGGTCCTCCGCGACGAGGGCCATGACGTCGACGTCCGCGCGGCCCGCGACGTGCGCTCGCTCGGCGACCCGGGTGCCGTCGTCCTCGGGAGCGCGCTCTACGCGGCCCACTGGCAGCGCGAGGCCACCCGCTTCGTGCGCCGTCACCTCGCCCTCCTCCGCGCACGTCCGGTCTGGCTCTTCAGCAGCGGTCCGCTCGACGACTCGGCGACCCGAGACCGGTTGCCGGTCCCGGACGCCGTCGCCGTCGCGACCGCCGACGTGGGCGCCCGCGATCACCGGACGTTCGGCGGCCGGCTCCTCCCGGACACGCCCGGTGTCGACCCCCACATCCTGGCCACGCACCCCACCGGCGACTTCCGCGACTGGGAGGCGATCCGGGCGTGGGCCCGCGCGATCGCCGCCGACCTTGACCGGGCCTGACCGGCCCCGGCGCTCGGCCGAGGCCCCCCTGCTATGATCGCGGGGCCGTGCTAGGCGGGGAACTAGCGGTGCCCTGTACCTGCAATCCGCTCCAGCAGGGCTGAATTCCCACCCGAGGTCCCCCTCTCCGAAGGCCGCCGGTCCGGGCGGCGTCGAGGACCGGGTCCCGCGCAGCGGCGACACGCGAACCGCGTCAGGTCCGGAAGGAAGCAGCGCTAAGCGAGGCTCGCCGGGTGCCGCGGCACGGCCTGGTCTGAGTCGCCCGATCCGGTGGGCACGGGGAACGGCCGATCGACGGTGGGTGCACGGCACTTCATCCCTCCGCGCCCCCGAGGAGCGACGTGACCGCGACTCCGACCCACCAGGCCCTCTACCGCCGCTGGCGCTCCCAGCGGTTCGGGGACGTCGTGGGCCAGGAGGCCGTCGTGGCCACGCTCCGCAACGCCGTCGCCTCCGGCCGCAGCGCGCATGCATACCTCTTCGTCGGACCCCGCGGGACCGGCAAGACGTCCCTCGCCCGGATCCTCGCCAAGGCGGTCAACTGCCCCAACGTCGAGGCGGGCGAGCCGTGCGACGCCTGCCCGTCCTGCGACGCGATCCGCGAGGGCCGGGCGCTCGACGTCGTCGAGCTCGACGCCGCGTCGAACAACCGCGTCGACGACATCCGCGAGCTCCTGCCGCGGATCTACACGGCCCCCGCCGACCTCCCGACGAAGGTCTTCATCGTCGACGAGGTCCAGCGCATCACGCAGGGCTGGGACGTGCTGCTCAAGACGCTCGAGGAGCCGCCGCCGCACGTCGTCTTCGTCTTCTGCACGACCGACCCGTCGGGGATCCGGCCGGCGGTCGTCTCCCGGGTGCAGCGCTTCGACTTCCGGCCGCTCGCCCTTCCGCTCATCGAGGGCAAGCTCCAGCGGATCCTCGCGGCCGACGACCGGACCGCGGAGCCGGAGGCGATCGAGCTCGTGGCCCGGCTCGCCAACGGCGGGATGCGCGACGCGGAGTCGATCCTCGACCAGCTCCTCTCGGCGGGCGGCGAGCACGTCACGGCCGACGGCGTGCGCGACCTTCTCGGCCTGGCCGACGCGGAAACGGTCGCCGCCTACGGCCGGGCCCTCGCGACGGGCGAGGTCGCGGCCGGAATCGGCGTCCTCGACGCCCTCGAGGACCGGGGCCGCGACCTGCGGTCGTTCGCCGACCAGGTCGTCGAGGCGCTGCGCACCGCGCTGCACGCCGCGCTCGCGGGCCGGACCACCGACGACGGGCTCGCGGGCCTCGGCGTGCCGCGGCTCGCGGCGGCGGCACGGCGCATCGCGGCGATCGACCCGGCACGCCCCGGCCCCGGCGGGCTTCGGCTGGCGCTCGAGCTCGCGCTGTTCCAGCTCGCCCCGCCGCTCGGCTCCGATGTCGCCGTGGCAACGCCCGAGCGGCCCGCGGCGACGCCCGACCACGCGCGGGCGCCCGCACCGCGCGCGGCCGGCACCACGCCCGACCACGCGCCGGCGTCGCCCGTCACCCGCGGCGCGGCCGGCGCCACGCAGGAGCCCCGCCGCCGTCCCCGTCGTCCCGGCTCCCGCCCCGTCCGCCGCTCCGGCCGCCCCCGCCGAGTCCCCGCCCCCGGCGCCATCGCCCGCCCCGTCTGCCGGCGCGCCCCCCGGCGATGCCCTCGGGGAGATCCGGGAGCGATGGCCGGAGATCGTTGCGCTCATCAGCCGCCATCCGCCGACCAAGCCGCTCATCGAGGCCTGCCGCCCGATCGCCGTCGACGGGGCGATCGTCACCCTCGGCTTCCCGGAGAGCCAGCTGTTCCTCCGGGACGTTGCCGACCGCCGGCGATCCGCGCTCGAGGACGGGCTGGGCCGCGTGCTCGGCCGGCCGGTCTCCGTCCGCTGCGTCGCCACCAACCTCGAGCCGGAGCCGCCGCGTTCCCGACGCCGAGGGAGCGGCCGTCCTGCGGGCCGCTCGCGACGTCTGGGGCGACGATCTCGTCGAGATCCCCGAGGTCAGCTGATCCGTCCCGCGCAGCGAACGGGCCGCCGATGCTCCAGACTTCGGGCGGTCCACTGCAACCCCCGGCAGGGCCCGGGGACGCGAGGAGGCGATCGACGCCATGAGCTTCAACCCCCAGAAGATGCTCCAGCAGATGCAGCGCGACATGGCCCGCGTCGAGGAGGAGCTGACGGCCGCGCGCGTCGAGGGGAGCGCCGGCGGCGGCGTCGTCCGGGCGGTCGTCTCCGGGAAGCGCGAGCTGATCTCGGTCACGATCGACCCCGTGGCCGTCGACCCGGATGACGTCGAGATGCTCCAGGATCTCGTGCTGGCGGCCGTCACCGAGGCCTTGACGAGCGCCCGCGACCTCGAGGCGACGAAGATGGGGGCGCTCACCGGCGGCCTTCGCATCCCGGGCATGTGAGCCCCGACGGCCAGGTCCGATGTCCACCCCACTGATCGAGCCGATCGCCCGCCTCGTCGAGGCGTTCGCTCGCCTGCCCGGCATCGGGCCGAAGACGGCCCAGCGGCTGACGTACCACCTCCTCCGGGCTCCCGACGCCGAAGCCCGGCAGCTCGCCGCGGCCCTCGTCGCCGTCCGCGAGGAGGTCGTCTTCTGCGAGGCGTGCTTCAACTTCAGCGACGCCTCGGCGTGCCCGATCTGCCGCGATCCCGGGCGCGACAGCCGACGCCTCTGCGTGGTCGAGGAGCCGCTCGACGTGCTGGCAGTCGAGCGGACGGGAGCGTGGAGGGGGCGCTACCACGTGCTCCACGGCGCGCTCAGCCCGATGGACGGGATCGGCCCGGACCGGCTTCGGATTCGCGAGCTTCTCGACCGCGTCGGCGAGGCGGAGGGCGAAGGCGAGCCCATCGTCGAGGTCATCCTGGCCACGAACCCCTCGCTCGAGGGCGACGCCACGGCGATGTACCTCGCCGAGCGCCTGGCGGGTCACGTCGGGTCGATCACCCGCATCGCCCGCGGCCTGCCCGTCGGCGGCGACCTTGAGTACGCGGACGAGGTGACGCTGATCCGGGCCCTTCAGGGCCGGCGGACGATGGAGGAGGTCGGGTGAGCAACCTTGTCGGCGAGATCGGGCTGCGGCTCCTGAAGGCGGTGGCCGCGCTCGTGGTCGGCATCCTCGTCTGGGTGCTGCTCGTCGGTCCGTTCGGGGTGCCCGCGTCGGCCGAGCTCGCCCTGCTCTGCTGGCTGTCCGGCGCGGCCTTCATCCTGCTCGTCGAGTCGAGCCCGATCTAGCCGGCCGCGGCCGACCGGCACGCGCGAGCGCGTTTGACACGCCCCCGGCGGGTCGCTAGCATTCCGCCTCGTTGCCCCGCCTCCGGGTGAGCCCGAGCGATCGGTGAGCTCCCCGGCCCGGCTGGGAGGCGTTTGACACCACGGACGCGGTCCCCCACAATGGGAGGTCGCGCCCCCCGAGGAGGAGTCCCTCCGCGGGTGACCGTGGGCGGCACCTTAACAACTGAAGAGTGGCAGGAGATCCGGAAAGTAATGTGCGAGCGGTCAAACCCTGCGATGTGAGTCACGGCGCAAGCCGTGCGTTTCATTCGGAGAGTTTGATCCTGGCTCAGGATTAACGCTGGCGGCGTGCATGAGACATGCAAGTCGAACGGACGAGCTTGGCTTGCCTTGCTCGTTAGTGGCGGACGGCTGAGTAACGCGTGGGTGACCTGCCCCGAAGTGGGGAATAACTGCCCGAAAGGGTGGCTAATACCGCATGTGGTGAGCGGTTCGTTCCGTTCACCAAAGCCGCAAGGCGCTTCGGGAGGGGCCTGCGTCCGATTAGCTCGTTGGTGGGGTAACGGCTCACCAAGGCGACGATCGGTAGGTGGTCTGAGAGGACGATCACCCAGACTGGGACTGAGACACGGCCCAGACTCCTACGGGAGGCAGCAGTCGGGAATTTTGCTCAATGGGCGAAAGCCTGAAGCAGCAACGCCGCGTGAGGGATGACGGCCTTCGGGTTGTAAACCTCTTTTCTCAGGGACGATGATGACGGTACCTGAGGAATAAGCCACGGCTAACTACGTGCCAGCAGCCGCGGTAATACGTAGGTGGCGAGCGTTGTCCGGATTTACTGGGCGTAAAGAGCGCGCAGGCGGTCGTGCAAGTCGGATGTGAAAGCCCCCGGCTCAACTGGGGAGGGTCATTCGATACTGCTCGACTCGAAGGCGGGAGAGGGAAGCGGAATTCCCGGTGTAGTGGTGAAATGCGTAGATATCGGGAGGAACACCAGTGGCGAAGGCGGCTTCCTGGCCCGTTCTTGACGCTGAGGCGCGAAAGCTAGGGGAGCGAACGGGATTAGATACCCCGGTAGTCCTAGCCGTAAACGATGGACACTAGGTGTTGGTGGTATCAACCCCGCCAGTGCCGAAGCTAACGCATTAAGTGTCCCGCCTGGGGAGTACGGCCGCAAGGCTAAAACTCAAAGGAATTGACGGGGGCCCGCACAAGCAGCGGAGCGTGGGGTTTAATTCGACGCAACGCGAAGAACCTTACCAGGACTTGACATGACCAGGACAGCGGCGGAAACGTCGCCTTCCCGCAAGGGACCTGGCCACAGGTGTTGCATGGCTGTCGTCAGCTCGTGTCGTGAGATGTTGGGTTAAGTCCCGCAACGAGCGCAACCCCTGCCGTGTGTTGTATCTCTCACACGGGACTGCCGAGAGAAACTCGGAGGAAGGTGGGGACGACGTCAAGTCAGCATGGCCCTTACGTCCTGGGCTACACCCACGCTACAATGGCCGGTACAACGGGCGGCGAAACCGCGAGGTGGAGCGAATCCCTTAAAGCCGGTCTCAGTTCGGATTGTAGGCTGCAACTCGCCTGCATGAAGCCGGAGTTGCTAGTAACCGCCGGTCAGCATACGGCGGTGAATATGTTCCCGGGCCTTGTACACACCGCCCGTCACGTCATGAAAGCCGATAACACCCGAAGCCGGTGGGCCAACCGCAAGGAGGCAGCCGTCGAAGGTGGGATTGGTGATTGGGACGAAGTCGTAACAAGGTAGCCGTACCGGAAGGTGCGGCTGGATCACCTCCTTTCTAAGGAGATCCGAGTCGAGGCAATCGGTGCGCCTCGGCGTTGATGGCTCCTACGGTTGATCGCGCGAGCGCGATGCTCCAGTCGGACGGAGCGTCCGCCGGTCCTCGTGGCCGGCGAGCTCGATCACGTGAGTTCGACGAGACACCGAAAACCGATCGCGCATTGCGGATCGGACCTCCTGCCACTCTTCAAGGGTTAAGGTGCAGCCCGTCGGCTGCCTGGGCGCGATCCCGGGCCGGCGGTCGACCGTCCCGCTCGGGGCGTTTAGCTCAGCTGGTTAGAGCACTGCCCTGATAAGGCAGAGGTCTCTGGTTCGAGTCCAGAAACGCCCACCACCCGTCGTCGGGCCATGGGGACGTAGCTCAGCCGGCAGAGCATCTCCTTTGCAAGGAGAGGGTCAGGAGTTCGAGTCTCCTCGTCTCCACCACCCCCGGCCGGCACCACCACCACCAATCGAATATCGCGCGAGCCGATCGCTCGCCCGTCCCGCCGCGGGACGGCTTCCGATCCCCTGATCCGTGCGCTCCATGCGAGCCCACCGACCAGCGGACCGGCTGGAGTCGGCCCCCGCGTCGGCGGTGGCCGGCGGAGACGCCCCACGGGGCGTCGCACCTTAACAATCTGATACGAGTGCAACAGGCAGAAATTGAGATCTTCAATTTCGCCGAGTTTTGTCATGGTGTATCCCGGACCCCCCGGCACCGACCGCCTGGTCAGACGCCGGAAGGGGTCAAGCTACTAAGGGCACGGGGTGGATGCCTTGGCGCCAAGAGCCGATGAAGGACGCGGCAGGCTGCGAAAAGCTTCGGGGAGTCGCGAGCAGACGTTGATCCGGAGATGTCCGAATGGGGAAACCCCGCCGGGGTAATGCCCGGTGACCCCTGGCTGAATACATAGGCCAGGTGGAGGTAAGCCAGCGAACTGAAACATCTCAGTAGCTGGAGGAAAAGAGATCATTCCCTGAGTAGTGGCGAGCGAAACGGGAATAGCCCAAACTCACTCAGCGCGATAGGCGGCAGCCGTTTCTGAGTGGGGGTTGTAGGAGTCGATCATCGAGGCCCTGCCGGGCCTCGGCGGAGTTACAAAGTCGTTCGCTAGTCGAGCTGCCCTGGAACGGCAGGCCGGAGAGGGTGAGAGCCCCGTAGGCGAAAGCGAGACGACCTCCGTGATCGGCCACCTGAGTACCACGTGGAAGGTCTCTCATGTGGGAAGCTGGGCGGACCACCGTCCAAGGCTAAATACTCTTGGCGACCGATAGTGAACGAGTACCGTGAGGGAAAGGTGAAAAGCACCCCGGAAGGGGAGTGAAATAGTACCTGAAACCTCGTGCCTACAAGCAGTCAAAGGGTGTTGCCGGTGTAACAGCCGGTAGCCTGATGGCGTGCCTTTTGAAGAATGAGCCGACGAGTTACGTGCACGTGGCGAGGTTAAGTCCGCGAAGGACGGAGCCGGAGCGAAAGCGAGTCTGAATAGGGCGTCGAGTCGCGTGCAGTAGACCCGAAACCGAGTGACCTATCCATGGGCAGGCTGAAGCGGAAGTAACGTTCCGTGGAGGGCCGAACTCACTAGCGTTGAAAAGCTAGGGGATGACCTGTGGATAGAGGTGAAATGCCAATCGAACTCGGAGATAGCTGGTTCTCCCCGAAATGCCTTTAGGGGCAGCCTCGGGTGATCAATCGCGGGGGTAGAGCGCTGGATGGGCTAGGGGGCTTCCCGCTTACCAACCCCAACCAAACTCCGAATCCCGCGATTTATACAGCCCGGGAGTGAGACTGCGAGGGCTAAGCTTCGTGGTCAAAAGGAAAACAGTCCGGACCGTCAGCTAAGGTCCCTAAATCCAAGCTAAGTGGCAAAGGATGTGGAATCGCACTGACAACCAGGATGTTGGCTCAGAAGCAGCCATCATTGAAAGAGTGCGTAACAGCTCACTGGTCAAGTGGTTCCGCGCCGAAAATGTAACGGGGCTCAAGCTTGGTACCGAAGCTACGGATCGGCCGTCAGGTTCGCCTGGCGGCCGGTGGTAGGGGAGCGTTCTGTTCGCAGCGAAGGTCGACCGTGAGGACGGCTGGAGCGGACGGAAGTGCGAATGTCGGCATGAGTAGCGAGATGTGGGTGAGAATCCCACACGCCGTAAGCCTAAGGTTTCCTGAGGAAGGCTTGTCCGCTCAGGGTTAGTCGGGCCTAAGCCGAGGACGAACGTCGTAGGCGATGGACATCCGGTTGATATTCCGGAACCACCAGAGATCGTTTGCACCGCAAGGTGCCGCCCGGAGGAGGCGAGCGGAGGTTGGCCGACATTGGTCGGTCGAGTCCAGGAGGCGATCCCGGGTGAGAGCAAGGGCATGACACGGCACGGTAGCTCGAGCGCCTTATTGGATTGGCGTCCAAGCCGGTAGGGGGAGGAGACAGGTAAATCCGTCACCTCATCAACCCCGAGCAGCGATGGTAAGCGGCGTATTCCGCAATTCGAGTGAGCCGAGCTGGCGAGAAAAGTGTCTAGCGAGATCAAAGGTGCCCGTACCGCAATCCGACACAGGTAGGCGGGTAGAGAATACCAAGGCGATCGGGAGAACCCTCGTTAAGGAACTCGGCAAAATGGCCCCGTAACTTCGGGAGAAGGGGCGCTCCGCATGTCGGAGCCGCAGTGAAACGGCCCAGGCGACTGTTTAGCAAAAACACAGGTCTCTGCTAAAGCGAAAGCTGACGTATAGGGGCTGACGCCTGCCCAGTGCCGGAAGGTTAAGAGGAGGGGTGCAAGCTCTGAATCGAAGCCCCGGTAAACGGCGGCTGTAACTATAACAGTCCTAAGGTAGCGAAATTCCTTGTCGGGTAAGTTCCGACCCGCACGAATGGCGTAACGATCTGGGCGCTGTCTCAACGAGGGACCCGGCGAAATTGAAGTACGAGTGAAGATGCTCGTTACCCGCGATAGGACAAAAAGACCCCGTGGAGCTTTACTGCACCCTGACATTGGATTGGGGTTCAGCTTGTGTAGGATAGGTGGGAGGCTGTGAAGCTGGGGCGCTAGCCTCGGTGGAGCCGACGTTGAAATACCACCCTTGTTGGATTTCGGTTCTAACCGCGACCCGTAATCCGGGCGCAGGACAGTGTCAGGCGGGCAGTTTGACTGGGGCGGTCGCCTCCTAAAGTGTAACGGAGGCGCCCAAAGGTTCCCTCAGCCTGAATGGAAACCAGGCGTAGAGTGCAAAGGCATAAGGGAGCTTGACTGCGAGACCCACAAGTCGAGCAGGGACGAAAGTCGGGCTTAGTGATCTGGTACCTCCGAGTGGAAGGGGTATCACTCAACGGATAAAAGCTACCCCGGGGATAACAGGCTGATGGTGCCCAAGAGTTCACATCGACGGCACCGTTTGGCACCTCGATGTCGGCCCGTGGCATCCTGGGGCGGAAGTACGTCCCAAGGGTTCGGCTGTTCGCCGATTAAAGCCGCACGCGAGCTGGGTTCAGAACGTCGTGAGACAGTTCGGTCTCTATCCATCGTGGGCGTAGGGAACTTGTGAGGAGCTGCTCCTAGTACGAGAGGACCGGAGTGGACGAACCGCTGGTGTGCCAGTTGTCCCGCCAGGGGCATTGCTGGGTAGCTATGTTCGGTTGGGATAAGCGCTGAAAGCATCTAAGTGCGAAGCTCGCCTCGAGATGAGGTTCCCCACCGGGTTAACCGGGTAAGACCGCAGGGAGACCACCTGTTTGATAGGCGGCGCGTGGAAGTCCGGCGACGGATGAAGCTAAGCCGTACTAATGGTCGAGGGCTTGACCTCTTCCGCGACTGACCAGGGGTCAGCGCCGCGAAGAAGTCCGTGGTACACCGGGCGCAGGGCGCCCGACCTCGCGACATTGAAGATCCCGGCGCCTCCCGCGCACACGCGCGGTGGAGCCGCTGCCGACTGCACTCGATCAGACGCACGAGATCCTGGTGACT
>CAVTPA010000002.1:0-5754 GCA_963736545.1 uncultured Chloroflexia bacterium
CGGCACCGCGGCAGCGTGACATCACCCCGGCCGAACGGCACTGACGGATGCCGGGACGCCGAGATCCTGAGTGGCCGTGGGCGCCGCAATTCCTCGTCAAGTCGATGGGACACGCGGGCCTGCCGGTGACATCTCAGGGACATGAGCAGCCTCGCGCCGGACGTCGCGATCGCCTCGACGGTGGAGCTCGCCGCCGCGGGCGACGAAGTCGCGTTCGCCCGAATTGTCGCCGCGCACCGCGCGGAGATGGTGCGCGTCGCGTACGTCGTCTGCGCGGACTGGGACATGGCCCAGGACGCCGCCCAGGCGGCCCTCTGGATCGCCTGGCGGAAGCTGCCCTCCCTGCGCGACCCGGACAGTCTCCGCGCGTGGCTGATGTCGGTCGTGGCCAACGAGGCGCGAGCGATCGTGCGGAAGCAGCGGTCATCCCGTGACCGAGCTCACGATCGAGGGCGGACGGCCCCGCGGGCGACGATCCGGGCGACGGGATCGGCCAGGTCGACCTCTCGAACGCGCTCCACCGACTGGGCCCCGAGGATCGCGCCCTCGTCGCCCTCCGCTATCTCGCCGATCTCGACTCCGCGGAGATCGGCACTCTCACGGGGAGGTCCGCCTCCGGTGTCCGGACGCGCCTGTCGCGCGTGCTCGACCGGCTGCGGAAGGAGCTCGAGCCATGACGGCCCAGGACGCCTTCGAGCGCCGCCTGCGCGACGCGCTGGTCCGGCACACCGCCGGGGCGCCGAACGACTTCGACGCGCTGGGGTTCGCCCGGATGGTCGCGGCGAAGGAGCCGCGGCGGCGGGGGTTCGGCGCGACACTCACCTTGCCTGTTCGTGGCGGGGTCCGCGCCCGGCTCGCCTGGGTCGTCCTCGCGGCGACGCTGCTCCTCGCGATCTCCGGCGCCGCGCTGGTGGCCGGGCTGTGGCGTGACGACCCCATCCCGGTGCCGGCGACCGAGCGCATCGAATGGCTCTTGCCCGACGCCGACGGCAACGGCCCGTCCGCCGACCACGCCGGGATTGCCCTGATCGATCCGAGGCTCGTCCCGGTCGGTCCGGACGAAGCGTGGGCCCGCGACGATCGGGGTGTCTGGCACTACCTCGACGCCACCTGGTCGGGGCCATACGCGCCAGAGGCCGGACCAGGTTCCGTCGCCAAGACGATGGCCGTCGCCCCGGACGGGTCCGTCTGGTACGGGACTGCGGGCGGCGTCGCGGTCCTGCGGGACGGGGCATGGACGACCGGGGTGCTGCCGGAGACGCATGCGCTCGCGGTGGCCTCCGATGGCACGGTCTGGAGCGTCACCACGGCCGGCAGCGTCCAGCGATACGATCCCCGAACCGGTGTCGCCTCCTGGGTCACGGGATGCAGCAGTGAGCCGAGCGTGCTCGCGCCGGGTCCGGACGGGACGATGTACGTCGGGACGTTCGGGTACTCCACCGGTCGGGTCTATGTCGTTCGTGGCTCCCGCTGTGAGCCGCTGGATCCGCTCGGTGACGATCGGAGCTACTTCGTCGGGGATCTCGCGGTGAGTTCCGACGGCCGCGTCCTCGCCGTCCTGCTGACGGACCCGAACGCGACCCACGACCCGCCCGTACCGCGATTGGACTGGACCAGCTACGTCGTGCTCCTCGACGAGGGTCGATGGACGGTGCTCGACAGGGACGTCCACCCCGGCAACTCCGAGGGAGTCATCAGCGGGTGGGATCAGGTCGCGTTCGCGCCGGACGGGTCGATCTGGCGGGCGCGGATGAAGGAAGAGGGCGGCGGCATCGAGCGCTGGGACGGGTCCGGTTGGGACATCGTCGTCCCGGACGTGGAGGTCTTCTCGTCGATGTCGTTCGGCCCGGACGGTTCGCTCTGGTTCGAGGGCGAGTCGCGCCTCTTCCGGATCCGCCCCGAAGGGCTGCGCGGGTCGTGACAGATCCCACTCGGGCCTGACCCCCGCGCCCGCAGAGGCGTCCCGGACTACCCGAAGCGGGCGCCACGACCAAACCCAGCGTGGGCATCGCGCATCTGATCGCGTAGAGGGAACGTCCCGCCCACTCCGCCAGGCGACCGGCCGCGGTGTCGGCGCCACGCACGCAGAGGAGCCCGATCGTGAAGCGTTTCGTGACGATCGCCGTCGCGGCGATCCTGTGCCTTGCCCTGGCCGCCCCGGCCGCCGCCGCCGATCCCTGGCGCCCGATCAAGGGCGGCGGGACGACGGCCGACACCATGACGGGCCCGGCGGGCTGCCCGGCCGGCGCCGGCTGGACCTACTCGAGCGCCGGCTCGATCACCGTCACCCATCTCGGCCGCGTGTGGGTCGAGGTGAGCCACTGCAGCTGGTTCGACGGCCACTTCGGGCCCGGAGTCCTGACGATGACCGCCGCCAACGGCGACCAGCTGGTCTTCGAGGATTGGGGGACCTTCGAGATGCGCGACGCGGGCACCACCAGCCATATCGACCTGCACCTCGAGCTGGTCCGCGGCACGGGACGCTTCGAGAACGCCCGGGCCGACATCGCGGGCGTCGGCTGGGGCGTGATCGGCTCCAACGTCACGACGATGCACTACGCCGGCGAGATCAGCTACTGACGGTCGGACGACCAGTCCGAACCGCCGACGACAGGACGGACGGCCCATGACGCGACCGCCGCGCGCCACGATCCTCGAGCCCTGCGAACCCGCAGGCTGGGGTGCCCGCGTGGCGGTCACGTCGATCGATCGAACGGGCGAGGCGCCGGACGTCGCCCTCGTGCGGCTCGCCCAGCGCGGCGACGCCGCGGCGTTCGACCGGCTCGCCGGTGCCCGCATCGACCGGTCCTACCGCCTCGCCGTCGCGATCCTGCACTCCGAGCCCGATGCCCGGGACGCTGTCCAGGAGGCGTTCGTGGCCGCCTGGCGCCAGCTGCCGAAGCTGCGCGACCCTGCGAGCTTCGACGCCTGGCTCGAGCGGATCGTCGTCAACGCCTGCCGGATGGCGCTTCGTCACCGCAAGGTCGTCCGGGTCCGCGAGATCGACGTGAGCGACCCGCCCGAGCAGCGGGCGGGCGCTCGGGAGGCGCCGGGGCCCGACGACGAGATCGCGAGCGTGGACCTCGTCCGGCGAGCGCTCGGCCGCCTCGACGCCGACAAGCGGGCGATCCTCGTCCTCCACCACGTCGAGGAACGGCCGGTCGCCGAGATCGCAGCCACGCTCGGGATCCCGGCCGGCACCGTGAAGTGGCGCCTCCACGCGGCTCGCGCCGCGCTCGAGAAGGCGCTCGAGGAGGAATCGCGATGAGCCGCACGCCGCGCCTCACCGACTCCGTCCTCCGGACCGCCCTGGACCTGGAGCCGGCAGGGACTCCCGCAGCGCTCCTCGGGACGATCGCCTGGGAGATCCGGAGCACAGCCCAGGAGCGCGGCCGGCTCTTCGCCCTGCACGTCCCGGCGGTGGCCGGCCGGAGCGGGGCCGGGGTTCCGCGCCCGGCGTGGGCTCTCGTGCTCGTCACGGCCCTGCTGCTCGCCTTCGCGGGCGGTGTCCTCGTCGGCGCCCAGCTCATTCGCGAGCAGCTCGTCCGCCCCGCCCCGCCGGCGGACGTCATCTCGCCCCCGCCGATCGCCGGCTGGGTGCCCGCCGCCGTCCTCGATCTCCCGCCGGGGATCGCGCCGGGCGATCGCGGGCTCTGGATCGCACCCGTGTCTGCCGACGAGGCCTGGGTTGCCGACGGGCAGGCGCTCTGGCACTACGCCGATGGCGCGTGGAGCGGGCCGTTCGCGACCGGGCTTCCGGCGCGGTCGGGCCTGGACGAGGTCGAGGGCCGGCCCCTCCTGGGGGAGATCGCCGCCTCGCCCGACGGGGTCGTCTGGGGCGTCACGGTCGGCGGCCTGGCGCGCTGGGACGGCGAGCGCTGGGAGGTGGTGATCCCGAACGACGCGATCGTCTCGGTGCGAGCCGCCCCGGGCGGCACCGTCTGGGCCGGAACCCTGGGCGACGGTCTATCGAGCATGACTTGGCGCCTGGGCAAGGGGGGCACGGCGTCGTCCGTCGTCTGCGGCTACCCGGGGGCCGCCATCACCCCGGCCGCGGACGGGTCCCTCTACGTCTGGGGCACCCAGTGGGGCATCAACCACCAGCTCTGGCAAATCGACGGCAGCTCCTGCATCCGCCTGGACCCGCCCTGGGCCGGCACGAGCGTCTGGGTTGACGACGTGCTGGCGCAGCCCGACGGCTCCGTCGTCCTCGCGCTCCGGGAGCGCGTGTACGATGCCTCGCGGCTGGGGCAGCTCGTCCGCTTCGATGGATCCCGGTGGACCACCCTCGGCGAGTTCACGCAGGCCGACACCCCGTCGTCCTTCTTCACCGACCCTGCTGGGGGCATCTGGCGCCTGGTGCGCGACGGGGGTGTCAGCGGGGGGCTCGAGCGCCTGGACGCCGGGAGCTGGCTGGCGCCCGACTCCGGCCTCGACCTGGTCGAGGGTGCTACGGGCGTGGTCCCCGCCCCGGACGGCAGCCTGTGGGTCCCGGTCGGGTCCACGGGGCTGGCGCGGCTCATCCCGACGTGGGATCCGGCCACGACGGCGCCCTGACTGCCAGGTAGTCGAGGAGATCGGCCATGAATTGCACGAAGCCGCCGGCCATCGCCTGCGCCATCCTCGCCGCCGCAGCCCTCGTCGCCGGGTGCGCCCGCGGCGCGCCGACCGCCACGCCCGCCCCGGCGACGCCCGCGCCCACGCCGGCTGCAACCGTCGCCCCGACGCCGGCCCCGACGCCCGCGTTGACGCCCGGCGCGGTTGGGTCGGTGGCCGTCGCGACGGACGTCCAGTTCGCGGATTCCGCCCCGGACCTGGTCGAGTGGAGCCCGCCCCTGCTCGACGTCTATGCCCCGCCTGACGCCGCGGAGCTGCCGCTGGTCGTCATGTTCCCCCCGCACGGCTTCACCAAGGACGACTCGGCGGCACTCGTGCAGCTGGCGAACGCGCTCGCCGGGCAGGGCGCGGTCGCGGTCCTCGCGAGCTGGAGCCAGCAGGACGACCCGCCGGCCGAGTTCACCGACCCCGCCCTGCTCGAGGAGATCGCGGGGCTGGGTCGGTCGGTCGCCGCCTGCGCCGTCTCGTTCGCGGTGGCGCAGACCGCCGAGTACGGCGCCGACCCGACGCGGATGGTGCTGGTCGGCGAGCTCTACGGCGGGAACGTCGCGAGCATGGTCGCACTCGGCTCGCCGGATCCCCTGCCGGGCTGCCGGGCGTCGGCCGACTGGAAGGCCGGCGGGCTCGTCGGCCTGAATGCCGACTGGCTCGTCACGATGCCGGCCTGGGACGCCCTGGGGCCGGACGCCGCGCGAGCCGTGGCCGCGCTGTCCCCGTGGGCGACGATCGGAGAGGGCCCACAGATCCCGGTGGCGCTCGTCGTCAGCGACGCCGCGGTCGACATGTCGAAGATCTGCGCGGATCCCGACGGGGACTCGATGGCGTGGCGCGACCCGACGGGGGCGATGCGCGGCCGGCTGGACGAGGTGGGGGCGTACGACGACGGGTGCCTGGATCTCGGCGACGCGGCCCGGGCTACGGCGGCCGAGATGACCGCGGCCGGCCTGCCGGCCGAGGTCGTGCAACTCTCGAACCCCGACGGAGCGACGCGCTCCGGGGGCGGCGGCCAGGTCGACGAGCTCGGCCCGGCCGACCTCGCCCTGCTGGCGGAAACGATCGCGAAGCTCGCCCGGGCGCCCGCATCGGGCGGTTGACCCGGCGGCGCGCCCGCCGGGCCGCCAGGCATCAGCCGGGGAG
>CAVTPA010000003.1:0-11292 GCA_963736545.1 uncultured Chloroflexia bacterium
AGCGTGACGGTGCTGGCTTCCTCGAGCGTCGCCTTCACGGCGTCCTCCTCGGCGAACTGGGTCGTCAGCGCGTCCCGGAGGACCCGCGACAGGTTGACGTTGCCGGACTTCGCCCTCTGAGCGACGTCGTCGGGCAGGTAGCACGGTGATATCCACGGGTACTCCAAGTTCGAGTGGGCATTACCCGTGTGACTGTGCGCGTACCCGTGGCTGCTGTCAACTACCAGTGTGCCGGCGCCAGCCGGCGATCGGAGTCGGTCGGCGCAAGCTCGCAGCCGGACGTCACGGCCCCCGGACGCGCCGGTGCCCGACCCATCCCGCCCCCCGGAGCAGAGCGAGGGGGTCCGGTGCGTGACCCGGGGGCAGCCGCCGACGGGGCACCCACCCCCTTGGGAGCGGCGCCGGCGACTTGATTGTCGCGTGTTCGCACCCGGCGACCCAATAGGTGATGTGCCGTAGTGGGGTGCCACGGCGCTGCTGCCGCCGACGCGGGCGAGACCCTCGTGGCGCCGGACCGCGGGCGGTGTCGCCCGCTACCGAGGCGGTCGCTCGAGCCCCGCCAGCATCGCGCGCCCGAGCGCCACCAGCTGCTCGCCCGGGATGCCCACCTGCCGGGTGTGGCTCATGTGGAAGCCATAGCCGCCCTGCACGACCCAGAGGTCGTTGAACGCGGGGGGGCCGGTGACGAAGGCCACGTCGGCGAGCCCGGGAACGTCCGTAGAGTTCGGAAACGCGGGCTCGGTTCGCACCGACTCCCAGGCGTTGAGCCCCTCCGCCGACGTGTCGAACACGAGAATCGCGATGCCGGCCGGCCGACCCTGCGCGTCCCGCCCATCCAGGGTGTACAGGCACTGCAGGACCATCGTCTTGAAGGGGACGCCGTTCGCGTCCGGCCCGTCGACCACGGCGGGCGCGGCAGCCCTGGCTTCGTCGAGCGTGGGGCAGTTCCGGAAGCTCAACGGACCGCCGGCGTCCGGCGCCGAGGTGATCAGCTCCACCGAGGCCCCGTCCTTCCACGGGGCCTCGTCGTCCGCCGGTGTCGTCATCGCCGAGGCACAGCCGGCCAGCAGGCTACCGAGGGCCAGCAGCGCGAGGATCGTGGCGGTGCGGTGCATCGTTCGTCCCTCAGCGTGGCAACGCGGGCGGGGTGGTCTTCAGGCGCTGGCCCCCCAGGTAGAGGAACGGCGCGCCGACGATGAAGATGACGTGGTACAGGCCGTCGTGGTCCAGGGGGCTGAGCACGTCCACGCGGAGGGCCTGGACGGCCGAGGCGGCCAGCAGGACGACAATGCCGACGACCATCTGCCACGAGCCCGTGCCGTCCCTGAGCCCGACGATGCTCAGCACCAGCAGGAGGACGACCACCGGTGCGTAGTTGACGATGGCGACGGTGAAGTCGCCGATCGCCAGCACGGCGACGGCGTAGACGCCGAGCTGGATCGTCGCCACCGCGAGCGCCGGCCGCTGCCAGTTGGGCGGGAAGAACTGGCGGGACGTCGCGAGGAGCACGCAGAACGTGGCGACGCCGAGGACGACCCAGTTCGGACGCTGGATGAAGTACCGCGACAGGCCGGCCGACTCCACGAAGCCATGGTCGACGCCGCCGAGGAACGTGCTCGTGGCGAGGGCGACCATCGCGCCGCCCCAGAACCAGGCCGCCGAGAAGCGGGCCTTCGGGGTCTTCGCCATCATGCCGGCGAGGAAGAAGAGCTCGGCGGCGAGGATGAAGTTCGTGATCGCCGTGATGGCCAGCGTGCTCATCGAGCTCCGGGGCCTCCGGTTCGGCCGCGCCAGGCGGTCGTGGCGATCATGACGACACCTGCGGCGAGGAGGAGGCCGTACAGCGCGAGCGAGGCCCAGCCGTTGAGCACGCCCACGATCCCGGTCCCGAACATCGGATCGTCGAGCGACCCGCGCTCGGACACGAGCAGGAGGATGCTGAAGAGCGCAACGAACCCGGTGATTCCACAGAGAACGACACCGAGCAGCCCCGCGAGCAGGAAGCCCCACGTCGCCCGCAGGAAGATGCCGAGCGCCGCGACGAGGTTGAGGAGTCCCACCCGGCGATCGCCGGTGCGCTCCACGCGGTGCCGAGGGCGAGCAGGCACCCGCCCAGCACCGCGGGCACAACGATGCCGATCCAGAACCGAGGTCCGCGTCCGTGGCTCTCGTGCGACATCTGAGCGCCTCCCGCCGGCGAGTAGACGCTCCGTCATCCTGCCCTGTTACAGGCGACGGCGACCGCGCTCGAGAGGACGGCCTGCCGGCGCACTATGATCGAGCGAACAACCCGTGGAGGAGATGCCAGGTGCGTGCGTTGATCAGCATCCATCGTTGGGTCGCGGTCGCGGGAGTCGTCGGCGCCGTCCTCGCCCTCGCGGCGTGCTCGTCCGGCGACAGCCTGACCGGCAAGACATGGCAGTGGGCCTCGTGGACGACCGTGACCCCCCAGTCTCAGACGGACGTGCCCGACCCGTCCGCCTACACGATCGAGTTCGGGACGGATGGCACGTTCCAGGCGAAGGCGGACTGCAACACCGTCGCGGGCACCTACACCTCGTCGGCGTCGGGGGGCCTGAAGATCTACCCGGGGCCGTCCACGCTGGTGGCCTGCAGCGACGACTCGCTGTCCTCGACCTTCGTCGAGAACCTCGGGCTGGCCACCAGTTACACGTTCTTCCGGTCGGAGATGACGATCAACCAGGCCGACCTGAACACGATGCAGTTCAAGTAGCGGACTCGCCGCTCGAAGCCGGGCCACCCGGCCGCCGGTGCGCATCCCGGCAGTGCGCCCGGTCAGACCACCGGGTCGCTGCTCCCATGGAGCGGAGTTCGCGGAGCCGGAGGCGACAGGGCCGTGGTGGAGGACGGACGCCCGGGCCATGCCCGGGCCGGTCAGCTCCCCTTCATTGCCATCAAGGCGCCGCCAACTTGGCGCAAAGCGCCTGAGCCGCGACGCCGTCGACGAGGAGCTCCGTGTCCGTGTCATTGCGGAACGTGATGGCATACACGGTTTCGGTGATCATCTGGTTGGACACCACCGTGAGGGGGATCGTGACGACCCACCCGCCCCAGATCGCCCTCGTCCCCGCAGGGCAGATGACCGATACGCTCATGCTGTTGCCCACAGCCAACGACAGGGGCCCCTCCACAACCTGCCACGCCTCCGTGATCTCCTGGAGCCCAGCTGGGCCTGTCGCGCCCCTCTCACCCTGCGGACCCGGCTCGCCCTGAGCCCCGGCAGGTCCGGTGGCTCCAGTCTCGCCGGCGGGACCTGCGGGTCCGCGCTCGCCCTGGGGTCCAGCAGGCCCGGTCTCCGACCACTGGACAGGCCCGAGCGCGTACCCCTTCGGACAGGTCGTCGTCACCGAGTAGTCGATCATCTTCAGGCTCCCACCGGCGTCGTAGCACGCATGGAAGACACCGTCATTCGGGATGACGGGGATTGAACCGGCGATGGCAGCCGCACTGACGAGCACGAGAGCCGCGATGGCGGCGGCAAGAGCGGCCACGGTACGACGCATCGCGCTACCTCCTCTCAGCCGACGCCCGATGGCCCGGGCGCCCTGCAGATTGGTCGCGCGAACCTGAGCGAATCCTTCGGCGACCGAGACGTCAACCGAGACCCCAATCGGCCCACGGGCACTCGTCGCGTCGTCGTGGCCCCTTCGTCGGGGTGGCGCGACCCGGCCCCCGGGGTACGATCGCCCCCGTGAGGACTCGCCGTTCCCCGCGTCCAGCGCTCCGCTCGCGCCTCGCGCGCGCCGCGCTCGTCGCCGTCTTCGCCGTCCTGGTCGCCGGCTGCGGCCCGGTGGCGAGCCCGTCGCCGGCCCCGACGCCGAGCCCCGTCGTCGCGCCGACGGACGCCCCGACGCCGGAGCCGACGTTCGCCCCGTCGCCGACGGCGACCGCGGAGCCCTCCCCCGAGCCGGCGACGGCGCCGCCGACCGCGAGCCCTGCGCCGACCCCGACCCTCGACCCCTCCCCCACCCCGCGACCGACCGCCACGCCGGCGGCCGGGCCGACGGTCGACGCGTTCTGGTCGCGCGTCGAGCGCGGGATCCGGGCGGCCGGCCGGATGGAGGTCGAGATCGCCGGCCCCAACGCCGGCGCGCTCCGCTTCGAGCCCGACGCCTCGGCGACCGTGATCGACGGTGTCGTCGGCTTCGTCTGCGTCGGTGGCCGCGCCTACGACGGCCAGTCGAGCTTCACCCGGCTTCCCGGGCGCTGGACGTGCGGAGCGCCGGCGCTCACGGCGGGGTTCCGCAGCATCGGCCAGCCGATCGATGCCTGGAACGCAACCATCCCGACGGACAACGCCCGCCGCGAGACGCTCGCCGTCGAGGACGGGCGATGGACCTGGCGCTATCGGGCCAACTCGCCGTTCTACGGTGGGGCGGTCACGGCGTCGGTGACGCTTGACCCGGCCACCGGCCGGATCGTCGCGGCTCGCAGGGTGGACCCGACCGGCACGACCCGCTACACCTTCGACTACGGCGCAGAGTTCCCGCCGATCGCCGTCCCGCGGTAGCGGCACGCGCCGAACGGATCCGGGCCGGGGCTGGGCCCACGGGGCGGGCCGACGGGGCGGCCGGGTGGCGGGATGGCCGGGTGGCGGAATGGCGAGGTGGCGGGCCGGCCGGGTGGCGGAATGGCGCGGTGGCGATGCAAGGCCGGCTGTCATTACCCTGATGTCCACGCACGAGGTTCCGGCGAAACGCGCGTTTGGGCCACAACTCGTGCACGAACGCCGCCATAACGACAGCGGGGCTTGCACGACCATCGGAACGACCCCCGCTGGCTGCCTCGCGCCGCTCGACCCCGAGGCGCCGCTCGACCGCGAGGCGCCGCTCGACCGCGAGGCGCCGCGCCACGCGACCGCCGCGTCGCGGCTCAGGCCTCGAGGCTGGCTGCCTCGCGCCGCAGCAGCTCCCAGGCCCGTGCGACGTGGCGCTCCGTCGTGCGGAGGTTGCCGACGGAGACGCGGATCGCGAAGCGATCGCGGAGCCGCGCGTGTGACAGGAAGACCTCGCCCGTCGCGTTGACGGCGGCCATGAGGCGCTCGTTCGCGACGTCGAGGCGAGCCCGAACCTCGGGCTCGTCCTCGCGGCCGGCGAGCGCGGCCGGGCGCCAGCGGAGGCAGACCGTCGAGAACGGTGCCGGCGCCAGGCGCTCGAAGTCGGGCTCGGCGTCGACCGCGGCAGCCAGGTCGGCGGCGATCCGGCAGTGGGCGTCGATCCGCCGCCGCAGGCCCTCGAGCCCGAAGTACCGGATCAGCATCCACAGCTTGAGCGCCCGCATCCGCCGCCCGAGCTGGGGCTGGTACTCGTTGAAGTCGTGGACGGGCCGCTCGCGGTCGAGCGTTCGCAGGTACTCCGGGACGAGGCTGAACGCCGTGCGCACGACGTCCATCCGCCGGCTCAGCAGGAGCGAGGCGTCGAGCGGCGTGAAGAGCCACTTGTGGGGGTTGACGACGAGCGAGTCGGCCCGCTCCCAGCCGGCGAAGGGCGCCCGCCGCTCCGGCACGAGGGCGACGGCGCCGGCGTAGGCGGCGTCGACGTGGAGCCAGAGCCCCTCGCCCGCGGCGATGTCGGCAACCGCCGCAACCGGGTCCACCGAGGTCGAGGCCGTCGTGCCGATCGTTGCCACCACGGCGATCGGGACGCGGCCGGCCGCCCGGTCCTCGGCGATCGCCGCCGCGAGCAGCTCCGGCTGCAGGGCGTAGTCGCGGTCCACCGGGAGCCGCCGGAGCGCGGCGCTCCCGAGACCGAGCGTCATGCAGGCCTTCTCGACGCTGCTGTGGGCCTCCATGGAGGCGTACACCGTGGGGAACCCGCCGGCCGCCAGCGCCGCGAGGCCGTCGGTCGCCGCGCGAAGGCCGGCCGCCTCGCGGGCCGCAGCGAGCGCGATCAGGGTCGAGGTCGACGCCGTGTCCGTGAGGAGGCCGTCGAAGGTCGCCGGCAGCCCGAGCGCGTCGCGCAGCCAGCCGACGACAACCTGCTCGAGCTCGGTCCCGATCGGCGAGGTCCGCCAGAGCATCGGGTTCTGGCCGAGGATCGCCGTCCACATCTCGCCGAGGACGCCGGGGGCGGACGCGGTGGTCGCGAAGTACGCCAGGAACCCCGGGTGCTGCCAGTGGGTCGCGTTCGGCAGGACCAGGCGCTCGACGTCGGCGAGGATGGCGGCCAGAGGCTCGGGGTCCTCGGGGGCGGTGGGCGCGAACACCGGTCGCAGCGATCCCGGCTCGATCGCCGGGAGGATCCCACGACGCTCGATCCCGGCCAGGTAGTCCGCCATCGCGTCGACGACGGCGTGCGCGGCGGCCCGGAAGTCCTCCGGCTCCATGTCGCCGAGCCCCGCCTCCTGGGCGTGGTCCAGCGCCCACGACGGGGTGGGATTGGTGTTCGGCAGGATCGCCTCGGGAAGCTCGTCGGTCATGGCCGCAAGTCTAGGGGCGCCGTCGGTGCGGGACCGGTCGCCGCCGGCGTCGCGCCACCGCGGTCCTCGATCCGTGGTAGGGTCCGCCCGTCAAACGACCCGGGTCCCAGACCCGCCAGCCCCGTCGGCCCGTTCAGGGAGGGTCGACCGCACCGGCGCCGCCCGCCCCAGCGGCCGCGCCGACGAAACAGCCGGCGTGCGCTCTCGGCCCGTCCCCTTTCGGCCGTGATCCCCCGATCGCGCGCGCGCCGGCCGTTGGGAGAATGCTGTGCTTCTCGCGCACCCCGGTGCCGCGGCGCGCCGGCGAGCCTCCGCGGCGGTCGTCGCGGCGCTCCTGTCGCTGGCAGCCCTCGTCGCCATCCCCGTCGTCGACCCCGCGCCGGCCATGGCCGCGGCGGCCGGACGTCCTCTGGCCGTCATCGTCGTCGGCCCGGTCGAGGGCACGACCTCCTACTACCGGCGCGACGCGAACCGGATCGCCGACCAGCTCCGCGCGCACGGCGCCCGTGTCCGGAAGGTCTACACCCCGTGGGCGACCTGGTCGCGCGTCAAGGAGGCGGCACGCGGGGCGAACCTCTTCGTCTATCTCGGCCATGGGAACGGCTACCCGAGCCCGTACGGGAAGTTCAACCCCCGCAAGATGAACGGCCTCGGCCTCAACGCGAGGGCCGGCCGGGGCCACTCGAACGTCCGCTACTTCGGCGAGTACTACCTCAGGCGCGGCCTCGACCTGGCCCCGGGGGCCGTCGTCGTCCTCAACCACGTCTGCTATGCGGCCGGCTCGTCGGAGCCCGGGCGCGCGTACCCGACGCGCACGACCGCCCGGAAGCGGGTGGACAACTTCGCCGCCGGGTTCCTCGATGCCGGCGCGGCCGCCGTCTTCGCGAGCGACCGCTCCGTCGCGGACGTCATCCGGGGCCTCTTCGGGGGCACGCGGACGATCCGCGCGGTGTTCTGGGGATCGCCGTGGACCACGCTCCGCTACGACTCGGGGTTCCGCTCCCGGCGAACGCCCGGGGCCACCGGGATCCTCGCCCCGTACCGACCGGGCGCGTTCTACCAGTCCGTCGTCGGGGACCTCGGATGGACCACGGCCGAGTGGCGGGCCACGTGGAGCCCGTCCGCGGTCGAGCCGACGCCGACGCCGACGCCGACGCCCGAGGCAACGCCGACGCCGGAGCCGACGCCCGACCCGACGCCGGAGCCGACGCCCGACCCGACGCCGGAACCCACGCCCCTGCCGGAGCCGACGCCCGACCCGACGCCGGAGCCGACGCCCGACCCGACGCCGGAACCCACGCCCCTGCCGGAGCCGACGCCCGTCCCCTGACCGCGCCTGCGGCGGCCGGTCCCGCCTTCTCGGGCGGTCCGGCTCTGGCCGTCGACGGCTCGCTCCTCGATCATGAGAGCGCTTCTTCCTCGCGTCCTGATCGGAGGCGACCCGATGCCGATTGCGGGCTGGCACACGATCCCCTGTCCCGAGGGCGTCCGGATGGCCCTCCGCGCCCACCTGCACGGCCGTGACGCGGAGGTGCTCGCGCTCGAAGGCGAGCACCGCTGGCACTGGCGCGTCTTCGCGCCGGGCGGCCACCTCCTCGCCGAGGGCGAGGCCGCCGACCGCGACGGGGCCGAGCAGGCTGCCGAGGAGGAGATCTTCGCGATCCACCCGCCGTCCGAGCACCTCATCGACGATCTCGTGGGATGACCGCCGGTCGCCGCCGGTGGGCCGCGAGTCCGCGCCTCGCGGCCCGGCGCGATCCCCGCGTGCCGCAGGCCCACCGGGCAGGGTGAGCGACGGTGGGGCGCCGGGTCGAGCGTCGTTCGGCCCAAGAGGCGCAGGCTCCCGGCTCGCACCGGCGGAGCGGCCCCCGGACTCCCGGCGCAGCGACCCGTCCCGCGTGGGAGGCGCGATCCGGCGCGCGCGGCACGGAGCCGGGGGCCGGGGGGATTGTGGGCGCCATGGGCCCAAGCCCCAAGTCGGGAAGGTTACCTATTCGGCCGTCGTCGACGATCCGCGCCGCGCACTACTCGAGGCCGTAGTCGGTCATCAGCGCGCGGATCGCGTCGGCGAAGTCGGCCGTCGGGGCCACGCCTCGGCGTTGTCGGGGTCGAGCTCGAGGGCGGCGACGAACGCGTCGAAGGCCTCCGCGTCGCGACCGTTGTTCAGCAGCTCGTTCGCGCGGTCGACCTCGGCCTGGGCGGGGTTCCCGCACGACACGAGGATGGTGCCGAGGACGAGGATCGCGACCGAACCCATGATCCGGTGGAACCCCTGGCCGGCCATGGCGACGCACCTCCTCGGCGCAGGCCGGCGGACGACCTGCCTCGTGGCGCCACGATCGCGGCGATGCCGCGACAGCGTCGAGGGCCGAACGTCACGCCCAGCGGCCCGCGGCCCCGAGGCGTTGTGTGCCCGCGTACGCTATCCGCGCGGCTGCCGGGGAACTCGTTCGGCGTCTTCCAGGAGGAGTCGGTCCATGTGCCTGTTCGCGTTCGTGGCGCTCCTGTTCCCGAGGATCGCCTTCGTCCTGCTCTGGCTGGCTCGTCCGGCCGCGGTTGACGCCACCTTCGGGACGGTCATCTGGCCGCTCCTGGGGTTCATCTTCCTGCCCTTCACGACGCTCCTGTACGTCCTCCTCTTCACCGCCGGACCGGGCATCGAGGGCCTGGACTGGCTGTGGCTCGCCGGCGCGGTCTTCCTCGACCTCGGGCATTACGGGGCGACGGCCTACGCGAACCGGGAGAAGATCCCCGGCACGAGCTACGGCGGCGACGCCTAGGCCGACCGGCGATGGACGGGGTCGGCTCGCTGCTCGGAGGACTCGGGTCGTCGATCGGCGGCCTGTTCGGCTCGTTCGGCCGGGCGATCGCCGGGCTCGTCGATGGTGCCGTCACGGCGGTGCTGGACACCGGGCCCGTCGTCGTGGCCGCGGGTGCGGCGCTCGTCCTCCTCGCCGTCTTCGTCGCCTGGCGAGCCGTGCGGTAGTCGGCCCCGCCCCACCGATGGGGACGGGCGCCCGGCGACCTAGCGGGTCGTCGCTCCTCGCGACGGCTCCGGCGGCGGCGCCTCGGGCGCCTCGAAGACAAGCGTGACCGCGCCGTGGGCCGGCGCGAACTCGCAGTCATCCGGGTGGACGAGGCATACGCGGCGGTCGCGGTCGTAGGCGGGGCAGTCCTCGGTCATCGGGCAGTCGTCGACCATGACCGAACGATGTGGGCGGGACCGTCGCGTGTCAACCGGGACGATCCGCCCCGCCGTCGGCCTGCTCCTCCGCGTAGTTGATGAGGTCGAGCTCGCCGGGCGACCGGCCTTCGGCGGTAAGGAGGGCCGCCGCCTCCGCCCGGTGCTGCGTCCCATGGTTCACGACGTGCACGAGCATCTGCCACACGGGCACGCCCTCGTGGACGTGTGCGACGAAGCGGTCGGTCAAGGTCGGCAGCCAGGCATCGACGGCGGCCCACTCGGCTTCCCACCGATCGCGCAGCTCGTCGATCGTCGGCAGCGGCTCACGCTCGGGCGCGGGCTGTTCGCCCGTGTCCTGGAACCCGTGGCGCCAGCGCTGCGAGGCGCCGAGGTGGTGGACGAGGATGCCGCCGAGGCCGCGCTCGTCGACCACGTGCGTCCGCTCCCACACGGCCGGGTCGAGGTCGTCGAGGACGTCCAGCACGCGGCGGGTCGCCCAGCGGTCGTAGGCGAACAGGAAGCGGATCTCGTCGGGCTGCATCGCGTGTCCCCCTCGTGCGCATCTGGCCGCGGGAGCATAGCAAGCGCGAGCTTCGGCGCCGGCGGCGGCGTCAGGCGCCGGGCTCCGCCCGCCGACGGAGGTCGACCGCCGATCCACGATCGTCGCGATCGGACCCGACGGGACGGTCCGCTACCGCCGCACCGTCATGACCCCCTGACGACTGCCGGCGGCCGGGCTGCCGGAATCGCGAGGCCCTCGGGTCGCTCCCGAGGGCCTCGATGGCCGATTGGTCGCTACTTGCCGAGGAAACCGATCTCCAGGTCGCTGTATGTCTCACCCGGGCTGGCGTAGTCGGGATCGACCCTCAGGACGACCTGGATCTCGTCGGCCTGCCCGATGCCCAGGACGTGCGGGAACGTCAGCACGGGCGCTCCTTCGAAGCGACCCTGCAGGACCTTGACCTCGACCGGACAGCCGCCACCCGGAGCGCAGAAGTCGCCGCTCGTCCCGTAGTCAAGGCCGGTAATGGTGACGGGCGCCGTCACCGGCTCAGGGTTGGCGACAAACAACTCCCCCATGCCGTCGACCTGCCGGCCGATGATGCACTGGGACCCCGCCCAGGTGTCCGAGAAAGTCACCCTCGCCGTCTTGAAGAACGTCCCGAGGCCCTGGGGCGCCCACTCGCACGTGCCCTCGCCGATGACCAGCGTGTTGACCGGACCGAGGTCATCGTTGTGCCAGTAGATGTCTCCGGCATCTCGAACCGTGACGGTCGTTTCCATGAAGTTGCGGATGATGAAGGCCGCGAGGGCCACCCCCGAGACTGCGGTCGCCGCCACAAGGGCCAGGGCGACGGCGCGCCTCCGCGGACTCCACTGAGCGATCCGAGGCACTCGACTCCTCCCGGGACGCATCTCGGGACGCCATCGGATCGGTCTCGCCAGTGGCTCGGCGCGGTCCCGGCGGCCTGAACTTGGACCGCGCGTCACAGCTCTCCGACGTCTGGCAGCTTGGCTGCCGACCTATTGTCGGCCTCATCGCGGCCCGGACCCAATAGGTAGCCCTACCTAGTGGCCCAGCCAGGCGCCAACTCCACCAGGGCCCGCAGCGCGGCGACCTCCGTGGGCCCGGCCGCCTCGGCCGCATCCCTCCCTGGCGAGAGGTACCG